>CBDAPO010000006.1:0-2949023 GCA_965198515.1 Granulicella sp. | reverse complement strand
GACACAACCAGAAGTTCGACCCGGAAGCGGCAATCATGAGCTACTACGCGCCGCTGCATGCGCTGGTGCGCTCGGTGGACATGGTGGCCGATACCGCCCCGCTGAGCCGCTACAAGCTGGTGGTGGCGCCGGCGCTGAACGTGCTGACACCGGAGGCCGCGCGCAACCTGGAAGCCTATGTGCGCGGCGGCGGACACCTTGTGCTGGGACAGCGCAGCGGGATGAAGGATGAAGACAACAGCCTGTGGCCGCAACGGCAGCCCGGACCACTCGCCGCGCTGCTGGGCGCGCGTGTGGCGCAGTGGTATGCCCTGGACACAACGGTGCCCGTGGAGGGCACGTGGGGCGCCGCCGAGGACACCGTCTGGGCTGAGCAACTCGAGGTGACCTCGCCCGAAACCAAGGTGCTGATGCGCTACGGCAAGAGCAACGGCTGGCTGGACGACCAGCCCGCCGCTGTGACGCGACGGGTCGGCAAGGGCAGCATCACCTACATCGGTGCCGGGCTGGACAAGGCGGCGCAGGCGAAGGCGTCCGCGTGGATGCTGCAGGAAGCTGGCTTGGAGCCTGTGATGGCGGCTGTGCCGGCGCAGGTGGACGTTGCGGTACGTTCGGGGCCGGGCAAGCGGCTGATCATCCTGACTAACTACGGCCCGGCCGAGGTGTCGGTACCGCTGCCCGGGCCGATGAAGGACGTGCTGCATGGGGGAGAGACCAGCGATGTCACGCTGGCGCGCTATGGCGTAGCCGTGCTCCAAGTCAAGTAAGCCGCAACCGCGGGCAGTAGGGCGGCGTTCGGGGATTTCTCCGGACGCCGCTTTTTCTTGCCCGTATGTTCCGGCATGCCTTAGACAAAGCTTTGCCTAGGCCTTTACAGCGACACGCGAAATATAAGGGATGGACTGCGCGGCACGAAGGACCGCGGCTGATTTGATGAACCGCTTCAAATGGGGACAGGCTGCGTTTGACAATGATGTTTTCGGAGTAGTACAAAGCGCCTCGGGCTAGAAGTTTAAAGCGCTTCAGCCATTTTTGGAGTCAAGGCCACAGCCAGCATAGGACGACCGAGGCGCAGTGAGGGTTTTCTGGCCCGGACGCTTCGGCCCTGAAGGTCCGCCCGCAGTGATTTTCCGGGGGACTCGGTAGCACGTGACGCAGGTTGATTGAGGACAAGGAGCAGTACACAGCAGCTATGAAAACGAAACGAAACATCAAGAGGACACTGGTCAGGTCGGGACTTCTATCGACCTGTTTGCTTGTCCCTGCAGGCATGATGCATTTCACGACGCCAGCGTTCGCGCAGGTGTCCACGGGCACCATCACTGGAACGGTGAACGACGCAACCGGGGCCGTGATTCCCAACGCGCAGGTGGTTCTGACCAACGCGGGGACCGGCGCTAAGAGCACGATCACCTCAAACGGTTCAGGAAATTTCACTTTCGCCGGCATTCAATCGGGCGACTACTCGGTCACGATCACCGCCCCGGGCTTTCAAACTTTCACGGAAACTGGTATCCACCTGGATCCGGGTGACAACCGCGGGCTCCCCAACCTCAAGCTGGCCACCGGTCAGGCTACGCAGACGGTTACCGTTGAAGGCACAAGCGATATTCCGCTGGATACCGGCGAGCGCAGCGATCTGATCACCTCGGAAGAGATTCAGCATCTGTCGGTGGAAGGCCGCGACGTGACCGAGTTGCTCAAGACGCTGCCGGGGTTTGCGATTGCTTCGGCGACCAACGGCAATCCGAGCAACCAGGCGACCGATCCTTCGCAGGTGAACGTTACGGGTGCCCTGGGCGCGTACTCGGCCAATGGAAACCTGGCATCAGGCAACACACTGCGGCTTGACGGCGCGAACATCACCGATCCGGGCAACTACGGTGGCGCGTTGCAGAACGTGAACTACGACCAGGTCGCGGAAGTGAAGACGGAGACGTCAAACTTCGGCGCTGACATCGCGAACGGTCCGATTGTGATCAGCGCAGTGACGCGTGCAGGCGGCGATCACTTCCATGGATCGCTGTACGGCTATGCGCGTACCTACCAGCTCGATTCGACGGACGCGTTGGCTGGACCGACTGGACAAGCGAAGGATCCGGACCGCGAAGTGTACCCGGGCTTCACGATCGGCGGCCCGGTGCTGATTCCTGGCACCAAGTTCAACCACAACCGCGCGTTGACGTTCTTTGCCGGCGCCGAGGATTACGCTCAGCGCAACATCTACGCTTATGGCAACTCCGGATCGGCGCTGGTGCATGCATTGCTGCCGACCGTAGCCATGCGGAATGGCGACTTCAGCCAGGCAGCACTTCAGAGCTACCTCGGGCCGCTGTACACGAACTCGGCATACGCCAATGTGTCAGCTGTACCGACCTATGCCAAAGGCGATGTTGCTCCGGTAGGCTCAACTCCTGGTGTGCCAACGCTGATCAACGGGCAGTTGCCGGCGGGATTACAGGATCCGGGCGCGAAGTACATCATGAGCCTGTACCCGACACCAAACACGACACCCACGATCGCCAATCCGTATAACTGGCAGGGTGTGGACTTTATCAACGACAACCTGTGGCAGGCGATTGGGCGTGTGGATCTGGCGATCTCACAGCGTAATCACTTTTTCGCGCGGTACAGCGTGGAGCGTGGTCACTCGGGCGAGCCGGCGGCGATTTACTACAACCCCAACGGCATCAACACGCCCGGCGGCGGTCTGAGCACCGTCAACTCGGAGTCAGAAGCAGCCAATCTCACGACCATCGTGACGCCGACGTTGACCAACCAGGTGTATGCGAACCTGGTGTACCTGAACCAGGCGTTCGTCAGCGGCAACGTCAGTGCGCTGACGGCTTATCCCTACCAGGGTGCGTATGCCAACGGCAAGCACACATTGCCGGAGATCCAGGCATACAACTCGCCTTCCGGTTCCGGTGGGTTCCCGCTGGGTATTTTCCCGGATTACACGGACGGACCGATCTTCTCGCACAAGTTCGATCCCGAAGCCGGCGATAACGTCACCAAGGTGTGGGGCAAGCACACGGCGAGCTTCGGCGTGTATGGCACCCGGGTGACCAACAATCAGAGGGACCAGCCCCAGGGTGGTCTCGCGACAAACGGCTTCATCACCAATTACTATCTGCCAGGTGCGGGTTCAACGTTGACGGACCTTTCCGTCGGCGGCAAACCGGGCGCGGTGTACACCATGTCCGGCAACTGGGTTACCGACGAACTGGAAGGTTTCGTTGGGGGCTACGGACAATACAACACGCTGCCTGAAGTGAACATGTACTTCTGGAACACGGCGTTCTTTGCGAACGACTCGTGGAAGGTAATACCGCGGTTGACGGTGAACTACGGCGTGCGCTTCGATCACATGGGTTTGTGGAACGACGCCTACGGTCAGGGTGTCGCGATCTTCAACCCGGCGCTGATCTCGAGTGCGACGGCAAATTCGCCGTACCCGGGCTTCCAGTGGCATTCGTTGAACTCGTCGATTCCACTATCCGGCAACAAGTCGGAGCCGTTCTATGTGGAGCCGCGTGTGGGCTTTGCATGGGATGTGCGCGGAACGGGTCACACCGTGCTGCGTGGCGGATGGGGTGAATATCGTGGCCACGATTCGTGGAACGATACCCAGAATGCCGTGGCGATCACCCAGTTTGTGAGCAGCGTGTCTTACGGTGCTTCCTCGCTGGCGGCGATCAGCCAACAGAACGTGAACCCGAACACCACGGCCGTACCGAATACGACCTCCATCCAGACCACCAACACCTACAATGCCGTGACGCCTGGCGATCGCGAGCAGCCTTTGGCTGACACGTACAGCTTGACGTTGAACCAGACCATGCCGGCGCACATGATCGCCTTTGTGGGTTATGTGGGCGACAACAACCGGTACCTGATCAACGGTGGCAGCACGCAGCCGGTGACGCTGAACAACATCAACGCTATTCCGATTGGTGGCTTGTACAGGCCGGATCCGGACCGGGCCAGTCCCAACTACGGCAAGGTGTTGACGCCGCTCGGTATCAACCCAGCGAACACGCCTGCAGGCCAATCGTTGGTAGTTACGGGAACGAACACGCAGCAGCAGAATGAATATCGTCCGCTGAATACGTCTACGGTCCAGTACGGCGACATCGACGTGTCGAATCACAATCTGTGGGCCAACTACAACGGCGTGCAGATGGGTATTGCACGGCAGACGGGGCGCGTCCTGTTCAACGTCAATTACACGTTCTCCCATGCCCTGGGTGTGCGTGGCGCGGGCGCAAACGACGCGAACGGTTTCCCCTCGGATCCGTTCAACCCGTACAACGATTACGGCACGGAAAGCTTCGACCGGCGGCACATCTTCAACGCGACGTATACGTTTGAGGTGGGCAAGCCTGTGAAGAACCGCTACCTTGGCGAGTTGGCAAACGGATGGGAGATCTCGGGCATTACGAACATTCAATCCGGCCCGGATATCTCAGCCATCACCTTCCCGAACCTGGGTGTCACGGGTACCGTTGGACCGACGACGATCACCACGAACGGGCAGTCTGCACAGAACCCGAACGCGATCGCAGTCTCAAACATTGAGTACCTGGGAACGCCGGATGTGAACCTGCAGCCGACCGTGACGTGCAACCCTACGTCCGGGCGGACCGGAACACAGTTGATGAACGGAAACTGCTTCGGATTGCCGAACCTTCTGCAGCAGGGACAGTACATCCTCCCCCGGCTGACGGGACCGACGTACTTCGACACCGACCTCAGCGCGCAGAAGGCCTTCACGTTCGCTCATGAGCAGAACATTACGTTCCGCTTCTCGGCGTTCAACTTCGTGAATCACGGTCTGACGACGCTGACCAACGCGTTCAACAATGAGTACACGTTGAACTTCACCAATCCGAACTCGGCTACGTACGCCCAGAACGGAAGCAACTCAAGCCTCGGCTTCGGTAACTTCCCGTACAAGACTGGACGGCGTGTGGTTGAGTTAATGGCGAAGTACAACTTCTAAAGCTGCTGTTGGAGCAAGTAACAAGCCGGACCTTCGGGTCCGGCTTGTTGCGTTTGCTTTGGGTCGGGAATGGCTGGGTTGTGGGTCGCTCACTCCGTTGGGTTTGTTCATGGGCGGACGTTGACGGTCTGACGGAGGCGAATGTCCGCAGACGAGGCGCCCAGGCGAACTTCGACGCGGTCATGCTCGAGCGTCCAGTGGCTGGCAGCTTCGTTCCAGTAGGCAAGGTCGCTGGCTTTGACGTTCAGTGTGACAGGCACGGTCTGGCCGGCGGCGATGTGGACACGCTGGAAGGCTTTGAGTTCCTCCTGCGGGCGGGTGACTTTGCTGTCCTGGTGCGCGATGTAGAGCTGCACGACTTCGTCGCCATCGCGGGTGCCGGTGTTGGTGACGTCGGCGGTGGCGGTCAGCATGCCGTCTTCGCGCAGGGTGTCTGCGTTGAGCTTCAGGTTGCTGTACTTAAAGGTGGTGTAGCTGAGTCCGTAGCCAAAGGGATACAGCGGCCTGCCTTTGAAGTACATATAGGTGCGGCCGTCGCGGATGTTGTAGTCCATCATGGGCGGCAGCTGGTCGATGCTGGCGGGCCAGGTGGTGACGAGGTGGCCGGCGGGGTTGTAATCACCAAAAAGGACCTTGGCCAGGGCGGTGCCTTCATCCTGCGACGCGTGCGTCATGTGCAGGATGGCGGGAATGTATTGCTGGCTCCAGTTGATGGTGTACGGAAAGCTGGCGACGAGCACCATCACTGTGCGCGGGTTCACCGCCAAGACCTGCTTCACCAGCTGTTCCTGCTCCAGCGTGAGGGTTTCCCGGTCGCGGCCTTCGCGGCCATCGGAAGGTGTAGTGCAGGGGAGCGTGCCGCCGCCGTCGACGGTAGCGTGCCAGTCGTGGCCCATGTCGGGGCCACAAGTCGGGTCGTTGCCGACGACGACGATGGCCACGTCCGACTGTCGCGCGGCATCGATCGCGGCCTGGTGGGTCTCACTGGCGGCGTAGTTGACGCGCACGTAGGGACCGACCGCGGCCTTGATGCCGTCGAGCGGCGTGACGGCATAAGGAGGCGTGCCGCCGTACCAGTCCCAGTGAACGGAGTCCGCCAAGGGGCCGATAACGGCGATGGACTTGATGGTCTTGCGGTCGAGCGGGAGGGCGCTGTTCTCATTCTTGAGCAGGACGACGGACTCAAGCGCGATCTTCTCCGAGATGGCGTGGTTCTTGTCGCTGTTCCAGGGCTCGGACGTTGTTGCCTGGGCCGCGGACTGGTGTTGGTTCGCGGATGCGGGCACACCTGCGGGTGGTTGGCCTTCGGCGCTTGTGGCAGCGGGTGGGGTGTACACCTCACCGGGCTCGAGCAGGCCGAGTTTGAGCGAGATGACGAACTTGCGGCGCAGCAGGCCGTCGATCTCGGATTCAGTGACGGAGCCTTCTTTCACGGCGGCGGCGGTCTCGTCCTTCCACTGGTCGAGGAACTGGTTGATGCCGGCGTGGAGGCACGCGATAACGGCGGCCTTTTGATCCGGATAGCGCTTGTGGTCGGTCCAGAGAAGCTTGACGGCGCCGCCATCAGAGCTAAGGACGTCGACACCCCACTTGTCTTCGACGATGGACTTCAGGATGGGATTGACGGCCATGGGCGTGCCGTTCCAGGCGTTGTAGCTGGCCATGACGCCGCGCGCGCCGCCGTCGACAAAGCCCATGCGGAACGGGACGGAGTAGTACTCCCAGAAGAGGCGCTGGTCGAAGACGGAGTTGGACTTCGTGCGGAGGTTCTCGTTGCTGTTGGCGAGGAAGTGCTTGAGCAGCGCGGCGGCCTGCCAGTGGTTCGGGTCCTCACCTTGCAGGCCCTTGATAAAGCTGACGACCATGGTGCCGTTGAAGAAGGGATCTTCACCGTAGACCTCTTCGCTGCGGCCCCAGCGTGGATCGCGGGCCAGGTCGGCTTGTGGACCCCAGAGCATGAGGATCTGGCGGTTGTAGCGGGGCTGCTCGGAGATATAGCGAGCTTCGGCGCCCTCCACGGATGCGGCTTCGCGGACGATCTCCGCGTCCCAGGTTTCGCCCATGCCGGGCGGCTGCGGAAACTGCGTGGTGGTGATGGGCGGGCGCCCGGGGCGGGTTTCACGCTGCACGACGCCGTGGATGCCTTCGGAGCTGCCGAAGCTCTTGACGCCCAGCCGCGGAACGACGGTGTCCGTGCCGAGGCAGTCAATCTTCTCGTCCAGGGTCATGTGCGAGAGCAGGTCGCTGATGCGAGCTTCGGGCGTGAGCGCGATATTGCGGAACGCGGGCGGTTGCTGTGCTTGCAGCGCGCCACCGAGCAGCAGGGTCGCCGCTGCGCAGAACAGGACGGAGCGAGAAGACTTGGACGGGAAGCAAAGAATGCAAGCGCGCGCGTTTGGCAGGGAAGACCTCTCAGGGGGAACGCCAGACCACAGGCTCGGGCGCGACTGCGCGTGTTGTCAAGGAAATCGGTCGCGTCACGAAGCGATGTAGCGGCGCCACTGACGGCGGCCAGGTCAGTTGGAGCGGCGCGGCCGACAAAAGCCGAAAATACCCGTGGAAAACAGGGTAGGAAACCGAGACAAACGGCAGAGAAGAAGGTAGGCTGTGGACATCTTTGGGTATTAATGAGTTTGGTTCGGGAGCTTTGAGGCGAGGAATGCGATGAAGAGGCGGGCGCCGCACCGGATCGCAGCGATTCTGACCCTGGGGTGTGCGCTTGTGCCGGGCTCCGGGGCGCGCGCTGTCCGGTTGCAGGACGAGCCGTCTGCAACAGCCATCCTCTTAAGCCGCGCACGAACTCTGGAGCAGCGAGGACGGCTGGACCTGGCCAAGCAGGACTGGTCGCAGGTACTGCTGGCCGATCCGAACGATGCCGAAGCGTTGGCCGGCCTGGTGCGTGCGGCCCGCGCCGAAGGGCGTAGCGGCGACGCGGATAAGTACCTGGCACGGCTGCGGTCGGCTCACCCGAATGATCCCGCCCTGGCGCAACTGCAGGCTGGCAGCAAAGGCACGGACACGGCGTTGCTGCTGGACGAGGCAGCCCGGCTGGCGCGCGGGGGCGACTCGCGGGGGGCGATGGTTCTGTATCGCAGGGTGTACGGCAACACGCCGCCGGTAGGTACGCCGGCACTGGTGTACTACCAGACCGAGGCTGCGACCGAAGAGGGCCGCCCGCATGCCATTGCGGGGCTGCGCGCCATGGCAGATCGCTTTCCTGCGGATGCCCGTTACCGCGTGGCGCTAGGACGAGTGTTGCTCACAGGGGCACGTACGCGTGCCGAGGGGCGAACGATCCTGGAGGAAATGCCGGGCAACGCGGAGGCGGTGGCCGCGCTGCGTTCCGGTGGCACGAGCGAGGAGCACGCCGCCACTACGAGTGCTGGCCATCTGACGGTGGCAGCCTCTGCGCCGACCTCAGAAGCGAAGTCTGCCTCCAGGCCGGCGGAGCCTCCTGTGCAGGTTGCCGAGCAGCACACGGCGGAGCCCAAACCGGCCAAAGAAACACCCCGCGCTGTGGCTGGAGCCGGACCGGCAAAGAGCGCGCAGGAGAAGACTGCGCCGGAACGTCGGCCCAGCGAAGCCGCGTCCAGCGTCGCTGTTGCGCACACCCCTGCAATCAACAGCGCGCGACACCTGACGTATGTCGCCGACGAGCAGGCTGCCTTCAGCGCACTGAACGAGCATAGGACCGTTGACGCCGAACAGCTCTTCCGCGCCATTCTGGCGAAGAATCCACGCGATGCGCGTGCGCTGGCAGGCATGGGGTACCTGCGGGTTGCGACGGGCGACCTGAAAAGCGCCGTGGCGTTCTTTGAACAGGCTCAGGAGGATGGCGATCGAAGCCTGGCGTTGACGCGGGCCATGGTGAACGCACAGTTTGAGCTCGCGATCCAGCAGGCTGGTTCAGAGCGCGCCCGGGGCAATCTGCCGGGGGCGGAAGAGCGGTTCCGCGCGGCGTTGCGCGAGCGGCCCAGCGATGCCGAGGCCCTGGAGGGTTTGGGTAGCACGCTCCTGCAGGAATGGCGCCCTGCCGACGCCATCCCTGTGTACGACCACCTTACGCGCGTGCGGCCGATGAGCCCGGCGGCATGGCGTGGCCTGGTGGTTGCGGAAACAAGCGCGGGCAGAACCGCTGCCGCTTTGGCCACGGACGCACAGGTGCCCACGGCGGCGCGCACGCCGCTGGTACAGGACCAGGCTTATCAACGGGCGTTGTCTGTGGCGCACGGCGCGCAAGGAACGCAGGTTGCGCGCGTAGAACCTGCGCCGGCCATTCGGCTGCCTCCTGTGCTGCCACCCCGTCCGCCCGTTGCGCTGGCGACGCCAGTGGCTCCCTCGCCTGCGGTTTCTTCTCCTCGCACCGCGCCCCGGCCGGACACGACGGAGCGCACGGCAAAGGCGCAACCTGCCGAGGGCAAGAAGCCCCCGGCGCCGAGTGGACGGGGCAACCGACCCAGCGTGCCCGCTCCTCCGCCCGCACCGGCTCCACCCCCGCCGGTGGCAGCGCCAGCGCGCAATACAGAGCCAGCGCGGCCGGCACCTGCGAGTCCGGAGCTGGTGCAGCAGGCCAACTTTGCGCTCTTACACGGAAGCAACGCCGAGGCCGCAACGATGTTTCGGTCTGTCGTGACGCGCGGGCCGGAGCGTGCGGAAGGATGGCGTGGCCTGGTGCTTGCGCTGCACAACGAAGGCCATGAAGCCGAAGCGCTGGTGGCGCTGGAGCAGGTGCCAACCGGGGCACGGCTGGTGCTGGACCGGGATGCGTCATTCCAGTCCGCTGCCGGCGGCGTGTACCTCGCGATGAATCAGCCGAACGAAGCACTGCGATCGTTTGCGCGGGCGCAGGATGTGTTTTCAGGGCAACGCCTGCCGCCTCCGCTGGAGCTGGTTCTGGAAACGGCGCGGCTGTTGGCGGCTCGTGGTGATGATGAAAACCTGTACCGGGAACTGATGTACCTGGGCGAGCGCATGGACCTGAACGACACGCGCCGCACCGAAGTGCAGATCATTTGGACGCGCTGGGCTGTGCGGCGCGCGCGCGCCCTGGCGGCCGCAGGGGACGACCGTCGCGCGGTGACCCTGTTGAACGCGGCAGCAGCAGCGTTCACAGGCAACCCCGAGGTGCTGCGCCTGGTGGCGGATGGCTACGCCGGTGTCGGCAAGCCCCGCGAAGCCGTGGCGCTCTACAAGACGCAGGACCTGGCGACCGCGCCGGCGGCGGCGATTGAGGCGGCGGTAAATGCAGCGGCGGCAGGGCACGACTTCAAGACAGCCGAGGGCTGGATGCATCTTGGGCTGCAGCGCTTTCCGGCTGATCCGCAGATGGTGAATACGGCGGCGGAACTGGCGCAGACACGCGGTCGCGAGAAGCGGGCGATTGCCCTGGCACAACAGGCGAAAGGCCTGGCACCCGCGCAGAATCCGGGGCAGGTGTTGGCAGCAGAGTTGAAAGAGGCCAATGCGGGGCAGGGATGGCCGGGGCAGCGCAACGGAACGGGGCAGCTTGGGGTCCTGTTGGCGCCCAATGATGCCGTTGCTGCTGCGGGCGCAGCCAAACCAAGGCCGTACCTGCCGGCGACCGCCGAGCGCACGCCTGCCGGCGCGTCGCCGAGTGCTGCTGTCGAGCCGCCCGTCCTGACGGGCTACGACGAGCCCTCTCGCTGAGCTGAGCGGCTGTTGTGGAGAGCCGGGACGCTACAATGGGAAGACGTCTCCAAGCGACAGCTTGATTCAATCGCACCTTGCGGTGGCGTCTGGCGAATGCATGGAACAGGTTGTGACTGAGGCGCCGAATGAGCGCCGTTTAAATCTGCTGAAAACGCTGCCCGGCTTCGCCATCAGCGCGTTTTTCCTTTGGTGGACCTATGTGCGCGTGGGTGCCAATGGCAAGCGCGGCTTTGATCCGGCGGCGTTTCACAAGCTGCACATTGTGTCGCCCCTGTGGCTTGGCGGCGTTGTCTTGTTTACGGTGCTTGGCTATGGAACGCGCTGCTACCGTGCCTATGCGATGCTGCGTGGCGTTGGAGCGAAGTTTTCCGCTTGCGCGCGCATCTTCATTACCTCGCTTGCAGCGAACAATGTTTTGCCGCTGCGCATTGGCGATGTAATGCGCATCTTCACCTACGCCGATGACGTGAACGCGACGCCTTCTGTGGTGTTGAGCACCGTGATCCTTGAGAAGCTGCTGGATGTGTTCAGCCTGGGTGTGATGTTTGTTATCACGATGCACTATGGCGGCGGCGTCACGGCCCATCTGCGCACGGTGGCGGAGACCGGCATGGCCATCTCCACGGCTGGGCTGATGATCATGATCTTCGGCGCGAAGGCACTGCAAGCGCCGTTGCAGCGTTTCTTCGACCAGGCAACAAGCCCCTTGCTGCGCAAGCTGGAACACTGGGTCATGTTGGCGCTGGGCTGCATCACTGGCATCGGCATCGTCGGCACATTGCTGCTCATCGTGTACAGCTTCATCGCGTGGGCGTGCGAGGGCATGATCTATGTGTCGCTGGCCAAGGGGATTGGATTGGTTTCGGATCTCGTTGGCCCGTGGCAAGCGGCGGCGGAAGCGAACCTGTCCTTCCTGATCCCGAGCTCGCCGGGAGGCATTGGACCGTTTGAACTGGCGTGCCGTGATGCGCTGGTGCGGCATGGTGCGAGTTCCGCGGCGGCCGGTTTGTTTGGCCTCGTGATGCACCTGTACCTGATCGCCGCGATCACGGGTGTGGGTGGTGTGTGGTTTATGGCTCACCGTTTGCATCGCGCACGGCGCAAGCCCCTGGTGGAAGAGTTGGAAACATTGCCGGCGAAGCTGCCGTAAGCTGGCGCTATGGCCGGCCATGTAAGTCGGCTTGGCGATAAAGGAAGAGGAACGAGCCGATGTACAAGACCCTGCAAGGGCAGCTTCAGGCCCGCCTGGCGGAGCTGGTGAAAGAGCGGTATGGCCTTGAGTTGCCGGCGTTTGCTGTTGAGTTGCCGCCGCGCATCGAGCTTGGCGAGATGGCCCTGACTGTGGCCCTGCAGCTGGCGAGGCCGCTGAAGCGTGCGCCGCGGCAGATTGCGCAGGAGCTGCAGGCGGCCCTGGCGGAGATGCCCGGTGTGGCTGCGGTGGAGATCGCCGGGGCAGGGTACCTGAACATCAAGCTGGACCGGGGAGCGGTGGCGCGACGCATCGCTGCGGATGAGCATGCGGTGGTTGGCGGGCCGGGATTTCAGCTGCTGGAGCATACAAGCATCAACCCCAACAAGGCGGCGCATGTGGGCCATCTGCGCAACGCTGTGCTGGGCGACAGCTTTGGGCGCATGCTGCGGCCCGGTGTGGGCGAGGAAGCCACGTGGAAGCATGGTTATGACGTCGGCGTGCAGAACTACATCGACAACACCGGGGTGCAGGTTGCGGACATCGTGGTGGCAGTCACCGTGCTTAAGGGAATGTCACTGGAAGGCGTGCGCGAGTGGCTGACCGAGACGCTGGAAAGCAACGAGCGCCTGGATTATGTGTGCTGGGACATGTACGCGCAGGTGTCGCAATGGTATGACGCTGACCCCGCGGAGGCTGCGGCGCGCAAGAAGATACGACTGGACACGCTGCATGCGATTGAAGCCGGCGGAAACGACACTGCCGAGATTGCGGAGCTGATTGCGACGTCCGTGCTGCGGTGTCACCTGGAGACGATGGAGCGGCTCGGCATTGAGTATGACTTTTTGCCGCGTGAGAGTGAGATTCTGCACCTTCATTTTTGGGAAGCAGCGCGCAAGCTGATGGTCGACAAGGGCGTGCTGTATCACGAGACCGAGGGTAAGAATGCCGGTTGCTGGGTAATGCGGCGCGCATCCAACGCGGGCACCGGTGGCGCTGCGCCGGCGCTTGAGCCCGGCGAGGTGGATGAGGACGCGAAGATCATCATCCGTTCCAACCGCACAGTCACATACGTGGGCAAGGACATCGCGTATCACCTGTGGAAGTTTGGCCTGCTGGGGCTGGACTTCGGCTATGCGAAGTTCCGGGAATACCCGCACCACACCTGCTGGATTTCAACCGTGGAAGGGGAGCATCCGCATCCGAGCTTTGGCCACGCCAGCGCCGTGTACAACGTCATCGATTCGCGTCAGGACGAGCCGCAGGCGCAGGTGAAAGAAGCGCTGCGTGCGCTGGGTTTTGTGGCTGAGAGTGAGCACTACACGCACCTGAACTATGCCATGGTGGCATTGACCCCGCGTTGTGCCGAAGAGCTCGGCTACACGTTGAAGGACGAGGACAAGGGGCGCGCATACATCGAGGTTTCCGGCCGCAAAGGCTTCGGCGTGAAGGCCGATGACCTGATCGATCGCATGATCGCAGCGGCGCGCGAGGAAGTGGACAGACGGCATGTTGAGCTGCCTGAAGAGGAGCGCGCCGGGATTGCTGAGGCAATCGGTGTGGGGGCGCTGCGCTTCTTTATGCTGCGCTTCACACGCAACACGGTAATCGCGTTCGACTTCCGCGATGCCCTGAGCTTTGAAGGGGAGACGGGCCCGTATGCGCAATACGCGGCAGTGCGTGCAGCGAATATCTTTCGCAAAGCCGGTGTACCTGAACAAGCGGCGCTGGCTGCGGTGGCCGATGCTAATTTTTCCGCGCTGCTGGCGGCCGATAACGACATCTGGGAGTTGTGGCTGACCGCGTCGCGACTGACGTTGGTGCTGGAACAGGCGATTGCCGCAGCAGAGCCAGCCGTTCTGGCCAAGTATGCCTTCCAGCTGGCGCAGGGCTTCAATAACTTCTACCACCGGCACAACATCCTGAAGGAGACCGACCCGGCGCGGCAAGCGTTGTTGCTCGCAACAGCCGCGGTGGCACGGCGTGAGCTGGTGCGCGTCCTGGGTTGGCTCGGCATCGCGGTTCCGAGCGCGATGTGATCGCTCCCCCAAGCTCTGCAGGAGCCCGGAGACTCGTCTGCGGGCTCTACGAGCTTGGGAGAAAAGCAGAACTCAATGCCCGTGAGGCGGGCGCTTGAACCGCAGCTGCGGAACGGTGTAGCCGATGCGAAACACCTGGCTGTCGACACCTGGGTTGTTGTCCCCGATCTTCTTGTTGGACAGATGGTGCACGCGGTAGTCCAGGGACCATGCTGCACCGCTTGGCCGAAACACTTGGATCCCCGCGCCGAAAGTGAAGGTGAAGTTGAACCTGGACGAATCGTCGACGGGTTCATCGTGCGTCGACACTAGGAATCCGCCGTTCGCCAGAAGATACGGTTGTAGCGCGTGGCGAGGGAGGAAGTTGAGCCGCTGTCCCAGGGGGCTCAGGCCGCCGGCGTAGCTCCAACGCGTGCTGCAGGTGCGGGTTTCGCTGAGGGTCCCCATCACGGGCATGCCGCCCGGTGTGATGACGGTGACGGGAGCCGTTGTGCTGAAGCCGTTGCAGGTGCTCTGGATGGGCTGTGACGGGACGGTGAACTGTTGTGAAGGAGTCTTCGGGAGCGAGACGGTGATGCTGACACTGTCGACGGGATCCTGAAGCAAGACCAGTGGCCGGGCTTCAATCTCCCATGTGTACGCGATGCCGTTGAAACGGCCGACGCGTCGGGACCACGTGAAGCTCAGGCCGGCCAGACGACGGTTAAACGACTGGCCAAGGATGATGTGCGAAGACGTGTTGCTGTACTCAGCGCCCGCGGTGAACTGGTTCAGTGGGGCCAGGCGCTCGGGCGGTCTTTGCGCAGCGACAGCGAGGTCGCAAAAGCCGAAAACGAGAAGCGGCAACGAACGCAGCAGGAAAGGCATAAGGGAGCGTGAGTGCTCCCTTATACACGAGCGGCGGAATGACGTGGGCTAACGCCCGTAGCTGCGGACCCACTCGGCTATGGAACGGACAGCGATACCACTGGGGCCCTTGGATTGCCAGGCTTTGTCTGTATCGATCCAGGCGGTGGCGGCAATATCGAGATGCACCCAGGGTGTATCGCCGGCGAACTCCTTCAGGAACATCGCCGCGGTGGTTGCGCCGCCGTGACGTGAATTGCCAGTGTTTTGGATGTCGGCAATCGAGCTCTTGATCTGGTCGCGATAATCGTCGGTGGCGGGCAGGCGCCAAAACTTCTCCCCGGTGGTGGGCAGTTGTGCGAGGAACTGCTCCGCGGTGGCGTCATCGTTGGAGAAAAGACCGGCGTTGATCTGGCCGAGTGCAATGCCGATGGCCCCGGTAAGGGTGGCGGCGTTGATCAGCCGCGTGGCCCCAAGCGTTTGTGCGTAGTGGAGGCCATCGGCGAGAACGAGCCGGCCTTCGGCGTCGGTATTCATGATCTCGATGGTCTTGCCGGACATGGCCTTCAGCACGTCGCCGGGCTTGTAAGCGGTGCCGCTGGGCATGTTTTCCGCGGAGCAGCACACGCATACGACACGGACGTTGGGCTTCAGCAAAGCAATGGCACGCATCGCGCCGAGCATGCTGGCGGCACCGTGCATGTCGTACTTCATCTTGTCCATGTTTTCGGCGGGCTTGATGGAGATACCGCCGGTATCGAACGTGATGCCCTTGCCGACAAGCCCGAGCACAGGGGTATCAGGGGGCGGCGGTGTTGCGGGTTCGTAGCGGAGCACAATGAGCGCGGGTGGTTCGGCGGAGCCCTGCGCGACGCCGAGGAAGGCGCCCATGCCAAGCTCTTTGAGCTTTTCGGTGGAGTGCACTTCGGCGGTAAGGCCAACTTCAGCGGCCATGGCGGCGGCACGGCGGCCGAGTTCGGTTGGGGTGAGGATGTTGCCGGGCTCGTTGACGAGAGCGCGGGCAAAGTTTTGCGACTGGCCGTAGATGATGCCCTGGTCAAAGCCGGACTGCGCGTCGGCGCGGGCTTTCGCGTCGGCCTCATTGAAGGCGACGGTGAGGTTGTGAATGGAGATGTCTTTGCGATCGGATCGATAGGTGTCGATTTCGAAGTCGGCGATCAGGGCGCCTTCGAGCAGGGCGCGCGCGGTGAGTTCGCAGGGCAGCGACTCGAGATGCTCATCCGCCAGGGCGTGGTCTTCCGGGAAGCAGAAGGCGAGATCATGCAAACCGCGGGGCTTGCACTGGCGCACGGCAACACCCGCGCCCTTGCGGACTTCATGTGCATTGAGCGAGGCGACCTTGCCCAGGCCAATGATGAGCAAGCGCTCAGCCTTGAGGTTCGCGGGCGCATGCAGGAGCAGCGTTTCGCCCGCGGAGGCCTTGAATTCGCCGGCGGTCAGCCAGGGAGCGGCAGTCCGGGCGATGGCGTCGGACGTGGAAAGCAGCGCAGGGGAAGGCTGTGTGTCTTTGCCGGTGGCGATATCGACGGCGAAGACCGCAAGCAGCGGGGTAGCAAGGCCGGCGGGGTCCTGGAAGAGAAGCTTGTTGGTCACTTAGCTATGGTAGCTGAGGGTCAGCTTCTGCTTTCAAACGCACCACGGCACTTCGCACTTCCTCTCCCCATTTTGGAAAGGTCTTCGTCGATGACCTGGTCGCGGTCCATGGGGAGATTAGGGCAGAATGCCGGGGCGCAGCTCCGGTCTAGCGCCGCTGTGAGCGGGCGATGGCGGCCTTGGCTTCCTTGTCGGCTTCGCGCTTGCGCTCGGTATCTCGCTTGTCCCAGTCCTGCTTACCCTTGGCCAGCGCGATCTCGCACTTTACGCGGCCATTCTTGAAGTAGAGCCGCGTCGGGATGAGCGTGTAGCCCTTCTGCTTGGTGGCTGCGGTCAGCCTTTCGATTTCGCGCTTGTGAAGCAGCAACTTGCGGGTGCGGATCTCGTCGTGATTCATCTCGTTGCCGTGCGAGAACTGCCCGATGTGTGCGTTCAGCAGAAACGCTTCGCCGTCCTTCAGCAGGCCGTAAGCGTCTTTCAGATTGGCCTTGCCTTCGCGGATGCTCTTGACTTCGGTGCCCCGCAGGGAGACGCCGGCTTCGAAGCGGTCTTCCAGGAAGTAGTGAAAGCTGGCCGAGCGGTTGTACGCTGCGTCCCGGGAACCCATGGCGACCGGGTCTCGGTCTTTTGCACGCACCGGGGCAGCCTTGGTGCTGGTAGGGATGGTCGGGTTGGAAAGCGAGCGGGGCATTGTGGGTTTGGTGCGCCCTGAAAGGCCGAAGTGGTCGACCAGGGTTCCGGTAATGGATGCTAGCAGAGTGGCTGACGCTGCACCGGAAGTTGTAGGGTCACCCCGTGGGCTGAGGAAACGATGAACGATACGCTTCGTCCAAGGCTGAAGAGTCACTGTTTTCTTCATCGCGCAGGCGTGGTGCAAGGCTGTCGACCGCCGAGAGTAACCCGAAAAGAGACCCAGACGTAATGGCTCGAATGGTAGTATCGACACATCCCGACCTGTCGCTTGATATCGCAAGGCAAGAGACCAGCGCGCCCCGCCAGGGACGCCGCCCGGTGAGCATGCGGCCCATGGGTAGGCGGAATGTCCTTAGGGAGCGGGAGCGGGTCGGAGGCATGACGCAGCACGGAACGAGTACACAGGGCGTGAAGCTGGGATGGAGTACGGGCGGCGTTCGCGCCGGTGTGGCCCTGTTGATGCTGCTGGGTCTTTCCCATGTGCCCGCCAGGGCGCAGTCGGCAAGCGCCTGGAACAAGCGCGGACAGCAGGCTGAGGCGCGGGAAGACTTTGACACAGCCTTTGAGGACTACCGTCAGGCGCACCTGAAGAGTCCCAAGGACCTGCGCTATCGCGAGCGCTACGAGCGTTTGCGCTACCAGGCAGCCGGTCTTCATGTGGATCGCGGTCGGGTGTTGCGGCAGTCCGGCGATGTGACCGGCGCGGTAAACGAATTTGCGCGTGCCCTGCAGATCGATCCGGGCAACGAAGCCGCCGCGCAGGAGTTGCAGATCACGGAACGGCCGCCGGCTACGCCGATGAGCCCGGGCAAAGCTGGTGCCATCCAGAACAGCGTGCCTCCGGGGCAGACGTTGATCCCTGGCG
Source organism: Granulicella sp. (assembly GCA_965198515.1). GTDB lineage: Bacteria > Acidobacteriota > Terriglobia > Terriglobales > Acidobacteriaceae > Granulicella. Next base: position 2,931,102 of record CBDAPO010000006.1, on the reverse strand, counting down.
TGGATGAGCAGATGCCGCACCAGAGCGACATCAAAAGCGAAATCTCGTCGCTGGCCGCACCGGTGGAACTGCAGCCGGTCTCGAACGACCCCATCACGCTGCACATGGTGGAAGACTCCAAGAACATCTACCAGGCCATCGGGAAGCTTGCGGGAATCAACGTGATCTTCGACCCCGAATACACGTCCAAGCGCATCCCCGTGGACCTCAACAGTGTGCCGCTGTTTGACGCGCTGCGGATCCTGGAAACGCTGAGTGGAACGTTCTGGAAGCCTGTCACGCCAAACACCATCTTTGTGGCGCAAAACACGCGGAACAAGCGGACAGATCTTGACGATCTGGCCGTGCAGACGTTTTACCTGACCAACGTTTCGCAGCAGAACGACGCGAACGAGATCCTGGTGGCACTGCGGAACCTGCTCGACCCGACCGTCAAGCTGTACCTGGTCAACAGCCAGAACGCCATTGTCGTGCGTGCGACCCCGGATCAGCTTGTGCTGGCAGAGAAGTTGATCAACGACCTGGATCGCACGCGGTCTGAGGTGATTGTGGACGTGGCTGTGCTTGAAGTGAGCCGCGACAAGCTGCGCAACCTGGGCATCACATTGCCCCAGAGCTTTGGGCTGACGCCACAGACTTCGAATGCGAATTCAACAGCGAGCACTGGCAGCGGAACAGGGAATGGCACAAACACCGGCGCAGGCACGACGCCGACGACCAGCACGAACCTCACGCTGAACACGCTAGGTAATCTGAATGCCACGAACTTCGCCGTCACGGTGACGGGTGGCACGGTGAACGCGCTGTTGACGGACAATGACACACGAATCCTGCAGAACCCGCGCATCCGCGCCACGGACGGGCAGCGCGCGCAGCTGAAGATCGGTTCCAAGATCCCGGTAGCCACCGGATCGTACAGCTCCACGCTGTCGACCACGGCATCGCTGGGTGTGCAGACGCAGTTCACGTACCTGGATGTGGGCGTGAATATTGACATGACGCCTACGGTGCACTTTGACCGGGAGGTTTCGTTGAAGCTGAAGGTGGAAATCTCGGCCCAGAACGGCAGTGTGACCATCTCTGGCGTTACTGAGCCGATCATCTCCCAGCGAACGGCGGAGCAGGTCATCCAGCTCAAAGACGGTGAGCCGTCCATCCTGGCGGGATTGCTGCAGAAGCAGGACACGCGCACGACGAGTGGAACGCCTGGCCTGGGTGAAATTCCGCTGCTGAAGTACTTCTTTTCGAGCCAATCCAAGGAACAGCAGAGCGACGAGATCGTGTTCCTGCTGATCCCGCACATCGTCCGTGAGTCGCTGGTGACAGCGGATAATACGCGGCCGATCTATACCGGAACGAGCGCCTCGGTTGAGTTGATCCGCAAACAGCCTACTGCCGCGGAGATTCAGGCGCGCCAGGCTGCCGCAGCTGCTACCCCGATGCCTACGACCACGGCTGCCAACGCGGCGAACTCGATGATGGGCGTGATTGGCAATGCGGACCGCCCGGCGCAACCGACCGCTCCGGGAGCAGCGCCCGCAGGGATGGCGGCCGGAGCCCCGGTAACGAACATGCCGGCCGCGGCAAACCAGACACCGGTCAGCTTCAGCGTGTCGCCGTCGTCGTATCAGCCAGCGGTTGGCTCCACGTTCCAGATCTCTGTGACTGCGGCAAACGCCCATGACCTGTTCGAGGTGCCGCTGCAGATGAAGTTCGATCCGCGTGTCTTGTCCCTGGTGAACGTGGACTCCGGCGATATGCTGGGTCGCGACGGACAGGCGGTAGCACTCGTGCATCGTGACGAGGGCAACGGAACAGTGACAATTTCGGCTTCGCGCCCGCCGCAAACCGTGGGGGTGAACGGAACGGGCGTTGTGTGCACGTTGACCTTCAAGGCCAACGCTGCCGGGGATTCACCCCTCTCGCTGGTAAAAATCGGGGCCAAGGACAGCAAGGGAACGACGCTGCCGGCGATCGGCACGCAGGGCGTCGTGCACGTGAAGTAGAGGTGAGCAGTGATCAGGGTGCGGCAGATCGGGCGGCAGGTGCGCGGAGGGCAACACACGGGGGAAACCGTGTGGGGGCCGGACGCGGGCCTGACGTTGATCGAGTTGATCATCGTTGTGACGATCCTGAGCATTCTCGCCTCTGCGGCTGTGCCTGTAGCGCGATTCGAGGTGAAGCGGCGCAAGGAACAGGAGTTGCGGGCGGACCTTTGGCAGATGCGCCGGGCGATTGATGCCTACAAAGACGCGGCGGATCTGGGCGGTATCCAGGTCAAGGCTGACTCCAACGGTTACCCGCCCGACCTGCAAACGCTGGTCGATGGGGTCGACATCCAGGACAAGCACATGCGTTTTCTGCGGGCGATACCGGATGATCCCATGACCAAGTCCAAGGAGTGGGGTTTGCGTTCAAACCAGGACGAACCGGACGCGGACAGCTTTGGCGGCCAGAACGTCTTCGATGTGTACTCCAAGAGCACCGATACAGCGCTGGACGGCACCAAGTACAACACCTGGTAGGGTTTCGGGACGGAAGCGATGAGCGAGCGGCGGCACGGACGACGGACGAAGCAGGGGGCCGGAGGCGGCGAGAGCGGCTTCACGCTCATCGAGCTGATTATCGTCATGACGATCATCGGGCTGCTCGCGTCGATTGCGATTCCGAGCTTTGTGACCACCGTGAAGAGAGCCCGTGAGGCCGTGCTGAAATCCGATTTGCACACGCTGCGCTCGGCGATCGACAGCTACACGGTGGACAAGGAGCAGGCGCCCCAAACCCTGGAGGACCTCGTCCAGGCGGGATACCTGAAATCCATCCCGGTTGATCCAATGACGACCAAGACGGACACCTGGATCACGAGCCAAAGTGACGCGATGGTGAGCATCACGGAGACCCAGGGTGGAATCAATGATGTGCATTCCGGGGCGCAGGGTCTGGCGACGGACGGGACGTCGTACAACACCTGGTAGGCAGGAGCCGACGCGGCTTGTGCACAGGGTGAAGAGCGGGCGAACAAACTGAAACAAAAGGTTGCTCTCAGCGTCTAAGATGGTACGGAAAGCTGTGCGCTTGCCGGAGGTCCCCCTTATGCGCCATCTGCTCATCGCAGCCACGTTGCTGGTTCCTACAGGTCTGCTTGTAGCCCAGCAGCCGTCCACGCCGGGTGCTACGCCGCCGGCAGCGACACCCCAGGCGGGAACGCCGGTGCCCGCTTCGAGCGATCCGGTGCCGGATGCCAAGCCGCAGGACAAGCCTCAAGACAAGCCGTCGGACAGCAAGCGAAAGCCGCTGCCCGCAGATAGCTCCGGGACGATGAAGGCAGATGCCATCCCGTCCCCGGGTGAAGACCTCAATCCGCACATCAAGGCCGGCAGCGAGGACGACGTGAACGCTGTGGGCACGCGCAACATCGGCGGCCGCGGCATGGGGAACTGGTTCTCGACCAACTGGGAGATCTCCAACGGCAAGCAGTACTCCATGGAAATCGAGAAGAGCTCGCACCTGGTGACCGATCCGGTGATTGTGGAGTACGTGAACCGCGTCGGGCAGAATATCGTGCGGAACTCGGATGCCAAGGTGCCCTTCACGATCAAGGTGCTGGATACGGACGAGATCAACGCCATGGCGTTGCCGGGCGGCTTCTTCTACGTCAACTCCGGGCTGATCCTGGCGTGTGATTCTGAGGACGAGCTGGCGGGCGTCATGGCGCACGAGATCTCGCATGTGGCAGCGCATCATGCGGCCCGCGAGATGACACGGTTGAATTACATGCAGCTTGGGTCGATTCCGCTGATGATCTTCACGCAGGGAACGTGGACCGGGTATGGCATTTACGAGGCGTCGCAGTTGGCTGTGCCGCTGACCTTCCTGCAGTTCTCGCGGCAGTTTGAGGCGGAAGCTGATTACCTGGGTGTGCAATACATGTACAAGGCCGGGTACGATCCGCAAGGCATGGTGAGCATCTTCGAAAAGCTGGATGCGCTGGAGAAGCATAAGCCGGGTGCGATTTCGCGGGCGTTCAGTGATCATCCTGCGACACCGGATCGCATCGACAACGTCGAGAACGAGATTGCCACGATCCTGCCGGCGCGGCCGGAGTACATGGTGACGACCTCGGAGTTCGACCAGGTGAAGGCGCGGCTGGCGCGCATCCAGAACAAGCGCGGGCTGAACGACAAGAAGAATGGCAACAAGCCGACGCTGCGGCGTACGGCTGATTCAAACAATCCAAGCAATCCGACAGGAACGACCGGAACGGGTACAAGTGACGACCGGCCAACCCTTGGACGGCGCAACTAGAAACCAAGACGTAACGCAGTGCCCAGGGAGCCCGGCTGCGGCCGGGCTTTCCGCTGCTGCACGAGAGAGGGCCGGGCAGCCTGCCTGGCGTTTTCGGAGAGAATAAAACCATGGTGCAGGAAGAGACGAAGTACACAACGGGCTACACCGATGACCACGCCGCGTCGGGTCTGGACTACCAGTTTCCCGAGATCGAAACATGGCGCAATCAGTTTGCCGCGTACGAGATTCTGATCGACGACCCGGAGTTCACCAGTGTGTGCCCGAAGACAGGTTTGCCCGACTTTGGCGTGCTGACGATCCGGTACATGCCGCGGGAAAAGTGTGTGGAGCTGAAGTCCTTGAAGGAGTACCTGTTCTGCTACCGGAATCTCGGTATCTTCCAGGAGAACATCGCCAACCAGGTGTTGAATGACCTGGTGAAGGCGACCGACCCGGTGTGGGCTGAAGTGAAGGGTGACTTCCGGCCGCGGGGTGGAATCTCAACGGTGGTGACGGCGCGGTATCCGCGGACCGAGGAGATGCGGTAGGCCTGCTGCAAGCCCCTCAGTCGGCCGGGATGTAGGACCGACGCAAAGGATGCTAAGAGCGCCAAGGATGCCATGGAGTTTGTGGCTCAGCCTGGCGCTCTTTCTTTGCGGGCGCCCGCTGTGGCTTAGGCTGGATTCTGAGGAACGGAACCGATGCTTACGCGGCGACGGCTGATCGGAACGATGGCGATGGGGGCGGCTGCGGGCCGGTTCGGCTTACGGGCACAAGCCCAGGCGGCGAGCGAGACGACACGGAAGATTGCAACGGGCCCGTTCAGACCCACGTGGGAGTCGCTGAAGCAGTGGCGCATGCCGGAGTGGTTTCGCGACGCCAAATTCGGCATCTGGGCGCACTGGACGGCGCAGTGTGTGCCGGAGCAGGGCGACTGGTACGGGCGGCTCATGTATCTGCAGGGGCACCCGCAGTACGAGTACCACGTGAAGACCTACGGACATCCGTCCAAGTTCGGGTTCAAGGATATTGACCACCTATGGAAGGCCGAGCGGTGGGAGCCTGAGCGGTTGATGGACCTGTACGTGAATGCCGGGGCCAAGTACTTCATGAGCCTGGCGGTGCACCATGACAACCTGGACTGCTGGGACTCGAAGTACCACCACTGGAACACCATGCGCGTGGGGCCGGGCAAGGACATCGTCGGCACGTGGGCGCGGATAGCGCGCGAGCGTGGCTTGCGGTTCGGGGTGTCGAATCACTCGAGCCATGCATGGCACTGGTGGCAGACGGCGTACGGCTATGACGTTGAAGGGCCGCTCGCCGGGGTGCGTTATGACGCGTACACCGAGGGCAAGGCGCAGGGTGCAGGGCAGTGGTGGGATGGTCTTGACCCGCAGGAGCTCTACACGGGGCGGAGCCTCGTCATTCCGGATGACATTACGTCGATCAAGGAGATGAATGCCTGGCACGATGCGCATGATGGCCAGTGGCTGGAAACGCCGCCACCCAACGATCCCGAGTTTGTGCAGAGCTGGTACCTGCGTTGCAAAGACCTGATGGACCGTTACGACCCGGACCTGGTGTACTTCGACGATACGGAGCTGCCGCTGGGCCAGGCAGGGCTGGATATCACTGCCGACTTCTACAACAGCAACATGCGGCGGCATGGCGGGCGACTGGAGGCCGTGATCGCGGCCAAGAAGTACACGCAGGAACACATGGGTGCGACCATGCTGGACATTGAGCGCGGCCGTGCGCAGGGCATTCTGCCCGCCACATGGCAGACCGATACCTGCATCGGGGAGTGGCACTATAGTCGATCGGTTTTCGAGCAGCATGCGTACAAGAAGCCGGGTCTTGTGGCGCAGATGCTGGTGGATATCGTGAGCAAGAACGGCAACCTGATGTTGAACATCCCGTTGAAGGGCGACGGCACGATCGACGAGGATGAGCATGCCTTTCTCACCGACTTCGCCACCTGGATGAAGGTGCACGGTGAGGGCATCTACGCCACGCGGCCCTTCACGGTGTACGGCGAAGGCGCGCCCGACGAGGCCGCCGGCGCAACGTTTGGCGAGAGCGGAGCGCGGGCGTTCACCGCGGCGGATATCCGCTTTACGCAGAAGGGCAATACCCTGTACCTATGGGCGCTGGGATGGCCCGCGGACGGCAAATTACGGGTGAAGACGTTGGCCGCGGGAAGCTCGGCGTACCCCGGCACCGTGCGCGCCGTGGAAATGCTGGGCGGGGGACGTGTGCGCTTCGAACGCACCGCGGAAGCACTTGTGCTGACCTTGCCGGAGCGGCCGAGCGGGCAGCTGGATGCTTTTGGATTTCGGGTGTTGGCGTAGGTCGACGTAGGTTGCGGCGGCCCCTGACGGGACAACCATAACGCTGCGCGTCCAGTGAGTAGCGCGGTTCAGGGCCTGGGGTTGAGCTCTGATCGCTTGTGACGCGCTTCCCTGGGGGGAGACAAGGAAGGGCCGGAGGATGCAAAAGGGCTTCACGAGACGACCAAAAGCAGCAGAACCCGTGGTGGTGGACCACGGCAAAAATTACATCACTCCTGCCGGGCTGCGGCGTCTGGAGGATGAGCGCACCTATCTGCTGACCAAGGACCGCCCGGCTGTGGTGGAGGTGGTCGCGTGGGCTGCAGGCAATGGCGATCGCAGCGAAAACGCTGATTACCAGTACGGCAAGCGGCGACTGCGGCAGATCGATGGACGAGTTCGCTTTCTGACAAAGCGGATCGAAGCTGCTGAGGTGATCGATCCGAAAGCTCCGCGCACGGGACTGCGAGCGACAAAGGTGTTTTTCGGAGCGACCGTGCGCTATGAGAACGCGGCCGGGACGGAGCGGGTAGTCAGCATCGTGGGTACGGATGAGGTGAATCTGGACCGCAATCACATCAGCTGGGCGTCACCCCTGGGGCGCGCCCTGACCGGGGCGGCGGAGGATGACGAGATCGTGCTGCACGCGCCGGGCGGCACTGAAGCCCTGACTGTTTTGGAAGTGAGTTACCAGCACATCCCTGTGGAACCGTTCCGCGAACCATCCGAGGCTGAAGCTTCTGCTGGGCGTTAGTTCGCGGCTTGAGGTGAGGCGGTCGTGGTCGTGACCGGCATGGCCAACGTGCCGATGCGATGGGTAGTCGTCTCCGCAACCCCGAGGTGCAGCGTGTACTGGCCGGGTTTCAGGGAGATCTGCTCGCGAAACTGAAGGCCCTTTTGCAGCAGGCCGTTGTATTGCGCCGGATCAAGGTCGAGGTTGAGAACGCCTGTTGTTTCGGCGATGGGCTTCGGTGTGTCCGTGGTTGAAAAAGCGACAAGCGTGACCAGCAACTGTGTGTGGCGATGGCCGGCCGGGTCGGTGGTGTAGGTCAGATCGGCGGCGTTCAGGTTGGTGTCGACCGCAACGGTGGGATGGTCCGGGGTGACGCGAAGCGCGCTCGAAAGGCGTAGCTGGCTGGAGTCGAGCATCTCGGGCTGCAGGGAGGCTTTGAGCTCCTGGTCGACGCCTTTGGAGCCCTGGGCCTCGGGCAGGGTCATGTAGCTGTGGCGGTAGCTGAGCTGGAGGCCGGATTTGTCCAGCGACACAGCGATGTGGTGATCGGTGCCGTCCCCCTTCGTCGCAGGCGAGCGATAGGCGAGGGTGTAGTAGTGGCTGCCATCATCGACGACACGGGTGAGGGCGCCGGCGATGTCGTTGGTGCCGTGGAAGGCTTGCCCGCCGGTGTCGCGGGCCAGGTCGTTCACGCTGTCGTAGAGGCTGTTGCGGGCGTTGAACTGATCCCGAAGAGTGTTGCCGGCCCCGGTCACCAGGGAGGTTTCCCCGGCCCCGCCCGACGAGGCGTCGATGCCGGTGGTTTGCAGGCCGGCGAGACTGATGGGGTAGACGGCGATGCCCAGGTTGGCGAGCAGGCCCGTGGTGCCGAGGGCGTCGCTCACGAGCGGTGACCGGTCAAGCTGAAGCTGGGCCCTGAGGCCGATGGGGAAGTCTTCCGCTAGCCAAAGGAGATTCTTGCGGCCAGGGTAGCCGGAGCATGCGGCGGCGAGCTGTGCGAAGGCCGTGGCAGTGACTCGAACACGGCGGTCGAGGGTGTCGGCGTCTTCGTTGTCGAGATCCTGCTTGAGGTGCCCGGCAAAGCCACCGGGGTCGTGCCCCATCAGCAGCGCCAGGCTGGTGATGTTGTCGATCATCTGCATGCGCTCGGACCCGGATCGCGTGAGGTGTTTGTCCTTCGGGCTGAGCTGCTGGGCCGCGCGGATCAACTGGTCTGAGCTGCCGGTGAGGCCTTGAAGCATCTCCAGGCGGTCCGTCAGCAGAAAGAGCGCCATCTGGTGTCCGGGCGGAAGCGTCTTCAGGAACTTGAGCAGCTGTTCGGTGGCGTACAGCTGGTCCTGCTGCGGGGTGTTGAGCAGGTCGAGGAGGATGAGATTGGCGGCGCGGTCCGGTGAGGTGGACGGGGCGGTATTGCTGAAGATGCCGATGCCTGCTTGCGGGCCGGTCGGGGAAACGGCGACGGCGGGCTGCTCTGGGCGGCGGCGACTGCCATCGTCGAAGAAAGCGATGGGCTGCGGTTTGCCGTCTTCCTTCACAGCAAAATCAGCTTTGGTGAGCCCGGCCACGGGATGCCCGCTGCTATCGCGGACGACGACGTCCACGTAGATCAGGCGGGTTGTAACGGTGATGGTGTTCGCGGAAGTGGGCGTGCTCTGGGCCCACGCGCATGATGTTGCGCAGAGCAAGAAGAAGCCGCCCAGGGCTGCTGCGATGTGTTGAAGCTTGCCTGACACGTGACGCAGATCTCCTTACGGTGACTGAAAGGGTTGCTGCCCACTATAGCGGTTGTGCCCGTGTCCTGGCGGCCCAAGTGTTCGCTGGCTTGCCCGCTTCGGCTCTGCAGGGTGCGGCTACTCGGACTGTTGTGCTTCGGGGTGTTCGGCAATGGGGTCGGGCTCCCACTGGGGCGAGAAGGTGTCGTCGTGCAGGCTGTAGACACACGGCATGCGGTGGGCGACCACTGGCGCGGGCTGGGGGCTGGGGGACGCGGTGCTGCTGGGAGCCCATTCCAGGGTGGTGGCTTGCCAGGGATTTGGCGTCGTTTCACGGGGCTTGCGGACAAGCAGCAGGAGATTGACGAGGAAGGGAAGCTGGAATGCCGCGAGCAGCAGCGCGGAGGTGGTGATGTGGCGCTGCAGCGGCATGGTGGCGAGCAGAAGGGCGTTGGCGGGTGGGGCGATGCCCTGCAGTTGGGCGTAGTGGCGCGGTTCGGAGGCCAGGCCGGTGAGGTGCATGGGAAGAAAGGTGTTGTGAGCGAAGAAGAGCGTGCCCCAGAAATGAACCTTGCCGAGGGTTTCGTCCAGGCGACGGCCGAAGATGAGCGGCGCCCAGTAGTACAAGCCGCAGAAGAGGCCGAAGGCGCCGGCCATAGCCATGATGAGGTGGAAGTGGGCGACGACGAAGAAGGTGTTGTGGAGGTACTCGTCGAGGATGGGCTGGGCGAGGATGGGGCCGCTTAGGCCGCCGGCGATGAAGAGCGAGACGAAGCCGAGGGCGAAGAGCATGGGGGTGGTGAGGTGGGGGCGGCTGCGCCAGGTGGTGGCGATCCAGCTGAGGACCTTGGCGGCGGAGGGGATGGCGATGGCGAGGGAGGCCGCGCTGAAGGCCGTGCCGGCGAAGGGGTTGAGGCCGGCGACGAACATGTGGTGGCCCCAGACGACGATGCCGAGGAGCCCGATGAGGAGCGTCGTGGCAATCATCAGGCGGTAGGCGAAAACGGGCCGGCGGGCGAAGTTGGCGAGGACCATGGAGGTGAGGCCCATGCCGGGGAGGATGGCGATGTAGACCTCGGGGTGGCCGAAGAACCAGAAGAGGTGGAGCCAGAGGAGGGGGGAGCCGTCGCCTTTGTGCTGTAACAGGACACCATTCACGAGAATCTGCGCGGGGACGAAAAAGCCTGTATGGAAGTGGCGGTCGCAGGTGAGGAGGAGGATCGCGGCGAGAAGGACGGAGAAGGCCAGGACAGAAAGCAGCGAGGTGGTGAACCAGGCCCAGACCGTGAGCGGCAGGCGCTGCCAGGTCATGCCCTTGCAGCGGCGGTAGATGACCGTGGTGAGGAGGTTGACAGCGCCGGCGGTGCCGCCCAGGCAGAAGAGGCTGAGGCTGGCGAGCCAAAGGTCGAGACCGGGGCCCTGGCCGGGGCCGGCGAGGGGTGTTGCGCTGAAGGGTGGGTAGCCGGTCCAGCCAGAGATGGGGCTGCCACCTGGGACGAAGAACGCGGCGAGCAGGGTGAGGAGGCCGGCAGCGGTAATCCAGAGGCTAAGGGCGTTGAGGCGCGGAAAGCTCATGCGGTCGGCGCCGATCTGGGCGGGGAGGATCAGGTTGCCGAAGCCGGATTGCGGGGCGACCGTCATGACGAAGAAGAGCATGAGCGTGCCGTGCATGGTGACGAGGGCGAGGTATTCCTCGGGCAGGATGGGGCCGTGGAGGGGTAGCTGCCATGCGGGCCAGGTGAGGTGGAGGCGCATGAGGAGGGAAAGGAGGGTCCCGAGGACGAGGGCGACGGCGGAGAGGGAAAGGTAGGCGAGGCCTATGGGGCGGTGGTGGGTGGTGAAAAGCGTCTGCCTGAGGCGCTCGAAGGCGGAGGCGCGTTGCGAGCTTCGCGTTCGACCGGGGAATGTTGCCGAGTTGGAGGGCGGGGTACTCATCTTGGGGCTTGGTTGCTGGTAGTGACGAACAGCAGGTTCCCTGCAGGAATGACAACTAGAAAGGCAAAGGCAAAGGCAAAGGCAAAGGCAAAGGCAAAGGCAAAGGCAAAGGCAAAGGCAAAGGCAAAGGCAAAGGCAAAGGCAAAAGCAAAGGCAAGGCAAAAGCAAAGGCAAAAGCGGAGGCAAAGGCAAAAGCGAACGCAAAGGGCGCGACGGACGCGAAGTTACGCCACGGTCTTTGCGGCTAGGGGTTGGGGTTGGTGGCCTGGCTGGATTCCTCCGTGGCGAGCCAGCGGTCGAAGTCAGGTTGGGGGAGAACGTGGAGGACGGCTTGCATACGGTAGTGACCCAGGCCGCAGACCTGGGTGCAGAGGATGGCGTAGGTGCCAGGCTTGGTAGGGGTGAAGTGGATGTGGGTGTCCTGGCCGGGGACGGCGTTTTGCTTGAGGCGGAGCTCGGGGATGGCGAAGCCGTGGATGACGTCGTGGGAGCGGAGGGTCAGGTCGATTTCGCGGTTGGCGGGCAGGGTGAGCTGGCCGCGGACGAGATCGTCGTGGCCGTAGGGGTCGTGGGGGTCGAGGCCGAGGGGGTTGTTGGCTGCCGGATCGACGAGGGCGAGCGACGTGTGGCCAAAGGCGCGGTCGTGGCCGGGGTAGCGGAAATACCAGAGGAACTGCATGCCGACGGCTTCGACCTGCATGGCGCTTGGGTCGGCGCCGGTATAGCGCTGGGCAGCCCAAAGATCCTGGGCGCGCGCACCCAACCAGAAGAAAAGGACGGTGAGCGCGGCCAGCGGAAGGTACTCGAGGGTGAGCTTGTGAATCGGGCGTGGAGCGCGGCGGCGAAACATCAAGCCGGCCAGCAGGAAGATGTTGGCAGCCACAAAAAGCGCGAGAGCGATGTTGAGGTTGAGCAGAAGGTGCCGGTCAAGCGCAGGGCCGTGGGCGCTGGCATCGGTGGGCAGGTGCCAGCCGTTAAGGTCTGCGAAGACGCGGTGCAGAAAGGGCACAGCCTGATTGTAGGCGGCGGTGCGTTACGCCCTTGTGCCCTGATGGAAACGCATGCGCCACAGACCGTCAGTGCGCACCCACACGGAACTACGCAGGGCCGATATGGTGGCGCCGTCCGGGCCAGGGCGATGGGACCGATACGTTACAAGCGAGACGTCGGAGCTTAGCCGGTCACAGGCGAAGTCGGTCAGGTGGAGGCTCTGGGGGTCCTCGTTGGCGAGCGCCTCCACGATCTCGGCTTTGGTATATGTCCGGCCAGAGCTACCGAACTCCCGGAAGTCCTCCGTAAGCAACTGGCCTACGGCATCGCGATCGTTGCGAACCGATGCATCAAGAAGCCGCTCTTCGAGTTGGCGCAGAAGGCTGCAGAGATCGGCTGCGGTTTGACCATGAATGGCGGCAGCACCCCAGTGCACCTCCAGATCGGGTAGCCCGGCAGTATCGAAGCGCGCGTAGAGGCGCTTGTCCGCCACCCGGGCGCCTGGAAGAAGGCTGATCGCACGCTGCAGCCCTTCGGGAAGGAAGCCGAGTTTTTCGGCGACACGGCGGCTGCGCTCATTGCCTTCCGTGTGACTGAGGCCGACCCGCCGCATGCCAAGCGCGCCAAACGCAAAACGAAGCAGGGCATTGGCGGACTCTGTGGCGAAGCCGCGGCCCTGTGCAGATCCGCGCACCCAATAGCCTGTGTCGCATTGCCGTGTGCGCCAGTCGACACTGTGGAAACCGCACCAGATCACCGGCTGCCCTGTGGCGATCTCGATGCCGACCAGGTTGAACTCCTCACGCAATATCAGCTTCGCCATCACCTGGCGGGTGCGGATCTCCTGCTTTTCGGCCGTGTTGTCCTCCCTCCGCTCGGCCCAGTCCATCCAGCGGTGCAGGTCGTCCCAGGTTTCTGCGACCGCGGCAGCTGTCAGGGCGCCGTCGCCGGGCTGCTTGCCCCGGAGGAGCAGGCGCGGTGTGCGGATGGGAAGAGGAACGTCGATGAGGACGGGATCCATCGCGGTCATAGCGGGTATGCGAGCTCAGCCTGGTTGCGGGTCGTAGCTGACAAAGGCTCTTTTCAACAGCTTTGGGAGCTGAGTGGAGGACGGGTTTGCAGCCTTGGTTCAGTGGGACGCGGCGGCGTCGACGAGCTGTTTGAGTGCGGGAAGGAAGGTGAAGCGGACGACGCCGCCGGGTTGCTGCGCGATGTTGAGCGCGGCGTTCGCGTCCGTCTGCCAGTCTGCCGGGGGATGTTGGTGCTGGGTGATGTAGTTGACGGCTTGCAGAGCGATGGTGGTGAGGTGGGAGAGTTGGTCCGGGCGGTTGCGGATGTCGGCGAGGAGCGGAGCGGCGTCGATCTGCTGTTTCGCGACGGGGATGGAGGTCTGCCAGGTTTGGAACTGGGTGATGAGGCCGGTGGCGGCGGCCTGGTCGGCACCATGCGAGCCGAGGAGCGCGGTGGTGAGCTGTTCCGTGCGGAAGCGGGTGGGCGGATCGGGGCGGACGGCGTCGACGAAGAGGTCCAGGACCGTGAGTTGGTCGGTGTGCTGCTGCTTGTAGCGGTCGTAGAACGGGACCGGCTCCATGGCGGAGGCGAAGGTGTGGAGAGCTTCGATGTTTTGCGTTTGCGCGAGAGCGCGGAGGCTGGCGTCTTCCTGGCTCAAGTGGTGGAGGCCGAGGGTTTCGAGCTCAACGGAGGTGGTGTCCAGGCGGCGATACATGTCGGCTACGTCGCGGTCGTTCCCGGGGGACCAAAGGCGTTCGGCGATGGCGGCGGAGCGTGGCCAAAGGCGCGAATCGATAGTTTCGGCGTGGATCTGTTCGGCCCACATGGCGATCTCGCCGCCCAGGATCAGCTTCTGCTGCGCGGGGGTGAGCGTGGTATCGGCGGGGATGGGGTCGACAAGGAACATCTGGCCGGCGGGCTGCATGGCGTCGAGGTAGTAGCCCGCGGAGAGCAGTCCCTGGTAGCCCTCCCTGGCGCCGGCCGAGAGCGAGGCTTGCCCGCGCCAGGATTGGACGACGACGTCGTGCGGGAGAGCGGGGTTGAGGATCTCGTCCCAGCCGACCATGTGCTTGTTGAGGCCGGTGAGGATTTTGAGGACGTGCTGGTTGAAGTACGCCTGCAGAGCGTCAGGATCCTTGAGGTCATGCGCCTTCATGAACGCGAGGATGCGGGGGCTGGACTTCCAGTCGGGGCTCTGCGTTTCGTCGCCGCCGATGTGCATGTATGGGTCCGGGAAGAGGGCAGCCATCTCGCCCAGGAAGCGCTGGATGAAGGCATAGGTCTCGTCGCGGGTGGGGTCGAGCGCGACCTTGGCGATGCCGAACTCGCGGCGAATGCCGTCAGGCCGGATGCCGCTGGCTAGTTCGGGGTAGGCCACGAGCCAGGCCGTGGAGTGACCGGGCATCTCGAACTCCGGCACCACGCGGATGCCACGTGCCCGGGCGTAGGCGATCAGGTCGCGAGCTTCGTCCTGGGTGTAGAAGAGACCGTCGGAGCCGAGCGCCGTGAGTTGGGGAAAAAGCCTGGACTCGATGCGAAAGCCCTGGTCGTCGATCAGATGCCAATGGAAGACGTTGAGCTTTACGGCGGCCATGGCATCGATGTTGCGCTTGAGGACCGGGATCGGCTCGAAGTGACGGCTACAGTCGATCATGAGCCCGCGCCACCCGAAGCGTGGCGAGTCGTTGATGGTGACGGCCGGCAGGACAAAGCTGTCGCCGGCAGGCTGGATGAGTTGCAGCAGGGTTTCCAGACCATGTAACGCACCGACGGTGGTCGCGGCGTTGAGGTGGACGGCTTGCGGCGTGACGGTGAGTTGGTAGGACTCGTCCTCGTCCAGGGACTGGATCGGCTGACCGGGACCCTGCACGTTGAGGGTGAGGTTGGGCACAGTGGTGCTGCCCGTGGTGGGTGCGAGGTGGATGCCGACGCGTTGCTGCAGCTGTTCTTTGAAGCGGTCAATCCCGGCCATCAGGCGTGGATCCTGCAGGCTTGTGGTGATGCTGAGCGCTGAGGTCAGCGGGAAGGCGCCGCTGGCCTGCTCAAGACGAGCAGGTTGCGGCATCAGCCTGTTGCTGGACATTTGTGCGGGGGAAGGAGCCGTGAGGCAAAGGGCAAAAAGGGTGCACAGCAGGGGCCACTTGTGGGTGGCCGGTTCCATCCGCATCGATCGCTCCGAGGCGCTCGCGTGGTTGATCGCGGCGCCGAGTCATGGTTTCTGGTCAAGCCATGGTAGCGGACCGCGATGATGTTTGGAGAAGGATCGTGCGAACTGATCGGCGTTAGCGGACGGCTAACTCATCGAGCCAGTCGAAGAACTCCGGGAAGCTGATGCTGGCGGCTTCGGCGCCGTGAATTTCGGTGTCGCCCGTAGCGCGCAGCGCGGCGATGCTGAAGGCCATGGCGATACGGTGGTCGTGGCCGGAGTCGATGGTGGCGCCATGGAGCGTCTGATTGCCGGGGATGTCCATGCCGTCTTCGTGCTCGGTGACCTCGGCGCCCATGGCGCGGAGATTCCTGATTACGAGGGCGATGCGGTCGGACTCCTTCACGCGGAGCTCTTTGGCATCGCGGATGCGGATACCGTTGCTGGAGTAAGGGGCAATAGCAGCGATGACAGGGATCTCATCGATGAGCTGGGCGGCGAGTTGGCCGTTGAGGTCGACGGCCTCGAGTGCGCCGGGCTTGCGGTTGACCTGGATGGTGCCGGCCATTTCGCCGTGCTGGTCCATGACTTCGAGCATCTTGATGCCGCCGCCCATGCCGGTGATGACGTCCAGCAGAACGGCGCGGGTGGGGTTCAGGCCGAGGTTGTCGAGGACGAGGTTGGCGTCCGGGAAGAGCATGGCGGCGCAGAGGAAGAAGGCGGCGGAGGAGATGTCGCCGGGAACGGTGAGGTCGAGAGCTTTGAGCTGCTGACCGCCGGCGATGTAGAGCCTGCCGTCGCGACGCAGGAGTTCAGCACCGAAGGCGCGGAGGGCGTGCTCGGTGTGGTCGCGGGTGCGGACCTGTTCGGCGAGCGACGTGGTGCCCTGGGCCTGGAGTCCGGCGAACAGGACGGCGGTTTTCACCTGCGCGGAGGCGATGGGCGCGTCGAAGTCGATGGCGGTGAGCGGGCCGCCGTGGATGGTCATGGGGGCGTGGCCGTCGGTAAGGGCTATGTTTGCTCCCATGCGGGCGAGCGGAGTACGGATGCGCTCCATGGGACGGGCACTGAGGGATGCGTCGCCGATGAAGCGATAGGTGCCGGGCTGGGCGGCGACCAGGCCCGCGAGCATGCGCATAGTGCTGCCGGAGTTGCCACAGTCCAGGTCTTGGGAAGGCTGCTGGAAGTGGCCGGCGGTGCCGGTGACCGCGGCGGTGCGGGTCTTCAGGTCAGCTTCGACCTTGGCGCCCAAGGCGGCCATGCAGGCGAGCGAGGAGTGGGGATCAGCACCCGTGCTGAAGTTGGCAATGTTGGAGGTGCCTTCCGCAAAGCCGGCCAGCAAGGCGTAGCGGTGCGAGATGGACTTGTCGCCGGGCAGGGCGAGGGAGCCGCGGAGGCTGCGGGCGGGACGGATCAGGCGGGTCTGGGAGGGTGCGGGCGCGGCTGCGGACGACATGGGGTGAGTTTAGCGGAGGCGGAGTGCACGGGCATTTTGCACGACGTTCGCAAGGGAGATCCCCGGGGATGGTGGGGTTACGTCGCGGGGACGGCCTCTGCGGGTGCAGGTGAGGCCACGGTGACCGCGCTGTTGCGGCGGGTGAGGGCCATCATCAAGGCGCCTGCGAGGGCGCTGCCGAGGGCTGCGACCTGGGCATTGGAAAGGGTGTGGCCGAAGTAGAGTTTCGGGTTGATGCGGACGAACTCTACGAGGAAGCGACCCATGCCGCTGAGCAAAAGGTATTCGCCGGTGAGAAAGCCGAGGGGAAGGGGTTTGCTGCCGCGCTTCCACAGCCACCAGCCGATCGCCACGGCGTAGAAGAGCTCGTAAACGGGGGTGGGTTGGACGGCGGCGTAGGGCGGGTTGGGCGGGACCAGGGCGTTGCGGGCCATGTGCACACCCCAGGGCAGGGTGGTGTTGATGCCGTAGTCGCCGTCGCCGGAGGTAAGGCAGCCGATGCGGCCGACGCCGTAGCCGATGGCGGCGGCGGGGGCGGCTAGGTCCAGGATGCGCAGGGCGGCGCGGCTGCCACGAAGGCCGTTCGGACGCATGGAGATGCCCTGGGCGACGAGGGTGGCCACGCCGGCGAGCAAACCGCCGAACCAGGCGAAGCCGGCCTTGAACCAGGAAAAGAAGCCGAGGAGGACATCGACGGGGTGTTTGGCGCCGGGAAGCATGATCTGGTGCCAGGCGGCGACAAGCTCTTGCGGGTTTTCCAGCTCGTGCCAAAGCTTGGCACCGATGATGCCGGCGACCACGGTGAAGACGACGATATTGAGTGCGTCAAGCGTCACGGCGTTCCGACGGAAGTTCTCGTGCAGGACCCAGGTGCCGCAAACGGCGGCAAGCCATAGGAGCAGCCCAAACGTGCCGAGGTGCAGCGGGCCGATGTTCAGGTACGGAAGCATCGGTTTCAGTATCGCATCCGGGTTTGTCGCGGCTTTCCGGCGAAGGCGCCGCAGGGTACCGATGGCCGGATTTCCTCACCTCGTCAGGGTCACGGCACGGCGGTTCCGCGATACCCTTTCGGTATGCCTGCAAGTGTGCCCGAGTTCGTCGCTCCCGAGACGATGGACGTGCTTTTTTCTTCCGAACAGATAGCCGACAAGGTCGCAGAGATCGGTCGTCAGATCAGTGTTGAGTATGCTGGACAGTCGGTGGTGTTGATTGGCGTGTTGAAGGGGGCGGCGATCTTTCTGGCCGACCTGGCACGGTCAATCACGGTAGACAACACGTTTGATTTTGTCGCGGTCTCGAGCTACGGTCGCGCCCGGGTGTCCTCTGGTGCGGTGAAGCTGATCAAGGACATCGACAACCCGATTGAGGGCAAGCACGTGATCCTGGTGGAAGACATCCTGGATACCGGGCTGACGTTGAGCTATCTGCGGCAGCTGATGCTGGCGCACAAGCCGGCTTCGCTGAAGATCGCAACGTGCCTGGACAAGCCGGAGCGTCGCCTCGTACCGATCGAAGCCGATTATGTGTGCTTTTCGATTCCGAACCGGTTTGTCATCGGATACGGGATGGACTTTGCGGAGCGCTATCGCGGCGTGGCCGACATTCGGATCTACCCCGATACCCCGGCGGGTCATTAGCGCTGGTTTTTGCACCGTGAAAGTTGCGCTAACTTCGCCCCTTGTTCGCCCCATGCGCTAGCATCAGATACGCAGGGTGCGGCGCGATGATGACGGTTCAGCAGAAGCTCGAAATCCTCGCCGATGCGGCGAAGTATGACGCGTCGTGTGCCAGTTCCGGGGCGAAGCGGGCGGGCAATGGCAAGGGCGTAGGCCACTCCGATGGGAGCGGCATCTGCCACAGCTATACGCCGGATGGCCGCTGCGTTTCACTGCTCAAGATCCTGCTGACGAATTTCTGCACCTATGACTGCGTGTTCTGCGTGAACCGGGTGTCTTCGGACATCCGGCGGGCGCGGTTCACGCCGGATGAGGTGGTGAACCTCACCCTGGATTTTTACAAGCGGAACTATATCGAAGGGCTGTTTCTTTCGTCGGGAATCATTCAGTCGCCGGATTACACGATGGAGCAGTTGATTGCTGTGGCGAAGACGCTGCGGAGCGTGCACCATTTCGGTGGGTACATCCACCTTAAGACGATCCCGGGGTGCGACGAAAAGCTGGTGACCGAAGCCGGCAAGTGGGCGGACCGGCTTTCCGCGAACATTGAGCTGCCGACCAAGCAGGACCTGGTGCAGCTGGCGCCGGAAAAGAAGGCCGAGGTCATTGAAACGACCATGGGCCAGATCCAGGCGAAAAAGGACGAAGTCGACGACGAGCGCAAGCGAACGCGGCTGGGTCTGGACAGGGCGCCGAAGTTTGCGCCGGCAGGGCAGTCCACGCAGCTTGTTGTGGGCGCGACGCCGACCAGCGATCGCGAGATCATTGGCCGGGCGCGGAACCTGTATGACAGCTACAAGTTGCGGCGGGTGTACTACACGGGGTTCAGCCCTTACCCGGAAGCCGATGCGCGGCTGCCGCTGAAGCCGGCGCCACTGGTGCGGGAGCACCGGCTGTACCAGGCGGATTGGTTGATGCGGTTCTACGGCTTTGAGGCGGCGGAGTTGACGTCGGAAGCTGAGCCGGAGTTGTCGTTGACGGAGGACCCGAAGACAAGTTGGGCGCGGCGGCATCCGGAGTTTTTCCCCGTAGATGTAAATGCCGCGCCGAAGGAGGCGCTGCTGCGGGTGCCAGGGATTGGCTACAAGAACGTGGAGCGCATCTTGCGCATTCGCCGGTACCAACGGCTTGCATTGGAGCATTTGAAGAAGCTGCATGTGCAGTTGGGGCGCGCCTCGGCGTTCATCACCGCTGCCGATCATCTGCCGCGGGCACAGATGCTCAACACAGCGCCAAAGGTTCCACTGGTAGACACGGCAGCGCCGATGCAACTTGACCTGTTCGCGGCGGCGAGCGCGGTGACGGGAGCGCTGTGAGCGGGGGTCCCGGTGAAGACGCGCCCGATCGCGAAGTGTCAGCCTTCTACGACGAGCTCGCTGATCACTATCACTTGCTGTTCCAGGACTGGGACCGCAGCATGGCGAGGCAGGCCGCGGTGCTTGGGCCGCTGGTGGAGCGGTACACCGGCAAGCCCTCTGCCGAGGTGCTGGATTGCGCGTGTGGCATTGGGACGCAGGCCATTGGCTTGGCGCAGCGGGGACACAGGATGACCGCTTGCGACCTGAGCGAGCGTGCGGTGGAACGGGCGAGGGGCGAAGCGATTGCACGTGGCGTGTCGATTCCGTTCTGTGTAGCGGATATGCGCTCGCTCCCTTTCGCGCCGCAGAGCTTCGATGTCGTGTTGGTGGCCGATAACGCGTTGCCACACCTGCTTTCTGACGACGATCTGCGGGCCGCGGTCGAGTCGATGGCTGGAGTATTGCGTGCCGAGGGTGTGCTGATTGCGACGGTGCGTGACTACGACGAACTGTCGGTGCAGCGACCCACGATGCAGCCGCCGTCGTTCTTTCACGATGCTGCCGGGGAACGTTTCGTGCACCAGGTATGGGAGTGGGACGGCGATACGTATGCGGTTCACCTGTACCTGACGTGGCGTCACGCGGGAAAGGTCGCGTGGACCGTGAAGCACTTCCACTCGCGGTACCGTGCGCTACGCCGGGACGCGTTGACCTCTGCGCTGCAACAGGCTGGGTTCGGACGCATCACGTGGAACGAGCCGAAGGACAGCAACTTCTACCAACCCATTGTGGTTGCCAGACGCCAGGGAGGACGCGATGCATCGTTTGGTTCTTCCGCCTGACTTCAACGCCTGGCGCGAGGCCGCGCGCGATGTCCTGCGCCAGGGGTACACACCGGAGCAGGTCGATCTGCAGGATGCCACCCAGCCTTCCGCGCTGGATTTGTTGACCATGGATGAAGGGCCAGCGGGGACGGCGGTGACCAAGCCGTTTGTGCCGAAGGCGTTCCTGGATGCCGCGCAGATTGCCGCGGTGCACCGGGACGCGGGGCGATGGAACCTGCTGTACCGGTTGTTGTACCGGCTGCAGGGGAACCGCGAGTTGTTGAAGGTCGAGGTCGATGAGGATGTAGCGCGGCTGAAGCAGCTTGAAGCGCAGGTGCGGCGAGACCTGCACAAAATGCATGCCTTTGTGCGCTTTCGCAAGGTGGACGAACCAGGGGCTGACGGCGCGATGCAGGAGCACTTTGTCGCCTGGTACAAACCGGATCACCGAATCATGCACCTGGCGGCGCCGTTCTTTGCGGAGCGCTTTGCACCAATGCGGTGGACGATCCTGACGCCGGACGAGTCGGTGAGTTGGGACCCGGAAACAAAGGCGCTAACGTGGCTGCCGGGAACGGGGCAGGAGGCTGCGCCGGCCGAGGATGAACTGGAGACGCTGTGGAAGAGTTACTACGGCTCGATCTTCAATCCGGCGCGTCTTAACCCGGAGGTGATGCGGTCGGAGATGCCGGTGCGGTATTGGCAGAACCTGCCCGAGGTGGCGCTGCTGCCGGAGTTGATGCAGCGGGCCGGGAAGCGAGTAGAGGCGATGGTGACGCGGCAGTCGAATCAACCCACGGCGGCGCCGTTTGTGCCCGCGGAGCATACAATCCCGGTGTTGCAGGCGGCCATGCCGCGCTGCGAGGGATGCGACCTGTACAAACACGCGACGCAGGTGGTGCCGGGGGCGGGGCACACCCAGGCGGCGTTGATGCTGGTAGGTGAGCAGCCCGGCGACCAGGAAGACCGGCAGGGCGCACCCTTTGTGGGGCCGGCGGGGCGGGTGTTGCAGGACGCGTTGGATGAGATTGGGATTCCGCGCGAGCAGGTATTTGTGACCAACGCGGTGAAGCACTTCAAGTTTGTGCAGCGCGGTCGGCTGCGGTTGCACCAGAACCCGCGGATGAGCGAGATCAATGCGTGCAAGCCGTGGTTGATGGCGGAGATTGATGCGGTGCAACCGAAGATGATTTTGTGTCTGGGGGCATCGGCGGCGAAGTCGTTGCTGGGGGGCACGTTTGCGCTGATGAAGGAGCGTGGCGTGGTGAAGTCGACGGCATTTGCGGAGCGGGTGATGGCGACGATACATCCCTCGGCGGTGCTGCGGGCGGGGGATGAGCAGGGGCGGGCGCAGCTGTACCACTACCTGCGGGATGATCTGGCACTGGCGTACCTGACGGCGCAGAAGAGTGGATGAGTTTTGTTGGGCGTTGTAGCCGTGTCACGGCTAGACTGGGCGCATGAAGCGGATGTGCGCTGCGGTGCTGATTTTTGCTATCGGTTCACTGGGCAGTTTGAAGGCTGAGGATCCACCCATGACGCATCATGCACACGGCACCTTCACGGTTGAGGTAAAGCCGTTGACCCCGGCTCCTGCCGAGGGCATCGCGCGCTACTCGATCAACAAGCAGTTGCACGGCGATCTGGAGGGCAGCACGCAGGGCGAGATGTTTTCTGCGGGCGATCCGCAGCACGGGCATGCGGGCTATGTGGCCATTGAGCGTGTGACGGGGACGCTGGCGGGCAAGCATGGAAGCTTTGTGCTGCAGCACCTGGCGACAATGGATGCGAACGGGCCGCAGATGAAGGTGCAGGTTGTGCCGGGGTCTGGTACGGAGGACTTCAAGGGGATTGCCGGGACGTTTGTGATCGTTATCACGAGCGGGCAGCATAGCTATGACTTCAGCTATGAGCTGCCGCAGCCTTAAGCGCAGATTCACTGCGGGAATGACAACGAAAAGCAATGCCGGAACAGCAGATTCCCTTCGAAATGACAACGAGAACGGCAAGGGCGTAACAGCAGGTCCCCTTCGGGAAGGACAGCAAGAAAGACAAAGCGCTTTGTAGCGGTTCGTGAGGCACGGAGCTTAGAGGCGTTTCAGGTATTCGCGGGCCTGGTCGAGTTCAGGGAAGAGGCGTTCTTCGGCCTGGAACTCTCGACTGTGCACGCAGCGGCGTCCGGCGCGGACCTTGACGGGATGCTTCAGGTGCAGCATCTCGTGGTAGAGCAGGTATTCGATCGCGTAGCGCGGGGTGTTGGGGCGGTCGAAGACGCGGCTGACGACGATGGTGTTGTGCGCGGCGTCGTAATGGCCCAGCAGGCGGCGTGCGGCGTGGGCGCTCCAGGTGAGCGTGGGGCGGCCGAGGAGGCCGTGAAAAAAGCGCTGGTTGACGGTCTCGAAGACTTCTTCGAGGTTGTAATGGTGGCCGTGGGGTGTGCTGATGCGTTTGCGGCCGCGGGTCTGGCGGATGCGTTCTGACTGCCTGGCGACGGCTTCCGATTGCGTGTAGCGGCGGTAGCAGTCGGACTGCTGCGCACTGACGGGCTTGCGGTACAGCTTGGCGAGCAGGATGTGGGCGATCGCGTGATGGATGGTGTCCGGGGCGTGCTCGAGGAGGTCCGAAAGGCGAACGATCAACCGGCTTTCGCGCAGGCGGATGGTGGTGTTGAGGCTGGTGAAGCGGCGGAACTTGATCTCCAGCGGCGGCATCGGAGCGCGTGGCCGGAGCAGGCGGTACTCCTCCCCGAAGATGGCGTGCAGCGTAGGGGAGGCGACTGGGAGCGGAGAGGACGACGGCACGGCTGCGGTCAGGCTAGCACGGTGTGGGTGTGGGTTTCTGGGGCGGGTAGTTTGTGTCTGCGGGCTTCGAACGGCAACAGCAGGTTCCCTTCGGGAATGACAAGCGGGAAAGGCAAAAGCAACGACAGAGCAGAGTCGTTGTGAGGCGTAGATCACTCAGGCCGGACGGCGTGGGGGTCGGCGTTGCGCTTCTTTTCGTCCTTCAGGGCTTCGGGGTGTGCCTTGAAGTAGGCGTCGAGGTCGGTTTGGAGCTGCTGCGCGATTTCGCGCGTATCTTTCAGGTTGTCGAGGGCGATCTTGCGGACAACGTTGTAGGCCTCGTTGTCCGCAGCGGAGTTCAGGGTGGCGTTCCAGTCGTCGATCGCTTTGAGGAGCTTGGGTAGTGCTTTGCGGACGTCGCGATGCTGGCGGCTGTACTCGTCGAGGTTGTCGTTCAGTTCATCGGCGATCTGGCCGAACTGGTCGATGGCGTCATGCATGTCGCCGCCGTAGTCGGTGTGTCCGTGGCGCTTGGCGACGAGTTCCCCGATGCGTTTCTGGCGGTCGGTGAGGAACTGTTGGAATGCGGCTACCCGGTCGACGGGGACGAACGCAGCATCGCGGAGGGTGTCAATTTCTTTTTGGCTCAGGACGTCTTCAGCAGCCTGGGCGTGGGCGGTTGGAGCTGCAGCCAGGCAAAACAGGGCGAAAAGCACCATGGACAACATGCGGTGCTTCCGGCGCATGGCGGTCCTAAGTCCGGTGGCGGGCAAAGTACGGTGGTCCATCGCTTCGCTCAGGATCGCGGCCGTGCCAAGGACGGCCTTCGGGGTCGCTCTTCCGGTCAAGGTCGGGCTTTCCAAACATTACTGCAGTGTTTGTTGAAGGCCCTTAGTGCGCAAAAATCTGGGCTAGAAGAGCGTCGTGAACGCTGTTGAGGTGCTTTAGAACTGTTTGCATGGTGTCGTGCTGGTCCAAGGAGGCGACCCGCACCATGTCGGCCAGGCGATGTGCGGTGTGTTCCAGGATCAACTCAGCGTTTTTCAGCCGCTTGGAGTCGGTGCCGAGTGCGCCTTTGAGCTTGGCTGCGTCTTCGTCGGCACGGGCGATTGCGGTGGCCGCCGCGACTTCGTTGCCGTCGGTCATGTCCCTGCCGGCTAGTTCGGTCCAGCCGTGAAGAAGCTCGGTATAGAGGAAGCAGCGATCCTTGGGTTCCGCCGTCGCGGCTCGCTGTTCAAGATCAGTGAGAGCCGGGGCGTCAAGCGCGATTTCCGAAGGACCGGAGGCCAGGGCAGGGCGGGTGGCGAAGCCAGCGAGCAGGACCGTAGCGCACAGAGTGGATGGAAGGGTGAAGCGAGCAGAACGAACTGATGCAATGTGGGGTCGCATGTGACACCTCGAATCATGCGCTCGGGTAGCCCCGAGTTAATGTTCGTGCTCTAAAGCGATTAGCCGGTGGCGGGCTTCAAACTCCTCGTCGGGAAGTTTGCCGTTCGCCAAGGCCAGGAAGGCGCGATAGGCTCGTACAGCTTCTTCCTTCTCGTGCAGTGCATCGTGAGATGTTGCTTCGAGGAACAAAGTTGCTGCCGAGTTGGGAAGGACTGTAGCACGCGCATGTAGCGCTTGCAATGCCACCTGTGGCGCATGGTTGCGTGACGCCGCAAAGGCGAGGTGCCCGGCCGTTTCGCCCCACGCGGCCTCGTCGTGAAAGGCCTCACGCTGGGCGACGGCCCTGGTCAGAACGGCCTGCGCTTCAGCGAACTTCTGCTCGCGAACAAGGGTGCTGCCGAGGTCATCAAGCAGCGTGGGATCGGAGGGTTGCGACTCCGCCAGAGTGCGGTACAAAGGCTCCGCTCCGGCAGCGTCACCGGATACGAGCAGCAGATGGGCGTACAGCCGGGTGAGGTTCGGGTTGGACCTGGCCTGCGGGCTGGCCTCGCGCAGACCCTGTAGCAGGGCAAGTGCTTCGGTGCCCTTGTTCTCGGCCGCATACAGCGTGGCAGTTTGCGCTACCAGGCGCGGATCGCCGGGGTGCGCGGCCAGCGCCGGCGTGAGCAGGGCATCCGCTTCCGGCAGCTTATTTTGCTTCTGCAGCAGGCTGCCGAGTTCGACCGTGGCGGTGATGTCGTTCGGGTCTTGTGCAAGGGCCTGGCGGAGTGCCGGCTCGGCCTCGGCGCCGTTGGATGCGGAGGCCGTAAGGCTGGCCGTGAGCTCGGCGTCGCCGGGTTGTTGCCCGTTCAGCTGGATGGCCTCGGCCAGCTCGTTGCGGGCCTGGTCCGGTTGCGTGGGCTGGTCAAGACGCGCGAGGGCGCGCAGAGCGCGGGCCCTGAGGTCTGGGGCGGCGGCAGTCAGCTTGACGGCGTTGGTTAGGTACAGCCGGGCCTCGGTGGCCTGCCCGGTGCGCGCCTTCAGCAGCCCGAGCGCGACCTGCGGCTCGGCCAGGTTGGGATCGGCTGCGATGGCGGCGGCGTAGGCATTTGCAGCGGCTTCGTCCTCATCGTTGTGCTCCTGGGTAAAGCCCAGGTCGAAGAGGATATGTGCATCTTTGGGGTTTGCCTTGGCGAGTCCAGCGAGTTCAGGTTCGGCAGCCTTGTAGTCGCCATGCTCGAGGAGGTCTTCGGCATGACGAATCTTGTCTGCCTGGAGGTTGGCTTCTGTGGCGCCGGCCTGGCGCGGGTCGGGGGCGGGCTGCTGGGCGGGCAGCGCGAGCAGGGCAAAGAGCAACAGGGTCGTAGGCATCAGTTCTCTTGATTGGACGCCGCCAACCCCCGATGGACGCTTG
Source organism: Granulicella sp. (assembly GCA_965198515.1). GTDB lineage: Bacteria > Acidobacteriota > Terriglobia > Terriglobales > Acidobacteriaceae > Granulicella. The sequence continues at coordinate 2,905,139 of CBDAPO010000006.1, read as the reverse complement.
GGAGCCTCCTGTAGTCGCGACGTGCGCCCGCGGCTGGGCAGAGCCGAAACGAGAACACAACCGCCTGCGGGGGGAAACAGTCCAACGCTGGCAGAACGTAAAGGGCCTCAACCTGGAGACGGTGCTGCCGCGACGTGCGCGCCGGGAACACCTAGGGTGTGATTACACATTCGTGAAGGAGATGCATATGCATAAATTTGGGATCTGGGCGCCGCAAGCGGAAAAGATGGCCCTGAAGTGGCGTGACCAGGTGTTGCCAATGGATGGGCCGAACCGGCGCGGTTGGTGGACCCGGGAAGTGCCTGAAGCAAGCTGTGGAGACCGTTATGCCTTTCTGTTGGACGACGATCCGACGCCGTTCCCGGACCCGCGCAGCCTGCGTCAGCCGGAGGGTGTTCATGCGGCCTCAGAGTTGTATGACCACACGGGGTTTGAGTGGCACGATCAACTGTGGCGTGGTGCGCCGAAGGTGGGATCCATCATCTACGAGCTGCACATCGGCACTTTCAGCAAGGAAGGCACATTTGACGGCGCGATTCCGCACCTCGAATACCTTTGCGAGCTCGGCGTTACGCACGTGGAGGTGATGCCGGTGGCCGCGTGGGCCGGGCAGCAGGGATGGGGGTACGACGGTGTGTCGTTGTTTGCCACGCATGAACCGTATGGCGGGCCGGACGGCTTCAAGCGGTTCGTAGACGCGTGCCATAGTGCGGGTTTGAGCGTGATCCTTGACGTTGTGTACAACCACTTTGGGCCGGTGGGGAACTACACCACGAAGTTTGGGCCGTACCTTAACCCGAACCGCAAGACGCCATGGGGTGACGCGGTCAACCTCGATTCAGAGGGCAGCGATGAGGTGCGGCGCTTCTTTGTTGACAACGCGCTGATGTGGCTGAGGGATTATCACTGCGATGGGCTGCGGTTCGATGCGGTGCACGCCTTTATCGATCTGTCGTCCGTGCACTTCATGGAGCAGTTATCCATTGAGGTGGAGCGCCTGAGCGCGACGCTCGCTAAAGAGTTTTACCTGATCGCAGAAAGTGATCTGAACGATCCTCGCGTGGTGCGCTCGCGCGAGGCCAACGGCTATGGCATGGACTCACAGTGGAGCGATGACTTCCATCACTCGCTTTTCAGCCTGCTGTATCAGCCGAAAGATGGGGAGAACGGCTATTACGAAGACTTCGGCACGCTGCGCGATTTGCACAAAGCCCTAAAGCACGCGTTTGTGTATGACGGCAAGTATTCGAGCTTTCGCAAGCGGCGGCATGGCCGGCCAGCGGATGGCTTGACGGCGCATCACTTCGTGCACTTCGACCAGAATCACGACCAGGTAGGCAACCGCGCCAAAGGCGAACGGCTGGAGCAGCTTGTTGGCCTGGATGCAGCCAAGGTGGCGATTGGCCTGCTGATCACCGCGCCGTATGTGCCGATGTTGTTCATGGGTGAGGAATGGGCGACGTCTTCGCCATTTATGTACTTCGCCGATCACGACGACGAAGAAATGCGCAAGAAGGTGGCTGAAGGACGCAAGAAGGAGTTTGCGGCGTTCGGCTTTGGGGATGATGTGCCGGACCCTGAAGACGAGAAGACGTTTCAGGAATCAAAGCTGAACTGGGATGAGCAGAAGGAGGGCAAGCACGCCGAGATGCTTGCCTGGGTGAAGGCTTTGATCAAGGTGCGTCGCAGCACCATTGCGCTGAACGACGGCGACATGCACCACGTGTTCGTTTCAACCAACGAGAAGCGACAGACCCTGGTGATGGAACGCGATGAGGCTCGAATCGCCATTAACTTCGGTGACGAGCCATACTCCCTTTCGCTGCTGGAGGCAGAACATCTCGAGCTCATCTCGCGTGATGGGGTCAAGGTGGAAGACGGCACCCTTACGCTTCCACCGATGACGTTCGCTTTGCTGAAGTCGCCGACGGAAGAGGTTGAAGACCGCCAGGTGGCCAGCCACTCTCACCGCCGTTAACGTTGCTGCGAGTGCGCGCGGATCAACGGGTTGGGCGCTACAGCGGAAGGGCTGTAGCGCTCACACGTAAAGTCCAACCAGCGTGCCACGCGTCGCTTCATAGCAGGCGCAGGCTGCAGCCTCAAGACCCTTGCGATTCAGGATTCTAATTTTGCCGCGATTGTGACCAATCAGCGATTGGCGTTCGAAGTGACGGGCGAGCACGTTGATCGTGGTTCGGCCGCTGCCGAGAATATGTGCCAGGAATTGTTGTGTGAGGAGGAACTCATCGCGGGCAGAGCGATCCTGCACGGTGAGTAGCCAGCGCGCGAATCGTGGGCCCGCATCATGCATGCGATTGCACGCCGCTGTCTGCCCGAGATGCGCCATCTGGTGTTGTACATATTGCAGAACGGCTTTGCGCACGCCTTGCGAGTTGTTGAAGAGCTTGTCGAGATCGCGAAACGAGACCCGGTAGGCGGAGCCGGCAATCTGGATGAGGCATTGCGAGACCGAGGGTGAGGAGCCGAGCAGATGAAAGCTGCCGGTGACCCCTTCAAAGCCTACGAGGCCAATCTCGACGACCTCACCGTCGTTGAGTTCAACGACTTCGGAGGCAAGCGCGGTGAGCATGAAATAGGCGTGCTGTGGACGGTTGCTGGCTTCGGAGATCACTTCCCGTGCTTCAAGATCCACCAGGGTAGCGTGGCTCAGAAGCTCTTTGCGGTCTTTGGCGGTGAGTGACTCCAGCAGCCGATTCTTGTCAGACATCCAGGGTAAGACTCCTCGTGGGCGGACTGTGCAGGAACCGCCTTTGTGCGTTGCGCCGGCGCTGCAGTAGGAAGACTTGCGACCGAGAAAAACGTGGTGACTACAACTCGTTCAAGCGCCTTCTGCGGGTTAGACGTAAATAAATGCGCTCAGGACCTTTCGCGGAGAAATGTTCAGCATCCTACACTTCAGAGAGGCGGAGCGTTGCAGGTATCGATCCGAAGACGCCACCCCTAACCCGAACGAAGCCCAACGTTTTCTGAGCATTTCTCCCGTTTTCAGTTGATGTCTGCTTGCCTGCCGCGCATGGTTTTGCTGTGCGCTTGAGCGGATCTGCGCGCATGCGTGGGCACGCAACCTGCAGGGCATCGGCTTGACCATCACCTCGCGGCCTGGGGCGTGCACTGATGCATGTCCACGTCCCACAACACGCAGCACAAGGAGTGCATATGTTTCTTCTCTGGTGGATTCTGGTTGGTCTGGTCGCTGGTTTCATTACAGGCAAGCTGATGCAGGGCAGCGGGTACGGCCCGCTGATGGACATCGTGGTCGGTGTGGTGGGTGCCGTGGTTGGCGGCTTCATCATGCGTACGCTCGGCTTCGCCGGTGAGGGTGGCTTGCTCTACACCATTCTGGTTGCAGTGGTTGGCGCTGTTTTGCTGACGCTGCTGCTGCGCCTTGTTACGCGAAAAGCGTGAAGGCAGCTGTCTGAGAGGAGGCGGCGGTCGCCGCGGAACGGTTCGCCGCCTCCCTTCAGATAGAACGTTGCGCGTTGTTTATTGGACTGCGGGCAGCAGAGGTTTCAGCCAGTGACCCGTATGCGATCCGGGCGCTGCGGCGATCTCTTCTGGGGTACCGATCGCAACGACCTGGCCACCACCGGAGCCGCCTTCCGGGCCCATATCGATGATGTGGTCAGCGCACTTGATGATGTCGAGGTTGTGCTCGATGACGAGCAGCGATCCTCCGCCATCGATGAGCTTCTTGAACGCAGCGAGCAGGCGAGCGACGTCTTCGAAGTGGAGACCGGTCGTGGGTTCGTCAAGGATGTAGAGGATGCGGCTGCGAGCTTTTTGTGCGGCTTCATTCTTTGGCGCCGCGTTGCTGCTTGTGCGCGCCTGCGCCAAATGTTGCGCGAGCTTTACGCGCTGCGCTTCGCCACCGGAGAGCGTCGTGGCAGATTGGCCGAGACGCAGATAGCCGAGGCCGACTTCATCGAGCACGGCAAGCTTGTCCACAATCTTGGGATGGCCGGCAAAGAAGCCGACGGCTTCGCGCACGGTGAGGCCGAGGACGTCGTGAATGGATTTGCCCTTGTATTTGACTTCCAGCACGGCCGCTTTATAGCGAGTGCCGTTGCATTCCTCGCAAGGGAGTTCGATGTCGGCGAGGAACTGCATCTCGACCGTTACCGTGCCATCGCCTTCACACACATCGCAGCGGCCACCGGGGACATTGAAGCTGAAGCTTCCGGCGGTGAGCGACTTGCGCTTGGCGTCGGGCTGCGCGGCGAAGAGCTCGCGGATGGGGTCGAAGGCCTTGGTGTAGGTGACGGGGTTGGAGCGTGGTGTGCGGCCGATGGGGGATTGGTCGACGAGAACGACATCGTTGAGGAACTGCGCGCCGGAGAACTCGCGGTAGAGGTGTGCGGGGTCGCCGCCTTCGCCCTGGCCCAGGGCGCTGAGCAGCGCGCGGTAGAGCACCTGGTGGATGAGCGTGGATTTGCCCGAGCCTGAGACGCCGGTGATCACCGTGAGCATGTTGAGCGGAAGCTCCACGTCAACGCCGCGAAGGTTGTGGGCACGGGCGCCTTTGAGGACGAGCTTTTCGCGGCCGGGTTCGCGGCGGTGCTTGGGGACGGCGATTTCGGCGCGGCCGGAGAGGTACTTGCCGGTGATCGAGTTGGGGTCGCGCTCGAGCTCGGAGACGGTGCCGGAGGCCATCAGGCGGCCACCGAGTTCGCCCGCACCGGGACCCATATCGAGGAGCTTGTCAGCGGCACGAATGACGTCGGGATCGTGTTCGACGACGAGGATGGTGTTGCCGAGGTCGCGGAGGTCTTCGAGGATGTGGATGAGCTTGGCGGTGTCGCGCGGGTGAAGGCCGATGGAAGGCTCGTCAAGGACGTAGAGCGCGCCGACCAGGCGTGACCCGAGCGAGCTGGCCAGCTGGATGCGTTGCGATTCGCCGCCGGAGAGCGTGGAGCTGAGGCGGTCGAGGGTGAGGTACTCGAGGCCGACCTGTTGGAGGAAGCCGATGCGTTCGCGGGTTTCTTCGAGGATCTTGCCGGCGATCTCTTCCTGCGACGGGGTGAGCTGGAGGTTGTCGAAGAACTCCTGGGCGGCGGTGATGGTCAACGCGGCAGCTTCGCAGATGTTCAGGTTGTTCAGGAGCACGGCGCGGGCTTCCGCGCGCAGGCGCTGGCCGCGGCACTCGGGGCAGGGAGCGTAGCCGCGGTACTTGGAAAGAAAGACGCGGACGTGGAGCTTGTACTTCTTGCTGTCGAGGTCGTTGAAGAAGCCGCGGATGCCGGGCCATGCGCCGCGGCCGTCCCACAGGAAGCGCTGTTGCGCTTCGGTGAGGTCGTACCAGGGGACGTCGGTGCGGATGCCTTCGGCCTTGGCGGCGCGCTTCATCTCGTTGTGCCACGGCGAGCGGTATTTGGGCTTGGTCCAGGGATCGATCGCGCCGGCGTCGAGGGACTTCGACTTGTCCGGGACGATCAGGTTTGGATCGAAGTCAATGGTGTTGCCGAAGCCCTGGCACCGCGGGCAGGCGCCGTACGGGTTGTTGAAGCTGAAGAGGCGGGGCTCGGGCTCGCGGTAGGCGCGGTGGCAGTTGTCGCACTCGAAGGCAGCGGAAAAGCGCAGGGTTTCGGGCGCGGACGTTGGGCCTTCCTCGGGTGCGCGGGGGACGGTGCGGAAGACGATCTCGCCGGATTCACGGTAGCCGGTTTCAATGGCGTCGACGAGGCGGGCACGGTTGTCGTCGGAGAGCGCGAGGCGGTCGGCGAGGATGAAGAGGGGGCGTTGCGTGGTGGGATCGTCGCTGCTGGCAGCGGTGAAGTCGAGCTCGAGGAGGGACTCGGGGGTGCTGAACTCGACGATGTTGCCGGGCGCATTGGGATCGGCGGCATCGGCTTGCCACAGGCGGTTGTAGCCGCGGCGGCGCAGATCGGTGAGGCGCTCTTTCAGGGCCTCGGTGATGGTCTCGAAATTTCGTTCCGTAGTGAGACTCGAAGATTTAGAAGCAGACGTTTTCTTCGCGGCTTTTTTGGCTGGCTTGGGGGCGGGTGGGGCAAACTCGGCCTCGGTTTGCGGGCCGGTCATGGCTTCGAGCTTGATTTCGCGCCGCTGGATGGGAAAGAGGGCGTAGAGGCGGGTGCCTTCGGGCAGGGCAAAGAGTCGGCCGACGATCTCGTCGACGGAGTCGCGGCGCACGTGTCCACCGCAGTGCAGGCAGGTGACGGTGCCGCAGCGCGCGTAGAGCAGGCGCAGGTAGTCGAAGATCTCGGTCGCGGTGGCGACCGTTGAGCGCGGATTGCGGGTCTGGTTTTTCTGGCGGATCGCGATGGCGGGAGCGAGGCCGTCCATGTGGTCGACGTCAGGCTTTTCGATCCGCTCTAGAAATTGGCGGGCGTAGGCGGAGAGCGACTCGACGTAGCGGCGCTGGCCTTCGGCGTAGACCGTGTCGAAGGCGAGCGAAGATTTGCCGGAGCCCGAGACGCCACTGACGACCGTGAGGGCGTTGTGCGGGATGTCGACGTCGATCGATTTCAGGTTGTGGGTGCGGGCGCCGCGGATGGTGATCTGGGTGGCGGCCTCGAGGCTGGAAGAGATGCGGTCAGCGGGGGCGGGCGCGGGTTGGAGATCGGGGAGAGCTTGCGTTAAGGCCACACTCCATTATCGGGGAGGTTGGGGCTGTGTGGCGAGTGGCCAAATTTGATGGGAGTGTGGTCCTGACCCCTCCCCCGTACTTCGGTACCAAAGTACGTTCGAATAAGGACTTACGGTTGGACTTTGCGACCTTCGTGGTAGGGATACTTCCCGTCGGTTTGCCGAGCCAGGGGACGGGCGCGGAGCGTTGCCGGGCTATGCCGGCGTTGAAGCGTCGCCGAATCGCTTCGCGTTCAGTGCTTTGAGCCGTGCCTTTTCTTTCTCCCGATCCTTCGCCGGTGCGTTGGTTTCCAGAGAGTTCAGCAGGTCGGTTGCGGTGTTGGTGATGGCCTGCACCGCGGCGCAGAACGCATCTTCGTTGGCCTTTGAGGGCTTGTTCAAGCCGCTAATTTTACGGATGAACTGGAGGGACGCAGCTTCGATCTCGTCTGGCGTGACGGGTGGATCGAAGTTGAAGAGCCTTCTGATGTTTCGGCACATGCTGGGGACCTCAGTGAGAACTCAGATAAGTATGGCGCGATGACCTTTGCGGTCAGATGACGTCTTGAGCGCTGGCCAGGCAATGCGCGCGGGTGTAGAAGTCGGCGATACGGTCACCAGTTGGATCTGTTGCCTCATTCACGGGAACGTAGAGGAGGTTGCCCTCTCGCCGGCATAGGACGTTGCTGGCGACCATGATGCGCATCGTCCAGATCGCGGCCCGGGCGTTCAGCAGGTCGATACCCAGCCAGCCGTGGTAGCCGCGGCCGGGCGCCTCAGAACCGGTCTGAGCATGGATCTTTGCCGCGATCGTGTCGCGCAGAGCTTCGAAGGATGAAGTGGACGTGCCACGTGCGGTGAAGGGCGCTTGAATCAGCGGCGATTCGAGCTCCATGACCCTGAAGAGGTCGGCAATGGCGCGGTGCTGCGCGACGGAGGTGTGGCCCAGCCAGTAGTGACACGTCTTCGCGATGGACGTGATGACGTTTTTGATTTCCTTTTCGAGCCGAAAGCGAGGACCGGCAGGGAGATGAACGACCATGCGGTCTGCATGTGCGGAGACGTTTTCCATCGTGATTGCCCGGACCAGCCACCCGGCCGTGCCGGTGCTGGGGCAGTCGACGTCGATCCAGCCGGCGACCGAGGAAGGCTCGGCCGCGAGGCCCGTCACCATCTCGACGCCGCGACAAAGTTCAGCAACAACCTGACCGTATCGCCCTGGCTCGAGGTCGATGTCAGCCTCGGTTGCTGGCTCCAGCAGCGTGCCCCGGTGAGGCGGGCCGCCTGCCATGGCCAGGTCGCAGAACGATCCCCAGATGTCATTCCAAGCTACCCGGCCATCCGGTCCAAATACCAGGCCTGCGGAACCCATCGAGACGGGCTGCACGTCTTCGTAGGAGTCCTGGTATTCCTCCGGGAGGAGTGTCTTCAGCCGCGCTTCTAGAAGCTTGTAGTCGGCATTGCTGTCCGGCGCTGTAGGCATGCTTGCCCCCTATCTTTAGGTTAGCGCGCGGATGTAAGCATCAGTAAGCAAGCCTCTGCGAAGCTGAACTGCGTGGTGCCCCAATGCATGCCCGAACGGCGCTGACTCCACAACCTGAACCAGAGAATCGGTAGGCGCTGCTATAGTTTGCGCATGCTTTCAACTGGTGTGCTTGGCGGGCTCCGGGCCGGCGTGCGTCGTGTTGTGTGTTTGCTGACGTGTTGCTGGGCAGTGCTTGCGCTGTGCGCCGCTCAAAGCGCTTTCGGGCAACAGCCCTCCGCCGCACCGCCGGAGTCCCCCGGTTCGTTCAGCGCCGCCGGCATCGGCACCGGCACGCGGGCCATCACCGGGCTGTGGCAGTTTCACCTCGGTGACGACCCCGCATGGGCGCAGCCAGGCTACGACGACCACACCTGGGAGCAACTGCCCGCCGACCAGCCCTGGGGCGACGCCGGGCATCCGGGCTATTGGGGCTTCGCCTGGTACCGGCGGCAGATCGCGCTCGATCCCGCCGACAAGACGCCGCTGGCGCTGCTGCTACCGCCGCTGGCTTCGGTAGCAGAGGTGTACTGGAATGGCGTGAAGGTCGGAGGCATCGGCACCCCGCCGCCGCACGCGCAATGGCCCCACAACCCGGAGCCGGTGGCCGTCCCCCTGCCCCCTACGCCCGGCGCACGCTCCGGTGAGCTGGCGATCCGGCTATGGGAGCACAGGCTGAGTTCCAACGACGAGCCGGATGCGGGCGGCTTTCAGGCAGCGCCGCTGCTTGGGTACGCTCCCCTGATCGGGAAGATGCCGGGGCAGTGGTGGGAGCATCTCCTGCGCGCCCGTGCTGCCGCGTACGCCTGCCACCTACTGGTGTTCTTCGTGGCGGTAGCTGCTTTGGTGCTTTGGACGAGATCCCGCTCCCAATGGGTTCTGCTTGCGGTCGGGCTTTATTGCCTCAATCCGATATCCGTTCTGTTTCAGACCCTCCCTTTAAGCTTTCTGAGCGGAACGACTGGCTATAGCGTGGCAACAAGCGTCGCCGATGTAGGCAGCCTCTTTTTGATCCTGCTGCTGGCTGACTTGCCCAGGGGGACGGGGGTACGCGGTGCCCGGTTCTGGTGGAGAGCTTGCATCCTCTTCTCTCTCATCGACCTTTCCAGTTGGCTGGCAAATCTAGGGGCAGCCGCCTGGTCTTCTCCGCATCTTTTCAAGTTTTGCGATGTGTACGGCAACTGGACCGCAATTATCTGCGCCTTCTTCGTTCCGGTGTTGCTCGTTGCATGCTTTCTGCTTAGCGAGCTAACGCTGCCCCGCTTTCTTTTTCTGTCCGCCGTAGGCATCAATGAGCTGCTTAAGCTCCTCAGTTCAGCTATCGTTAACGGCCCTGCCAAGGTGGGGTGGCTTCTTGCCTTGATGACGCGTCCTGTGCTGCGGGTGTACGGTTCGAATGTATCCATCTTCACACTCGACCGGCTCCTGGTCCTGCTCGCCATCGTGTATGCGGTCAGCGACCAGATCGGCCGCCAGGTCGCGCGGCAACGCTTCGTCGACGCCGAGATGAAGGCGGCGCAGGAGATCCAGCAGATCATGGTGCCCGTGGCGGAAGAAAGCCAGGCTCCCGGCTATGCCGTCTCCAGCGTCTATCGCCCTGCCAGCGAGGTTGGCGGCGACTTCTTCCAGATCATTCCGCTTGGCGGCGATGGAACGCACAGCGACGGCACACTCATCGTGGCCGGCGACGTGAGCGGGAAGGGGCTACGCGCGGCGATGACCGTCTCGCTGGTCGTGGGCGCGCTGCGCACGCTGGCCGAGTACGACCCCAACCCCGCCGCCGTGCTCGCGGGGCTGAACCGCCGCTTGATCGGACGCACCCAGGGCGGCTTTGTCACCTGTTGTGCCGTGCGTATTGACGGCTCCGGCCACGCCACCATGGCCAACGCGGGCCACTGCCAGCCTTATCTTGATGGCCACGAGGTGGAGCTGCCGAATGGGTTGCCGCTGGGCCTGGTTGACGATGCCGAGTACGAAGAACTTACTGTGGACGTCTCGCACGGTCAGCAGCTCACCTTGCTTAGCGACGGCGTCGTCGAGGCGCGCAACCCCGACGGTGAGCTCTACGGCTTCGACCGACTCCATCAACTCATGCAGGGGCGGCCCAGCGCAGAACACGTCGCCGATACCGCCGTGGGCTTTGGACAGGACGATGACATCACTGTGCTGACCGTAACTCGGCTTGCAACGGCTTAAACGCACCGTATCTTCCTGGAGATGAGGGGATCACGGAAGAATGCGTGACCGTACGTGCTCCGGATCCACGCTTTCGGTCCCCGAGGCAGATCAGTCCCTGCAAGTCACATGTGGGGAGCTGGGGCAAGTAGGCTCAACCCGACTTCGGCCTAGTCTCTTCAGCTAGTGAGTGTCGTTCTTGCTGGGCAGTAGAGCCTCAAGCAGCAGAAGGCAGGCACCGATAACGATGGCACTGTCGGCGATGTTGAAGTCGGGCCAGTGGTAGTGGACGATGTGGACTTCGAGGAAGTCGACGACGAAGTGGAGGCGGATGCGGTCGTAGAGGTTGCCGAGAGCGCCGCCGAGGATCAGGGCGAGGGCGACCGAGGTGGTGGTGAGCCGCCGGCCCGTGCGCCAGATCATGATGAGCACCGCGATGGCGGCGATGATCGAGAAGGTGATCAGGGCGTCGCGGACGATGAAAGGATTTTTAGCTTCCTCGAAGAGACTGAACGCGGCGCCGGTGTTGAGCACGTGAGTGAGGCGGAAAACCCTGGGGATGACGGTGATGGCGTGGCCGGTGGGGATGTGGGCGACGATCCAGAGCTTGCTGAGGCGGTCGGCGGCGATGACGAGAATGGCGAGGAGCAGGGCCCAGGGGCGGGCGTCGCGGGTTGTGGCGGTTTGGGGCATGTGGGGCGGGTTTCGTGATTTTCTTGGGAGTGGGTTGGTGGTGCGGGCCGAAACGCAGGTCTCTGCGCTACGCGCTCGCGCTCCGGTCGAAATGACAAGCTTCGCGGCGTGGATGCGAACAGCAGGTTCCCTGCGGGAATTGACAACAAGAAGGCAAAGGCAAAGGCAAATGCGGATTCCCTTCGGGATGAGAACCAGTGGGGAGGGCTGACAGGCGTTACGGGTCGGTTGTCATAGGAGAGGGATCAGGCCGCGTCCTGCTGGTCGGGCGGGTAGTTGATGGCTTCGAGGGCGGCGGCGCAGCGATTGCAGACGGTGGGCCAGCGGCTGTCGGCGCCGATGTCGGTGAGGACGCGCCAGCAGCGGGCGCATTTGGTGCCCTGGGCGGGGGCGGCCTGGATGAGCAGGGCGCTGCCGTTCTGCGTGGCCCCGACCACCTGGACGGTGGCCTGCGAAACGTTGAAGAACTCCGGCAGCGCAGTCTCGTACTCGCGGAGCGTGATGGCTTCCTCGGTACCTTCGGCGGCGATGATTGTGAGGGCGGCGTCGAGGCCTTTGCCGATGGATTTGTTGAGGCGCAGGGCTTCGAGCTCGACATTGACGAGTTCGCGGACGCGCAGCAGGCGCTCCCAGTCCGCTTCAAGCCCGGCGACGGAACCCGGAATGATCTCGGTTATGTCCGGGAACAGCGCTAGGTGGACGCTTGGTTCGCGGCCAGGGACAGCGGGCAGATAGCGCCAGACTTCGTCGGCGGTAAAGCTGAGGATGGGAGCGATGAGGCGGGTAAGGGCTTCGGCGATGCGCCAGATCGCGGTTTGGGCGCTGCGGCGGCGGATGTCGTTGGGCGCCAGGGTGTAGAGGCGGTCCTTGGTGACGTCGAGGTAGAGCGCCGACAGATCGGTGTTGGTGAACTCGTTGAGGGCCTGGTAGGCGCGGTGGAATTCGAAGGTGTCGAAGGCCTTTCGCATGGTGGCGTCGAGCTCGGCGGTGCGGGCGAGGATGTAGCGGTCGAGCGGCTGCATGTCCCCCCATGGGACAGCGTTCAAGGTCGGATCAAAACCGTCGATATTGCTTAGGAGGAAACGGAGGGTGTTGCGGAGCTTGCGGTAGTTGTCGCTGACGCGATCCATGAGGCGCTTGGAGGCGGCGACGTCTTCGCGGAAGTCGACCGAGGCGACCCAAAGACGGATGATCTCGCCGCCCATCTGCTCAGCGACGGCGACAGGATCGACGCCGTTGCCGAGGGACTTGGAGAAGGCGCGGCCCTGTTCATCGAGGGTCCAGCCGGAAGTAGCGACCATCTTGTAGGGTGCGGTGTCCTTTAGGCCAACCGCGGAAAGGAGTGAACTATGGAACCACCCGCGGTGCTGATCGCCGCCCTCGGTGTAGAGGTCGGCGGGGAAGCTGAGCTCGGGTTCGGTCTCGAGAACGGCGTTCCAGCTGGCGCCGGACTCGAACCAGACGTCAAGGATGTCCATTTCCTTGCGGAACTCGCCGTTCCCGCAATTGGGGCAGGTTGTGTTCGCCGGCAAGAGCTGGGCAGGGCCGTGCTTATACCAGGCGTCTGCGCCCTCGCGGGCGAAGAGCTGAACGACCGAGCGATTGATCGCCTCATCATTCAGCGGCTCATGACACTTTTCGCAGAGGAAAACGGCGATGGGGACGCCCCAGATGCGCTGGCGGCTGATGCACCAGTCGGGGCGGGTAGCGATCATGTTGCTGATGCGCTCTTCACCCCAGGCAGGGTCCCAGGTGACGTCCTTGATCTCGTCGAGCGCACGCTGACGGAAGGTGGTTTCTCCGTTGAGGGCCTCGTCCCCCGGAAGTCCGCTGGCAGAGCTGACACTCTTGGGCGAGAGGATCGGGGTTTCCATGCGAATGAACCACTGCTCGGTGGCGCGGAAGATGAGCGGGTGGTGGCAGCGCCAGCAATGCGGGTAGCTGTGCACCAGATCGTGCGCGCCCATCATGGCATCGTGGTCCCGTAGCAGTTGCTTGATCGGGGCATTGGCTTTGTGAACGAAGAGGCCGTCGTACTCGGGCAGGCCGTTGCGGAGTTTGCCCTGGGCGTCGACGTTGCACGTGAGCGGGAGCTCGTAACGGAGGCCGGTGGCGAAGTCGTCTGGGCCATGGGCGGGGGCGGTGTGCACGGCGCCGGTGCCCTGGTCGGTGGTGACGTAGTCGGCGAGTACGCCGAGTACTTCGCGGTCAACAAAGGGGTGCTGAAACGTGGTGCGGTCGAGCTTGCTGCCCGGAAAGGTGGCGACGGGTTGGGCGAACTGGAAGGTGGGGCGCTCGTTGACGGCTTCCATCACCGCGGGGGCAAGCTGCGCGGCGACAATATAGACGCACTCGTGGTCGTCAAGCGCCACGTAGGCCACTTCAGGGTTGAACGCGACAGCGACTGAGGCCGGCAGGGTCCACGGCGTCGTGGTCCAGATGATGGTGTAAACCTCGCGGCCGGCAAGGCGTGGGTCAAGGTTTTCGGGTGGGCTGGTCAGCTTGTAGCGGACATAGACCGAGGGCGAGGTGTGCTGCTCATACTCGACTTCGGCTTCTGCGAGGGCGGTGCGGTCATGGGAGCACCAATAGACCGGCTTGAGGCCTTTGTAGACGAAGCCGCGCTCGTAAAAACCGTAGAAGGTTTCGAGAATCTTGGATTCGTAGCCGAAGTCCATCGTTTCGTAGGGCTTGTTCCAACGACCGAAGACGCCTAGGCGCTTGAACTGGGTGCGCTGCAGGTCGATGAACTTGGAGGCGTACTCGCGGCAGGCCTGGCGGACGGCGACGGGGTCCATCTCGAGCTTTTTGCCGCCGAGTTTTTCGTCGACTTTGATTTCAATCGGGAGGCCATGGCAGTCCCAGCCGGGGACGTAGGGCGCGTCAAAGCCGGCCATGGTCTTGGTCTTGACGACGAAGTCCTTGATGCATTTGTTCAGGGCGTGACCGAGATGGATGGCGCCGTTGGCGTAGGGTGGGCCGTCGTGGAGGATATATTTTGGGGCGCCGGCGCGGGCGGCACGGATTTGGCCGTAAAGATCCTGCTCGTCCCAGGCGGCAATGCGACCGGGTTCGTTGGCCGGGAGGTTGGCCTTCATGGGGAAATCGGTCTTGGGCAGGTTGAGTGTGTCTTTCAGCGACATCGTTTTTGTGGCCGCGGCTGCGGTGTCTTGCATTGGTAACACTCCAACGTGCAGAGCCACGGCAAACCACGGGGCGTTTCTGCGCGTAAACTCTTATTGTAAGGGTCCGGACGGGCTGTTGTGCGCCCAAAGCCCGGGCAGGTTCCAGGGTGAGACGACGCGGGGTATCCTCGCGTCTAATACAGAGTTTGGGTAGGTGGGCCTCCTTATTTGGGGACCGATGCTTGCCCCCAAGTGACGTGACTATGGCAGCTGCACCTCAGTTCCATCCCGAAATGCAACCCGGACTTAAGGTTGCATCGACGCCTCCGCCGTTTCTTTCCATGGCAGGGGGAATCAAAGCGCCGCGGTCACAGACCTCGTTCTGGACAGCGATTGTGGCTCACGCGGTCATTATCGGGGTGATCGCGTGGATGATTGCGCGGCACATCTCGGTTGCTGCGCCTGCGCCCCCGCAGGTGGCAACGTTGATTGCCCCCATCACACCGCCTCCGCCGCCGCCCATTATGCCGCGCGCGGAGAAGATGGGCGGTGGTGGCGGACAACATGATCTGGCGCCGGTGACCAAGGGCCACCTGCCGAAGTTCTCGCAGGAACCACAGATTGTTCCGCCCAAGGCTCCCCCGACGATCGCTCCCAAGCTTGCCGTGGAGCCGACCGTGGTGGTGCAGAAGGATTTGAAGCTCGCCGACAACAAGATGCCCGACCTCGGCATGCCTAATTCCACCCTGGTGGGCAGCTCGATGGGTAACGGTAACGGTACAGGCATCGGTTCAGGCAACGGTGCCGGTATTGGCCCAGGTTCGGGTGGCAACTACGGCGGGGGCGTGATGCACATCGGCGGCACCGTGCGGCCTCCGGTCCTGGTGTCGCAGGTGGACCCGGAGTTTTCGGAGGAAGCTCGCAAGGCCAAGTTCTCCGGCAATGTAGAGGTCTACTTGTGGGTGGACGAAAACGGCAACCCGAGCCACGTGAAGGTAGTTCGTGGTGTCGGTATGGGTCTGGACGAGAAGGCGATCGAGGCAGTGCGGCAATACAAATTCAAGCCAGCCATGCAGAACGGCAAGCCGGTTAAGGTCGACTTGTACGTCGATGTGAACTTCCAGATCTTCTAACGAGGTCTGTGGCAAGCAGGGCCCGGGTTCATCCCCGGGCCCTTTGCTTTGTGCCCTGAACTACGCATCGTGGCTCACTTCGAGCCGTGAAAATGGCCTGGGACGAAGCCCAGGCCACTTGTTTTCCGTGTGGAACGATCGCTAGTTTGTGGCGGGGATCGTCTGTTGCACGCCGAGGGACGCTGTGTTGCTCGGAGCCGCTGGAGTTGCGTTGCTGTTCGGCCCGAGACCCAGCTTGATCAGGGCGCGCGAGTCGGGGACAAGCTTGGTTTGCCAGCCATTGTCGCCTTGCAGCTTCTGCATGGCGGCGATGCTGGAAGAGTCCCACGTGCCGGTGGGTTCGCCTGTGAGGTAGCCGCGCTGGATGAGCGCCGACTGGATCTCGGTGGCGCGTTCCGTGCTCATGCCGTAGGTCGGACGGTCGCTGAGGTGGCTGGCATGGGCGGAGTGGGTCGCGGTTGAGCGTCGCACGATGGCGTGCGTGCTGCTGTGACGATGGGGACGAACCGTCGCGAAGGCGGCCGGGCTGAGAAGAAGCAGGCTGGCTGCAAGGGGGAGAACAGGCAGACGCATCAGGCTTAGACCTCGTGCAGAAGGATAAAGAACGGCTGCTGCGCGGCCGCACGATTTGAGTAAGGTTACCCGACGGATTCCTGGGGCACAAGGGCTTCTGCCGCGAAAGGCGTATAGCGACGGGAACAAAAACAAAAGAAAAGTGCGTCCCAACCTGGGACGCACTGTTTCTGGTGCTGGTTGGAGGTTACTGCAGGGTACCGCCAATGTAGGATTCGCCGCCGCCCGCGTTGCGCGGGTCACGCACAACAAAGACTACGTCGTCGCCGGTTTTTAGCCCGGAGACGATCGAACGGTAGTCGGCTTCACTGTTGATCGGCTTCTTGTTGATCTCAACGATCACAAGGCCAGGAGCCAGGCCGATGTCCTCGGCGAACGAGCCGGGGCGAACGGCGGTGACGACAACGCCGCCACGGACGTTCAGCTTGGTGGCCTGGGCGGGCGTTACCGGCTGCTCGGTGATGCCGAGCTTGGTTTGTCCGGCGTCGGCCTGGTCAGGGCTGGTCTCTTCCTGGTTGTTGCTCAGCTCGGTGAAGAGCTTTGCGCGGTCCATGATGCCGACGGTGGTGCTCAGGTGCTTGCCGTCGCGAACATAACCGAGGCGCACCGTGGATCCGGGAGCCTTTTCCGAGATGATGGCCACCAGTTCGTCGCCGTCCTTCACAGGCTGGCCGTCGACGGACTCGATGATGTCCTGAGACTTGAGACCGGCCTTCGCGGCAGGACCATTCGGGGTAACCGTGCTGACGATGACGCCACCGTTCGCGAAGCCGTAGACACGACCGACCGCGGAGTTCTGCACGGCCTGGAACTGAATGCCGATGGAGCCACGAACCACCTTATGCGTCGGCCCGATGAGCTGGTTGTAGACGTTGATGAGCAGGTTGGAGGGAAGCGCAAAACCGACGCCTTCAGAACCCGCTGACTGCGTGTAGATTGCCGTGTTCATCCCGATGACCTCGCCGGCCATGTCCACCAGCGGGCCGCCAGAGTTGCCCGGGTTGATGGCCGCGTCCGTCTGGATGAAACGCTGAAATTGTCCAGCGTCTGGCGAGCCTTCGCCGCCGGATTCAAGGTTCGAACGGTTCACCGCGGAAACGATGCCGGCGGAGACGGTCTTGGAAAGACCGAACGGGCTGCCGATTGCGAGGACCCAGTCGCCAACCTGTGCGCCGGTGGAGTTGCCGAGCTTGATCGTCGGCAGGGGCTGGGCGCTCTCAATTTTGATCACAGCAATATCGGTAGAAGGATCAGCGCCGATCAGCTTGGCGGGACGGCCTTCGTCGGACGGATTGTCCGGGTCGGTCGAGAGCTTCACGTAGATTTTGTCGGCTTTATCGATGACGTGATTGTTGGTGATGATGTAGCCACGGGGATCAACAATGAAGCCGGAGCCCAGGGCGCGACGCGTGCCCATGTCGGGAGCCTGACCGCCACCGCCACCGCCAAAGAAGCGGTTGAAGAAATCCTGCATGTCGTCGCCGCCACCACCACCGCCGTTTCCATCCCCGCCGTCAGGGTTCGGAGTGCCACGACGTCCACCGCGCCGGCCCGTGCTGGGCGTCTGCTTGGGCGTGGATTCGGTGTTGATGTTCACGACCGCGGGACCGACCTGCTTGACGATGGTCGAAAAGCCGTTGGACAGCGTTACGGGCGAAGGAATGGTGAGCGGCCGGGCATCGCTGGAGTTGATGGCCTGCTGACCTTCCTTGCCGCTCACTTTGCCGGTGAGCATGGAGCCCGCGAGCACCAGGGCGGAAAGCGCGCCAAGGGTGGTGAAGGTTGCCGCAGGGGTCAGGCGGCGGCGCAAACGGGAACGGAGATCGCCGTCAGGAGTGTTGATGAGTGCCATGAAGTTTGCTTCCTCTTGCGCAAAAGATGGGCCGAAACATACTTGGAGGTAGAGGATGAACGGCGCGTTTGGGCCGGACAGACCTTTTCCCTCGAATCAATTAGTAGACGCGTTCCGGGGCGAAAAGTCGCCGAAGATGCACGTCAGGGCTCCATCGGTAGGATAGCCGCTTGGGACAGTGCGGTTGGCCCGAGTTCGGCCAGCACGATGCCAATCAGGATCAATCCCGCGCCGATAAGCGCTCGCGGGCCCAGCCGTTCCCCAAGAAAGAGCAGCGAAGTCAGCCAGGCAAAGACGGGCTCGAGCGTGAAGATGAGCGCGGTGTGAGAGGCCGGCAGGTGCTGCTGGGCCCAGCTCTGGATGGTGAATGCGGCGGCGGTGGCGAGAACGGCTGTGACGGCAAGGGCGATAGCGACCGTGGCATTCAGGTGCAGGCGCAACGGGCGGTCCAGCGGAAGAAAGAGCAGCATGGCGGCTGTCGCGAACAAGATCTGCAGCGTGCCGAGTGAGCGGGCGGGGATGGCGTTGGCGCCATGCGCCAGGGTCAGCAGGTGGACGGCAAAGGCGATAGCGCAGCCAAAGGTGAGCCACTCGCCGAAGTGCATGCCGGAAAGCAACGCCATGCCTGCGCCGGGAGTGCTGGTGAGCAGAACAATGCCGAAGAACGCGACGCCCGCCCCGGCATAGGCGGCGGCATGCGGCCGCGGCGTATCCGGCTGACGAAGACCCGGGATGAGACTGAGCAGCGGTACAAGAACGACGACCAAGCCTGTGAGGAACGCCGATTTGGAGGGCGTCGTGCGGGCGAGGCCGGTCGTTTGCAGCTCGTAGCCGAGCGCAAGGAGGAGTCCGGCCGTGGCGCAGAGCTTGAGTTGGGACTTGGTGAGGCCCCTAAGGCTGCGCGCGTTGGCGGCAACGAGGACAACGGAGGCCAGCGCCATGCGGAGGAGGTTGAAGAGCAGGGGGGAGACTTCGCGCAGGGCCGCTTTGACCAGCGGAAAGGTGCAGCCCCAGACGAGCGTCACTGCGATTAGAAGGAGGTGGGCGCTGAGGCTATGGTTGCGGCGATCGGTCATGGGCAGTGGCGGTGGGTTAAGCGGGTTCCCCGGCGGGGAAAGAAAAACAGAAGGGCAAGACCGGTCGGCACTCCTAGGTAAGCTGCTCGTGCATGGAGACTGCGTCCCGGGGCGGAGCGTCAGTCCGTCGGTGCGGTTTGGGCTTCGTACCGTGTGGCGCCACCTACGACTGTGCGGAGCACCTTGGTGTGAAGCAGCTCCTGCGGGGTGGCCTTGGTAATGTCGCGGTCGAGCACGACTAGGTCGGCGAGGAACCCGGGTTCGAGGCGGCCCTTGATGGTTTCGCGGAACTCGGCAAACGCGGAAGCCTGCGTGTAGGCGTACAGGGCTTCGTTCAGGGTCAGCTTCTCCTGGGGCTCGAAGGTCTGGGTGCCGGCCTCATTCTGGCGGGTAATCGCGCTGTAGAGGCCGCGAAACGGGTTGATCGACTCCACGGGGTAGTCGGTTCCGAAGGCGAGCGTGACGTGGTGGTTGAGGAACGAGCGCCAGGCGTAGGCGTATTTGGAGCGCTCGGGGCCGAGGCGCTGGCCGGCCCAGGCCATGTCGGTGAGGAGATGGCTGGGTTGCATGGAGGCGATGACCCCGAGGCGGGCGAAGCGGTCGAAGGCGTCGGGGGTGACGACCTGGGCGTGCTCGATGCGGAATCGGAGGTTGGCCGCGGAGGCTGGGACCTCTCTGGAAGGCAGATTCGGATCGCAGGGCGGATGAGGTGAATGGACCGTGTCTCCGGCGCCAGTGGGTCGACACTGGGTGCGAGCCGTCAGCCTTCGGACCTGCTCAGCGGCCGCGAAGGCATCCAGAGCCATGTTGTTGGCGCGGTCGCCGATGGCGTGGAACCCGAGTTGGAACCCAGCCTGGGCGCGTTCGGCGGAGAGCTGGTTCAGCTTCGCCTGATCGTAGCGTGGAAGGCCGGCGTTTTCGGCGTCGTCGCTGTAGGGCTGTTCCAGCGCCGCGGTGCGGGAGCCTAAGCTGCCGTCCATGAAGGCTTTGAGCTGCGTGAGATGAAGCAACGGATCATCGGTGGGGTGGCTTGCGCGGCGCTGTTCGAGGATGGGCAGCGGGGTGTTGAAAGCGATCCATTCGGCGAAGCGGAGGGGGAGCTGGTTGGTGTGTTCGAACTCTTCAAGGACGAGCCAGTCGTCCCAGTCGCTGAAGTCCTGGACGCTGGTGACGCCGTGGCTGAGAGCGTCTTTTATGGAGAGGCGCAGGGCTTGTTTGCGGGTCTGGTAGTCGGGTGGGGGAATGACCTTGTGCATCAGCGCGAGGGCGGGGGCTTCGCGGATGATGCCGGTGGGCTGGCCGTCGGCGGCGCGGTCGATCCTGCCGCCGGGTGGGTCGGGGGTGTCGGCGGTGATGTGGGCGGCCTGGAGCGCGGCGGTGTTGACGACGGCGATGTGGCCGTCCACGCGGTCGAGCAGAGCGGGGTGGCCGGCGGTGACGGCGTCGAGATCCGCGCGGGAGGGGAGGGTTTTCGAGGGCCAGAGGGTGTGGTCCCATCCGCCGCCCAAGATCCAGGAGTCCCGTTGGTCGGGCTTGGCTCTGGCGACGTAGGTGCGAATGCGGGCCTGCATGTCGGCGAGCGAGGAAGCGCCGACGAGGTCTACGGTGAGGCGCTGCTGCCCGGCCATGGCCATGTGCGTGTGGGCGTCGTTGAAGCCGGGCATGGCGAAGGCGCCGTGGAGGTCGATGACGGTCGTCTGCGGTCCCTTCAGGGCGAGGATCGTGGTGTCGTCGCCGACCGCGACGATGCGGCCATCGCGGATGGCGAGCGCGTGGACGCGGGCCGGGGTGGGGGAGTGGTCGTCGGGGCGAAGGTGAGCGCCGGTGAGGATGTTCCCGTGGATGAAGAGCATGTCGGGCGCTGGCTGATTTTGGGTCTGGTTTTGGGTCTGGGCGGGCGTTTGCGTATTGGACAAGAAGCCCAGACAGAGCGCGGCACAGCAGGCTCGGAGAAGGAGATGGCGGGGCACGTCTTCAATGTACTTGAGGGGTGAAGGCCTGGGCGAAGGTCAGGGGATCTGCGCGGGAGCTTGCGCGATGGCTGTTGGCGCCTGGGCAACCTGGGCTACGGTGTCGCAGGTGGCAAGGAGCAGTAGCAGGATGCGCCGCAGGGCGAGTTCGCGGCCAGTGGGGTCGTACCACTCGGAGGTGGAGTGGAGACCGCCACCCGTTCCGCCAGCGCCGATGGCCAGCGCCGGCACCCCGCGGGAGAGCGGCAGGTTTGCGTCGGTTGAACCCATGCGGGGCTCGGTTTGTATGCCGAGGTGGCGATCCACCGCGCGGAGACTCCGGTAAAGCTCCGCGTCGTGAGCCAAGGCCCCGATGGGACGGTCGCCGATGCGTTCTACGCTGAGCCGCAACTGGTCGGTGTCAGGGCGGTTGCGCGTTTCGGCGGCGATCTCGGCGGAGAGGGTAGCCAGGACGGCGATCTCGAGCCGATCGAGCTCGAGCTGCGAGGTGGAGCGGAGGTCGAACTGCGCGTTTGCGGTTTCCGGGACGGAGTTGACGGAAGTGCCGCCCTGAAAAGTGCCTACGTTGAGCGTGGTGCGCGGGTTGGTTGAAAGCGGCAGGCGGGCCACGGCGAGCAGGGCGGAGCTGAGCGCGAGCAGGGGATTCGGGCGGCGGACGTCGGCCCAGGAGTGACCGCCGGGGCCGCTCACGGTCGCGCGCAAACGCCGGCTGCCCAGGGCGCGGTCGACGACCAGGCCATTGCCGGCGCCCTCCAGGGCGATCGCCGCGGCGATGGTGAGGTCGAAGGGCGGGTGGTCGAAGAGATACCGCATCCCGCGAAGATCACCTTCGCCTTCTTCGCCGACGTTCCCAGTGAAGATCACCGGGCAGGCGAACTGCACGCCGCTCTCCTGCAGGGCGGCAGCGATGGCGAGCAAGGCCGTAAGGCCAGCGCCGTTGTCGCAGGCACCTGGGCAGAGGATGCGTGTGCCGTCTTCCGTGGGTTGGCAGGGGGTGCCGGGCGGGAACACGGTGTCAAGGTGGGCAGAAACGAGAATGGCCGGCTGACCGGGGCCGGCCGGTGCAGGGCCGCACAGGGCGATGACGTTGCCTTCGGGGTCGACCTGCGGCTGCTCGAGGCCAAGCAGACGAAACTGGCGCCGAAACCAGATGGCGCGCTCGTCCTCGTGGAACGGCGGTGCGGGTATGGCGAGGAACTCGGTCTGCCATTGGAGCAGTTGCAGCTCATGGAGGTGCAACCAGCGGAACGCGCGATGGACGGCAGAATCGGCAGCGATATCCGCGATGTGCCGCTGGGCGGAGGCGATCACGCGAGGACCTCCGCGGCGGTGTCCAGGTAGGCGGCGGAAGCGGAAGTGTCCGAAGGGTAGTGGACCTCGACAAGGTACAGGCCGCTGGCGGGGGCCGTAGGACCGGCCTGCGCGCGGTCGCGGCTGGCGAGGATGCGCGGAAGATCCCCGGGCGCGAGACTGCCACGGCCGATATCGACCAGCGTACCGACCAGGTTACGCACCATGTGGTGCAGAAAGCCGGAGCCGCGGATCTGGAAGATGAGCAGGTCGTCGCGACGTGTCCATGCGGCCTCGGTGATGGTTTTCACCGGGTTTGGCCTGGTGGACGTCTTCGCTTCAACGCCAACTTCCGGATCGGCGGCTTCGTCCTTTGCACCGCGATCGCTGGCGGCCATGGCGGAGAAGTCATGGGTGCCGAGCAGGAAGCGTGCGGCCTGCTGCATCGCAGGGAGGTCAAGGGGCCAACGGCAATCCCAGACAAACGGAGCGAGAAACGGCGAGCAGACGCGCTCCGCCGCAGGGCTGCCCGGCAATTCGCGCAGGCGCCTCTCAAAGATGCGGTACTCGTAGAGCTTTCCGCGAGACGAGTGGCGTGCGTGGAAGGCTTCCGGGACGATCTCGGCTGAGAGAATGCGGATGCCTGCAGGCAGAATGCGGTTCAGTGCCCTCTGCAGATTGCCCGGGGGTACTGGGACGGACAAAACAAAGGAGGCGACCTGGCCAAGGGCATGTACGCCGGTATCCGTGCGGCCCGCGCCTTGCGGTAGCAGGTCTTCCCCGGTGATGCGGCGGAGCGCCTCGGCGAGCGTGCCCTGCACGGTGGCGAGCCCGGGCTGGATCTGCCAGCCGTGGAATCCGGCGCCGTTGTACGCGAGGGTGAGTTTCCAGTGGGTCATCGGGGCCAGGTAAGGTGGAACCGCGGGCGGAACGGTTTATTATCGCGCGCCTAAAGCTTTGCGCCGGTTCGCCGATAAGATGGCTGTACTGGTCCTGTTGCCTCCTTGAAAACAGCCGTTGCCGGAACTTTCCGGAGACGGCACCCGTATGTGCGGGCAACAGCTTCGGCGATCTTCTGAAGGATTTGAGCGTGGACGAGCAGAGCATGATGTGGAAAAGCCTGCGTGCAGGCGCGTGTGTGGCACTTATGGCGCTGAGCACCGCGGTGCAGACACAAGCGGCGGCCGCCCAAACGGCGCCCGCTGCCGGGCAGAGCCAATCACCGCAAGCGCCTGCGACCTCTCCGCAAGGCGTGAACCCGACAGCACCGGCGCCACCCCAGGCCGTGCAAAACGACACGACCGGAACGCCCGGACTGCCCCAGGTGCCGAAGCCGATCCTGACCCAACCGTTGTTTATGCGCCCCACGGCTAAGGACTACGCCAAGGGGAACCCATTCTGGCCCGATCCGTTGCGGATCTATGAGCCAAAGAACTACCCGGCGACACGGCTGAGCAACGCGCCCCGGCTGGACGATCTGCTGCGCGATGGCAAGATTTACCTGAGCCTGGCGGACGCGGTGACGCTGGCGCTGGAGAACAACTACGATATCGCCATTGCGCGCATCAACCTGGACATTGCTGACACGGATGTGCTGCGGACCGAGGCGGGTTCCATCTTCCGTGGTGTCTCGACGGGACTGATCACCAACACGCTGGGTGGGTCGAGCTCCACGATCACCGGAGGTGGGGGACCGGGCGGAACAAACTTCACCACGGCAGCCAGTACCGGCGCGAATGGACTTGTGCTGAGCACCAACGGGGGTGGACCCGCACCGGAAATCTTCGACCCGGTGCTCACGGGAACCCTGCAGTATGAGCGGTCGACGACCCCGCAAACGGTGACGTTTCTTACGGGAACAAACTCGCTGCAGACCAATACGTCGACATACAACTTCGGATACCAGCAGGGATTTTCTCCGGGTGCTTTGCTTTCGGTGACGTTCGATAACACGCACCAGTCGACCAATAGCATCGAGTCGACCTACAGCCCTCTGCTGCAGTCGAGCTTTCGCGCGCAGGTCACGCAACACCTGCTGCAAGGCTTCGGCACGTGGGTGAACAAGCGGTTCATCGTCGAGGCGAAGAACAATCGCCGGATTACCGATTCGGCGTTCCGGCAGCAGGTGATCTATACGATCTCTCAGGTTGAGAGCATCTACTGGGCGCTGGTGAGCGGGTATGAGGACGAGCAGTCCAGGGAGCGCGCCCTGGCGCAGTCGACGCAGTTGGCGGCGGACGATCGCAGGCAGGTTGAGATCGGGACACTGGCGCCACTGGATGTGGTAAATGCGGACTCGCAGGTGGCCAGCGACAAGCAGGCGCTGATCGCGTCTCAGAGCAACCTTGAATATCAGCAATTGCTGATCAAACAGGCGATCGCGCGGAACCTGAACGATCCGCAGTTGGCGAATGCCCCGGTGGTGCCGACCGATCGTGTGGGGCTGAACCGCCTGCCGGAGGAAGATGCGAAGCTCGAGGACCTGGTGAGCCAGGCCTATGCGAACAATCCACAGGTGGAGCAGGCGGTGCTCTCAATGGACAACAACAAGATCACCATCCGGGCGGAGCGGAACGGGCTGCTGCCGGTTGTGGATGCGTACGGGTTCTATGGAGCGTCGGCGCTGGGGGGCACCCAGAACCCAACGTTGAACTGCGGCGCGCTCGGCGGAACGACCAGCACGTGCCCTCCAGGATTTTTTCCGACCGTGGGCTACGGAACGGCGCTGAACAACCTGGTGAACAACAATGCGCCGGACTATGGCGTGGGCGTGAATGTGACGATTCCGCTCCGCAACCGGACGGCGCAGGCAGACCAGGTGCGGTCGCAGATGGAGTACCGGCAGACCGAGATGCGGTTGCAGCAGATTTATACGCAGCTGCGCATTCAGCTGGTGAATTCGCTGTATGCGCTGACGAATGATCGTGCGGCTGTGACCTCGGCGCAGGCGGCGCGGGAGTATGCGTCGCAATCCTTTGAAGCGGAAAACAAGAAGCTGCGCCTGGGAGCGTCCACGACGGCCAATGTTCTGCAGCAGGGGCGTAACCTGGCCACAGCGGAAAACAACCTCAACTCCGCCCTGGCGGCGTATGCGCGGGACCGCTCGACGCTAAGCCAGATCCTGTCGAACACGTTGGATCGTTATGGCGTAAGCCTTGGTGATGCCACCACGGGGACGGTCACATCGCAGCCCCACATCCCTGGGTTGACGCCGCCGCAGCCACCCGCGCCGCCGAAGCCGATCGGCAGCGTTCCCAGTCCGACCGGGGTGCAGTAGCATCGCCGGGACGGCAGCGGCATCTGAGCTAGCGGGATGAGCATGGAACAGGAAAACCGGCTGGCGCAGGCTGCGTCGGCGTATCTGCGGTCTGCACGGCACCAGCCGGTGGACTGGCACGAGTGGAGCGAAGCGGCGTTTATCAAAGCGCAACGCGAGGACAAGCCTGTTCTGCTGGATGTGGGCGCGGTGTGGTGCCATTGGTGCCACGTCATGGATCGCGAGAGTTACGAAGATCCAGACATCGCAGCCCTGATCAATGAGCAGTTTGTCGCGATCAAGGTGGATCGTGATGAACGGCCCGATGTGGACACGCGGTACCAGGCCGCTGTGGCGGCAATCAGCGGTCAGGGCGGCTGGCCTTTGACGGCGTTTCTCACGCCGGCGGGCAAGCCCTACTTCGGCGGCACCTATTTCCCTCCGGAAGAGAGGTATGGCCGGCCCAGCTTTCAGCGCGTGCTGCGGAGCATGGCCGAGGTGTACCGGCACCAACGCGACGAGGTGCAGGAATCTGCCGAAAGCGTGATGACGGCTATCGAGCAGAGCGAAACGCTCACCGGGGCCGGCGACGAGCTGGGCCAACCCTTGTTGGACAAGATTATCGATGCCATGCTGGCGCAGTTTGACGCGCGCAACGGCGGCTTCGGCACGCAGCCAAAGTTCCCTCATGCGGCGACCCTGGACCTGCTGATGGACACCGCCGGCCGGCCCGGCCCCATGGCTGCGAGAGCCGGTGAGGTCGTGAAGACGACATTGGCGAAGATGGCCGCGGGCGGCATCCATGACCAGCTTGCGGGTGGGTTCCATCGCTACTCGGTGGATGAGCGGTGGATTGTGCCGCACTTCGAGAAGATGGCCTATGACAACAGTGAGCTGCTGCGGGTGTATACCCACGCGTTTCAGAGCTTTGTCGACCCGGCTTTTGCCCGGGTGGCGGCGAGTACGCTGCGGTGGATGGATGAGATTCTGAGCGACCGCGAGCGCGGCGGTTTCTACACCTCGCAGGACGCAGATGCTTCCCTGGACGATGATGGGGACTACTTCACCTGGACCAGGGCTGAGGCCGAGGCGCTGCTGACTCCGGAAGAGTTCGAAGTTGCGGCGGCGGTGTTTAACCTCCGGGCGGTGGGCGATATGCACCACAACCCCGAGAAGAATGTGCTGCACGTTGTTGCGGATGGGGCGTCACCGGGTGGGCAGCACGGGCGGGGCGCTGAAGAAACGCAGACTCTGCTGTTGGCCGCAAAGGAGAAAATGCGCGATGCGCGGTCGCGCCGGCCGACACCCTTCATCGACAGGACAATCTATACGGGCTGGAACGGGCTCTGCATCTCGGCCTACCTTGCGGCGGGACGGGCGTTGGCGCTGCCCGATGCGACGGCGTTTGCGCTGAAGTCCCTGGACCGGGTTTTGGCCGCCGCGTGGGATGAAGATGGCCGGCTGGCCCGCGTGGTCGCGTATGGCCAGGGCGGCGCTTCGGTGCAACGTGTCGCGGCGGTGCTTGAAGACTACGTGTACCTCGGCATGGCGGCGCTGGATGCCTGGGAGGTCACAGGCGAGCTGCGGTACTTCAGCGCGGCGGACAGAATCGCGCAGGTGTTGCTGGACCGTTTCTACGACACTGCCGAGGGTGGATTCTTCGATACGGAACAGGGTGTCGGCGGGGACGCTCTTGGCGCCCTGAGCGCACGGCGAAAGCCTCTGCAGGATGCGCCGACGCCGGCGGGGAACTGCGTGGCTGTAAGCCTGCTGGTACGTCTGCATGCGTTGACCGATAACGACGTCTATCGCCAACGAGCCGAGGAAACGCTGAAGGCATTTTCTGGTGTCGCCGAGCATTTGGGCCTTTACGGCGCGAGCTACGGGCAGGCGTTGCGGCGCTGGATTTCGGCTCCGGTGCAGGTGTGCGTTGCCGGCGAGGGAGAAGCCGCAGAGGAGTTGGCGGCAACCGCGACAGCACGCTATCTGATCAACAAGAGCGTCGTTCGGTTGCGCCGCGAGCAGTTGGCCGCGCTGCCTCCAGCACTGGCCATAACTTTGCCGCAAGTGCCCAGCATGGACCGGCCCTTTGCGCTGGTTTGCCGCGGGAATGTGTGTTTGCCGCCAGTGCAGGTCCCCGAAGAGCTGCTGGATGTACTCGGGAGCGTCGGCTAAGACGGCTAGCGCACGACGTCGTACTCGAGGCGCACTATGCCGGAGCCATACACCGTGTGTTTTCGCAGGCGGAGGCTGCTGCGAAGATGCACGGGTGGCAGAAACGGGATCCCGCCGGCGAGCAAGACCGGCATCAGGCTGATGTCCACGCCGTCGAGTTCGCCCAGGCGATAAGCCGTGCCCGCGAGGTCACTTCCGCCGAACAGCCAGATATTCTTTGTGGCACGCCTTCGCAGATCCTGAAAGGCTTCACGGGTCAGGTCGGGGATCACGGTCGCCCCGGCCACGTCGTCAGGACGGAGCGTGCGGGAAGCGACGAAGAGCTGTTTGCCTTTGAAGTTTTCCGGGCCGAGGCGAGCGACCTCCCACGTGCGGCGGCCCATGAGGAACACATCGAACTGCGCCCAGATCGGAACGAAGTCGATGTCGGGGGCGTCCGGAATCCAGTCGTACTCGCCGTTCGGACCGGCGATGAAGCCGTCCAGGCTCATGGCAACGCCGTAGCGGATTTGTGTCTGATCAGACATGCGCGCCTCGCTTGGTACCGCAAGGTAGCACAGGCTGCACTGTGTCTGACATGGTCGGTTCAGGCGCGTTCCGCTTACGGGATCGCTCGCGTAGCCAGGCCTGCGTCCTCCAAAGGCTGAGCGGCAGGAATTCCGTTTCGGGACGGCATTTCCGGTTGTGAGATGACAAGGGTTGCCGGGGTGCCAAGCTCGATGCCTTGCTGTTCAAAGGCGGCGAGGATGCGCCGGCGGAGTTCGCGCAGAACGCCGTCGCGCTGATTGATCCGGACGCGCAGGTTGATGGGGTAGGTGACTTCACGGCCGGCGATGCGGTCGACGCCAGGAACATCGGGGTCGCTGAGAATGACGTCCTTGAAGGCGTCATCCGTGCGGATTTCGGCAGCAAGCTTTCGCAGCAGCGCAAGTACCCGGTCCGGATTCTCGCGGGAACTGACACTGAGTGCCAGGGACGCGACGGAAAAGTCGCGGGACAGGTTGGAGACCGTGGCGATCTGGCTGTTGGGCACGATATACAGCGTGCCATCGCCGTCGCGGAGCTTGGTGCAGCGAAGCGTCAGGTCTTCCACCGAGCCCTGAAGACCGGCGATCTTGACCGTGTCGCCCACGGCGAACTGGTCTTCCAGCAGGATGAACACGCCGTTCAACATGTCTTTGAAGAGCGACTGCGCGCCGAAGCTGATGCCGAGGCCGATGACGCCGGCCGAGGCGATGAACGGGCCCAGGGGCACCCCGATCGCCCCGAGAATCTGGATGATGACGTAGAACCCGATGAGCCCGTAGGCGCTGGCGCGGATAATGCCCGCGACCGTGCGGAGCTGGGCGGAACGGCGGCCGTTCCCGACCAGGGCGTCAGCACGGCGACGAAGGCGCTTGGTGAAGAAAAGCACGAGCCGTTGTGCGACAAACGCAACGATCAGCGCCCCGATCATGGTCGGCAGCCCGTCCTGCACGAAGTGGAGCAGATCCGTGTGCCACCCATGCTCCACCGAGAGCAAAGTGTGTTCCTCTTGTGGCACAACGGGAGCTAGGGGCATGATGGGGGTGTCCTCGATAGAGGATAGCGAATGTGGGCACCGGCAAGCAGATGTGCCCCGTCGCGCAGCGGGAGGAGTGGCCATGGGAGAGCAGGCAGGCACAACACGGAGCGGGCACGGGTGGAAACGCATGGTGGCGAGGGCGACGGTCCTGGCTCCGCTTCTGTTCGCTTTATCGGCGGGCGCGGGTCAGATTGATCCAGGCGCGCGGGGCGGCGTGCAAACAACGCCAAATCGGCCATCGTTTGGAAACCAGCCGCTCGGGCCGCCAGACTCAGCCATTGCACCAAACCCGCGCAAGCTGGAGCATCTGCGTGAGGACGAACGCCACAAGCGTCTGCTTTCCGACACGGCGAAGCTTGTGGAGCTGACCAATGACCTGAAGAATGAGGTAGACAAGGCGAACAAGGACGAGTTGTCGCTGGACGTGGTGCGCAAGGCAGCTGAGATTGAGAAGCTGGCGCACGACGTCAAAGAGCGCATGAAGAGCTAACGACGTGGCCGCGAAGCGAGGTTTGTTCTCCGGCGGGTACAATCTGTCTGTTGTTCGACCGGGAAGGAGCGCGCCGGGTGGCAGGAAAAAGGCGAGCGGAGATCAGGGCCATGCAAGGTGTCACGGCAGCGGTGCGCGAACCATCCAAGGGGACGGTGAACAAGGGCGGGCTATCGGACGCGCAGCTGCTGGAGTTCTACCGGCTGATGCTGCTGTCCCGGCGCGTGGATGACCGGGAAATCCTGTTAAAGCGGCAGCAGAAGATCTTCTTCCAGATCTCGTGTGCTGGCCATGAGGCTTTGCTCGTCGCGGCGGGGATGGCGCTGAAGCCCGGGCATGACTGGATCTTCCCGTACTACCGCGACCGGGCGATCTGCCTGGCGCTGGGCAACACAGCCGAAGAGCAACTGTTGCAGGCTGTGGGCGCGGCGGATGACCCGGCCTCCGGGGGACGGCAGATGCCTTCGCACTGGACCAGCCGGCGGCTGAATATTGTGTCTCCCTCGTCTTCCACGGCCACCCAGTGTCTGCAGGCAGTCGGTTGCGCCGAAGCGGGCCGGTACTTTCGCGAACACCCGCAGGTTACGGCGAAGCCTGACAGCGTGGAGTGGCCCGACTACCGGCAGTTCAAGGATGTGCACTTCGGGGCCGACGAGGTCGTCTATGTGTCCATCGGCGAAGGCTCAACGAGCCAGGGGGAGTTCTGGGAGTCGCTGAACACGGCGTCCAACCTGAAGCTGCCCGTGCTGTACCTGGTGGAAGACAACGGCTATGCGATTTCGACGCCGGTTGAGGTAAACACCCCGGGCGGTAACATCTCGCGCTTGGTGGCGAACTTCCCGAACTTTCACTTCGCCGAGGTGGACGGCACGGATGCGGTCGCCAGCTACGAGGCTCTGACCGAGGCCGTGGCCTATTGCCGGGCGGGGCATGGGCCGGCGCTGGTCCATGGTCACGTGGTTCGCCCGTATTCGCACTCGCTGAGCGACGACGAAACGCAGTATCGTTCCGCCGAAGAACTGGAAGCCGATGCGCTGCGCGATCCGATTGCACGCATGCAGGCGTGGCTGATCGGTAATGGCATTGCCGATGACGAGCGCATCCGCGAGATAGAAAACAGCGTGGAAGTGGAGGTGCAGCGAGCGAGCGATCGTGCCTTGGCCGCCTTGCCACCGCTGCCGCCAAGCATTCTGAAGCATGTGTACTCCGAGGACCTAAGCCCCGGCGATCCTGTGTTTGCGCGTGAGGTATCGGCGGCAGCCGCCGATGCGCAGGAGCGGACTTTGCTGGACGGCATCAACGCGTGCCTTCGGGACGAGATGCGCCGCGACGAACGGATCGTCGTCTTTGGCGAAGACGTCGCCGACGCCACGCGGGACCGCGACTTGCGGGCGGGCAAGCTGAAGGGCAAAGGCGGTGTTTTCAAGGTCACGGCGGGGCTGCAGAAGGAGTTTGGCAGCGACCGGGTGTGGAACTCGCCGTTGGCGGAGGCAAACATCGCAGGCCGGGCCATCGGCATGGCGACGCGCGGGTTAAAACCCGTTGTGGAAATTCAATTCTTTGATTACATCTGGCCGGCTATGCACCAGATGCGCAACGAGTTATCGGTGATGCGGTGGAGGTCGAACGGAACCTTCTCCTGCCCGTTGGTCATGCGGGTTCCCATCGGCGGATACCTGACGGGAGGGTCCATTTACCATTCGCAGTCGGGCGAAAGCATCTTCACGCATACTCCAGGGGTGCGGGTGGTGATGCCATCGAACACTCTGGACGCTGTGGGGCTGTTGCGGACCGCGATTCGTTGTGATGATCCCGTGCTGTTTTTGGAGCATAAGAACCTGTATCGCGGCGCTTTCGGGCGGGCACCCTACCCCGGGCCGGACTACACCGTGCCGTTTGGCAAGGCCAAGATCGTCAAGCCCGGCAAGGATTTGTCGGTGATCACCTACGGTGCGGTGGTTCCGCGAGCGCTGCAGGCCGCCCAGCGCATCGAGCGTGAGCGCGGCATCGACGTGGAAGTGGTGGACCTGCGCAGCTTGGCCCCGTTTGATTGGGAGGCGATTGCCGCGACTGTGCGCAAAACCAACAAGGTCCTGGTGGCGCATGAAGACATGCTGAGTTGGGGCTACGGTGCAGAGATCGCTGCGCGCATCGGGGATGAGCTATTCCACGATCTGGATGCCCCGGTAAAGCGTGTCGCGGGCATGGACACCTTTGTTGCGTATCAACCGTTGTTGGAGGACGTGATCCTGCCGCAGGCCGACCGGCTGTTCGCGGCGATGGTGGATTTGGCTGCTTTCTAAAGTTTCGCAACTTCGTGCCGATAAGGTGGGTTGAGTAAGGTGGTGGCGCTGCATGCGTCACACGTCTCTTTTGAACAGGAACCGCTCATGGCTCGTAGCGGCTTACACTTCAACCCGATTGCGTCGGTCGGTGCCCTCATCAAGGCAGCGACGGCCGGCCTCTTTTGCGCCATTCTGGTTATGCCCGGCGATCTCGTCGCGGCCACTGCCCGCCACAAAGCGACGAAGCATGCCGAGACCGTTCCGCAGATTGCCCCGGAGCAGCGGACCCTGCACGCACTGGACCGGTTGACCTTTGGTCCCCGGCCTGGTGAGGTGGCCGCGGTCGACAAATCCGGGCTCGAAGCATGGTTCCAGCGCCAGTTGCACCCGGAACAGATCCCTGACGCTGCCCTCGCATCCAGGCTGGCGCACTACCCTGCCATGCAGTTGAGCCAGGTGCAGCTTGTGGAGCGATACCCCACGCCCGAAATGCTGCGCCGCTACACCCGAGGCGGCTTGGCTGTGCCGGACGACGACGTGGAGCGTGCCATTTACGCCGACGCGTCGCTGAGCTATGAGGAGAAGGTCGCTGCCAGGAAGGCCACCCAGGCGGAGGTCGGTATCGCGGCTGCGATGAGTGCACCGGCGAGTACTGGCGCTACGTCCGAGCCCAGCGGTGCAAGCGGAACGGGCGCTCCTTCATCCCCAGCGGTCTCAGAGCAGGGGATGGCTGCACCGATTGTGCGCCGGCGGCCGGAGAGCCCGCAGCATGGGTCAAGCCAGCCTCCGATGATTGTGTCTGGTGTGGACGCAGAACCTGCGGCCATGGTAGCCCCGGCAAAGGATGCCATCCTCGCCCTGCCGCCGAGTGCGCGCTGGCAGCGCCTGGTTTCCATGTCTCCGGAGGAGATGCAAAGCCTTCAGTCCGCGCTGAAAGGGCCGGAACAGGAGCGTTTGTACGCCGGGATGAGCCCTGTGCAGATGGAGCAGGCCGCGGCGATGAAATCACCGGAGCGGCTGATCGGGGCGGAAACCCTGAGCGTCCGGCTGCTGCGGGATGTGTATTCCGAGCGGCAACTGCAGGCCGTGATGACCGACTTCTGGCTGAATCATTTCAGCGTCTACCTGCGCAAGAACCAGAATGAGCCGTACCTGCTGCCGGCCTATGAGCGGGATGCGGTGTTGCCGAACTCGCTGGGCAGGTTCGAGGATCTGCTGGTAGCCACGGCAAAGAGCCCGGCCATGCTGGTCTATCTGGACAATTGGGAGAGCATCGGGCCGAACTCGCGTGCCGCGGGACGAGCGCAGCCGTTGCAGGGAAACCGGTCGGGTGTCCCGGTTGTGAGACTCCCCGCAAAAACGCCGAAAGGTATCAACGAGAACTATGCGCGTGAGCTGATGGAGCTTCATACGCTGGGCGTGAAGGGCGGGTACACGCAACAGGACGTCATCGAGGTCGCGAAGTGTTTCAGTGGATGGACGATCGACCGGCCCGCCGAAGGCGGAGAGTTCCTGTTCAACCCGAACCGGCATGAGCCGGGCGACAAAACGGTGATGGGGCACGTGATCCACGAGGGCGGCATGAACGAGGGGCTGGAGGTGCTGCACCTGCTGGCAACCAGTCCTGCCACGGCACACTTCGTTTCCTTGAAACTGGCCCAGCGCTTCGTCAGCGATGCGCCTCCGCCGGCCCTGGTGGATCGCATGTCGGCCTCCTTCCTGAAAACGGATGGTGACATCAAGGCGGTCCTGGCGACCATGTTCCACTCGCCAGAGTTCTGGTCACCCGGGGTGTACCGGGCCAAGGTGAAGACGCCCATGGACTTCGTGGCGTCTGCGCTACGGGCCACGAACGCCGAGGTGACCAATCCTCTGCCGGTAGTGCAGGCGCTGGACCGGCTGGGGATGCCGATCTACGGCATGCAGACTCCGAACGGATATTCCTCGCAGGCCGATGCCTGGGTGAGCAGCAATGCGTTGCTGACGCGGATGAACTTTGCCCTGGTGCTTGCTGGCAACCGGCTGGGCGGTACTCATATCGACTGGAACGTGCTGCCTGGGACCCTGGGCAACGACGGTGCTCTGCCGGACGAGACGACGGAGCGCCGCCTGGAGCAGGTTCTGCTTGGCGAGCCTGCGACCGAGAAGACCCGTGAGGCAGCACTCAGCGCGGCGGGCACACCGGGCGTACAACAGCAGGCAGAACAAACTTTCCGGGCCACTCCTGCGAGTTCGGCCAAGCCAGTGCGGGATGTCGATGGGTTGGGCGGCATGGTGCGCGTCAAGGCGGGACGGGCCCCGGCACAGGGTGCACCCGGAACGCCGCTGGCCACGGTCGCTGGGTTGCTGTTGGGTTCCCCCGATTTTCAACGCAGATAACGGTTGTGCCGCAACATCGCAGCCGCTTGGGTTCACCTGGAAAGATAGGGAAGCAGGAGATAACGATGGCACGCAAGACAGTCTTTACCGATGCAAGCAATTGGGGATGCGACATGCAGGGTCGTGACCTGCCCCGGCGCAATGGAGTCACACGGCGTGGTTTTATGAAGAACGGCGCCCTCGCGCTGATTGGCACCTCGGTGATCCCGGCGTTCCTTACGCGTTCGGTGTATGCACAGGCGGCCGCGGCGTCCGCGAACGGAAAGAAGCTTGTTGTCATCTTCCAGCGCGGGGCCTGTGACGGGCTGAACGTGGTCGTGCCGTATGCGGAGCCGAACTACTACACGATGCGCCCCACCATCGCTATTCAGAAAAGCGAGGTACTGGACCTGGACGGGAAGTTCGGCCTGCATCCGGCGATGGCTTCACTGAAGCCGCTTTGGGATAGCAAGCACTTGGCAGCCGTCCATGCGGTTGGCTCGCCGGACCCGACGCGGTCGCACTTCGATGCCCAGGACTACATGGAATCCGGCACGCCTGGGGTGAAGTCCACGACCGACGGTTGGCTGAACCGTGCGCTGGCGGCCGAGACGCTGCAAACCAAACCCTCGCCCTTCCGAGCCGTGGCACTGGGAACCCAGGTGCCGCGGACGCTGCAGGGTCACGTCCCGGCAGTGGCGGTCGCCAACCTGCAGGATTTCTCTGTGGGCGGGCGCGGAGCCCAGGCCTCACCCGTGTCGAACGCGTTTCAGGCCATGTACGACGACAGCACCGATGCGGTGCTTCATGGCACGGGGCAGGAGACGTTTGAGGCTGTCCGCATGCTCAAGTCGGCGGACCCGGCCAAGTACAAGCCGGCTGCCGGGGTCACCTACCCCAACTCCCCTTTCGGCAACAGCATGAAGCAGATCGCACAGTTGCTGAAGGCAAATCTCGGCGTGGAAGCAGCGTTCGCCGACGTGGGTGGCTGGGACACCCACCAGAACCAGGGCGGCGCCGCCGGTCAGCTAGCCAATCGTCTTCGGGAGTTCGCCGACGGCCTTGCCGCCTTCTGGCAAGACATGGGCGATGCTGCTGAGAGCGTCACGCTGGTGACAATGTCGGAGTTCGGGAGTACCGCGCGCCAAAACGGCACCGGGGGCACCGATCACGGGCACGCCAACGTGATGTTTGTTCTGGGCGGCGCAGTCAGAGGGGGACAGGTCTATGGCCGGTGGCCAGGCCTGGCCGAGGAACAGTTGAACGACGGAAGAGACCTGGCAGTGACTACGGATTTCCGTAATGTCCTGGGTGAGGCAACGGTGCACGCCCTTGGGGCGCGACGCCTGGATGTTGTCTTTCCGGGTTCCAGGGTGTCCAACAGCAGCTTTTTACGCCTAATTTCGGCGTAATTCGGCCTGACCCGTTGGTGGGATGGCGGTCATACCGAAATATGTAGATACTCCGTAGAAAGTTGTGGAAAACGGGAGAACCTTTTTCCGCGGTTTGCGTCTTTACACATGTAGTTCGAAATTGCCGGGCCAGCAGTTCCCTCGGTCGCCGGCTTCCCCTATCCGCAGCACCCCTCCCACCTGATTGCAAGGCCCCAGAACAGCGGCGGCCTTCGCGCCACTCCGAGGCTCCCGAAACACCGGGGGCCTTCGCGCCTTTTTGGCTCTCTCCCTGGCTATTGCTTACAGCACGCCAGGAACGTGAGCGACGTAGCTATCAAGGAAGCGCCGAATCACAGGAGTCACCTGCGTGGGTTCAGCTCCGGGCGGAAGCTCCACGGTCATCTTCGGATCAGCGGCTCTTTGAGCCTCGACCGGCGGATTCCCGCGTGTGTAGCTGAGCAACAGCTTCGGCGTGTGCAGGGAACTGAGCTGGTCGGCAAGGGGGAACCGTTCGTGGAACAAGAGACCGATCGGAATGATGCGAGACCGCTGATCCGCCTCCACACGGGATAACGTGTCGCCATCGGCGGAGTCCAGAATCAGCCCGCTGAGACCTGCGTTGCGCGAGCACAGGGTAGCAGCCAACGACGCTGCAAGAGCCTTCCCATACACCAGAGGCTTGGTCTGAGAAGCGTGATTGTGCAGCACGTAGTCCAGGGCGGCCTGCGCGTCGGCCTGCATCATGGCCTCTGTGGGGTGCTGCCCAGCGCTTTCGCCGTAACCGCGGTAGTCAAAAAGGAACACATTCAGGCGAGCATCGTGGAGCGCCTTCGCCATGGGAAGGGCATCGCTCATGCTGCCTGTCTCGCCATGCAACATAAGCGCCGTTGGGTCAGCCGGTGAGTCACTGGGAATCCACCAGCCTTGCAGCTGGGGTGTGCCGGCAGCATCGTCACCGAAGCGGACCGGGGTGAAAGCAAGGCGCTGCGCAGCGGGGGTGGCGGCCACGGTGCGGGAAGGGTGCAGCACAAACTGCCACTGGCCCATGTAAAAGAAAATACAGAGCGTCAGATAAGCACACATCAGGCCCAGCGCCACCACGGCACCAGCGGCTTTCAGAATCCACACGGGGTCGACGACTTCGGGTCCGTGATGGGGCGGGATGCGCGAGGGAACACGGGATGCAGGAGACAAGGAGAGCAGATCCTCCCTTCGCATCTTACGTCGCAGAACTGGAGGCAACCGATGGAGCAATGGGTACGGCTTTGCGGGGTGAACGAAGCGCCGAAGCCGGGCGAGGTTACGGAAGTAGAGTGGGGCAGCGAGGCGATTTGCCTGGCCAATGTCGGTGGCCAGATGCATGCGCTCGATAATGTGTGCCCCCACCGGCAAGGCCCTTTGGGCCAGGGATGGGTAGAAGGCAACGCGGTTTTGTGCCCGTGGCACGCATGGGCGTTCGACGTGACCACCGGTGTGGCGGAGGAACCGGAACGAGCTCAGGTTCGCGTGTACTCCATCCGTACTGAAGGAAATGACCTGTTCGTGAACAAAGCTTGATTACCAAAGAATATTGTCCTCTAGACAAACTTTGCGGGCACAATAGCTTCTCACTGGTCGTCGGGGCCGAAGGGATCTCAGGCGGTCGGTACGACAGGAGAAATTACATGACGTTCAAGCGCGCGTTGCTTTCGATCTTTGGCCTTGCGGTACTTTTTGGGACGCTGAGTTCAGCGGAGGCGCAGTACCACCACCATCGGCATCACCGCCATCACCACTACAACCGCTAAGGTTGTGGTCCACGAAAGAGGCCCGGGGCATGCTCCGGGCCTCTTTGCGTTTGAGCAGCTTTCAACATCTTGATCCTGGGCAGAGACTGCTAAACTTGATTGATCGCCTTGAAAGGGGAGAGGTCATGCAGGCTATGCTCGCCCTGGAAGACGGGCGTGTGTTTCGAGGACGAAGCTTTGGCGCACCGGTCGAACGGGTGGGCGAGGTGGTCTTCAACACGTCGTTGACGGGGTACCAGGAGATCTTTACCGATCCGTCCTATGCAGGGCAGATCGTCGTGCTCACCAATCCGCAGATTGGCAACTACGGCACGTCGCCTTCGGATGCAGAATCGGCACGCCCTTACATCGAAGGCCTGGTTGTGCGCGAGTTTTCGCCCATCAGCTCGAACTGGCGCTCCACCGAGGTCACCGACGAGTACCTGGAGCGGAATGGTGTCCCGGTGATCGCCGATGTGGACACGCGGGCGATTGTGCGGCATCTACGCGCCAACGGCGTCATGCGTGGCTGCCTTTCCACCGAGGTGAGCGACCCGGAGGCCCTGGTCGCCAAGGCGCGAGCCCATCGCAAGATGGATGGGACAGACCTGGCCAGCGTGGTGTCGACCCCGAAGACGTATGAGTGGACGGCCAGCGACGAGCGCAACGCAACTGGAGACAAGCTGCTGCCGGGGCAGAATCCTTCTGCCGAGGAACAACTGCACGTTGTGGCTTACGACTACGGCATCAAGCAGAACATCCTGCGTATGCTCGCCCGCGAGAACTGCCGTGTAACCGTGGTCCCTGCAAAGACGCCAGCAGAAGATGTGCTGGCGATGAATCCGGATGGCGTCTTCTTCTCGAACGGGCCAGGTGACCCGGAGCCGCTCGACTACGCACAGCAAACCATTCGCGATCTGCAGGGCAAGAAGCCCTTGTTTGGAATTTGCCTGGGGCACCAGCTGTTTGGTTTGGCGCTGGGCGGCAAAACATACAAGTTGAAGTTTGGGCACCATGGCGGCAACCACCCGATCAAGAATCTGGCGACCGGTAAGGTTGAGATCACCTCGCAGAACCACAACTTCAACGTCGACCCCCAAAGCCTGCCGGATGACGTGGCTGTAACGCACGTGAACTTGAATGACAACACGCTGGCGGGGCTGAAGCACAAGACGGACCCGATGTTCAGCGTGCAGTACCACCCGGAAGCAAGCCCTGGGCCGCATGATTCGCATTACCTCTTCCGCGATTTTCGCCGGATGATGGAGGAGTGGAAGAAGTAGATGGCGGAGGTACGTGGCGAGGCACGGCAGGACGCGCTATTGACTCTTCCGAATGGTCGTCACGTATTGGCTTTTGATGGGCTTCGCGGACTGGCGGTCATACTCGTTCTTTTCTTTCACCTCGGAGCCGTGTCGTTCGGTGGACATGGATGGCTGATGCGATGGTTGGGCAATCTGCAGCTTTCTGGCTGGATTGGAGTGGAGATCTTCTTCACTCTTTCAGGATTCCTGATCACGCGCATTTTGCTGCAAACGAGTCGAGATCAGCACTATTTCCGCAACTTCTATCTCCGCCGAACTTTGCGCATCTTCCCGCTTTACTACGGCACACTGGCGATCCTTGGTGTGTTGGCTCTGGCCCTTCGATTGGATTGGAACGGTTGTCTTCCGGCCTTACTGCTGTATGTACAGAACTTCCGTACCGGAGATGAAGGGCTTCGATTGGCTTTGACCGGAAAACATGGGCCAATACTGCTCGCTCACTTCTGGTCGTTAGCGGTTGAAGAGCAGTTTTATTTGTTTTGGCCGCTGCTGGTTTGGCTATTGCGGGGACGGCGCCTGTTCCTGGCTGGACCGATTCTGATTGTGATCGTGTGCCCCCTGCTGCGAGTGGTGGCTTTGCG
This sequence comes from Granulicella sp., assembly GCA_965198515.1. GTDB lineage: Bacteria > Acidobacteriota > Terriglobia > Terriglobales > Acidobacteriaceae > Granulicella. The sequence continues at coordinate 2,865,933 of CBDAPO010000006.1, read as the reverse complement.
CGAGGGCGTTGCCTTTGCACCGCTGCGGTATTGGACCTTTTTTCATCTGGATACCCTGGCCTGGGGAGCGCTGGGCGCCGGCGTTTCCAGCTTCTGTACCGCACCCTTTGAACGTGTCTTTCGCATCAGTGTTTTGCTGACTGGCAGCCTCGGCTGTGCGGCCGTTCTTATCGCAGAACATGGGCGTGTTCTTGAGCGTTCCCCGGTCACGGTAACGGTTTTCTTTACGGTTTTTTGGCGCGTTTTGCTGCGGTTTAACGATGCTGCTTGCAAAGGGCGATGTGCAGGTCTCGCGCTTGTTCGAGGCGGGCGTGCTTCGATGGTGCGGACGTTACAGCTATGGCATGTACATCTTCCACTTCCTGTTGCGAAGTCCTTTGCTTTGGTTCAGATCCGAGGCCAGTCGCGCGACTGGGTCTCAGCCACTCAGTTCGCTCGCGATGCTGGTGTGCGGATACTTGCTCACCGCGGCGATGGCATACGTGAGCTACTGGGGATTTGAGCGCCGTTTTCTTGCACTGAAGGACCGGTACGCCCGCTATGCGCCTGTTCTCTGAGGGGTCGGAACAAGTGGATGCCGTTGGTGTTCGAGCAATCAAGGAGAAGGGACCTATGACCGCAATCCGGAAGGCCTTTGAGGACGAACGCCGGTTCTGGATCCTGGCTACCGTCGTCCTTGGCTCCATTGCCGTCATCCGGGCTGCGGGTTGGCCGAATACCTGGATCGCCACGCAGGCGCAAGTCAGCTATGACCACGGTTTTGTGAAGCGGGGCCTTTTTGGCGAGCTGTTCACCAAGCCGCTGCATCTCTACACCCTGGGCAGGTTTGCGCTTGTCTCCTATGCCCTCACGGTTGTTTGCCTTTCCGTGCTGATTTTGTTCACGTTTCGCAGTGGGCTACAGACCCGCTTCACAGACGCTGCGCTGGCAACCCTGTTCTTCTCCAGCTACGGACTGACGTATTTCGTTCACGATATCGGCTACCTGGATCCTCTCCTGATCGCACTTGGAGTGACACTGCTTCTCGTCAGGTCGGACGTTCTGCGGCTCGTCTTCGGGATTCCCGTGTGCCTGTTCGGATTGTTGCTGCACGAGATGTTTCTGCTGGCCGTTGTGCCTGTCGTACTGTTTAGCTTCTTGATCAGTTTCGAGGTCGCAAACTCATCCAGGCAGCGTTCCCTCACGGTGATCGCCGGAGGTGCACTTGGACTGTTCGCAACAGTGGTCACGATTGCCATAGCCCGACAGCCAACGTTAGGGCCCTCGCAGCTTGCCGGCTTGATCACCGAGATCCAAACGCGGGCACAATTTCACGTTGAGGCGAACTTCTTCGACGTACTGACGCGCTCTCTGTCGGACAACTTACGGTTGATGGAGACCTTCTACTACCGCAGCGCGGACTGGTGGCTGTCCCAGCTTACGAGCGTGATCCTGTTTGGGCCGACAGTTCTGTTGCTCTGGTTCGGCATTCGTGCGGTGACGAAGTCTGCAGGGCTTGAACATCGTCGCGCACTCCGATGGGGCGCGGCGATCGCCAGCCTGTCGCCGCTTTCGATGCATGCGGTTGGGTTTGACGCAGTTCGCTGGAGCAGCCTGGTGTGCATCACGACGTTTCTTGTTCTTGCCACCCTTTGCTACCGCACCCGCGGGGAGCAAGTGCGGTTGTCTCGCGGGTGGAAGAACTGCTGTATTCTCGCAATCGCTTTGAACCTGAGTTCGGGCGGCTCCCAGATTACAGGACGTATGATTCCGTACCCGTTCATCAATGATCCTGGTTTTTTTCGGTCAGTCACTACACTGTTCAAAGGGGAAGGGCCACAGACCTTACCTCGCTAGCCTGATTGACCATGCTGACCGCACAGCGGCAGCGTAATCTCTTCGATACAAAGGAACACAGAAGCATGCCACGCAGGGACGACATCAGCAAGATCTTGGTAATCGGCTCCGGGCCGATTGTGATTGGCCAGTCGGCTGAGTTCGATTACTCCGGCACGCAGGCGTGCAAGGCGCTGAAGGCTGAAGGGTACGAGGTGGTGCTGGTGAACTCCAATCCGGCGTCCATCATGACGGACCCGGAGATCGCCGACCGCACCTACATTGAGCCGTTGACCGAGGCATACGTCGAGGCGATTCTGCGCGAAGAACTGGAGCGCATGCCTGCCGGCAGCGGAAAGTTCGCGGTTTTGCCCACGGTCGGCGGTCAGACGGCGCTGAACCTTGCGGTTGAGCTGGCCGACAAGGGTGTGTTGGATGAGCTTGGCGTGGAGTTGATCGGGGCCAAGCTGGAAGCCATCAAAAAGGCCGAAGACCGGTTGTTGTTCAAAGATGCGATGAAGAAGATCGGGCTGGATATGCCGCGATCGATGCTGGTGAACAACATCCGCGATGGCCTGGAGTTTGCGACAAAGCTGGGCTTCCCCGTGGTCATCCGGCCGAGCTTCACGCTGGGCGGATCTGGCGGCGGTATTGCGTTCAACCGCGAAGAATTGATGGAAATTCTTTCGCGCGGGCTTGATCTTTCGCCGGTGCATGAGTGCCTGCTGGAAGAAAGCGTTCTGGGTTGGAAGGAATACGAGCTGGAAGTGGTTCGCGACCTGAACGACAACGTCGTGATCATCTGCTCGATTGAGAACTTCGATCCAATGGGCGTGCACACCGGCGACTCGATTACCGTGGCGCCCGCGCAGACTCTGAGCGATCGCGAGTACCAGCGCATGCGCGACGCGGCCATTGCCGTGATCCGTGAGATCGGCGTGGAAACAGGTGGCAGCAATGTGCAGTTTGCTGTGGACCCGCACACCGGGCGCATGACGGTCATCGAGATGAATCCGCGTGTGTCGCGGTCCTCGGCCTTGGCTTCCAAGGCAACAGGATTTCCGATTGCGAAGATCGCCGCGAGACTGGCCGTTGGGTACACGCTCGACGAGTTGCAGAACGACATCACCAAGGCGACGCCGGCGTGCTTTGAGCCGACAATCGACTACGTCGTCGTGAAGATCCCCAAGTGGCAATTTGAGAAGTTCCCCGGCGCCAACGAGGTGCTTGGACCGCAGATGAAGTCTGTGGGTGAAGTGATGGCGATTGGCCGCACCTTCAAAGAAGCGCTGATGAAGGCGATCCGTTCGCTGGAAACCGGCAAGAAGGTGGGCGCCGATGCGATTGATCCGCGGCGGCAAACACAGCGCCTGGTAACACCACACCCGGAGCGGCTGAGCTACCTGCGCTATGCATTTGAGCAGGGCATGCCGGTACGCGAGGCAGCGCGACTGACGGGAATGGACCCATGGTTTCTGCACCAGATGAAGCTGATCGCGGATGAGCAGAAGTCTGTCGCCGAGCGTGGCCTGGATCGTATGGGCAGCTTCGATATGCAGCTTGCGAAACGCATGGGGTTAAGCGATGAACGGCTTGCCGCGATCTTCGGTTTGGAAGGCCGCGACGGTGTGGCCTTTGTGCGCGAGGTACGGGAAAAGCTTGGCGTGCGACCGGTGTTTAAGCTGGTGGACACGTGCGCGGCGGAGTTCGAAAGCTTCACGCCTTACCTGTACTCCTGCTACGACGAAGAGGACGAAGCGGCGCCGACGACGCGCAAGAAGGTGATCATCCTCGGCTCCGGGCCAAATCGCATCGGGCAGGGCATTGAGTTTGACTACTGCTGCTGCCATGCTGCCTTCGCGTTGAGAGAAGACGGGTTTGAGACCATCATGGTCAACTGCAATCCGGAGACGGTGTCAACCGATTACGACACCTCGGATCGCTTGTACTTCGAGCCGCTGACGTTTGAAGATGTGCTCGCGGTGTACGAACACGAGGCTGCATCCGGCGCCGAGATTGGCATGATTGTGCAGTTCGGCGGACAGACGCCGTTGAATCTCGCTTTGCCGTTGAAGGCTGCGGGCGTGCCGATCATTGGAACATCGCCGGAGTCGATCGACCTTGCTGAAGATCGCAAGCGCTTTGGCAAACTGCTGCAGGATCTCGACATTCCGCAACCACCTGCCGCGATGGCGACGTCAGTAGACGAGGCGCTTGCGGGTGCGCGCAAGGTGACGTACCCGGTGCTGGTGCGGCCCTCGTATGTGCTGGGGGGGCGTGCCATGGTAATCGCGTACAACGACGATGCAGTGCGGCGGTACATGACGACGGCCATTGAATACTCGCAGGAGCGGCCGGTGCTGATCGACCACTTCCTCGAAGACGCGCAAGAGCTTGATGTCGACGCGTTGTGCGATGGCGAGGACGTCGTGATTGCCGGCATCATGCAGCACATCGAGGAAGCCGGGGTGCACTCGGGCGACTCGTCCTGCGTGCTGCCTGCGGTGGATCTGTCGTCGGAAGTGCTGGACACCGTGCGGACCTACACGCGCAAGCTGGCGCGGGCATTGAATGTCATTGGCTTGGTAAATCTGCAGTTCGCCGTGCAGCGTGGGAAGGTGTTTGTCATCGAGGTGAACCCGCGCGCTTCACGCACTGTGCCGTATGTGTCCAAGGCGACCGGTGTGCAGCTGGCGAAGATCGCGTCGCGCCTGATGACGGGGCAGCGACTGAAGGACCTGTTGCCGGAGCAGGTGGCAAGCGGTAAAGACCTGGATACAGGCGATCACTTCTTCGTGAAGTCGCCGGTGTTTCCGTGGGCGAAGTTCCAGGGTGTCGATCCGGTGCTTGGGCCGGAGATGCGCTCCACCGGTGAGGTGATGGGTGTGGGCCGCAGTTTTGGTGAGGCCTTCGCGAAGGCACAAACAGCAGCCGGCTTGATCCTGCCCACAAAGGGACACCTCTTTCTCAGCGTGAATGACCGTGACAAACCCGGCCTGGTGTCGCTCGCCAAGCGCTTCACAGACTCAGGCTTTCAGCTGGTTGCTACGCATGGAACCGCTGCGGTGCTGGAAGCCGCGGGCCTGCATGTAGAGCGGGTGTACAAGGTGGACGAAGGCCGCCCAAACATCGTGGACCTGATCAAGAGTGAGCGCATTCAGCTGATTGTGAACACACCCACGGGGCAGAATGCGGTGTTCGACGAGCAGGCTCTGCGGCGTGCGGCCGTGGCAGCACGCGTCCCGATGATTACGACGCTGGCGGCGGCGCGCGCGGCAGTGGAAGGGATCGAGTCCCTGCAGGTAGGGCGTGGCTCGGTGGAGTGTTTGCAGGAGCTGCATGCGGCGCGTTTGGCCGCTGCGTCTGCAGTGTAAGCGTCTTTCGGTGCAGCTGCTCGGGACTCGGGCAGCTACACTTGATGCATGCTGTTGCAAGGTCTTTTTGTTCCGCTGACGTGCCCGTTTTACCGCGACGGTGCGAGTTATCTGCGCAAGCTTGAGCACAACGTGGGCCGCTATTCGCTTTCGCCCGCTGCGGGTCTGGTAGCGCTGCCTCCGGGTACGGAGGCAAGCGCTCTGACTGACGCCGAGGCGATCGATTCACTGCAAAGTGTGGTGGAAACAGTGGCAGCCAACAAGGTTTTGCTTGCCGGTGTGGAGCGCGCCAGCGTGGCCGCGGCGCTGACGCTGATTGAGGCTGCAGAGCGCTTTGGCTTCGACGCCATTTTGCTGGCTCCGCCGACGGATTGGGCGCGGCTTGTGCACGGAAATGACGCGCGTGAGCTGTTGCTGTATTACACCTCGGTGGCGGACCGGTCGCCCTTGCCGGTTGTGCTGTGGAGCGACGCGAAGCCACCCGCCTTTCAGCTGCCGGTGGATGTCATCGCAAACCTTGCACAGCACACAAATATCGTGGGCTTGATCGACGCTGACCTGAATGAGGAGCGCGTCCAGGAGCTCAAGGCGGCGACCAGGGACGTGCGGAGCGAAGTCACGGTGACGACGATTTTCGAAGCCGTGACGCGCCGCATGCAGCGCGCCGCCGCAGCGCCGACACAGATGGTGAACGGAATCATCAGTGTGGAGTCGCTGAGTGGCGGGACAGCATTGGCGTCGGCGGCCGAGGTCACCGCGCAGGCTGCTCCGGCCCTGAAGACGCGGAGCAAGGAAGTCGGGTTCCAGATGCTTTCGGGTGGGATGACGCACCCAGTCATCGCGTTGCTGGATGCCGGCATCGCTGGGCTTACGCCGACGCTTGCCGCATGTGCGCCGCAGGCGTGCTTTGAGGCGTATGCCGCGTGGAAAGATGGCGACCATGCGCTTGCAGAAGAGCGTGCTGCACGGCTGCGGGAGCCGGAAGAGCTTCTTGCGAAGCTTGGCCCTGGGGCAGTGAAGGCGGGGTGCGACTTCAACGGCTACTTTGGCGGGACGCCACGCCTGCCGCGGCTGCCGTTGACGGCCGAGGATCGCTCGGCTGTGGAACGGACTTTAGGGCCGATCAGAAACTAGGCCGCGAGTCAGGACGTAGCGACTTGCTGGACACCGAGATCTGTCACTTTCCTGCGGATGACGACCGGGATGTGAGACGTTATCGCCGTGCCGCGCTGGACGCACCCAGGGCCGAAAGCTTGGCGCGGGCCTGCGACGCTTCCGGAGAGTTAGGGAAGCGCTGCACCAGGGCGCGCAGCTCGCGGATCCCGGCTTCAGTCTGCTTTGACGCCAGCAGCGCGTCCGCCTTATGGAGATGCGCGGCAGGGATCTTGGCATTGTCGGGGTAGCGCTCAAGGAGCTGGTCGTAGCTCTTGATAGCGGCTGTCGGCTTGTCGGCCCTACGCTCGATCTCGCCCGTGTAGAACAGCGCATTGCCCGCGAGATTGTCCTCCGGATGCGCCTTGATCAGGTCGTTGAACTCTGAGGCCGCGAGCGGGTACTTGCCGGCCATGTAGTCGGTGTAGGCCGCGCGGTACATGTCACCCGCCGGCGGGCCGGTGGGGGGACCTGCTAAAGGGGCCGGTCCGGGGGCAAGGCCGCTGTTGTTGGCCGTGTTGTCGTTCGGGGCTGGGGCGGAAGGCGCACTCGGGGGCGCGCCTGTGCTGGCCGGAACCGCGGTGCCCGCTGCCCCTGCGTTCGCGCCGGGCAGGCTGCCGAGAATGGCGTTAGCCGACTGCGCCTGGCCCTGCAGATCGGTCAGGGACTTTTCCATGCGCTGCATGCGGGCCTTCAACTCGTCGAGCGAGTCGTTGAGCGCCTGCACCTGTCCGGAGAGCTGGTCATTGCGCTGGCCTTGCGCATCGGCCTGAGTTTGCAACTTGGTCTGCAGCGCACCCACGGTGGTGGACATCTTGTTCACGGAGTCCACGGTCTGCTGCACCAGGTCCTTCAGCACGCCCATGTTCTGGTCGTTGGACTGCTGCAGTCTGGCAACGGAGTCGATGAGCTGCTGCACCTGGGTTTGCAGCTGGATCATGTCCTTGTTGACTGCAAAGGCAGGTGTGGGCGCGAGGAGGCTGAGCAGAACAAGAGGAGGGGCGAAATGGCGGAGGTTGAAGCGGCGCATGGGGTTACTCCGTGAGACGTGCGGCTGGTCCCTGGGTCACGTTGCTCCCATGAGACAGCCGCTCGCAGGTTCAAACAGCAGGTTCCCCGTGCAGGGGGAAGGACAACAAGAGAAGCAAGAGGAACAGCTGACGTGCTTGGAAGTACAAGAGACGCTTCAAGGCAATGGTGGGAAAGAAGCGCAGCGGTCCTTCTCTTTGGGCCGCTGCGCCATAGGCTTTAGCGGTCGATCATGAACTGTGCGCGGCGGTTTTGCTGCCAGCAGCTTTCCGTTTCGTCGGTGCAGAACTGGCGCTCCTTGCCGTAGCTGACCACGCGGATGCGGCTGCCGGCAACGCCAGCACTGACCAGGGCGTCCTTGGCGGCATTGGCGCGGTTTTCGCCGAGCGTGATGTTGTACTCCGCAGAGCCACGGTCGTCGCAGTAGCCGCCGATCAGGATCTTGATCCCGGGATGGCTGTTCAGGTAGCGCGATGCACCAGCAACGCTGCTTTCGGCTTCGGGGCTGATGTCATAGCTGTCATAGCCGAAGAAGACATCCTGCACGGCGGCGTGGAAGGCTGCGTCGGAGCCGGCATCGCCCTCGTTATTGGCGCCGCTGTTTGCGCCGCCGTTGGGCACCGTGGGTACGCGCACCGTGACGCGAACGTTGGCTTCGGTGGTGCCGCCGTCACCCTTCGCGGTGAGGTGGAAGTTGGTTGAGTTCGCAGGCGAAACCGTCTGCGTGCCATTCACCGCAACGTCGCCGATGCCATCGATGCTGACGCTGGTGGCGTTGGTCGTGCGCCAGTTCAGCACCACCGACTGACCGAGGTCGATCGCCGGTGGATCGGCGGTCAGGGTCGCTGTGGGTGCCGGCCCCGTGGTCGCGGGCGGCAGGGCGTTTGTGGCGACCGGGGCCGTCTTCTTGTGGCAACCTGCCAGGGCAAGTACAGCCAGGCTCAGCGCGCAGGCGGACCGGGTCAGGGCCTTGCGCCAGGGCTTGGCCACCAGCGTTGATGGGCGTCCGTTCATCCTTGTTCCTCTTTCGGCTTCAAACAATCATGCCAACTTCGTGTAGTGTCGCGCGGGGTGCGCGTTCATCTATATCGTACAGCGACATTCAGTCAAAACTCAGTGCCAGCTCCAGTTGGGCATATCGTTCCCGCCGCCGGTAAGAGCCTTTTGCCCGGTGCCGTCGGCCAACATGGTCATCAGGCGGGTGTTGCTCGCGCGTCCGCCGGGCGAGTTCGCGAAGACGATGTGGCGCCCGTCCGGAGACCAGGAAGGGAAGTCGCAGCGGCCGATGTCATGGGTTAGCTGGATCCAGCGTTTGGTCGCCACTTCCATGACGTAAATGTCTTGTCCGCCAGGGGCACCGGGGCCGTACTTGCGATCCCAGGCGTAGGCGATGAACTGCCCATTGGGGGACCACGAAGGCGAGGTCGCGTAGCCGCCATCGGTCATCCGCTGCACGCCGGAACCGTCCGCATCCATGATGTAGAGCTGCGGCAGGCCGGTGCGGCCGCTGATCCACGCGAGCTGAGCGCCGGTTTTGGGGTTGAAGGTGGGCGAAACATCCGGCCCTTTGAAGCTGGTGATCTTGCGTGCGGCGGCGCCCTGGGCGTCGCTGATCCAGATCTCCGGATCGCCGGAGCGCGAGGACGAAAAGGCGAGCTGCTGGCCGTTGGGACCCCAGGCGGGCGAGATGTTGGTACTGCCCGGCGTGTTGAACGCGACCACACGATTGAGCAGCAGCGAGTACATCCGGAGCTGGAAGCCATCGCGGCCGAGTGCGGCGAACGCCACGCGGGAGTTGTCCGGCGAGACGCGCGGCGACAGGGCAATCTCACCGAGGTGCGTGATGGCGTGCTGGTTCGCCCCGTCGTAGTCCATCTCCCAGATCTCCTTGTTGCCGGAGCCGCTGAAGTGGACGTAGAAGATCTTGGATTCGGCGATGCCCTGGATGCCGCCGCCGAGCCGGAAGATGATCTCGTCGGCAAACTTATGCGCGATCTGGCGCGCAGTTTCCTCGCTGGCGGCGTCGTTGTACCGCTTGGCGAAGACCTGGGGGAACTGGGTGTTGCGGACGTCGTCCAGGAAGCCGTTGACGGTGATCTGCCCGCCGGAGACGGCGAGATTGCCGAAGGCGACCATGCCGGCACTCGCCGGAGCCGCGGCCCACTGCGCGAGGTTGATCTCGGCGGGTGTGCCGGGCGAGGCCTGCGGGACCATGCTCTTCGAGACCAGGTCGAAGATGCCCGCGTTGCCGAGGTCGGCATAGAGCGTTGTGTCGAAGACGCGCTCCAGATCGACTGTGCTTTGATCCGCCGCGGCCGGCTTGAAGTTGGCGGCTGCGAGGCGAAGGCGGTCAGCGCCGGTGCTGGTTTCCAGGTGAAACGGATCCTGCGCGTGGGCGGCCGTGAGGAACAGGCCCGAAAGCAGGACCGACGTGATGCTGGCGCGCACACGGCGAGAGCATGTTGTGAGCCGCAGATGCGCGATGCTGAAACCGTTCATTCCCATCCACTGTAGACGCCCCGGGGGCGAGATTGTTGGGCCTGTACCGTTGCTGGTGCCTGCAGCGTCGCTTGCCGCAAGGCCTGCAACAGGTCAGGGCTGTTTGTAGTCGAAGGCAAACTCAATGGTGATCTTGTCGCCGGCGGGCAGCGGACCGAAGCCGTCGACGCGCTGCACGGCGCGCACGGCGGATTGGTCGAGCGTCGGCGAGCCGCTGCGGTTCTCGATGCGGACGTTCTGCGGAACACCGTCGCGGTCAATGTCGAAGAGCAGGGTGACGCGCTTGCCCTGCGAGCTGTGTGGGTCGACCTCGCCGGAGAACCAGTTTTGTGAGACGCGCTGGCTGACCGCACGCAGGTAGTACGCGTAGTGCGCGCCAAAGGTGCGGTCCTCGATGGTGGCCGTTGCCGTGCCGTTTTTGGACTGGGATACCGACTCAGGCAATTGCGTCGCCGTGGTCTCGCCGGTGCGGGCTTTGGGCGTATCCGGCGCTGGCTGCGGGTGCTTCAGCGGCGGCGCTTCGGTCGGTTGTGCCTTTACGTCCGGCTTGGCGGGCGCGGTGCTGCGGACCGGTGCGGGCGGTGCCGGCTTGTCGGGCGTTTTGGCCTTGATCAGGATGTCCGTGGGCTTCGGTGGCGGCTGCGTAGCGGCCTTTGGCGGGGGCAGCGGCGCATCGTTGACGTCTTCCGAGGCGAGCACCTGCTTTTCGACCGGCTTGTTGTGCGACGGCAATGGCAGAGCCGAAACCATCGATGCCTGGATGGCACCCACCTGGGCCGCATGTTCGCCCCAGCGGTCGTGTTTGCCGAGGTTCAGATACGCGGCCCCAATCACAATGGCAGCCAGCAGCACATGCAGGCCAACGGCGCCGGCCATACCGCCGCCGAGGCGATCGAAGTCGCGCATCTCGTCGGCGTGCAGGTGCTGTAGGGCTTCGGGCATGGTGTGGGATTAGCGATCCAGGGGCTGGGTCACGATGCTGATGTTGCTGATGCCGGCCTGCTTCACCGCGTCCATCACCGAGGCAAAGGCGCCGAAGGGCACGCGCTGGTCGGCGCGCACGTAGACCGTTTCTTTCGCGTTCTGGCCGTGAGACAGGATACCGGCCAGGTCGTGGACGTTCACGGGCTTGTCGTCGAGAAACACGTTCTGGTTCTTATCCAGGGTCAACACGCGGCGCTGTTCGACGGCCTGGTTGACGGTGCGCGTCTGCGGCACGGCGACCTCGATGCCGCTTTGCAGCACAGGGGCGGTGACCATGAAGATGAGCAGCAGGACCAGCACCACGTCCACCAGCGGGGTGATGTTGATGTCCGCGAGCGCCGTTTGCGTGCGGCCCTTGGCAGTGAAGGCCATGGTTAGAAGCTCCTCCGCCGTTCTTCGCCGTTGTAGGCCGGGGTGGGGACCGGCGGCTGTGCGGCGTTGGGCGAGACCAGGGCGGCGTTCTCGATCGCATTGAGGAGTTCGCGGCCGAAGTCGTCCATGCGTGCGCCGAAGTCGCGGAGCCGCGCCGTGAGCTGGTTGTAGCCGACTACCGCGGGCACAGCGACGACGAGGCCGGCGGCGGTGGTGATCAGAGCCTCCGAGATGCCGGGGGCGACGGCGCGCAGCGTGGCCGCGCCGGCGGTGCCAAGCCCGTGGAAGGCATCGATGATGCCCATGACGGTGCCGAAGAGACCGATAAAGGGTGCAACCTGCGCGATGGTGGCCAGCCAGGTCATGCGGCTTTCCATCATGGTGAGCGACTCGCTGGCGGCGGTCTGCGCAGCGCGCTCGAGCGCCTGCGGATTGGGCGGTGTGCCGCGGCCGCCGGCCTGGCGCTGGTACTCGTCGTAGATTTCGTTGAAAACGGCGACCAGCGGGCTGGGGCGGAACTGTTCGGCTACGGCGGCGACCTCGCTCAAGCGGCCGGATTTGCGGAAGGCGCGAACGAAGCGGCGGTTCTGATTGTCCGCGTCGCGAAAGGAGCGCCACTTCGCAAACATGATCGACCAGGAAAAGATGCTGGCTGCCAGCAGGAGCACCAGCACCGTGAGCGCCATGGGACCGCTGTTGTGCAGCATGTCCGCAAGCGCGCTGGTGTGCGCTCCGGAGCTGAGGGGACCTGTGGTGGCGGCGGGGGCATCCGCGAGAGGGGCATCCTGGAAGAGCACTGCAAGAGCGATCATGTCTACAACCTCAGTGTACGGCTCAGGGCAGGCGCGGAAAACCGGTTCCATCTGCCGCAGGCTGCTGATTCGGCCGGAGCGAACCTCCTTTGGTGCACCGGGGAGCGCAGCATGGCATGCTACGCTGGCGAGGCGAAGCCGTGGCGAAGGTACTTTACGAATGCTGTTGGAGTTGAGAGTTGAAAACTACGCCGTCATCGACCACACGGTTGCGGAGTTTGGGCCTGGTCTAAACCTGTTGACGGGTGAGACCGGCGCAGGCAAGTCGATCCTGATCGATGCGCTGGTGCTGCTGCTTGGCGGCAAAGCTTCCAGCGATATGGTCCGTTTCGGCGCGGAAAAGGCCGTCGTGGGATGCGTTTTCGAGACGACCGCGGGGGCCGAACGCATCCTTGAAGACAATGGGATCGACGTCGCGGGCGACGAGATCCTGCTGCGGCGGGAGATCGGCTCCAGCGGCAAGGGGCGTGTGTTCGTCAACAATCAGCCGGCGACGGTCGGCGTCCTGCGGACGCTGGCGCCGGAGCTTGCCCTGGTGCACGCGCAATCCGAAACACTGGTGGCCTTTGACGCGGCACAACAGCGCATGCTGTTGGACCGTTCGGCGCAGATCGGGACCGAGGCCGTGGCGCAAGCGCATGCGCGCTGGCGTGGGCTGCGGGATGAGTTGGAAGCCCTGCGTGGGGCTGAAGGCGACCGGTTGCGGCAACTGGACTTGTGGAGCTTCCAGGCCCGGGAGATCGAAGCGGCCGGCATCCTCGATGGCGAGGAGGACGTGCGGCTGGAAGCGGAAAAGCGTTTGCTGGCGAACGCCGAGCGCATCTTCACCGGAGCGAATGCCGCGCTGGACTTGTTGTATGAGGCGGAAGTCTCGGCGGAGAGTCTGCTGGGCGGGGCGATCCGGCACGTTGAGGACCTGGCCCGGTTCCAGGAGAGCCTCAAGGACGCCGCACAGCAGTTGCGATCGGCGCAGGCGGCGGTGGAGGATGTGGCCTCAACGCTGCGGGATTTCGCGGACGAGGCGACGGCGTCGCCGGACCGGCTGGCGGAAATCGAGGACCGGCTGGCCTTGTTCGACCGGTTGAAGCGGAAGTATGGCCCGGGTCTGGCTGAGGTGATCGCCTTTGGGGAGTCTGCGGCGCAGAAGCTAAGTGACCTGGAGAACCGGGACGCCCGGCTGCAGGAGCTCGAGGCAGAGCTGAAGGCGGCAGGGGACCAGTTTTGCGCCGCCGCGCAGAAGCTGACCGAGGTGCGGCGGGCAGCAGCGACGAGGCTGTCCAAAAGCGCGGAGCGGCAGATCAACGAGCTGGCGATGCGGTCGAAGTTTGCGATCGAAGTGCGTCCTGCGGAGGCACAGGAGGCGTGGTCGTCAGCCGGGTGGGACACGGTGGAGTACCGCATCGCGACCAACCCCGGTGAGCCGGCCAAGCCGCTGACGGAGATCGCCTCCGGCGGCGAGATGTCGCGCGTGATGCTGGCCTTGAAAGCGGCAGTGGAAGAGATGGCGGCGACCCAGGCCAAGAAACGCGGTGCGGCGTTGCCACGGACGTTGGTGTTCGACGAGATCGACATTGGCATCGGCGGGCGCGCGGCGGAGGCTGTGGGTAATAAATTGAAGGAGCTTTCGCGCACCCAGCAGGTGATCTGCATTACGCATCTGCCGCAGATCGCCGCGTTTGCTGACCAGCACCTGCTGATTGAAAAAAGCGAAACCGCCGGGCGGACCAGGACCGGGGTGCGCAGCATGGGCGAGGGCGAGCGGATTGAAGAGGTGGCCCGGATGCTTTCCGGGGCGAGCCTGACGGAAGCGTCCCGAACCCACGCACGACAGATGATCGACGCGAGCCGTTAAGCCGCAGGCAACAGCGGCGGAGGTCCGGGTGCTCTCACCGGGTGCAAGACAGGGAGATGAATGATGGCGGAAACCAAGAAATGCGCACACCCCAGCTGTAGCTGCACCGTAACGGATGGAAAGTACTGCTCGCAGATCTGCGAGGACTCAGCAGGAACTACCAGCCTGGGCTGCGATTGCGAACACCCGGGCTGCACCGGACACAAGATCTAGGCAGGAAATGATCAGAGGGCGGCACCTCCGGAGAGCCCGGGGGTGCCGTTTTCTGCACCAAACGGGGGTATACTGAACGCTGTGATCACCACCGTCCTCCACCCCGTGAAGGCGCAGCAGAAAGACACAGCTGCGGCAACGAAACGAGTTCTCCTGCTGAAGCCGCGCGGATTCTGCGCCGGCGTCGTGCGCGCGATTGACATCGTCCGCATTGCGCTCGATACCTTCGGTGCGCCGATCTATGTGCGCAAGGAGATCGTGCATAACAGCTATGTTGTGAACGACCTGGCGCAAAAGGGTGCGATTTTTGTGAACGAGCTGGATGAGGTGCCGGAGGGCGCGCGCGTGATCTATTCCGCGCATGGCGTTTCGCCGGCCGTCCGTGCGCACGCAAAAGAGCGCGGCCTGAAGGTGATCGACGCCACCTGCCCGCTGGTCACCAAGGTGCATGTGGAGGCGATCAAGTTTGCCAAACAGGGCTACTCCCTGATCCTGGTCGGTCACCGGGATCACGAGGAGGTAGAGGGTACGCAGGGTGAGGCCGCGGATGTGACGCAGGTGGTTTCCACGCCGGAAGAGGTTGCGGCGCTGCAGGTCCCGGACCCGAACAAGGTCGCCTACCTGACGCAGACGACGCTGTCGCTGGACGAGGCGGGCACGATGATCGAGGCGCTGAAACAGCGGTTCCCGAACATCGCCGGGCCGCATGCGCAGGACATCTGCTATGCGACGGAAAACCGCCAAACCGCCGTGAAGAATGTGGCGCACGGCGCGGATCTGGTGCTGGTGGTTGGGTCGCGGAACAGTTCGAATTCCAATCGCCTGGTCGAGGTTTCTCAGAATCTCGGAACAAGTTCGTACCTGATCGACAAGGCTGAAGATATTCGCACGGAGTGGCTGGAAACAGTGTCCACTGTGGCCATTACGGCGGGTGCGTCGGCGCCGGAGATCCTGGTGCAGCAGGTCGTTGATTTTCTTCAAGGCAAGGGTTTCTCTTCTGTTGAGGAGGTTGAAGTCATGCCGGAAAACGTCCGTTTTGGCCTGCCTCCGGAGATCGTTCAGGCGATTGCGTCCGCCCCGCCGGTGCAGCCGTCGTTGTAAGCGGATCTTTTTTCCTGGCCGTCTAACTTCAACAAACGAGAGTACATGAGCACACAAAGTCTGAATCCGCAAGGGACGAAGCAGCCGCGGTTTGGCCGTCTGGATCTCGGGATGGATCAGGTCAAGCGAGCTATCACTAAGTCGGTCGATTGGCTGTTCAGCCAACAGCATGAGGACGGGTACTGGGTCGGTGAACTTGAAGCCGATTCCATGCTGGAAGCCGACTACATCTTCATGCATACGTTGCTGCAGACGGGCGATCCTGGCCGGCTGCAACGTTCGATGAACGAGATTCTTCGTCATCAGAACGCGGACGGCGGATGGAGCCTGTATCCGGGCGGTCCCTCTAACGTCAGCTACGGCGTGAAGTGCTATCTGGCGCTGAAGTTGATGGGCTGGAAGGCCGATCATCCCGTCTTGGTAAAGGCGCGCGAGAATGTGCTGTCGCTGGGCGGCGTGGTGGAGTGCAACACCTTCACCAAGATCTATCTGTGCGCCATGGGCCAGTATGACTACGACGCGGTGCCTGCGGTTCCGCCTGAGATTGTGCTGTTTCCGAACTGGTTTTACTTCAATATTTACGAGATCAGCGCATGGTCGCGAGCCATTCTTGTGCCGCTCTCGATCATCTACGCGAAGAAGCCATTCAAGAAGCTGCTACCTGAGCAGGGCATCGACGAATTATTTGTCGGCGGGCGCGAGAACGCCAAGCTTCATCTACGCTGGGACGCCAAGCACCCCATTTCCTGGCGTAACTTCTTTTTGTTTTGGGATCGTGTGGCGCACCTTGCGGAGCGGGTCCACATTCGTCCACTGCGTAAAATCGCGTTGAAGCGTGCAGAGAAGTGGATGCTCGAGCACTTCGAGAAGTCCGATGGACTTGGCGCGATTTATCCCGCGATGCTGAACGCCGTTGTGGCGCTGCGATACCTGGGCTACTCGCAGGATGACCCCCAGGTCATTCGCGCGGTGTACGAGTTCGAGCGGCTGGGGATCGATCAGCCCGAGGGCACGCCGGACTACCCAACGCCGACCTTCCGCATGCAGCCATGCTTTTCGCCCGTTTGGGACACCGCGCAGGTGCTTTCGACGATGGGCGAGGTGGGGGTTTCGCGAACCGATCCGCGCATGATCAAGGCGGCTGACTGGCTCCTGTCCAAGGAGATCCGGTACAAGGGCGACTGGTCGCACAAGGTCAAGAATGTGGAAGCCAGTTGCTGGTGCTTCTTCTTCAACAACGATCACCAGCCGGATGTGGATGACACGGGCGAGGTGTTGTTGGCGCTTAAGGCGGTGGACAACCCACGCGAGCGTTATCAGCACGAGGTGACGCAGCGGGCCGTGCAATGGGTGCTGGCCATGCAGTGCAAAAACGGCGGCTGGGCCTCGTTCGACAAGGACAACACCAAGAAGATCTTCGAGTCGATCCCGTTTGCGGATCACAACGCGATGATTGATCCACCCACGGTGGACATCACGGGCCGCATCCTGGAGATGTTGTCGAATTATGGCTACACGCGGCGTGACAAGCCGGTGGAGCGGGCCATCGACTTCATCCTGAAGAGCCAGGAGTCGGATGGATCATGGTTCGGCCGCTGGGGCGTGAATTACCTGTACGGGACCTTTCTGGTTCTGCGCGGGCTGCAGGCCATGGAGTACTCGCACCTGGAGCCGGCGGTGCAGCAGGCTGCCGAGTGGATCCGCATGGTGCAGAATTCTGACGGCGGCTGGGGCGAGACCTGCGGAACCTACGACGACCCCTTGCAGCGCGGGGTAGGACCTTCAACGCCTTCGCAGACCGCATGGGCTTTGCTGGGCTTGCTCGCGGCCAATGACACGCGCTCTGATTCTGTGGCCAAGGGCGTTCGCTGGCTTACAGAGCGGCAGCAGGAGGATGGTTCCTGGGATGAACGGATGCCCGGCCGCAACGGTGAGAGTTACTACACCGGAACCGGCTTTCCGCGGGTATTCTACCTTGGCTATCATCTTTACAAGCAATACTTTCCGCTGCTTGCCTTAACGACATACGAGAAGGCATTGGAGCGCGAAGCTGTTGAAGCGTAGTTCCGGTCCGGATCATCGAACAAGGACTTGAGTGAACACGGGCTGCGTGGCAGCCGAAGGAGTTTTCCCGCATGGCAGTTCCCGTATCCCAGGCACTCACCGTTGCCTCCTATGTGCTGAAGCAGAAGCTGATGGGGCGCAAGCGCTATCCGTTGGTGCTGATGCTGGAGCCGTTGTTCCGCTGCAACCTGGCGTGTGCCGGCTGCGGCAAGATCCAGTACCCCGCGCACATCCTGAAGGCCGAGCTGACGCCGGAGCAGTGCTTCAAAGCCGTTGATGAGTGCGGCACGCCGATGGTGTCCATCCCCGGCGGTGAGCCATTGCTGCATCCGCAGATGCCGGAGATCGTGGCCGGGCTGGTGGCGCGCAAGAAGTATGTGTACATGTGCACGAATGCGCTGCTGCTGAAGGAAAAACTGCACCTCTTCAAGCCTTCGAAGTACCTGTCGTTCTCAGTGCATGTGGACGGCGAAAAGGAGCACCACGACTTCAGCGTGTGTCGTGAGGGTGGGTATGACATCGCGATGGAGGGCGTTCGCGCGGCGGTTGCGGCTGGCTTCCGCGTGACGACGAACACGACGCTCTTCGACGGTGCGGACCCGAACTCTGTGCGGCGGCACTTTGACCAGCTGATGGAGGCTGGCGTGGAGTCGATGATGGTGTCGCCGGGCTACACGTACGACAAGGCACCGGACCAGAACCACTTCCTGGGCAAGGCCAAATCGCGCCGCATGTTCCGCGCCATTCTGTCGAACCGCAAGAAGGAGTGGCAGTTCAACACGCATCCGCTGTTTGCCGAGTTCCTGATGGGCAAGCGCGACTTCGAGTGCACGCCCTGGGGCATGCCGACCTACTCCATCTTTGGCTGGCAGAAGCCGTGCTACCTGCTGCAGGACGGCTACGCGGACACCTTCCAGGAACTGCTGGACGCCACCGAGTGGGAGAACTATGGCGCCAAGAGCGGGAATCCGCGTTGCGCGAACTGCATGGTGCACTCCGGGCATGAAGCTTCTGCCGTGAACTACAGCTTTGGTTCGCTGAAGGGCTTGATTGACACTGCCAAGGCGTTCATGAACGGGAAGTATGAGGATCCGGGCGCCCAGACGCTGCTGAACGAGTGGAAGCCCGAAGGTCACATTCCCCTGGTGCAGATCAGCAGTGGCGCCGGCGCGGCGAAGCCTACGCCCGTGGTCGTGACAACGTCCGTAGACAGCAACTACAGCGAAGTGGCGGGAGACTAAGCGATGGCGACAGCCGACCAGGAACACAGCAAGATCGAGCAGCTGCAGCACGCCAACTTCGACGAGTTGGAGCATGTCGAAGGGCGTGAGCGCGAGAACCTGGAAGGCTGGATTCCGGCGCTGGCCACTGAAGCAGAGGTGCGCGACGCGCTTGAAAAGGCGTTCGACTACCGCGGCGATGTGACCATCACGCGCAAGGACGGCAGTGTCGTCGAGGGCTATCTGTACGATCGCCGCACCGGCAACACGCTGGACGACTCCGTGGTGCGCTTGATCCCCACGCCGCCCAAAGGCACGCCTGCGGGAACGGCCGTGCAGCGGTTGAATGTCGCGTACAGCGATGTCGCTGCGCTGACGTTTTCAGGCCGCGACACGGCTGCCGGAAAAACCTTTGAGGCCTGGGTCAGGAAGTACTGGGAAAAGAAGGCTGCCGGCGAGACGAACATCCAGATCGTGCCTGAAAAGCTGGATTAAGCGATGCGGCTCTTTATCACGGGAGCCACCGGGTTTGTAGGCGCCCATGTGGCGCGTGCGGCGGCGGAGGCTGGGGCAGATCTGCGCGTCCTGGTGCGGCCCACCTCGAACAAGACACATTTGCCGGCCTCTGCGGAACAGATTCCCGGCGACCTGCGTGAGCCCGCCACGTTTGCGCCGGCTCTGCGCGGCTGCGATGCGTTGATCCATGTGGCTGCGGACTACCGGTTGTGGGTGCCGGACCCGGCGGAGATGTACAAGGCGAACGTGGAAGGCACGCGTGAGTTGCTGCGGCTGGCGCGTGAGGCCGGCGTGAGTCGCGTCGTGTACACGTCCAGCGTCGCCACCATGGGCTTTCGCAAGGACGGTACCGTGGTCGATGAAGAAACGCCCGTGAGTGAGGCGGACATGATCGGCCACTACAAGCGGTCCAAGTGGATGGCCGAACAAGTGGCAGTGGACGCAGCACGCGCAGGCCAGCACGTGATGGTGTTGAATCCAACGACGCCGATTGGTGCGTTGGATGCCAAGCCTACGCCCACGGGCCGGATCGTCGTGGACTTCCTGAATCGCAACTTCCCGGCCTATGTGGAGACCGGACTGAACCTGGTGGATGTGCGCGAGATCGCGCGGATGCACCTGCGCGCGCTTGAGGTGGGGCGGCCGGGCGAGCGATATATCCTCGGCGGCGAAAACCTCACGCTGAAGCAGATTCTGGACAAACTTGGCGCCATGACGGGCTTGCCTTCACCCAAGGCCAAGGTGCCGCATGCGGTGGCGATGGCATTTGCGTTTTTCGACGAGACGATCACGGGCAAGCTGCGCGGCAAAGAGCCTCGCGCGACCGTGGAGGCCGTGCGCATGGGCAAGAAGCTGATGTTTGCAAGCTCAACGAAAGCGGAGCGCGAGCTTGGCTTCAAGGTCCAGCCTGTGGAGGACGCGTTGCGTGAGGCGTGCCGCTGGTTTGTGGCCAATGGCTATGCGCCGGTGCCGCCGGTGCAGCCGTGAGCCGGCGCATCGCGATTCTGGCGGCGCTCCCCAGTGAGTTGAAGCCGCTCGTCCGCGGATGGCAGCGCGAGAAGGCTCCGCGATATGTTTTCATGTGGACACACGTCGATCCCGACGGGGATGAGCTGATAGCGGTGTGTGCCGGCATGGGCGCGAATGCCGCCCGGCGCGCTTTTCAGGCGGCAGAGGCTCGTGGAGCGCTGGATCTTGTGCTGAGTGTAGGGCTGGCTGGCTCGACGGGAGCTGCCGCTGGGCTCGGCGAGGTCACCGCGCTGAGCGAAGTGATCGACGTGCAGACGGGTGAGCGGTTTTCGCTTACAGATGGTCGGCGCAAACTGCGCTTGGCCACAGTGACGCACACCGCGGATGCCACAGAGAAGGCACGGCTCGCGGCAACCTACGGCGCGGTGATGGTGGACATGGAAGCAGCGACCATCGCGCGGTTGGCCGCGATGCGTAGCTTGCCGATGTGCGCCTTCAAAGCGGTATCGGATGCGTCCGATGCTGTGCTGCCGGAGATCGACCGGTTTGTCACCAGTGAAGGGCAGCTGCAGATGGGGCGCTTTTTGGCCTACCTGGCGTTGCGGCCGCGGTATTGGGGCGCGGTCGCCGGGCTTGCGAAGGGGAGCAAGCTGGCCTCCGTTGCACTGGCTACGAAGCTGCAGCTTTTCTTCCAGCACAAAGATTGGGAGTACACCAATCGCACGGGGAATTTCGAGAAGACGAGCTAAGCCAGGGTGTAGTGAGGACGAGTGCCTTCATTGTGGCGTCCAAGCTAGCAGCGGCCACGAACAAGGCGCTTGGGGTGAGGCTTGGCTTGGTTTGCGGTGGTGATGTCCTTGTTGGCCGGAGCGGCGAACCCGTTTCAATCGGCTACGAACGGTGAGTTGAACAAACAGCTGCAACAGCCGGTGTGGGCGGGCATCGTTGTGTACGCGACCGGGTTGCTGGGTATGTTGGTGATTGAACTCTTTGTTCGACAGCGCTTTCCCGGGTCAAATCTAGGGCGCGTGAGTTGGTGGGCATGGACCGGTGGACTGATCAGCATTGCGTCTACGGTCGCGGGTCTGATGTTTGTGCAAAAGCTCGGTTCTGGCATTTTCACCAGCCTGAGCCTGACGGCTTCGCTGATCGTATCGGTGCTGCTGGATCAGTTCGGCGTGCTGGGGCTGAAGCAGCATCCGCTCTCGATCGGGCGGGTTGTCGGGTGTGGGCTGCTGGTCGCGGGTGTGTGGCTGGTTGGCCGTTCCTAGTCGGCAGATCGCCTAGACTGAAGAGTGTGATGGTTGAGGATGTGCTGAGCGAGATGCGGGCTGCGGTGTATCGCGCTCCTGACGTGGTGGTGACGGAGACAGTGCAGGTTCCGGAGATTGGGCCGGGTGAGGTCCTGCTTCGCATCGACACGTGCGGGATCTGCGGGACGGACCTGAAGAAGATTCATACGGGGTCGCACCCTGGGCCGCGCGTGTTTGGGCATGAAATGGCAGGGACGATCGCGCGCGTGGGCGAGGGTGTCTGTGGGTTTGCGGTGGGCGATCGCGTGATGGCTTTCCATCACATCCCCTGCGGCGAGTGCTTCTACTGCCGCAAGCAAACGTTCGCGCAGTGTGAGCAGTACAAGAAAGTGGGAACGACGGCGGGCGTTGGGCCGGCTGCGGGTGGCGGCTTTGCGCAGTACATCCGCGTCATGGATTGGATCGTGGGCGATGGCGTGACGCCTGCCGGATTGATTCATGTTCCGGACGACATTCCATTTGAGCAGGCCGCGTGGATTGAGCCCGTAAACACGTGTTTCAAGGCGATTCAGCTGCTGCACCTGGAAGCAGACGACACGGTGCTGGTCATCGGGCAGGGAAGTATCGGCATTCTGCTGGCAGCCCTGGCTCGGCAGACCGGGGCGACCGTTTTGACGTCGGACATGTATCCGGAGCGGCACGCGGTGGCGCGGCAGTATGGGCTGGAGCATCCGCTGGATGCACGTGGCGATGTCGTCGCAGCGTGCAAGGCAGCGACGGAAGGCCGTGGCGTCGATGTTGCTCTTGTAGCGGTTGGTGCGGATGCGCTGATTGCGCAGGCGATGGAGGCAATTCGTCCGGGTGGGCGTGTGATGTTGTTCGCATCCACGCAGCATGGAACGGCGCCGTTCGATCCGGCGGCAGTTTGCATGGACGAGAAGACATTGATGGGTTCCTACTCGGCGAGTGTGGCGATTCAGCAGGAAGGCATCGACCTGGTTTTTGAAGGGTATCGCTCGCGCAAACTCGATCTGACCAAGCTGATTTCGCACAGGTTCAGCGTCGATCAGGCGAGTAAAGCGGTGTGGCTGGCCTCGCACCCTCAGGCTGACTCCATGAAGATTGTGCTGAAGCTATAAGGTTCCGCTTTTACCGATGAATCTGGATGAATCCATTGCTGATGGTGTCGTCGTCGTTGCAGCTGACTCCGTCAGAGCGGCTCCGGATTGTCTCGGGAACACTGTGAGATCGCGATGTTCGTCTATGCAAATTTCGTTTACTGATCAAGCAACGTAAGGTTGCTGGTTGGCACCTCACTGCATGCACGCGCTGGTGCTTGCAGGTGTCGATCCGAAGAGCATACAGCGATCCGATCCAGCCGCGACTGAATCGTCGCAAACCCCCCTGAACGTTTTGAGTTGTCCCCATCCAGACGTGGCTTCTGCAGCCGCGCCGCGGTGGTGTGTGCGCGACAGAACGACGAGGAAAGACCCGATGGCTCCATTGAATGATATGACTCGATTTATTTGCCTGTTCCATAGCGCGGATCGTGCCAACGCCGCTGTTCGTGCGCTGGAGGGTTTGCAGTTTGCGCAGGGAAGCGTGAGCACACTTGGTGACGGTGCTGACTCTACTAGCCTCGCCGGATCGCAACAGCTGAGTGAGCTCGGCGTTCCGGAGCGTGATGTGCAACATTTGCAACAGGGTCTACGCGACGGCGGCGTCCTGGTGTCGTTGCAGGCACCCGAAAGTCGCAGTGATGAGGTCGAGAAGATCTTCCACCGGTTCACCGCGGAAAAGATCGACGAGGCTGAGCTTGAGAATGCAGGCTTGCCTTTGGCTGCTGCTGCGGCGGCGGTCCCTGCGGTTTATGCAGCGCGTGATCTCGCGGCAGACACCACAACAGATCAGGTGGTGCCTGTAGTTGAGGAAGAGTTAGTCGTTGGCAAACGTGCTGTGGACCGCGGCGGCGTACGCGTCTTTCGGCGCACAGTAGAAGAGCCGGTGCAACAGGACGTGAATCTACACGGTGAGCGCGTGGTGCTGGAATACCGCGAGGTAAATCGTCCGGCGACCGAAGCGGATGTGCGCGCAGGCTCGCAACAGATCGAGCTTGTCGAGACAGCCGAGGTGCCCGTGGTGCAGAAGGTCGCGCGCGTGGTGGAAGAGGTTCGCGTGGGCAAAGAGGCCACAGACCGGACCGAGGTTGTGCAAGATACCGTGCGGCATACCGAGGTGGAAGTGCAGCCCATTGAAACCAGCGGCCGAGGTTTGCGCGAGTAAGCACTCCGGGAAGGTCGACTCCGCGAGTTGTTCGCGGTACGCCGGGGATTTAGGCGCGATACGCCGATATAGACGCAGTTTGCGAGATTTCGAAACGAAGAAGACGGGGGAAGAATGGCAACGGAACGTGTGAAAGTGTATGAAGACGGACAAAAGAAGGGTGGCTTGCCCGTTTGGGCGTGGTTGATCCCGCTGTTGATCCTTTTGGGTCTGTTGGCCTGGTATTTATTGCACCGGAGTAATGGGGCGGCACCTGCGAACCAGAGCGGTGCACCGGCAGCCGCTGGACCCGCAACGGCGGGTTTGCCCTCCCTGGGTGCGGTTCACTTCGCGACTGACAGCGCAGACCTCACGACAGATGACCAGGCGATCCTGACACAGGCGGCCAGCTACCTGAAGCAGCACCCAGAAGCGCACCTTCGGCTGGAGGGCTACACGGATTCCGCGGGAAACGACCCGCACAACCTGAGCCTGTCCGAGCGGCGAAGCCAGAGCGTGGCGACGTTCCTTAAGGGTCAGGGCGTAGAAGGATCACGGTTGACGGGTGAAGGATTTGGCCCGGCGAACCCCGTGGATAGCAACGCAACGGTGAGCGGCAAGGCTGACAACCGGCGCGTGGAGTTGTTTTCGCAGCAGTAGAGCAACCGTAAACAAGCGCGATCTCGGGCTGCGTCCGCGCGCTGCCTGTACCGACCAACGAACAGCACCAACACACACGAAAGCGAGTGAGCTATGCAGACAGTTGTGGGACTTTATCGGACAGTGCAAGAAGCAAACCAGGTACGGCAGGCGTTGCTAAGCGAAGGCTACAACGGTGGCGACGTCACCGTGATCGACCAGAGCGAAAGCGATTACCAGGGCGGTAGCTACGCGTCGAGCGACTATGGCACGGCAACTGGATCCGGCGTGACGGGCTTGACCGGCTCAAACGCGGGCATCACGGATACCAACACCTCACGTGAGTTCGGCGGGACGGCAACGGCCGAGGGCACTCGTGACACCGGAGTTGGCGCCAAAATCAAGCACTTCTTCCAGGATCTTGCGGGGCATGATGACCACACGCACAGCGCGTACACCCAGGGCCTCAGCCAGGGCGGTGCACTTGTGGCCGTGAACGTAGGTGAGGGCGAAATCGAGCGCGCAACAGCTATCCTGCGGCAGCATGGCGCGACGGATATTGAAGGCGACACCAACGCTGGCTACCGTGGCACGGGCGCAGCTACCGGCGCGACTGGCACAGTTACGGGCGAGCAGGTCATTCCGGTAGTGGCCGAAGAGTTGGTGGTAGGCAAGCGCGAGGTGGAGCGCGGCGGTGTGCGCGTGTACTCGCGTGTGGTGAGCGAGCCGGTAAGCGAGCGCGTCAGCCTGCATGACGAGCGCGTGATGGTCGATCGCCGTACCGTGGATCGTCCCGCAACGGAGGCTGACTTCACCAACGCCGGCCCGATTGAAGTGCGTGCGACAGGCGAAGAGGCTGTTGTCGGCAAGACCGGTCGCGTGGTGGAAGAGGTTGTTGTCGGCAAGACAGCGACCGACCGGACGGAGACCGTGCAGGACACCGTCCGTCACACCGAGGTCGATGTCGAGCCAGTTTCGACCACGACGTCAACCACCGGAACAACGGGCACGAACAGCGGCTCGAAGTTCTAAGCAGTTAGGCAGCAAACGTGGGGTCCGGAGCGATTGAGCTTCGGACCCCGCTGTGTGTATGGGAGAGAGCGATGTCGATACTGCACCTGGAAGGCGCATACGAGAACGAATTACGGGCCACGGGCGAGTTCCACGCCAACGCGCCGAGGACGGTGCTGTTGCTGCCTTCCGGCGAGCGGCTAGTGCTGCCGACGGATTTGCTGCTGCAGGCTGCCGAGGTGCGCGACGCGGCACCGCAGGACGCGGTTGGAGAGACGAACGGCGCCGAGGTGCCGACGAGTCAAACGCTGACCGCTGAGGTGCCGGACGATGCCGCTGTGATCCCATTGGTGGCGGAAGAACTACGGGTAGGCAAGACGGAAGTCGAAACCGGCCGTGTGCGTATCCGTCGTGAGACGGAGGAACGGACCCAAACGGTAAGCGTTCCTCTCACGCAGGTGAGCTGGGAGGTTGAGCACGTTCCCATGGAACGCGTCGTTGAAGCTCCGCCGGAGATACGGCAAGTGGGAGACACCATGATCTTCCCGCTGGTGGAAGAACGGATGGTTGTGCACCGTGAACTTTGGCTTCGTGAAGAGGTGCACGTACGCCGCGTAAAGACCGTCGTCGAGAAGAGCGCGGACTTCGCCGTGAAACGAGATGTGCTGGTAGAGGAACGAGTGGATACCGACGCGGCAGGACGCACCTAGTGCCTTAACGACGGGTGCGCAGCAGAAGCGCTCCAGCGACAAAGAGCGAGGAGGCTGCGCCGCCGAGCAGATAGATCGCGTGGCGGTACGCTGCTTGCACCTGCGGCGGGGTAGCGCGGGTGCTGTCGAGACACTGCGCGCATCCTTGCGCGTGAAGAGATACGGCTGGCAGTACAAGAAGGATGATAACTAGGGCGCACCTCAGCGCATCATGTGCCCGAGGTCGGTGCACCCAGATGACAGAGGATGCGAACAAAACGCAGACTCCCTTCGGGAGTGACAAAGAAAGGGCTACTGGGCGTACTCGAGGAGCGCGAACAGGAAGATCCAAAGCACGCCCATGGTGTGCCAGTACCAGACCGTAGAGTCCACCACGACCTGCCGCGTGGCCATCTGGCGGGAGCTGTACAGCAACCACAGGGCCCACACCACCGCACCGATACCGAGGAACAGGTGAGCGGCGTGGGTGAAGGTAATCAGGTAGAAAAAGTGGCTGGACGGGTTGGAACGGAAGTACACGTGGCTCATCGCCAGCTGGTTCCACGCGACCCACTGACCCACCAGAAACAGAAGCCCGAGCCCCAGTGTAGCGAGCAGCCAGAGGCCGGCGCGCTTGGACGTAGGGCGTCCGAACCCGAACCACTCATCCATAACGTGGTGCTCGTGGAACATGGCGCGTCGCGCCACTTCCGCCGTAGCTGAGCTAACGATCAGCACCGCGGTATTGAGCCAGAGGATCGACGGAACCGCGGTGGGGAGCCACTCGTTGATGTAGCGGTCATAGGCGTCGAAGTGACCTGTCGCCTTGGTCACGAAAAAGACGCTGACCAGGGCGACAAAGAACATCAGGTCGCCGCCGAGCGCGAAAAAGAGGCCGACACGCGCCTGGGCTAACCGCTCGCGGGGGCCACGCCGGCCCTGGGGACGCTCGTGCCAGTTGTCACCATCGCCGTTGCCGCCCGTGCGCTTGTCCGTGGGCGGGCGACGACCGTTGCCGTTGTCATTTTCGCCGGTGTGATTACCGGTGCCGCCCTGGCGGCGTTCGATCTCGGGAGGTGTGAGGATCGTGGGCATCGGTGGCCTTGGAACTGCACGGAAGTGCCTTGCTATTCCAGCTTACTCTTGTTTTCGGCGGCTTTGTGCGATGTTAGGCGGACGGGTTGGGCTCGGTAGCGTGAGCGGGCAGCGGCAGTGTATGCCTTGAACACGGCGTGTGGCGGGGTACATAGGAACGTTCACAAAGGTCGTCACTGTGGTGCGGGGATACGAACGGTGCCGGCTTTGCAGGAGTGGATGGCCGCAGGGCACGCCGTCGGATGTAGCGATTTGTCCAGGCAAACCTCGACGGCTGTGAGGAAGTTGCTGCCACAGCTCACTATGATGTCGCTCTGCGGGATGGATGGATTGCTGCTGCTGAAGTCTGCCTGAATCTGGGCGGGCGTCAGCGACGTTTGCGCGGTCAAGTGGCTGAAGGCGGGCGGAATGGCAACGGATTTATAGGCATTGCGGACAGCCTGGAAGTACGCGTCTGCGCCCAGGCCGGAGCAGGTGCCGTGCGTCTGCCATTCATGCTGAAGCAGGCCGGGATCGGGATAGAGATCGTTGTACTGGCTCGGATCCTGCGGGCCGGGTGCGGTGGAGCAGTCGCTGGGATAGGTGCCATCGGCGTTCTCGGGCCACAGCCCGTGAAGGACAAACGTGTCGTGGGCAGCGCACTCCGCGGCCGTGGGATGCGAGTGGCAGTACTCGGGAGACCAGGAAAGATTCAGCAGGAAAAGATCGAAGTTGCCGGCCGCAGCTTGTGGCACGGCACGGTTGCTGTGCTGGGCATAGGGCCCCGGTGTGGTTTGCGTGGTCTGGGTTGTGCGCTGCGGTGTGGAGTTGCAGGCGACAAGCGGGCAAAGGCAAGCGAGAAGCACGAGCAAGGCTCTCGGGTTCATGCGTGAGTAGGAGCACACCGACGCATGAGCGGTTGTTTGCAGGTCCTCGCAGAAGCGCATGCTTTCGGCCTGCGCTCGTCCCCCACCTCGCAGGAAGGCGGGGCTACGCAACGGGATGACCGGCGGCGCGGTAAATGGCTTCCATGGCGAGTTGGTCGGCAAGGCCTTCCTCGCCGGGCGTCGCAGGCGTTTTGTCGTTCTGGACGCAGTCGGCGAAGTGGTCGGCTTCGAGCGTGAACTGGTAGGGATTCTTGCCTGGGCTTGTTTCTTCGACAGGGCCGTCCGCTGTGTGACCGGTATATTTCAGGCCGTCGTAGAGGAAGGCCGGTTGCACCTGGATGGAGCCCTTCTCGCCGCAGATGTTGAGGTAGGCGCCACCAAACTCGCCGTAGCTGGAGCCGCTGGAGGCGAGCAAGTTGGACGGAAACTTCATCGTGAACTCGATCGATTCTTCGACGGTGGCGAAGCGAGGTCCGGGAATCTTGGTCGCAGTCTGGGCTGAGAACGAGGTAGGCTCTTCGGCGGCCATCCAGCGGATCGCGTTGAGCGGGTAGATGCCGAGGTCAAACAGAGAGCCGCCACCGGCAAGCTTCTTGTCCAAGCGCCAGCCATCGAGCTTGGGGCCATAGAATCCACCCTGAAAGCCCTGAAGTTCACCAAGTGCGCCGCCGCGAACCATGTCGCGGAGCTTGATCCAGGTTGGGTCATAGTGCACTCGATAGGCAATCATGAGCTTCACGTTGTGGTCCTTGCAGGCCTTGATCATGCTGCGACACTCGGCGGAGCTGATTGCCATCGGCTTTTCGCAGAGGACGTGTTTGCCCGCCTTGGCCGCGCGAATGGTGTATTCGGCGTGCATGGAGTTGGGCAGGCCGATGTAGACCGCGTCAATGTTGGGATTTCCGGCAATCCCGTCAAAGGTCTCGTAGTTGTAAACGGAGGTTTGCGGGATGTGGAACTCGCTTATGTACTTGGGAGTCTTCTGTTCCACGTGGCCTGAAACCAGGCCGGTGATGGCGCACTTGTCCGATTGAGCGACCGCTCGCATAAAGATGTCGGAAATGCCTCCGAGACCGACCACCGCGAAGCGGACCTTCCCCGTGGTGTTCTGCGCCCATGTGGGAAGCGTAGTGGCGGCGGCGGCGAAGGCGGACAGCTTGGCGAAGTCGCGTCGGTGCATTGAACTCCTTGAACTTGTGCGGGCGGGTGGAAGCTGGTTCCCGTTGGGGGATGGCGACTAGAAAGGCAAGAGCAAAGTAGCCTGCGATTTCTGGAGCATTAGCGGCGGAACAGCGGGAGGTTGCCGGGGATCAGCACTTGAAGTTGGTAGACCTTGCTGCGGGCCGTCATGTACAGCGTTTTGCCGTCCGCACCACCCCACGCCAGGTTGGCGGCGGTTTCGGGAAGCTTGATCTGGCCGAGAACTTTGCCGTCCGGGGTGAAGATACGAATCCCGCCGGGGCCCGTGGACCATAGGTGGCCCTGCGAGTCGACCTTGAGGCCGTCGGGCACACCCTGGCCTTCATGCCCGGTGAACGTGATGACGTTGCGGCCTGGGCCGACGGTGCCGTCTGCCTTCAACGGGTAGGCGATGACGCGCTGATCGGGTTCGGAGTTGTTGACGTAGAGCGTCTTGTTGTCCGGGGAAAGGGCGATGCCGTTTGGTGTGGCGAGATCGGTGATGACGGGCATGGGCTTGCCGTTTTTTACGTGGAAGACGGCCTGGTACGGCAGTTGTTTGGCCGGATCGTGGTCGCGTCCTTTGAGGCCATAGCTGGGATCGGTGAAGTAGAAGGAGCCATCCGGCGCAAAGACCAGGTCGTTGGGGCTGTTCAAATGCTTGCCGTTGTAGTTGTCGAAAAAGGGCGTTTGTTTTACGGGCGCCGCGCTGTTGGCTGGGTCTTCGGTGAGGTGCACGACGTCGCGGGCGTACTGCTGCATGGCTACGACGGTGCCGTCGGGCGCGGTCGCCATGGCATTGGGGCCGGTCTTGGCGCCGTTGGGCAGGGCGTAAGGGCCATGCTGGTAGTCCACCAGTGTGGACACCTGCCCGTCAGCGGTGGCGGCGTGGATTTTGTCCCCTTCTTCGTCCACAAACCACAGCCGGCCGCCATGCCACATGGGACCTTCGGTGAACTTGAAGCCTGAGGCGAGCAGCTGCGGGGCGGTGCCGGGAGCGATGAGGTGGTCGAGAGCCGGATCGAGGCGAAGGATGCTTGGCGCGGCGGTTGCCGACGCCGGATGGGGAGTTTGCGCGGGGGCTTCGGTAGGGGACATGGGACCTCGGGGCAGAAGAGCGAATGGGCTAAGGAGGGTCGCGAGGGCTACAGTGGGTGCGATGCGCATGGGGCTCCGGATCGTTATTTGGGGAGCTGAGGAAAACGACGCCCAAGCATAGCAGTGAGCTTGCAGATGTGAGAAGGGCGGGAGTGGTCAGTGCGGTTCAGCGTGACGCAGGTAGGAAGTCCAGGACAAGGGCAAGGACCAGGGTGGCGCCGAAAAGGACGTCAGCCACGCGATCCTGGAGCGTGACGCTGAAGAGCGCCATGGAAAGGAATGCACTAACGTACACCAGGCCTCGGTTGCGGGGAGGTTCTGACTTTGAAAATGTGGAGCGAGCAACTTCGCCGAGAAGAAGAAGCAGAGCGCCCTCCCAGGGCAGCAGAAAAACTACCGCCCCCACATACAGCAAGTTCGCGGCGACCTGGCCACGCTGGCGGGCGGAGCAGGTCCCCGTGATGATCGCACCGGCAAGGAGCAGGGTGGCGGTTGTGAACGCGAGACGCTCGAACGCCCTTGGGTGTGCGCTGTGCTGCACCACCCGCCATACGATGTCGACGGGGTCGAGGAAGTAGGTCAGCAGGGCCGCGGTGAAAAGGGTGTGACGGAAGAGCGCTTGCCTGCGCGGGTGGGATAGGGAGCGCATGGGGGCTTTTGGTGGGACGCTTCGTCGGGATAAGGGATAGTCCTGGTCCGGAATTGTCCGGCATTTCGCAGCTCATGGAAGCGCTGTGAGCGTCAGTTGAGCAAAACTCGACCGGCGAGCCCGCGGATTCGGTGCAACGCAGCCCAGGACTGGTATGCTCCCCTCAGCATGGCGGCTGGAACGATTAGCACAGTGGAGAAGCCCAGGAGTGGTGTAGCGCGGGGCGCGACGGTGGCGCTGGTGCTGCTGACTGCGATGAACGTGGTCAACTACCTCGATCGCTACATCCTGCCCAGCGTGCAGGAGCAGATCAAGGGCGAGTTCCACATCAGCGACGACCAGATCGGGACGCTGACTTTCTGGTTCATGATCGCGTACATGTGCGCGTCGCCCATCACCGGGTGGCTCGGCGACCGCTTTCCGCGCAAGCCGATGATCGTCATCGCGGGGCTCGCGATTGCCGCGATGAACTTCCTCACGGCGAGCGTGCATAACTACGATTCACTGAACGTCCGACACGCGGCGCTCGGCATCGGTGAAGCCTGCTTCGGCATCTTTGCGCCGGCCCTGCTTGCCGATTTCTACGGCGACTCGCAACGAAACCGGGTGATGACGATCTTCAACCTGGCTATCCCGTTTGGCGCGGCGCTGGGTTATAAGGCGGGAGCCTGGATCGGCACCAATCACGGATGGCGCAACTCGTTTATTGCGTCTGCCGTGCCCGGTGCCCTGGTGGCGCTGCTGATCCTTTTCTTCATGCGGGAGCCGGAGCGCTCCGGCAGCAAGGCCGAGGGCAAAGCCAAGGTCGAGAGGGGCACTGTGCTTTCGCTGGCCAGGAACGGCGCTTACCTGAGCTCGATTCTCGGCTACGCTGCGGTGACGTTTTCGCTCGGTGGCATCTCGTGGTGGATGCCTTCGTTCCTGCAACGCGTGGCCGGGTACTCGCAGGACGCTGCAGGGAACGTCATGGGGCCCGTGATCGTGGTCGCGGGCATCGGCGGGACAGCTGCTGGCGGTGTGTTGGCGCAGTGGTGGTCCAAGAAGACGAGCAAAGCGTTGTACCTTGTGCCGGCGATCAGCGCCTTGCTGACCATCCCGCCGGCGGTGCTGTGCTTTTTCGGGCCGAAGACGATGATTGTGCCGTCGCTTTTTGCGGCGGTGTTCCTGATTTTCCTGGGAACAGGGCCGGTGAACGCGGCGACGTTGAATGCGGTTCCGGCGAACCTGCGCGCCACGGCCATGGCGGGCCAACTGCTGGTCATTCACCTGCTCGGCGATACGACCTCACCGAAGATCATCGGCATGTTGAGCGATCGCTTCAACCTGCGCGTGGGGCTTGGTGCAACGTTGGTGACACTGGCGATTGGCGCGGTGATCTTCTTTGTCGGTGCGCGGTTTGCACCGCCTTTGGATGACGCGGTGCAGGGTGCTCCCGCGGCGGCGTAAGTGGTGAGCGCGGCGGGGGAAATTCTACGGCACGTCGGGCGTTGGTGGCGCGGTGTGCCGGAAGGCTGGAAGCTTGCCCTGGAGTGCGTGGATTGGGCGCTGGCCGCGGTGTGGTGCGTGCGCACGCGCACGGTCATCAATCGTATGCCCGAGGTGCCCGACCTTACCGACGTCGAGTGGGACCTTTGCCCGGTGAGCGCGCCGGGACTGGTCGTGATTGTGCCGGCAAAGGACGAAGCGGCAACCGTGCGGGCGGCGATGGAAACGTTGCTGGCCCAGGACTATCCGTGGCTTCGGGTGATTGCCGTCGACGATCGCTCAGCGGATGAAACAGGCCGCATCCTGGACGGTTTGGCCATGTTGCAGCCGGAGCGGTTGGCCGTGATGCACCTCACCGAGACTGCGGAAGGTTGGATTGCAAAAACCTTCGCCATGGAGAATGCTGCACGGCAAAGCCATTCGGACTGGCTGCTTTTTACGGATGCGGATGTGTGGTTTTCGCCGTCGATCCTGCGGCGCGCACTGGCGTACGCCGAGATGACCGGGGCGGATCACGTGGTGGTGGCACCGTCGGCAGTGATTCGCAGCTGGGGAGAGAGCGTACTGATCGGCTTCCTGACGTTGTTTGGGCTCTGGGTGAGCCGGCCGTGGCGTGTTGCGGACCCAAAGGCGAAGTGGGACCTCGCCGGCGCGGGCGGGTTCAACATGATCCGGCGCGATGCCTGGGAGGAGCTTGGCGGGTTCGCGCCGCAACGCCTGGCCGTGGTGGAGGACCTGACGCTGGGCCGCCGTGTGCGGGCCGCCGGCATGCGGCAGCGCCTCGTCTTTGCGCCCGGTCTGGTACTGGTGCACTGGGCAACCGGCATCCGCGGGCTGGTGCGTGGGGTAACCAAGAACCTGTTTGCGACGGTGAACTTCAGGCTGCCGTTGGCGTTTGGATTTGTGCTGTTTCTGGGTGGCGTGTTTCTGTTGCCCGTGATGGGTTTGGGGTGGCGGCGCACCTGGCTGCCGTCGCTGATCGTGATGGCCTGCGTGGGCGCGCAATACCGTGTGCTCGCCGAGGTGACGGGCGTAGCCGCGCGCTGGGGATTGCTGTATCCGCTGGGCGCGTTGGCCTTGCTCTGGGCAATGTTGCGCTCTGTTGTGGTGACGCTGTGGCGTCGTGGCGTGCGATGGCGTGACACGTTCTATCCGTTGCGCGAATTGCGGGCCTGGAACAGTCCATTCTCGTGGGAGTTCGAGGCGGCAAGGGAGCGAGCCGAGCGCCGCAGGGTGGAGCGCGGATTGCGGCCTTCCCGCTGGGTCAAACTGGGCCAGCGTCTACGGCGCGGGCCCAGAGCTTGATCCTGCGAAGCCTGGACGACCGCCTGGAACGACGGATCGGCCCAATCACTTTTACAATGAAAGACGATGCCTGAGCGCGACACAATCGCTGTAGCCATGTCCGGTGGGGTGGACTCGTCCGCCGTCGCGGCAATGCTGCACGCCGAAGGGCACCCGGTGATCGGGCTGACGCTGCAGTTGTGGAATCAGCGCCGCCTGGCTGGGCGCGAAGGCATGCCGGAAAGCGTGCAGGGGCGTTGCTGCTCCATCGACGACGTATACGACGCGCGGCGCGTGGCCGAGCACCTCGGCATTCCGTATTACCTGGTCAACGCGCAGGAGAGGTTTGAAGACGAGGTAGTACGCCCGTTTGTGGAGGAGTATCTTCACGGGCGCACGCCCATCCCGTGCACGTTGTGCAACAACCACCTGAAGTTCGATCAACTTCTGGAGACCGCACGCGGCATCGGCGCGGAGCGCATCGCCACGGGACACTATGCGCGCAATCGCTTTGACCCGGAGCGTGGCCGCTGGGTGCTGTCGCGTCCCGCGGATCGCAGCAAGGATCAGACCTATTTCCTGTTTGGACTCACGCAGGAGCAACTGAGCCGCACCTTGTTTCCCCTGGGGGAGATGTGCAAGCCCGAGGTGCGGGCGATGGCCGCCGACCAGGGCCTGGAGCTGGCGCAGAAGCCTGACTCGCAGGAGATCTGCTTCATTCCCGGCGGCAGTTACTCGCAGTTCCTCAAGGCCTACCTGGAGGAGCAGGGGCGTGGGCTGCCCGACAGTGCCGGCGAGCTTGTTGCCGCAGGGGGCGAGGTGCTGGGGCGGCATGACGGCATTCATGGCTTCACCGTGGGCCAGCGCAAAGGCCTTGGTTTGAGCTCGCCGGAGCCGCTGTATGTGCTGAAAATCCATCCAGATTCGCACCGCGTGGAGGTGGGGCCGGATGCGGCGTTGTTCAGCCGTGTGCTCCAGGCCAACCGCTTGAACTGGGTGTCGATCGCAGAGCCACGCGAGCCGGTACGGGTGAGTGTCAAAATTCGCCACCGGCATGAGCCTGCGCCAGCAACCCTTTACGTCACCGGGCCGGACGCGGTGGAAGCGGTGTTCGATGAGCCGCAGCGCGCGGTGACACCGGGGCAGTCGGCCGTGTTTTATCAGGGTGATGAGGTCGCCGGCGGCGGCTGGATCGTCTAGAGATTCGCGGGTACGTGCGAAGGTCCGCGTGATCCTGGAGTGGACCGCACGAAGTGGTTGTTTGCACCTCGATGAAGCGCTACTGTGGAGCATGATCTTGCGCTCGATTGGGCTCCCAGCGGCCTTGGTTCTTGTAGGTTTGGGGCAGAGCGCCTTGGCGCAGGCCACACCCGCGTCTTCCACGGGAACCGGCACCGTCACGGGCCATGTGATCTGCGACGACACACAACGTCCAGCGCGCTTCGCCGGCGTTCTTCTCTTTGGGGTTCCAGCCCAGGTCACTGTGACCGCGCCGCCGCAGGACCCGAACGATCCGGCAGCCATCAAGAAAGCGCTGCATGCCGGGCTGGGCAATGTGAATCTATCGCAGGGAAAAACCGGGCTGGACGGCAGCTTTGTGCTGAATGACGTACCGCCAGGAGACTATTACGCGTTCGCCTCCGCACCCGGGTATGTGGCCGGCGCGACCATGGTTCAGGCAGCCTATGCGGCAGGGGCGGATCCGAAGAAGTTGATTCCGGGGGTCAAGATCGTGCATGTCGTTGCAGACCGGACGGCCCTGGCCGATGTGGTGGCACAGCGTGGCGCCTCCGTGAGCGGGCACGTCACCTGGGATGACGGTACGCCGGTGTCACAGGTGATTCTTCAGGCGCTCTCGCCGGGCAAACAGACCAAGTTGCCGCCAGAGTTTGCCATGCTGGCCGGCATGGGTGCCATGAATAACGCTCCGGGCATGATCACCGACGATCAGGGCCGGTTTCGGCTGGCGGGGCTGCTTCCGGGGGAGTATGTGCTCAAGGCGAGCCTGAGCACGGCGACGCAGGTTGGGTTCGCCGGGGGCGCCATCCAGATCAACAGCATGATGAACGCGACGCCACTGGTCTTGTATGCTCCCGGCACATCTCACCAGGCAAACGCAAAATCCATAGACCTGGCGAAGGGCGAGGACCGCACCGGCGAGGACGTCTCGATCCGGCTGGGCGGTATGCACTCGGTAAGTGGGCGCATCCGGGCCGTGGCCGACGGACACGGCATCAATTCGGCAGCGGTGAAACTGACGGACGTCAACGATAAGGACTTCTCGCGATCGACGGGCGTGGATGCGGACGGCGCTTTTACCGTGACGCTGGTCCCGCCGGGGATCTACAAGGTGGAGGTCACTGACGCAGAAGACACACGGGTTTCCGCCAAGAAATCGACGGGACTGATCAAGTTCGATATGCCCGACACGGTGCGGTCCTATGACGAGGCTACTGGAAGCGTTGTGGTGACCGACAGCGACCTGACGGGGCAGAATTTCGATCTGAGGGTGTCGGCGGTTCAGACCAAGAAGCCGTCGGTCGCCGACCTGTTGAAGCCGGAGTAGCCCGCGCCGACGCATCGTTCCGTCGACCGGCGACATCCATGCAGGCATGGCTGAAAGTGTCAGGCGGGAAACCGTGACAGAGGAAGTGAAGGTGTCTGGCAGCGTACCCGAGCAGCGCTGGCTGCTGCCGTTCCTGGGCATGGCCTGCGCCGTGGGCGTGGCGTCCATCTACTACAACCAGCCATTGCTGCTGGTGATGGGCCGCGACCTCCACGCCGGGCCGCAGCAGATGATGCTGGTGGCGACCGCAACACAGGTGGGCTATGCCGCCGGCATGCTCAGCTTTGTACCGTTGGGCGATGTGGCCGAGCGTCGCGGGCTGATGATGCGGCTGTACGGCACGGCCGCGGTCGCGCTGCTGCTGGTGGCCATCGCGCACACCCTGTGGTGGATGATCGCTGCCAGCGTGCTGGTGGGGCTGTTCGCCAGCGTGACGCACGTCGCGTTACCGCTGGCCCCGGACCTTGTGCCGCATGAAAGGCGTGGGCAGGCAATCGGCACCGTGATGACGGGGCTGCTGCTTGGCATTCTGCTGGCGCGCAGTTTTGCCGGTTGGGTCAGCAATCTTGGCGGATGGCGTACTGTCTTCTTCGCCGCTGCCGTGATGAACGCCGCCTTCGTGCCGCTGATGCTGAAGGTGATGCCAAGGCTGGAACCGAAGCAGAAGCTGACCTACGGCGGCGCGATGCGGTCCTTGTGGACGATTTTCCGCACGCAGCCCCTGCTGCGGGAATCAGGCTTGATCGGCGGTCTTACGTTCGCGGCATTCTCCTGCTTTTGGACGACGCTGGCGTTTCTGCTGCATGCGGATTACGGGCTTGGCCCGGGGGTGGCCGGTACGTTTGGCGTTGTTGGCGCGGCAGGTGCTCTGGTTGCGCCATTTGCCGGCCGCCTTGCGGACCGGCACGGGACGCGCTACGTCATCACAATTGCCGGGGCCATGGTGACGGCCTCCTTCGGCTGGTTGTGGCTGCAGGAGAAGCTCCACACCAGCATCGCGCTTCACATGGTGGCCATGGTGATTGGTGTGATCGCGCTCGACGCCGGCACCCAGATGTTGCAGGTCGCTAACCAGACACGCATTTTCGGCCTGGACCCAGGCGCACGCAGCCGGTTGAACACGCTGTATATGACGATGTACTTCGTGGGCGGCGCGCTGGGCTCTGCGCTCTCCAGCCTGGTGTGGGAACGCTACGCCTGGACAGGGGTCAGCGCGCTTGCGGCCGGGCTCATGCTGCTCACAGGCCTGGTCCACGCGGTCGGGGCAAGCCGCCGAGTCGCTGACGTGAAGGTTGAAGGCTTGAGCGTCCACGAGCTGGGCTGAAGGGCCGCCATCACCGGCGTGAGATAGCTGGCGCTAGTCCAAGCGTGGTAGGCGTCGCGGTGACCTCCAAAAACAGGCCACGCCATCGAGAACCTTCCGTGGCTCAGTGACTTTGAAGCCGCGAATCTGTACGTCGGTCAGGGTATTGTGGGGGCAAGCTCTTCACTGCGGGTCACTTGCCCCCGGGACCACTGCGCAGTGAAGGCATGAGATGGTAGCGAACAGGAAGACTTGGGATGTGTGTTTATTGGTCTTCTTGAGCTTCGAGGAAGAAGCGGTGACGCTTGGGGAGCGTAGATGGTAGGCGAGACAGGGATCGAACCTGTAACCCCCGACTTAGAAGGTCGGTGCTCTATCCAATTGAGCTACTCGCCCGTTATGTGGCTGCCTTGGCATCGTTGGCACCCGGTAAGGTGCGCGGTTTCTTGAGACGACGATGCCGGGCTCAGTCGATTGTAGCGGAGCCGACCGGGACCGCCCACTCGCGTTCGCGCAGAAGGTGCACGGTGTCTTCCAGGGCGGCTTCCCAACGGCTGGCCGCGGTGGTGGGATCGCTCGCGACAGCGGTCAGGTAGAGACTGGCACTGTAGCCCTCAAGCGTCGATTTGAGGTCAACAAGGGCAGGGCGCATGGTGAGCTCCAGCGCCGCGTACGGGTGCGCGAGGCGTGAAGCGCGACGCACGATGCGATCGAGGCGCCCTGAAAAGGTGTGCGGTGAGGCAAACAGGGTGCGCTCGCGTGGGACGAGGTCGATGTAGCTGCCATGACCAAAGGCGACCTCTTCGTCGGCCACATCGAGCTCGAGGCGCAGGGCTTCGAGCTTGTCGCCACCTTCTTCCGCGTACAGCGTCCACGCGTCGCACTTGGCGGTAAAGAAGGCGGAAGCCGGCGCGTTCAGGGCACGCAATGCGCGACGCAGGGCGGGGTAGCTTTCTGTTTCGATGATTTCGGGCAGATCGAACGGGTCGGTGCGCAGATTAATGAAGCGCACGTCTGCCTCTGGATCGGACCAGGGCACCACCAGCGTCGGATCGTCGGGGCCGCACGCGGCGGTCCATTCGGCGAGCATTTGTTTAGCGTACAGGAGGAAAGGCAGCAAACAGCAAACAGGAATGAGCAAACAGCGGAAGTGAGCAGCGGACCATAGCAGGATCGGCTGCCCTGACAATTGATCCCTAACTCCTGTTTGCTGTTCGCTGTTTGCTGCTTCCTGCCTTTTCGAGGATGAATCGAACTGCGGTGTGTTCCGCCCAGTAGCCATCGTTACCGTTGGCTCGCTCGGGTGTGGCCAGAAAGGCGCAATGGCCGCCGTGCGCGGTTTCCAGCAGTGTGATGTGTGCGTTTGCAGCGATCACCGCCCGCGTCTCCGGGGTCAGGCGCACGAAGGGATCGTCGCAGGCGTGCAGCAACAGGCTAGGTACGGCGATGCGGTCGAGCACACGAGCCGCGGAGGCCCGGAAGTAGTAGTCGTCGGCGTTGCGGAAGCCGGAGTAAAGCGCGGTGATCTTGTCGTCGAACTGTCGAAGCGAGTGGACCAGATTGGAGCGGTTGGGGTCAAAGGCGCGAGGGAACAGAAAGGCTTTGCGTCGAAAACGCTTCAGCAAGGCGGCGATGAAACGGCGCTCGTAGATGCGGTTCGCGGGCTCGTGCAGGGCATCGGCGGAGACGGCCAGATCGATCGCTGGGGAAACGCCGACGACGGCCTTCAGCTCAGGGGGAGCGTTAGCGCCGAGGTCTCCGGCCAGCTTCAGGACCAGGTTGCCGCCCATGCTGTAGCCGATCAGGGCAAAACTCTGCAGCCTGTGCAGGCGCAGGAAGTGACGCATCACGGCATCCACATCCGCGGACATGCCAGAGTGGTAGAGCGTGGGTGTCAAGCGCTCGGTGCCGCCGCAGTTGCGCATATTCATGCGAATCACGTTGCAGCCGGCACGCCAAAGCTTGGTCGCGTTGCCGAGCACGTATTGCGAGCGTGACGATCCTTCAAGACCGTGCAGAACGAGCACTGTGGGGCGGGACGCGCGCTGGTCATGCGGCTGCCAGTGGCACTCGCACAGGACCTGGGTCGAGATCTGCTTGCCGTGCGCAGGAACGGTTTCGACTAGCTCGGCCACGGGCTGCGGAAGGAGCCGCGGGCGCGGAAGGAAGTTGCCCGCGATGGTTTGCAGGTGACCGTTGTGGAGCCAGCGGCGCGGATGAAAGGGAGGAAAGGCCTCCGGCCAGGGACCCTGGGGACAGCTGGGCGCTTGTGTGCCCATCAAACGGATTCCTTTGGGGGCAGACCGGCAAGCTGGGCGGCGCGTTGCAGCATCCCTGCGGCGTTCAGGGCGCCGGTGGGCTCGTCCTGGTGGCGGAAGAAGACGTAGGCAGGGCCATCGGCGGCGAGCGACGTGAATCGCTGGGCAAAGGTGTCGAGTTCCGCAGGGGTGTAGCCGCCGTCGCGCCGCAACCGGTAGCAGCGAAAGCTGGCAGTGTGGATGTCCGGTGTGGCGAGCGTGTCCGTGTCCGCGATGCAAAGGGCAGCGCCGGCTGCGCGAAGGACGTCGTAGGTCGCTTTGCTGAACCAGCTTGGGTGGCGGAACTCGAAGGCGATCTGCGGGGCAGTGGGGGAGCGAAGCGCGGGTGCTTGTAGAAACGCGGCAAGGCGTGGGAGGTCGGCCTGAAAGTTTGGCGGAAGCTGGAACAGAATGGGCCCGAGCTTGCCGGCGTCCCGCGCAGGCTGCAGCGCGGTGATCAAGGCGTCGAGGTGGTCAGCGCAGTCGCGCAGACGCGAATAGTGCGTGATGCGCTGTGGGGACTTGAAGCTGAACCGGAAGCCGGGAGGTGTGGCGGCCAGCCAGCCTTCCAGCTGCGGACGCGTGGGCAGGGTGCGGAAGGTGTAGTTCACCTCAACGGCGGTGAGCTGTGAGGCGTAATGGTGCAGGAATGCCTTCGCTGGGACCTCTTTTGGATAGAAGCCGGGCTTCCAGGTGGGGTAGGCCCAGCCGGAGGTGCCAGCAAAGAGGTTGGCGGGTGCGGGTGCGAGCGACTCAGCAGCGGCGATGTATTTAGGGGGACGCGGCACCGTGTATTTTGGGGCTTCCGGGCTGAGGAGAGCCGGAAAGCAGAGGGCTGGACTGGGGCGGCTAGTGGGATTTGAACCCACGACATCGGCTTCCACAGAGCCGCGTTCTAACCACTGAACTATAGCCGCCGTCCGTAGATGATTGTAGCGCATCTTACTGGTTGCGGTGCCTTGATCGGCGAGAGGACGTGAACGATGGCAAGTGCAAAAGTGATCCAGGGACAGATTCTTGCGCCGGGCGAGTCGGCCCCGGGTCTGCACGACCGGTTCCGTGGCGCTGGCGGGCTGTTTCGCAACGAAAACCTCGACATCCTCTCCAAGGTGCTCGATACATGGTTTCGCGTGCCCGGAACCAATCTGCGATTCGGCCTGGATGGCGTTATCGGCTTTGTGCCA
Organism: Granulicella sp.; assembly: GCA_965198515.1. Taxonomy (GTDB): domain Bacteria; phylum Acidobacteriota; class Terriglobia; order Terriglobales; family Acidobacteriaceae; genus Granulicella. Next base: position 2,825,101 of record CBDAPO010000006.1, on the reverse strand, counting down.
GGGGTCGGCGATTTTCTGGCCGGCGCGGCCAGTTGCGTGATCGTGGTGGCGGCGTTCTTCCGGGGTGTGCCGCTGATCACCGTTGCGCGCATGGTCGCTAATCTCGGGATCGAGGTCGTCGTCGGGATCGTGCCCGTGCTGGGGAACCTTTTCGATATCGGATGGCGTGCCAACAGGCGCAACTACGCGCTGCTTGAAGAGAGCCTCACCGTAGGCCGGCGCGACACGTGGCGTGACTGGCTGTTCATGGGCATGTTGGTTCTTTTGCTGATGACGATGGCGATGCTGCCGTTCCTGCTGCTGCTGTGGGTCAGCGGATCGTTGCTGCGTGGTTTACATGTGCCCGGCTGGCGGTAAGGCGCTTCGTGGTCAACAGTGCAAAGGCTGGCTAGGTCCATATCGGCTTGCGCTAAACTGGACGGAGTCGGGGCGTAGCGCAGCCTGGTAGCGCATCTGCTTTGGGAGCAGAGGGCCGGGGGTTCGAATCCCTCCGCCCCGACCATCACGAGTTGTGACCTAAGGGCTGCTTCGAGCAGCCTTTTTCTTTTCAGGGCAAATAAGAACGGCCTCCCGGGAAGCTGCTCAGCGGGGAGGCCGTTCATCCTGCGGCTAGTACGTCGATTGCCTGAAGAAAGTGTCTCTTTTTGCGACAGAGCTTCCAAGTGCACAAAGGTGGGATGGCGGATCGGTCAGAGGACTTGCTTCAGATCTGCCCGACCGCCGTTCCTCAGTAAATGAGGCTCAGCGCCACCCCGTGTGCGGGTAGCTGGATCGTTAGCTGGTTTGCGCTGACAGACAGGTCGCCCTTCCCAAAGATCAGCTTGAGCTCCCGTGCTGACTGCAGCGCCGTGTCTTGGGTGGAGATAACAAAGGTCGCTGGCTGGTCGCTGTTGTTTACGGCCAGCATGACCTGCTCATGAGCGTCGGTGCGCGTGTAGACCAGCCGCGTTCCTTCCGCCGTCAGCACCTGCTGCTCCCCCCCTTGCAGGGCGGAGTGGGCCTTGCGGAGCTCCAGCAGCGTGTGCACCCAGTCGTGGAGCTCGATTTGATCCGGCGTGCGGGCGCTCGGGTTGAAGGCGCTTTGCGTGTCGCCAGGGAAGCCGCCGGGGAAGTCGTGGCGGTTGTCGGGATCACCTCCGCCGGTCATGGCGATCTCATCGCCGGAGTAGATTTGCGGCGTGCCGCGCATGGTGAGCAGGACGGCAAAGCCCAACTCAAGCTGCCGCGGCGTGGCCCCGGCTTCACCCATGAAGCGGGGCGTGTCGTGGTTGCCGAGGAACGGAACCAGGCGCTCGGGATGCGGGTAGAGCGAGTCCATGCGCCACTGTCCGTCTAGCCTGGTGAAGGGCAGGCCTTTCAGAAAGACGTCGCGCAGGGCGAAGAAGGTGGGGAAGTCGAAGGGCGTGTAGAGGCCTGTGTCGGCACCGTTGCGGGTAACCCCGCCGGCAAAGGCCGAGGTGATGGTGGGGTCGCCGTTGTAGACTTCGCCGACGTCGGTCAGGTGCGGCCAAAGGCCAAACAGCTGATGGTGGAAGCCGGTGTAAAACGAGCGCTTGATGTAGGGGAAGGTGTCGAGCCGAATACCGTCGAGGGCGGATTCCTCCGTCCACCAGATGGCGTTCTGGGTGAGGTACTGGGCGACCGCCGGGTTCTCCTGGTTCATATCGGGCAGCAGGTCGGCAAACCAGCCTTCGGTGACGTCTTTCTGGTCGCGCCAGGGGGCGTGGGGGTCGGTGATGGGCTTGAACTCGCCCTGGGCTTTGTCGTGGTGGGCCTCGGTGCCGTGGAACCAGTCGGGCTCCGGCTCGTCCTCCACCCAGGGATGGGCGGGGCCGATGTGGTTGGGCACCATGTCCATCACCAGCTTCATGCCGCGTTTGTGGAGGGCGGTGCTGAGGGCCTTAAGGTCGTCGAGTGAGCCGAAGTGCTCGTCCACCGAGTAAAGGTCGGTGGCGCCGTAGCCGTGGTAGCTCCCCGGCTCGTGGTTCTGGTAGACAGGCGTGATCCAGACGGTGGTGATGCCGAGGTCCTGGAGGTAGTCGAGGTGATCGAGGACGCCGCGGAGGTCGCCGCCGTGCCAGCCCCGTGGCTTGGTGCGTTCTGTGGCGGGGTCGTCGTTGGTGGGATCACCGTCGGCAAAGCGGTCGGTCATGATGAGGTAGATCACGTCTTTGGCGGAAAAGCCTGCAAAGCCATCCCCGGGCTTGTGCCGCTGGTCGAAGTGGAAGGGCAGCGTTGCGTGACCGTCGGCGTTTGTCGCGGTGATGGTGAGGGTTGCGGGCGTGGCAGGCTCGGTCAACCAGAGTTCGGCGTAGTGGCCGTTGGCGGAAATCTTCGTGCGCTCGACGGCAGGATGCACGTGGCGATCCGCGCTGCGGAGCGAGAATTTCGCTCCGCTGAGATGGTCGCCCTTGATCAGCAGCATGGGCGCGGGCATGTTGATCCACCAGTTCGGCGGATCGATCTTGGTCATCTGCGGAGCTTGTGCAACAGCGGCGGCGGAGATGAGGGCGAGGCAGAAAGCGGCGTGCAAGCGATGCATAGGTGTCCTACGGGGGGCTGTGGCGAAAAAGAAAGCGTCGCACCGGGAGAGCATGCGACGCTTTGAGGAGAAGTGAGACAAGCCCTAGAAGTCAAAGCGCGCTTCGAGCTGCAGTTGCCGGTTGCTCTGGTAGCGCACGCTGGTTATCTGGCCGAAGGTGGAATTTGTGACCGTGCTGCCGGGATTGGTGAACTCAGGCGTGTTGAAGACGTTAAAGGCATCACCGCGCAGGTCAAGCGAGTAACGCTCGGTGACGTGGATGTCCTTCTGAATGCCGAAGTTTACAGGGCGATAGCCAGGGCCGAACACCGTGTCGCGGTGAGCGGTACCGAGGCGGGTGTAGACCGTTTGGCCGTTCACGGTCTCGGTGTTGTGCTGGAAGAGGTTGGTCGCGTCAAACGCGCTGGTGTTGAACCATTGCGTCAGCTTCTTCGGGTAGGTGAGCAGACCGACCTGGTCCGGCTCGTTGCCGGTGTTGGTCTGGCCGGTGGACAGGTCAAAGGGCTGTCCGCTCTGCAGAATGGCGATCAGGTTCAGCTGCCATCCGCCAATCGCCCAGTCCACGGGCCGGGGCACCTTGGTGCCGAAGGCCTGTCCGCGGCCAAACGGCAGCGTGTAGATGCTGGAGAACGTGAAGGCGTTCCGCTGGTCCTGGGTGGAGTTGCCGTACGTGGCGTGCGGCAGGTAGTAGAGGCAGATGGTGGTGGTCCCGTTGGCGCAGCTGTCATCCAGCGTGTGCGACCAGGTATACGCGCCGGTGCTTACGAGGTTCTTCGCGCGGTGCGTGTACTGCAACTGCAGGGCGTTGTAGTTGGCGCTGGCGTTGAACGTCTCATAGGTGATGGAGCCGAGATTGGGGAACGGCTCGGACCCGGGGGTCGGGGCAAAGGCGGCACCGAACTGCACCTGGTTGTAGGCGTAGTAGTTGGGCAGGTGGTCGACCTTGTTGGCGGCGTAGGCGATGTCGACTACGTCGTAACGGCTGAGCTGCTGTTGCAGCTGCAGGTTCCACTCCTGGATGGCGCTGTACTGGTTGTTGCGGTTAACAGCGATAGTGCTCAGACCCGCAGGCGGGGCCGCGGGGTTGAAGTTCTGGAAGCCAGGCTGTGGCAGGGCCGAAGTCTGGTTTGAGGTGGTCTTGCAGCTGGCGTACGAGTTGGTCCCCACGGCCGGTGTCTGGCCAGTGAAGGTGATGCAGGAGCCGAGACGTGCCTGGTAGTCCACCGAGCCGCCGAACGGAGGCTGCTGCCCGAGCTGATTGCTGACGCCGCCGTAGGTGGGAAAGTAGTACATGCCATAGCCGCCGCGCAGCGACGTGCGGCCGTCGCCGAAGACGTCATAGGCGAAGCCGGCACGAGGGCCGTAATAGCGGTAGTCCTGGTTGATGATGCTGCGGGACACGCCGTTTTGTCCGGCCAGAAGCACCTGACCTGTCCCTAGGTCGAAGGAGGCCTGCTGGTTGTGCGCTTCGTAGGGCCAGGTGATCAGGTCCCAACGAAGGCCCAGGTTCACGGTGAGGCGCTTGGTCACGCGCCAGTCGTCCTGCGCGAAGACGGCGTCTTCCTGGCTGTTGTTGGCGAAGTAGCCGTTTTGCGAACCGATCTGGTAGTTGTCGACAAACGCGGTCAGCAGGTCAGAGACTTCGTACCCGGTGAAGTCGGCGCCGTTGCCGGAGATGTTGAAGAAGCCTTTGCCGGCGATGGGACGGAAGTACTCGGTTTGGCGGTGGATAAAGGTGCCGCCGAACCGGAAGGAGTGCTTGCCCTTGTTCCAGTCGACGGTATCGGCGACTTCGATGTTGTTCTGCGGCACGGCGTAGAGGCCGTAGTCCCCGGTGTACTCGAGCTCATACCCGTTGCCACCGATCAGGGCGCCGCCGCTGGTCTCCTGGTTGCGGTTGGCGTTCTGGATGCCGAGATTGGCGGAGACGGGGTCGCCGTACAGCGGGGGCTGGTAGCCGTAGTTGTCGCGGTTGTAGGCCAGGCGGGCCTCGTTCACGAGGTTGGGCGTGAAGACGTGGTTGTAGCCCAGCGCGTAGCCGCGACCGTGGTTGAAGGTGCTGCCGGTACCGTAGCCGGCGGGCAGGCTGGCGAACTCGGAGTTCTTGATCTGCACCGAGTTGTCATAGCTGAAGCGGAAGAAGAACGAGTCGGCGGCTTCCGGTTTCCAGTCGAGGCGAACGTCGAAGACGTTGTAGTTGGTGATCTGCTGCTCAAACGTCTCGTAGTTGTCATAGATCTTGTTGGCGATCGTCGGCAGGGGGAAGGCGTTGAGGTAGTTCACGGCCGCAGAGTTGAGTCGGGCGGGGTTGATGACGTTGGCCTGGCCGCCGTAGGCGAACGGCTGGCATGTGATGGGGTCAAAGATCTGGCCGGACTGCACGCCCGTGGCTTCGCACAGGTTGGAGTGGTTGAACGGGTTGGGGTTGAGCTGCGGGTTGAGCAGCTCGGTGAAGTTGCCGGTCCGCATGAGGGCGGTCGGCACGGTGACCAGTGATCCGCCGACGGGCGAGTTTTCACGGGTAGCTTCGTAGTCGCCGAACAGGAACAGGTGGTCCTTGATGATCGGGAAGCCGACATCGCCGCCGAAGATGTTTCGGTTGTCGCCCGGGCGCGTCGTGACGGATTCGCCGGGGAACTGGTAGTAGGGGTTGGAATTGAACTTGCCGCTGCGGTAGTACTCGAACGCGTTGCCGTGGATGGCGTTGGTGCCGGACTTGATGGAGCTGAGCACGATGGCTCCGCCCGCGCGGCCGTACTGCGCCGGGGCGACGCTGGTGTTTACCTGGAACTGATCGGTCGCATAGGGCGGCGGAAAGAAGATCAGGGTGTTGACCAGGTTGTCGTTGTTGTCCACGCCGTCGAGCATGTAGTTGTTGGCGGAAGGTGGCAGGCCGTTGACCGAGATGGAACCGCTGCCGCTCTGGTTGTAGCGGAAGCTCTCGGTAGCGCCGTTCACGCCGCTCAGGCCGTTCCCATAAGCGCCCTGGGTAACGCCGGGCACGAGCAGGGCGAGGTTGGTGAAGTTCAGGCCGTTGAGGGGCAGGTCGGTGAGTTGCTTGCCTTCGACGGTCTCGCCCATGGTAGGGGTGGACGTGTCGACCAGCGGCACGTCCGAGGTGACCTCGACGGTGGTGTTGACGGCGCCGGCGGCGAGCTTGAAGGGAAGCGTCTGGACCTGGGTGACATTCAGCGTGAAGCTCTGCTGCTCGGTCTGGAAGCCGGGCGCCGTGACGGAAGCCTTGTAGCTGCCACGCGGTACGGCCAGGATGTTGAACTCGCCGGTGTCGTTGCTGTTGGCCTTGAGGACGGTGCCGTTCTCGACGTTGGTGATCGTGATAACCGCGCCGGGGATCGCGCTCCCGGTGGTGTCGGTAACCGTACCGACAACGCGGCCCGTGTCTGCCTGGCCGTGTGCTGCAGGGGCGCTAAGGGCGACGGTGGTGCCGAGAAGACCTGCTGCGAGGCCTAGTCTGCTGTATCTGTTCATGGGTACTGCCTCCGAAAAGCCGCCCAGGATGGGGCGGACATGCCTTACATGAGTGGGCGAGGCGAACCATCCGGCTTTTCAGGAGGTCATCACAATACACTTACCGTCGTTTTTCATTCAAACCTTCATCAACGGATAACTAGCGACGAATGTTAGGTTTACTTGCCCATCATCGACGGCCTGAGTACCCCTTGCTGCACACCTCGATGTGCATCCCGGGCGGCTGCGAGAGAGGAAGCTGAGCGACGAGGCCCTGGGCAGGAGCGCCGAACCTGCGGACAAAAGAAACGCCGGAGGGAAATCCCTCCGGCGTCGGTCGAGCGGACTCAGCTATTCGGCGAACACCGCGGTTGTGAGCGCCGGGACCGTTGCCGTTCCGGTTTTCTTGGTGAAGGTGGACTGCCGGGTGGCCGGATCGGAGGAGCTCGCCTGCACGGGGTGGAGCTTCAGCCCCATGCCGGCAAGCTGGCTGTTGGTGAAGGTGGCTTCGGCATTTGTGGCGTTCATGACCACGAGGAGGTGCTTGTAGGCACCGTAGTGACCCGTGTTGGCGTCCAGCTTCATGACAATGAGGCCGGGCGTCTGGTTGGCGCCCGTGTTCAGGAAGGTGAGGTTGTTCTGGATTTCGGCCAGGGTTGCCATGCGGAACAGTCCCGAGCTGTACCGGATCTGCATGAACTCCTGGAAGGCAGTTGTGGCGAAGTTGATGTTGTCAGGCTGCGGGGCGTACGCACCATTGGCGAGCAGGGGCTGCTCCATGGGCCATTGCGGCTGGTTCTGGCTGGCGATCGGCAGGCCGATGCCCCAGTTCGCGCCCTGGCCGGACCAGTCGATCTTGTTGAACCAGTCACCCGAGTCGTAACTGTTGGTGTCCATGTCCTTGGAGCGAAGCAGGTCGTCGCCGCCCTGAAAGAACGGGATGCCCTGGCCCAGGGCGAGCACGCTCATCGCGAGCGCCTGTCGCCGGGCGCGGACGTTGATGCTGTCGCTCAGGCTCGACTTCAACTGCACAACATCGAAGAGATCCTGGTCGTCGTGCACGGAGCAGTAGTTGATGACCTCGATCGGGCTTGCCGTGTACCCGGTCGGCTGTCCGCCGTAGATGACCTGGGAAGCGGCGACCGTCTGTCCTGTGTAGTCGACAAAGGTGAAATCCCGCAGGTTGCCGGCGAGACCGATGCGGATCCAGTCTTCGCGCTGCAACAGCGCGGTCGTCTGGTCGGCCTTTGACGTCGTGGAGGTGGTGTAGTCGCTGGGGTCGGTGGCCAGGCCGGTTGCAAAGCCCTGGACACGCTTGTCAGCGAACGGACCCCCGCCGCGAATGCCGTCTCGGATGCGATCGTTAAAGGTGCCGACGCCATAGCCGTAGAGGTTGGCCTGCTGCGCATCGGGTCCAAGGGCACTGTTGGCGGTTTCGCCGGTGGTCCAGCCTTCGCCGTAGAGGTAGATCTTGGACCCGTCCACACCGTCCTTGGCCACTGTCAGGGCCGCCAGGGCCCGCTTGATGGTGGCCAGGTTGTAGGTGAAGTGATAGCTCATCAGGTCGAAGCGGAAGCCGTCGATCTTGTACTGCGTTGCATTGAGCACCAGGGTGTCAATCATCAGCTTCTCGAACATGCGGTGCTCGCTGGCGGTGTCGGCGCAGCAGGAGCCGTTTTCGAGCGTGCCGTTGGCGTCCAGTCGGTGGTAGTAGAGCGGGACCACTTCGTCCAGATTGGAGTTGGGTGCCTCGCCGGCAGCGTTTGTGTGATTGAAGACCACGTCCTGCACCACCCGCAGACCGGCCGCGTGCAGCCCCTGCACCATGGTTCGGTATTCCAGCACACGCGTGTCCGGATTGACGGCGTAGCTGCCCTCCGGCGTCATGTAATGGACCGGATCATAGCCCCAGTTGTAGGCGTCGTTGGCCTCGACCGCGGCCACCGTGGCCTGCTGCTGGGTGCCGTCCGGGGGATTGTTGGTGAGGCCGGACGGTGTCTGCCAGGTCGATTTGTCCTCGTTCACCGAGGCGAAGTGGAACGTGGGGAGGATGTGGACCGCTTTCACCCCGCTCTGCGCGAGCTGCCGCAGATGGCGCATGCCGTTGGAGTTTTCATCCGCAAAGGCGTCATACATACCGCGATGAGCGGCAGGTACCGTGGGATCGCCGATGCTGAAGTCCCGTACATGCAGCTCGTACAGGCTGATGTCGTTCAGGCGGTCGAGCGCGGGCGCTGAACTCGGGTCCCAGGCGCTGGGCTTGGTTTCGCTGGAGGCGAGATCGGTGATGCGGCTCTTGGTGCCGTTCAAGGCAATGTCGATCGAGTACGGGTCGGTCGTGACGTTGGTATCGACCGCGTGGTCGGCGGGCACGTAGACGTTCACGGAATAGAGGTAATACTTGCCGCTCCAGGAGGCATCACCCCGGGCCACCCAGACGCCGTCATGCTGATGCATTACCACGGTTTGTGCCGGCGAGGTATCGGCAGCGTTGTTGTAGATCAGCGCAAGGACGCTCTGGGCGGTGGGGGCCCACAACTTCAGCTTCACGGGTGCGCTCGCATCGTCGGCGAACTCGGAAACTTCGCGGTCGGCGGCCTTGGAGAAGACGACGCCCAGCTTGCCGGAGTAGAAGAAAAGGTCGTCGAGCACGCCCGCGGGCTGGATGCCTGTGGCGTAGCTCAGCTCACCCGCCTGGGTTACCGACGCAAGTGCAATCTGGCCCTTGAGGGCCTGCTTAACGTTCACCAGCGGCACGGTCGGCGACACCGTAAGTACAATGTAGCTGCTCAGTTGCGGGAAACGGGTCAACTCGTCCTGTGTGAGGCTGCCACCCTGAATAAGGGGGATCTGCTGCCCGCCGGTGATGCCGTTTGAGGTCAGCTGGAGACCGCCGTTGTTGCTCCAGACCAGAGCGTAGGTGTTGCCGCTCTGGAAGTACCCCGGCTGGATGGCGACACGAGAGCGGTCGAGCCAGTAGGCCTGTTGCTTCAGAAAGACACTGTTCAGCTTCTGCGTCGCAGTGGGCTCGGTGGTATAAACCATGGCGTCACCGGAGATCACCCAGCCCTGGCTGGATTGCGTGATCTGGAGGTGCTGATCGGGGCCGGGGTCCTTGGTGGCACCGTTGCCGCAGTTATTGATGATGAAACCAAGGTCGCCAGCCGGAGAGCCATAGGTCGGGTTCACCGAGACGTCGAAGAAGATGCCGTACTCGTCGGTGCCGGAAGGATTTACCTCACTCGTACACCAGTTGTTGTTCTCCGTGGAGGCGTTCCAGGTATAGAGCGCCCAGCCGGTGTACTTGCTGTCCGGGCGGTAGTAGTGGATGCGGGCAAATCCGGGCGCGACAGGTGGCGCGGTCTGCGCTGGCGCCGCTGGTGGCAAAAGGCAGAGCAGCCCGAGCACGAGCAGGCCCCAGGTGCGGGCCAGCTGCCGAGAAAGGAAAGAAGACAGAAACATAGGTGAGGGCTCCGGCGATCGCGGTGAAAGCTCTGGCTGAGGTCACGTTGGGTAACGCTGAACCAGGCGTGTCTCGATCGCTGGACACCTTGGGCGAAGCGAGGCAGTCGGCGCAATCGTCTTGCCACTCATTTGTGTGTCTCTGGCTAACCTGATTCGCTGCTTTGACTTAGGGCAGGTAATCTCCTCCCGGGTGGGCCTGCGGTGGTACAGTTTCATAGCGCAGATGCGCGTCGCATGCAGAGCACTACGCCTTCACAATCGCGGATCAGCTTCGGCCTCTACGAGGTCGACCTCCAGGCAGGCGAGCTTTGGCGCTCGGGGTACCGTGTCAAACTGCAAAGCCAGCCCTTCAAGGTCCTGACCGTGCTGCTGGAGCGGCCCGGTGAGGTAGTGACGCGTGAAGAGTTGCAGGCGCGGCTTTGGGGAACTAACACCATCGTCGACTTCGACCACTCCCTGGCGACGGCGATCAACAAAATCCGTGAAGCGCTGCGAGATTCCGCGGAGAACCCGCGGTTTGTGGAGACGCTGGCACGCCGCGGCTATCGCTTTATCGCCCCGGTGAGCGTGGCCAGGGACGACGAGCGCCAGAGCTTCATTGCACCGACCCCATCCGGAGAGGCAGGCGCTGAGCCATTAACGGCGGACGCGATTCTGGGAGCAGGGCCACGGCCGGTTCACATCCAGACACAAGGAAGCAGCCTCCCAGCAGTGGCTCCTGCGCCCCGACTGTCACCTGCGATTACTGCCGACCCTCCGATTCTGCCTGTCGCGAGTGCACCGTCCCTTGCCGTCCCTCTGGTCAGCTCAACGACACACGCAGCCTGGACCGTGTGGGCGCTTCCGCTCGCGGTTGGGGCGGTCCTGGCGTGCCTCGGGTACCTGATCGGCGTGCATCGCGCTGATACCGTGCCGCCGCACATCGCACAGTTGACGCACAGCGGTCATCTGGCCCTGGACATGGACGTCACCGAGAACCTGATGGCCAGCGCCACCGACGGCTACCGCCTGTTTGTGCCGGTGGTGGAGGGTGGGCGCTCAGGCATTGCGACCCTGCCCGCGACGGGCGGCCCCCCAGTGATGTTCAACGTGCCGGACGAGGTAGCCAGCCCCATGCTGGGCGACATCTCTCCGGATGGCTCACAGTTGTTGTTGCGCAATCACCTGTCTCCGGAGTCCGAACAGCCGTTATGGGTTGTGCCGGTCGGCGGTGGCTCGGCGCTGCGGGTCGACCGCGTTGTGGCGCATGATGCCACGTGGATGCCGGACGGCAAGGGCATCCTGTATGCCGCGGGCAACGACCTTTACCTGACACATCTGGCGGAAGGCCGGCCGCAGCTCTTTGCCTCGCTGCCCGGCAGGGCCTTCTGGTTGCGGTGGAACCCGTCCGGCAAGCTGTTGCGCTTCACCATCGTCGACCCTATCGCCCACACCAAGAGCCTTTGGGAACTGACGGCGGGGGATCGCAAGCCACGGCAGATCCTGAAGGGCTTCATGGAGCACTCCATGGAGTCTTGCGGTGTGTGGACAGCGGATGGGCGCTGGTTCGTCTTCCAGTCCAATCGCGGCGGAAATACTGACCTTTGGAAGCTGGCCGGCGTTTCGACGTCGAACCCGATCCGCGTGACGGACGGTCCACTGCAGTTCCAGTCCCCGTTGGCGGCACGGACGGGCAATACGCTGTACTTTATTGGCGTGGACAGCCGGTCTCAGTTGGAGCGACTTACCGCAGCAGGCACCCTGGTGCCGGAGCGCGGCTTTCTAGCCTCGGCGCTGCGGGTGGACTACTCCCGGGACCGGAAGTGGGTGTCCTGGACCGACGGTGTAGGGCACCTGTGGCGCTCGGCCGCGGACGGAACAGAGCGTCTTCAGCTGACGCCGGACACGATGAACGTTTTTCTGGCCCGTTGGTCACCAGACGGAAGCAAGTTGGCGCTGATGGCGCGGGCCGCCGGGCAAGCCTGGCAGTTATACCTGGTGGACGCTGACGGTGGTGAAATCCAGCCCTTGCTGCGCGAGTCACGCAATGCGGCCGACCCGTCGTGGTCGCCCGATGGGCGTTCCTTGATCTTCGGGCGGGTCAACGATCCGCTCGGTAAGGAAACCGAGGCTCGCACGCTGCAGGTGTTGCACCTGGACACCGGAGAAGTTGATCAGGTTCCGCAATCCGAAGGGCTGTTCAGTCCGCGATGGTCGCCGGATGGGCGATACATCGCCGCGCTGTCGCTGGATCAGCGTCAGGTGAGGCTCTTCAACGTGGCGACCCAGCAGTGGTCGACCTTGCCGTTGCACTCCGGGGCAGACCCCGTTTGGTCGCCCGACAGCCGGTACCTGTATCTGCACGAGGCGCTGGATCCGGCGCAGCCGATTGACCGCGTAGCTGTTCCGCAAGGCACCGTGGAACCCTTGATACGCCTGAATGACGCTCTGCAGGGTGGCGCAGAAAGCTACATCTTCGCTGGGCTGACCGCCTCCAACGAGCCCCTGATCGTGGAGCAGACATTTACGGGCAACATGTACTCGACGCAGCTGAAGTGAGCGCCGGGCCGAGCTTCAGAAGCGATTGCAAGTGGCTGCATACTTGTGACTTAACTGTAGAGGGACAAATGAGCCTGAAAAGAGAGCCGCTGCATTGCGGAGAACGTGCGCGAATGACGAGGCTGCACCTACGATGACCACCGATCTACGCTTCCTGTCTCCAGGGCTGCACCGTGCCGTTCCTTCCGTCTGCATGCACCGGATAGCTGTCATTGCGGCGCTGCTGGGGAGCTTCTCTGCAGCGGCGCAGCAGCCTGCTGCAGAGAAATTGGCTCACTCGACGAGCGGCATTACAGTCACCAGCGCGACGGCCGTTCTGCGCGTGGATGCACTCCGGGCGGACGTCCTGCGGGTCCGCATGGAGCGGGTGGGGCACCCGGCCGAGGACGCCTCCTGGGCCGTGCTGCCCGAGAGCCGCACAGCCCATATCGCCGTAGAGCCGGAGGAGGCAGGGTTCAGCACCTCCGCGTTGCGCGTCACCGTTGGCCAGGAGGGGCAGGTTACCGTGGCAGATCTTGCCGGCCACGTGCTGCAGCAGGACGCCCTACCCACACGCTGGGACGGCCCAGGATTCCGTGTCACCAAGCAGAAGACCGCGGACGATCACTTCTTCGGGCTCGGCGACAAACCCGGGCCGCTGGATCGCGCCGGCGAGGCATTCGTGATGTGGAACACGGACCACTTCGGCTGGCAGGAGTCGACGGACCCGATCTACAAGTCGGTTCCATTCTTTATCGACATGCGGAAAGGCAGCGCGTTGGGTGTGCTGTTTGATAACACCTTCCGCACCTTCTTCGACTTTGGCCGTGAGCGCGCGGACCGGTACAGCTTCAGCGCCCCCGATGGACCGCTGGACTATTACCTGCTCTACGGCCCGGATGCGAAGCAGGTGGTGAACGCATATGCCTGGTTGACGGGCCCCACGCCGCTGCCGCCAAAATGGGCGTTGGGTTACCAACAGTCCCGCTACACCTACACGCCACGCGCTCGGCTGGAGGAAGTGGCGGCACGGCTGCGCGCCGACCGCATTCCAAGTGATGTGCTGTGGCTGGACATCGACTTTCAGTATAAGAATCGGCCGTTCACCGTGGATCCGGTGACTTTTCCGGACTTCCCCGGCCTGCTGCACGAGATGAGTGCCGAGCACTTCCACACGGTGCTGATCACCGATCTCCATGTGGCGCACGTAGTGGGGCAGGGCTACGCGCCCTACGACAGCGGCGAGGCCGGCGACCACTTTGTAAAGGAGCACGGCCAGGAGTACGTCGGCCCCGTGTGGCCGGGGCCGGCGGTGTTCCCGGACTTCACGCAACAGGGCACGCGCACCTGGTGGGGCACGCTGTTTAAGGACTTCATGGCGGACGGTGCAGCTGGGTTCTGGAACGACATGAACGAGCCCGCCGTCTTTGTCTACCCGGATAAGACGATGCCGGACGATGTGGTCCACCGGATCGACGAGCCGGGTTTTGCGAAGCGCACCGCCATGCACACGGAGATTCACAACGTGTACGGCATGGAGAACTCGCGCGCCACGGAAGAAGGCATGCTGACACTGCGACCCAACCTGCGGCCTTTCGTGATGACGCGTGCCAGCTACGCGGGCGGACAGCGCTATGCGGCCACGTGGACCGGGGATAACTCCGCCACTTGGAACCACCTGCGGCAGACAACGCCGCAGTTGCTGAACCTGGGCCTCAGCGGGTTTTCGCTTGCCGGGGCCGATGTGGGCGGTTTTGCCGGCTCACCGCCGCCAGATCTGCTGACCAAGTGGCTGATGCTTGCCGCGTTTCAGCCAATCGACCGTGATCACTCCGCCAAGGGCACGCGCGACCATGAGCCTTGGGTGGATGGGCCGGCGCAGGAAGACATTCGCCGCCGGTTCATCGAAGAGCGGTACCGCCTGATGCCGTACCTGTACACCACCGCCGAGGAAACCTCGCGCGATGGCTTGCCGATTGTGCGGCCGCTCTTCATGGAGTTCCCAAAGGCTACAGCGGATGGCACCCCGCTGGACCTGGAGGGCGGCGGTGAGTTCATGTTCGGCCCCGACATCCTGGTGGCCGCGGCAGCGTCCCCGGAAGAGGTGGCGCCGTATGAGGTTCACCTGGCACCGGGGCTCTGGTACGACTACTGGACGGGCGAAAAGCTTGACCGCCGCGCGCCCGTGGTGGGCCGGGACCGGGAGATCCGTGATCCCGCGGCAACATCGCTAAAGCCTGTGATGGTGACGCCCAAGTTGGATGAGCTTCCCGTGTACGTGCGCGCCGGGGCAATCGTGCCCCTGCAGCCACTCGTGCAATCCACAGACGAAACCCCCAACGGCCCGCTCACATTGCGCGTCTTCCCACCCGCTCCTGGCGAGCCCTGCGGCGGCGACATCTATGACGACGACGGGAAGAGCTTCAACTTCCGCAAGGGCGACTTCGTACGGGTGCACGTCAGCTGCGACGTAGCGGCCGATGGCTCCGTGTCCGTGAAGATCGGAGCGCCGGAGGGGCACTGGGCTCCGTGGTGGACGGCTTACGTCGTTGAGGTTGTGGGATTGCCTGCCAGCGGCAAGGGTGCCGTTGCTGGCACAAGTCCCACGAAGATCATGGGTACAAAGACTGGCTCATCGATATCATTGGAGAACACAGGAGCTGTTCTCAAGGTCAATTTTCCGAAGCCGTAGCCATAAACTGACGACCGATCTAGGTCGTATATGATGGGCACTAAAGAAGATGGTTCGATCGCACCTTCACAGGATTTTGATTACCGGCGCCTCAGGAACCTTGGGGTACAACATTGTCCGGCACCTCGGCTCGACTCACCCTGGCAGCGTATTGCAATTGTTGATGCGAACGCCCGATCCAGAGCTTTTCTCAGACTTGTCCAACGTCACTGTTCGGTCTGTAGATATAGGTGACAGTGGACTGCTGCAAGCTGCCGTCAATGATTTGCAGCCGAATGCGATCATCCACTGTGCTGCATCGGGTGTGCGGCCATCCGCGCTCGGGTATTTCGATTTTGTGGGGTTAAACGTCACTGCGACGATGAAGCTCTTTGAAGCTTCCTGCGCGATCGAAAGCTGCCACTTCATTCACGTGAGCACCGGGCTTGTATATGGGTCACAGGAACGGCCTTGCCGTGAGGGTGACCCGGTGAATACTTTGCATCCGTACGGGGCGACGAAGGCTGCAGCGGATTGCTTGTTGCGTGCGGGTGCGGAGCGCCTTGGCCGGCACCTTACCATCGTCCGGCCTTTCTCTTTCACCGGCGTTCACGATGGCGGAGATCGACTTTTTCCTTCACTTCTTCGAGCAGCCAACGAGGGCAAGCCCTTCGCAATGTCGCCAGGGACGCAGTTGCGCGATTTCTGCGCGGTGCAGGATGTGGTCGATGCAATTGCCCTGATCCTAGAGGAGGGCGACCAGCCTAGCCGTGACATCTTCAACGTTGGAAGCGGACTTTCCGTATCGCTGGGCCGGATCGTGCAATCGGTCGTTCGTCAGTTGAATTTGGACGTTGATGTTCGCCTTGGAGAACGTGCGTTCCACCCTCTTGAACCAGCGCAGTTGATCGCTGACATCTCTCGAACGCAGTCGCTCGGGTGGAGACCGCGGACCAACCTCGCGTATGCTGTATGGCAGTTGGCGCGATCCAAGTTTCCGGATCTCGTTGTCACTGAACCGGAGAAAGATCGATGAACGAGGTTGTGCCTGCGCCTTCTGAGACTCAGGTAATACCTGAACGCAACGATGCAGTAGACCTTACCGTGAGCATAGCGGCTTACCGAGAAGCCGAGAATCTTGCCATGATGCTGCCCCAGATCAAAGCAGCGGCGTCCGCACTCACCCCCCGCTACGAAGTGCTGGTCGTGGATACGCAGGAGTCCATGGACGACACCGAGGCGATCTGCGCGGCGAACGGTGTTCGGCACGTGAGACGAGCTGGAGGTAATTCCTACGGCGACGCTACACGGACAATTATCCGTGCCGCACAGGGCACGTATCTTCTGAACATGGATGCGGATGGATCGCATAGCCCAGAGTATTTTGCTTCGATGTGGGCCCAACGGGAGCGAAACGACATAACAATCGGTTCTCGTTATGCTCCTGGCGGACATACAGAAAATCCTGCCATGCTCATCTGGATGTCCTACTTGCTGAACCTTACGTTCCGCATTGCGTTTTCGATCCGCGCGAAGGACGTCACCAACAGCTTCCGGCTATACCGCACTTCAGTTCTGAAGCCGTTGCGGTTGGAATCGAACGACTTTGACATTCTTGAAGAGATTCTGATCAAGCTCAGTGTGCGCGACCCGTCTTTGCGCATCACTGAGGTGCCGGTGACCTTTTCCAGGCGCAAAGCGGGCGAGTCAAAGCGCAAGCTCGCGCAGTTCGCGTTTGGATATTTGAAAACCCTGAAACGGCTCCGGTCCTTTGCGGACGCAGAGCGCCGGGAGAAGCGTTCGTAATGAAGGCATTGATTACGGGAGGAGCTGGATTTGTCGGCTCGAACCTTGCAGCTTATTTGTTGGAAGCGGGAGAAAGCGTCACGGTCTTCGATTCATTGGCTCGCAACGGAGCGGCGGAGAACCTTGCGTGGCTGCGATCCCTTGGACTGTCTTCATTTGTGCATGGCGATGTGCGCAACGCTTTTGACGTAGAGCAGGTAGTCCAGGCGACACTGCCGGATGTGATCTTCCACCTCGCCGGACAGGTGGCGATGACGACTTCGATGCAGAGTCCGCGTCGCGACTTCGAGATCAACGTGCTTGGATCGATCAACGTGCTGGAGGCAGTGCGGCAATACTCGCCCACAACGGCGATCGTGTATGCCTCCTCCAATAAGGTTTACGGTAATTTGGAGCATCTGGATCTGGTGGAAGCAGCAACGCGCTACCAGCCGCGCGACCCCGCACAAAAGGGTGTTGATGAGCGAGTGGCGATCGAGTTCCATACGCCCTATGGTTGCAGCAAAGGCTCCGCCGACCAATATATGCTGGATTACGCCCGGGGCTTTGGGCTGAATACCGTCGTGTTTCGGCACTCGACCATCTACGGTGGACGCCAGTTTGCGACATACGACCAAGGGTGGGTCGGTTGGTTCTGCCGTCAGGCTTTGGAGACGAAGACCAATCCATCGCGTCCAGCCTTCACGGTCTCAGGTGATGGCAAGCAGGTACGCGACCTGTTGCATGTTTCCGACGCAGTTCGGGCATACCTTGCCGCTTATCAACACATCCAGGGCGCACGCGGGGAGGCTTTCAACATAGGCGGGGGACTGGAAAACAGCATGTCCTTAATGGAGCTGCTGCAATTTTTGGAGAATCGCCTCGACATCCGCTTGAAGTACACGCACCTGCCGTGGCGCCAAAGTGATCAGAAGTTCTTTGTCGCCGATAACAGCAAAGCGGAACGATTGTTGCGCTGGCTGCCCTTGACGTCCAAAGAACGTGGAATCGAGGACACGTTAAGCTGGGAATCACGTTGAACATCCCGCCCCTTCTTAGCAAGGGGCAGCTTCAGACATCGGAAATGTGACGGCAAGAACGAGAAGGCAGATCAGGGTTACGGCTTTGACCTGTCCGCCGTAGAACAGACCCTCTCCGTGTACGAACGTCAGCGGTGCCAGAAGAAGGGCGAAGCAGATCATCACCGGTGTAAGGCCACGCTGGTTCACGCGTCGCTTCTGCAGCTGCACACTATCCACGACAATCCACGCGAACGGGAGGTAGAGGGCCTGAAGCGTGTAGTCGAAGGAGGTAGAGGGCAGCAAGATGGTGAGGATGCAAATGGCGAGAACCTGGTTCTTACGAGGAGCCAGACGAACACGAGTGAAGAAAAGAACCAGTGCTGCTATGGCAGCAACAACAGTGTAAATTCCTAGGTCATGTGGATTCTCGAGCCCTGGTGGCGTTAAGACGCGTTTGAAGATGCTCCAAGCCGAGTGATCAAAGCCTATTGCTCCTGGGTCATACGTGGCGGAGTATCGAGAGAGAAATAAACGAATGCCGGATCGGACGAAGGCAGCGCTCCTAAGAACGTGATGGCTCATGTGATACAGCGCAAGAAGAGTTGTCAGCAGAGCTGCGAGCACACCGAGCAAGAACGGCCGAAGTTTCTCCCGTGTAAGGAAGAGCGCGAGAAAGAGTATCGGGTATATCTTAAATGCGGCAATAATGCCGATCCCTATAGCGGCAAGATGGTACCGCTTCTGGATGTAAAAGATTAAAGCTACGGCTAGACCGAGCCAGAGGAAACTTTCTACGTTGCCGCGCTCGACGGAGAAGTAGATAGGCCAAGACAGCAACACAACACAAAAAACGAAGCCAATCGCCTTCAGTTTTGGTGCACCTGCCCGGATCAGCTGGTTCACAAACAAAGCCGCTGCTGAGGTTACGAGTAAGAGAATCGATGTGAGATAGAGGAGCCAGATTCCCTCCCTTGTCTGCCCGTGGTAGAGAAATTGATAGATCCACAGGCAGGGCGCCGGGTAAGTCCAAGGAAATTCGTCTGGACTGAAGAAAGCTGGGGTGTGCAGTTTGGGAACCAACGAACGATAGCAGTAAAGATCGAAAAGTGGCGATTCCAGAAAGAGGTATCGAAAGGCCACGGCACCTTGTTTGCGCCATGTAGTGAGTGAATCGAGGAAGCTGCACAATACCGCAAAGGCGCTGACCAGGAGGAACAGCTTTGGTCCAGGGTGGAAACCTGTCTGTTTGGGAGTGTCTGAGGAGATGGGCGGTACTTTAGCGTCGATCATATCGGGGCACCTAAAGAATCTCATCAAAGGCTGCATGAGACCAACCCAGTGAAGACGAGAGGCTCACTGAACAAGCTGCGCTTAGCGCACAGGTCAATAGAGTGAGAGCGTGTCGCGCCGTGCTTTAAGCTCCAGCACGCCCCTTGCCCAGGTCGCGGCAACGGAGCGCGGGTCCTCGCCACGGGTGATTGCGTCGAGGGTGGCGCGGCTGGCGATGAGGCGCATGCTTTTTTCAAGCTGGAACTGGGTCGGGTAGAGCTTGTGAAGCGTGCTGAGGAGTTCGAGGCCTAGCTCGGGGGCGTTGAGCGTCCCGCGGGTGGCGGGGTCGCTGATCAGGATGTGGACGGCAGGGATGGTCTGGCCGTGGCCGGGGTAGTGGTTCTTGTCCTCTGGGATTTGAAGCTGGATGACCTCGAAGGTGACGCCGGGGATGTGGCGGGCGTTGAGTGTGCCGGCGACTTGTTGGGCGTTGAACCACGGTTGTTGGCCTTGGGGCGTGTTGCCCGCGCCGAAGACTTCAAAGGCGAGCGGGGTGCCACGGCCTACGGAAAGGTTTGTGAGCTCCAGCATGCACGTGGCGGGGTAGAGCAGGTTGGCGGTGACGGTGTGGAGGTTAGGGCTGGGCGGGGTCCAGGGCAGGCCTGTGGCGTCGAAAAGCATGTCCCGGTGCCAGCCCTGCATGCGGACCACGGTGAGGTCGGCATCAAGGTGTTTTGTAGCTGCGATGTAGCGGGCGAGCTCGCCGAAGGTGAGGCCGTGCTGGAGCGGGATGGGCAGGTAGTTGATGTAGCTTTCAGTGCCGGGGTCGGACACGGGGCCTGAGACCTGAAGGCCGCCCAGGGGATTGGGGCGGTCGAGGACGACGATGTGGAGATCGTGGTGGTAGGTAGTCTTTTCGGCCGCGGCGGCTTCGAGGAAGTACCCGAGAACGGTCTCGTAGGTGAAGCAACGGACACCGGCGTCCTGGAGATCGATCACCACGGCATCGAGGTCCTGTAGCTGAGCGTGAGAGGGTCGGCGGTCGGCGTCGCGGGCACCGTAGAGCGAGGTGACGTGGAGACCGGTGGTGGGGTCGGTCTCGGCGGTGAGGTGTTCGGTGTCTTGTTGGCCGAAGATGCCGTGTTCCGGAGAGAAAAGCGTGGTGAGCTGACTGTTTGGGTATAGCTTCGGCAGGTCCGTGAAGAGGATGTCGATGGTGCGGATGCCACGCCGGCTGAGCCCTGTCTGATTGGTGAGGAGGCCGAGGCGAAGGTTGGCATCCGGGTGTTCGGGGTCGAAGACCAGATCGCGGAAGCAGTCATCCTTGAGGACATCGATGCCGACCTTGACCGGCGGCTGGAAGCCTCCACTGGGACATAGTTCCCGGAGAACGCGAGGTCGTTGTTCCTGGGATGGAACTTGTGGAGTTTGCTCGCCGACTGAATCGGTGTAGCTGGCCAGGCGGAATGCGGAAACGCGCTCACGTGAAGGACGCCAAGGTTGCGCAGAGGTCGCGACGGCGTTCGTAGCTGCGTCGGTAGAAGTCGTGGCGTCCCTTGGCGAAACCTTGGCGTCCTTTGCGTGGGCGCTTTCAGCCTTTGCTGGCAAGGAGCTGTCATACAGGCCCAGAGCCATCATGGCTGCTGTGGCAACTTCGCCGCGGAGGTTGGAGATGGCCGCACCGACATGGGGGTGGATGGCGTTGCTGAGGAGGAGGATGAAGGTGTCAGACTGCGGGTCGAGCCACAGGCTGGTGCCCGTGAACCCGGTGTGGCCGAAGCTGCCGAGGGGGAAACGGCCACGGGGTTTGGAGTAGCCGGTGTCGATGTCCCAGCCGAAGCCGCGGAGGGGATCGTTCGGGATGGCGGGGAAGTTGGGGTCGAGGAGGTTGGGGTCGCCGGTGGCGGGTTTCTGGCCTTCGGCGATGGCCTGGGCGTTGGCGCGGAAGTGTTGGCCGACCTGGAGCGGGGTGTGGCCCGGTTGTTGGGGTTGGGCCATCAGCATGAGGGTCTTGCGGGTGACGGGGAACTTGCTGGGGCGGCCGGCGTAGCGGTCGAGGAGGGCTTGGGCGAAGAGAGACATGTCGTGGGCGTTGGAGAAGAGGCCGGCGTGGCCGGCGACTCCGCCCATGCGGCGGGTGGTGGGGTCATGGACGGTGCCGCGGAGGAGATGGTTGAAGTCGGGGTTGGTGGCGGGGGAGCCTTCGTCGTCGTGGGCTGTGGGGGCGATGCTGCGAATCCACTCGTCTGGAACCCAGTCGGACGGGTTCTCTGCGCATTGCTGCAGTTCGCCTGAGCCGGACGGGATGTGCGCCGGAAGCACCACGGCTGAGCCGAGGTCTTCGTGATAGCCGCATGCGCGATCGAAGGGCAGATATCGGCTGTGCTCCATGCCCAGGGGCTTGAAGATGTGTTCGCGGGCGTAGTCGTCGAGGCGCTGACCGCTTAGCTTCTCGACCAATGCCCCGAGCAGGATGAAGTTGATGTCGGAGTAGACGAACTTTGTGCCGGGGGTGCTGGCGAGGGGGTTGGTGAGGGCGCGGTGGAGGCCTTCTGGCTTGTCGGGGGTGGCGAGGCCCCAGGGGTCTTTGAGGTTGATGTCGGGGGCTTCGCCGCTGAAGTGGGTGAGGAAGAGGCGGAGGGTGACTTTTGCGCGCTCGGGGTCGTGGGTGGGGTTGAAGTCGGGGAGGTAATGCTCGACGGGGGTGTCGAAGTCGAGCTTGCCCTGGTCGTAGAGTTCGCCGATGGCGGTGGTGGTGACGATGACCTTGGTGAGCGAGGCCATGTCGAAGATGGTGTCTTCGGTCATGGGCTCGGCGGGACTGGGTTCGCCGTTGAGACCGGGCTCACCGGCGAGTTTGCGGTCACCGTAGGCGTGCTGGAAAGCAATGTGGCCGCGGTGGCCGATGACGACGACGGCGCCAGGAAGCTGATGGTGGGCGATAGCATCGGTGATCAGCTGCGAGACCTGGCTGTAGTCGGCGTCAGGCATAGGGGGCTCGGGCACGTTGATCACCGGGACGGGGACATAGGCGCTGCGGGTGCGGCCGGGGTGGGTTCCCGTGGCTTGTGCGGCTTTGGCCGCGGGCGCGGGTACGGGGGCGGCGTTCTGTGTGGGGGTGGGGGCTTGTGCCTGGGCGGAAGGAACGCAGATTCCCTTCGGGAAGGACAACAAGAGAAGCAGAATCGCGGTCGCCGTGGCGGCCTTCACCTTCAGCGGGGAGCGGTTGTTCAGAACAAGGCTCGCCAACGCGCCCACCGCAAACGTCACCAGCGCGCCGATCAGGACATACCAGGTGAAGGCGATGTGCGGGATGGTGACCGGGCCGAGATGGGCTGGAAAACTGCCCTGCCAGAGCCACACGTTGAGCACGAATCCGCAAAGCATTCCGAGGATGGCACCCCACTCCGACACAAAGCGCGTCAGCGTACCGAGCAGAAACACCCCAAGCAGGCAGCCATACGCGACCGAGGCGATGGATAAGCCGATCTCGACGACGTGGCCTTTGCCACCGTTGTGGAGCGAGATGATGGCGATGGCGAAGAGAACAAGTGCCCAGAGCACGGTGGAAGACTTGGCTATCAGGGTGCGCTCGCGATCTGTGGTTTGGGGGCGGAAGCGGATGTAAAAGTCGACGACAGTGGTGGAACTCAGGGAGTTGAGCGCGGCAGACAGGTTGCTCATCGCCGCGGCAAGGATTGCGGCGATCAGGAGCCCGGCGATGCCGACGGGCATCTGCTGAGTGATGAAGGTCGGGAAGAGGCGGTCAGGGCTCAGGCTGTTGGCCGGGCTGCCGGGTACGTTGGCCAAGCCATAGAAGACCCACAAGCCTGCGCCGATCAGCAGAAAAAAGGCAAACTGCGCGAAGATGACAACCCCGGAGCTAAGCAGCGCGAGCTGCGCTTCACCAAGATTGCGCGCGGCCAACAGGCGTTGCACCATGAGCTGGTCGGTGCCGTGCGAGGCCATGGTGAGGAACGTGCCGCCCAGCACACCGGCCCAGAACGTATAGCTCTGGGTGAGGTTTAGCGCGAAGTTAAAGGTTTGGAACTTTCCCGCGGCACCTGCGGTGTGGACGATCGTGGCCCAGCCACCAGGGACGTGGTGACCGAGCGAAATCAGCGCCACCACAGTACCGGCGACGTAGATGCCCATCTGCACGACATCGGTCCAGATCACCGCGGCAAGTCCGCCCTCGAAGGTGTAAAGCAGCGTTAACGCTGTGATGATGCCGATGGACAGGATGTCCCCCGTGCCGATGGCAATCGAGACCACGATGCTGACCGCGAAGACGCGAACGCCTTCCGCGGCGGCGCGCGTGAGGAGAAAGAGGCCAGCGGTGACCTTGTGCAGCACGGGGCCGAAGCGTCGGTCGATGAGCTGATACGCGGTGAGCATTTCGCCGGCGAAGTAGCGTGGCAGAAACAGGGCAGCCACCACGACGCGGCCAAGCAGGTAGCCGATCACCACTTGCAGGAAGCCGAAATTTCCGGTGAAGGCAACACCGGGGATCGAGATGATGGTGAGCGTTGAGGTTTCAGCAGAAACGACGGAGAGCGCGATGGCCCACCACGGAATCGTGTTGCCAGCGAGAAAGTAGTTCTTCAGCGACCTGTCCGGCTGAGGGTTGCCGCTGCCGCCGGTCTCGCGTGTGCGGAATTTTAGGCCGAACAATGTAATCGCAATGAGGTAGATTGCGATGAGGGCGAGGTCCGGGGCACGCAGATGCTGGGTTAGCGGAAGCACAAACGCGAGCGGGGTGAAGCTGGGGGGCAAGGTGCTCTCCGGCGGCGAGATGAGCAGTGTTGTCCGCCCAAGCCGCCTGCTGTGGTTTGCCCGTATGATAGCCGCCTGAGAGATCAGACGAAGTGGAAGGATGCTCGAGGAATGAGTGTGTATCTTGCCGTGGACGCGGGCGGCACGAAGACTGTGTGTGTGATAGCGGATGAAGAACGAACTTTGGCGCGCGTCACCGGGGAAACTGTCAAGATCATGTCCGTGGGTGCGCCTGAAGCTTCAGCGCGCCTGCGCCAACTGCTGGAAGAGGCCAGCGCGCATGCCAAGGTGCCGCTGTACCTGGTGACGCGCGCCTGTATGGGACTCGCAGGGATCTCCAGCGAAGGTGTGCGCGCATGGGCTGAGGAGACGCTGAGCGAAGTGCTCACCGGCGAGCTGATTCTGACTGGCGACGAAGAGATTGCGCTGGAAGCAGCCTTTGGGAACCAGGCTCCGGGCGTACTGGTGATCGCGGGTACTGGATCTCATGTTGTGGGGCGATGCGCGAACGGGTCGCGCATGACGGCTGGCGGCTGGGGGCCGATGTTGGGGGACGAAGGCTCTGGCCATTGGATCGGCCTGGAAGGCATTCGGAGCGGTTTGCGCGCGATCGATCGCGGCGTGCCCAGCTGTCTGCTGCGGGAGATCAACGCGCTTTGGAACATCAACAGCACCGCATCGTTGGTCGCCAAGGCCAACAGCCGGCCCCGGCCAGACTTCGCCATGCTGGCGGAAGCAGTCGCTCGCTGCGCTTCACAAGGAGATGCCCTGGCGAAAAGCGTGCTGGAGCGCGCCGGTGAAGAACTGGCATCGCAGGTCAGCATCGTGCTGTCCAAAATGCGCGCAGCCGGATGTGACCCAGAGGACGTGAAGAGGATTGCGTTCACGGGCAGCGTGCTGACGCGGATCCAGGCCGTGCATCTTGCGATGAGCACGGCTTTGCAGCTCACTCAGCCAGGATCCGTTGTCGACAAGGAACCTACAGAGCCGATTGAGGGTGCGCTGGCAAGGGCCCGGCGACGATAACGCAAAGCCCGGCAGCGAACCGCCGCGCCGAAAAGGCTACTGCGGTGTCGATGAGGGCTTCGGTGGTGTCGTAGGAGCCGTTGCCGGAGCTTGTGGCGCGTTCGCTGCAGGCGGCACGGCAGCAGCGTTCGGTGCCGGTTGGGCTGCCTGCGCAGACACAGGCGCTGGGCTCGGTTCCGCTGCAGAAGCGGCGGCTGCTGCGGGTGCAGTCGCTGGTTGCGGACTTGCAGGAGTGCTGGCCGGATCCCCTGGCGCGGTCTTTGGAAGCGGGCTCGGCAGGGTCACGGTGGCGAGCTCATCCGGGTCGTCCCGAAGCTTCAAGTACAGGGTAGTGCCATCGGCGGGAGTTGGGACCGGCATGGCGCTTTGCGCGAAACCTGACGGCACGTCAGCCGGCTTGCTGAAGTCCCTGGAGCCGCCGAAGGCCTGCACAAGAAACAGGTTGTTGCCTTGCACGGTGCAGTTCGGGGCGTCGGCTCCGGCGCACTGGATCGCCGTAATTTGCGGCGTACGGACCAGCGTGCCCAGCGGCGTCCACGAGCCCGTAGTTCCGTCACCAGCGACAGGACGCATCTGCAATTTGCCAAAGGCGGACTGCCCGAATGCTTTCAACGGATCAAGAGTGGCCACTGCTGTGTGCTGATCCTGCAGGATCAGGTCGTTGTCTGCGAGCGAAAGCGTGGTGTGCACCGCGTTGTCGGCCGTGGCCACCTCGACCTTCTGATCGCGCGGAAATGCTGCCTTTGTCTGCACCACAAAGGTGACCTTGCCGTTCAGCGGAATCTCATCGTGGCCGGCAAGCGTCACGGCGAGGTTGCCAATCGATTGTGCCGGGGTGGCCGTGAGGGACATCAGTTGCAGTGAGGGACGCGCCGCTTCTGTCGAAACCTTGACCGGCATCGTGCGGCCGTCTTTCAGCTTCACGGAAGCATCGCTGCCGTCATTGGGCGTCACGGCTGTCTTTGCGGTCAGGTTCAAGGTGCTGTCGTCGTCGCCGTCTTTGTCGTCCTTGCTTGGCGTGAAGGTCTGGTTGGCGATCGTCACCTCGGCTACGTTGCTGAGGCCCTGACCGGTAAGCACGGCGGCGTTATCGCCTTCGTGAATCTTGAGCGCGCTGAAGTGGATGTCGCCGGTATACGCCGTGAGGGCGACGGTGTCCCGTCTGGGCTCGCCGAATTGCTGAATGGCAAGCGAGTATCCACCAGGCTGAACCTTCTTCAGCGAAACCTCCAGCGCAAGCGTGTCCTTGCTGAGCTTGTCGCCGTCACTCTTGGCAGGCTTGAAGTTGACGTCGATGTCCTTGTCTTTGCTGGTGGTGAGCGCGATGTGCTGCACGCAGGCGGTGCCGTCGCCCTTCAGCGTAAGGTGATTGTCCTGGCCCGCGAGCAGCTGTGTGTCGCTGACGATCTTCCAGTTTTTGCCATCCACCTGCTGCAGGGTGAGCGTTGGCCCGTCAAACGCGTCGAAGCCCCAGAAACCGTGGACTGTGCCGGTCACGGTAAGGTCGCTACTGCTGGCGAGCTTGCCGCCTGATGCCGAAGGCCTAGGACTGCCAGCCGGAGCGTCATGCAGGGCCTTTCGCGGATCATCCTTTGCGACAACAAGACCGCCTTCAAAGGCATCCGGTGTCAGCGCGATCTCCTGCGCACCACTGGTGCGATTCAGATGGAGCACAAGGTCATGCGCGAAGTTCGTGCTGAACACCAGGGGAGCGCCCTCCAGTTGAAGCGCCATGCGGGGCTGCAGGAGACACGCAATCTGGTCAGGGTCATGGGCGCGTAGCGGTGGCGGGACTGCCTTCTGGATCGCCGGCAAGCCAATGACGATCACCGATTTCGGATCGATAAACGAAACCGGTGCATTGAGCTTCAGGTTCAGCGTGGAGCCATCCGGGAAGCTAAGGCCCGGGATGTACTGGTACTTGGCCGTGTGCAGCGTGCTGACCAGATGCACCAGGTCGACCACGGCACCGACATAGGCGGAGTACACACCGGCACCTGCCGCACCCGTGTAAGAAGCGGCGTTGATGAAGTCAGACGATGGACCGGTGGAGATGGACTCTGCGATGGTCTGGCCGTGACCGTCCGACAGCAGCACGGGGGCGCTCGACTGGGTGAGGCAGCCTACCTGCGCTTCCACGGGCTGCTTGAAGCAGTCGGCGTTGGGCTTCAGCGCAAGCGTGGCAGCCAGCTTGGCGGAGTGGTCCTGAATGGCCTTCTGATCGTCCGCAGGCACCGTCTTCATGGCCGCGAGATAGCGTTCAATGCGCTGCTGTTCGAACGAGGCCTCATTGAGGTCGGCGTCAGCGCGGATGAACAGTCCGGGCTTGCCCTTCACGGCAGAGCGCAGCGTCTTGAAGTCACCGCCAGTCTCCGGGGCGACAAAGAGCAAGGCCTGCTGCGCATCCTGTGGAACGATCACCGTGGTGCCTTCGGCGGTGTGTTTTTTGTCCCAGGTGTCGATCTCGGTGAACCAGTTATCCGGCGGCTCGTTGGTGGTGCCGCGCAGGAAGGCGACGATGAGCAGGAGGTGATTCTTCTGATCGTCGGGGAGGTCGGCCTTCACCCAGATCTTGTCGCCGGGCTGCAGGTTGGGCACCTGTGCAATGGGCAGCGTCGTAGCCCCGCGTGTGACCTTGACGTCTACCGTGGGGCCAGCGAGGTCAAAGCGGGCGTTGTCGGCGTGCAGGGCGGCCGGGGCGAGCAGGGCGAGGCAGGCTAGGGCGTGCTTGGGCTTCACAGTGGGTTGGACGCCGTAGGCGTCCCGGGTGTTGCGGGGAATGCGTTACGGTTTCGGTTGCGACTCGTTCAGCAGCTCGACAAGGTAGTTCTTCCAGATGGCTGCCTGCGTGTGCGTGCCGTGTCCCCGGGTCTGGTCGGTGATGGGCAGAAGGACGAATTTGGCGTGAGGCATCTGCTTCGCCATGGTCTGCGCGATGCCAAGCTCGGGTGGGTTGATGAAGTCGTCTGCGGAGTTGATGTACATCACCGGCACGGTGATTTTGGCCAGATTCTTGCTGGGGTCGTAGTTTCGGCTGGAATCGAAGTAGTAGATGAAGTCATTGGCGTCTTCGCTGGCGACCGCGCGGTTCAGGTAGGTGTCGACGAAGTGCTCGGCAGCCTGTCGGGTCGGGGCTGCTTTCTGCTGCACCAGCGGCGCGGACCCCATGATGAACAGGATCTCCGAGGCAGTGCGCAGACCTTCTTTGGGCTCCGTGCTGTAGTTGCCGCCCTGCCATGCCGGATCGCGTTCGATGTTCTCAATGGCCATATAGCGCATCATGCGGTTGCGGCCGGCAATCTGCGTCGGCAGGCACGCAAGCGGCATCAGCGCATCGGCAAAGCCGGGGTAGGCCTCACCCCACACAAAGCTCTGCATACAGCCCATGGACGTACCGAGGATGAGGCGCAGGTGATCGACATGGAGGCCGTTCACAAGCATCTCGTGCTGCGAGCGCACCATGTCGTCGTAGTCGTAGTGCGGGAACTTCATGCGCAGCCCGTCGGACGGCTTGGAGCTTTCGCCGTGGCCGATGTCGTCAGGGAAGATCAGGAAGTACTTGGACGTGTCGAGCGGCTGGCCGGGGCCGAAAAGCACATTGGAGAACACTGGGGCAAAAAGTGAATGCGCGCTTCCGCCTGTGCCGTGAAGCAGAAGAACGGCGTTATCGACACGACCTTCGGCGTTGCGGTGCGGGGTGCCGAGCGTGAGGAAGTGCAGGTGCAGCGAAGGCAGTGTTTCGCCGGTGCCGAACTTGAAGTCCGGGATGTCGTAGGTGCCCGGCTTGCCCGTGTAGGCAGCCTTGGGCTGGGCGGATGCCGGGGTTGTGGACATCTGCTGCGAGCTTGCGGAAGCGGCCAGGGCCAGGGCGAGTCCGACCACGGTGAAGAAACGTTTCATAAGCTCTCCGGAGATGCTGATCGGTCGATGGGCCGCCGCCGTTCTCTTGCGCAACTCACGGGCAACGATTGCAGAAGATTGGAAGCCGAGGCGAACACAACATGCGAACGCTGAGGTTCGCCCCGGCGTCTGTGCTCGTTACCGATCGGGGCTGAGCACGGGGTTGGCGGAGACGGTGCGAACCATCGGCGTGATGATCTCGTCCATGTACGGTTTCTGGGCTGGGTCGCGGACGAGCACGGGGTAGCGCTCGCCTTCGTGATAGTCGACCGACACCTGTGTGACGTAAGTCTCAGAGCCCACGATCAAGTGAATCGGCTGAGTCGAGGTCTTGGCCTTCGTAAGAATCTCGTGGAAGAGATCGATCTGGTCGGCGGCCTCAGCAGGGATGGAGCGTCCCTCAATAGCGATCAGCTTCTGCCCTGGCGCGAGCCTGGCCTTGTCCGCCGCACTACCCCAGCGCACATCGTTGATCGTACCGTCCTTCGCGATGCGCAGGCCGAGCGAATACCACAGGTCGGGACCGCCGGTGCGCCGTCCAACGCCGCTGAGGTACACCTGTTCTGCAGCGTTCGGCTTTCCCTCGTAGACCAGCTTGTAGCCGCCGCGATTGATGCCGTCGAGATCAGCATGCGGGTTGATCATGTCGACCTTGTCGTGGAAGAACTTGGCCCAGTCATACTTGGCGACCTGGTTCAGGTCGCGAACCAACTCCTCGCGGTTGTAGGTGACGATTAACGGACCGGTGTTGCCGCCCTTCGCAAGGAAGATATGGAAGAAGTCAGTCAGCGACTTCTGGTCGTTCGTCAGCTGACGGATCAGCGTGTCCGCATCCAGCCACAGCAACTCGCCTTCGGGGTAATAATCCTGCCGGCGGCGCCAGTTGTTCCAGGCGGGGCCGTTGGAGCGCAGGATGCTTGCGGCGACGGCGGTGTCGTCCGTGGAGCGCCACTGGCGGCCCGGTTCGTAGTCCAGCGTGGACGCAGACAGCGCAAGCGAATCGCGATAGTTCTGCGGGGTCCACATGCCGTCACGCGCGGCCAGCACGTTGCCCATGTACTGCGTCATGCCTTCGTACACCCAAAGCAACTCGCCCACCTCGGGCTTGGAAAAGTCCGTCTGATAAAGCTTGTCGGGCCGGCGGTACTTGCCGTTCCACGAGTGGGTGAACTCGTGTGAGAGCAGCTCGGCATTGCCCAGCAGATGCTTCGCGTTGTCGAAGCCAAGCTCTTCGGTGCCGTTGTCCGACGATTGCCCATGCTCCAGGCCTTCGCCCCCGGCCACGTCAGAAAGGGTCAGCAGGAAGTTGTAGTGGTTGTAATGGTGTGAGCCGTACGCCTTGTCGGCTTCGCGCACCAGGTTGTTGAGGCTGTTCAGGATCTCAGGATGCAGGTTGGAGTCGTCAGGGCGATCGGAAACAACGTCGATGAAATGCTTGGGGCTGATGTCCGGAGCGAGCGGAAACTCATGGAAGTACTCGCCGGCGATGATGGGCGAATCCTGCAATTGCTCCACCGTGGTGGGCTTATACAGCACCGTGCCGCCGGGCTTGGTGTTGGCGTCGAAGGGTTGCACGGGCTCAAGTGCAGTGCCAATACCCCAGCCTTGCGGAACAGTGACAGATGCCTGCACGGGGATGTCCTTGACCGGCACGTGCGCGGGGTACAGCAGAAGCTTTTCCCACTCGAGCACGGCCAGCTTGTCCGAGGCGCGCGAAAGCACGATGCAGTCCAGGTGTGCATGCAGCGTGGTGACGCCCTTGGGCACCTCGACGTGGAACTCGTACAGATCCACGTCATCGCGGCGCCATGGCAGGGGCTGGCCGTTGACGCTGAACACCACGCCGGTGATGTCCTCCACAGGTCCCGTGGGACGGTGGTTGCCGGGGATCCACTCCGGCGTAGTGAAGCTGTTTTCCCCGGCGTGCACCGGAAGATCGATTTCAGCGTGATAGAGCTTGCGGGGCGCTTCGGTGAGGTCGGCCGTAATGCGGATGGGCTGCTGCGCATGGGCGCTGAACGGCAACGCGAGGGTGAGGAAGGGAGCAAGAAGAAACGGCGTGCGGGCGGGCAGCTTGGGCATCAGGCGAACACAGTCCTCGTGTTGTTGAGTGATGAACAGATGATGAAAGAATACGCGACCGGGGTGGGGGGCCGGTCGCGTCGCGCGGCTCTACGCGCCCTGATTCAGAGCAGCCTCGATGGCTTCAACAAGCTTCGGGTCATCCGGTGCGATGTCCGGATTGAAGCGTGCGATGACCTGTCCGTTGCGATCAACCAGGAACTTCTCGAAGTTCCAGAGCAACTCCGGCAAGGCGTTCGGGGCGGGGAAGTTGTGTTCCGCGGCGTACTCGGAAAGATGGGTGTGCAGCTCGTCGTTGTTGGCGATGCGCTGTGGCTGAGCCTGGATCAGGTTGGCATAGAGCGGGTTCTTGTCCGGCCCTGCCACCGTGATCTTGGAGAACAGCGGGAAGCTCACCGGGTATTCCGTGGAGCAAAACTGGGCGATCTCGGCGTTGGTTCCGGGCTCCTGGCCGGCGAAGTCGTTGGCAGGAAAGCCGAGCACAAGCAGCCCGCGATCTTTGAAGCGCTGGTACAAGGACTCCAGGCCCGTGTACTGCGGTGTGAAGCCGCACTTGGACGCGACGTTGACCAGCAAGAGCACCTTGCCCTGGTATCTGGAAAGAGTGGTGCTCTGTCCTTCGATGGTCTCGAGTGGAAGTTCGAAGAGAGAATTCGCCATGCTTGATTATGACCGGGAAAGGGCGTGGAACGTACGTTCGCTGAAGAAGATCCGAAGCTTCAACCGAGCGCCGTGAGACCATGGATCAGGAGGCGTCCCTTGTTTACAGCGCAAGAACTGAAGCAACTCCCTCTGTTTGAATCCGTCCCGGAAGGGACCCTGGAAAAGCTCGCCGGCAAGACCGCGGACGTTCGCCTTTGTGAAGGCGAATGGTTGATCCGTGAGGGCGAGACACCCTACTTCTACGTGATCATGGAAGGCGCCGTCGAAGTCGTGAAAGAGATCAACGGACGCGAAGAGGTGCTGAAGCAGTTCAAGGCGCCGGACTTCTTCGGCGAGGTGCCGATCTTTCTTGGAGCGCCATCGCTGGCCTCAGTGCAGGCCAAGGTGCCCAGCCGCATTCTTCGGCTCAGTCCCTTGCAGTTGAAGTTCCTGGTCGACAAGGTTCCCGAAGCGAGCGCGCTCATCATGAAGATGTTGAGCGACCGGCTTACCCAGATCCAGGAATTTGCCCGCGATACGCCCGGCATCCGGGCGATGGTTGTCGGGTCGCGCTATGACGTAGACTGCCGCGAGATCCGTGCCTTCCTCACCAGCAACCGCATCCCGTATGCCTGGGTGGACCGCGATCGCGAACCCGAGCGCATCCCAGCCTGCTTGAAGCAAAAGAACACCGACGGTCCCGCGGTCGTGGTGGATCAGGAGATTTGCCTGAGCGATTCGCCGACGGTGCGCGATGTGGCGCAGGCCTTGGGATACCAGACCGCGCCGAAGACGGACGGCTATGACGTCGTGATTGTGGGCGCTGGCCCGGCTGGTTTGGCTGCCGGCGTGTATGGCGCGTCGGAGGGACTGCGCTCGCTAGTGGTAGAGCGGGCGGCTGTAGGCGGCCAAGCCGGCACGTCGTCACGCATCGAAAATTACCTCGGCTTTCCTAACGGAATCTCCGGCGATGAGCTCAGCGATCGCGCGCAGAAGCAGGCAGCGCGGTTCGGTGCAGAGATCGTCGTCACCCGCGAGGTCACCAATATCCATCCGCTTACCGAAGGCGGCTACTGCATCGAGATGGACGGCGGCGACCGCGTCACGACGCAATGCGTGGTGTTGGCCACCGGTGTCGATTGGCGCCGCTTGAACGCTGAAGGGATTGATCGGTTGCGTGGACGCGGCGTGCTTTATGGCGCCTCGCGCATGGAAGCCGGCAGTGTCGTCGGCAAAGATGTCTTTATCGTGGGCGGCGGCAACTCGGCGGGGCAGGCTGCGATGTTCTTCTCAAGCTACGCTCGGAGTGTGACGGTGCTGGTACGCGGCGCTGGGCTGAAGCTGACGATGTCGTCTTACCTCATCGAACAGATCGCCCATCGCACCAACATCAAAATCGAACCATTCACCGAGGTCGTCTCCGTGGGCGGGGAGAATTCGCTGGAAACGGTGTGCACGGTGACGCGCGGGGAGCAGTCACGCGAGCGTCCGGCGCATGCACTTTTCGTCATGATTGGGGCCGATGCCAACACGGATTGGCTCCCGTCGCAGATCATGCGCGATGAGCGCGGCTATGTCTGCACGGGCAGGGACCTGCCGGAGAACTCCTGCGGCAATCGGCAGCCGTACCTGTTGGAGACAAATCTGCCGGGCTTCTTCTGCGTTGGCGACGTCCGGCATGACTCCATCAAGCGGGTGTCGTCCAGCGTCGGCGAGGGCAGCATGGCCATCGCCTTTGTGCACCAGTATCTTGCCATGCAGGAGCAGCAGCGCGTGGCTGCTGCATCCGTTCTGGCCCAGCAATACGCGTTTAAGTAGCCTTGCGCTGAAAGGCGGTCTTCTTGCCGGCAAAGCTGCTCTTGGCGCGGAAGCTTGCATTGGAGGCGCCAGGCACGGGCTTGGCGCCGCCGCTCTTTTGTGCCGCCTTTTCCAGCGCTGCCTGCAGCTTCTGCTGTGCCGGGCTCAGGCCGGTTTTGCGGGCGGGGGTTGCGGGTTTCGCGGGCTGTTCGGACTTCTCGTGCGATTCAGACATGGGCTGATTTTCTCACAGCGCTCATGACGTCCCCCCTCCCCCGGGCCATCGGCGGCAGGGGCGCGGTCCGCTGAGAAACAGGCACCGCGTGGCCGGCATCCAAACCCCGCAGGAAAGGCTTGGGACACCATGACGACACGGAACCTTCTCTTCGCTGCAGCCTTGTTGACGTTTGGACTTGGGGCGAACGCACAGAACGCCACCAGCCAGCCCACTCAAACCCAGCCCCAGCCCCAGACAAATCAGCCGAAACATCGGGGCAAGAGCGCCGCGGGTGAGTACGGCAGCGGTTTGGGCGATGCAGGCAAGGGCGCTGCCGGGGGCGCAGGCAACGCGGCCAAGGGTGCGGGCGACATCGTCACCCTCCACCCGGTGAAGGGTGCTACCGCCGTGGGAAGAGGCGGTAAAGACGTCGGGGTCGGCGCGGCAAAGGGCACAGGGAAAGTCGTTAGAGGTACGGGCAAGATCCTCAAGCACCCGTTCTAAGTGACGCGCTGGTCGAGGGTCGGTCCAGGTTCGCCGGACGATGATCCTGCGCAGGCGATCGAGTTTGAGAGACGTGTCCTTTGTGAGTGCACCCACACGTTCCACGGCACGAACGCGATCTATGCAAGCAGGTGCAGAGTTAGGTCTATCGCTTTACGATAGAGTCATGAAGCTTGGTCAGATGCTGGTGTGTGTGTGGCTGCTGGTAGCCGGGGCGGCCTGGTCCCAGGCCCCCGGAGAGGGTTCTCCAATGGGGGCCGCGGCGCAGCAGACGCCAGGGTATCTTGCTCACGCCGGGGTGGAGCAGCGCCTGGGGCAGGATCTGCCGCTGGGGTCGGTTTGGACGGATGCGGCGGGTCACACAGGGGCGCTGCGGACCTGGTTCGCCGGCAAACCCGTCGTCTTTGCCGAGGTGTATTACAAGTGCGCCATGCTGTGTCCGCAGGTGTTGCACGGCTTGGCAGCAGGCCTGAAGACGACAACGTTGACGCCCGGCAAGGATTACGACGTGCTGGTGTTCAGCATCGACCCGACCGATTCACCCGAAAGCGCGGCCCTGCAAAAGCAGCAGTTCCTCACCGAGACTGGCTGGACGGCGAATGCCCAGGCTGCTGGCTCCGTGCACTTCCTGACAGGGGCTCAACCGGCAATTGACGCAGTGACAGCAGCCTCGGGGTTCCACTACGTCCGGGTGCCGGGCCCTGACGGGCGCATGGACCAGTTTGCGCACTCCAGCGTGGTGATGTTCGCCACGCCGGAAGGCAAAATGTCGCGCTATCTTTCCGGCATCGACTACCAGGGCCGGGATCTCCGCCTGTCCCTATTGGACGCGTCGCGGAGAAAGATCAGCCACCCTGTGGACCTGCTGATCCTGTACTGCTGCAGCTATGTCCCGTCGGTTGGCCGATACACCGTGTCCGTAACGCGCATCCTGGCGCTTGCCGGCATGGTGAGTGTCGGCGTTGTTATCGGCATGGTGTTCCTGCTGTCGCGCAAACCCAGGATGGCCGCATAGACCACGGCATCAACCTGGGCCTGCGCACCCTGACAACTAGCGGGGAGGAACACCAGGGTCGGTAGCCTGATTATGGTTCCGGTTGTAGATGCCTCGCGAGCTGCGGTCCTGCTGGCGAGCGAGCGTGTGGCGGTCCTGGGTGGTCAAGTGGCCGTTGTCGGCGGCGCGCATGCTCTGATCCTCTGACCGAATCCGGGACTGGTTAGCGTCTGCACGCGCAGCGCCACGAGGGGTAATCTGGCCGTCCGCTACGCCCCGGTTAATGCGAGCCTGCTGACGGTTCGATCGTGCGTGAATGGTGTGACGCTGGTGATAGGTCGTGGTCTGCGCAAAGGCTGCGGAGATAGGCAGCGTTGCAAGAATGGCAGCGAGAACAAAGTGTTGAAGACGCATAGATAAAGGCCTTTCCCTGGGTTGTTGGCTTGCTCGCCGGGCCCTGGCAGCAGCCGTGTTAGGTCACGGTGATAGGAACCCGGATCAGGGGATGTGGTTGCGTCCGCAGGCGGAATTCGTTCTTACCACGCTGTGCCTAAGTTCGTGAACGATCGCCCATCGCTGGCACCTGACCGAATGGCTAGGGAGCTAGGACGAAACGGCTGAAGGCTCTCACTGCAGGGTGAAGCGGCGCCGCCGAATGTCAAACGCCGCCAGAATGACGAAGAATAGGAGGGCGAGCAGTTGGCAGACAGCCACCACAGGCTCAGTGCCTTTGGGGGCAAACATGTGCAGGGGCGAGAGCTTCTGGAACGACTGCACGATGAAAACCAGCGTGTTCAGGAATTCGGCCAGCGCACAGGTGAGGATAAACGTCCTGGTCCATAGTTTGCGGTACGCCGCAAGGGCAACGGCAAGGTCGACCAGCGAGACGATGCCGAGGATGATGCCGGGCGTGACGCCTTTGAAGGGGAAAAAGAAGCCGGTCACGCTGGTGGCGACCGTCGCGAGTAGAAAGGTCCAGGTCCAGACCTTGAGGTTGCGTCCGGCAAGCCAGCCGAGCAGGACAACGAGGCCGGCGACAAGCCCGACCAGACTAAGGGCAACGTGGAAGAGCGTGAAGGGAGTAAGCGGTGACTGATGCATGGGAGCTCCTTCGTGCGAGAGTTTCCAGCTGGATCAGGGGCCGATCGTTCGTGCTTCAGGGTTCTTTTAGGGTGCTTGTTGGAAGCGTATCACTCACCGGTCCGAGAGACGGCTTGCGGTGGAGTGCTGTGGGGGCACATCTCTTGCGGTAAGGGAAGCGGGGCACCAGGCGGCCTAGGTAGCGGTCCCTGGAAGGATCTGGTGTGCGCTGCTGCGTGCTGCCGGGCTAGACTCTGATCCATTCGGCCGGGTGGGTCGTTCACTCAGCCGCGATGAGGCTGCGTAAGGATGGGGCACGCGTCCTTTTTGGCTGGTAGAGGAGCTAGGGGCGGGCAATTACCAACCGGCGGGTTCTTGATACGCTTGGTCGATCGTGAGATTAACTTGGGGTGAGCTAAAGAGCGCAGCCCGGCGTGTGGCTTTCGGGTTATGGAGCTTTCCGCTGGTGCTCCTTGCGCCCGTTTTCTGCGTGAATGCGAGTTCGCGGCTGCTTACGTTTGGATTTCATCAGGCATTTGGGCGCAAGCACGTGTTGGTTGAATTGTTCATGCTCCTCGCTCTCTGCTTTCCGCTTGGGACCATAGCGGAAGCGGTGGTTGCGCGGATGTTGGTGGTCTTTCGTCAGGGGCGGCGGCCTTCCTCAGCGCAGGTGGGTGAGATCTTCAGGGCACCGGGGCTGGTGCGGTTGCTTGCTCGACTAATCTGCGTGCTGATCCTTTGGACGGTGCTGGCGTTGGTGCTTTCGGCATTGCCTTGGCTGCTGGCCATTGTGGTTAGGGCGTTTGCGTTCGCCATGGCTCACCATGGGGCGAGGATGCCGCACTCGCATCGCGGGACCTTTGGTTACGTGATGACGTTTGCTGTGTTCGAGGGCGTCCTGGTAAGCCGGTACAGCTTTGTTCTGCCGCTTTTCGCGGCCGAGGGACGCGGCAGCAGGGACTTGTTCAAGGCCGCGGTAGAACGGGCGAAGCCTAACCTCCTGCCGCTCAGCGTGGTGAATGTGCTCGAGTATGGGCTGGTCTTCGGGATCGCTCATGCGGTGAGGCCGTTTGAGACTGGACTGTCAATGCGAAGCTTTGTTGTCGTTGCGCTCAGCCTGATGTTCACGTCTGCGATTACGACGTGGTTTGAACTGATGAAGGCTGATCTGGCTTTCGTAGATTGAGTCGGTTCGCGCTTGGACCAGGTCGAGTGGGATTCTTAGGAGCAGGGCGCTACGGGAGAGCCATCCGCCGAGTCTCGCGTCCCGTGACGCCTTAAGTGTGCACGAAAGAAAAACTTTGCCGGAGAGCGCAGCCGATTACAGTTTCTGCATATCTTCTGAGGAGCTTTCGATGCGTCCAGGCTATTTCTTCCTTGCCGTCACGGTGTTGTTCGGCGGTCTGAGTGCACGGGCTGACACTGTGCAGCCGTTTTCTTTCCAGGGAACGCTTTCAGACGGATCTCTGGCGAGCGGTACTATCTCCATCGACACCACTACGGGACAGTTCCAGACCTCAAGCTTTAGCTTTAGTGATGGAACAACTACCTTCTCTTTCGACGAGCCCTATGGTCAGGACTCGAACGGTGTCGAGACGCTGGTTCAGTTCCCGTCCGCGAACGCCGATTTTTTCTTCCTTCTCCCCGTGGGTTCTCTTGTCGGTTACACGGGTGGGGTCATCTGCTCGGACCTGGTGCCATGCCCTAGTGGATTTAGTTCGGGAGCCTATGAGTTCGACGATGCCGGCGACCTAATTGGACAAGTTGATGTCGTTAACGCGAGCTTGACCGCCACTCCGGAGCCCTCCAGCTTCCTCCTGCTCGGTACAGGGCTGCTGGGTGTTGTCGGTTCGATGCGAAAGCGCTTCGCCTAGCTGTCCGTTCTAACTTCCGCGAGCAGCCTTGGATCCGGCTGGCGTGCGCCGGCCTGGAAACCCACATCTCAGAAACGAGATGTGGGGCACCCGCGATTGTTGTGAATTGCGATGTGGGCCACCCGCCTGGAAGGAAGAGGTTATGGGTGGGCCACCCTCCCTCTCGAAATGTTGACGGATAATGCGTACCAGACTAGTCTGATGCGGCTGCATAAGAACCATCTTTCACGGCCCTAGGCACTTACTCGAGTTGTACGAAGGAGCCTTTTCGCGCGTCGTATCTGGTTACGAGACCAGTCAAGCAGTCCCTGAATTACTTCAGTAAGACGGTCTTAAAGTACATGCCTACTCTTCGGCTTGGCCTAAAAGAGGGTCTTGCCTAGGCATGTCAAACTTCTGTCCTTCTGTTTCTGGTGATTTGCATTGCGTATACGTATCTCACGGCTTTAGGAGGTCCTATGATCCGCGCTCTCGCATTGATTTGTGTTCTAGTAACCGTTGTTGATGGATTAGCTCAGGCTCCGAGCTTTGAAGAAACCTACGTACAGCGCACATACGCTGCCCTGAGCTATCTTAGTCAGATTCGCGTTCTGGATTTGACTGCCATTCACGACACTTCAGGACTTAGCGCTACAACTTCGCTGAAACTCAAGCATTGCTCGATAAGCAAACGATATCGTTTCAACTTGGACCCGTAGCTTCTGGTCCCATCGCAGATATCGCTGACCTGACATGGAGCAGTTTGATTACACCTGAAGCAAACATGAGCGCCATTCTTGTCGCGACTCAATCGACGCAAACACACACCAGCCCGGAAGCGGGTACCGTCGTTTGGAACGAGATCACAGCCGAGTGGGCGTTGCCGAAGTTGGTGTATGCCTCTACGGTGGGTGGAATGCCGATCCGGGAGGTCTTAAGTAAGGCAGGAAGTCAGTTGGCGGGTCAAGATGCGGTTTACACCCGATATGCCTCTCTAACCGTAACCACAACCTTCCAGGGGCGGACAGCAGGGCCACGCAAAGTACTCTTCCTCTTCGGTTCAGATAAGAGCGGAAAGGTTGTGGTCGCGCCTCAAGACTTGGGAGTTCAGGGATCTGCCCTTGGCCAGGCTACTACCGAATGCCTCTACCCTGAAGGTCTTCTGAGGACACGGCTTCGAGGATCCAAGTGCGTGGGCGAGTGGCTCTCCTCACACGCCTTAGAAGCAGGAAAGTGCTCCGCAGGGGAACGCAAGGTCTGTTGCACAAACGTTGTCTGCGGCGTGACAAGTGCCGATCTTGTCAAGGATTTAGCGACCCCTCTGAGTGATCAACCGCGTTAACAGAAGCTGGAAAACCCACATCTCAGAAGCGAGGTGTGGGGCACCCGCGGTTGTCGTTGATGGAGATATGGGCCACCCGTCCCGCCCGAGTGGGGTGATCCCCCCCTCCCCCCTGATCAGGGTGATCTTGGGGACAAAATCTTTGCTTTGTTCGACTTACGGGTGGGTAGGGTTTGTAAAATATTGTGAACAAAGAACTTGCGGCCAAAATCCTTTGAATGAAGAACTTACGCGGCTTAGCCGGATCCCGCGGCGCGTGTGTGACTGCAAGTGTGTCCAGTATGGCTGATCGGGGCCTAATCGTGCGCAAGGTTGCGTGCTGTTTTTGTGAAGAATCGTGAAGATCGTTTGGAGCGAGTTCATTGGCGTGCGAGAAGTCGTAGTAGCGCGTCGCCAGAACTGCTTGCGGCCGGCTTTGAGTTGTTTTGAGGTTCTGAACTTCAGGACGTTGATGGCCGTTGCGAGGCGGGTGCCGTCCGTTCGCTGACGAGCAGGTGAACGTGCTCGGGCATGAGTACGTAGCCGTGTATCTCGAAGCTGTATTTTGCGCGGGTCTCTTCGAGAATGTGTTCGAAGGTGGATTTGGCGTGAATGTTTTTGAGATAGGGGAGTCGGCGGTAACAGCTGAAGGTGATGAGGTGATCGTGGCCTTGTGTTTGGTAGCAATGTAGACCGGTGGGCACCCGGATAGGGTGTTGGCTGGGTTGGGATTAGGGTATGGCACTTCCGGGCGGTGTCGGTAATCCCACCCGTGCGCGAGGAGGCTGCGCACGGATGGGGCACACACGGTTGTGGCGGTTCGAGAAGGTACGGGTGGGCCACCCGCCACACGCGGTGTGGTGGGTGGCCGCCGACTTGTCACGCGGAAGATGTAGGGTGCCCCATGTCTCGCTTTTGAGACATGGGTGTACGATGACCGCGTGCCTAGAGATTTGGTGCGGTACCAGGAGACTGGTGACCTTCACTACGTGACATTTTCCTGTTATCAGCGGCGGACCTATCTCGGACGTCCTGAGGCTCGCGACTTGTTCGAGCGGGCGCTTGAACGGATGCGGATTCGGTATGAATTCTTTGTTAGTGCGTGTGTTGTCATGCCCGAGCACGTTCACCTGTTGGTCAGTGAACCTCGTGAGGTGAAGTTAGCGACGGCGCTTCAGGCGCTCAAGCTTTCTGTTGCGGTGCAGAGGACGGAGCGGCCCTTTTGGAGTCATCGGTATTACGACTTCAACGTCTGGAGTGCGCGGAAGGTGATTGAGAAGCGACGGTATATTCACCGGAATCCTGTTCTGCGGGGCTTGGTAGCGGAGCCGGACCAGTGGCGCTGGTCGAGCTTTCGGCATTGGTGGACGGGGGAGGTCGGGGTGGTTGAGGTGGAGTCGAACTGGACGGCGGCTCGACGGGGTGGTTTGGGGACGAGTTTGGGTGGTTTTACCTCGGGTTCTCTGGAAACCCACATCTCAGAAGCGAGATGTGGGGCACCCGCGGTTGTGGTGCATTGAGATGTGGGCCACCCGCCCATGTGTGCGTCTGCGGAAGGAGTGGAGATGAACTGGACATCTGATGCGATAGGAGCGGCGCTCATAGCTGGATTGATCTCGGTTGTCGGTCTGATGATCACTAACCAATCGAAGGTCTCCGAATTTCGCCAGAAGTGGATCAACGAGTTGCGCGATGATATCGCCAGCGTGATCACGCACGGCTTCGCGATTTATGAATGGGATGGAAAAGACCACAAAGCCTTGAATAAGGCGTTTTCTGGTATGCACAGGGTGACAGCTCGAATTAGTCTCAGGCTCAATCCTCAAGAGAAAGAAACGACTCTCCTTCTTTCGAAAATGAACGATATGAGAAAGGTTCTGCACACCGAAGGTGCGGAATTTGAAGACGTGAATTTAGCTGCTCAACAGCTTACTCAGGCCGGGCAGACGATTCTTAAAAAGGAATGGACTCGGGTGAAGCGCGGCGAACCCGTGTACCGATGGACGTTTCGAATTGCGAGCGCCACTACACTTCTTACTCTTCTGCTGTACTTAGTTAAGCACCACTCAGTGTTCCGGCATCTAGTCCTTCCATCCTGACAGCCCTTGCGCTAATGTAGGGTTTCCTCGTCCACGACCTTACTTCGTTTGAGGCACTCCGAACTCAGCTGGAAATTCCGTTTGGAGCAGAAGTCGCACCCAAATTCGTAGGAGCGGGAGCCAAGTGTTTGCCGCGTTCAAATCCGCGATCCGATCTACTATTCTCTCCACCTTGCCCGAGCGCATCAATCCGTGTGCAATACCGTGCCTCAGGGGCTCTAAAACCTTCTCTCTTATAGTCTTGAATCGTTTGCCTTGGGCCTCTGGCGGTAGGATTTGACTTAAGGCTAGCTCATCCCAATCCTCACGCCATGGGTACAGTATGGAGAGGATGCCTCTTATCGCATCCACGTTTAATGGGATGTCTTCGTTGTATCGTCTGGGGGCCTCTCCTTTCTTCTTTGCTTCCTTTGCCTTCTCTGAGCGACGTGCATACAAGCTTTCAACTATCTTGTAAAGGCACAAGAATCTGTAGAATGCGCTGTTTGCGTTAAGGGCTTCGCGGTAAAGACTTGCGTATTGGCAGAATTCATCTGAAAACAGGCGCCCAATACCACCTTGTGGCTTCATCTCTACAAAGGGGGCCTGAATTCTTAGCATGTCTGTGTGAGTCGTGAGGTCCGTTACCTGAGTAGTTTCGATGTTCACGGGTACATCGAGTATTGTGGACCAAGCACTAAGGAATGGTGCGAGCGCCGCGTATACCAACGCTTCTGCATGCGCATAATCGCGTGCCGGAACGTCCTCTGCGACGATTTTTCCGAGGTAGCCTTCATCATTTACTATTCCCTTGAAGTCGATTTGTAAACCGTTACTGATCGTGCGCAGTGTTACTCCCACAACATCAGCGTCTCCGACTCTCTGCTCTGCGGGTTTAGCAATGCCAATATGAGAATCTCCCACGACGTCTGTAAGGAATGAAATTTCGCGGTCTGTGAAACGCAGATGTCCAGGTCTCGCAAGCAGAAATTGCACTCTAAACTTTCCTGGAACACTGACTGGTCTGGAACCTAGAGGAAAGTCGGTCGTTGAAAAAATGACCAGCATTTTCTGCTGCTCGCCGTGAAGGCCGTAAACGCGAAATCTCTCGGTTGTGCTAAGCGCGGCCACATCACACTCCTCTGACAGTCCCGCCCCTTTTGAAGAGCTAGGAGTCCCTTATCGCTTATGCAAACAGAAATTCCGTCGTCCGCAGCTCTTTGACTTGGTCGCGGAGTTTGGCGGCTTTTTCGAATTCGAACTTTTTGGCGGCTTCTCGCATGTCGGATTCGAGGTTGGAGATGTGGGCGTCCAGTTCTGCCTGGGTGTTGAAGTTTAAGGCTTCGTTGTTGTTGTCTTCGGAGGTTAGATCGGCGTAATCGGCCTGGAGGACTGTGGCCAGGGAGTCGTCGAGGCTGCGGATGACTGTGCGGGGGGTGATGTTGTTGGCTTCGTTGTAGGCTTGTTGTTTTTCTCGGCGGCGGTCTGTCTCGTCGATGGCTCGGCGCATGCTGTCGGTCATCTTGTCGGCGTAGAGGATGGCGCGGCCTTCGAGGTGGCGGGCAGCTCGGCCTATGGTTTGGATGAGGGAGCCCTGGCTGCGGAGGAAGCCTTCTTTGTCGGCGTCGAGGATGGCGACTAGCGAGACTTCGGGGAGGTCTAGGCCTTCGCGGAGGAGGTTGATGCCGATGAGGACGTCGTATTCGCCCTTGCGGAGGGCGCGGAGTAAGCGGATGCGTTCGAGGGTTTCTATCTCGCTGTGCATGTAGCGGCAGCGGACGCCTACTTCGGTGTAGTAGTTGGCTAAGTCCTCGGCCATGCGCTTGGTGAGGGTTGTGACTAAGACGCGCTGGTTGTTATTGGCGCGGTCGCGGATTTCTGCAAGTAAGTCGTCGATCTGGCCTTTGATGGGGCGGATTTCTACCTGGGGGTCGATG
Organism: Granulicella sp.; assembly: GCA_965198515.1. GTDB lineage: Bacteria > Acidobacteriota > Terriglobia > Terriglobales > Acidobacteriaceae > Granulicella. The sequence goes on along the minus strand of CBDAPO010000006.1, from coordinate 2,782,155 downwards.
AGGCCGGTTGGGCGGATGATCTGTTCTGTGACTACGCCGGCGGCTTTGGTGAGTTCGTAGGGGCCGGGGGTGGCGGAGACGTAGATGGTCTGGTCGACGCGGCCTTCCCACTCTTCGAAGCGGAGGGGGCGGTTGTCCATGGCGGAGGGGAGGCGGAATCCATAGTCGACGAGGTTTTGCTTGCGGGAGCGGTCGCCGTGCCACATGCCGTGGATCTGGGGGACGGTGACGTGGGACTCGTCGATGAAGACGAGGAAGTCGCGGGGGAAGTAGTCGAGGAGGGTGGGTGGTGGCTCGCCGGGGAGGCGACCGCTGAAGTGGCGGGAGTAGTTTTCGATGCCGTGGCAGAAGCCTACGGACTTGATCATTTCTAAATCGAAACGCGTGCGCTGGTGGATGCGCTGGGACTCGACCAGGCGGCCTTCCTTTTCGAGCTGGGCTTCCCAGTCGGCGAGCTCGGCGAGGATGTTGTCGATGGCCTGGTTTTTGCGGTCGGGCGGGACGACGTAGTGGGACTTCGGATAGATGGGGAGGCGGGAGTACTTCTGCTTGACGGTGCCGAAGAGGGGGTCGATCTGGGCGAGGGATTCGATCTCGTCTCCGAAGAGTTCGATGCGGAAGGCGTTCTCGTCGTAGGTGGGGTAGACCTCGATGACGTCGCCGCGAACGCGAAAGGTGCCGCGGCGGAAGTCGACGTCGTTGCGCTCGTAGAGGATTTCGACGAGGCGGCGGGTGATGTCCTGGCGCTTGATCTTCTGGCCGCGCTCGAGGAGGAGGAGCATGCCGTAGTAGGCCTCAGGCGAGCCGAGGCCGTAGATGCAGCTGACGGAGCTGACGATGATGGCGTCGCGGCGTTCGAAGAGGGAGCGCGTGGCGGAGAGACGGAGCTTGTCGAGCTCGTCGTTGATGGTGGATTCTTTCTCGATGTAGAGGTCGCCGGAGGGGATGTAGGCTTCGGGCTGGTAGTAGTCGTAGTAGCTGACGAAGTACTCGACGGCGTTGTTGGGGAAGAACTGTTTGAACTCGTGGAAGAGCTGGGCGGCGAGGGTTTTGTTGTGCGCGAGGATGAGGGCGGGGCGGTTGAGCTCGGCGATGACCTTGGCCATGGTGAAGGTCTTGCCGGAGCCGGTGACGCCGAGGAGGACCTGGTCTTTTTCGCCGGAGGTGATGCCGTCGACGAGGGAAGCGATGGCGGTGGGCTGGTCGCCTTGGGGGGTGTAGTCGGTGACGAGCTGGAAGTCCATATCACCTGTCAGGATATCGGACAGCGTGAGAGAAGAAAAGGCGAATAGTTGCAGGGCGGTGTGCGGTGGGCCGGGTTATTGTTGAGGTGCAACAGGGTGAGGTGATGGGCGTGGGTGTGGAGCTTTGGCTGGTGCGGCATGGGGAGACGGCGTGGAGTCTGAGCGGGGCGCATACGAGCTTTACGGATATTCCGCTGACGGATCGTGGGCGGGAGCGGGCTGAGGAGCTGAAGGCGTACTTAGGGGCGAAGCAGTTTGCGGCGGTGCTGGTGAGTCCTCGGGTGCGGGCGCAGGAGACGGCGCGGATTGCGGGGTTTGGGGACGTGATGCAGACCGAGGATGACCTGGTGGAGTGGAACTATGGGGAGTCTGAGGGGAAGACGACCAAGGAGATGCGGGAAAAGTATGGTGACCCGGCGTGGAGTGTGTGGACGCGGCCGATTGTGGGTGGGGAGCCGGTGGAAGCCGTGGGGGAGCGCGCGGACAAGGTGATTACGCGGGCGCTGGGGCTGGCTGGCGAGGGCGGCAAGGTGGCGCTGTTTGCGCATGCGCATATTTTGCGGATTTTGGCGGCCCGGTGGATTGGGTTGCCGGCGACCGGGGGCAAGCTGTTTGCGTTTGGGACGGGGGCGGTGAGTGTGTTGGGGTTTGAGCGGGAGACGCGGGTGATTGCGCATTGGAACCGGGAGTTTGAGGGGGAGTAGTGGATCGCCCGGCACCTGGGTTGTGGCTGATTGCAACTCGCGGAAACGGGGTGGGCATCACACGAAGACAATCCGCGCACGGCAGACGGAAGCTATCGTTAGGGGTGCGTATGGAGCGGCGTTCTTTCCTTAGGCGGGCGGCGGCGGCAGCCGTTGCGGGGGCGATCGCTCCGGCGGTTGCGCAGACAACAGAGAATCAAGGCAATGGGCATCCGGCTACGCAGGTCCCGCTTGGCAGGGAGTTTCTGACCGAGGCGAACGCGAGCGATGTGTCGGCTTTGCCGCGGGTGACGCATCCCGGAACCCTGCGGGGGGAGATGCTGTACCGGCCGCTGGGCACGACGGGCGTTGAGGTGTCCGCTATCGGCATGGGCGGGTCGCATGTGGGCAAGCCGACCATCAGCGATGATGAGGCTGTTCGGATGATTCATGCGGCGCTTGATCGTGGCATGAACTTCCTGGATAACTCGTGGGATTACAACGACGGGCGCAGCGAACTGCTGGTGGGCAAGGCGCTACGGCAGGGCGGGTATCGTCAGAAGGCGTTTGTGATGACGAAGCTGGATGGCCGGACCAAGGAGGTGGCGCAGAAGCAGATCGATCAGTCCCTGCTGCGGCTTGGCGTAGACCACGTCGACCTCCTGCAGCACCATGAGGTGCTTCGGTTTGACGATCCGGACCGAATTTTTGCGCAGGGCGGAGCGATGGAGGCGGTGCTGGCCGCCAAGCAGGCCGGCAAGGTTCGGTTTATCGGCTTCACGGGCCACAAGGACCCGCACATTCACCTGTACATGCTGGATGTGGCCAAGCAGCATGGGTTTCACTTCGACACAGCGCAGATGCCATTGAATGTGATGGACGCTCACTTCCGGAGCTTTGCGCAGCTTGTGGTGCCTAGACTGGTGGCGGATGGTACGGGTGTGCTTGGAATGAAGGCCTTCTGCGGTGGGGATGGGATTGCGCTGAAGAGCAATACGGTCTCGGCCATGGAGTGCCTGCATTACGCGTTGAACCTGCCGACTTCCGTGGTGATTACGGGGATCGATTCGCAGCAGGTTCTGGACCAGGCGTTTCGCGCGGCGCGCAGCTTTACGCCGCTCAGCGAGCAGCAACTCGCTGGCATTTTGAACAAGACGCAGCAGGTGGCGATGACCGGGCAGTTTGAGCTGTTCAAGACGACGGCGCACTTCGATACCACAGCGAAGCACGCGGACTGGCTTGGCGGCGATCCTGAATCGGCGAAGAAGCTGGCGCCTGCGAGTGCGGGTTGATGCGGCGATTCGCGCCGCCAAGTCTCAGGGCGCTGTCTTGAGGACCGCGGTTACACTGGGATCACTGATCAGCCTGGAGCCGCCTTTTTGACGAATCGGTCGTACGCTGTTTTGAGTCCGGGGAGTGTGGATGGGCGTCGCGCCGGGGTATGTGCGCTGGCGGTGATGGCGAAGGCTCCGCGGCCTGGCAAGGTGAAGACGCGGCTGCAGCCTCCCTTGACGGCGGAAGAAGCCGCTGCGCTGAATGTGTGTTTCCTGAGGGATACAGCGGCAAATCTGGCTGCCGTCGCGGCGGAGGGCCGGGCGCAGGGGCTGGTCAGCTACACGCCGGTTGGGGATGAGGCCGCGTTTGACGGGTTGCTGCCGGAGGGCTTTGCCCTTGTGGCGCAGCGCGGGGACGGCTTTGGCGAGCGGCTTTGGCTGGCGGCCACGGACATCCTGGCGTGCGGGTTTGGGGCGGTGTGTTTGATCGACTCGGATTCCCCGACGATGCCGACGAGTGCCCTGCGTGAAGCCGTGGAGGCGTTGTCGCGGCCGGGGGATCGTGTTGTGCTGGGTGGCTCGGCGGATGGTGGATATTACCTGATCGGCTTGAAGGTGGCGCATCGTGAGCCGTTCGAGCAGATCACGTGGAGCACGCCGAGTGTGTATGCCGAGACGGTGCAGCAGGTGCGCCTTGCGGGCCTGGAACTGGTAGAACTACCGACCTGGTATGACGTGGATGAGGCCGTGACGTTGACGGCGCTTGAGGATGAGTTGCTGGAAGGGCGAAGGCCTGGTTTTGTGAGCACGGACGGGTATAACGCGCGGCATACGCGTGCGTTCCTCCAGGCCCGACGTGAAGGGATGACGCGGGCGGCAGAGGACACCGAGCCGGAACTGGCGTGATGCAGCGTTTCGGGTGGCTGGACCGATGGGTCGACGGGGATGCGCGGCTGACGAATGTTGCGCTGTGCGTGCTGGGCTTTGCCCTGGTGCGGTTGGCCCAACAGTTTGGGTTTGAGGTCGGCCGCTTCTGGATCGGCTTTGAAGGCGTTTCCCTGATTTCGGTGCTGTGCTTCCTGGGTGCTGTGCTGATTGTGCGTACGCAGCCGGTGAACCGCGCCACGTTGTGGATCGTGGTGTGGTTTGCGGTCGCGATGTACACGATGACGTTCCTGGTCGATCCATTTCTGTCATCAGATATGTACCGGTATGTGTGGGACGGCATGGTGCAGCACCATGGCATCAGCCCTTACCGTTACGTCCCCGGCGACCCGGCACTGATGTCGCTGCGCGCGCCGAACCAGGAGATCTACGACAACATCAACCGGCGCGAGTATGCGCGCACCATCTATCCGCCGGTCGCGCAGATGGTGTACTGGCTGGCGGCATGGTTTGCCCCGACCGTGGATGCCATGAAGCTGATGATGCTGGCCTTTACGGGGCTGGCCACGTGGATGGCGGTGAAGCTGCTGGAAGCATGGCGCCGGCCCGCGGCGGAGGTGCTGCCCTTGCTGTGGTGCCCCATGCTGATTTGGGAGATCGGTGACGCGGCTCACGTAGACGCGGTCGTAATCGGCTTCATGGTGCTCGCGCTCTGGTTCCGGTGGCGCGAAAAGCCCTGGCTGTGCGGGCTGTTTCTTGGCTGCGCGGTGATGACGAAGTTTTATCCGCTGGTGCTGTTCCCGGCGTTGTGGCAGCGGCGCGATTGGCGCATGCCGGTGGCCGTGGCAGCGGTGGTGGCCGTAGGCTACGGTCTGTATGCGCGGGTTGGCATGCTGGTGTTCGGCTTCCTGTTCACGGGGTACACGAAGGAAGAGGGGATGGAGAGCGGCGCGCGCTACTTCCTGCTCGATTTTGCGCGCACCCGGCTTCACATGACGTCTCTGCCGAATGCCGCATTCTATGCGCTGTGTGCGGTGATTCTGGGATCGATCACGTGGTGGTGCTGGCAGCATGCCACGGTGGAAACGTTTGGGGGTGTGCGGCTGCGGGATTCTGTAGCTGAGCCCACCTTAGCGCCCGTTCACGCTGGGCGCGAAGTAGGGGCACGCGCATCGTGGGAGGCGCCGGCCTTCGTGCGGGGTGCGGGTGCGCTGGCCTTTGCGATGATGCTGCTGTTTTCACCGCACTACCCCTGGTATGTGATCTGGCTCGTGCCCTTCATGGCGCTTGCGCCGAGCCTGCCGATGTACACGTACGTGCTGGGGCTGTGGTTTGGTCTGACTACGGAGCTTGCGGCGCCCGGGCCGAAGATGTTTCTGATGAATGAGCGGCTGTACGCGGGTGTGGCGTTGGCGTTTGGGCTGCAGTGGGTGCTGCGCCGCTGGCCGGTTTTGCCGTCGCCGGTGTCGAGGGAGCAGCTGGTTGCTGAGCCTTCCGTGCCATCACCAAGCTAACCTCAGCGGCTTAGGCCGCAACGCCCCCAGCAGGCTGTCACGGCAGGGCAAAGGCCATGACTCTCTGTCCGCGAACGTGGATCAATGTGAGTCAGGCAATCTGGCGGCGACGGGCGTACGGATCGGGCGCTAGCAATAAGCCCGCGAGAAAGCCGATGGTGAGGCCGCCGATGTGGGCGGTGAGATCCGTATGGCGGTCGGCGAGGCCGTAGAACAGGTTGTAGGCCAGGAAGATGAAGACCGAACGCGTGACGGCCTTGGCCGCTTGCGGGTTGACGACGCCGCGGCGGCGCAGCAGAAAGGCGAGCAGCCCGCCGTAGACGCCGAAGATGGCTCCGGAAGCACCCGCCGCGACGACATTTGGGTGCAGCAGAAGACCGACAATGTTGCCGCCGATACCGGCAATCAGGTAGACGGCAAGGTAGCGCGCGCCGCCGTACAGCCGCTCGGTGAAGTAGCCGACCTGGTACAGCACCCACATGTTGAAGCCGATGTGGATGATGCCGAAGTGCAGGAAGCAGGCGGTGAAAAGGCGCCACCACTGGCCTTGAACGGTGACCGGGCCGTAGTTGGCTCCCCAACGAAAGACCTGCTCCGCCGTAGGGCTAAAGAACGACAGACCGCTGGCCACCATGGCAAGAAAGACGGCAACGTTGATGCCGATCAGCGCCGTGGTCACGACGGGCTTGCGCGGCGCAACGTAGGCGGGCGGCGGTTGCGGTTGTGGGTTGCTGGTGGCGGGCTCGGAATACATGATCTTTGGCAAGGATACTGCGCCCAGGCTGCACTCGACGGTTTCCCGGGGCTAGCCGATAGACTGGGCGGATATGGCTTTTGGAGTTTCGGTGGTGATTCCGGCGCTGAATGAGGCGGAGTCGATTGGGACGGTGGTGCGATCGATGCCGTGGGGCAGCATCGATGAGTGCATCGTGGTGGATAACGGCAGTACGGACAACACGGGCGAAGTAGCAGCGGCAGCCGGCGCGCGCGTGGTGCGGTCGCCTCGTGGTTATGGGGCGGCGATGGCGGCGGGGTCCGCTGCGGCGCTGCCGACGAGCCAGGTGCTTGTCTACATGGACGGGGACGGCGCCGATGATGTGACGGAGTTCGAGCGCATCGCCGGGCCGGTATTGCGGGGTGAGGCGGATTTTGTGATCGGGTCGCGCATCCGTGGCGTGCGGGAACCTGGATCGATGCTCGGGAGCCAGGTGTTTGCGGCGCACCTGATCGGGTCGCTGGTGAAGCTGCTGTATGGGTTCCGCTACACCGATATGTGCGCGTTTCGGGCAATCCGGCGGGACGTGTTGGAGAGCATGCAGATGGGCGAGATGACGTTTGGGTGGAACCTGGAGATGCAGATCAAGGCCGTACAGATGGGGCTGCGCATTCAGGAGATCCCCGTGCGGTACCGGAATCGCATTGCTGGGGTGAGCAAGGTAAGCGGAGATCTGAAGGCTTCGTTTGTGGCAGGGACGAGGATCCTTGGGGTGTTTCGGCGGGTGAGGAAGAGAGATATCGAGCCTTCGCGGCAGGGCTGAAATGCGGGTCTGCGACTGTGCTTCACTCCGGTTCCTATCACGAAGTTGAGGCGATTTCGTAAGAACGCGGATTCCCTTCGGGAATGACAACAAGAAAACAAGGGCGAAAGCGTAATGAATGGGCCGGTGATTGAGCTTGAGCGCGTGAGTGTGGCGCGTGGTGAGCGGGTAGTGTTGCAGGATGTGAACCTGCGTCTCCATGCGGGGGAGCACGTGGTGATCCTGGGCCCGAATGGGTGTGGGAAGTCGACGTTGCTGAAGACGTTGACGTGTGAGTTGTACCCGGTGCCCAGGCCGGAGACGCGGGTGAATTTGTTCGGGCGGGCGCGATGGGATGTGACGGAGTTGCGACGCAAGATGGGTGTGGTCAGCGCGGAGTTGCCGGGCGAAGCTACGCGCGGGATTACGGGGCTTGAGGCGGTGTTGACGGGGTTTTTTTCGGCATCAAAGCTTTGGCCAAATCTGCAGGTCACAGCGGCGATGCGGGAGCGGGCTGAAGAGATCGTGGCGCTGGTCGGTGCCGAGGCTTTGCGCGACGTGTTGGTCGGGGAGATGAGTGCGGGGCAGCAGCGGCGCGTGATGATTGGGCGGGCGTTGGCGGGAAATGCGGATGAGCACCGGATGCTGTTGCTGGATGAGCCTTCCAACGCGCTGGACCTTGCGGCGCAGCATGACTTGCGGGAAACTCTGCGGCAGCTGGCGCAGGCGGGGACAGCGATCCTGATGATTACGCATCATGCCAGCGATGTGCTGCCGGAGATGCGGCGCGTGGTGATGATGCGCGCGGGGCGCATCGTGGCCGATGGGGAACGGGAGAAGCTGCTTACGGGGGAGCGAATGAGCGAATTGTTTGGGCGGGAGATTCGGATGGCGGAGCGGGATGGGATTCTGTTCGCCTGGTAATGGGAACGCGGTTAAGGCAAGCGGCGTAACAGGTGGGGCGAGATCTTGGTATGATCGTGCGCGAGCGGATGCTCCAAGTTGGCCGAAAGGTCTCTCTGGGGTTACCCCAGGGCAACATGTTCACTGCACCAAGCACCGCCTGAGCGACCCAGCACGTTGTGCGGGACTGCTCACGCAAAGTCAGACTTGTTGGAGCGTCCGCTGCACTTTCTGAAACTGCGCCGGGATCAGCTATACGGGCTTGCACGCGCTCTGCTTGTAGCGGATCAGACGATCGACGCGCATACAGCGCAGCTGGCTGCGGCGTTCGGCACAACGCCGGCAAACACCAGGCTGCGAGTGTTGGCGGCGCGTACGTATCTGTTGTGCACGGGGCATCCTGTGCGGAGGCTGCGGAAGCTTGCTTCGCAACTTCAGAAGATTCCCTTGTTGCAATCGCTGGCAGCCAAACATGGGGTGCGCCCGTTACCGCTTGTGCCGCAGCAATTCCGGATGCGACCCCTGCCGGGGCTCGCCCCTCTGCTGCCGCTGAACACAATGCGAGAGCTGGCCGACTGGCTTCGGCTGGATCCCGAAGCGTTGCTGTGGTTTGCGGATTTGAAGGACAGAAACGGTCGCGCGAAGGGTCCTCTGTTGCAGCACTATGAGCATCGTTTCTTGCCGAAGCAGGACGGCACGGTGCGTTTGCTGGAAATACCGAAGCAACAGATGAAATCGATTCAGCGCAGAATCCTGAGTGAACTTCTGAATGCGATCCCTCTGCAGGATGCCGTGCACGGCTTTCGGCGCGGGCGCTCCATCGTAACGTTTGCGAAGCCTCACACCGGTCGCGCTTATGTGCTCAGAATCGATTTGCAGGACTTCTTCGGTTCGATCTCGGGAGCCCGTGTGCAGGCCCTTTTTCGGACGCTGGGGTATCCGGAACCTGTGGCGGATCTGCTGGGTGGACTGTGCACGTCGACGGCACCGCGGCGAATCTGGACACATACAGGACTCACTTTGAGTCAGAATGAGCTTGCGCGGGCCCGGGTCTTCTACGCACGACCGCATCTGCCGCAAGGGGCGCCGACCTCGCCCTGCCTGGCGAACCTGTGCGGCTTTCGCCTGGATGCAAGGCTGACAGGGCTGGCAAACACGATGGGCGTGACGTATACGCGGTACGCGGATGATCTGGCGTTCTCCGGCGATGAGAACTTTGCGCGGATTGCCAGCAGATTTGCAACGCAGGTCGCGGTGATTGCTTCTGCTGAGGGCTTTGCTGTCCAGCATCGCAAAACTCGGCTCATGCGGGCGTCTGTGCGACAGCACCTGGCGGGGCTGATTGTGAACACACGCGTGAATGTGCCCAGGCGCGAGCTGGACCGCCTGCAAGCGATATTGACCAACTGTGTGCGTTACGGAGCAGCGAGCCAGAATCGCGAGCAGCATGCAGATTTTCGCAGGCATTTGGAAGGCAAAGTCGCGTATGTGGAGATGGTGCAAGCGACGCGTGCAGGCAAGCTGCGCCGCATGCTGGAACAGATCGACTGGGCCGATGAGGGCCACTGATCTGTGCGCTTTGCTTGCTGTCCCGGTCCAGTAGACTAAGGGTCGACGGGCACCATGCCAGCAGAGATCATCCTTCAGCGGAGTCAGGACGAAGTTGCGCTCGCGGAAAAGCGTGAACAGCTTGCCGCGAGCCGCAGCAGGCTTGCCGGGCGTGAGGCTGAGGTGGCGCGGCTGCGAACGCAGCTGAGTGCGTTTGAGGTGCGGTACCTGCAGCGGGTAGGCGTTTTGTATGCGGAGCTGGATCGCCTGGAGGCGCGGATCACCGAACGCGAGGTTGACCTGTATGACTCCGACGCGGCGCGCGCGCGGGCCGAAGAAGCAAGGCAGCGTGCGGAGGAAAGTTACGAAGCAGCGTTTGGTGCGGGGGCTGAACCGGCAGAGTTCGACCCGCCGCCTGACCTGAAGGCGCTGTTTCGCGAAGTGGCCAAGCGCATTCATCCTGACCTGGCGCGTAACGAAGCGGAAGAGCAGTATTTCCACCTGTTGATGGCGCGCGCGAACCAGGCGTATCGCCGCGGGCAGACTGAAGTGTTGCAACGCTTGCTGGATGACCAGCTCGAGATTCATGCGGCGGTTGCCGGGGAAAGTATAGCGGCAGAGCTTTTGCGTGTGTCACGGCAGATCCAGCATGCTGAACGCGAGATCGCCCAGCTGGAGGCGGAGCAGTACACGCTGCTGGCCAGTGACCTCGGGCAACTCTGTGTGGATGCCGAGCAAGCGGCTCTGGAGCATCGTGATCTGTTAAGCGAACTGGCGAATCGCGTTCGTGAACAGATTGCCGAGGCGCAACGTCGTTTCGACCATGTGGATCATCAGATCAGCGCGCATGGAAAATAAGACCACCTCCGATCTACAGCATGTGAAGGCGGGTGCGACGCCCGCGCTGCGATCCGTGCGGGCTAGCCTGGTGGCTCGCGGTCGGCGCGAAGCTTCCGAAACAGCGGCGAACACCGATTACGGTGAGGCGATGCGCTGTTACAAAGCCGGAAAGCTTGCCGAGGCCGCGGCGAAGTTCCGCGCTGCTGCCGAGCAGGGACACGCTGAATCGCAGTACATGCTGAGCACCATGTATGACGCGGGGCAGGGCCTCAAGCAGGACCCTGCGGAAGCCGCGATGTGGGAGCGCAAGGCGGCAGAGCAGGGCCATGCCTATGCTCAGGCCAATGTGAGCTATCGCTACTACGAGGTGGGCGACGCGAGCGAGGCGTTTACGTGGTGCATGCGAGCGGCACACAGCAAGTTGGCATGGGCGCAGTACAACGTGGGCTTGATGTACCGCAAGGGCGAAGGCGTTGCGCAGAGTGATACGGCCGCGGCGACGTGGTACCGCCTGGCTGCGGAGCAGAACTTCGCTGAAGCACAGGCCAAGCTGGCCGATCTGTACACCTTCGGTCAGGGCGTAGCGCGTGATCTCAGGCAGGGAGCTTTCTGGTACGAAAAGGCCGCGTTGAACGGCAACGCGGAGGCACAGTTTCAGCTTGGGCATCTGTATGCCACGGGCCAGGGTGTTGAGCCGGACTATGTGCAGTCAAGGCACTGGATTCGGGCGGCGGCGCTGCAAGGGCATGAGCAGGCCATCCGTGAACTGAAGCAGCGGCAGTATCGCGATCCGTAGCTGCGCACGTGCACCTACCGTGTTGTGCCGGTGGGCGTGAGCTGCACCTGAACGAGTTTGGGCTGCTTCACTTCCTTGGGGCCGAGGACAGCCATGTTGGGTAGAGGGCCTTTCACCATGGCGACTTCGTCACAGGCGTAGAGGCGCGGGCATGCCTGGCAGTCTTTGTAAATTTTGTCGGGCATGGCGTTGCGTTCGGCGGTGCGGAAGCCGAAGCGCTCGAAGAAGGTGGGCAGGCGGGTGAAGAGGCAGGTGGTGGCGACGCCGTGCTCTTCAGATTCGGCGAGCAGTGCCTGGAGCAGCGCAGCGCCGGCGCCTTTGCCGCGTGCGTGGGGGTGCAGGACGATGCTGCGCACCTCGGCGAGGTGAGGGCCGTAGAGGTGGAGGGCGCCGCAGCCGAGAAACTCGGGTTCGGCGGTAGGGTCGGCTGGGTCGGGGAGTTCGGCGACGGTGAAGTCGCGGATGTTCTCGCAGATCTCTGCGTAGCTGCGACGAAGCAGCGTGCCGTCGCCCGAGAGCGAGTTGACGAGGTCGAAGATGTCTCGGGCGTCCTGAAGACGGGCTTTGTGGACGTGGACCTGAAGGCTTGTGCCGGGCGGTTGCGGCGGCGTGCCGCTCGCAACAGTCAACGGTGAACCCGTCTGCGAAGAGGGGACACCCGGAGTGCTGGGCGGGGCCAGGTCTTCCGGGGCGCGATGTGTGTCGGGGTGGGTTGGATCCGCCAGGGCTGAATGCACGAAGACCGACTCGCCGATGGGCTCGCCTTCGGTGAGGAGGATGGGGAGGTCGTCGCTGCTCTGGGGCTCCGTGCCGGTCTCCGGCTTGGGTTCGGTTTGCGTCATGCGCGCTCCTGCGCGGTTTGGGTGAGGGTGTCCATTCGCTGACGGGCTTGCTTCAGGGCTTCCGTGACCTGGTGGCGGGCGGTGCCGCCGGGGACGTCGTGGCAGTCGAGCGTGGCCTCGGGCGTGAGGGCCTGAGTGATATCTGATTCAAATGCTGGGCTGAGGTTGCGAAGTTGCTCGAGCGTGAGGTCGTTGAGCTCTTTGCCTTCATCGAGGCCCAGGCGGACGGCGTTGCCGACGATCTCGTGAGCTTTGCGGAAAGGCACGCCCTTGTTGCTGAGGTAGGTGGCGGCCGCCATGGCGTTGAGGTAGCCGTGGGTGGCGGCTCGGGCGAGTTGCGGGGTGCGGAACTTGAGGGCTCGGGTGAAGTTGGGGAGGACGGAGAGGAGGCCGGCGAGGGTGTCAGCGATGTCGAAGGTCTGCTCCTGGCCTTCCTGGAGGTCCTTGTTGTAGGCGAGCGGGAGACCCTTGACGAGGGTTGAGAGGGCTGTGGAGGAGCCCAGGAGGCGGGCGGCTTTGCCACGCGCGAGTTCGGTCAGGTCGGGGTTCTTCTTTTGCGGCATGGCGGAGCTGCCGGTGGAGAAGGCCTCGGGGAGGTCGACGAAGTTGAACTCGGCGGTGGCGTAAAGGGTGAGCTCTTCGGCGAAGCGGCTGATGTGGAGGCCGAGGGTGGACGCGGCTTGCGCGAAGTCGAGGAGGAAGTCGCGGTCGGAGGTGGCGTCCATGGAGTTGGTTGTGGGGGCGGTGAAGCCGAGGGCGTCGGAGGCGATCTGGCGGTTGAGGGCGAGAGTGGCGCCGGCGATGGCTCCTGAGCCTAGTGGGCAAAAGTTCATCCGGGTGCGTGCGTGGGCGAAGCGGGAGAGGTCGCGCTCGAGCATGCTGGCGTAGGCGAGGAGCCAGTGGGCTAGGAGGACGGGTTCGGCGCGCTGGAGGTGGGTGTAGCCGGGCATGAGGGTTTCGGTGTGTTCCTCGGCGAGGGTGAGGAGGGCGTTGATCCAGGCTGTGATTCCGCTGAGCGTCTCGTCGATGGATTGGCGGACGAAGAGGCGCATGTCGGTGGCGATTTGTTCGTTGCGGCTGCGGCCTGTGTGGAGCTTGAGGGCGAGGGTGCCGATCTCTTTGGTGAGTTCGAGCTCGACGAAATGGTGGATGTCTTCGGCTTGAGGGGCGCTGGCTACGATGGCTGCGCCGACCTGGGCGTTGGAGGTTTCGTAGTCGATTTGGCCTGAGGTGGCGCTGATGCGGTGAGCCCAGTTGAGGGTTCTATCGGCGACTCGGGTGAGGCCTTCGAGGGTCTGGTCGAGTTCTTCGGGCGTGAGGATGCCCGCGGCGGCGATGGTGCGGGCGTGGGCCTTGGAGGCGGCGACCTCGTGGGGGAGGAGGCGCCAGTCGAAGGGGAAGCTGCGTTGCCATTGCTCGAAGGTGCGGTTGAGGGGCTCGCGGAAGCGGCCTGACCACATTTTGTTGGGTTGATCGTTGGGCATCTATGTTTCTTCCTTCAAACCGGGCGAGTGGGGACCGGTCCAAGACCAGTTTGTGGCTTCTTGGAAGCCTGAGGCTTTCATGTGTTCACGGAGGGAGTTCAGAAGATCGGCGGTTGCCGTGAAAACTGTTGTGTACTCATCATGATCTGCATAGATTGCGAAGTTCTTCGGAGAGGATGGGATGAACGCGAAGTCGATCCAGTCCCCAAGTACGTGTTCGAGAAGAGCGGAGGCTTCTGAACTGCTCTCCGCGTAAATCTTCGAATGATTGAGCAGACCTTCTTCGGCTTCTATGCCTACCGCATGCAGATACGCGATTAAATCATGTGCTGTGAAAATGATCTGCTCGATCCATATAGAGGCTGCTTGAACCGCAAAAGGACTCAAGATGGTTGCAACGAATTTTGTCAGGTCCTTAAGCGGCGTGACATAGGTTTCCTGGTGAGGAAAGGGAGCGTCACGTAAACGCCAGCCCTTCGTGGATGCGGTGTCGATCTTCATCTGGTCACTTCAGAGAAAGCTTTGCTGCGGTGCCGTTGCTTGAAAGTGTGCCCACAGCAAGTTGCTTGCTTTGGCTTGTATTAGCTCTGGACAGAAACAGGCCCGCTGCGAAAGTGGAAAATCCCACAAAAGCGAACGCAATTGGAAGAAACCAGAGCTGGCCGAAGGTGGCAATCTTCGCATTGTCCGGATCGGCTGCGGCGTAGAGAACTGGGACATGCTGACCGATTGCGAAGCTTGGAGGATTGCTGCCTGTGTTCGATGTAATCAAGTGTGGCGTACCGTCGCTGGAAGCGAACTGGAACAGTGGAGCGTAGTTGATCGAGTGATCATCTGCCTCTTTGGGCTCGAGTCTTACGACCGTACCGTTCGCTGGCCGCGCGTGGTTTAGAAAGAGCTTGGTACGGATCGCGAAGACGACCGCCAGCAAGCAGATGCATGGACCTGCTACAAGACATCCCAGGGTGAATGCACGCATCCAGAGGCTTATCAATTTGCTCATCGGTCCTCTGTGTGCCTGAGCGGCTGAAGCCGCGGTTGGTGGGTTGTGCTACGGCACGGCTGAACCCGTGCCCTTCCGGTTTCGATCGGACCCGAAGCGGTCTTGGCGCTCCGGGGTGACAGCAGGTTCTCTGCGGGAATGACAACAAGAAAATCAAACCACAGCGATAGAGCTTCGCTCGAATAAACCCACCTTAGCCGCGGTGAGGCTGCGGCGAAGATGGAGCACCCGAGTTCACACGGTGTTTGGTTAGTCCTTGGTGTTGCCGCTCTTGAGCTGAGGCATTTCTGTGCCGTGGCTTAGGGCGAGGAGGCCGGTTTGGGCGTAGGTTTGGAGTTTGGCTCGGGTGTCGGTGATGTCTAGGTTGCGCATGGTGAGTTGGCCTATGCGGTCTCGGGGGCTGAAGGTGCTTTCGGTCTTTTCCATCGAGAGGCGTTCGGGAGCGAAGGTGAGGTTGGGGCTGTCGGTGTTGAGGAGGGTGTAGTCGTTGCCGCGGCGGAGTTCCAGGGTGACCTCGCCGGTGACGGGCTTGGCGACCCAGCGTCCGGCGGCTTCGCGGAGCATGATGGCCTGGGGGTCGAACCAGCGGCCCTGGTAGAGGAGACGGCCTAGTTTGCGGCCGTTGTCGCGGTACTGCTCGAGCGTGTCTTCGTTGTGGATGCCGGTGAGGAGGCGCTCGTAGGCGATGAAGAGCAGGGCGAGGCCGGGGGCCTCGTAGATGCCGCGGGACTTGGCTTCGATGATGCGGTTTTCGATCTGGTCGCTCATGCCGAGGCCGTGGCGGCCCCCGATGGTGTTGGCTTCGAGCATGAGGGCGACTAGGTCGTCGAAATGCTGGCCGTTGAGGGCTACGGGGACGCCTTCTTCGAAGCGGACGGTGACTTCTTCGGGCTTGATGGCGACGTCGTCACGCCAGAAGGCGGTGCCCATGATGGGCTGGACGATCTTCATCGAGGTGCTGAGGTGTTCTAGGTCCTTGGCTTCGTGGGTTGCGCCGAGCAGGTTCGAGTCGGTGGAATAGGCCTTCTCCTGCGACATCTTGTAGGCGAAGCCGGAGTGCTGGAGGAAGGCGGACATCTCGACGCGGCCGCCTAGTTCGTTGATGAAGTCCTGGTCGAGCCAGGGCTTGTAGACCTTGAGGTTGGGGTTGACGAGGAGGCCGTAGCGGTAGAAGCGCTCGATGTCGTTGCCCTTGAAGGTGGAGCCGTCGCCCCAGATGTTGACGTCGTCTTCCTTCATGGCGGTGACGAGCATGGTGCCGGTGACGGCGCGGCCGAGCGGCGTGGTGTTGAAGTACGTGACGCCTGCGGTGCTGATGTGAAAGGCGCCGGATTGAAGCGCGGCGATGCCTTCGCGGACGAGTGGGAGGCGCGCGTCGATGAGGCGGGCCTTTTCGGCGCCGTACTCGAGGGCTTTGCGCGGGATGGCGTCGTAGTCGGCCTCGTCGGGCTGGCCGAGGTTGGCGGTGTAGGCGTAGGGGATGGCACCCTTTCGCTTCATCCAGTGGAGGGCGGCGGAGGTGTCGAGGCCGCCGGAGAAGGCTATGCCTACGCGTTGGTTGAGGGGAAGGGATTCGAGGATGGTGGACATTTGTTGCAAACCTCAGTTCTGTTCTTCAGACTTCGGAGCAGCCGGGCGGTCTTTGGCGAAGTCTTCCCAGTAGGCTTCGCCCAGAGCCAAGAATTCTCGGAGCGAAAGTTCTCGATGTGGGTTCACAAAGAAGCGAACTCGTTCGGCTCTCAATCTGACTTGCAGATAGTCCGAGTCATAGTCGGTCAAGTCGAGCTCCATCGTGATCATTTGGTCATCTGACGGCGAAAGGTTTGCATTGCTGATTCCATATTGTTTCGCGTTGAACTTTGCAGATGCTGTGTTCCAGTCTGCTGATTCCAGTCGTCCCATTGCGTAGTTCTGTTTGCGGAGTGTTTCCTGATCTTCCCACTTGAGATCTGGGGGTAGGACGAACTCTCCGGGCCAAGGCGTGTAGGTCAGAGCCTGTACCAACCAGACACCTTCGAGGGTGATGCGGAACCTTGTGTCGTCTGAGAGCTTGTGAAACTCCCAGATGTAGGGAACGTCGACGATGAGGGTGACCGAACGCTGCATGAGGTCTGAGGTCAGGTTCTTCAGGGTGCCGTCGTGGAGGCACTCCCAGAGGCTTTCCTCTTCGCTGATGATGTTAGGCTCCAATGGCATTCATAGCCTCAGGGGCTAAAGCCCCTCTTGCTGGTGTCTATAGGCGGCATGGCTGAAGCCATGCCCTTCCTGTTCTGTGCCGGCGCTACGTGTCTTGGCGCTCCGGGAGCGACGAATCTGCTCCTTGTTGACAAGCCTGATGCACTTCCTTGAAGAGGCCAGCTTTAGTTCCGCAAAAACGACAAAGTCCCACCTATAAATCTCCTCAGAAGTAAATGGCTGTGAAGCAGCGTCGCACCGATCGTTCCGATTCGACCTGAAGCTGTTGTGACGCTCTGGGCAAAAGCAGATTCTCCGTTCGGAGAATGGAAAAAGAGAGGCAAGGGCAAAGGCGCTAGCGGCGGTTGCGGCTGTTGATTTTGTTGCGGCTGTTGGGGATGCGCTTGGCGCCGCCCAGGAGCATCAGCGTGATGGCTTTTTGGGCATGCAGGCGGTTTTCTGCCTGGTCGAAGACTACCGATTGTTCGCCGTCCAAGACCCCGTCGGTGACCTCGGCGCCGCGGTGGGCGGGGAGGCAGTGCATGAAGACGGCTGAGGCCTGGGCCTTGCTCATCAGCTCTTCGTTGACCTGGAAGGGTTTGAAGATGGGAGCGCGGCGGGCGGCTTCATGCTCCTGGCCCATGCTGGTGCAAACGTCGGTGTAGATCGCGTCGGCTTCTTCGGCGGCCTTTTGCGGGTCTTGCGTGAGGGTGAGGGAGCCGCCGGTGGACTCGGCAATCTCGATGGCCTTGTGGATGATGTCGAGCTTGGGCTGGAAGCCCTTGGGCGTGGCCACGGTCACGTGGACGCCGAGCAGCGCGCCGGCGAGCATGAGGGAGTGGCAGACGTTGTTGCCATCGCCTACATAGGCGAACTTGAGGCCTTCTAACGAGCCGAAACGTTCTTCTAAGGTCATGAAGTCAGCGATGGCCTGGCAGGGGTGCTCGAGGTCGGAGAGAGCATTGATGACGGGGACCCTGGCGTGCTCGGCCATTTCAGTGATGGTTTCGTGTGCGTAGGTGCGGAGAACGATGACCTGCATCCAGCGCTCGAGGTTGTGGGCGACATCGGGGATCGATTCGCGCTCGCCGAGAGGTTCCTTGGTCTGGTCGACGAAGATGGCGTTGCCGCCGGCCTCGTTCATGCCGGCCTCAAAGGTGAGGCGGGTGCGGAGCGATGCTTTTTCGAAGATGAGGACCATCTGCTTGGCGAGGAGGGCCTGGCGGAAGTCTTCGGGGTTGGATTTGACCGCGTGCGCGAGTTCGAGGATCGCGGCGAGCTCGTTGACGTTGAGGTCGGCAATGGAGACGAGGTCGCGGCCGGCGAGACCCTTGGCGACTTCGGTGAAGGCGGTGTCGGACTGGATGCCGAGCGAGGCGGCTTTGGGCCCGGTGTGGCCGTTGGGGCGGGGGTTCATGATGAGGGTCTTGTTATCCATGGACGGTCTCTTCAGGCGCAGGCGCGCCGGTGGCTTGGGGTTTGGGCAGGTGATGCTCCGCGGCTTCGCTCAGGAGGTCGTCGAGGGAGCGAATGGCCTGGTCGACGTGCGCGTTGGTGATAAGAAAAGGCGGCAGGAAGCGAAGCACAGTTTCATGGGTGCGATTGATCAGGATGCGACGCTTCAGCATACCGGACAGCACCGCTTTGGCAAGGTCGGCCGAGGTGAGCTCACAGCCGATCATGAGGCCCAGGCCGCGCACATCCTTGATGAGCTGCGGGTGCTTGGTCTGGAGCTGGCGAAGTTGCGCCTGGAAGTAGGCGCCGACCTCGGCGGTGTGCTGCAGGAGGTTGTCGTGGCGGAGCGTGTCGATGACCGCAACGGCAACGGCGCAGGCGAGCGGATTGCCGCCGAAGGTGGTGCCGTGCATGCCAGGCTTGATGGCGCGGGCGGCGGCTTCGGTGCAGAGCATGGCGCCGATGGGAATGCCGTTAGCAAGCGGCTTGGCGAGTGTGGTGACGTCAGGCTGGATGCCGAAGTGCTGGTAGGCGGTCCAGTTGCCAGTACGGCCCATGCCGGACTGGATTTCGTCGAGGATAAGCAGCGCGCCGGTCCCGTCGCAGAGTTCGCGTGCGGTTTGAAGGAACTCCTGCGAGACGAGGTTGATGCCGCCTTCGCCCTGAAGGACCTCAAAGGCGATCGCGCAAAAATCCTGCGGATTGTTGCTAAAGATTTCGCGCAAGCTGCCGATGTTGTTGAAAGGGATGAATTCTACGCCCGGGATGAGGGGGTTAAACGGCTGGCGGTAGGCGAGCTTGTGCGTGGTGGAGACTGAACCCATGGTGCGGCCGTGGAAGCTGTCCTCGAGGCAAAGGATCTTGGTACCCATCGGCTTGCCTTCGGCGCGCATCAGCGTGGCGTGCGCGTGGGCCAGCTTCAGTGCGGCCTCCCAGGCTTCGGTGCCGCTGTTGCAGAGAAAGGCGCGATCAAGGCCGGTGATCTCGGTGAGACGCAGGGCGAGCTCGGCGGTGTGTTGATGGAAGAAGAGGTTGGAGGTGTGAATGAGCGTTTGGGCCTGCGCCGTGATGGCCGCGGTGACTGCCGGGTGGTTGTATCCAAGCGCGCAGACGCCGATGCCGGACAGGAAGTCCAGGTACTGATTGCCGTGCTCGTCGAAGAGGTGAACGCCTTCGCCACGGACGAAGAGAATAGGGTTGCGCTCATAGGTCGTGAGGAGGAGCTTGGCTTCCGCGGCCTGCAGTTGGGCGAGGTTTGTGGTGGTCTCAGTAGGCATGTTCGGTGCTCCGGGAAAAAAGCAGGTTCCCCGTGCGGGGAATGACAAAAAGAAAGGCAAATGCGACGAGAACCGCGGATTCCTTTTGGGAAGGACAGCAAGTGGGGGAAGCGGTGCGTGGGACTGGCATTAAGCGACCATGACCTCCGTGCCTTGGTCGACCCGGCTGCTGAGAAGGTCGGGGAGGAGGTTGGCGGCTGTGGCTGGCAAGATGCGGACTCGCTTCACGCCGTTTTGCAGGGCTTCGCGGCAGGCATGGAGCTTGGGGAGCATGCCGCCGGTGATCACTTCGTCGCGCTCAAGCTGCGTGATGGTGGGGACGTTGAGCCACCGCAGGACCTGGCCGTCAGCACCTTTGACGCCGGGAACGTCGGTGAGGAAGACGAGGGTGTCCGCGTGGGTGGCGATGGCGGCGGCGGCAGCCATTTCATCGGCGTTGATGTTGTAGTATTCGCCGTCCATGCCGAGCGCGATAGAGCTGATGACCGGCACGGCGCCCATGGTCCAGATGGCGTCAAGCCAACGCGGGTCCGTGGAGGCGATCTCGCCGACAAAACCGAGGTCGCCGCCTTCGGTACGCTTCTTGCGTGCGCGGAAGACGTGGCCGTCACCGCCGGTGAGGCCGACGGCCTGCTGTCCCAAATGCTGCAGCGAGGCGACGAGCGATTTGTTGACGCGGCCGCCGAGCACCATGAGCGCGGTGTCGCGTGTTTCGGCGTCGGTGACGCGCAGGCCCGCGATGAACTCGGACTCCTTGCCCATCTGGGCGAGGACGCGGGTGAGCTGGACGCCACCGCCGTGGACGACAGCGACCTGGTGGCCGTCCTGGGTGAGGTCCGCGATGGCGCGGGCGCACTGCCCGAGCAACAAGGGCTCCTGCAGGGTGGCGCCGCCGAGTTTTACGACGAACTTCATGAGTGGTGCTCCGGGAAGGGGATGATGGCTGCGCATGCAGCAGCGGCAAGGAAGCGAAACGCAGATTCCCTGCGGGAATGACAACAAAGAACGGAACAAGTCATAGGAGACCCTCGGCCTGCGGAAAGCCCGCCATCAGGTTCATATTCTCGACGGCTTGCGAGGCGGCGCCTTTGAGCAGGTTGTCGAGGCAGGAGACCACGATGAGGCGCTGTGGGTTGTGCGGGTCGAGGTGGAAGCCGATGTCGCAGAAGGGCGTGCGCACGACGTGCTGGATCTGCGGCAAGGTGGGTGTGTGCCGCACGCGAACGGTCGGGCTGTCGCGGTAGAAGTCGTCATAGAGTGCCTGGATCTGCTCGGGCTTGGAGGCTTCGTTGAGGCGGACGTAGACGGTGGACAGGATGCCACGCGGGATGGGCAGCAGATGGGGCGTGAACTGGATCTGGTCCGCGGTCAGATGGAGCTGTTCGAGCAACTCGCCGGTGTGGCGGTGGCCGAAGACGGCGTAGGCGGAAAGGTTATCGGCCGCGTACATGAAGTGGGTAGTCGGCGAGGGCGTCTTGCCAGCGCCGGAGACACCGGACTTGCTGTCGGCGACGATGCCGCGCTCGAGATCGGCGAACTGGGCGCGGACAAGGGGCGCGAGCGCGAGGATGACCGAGGTGGCGTAGCACCCGGGGTTGGCGACGAGCCGGGCGCGGGCGATGGCGGGGCCATTGAGCTCGGGGGAGCCATAGACGGCTTCGGCCTGGGTCGCCTGGGCGAGCTCCGGGGCGGGACTGTCGAACTTGTAGACCGCGCGGTTCGCGTCGTACTGCAGACGCCATGCACCGCTCAGGTCAACGACGCGAATGCCGCGTGCGAGGGCCTCGGGAACCCAGGTGCGGGACTGTTCATGCGGCGTCGCGAGGAACAGAACGTCGGTCCCTTCGCGTTCAAGATCGTGCCAGGACCAGGGCTCGACGCGAGCGTCATCGGCATGTGGCAGGCCGGCGAGTTGCGGGTGCAGATCGGTGAGGCGTTGTGCCTCCTGATCGCCGTCGAGACGGCCGAGGAAGACGGGCGGGGTGTCGACCAGTCGCGAATGACGGAGAAGAATGCGAGCGAGCTCGGCCCCTGAGTAGCCAGTGACCCCGGCGATGGCGGTGCGGAGGCTTGTTGGCGAGCTTGCAGGTTGCGCTTCGCTGCCGGCGGAAGCCGCCGGGGTGTCCACGGCGGCCACGCGGGGTTGTTGCTCTTCGAGGCTGGAGACCGGGTTAGGCAAGGAAGGCCTCCAGGCGGGTGCGGAGGGTGTTGGCGGCCCCGAGGTCGGCGCAGATGATCAGGATCGTGTTGTCACCGGCGATGGTGCCGAGCACCTCAGGCCACTCCTCATCATCGATGCCGGCAGCGACCGGGTGGGCTGCGCCGCGACCAGTTAAAAGTACGAGAAGATTGCCGGTTTGGCGTAGCTCGAGGCCGAAGCTGGAGAGCATTTCGGCGATTGCCGGAAGATCGTCCGGGCCAGGTTCGGGTGCGGCGACCTCGGGCAGGGCGTAGCCGTTTGGTCCTTTAAAGAGCCGCATCTCGCGGATGTCGCGTGAAAGGGTCGCCTGCGTCGCCTGGATGCCACGCAGGGCGAGCTTGCGGCGTAGCTCGTCCTGGTTGCTGACCGTGGCGGTCACCAGGAGCTCGCGGATGGCGGATTGGCGCAGAGTCTTCACGGGAGTGGGACGTCATGCACAGGCACATCGGGTCAGGAGCGCGCAGTGCATAAAGATGCATTAACATGTATAAATATGCGCAGGGCGCCCTGTCAAGACGGCTCTTTCGGTCGTTGAAAGACGCTCTCGCTCTTCCCATCCCAACGTCGTATAGTGAACTATGGACCAGCCCTTTTCCACATCGCTGGAGGCCGCTGCCTCCCCGGCTGAGGTGTCTTTTCCCTCTCCGAATCACACCTCGTATGGCAACGGGACGTTGCTGGACGAGCGTTTTGAACACGACTCGTGCGGTGTGGGCTTTGTTGCGTCGACGCGGGCCGACGCGAACCATCCCATTCTTGAATATGCACTAACGGCCCTGGCGCGGTTGGCGCACCGCGGTGCTGTGGCTGCCGATGGGCTGTCAAGCGATGGCGTTGGCGTGTTATGACGGCGGTACCAGCTGACTTCCTGCTGGAAGTTCTTCCGGGCTGACGCTGCCCGCCGGGGAACAACTGGGCGTTGGGATGGTGTTTGTGCCCGCGCAGGACGAGGCAACGGTCGCTGCTCTTGAGGACTGCCTGCGTGCGCAGGGCTGCCGTCTGCTGGGATGGCGGGATGTGCCGGTGAACGTGGGCGTGCTGGGCGAGATTGCGCTGAGCACGATGCCCGCTGTGCGGCAGGTGCTGGTGGCTTCCGCTGACGAGCATCGCGGTGTTTGAAAAGCGGCTGTACCTTAGCGCGCAAGGGCTTTGAGCGCGCCGTGCTTGCGGGCGCGGTGCAAGGGGTATGTGTGTTCGCTCTCGTGTCGCAGAACCTTGGTGTACAAGGCGATGTGCCTGGGCCGGCTGTTGCCCGAGTTTTACCCCGATCTGCAGTCGCTCGGAGTATCTCACGCAGTTCGCGGTGTTTCACCAGCGCTACGCGACCAACACGTTGCCGGCGTGGCACCGTGCGCAGCCGGGGCGGCGCCTGGCGCACAACGGCGAGATCAACACGGTGTGGGGCAATCGTGCGCGCATGGACGCAGCGGATGCGTCTCTGCCGGACGAAGCCAAGCCGGTGATCACGAAGGACGGGACGGATTCGACCAGCCTGGATGAGACGGTGGAGCTGCTGAGCCAATACGGCCGCACGCTCGCCGAGAGTGTGCGCATGCTGTTGCCACCGGCGTTTGTGAACCGGGTGTCTCCGTTCCTGCGCTACCACGCGGATGTAGCGCAGCCCTGGGATGGGCCGGCGGCGCTGGCGTTTTGCCGACGGCACCATTGCCGGCGCGGCGTTGGACCGCAACGGGCTGCGGCCTTCACGCTACGCGATGACCGATGACGGGCTCGTCGTTGTGGGCTCCGAGGCGGGGCTTGTGGACCTGGATCCTGAGCGCGTGGTCGAAAGCGGACGGCTTGGCCCGGGGCAGATGCTCGTCGTCGACCTGCAACAGGGACGGTTGCTGCACAACGAGGAACTGCTGGATCTGTTCGACGCAGGCACGACGTACTCGACGTTGCTGGAGGACCAGCCGCTGGTAGCCGATCGCGGTCACCGAGCCCGCGACGAAGGACGTGATTGCCGAACAGCAGCGCGGGTTTGGCTATACCAAAGAAGACCTGAACATGATCCTGAAGCCGATGGCGGCGACCGGCAAGGATGCAGTGTGGTCCATGGGTGATGACACGCCCCTGGCGATGCTGGCGAAGAGTCCGCGGCCGCTGTACCACTTCTTCCGCCAGCGCTTCGCACAGGTGACCAATCCCGGCCATCGATCCGCTGCGCGAAGCGGTGGTGTTTTCGTTGCACACGCGGCTTGGCCCGTGGCCACACCTGTTGGACACGCATGCGCCGCTGCCGGGCATGTCACTCCCTTCGGTCTTTTTGTCGTTGGGGCATGTGGCCGCATTGCGGGCGGGGCAGTATCCACATGCGAACGAGTTGCCGATGGTGGAGTTTGCGTGTTTGTTCGATCGGCAGACACGTTGGAGTCAGCCATCGATGCGTTGTGCAAGGACGCGGTTGAGCGTGTGCGCACGGGAACGCGGTTATTGCTGATGACCGACCGTGGAGCCTCGGCGCAGCGACTGCCGATCCCAATGGCGATGGCTGTCGGCGCGGTAAACCAGGCGCTGACGGTGGAAGGCCTGCGGACAAAATGTGGCTTGATGGTGGAGGCCGGCGACTGCCGTGATCTGCATCATGCGGCGGTGTTGATCGGATATGGCGCGGGGGCGGTGTGCCCGTGGCTGGCCTTTGAGACCGCGCGCAGCTTGCAGCCGGAGGCCGTGGACGGCGAGCACATGATGCAAAAGGCCCTGGAAGCAGGCCTCGCGAAGGTGATGTCGAAGATGGGCATCTCGGTGGTGGACAGCTACCGGAGCGCGCACCTGTTCGACATCCTGGGGCTGCATGAGTCGGTGGTGGAGAAGTGCTTCTTCGGCACGCCGGCGCCGCTCTCCGGCATTGGCTTTGAAGAGATTGAGCGGCGAGTGCGGGCAAGCTGGGGAGCCGCGGCGCCCGCCGAGGCAGCGCCTGCCCCAGATCTGCCGGACTTTGGCTGGGTGCGCTTTCGCAAGGCCGAGGGAGCGGAGCCGCACCTTTGGCAGCCACCGTCAGTGAAGGCATTGCAGACCGTTGTGGGTAGCGCGCGCAATGTGGCCCCGGTGAGCGATACGACGGCGCAGTTTGCGATCTTCTCGCAGGGCGTGGACGTGCATGACGCGGTGCGGGTGCGCGATCTGCTGGAGATCCGTCCAGCCGGGCCGGAGTTGGCGGTGAACGAGGTTGAGTCAGCGGAAACGTTGTGTCACCGGTTCTGTGCCAGTGCGATGAGCCTGGGGTCGTTGAGCCCGGAGGCGCACCAGACGGTGACGGCCGCGATGAACATGCTGGGAGCGCGGTCAAACACGGGCGAAGGTGGCGAGGACCCGGCGGTGTACCGCGTGCCTGTGGCTGCAAGCGGACAATCGGCGGTGTACCCGAGTGACATCCTGCGCGATCCGGGTGCCGCAGCAGCGTCGTCGGGCGGAACTGCGGTGGCTGAAGCGGTCGCGGCGCCGGCAGTCCACATAAGCCTGAACAACAAGATCAAGCAGGTGGCTTCAGGCCGTTTTGGCGTGACGGCGGAGTACCTGGCGCATGCCGAAGAGATCGAGATCAAGGTGGCGCAGGGTGCAAAACCCGGCGAAGGTGGCCAGCTGCCCGGTCACAAAGTCTCCGGGCTGATTGCGCGGCTGCGTCATGCGCAGCCCGGGGTGTCGCTGATCTCGCCGCCGCCGCACCATGACATTTACTCGATCGAAGACCTGGCGCAGCTGATCTACGACCTGAAGCGCGTGAATCCGCGCGCGGCTGTGGGTGTGAAGCTTGTGTCGAGCTTCGGTGTGGGTACCGTGGCGGCCGGCGTGGCAAAGGCCTATGCGGATTACGTTGTGATCGCGGGCAACACGGGCGGCACAGGGGCGGCGGCGTTGTCGAGCATCAAGTATGCAGGCTCGCCCTGGGAGCTTGGCCTGGCAGAGGCTCAACAGGCGTTGCGCGCCAACGACATGCGTGGACGTGTGCGGTTGCGCGCGGATGGGGGCCTGGCCACGGCGCGTGACGTGCTGGTGGCGGCGTTGTTGGGTGCCGATGAGTTCGCGTTTGGCACGTCGGTGCTGGTCGCCATCGGCTGTGACATGGCGCGGCAGTGCCACCTGAATACGTGTCCCACGGGGATTGCCACGCAAAAGCCGGAGTTGCGGGCGAAGTTCCGCGGCAAGCCGGAGCACATTGTGACGATGTTCCGGGAGTTGTCCGCCGATCTGCAGCGACTCTTGGCGAAGTTTGGTTTGCCTTCGCTGGAGGCTGCTATTGGTCGCGTCGATCTGCTGGAGCAGGTGCGCCGTGACGGCGGCCTGAACCTGAAGCCCGTGCTGGCCGAGGTGGGTACGGGTGCGCGGCGCTGGATGGGTGCGCGTAATGACCGGCCAGGTGAAGATGAGCGCCTTGATGCGCCGTGGACGGCGGATGCGATGGAGGCTGCGCGTAAAGGCGAGCCGTTCCGGGTGTCGTCGACAATCTCCAATGCGCACCGTGCCGTGGGCGCGGAGATCTCGGGTGCGTTGGCTGTGGCACGGGTGAAGGGCGAAGTGACGCGAGCGGACATTTCGTTCTGGATGGAAGGCGTCGCCGGGCAGTCCTTTGGAGCGTTCGTTGCCGAGGGTGTGCAGCTTGTGCTGAAAGGGCAGGCGAATGATTTCGTTGGCAAGGGCCTGAGCGGTGGCGAGCTTGTGTTTCAGCCTGTAGGACGTGCGGCGCATGCAAGCCATGAGCACGTCATCCTGGGCAACGTGGCGCTGTATGGCGCGACGGCCGGGCGCATGTTTGCTGCGGGCCGTGCAGGCGAGCGCTTTGCGGTGCGGAACTCGGGCGCAACGGCGGTGGTGGAAGGCATCGGCGACCACGGCTGCGAGTACATGACGGGCGGTGCGGTGGTGATTCTGGGCGGCATCGGCGTGAACTTCGGCGCTGGCATGACGGGCGGAACGGCCTGGGTGCTGGATGAGGATGGGGACGTGCTTGGTGAGCAGCGGTACCATGCGGAGTTTCTGGAAGCTCGGCCGTTTGCGGAGTGCTCGGCGGAGGAGCAGGGGAGCTTGCATGGGCTGCTGGAGGAGCATGTGCGGTTGACGGGAAGTGAGTTGGCTTCGGGTCTGTTGAGCGATTGGGCTGCGGCGGCGAAGGCGTTTGCGTTCTTTGTGGCGAAGCCGCAAGCCTAGGTGGTACAGGGGCGGAGCAACCAGGGATCGGGTCCCCCCTCCCCCCGGGGGATCGGATCCTAGCGGTAAAATCTTTCGTTGTTGCAGTTACGGGATGTGGTCCAGCGTAAGATATTGCAAACAAAGGGTTTGCATGCAAAATCTTTGGAATGTGTGACTTAGCTGAGAATCTATGTCGGTCCGGGCGCTTGGGAATCCGACAGTCTTCAAGATTTCAGGATTTCAGGATACCGATCGGCGCGAATTACTACGCAACATCGGCTGCGATTTCATGTGCGGTTGACCATTGAAGGTCGGGGCCGGGACTGTTTCAGGGAGCATGTAGGATGGCGAGAGAACCG
The DNA here is from genome assembly GCA_965198515.1 of Granulicella sp. GTDB lineage: Bacteria > Acidobacteriota > Terriglobia > Terriglobales > Acidobacteriaceae > Granulicella. Next base: position 2,755,026 of record CBDAPO010000006.1, on the reverse strand, counting down.
AAGGTGAAGGTGGGATTTCGATGGCCAGGCCGTTGATTGTGACGGGGGCGGCTGGGTTTATCGGCCGCAATGTTGTGGCGGAGTTGAATCGGCGTGGGATCGATGAACTGATCCTTGTGGATGAGCTGGGCAAGGACGAAAAGTGGAAGAATCTTGTCGGGCTGCGGTATGAGGACATTGTTTCGCCTGAGGAGTTTCTGGGCTTGCTGGAGGACGGGGCGTTTGCGGAGGCGACCTCGTGCATTCACCTGGGCGCTTGCAGCGCGACGACCGAGCGGGATGCCGACTACCTGCTGCGCAACAACTACCAGTACACGCGCGTGCTGTGTAACTGGGCGTTGAGCAACGGCGTGCGGTTTGTGTATGCGTCAAGTGCGGCGACGTATGGCGATGGCGCGCAGGGCTATGACGATGCGGATGCGGTGACGCCGGCGTTGCAGCCGTTGAACATGTACGGCTACTCGAAGCACATGTTTGATCTATGGGCGCTGAAGCATGAGCTGTTTGAGCAGGGTGATGGCGGGAACATCGTCGGGCTGAAGTACTTCAACGTGTATGGGCCGCATGAGGACCACAAGGGCGATATGCGCTCGGTGGTTTCGAAGAGCTATGAGCAGATCCGCTGTACGCGTGAGGTGAAGCTGTTCAAGAGCTATCGGCCGGAGTATCGCGATGGGGAACAGATGCGGGACTTCATTTATGTAAAGGACGCGGTGGATGTGACGCTGCACTTTGCGTTGCAGGAACCTGAGGCGCCGGGTGGGTTGTTCAACTGCGGCACAGGCGAGGCACGGACGTGGATCGACCTGGTGACGCCGGTGTTTGAGGCGATGGACCTGGAGCCGCGGATTGAGTTCATCGAGATGCCTGAGGTGTTGCGCGGGAAGTATCAGTACTTCACGGAGGCGAAGGTCGAGAAGCTGCGCGCGGCTGGGTATGCGAAGCCCTTCACTCGGCTTGAGGATGGCGTGCGGGAGTATGTGCGGAACTATTATCTGCCGGAGCACGCCTGAGTTCGTAGTGCAGAGCGTATAGGCGAGGAGATGCGGGTGGCTCAACCGTCGCGGCGCTCTGGAAGAACGCGGATCGCATGGACGGCCACGGTTCTGTTGATCGTGCTTCTTGCTTTTCATTTTCTGTTTGGAAGCTATCTTCGTGCGATCGCTTGGCATTGCGTTCACGGGAATTACGCTGACCTGGGCGGGCATCGCGTCCGGCTACCGCTGCTGTGGAGAAAAGAAGGACCCGACGATTTCACGGCGGGAGGGCTGATCCGGGCCTGTCCGGGTTGGCTTGCGTTCACTGCAGAGATCCATGCAAGTCCCCTGCGGCCGGGCTCGATGCGGCAGACGGATGATGAGGAGAAGATCGCGTTACAGAAGGTCGTCAACAGGCTGAACGCACAATCTCCTGCGGGGATGTCTTACTCCATGCTGGAGTTGCATACGAAGGCTTTCCCTTTGGTGTGTCTGCGGGGGCAGACGCAAGTGGCAGAAGCGAGCAACATCGACCTGCACTGCCTGGCGGCAAGGGTTCCTTTGACGTTCGACTCCATGGGCCGGCGCGCGCATGAAGTGGAAGCGGAATCGATACTCGAAGGCATGGAGTGAGATGAGGCAAAGGCCAAGATGTGTGGGCGTCCTATCTTCAGGGGAGAGCGGGTGACCGAGGTACGGCAAATCACGCTGCCGATGAGCGGGTTCGAGCCGCTGCAGGAGGAGGCGCGTGCCGCGGGAATCGAGTTCGTCGACAGGACCGTGCGCGAGTGGGCCAGCGGAGAGAACCGGTTTGATGGGCCGGGAGAGATGCTTTGTGGGGTCTTTGAGGGCGACGTGTTGATTGCGATTGGGGGGCTGACGCGGGATCCGTTTGCAGGTGAGCCTGAGGTGGGCAGGCTGCGCCGTATCTATGTGAGGCGTGCGTGCAGGAATCGTGGCGTGGGAGCGCAGATCGTGGAGTTTCTTGTGGGTGAGGCGATGAAGAGCTTTCGTGCTGTGCGACTGCGGGCGGAGAACGATGGCGCGGCGCGGCTTTACGAGAGACTGGGGTTCTGTCCCTTAGTGGATCCAGAGGCGACGCATGTGCTTTGGTTCTGATTGCAGGTGCGGAGTTCTTGCTTTGTAGATTCCCAGGGGGGTTGGCGAGAGCGTGCCCTGAGTTTCGTTCTGCTACCAGCCGAAGACTCCTCGCCCACGGGCCTTTTCGTCACGGGCAATGGTGGCCGTATCTTTTGGCATGTAGCTGTCAACGGCACTCTGTGCGAGCACATCGTCGAAGTAGAGCAGGGACTCAGCGATGAGCGACCCGTATTCGGTTGGGGCTCCCTGGATGGCCGTGATGATCAGCAGTATTGACTGCTTGTCTTGGATTCGGGCCAAACCTTTGGAGGCGAAGACAACGATCAGATAATTGTGGGCTCGGAGAGCTCGCCGCAGAAGCGGGATTCCACGCGGGTCGCCTGTCTCGCCCAAGAGCAGCACTTTGCCCGGAAGATCGTAGAGTGCAGAGATGACCGCCGTGCTCGCGTCGACCTGATGGGCCTGTATCCAGGCTTTGAAATCCGGAGAGAGTTGCCGACCTGTCGCTTTCCCCTGGGAGTCGTAGAAGGGGTAAGGAAGATCGCTGTCTACCGCGAGCGTTGCCTGCTGGAGCAAGAAGTTCCAGTATGTGTTGTTCTTGTCTCCGAGTCGCACGAGAGCTTCTGCGGTTATGGCCCGCGTGTGGGCGTCGGCGGTGGCTTCGAATTGTTGTTCCAGCGCCGGAAGAGCCTGCTGCGTCGCCTTGGCCCGGGCCACTATCTCGACGTCTGCGTTGCTGAAGCTGCCCGCCTGGATGTTGGTGATGGAGGTTTTCAGGTCGTCAGGCTGGATTGGTGCTGTCTGCGCAGAGGCTGTGTGAGGCAAAAGGGCGGTTGCCAGAGTAAGGCACAAGAGATTGGGGAGGGACGGATTCAGGATGTTGTGCCAGATCGTGGTTCTGGTATCCATCTTGACCGTCGTTCTATTGCTATGGCGTGATTGGACCTTACTTCGCATCGAGGACTGTTCGGGAAGCAGACCGGCAGGGGACTCAGGGGGCACCTGATGAGAGTGTTGTACCACCCTAATGACAGCAGGAAAAGCATATGCGTATGCTGAGAGCGCATGTCTGAGTTGACCGTTATCTATCCTGGCGTGTTCGATCCGCCGACCAATGGGCATCTTGATCTGATTGCGCGCGGCGCGAAGATCGCCGACCGGCTGGTGATTGCCGTGTTGAAGAACTCGACCAAGCCTGGGGCGCTGTTCAGCGTGGAAGAGCGCGAGGCGATGCTGCGCGAGGCGACGACGGCGTGGCCGAATGTGAGCGTGGCGGCTTTTGATGGATTGCTGGTGGACTTTGCGAGGTCGCAGGGGGCGCAGGCGGTGCTGCGTGGAATCCGGGCTGTGTCGGATTACGAATATGAGCTGCAGATGGCGCTGATGAACCGGAAGCTGGCGCCGGATATCGAGACGCTGTTCCTGATTCCGGCGGAAAAGTACACCTTTGTCAGCTCGCGGTTGATTAAAGGGGTGGCGAAGCTGGGGGGCGATGTGAGCGAGCTTGTGCCGCCGTACGTGAATGCGCGGCTGCTGGCCAAGGCCCGCGGGAGCGAGATGGAGCAGTCCGAGAATCCGGTGGCGCTGGCAGAGTGAATCTGCCCTTAAACTAGAAGGCATGAGCACAGCAGTCGCGACCAAGGTGTTGTCGGACCGGATCAACCGGATCGAAGTGTCGGCCACGATGGCCATTACGGCTGAGGCGTTGAAGATGAAAGCCTCGGGCATCGACCTCGCGGATTTCGGCGCCGGCGAGCCGCATTTTTCTACGCCGCAGCACATCAAGGACGCGGCGATCAAAGCCATTGAGAACAATTTCACCCGTTACACCGCGGTTGCGGGTGTGCCGCAGATTCGGCAGGCGATCGTGGACCGCCATCGCGCCGACTTCGGGTCTGACTACGCGGCGGACGAGTGCGTGTTTACGACCGGCGGCAAGCTGGCGATCTTCAACGCTGTTGAGGTCTTGATCGACCACGGCGATGAGGTGATTGTGCCGGTGCCGTACTGGGTGAGCTACAAGGACATCGTGCAGTACGCGGGCGGCGTGCCGGTGTTCGTGGATACCAGCGAGGGGGAGAACTTCCGGCTGACGGCGGGGATGATCGAAAGCGCGATCACGGAAAAGACCAAGGCGATCATCCTGAATACGCCGTCGAATCCTTCTGGCGCGGTGCTGGCTCGTGAGGACGTTGAGGCGATCGTGCGATTGGCGCATGCGCGCGGCGTGTACGTGCTGCTGGACGAGTGCTACGTGTACCTGACGTTCCAGGGCGAGCCGTTTTCGGCGGGCGCGCTGAAGGAGTGCAAGGAGCACATGATCATCCTGGGGTCGCTGTCGAAGACATACGCGATGACGGGATGGCGCGCGGGATTTGCGCTGGGACCGAAGCCGATCATCGCCGCGATGAGCAAGCTGCAATCGCAGTCGACCTCGAACACGGCCAGCATGGTGCAGCAGGCGTCCATTGCGGCCGTGACGGGATCGCAGGACTGCGTGCGCGAGATGCGGGCGGACTACATCAAGCTGCGTGACCGGGTGCTGGAAGGGTTCAAGACGATCCCGGGGCTGACCTGCACGGTGCCGCAGGGCGCGTTCTATGTGTACCCGAACGTCAAGGCGTTTCTGGGCAAGGGAGGCATTGCGACGGCGTCAGCACTCGCCGGCAAGCTGCTCAGCGAGGCGCACGTGGTCACCGTCCCCGGCGAGGCGTTTGGGACAGACGAGCACATTCGGCTTTCCTACGCGGTAAGCGCGGATGTGATCGACAAAGGTGTGGAGCGTTTGCGGACGTACCTGGCCGGACTGCGCTGATTCGGAGCAGTCCGCCCGGCGCATGGCACCTTGGTATGAGTCCTGGGTTACCACTGTGCGTTGGTTTCCTCCGCGGAAGACCTTAGGATAGGGCTCATGTCAGCCGTTCAATCGCACTCACAACCGCCCTTTGCGGCGATCATCCTCGCCGGGGGCAGCGGAACACGCTTCTGGCCGCGCAGCCGCAAAGCGCGAGCCAAGCAGGTTCTGCAGCTGGATGGCGACGGCACCATGATCCAGGGTACGGTCGAGCGTTTAGGCAAGCTGGCGACCCCTGAAGGCGTCTGGGTGATCACGAACCCGCTGCTTGCTCCCACGATCGCGGAGCAGTTGCCGCAGGTGCTGCCCAACCGTCTGCTGTTAGAGCCTGAAGCGCGAAACACAGCGCCGGCCTGCGCGCTGGTTGCCTTTCTGCTCGAAAAGCGCTCGCCGGAGACCGTGCTGGGCGTGTTTCCGTCAGACCACACCATAGGCGATGCGGAGCGATTCCGGCTGGTTCTGGAGGCGGGCGCACAACTCGCGGCCAGCGGGGCAAAAATGGTGGTGCTGGGTGTGCCGCCGACCCGTCCTGAGACGGGGTACGGCTATATCGAGCTGGGAGCGGCTTCGGTGCCGGTGCGCGTGGGGCAGGAGTGCATTTCGGTGCGCCGGGTGCGGCGCTTCACGGAAAAGCCGGACAGTCAGCGGGCGCGTGCCTTTGTTCGGTCCGGCAACTATGCCTGGAACAGCGGGATTTTTCTCTGGACTGCAGGCACGCTGGCCGGCGCCGTCCGGGAACACAAGCCCGACATGGCCAAGCTACTGGAAACGATCGCGGAAGCCTGGGATACGCCGGAGTTCGAGCGTGTGTTCGGGGAACTGTACCCGAAGTGTGAGTCTATCTCGATCGACTATGCCGTCCTGGAACCGCGGTCTGCGAAAGGTGAAGCGCAGTCTCAACTGTATTGCCTGCCCGCAGACTTCGCATGGAATGACCTTGGGTCATGGGCCGCGTTGTACGAGCACATGGCCGACGTGAATGATCCACAGAGTGTGAACGTCATCGAAGCGCCCCACGGCGTGGAGATCACATCCACTGGATGCTATGTGTATGCGCCGAAGAAGGCCGTGGCGTTGGTAGGCGTGAAAGACCTGGTCGTGGTGGAGACCGAAGACGCCCTGTTGATCACAACCAGGGACGGGTCGCAGAACGTGGGCAAGGTTGTCGCAGAGTTGCGCAAGGCCGGACGGGAAGATTTGACGTAATGAGTGTGGACACATCGACGAGCGATAGCGCTCAAACGGCAACAGCGAAGACGGTCGTCAAGTTCGGGACCGATGGTTGGCGAGGCATCATCGCCGACGACTTCACGTACGCCAACGTGCGTGTCGCGGCGCGCGCTATCGCACGGTATGTGCTGTCGCAGGAACGGCCCGAGCGCGGCTTGTGTATCGGCTATGACACCCGGTTTGGATCGCGGTCCTTTGCCGGGGTGGTTGCCGAAGTTGCGTCCGGAGCGGGTATTCCGGTGTTCCTTGCCAACAAGGTGACGCCGACGCCGGAGCTTTCGTTTGCCGTGCGTGAACGCGGTGCCGTGGGTGGCGTGATGATCACCTCCAGCCACAATCCCGCGGAGTGGAATGGGGTCAAGTACAAGGCGAGCTACGGCGGATCGGGCAAGCCGTCCATCATCGCCGAGATCGAGCGCGAGCTGGACAAGCCATTGCCGACCGCCAGTGCGCCGGCAGCGATCACGGAAATCGATTTCACGCCGCCCTACCTCGCCGCGCTGGAAGGCTTCGTGGACTTACAGGCGATCAAAGCCTCAGGTTTTCGTTTCCTGATCGACTGCATGTATGGGGCAGGGCAGGGCTACATCTCCGGCATCTTTGACCGCGCGGGCGTGCCGTACGTGGCTATTCGCAGCGAGGTAAACCCGGCGTTTCCGGGCATCAACCCGGAGCCGATCCTGCCGCACGTCGCGCTCAGCCAGAAGAAGGTGGTCGAGGAACACTGCGATGCGGGCCTGATCACGGACGGCGATGCGGATCGCATCGGGGCCGTGGACGAGCATGGCAACGTCGTCGACGCCCACAAAATCTTCGCGATCCTGCTGCAATGGCTGGTCACGCGCAAAGGCTGGCCGGGCGATGTCACGCGGGCGTTCAACACAACCAAGATGCTGGACAGGATCGCTGCCAAGCATGGACGGCGACTGCACGAGCACGGCATCGGGTTCAAGTACGTGTGCGACCTCATGTTGGAGCAGGACATCCTGATCGGCGGCGAAGAGTCGGGCGGTGTGGGACTGAGCCGGCACTTGCCGGAGCGAGACGGTCTGCTCAACAGCTTATTACTGGCTCAGGTGATGACAGACGAGCGGAAGACCTTGGGTCAGCTCGTTGCCGCGCTGCAGGAAGAATACGGTGAGCACCAGTATGGTCGCATCGACATGCACATCACCGACGCCCTGAAGCAATCTGCGATCCAGCGGGCAAGTGCGGGAATGACCGCGTTCGCCGGTCGACGTGTATTGCGGACGGAGACACTCGACGGAATCAAGTTTTTCCTGGAAGAACCCGCGTGTGCCGCACAGCCGAACGCAGCAGAAACATGGCTGCTGTTGCGCGCAAGCGGCACGGAGCCCCTGTTGCGTGTGTACTGCGAGAGCTGCAGCCAGGAGAGCGTAACGGCGATACTGGAAGCTGCGCGGGCATTCGTGATAGCCGGCGAAGAAGGTTTGGGGTAGCGCATTGGTCGTTATGGTGAGGGGCGTTCTGTTCGACATGGACGGAGTGCTGGTGAGTTCGATTGGCAGCGTGGAGCGCTGCTGGCGCCGGTGGGCTGCGCACTACGGCGTTCCCAACGCCGAACAGATTGAGATTCCGCACGGCGTACGCGCTCTCGACATCATGCGAAAGCTTGTGCCCGCGATTGATACCGTCGAGGGGCTGCGCCTGATCGAGGACATGGAACTGGAAGATCTGGCAGACCTGCGGGTGCTGCCTGGGGCAGGTGAACTATTACGCAGTCTGCCCGCTGACCGTTGGGCGATAGTTAGCTCGGCGACAAGGCGGCTGCTTGTTGGACGTTTGGAGGCTGCTGGACTGCCTGTACCCCGGCTGATCATCAGCGGCGACATGGTTGACCGGGGCAAGCCGGATCCGGAGCCATATCGGCGCGGGGCTGAACTGATCCACACGCGGCCGGAGGATTGCCTCGTGGTTGAGGACGCCCCGAGCGGGGTCCAGGCCGGAGCGGCTGCGGGCTGCATGGTGCTCGGCGTAGAAGGAACTCATCTGCCGGAGGAATTGCGGCAGGCTGGTGCACGGTGGGTGGTCCCCTCGCTCGCCGGTGTTGAGGTGCACGTGGAGCCGCTTGGCTTGCGCATTCACTTCGGACAAGGAGCCTGAACGATCTAGAACGCGGAATTAGCCTGCAGCTTGAGGCGTTCTTGCAGGATTCGCTCGACACGACCGAGGTCGTCCAGGGTGTCCACCCCGACCGTCTGTTGCTCCACCGTTTCGACGTAGAGGGACAGACCGTTCTCGAGCAAGCGCAATTGTTCCAGGCGCTCCACCTGCTCCAGCTCTCCGGGAGCAAGCGTGGCGAAGCGCTCCAGCGCAGCACGCCTGTATGCGTACAGGCCGAGATGCTTCCAGTAGCGGACGCCTCGTACGTCATCTCGGTCGTGCGGGATAGCGGCGCGTGAGAAGTACAGAGCCCGGCCGTCCTGCGCGGTCACAACTTTGACTGTATTCGGGTCATTCACCTCGTGGGGCTCACATTCGGTTCGCAGCGTAGACACGTCAACGGCCCCGTCGCGGAACGGAGCCAGCAGAGCACCGATGTGGGTCGCACTCAGCAGCGGCTCGTCACCTTGGATGTTGACGTAGATATCAGCTGTCGCCGACTTCGCGACAGCGGCAAGGCGGTCGGTTCCGCTGGGTAGCTCCGAGGCCGTCATCTGCCACGGCCAGCGATTGCGCTCGCATAAGTCGGCGACCTCTTCAGAGTCAACGGCCACGATGACCTGGCCCAACTGCGGGCAGGCGATTGCGGCTTCGTAGACCCATGCCAGGAGCGGTTTGCCGGCGATCTCACGAAGCACCTTACGGGGAAGGCGGGTTGACTGCAGGCGTGCAGGGATGACGCCCAGCACCTTCATTGCCGTTCCCACGTGTGGTCCATCAACGCGCATCAGGAGTGATCTCGTCAGGAGTGAGCTTCTTGGGCTTTCGCTTGTAGGCGCGAACGGCTGCCAGCACGGCGATGATCAGCAGCAAGCCCAGAAAGATCGCTGCTGCATCCAGAAAGGTGAGCAGCGACTGCAATTGGCAGACCAGGGGCGTATCGGTCGGCCGGCAGGCGCGAATCAGGGCCCCTTGCATCGGCGTGGAAAGAAAAAGAACGCCGGCAAACAGGACGGCGGAGCGCCTTCCGCACCTTGGCGTGGTCGGCAGCTGGGCTGATGATCGGTCGTGCACGATTGACCTCAATGTTCTCTCAACTTTATGATGAGGTCTGCGCCTGTGAAGAGAACATCGATCCCGCGCTGCAAATTGCAGTGCAGGCTCCAGGCTGTCGGCGGTGTAGCTCAGATGGTTAGAGCGACGGACTCATAACCCGTAGGTCAGTGGTTCGATTCCACTCACCGCCACCAGTATCTTGCGCGTTTCACACCAAAGTAACGTTTCGCCTTTCTTGCGCCAAGCGTATCATTCTTGCATTGGGCTGCGTCTAAGGCGTGTACGCCGACGTTCCCCGGAGTCGATACCGTTCTATGCCCAAGAGTCTGAAGCTTTCGCTGCTTGCCTTCTCGGTTGTTTTGATCCTTTGTGTCTTCCTCGGTGTGAACGCCCGCAGCGTAAGCGCGGCCGGGTCGGCTGATCAGCAGGACGGCGCCTATCGACAGATCAACGTTTACAGTGAAGTGCTGCAGCACATTCAGACCGACTACGTCGAAGATCCGAATATGCCGGCGGTGACCGCCGGTGCGCTACGCGGCCTGCTCGAGTCGCTGGATGCTGATTCGAGCTATCTCAGCCCAGCAGATTACAAGGTGTACAAGGCAGATCGTGGCGGCAAAGCCCAGGTCGGTATCGATGTCTCCAAACGTTACGGGTATGCTGTGGTCGTTTCCGTCGTGCCGAACAGCCCTGCTGACCGCGCTGGTTTAGGGGACGGCGACATCATCGAGGCGATTGGCACGCAGGACACACGGGATCTTTCCCTAGCGATCATTCAACGGCTGCTTGAAGGTACACCGGGCAGCGAGTTGACCATTGCAGTGGTTCGGCCGCGAAAGGCAACTCCCGACAAGATCACGCTGACCCGTGCAGTTGTTGCCGAGCCGCCCGTGACCGATAGCCAACTGGAAAATGACAGCATCATCGACCTGAAGCCGGCAGTCCTGGATCGCGAGCATGTGGATGCGCTAGAGGCCAAGCTGAAATCCGCTGAGAAGGGCGGCGACAAGAAGGTTGTGCTCGATTTGCGCGATGTGTCCACAGGAGACATGGCGCAGGGGGTGCGCCTCGCGAACTTTTTCCTGAAGTCTGGGACGATCGCTACTCTGCAGGGGCAGAAGGTGGCCAAGCAGACGTTCAGTGCTGAACCGGGTAAAGCCCTGGACGCATCTGCACCTTTGGTCGTGCTGGTCAACCGCGGTACGGCTGGATCGGCTGAGTTGGTAGCAGCCGCGATTGAAGACAACAAGCGTGGCGAAGTCGTTGGAGAGAAGACTTTTGGCGAAGGTGCGCAGCAGAAAACCTTTGAGCTCCCGGACGGAGGAGCGGTGATTCTTTCCATCGCGAAGTACCAGTCCCCTTCAGGGAAGGCCTACGAAGACGAAGGCGTTACACCCACAGTAACGGTTGCCTCCAACACGGATGATGTCGAAGGGACAGATGACACAGCGAACGCTGCTCCACACTCGCGTAAGTCCGGCATCCAGACAGACGATCAGCTGAACAAGGCACTTGAGCTTTTGAAGGGCAAGGCGGCCGCCTAAGGTTCGCAGCGGCTCAGAATGACCGCATGTTAGGGTGAATAGCTGTGCCGAGCCTGCTGCAACCGGAGCGTAAGACGAAGAAGGGCGTGGTCCTGCGGATCAAGACTGGTCCGCGTTCCCCGGTGTGGGGCGCGATGCTGCGCTTTCCCTTTGGTGACCCGCCAGGCACGCAAAGCTGGGTCTTGCGCCGTGCAGCTTTCCTCCTCTTACTGAGCACATCCGCGATCTTCGGCGTGATGGTTGGTTTGTCGTTGATGTACGCGATCAACCTGCCTCAGATGACTGAGCTAGAGCACTATCGGCCCAGCACTACGACCGAGTTGTACGACGTCCATGGGAAGATCTTCGGATCGTTTGCGTCAGAGCGGCGTGTTGTCGTTCCGTACTCGGAGATTCCGCCCGTCCTTCGGGAAGCGATCCTTTCCATCGAAGACAAGAACTTCTTCCAAAATGGGGGCGTCAACTTCGTCCGTGTGGTGGGCGCAGCCTATGAAGACTACCGCTCGCACGGCAAGGCGCAGGGTGCGTCGACGCTCACGATGCAACTGGCCCGTAATCTCTTCCTTTCCGCGGAAAAGACCTATGGGCGCAAATTGCAGGAGATCTTTTTAACCCTGCAGATCGAACGGCACTTCACCAAAGATCAGATCTTTGGGCTGTATGCGAACCAGATCTACCTTGGTCGCGGGACATACGGCTTTGAGGCCGGGTCGGAGTACTACTTTTCCAAGCACCTTCGGCAGCTCACCCTGCCGGAGGCAGCCCTGCTCGCAGGCTTGCCGAAGGGACCGGAGTACTATTCGCCGGTGCGTTTTCCGGAGCGAGCCCTGAGACGCCGCAACCTGGTGATCGAGGAGATGCAGCGAGACGGCAAGATCAGTGCCTCCACAGCTGCGGCGGCTGAGGCTACGCCGCTAGTGTTGCATCTGGAGACGCCGCCGAACACCGAGGCACCTTACTTCGTTGAAGAGGTTCGACGTCAACTGGAACGGGAGTACGGCGTCGACGAGGTGCATGGATCGGGTCTCAAGGTCTACACAACCCTGGACCTAGACATGCAGCATGCGGCCGAGAAGGCCACCCTTGAAGGTCTGGCCGGGTACGAGCGGCGGCACGGATGGAAGGGCAAGCTGCCGACCATCGTGAATACCGCCTACGACCCTGCCACGTATAAGCATCCAGACTGGAACAGCAACCTGATCGACGGCAGCTATGTTCACGCGTTGGTGACGCAGGTGTCCGCGACGAAGATGACCGTGCGCATCGGGCAGGTGCGGGCGACCATGACCCCGCCAGACTGGGCCTGGACGCAGAAGTTCAAAGCGACGGAGCTTGCGAGTCCTGGAGACGTTGTCTATGTTCACGTGCTCAGCGGTGCCGACACGGGCCAACTGCGCCTGACGCTTGAGCAGGATTCCGGGGCACAGTCCTCACTGATGGCGGTAGACAACGCGACGGGCGAAGTACTCGCCATGATCGGTGGACGCGATTTTGCGCTGTCTCAGTTCAATCGCGCAACGCAGTCGCTGCGACAGGTCGGATCGTCCTTCAAGATCTACGACTACACAGCTGGATTTGAAGCTGGGATGAAGCCCTACGATCCCATCTCGGATGCCGCCGCAACGTTCTACACGGCCAGCGGACCCTATTCTCCTCACGACTACGAGGCGGGTTTCGCCGGCACCATGACCGTAATCGATGCCTTTGCGCAATCCCGGAATATCCCCGCCTTGCGCATCGCCGATAAGGTTGGCATCAAGAAGGTGATTGAAGTGGCTCGGCGGTTCGGCGTTACAAGTCCCATGCCGAACTACCTCCCGGTAGCGATCGGCGCGGCAGACCTGACGCTGGCAGAACAGGTAGCCTCCTACTCCGTCTTTCCGAATGACGGGATCCGGGTGACGCCGCACTATATCAAGCGCGTGACCCAGGCGGACGGAACGCCCGTGGATGTACAAGCGTCGCCGGTGCGCGAGGTGATCTCTGTGGAGATTGCCAGGAAGATGATGTTGCTACTCCAGGCCGTGACGGCACATGGCACCGCGGCGACCGCCTCGGAGCTCCATCACCAACTGGGTGGCAAAACGGGTACGACCAACAACTACACAGACGCCTGGTTCCTCGGTTTTTCACCGTCTATCACCTGTGGAACCTGGGTGGGCTACGACACGCGACAGTCGCTGGGCGAAAAGGAGACGGGTGCGCGGGCAGCACTCCCCATCTGGATCGACTTCATGAAGACCGCCCTGGCGGACCGGCCTAACGAGCAGTTCCCGAAGGCAAATGCGCCAAAGCGGCAGCTCGAAGTCGCAGCCAGTCCGAATGACGACGTGAGCAATCGTGATGACAACACCGCTGACGACGAGCCCAAGAGCGACGCAGCGCCGGTTCCCAATCCACCGGCGACGGACGCTGTTCCCGAGGACTCGGCGCCACGGCCCCCAGTGCCGGTACCCGTTTCGCCGCAGGCTTTGAATCCGTCGGTTCCGCCCAGGGTCCCAGTCCCGACGACGGTTTCGCCCCGCGCGGCGAAACCGACGGTCGTGCCGCAACCCGAATAATGTCGAGCCGCCGAGGCCGTCCCGACAGGCTGGCCGAGGTCGGTGTAGCATGACCGCACGGGACGTTTGCAAGCCAGTCGCTGCTGAGGTGCTATTTTGAGCCAATTTACGCGTCGTGATTTTCTCAAGTCTTCTTTGGCCGTGGGCACGTTGGCCAGTGTGGGAACGCTTGCCTCGGAGGCAGCACCCGTCAGGTCCGCCACAGACACCGTCACTCTTGGCAACTCGGGCATACGTGTGACGCGCCTTGCTTTTGGCACCGGGAGCGATAACGGCGTTGTCCAGGCCAGGCTCGGGCAAAGCGGGTTCAACCGCCTTGTAGCGTATGCCTATGATCACGGCATTCGCTTCTTTGAAACAGCGGAAGCGTATGTCACCCCGGGTATGCTGGGTGAGGCACTGAAGCCGTACCCCCGGGACAGTTATCAACTGATGACCAAGGTGACCACCGACCCGGGCGTCGACCCCGCGCAACGCTTCGACGAGATGCGCCGGACGCACAAGATGGAGTACTTCGACATCATGCTGTTGCACTGGCAGCACACCGCGGACTGGACCAGTACGACGAAGCGGTGGCAGGACGGTGTGGAGCAGGCGCAGGCAAAGAAAATCGTGCGGTCTCGCGGGGCTTCCGTGCACGGCCTGCCTGCATTGCGGCAAATGCCCGGCAACGACTGGGTAGAAGTGGCGCTGATGCGGGTGAATCACAATGGCACGCGCATGGATGGCCCAACTTACATGGATAGCACGTACCCCGACAACGTCGGCGAAGTTGTGCAGCATTTCAGGCAGGTGAAGCGGGACGGCAAGGGCATCATCGGGATGAAGTTGGTCGGTGGTGGCGCATTTAACAATAGCCCTGACGACCGGCAAAAGGCCATGCAGTTTGCGTTTCGCAACGCCGGTGTGGATTGCGCGACCGTTGGCTTTAAGAGCACGGCCGAGATCGATGAGGCGCTCCGCAACATGAACCTGGCGCTGGCGTAAACGTTTGCGTCTGAGGCCCACCCCGTCCTCGGGGTGCTGCATGCGAGCAGTTCAGCGTCCTTGTTCTCAACTTCTCAATCTGGAGCTCAGTTTTTGTTTCTGAGGGCAAGACGAAACACCCTGCGCCGCATCCCTTGGTTACGCGCACTGGGCCTTTTCTGCAGCTGCACCGCTTTTGCGCAGGCGGTGCGGGTCGAGCAGGCCAGCACCCCGACCGGCGTTGTGCCGCTCGCAATGACGGCGCACGGGCGCGTCGAAACACAGGCGCCGCTGGCGGAGGCTTCCGGCCCTGGCGGCGAACTGGTCTACCAGTGGCCGGGTAACGGCTTCGACGCTGCCTTCGGTGGTCAAGCGGTTTACTTCAATACGGGGCAGGGCAGGCAAGCGCTGCACGTCTCTGTGGATGGCGAACCTGTGGCCAAGCTCCTTAGCACAGGGCCTACAACGTACCGGATTGCCGGGCTAACAGATGGCGATCACCAGATTCATGTCCAGGTGGTAGATGAGAGCCAGTCTGCTCCGGAAGGTTTCCGCGGCTTTCTGGCTCCGGCAGATCGCGCGCAACCGGCCCCTGCGCCGAAGCCACGGCAGATCGAGTTCATCGGCGATTCCTACACCGTGGGATACGGCAACACGTCGACAGAGCGGAAGTGCACGCAGGAGCAGATCTGGGCGACAACGGATGTCTCGCAATCGTTTGGAGCGCTCACAGCACAGAATTACGGCGCTGATTTCCAGGTGAATGCGATCTCCGGGAGAGGTGTGGTGCGCAACTACAACGGCTCTGCGGGCGACACCTTACCGGCGGCGTATCCCTTTGTGCTTTTCGACAAAAAGGAACTCTACGTGGATGCGCGTTGGCATCCGCAGGTCATCGTTGTGGGTCTTGGGACGAATGATTTCTCGACGCCCTTACATCCTGGCGAACCATGGAAGAGCCGTGACGCCCTGCACACCGACTACGAACAGAGCTTCGGACGTTTTCTGCAGGGGTTGCGTGCGCACGACGCCGGGGCCCTCCTGATTGTCTGGGCTACCGACGGAGCCAAGGGTGAGATTGAGGCAGAAGCGCGCAAGGTCGTGGAGCAGATGAAGAACGCCGGTGAGAGCAGGATCGACTTCGTCCCGGTACACGGTCTCGCCATGACCGGGTGTGACTCGCACCCTTCGGATGCAGATGACCAGACGATCTCCAACAAGGTGCGCAACGTGATCGATGCCCATGCCGACGCGTGGCAGAGCAAGCCGTAGCCGTCCCGAGCAAGCCGTAGCCGTCCCTAGCGGGGCGGCTCCTTCACGCGGAGGGCGTCACAGAGTTGAAAGAAGCGTGTCGCCGTGCGCACGTCGCGGCCGATCTGCTGCTTCAGCTCCTCGGGTGAGGCGAAACGGCGTTCTTCGCGCAACCGGCGCAGGAAGGCCAAGCGGATCGGGGTGTCTTCTGTGAGGTCGACCGGAGTGAAGTCGAAGAGATGCGTTTCGATCGCATAGCTGTCAGCACCGAAGGTAGGACGGTTGCCGGCATTGGTGACGCCGCGGAAGAGCGGGGCATCGGGGCCTGAGCCAATGCGCAGGGTTGTGATGTACACCCCGTTGCCGGGCAACAGATCGGGCGGAGTCGCGAGGTTAATGGTTGGAACGGCGTAGCGGGTGCCGTAACCGCGGCCCTTTGCGGGCGTGCTGTCCAGAGTGAACGGCCGGCCAAGCAAGGAGCGCGCCGCGCTGAGCTTTCCTTCGGCAACCAGAGTGCGGATGCGACTGGAAGAGATTGCCGCCCCGCGCTGAACCACCGGCTGGTAGGCCTTCACGGCGAAGCAAAGCTCCTGGCCAAGCTCGGTCAGGCCGGCGATATCGGCCTCTGCGCGATGACCGAAGCGGAAGGTTTCGCCCTCGTGGATCTCCAGTGTGTGCAGGCCTTCACAGAGCACCGTCTGCGCGAACTGGCGTGCCGTCCGGGTGTAGAGCTCTTTGGTAAAGGGCAGCACCAGGGTGAGGTCGATGCCGGTCTGTGCCAGCAGATCAAGTTTGCGCGCTGTCGGGGTGATGAGCCGGCATGGCCTCGCGCCGGGCAGTACGTGCGTGGGATGGGGGTCAAAGGTGACGACCACGGACCGGGCGTTGTTGGCCGCCGCACGGCCCCGGACCTCTGCGATCACGCTCTGATGGCCCACGTGCACGCCGTCGAAGTTGCCGATCGTGACAACGCTGGGCCGGCCCGCGTCGGGCAGGGTGGCGAGTTCGGCGAGGGAACGGGCGAGGAGCATGGGGAGCAGGTCAGCGAGTCAGCGGGGGCAGCAGATGAGCGGATGACCGCACAGCAGCCGCTTGTCAGGCGATGTTGAAGGTAAGCTCCAGGCCGTCATGGGCGAGCTGAATGCTGGGCGGAAGCGCGGCGTTGGTGGGGTTGTGATCCAGATCGTGGCTGATGTGCGTAAAAAAGGCTCGCCTGGGTTGCAGCACATTGACGAGCTGGATGGACTTGTCGAGGTGGGCGTGGCTGGGGTGGGGCTGCCGGCGCAGGGCGTCGAGAATGAGAATGTCGAGCCCTTGCAGAAGCGGGATTGAGGTCTCAGGGATGTCGTTCAGGTCGGTAAGGTAGGCTGCACCGCCAAAACGGTAGCCCAGGATGGTGTTGGGACCATGCGTCACCGGCACGATGGTGAATTTCGCCCCGAAAAGATCGAGGGCGTCGCCGGGCTCCTCCGGCAGGCGATGCAGGATGACGCGGGCGCTGGTGGGATAGCGGTTCTCGGTGCGGAAGGTGTACTCGAAGACGCGCTCCAGCACCTGGGCGGTCTGCTCGTCTGCGAAGAGCGGCAACCCGTGCGCGTGCCCGAAACTGAGCGGCCGCAGGTCGTCCATGCCGAGCACGTGATCGGCGTGGCCGTGAGTGTAGAGCACAGCGTCCAGGTGGCGCAGGTTCAGCCGGGTAGCCTGCGCGTGGAAGTCGGGGCCGGTATCGATAAGGACCTGGTGGGGCTGTTGCGTGGCCGCGTCCTCGCCGTAGGTCAGCAGGATCGAAGGACGGGTACGGCGGTTGGGCGAATCCGGTAGGCGCGCATCGGTGCAGACGGCGCATTGGCAACCGAGGGTAGGCACGCCCATAGAGGTGCCGGAGCCGAGAAAGGTGAGGGTTGCTTGCATGAAGTAGCGCTACGCGTCGGCTCGGGTTGGCGCTTCGCGTTTGCGCTGCGCATGTTGGGGTTGCGGTGGTGTTGGGAACCGGACTGGCTTCCCAACGGACTAGCGAATTAGCGATTAGCCGAATTAGCGGACGATGCGGGGGCCCCCTGGGCCACCCGGGGGCATGCCCGGGCCGGCGCCCTGGCGCTGAGCCGCCTGGCGCGCGAGCGCCTGCGTGATCTCCAGGAAGCCCATGCGAAGGTCGAACAGGGCAGACTGCAGGAGCTTGTCCTCGGCGTCGGAAAGATTGCCCTTGGATTTTTCCGCAAGCACGTTGAGCATGTCCACGGTTTCGCGTGCACCCAGGATGTCGACTCGGGGTGTCTCGCCGGGCTGGGCGCCGCCGCCCAGCAGGATCAGGGCCTGCGTGTAGAGCGATTGCACCAGCCGCTCAAAGCTCATCGGCGGCATGCGGTCGGCGCCGGGGTTGGCGGCACGCATGGCGGTGTCCAGGCGGTCGACGGTGGCCTCGTAAGCGCGGGCGGCCTCGGCGGCCTGCTCAGCGGTTGGGCCGGGCGGCAACGAGCCCTCGTCCGGGTAGCCGGAGTCCTCCAGGTAGCCGTCGTTTTCCGCCGTCGGATCCGGGTCCATCGGGGAGGGCTGGTCCGGGTAGAGGTCGGCGATCGCGCCGGCTTCGGGCAAATCGGCCAGCTCGGAGGTAGCCACAGGCGACGTGGGGGGCTCGGCGACCAGTTGCGGACCTTTGGTCGGCTCCGCGGGGCTCGCGGCCGTTGTGGCGTCCGTCGGGGCATCGTGGCGGAGTTCGCCTTCGGCGGTGAACTTGCGGCGGTCGTTGACGACGAAGGTAGTTGGCTTCTCGGGCATGCTTGGGTCTCTCGGGGAGGTTGGATGCGGTTTGTCGCTACGCGCTGCTCTTAGCCTAGCGTGCCTGCGGCGCGCGGACGTGCCGTGCCGCCGGGATAGGTCAAGATGGCTTTGGCGTCGAGTGCTTCGCGGCGGGCGTAGCCGAGGGCGAGGTGAACCGGGCCGTCGACGGTAGGGACAGTGACGGCGCTGGTGATCTCGCCTGCGGGCTTGCCGCTGGCCTGGAGGGGTGTGGGAAAGGTGGCGGGCAGGTCGCCCTGGAGGCGGAAAGGGGTGAAGATGCGATGGACCTGGCCGCGGGAGCGGATCCGTTCGACGATCTCCTGGCCGAGGTAGCAGCCCTTGGCGAAGTGGAGCGCGTGGGTCTGGTTCGTTTCCTGGGGGAGGTCCTTGGCAGTTTCGGTGTTGCGGATGTCGGTGCCGTAGCGTGGGCGGGCTTCGAGGATGCGGAGAGCTTCGAGGCTCTCGGGGGAGACTTCCACTGCCGAGGGGAATTCGAGGTGTTCCTGACCGAACAGTTCAAACTGAGGCACTGTTCCGAACGAAGGCGATAGCAACCTGGCATTGGGGTCGCCGGTCGCCGGAAACTCGAACATCCGTAACGGTGCTCCGGCGCCAGCGTGAAAGCTGTGAAGGAGGGAAACCGCTCCGGGGCCCAGCAACAGGAGACCTTTGTGTTCAAACATAGCAGGCGTCAGCTCGACGTCATCCATGATGATGAACTTGTCGAGGAGTTGCTGGATGTGCTCGGCCTGCGCCTGATCGGTTTTCAGCAGGTATGCCGGTTCCGGGGTAGAAAGCTCCCGGTAGATGGTGCAATCGCCCTGGATGCGGCCCTGGGCGTTGAGGAGGAAGTTGTAATTGCCTTCGCCGGGGTTGAGGGCCTGGACGTTGTTGGTGACCATGCCGTTGAGCCAGCGGGGGGCGTCGGGGCCGGTGATGCGGAGGAAGGCTCGGTCGGCGATGGGGGCGAAGGCGGCGCCGGTGAGGATGGTTTCGAGTTCGCCTGTGATTGCTGCTGACATGACTGGTTGATTGTAGTGGGCGGGGTTTGGATGCAAGGGTGGTTGGGTGTGGGGCTTGAGGTTGGTGGCCGGGCTTTGGGGCGGGCCTTCAGCTTTTGGATTGGTTTGGCTGTAGGGCTGGCGATGACCGTGTGCATTTTGAGGATTGACCTCACCTGAAACGAGGTTTCAGTGAGTACACAGGCTCGACGAAAACTGGCAAGTGTACGAGATGCCCGGCGGTCTCAACCGGTCGATGCAACGCTGGCCTGCAGTTTACTAGCCGGAGTTTCAAATCCCAGAGTTTTTCGTGGCCGTTGATTCAGGCGCATCGCTACCTTGTCGAGATCGGCTTGGGAGTAGCCAGATAAGTCGGTCTTCTTAGGGAAGTATTGCCTCAGCAACCCATTGGTGTTTTCGTTGGTGCCGCGCTGCCAGGGGCTCTGCGGATCGCAGAAGTACACGTTCACCTTTGTAGCCACGGTAAAGCTCTTGTGTTTGGCCATCTCCAGCCCTCGATCCCAGGTCGGCGAACGCCTCAGAGAAGCAGGCAGTCTACGGACCTGCCGGCTGAGTGCGGCGACGACCGTCGCTGTCTCTTTGCCGTTCACTTTGACCAGGATCGTGAACCGCGAATGTCGTTCCACCAGGGTGGCGATGTAACTGTTGCCGGTGCCTGCAAGCAGATCGCCCTCCCAGTGGCCCGGGATGGCGCGGTCTTTAATCTCCGCAGGTCGTTCGCGGATGGAGATCGCATCGACGATCTGACCTTGTGACTTTCCTCCGGCTCGCGCATGCCGTGACCGACGGACAAGCCGCCTGGACCGAAGGTGCTGCATCAGCTCCTTCTTCAGCACGCCTCGTGCCTAGATAAACAAACTGCGATAGATGGTCTCGTGGGACACGCGCATGCTCTCGTTGTCGGGATACCGTATCTTCAGCCATCCCGAGATCTGTTCCGGCGACCAGTCCCGGATCAGTTTACTGGCGACGATCACCCGCAACTTCCAGCGTAAGGCAAGAAGACATCGCCTGGGTCGAAGCGCTGTCTTCCAGGCCTGTTGATCGGCTTCGCTGGCTCGATAGAGGGACCGGCCACCGTTGCGCACCACCTCCCGGCTCACCGTGGAGGCTGCCCGCTGCAAGCTCCTGGCGATCTCTCGTATCGACAAGCCGGACGCAATGCCTCGCGAAATGTCTTCCCGTTCCGCCAACGTAAGCGTTCGCGGCGAGCGGTGACGAAGCGCTGGTGCGATCCCGCCATGCTGCGACAACAGGAACTGAACAGAGCTATAACTCTTGTCCAAAGCACGGCCAATCTCATGCAACGACTCTCCGGCCTTCCAACGCCGCCAGAGTTCAGCCTTCTGTGCCGCAGATAGACCGTATCGTCTTCCGTATCTCATCAACACCACCTCCATCAGATGATGTTGCATCGACCGGTTGAGACCGCCCCGTTTCACGGACACTTGCACCATCACTTCCGCTAATGCGACTTCTCAGGACCGACCTAACCAGTCAACGTCAACCTTTGGTAATCCCCTCCCCGAGGGTCTTTTCCGGTTGTCATTCGCGGGTGGAATCTGCGTTCTGGGCCAGCACGTAATTAGACAAGCCTGGCCCGTCAGCACCGATCCCTAAGGAGGGCACTTGCTACCGACTTCAGGGTTGTGAGAGCTTGAGGCATGTTAGTAAACAAGGGGAAGCGGCGAGTCTTTGCGGTGTTGACAGCTATCTGCTCCATCACCTGCTGCTTGATCGCAATTTTCTGTCGGCACTCCGCGATCCTGCAACATTCCGCCTTGAGGGGACATTCCAGCGATTTCCAAACGGCCGCGTTGATTCTCTTGTCCGCAGAGGTGTGGATTCTACGAGCCAAGAAGCTGAGGCAGTAGATGTCTCAAAGCCGAACAAAGTATGTTTTCGTCAGATCCCTTCCTTGGGGGGCCTATTGCTAGTAGCTACTTTCTGGATCAGTCCCGAGAAACGCGGTTCTCGTCAGTTGACGATAAGTCGGCTTAGCGGAAACTTGACCCGGAGCGGGTTAACGAAATGGTAAACAGGGCGGCAAGTGTACGAGATGCCCCGTTTCTCGTCCAGATGGAAGCGGAAGTGATCGCTTCTGTCCTCTCACTCACTTTCTTGCGTAGAACCAGTTTCCACCGAAATCTCTGTCAACGGTCTCCTGTGACTCGACGCTGAAGCTCACTAGCGGAACGCTCTCTGCGGGGTAGCCGGACCTCAATAGAGCCAGCCGAAACTCGTCGAACAGGCCTGAATCCGCCAAGAGTCGATCACGCTCGGCATCCGCATCCACGTTTATGCAAACGCACAGATAGCGAGGGTCGATACCGGTTGCACCAAAGCTGGAAACGGGAAAGGTATAGCCATGCTTTCGTAGTACCTGCTTGATTGCACGTCGTGACCGGAGGATTTTTGGGTACAGACTCCAACCCATTCCGCCGATGTAATCGAGACAGCTGAGAACGAAGATCGTCACGACCACCGCCGCTACGGTCAATGTCAGTATCCAGAGCCAGCGCATACTGCCGTAAGCTTACTTTGGCGAAACCGGAGCTGGTAGCAGAATCGAGCGCTCGCCTTAGCTCCCGCAACGACCGGATAACACAACGAGACGCACCTGACGCCTCCAGTCAGCTGCCGACAAGTCGGCATCTCGTACAGTTGCCCGCGACAACGCCGGATGGCCGGTCCTTTCTGGTCTTTGCTGGATAGCTGTCGTTTAGAGCGTCCAAAGTTTTAGTTTCACGTGGATGGAGGCGCTACGGCCTGGTGCTGGTGATCGGGCTCGTTTGCGTAGATTGTGGGCGGTGAGGCGGCAGTTTTGTCCTGTGGCCTGCGTACACTGATTGGTAGCGGATTTGGAGGGTTTGTGCGGCTTGGTGTTGGGTTGTTGGCGGGGGCTTTGGCTTGTGGGGTGGTGGGGAGCGCGGGGGCGCAGGGGACGTCGCCGGAGAAGCCTGTGCCTACCTCACCTGGAACGAAGGAGCCTGCTCAGCCTGTGCCGAGCAATGCACCCGGGGTGACCGGGCCGGTGTTGCAGCAGGGGCAGACGACCATCACCGTGGAAAAGCGGCTGACCAAGGAACAGGAAAAGCAGTTGCTGGGTTTGAGCGACAAGATCTTTGCTTTTGCGAGCAAGGATACGGGGTTGCCGATTGAACACCCGGTGAAGAAGGTGTTTGTCAGCCGCGACCAGGTGAACAAGGAGTTGCGCAAGCGCTTTGACGAGGACAAGGGCAACAAGAAAATGCAGCAGAGCGAACTGGTGCTGAAGAAGTTCGGTCTGCTGGACCGCGACTTTCAGCTGCGACCGTTTCTGCTGAGCCTGCTGACGGAGCAGATCGCGGGCTTTTACGACAACAAGACCAAAACAATGAACCTGCTCGATTGGGTGCCGGTGGATGAGCAGGAGAGCGTGATGGCGCATGAACTGACGCACGCCCTGCAGGACCAGAAAGTGGACCTGAAGCATTGGGAAGATGTGCAGCCGGAGGGGACGGCGAAGACCGCGGCCGAGGACAACCGGCACATTGAGACCGATGAGGCGGATACGGCTCGGGATGCAGTGTTGGAGGGGCAGGCGATGATCAGCTTTGCCGACTACACGCTGATGAAGCAGGGCATCAACAAGACGCTGAAGGAGATGCCCGAGGCTGCGGCACAGATGATGGCGAACAACTCAGCGGATATGAGTGACAGCCCGGTGCTGTCGCGGGCGCCCCTGGTGCTGCAGCAGAGTTTGCTGTTTCCGTATTCGAGTGGATTGTTGTTTGAGCAGGCCGTCGAGGTGCGGGCAGGAACGCAGCGGGCGTTTGCGGGGGTCCTCGCAGCACCGCCGACGGCGAGCTCGCAGATCCTGCACCCGGAGGCTTATCTGCGAAACGCGCCAGTGACGGTGCTGCGCTTGCCGGACATCCACCCCATGCTGAACGACGCCGGATATGAGCCCTACGACGTGGGCGTGATGGGTGAGTTGGACGTGCGAATGACGGCGGAGCTGTTTGGCGGCAAGCCGCTGGCCGAAGCGCTGACGCCGAACTGGGATGGCGGTGTCTACTATGCGGCGCAGCGCAAAAATGCAACGGACGCGGAGAAGAAAACCACGGGGTCGCTGGCGTTGCTGTATGACTCGCAGTGGAAGAATGAAGACTCGGCGGAAAGCTTTTTCCATGTGTTTGAAGAAGAGTTGCCGCGCCAGTACGACGGGCTCAAGCGCCGGCCGACGGAAGAGACCAACCCGGATGAGCGGGTGTACTCGACGCGGGAGGGCGACATCTTGCTGCGGCGGGATGACAAACGCGTTTGGGTGAGTGAGGGATTTGAGCTGGGGATGGCGCGCAAGCTGCGGGACGCGGTGAACGGCGCCCAGGGGGTTGGGCCGGTGCGGCAGGCTTCCAACGAGGTACCCACGCGGGATCTGGTGGGCGGGTTGGCGCACTGGATGGGGAGTTTTGGGATGATCCGTGCGGTGGTGCGGTAGGGGTCTTGGCGCTGGCTGGTCGCCGCTGAAGTAGGAAGAAGAGGAAGGGAAGAGCTCGCGACCGAACTCTTCCCCGTACTGTTGCCTACTACGCCTGAAGGCGGCGGCGGCGTGCTGCGCCGAGACAGCCGAGGGCGCCGGTACCTAACAGGATCAAGCTGGACGGTTCCGGCGTGACTGCGGCGCCTCCATCCACGACCAGTGTTCCGCCGACTCCGTTGCCTTCGCTCTGATCTCCAACGAGGGTATAGGTGCCAGGAATGAAGACAGGCGCGTCGACTGTGCCGGTAAAGAGCTGCACGCCGTCCTCGAGATACTCCGTGTTGCCGGTAAAGAGGAGGAAGTCAAACGGAGTCGGTCCGTACCCCTTGTTTGCGTCGAAGTATTCGCCCTCCGATGCGTCAAAAAAGTAAGCGGTACCAGGAACGACGTCGTACTCCGAATAGTCATATGGCGAGGGGCTTTCGACGGTATTCGACGGACTGGAACCTGTGGTGAAGGTAATGGCGGAACCGCCGGTAGGGGTGAAGGTGAACGTGTCTGCGAAGGCGCTGGGAGCAAGAGCAAGCGCTGCGGCAAAAAGAGAAGTGAAAACGAGAGCGCGCATAATTCCTTCTTGTTGCTGTGGGCTGCAACGAAGGTAGGGGCGCTAACACGAAAGTTGCAAGGAAACTGTAGTTCCGCAACCGGATCTTAGGTTTGTTACTGATGCTCATCGCCAAAGCGGGCAAGCCCGGCTCTCGAGCGGTGTTTCGTTACGGTGTCGTGGTGGCCGGGGACATACTGACGACGTTGAGGTTGGCGAGGCCGTGGACCCAGCGGGCGGGTTTGGCGCCATCGGTGTTGATGAGCTGGATGAGGCCGCCGGCGGTGTCGGGGAGGCCGGATCTCATGACGGCTACGATGACCTGGCTGCGGCTGAAGGCGGGTTCGACCTCGGCGGCGGAGTAGAGGACGAAGTAGTGATCGGTGCCGGTGGCGACGACTGTGCTGTGGAGGATGAGGGGTTCGGTTTCCTTGGTGCTGGTGAGGCCGGCGCGGGTGAGGACGTCGGCGAGCAGGGGGCCGGTGTAGGTTTCGTCCTGGTTGGAGTGGGCGTTGTGGACGTGGACGGTGGTTTGGGGAAGGTTGAGGAGGTCGCTGAGGGTGAGCTCGGTGGTGCGGCCCTGAAACGTGATGTTGAGCGATCTGGAGGGTGGGACGGGCGCTTTGTCCATGTGCTGCATGGGGGCGTGGTTCTGCGGCGGGGCCGGGGTGGCCTGTGCGTGGGTGAGGCCGGGGGCGAGCAGGAGCGCGAGGCCGGGGAGCAGCTTGCGGGTGGGGAGGCGCATGGCGGCAGTGTATCGCTGCGGTGCTTCATAGGCTGGATCAAAGAACGCAGATTCCCTGCGGGAATGACAACAAAGGGGAGCAGCGGGGCACTGCTGCCGTGTGCAGACGTATACTTGAGGTATGTCGATACTTGGCAACGCCGCTGCGATCGCGAAGGGCATGGGCATCACCCTGCGCGAGACCTTTCAGCCCACTGAGGTAGAGAACTATCCGGACGGCAAGGGGCCGCTGCGGGGTGCGGTGTTCCAGGAGCGGTACCGCGGCAAGCACCAGCTGCAGCGGGACGAGAATGGGCTGGAAAAGTGTGTCGCCTGCTTTCTGTGCGCGGCGGCCTGCCCGGCGAACTGCATTTATATCGAGGCGGCCGACAACACCGAAGAGCACCGGATCAGCTCGTCCGAGAGATACGCAAAGGTGTACAACATCGATTACAACCGCTGCATTTTTTGCGGCTATTGTGTTGAGGCGTGCCCGACGGATGCGATCACCCACGGGCATGGGTTTGAGCTGGCCAGCTTGAACGCAACCAACATGGTGATGCGCAAGGAAGACATGCTGGTGCCCGTGCCGAAGGCGCTGCCGCATACCGAGCATGAAGAGGTTGAGGTGCTGCGGTAAGCAGGTTGGCAACGAGGAACGCAGGTCTCTCCACTACGCGCTGCGCGCTCCGGTCGAGATGACAAATTCAGCGCGGCGAGCCTTCGGGCTCGCCGATGTGTTGTGAGGGGGGCGTGATGGTACAGCGAGCAAAGCACCCGCTGGAAGCGGTCATGGAGAAACGAATCGCCATCATCGACGGGGCGATGGGAACCACGATCCGCACCTATGGTATGACCGAGCAGGACATCCGGGGAGAGCGCTTCAAGAACGCCGATAAGGATTTGTTGAACAACGGCGACCTGTTCTCGCTGACGCAGCCGGCGATGATCTGCGACATTCACCGGCGCTTTCTTGAGGCCGGGGCGGACATCATCGAGACCAACACGTTTGGCGCGACGAGCATTACGCAGAGCGAGTTCTTCGTGGAGGATCCGCGGGAGCGTGGCGGGCGCAAGAATCCGGCTTTTTATCAGGGGATCATTGAGGATCCGGCGCTGGAGCTGCTGGCGTGGGAGATCAACGAGCAGAGTGCGCGACAGTGTCGTCAGGAGGCTGATCGTGTGGCCAACGAGACCGGGCGGCAACGCTTCGTCGCGGGGGCGATTGGGCCGATGACGGTGAGCTTGTCGAACTCGCCGGATGCGGATGATCCGGGGTTTCGGGTGGTGACGTTTGACCAGGTGAAGACGGCCTACAAGCAGCAGACACGCGCGTTGATTGCCGGTGGGAGCGATCTGTTGCTGGTGGAGACCATCTTTGATTCGTTGAATGCCAAGGCGGCGCTGGTGGCCATACGCGAGGTGTTTGATGAGGACGCGGTTGAGTTGCCGGTGATGATTTCGGCGGCGGTGGGGCGTGGTGGCGAAACGTTGATTTCGGCGCAAACGACCGAAGCGTTCTGGACGGCGGTAAAGCATGTGAAGCCGTTGAGTGTGGGTTTGAACTGCTCGCTGGGACCGGACTTGATGTATCCCTTTTTGAGCGAGTTGAGTGCGAAGGCGGATACGGCGATTTCTTGTTATCCGAATGCTGGTTTGCCGAATCCGTTGTCGGAGACGGGGTTTGATCTGGGGCCGGAGGATATGGCGCGGTTCCTGGAGAGCTTTGCGGCTGATGGTTTGATCAATATCGCGGGTGGGTGTTGTGGGAATACGCCGCAGCATATTGCGGCAATTGCGCGGGCGTTGGAAGGAAAGGCGCCGCGGGCGTTGGTGGCGGCTTAGGGATCGCAAACAGCAGGTTCCCCGTTCGGGGAATGACAACAAGAAAAGCAACGGCAAGAACAACAGCAAACAGCAGATTCCCTTCGGGAATGACAACAAGAAAAGCAACGGCAAGAACAACAGCAAACAGCAGGTTCCCCGTTCGGGGAATGACAACAAGAAAAGCAACGGCAAGAACAACAGCAAACAGCAGGTTCCCCGTTCGGGGAATGACAACAAGAAAAGCAAGGGCAAGAACAACAGCAAACGCAGGTTCCCTTCGGGAATGACAACAAGAAAAGCAACGGCAAGAACAACAGCAACAGCAGATTCCCTTCGGGAATGACAACGAGAAAAGCAGCGGCAAGAACAACAGCAAACAGCAGATTCCCTTCGGGAATGACAACGAGAAAAGCAGCGGCAAGAACAACAGCAAACGCAGATTCCCTTCGGGAATGACAACAAGAAAAGCAGCGGCAAGAACAACAGCAAACGCAGATTCCCTTCGGGGAATGACAACGAGAAAAGCAACGGCAAGAACAACAGCAAACGCAGATTCCCTTCGGGAATGACAACAAGAAAAGCAACGGCAAGAACAACAGCAAACAGCAGATTCCCTTCGGGAATGACAACGAGAAAAGCAACGGCAAGAACAACAGCAAACGCAGGTTCCCTTCGGGAATGACAACAAGAAAAGCAACGGCAAGAACAACAGCAAACGCAGATTCCCTTCGGGAATGACAACAAGAAAAGCAGCGGCAAGAACAACAGCAAACAGCAGGTTCCCCGTTCGGGGAATGACAACAAGAAAAGCAACGGCAACAACAACAGCAAACGCAGATTCCCTTCGGGAATGACAGCCAAGGGGTTAGCTGAACGTAGTGGATGAGAGAAGAAATCACGTGATGAAGCCGCTCCGGTTGTCGGGGTCGCAGCCGTTTACGCAACAGCCTGGCGTGTACCTGATGATTGGCGAGCGAACCAACGTGGCGGGGTCGCCCAAGTTTGCGAAGCTGATTAAAGAGGGCAAGTACGAAGAGGCTGTGGGCGTGGCGCGGCAGCAGGTGGAGAACGGCGCCAACGTGCTGGACATCTGCATGGACGAGGGCATGATCGACGGCGTGGCGGCGATGACTCGCTACCTGCAACTGCTCGCCAGCGAGCCTGAGGTGGCCAAGGTGCCCTTCATGGTGGACTCGTCGAAGTGGGAGGTCATCGAGGCGGGTCTGAAGACGTTGCAGGGCAAGGGCATCGTGAACTCCATCTCGCTGAAGGAAGGCGAGGAGACGTTTCGGCAGCGTGCACGGGCGGTGCTGAAGTATGGCGCAGCTGTGGTGGTGATGGCCTTCGATGAGCAGGGGCAGGCCGCGACCTTTGAGGACAAGATCCGCATCTGTCAGCGGGCCTACTCGATGCTGGTGGGCGAGGTTGGGTTTCCGCCCGAGGACATCATCTTCGATCCGAACATCCTGACGGTGGCGACGGGGATGGAGGAGCACAACAACTACGCCGTCGACTTCATCAACGCGACGCGATGGATCAAGACGAACCTGCCGCATGCAAAGGTGAGCGGTGGTGTGTCCAACATCAGCTTCAGCTTCCGTGGCAACAACAAGGTACGCGAGGCGATGCACTCGGCGTTTTTGTATCACGCGATCTCAGCCGGCATGGATATGGGCATTGTGAATGCCGGCATGCTGGAGGTGTATGAGGAGATTGATCCAGAGCTGAAGGTGCTGGTTGAAGATGTGCTGTTGAACCGGCGGCCCGATGCTACGGAGCGGCTGGTTGACTTCGGTGAGCGGCTGAAGGCTGAGGCCGAGGCAGAAAAGCAGATTTCCTTCGGGAATGACAACAAGAAGGGCAACGACAACAGCAAAGCCAAGGCGGAAGCGTGGCGTAGTGGCACGGTGGAAGAGCGCTTAAGTCATGCGCTGGTGAAGGGGATTGATCAGTACATCGACGAGGACACCGAAGAGGCGCGCGCGAAGCTTGGCCGGCCGCTGCTGGTGATTGAAGGGCCGCTGATGGCCGGCATGAGCGTGGTGGGCGACCTGTTTGGCGCGGGCAAGATGTTTTTGCCGCAGGTGGTGAAGTCGGCACGCGTGATGAAGAAGGCAGTGGCCTACCTGACGCCCTACATGGAGGCCGAGAAGGCTGCGGCTGAGGCAGCGGGCGAAGAGGTGCGGGCGCAGGGCAAGATCGTGTTGGCGACGGTGAAGGGCGATGTGCATGACATCGGCAAGAACATCGTGGGTGTGGTGCTGGCGTGCAACAACTATGAAGTGATCGATATGGGCGTGATGGTCGCGGCGGAGAAGATCCTGGAACGCGCCAAAGAAGTGAAGGCCGACATCATCGGGCTGAGCGGGTTGATCACGCCGTCACTGGACGAGATGGTGCACGTTGCCCGTGAGATGGAGCGGCAGGGTTTCAAGGTGCCGTTGCTGGTGGGTGGTGCGACGACGAGCCGCGCGCATACGGCGGTCAAAATCGCGCCGCATTACAGCCAGCCGGTCGTGCATGTGCTGGATGCCAGCAGGGCTGTCCCGGTGACGACGAGTCTGCTGAGTGAGGATGGGCGCGATGAGTTCATAGCGCAGCATCGGGCGGAGTATGAGAGCTTGCGGCAGCGCCACGCAGCGCCTGCGCAGGCGACGGTGCCCATCGACACCGCGCGGGCACGCAGAACGCCGATCAGCTGGCGCGCAGACGATCTGGCGATCCCTGCCTTCACCGGCGTGCGTGTGCTGGAGGATTTCCCGCTGGAGACCTTGCGGGAGTTTGTGGACTGGAGCCCGTTCTTCCATACGTGGGGCTTGCGGGGAATCTATCCACGCATCCTGGACGACGAGAAGCAAGGTGATGAAGCGCGCAAGCTGCTGAAAGATGGCAAGGCGATGCTGGACTGCATTGTGCGTGAAAAGCTGCTGACGGCACGTGGCGTGTATGGGCTGTGGCGCGCCAATGCGGTAGGAGATGACATCGAGCTGTACCACGATGACCGGCAGGGTGATGTGATCGGGCGCTTTCATTGTCTGCGGCAGCAGGCCAACCGTGAAGGGTCTGAGCCGTGCCGGTCGCTGGCGGACTTCATCGCGCCACGGGACACAGGTTTGCTGGACTCGATCGGCGCGTTTGCGGTGACAAGCGGCATCGGGCTGAAGGAGCTTGGGGATAGTTACCGGGCCAAGCATGATGACTACAACGCGATCATGGCGGAGGCGATTGCCGATCGCCTGGCCGAGGCGTTTGCGGAGTGCCTGCACAAGCAGGTGCGTGATGACTGGGGCTATGGCCTGACGGAGAATCTGAGCCCACAGGACATGATCCAGGAAGGCTATCGAGGCATTCGGCCTGCGCCTGGATATCCGGCGAGCCCGGATCATACGGAGAAGGGCACCATCTGGCAGCTGCTGGATGTCGAAACGACAACCGGGATCAAGATCACGGAAAGCTTTGCCATGTGGCCGGGGTCCAGCGTGAGCGGAATCTACTATGCGCATCCGGAAGCTCGCTACTTCAGCGTTGGAAAGATCGGGCGCGATCAGGTGGAAGACTATGCGCGGCGCAAAGGCTGGAGCGTGAACGAAGTGGAGCGCTGGCTTGGGCCGAATCTCAACTACGACCCGGCATGAATTGCCGTGGACGTGATTGCTGCTTACGCCTGATGTTTTGCGGGTGGGTGAACGGCAGCGCAGAGCATGATTTGCTTGCGTAGCGGTTTGCGCTGCGCTGTTTTGATGATGACGATTCCCCGCATGCAGGCGCTCACGTAAGCTTCGGCGAGCGCATCCGATGCGGTCATGGCGACTGCGAAGAAGACCTCTGCGAAGAAGACGGCGACCAAGAAAAGTGCTGCCAAGAAGAGTGCAGCGAAAACGTCTGCGGTGAAGAAAACGCCATCGAAGAAAGTCGCTGCGAAGAAGAGCCCTGCCAAATCAGCCGCTGCGCACAAGAGCGAGGACAACTACACCAAGCCCGAGTTGCGCGAGAAGATCAAGCGCGAGGTGGTGGCGGGCGACAAGGGTGGCCGTCCAGGGCAATGGTCCGCGCGCAAGGCACAGCTTGTGGCGCATGAGTACGTTGCCGAAGGTGGCGGGTACAAGCATCCGCGCAACGAGGCGCAGGAGAGCCTGAAGCACTGGGGCGAGGAAAAGTGGCACACGGCCACTGGCGAGAAGGCGGTGCAGGGCGAGGAGACGCATCGTTATCTGCCGGACGAGGCATGGAAAGAGTTGTCGCCCGCACAGAAGAAGGCGACCGATGCAAAGAAAGTGCAGGGCTCGCGAAAGGGCAAACAGTTTGTGGCAAACACGCCTGCAGCGAGCGAGGCACGGAAGCACGCGGAGGAGAAGTAGAGGCAAATGGTTACGCCACTTCACCTCGATCGCGCCCGCGATGGTGTCGAGAAATGCTTTGGTTTGTGGCCGGGGTGGAACAAAGTTCTGTACATGGACAACTTCGAAGAACTTGCGTGCCATCTGTGAGCGTGTTACAAGTTGATTCATTCCTCCCGTGCAAGCGGGTCGAATTTCATGCAGAGTGGTCGAGGGACGAGCCCTGTGACGCCACGACAACCGGACAGAGTACAGTACCGGTGTCAACTCTCGCCTGCGCAAGCAGGACACATGAGATTCGGTGGAGCAAGCGTAGCTGTACACGCTGGCATTGCCGCATATCTCCAGTCCTTCCTTCGTGACGAGAGCGGCCATCACAGACAAGCAGGACCCCTTGACCATCGGAGACGATGATGACGGAGAGTTCCTGTACGGTCTACGAACTGCGCTGCAACGAGTGCGGCAAGAGTTTTGGCAACCGGCCACAATCAGCCTGCGATGATTGCCTGGCGCCCCTGGAAGTGCAATACGACATTGAAGGCATGCGCGGCCATGTGACGCGGGCAAGCATTCAGGCGGGGCCTGCAAGCATCTGGCGGTACAAGGACCTTCTTCCCATCCCACAGGGCTTTGAGCCCGATCTTCCCGTCGGCTTCACGCCCCTGGTGCGCGCCAAGCAGCTGGGCAAGCGCATTGGCGCTACGAACCTTTACGTCAAGAACGACGCAGTTTGCTTTCCTACGCTGAGCTTTAAAGATCGCGTGGTCAGCGTGGCGCTGGCGAATGCGCAGGCGTTTGGATTTGAGGTAGTGGGGTGCTCTTCGACCGGCAACCTGGCCAACAGTGTGGCGGCGCAGGCGGCTCGTCTGGGGCTGAAGGCCTGCATCCTGATCCCGGCGGACCTGGAGCCTGCGAAGGTGCTCAACACGCAGGTATATGGGGCTCGGCTGGTGCGTGTGGATGGCAACTACGACCATGTAAACCGGCTGTGCACGCTGATCGCCGATGAGTACGGCTGGGGCCTGGTGAATGTGAACCTGCGGCCCTACTACGCGGAGGGCTCGAAGACGGTAGGGTATGAGATCGCCGAGCAGCTTGGGTGGCGGTTGCCGGACAACGTTGTGGTGCCGATGGCGGGTGGGTCGCTGATCCGCAAGATCCGCAAGGCGTTCAAGGAGCTTGTGACCCTGGGTCTCGTGGAAGACAAGCCGGTGCGCTTTTTTGGCGCGCAGGCGACAGGCTGCTCGCCGATTGCGAAATCTGTGCAGCAGGGCAGGGACTTCATCGAGCCGCAGCGGCCGAATACGATCGCGCGTTCCCTGGCGATCGGCAACCCGGCGGATGGGCCGATGGCTTCGAAGATGATCCAGGAGACGGGAGGCTTCGCAGAGGATGTGAGCGACGTTGAGATTGTCTCTGGCATCCAGGAACTGGCCGAGACTGAAGGCATTTTCACGGAGACCGCGGGTGGTGTCACGACAGCTGTGACGGCTCGGCTGTATGCGCATGGGCGCATCGGCGCGGATGAGACGACGGTGGTTTGCATTACGGGCAATGGCTTGAAGACGACCGACGTGCTGCAAGGGCGGTTTGAGACAGCGGTGCCGGTGCGGCCGCGGCTGGCAGACTTCGATGAGTACATTCGCCGCATCGATGGCGGACTCGTGAGCGCTGGGCGCGCCCAGGACGAGGAGTTGGAATTGGCAGGAGGTGTTCGTTGAGCGTAAAGGTAGTGTTGCCGACGGCGTTGGCGCGGCATACGGATGGGCAGAAGAGCTTCGCTTCGGATGCTTCGAATTTGCAGGGCTTGTTGAGCGAGATTGATACGAAGTATCCGGCGCTGGCGCAGAACCTGAAGGATGCGGAAGGGAAGCTGCGAAAGTTCATCAATGTTTACATCAATGATGAAGACATTCGGTTTCTCGGTGGCGAGACGCACCCGTTTGCGGACGGGGATGAGGTGATGTTGATTCCTAGTATTGCGGGTGGAAGAGAATAGGAATTCAGAAGCGGTTTGGGGCGCTTGGAATCCGAGCGCCCCTTTCTCTGCAAAGTGCTCTGCAGCCCATCTCACGACCTTGCCGTCAGAGGCGCTGCGGGGGGCATGCTCAGGCGAGCAGACAGCAGATCTCCCGCCATGGGAGATGACCAGGAAGCAAAGCAAACGCAGATTCCCTTCGGGAATGACAAGCAAAGTGCGGTTGTCCTTCAGCCGGGGCGGTAGGCGTCTAGTCGCTGACAGGCTTCGGCTAGTTCTTCGTCGCGTTTGGCGAAGCAGAAGCGGAGCAGGTGGTTGCCGCCGTTTTCACCTGTGGTCGGGTCGGTGAGGAAGAAGGCGCTGCCCGCTACGGCGGCCACGCCTGTGTCGGCCAGGAGTTTGCGGGCCTTGGCTTTGGCGTCCTGGCCGGGGATGCGGGTCACGTCGGCGAGGACGTAGTATGCGCCACTGGGGATGTGGGGCGTCAGGCCGGCGCGGGTGAGGGCGGCGCAGAAGGTGTCGCGCTTGCGTTGGTACTCCACGGTCAGGTCTGTGTAGAACGTCTTCGGCAGTTGGTCCAGGCCCGCGGCGGCCCCGTATTGAAGTGGGGCGGGCGCGCAGACGAAGGTGAGGTCGTGAAAGTAGCCGATCGCCGGTGTCCAGCGGGGATCGGCGGTGAGGTAGCCGAGGCGCCAGCCAGTAACGGAGAAGACCTTGCTGAAGCCGGAGATCGTGACGGTGCGCTCCGCCATGCCGGGCAGGGTGGCGAGCGAGAGGTGCTGGGCGCCGTCGTAGATGAAGTTCTCGTACATCTCGTCGGTGAAGACGAAGAGGTTGTGCTGAAGGGTGAGCTCGGCGATTTGTTTGAGCTCGGTGCGGGTGAAGACCTTGCCGGTGGGGTTGGCGGGGGTGTTGAGAATGAGGCCGCGGGTGCGGGGTGTGATCGCCGCACGGAGGCGATCGAGATCGAGCGTCCAGTCCGGGGCGGCCAGCGGCACAATCACCGGCACCATGCGCAGGGAATTGAGGGTGGCCACATGGTAACCGTAGAACGGCTCGAAGACGATGCACTCGTCTCCCGGGTTGAGTAGAGCCATCAACGCGGCATGAAGTGCGCCGGTGGCGCCGGAGGTGACGAGCACCTGCCTCTCGGGGTCGACCTCAAGATGATTGAACGAGGCAAACTTCCGGGCAATCGCCTGGCGCAGCGGCGCGATCCCGTCAAGGCGCGTGTAGATGTTATGGCCCTGCTGGATGGCGTCGATCGCCGCCTCTGCGACCGGGGCAGGCACATGGGTATCGCAGACGCCCTGGGCCAGGTTGATGCCGTTGACCTCTGCGCACGCGACAGACATGGCGCGGATCTCGGATTGGATGTTGCCGGGGGCTAGATCGCTGAGGCGAAGGACGGCGGACTCGAGGGAATCGTTGGGCATAGGAAAAGGCAGCACCGGCCGGTGCTGCCCTTCATGCTAACGGAAGCTTTCGCGATCGTGGAGCCTAGAAAACGTGAAGCAGAAACAGAACCACAACGATCAGCAAAATGGTGCCCAGGGTGCCCGTAGGCGCATAGCCCCAGCTACGGGAATACGGAAACACAGGAAAGGACCCGAAGAGCAGCAGCACGAGAACAATGATGACAATGAGTTCCAAGACGTCCTCCATTACGACACTGAGGTACATAGATGCAAGGTGAGTTGGAATTGTTATCTTGCCGGAATCGTGGGAGGAACATTTCAACCCGAATACAACTTAGTTGAAGTTGTGTGGCTCTCAACATGCCAGGCCCGCGCTATGCGCGCGAACTTCATTGGCTGAAAGGTGCGTGTATGTTTATCATCCTGGCGATTGTTTTGCTGATTCTTTGGGCGGGTGGTTTTTTTGCGTTTCATGTGGCCGGCTTCTTCATCCACATCCTGCTGATCCTTGCGGTGATCTCTTTGATCTTCCACTTCCTACGAGGCGGGCGAGCCGTTTAGCCCGGAAGATGCTTGAGAAGCAGAAAGGCCCGGCAGATTGCCGGGCCTTTCTGTGTGTACTCGTAAGGGATCTACTGATGGTGTACGTTGTGGGCCGGGAGCTCCGCCGTGGGTGGGGGCATACTGGCGAGTGCTTCCGGCGTTTCTTCGTCGAGCTTCGGCAGCTTGGCGGCAAGAGCGATCTCGAGCACCTCATCCATGTTCTCGACGAAGTGGAGCTTCATCTCCTGTTTGATCAGCTCCGGTAGATCCGGGAGGTCGCGCTTGTTGTCGGCTGGCAGAACGGCTTCAAAGATGCCCGCGCGGTGCGCTGCGAGAAGCTTTTCCTTGAGACCACCGATAGGCAGAACCTTGCCGCGCAGGGTGATCTCGCCGGTCATGGCGATGTCCCTGCGGACTTCGATCTTGGTGAGAGCTGACGCCAGTGCTGTGGCCAGCGTGATGCCGGCGGAGGGACCATCCTTGGGGATGGCGCCTTCGGGCACGTGGATGTGGATGTCGATGTTGCGGTAGAAGTCCTTCTGCAGACCGAGGTGGTGCGAGCGGGAACGGATGTAGGTGAGCGCCGCCTGTGCGGACTCCTGCATGACGTCGCCGAGCTGGCCGGTGGCGGTCATCTTGCCTTTGCCGTCGAGTACCTGGACCTCGGTCTGGAGGATGCTGCCCCCCATCTCTGTCCAGGCAAGACCGGTCACCAGGCCGATCTCATTGTTTTCGTGGACTTGCGAATCGCGGAACTTGGCAATGCCGAGGACATCGGCAAGCGATTCTCCCGTAATTGCTTCTTTGTGCTCCGTGTTGCTGACGATACGGCGAGCCACCTTACGGCACACGTTGCCGATCTCGCGCTCAAGGTTGCGGACGCCGGACTCGCGCGTGTAGTTGCGAATGATCCCGCGAAGCGCAGCATCGTCAAAGGTGATCTGCTCCGGCGTGAGGCCGGTGCCTTCCAGCTGCTTCTTGAGCAGGTACTGCTTGGCGATTTCGAGCTTTTCGAGCTCGGTGTAGCCGGAAAGGCGGAGGATCTCCATGCGGTCCTGGAGAGGAGCCGGGATGGTGTGCAGCACATTGGCGGTGGCGATGAACAGGACCTGCGAAAGGTCGTATTCGACGTCAAGGTAGTGGTCCTGGAAGCTGTTGTTCTGCTCGGGGTCGAGGACTTCGAGCAGCGCCGAGGCTGGATCCCCGCGGAAGTCCGAGGCCATCTTGTCGATCTCGTCGAGCATGATGACCGGGTTCTTGGTGCCGGCCTTCTTCATTGACTGGATGATCTGCCCAGGCAGCGCGCCGATATAGGTCCGGCGATGACCGCGGATCTCAGCCTCGTCACGGACGCCGCCAAGCGACATGCGGACGAACTTGCGGCCGGTCGCCTTGGCGATGCTCATGCCGAGCGAGGTCTTGCCCACGCCCGGAGGCCCGACGAAGCAGAGGATGGAGCCCTTGGGATTCTTGACCAGCTGGCGGACGGCGAGAAACTCGAGAATGCGCTCCTTGATTTTCTCCAGGCCATAATGGTCTTCATTGAGAACCTGCTCGGCGTTGTCGATCGAGCGGATTTCCTTGCTGCGCTTGCGCCACGGCACAGCCAGCAGCCAATCCAGGTAGTTGCGGCTAACGGTGGACTCGGCGGACATGGGCGGCATCGCTTCGAGCTTCTTGAGCTCCTGCGTGGCCTTGTCCTGCACGTCCTTGGGCATACCGGCGTCTTCGATCTTTTTCTTCAGCTCATCGAATTCGCTCTTCTCACCGCGGCCGAGTTCCTTCTGAATAGCCTTGATCTTCTCGTTGAGGTAGTACTCCTTCTGGGCCCGCTCCATCTGCCGCTTCACGCGCGACTGGATGGTGCGGTCCATGTTGAGCTTCTCAATGGCGATCTCGAGCGTGTCGGCGACCTTGGTCAGCCGGAGTTCGGGGTCGAAGACCTCGAGCAGCTGCTGCTTCTCCTCGATGGAGAGCGGCAGATTCGCGCCGATCATGTCGGCGAGCTTGGCTGGCTCATCGGTGCGCAGCGCAGCAGCGGCTTCCTGGTTCAGGCTCTGCTGAAGCTTGGAGTACTGCTCGTACAGCTGGTGGACGCGGGCGACGAGTTGGTCGGTTGCGGGCGTGTTTTGGAGCTCGGTACGGGAGGTGCGAACGGTGGCAACGAAGAAGCCGTCTTCGTCGTTGATCTCGACGGCACGACCGCGCTCGACACCCTCTACCAGGACGCGAATGTTGCCGTCGGACAGACGCACGGATTGGACGATGTTGCCGATGGTGCCGACAGAGTAGATATCGTCGGCGGTCGGTTCATCTACCGACGCATCGTGTTGGGTGGCAAGGAAGATCTTGCGATCGCCGTTGAGCGCCTCTTCCAGGGCGCGCACGGAGGATTCACGGCCCACCACAAAGGGGGCCATCATCTGCGGAAAGATCACCATCTCGCGGATGGGCATCATCGGGAGCTTGCGCTGTGCGCCGTTATTCAAATCGCGTTCTTCGTTCGTCATGGGCCTCCCGATTAGACGTAGGGGTTACGGTGTTCGATGCAGCCCGCGCGTTGGGTGGAATTCTACGCGCGCCCACAGAGGGAAGAGCTGTGAGTCGAGTGACATTTCGGTCATCGACTATGCGGTGCGATAGCACGCACTCAGAATCTTGCAGGAAAAGAAACGGACAGCAAACGCTGTCCGCTTGTGTCGCCTTGAGGGCTGTTTAGCCCGCCTTCTCCAGAAGGACAGGAACAGTGATGTCGCGGGTCTTGACCATCTCTTCGGTGATGACCAGTTCCTTGACTTTCTTGTTGCCGGGCACGTGGTACATCAAGTCCAGCATGAGCTCTTCGAGGATCATGCGCAGACCACGGGCACCCACCTTGCGCTGCAGGGCTTCGCGGGCGATCTCCTTGATGGCGTCGTCGGTCCAGGTGACCTTGACGCCCTCGTAGTCGAACAGGCGAGCGTACTGCTTGAGCAGGGCATTGCGCGGACGGGTGAGGATGTCGATGAGGGCGGCTTCGTCAAGTTCGTCAAGGATGCCGAGTACCGGCAGACGACCGACGAACTCGGGGATCAGGCCATACTTCAGCAAGTCCTGCGGTTCTGCCTGCCGGAGCAATTCAGTGTCCCGCTGGGCGCGGATGGGAGTGACTCCCTTGGCGTCCGGATCGGCGATGGTCTTGAAGCCGAGCGCCTTCTTGCCGATGCGGCGACCCACGATCTTTTCAAGGCCGACAAAGGCGCCACCGCAGATGAACAGGATGTTTGTCGTGTCGACAATGGTGAACTCCTGGTGCGGGTGCTTGCGGCCGCCCTGGGGCGGAACGTTAGCAACGGTGCCTTCCAGCAGCTTCAGGAGCGCCTGCTGCACGCCCTCACCGGAGACGTCACGGGTGATGGACGGGTTCTCATCCTTGCGGCCGATCTTGTCGATCTCATCGATGTAGATGATGCCGGCCTGGGCACGGGAGACGTCGTTGTCGGCGGCCTGGAGGAGCTTAAGGATGATGTTCTCAACATCCTCACCGACGTAGCCGGCTTCGGTGAGGGTGGTGGCGTCGACGATGGCAAAGGGAACATCAAGCATCTTGGCCAGGGTCTGCGCCATGAGCGTCTTGCCGGAGCCGGTAGGGCCGACCATGAGGATGTTGGACTTGGCGAGCTCAACGTCGTTGCCGCGCATGCGGTTCATCTGGATGCGCTTGTAGTGGTTATAAACGGCGACGGCGAGCTTCTTCTTGGTGACGTCCTGGCCAATGATGTACTCGTCAAGAAATGCCTTGACCTCAGCGGGCTTGGGCAGGTGCTGTGGAGCGGCGCCGGGCTGTGCCTCGCCACCCTTGTCATCTTCCAGGATGGTGTTGCAAACCGCGACGCACTCGTCGCAGATATAGGCCCGCGGGTAGTCTGACGGGGACGAGATGAGCTTCGCTACAGCATCCTGCGACTTGTGGCAGAACGAGCAGCGTAGCGACTCTTCCATGCCCCGGGTGGTCTTCATAGAGGGTGCGGCTCCTTAAGGCGAAACGACAGAACGGAACAGGCGCTCGCTCGGTAGAACAACGCTAGTCTACACCTACGAACACGCCCTTGCTTGCGGTCGCAAGTAGTAGAAAGTAATAGCGGAATGGGTACGCCCGAAAGCAGGAAACGTCGGCCATGGCCGACGTTTCCTGCAACTTCCGGTGCACAAAGCTAGGTGCGCGGGCGGTCGATGATGTCATCGACGATGCCGTAGTCCTTGGCCTGATGCGCGGTCATGATGAAGTCACGCTCGACATCGCGCTCGATGCGGTCGAGGTTCTGACCGGTGTTCTGGCTCATCAGCTTGTTGGTGAGCTCGCGAATACGAAGGATTTCGCGGGCGTGGATGTCGATGTCGGTGGCCTGTCCGCCAAGCCCGCCCATGGACGGCTGGTGAATCAGGATGCGGCTATTGGGAAGAGCAAAGCGCTTGCCTTTTTTTCCGGCCATGAGCAGGAAGGCGCCCATGGACGCAGCCTGACCGATGCAAAGCGTCTGCACATCGTTCTTGATGTAAGCCATGGTGTCGTAGATCGCCAGGCCGGCCGAGATGGATCCACCCGGCGAGTTGATGTAGAGCTGGATGTCCTTTTCCGGGTCTTCGCCGGAGAGGAACAAGAGCTGCGCAATGATCAGGTTGGCAATATTGTCGTCGATCGGTGTGCCAAGGAAGATGATGTTGTCGCGGAGCAGACGGCTGTAGATGTCGTAGGAGCGTTCGCCCCGGCTCGTCTGCTCGAGCACCATCGGTATGAGTCCCATGGGTTCTCTCTTTCGGTTGAGGGTCTCGGTTGGGAAGATCTAACTGGATGGCACGAGGGTATCCCAACCCGCATACCGGATGCGAGTTGGGGACTCCGGTGAGCTACTAGGCGGCAAGCTTTTCGAACAGCTGTGCGCCGGTTTTCTCGCGGCGCATCTGGTCACGCAGGCGTTGCAGCGAGCCGTCTTCGGCGAGGCGCTTACGCAGCGACTCGACCGGCTCACGTGACTGCAGCGACAGAATCATGAGCTCGCGCTCGAGGTCCTCGTCGGTTACGTCGATGTTTTCCTGCTGGGCGATGCGATCGAGAACCAGCGAGGCCTTGACCTCGTTGATGGCCTGGTCACGCTGAGCCTCGCGAAGGCGGGGGAAGTCGAGCTGACGCATCGCCTCGGTGGTCATGCCCTGCTGGGCGAGTGCGCGCAGACCACGCTCCAGGCGGGCATCGATCTGCTGTTGAACGAACGTCTCGGGGACGGGGAACTGGAATTTCTGGATCAGGTCTTCGAGCATCTTGTCGCGTGCCTGGGTTTCCAGTGCTTCCTTCTTGCGTCCCTGGGCGCGCTCGCGGAGCTTGGTCTCGAAATCTTCCCACGAGTCGTAGTTGCCAAGCTGCTTGGCAAACTCTTCGTCGCGCTCCGGGTAAGTCTTGCGTTTGATGGATTTCACCGTGACGTCATAGCTGACCGTCTTGCCCGCAAGGCGCTGCTCACCGAAGTCGGCGGGGTAGTCGACCTCGAAGGTCAGCTCCTGGCCGACGTTCGAGCCGCGAAGGGCGTCGGAGAAGGCCTGAAGCGTGTTCTTGCCACCAACCTCAAGAAGGAAGTCGTCACCCTTGATCTCGGGCTGCGTCGCATCTGCTTCGGAGGTGTTTTGCTCACCGTCCTCGGTCGTCTGCGCGGTGTCCTTCATCTGGCCCTTGTAGCTGATTTCGGCCCAATCACCGTCCGCGAGCGGGCGCTCTTCTTCGACGGGTTCCACGGTCGCATGGTGGTCGAGTACTGCATTCAGCTCTGCCTGGTACTCGTCATCGGTCAGGTTCGAATCAGGCCGCTGCACGGGGATGGCGTCATAGCCATCGATGTTGATCTCAGGAAGGACTTCGAAGCTGGCCTTGAAGCGCAGAGGCTGGCCTTCCCGAAGTTGCAGCTCCGAGATCTGCGGCTGGGATACGGGCTGCAGCGTTTGCTGCTCCAGAGCGGAACGGAAGCGCTCGGAAACCAGGCTGTCCAACACTTCCTGTTGCACGTCCTTGGCGAAGCGTGAACGGATCAACGACTCCGGCACTTTGCCGGCACGGAAGCCAGGAACGCGTGCCATGCGGGCGTACTTCCGGACGACTTTCTGAAAGGCACGATCCACGTCGGCTGCCGGCGCCTCAACCTCAACCGAGCGCACCAGCTCAGGGTTCAGGGAAGGGCCGTGCTGATGCTGATGATGAGCATGATCGTGGTCATGCGTTTCGGTAGCGGAGGCACCGGCGGTGTCTTGGGTTTCCTGCGTGCTGAGGGCGGTCTCTTCCTGCGTTTCGATGGAGGTCAAAGTTGGTCTCTTCCGGGATGAGCGCTGAGATGGCTCGACTTGAGGTAAGGCGATGCGTTCGACGCACGGACACCGCTGGGTGCGGGTGCCTTGCCACTCTTATCAGGATACGAGTGGGGGCAAACGGGGTCAAACGCAACGCAAACTAGGTTGCGGGATTGCTGTCACCCGCTCTGAAGGTGAAGATCTCAATGCGTACCTTCCACTGCAACGTGTCGCCAGGCTGGAGGGTGGTGATCCCCGAACCTTCGGAGTCTTCCCACTCAGGACCGAGCGCATCGTCGTAGTTGGTATTCGGTCCGATGGCAATCCAGGGCTTGTCCGGCGGCGCAATGACATGTAGCGCCTTGATGTTCGCCGTCAGCGGAAGAATCCTCAGGCCGTAGCCCCAGGTGGTGTCGCGAATCTCCGCGATGGGGCTGTTGGCGAGCACCGCCGTGGTCAAGTGGACGAAGGTGTCGTCAATCGCGGTGGTGCCCAGGGCAGTGCCGCGGGCGCGGGAGAAATCCAGGGGAGTACCAGCGGCGGAGACAATGCGGCCCGTCGGCATGCCGTTGCTGTGGTTCGTTTCAAGACGGCTGGACGAGGGTAAAACCAGGCCGGCATGCTCACGGTCCTTGCTGGGGATGGCGAAATACGGCAACCAGCCAACGCCGACCGGCATGGGGCTGGCACCGGTATTTTGTACCGTGACGGTAAGGTCCATGCTCCGACCAGACAGATTGACCTGAATCTGGACGGCGCCTGTGGAAGGCCAGTTCCCGGAGAAGGTGCCCGGGTGATACACCGCTTCAACTGACTGCCCGTCGAGCACCACGTCGCTGTGCCACGAGTCGGCGGGGCGATTGAGCAGCAGGCCGAGCGTCGACAGCGAGGGATTGGTGGCAGACGCTGGAAAGGTGAGACGCTGGCCGGACCAGAGGGATTGCAGAAGGCCCGCGCTGGAATCCGACGTTTTCCCGATCAGACGGCCCGCCCAGGGCACGAGAAAGGCTCCACCCATGGTGGCGCTGAGCGCACCGTTGGCGTCCGGGCCCGTGCCCGAAAGCATCGCTGTGGCCTGCTCGATCGGCGGTGACATCAGCAGCGGCACTTCGCCATGGCCGGGGATCTGCGCGGTTAGCTGCAGCAGATTCA
This sequence comes from Granulicella sp., assembly GCA_965198515.1. Lineage (GTDB taxonomy): Bacteria > Acidobacteriota > Terriglobia > Terriglobales > Acidobacteriaceae > Granulicella. Next base: position 2,712,202 of record CBDAPO010000006.1, on the reverse strand, counting down.
TGCCGCGACCGGGGAGCAACGTCGCCTTGATGAACTCTGGCTCACTGGCGATAGCGTCCGGAGTTCGCAATAGTTGAATGACTTCTTCGCCACCCGGACCGGTGGGCGGTGGCGGGGGTGTCGGCTGCGAGAGTACGGCTGTGGTGAGGCGGTGGAAGTTTCCCCGGCCGCGCTCCCAGGAGATCGCCATCAGGATCGCGCAGAGAACCGCGATCAGCGTAGGGGTAAAACGTCCGGAAGAAGTGAAACGGCCACGACCCGAACGGCTTTCGGGGCGGCGGGGGGTGGGGCTCATGTTGAAGCGAATCTCCGGTTCCTGGTTCCGTGAATCACCATACCATCCTGGGACTTAGACCCGTTGCGCCCGCAGATACAACGATCGCGGCAAGGGGGTCCAACCTGAGAGACAGATGGGCACTCTCATTGCATGAGACGGAGGACTTATGAAGAAGTTTTGGATAGGACTTGCCCTTGGAGCCCTTGCAGGTGGCGTCGCGGCCCTGCTGTTTGCCCCCCAGTCAGGCGCGTCAACACGGCGCAAGGTACGGCGTTCGCTGGAGGATATGGGCGATAGCCTGAGCGACGCGGCTGACTATGTGAAGGAACAGGCAGAGCGGCTCGGCAAGGAAGCACAGAAGCTGGTCGATAACGGAAAGAGCCAGTTTGGCGACGTCCTCGACGCAGCCCAGGACTATGCAAAGTCTGCCGGCAGCAAAGTGGGCGATCAGGCTTCTCGCTTGATGTAACGTTGAGTTCCTCAAAAGAGAAGCGCCCCGGAGATGCTGTCCGGGGCGCTTTGCTGTGTGGCTGGTTAGCTTTAGGCCGCGGTCAGCGCGAGGCCGATGGCCGGCTCTTCGGTGCTGCCGTCCGGCGAAACCGGACGATAGAAGAGCTGGTTGGCGTCGAGGTAGACCTCCAGAAACGCTGGACGTTCGGGGATCTGCCCGGCGATCAGGGCTTCCGAGAGCGGATCCTCGATGTAGCGTTGCAGGGCCCGGCGAAGCGGACGTGCACCGTAAGAGCGATCGGTGAGCGTCTTTTCCAGAATCCACTTCTTGGCCTCGTCCTGCACGGAGATGGTGATCGCCTTGTGCACGAGGTTTGTGTTGAGGCTCTGCACCAATAGTTCGAGGATCTGCATGAGTTCGCTGTCCGTGAGGGCAGAGAAGACGATGACTTCGTCGAGACGGTTGATGAACTCGGGGTTGAAGGTGCGCTTCACCTCGCCCATCACCATCTCCTGCATCTTCTCGAAGACGACCTCGTCCTTGCTCGACTGGAAGCCCAGACTCTCACGCTTCATGAGGTGCTTGGCGCCAATGTTCGAGGTCATGACGATGATCGTGTTCTTGAAGTCGACGGTGTTGCCCAGACCATCCGTAAGTTGACCATCTTCAAAGACTTGCAGGAGCAAGTTAAAGACGTCCGGATGGGCCTTTTCAACCTCGTCGAGCAGCACGACCGAGTACGGGCTGCGCTTGACCCGCTCCGTGAGCTGGCCGCCTTCCTCATAGCCCACGTAGCCCGGAGGCGAACCGATGAGCTTCGATACAGAGTGCTTCTCCATGAACTCCGACATGTCAAAGCGAATCAGCGACTTCTCTGAACCGAAGAGGAACTGCGCCAGGGTGCGGGCGACCTCGGTCTTACCGACACCCGTCGGTCCAAGGAACAGGAACGAGCCGATGGGGCGAGCGGGATTTTTGAGGCCAGCACGGGAACGACGGATGGCGCGAGCCAGGGCCGAGATGGCCTTGTCCTGTGCAATCACGCGCTTGTGCAGCTCTTCCTCGACGCGGAGGAGCTTTTGTGTCTCCTCTTCCTTAATCGAGGTGATCGGCACTCCAGTCCAGCGCGAAACGACGTCTTCGATGTCCTCGCGAGTGACGATGCCGGAGCTGGACTCATCGAGGTGGTACTTGTCGCGCAGTGAACGAAGGTTCTCTCGCTCTTTGCGCTCCTCGTCGGAGTAGAAGCGGGCTTTCTCGAACTCGTGGTTCGCAATGGCGTTTTCCATGCGGTGCACGATGAACTTGATTCGCTTCTGGACCTCGGTGAGCTCCTCGGGCAGAGTGGTCTGGCGCAGCTTCACGCGGGCACCGGCTTCATCGATGAGATCGATGGCCTTGTCCGGGAGGAAGCGGTCAGGAATGTAGCGGTTTGAGTGCGAGACGGAGAAGCTGATCGCGTCGTCGGTGTAGCTGACGGCGTGAAACTTCTCGTACTTCTCGCGGATGCCCATGATGATCTTGATCGCATCTTCTTCGTTGGGCGGCGGCACCTTCACTGCCTGAAAACGCCGTTCGAGCGAGCGGTCCTTCTCAATGGACTTGCGGTATTCCGCCGGTGTGGTGGCGCCAATGCACTGGATCTCGCCACGGCTGAGGGCAGGCTTCAGAATGTTGGCCGCGTCGAGCGAACCTTCTGCCGAACCGGCCCCGACCAGTGTGTGCAGCTCGTCGATGAAAACGATGGAGTTCTGATTTTCCATCAGTTCTTTCATGATCGTCTTCAAGCGCTCTTCGAACTGGCCCCGATACTTGGTGCCTGCCACGATGAGGCTGAGGTCGAGCGAAAGAACCTTCTTTTCCGCGAGGAAGCTGGGCACTTCACCGTCAGCAATCTTCTGAGCGAGGCCTTCGACGATGGCTGTTTTGCCCACGCCCGGCTCGCCAATCAGCACCGGATTGTTCTTGGTGCGGCGGCAAAGGATCTGGATGACCCGCTCCACTTCGAAGTCACGGCCGACCAGAGGATCCAGCGTTCCGTCCTGCGCTGCCTGGGTAAGGTCGCGCGAGAACTCGGCAAGCATGGACTGCTCCTGCTGCTGGCCGCGCTGTTTGGAGCCGGAACCTGAAGAAGAGGATGAGCTTTGCGGCTTTTCCTGGGTGGACCGTTGGAGCTCTTCCCGGATGGCGGGCAGACGCAGGCCGCGCTCGGTCAGGATCTCTGCGGCGAAGCACTTTTCCTCGCGCAACAGGCCGAGCAAAAGGTGCTCAGTGCCGATGTGCTTGTGGCTGAGGCGTTCGGCCTCTTCCGCTGCGTACGCGAGCACGCGCTTGCACTCGTTGGAAAGTGGAAGGTCGACTGAGGTGGAGACCTTTTCCCGGACGGTGGTGTGTTGTTCGATCTGTTTGCGAATGGATTCTACGGATGCGTGTGAGCGCAGGAACCGGTTGGTCAGCGCTTTGTCTTCGCGCAAAAGTCCTAACAGGAGGTGTTCGGTTTCAATGTAGGGCGAACCGAACTGACTCGCCTCGTAGCGCGCGAAGAAGATGACGCGCCGCGCCTTCTCTGTGTAGCGTTCGAACATGCTCCCCCTTCGACCCATCACCCTCGCCCGAAATCGGAGAGGGCGTGGTCTGCGATGGAAAACCGAGACCGCCGCGATCGTTTGCGGCGAAGGGAACTGAATGCCTTTGGGGGCAGCCAGAGATTTGTTTTCCAGTGTATCCGCGCTTTGCACGATTGCGAAAGCACGAACCACGTGGTGGTTACTAGAGATTGGACGTCTTTGTGGGAAAACGGTCGCAAACGGCAGTGTCGTGCAACAAAAGGTGCAGACGATCTGGCCGAGCCTCCCAGAGAGGCTTTGCGAGCAGCCTCAAACGATGAGGCGCCACGCAACGAGCAGACGCCGTTGCACCCAGGTTTGCGGAGGAACAACGAGCTACCAGGGGTACTCGCCATCCTTGTGAAAGAACCCGCCGGTTGGGCCGTCAGCAGCGATCTGCGCATACTTCACGATGGCAATCGAGCCTTCCTCGATGGTCTGGGGGCCGCTGTTGTTATTTATATCCGTGGCGGTGTAGCCGGGGCAGATGGAGTTGACCTTGATCTCCGTATCGCGCAACTCCCATGCAAGGTTGACGGTAAACATGTTCAGCGCGGCCTTGGAAGCGTTGTACCCCAGCGGCTTCACGCTATAAAACGGCGACTCCGGATTGCTGTTGATGCCGAGCGATCCCAGGCCGCTGGAGACGTTCACGATTCGGCCGGCCGGGGCAGCCTTCAGGAGCGGAAGCAGCGGCTGTGTGAACTCAACGGTGCCGAAGAAGTTTGTCGCGAAGACCCGCTTCACGGTGTCAATCGACGTGACGCTCGCAGGGCCGTCGGTCGCCAGGTCGGCTATGCCGGCGTTGTTGATGAGGACGTCCAGCCTGCCGAACTCGCCCTGGATTCGACCGGCAAGAGCCGTGGCCGTTTCGGCGGCCCGCTCCAGATCGGCGTGGACGTAGCGGACATTCAGACCTTCACCACGGAGGGAGGCTGCAGCTTCCTCGCCCCGCTTCGCGTCGCGAGCGCCCATGAGCACAAGGGCGCCTGTCCGGGCCAGTTGGCGTGAAACCTCGAAGCCGATCCCTTTGTTGGCGCCCGTAACAAGAATGACCTTCTCCATCACCATCTCCCCTGAATTGCTCGGCTTACGGGACTCAGATTCAGGAACGAAGGCAAGGATGCAGTGAATGTCAGTGTCTGCGGCGGGCGGCAGCTGCCGGGCACGAATCTATTGCGGGGTAAGGGGGCCGTCCGGGCCGATCTCGAGGTAATCGACCGGTGCGGGTTCGCGCAGATCGATCGTGCGGCCACGGTTGAAGTTGGCGAGTTGAGGTGGCGTGGTCTCGAGTCCGGGCCTCAGGTCCGGAACCGCGTGCAGGCTCAGCGTGTCGCCAGGCTTCAGCGAGACGTGGCGAGCGGTGTAGCGGGTGGAGGTTTCGCCGTCCGGGTTAGGGTCGGGGACAGCGGGTGGAAGGGTGTTGTCGGCGCTCCAACGGGAGACCTCTTTGCCATTCACAGAGAGGGTGTACTGCGAGACCCCGCGCCAGTAATCGAAGTACTGGACAGCGATGTCGTAGGTCCCGGTCGGCTTCCGGAGCGTAGTGGTGAGGGTACAGCCGTTAACGTCGTGGCACGCGACGTACTTGCCGCCGGAAACGGTCTCCTTCCAGCGCGTCACCTCAGTTGGCTGGAAGCCCTGCGCTGTCATGGATTCGGCTTCGACGCGGTTGGGGTCGTGACCTACCCGGTGCTGGTCGTCCGCTATGCCCGAGATTGTCTGAAACCAGTTGTCGATCGCGTCGCGCCAGACAATGGCGTGACCAGACTCATAGGTGAACAGGTCATGGACAAGGGTGTAGCGTTGGGGGTCGATCTTGCCCTGGAGCGCTTCCCAGGCTCCGACGTACTGGCCGGCGGCCAGGGCCGAGGCATAGTGCGTGTCATAGATGTCCTGGACTAAAGTTTTTCCGTTGTGCAGCCGATAGTCATAGGGAACGTGGTGAAAGAAGAGAAGGAGGTCATCAGGGCAGGTAGACAGATTTTCGTACGTGGCGGCGAGCTCAGGCGGGTACTGCTGGATGTAGCCGGTGCCGGAAGCGGTGCGGTTCATGCCGACGCCGTCCTTTTCGCCACGGAACCATTGTCCCCAGCCGTTGCGCTCGGCGGACTCGATCCCCGGGCCGTAGTGTGGGCCGGTGATGTTGGTCAGCGTGCCCATGCCGTTGGGGCCGGTATAGCCCTCGTAGACGTGCCATGACGCCAGTTCCAGGTTGTCGATGGCGGTGTCGACCTGCGGGTCGTTGCCCCAGGTCAGGCGCGTCCAGGTGTCGATCACCTCGTGCAGGTCGGCATCGGGGTTCCAGGCGAGCTTGCCGAAGCCATACAGATTTGCCATGGCCATGGGATGGTGCAGCCAGTTGGCCTCGAGCCCGACGTTGGTGACCGAGATGAGGCCACCTGGGCGAGGCCCGCTGTTCGACTCGGCGAAACGGTGGCCGGTGACAATGTCTTTGACCAGGCTGGGCTTCCCATCGACGCGCAAGTCGGTATCCAGCACCCATTTCCACATGCTGGGGAGCCAGATGAGGTGACGTTGCTGGCCGGTGTACTCCTGCGAGGCCTGGACCTCAATCGCCATGCTGGTATGCGGGAGGTTGGCGAAGAGCGGGCTGACAGGCTCACGGGTCTGGAAGTCGATCGGACCTTCCTTGATCTGAATGATCACGTTGGGTTCGAACTGGCCGTCGTAGCGGACGAAGTTGTCGACGCCGGCGCGGGCGCGATCGGCCTTGGGGTCGTTCCAGTCCAGGTGGTTGTTGTAGACGAAGCCGCGGTATAGAACAACGCCGTGGTGCGGGGCGAGCGCACGGGCGAGCACATTGGCTGCGTCGGCAGGTGAGCGACCGTACTGCGATGGACCTTTCCGGCCTTCGGAGTCAGCCTTCACGGTGAAGCCGCCGAAGTCCGGCATCAGGGTGTAGATCTCGTCCACCTTCTTCTGCCACCAGGCGATCACCGTAGGGTCCTTAGGGTCAAAGGTGGGCAGGTGGCCGACGGTCTGCGGGCTTGTCAGGTCGACGGAAAGCGCCAGCTTCACGCCCCAGGGTCGAAACTGATCAGCGATGCGGGCAATTTCTTTCAGGTGATCGGTGGTGAGCAGGTCGAGATCGGCATTGACGTTATTGATGTTGCAGCCGTTGATGCCGACGGAGGCAAGCAGGCGGGCGTACTGGCCGACGCGGGTGAGATCGGGGCGGACGTGGCCGTTGTCGAAGAAGATGGAACGGCCCGCGAAGCCACGTTCGATGGTGCCATTCAGGTTGTCCCACTCGTCGGTCCACCGGATCGGCGCCGCGGGGGACTGGAAATCGGTTTCGGGAGACAGGGGCTTCTGCGCGGCGATGCGCTCGAGCAAATAGAACACCGCATAGAGCTCCCCACGAGATGTCTGGGACTGCAGCACAACACTCATGGGCGATGACTCTGCGGTGCGGCTGATGAGAAACCAGTCCGGATCGAAGTCGCGACGAGCAAGGAGGTTCGATTGCGGTTTGGGACCCAGGTTGAGGCGGATATTCGGCGCTTTGTGGTTGTGGTCAGTCGCGACGACAGTGAAGGGACGGCCGAGCATCGAGCTGAGGCCGTGCGCCAACTCGTTGGCTGCTGACTGAACGATGGGGTCCGCTGGTCGATCAATCGTGATCGAGGACGGGAGGTCGCGGTACATCCCCGGATCTGGTAGAGGTGCGTAGCGAAGCCAGGCGGCGGACCCGTCTTCAGCCTTGGCGAAGGTGGGAAGCAGGACGGCGCCGAGCAACAAAAGCACGCAAACGGCTCTCTGCTGGATGACTTTAAGGGCTGCCCGAGCAAACACTTGTATTCCTCCAGGTCCCGACATAACTCCCGGGCGGTGCCCATTCTACGTACATTCATCAACAAAGAGCCAGATCGAACGACCGACGTCACCCATCAGCACAGCATCCAAACACACATGAGTAAACGGGCTTTGTTGTGGGGATTGGTGGCCGGGGCAGCAGGGGTCGCGGCAATGACGTTGGCGGAGAAAGTCGAGCAGGCCTTCACGGGACGGCCTGACTCCTACGTGCCCGCGCACACCCTGGAGCGGCTGTTGCGGCAGCAACATAAACCCGACAGCGACCGGCTTTGGATGAACTGGACCATGCATTGGGGCCAGGGCATCCTGCTGGGCGCCGTCCGGGGATGGATGGCGGAAGCGGGGATGCGTGGCCCGGTCGGGTCGTTTCTGCACCTCAACCTGCGCCTATTGAACGATCAAAGCCTGGAAAACCTGACCGGGGCCGGCGCGCCGCCGTGGACCTGGCCCGTGGACGAACAAGTGATCGACCTGATGGGTAAAGGGGTGTACGCCTTCGTGACAGGGATCGTAGCGGACAAACTGATCGCCGGACCAGCCGGTGTGCCCGAGCCCAGAAAACCTTGGGAAGACCGGTAAGTCGTCCTCACGCGGCCGGCTTCGGTCTGCGGCTAGGATAGACAGGTGCGCTTTGAGCTCTTTGTTGCGGCCCGGTACCTGCGCGCGCGTCGACGTCAGGCAGTGGTCGGCCTGATTACGGGGATCTCTGTCTTAGGAGTGGCCGCCGGCGTGGCGGCGCTGATCATCGCGTTGGCAATCACGAACGGCATGCGACGCGACCTGCAGGATCGCCTGGTCGGCGCGACGGCGCATGTGGAACTGCTGCGGGTGGCCGGCGACGGCATCCGTGACTGGCGTCCACTGATGGCGCGGTTGGCCCATGTGAATCACGTCGACGCGGTGGCACCGGGGCTCTACGGCCAGGTACTGATCTCACGCGGGCCGAGGTCGGGTGGTGCCCTGATCAAGGGCATTGTGCCTGGGGATGAGCTGCGCATCGGCTACCTGCTGCAGTCCGTCAAGGACGGAAGCTACACACAACTCGCTCCTGAAACATTGAGCAGTGCCGGGCAGGGTGACGGGACGATGGACCAGGCCAATGCGCCGACGCTGCCGGTGACGCCCCCGCTCGTGATTGGGCACGACCTCGCCACAACGCTTGGCGCCGGCGTGGGCGACACGTTGCTGATCACCAGCCCGCAGGGCGAACTTACACCCTTGGGCCTGGTCCCGCGGTACCAGCGATTCCAGGTAACCGGCATCTTTTCCTCCGGTTTCTACCAGTACGACTCGGCATACGCGTTCATGCGGCTCGCGGACGCCCAGCGGCTGTTCTCCGAACCCGACCTCGTCAGCGTGCTGAGCTTTCGGCTGGACGACCTGAACCGCGCACCGGCAGTGGCCCGCGCATTGGAGCAGGCGGCCGGCCCTGGCTTCCAGGCAACAACCTGGCAGGAGCAAAACCGGGAGCTCTTTCGAGCGCTGAAGCTGGAGCAGGCAGTCACCTTTGTTGTGCTCGCGCTCATCGTAGTGGTGGCCGCGTTGAACATCCTCAGTGCGCTGACCATGATGGTGATGGAAAAGACCCGTGACATCGCCGTCATGATGAGTTTCGGCGTGACTGCGGCACAGGTGCGCCGGATCTTTTTGCTGCAGGGCGTCCTGATCTCGGCGGTGGGTACGGCGCTTGGGTTGGTGATCGGCTATGCGAGCAGTCTTCTGGGAGCGCACTTTCGCTTCATCCAACTGGACCCCGGGGTGTACTCCATCGATCATCTGCCGTTTGCGCCTCGCGCGCTCGACGCCGTCCTGGTCAGCGCGGTTTCGGTGACCATTGCGCTGCTCGCGACGTTGTACCCGTCCCGGTCTGCGGCGGCTATCCTGCCAGCAGAGGCTTTGCGCTATGAGTGATCGGCCAGATGTTAGCCAAGATGCAAGAGAGGGACGCTGATGTCCTCACGTCTGCGGTACCCGGAACTCGCGCCGGAGGGCTACGCGGCGCTGTCTGCATTTGGCCATTACGTCAACACGGGGACCGCCTTGGAGCCCGTGCTGCTGGGCATGGTGTATCTGCGGGCATCGGTGCTGAACGGATGTGATTTCTGCACACAGTTGCACCGGGCGGAGTTACAGAAGCACCATGAGCCGGAAAGTCGGATTGACGCGGTGATGCGTGCGCCCGGCTCCGAGGCGTTTACCCCGCGGGAGCAGGCCGCTCTGCGTTGGACGGACGTGATCACCAACGTGCAGGTGGGCCACGCCGCAGACGAAGAGTATGCGGCAGTTTCCCGCTTCTTTCAGGGCAAGGATCTGGTGGATCTCACCTTTGCGATCGCCAACATCAATGCCTGGAACCGGATGGGCGTAGCCTTCAAGCCAGAATGGCGTCCCCGGGCGCAACGTCCTGTCGCGGAGTCTAGCTCGAACACGGCGCCGGCCCAGAAGCCAATACCTCCAGCCACCAACGACCCCGCAACCGACGAGCCATCGCCGGATACACAGGGAAGCGGTGGAATCGCATCGACAGGCGACGAGGACGACGGCGGGAAGGTCGCAACCGATTGACCGTGGATCTGCGGACAGACGACGCCAATGCAGCTGCACGGAGCGATGCAGAGCCAGTGCTCCGAGCGGTCAACCTTTCCAAAATCTATCCGGCTCTGGCTAATCCCGGCGCCGGCCTCAAGCTTTTCGACGGGCTCGATCTCGAAGTCCGGCGTGGAGAAATGGTCGCCATCGTGGGGCGCAGCGGTGCGGGAAAGAGCTCCTTACTGCACCTGCTTGCCGGGCTGGACCGGCCCTCTGCGGGCGAGGTCTGGGTTGGGCCGAACGCCCTTGGCCGCTTGCCAGAGCAGGACCTCGCGGGTGTGCGAAATAGGCTGATCGGCTATGTCTGGCAGTTTCATTACCTCATGCCAGAGTTTTCTGCGGTCGAAAATGTCGCTATGCCGCTGCTTGCGCGCGGCATGCGTCGGCAGGCCGCCGAAGCGGAGGCGCGCCGCTGGTTGGATCGCGTGGAACTTGGTTCACGGGCGACCCACCGCAGTGGTGAGCTTTCCGGCGGAGAACAGCAACGTGTTGCGATCGCGCGAGCCCTGGTCACGGGACCGTCCGTGTTGCTTGCCGACGAGCCTACCGGCGATCTCGACGACGAGACCGCGGCCAGCCTGTTCATGCTGATGCAGAAACTCTGCCGGGAGCAGGGGCTAGCAGCCGTGCTAGTCACTCACAACGCCGAGGTCGCAAGTCGCTGCGACCGCACACTTCGGCTGTCAGAGGGCCGGCTGCAAGCGGCCTAGCGCCCGTGGAGACTCAGCGAGACGCACTGCAGGGGAAAGCGCTCTGCAAGGCGAGCCGAAGGCCCACTCGCTTGTCCTCGTCGAGCAACGTTGGATTCTGGTCCATGTAGGTGACATAGGCACGCACCATGGCGGCCATGCTCTCCTGATGGGTGCAGATCGGCGTGGCATCAGGGGCAAGTGCCGCGGTGAAGCCGTTCAGGTAGCCGATGCAGTAGGCGCCGTTGATGAGGTCGATCTGCGGAGCCTCTTCAAGAGAACTCACGCCCATCAGACGCATCTCTGCCTGGCACCCGCGATACAGCGATGCACCTTTCGTGGTGTCCGCGGCCGGGGTCCCGTTGTTGGACGGGGAAGCCAGCGAAGTCGCAAGGATAAGGAGGGAACCCAGCACAGAATCGACTTTAGCGACAGTCGCTGGCAGGGAAGAATGGCACTTCGGTGGGGTAATGTGTCGCGTGCAGGGGCGGACTGTCGCAAAACAGGTCAGCGCACGTCCAGCTATCGAGATTTGAGAGGAAGTGGTGGAGGCGGCGGGAGTTGAACCCGCGTCCGAAACGGCTGTCAGCAGAGAGCGTTCATGCTTTTCCCATGTTCGTCTGGTCTCGTGGCCGGCGCTTAGAACGGGCGAAGATGCGACGGTCACCAGCCTGATTGATCTCGTCCTTGGCGCCCAGGCGGAGCTCCGCAGACCAGCCTACTGTGCGACGATCGGTACAGGCCCGTAGGCGAAGCTTGAGCGATCGGCTACTTAGTTAATTAAGCAGCAAGAGCGAACTGAGGTTCGGCACTTATAGTTTTGTGAGCGATTACGGGTGTCCACACCCCGGCATGTCTCTTTGCCGCAAGCAATCCCGTCGAAGCCGTGACGCCCCCACTTGGGTGGCCGGCACCAACATTGCGTTGGGCTGGTGTCAAAGAACTAGGAAACTACAACATCAGTATAGATGCTTGAGCCTGGCGTACGTTCCGCAACTCGCAGCGCACACCGGACAAAAAAGACGGCACGAACCTTGTGAGCCCGTGCCGGGAGGCCAGTGACGCAACTTGTCGGGACGATCCGTCCCAGAAAGCTCTCGCCGTTATGGTTTCCCATAGCCAAGCGATGATTTACTGTAGCACGTTCTGCGAATATGGCAAATCGAGCGCAGTGCGGGTCGCCAAAGTGGCTCCCCATAGTAAACAGCAGGAGCTTATAAGCGGGAGCGCCGAGCCTTAACCCAGCCCTCCTTGGTCACTTGGCGGCTACGGCCAAGGGCCAACGCCTCCGATGGCACATCCTCTGTGATACAGGAACCGGCAGCAATGTAGGCTCCGGAACCGATCGTCAGGGGTGCCACCAGCGTCGAATCCGAACCGACGAAGACACCGTTCCCGATTTCCGTCGTGTGTTTATGCACGCCGTCGTAATTGCAGGTGATGGCGCCTGCACCGATGTTGACGCCTTCCCCGATGACCGCGTCGCCGAGATAGCTGAGGTGATTGGCCTTGGAACCGCGGCCTAGTTTTACCTTCTTGGTTTCGACGAAGTTGCCGAGGTGGGCTGCGGGTCCGATCTCGCTGCCGGGGCGCAGGTGCGCATACGGGCCGAGAATCGCAGCGTCGCCGACCTGGGCGTCATCAAGGATGCAGCCGTTGCGGACCAGAACGCCATCGCCCAGTGTGCTGTTTTGAAGCACCGAGTAGGAGCGGATGCGGCAGTCGGCGCCGATGCGCGTGGTGCCGAGCAGCTGGACGAACGGCTCGATCACGGTATCAGCGGCGACCTCAACGTTGCTGTCGATGGTGCAGGTTTCCGGGCGGAAGATCGTCACCCCGTTTGCCATTAACCGCTGGGCAGTTTGGAGGCGAAGTGCGGCGTCCAGGTGCATCATCTCGGCGATCGTATTCGCGCCCAGGACCTCGTCAACGGAGTCGGCCTTGATGGCAACGACGCGCTCGCCGGCAGCGTTGAGCAGGGCAGCGACGTCGGTGAGGTAGAACTCGCCATGGGCGTTGTTCGTTGAGAGCTTGTCGAGCTGCTCGAAGAGGGCTGCGGTGCGGAAGCAGTAGATGCCAGAGTTGATCTCAGGGGCGGAAAGCTGATCGGGGCGAAGCGATTTCTGCTCCACGATGGCTTCCACTGCGGGCGAGTCCGGGGCGGTGCGGAGGACGCGGCCGTAGCCTGTCGGGTTAGGTGGCACGGCGGTGAGGATGGTCATGGCGGCGTGCTCGGCCAGGTGCAGGTCGCGCATGCGGGTGAGGGTTTCGGGGCGGATGAGGGGGACGTCGCCGGAGAGGACGAGGAGGTGTTCGGGCGGAGTTTGGCCGGAGGTGGTGAAGTGTGCCTTGACCCGCTGGAGCGCGTGGCCGGTGCCGCGCTGCTCCGCCTGGAGGACGAAGCCGACGCCTGTGTGCTCGACGGCGGCGCGGACGCGGTCGGCTTCGTGGCCGATGATGCAGTAGATCTGGTCCGGCGGCGCGATGGTTTTGGCGGCGTTGATGACGTGGAGAAGGAGGGCCTGGCCGCCGACTTCGTGGAGGACCTTGGGACGCTTGGACTTGAGGCGGGTGCCTTTGCCGGCGGCCATAATGGCCACGCCGAAGAGTTCGGTGTTCATCACGGGTATGGTCTCATGCTGGGGTGCGGCAGGGTGTGCCACAAGGGTTGCAGTGGGTCAGGGTACCCCCTCCCCCCTCCCGGTACCCCGTTAAGTTCTTTGTTTTCAGCACGGAGACTTGTTGACGAGCCGCAAAATACGGACAGTAAAGCAGTTACGGGCAAAATACGTTCGATAAAGGACTTAGCGGCACCAACATGCATTCCTGGGTGGGGCTGATCGTTCTTCCGGAGATTGCCTATACCAATGGTACGGATCCGGGGCTAATTGTGCGCAACTGCTGCGTTCTGCAGAAGATCAAGCAGGGCTGGACCGTAGCGGTCAGCCTTATCCGGGCCGAAGCCGGGGATGGCTTTCAGGTCGGCGAGGGACCGGGGATGCACGAGGGCGAGTTGTTTGAGCGCGGTGTCGCTCAGGACGAAGAAGGAGGGGAGGCCGGCGGCGGTGGCCTGCTCGCTGCGCCAGTTGCGGAGATTTGCCTCAAGTTTTTGTTCCGCGGGGGTGAGGGGGCGGTCTGCAGGAGCGGCTGCCCGGGGGGCAGTTGAGGCGGACGTGGGGAGAGCGGTTTCCTTGAGCTGTGAGCTAGGAGTTTGCGAGCTATGAGGGCCCCGATTTGGGCGGGCATTGCCGAGCGTGGAGCGTTCGCGTTCGGTGAGGAAGGTGGATTGGGGGCTTCCGGTGAGATTTGGGGTGCGTTGAGGTTTGTGCGTTGAGGGGTGGGGTTTGAGGTGGGGCGATTCGTCGCCTCTGCAGAGGGCGAGGAGATCGGCGGCGTAGCGGTTGGATTTTTCCTGGCCTATGCCGCGGACGGCTTCGAGTTGGGCGACGTTGGTTGGGTTGGCTTTAACGATGGCTCGCAGGACCGAGTCGTGAAAGACGGTGAAAGGTGGGATGCCCTGGGCGCGGGCTGCTTCTACCCGCCACTTTTTCAGGTTTGTTTCGAGTTTGGCCTGGTCTTCGGTGAGGGGGTCGTCGTCTTGATTGACCTTGGGGCGGCTGGAGGCCCCGGAACCCACCTTAACGCGCTTTGCGCGCGAAGATGGGGCACCCGATTTGTTGGTGGGTTTGGTGGTGTTCTCGGAGGATTGGCGGAGCCAGACGGTGTCCAGGGCTTCGTCGTCGGCTTCCCGGCCTTCCGGGGTGACGGAGAGCTTGCGGTAGGTGATGTCTCGACCGTCTTCTGTGCGGAAGGAGTCGGAGGTGATGTTCAGGAGGCCAGCGCGGGCGAGGGCGTCGGTGAGGTGGTCGAAGTACTTGCGGTCGTTCCAGGCGAGGTCGGCGAAGATTTTGCCTGCGGAGCGTGGGCCGGCTTGCAGGGCTTTAAGGAGCGAGCGGATTTCGGCTTTTTCGGCGGCGTTGGGCTGGTGGGCGTCGGAGGCGGAGGTGCCTTGCGGCTTGCAGATGTCGCAATGGCCGCAGGGCTTGCCGGAATCGGTGCGGTCGCCGAAGTGGGTGATGAGGGCGGCCATGCGGCAGGTGCTGCCTTCGGCGTAGGCGATGATCTTGTCAATCTGGGCACGGCGGTAGCCGACCTGCTGCTCGTAGTTGGCCTTCCAATTGGTGTTGGAAGCCGCGAGGACGGTCCCTTCGAGGTCGGCGGTGACGGCGCCCTGGATGAGGAGTTTGTCGACGCACTGTTCTACCACTTCGCGGTCGAGCTTGAGCTCCTGCTGGAGCTCGGAGAGGCTGTGTGGCGCAGCTTGGACAGCGGTGAGGACGCGCTCCACGTCGGGGACCGGGGGATAGTTCTTTTCGAGGAGAAACTCGAGCGTACGGCGGTCGGCGAAGCTGTGCAGCAGGACGACGCGCGAGGGCTGGCCGTCGCGGCCGGCTCGTCCGATCTCCTGGTAGTAGGCCTCGACGGAGCCAGGCAGCGCGGCATGGATGACGGTGCGGACATCGGCTTTGTCGACGCCCATGCCAAAGGCCACGGTGGCGACGACGACGTCGAGTTTGCCGGAGAGGAAGGCGCGTTGGGTGCGGTCGCGGGTGCCGGGGTCGAGGCCGGCGTGGTACGGGGCGGAAGGATACTTCCCGTTGAGGGTGCCGGCGATCTCTTCCGCGGCCTTGCGGGACTGGGCATAGATGATCGCGGGGCGGGCGCCGTCCGGGGCGAGGAGCTTGCGCATCATCTCGAGGCGTTGCGGCTTGGAGGTTTCGGCAATCTCGATGTGCAAGTTGTGGCGGCGAAAGCCGGTGATGAAGACAGCCGGCTCCTTGAGGGCGAGAGCGCGAAGGATGTCCTGCTGGACGGCCGGTGTGGCCGTGGCGGTGAGGGCGATGATGGGTGACGGCCGTAAGGCCGGCAGGAATTGACCTAATGTGCGGTAGTCGGGGCGGAAGTCGTGGCCCCATTGGGAGATGCAATGCGCTTCGTCGATGGCCACGAGCGCGGGTTTGCGCTTGGCGAGCATCTCGGGGAAGCCGGGAACGCGGAGGCGTTCGGGAGCGATGAAGAGGAAGTCGAGGCGGCCTTCGAGGTAGGCACGGGCGGCTTCGCGGAGGTCTTCACGGGGTAGGCCGGAGTGGATGCGGGCGACGCGGAGGTTGAGCGCGGCTAGTTTGGCAGCCTGGTCGTCCATGAGGGCGATCAGGGGGGAGATGACGAGCGCGGTGCCGCCGCGGGCGAGCGCGGGGAGCTGGTAGCAGAGGCTCTTGCCGGCGCCAGTGGGCATGACGAGCAGCACGTCGCGGCCCGAGGCGGCGGCTTCGCAGACGGGTTGCTGGTGGGGGCGGAAGTCGCGGTGGCCGAAGGTTTGGTGAAGAAGGGTGCGGAGGTCGGGTGATTGTTCCGGCGGCGGGAAGCTCAGGTGGGGGGCGGCGGCCATGGCGACTGGCTTATCTTCGCATAATCTTCGTGTGGCGTTGGCGAGAAATCACAGGGAGGCAGGGACTTGGTCGGATTGTGTTCCCATTTTGGGACGTCGATTCTGCAAGCACCTCCGGCTAACCGAGATGCAGAAGATCACCAGTTCGGACGGGAGGCTGCCGTGAGGTCTCGTGAGTTTTCCCCGGTACTTGACCGGATCGAGGTCAATTGGGCGTAGGGCGTTCTACGTGATCTATGACAAGCACCGGGACGGAAGCGTGCGTGCTTTGCAGCTTCAGTCCAAGTTGCTCCTGTACCGCCGTGAAAAAGTCCGGATCATTGCTCTCTGTGCCAGCAGGATTGTCCCCCGGATCGAAGCGTAGATCGAAGTCGTATGCGCCGGCCACCCCTGTTCTATCCACGACGGTATGATCTGCCGGCAAGGCGAGCAGGCTTGCAAGGAAGGACAGGGGAACGCCTTTCCCTGCGAGGTGACCGCGCGAGAAGCTCATTTCTCCGTGCTTCGGATCGGCGGCCGGTTTCATGCGCAATCCGCCCTTCGCCAGCGCGAGAGCGTAGACGCTCCGGTCCCGCGACTCCCAGTGAACGCGCAGGTGAAACCGATCGCGTAGGAGGCTTTGCATCATTAGCATCTCGCCGGTAGGCTGACGTGCGGTGAACGCTGCGATGGTCTCCTGCAGGGAGAGATTGGAGAGCTTTTTGAAGGCATCTGCATCGTCGAAGTCGACTCGCGCAAGAATGTCGTACCGCGTGGTTTGCGACCATCCCGGTAGGCCGGTGATGTCCTCTTCACGGAAGGGCATGACGCTGAAGTTATAGCCCTCGGAGATGATCTCCCGTAGGCTCATGCCTCGCTCGGTAATGCCATCGGCCTCTTCGTGGCTGTAGTTGCCACCTTCTCTGTCGGGATCGCTGAGGTGGATCGCGACCGAGGCCCAGGAAAGTGGTGGCTTTGCGGAGGCAGGTGGCACCGGCGGGGCAGAGGACGCTTGGAGGAGTAAGGACAGGATGACGGTCGAGAGATTGCGGGAAGGGAACACCATCTTGCTGGCTCCAGGGTACGCCACGTGGTCTTGTCAGAATGCGGCTATGCACAGGGTCGCGGCGCTCAGGATTACGGCGAGGGGGAGAACGCCGGTGTCCACCTGCAGATCTCTCCACTTCGCTTCGCTTCGGTCGAGATGACGAGGGTGGCCGGACCTACAGATCTCTCCACTTCGCTTCGCTTCGGTCGAGATGACGGAGTGGAGAGACGCGGCTTAGGAGTTAGGCCGACAGGAGTTTGTCGGGGGTGATGGGGTAGTGGCGTTGGCGGAGGCCGGTGGCGTTGTAGATGGCGTTGGCGATGGCGGCCATGGCGCCGGTGATGCCGATTTCGCCTACGCCGCGGGCACCCTGAGGGTTGAATTTCGTGTCGGGGATATTGAGAACGGTGACGTCGAGGACGGGGATGTCGCGGTTGACCGGGACGTGGTATTCGGCCAGGTTTTCGTTGACGGTGCGGCCGGTATGCGGGTCGAAGTGGGTTTCTTCTTCGAGCGCGAAGCCGACGCCCCAGACGATGCCGCCCATCAGCTGATTCAGGCCCGTCTTCTGGTTGAGAAGGGTGCCGATGTCGTAGGTGGCGACGACGCGGCGGACACGGGTCATGCCGGTGGTTTTGTCGACGGCGACCTCAGCGAAGACGGCGCCCCAGCTGTACTCGGTCATGGCGCTGTGATCTTCGCCCGGCTCAGCGGAACCGTTGGTTTCTACAGGTTTGTTCCCATTACGGGCCAGCAGGGCGGTGAGCTCTTCGCCCTTCGCAGGAGTTTTCTTCAGGAAGATGCGGCCGCCCTTGACGGTGACGTCCTCGGGAAGTGCGCCGTGAACGGGGGATTGGGGGTCGCCGATGGCGAGGTCGCCGGCCTTGAGCTTGGCCTGGGTGCAGGCGGCCTGGACGGCGGGACCGACGGAGGCGGTGGACTGCGAGCCGCCGGAGACGGGGGCCTTGGGAAGGCTGGAGTCGCCGAGTTTGACGTCAATCAACGAAAGGTCGACGCCCATTTCTTCCGCGACAGTCTGCTGCATGATGGTGTACATGCCGGTGCCGATGTCCTGGGTGCCGGAGCCGACAAAGACGCGGCCGTTGGGGAGGAAGCGAACGGTGGCGTTGGCTGAGGAGCGGTTGGCCGGGTAGGTGGCGGTGGCCATGCCGTAGCCGATCAGCTCGTTGCCCTCGGTGACGGTGCCGGGCGTGGTGTGCAGGTGCTTGACCTTGTCCCAGTTGAAGCGCTCGGCGGCCTGTTGGTAGGCCTCGCGAAGATGCTTGCTGGACCAGGGCAGGTCCTTGCTCGGGTCCCTGTCGGCATGGTTGATGATGCGGAGCTGGACGGGGTCGATCTTGAGCTGCTCGGCGAGTTCGTCCATGGCGATTTCAAGCACCGCGGTGCCGGTGGACTCGCCGGGGGCGCGCATAAATGTGGGGACACCGACGTTCATCTCGACGACGCGGAGGCTGGTTTCATTCGACCCTGAGGCGTAAAGCACGCGGGTTGGGCCAACGGACTCTTCGATAAAGTCCTCGAGCACGGACGAGTGGATGATGGCGTCGTGCTTCATGGCAGTGATCTTGCCGTCGCGGTTGGCGGCGATCTGGATGTGATTGACGGTGGTGGGGCGCGCACCGACGGGGCCAAACATCTGTTCGCGGCCAAGGACAATCTTGACGGGCTTGCCGACCAGCTTGGCAGACATAGCCGCGAGCACCACGTGGGACCACGCAGACCCCTTGGAGCCAAAGCCACCGCCGACGATCGGGCTGGAGACGTGGACATCGTCCTGAGCGATGTTGAGGATGCGGGCGAGCGACATCCTCACGCCGGAGACGTATTGGGTGCTGTCGTAAACGTTGAGCTTTTCACCCTCCCACCAGGCAATGGTGGCGTGCGGCTCCATCGGGTTGTGATTCTGGACCGGGGTGATGTAGGTCTGGTCAAGCTTGACCTGCGCGCCAGCAAGCGCCTGTTCGGGGTCGCCACGCTTTTCCGTGTTGGGGTCGTGGCTACGCTGGCGGGGCGGACGGGCCTCATTGAGGCGGCCTGAGAAGTCGAGCTTGGCCGGTCTTGGGGCGTACTTGACGTTGAGGAGCGCCGCGGCGGCGGTTGCCTCGTTGAGCGAGCGCGCGACGATGACGGCAATTGGCTGTCCGTTGTAGTCGACGTCGGCGTCCTGGAGGACGGTGAGGGAACGCTTTGCCGGGGGCTGGGGTTTGCCGACCTGGAGCTTGGGCGCGTTGAATGGCGTGATCACAGCAACGACGCCGGGGGCGCGTCCGGCGGCCTTGTCGTCCATTGAAGTGATGGTGCCGCTCGGAATGGTGGATTGCACCATGTAGCCGTAAAGAAGGTCCTTTGCGGGGAAGGGCTCCTTGAACTCAGCAGCATATTTGGCGCGACCGGTGACCTTGGAGGGACCTTCGTAGCGGTGCGCGGGCTGCGGGAGGGGCTTGGGGGCGTCGGATTTCTGGTCTTGAGCTTGCATGGGGCTCCTGTGGAAGGCGAGCGATCGCCGCTTACCTCAGCGGCTGAGGCCGCTGCTGAATGGTGGTGTGGTGGCACGGCTGAAGCTGCGCCCCTTCAAGTGGTTGACGCCCCTGAGCAGAACGACGGTCTCTCTGCTCCTCCTGCGGTCGAGATGACAGCTCTTGGTGGGTGAGGGCTAAGCATTGACTCCCTTGGTGGCCTGGGTCAGGGCGCGGGAGATGCAGTTTTTGGCCAACTGAACTTTGAAAGCGTTGTCCTTGTAGCCGTGCGCGCCGCGGATGGCAATCTCGGCGGCCTGTTGGAAGGTGGCCTCGTTGGCGGGCTTACCGATCAGGGCGTGCTCGGCTTCCGGCGAGTGCCACGGTTTGTGCGCGACGCCGCCGAGCGCGAGGCCGGCGGACTTGATCGTGTTGCCTTCTAGTTCGAGGCCGGCGGCTACGGACACAAGAGCGAAGGCGTAGGACTGACGGTCGCGTGCCTTGAGGTACCAGGAGTTCTTGGCAAAGGCCGCGGTGTTCGCGGGCAGCGTGACAGCGGTGATGAGTTCGTCGGGGCCGAGGACGGTGTCCTTGGTGGGATCTTCGCCGGGAAGGCGATGGAACTCACGTACCGGGATCGTGCGTTTACCCTTGGGACCCTGTACTTCAACCGATGCATTCAGGGCGTAGAGTGCGACGTTCATGTCGCTGGGGTTCGTCGCGATGCAGGTGTGCGGGCTGGTAGGGCCCTGGTCAGTCTGGCCGAGGATGGCGTGGATGCGGTTAAAGCCGACGACCGCGTTGCAGCCGGAACCTGGCTTGCGCTTGTTGCAGGCGGGGAAGTTGGTGTCGGTGAAGTAGTAGCAGCGGGTCCGCTGGAGGAGGTTGCCGGCGGTGGTGGCGCGGTTGCGGAGCTGGGCGCTGGCGCCGGAGAGGATCGCGAAGCTGAGCAGGGGATAGTTGGCGACGATGTCGGGGTGATTGGCGAGGTCGGTATTGGAGACCGAGGCGCCGATGTTGGCGCCCTGGGCGGAGGCGGTGATCTTTTCCAGGCCGATGTGATTGACGTCGACGAGCGCCGTCGGCGATTCAACGCCGTACTTCATCAGGTCGACGAGGTTGGTGCCGCCGCCTAGGAATTTTGTGTTGTGGGCGGCGCCGGCGTGGATGGCGGCTTCGGGGGCGTCGGCGCGGGTGTAGGTGAAGGGGATCACTTGGGTTTCTCCTGGCTGACCTCAGGGGCTAAAGCCCCTTCATAGGCTGGTGCTTTACGGCACGGCTGAAGCCATGCCCTTCCCGTTCGTGCCTGAGCGGTGTGTGGTTGCTGTGGTCGGAAGATGCTAGGCGGAGGTTTGGGCTACGGCGCGGACGGCGGCGACGATGTTGGGGTAGGCGCCGCAGCGGCAGATGTTGCCGGACATGCGTTCGCGAATCTCTTCATCGGTGAGCTGCGGGTGATTGGTCTTGCCGGTTTCGAAGCTGACCTGGCTGAGATTGCCATGCTTTTGCTCTTCGAGCAGGGCTACGGCGGAGCAGATCTGGCCGGGGGTGCAGTACCCGCATTGGTAGCCGTCGTGTTCGAGGAAGGCAGCCTGCATGGGATGGAGGTTGGTCTCGTCGCCCAGGCCTTCGATGGTGGTGATCTCGTAGCCCTGGGCGGCAACGGCGAGGGTGAGGCAGCTGTTGGCGCGGCGGCCGTCCAGCAGCACGGTGCAGGCACCGCACTGGCCGTGGTCGCAGCCCTTCTTGCTTCCGGTGAGATCCAGGTTTTCGCGCAGCAGGTCCAGCAGCGAGGTGCGCGTGTCCACCGTGAGCGTGCGCTGCTGCTTGTTGATCGAAAGAGTGATTGGAACGCTTTGTACCGTTTGCGCGCCGGCTGCTTCCGCCGCGGCAGCCGGGCTGAGGCCGGCGGCCACGCCTGCCGACACAAGACCGGAGGCAGCAAGAAATTGGCGGCGCGTGAGCTGGAGCTCTGCGTCTTGCGCGACCGCAGCTTCGTCCAACTCGACATCTAGCAATTCAGAACAGGGACTCAAGCAAACCTCTCAGGTGTCGTGTGTTGCGGCAATTGGGTATGACGGTGCATTGGGACAGGGAAGAAGACGCCCTTTGAAGGGCGTTTGGATGCCCTGCAAAGGTGCAGCCTGGAATGCCATTGGATGAAGGCTCTAGTAGCTGTACAGGGTGACGGTTAAAAGCGTAGGTAATCGACTTTCGAGGAGGTAGAGGTTGGAACGAACGATGATGAGGACGTTGGCACTGGGTGTGGCGATAGCGGGTGTGTGCCTTCAGGTCGGCGCGCAGGAGCGGCCCGAGCGGCCGCGGCAAAGCGATGAACCGGCAACGCAAACGCGGCAAGCCGCTGAGCCGGAGCAGAATGGCGATGGCAAGAAGGACCAGGCAACGCCGATTCCGCCGGAAAAGACCGCTGTGACGCAGCATGTCTGGTCCGCTGGCGGCCAAAGCCTGCATTACACCGCAACGGCCGGCACCCTGCTGATCCGCGATGAAAACGAAAAGCCCAACGGCAGCATCTTCTACGTGGCCTACACGGCCGACGGCGCGCCGGCACGGGAGCGGCCGGTCACGTTCTTCTACAACGGTGGCCCAGGGTCGGCGACCATCTGGCTGCACATGGGCTCGCTCGGGCCGGTGCGGGTCATCACGGCCAGCCCGGAAGCCACAGGCCCGGCGCCGTTCCGCTGGGTGGGGAACGAGTCGAGCCTGCTGGATAAGAGCGATCTGGTGTTCATCGACGCGCCACTGACGGGTTTTTCGCGCGCGGTGGGCAAGGGCACGGCGAAGGACTTCGCCGGGACCGACCAGGACGTCAAGGCCTTTGAAAAGTTCATCGTCCGCTACATCACCGTGAACCAGCGCTGGGAGTCGCCAAAGTTTCTGTTTGGCGAAAGCTACGGAACGCCACGGTCCGCGGCTCTGGTCGCGCAGCTGCAGAACGACGGCGTGGAGTTCAACGGTGTGACGCTGCTGAGTTCGATCCTGAACTATGGTGTGCGCATTCCGGGCTATGACACCGAGCCGGTGGGCTACTTCCCGACCTATGCGGCCATTGCCTACTACCACCACAAGGTGCAGGCGACGGGCAGCATCGGGGAGTGGGTCGAGGAAGCGCGGAAGTTTGCGCGGGGGCCGTACCTGTCGGCGTTGCAGCAGGGTGACATGCTGCCGGCGGCCGAGTTCAACTCGATTGCGGAGCAGGTCGCCAAGTTCACGGGGCTCAGCGTGGCCTATGTGAAGGAGACCAACCTGCGCATCGCACCGACGCGGTTCCGCAAGGAGCTGCTGCGCGGTGATGCCGAGATCCTGGGCCGGTATGACGCGCGCTTTGAAGGCTACGACGTGGATGCTGCCGGCGAAAACCCGGGCTACGATCCATCCGACACTGGCATCTCCGGCGCGTATGTCGGGGCGTTTCACGACTACATCGTGAGCGAGCTGAAGTACAACACCCAGGAACCCTACAACCTCCAGGGGCCGGGGCTGAACCAGAACTGGGACTTCCACCACCGGGCATCCGGAACGCCTTATGGCGCGGGTGCACGCGGCGAACAGACGATGCCGGACACGGCAGTCGACCTGGCTGACGCGATGCGGAAGAATCCGCACCTCAAGGTGTTTTCGGCCAATGGCTACTTCGACATGGCGACCCCGTTCTTCGAGACGGAGTTCGACCTGTCGCACATGCTGCTGCCCGATGCTGTGAAAAAGAATGTGCAGTTCGGGTACTACCCCGCGGGCCACATGGTGTACCTGAACGTGGACGCGCTGAAGATGCTGCACGCGGACATGGACCGGTTCTACGACGAGTCGCTTCGGCGGTAGTTGAAAGGGCGTCCGGGGTGAGACCTGGGCGCCTTTCGCGGTTCAGCCTCACTTGATTCGTTCAGGAGGCTGCGCCGTTGCGGAGGCGAAACGCGGCGGGAACGTGTTTGTGTACCCCGATCGCCGGTGGCAGGTTGTAAGGCACCAGGCAGCCCAGCTACGGAAGCCGTGAGCCACCTCCGGGGCACTCCTCCCGTGATGAGGCGAATAGGGCTGGTTTACCGGGGCGTAACAGGGTAAAATGAACTGTTGCGGTCGGGGCGCGGGCTTGCGTCCACCGAGCCGCGCGCAGAAGGAGATGCTGGGATGGCGAAGCGCCGTGGAAATCCGAACTGGGGGAAGCCGGAGCCGATTGGGCCGGTAGTGCCGACGATTACGTCGTTTGAGCAGATTGTGAAGGAATACAAGCTGACGCCGGACCAGTATGTCCGGTCGACGCGGCTACGTGAATGGGCGCGGCGCAACAAGAATTCGAAGTACATCCCGGAAGCGTTGCTGGAAGCCTGGGGCTTTGAGATCGAGTCGACGCTGTAAACGCACCTCGTCGCGGAAGTGACGACATCGGAAACACGAGGCCGCCTGTTTGGGCGGCCTTTTCGTTCACAGGTATGCTGAGGTGACATGGATACCCAGGTCCCATTTGCTTCGATTGAGGAAGCCGTACAGGAGCTGCAGGCCGGGCGCCTGATCGTTGTGGTCGACGACGAAGATCGCGAGAACGAAGGCGATCTGATGGTCGCTGCCGAGTTCTGCACGCCCGAAGCCATCAACTTCATGGCGCGGTTTGGGCGTGGACTCATCTGCCTGACGCTGACCGAAGAGCAGGCCGATCACCTGCGCCTGTCGCCGATGGTGCAGGAAAACAGCTCGCGATTCGGCACTGCGTTTACTGAGTCGATCGAGGCACGCGAAGGCGTGACCACCGGGATCTCGGCCGCAGATCGTGCGCTGACCATCAAGGTGGCGATCGCACCGGCCGCGACGGCCAATGACCTGGCGCGTCCCGGGCATGTGTTTCCTCTGCGGGCAAGGCGCGGCGGCGTCCTCGTGCGCGCGGGGCAGACGGAAGCCTCCGTTGACCTGGCGCGCATCGCCGGACTGACGCCGGCGGGGGTCATCTGCGAAATCATGAACGAGGACGGCACCATGGCCCGGGTTCCGGACCTGGTGGCCTTCTGCCAGCAGCACGGGCTGAAGATGGTGACCGTTGCCGAGCTTATCCGCTACCGCATGCAGAATGAGCGCTACGTGCACCGGGTCGCCGAAGGCCTGCTGCCCACGACGCATGGCGAGTTCCGCGTTATCTCCTACGAGAGCGAAGTTGAAGGCGGGCAATCGCATGTGGCGCTGGTGCGTGGCGACGTGTACAGCGCAGCCCGCGCGGGCGAGCCGGTGCTGGTGCGCATGCAGACGCATTGCCTGGCCGGCAGCATCTTCGGATCAACCCTCTGCGACTGCCGGGCAACGATCGACCGGTCGCTGCAGGCGATCGCTGAGGCTGGGCAAGGCGCGCTGATTTACCTGCACCACACCCAGCGCGGCTTTGGCGTGGAGCGCGGTGGCGGCGAGCCCAAACGCATCTGTTTCCACCGGACCGGGGAAGCGCGCGAGCGCGGCAGCGACCCGGAGCAACGCATCCTGCGCGAGGTGGGCCTCGGCGGACAGATTTTGTCCGATCTGGGCATCCAGCGGATCCGGTTGCTGACCAATCACCCCACCCACGTACCGGCGTTGCAGGGTTTCGGCATCGAGATTGTCGAGCGTGTGCCCCTGCGGAGCGCTGCCACCCATCCCTAGAGAGTCGAAGCGTCCTAGTGCACTCTGACCGACAGCGTCACCGTGGATGAGAGTGACGGATTGACTGCCGAGGTCGCGGTCACCTGGTACTGGTAGCTGCCCGGCGGCGTATAGGGTGAGCCTGTGACGCCAGGGCCGCCACCGCAGCCACTGGCGCCCAAAAGCGCTGCGCCCAGCAAAACAGCCGTCGTCCAACGCATGGGGTGTGTCTTCGTCTTTCGCCGGCGACGCCGCAAAGGAAGCAGGGCCAGCACGCCCACCGGCGCGAAGAACGCGCCAGCGATGCCGCTCAGGGTAGAAACGGACGCCGACGAGGTCAGCGCCGATCCGCTCAGTGCAAGTTGTGCATTCGCGAGGGCGCAACCGGCATTGGGCGCCGGCGCAATGGCCACGCACTGCAGGCTCACCATGCCCGTGAAGCCGCCCTGGGAGGTGAGCGTCAGCGGAAACGTCACGGTCTGGCCGCTGTCGATGTCTGCAGAGCCAGCGGCGCCGCCGGTAGTGCTGAGCGTGAACCCGGGTGGGACAGCACCGGTTCCGCTTAGCGCAACAAGCGTAGGCCCCCACGGGTCTGCGCTGGCGATTGTCAGCGTCGCGGTGCGTGACCCAAGGTCAGAAGGCGTGAAAGATAGCTGCACGGTGCAGCTTGCGCCAACCGCGAGGGGCGCCCCGGAACAGCTTGAGAGCACGGCGAAGTCCGCGGCGTTTGCTCCGGTCAACGTCGCGGCGAGCCCGCCCAGGGGAGCGGTTCCGCGGTTGCTCAGCGTAAGTGTCCGGGAGGAAGAAAGTGTCAGGGCCACACTGCCGAAGTCGAGGCTTTCTGGCTGGATGACGAGCTGCCCGGCCAGCCCGGTCCCGGTAAGCTGCAGCACCTGCGGGTTCGAGCCGTCGGCGGGCGTAAGTGTGACCGCACCTGTTCGCGTGCCCGGAGCTGTGGGCGTGAAGGTAATCGTCAGGCTGCAGCTTTGTCCGGCGGCAAAGGCCGTTCCGGTGGACGGACACGCTGAACCATCAACGCTGAAGTCGCCTGCGCTTTGCAAAGTGCCCATGGTGATGGGCGAAGTTGAAGGATTGGTCAGGGTAGCTGTGAGCGTGGTGCTGGCGCCGACGGCGACTCCGCCGAAGTCAAGAGCAAGTGGCGAGAGTTGCAGGATCGCCGGCGGCGGAACGCTGCGTAGCGTGACGAAGTCGAGAGCCGTGGCCGCGTTGGACTGAATGCCGAGCACGGCAGCACTGGTCGTAGTGGACGCACCAACGGGTCCGTAGGCGGCGATGACCATGCAGGTGGCTCCGGGCTGCAGGCTGGCGCAGGTGCTGCTGGCGTGCATGTCCGGCGTGGCGAGCAGCGCACCAAAGGTGACCGGCACTGTCCCGGTGTTGGTCACGGTGATGTTCTGGGCTTCAGCCAGTGTGCCGGACAGCGTTGGCGAGAAGGTAAGCGCGCTCTGCGACAACGTGTAGGTAGGGAGCGGGGTCGCCGTCGCGTCACCCGCGGTGCTGGAGGCGAGGGCGGTTGCGGTGAGGTACACCGTTGTGGGGCTGCCGTCTGCGTCGGTCCCCAATTGAATCGTGCCGGTGTCCGTGCGCGGCGCCTGGGTCGCAGAGCTGGGCAGCAGATTCTCGGCAACGTAGCTGACCGTCACATCGCAGTTCGCACCGGGCGCAAGGGGTTGCAGGCAGTCAGTGCTCGCGTGAAACGGAGCCGTCGAGGAAACGCGGAGGACGCTGTGCGAGATCGATCCGGCGTTGGTGATGGTAATGACCTGCGACGCCGAACTGCCCGAGGCGATGCTGCCAAAGCTGATGGGCGAAGCGGGATTGCTTCCAGCCGAGACGCTGAGCGAACCGCTGGCCGTGCCATACCCGCGCAGGTAAAGCACGGTCTGCGTACCCGATGATCCGCCACCTGGCGTCGCGGTGATCGTGAGGCTGCCGCTAAGCGAGCCAGCCCCCTGCGGAACGAAGGCGATGGCAACGGTGCAAGTGCCCCTCGCCGGAAGCACAGCGCAGGAAAACGGTTGTGCGAGTGGGAAGTTCCTTGAGGCAGCGACCGTTACATTCTGCGTCGATGCCGAAGCGTTCGTCAGCGTGAACTGCCGAACCGCAGCGTTTGTTCCGATGGCCTGCGCGCCGAAGTCAGCTTGCGCCGGGAAGACGGTGATGTCCGGCTGCGTCGTCGGCACCGGAATGAACGTTGCGGCAGAACCTGCAGGCGTGGCGATTCCAACCAGGTTCGCCGTCGCAGGCCCAGCGTCGGTGGCCAAGGAAAGCGTTCCGCTGCGAGCACCCGTTGACGTTGGCGTGAACTGAACCTCGATGCTGCATGAGGCATTTGGCTGCAAGGTCGTGCCGCAGTCTGTCCCCGCAGTTGTGTGAGGCATTTGAGGGACTGCGAAGTCGCCCGCCGCGCTGATCCCCTGGACGGTTACAGGCGTAGCCGTGGCAAGCAGGTTGGTCAACACAAAGGTAAGCGGAGCTGAAAGAGAGCCGATCGCCGTAGGAGGGAAGCTCTGTCCGGCTGGCGTAAGCACAAGGCCTTGACTCGCATCAGCCACAGCCTGCAACGCGAGTTGGTACGGATGCTCCGCGTCAGCCGCGGAGAGCTGTAACGCGCCGGCGTACGTGCCTGCGGTCGGCGACAGAAATTGCACCGCCAGCCAACACCCGGTGCACTGCGCCGTGGCCGTCTGGGTGAACGCCGTGGCCGGAAGCGTGCCATGGCCGTTGCCATCATCCGCAAGCAAAGCGACAGCAAAGCCCTGCCCGGTTGCGATCGCTGTCAGCTTCGGAAAGGATCCCTGGAGGTGCAACCACGACGTCGTTGGTTCCTGGACCACAGTTTCGCCAAGATCAAGCGTTCCGTTATTGGCCGGGAGGATGGGGATCGCCGTACCCTGCAGCGCGACCGTGATGGCCTGCGAACCTGGCTGCGCCGTAAGCAGCAGAACGCCGGCCCGCGTGCCAGGTTGTGTGGGCGCGAACGTGAGATTGAGAGAGCAAATCGCCTGTGGGGCAAGCGACGCACCGCATGTGCTTTGCAGATCGAAGTCGCCCAGAACGGTGGTGCTGAAGGGAACTGCCGCAGCCGTAGGATTGGTGACCTGGACTGTCTGCACTTCAGTGGAAAGCTGCGCGACAGGGACAGACGCGGCGAAGGTGAGTGAGCCTGGCGAGACCACCAGAGGGTTCGCAGAAGCCGCAGCGGTGAGCAGGCTCGGGGGGAGGTTTTCTCCCGAAAGCAGAACAGAAAGCCCATCATCGAGCGACAGCGTGGTGCTGTCAAAGGCCGGTGTTGTTGCCTGGTTGTAGCTCAAGGTGATCTGGCAGACGCTGCCCGGCGCGAGGCTGGCGGGGCAGCCATCCAGCAGGGAAAAGGGCGACGTCGAAGGCAAGCTGAGTGCCGCATGGGCGACGGCCGCGATGCCGTTATTGGACAGATAAAGAAACCGCGGCTGGTGAAGCGACGTGCCGGGGGACTGCCGGCCGAAGTCGATCTCCGTGGCGGAGGCGGAAAGAGCGGCCGCCTGCGTCACCCCTGTGACAAGTACGTCACGGTCGCCCAGCTTCCAGCTTGCGCTTACCGCACCATCATTGGCCGCCTGCGAAGACGCTGTGAGGCCAATCTGTACGGTGCACGAGGCGTTTGCCGCAACAACGTGGGCCCCCGCCGCGCCCCCACAGGTGTTTGCCGTTTCGCTCAAGGTATACCCGGACGTGGCAGAGACGTTGTCCGCCATTGAAGAGAAAGTCTGGGGCGTAGCGGTCAGGTTTGAAACCGTCAGGGTGCGCACCACGGGTGACCCGGACGCCGTCACAATCCCGAAGTCTAGCTCAGTGGTGTCGAGCGCGAGCGGCTGCGGAAGTGTCGACGATGCAGGAACAGAGGCGCTAAACGTGGGCGCGTTCGACGACGTGGCCGTAAGCGCGATTGGGGCGGCAGGGGCCAGGTCGATCGTGCACTGGGCAAAGGGAGCGAGAACGTTTGTGCAGCTTGTGGCAGTGGCTAGCCCGCTGCTGTTCAGGGCGAGATCGCTAACACCGATCGAGCTTAGATTGCGCAGTGTAAGGTTGGGCGAATCGCCCACCGAAAGCGTGAGGTTCGGTTGCGTGACGTTGAGTGCGATCTGTGTAACCAATCCGCCGGTGCCGCTGCAGCCTTCACCTTCGGTACAGGTTGCGGGCAGGAGGTCCAGCACGGTATTAGGCGAAACCGCGCTGGAGCCAGCGTTCAGGCCCAGGTCAAAGCCCTGACCGGCGCGCAGGGATGGGTCCGTGTGAACGGCAACGGTGCCGGGCAAAACAAGCGCTGTTCCGTCCGGGCTAAGAGCGGCCGAACCGACAGTAGAAACAATCCCGGCGTAAACGGGGTTGTTCGTTGCCGTGCCGCCAATGCGAAGGAATTGATCGATGGTGTCCGTTGCAGAAAGGTGCAGCAGGTAGCTATCGCCCGGGCCGTGGTTCATGGCCTCCGCCGAAACAGCCACGGACAGCGATCCGCTGACCCAGGCAGTGCCGTTCGGGCCAGGCGTGACGAAGCTCTGGCTTCCTGGCTCCAGCACGACGGAGTCAATCATTGTCTGCCCGTCCGCCGAAAGCCGCAGCAGTCCCTGGTAGGGCACGTTGGCCATTGCCGCATTGCTATGCGCGACCGGAAACTGGTTCAGCGCGAGGTCGCCAGTGGCGAGCAGGGTGTTGCTGGCGGCGTCCATCGCGAGGCCGGAAAGTCCGTTGCCGGCGACGAACGTAGAGAACACCAGGCTGGAGCCATCTGCGCTTAGCTGCGACAGAAAACCTGACACAGGGCCGAACGCTGTTGGCTGCAGGGCGTTGCTGACCGGGAAACTGGCCGCAGAGGTTTCACCTGCGACATATAGCCTGTCATCCGTCGTCGCAACGATGGCTGACGGCACCGTGCCGCCGTCCGCACCGTTCAGGTAGGTGCTGTACCGCAGAGCCGAGCCGCTGGTTGTAAACGACTGGACGAAGCCGTTGCCACTGCCGAAGCTGTTGTTGGGCGCGGTGCGCTCCAGCGCGTTGGACGTGGTGGGTAGCGCACCGTTGTAGTTGGACCCCGCCACAAAGACAGCGTCGTCCGTCACAGCGAGCGCTGTCACTTCTGTTCTGCCTGCGCCGAGAAAGGTGAGAAAGACCGGGTTCAAGTTGCTGTCGAACCGCGCGACGAACGAGTTCAATGTGCTGTCCGCGGGCGCAGGGAAGGCAGCCCCCGCGGTTCCGGCAAGCTGCCCACTGGAGGAAGTACCCGCGACGTAGATGGTGCCCGCTGGGTCGAGCGCCAGGAAAGCGCCCGCATCGCCCGCTGCGCCTGCCTGCGTCTGTGCGAGGACGGTGGATGCCGTCGAGTCCGTCTTCAGCAGGCGAAGGCCATCGCCGCCATCGAAGAGCAGCACCAGGTTGCCGTCGGGAAGGTAGGCCGCCGCCTTGAAGCTGCCGTGGTTGTTGCTGGAGCGAAGGCCCCCGAGGCGCACGGCGGGCGTTGTCGGCGAGGTCTGCTGGGCCCAACCGGACACGACGAGCGGCAGCAGCAACAATGCGCAAAGCAGGGCGCGGAGACAGCTCATCAGCGATGGGGGCTGCCGTGGAGCTCTGGGCGCAGCCTGACCGGGTCAGCGGGGGACGAAACGCACGACGGCCGCCGGGCAGCCATCGACGAAGAGGGGGAGTGTGTCTGCTCTCGGACGATACAGAACGGCTGGAAAGTCGCTTACACCTTCGTAGCAGGCTCCAGCAGGTCACCGAGACCGGCCTGCTGCATGTCCCGAAGGAATGCCTCGTGATCAAGGTACTGAATCGCTTGCATGCCGGCATCATGAGCGGCGCGGATGTTCTCTTCGCGGTCGTCCAGAAAGAGCACACGGGACGCATCGACCCCGAGACCCTGGGCCGCGTGGGCGTAGATCGCGGGATCAGGCTTGGCGATCAGCAGCCGGTGCGAGAACGTGTGGTGGGCGAAGTTCTGCAACCAGGAACACCGGCTAAGGATGCCGGTCTCCATGGCATCGCCGAGGTTGGAAAGAATACCGGTCCGGATCCCCGCTGCCTGCAGGCGGGCCGCCCAGTCGATCATTGGCTGGTTGGGCTGCGTCCAAAGCGCCGTGTCTGCCGCAATGAGGCCGTCCCACTCCTCCGGGGTAAGCTGCCGGCCGAGATCGGCGGCGACGTGGTGCCAATACGTTTGGCCGTTCAGCGTGCCGCGATCATAGTCGTGGCGAAAGCGCCAGTACGCGTCGTGAAAGGCCGGATCGGTGGCACCAAGGATCGCCTGCATCTCTGCCCATGCCACGGGGTCAGGCGGACCGGAAAGGACGAGGCCGTAGTCGAAGAGCACGGCTTCGACCGGGGGAGCTTGCGGGTTGGAAGGCATCTTGCCTCTATGGGAGCAAAGGGCAGCTGCGGTGTCAAAGCGAGCGCCGCGGACACAGCTATGCTGGGCCAATGAGGTTTTCGGAACGGACCGCCTGGGAGCCGGGAGTCAACGCCTGGGCGGAGGCGGCCGAGGCGCTGCGTGCGAGCGGGCGCGAGGTGCTGGACCTGACTGTTTCCAACCCGACGGCGTGCGGCCTGGGACCGGCTTCGGCAAGCGTGCTCGCGCCGTTGGGCGACACGGGTGCGCTGCGGTACACGCCGGACCCGCTGGGGATGACGGTGGCGCGCGAGGCGGTGGCGGCGTACTACGGGGATCATGGCGCGGCGGTGGATCCGGCCAGAATCTGCATGACGACCAGCACCAGCGAGGCCTACAGCTTCCTGTTCCGGCTGCTGTGTGATCCCGGCGATGAGGTCTTGATTGCGCGGCCCAGCTATCCGCTTTTCGATCTGTTGGCGCGGCTCGATGACGTAGTGCTGCGGGAGTACCCGCTCTTCTACGAGCCCGGCATGGATGCGGGCTGGAGTATCGACTGGACGAGCCTGCAGGGCATGGTCAACGAGAAGACGCGCGCCGTGGTGGTGGTTCACCCCAACAACCCGACAGGGAACTACGTCCAAAGGGACGACCGCGAGGCACTGGAGACCTTCTGTGCCGAAAAGGGACTTGCGCTGGTGGTGGATGAAGTATTTCTGGACTACGCGCTCGGGGCCCAGGCATCCGGTACGACATTCGCTTCAGGGACGCGGTGCCTGAGCTTTGTGTTGAGCGGCATCAGCAAGGTGTGCGCGCTGCCGCAGATGAAGGTCTCGTGGATCGCCGCGGCCGGGCCGGACAGCCTGGTGCAGGAAGCCATGCGGCGGCTCGAAATCGTGGCTGACACGTTCCTCTCGATGAACGCACCTGCGCAGTTCGCGCTGCCTTCCTGGCTGGCCGCGCGGGAAGGGGTGCAGCACGCCATCCGGCAACGTACGCGGGTGAACCTGGCTGCCCTGGACCAGCGGCTCACCGGCAGCCTCGGAGACCGGCTGCACGTTGAAGGTGGATGGACGGCGGTGCTGCGTGTGCCTCGTGACGTTGACGGCGAAGAGTTCGCGTTGGCGGCCATGCGTCGGGGGGTGCTGGTGCAGCCGGGCGTGTTCTACGGGCTGCCTGAAGGCCGATGTGTCGTAAGCCTGCTCACCCAGCCGGACATCTGGCGACGCGGTCTCGAACAACTGCCGCTCTAGTCCACCCAGGCGCTGCGCCTAGGTCAGGAACGGATTGGTCCGCCGCTCGACGCCAATGGTCGTCTCCGGGCCGTGTCCAGGGACCACGATCGTGTCATCCGGCAAGGGCAGGAGCCGTTCGTGGATGCTGGCAAGCAGCTTGCCGGTATCGCCCCCAGGCAGGTCCGTGCGGCCGACCGAGCCCGCAAACAGCGTGTCGCCTGCAAGCAGCAGCTTGTGCTCGGGCAGGTAGACCGAAACGCTGCCCTCGGTGTGGCCGGGGGTGTGCAGGATCTTCGGGCGCAGCGTGCCCACGGTCAGCACCTCGTTATTCGCCGGGGAGTGATCCGGCGGCCGCACGTCGGGTGTGGCGACGTTGAGCCACGTAGCCTGCTGTGGCATCAATGCGACTAGCGGAAGGTCGGCCTGGTTGTACATCACCGGCGCGTTCGTGGCCTGCTTGAGCGCAAGCGCGCCGGCGATGTGATCGATGTGCGCATGGGTCACCACAATCTGCCGCAGGGTGAGGCCCTTGGCCGCAAGCACGCCGAGGATGTGGGCAACATCCGCGCCGGGATCAATGACGATGGCCTCGTGCGTGGTCTCATCGCCAAGCACGGTGCAGTTGCAACCGAGGAGACCAACGGGAAAGGTTTGTCGAATCAAGGCAGACTCCGGGATGATGCGCATGGAAAAGCGCAGGCCAAGGCCTGCGCTCGCCGGAAAGGGAAGAGGCTACTTCTTCGCGGGGGTCGAGGTGTGCGTGGCGGCGCCGGACAGCACGGACTTGCTCCCGCTCGAACGAGCCAGGGCGACGGTGAGCGCGATGGAGGTAAACATGAAGATGATGGCCGACCAGGTGGTAAGACGCGTCAACAGGTTCGAGGCTCCGCGCGGACCAAAGGCCGTCTGCGAACCGGCGCCGCCAAAGGCGCCAGCGAGATCAGCCGACTTGCCCTGCTGAATCAGAACAACGCCAATCAGAAAGAGGCACACCAGAACGTGGAGAATGACGAGAAGAGTGACGAGCATGTCGCGGTCAGAAGCCTTGGAGCCGCCCGGAAGCGGTCTTGAGTTCACAGATCGTGGCGAAGGCTGGACGCGCCAGAACACGGCTGTGTTGCCCTCCAGTGTATCACCGTGACCGGACCTGCCTTCAGTCGCGCGCCTTCGCCGGCTCTGCAGTGCCGAACAATGTTTCGGATCGCGTGTCCGCCCAGAGGCGCGTGCTAATCTAAAAACCCGAAAGACGAACGACACGTTTCGCACGACGACTCTTTCGCTTAGAACAGGGCCACTTCGCACGGGCACCCTTGTTCACCCAGGGCAGCAAGCAAGTATCCTTTCGATTTCGAAGTTCGACACCAATCACCTAAGAACGACAGCTCGCTCACCAGGAGAGTTCGTTTATGGCAGACGGGGTCGCTGCTGCGTCGACGTTTCAGGCCCTTGCAACAGCTCTGTTCGACGTCAGCAAGACATCAATCTTCTCGAGAGACTCCACGCCTGCCGACGCAGTGCACGGGCTGTCGCTGTTTGTTCTCACCATCACAGGCGGTGTCTTTGTGGGCATCGCCGTTTTGCTCACCTACGCCCTGGTGAAGTTCCGGCGGCGCGAAGGCGACTCCACGGAGCCGCCACAGGTCTTCGGCAGCATCCAGATTGAGCTGTCCTGGACCATCATCCCGATCCTGATCATCGTGGTGCTATTTCTGGGCACCGCTCGCGTGATCTTTGCCGTGCAGGATGCGCCGAAGCCACCGTCCGCGCTCGACGTTGTGGTGATTGGTCATCAGTTCTGGTGGGAGTTCCGGTACCCCAAACTTGGCGTGGTCAGTGCCAATGAACTTCATGTGCCGTTAAGCGACGTGAAGGCGCCGACGCCGACATTCATCAAGCTGACTTCGGCCGATGTGATGCACAGCTTCTGGGTCCCCAAGCTTGCGGGCAAAACCGATGCGCTTCCCAACCGTGTGAATGAAATGTGGGTCGACCCGCATGTGCCCGGAGTGTACCTGGGGCAGTGTGCGCAATTCTGCGGACCGGAGCACGCCAAGATGCTGTTGCGCGTGTACGTGGACACACCGGCGCAGTTCGCGCAGTGGGTCGCTGTGCAGAAGCAGGATCAGCTCAGCGGCACTGCGGCGCCCACGCCCTCGGTAGTTTCGCCCAACATCGGCAACCCCGTCGCGGGCGAAGGAGCCAGCGCACAGCCGGGACCGGGGGGAACGGTGCCGCCCAATGCTCCCCCAAGCCGCGGCGTGGTGGCCACCGTGGCGCAGCAGACTTCCGACGCAATCAACCCGCAGCAGGGCAGGCGAGTGTTTGAAGAGCAGGCCTGCATCAACTGCCACAACGTCGGCGGCACGGTCGCGAATGGCCGTTACGGTCCAGACCTCACGCACATCGCGAGCCGCGACACGATCGGCTCCGGCATTGCCCCGAACAACTACGCGAACCTGCTCTCCTGGGTCACTGACCCGAACGATTTGAAGCCTGGAACCCTGATGCCGGCCATGCACCTGACCGATACGCAAAACAAGCAGATTGTGGCGTATCTCGAGTCCTTGCACTGAGAAACAAGCAGCGGAGAAAGAGCCCTTATGTCGACACCAACCATGCCCGTTCCCAAGGGCGTAGAAGGCGCCCTGGACATCACCCCATCCGAGAGTGCCCATGGCACCTGGCTTGACCTTGTGCACAGCTGGGTGGTCACGGTCGATCACAAACGGATCGGCATCATGTACATCGTTTACGCCTTGGTCTTTCTGTTTGTCGCCGGGGTGGAAGCACTGGTCATTCGTGTGCAGCTCGCCATTCCTCATAACACCTTCGTGACGCCCTTCACGTACAACCGCGTGTTCACCATGCACGGCACCACGATGGTGTTCCTGGTGGGCATGCCCATCCTTTTCGGCTTCGGCAACTACCTGTTGCCACTGATGCTGGGCGTGCGCGATATGGCCTTTCCGCGGCTGAATGCTTTCAGCTTCTGGATCAGCGCGTTTGCGGGCATGCTGTTGTACTTCAGCTGGATCGGCGGCATGGGGCTGGCCGGTACGGGCACGGCTCCCGATACAGCCTGGTTCGCGTATGCGCCGCTTACCGAGCGCCCGTTCTCGCCGGGGCACAACGTCGACTACTGGGCGGTGGGGCTGCTGGTCAACGGCATCGGATCCATCGGCACGGCCATTAACATTATCGCCACCGTGTTTGCGATGCGCTGCAAAGGTATGACGCTGATGCGCTTGCCCTTGCTTGCGTGGATCTATGCGACGGTGGCGTTTCTTGTCATTGTGGCGGTGAGCCCGCTCACGGCGGCGCAGGCCATGTTGCTCATCGATCGCTATCTTGGCGGTCACTTTTTTGATACGCAGATGGGCGGATCGGCCATCCTGTGGGCGCACTTCTTCTGGATCTTCGGCCATCCGGAGGTATACGTGCTTGTGTTGCCGGCGTTCGGCTTTGCCAACGAGATCATCCCCGTTTTCTCACGCAAAGCGATCTTCGGCTACCCGGCCATGGTGGCCGCGACGGTGGGCATCGGCTTTATCTCGCTGGGTGTGTGGGCGCACCACATGTTCACCATCGGCATGACGTCGTTTGGGAACGCGTTCTTCACGTTGTCCACCATGATGGTTTCCATTCCAACCGGGATCAAAACCTTTAACTGGATCGCAACGATCTGGGGGGGCAAGATCCGGTTTGCCACGCCCATGCTGTTCAGTATCGGCTTCCTGTTTCAGTGGGTCATCGCTGGGCTCACGGGCATCATGCTCTCGGTTTCAGCCTGGGATTGGCAGCTGCACAACTCGTACTTCGTTGTGGCGCACTTCCACTACGTGCTGGTTGGCGGCATTCTGTTCATGATCTTTGCGGCCTTCTACTACTGGTACCCGAAGATCACGGGACGGATGCTTTCAGAGCGTCTTGGCAAGTGGCACTTCTGGCTGATGGTCATCGGCTTTCATCTCACCTTTGACCTGATGCACATTCCCGGTGTGCTCGGCATGCCGCGCCAGATCTACACCTACGAGCCGGACCGTGGGTGGGGTCCGCTGAACATGTTGATCACCATCGGCGCGTTCATTCAGGCCCTCGCGATTGCGATCTTTGCCTACAACCTCATCCGCAGCTACTTCCATGGAGAGATTGCCGGGCCCGATCCGTGGGACGGATGGACGCTGGAATGGTCCACCACCTCGCCGCCGCCGGCGTACAACTTTGCCACCGAACCCGTGGTGGCAAGCCGCCGCCCTCTCTGGGATCTGAAGCACCCCGACGATCCGGATTCAGCGTTCGAGTAAGCGTGAGGAGCCGCCCAAGGATATGAGTACATCGACTGTTCCCCTGCAACCCATCGAGAACGAAGCTGCGTGGACCATGCCGTCCAAAGGACGAATTGGCATGTGGTCGCTGATCGTTGCGGAAACCGCCATCTTCACGATCTTTGTCGTTGCCTATATCTACTACATGGGCCGTGACGTGCAGGGCCCCACGCCGAAAGAAGTGCTCGAGCTTCCGATCTTCGGCACCGTGTGCCTGCTTTCTTCCAGCCTGTTTATCTACCTGGCCGAGCACGCGATTGCCCACGGCCGCATGCCCGCATTTCGGCTCTGGTGGTCGGTGACCTTTCTGCTCGGGGCCATCTTCCTTGGCACCACGGCACAGGAGTGGCACAAGCTGATCACCGTCGATCAACTCACCATCGCCACCAATCTCTTTGGCACCACGTACTACTCGCTGGTTGGGCTACATGGCGTTCACGTCATCGTCGGGCTCATCCTGCTGCTCACGGTGTTGATCTTCGCGTTCACGGGCCATCTCACACCGCACCACGCGGAGCGGGTCCAGATTCTTGCGCTGTACTGGCACTTCGTCGATGCCGTGTGGGTTGTTGTCTTCACCGTGGTCTATCTCGTCAGCCGTCATGGGGGTGCGCTATGAGCCAGACAGCAAGACTCAGCACACCGGTGAAGCTCGACGAAGATTCATTGCGTGATGCAGAAGCGCATGTCGTCCACCTGCCGGAGCCCACGCCGTGGCCCTTCATTCTTGCGCTTGGGATCTGCTTGCTGGTGGGGTCGTTGGTGCTCTCGGCCTACGTGGGGGCACTGGGGGCAGCGCTGGCGCTGGCGGGCATCGTGGGCTGGTTCAAAGACATCTTCCCGCATGAGCGGCATGAGGATGTCCCGGTCGCAACAGCCGTAGTCAACATCACGCCCTCGCGTGAACGCGTCGCCCGCATCGAGGTGGGCGAAACCCACCGTGCACAGCTGCCTTTGCAAACGTTTCCGGTGATCAGCGGCATCAAGGGCGGCATTGCCGGCGGCATCGCCATGATCATCCCGGCAGAGATCTACGGCCTCATCCGCTATCACTCCATCTGGTACGTGGTGAACCTGCTTGGGGGCGCCGGCGTCGGCACGTGGCAAAACCCCACGCCGGAACAGCTGTCGCACTTTCACCTGTCTGCGTTTCTGATTGCCAACGCCATCCAGGGGGCAACGACGTTGCTGGTTGGCCTTCTGTATGGCGCGATGTTGCCTATCTGGCCGCGCCGTCCCGTTCTGCTGGGCGGCATCGTGGCGCCGGTGCTTTGGACGGGTTTGCTGCGCAGCGTTCTCGGCATTGTGAACCCTTACTTTTCAACGCATATTGACTGGTTCTCGTTCGCGTTGTCGCAGGTGTTTTTCGGCCTTGTGGCTGGGTATGTGGTCAGCCGCACGGGGCAGCTCAAGCGGTTGCGCCAGGTTCCCCTTTCGGTGCGACTGGGCGTGGAAACGCCCGGCCTCTTGCCGCAAGACCACGGAAAGGAGCGCAAGCGATGAACCAACCTCAGCGGGGCCGCTCCGGCTCATCCCTGCGTCCCCTTCTTGAGAGACCTGGCTGCCGCGCCGCCCGCGGTGTTGTGCTTGCCCTTGTGGCGCTGGGCGCAGTGGGCTGTCGCGGGATACGCGATGTTTCCGGTGAGCCGGCCCCGGGGCCTGACGTGCCGCGTCCGGAGATGGTGCTCGACTTCAAGTCGCTCTACG
The DNA here is from genome assembly GCA_965198515.1 of Granulicella sp. Classification (GTDB taxonomy): domain Bacteria; phylum Acidobacteriota; class Terriglobia; order Terriglobales; family Acidobacteriaceae; genus Granulicella. The sequence continues at coordinate 2,673,529 of CBDAPO010000006.1, read as the reverse complement.
CACAGAACTGCGCCGCCTGCCATGGTGCCCACGGCGATCACGGCGCCGCCACCAACCTTGCCAACCCCGAGTACGAGGCGTGGATCGATGATGCCAGCCTGCGCAACATCGTCGCGAATGGGGAAAAGGGCGCACTGATGCCTGGGTTCGCAAAGTCTGGTGGAGGCAACCTGACGGATCAACAGGTCGACGTCCTCGTGCAGGGGATGCGGCAGGCGTGGGCGCCGCATGCGGGAGCGCAGAGCGTGTTCGGTGGCGCAACGCCTCCGCCGTATCACGCCGGCACGGCCGCCTCTGCGGGCAACGGGCAAGCGGTGTACACCGCTGCCTGCGCGCGCTGCCACGGAGCAGATCGCGAACATCCTGGCCCGGGCGGAAGCATTCTCGACGGCAGCTTTCTTGCGCTGATCAATGCGCAAACGCTGCGCACAACCATTGTGGCCGGGCGTCCGGACGTCGGCCAGCCTGACTGGCGTGGCGACATCCCGGGCAGGGCATTAACGGATGCGGAGATCAGCGAGGTAACCGCATGGATGATCGCGCAAACGCCTGCGCATCCAGGCCACCCCTACCCGTTGACGCCCAACACGCAACCCACCTCGGAGCGGCCAGGCGAACAGCAGCCACTTGGCGAAAAGAACGATACCAACCCAAGCAACAAGAAGGCCCAGCCTCCTTCCGCCAAGGAGCGGTGAGATACAGCATGGAACCCAACGACAAAACGGCGAAGACGGAACTCACGCCCGAGTTCACAGACAAATCTGCAGTGCCGCAAGCGGTGGAGCAGCCGTCTGCGGACGATCCACACCGACGCACCGACGCCGCACACCCTGCTGGTGAGATGGTCCCGCCCCCAACGGTAGGGGAGCAGGAAGAGCGGCTGGAACAGGAGCGCATCACCCGCCGCACCTTCATGATGTACGTTGGCGTCGGCTTGAACGCAGCCGTTGCGGCGCTGATTGCGGTGCCCGTGATTGGCTTCCTGCTGGGCCCGGTCACGCGCCGCAAAAGTTATCTCAGTTGGATCGATATTGGGCCGGTGAGCAACTTCGCGGTGGGGCAAACCACCTTGATCTCCTACGAGAACCCGCACAGCACGCCGTGGGACGGCGAAACGGCGCACATCCCCGCGTATGTCCGCGCCACCAGCCCTGGGCAGTACACGGTTTTCGCCGTGAATTGCGCGCATCTTGGCTGCCCTGTGCGCTGGTTTTCAGAGTCGCAGTTGTTTATGTGCCCGTGCCATGGCGGCGTGTACTACGCCGATGGCTCCCGTGCCTCCGGCCCACCGGAACGCGGCTTGTTTACCTATCCCATGAAGATCCAAAACGGCCGCATCCTGATCGACGCCGGCCAGATGCCCACGCTTTCCACGCAGGCCAGCCTCCATCAGCCCGGCACGCCATGCCCCGGTGCAAGCCCATCAGAACCTGCTCTTGTGACAAGGATTGAGCCATGCAACAAAACGACCCTGCCAACAACTGGACACAACCCAACACCGGCCCCTGGTACAAGCGCACCTATACCTGGCTAGAGCGTCGCGTCCAGCTTGAGCCGTTTGTCAAAGAGGCCGCGCTGCACAAGGTGCCCAAAAGCACCGCGAGCTGGTGGTATGTGTTTGGCTCGGCATCGCTGGTGCTGCTCATTCTGCAGATCGTCACGGGCATCCTGCTGGCACTGATCTACTCGCCTTCCGCGGCGCAGGCCTGGAACATGCTGCAGTACCTGAACCATGAGGTGCCGCTCGGCTGGTTCCTGCGTGCGATGCACGGATGGGGATCGAACTTCATGGTCGCCGTGGTGCTCATCCACATGGCGCAGGTCTTCCTCTTTGGCAGCTACAAATACCCGCGCGAGCTAACGTGGACGCTCGGCGTTTTTATGCTGCTGCTGACGCTCGGCATGGCCTTCACCGGCCAGGTGCTGCGCTGGGACCAGGATGCCTATTGGGGTCTCGGCATCGGTGCGTCGATTGCGGCGCGGGTGCCTCTGGTCGGTGCGCCGCTGGTGCACCTGATGTTGGGTGGGCCCACCATCTCGGGCTCCACGTTGTCGCGTTTCTTTGCGCTGCACGTGTTTGTCATTCCGGGCAGCCTGCTTGCGTTCACCGGCCTGCATGTGTGGCTTGTGCTGAAGCTTGGTGTGAACGAGTGGCCCATGCCCGGCCGCATTGTGCGCCGCGAAACCTACATCAAGGAGTACAACGACCTTTCCCACAACCACGGCATTCCGTTTGTGCCGGGCGCCGTGTGGAAGGACCTTGTCTTCTCCGCGGGCATCCTCGCCGCCGTGGCTGCGTGTGCCTTCGTCTTCGGCCCGTTCGGCCCCAAGGGCACGCCTGATCCCACCATCATCGAAACGGTTCCCAAGCCTGACTTCTTCTTCTTGTGGATCTACACGGTGCTGTCGTATCTGCCACCCGACACGGAAACACCGTTCATCCTGATTGCTCCGGCAGTCGGCATCGCTGTGCTGCTTGCCATTCCCTTTGTGGCCGGCGTTGGGGAAAAGAGCTGGTGGCGGCGCCCGGTCGCGGTGTTCTCGCTGACGTTTATCGCGGTGTGCTGGGCAAGCTTCACGCACCTTGCCCTGTACACGCCATGGAGCCCGAAGATGACCGCATGGAGCGGCGCCGTGGTTCCCGTGGCCTACATCGAGCACCGCACGCCGCTGGAACGACAAGGTGCCCTGGTGTTCCAGGACAAACAGTGCCGCAACTGCCACTCACTGGGCGGCATCGGGGGACAGCGCGGGCCGGCCCTGGACGACGTGGCCAATCGGCTCACGGAAGATCAGCTGTACCGCCAGGTCCTGCTGGGCGGCGGCAACATGCCCGCCTACGGCAGCACCCTGACGCCACCGGAAACCACAGCGCTCGTGCACTTCCTCACCACGCTGCACCCGAGCTATGAGCCCGCCGCGACCGATGCCTCACGCTTCGTCGCCGGCCAGGACCAGGTGCCGCCAAACTCCACCGTGGAGCGCGGTAACGGCCAAACGAATCACGCACCGTGATGCCATTCCTGATGCATAGCACTCTCTCGCTGCTCGCTGATGCCGACCTGGACGCACTGTCCGGCGGCATCCTGCGTGCCTGGTCATTTCCGGTGGTGCCGTTCCTCGGCCTTGCGTTGACGACCTTCCTCTACCTGCGCGGATTTGTACGCGCACACCGCACACGTCCGCGGCAGCTGCCGTGGTGGAGAGCCGCGTCGTTCGTGGGCGGCATCGCCTTTCTCTGGATTGCGCTGGCATCTCCCATTGACGCGCTGGACGACTTTCTGCTCAGCGCGCACATGATTCAGCACTTCATCCTGATGTCGGTGGCGCCGCCTCTCATCATTCTCGGTGCGCCGGTTGTGCCGATGCTGCGCGGACTGCCGCGATGGCTCCTGCGCAAACCCTTGCGGCCGCTGTTCGCGTCAAGGGCGATGCACACCACTGCGCATGCCGTGATGCATCCGGCTGTGGTCTGGGTCGCCATGAACATCTCCTACCTCGGCTGGCATACACCGGCAGTATTTGAGCTGACCTTCCAGTCGGAGGCGATCCACAACTTCGAACACCTTTGCTTTTTCGCCACGTCGCTCGCGTTCTGGTGGGTTGTGCTGCAGCCATGGCCGGCTCGCCCACGTTGGCCACGCTGGTCGGTGATCCCTTACCTGCTCAGCGCAGACCTGGTGAATACGGTTCTGTCGGCGCTGCTCGCGTTCAGCGGACGTGTGCTGTATTCCAGCTACGCAGATGCACCGCGGATTACGAGGCTCACCGCTTTGCAGGATCAGATAGCTGCCGGCTCGGAGATGTGGGTGCTCAACTCGCTGGTGATGCTGTGTCCCGCCGTGGTGCTCACGTTGCAGTGGCTCAGCCCCAAGGCCTTCCAGGATGCCGAGGCTTAGCAGCCTCGCGCTCTGCACGGAGCTCGCAGGATCGCTACCATAGGGCTATGGCTCCGTTGCTCCATGACATGAGGACCTGGACCGGCCGCACAGGCCAGGATCAACTGCGGTCCTTCGTCGCGGGGGATGGCACCTTCTGGCTGGAGCAGAACGCGCACAAAACCTCGAAGTGGTCCAGGCTGGCACGTGAGGGACACGACGTTGCATGGGAGTTCGGCGCAAATCGCCGCTACACGGGACGTCTTCTCGTCGACGGCGAAATCTACACACCCGCTGAAGCGACGAAGAAGTTCCTGCAGAGCCAAGGCTGAGCCTCCGGCTTGGCAAACGTCTGGCCCTCCCCTAGCGCAGGCTTATTCTCCCAGCAAATGCAGGACGATCTCTCGCCGGTGAGGCCGTACCCGATGCTCGAACAGATAGATGCCCTGCCACGTCCCGAGCGCCAACGCGCCGTTCACCAGCGGCACCGAGAGCTGCACCTGCGTAAGAGCGGTCTTCAGGTGAGCGGGCATGTCGTCAGGCCCCTCGGAGTCGTGCTGGTACGGCCCGTCTTCCGGTGCGAGCCGATCGAAGTACGCCTTGAGGTCCACACGGACCGTGGGATCGGCGTTTTCCTGGATCAGCAGGGACGCGGACGTGTGCCGGCAGAAGACCGTCAGCAGGCCAGTCTTCATCTGCTGTTGCCGTACCCATTGCACGATCGCGGAGGTGCACTCGTATAGCCCCTGGCCGCGCGTGGTGACCTCAAACGTATGTGTCCCTTGCTTCAACGACGCCTCCACATGCTCGTCTCCCGTGAAACGGTTCGCGACTCGTAAACCTGCCACACCACGAACACACGTGACAGGGCCAACAAACACCAAAGCCGACCCTTTCGGATCGGCTGCGATGCTTTTCAAAGAATTTGGTGCGGAGGAGGGGACTTGAACCCCTATGGTGTTACCCGCTAGCACCTCAAGCTAGTGCGTCTGCCAATTTCGCCACCTCCGCTTAGGTCTGCGCACGGTTTTGCCATGGCAGCAGTGACGTCCATCCAGAGCTACTATACCATCCCGCGGCGGGGTGTTTGGTCTGTGGGCTGGGGCAGAAGACGTGTCAGAATAAGCCCCATGCTTTCCCTTCCATGGATCACCCGCGCCGCAGCGGTTGTGTTGTTGTTCGCGCCTGGGGCACAGGCACAAACGGCCAAGCCCGCCACATCAGCTCCGGCCCTGACGCCCAAGGTGAACGGGGTGCAGGCCGCGTCCGGCAAATGGGCCATCGTAATGCATGGCGGCGCGGGTGTCATCGAGCGCACCTCCATGACGCCGGAACGCGAAAAGCAGTATCGCGCCGGCCTGGACCAGGCCATCCATGCCGCAGCCAAGGTGCTGGATGCAAACGGCAAGGCCGTGGACGCCGTGGAAGCCGGGTTGCGTGTGCTGGAAGACAATCCGCTGTTCAACGCGGGCAAGGGTGCGGTGTTTACCGCCGACGGCAAGAACGAGCTCGATGCGGCGATCATGGATGGCGCCACCCTGGATGCCGGCGCCGTGGCCGGTGTGACGCGGACCAAGAACCCGATCTCCCTGGCGAAGGCCGTCATGCAGAAGAGCCCGCATGTGATGCTGGTCGGTGCCGGCGCTGATCAGTTTTCAACCACAACCGGGCTGGAACAGGTGGACCCGTCCTACTTCTTCACCGAAGCTCGGTGGCAGGGCCTGCTGCGGCAGCTCAAAAAGGACGGCCGGCCCATTCCGCCGCGCCCGGTGGGCGCACCGCCGGAGCTCGCCAAACCGGTTGCTGAACTGGAAACGCCGGACGCGCATAAGTGGGGCACAACGGGCATCGTCGTGCGCGACCGCGCAGGCCACATTGCGGCGGGCACCACCACGGGCGGCACGCAGGGCAAGCGCTTTGGCCGGGTAGGGGACTCACCCATCATCGGGGCGGGTACGTATGCGTCGGATCAGTCCTGCGGGGTGTCGGCCACGGGCACAGGTGAGTTCTTCATCCGCCTCACGGTGGCTCGCACCATCTGCGCGCTGGTGCAGTACAAGGGCATGCCGCTGCAGGCTGCGGTGGACGAGGTGGTGGGCAAACAGCTGACCGCGATGAAGGGCGATGGCGGTGTGATCGCGATGACCCCGGACGGGCAACTGGCCTGGGGCTTCAATACGCCTGGCATGTTTCGAGCGCACCTGGTGGAAGGTGGCGAGGCAACAACGGCGATCTACAACGACGAACCCTAACCCGCACTACTGCCCGGGTGCTCTTGGCGCGGTGGTCGTCGTCGCGGCCGGCGCGGTTTGCTTCTGCACGATCTCCAAGACGCGCGTGCGGAAGGTGTCGTAGCTGGGCCGGCCGTCGTAGAAGCCGTACAGCGCCTGCGTTTGCGTCACGGTGCCGTTTGGTCCCGGAGCGCCCTCGCTGTAGCCGTCGATGGAGTAACGGCGCTCTCCCTTGGCGGCCAGATCCGGGTGCTCTTTGGCGAATGCCGGCTGGTCGAAGTCGCCGCTTTCCAGCGTGATGCGGCGTATCTGCTTGCCGCTGCTGTCGAACACGCGCGCCATCAGCGTGATGTGGTACGCGCTCCACGGCTGCAGATAGTCGAAGATGCGCACAAACCCGCCCCCGGGCAGGTCGTCCTTCTCCACAATGAGCTGCCCAAGCCTGGTCGCCCCGCTGTCGTGCAGCGATTGCAGGTGCGCCATGGCGGCATCGCGCTCCGCAGACTGATGCGCCTGCGCATACGCGTGGGCAGTGATCGCAAGGGCTTGCACATCGTCCGGCGAAGCTGCCAGGATGGTCTGGGTCGCTTGCAGCGCATCCGCCGTTTGCCCCAGGTTGATTTGGGCTTCGGCCAGGAACTTGCTGAAAACTACGTTGGTCGGAGCCGCGCTGTGGAGTTCGCTGAAGTCTTTGGCTGCTTCAGCCCAGTGTTCCGCATTGAAGTCGTTGCGAGCCTGCGTGAAGCGGCTCTGCTGCTCCGGAGAAAGATCGGTCGTGGCCGAGGTGCCTGTCTGCTGCGCACGAAGATTCCGTGTGATGAAGCCAAAGAGAACGCACGACGCGAGCAGCAATGGGTAAGCAGGAGCCTTCACAACGCCTCCGGATGCAAGCCGAGGATCAGAAGTGTTGTAACAGATCGCTGAAGCGGCCGAGTTCCAAGAGGGTGCGGCCGGGTGGCGGTTGATCCACCACCTCGTGCTCCAGCGCCCAGGTAAAGTCGTGCGGGATGAAGATCGCGTTCAGGCCGGCAGCAAGCGCGGGGTTGATGTCGGAACGCGGCGAGTTGCCGATCATCCACGTGGAGCTCAGCTCACATTCGTGCCGGCCCGCGAGCTCGCGGTACATGCTGTCGTTCTTTTCAGGCGGTACTTCGACGGCCGTGAACAGGGAACGCAGGCCGGAGCGCTCCAGCTTATCAGTCTGCTCCGCAACATCGCCCTTGGTCACCAGCATCAGCCTGTGGCGCCCGGCAAGCGCCTGCAGAGTCGAAGCCACATCGGGCAAAAGTTCAATCTGCGCATCGGCGATCGACTCCGTGAAGGCGACGATCCGCGCGTATTTTTCTGGCGTGACCGGCTCATCGGTCAGTTGCTCAAAACAACGCACCAGTGACTTGCGAAAGCTCTTCAACCCATAGCCATGCGTGGCAATGGTGGCGCGCTCACACATGTTCAGGTGTTCGCGCACCTCTTCACGGGTGTGCACACGATGATCCAGGTACGAGATGAACGCCGCAATCGCACGCTCAAAGTAGACATTGTTTTCCCAAAGGGTGTCGTCTGCGTCAAACAACAGCGTCTGTTGGGTGCGACGGGGCTCGGCCATGGCGATAGCTCCTCTGTGGCGTTTGTCAGGTCAGGGTTAATGGCAAAGCAGCGGGGAAATGGGCGGGCGCGACCCGTCACAAGGGTTGCAATGCTCCCAGCCTAGCGCGCGCCAGCGCTGCATTCAAATACCTCCGCAATGGCACCTTTGTGGAGCGCCGCGCTGAGGCACCCAGAGCTGCCAATTGTGGTAGAGTCAAACCTGCCTGCACTACCAGGGAGAGATGGCCGAGTGGCTGAAGGCGCACGCTTGGAAAGCGTGTATACCGCAAGGTATCCAGGGTTCGAATCCCTGTCTCTCCGCCACCCACCTCCGCATCACTCACGGCTGGGATCGCACCGCAGGCTACATCCATTCAGAAACTGCTTCCCTACCGATGGTGACTCTCACGAGTGAACTCGGTCAAGGCCCGTTGGCTCGGCAGTGTGACGGGGCGTGGGCTTGGTTTCACCGCGGGACCGAGGGCGGGCAAGCGGTTGTACTCGCCGGATCGCAGCGCACTGTAGCTGCGCCTGGAAGTTCTACGTGGAAGTGGCCTGGCCACCGTGCGGGTTCGTTGGCGGGGTAGTCGGTGCTGAGAATCTGGGCGCCGCTTGCGATCATGGCGTCGCGGGTCGATGTGTCATTGGTGCGAGCCTGCTTTGTGTCGGCGTCGGTGCGGGCGCGGATGAGGTAGCCCTGCTGCACGAGCGACTTGATCTCCTCCGCTGGACCCTCGTTGCGTTCGAGAAAAGCGGCATCGGGCGCGCCTGGCGTGCTGTTGGTGAACAGGACGCGACCCCGCAGTGAGGGATGGTCTTCAAGATAAACAGGCGTGTTGCTTGGCTGATCGAGAAGAAACATCACCTTGCCGCGAGCACTCGCAAGCGTGGGCCAGTTGCCGGCCCGGACGCCCTCATTGAGCGTAGCGAAGTTGCCGCGAACGTCATCCGGCGTAATCAGTTCCGAGGCTGGGAAAACGGAGCGAATCTCGGCATCGAGAGCATCGAAGACCGCCGGCGTGAATGGCTCCGGCGTGGTGAGATGGCTGTCCTTCGGCGCGCCCTGTTTGGCTTCCACGAGGATGAAGATGGGTACATGGTCTGCGTGGGCGCGCGACCAGGAACGCACCTCCTCAAGGCAAGCAATCAAGGGTTGGCAGGTGGAGTGCGTGTCGATGTCCTGGACGTGGAACACCTTGAAGCCGGGCTTATCGAGGAGACCAGCGGGGTATGGATCCGGATCGGGCGACAAGCCGGCAGCCTTGAGCAACTGCGGGCCTTGTGGGTGAGCATAGCGACCGCCTTGTGTGTCGGCGTAGATGTCGAGTTCGATTTGCCGGACGCCGTGATTGAACTGGTCAGTAAGCGATGGATGCTGGTAGTCGAGGCCGGCGAAGGCTTGCGGGTTGTGCGCCTCGAGCCAGGCGGCCATATTGGGGCCAAGACCAGCGTGATAGCTGTTGTGCGTACCGATCACCTGGATCTGATTGAGTTTGAGCTCCGAGGTGGAAGGTGCTTGCGCAAGGGCGAAGGGTGAAAACGCTGCGGCGAGTGCAAGGGCGATCAGACGCAAGACGAAATCCTTATGACGATGTTGGGTGTGTGTTGCGGATTAGGGGCACTGCAACTTGCTGTGCAGACCTTCTTGTGGCGCAAGATGGTCGAGCCACGCTAGCTGCGGTAGGGCTGGCTGTAGTGCGTTGACCATTGCACGAGACTGCTGTTCATGAAACGCCACGTTCCGGTGTGGCTGTCAATCTCAAGCAGCATGTAGGCGTTCGGATCGTAGCGCGTGGCGGCCATGATGAAGTGTTGCGGGCCGTAGGTGTGGGCAAAGTCAATCCACTTATGCACGTGGCCGGAGACGACGAGTCGAACGGTATCGGCGTGCTTACGCAGGATGGGATGAAGGCCGTATTCAGCGAACTCTGTCGGCGCAACCTGGAGCAGGGGATAGTGGATGAACACGAACGTGGGCTTGCCTGTGGCGAGCTGCGCTTCCAGCCAGTGCAGCTGCTCCTCTCCGAGTGAACCAACATTCGGGTTGAAGTCCGCCGAGGAGCGATCCTGCGTGCTGCCAAGGAAGTTGTTGAGATGGAGAAAGCGGCAACCCTTGTAGTCCAGCGCGGAGTACGGCTGCGCATTGAACTTCGCGAGAAAAAGGCGATGGCTCATCTCGCGCGGAACGCGGCGAACATCGTAGTCATGGTTGCCGAAGCCGAGGTGAACGGGCATGTGAAAGCCGTCCGTAATGGCCTTGGCGTTGTCCAGCCGGGTCTTGTTGCTGAAGTAAAAGTCGTAGTCGGTAGACGGGTAGTTGTGGAAGTAGTCGCCGATGAGGAATAGCTGCTCGATGGGCGGGTTGAGGCTGTTGATGAGATCGCGTGCGGCGATCAGGCGAGGTGTGGTGACGAGAATGCTCTCGTTGTCTTCAACGCCGTTCTCGCTGCCTTTGACGTAGAAGTCATCGATGATGTGGGTGTCCGCGATGAGAGCGATGTAGAAGACGTGGGGCGATGCCGCGCGGCGCGCCTGCTCGGCCCAAAGATTCCGGGTGAGCAGGCTGCCGAGTGAGACGCCCGTGAGTGTGTTGAAAGATCTGCGCGTGAGCATGTTAGGTGAGTTCCGCGATTAGAAGATCAGCTTGGCCGCGAACTGAAGAACGCGGGCGGGCAAGGTGCTGGCTGAGGTGACGACGCCGAAGCTGGAGGAGTTGGGCGCAAACGTCTGACTGCCAGGGAAGGCGAAGTTGGTCTGGTTAAGGACGTTGAACGCTTCTGCGCGGAAGTCAACCACGGTCTGCTCGAAGCCAAGGGGAAGCTGCTTGTGCAGGCCGAGGTCCAGATCGTAGTAGGGATCGAAACGAACCGAGTTGCGGGCCGCATTGCCGTAGGGGTGGTTGGCATCGGGCAGACTGAAGGCGCTCAGGTTCAGCGTGTTGATGCCCTGATTGCCAGCTGTGCGGGTGCGCTGTGATTTTGCGATGACGGTGTTGTTGGAGACCTGGTTCGGGCGCTGGTTCAGGATGGTGCTGACTTGTTGGAACGACGTCGGCGTATAGATGATGTTGACCGGAAAGCCTGACTGAGCGTTCTCAATAGCCGTGATCTGCCAACCGCCGAGCGCCTCCTGTACAAGGAGTGGCGCACTGTTGCCGAACATGCGGCCTTTGCCGTAGGGCAGGTCGTAGACGAGGCTGAGGGTTTCGTTCAGCGGCTGGTTGTAGCCGGATACGCCGCGCTCGCCAAGAGGATTCGCGATGTTGATGCGCGAGTTATCGCCGGCGTTGGCGTCCAGGTGACCGCTGGCATTATCGATGGCGCGCGACCATGTGAATGAGTTCAGCAGGTAAAGGCCGTGCGCGGTGCGGTGCTCAAACTTCGTTTGCAGGGCATTGTAGGAAAGAAAGCCTGCGGGTAGGGTTTCTTCGATGGTCGTGAAGCTCTTCAGCGGTCGGCCCGCATTGCCGCTAAGCAGGTTCACGCAACCCGTGGTCACCGTGGTGTTGCAGGTGGCGCTAACAGGGTTTGGGTTGGCCTGGTTGTAGTCGGCCAGCACCTGGATCTTCACGCCATGCTCGCCGACGTAGGAGACCTCAAACGTGGAGTTCGCGGTGATTTGGCGCTGCACGGTGAGATGCCATGCCTGCACGTAGCCGGTCGGCAGATTCGCAGGGATGTAACGTGCCTGCGTGCTCGCATTACTGGCAAAGGTGACCACGGAGGGGTTGGTGAAGCCCGTGGGAAATCCCTGCTGCGATGTGCGGAAACACGGGAAGGGCGTAGACGGATTGAAGGATGCCGCCAACTGAGAGGTGTTGCAGACGGGCTGCGTCGCTGTGGTGCCCACCACGCCCTTGTTGGCGAACTGCGGAGTCTGGTTGACGTTGGTGTTGACGATGTTGGGAAGGTTATAGACGAGCAGGTTCTCGCCGCCTTCGCGATTGAACTGCGCGAAGCTGAGACCATAGCCGGAGCGAACCACGGTCTTGGAATCGACGCTGTAGGCGAAGCCCAGGCGCGGTGCGAAGTCGAGCTTGGGCATATTCACGAGCGCGCGGTTGTAGAGGGAACCCGGCGACGCGGTGATAAGGGCGGGACTGTTGGGGTTCCCGTTGAAGTTCGCGAGCAGATTGCTGGACTCCCACTGCGGCGTGACAAGCTCATACCGCAGACCTGCGTTGACCGTCAGTTTGGAGGTCAAGCGTATGTCGTCCTGCAGATACATGAAGTGCATGCGCTGATTCAGGTGAACGATCTGAAAGTTATTCAGCTGGTAGCTGTTCTGCGCACCAAAGATGAAGTCAGAAAGGGAGGCGGCTTCCTTGATGCCCGCGCCCGTTGTTGCGGCGTTCAGCGTTGTTGTGCTCGGGCCGGCGTAGCTGAAGTAGTTGTTATAGGTGGACTGACCGTAGGTTGGGTTAAAGTCGTCAACGGTGGTGAAGACGGCCTGGTATTCGTAACCGGCCTTGTAGCTGTTGCGGCCGTGCAACAAGGTGAGATTTACCTTGGGGTTGTACACATACGGGTTCTGGAACTGTGGGTTTGACCCTTGATTGCCGAACTGCGAGAAGCCGGCAACGCTCTGGATGTTGAGGCTGCGCGCCACGGTGGGATCCGTGGGCAGGCCGGGGATGCCGCTCATCAGGCTTTGCAGATGCTGCCCATAGGGAAACTTGCCACCATCCGTGCGCGTGAACGCGAAGCGCGCGTCAACAATGGCGTTCTGCGTCAGCGTACGTGTGACGCCCCCGGCAATCTGCTGATTAAAGATCTGCACGAAGCCGTTGCTGTTGCCACCGGCAGGCCCCTGAATGTTGGGTGGGGAAAGAATCCCGGTCCCGTGCTCGCTGTAGCGCACAAAGGCGTTGGTCTTTTGGCTGAAGGTTTGATCGACGCGAACGTCACCCTTGTCATCGTTGATTGTGTCAGCAGGCAGTGACGCGTAGTTATTCGCGAAGGGACCGCCGGGAACGTTGGGAGCGGGCAGGTTTGTGAGGACAGCCTTGGCGAGCGGCGAGATCGACGGGTCGTTGAACGGGATAACACCGTTCGCGTAGATGTGGCCGGTGAGAGGATTCAGAATCGGCACCGGCGTTGTGCCTTCAACTCCCGTAGGCGCGCCACTGGTTCCGCGCGCATCGTCAAGAAAGGTGTACCCTCCGTTGGCCATGGCCAGTGCGCTTGTGCCGGCTTGATTGGCCGTGGGCACTGTGGCCTGCATCACGGCGTGCACAATCTGGCGGGTGCCTTCGTAGTCAGCGAAAAAGAAGGTGTGATCCTTCCAAAGCGGGCCGCCGATGGTGGCCCCGAACTGGTTGCGAATCAGTGTGGGCTTTTGCGGCAGACCCGTGGCGCGATTGGTGGGCGGCGTGAACGGCCCAATGGCGTTGAAGACGGTGTTGCGAAGGTAATCGTAGACCCTGCCATGAAAGGCGTTGGTGCCGGACCGGATTGAAACGTTGATCACGGCTCCGGCGGAGCGACCGTACTCGGCAGAGTAGTTGTCGGTCTCCACGCGGAACTCCGAGATGGCGTCCGGCGAGGGTTGCACCGCCTGATTCGAGAAGCCCTGATTCGATGTGCCGTACGCGTTGTTGTCGAGCCCATCAAGGAGAAAGTTGTTGAACTCGGACCGTTGGCCATTGACGTTGAAGGAGGCGTCACGACTGCTGTCGGTGCCGTTTTCCAGCGCAGCATCCCGTCGCAAGCCGGGCACAAGGGCCGCGAGATCCGCATAGGCGCGGCCATTCAGCGGCAGATTCTCAACTTCGCGCGTGCCGATCACCTGGCCGCGTTCGCTGTCATCGGTGTCGAGCAGGGACGCCGTGCTGCTGGTGACGGTCACTGTTTCCGCGGCGCCAGCTTGCAACGTGAGGTCAACCCGCTGCCGAGCGGCGACCTGCACGGTGAAGGTGTTCGTGTCGGTGGTGTGAAAGCCGGGGGCGTCGGCGGTGACATGGTACGGACCGATCTTGACGTCGGTGAATTCGAACGCCCCTTCACCGTTGGTGTGAACTGTCACGGTCTGCTGCGTGGCCTGGTTTACAAGTCGTACATCGGCGTTGGTGACAGCCGCACCTGAGGCATCCCGAACATAGCCGAGAACCGAGGCAGTCTCAAACTGTGCGTGCAGTGGAGCGGAAGCAAGAAGGCAGACAAAGGCAAGGGCGGAACGTCTCAAAGCGTCTCCATGGAGTCGGCAGGCCGCATCGCACGAGGAAATCTGCTCAGAGTGCAACGCGAACGTACTGGGATGAGCCTTACCTTAGGGCCGCATTATGTACGCCGCATTACGGGAGATTGAACGCAGCGCTAAGCGATTCACCCATGACAGAAGTTTTGCGACAGAGCAGTCGTCATCCGTGAGCTGAACTGGCTGCCGTTGCTGCACAGCTTTCCCCTGATCTTTTGCGTGAAGGCACCGGCTGCGGAAAGCGCCGCTCCAGATCAAGCAAGAGAGACACAGGATGCCCGTCTACGGGCTGAGGCGTTCCGTGTGTGATGGCTAATCGATCTGTATGATTCACGCCGCAAAAAAGGGGTGCACCTCACCTGGCACAAGCGCTCTCGTCGAGAGCCCCAGGCTTAGCCCTGACCCACTGTGTCCCGCAACCCAGGATAGGAACGTCGAGCTCCGTCGAGGTCATCAGTCAGGCCGACTCTTGGTCCATCAAGCACCGGAGTGGTCGCCGCCACACTGGACCGTTACCGCGGCCGGGAGAAATGCAACGAGATTGGGACGGAAGGGGGCGTCTGTCTTCGCCATGATGACGGGTTCCCATCGCTGAGACCGCCTACCTAAGGCGTAGCTCGACCCGGGCTGCGAGTCGTTGCAGCGGGCGGCAAACAATGGCGATGTGCAGGAAATCCACGTGCGCGGGATAAATGTTGTGCACTGCGCACGCGTCGCGGACTGAGCACGAGAGCTAGGAGTGACCATAGTTACCTAACCAACCGGCGCAGTTCCTGCTACTCTAGGCCCGCTCATCATGAAAACCTGGTTCGGCTTCCTGCCTTGTCGTGTAGCTTTCTGGCATCTTGCATTGGTCTGTCTTAGTGCGTCCCTCGCGGGATGCGGCGGAGGATCAACTCCAAGCAGTACGCCGCCCGCAGCAACGCCCCTTTCCATCAGTGCGATCACGCCGAAAGAGGTGCCGGCGGGTTCCGGCCCGGTAACCGTGACCGTGATGGGCACAGGCTTCACCACGCAGACCGTGCTTGTGCTTGGCGGTGTGAGCGAGCCGACGACGTATGTCAGCAGCAGCGAAGTACAGGCCACGGTGCCTGCCGCGCAGTTGCAGACGGGCAGCGTGCTGAACCTTTCCGTGAGGAACGGCGCGGTGGCGGCTGACGCCCCGAGCACGACCATCCTCCAGGTGGACAACCCCATCCCGACCCTTGCGAACCTTTCCCCGGCCGTTGCGCTGCTGGGAGCGGCCAATGCGAGTGTCGCGGTGAACGGAACGAACTTCGTTTCCGGCGTTGTGGTCACCATCAACGGCAATCCACTCTCTACCACTTTTGTAAGCGCAACCCAGGTCACGGCCGTCCTGCCGGCGGTCGACCTGGCCCAGGCCGGGACCTTGCTGGTGAACGTGAGCAATCCGCAGCCAGGCGGCGGCGCGTCCGGAACGGCACCGTTCACCGTGAACAACCCGGCGCCCGTGGTGAGCGGCGTTTCACCCTCAACCATTCAGGTCGGAGCGACAGGGACTGTGCTGACGGTGAGCGGAACGGGTTTTCTCCCGTCCACCGGTGTGCTGCTGAACGGGATTTCCAGGCCGGCAACGGTGGTGAACGGCACAACACTGACCGTCGCCCTGTCCGCCGCGGACCAGGGTGCACCCGGAACGCTGAATGTGACCGCGGTGAACCCGAGCCCGGGCGGGGGTGTGTCCGGGTCCGCAATGCTGAGCGTCAATAACCCAACGCCGGGCCCACTGACATTGACGCCCGCGACGCTGACCGCCGGTGCGAGCGGAGCGACGCAGCTCAACGTGGTGGGGACAGGCTTTGTTGTATCGACGATTGTTGAAATCAACGGCGATCCGCGGCCGAGTACCTATGTGAGTCCCACGCAAATGGTCGCGACGATCTCGTCTGCCGACCAGGCCACCGCGGGGGTGCTGCAGGTGACGGCGGTGAACGGAACGCCAGGGGGCGGAGCCTCGCCCGCAGCAAGCCTTGCGGTGAACAATCCCGCACCGGGCGCAATCCTGGTGACACCAAACATGGTGAGCACGGGAACGACGACGCCCACACCGATCACGGTGACGGGCGCGAACTTTGTTCCAGGCACGGTGCTGCAGGTGAATGGCAGCAGCCGCACGACCACCTATGTGAGCTCGACGGAGTTGACCGCTGCGCTGAACGTGGCAGATCAGGCGACGGCGGGCAGCCTGGCGTTGACGGTGGCGACACCGACGCCGGGCGGAGGCACGTCCAACACGGCGACGGTTGCAGTGAACAACCCGACGCTGGGCGCCATCACGTTAAGCCCGAGCACGGTGGCAACTGGGGCCAGCCAGACCACGACCATCACCGTGAACGGCAGTGGATTCGTCTCCGGCACGACGATTCAAGTGAATGGCACCGCGCGGACGACCACGTTTGTGAGCCCCACCCAAGTGACCTTCACGCTGCTTGCGGCAGATGCATCCACGGCGGGCAGGCTCACCGTGATAGCCGCCGATCCAGCGCCGTCGTCATCCGTTTCCCCCGCGGCGACGCTGACGGTAGCGGCGGCAGCGGCGACGCCGACCATCACGGCTCTGAATCCGACGAGCTTTATCACGGGCGTGCCGGCAACATCGATCACGGTGACTGGAACCAACTTCACGACCACTTCAGTGGTTCAGTGGAACAACACTGCCTTGAAGACAACGTTGCTGAGTTCGAATTACCTGTCCGGGGTCGTAACCGCCGATCTGTTGGCGGCCGTTGGCAGTGCGACCGTGACGGTGAATAACCCAACGGCTCCGACTCCGACCTCAAACGCGATCACGGTCCAGATCACGACGCCACCGGCGCCGACGCTCGCGTCCGTAAGCCCCATCAATGGGGCGTTCGACACAGCGGCGAAGCTGACCCTTTACGGTACGGGCTTCACGGCAGCAAGCACCGTGAATCTGAACGGCCAGCCGTTGACGGCCACCTATCTCAGCCCGACATCGCTCACCGTTTCCTTGCCAGCGTCCTCGCTTCCGCTGCCGGGCAACTACTCGTTCACGGTGACCACGCCCGCACCGGGCGGCGGAACGACAGCGGCGCAGCTCTTCACTGCCTACATTCCGCTGACGAGCAACAGCTCGATCTATAACCCGGTGGACGGTTTGATGTATGCGTCGGTGCCCGGCTCGGTGCCTGCGCCGATGGGCAACTCGATCGTTTCCGTGAACCCGGCCACCGGTGCCATCGGAACGCCGATCTTTGTAGGCAGCGAACCGAACAAGCTGGCTTTGACGAGCGATGGGAAGTACCTGTGGGTTGGGCTGGATGGGTCATCGGCGGTTCGCAAGGTGGACCTGGTGGCGAAGACTGCAGGTTTGCAGTTCTCGCTCCCTGGGGTAAACGGCGGAATTTACGATTCGCCCGCAACCGCCTTGTCCTTGGCGGCGCTGCCAAACGCGACGGATTCGGTGATTGTGGGGCTGAGCAGCTCAACGCTGACCAATGGCGTCGGACTTGCCATCTTCGACAGCGGGGTGTCACGCGCAAACACCGCGTCGACGACCATCTACAGCAACCAGATGAACGCAATCCGAGTGGACAGCACCAGGGGCGAAATCTATGCCGGCGGTTATGACACGTACGATACGTTCACGTACAACAGCGCGGGCGTGACGAAGCTTACAGCTCTTTCCACCATCACCACGGCAAGCAGCACGCAGGACGAGATGCAGTTGCTTTCCGGCAAGCTATACACCGACTTCGGGCAGGTCTTCGACGCCGAGGCGGGTGCTCTGCTGGGGACGTTGTATTCGTCGGGCACATCTGCTGCGCAGGGCGCCACCCTGGCCGATCCGACCTCGGGCAAGATCTTCATCCTTGATAACTCGAGCGGCTATTACTACAACGGGGCGAACCAGATTCAGCTGTTCAACCTGTCGGACTACACGTCGGCAAACACCGTGATTCCTGTGAACGTGACGGGCAACTCGCGGGGGCTGATCCGCTGGGGTGCCAAGGGCCTTGCCTTCCAGACACCGACCGGGATCTATAGTCTGCAATCAAATGCGGTGGCGGACTTGAGCGCGACATCGGCTGACCTGAGCCTCACGCTGGCGTCGGGCGGATCCACGAGCACCGGCGGCAACACCACGTACACCGCGCAGGTGAAGAACAGTGGGCCTTCCACGGCGACCGATGTTGTCGTGACGGCGCAGTTGCCAACCACCGGTGTGCTCGCCTCGGTAACGACAAACACAGGGAGCTGCAGCGTGACGGACCAGGTGACCTGTTCGCTGGGGAACCTAACGAATGGTGCAACCGCCACTGTGGTGTTCACGATCCTGCAGACAAATTCGGGGAACTCCACGCTTGCGGCCCAGGTGACCGGCTCCACAACGGATGCCACTGCGGGCAACAACGCCGCGAGCAGCTCCGTGACGATCACAGGAGGCACCTATTCTGTGGCTCCGGTCGTTGCATCCATCAGCCCGGCGGCGATCCAGACAGGCACGCCCGTGAGTACGACGGTGACCGTGACGGGCACAGGCTTCAGCAGCACATCCACCGTGATGCTGGGGTCTACGGCGTTGGTGACGACGTATGTCGGTCCTACGCAGCTGACGGCGACCGTACCGGTGGCAAGCGCGACCACGATGGGCTGGTCGCCTGTTACGGTATCCACGCCAGCACCGGGTGGTGGCACCTCATCGCCGCTGCCGCTGACCTTCTACGACGTTCTGACGATCGGCGTGAACCACATCCTGTATGACCCCTTCTCGCGCCAGATCATGGCGAGTGTCGGGTCGGGATCTAGCACCGTCACCGGCAACTCGATCGCGGCGATCGATCCGACCACGGGGACGGTTGCTCCCCCCGTGTCCATCGGGAGCCAGCCCACGGAGCTGGCGCTGAGCTCGGATGGACAGGTCCTGTATACGATCCTGACCGGCAGCCAGAGCGTGGCGCGGTACAACATGTTGACCGGTCAGGCGGACTACACCTACCAGGTACCAACCACTTCCAGCTTCATTGGCGGGATCGCGTTACGCGGGATCGCCGTACAGCCCGGGACCGAGAACACGATTGCGCTCGATCTCGCCTCGTTCACCGGCGATGCGATCTACGACTTCGACCCGGTGCACAAGACCGCGGCGATCCGCGGCCAAGCCAGCGGGCCATACAGCGGATCCTGTATCTCCTTCCTCGACGCGTCGGACCTCCTGGCCTTCGACACGGACACAAGCGGGTCTACCCTGGACCACTACACGGTGACCTCGGCGGGCTTCACCTATTACAACTACTCGCAATACACCGAATCCACGCTGAACCATTTTGGGTGTTTCAAGGTGAGCGGTGGTCTGGTCTTCTCGATCAACGGCGGCATCGCGAATCCGTCAACCGTGCCGGCAACACAAGTGGCTACACTGGCGGGCCCCGGTGTTGGAGGCTTCTCTACCACGCAGGCATTGGCGCCAGACGTTTCGCTGCAGCGGGCGTTCTACCCGGCGATCAACCTGAGCAACACGTATAACTTCTCAGGACAGGATGGCATCACAGCGTTCGATCTCAACACCTATGAGCCGACGTTCACGATGCCGCTCAACATGGCCGCCATTGAGGGAACGACGAGCTACTCGCAGGTCGACATCGTGCGTTGGGGGCAGGACGGCCTTGCGCTGCTGACCTCGGCCGGCCACATTTACCTGTTGCGCGGCGCGGCCATCGTTCCGGGGCTGATGCAATCCGGGCAAACAGCGGCATCGCTGAGCGCGGTATCTTCGTCCAGTCTGGCGAAGGGGTCAGGGAATGTCCTGCTGACGCTCACGGGGGCGAGCTTTGCTCCGGGCGTGGGCGTGACCTGGAACGGCTCGTATCGCACCACCACGATCATGGACGCCACACACGTGACCGTGGCCATCCCGGCGAGCGATCTTGCGGCTGCAGGGAATGCCACGCTGATCGCCACGAATCCGGGCGCCAGTGGGTCCAACAGCCTTACGGTGGCGGTGCAATGAGGCCCGTGTGTGCTTCGCTTCGCTCTGCCGCAACCCCTGGGGAGCTGAGTCTCGGCTCTCGCTGCCACAATTGCTTCCGGCGCGGGGTCTCAGACGCGTCCAGGTGGGCACCGTAGCTCAGGCCGCAAAGGGGGAAGCGCCTCGGTGCAGCGCTGTTGCCCTTGTTGCCAACGTTGACTTCCGGGTGAGCCGTCACCCGGAAGCGACTCGGTCTCTTGCTGTGGAAGTGCAGACCACGGCATCTTGGTGGTGCGTGATCTGACGTGCCACCGTACGAAGGCAACGCCCACCTGCGTCAACGCCCGCTGCGTAAGCCGGTGAGCTCTGGGTTCGTCCGCCGTTGGACCTACCCCTGCAGGGCCGAGGAAGACTCCCTGACCTCGTCCTGAACCCGACCTCGGAACCCCTGCCTGCGTGACACGTAACGAGCCACACCAGCTGCCATCAGCAACAGGCACGTAATCGCGATGAAGACCTTTCCCCCGTCCAGCAGATCGGGGTGGCCATCCTTCAGTTCCGGGTCGGTAAGGAAGCTGTGCAGCATCATCAGCGCTGCGGCGGGGTACACCAGCCAGTGAAGATTTCGCCAGAGCGCCCGGCTGATGCGTGCTCGCGCAAGGGAAGACACCAGCACAATCAGCAGCAGGTAAAGCGCCGCCGCCCCGGCGGTGTTGAGCTTGGGCTGCAGGTAGGAATGAAGCGGCCACAGGATCTGCACCACGCTGAATTCCGGACGCCGCAGAAACAGCAACACCGTGGGGTGCGCCACGCCACACAACAAAGCAAGGTACGCCGTCCACCGGTGCAGGGCGAACACGTCAATGTGCCGGTGTGGCCAAAGGCGAACAGGGCTGTAGCGCAACGCGATCAGCACGCCAAGCAGCATGTTGACGGCAACCGCACCCACGGCGCCCAGCCCAAGATACGAACAAAGATCCAGCAGCGTCATTCTTGTTCCTGCTCCTGAACGGGCACGTGCCTGATCAGAAAGTACTAGCTTTCCAGCCGCCGCGCACATGGCCGCAACGAGGCTGCATTGTTTCAAAGCGTACTTTGTACTAACGTTTAACGTGAACACCATATCCTGCATACGCCGCTCACCCCCAACAACGGAGGTCGCATGCTCCAACGCAGGCTGCTGCCAGCGTGCCTGACACTTTGCATTTCATTTTGGGGGCAGCGCACCGCTTCGGCGCAAACGCCGGACACAGCCACGCTGCAGGGTACGGTCACGGACGGCACCGGGGCCCTTATCGCCGGAGCAAGTCTCACCCTCATCGATCAGCACACCCGCGCAACGCGCACGGCCGTCAGTGATCACCTCGGCAGGCTTTACCTCGCGGGCTTACCCGCCGACAGCGCCTACGACCTTACAGCGGAGAAGAAGAGCTTCGTTCCCGCGCACCTCAATCACCTCACGCTGGCGCCCGGCAGCACAGCGACACTAACGCTCACACTGAACGTCGCCGGCGCAGCATCCACCATTTCAATCAACGGCGCAGCCGGTGATCTTCGGGTCGACGAGCCGCAGCTCGGCACACGCATAAGCCCGCAACAGCAACAGGAAACACCGCTCCCCAGCCGTCGCCTCACCTACCTGCCACTGCTCAACGCGGCGAACCGGCCTGCGATCAACCAGGGCGACATCTTCATGAACCAGGCCCTGTTTACCACCAACGGCGCCGGTCGCCGGCAGACCTGGTTTGAAGTCGACGGGACCAATGGCAACGATATGTGGGGCCGGCAGACGCTTTTTACCAACATTCCCCTGCAGGCCGTTGGCGAGCTCACCATTCTCACCAACAGCTTCTCGGCGGAGTACGGCGCCAGCACCGGCACGGTCGTTAACCTCACCACGGCGGCAGGTACCGATCAGTTCCACGGGCACGTTCTCGAGCTGTGGCGGCCGGGGGAGACAGAGGCGCATCTTTCCGGCTTCACGGGCGCCAACGCGTCCAGCGGCAACGACATCAACAGCGATACCCTCGGCCAAACAGCGGTTGCCTTGTCTGGTCCTTTGCCGCGAACCAGCACACGCTTCTTGGTAGCTGGCGAGTTCAACCGTCAGCAACGTGCCTCGCCGGTCACCTCGCCGCTGGCTCCCGGCAGTTTCGTCGGCCAGTACCGCGGCTGGCTGGGCCTTCTTCGGCTCGACCGTCATTTCAGTGCCAATCAGAGTGCATTCCTGCGGGGCAACTTCGACAACTTCTACGACACCAATCCGAACGGAATTGTGGGTGGCGCTAGTCTTCCTAGTGTTGCTCGCACCTTTCGTCGCCGCACCTACTCCGTGGTTGCCGGCGAGACCGCCATCCTCAGCCCACGCCTGGTCAACAATGTGCGTGCCCAGTTCCAACTCGCATCGCCCATCACGGAGTTCGATCCCGCCGTTTTCGGCACGCAGTTCGTTATTCCCATCTCATCGGGCGGCACCTTCACCTCCGGTACGTCGCAGTCGGCCTTGCTGATGAACCGGCAATATGAGCTCGCCGAAACGCTTTCGTTCTCGCGTGGCCGCCACACCCTTACGGCCGGAGGCGATGTCACTGCCGCCCACAACGGCGGGGACAGCAAGGAGTTCGGCGGGCCCATCTTCCTCGGCCGCTTCACCTACAACACCTGCACGCAGGCGGCCTCGGTGTGCGAGAGCCCCACGTTCCTGAACAACATCAACAACGTCGCCAACTACCAGCAAAGCTACGGCAATGCGAACTACACCGTCGACGATCAGCTCTGGGCGCTGTTCGCGCAGGACGATGTCCGCCTCACAAAGCGCCTGGTCGCCAACCTCGGCCTCCGCTATGAGCGGCAAACGTTTACCGATGCCACACGCAACTTCGCCCCCCGTGTCGGCCTCGTCTACGACCTCAGCGGCAACGCCGGCCTTGTGCTGCGCGCAGGCTTTGGGCTGTATCACTCGCAGATCGTCGACAACGCCTTCGCCAACTACGCCCTCGGGGAACCTGCAGGCGTCTTCACCTACACAGCGACGCCCGGCCAGACGGGCTTCCCCACAAGTGTCGCCGCGGCGCCGCTGCCGGCGTTTCCCGCGGGTGCTGCCGCCCCGTTGCGCAGCCTGTACGTGCGGCCCGGGCAAGCCGCGTACCTCGACCAGTTCTTTCCCACCGCAGCGCTGACCAGCTACCCGGATCGCCTGCTGAATCCCTACTCGGAACAGTGGACCGCAAGCCTAGAGCAGCGGCTCGCTCCCGGTTGGATCCTCAGTCTCGACTACGTTGGCACACACACCCTGCGCATCAACCGGCCGCTGGACGTCGACGCACCCGCACCCTTCGTGCGCACGCTGCCGAACCAGACGCGTTCAGCCGCGCTGGCCAACTGCTCTCGTCCCTACTGGATCCAGTGGTACGCGCAACACAACACCCCCTGCACAACCGCCAACCTCAATCCGCCGCCCTACAGCGTGATCCAGACGGACGTGCCCGACGGTTACCTGCACTACAACGCGCTGGACCTCAACATCACGCACAGCTTTGCCCACGGCATGTCGCTGTTGGCCAGCTACACGTGGTCGCACACGCTGGACAACGTTGACCCGGACACCACGGCACAAAACCCCAATGACCCAAACCGTACGGGCCGTGCGGAATACGGCAACGCCATCTACGACCAGCGTCACCGGCTGGTGCTTTCAGGTGTGTACATCGTTCCGCATATCGGCTTGCACGTTGGCGGCGTGAGCAGCTTCAGCTCAGGGCTGCCGTACAACATCGTCACCGGCGTCACCAACAGCGGCGATACCGGCGCCACAACAGATCGTCCCGTGATCAACGGCGCCGTCATCGGCCGCGACACCGGCCGTGGGAACGGTCTCTATTCCGTAGACCCCTACCTAAGCCGCAGCATCCCTCTTCGCGCAGAGCGCGTCAACCTCGACCTGCGCGCAGAAGCCTTCAACGTGCTGAACCACGCCAACTTCGTCGGCTATAGCGGCACCTGGGGCAACGCTGCAACGCCGGGAGCAGGCTTCGGCGCGCCACTCGCAGGCGTCACCAACCAACTCCCTGCGCGGGAGATGCAGTTCTCCGCGAGCCTGAACTTCTGATGAGACAAGAGGCCCGCAACGCACACCGGCGAGCGCTCACCCGAGCGATGCTCCCCGTGTGCGTTACGCTCGCGGCCGCCTGCCCGGTGCTGGCGCAAACAGCGTTCAGTTCGGTGCAGGGAACTGTGCTTGATGCGCAGGGTCTACCCGTCGGGCACGCAAGCGTAGTGGTGCACAACACCGATCTCGGCATCACACGCACATTCCTCACCGCCGCGGATGGCAGCTTTCGCGTGCAGGGTCTTGCTTCCGGCGCATACAGCGTCGAAGCGCATGGCCAGGGGCTCGCCACGCGCAAACCGTTGCGCCTGACACTCACGTTGGGCAGCACGCAGCAGATCAACCTGCGACTCGACCCGGTCACTGTGCACGAGAGCACCCGCGTCACAGGCCGGGGCGGCACCGTGGAAGGCAACACCACCGCACCGGCGCCCAACACGACCGAAGCCTCGCTGAACACCTTTTTGCCCGGCCTCACGATCACCTATCTCCCCAACCGCGACCGCAATTTCGCCCAGTTCACGTCGCTCACTGCCGGTGCACAGCAGGATGCGGACGAGAGCGGCGTCATCCTGAACGGCCAGCGCAGTGAATATCTGCTCACCGAAGTCGACGGCGTCAGCTTCACCAGCCCGCTGTTCGGTGGACAGCGCGGCGCTGAAGACCGCAGCGACTTCCTTCCACTCACGGCCGTACGCGAGTTCCAGATCGTTCGCTCCGGGGCAGACGCCGCAACGGGGCGCAGCACGGCAGGGCTGATCAACGTTGTCACAAAAAGTGGCGCCAATCGCCCGCGCGGTGAGGCGTTCTATACCGGCCGTCCCGCAGCGTTCACCTCCGCCGACGCCTTCCGTCGCTCGCTGGGCAGCGTGCAGAACGCCTTCGGTGCTTCCTGCGGCGGTCCTCTGCGTCGAGACAAAGTCTTTTACTTCTCGAGTGTGGAGAAGGACTTCCTCCAGACGCCGTTCCGTTCCGCCTTCGATCCGCAGGCACCTGGCACCGTCATCCCTTCCACCCTCGCGGCGCAACAAGGTGAAATCTTCGAGCATCATGCACCGCTCGCGGGCTTCGGTCGGCTTGACTTCAACCTCAACAGCCGCAACACCCTCACGCTCGCACTGGGCCTTGATCGCATCCGTTCCACGAACCTCGGCGACGGCCTCAGCCGCAGCATGGGCACCGCGGCGTATGCCTCATCCTTCTCCGGACAAAGCCTCACAAGCCGTGCCGCTCTCAGCAGCGTGGTCAATAGCAACCTGTTCAACAACGCCGTAATCGCGTGGAGCAGCGATCATCGCAACCTGCAGCCGAACTCCACAGCACCCGAGCAGTTCGTCAATGGCTTCGGCATCCTGGGCGGTGCGGCAGCGGGGCAGCACCTCTACACCGGCCAGCGCACACAACTTCTTGACGACCTCACCCTCACGCGCGGACGCAACGCGTTTACTCTCGGGGGCGATCTCGCTATGGAGCCCTCGTACGAGCAGAAGGAGTTGAACACCAACGGTCGCTTCGACTACAACTCGCTAACCGACCTGCTCAACAACAACCCACGCCGCTTTCAGCAGACCTTTGCGACAGGCAACCTTCGGTATCGCGGAACGGTGCAACAGTTCGGCCTGTATGCCGATGCACGCATCACGCTGCGACCCACGCTGTACCTCACGGCTGGCCTGCGCTGGGATGCGCAGTGGAATCCACAACCGCCCGATCCCAACATCGCCCTGAGCGTGACGCAGCATGTACCGAACGACTTGCATCAGGTGCAACCGCGCCTGGGCCTCGCCTGGAATCCTGATAGCAAGACTGTTATCCGGCTCTCGTCCGGTCTTTACGCGGCCGCTACCCCGGCGACGTTCTTTCACCAGGTCTTTACAGATGCCGGCACGCAAACCACCACGGTCGACAGCTATTTCGACCCAACGCTCCTTTCCGTTTCCGGCGGCAACACATCCTCACCCCATGCCCTCGGCGCGCCTCCAGCGGGGCTCACCATGTTGCACGCCAGCGTCGCCGGGATTGCGCCAAACTTCCGCAATCCCACCTCGGCGCAGGCTGCGGCCAGCATCGACCGCCAACTACTGCCCAAGCTGGAGCTAACGCTCGGCTACATCCGCAACAGCACCTGGGCACTCGAGCGCCGCCTTGACGATAATCTCGCGCCGCCCAGCAGCACCGCCGGTGAAGGCACACCGCTCTTCAACTCGCCGCGCCCCCTCGCAGGCTTCGGGCGTGTGCTCGTGGAGCACTCTGACGCGCACTCCACCTATGACGGGCTTTCGCTCAGCGCCAACGCGCCGTTCTCTCGCCGTTCGCAGCTGCTGGTCAACTACACGCTTTCGCGTACGCGCGACGATGACTCGAGCACCGGCCCCTACAGCCCTGTCACTGCGCTCAACCCCTTCGCGCTGGGCGGAGAGCGCGCTGACGCCAACGTCGACGCGCGGCACAGCCTCAACGTCAATGCCATCTTCAACCTGCCCGCAGGCTTCAAGCTCAATCCGCTGTTTGTGGCACATTCCGGCCTGCCGTACACGCCCATCGTTGGCTTTGATCGCCAGGGCGACGCGAACGACTTCAACGATCGCGCCATCCTGAACGGTTCCGTAGCTCCGCGCAACATCCTCCGCCAGCCCGCGTTCAGCAACCTCGACCTACGGCTGGTCAAGGATTTCACCCTCAAGGGCGAAGGCCATCACCTTGATCTCTTCGCTGATGTCTTCAACATCGTCGGGTCAGGGAACCGTCGCTTCGCGGCCGATGCCCTGGACATCTACGGCGACCCGCAGCACCCGGTCTTTTCCGCCGGCCAACCGCTGTTCGCCCCGGGGGTCGCGGAGTTCGGTGGCCCGCGTACCGTGCAACTCACCGCTCGTCTCGTAGGTTTCTGATTCGGTATAACGCACACGCAACCGCAGCCCACGGTCTCAAACAGGAGCAGCCCTGAATGCACAGCACGTCACGACGCCGCCCAAAAGCGCTCACTCTTCTTCTTCCCGCACTGCTCTCCGTGACCGCTGCGGCGCGTGCTGAAAAAGAAACCGTTCCGCCGTCGATGCTCACCGGCCTCCACTGGCGCGATGTGGGTCCCATGCGCGGCGGCCGCACCTACGCCGTCGCGGGGCACCCTTCGGAGCCGAACACTTTCTATATGGGTTCGGTCGGCGGCGGCCTTTGGAAGACGGAAAACGCGGGCCGCACGTGGTTTCCCATCGCCGACGACCCCAACACCGGCATCCCGATTGGCTCCATCGGTGCCATCGCCGTTGCGCCGTCCGATCCCGACACGATCTACGTCGGCACCGGCGAGCCCGACATCCGCTCCCAGCACAGCTACGGCATCGGCGTGTTCAAGTCCACCGACGCCGGCAAGACCTGGCGCCACATCGGCCTCACCGAAACCCGCCAGATCGGCCGGATCGTCGTTGACCCACACGACGCGAACCGCGTCTACGTCGCCGCCCTCGGCCACGTTTATAAACCCAATGCCGAGCGCGGCGTGTTTCGCTCCACCGACGGCGGCGCCCACTGGAAGAAGATCCTCGCCTCCGAAAAAGACCCCGAAAACGTCGGCGCTATCGACCTCGCGCTCGATCCCTCAGACCCCCGCGTCGTCTACGCCTCGCTCTGGGCCACTCGCCGCCCGCCGTGGTCGGTCTACGCGCCCAGCAACATGCCCGGCGGCGGCCTGTTCAAGTCCACCGACGGTGGCGACACCTGGCATCCACTCACCGAAGGCCTGCCCACCGACGGCTTCGTCGGCAAGATCGGCATCGCCGTCGCGCCTTCCAACCCCAAACGCCTCTGGGCCGTCGTCGACGACCTCGGCGCCCCCGTCGCCAAGCCCTACACCGCCCCGCCCGACCCCAACGCCCCCAAACCTCCCGGCGGCGTGTACCTTTCCGACGACGCAGGCGACCACTGGCGCCGCGTCAACGACGAAACGCGCCTCTGGGGCCGCGGCTGGTATTTCGAACAACTCGCCGTCGACCCGAAAAACCCCGACACCGCCTACGTCATCAACACCGCCACCTACCGCACCACGGACGCCGGCAAGACCTTCACCCCCGTCAAGGGCGCGCCCGGCGGCGACGACTACCACCAGCTCTGGATCAACCCCAACGATCCCGCCCGCATGGTCCTCAGCTCCGACCAGGGCACCGTCGTCTCCGTGGACCGCGCCGCTACCTGGAGCACCTGGTACAACCAGCCCACCGCGCAGATCTACCACGTCGCCGCCTCCAACGACTTTCCCTACTGGCTCTATGGCGCCCAGCAGGACTCGGGCGGCGTGGGCGTCAGCACCTGGTCGCAGTTCAGCACGCTCAGCTTCCGTAACTGGGAGCCCACCTGCCTCGCCGGCGAGTCCAACACCGTCGTCCCGGACCCAACGCCCGGGCAGGGCCACATCCTCTACGGCGGCGGCGCGGGCCGCTGCGACCAGGCGCTCAACGTCTCCGCCTCCCTCGGCGGCGAACTCCCCCCGCCCGACCCCGCCGACCCCAACCGCAAGACCTGGACCCTGCCCACCGTCTTCTCACCCGCCGACGGGGCCCTCTACTACTCCAACCAGTTCGTATTCCGCACTCGCGACCGCGGCAAAAGCTGGCAGAAGATCAGCCCCGACCTTTCCCGCACCAGCCCCGCCATTCCCCAGACGCTCGACCCTGTCACGTCCAGGGACATCGACCAGCCCATGACCACGCGCTTCGGCGTCGTCTACACCATCAGCCCCTCACCGCTCAGCGCGCAAACGATCTGGGCAGGCACAGACGACGGCCTCATCCACGTCACCCACAACGACGGTGGGCAGTGGGACGACGTCACGCCCAAGCCCCTCACCGCCTGGAGCAAGATCTCGCAGGTCGAAGCCGGTCATTTCGATCTCGGCACCGCCTATGCCTCGGTCGACCGCCACCGCCTAGCCGACGACGCACCCTACATCTACCGCACCCACAACGGCGGCAAATCCTGGCAGCCCATCACCGCCGGCATCCCCGTCGGCGCCTTCGTCAATTCCGTCAAGGAAGACCCCAAGCAGAAAGGCCTGCTCTACGCCGCCACCGAGCTCCGCGTCTACGTCTCGCTCGACGACGGCGATCACTGGCAGCCGCTTGAAAACAACATGCCCGTCACCAGCGTGCGCGACCTCGTCGTCCACAACGACGACCTCGCCGTAGCCACCTACGGCCGCGGCTTCTGGGTCATGGACCAGATGACCCCCCTCCGCGAACTCGCCGCGCAGCACGGGCAATCCGCTGCCGAAAAGGCCTTTCTCTTCAAACCCGGCGAAACCCTCGCCGTCCGCACCGGCGGCCAAGACGGCACACCGCTGCCGCATGAGGAACCCCAGGAACTCAACCCTCCGCCCGGCGTAGTCGCGTACTACTGGCTCAAGCAGCCCGTCACCACACCCCTCAAGCTCGAACTCCTCGACTCGACCGGCGCGGTCAAGGTCTGCCTCGCCTCGGACACCCCGGTCAAGCAGCCCGACACCGAAGCCATCAACGTGCAGGCCGTCTGGCTGCAGCCACCCGCGCCGCCTTCCACGGAGGCCGGCCTTCACCGTGTCTCGCTCGACATCCCGGTCAACCGCTTCTTCGGTGGCGGAGGCGCCCGCCGCGCCAGCCCGCCCAAGCCGCCGGCCGACGCCTGCCACCCAGCGGACATGCCCCAGGCACCCGTCTCCGACAGCCCCCAAACGGCCCAGCCCACCCACCGCGACCCTGGTGGCTTCAAGCCCGGCACCTACACCGTCCGCCTCACCCTCGACGGCAAGACCCTCACGCAAACCGTCGACGTGAAACCGGATCCCAGGGGCCTTCCGCCAGGCGCCGCTCCACCCTCCGAGGACGACGACGACCAATAGCCCTTGCGCTGTCGATGGTCATTCCCCGAAGGGAATCTGCCGTTGCCGTGCCTTTCTGGTTGTCATTCCCGAAGGGAATCTGCTTTTGCATTTGCTTTTGGCCTTTGCTTTTCGCCTTTGCCTTTGCCTTTCTGGTTGTCATTCCCGAAGGGAATCTGCTTTTGCTTTTGCCTTTGCCTTTCTGGTTGTCATTCCCGAAGGGAATCTGCTTTCGCTTTTGCCTTTCGCCTTTGCCTTCGCCTTTGCTTTTCTGGTTGTCATTCCCGCAGGGAACCTGCTTTTTTGCTCCCGCCACCTCGTCACGAAAGGTCCTTCCGCGATGCCCCGTCCCACCGCCCACCTGCTCCTGACACCCTTCCTCCTCCTCGCCACCGCGCACGCCCAAACCGTCCCCGGCGAAGTCCAAACTCCACCCAGCACCCCCCAAACCCAAAACAAACCCGCCGCGGAAGGCAAGGGCACCACGCGCCAGGGCGGTCCCACGCCCTCTGCGACCGTGACGAAGCCGGACGCCCCCTACGCCGGCATCAACTTCCGCCAGATCGGCCCCTTCCGCGGCGGTCGCGTCGGCGCGGTCACCGGCGTCCAATCGCAGCCCATGACCTTCTACTTCGGCGCCACCGGCGGCGGCATCTTCAAAACCACCGACGGCGGCATCCACTGGGCCCCCGTCGCCGACACTCAGCTCAAGCTCGGCTCCGTCGGCGCCATCGCCGTCTCTGACTCCGACCCCAACATCGTCTACGCCGGCATGGGCGAAGCCGACCTCCGCGGCAACGCCTCCCACGGTGACGGTGTCTACAAATCCACCGACGCCGGCAAGACCTGGAAGCACGTCGGCCTCACCGACACCCAACAGATCGGCGCGGTCAAGATCGACCCCAAAAACCCCGACATCGCCTACGTCGCCGCCATGGGCCACATGACCGCGCCCAACACCGAGCGTGGCGTCTTCCGCACCCGCGATGGCGGCAAAACCTGGCAAAAGGTTCTCTTCAAATCCGACCACGCCGGTGCCATCGACCTCTCCATCGATCCCACCAACCCCCAGGTCCTCTACGCCTCGGTTTACCAGTTCATCCGCAAGCCCTGGACCTTCGAGTCCGGCGGCCCCGACTCCGGCCTCTGGAAGTCCACCGACGGCGGCGACACCTGGACCGACATCAGCCGCAACCCCGGCATGCCCAAGGGCCTGCTCGGTCGCATCGGTATTGCCGTCTCGCCGGTTCGCGCGGGCTCCCTATGGGCCATCGTGGAAGCCGAAGAAGGCGGCGTCTTCCACTCCGAAGACGGCGGCGCCACCTGGAAGCTCGTCAACGAGCAGCGCGACGTCAAGCAGCGCGCCTGGTACTACTCCCGCATCTTCGCCGACCCCAAAAACGAGAACGTCATGTACGCCCTCAACACCAGCTTCTATCGCTCGGTGGACGGCGGCCACACCTTCAAGCCCATCGCCACCGGTCACGGCGACAACCACGACCTCTGGATCGCGGACGACGACCCCAACCGCATGATCGAGTCCAACGACGGCGGCGCCAACATCAGCTTCGACGGCGGAAGAAGCTTCTCCACGATCATGAATCAGCCCACCGGCCAGTTCTATCGCGTCGCCCTCGACAACGACTTCCCGTACCACATCTACGGCTCGCAGCAGGACAACACCACCGTCGAAACCGCCTCGCGCGGCAACTCCGGCTCCGTCACCGAGTCCGATTGGCATGAGGTTGGCGGCGGCGAAAGCGGCTGGATCGCGCCCGATCCCACGGACTCGCGCTTCGTCTACGGCGGCTCCTACGACGGCCTGCTCACCCGCTACGACCACCTCACCGGCGCCGAACGCAACATCAATCCCTGGCCCGATAACCCCATGGGCTCCGGCGTCGAAGCCATGAAGTACCGCATGCAGTGGAGCTTTCCGCTCGTCTTCTCGCCCAACGACCCCAAGCTCCTCTACGCCGGCAGCCAATACCTGCTCGGCACCCGTGACGAAGGCCGCAGCTGGCAGGTCATGAGCCCCGATCTCACCCGCAACGACAGGTCCAAACAGGGCCCCGTCGGCGGCCCGCTCACCAAAGACAACACCGCCGTCGAGTATTACGACACGATCTACACCATCGACGAATCCACCCTGAAACCCGGCCTCATCTGGGTAGGCTCCGACGACGGCATGGTGCACCTCACCCGCGACGGCGGCAAGACCTGGGACAACGTCACGCCCAAGGGCATCCCGGACTGGATCCGCATCAACTGCATCGCCGCGTCACCCTTCGATCCCGGCACAGCCTACGTCGCCGCCACCATGTATCTCCAGGACGACTACCGTCCCTTCCTCTATCGCACCACCGACTTCGGCAAGAGCTGGAAGCTCATCGTTGACGGCATCCCAGCCGACGACTTCACCCGCACCATCCGCCCCGATCCGCATCAGAAGGGCCTGCTGCTCGCCGGCACCGAAGCCCACCTCTACATCAGCTACAACGACGGCGACTCCTGGGCCCCGTTCCAGCTCAACCTCCCCAACGTCCCCTTCACGGACATCGCCTTCCAGAAGCGTGACGACGACCTCGTCATCGCCACCCAGGGCCGCGGCTTCTACGTGCTCGACGACATGCCGCTCATCCGCGCCCTCCCAGGCGGCAAGCTGCCCAATGATCCCGTCCACCTCTTCCCGGTCAAGGAAACCTATCGCTACGTCGGCGGCGGTGGCTTTGGTGGCCGCAACCCCGAAGCCGGCGCCAACCCGCCCAGCGGCGTCGTCCTCTATTACAGCCTGAAGTCCAAACCCACCTCGGACGTGGTCGTCCGCATCAAGGACAGCTCCGGCAAGCTCGTCAACGAGATCACCTCAAAGCCCGAGCCCAAGGAACCCACAGCGCTCGAAGAAGACGAGGAGCGCCGCCCCACGCCCAAGCCCGGCACAAAGCCCGGCCTCAACCGCTTCGTCTGGGACCTCCGTTACACCGACACGAAAAAGTTCCCCGGCATGATCTACTGGGCCGCCAACACTCGTGGCCCCGTCGTCACTCCCGGCTCCTACACCGTCGAGCTCACCGCAGACGGCCACACCGAAACGCAACAGGTCGTCATCAAGCCAGACCCGCGCGTCACCGCCACCCCGGACGACTACGGGAAACAACTGGCTCTCGCCCTCGAGATCGCCGGTCGCGTCGACGCCGCTAATCAGGCCGTCATCGACATTCGCGCCCAGCGCAAACAACTCGAAAGTTACGCGGCCACAGCAAGCCCGCAGATCAGCACGGAAGGGAAGCGCATCGCGGCCGAACTCACCGCGGTAGAAGAAGCCCTCTACCAGACCAAACTCCGCGCCAACGAAGACGCGCTGAACTTCCCCATCAGACTAAACAACAAGCTGGCTGCCGTTCTCGCCGTGGTCGAGCAAAGTGAGATCGCCCCCACCCAACAGAGCCAGGACGTCTTCAAGCAACTGAGCACGCAACTCGATGTCCAACTCAACAAACTCGCTTCCATCGACTCCACCGACATCGCCAACTTCAACAAAATGGTCCGGGACCAGAATATCCCGGCCATCACCGTCCATGCCGGCCAATGAGCTCCTTGTTTGCCATCCAGGCTCGGGTGTCGATCCGTCCTGGTTGTCATTCCCGAAGGGAATCTGCGTTTGCCAGCGCAGCCAACCCCCTCCAAGGCAGGCCCCGAAACAAACCCGAGGTACCCCCCCCCAAAGCCTGTAAAGTCCAGACCTAAGTTCCTTGTTTCGAAGACTTTGGTACCTAAGTACGGGGTGGGGTACCACCCTCGAAATCTCGGCAACGCAACCGCACACCCGTAAGATGAAAGCTCACATGGCACAACCCGGACGCGCCACACTGCTCGCCTGCCTCGCCGCACTCGCTCTGGCCAACACCGCCGCCGCGCAAACGGTCGACCCCCATCTCTTCAGCGACATGCGCTGGCGCGAGATCGGCCCCATGCGCGCAGGACGCACCCGAGCCCTCACCGGTGTCCCCTCCCAACCAGCCACCTTCTACCTCGGCGCAGTCAACGGCGGCGTCTGGAAGACCACCGACGCCGGCGAAACCTGGCAAAGCCTCTGGGACGACCAGCCCTCAGGCTCCATCGGCGCCATAGCGGTCGCCGACTCCGACCCCAACACCGTCTACGTCGCCAGCGGCGAAGGCCTCCAGCGCCCCGACCTCTCCACCGGCGACGGCGTCTACAAGTCCACCGACGCCGGCAAGTCCTGGACCCATCTGGGCCTCCGCGACGGCCAGCAGATCGGCGCCCTCGCCGTCGACCCGCACGACGCCAACCGCCTCTTCGTCGCCGTCACCGGCCACCCCTACGGCCCCAACCCCGAACGCGGCATCTTCCGCTCCACGGACGGCGGCAAGACCTTCACCAAGGTCCTCTACACCAACGACCGCACCGGCGGCTCCGACGTCGCGATCGATCCGCAGCACCCGGACGTCGTCTACGCCGGCATGTGGCAGCGCCAGGAAGCCCCCTGGGAGAACGGCTCCTTCGTAGGTGCCGAAGGCGGCTTCTACCGCTCTACCGACGGTGGCGACCACTGGACCAAACTCACCGGCCACGGCCTCCCGGACGACATCCTGCAGGTCAACATCGCCGTCGCGCCCTCCGACGGCAACCGCGTCTACGCCGCCGTCGCGACCACCCACAACACCGTCGGCCTCTACCGCTCCGACAACGAAGGCGTGGACTGGTTCCACGTCTCCGCAGACGACCCCCGCCCCGAAGCCCGCATCGGTGGCGGCGACGTCCCCGTCCCGCGCGTCGACCCCAAGGACCCCAATACCGTCTACGTTGCCTCGGTCGTCACCTGGAAATCCAACGACGGCGGCAAGAGCTGGTTCGGTCTCCGCGGCGCGCCCGGCGGCGACGACTACCAGAACGTTTGGATCAACCCGAACAACACGGACATCATCGCGCTCGCCTCCGACCAGGGCGTCATCATCTCCGAGAACGCCGGCCATACCTGGAGCCAGTGGTACAACCAGGCCACCGCCCAGATGTACCACGTCACGGCCGACAACGCCTTCCCCTACCGCGTCTGCGGCGGCCAGCAGGACTCCGGCTCCGCCTGCGTCGCCTCCCGCTCCGACGACGGCCGCATCACCTTCCACGACTGGCATCCCGCCGGCATCGAGGAGTACGGCTACGCCGCTCCCGATCCACTGGACCCCGACATCGTCTACGGCGGCAAGGTTACGCGCTATGACCGCCGCACCGGGCAGATCCGCGACATCGAGCCCAGCCCCCTGCGCTCCTATCGCGTCCTCCGCACCGAGCCGCTGATGTTTTCGCCGGTCGACCCGCACAAGCTGTACTTCGCTACCAACACGCTCTGGCTCACCTCCGACTACGGCCAGACCTGGAAGGAAGTCAGCCCCGACCTCAGCCGCCCGGCAGGCTACGCTTTGCCTGCCGTCGTCGCGGCCAACTACCCCAAGGCCCCCGCCGCCACTACGATCCAACGCGGCGTCATTTACTCGCTCGGCCTCTCACCGCTTGATGGCAATCGTTTATGGGCGGGCACGGATGATGGCTTGATCTGGACCACGGCAAACGGCGGGGCGCACTGGGAGAATGTCACGCCACCTGCGTTGCAGCCCTTCTGGAAGGTCTTCAACATGGATGCCGGGCACTTCGACCCGCAGACCGCCTATGCCGCGGTGAACACCATGCGACTGGACGACAATCGTCCGCATCTGTTTCGCACACATGATGCAGGGAAGACCTGGACCGAGATCGACAACGGCATCCCCACCGGCGCAACCAGCACCATCCGCGAAGACCCCAGGCAGAAGGGCCTGCTGTACGCCGGCACGGAAACGCAGGTGTATGTTTCCTTCGACGATGGCGATCACTGGCAAAGCCTGCGGCTCAACATGCCCCCGAGCTCTGTCCGCGATCTCGCGGTGAAAGACGACGACCTCATCGCAGGCACGCACGGCCGGGGGTTCCTGATCCTGGACAACGTCACCCCCCTGCGCCAGATCGCGGCTCACGTGCTGGCAGACAAGCCAGTGCTGTACACACCACAACACGCGCTGCGCATCCGCAACGACATGAACCCGCCCACGCCCTGGCCGCCCGACATGGCTACCGGTGACAACCCACCGTCGGGTGCCATGATCGATTACTTCCTGCCTGCCGCGGCCACCAGCGCAGTCACGCTAGAGATCCTGGATAGCAAGGGTGCTGTGGTCAGCCGTTACCGCAGCACCGATCCCGTGCCGCCGCTTGATCCTCGGTATCCCGTGCCGACGTTATGGGCGCGACCACCGCGTATGCTCTCCGCCGCGCCGGGGCATCATCGGTTTCTTTGGGACATGCACTATCCGCAGGTGCCCGGCATGAGCACGGAACCGGACGCAGACCAGGCCGTGCCGCATGACACCCCGCAGGTGGAGACTTCACCCTGGGTGATGCCGGGCATGTACCAGGTGCGACTGAGTGTGGGAGACCAGGTGCAGACACAACCGATCGAAGTGGTGATGGATCCGCGTGTGAAAACTCCCACCGCTGATCTGCAGCAGCAGTTCAATGTCTCCAGGGATCTTTACGACGACATGTTGAAGGCAACTACAGCGATCCACGAGATCACCGTCCTGCGCGGTCAACTCAGCCAGAAAGCTGCACCTGCAACGGAGGCCAAAGCGGACGAAAAGATCAAGGGCTCAACCCAGAGCGGAAAGGCAGCGACGAATCCGAAGGTGACGCTGGGGGAGAGCCTGGAAACGAACCTCGACAAGATCGCTGGCCGCGAACAGGGAACGCACGGTGGTCCTCGTGGTGGCCCGGCCAGCGCCCCAACGCTGATCTCTGTACGCCTTCAGCTTTCGCGCATTGAGCACTCCATTCAGAGTGCCGACTGCAAGCCGACGGACGCGCAGGTTGAGGCGTTCAAGACCGCATCCCATCCGCTGCCCGGGCTGCTGGCACAGTGGCAGGCGTTGAAGAAAACCCAACTGCAGGCCGTAAACGCAGAACGCGCGAGGCAAAATTTGCCCGCTCTGACCCTGAACACCGATGCTCTTGACCATGACGTGCAGGATCAGATCGAGGTCGGGGACGAGGAGTAGCCAGTCTGGAGATGTCCTGCTGCGGCCGGGTCTGAACTAAGCAGCCCCGGCCTCCACAGGCTCCATGTCGACTTCTACCTTGAGACTATGGCCGCCGCCGCCGAGGATCAGCCCGCGCAGTGGGCTTACATCGCCGTAGTCCCGGCCCCACGCTACAGTGACGTGGCCATCGGTGGGCGCCACGTTGTTGGTCGGATCTACGTCAATCCAACCTGAACCCTGGCAGTACGCTGACACCCATGCGTGCGAGGCGTCGCAGCCAATCAGCCTCGGTCGCCCAGGCGGCGGATACGTGCGTAGATACCCGCTGACATACCGCGCAGCGACGTTGATGGAACGCAGGCAAGCGATCTGCACGTGCGCAAAGTCCTGGCAGACACCGTGGCGCTTTAGGAAGACTTCTTCGACGGGAGTGCGGACCGTGGTGGCCTTACTGTCGAAGCGAAAATCGTGGTGAAGGCGGGCAGTGAGATCCAGCAGCGCGTCCCGAAGCGTGCGTCGGGGAGTGAACGATTCCAATGCGTACGCCGCGAACACCGGCCTGAGACGAATCCGTGGTGATTCGAACTGGAACTGGTGGGCTTCAAGACCCTGGGGCGTGTGATCGGATGCAAGCGACTGGGTTGATTCTTCCCATGGCAACGATGAGGAAGCACTCAGGCCGGGATCCTCGACGATGACCTCGCTCCTGGCTTCCACAACAAGTTCTTTGTGTGGCTCGTAGATGGTGAAGAACGACTGCAGATTGCCGAAGTAGTCTGCGCGCTCCGTCAACGAGGTGGGTGCGGGATGGATGTGAAGATCGTTGTGCAGCAGTTGGTGATGGGTGCGTGACCGCGGCCTTAAACAGGCAACGTGGTCGCCCACAGACACAGGATGGGCGTACTGGTACGTCGTACGATGGCTGATCCGGTAAAGCATCTGCTCTTCACCCCATGCTGATGGATAAGGGACGCGCGTGGCTGAAGTATCGCCCTGAAAGATTATTGGACCACGTAAACAGCAGGCGTTCGAGATCTGCAAGAAAACGATCGGCCCGAAGGTAGGGGTTCTTCGAGCGACTGCGCTTTGCCGCGTTGTCCTGAAGCAATGTTTGCAGATCAAGATTGCGCAACGACGTCATGGCATCCTGCACGGACTTGAGATCGTCAGGCGAAGCATCGGGTATTTTCTCGTACAGCTCGGCAAGGTGTTCCAGTTGGAAATCGAGAGAGCGCGGGTTCGTTTCGTCGGCCATCAGCACATCCAGCACAGCCACTGGTTGCAATGTGGTGTAGTAGCGTGTGCGGTACGTCATCGTGCTGTCAGCCACTTCCAACAGGCACTCAAGGTAAGACCAGTTTTCTGCGGCGAGCGGCCTGGTGATCTCACGCAACTCACGAGTGAGATACACCGCCCGCTCCAGGCGCCGTCCGATGCTCATGAACAGCCACCCGGAGCCGCGGTTGATGTTTTCGCGTTCCATGCCTGAGAACGCTGACAGAAGCTCCAGACACGAGGTCAGGCTCGCGGAAGAGTCCCATAGTTGCGTGCCAGATACGCCCTGCATCGCATCGCGCAGCTGATTGATCAGCAACATCATGTCCGCAGAAAGCCGCTCCCGCACATTGCCTCCTACACGCGATACCTCGTGCAGCATAGCGGGCAAGCTGTCACCACGTTCGTGGTCCGTCACCAGTGAGAGCAGCTCTTTTTCGAGGGCTGGAAAGGTTGACTGCTTGCGTTTGGGAAGCTTGCTATGCCGTGTTGCCAGGCATGCATGCAGGCGCAGCAGACTGCCAAGATGCGTGGGTTCGGCACGGCGCACACGCGGCAACATCGAACGCAGGATGCGCGCCATGTTTTCTGCACGCTCCACGTAACGGCCAAGCCAGAACGTGTTGTCGGCTACACGGCTGGGAACGACGCGCGGGATACGGCGAAGCTCTACCGGCTCGTCGCGCGGACGCAGCAGGCTGAAGGTATCGACGGGGCTATCCCAAAGAACCCACGCGTCTTTGCTATGACCGCCACGCTGCATGGAAACAACAGATCCCGCAGCTTCCGCCACGCGAACGAGGCCACCGGGAAAGACGACCCAGTCCGTGCCTGTGTTGACGGCAAAGGTCCGCAGCACAACGCTGCGGGACTGCAGCGATGCGTTCTCCCACACCGGCGCGGTCGAAAGCGCGACCTGCTCCTGGGCCACGTATTCGTGCGGGTGCGCTTGCATGCGCTTCAGGAAGTTGTCGCGCTCGGCCCTGGGCAGTTCGGAGCCGAAGATCGGCTCTCGGGCGAAGTTGGGGAACGCGGGTTTGATTACGACCGAGTCCAAATGGTGAAGCACCCAATCAAGCGCCTGCGGTTGGCCGCACCACCATGTGGCAACAGAGGGAAGCTTGAGCGGCTCACCCAGCAGATCGCGACTGAGCCCGGGAAGAAACGGCATGATCGCCGCTGATTCAATCAGGCCGCTGCCTAAGGCATTGGCCACCTGCACATTGCCGGCGACGATCGCGTCCACCAACCCCGACACACCAAGAAGCGAGTCGCTGCGCAGCTCAAGTGGATCGCAGAAGTCGCCATCCACGCGGCGCAGAATGACGTCAACGCGCTCCAGCCCGGCGATCGTTTTCAGATACACACAACGATCCCGCACCGTGAGATCGGCACCTTCAACCAGCGTAAAACCGAGATACTTGGCGAGATACGAGTGTTCGAAGTAGGTTTCGTTGTGCGGTCCGGGTGTGAGCAACACGATGCGCGGATCACTGCGGCGCGAAAGGCTGGTCAGTGCCTCGCGTTGCGCACGAAAGAAGGGCGCCAGCCGCAGCACGTTCGACTCGCGAAAGAGCTCCGGCAAGAGGTCGGCAACAATCAGCCGATTCTCCAATGCATAGCCGCTGCCGGATGGTGCCTGGGTGCGATCCGCCAACACCCACCAACGTCCATCCGGCGAGCGCGCAAGGTCAATGGCCAACAGATGGAGATAGCTGTGCGCAGGGACGTTGACGTTCACCATGGGCCGAAGAAACGCCGGATTTGCATAGACAAGGGAAGCGGGAAAGCGGCCCTGTTTCAACAGATCCTGCGGGCCGTAAAGGTCCTGCAACAGCATGCTGAGAAGCTGGGCACGCTGAACGACGCCGGCTTCAATGTGACGCCATTCCTCAGCGGCCACCACTAACGGAACGAGGTCGATCGCCCAGGGACGGTTTGCTCCCTGCGGATCGCTGTAGATGTTGTACGTGATGCCGTTCTCACGAATGCGCCGCTCGGCACCCGCCCAGCGATGCCCAAGCTCTTCGGGTCCGATGCCACGAAGCGACTCCATGAGGCGTGCCCAGTGCGGTCTCGGCGTGACGCCGTCGGCCGACGACTCCTCAAAAGTAGCGCCGTAGCGAAGCGGCGACTGGTAAAGGTCTCCCGTCATCGGATTCATTGGTCACCAGAGCCGATCTCGTCACGCCGGGGCTTGGCCAGAATGGAAGGCCAGCGCAGGTCAAGGGTCATCGGAAAGCTCGGGTTGGTTTCCGCTTCTGGCACGGTGGCCACACCGTTGCCGGGCTCGAGTACTTGGAAACGCTGGAGACGGCGCACGCGAGCCTCCGCAGCGTTGGCAGGCCGCGTGGTGTGGACTGTGCCGTCGGGTGGTCCCGCGTAATACACACAACGTCCGATGCAGCGCTGCGTCGATGTGTCTATGACTTCAAACTGCAGGGGCGTGTGGACGGGTATGGTTGGGTGCAGTGAAGCAGAAAGCTTGCGGGCACGGTAACGAATGCCGGCGATGGCTTCACCAGGTTGCTCCGTCGGATGAAGGGGAACTCTGCGTCCATTGCAGGAAACCACATAGCGTGTGTCTGCCGTGGTGCCCGTCAGGCGAACCTGCATTCGCTCCAAGGAGGAGTCGACACTCCGGCCTGTGCCCCCCGAAGTCGTTTCTTCTGCCAAAACGTTCCAGGGCTCAAGTGCCTGGCGCAACTCCAGCGCGACCCCTTCAGCAGTGAGCCTGCCGATGTGCGGGAAGCGAAACTCAAAGTGTGGCTTGAACCAGGTTTCCTGAAACGCGTATCCATTGCTGCGCAGCGTACGCAACACCTCCGCGAAGTCCCGCCAAACGAAGTGCGGCAGCATAAAGCGGTCGTGAAGTGCCGTGCCCCAGCGCAGCAGTGCACCGTGGAAGGGCTGCTTCCAGAACAGGCTCACAAGCGCACGTACCAGCAAGGGCTGAAGAAGCCCCATGCGGACGTGCGGCGCCATCTCAAACGCGCGCAGTTCAAGCAGACCAAGCCGCAGGCCGGCGCCCTCCGGCGGATGCAGCTTATCGATGCAGAACTCCGCGCGATGCGTGTTGCCAGTCACGTCCACCAGCAGGTTGCGGAACAGGCCATCCAGGATGTCGGGGGAACAGCCGTCTTCCGGCAAGTGGCTGAAGGCCAGTTCCAACTCATAGAGCGCATCGACGCGCGCCTCATCCACGCGCGGATATTGGCTTGTGGGCCCAACATACATACCGGAAAACAGGTACGACAACGAAGGGTGGTTTTGCCAGAACGTGATCATGCTGCGCAGCAGGTCCGGACGGCGCAGGAGAGGGCTGTCGGCCAGCGTAGCTCCGCCGAGCACAATGTGATTGCCACCACCGGTCGCCAGGTGGCTCCCGTCATAACCAAACTTGCCTTCGATGAGCCGCAGCCTTTGTGCTTCGCCGGCGAGCACCTCATGCACCGTCTCCAACTCGTCCCAGCTCTTCGCCGGCGGCAGGTT
The DNA here is from genome assembly GCA_965198515.1 of Granulicella sp. Classification (GTDB taxonomy): domain Bacteria; phylum Acidobacteriota; class Terriglobia; order Terriglobales; family Acidobacteriaceae; genus Granulicella. Next base: position 2,631,874 of record CBDAPO010000006.1, on the reverse strand, counting down.
GACTTCGAGAACACCAGGATCCGGCGTGAGACCAAACGAGCGAACCCGCGGATCCAGCGGTGGTGGATAGCCTTCGATCCACACCGGGACCCCGAGATGCTGGCTTGTGTCTTCCACCGCCGCAACCAGGTCGAGGTAATCCGCCAGCACGGGAACGAAGGGAAGAAACACATGCATGCGGCCATCGCATACCTGCACGCACAGCGACGGGCGAATCAGAACGCTTGCAAAGCCATCGCGCTCCGGAGCGCCTGAGAGGCGGTCTGGCATGGGTTGTGTGCCGAAGCGTTCCGGATGGCGCGCCGGGTGAGCCGGCAGTTTCACCTGTCCCGCGGCAGCGTTCCCCACGGACCCGTCTTCAAGCTCATACTCCAGATCATCAGGAGCGACCCACGGCATGGCTTCCACAGGGATCCGATAGCCAATAGGCGAATCGCCGGGGGAAAGCACAAGCCGCTCCGGACGGGGAAACCATAACTGGCTTGACCATGCGAGACGGCCCGCTGGTTGGCGACGGCGAAGCGGAAGAACATAGCCCGTCGGTGACGAAGGCGTTGATGCACTCGCATCATGCGCTTCGTTCTGCGGATCGAACGCGGCCAGGATGTTGGCGTCACTGGTGCCCAGACGACGGGTGAGCGCCCCCAAGTAGCGAAGCCCCTCCGCTGCTGTGAAGCTGTACTGTTCCGTTTCCAGCGCAAACAGCTCAGCGTTCTCCCAAACCGGCACATCATCCGTGCGCGAGATGCAGAAGAACGCCCAACGCGGTAGTGGCTCGCCCGGATACCACTTGCCCTGGCCCAGATGCAGCAGGCCACCCGGCGCCGTATGCTCCCGAAGAGCCCGGATCAGCTGCAATCCACGGGTGCGCTTGAGATCACCCAAAGCTTCCACGTGCCACTGCGGACTTTCAGGTTCGTCGATGCCCACAAAGGTGGGCTCGCCCCCAAGGGTCAGGCGCACGTCCTGACTGTTCAGATCCAGGTCGATCCGGTGGGCCACACCTCGCACCGCAGCCCACTCTGACTCGGTATACGGTTGCGTAAGCTGGACACCGCCGTCGAGTCGACGAACAGAGAAGTCGAAGGTGAACGCAACCTCTGCGGGTTCCACGGTTCCACTTACCGGCGCTGCCTGTGGTGGTGTCGGCGTGCAGGCAAGCGGAATGTGGCCCTCTGCCGCGAGCAGACCCGACGTTGGATCGAAGCCGATCCAGCCTGCGCCCGGAAAGAACACCTCCGCCCAGGCATGCAGATCCACCGAGTCAACCTTTGGAGCGGTCGAGTTATCCGCAGCGGCGCTGTCGCCTGCCAACTGGATCAGGTAGCCGGAGACGAACCGGGCCGCGATCCCCAGATGCCGGCACACCTGCACAAGCAGCCACGCAGAGTCACGACAAGAGCCGGAACGCAGCTCCAGGGTCTGTCCGCAGGATTGCACCCCATGTTCCATGCGCATGGTGTAGCTAATCTCATCTCGAAGCCGCTCGTTCAACCTCACGAGAAAGCTGACGGTCGACTGCGGCGCGCCGGAAAGGCTGGCCAGCAACTCCTGCTGCAGCGGCCCGGCAGGCTCAACAGAGAGATACGGGGCCAGGTCTTGCGCGAGCTCCGGAGAATAATGAAACGGGAATGTCGCGTATGCCGGCTCCACCAGGAAGTCGAAAGGATTCACAGCGGTCAGGTCCGCCGTAAGTCGCACGTCAGTGCCGAACTGAAGTGTTTTCTGTGGGACAAGGACTCGCGCGACGTGATTGGAAAGCGCGTCGAAGTGCCAGCTCACGGTGTGTTCTGAAGGCGTGATCTCAAGCGAGTAGCTGAGGATGGGCGTGCGGCAATGGGGGGCTGGACGGAGCTGAACCGTTTGCGGGCCGAGGGAAACGGGCTTCGCGTACCGATACTGCGTGCGGTGGTGCAATGCGACCTGGATACCCATTCACCTCTGGCCGGCTCGTTTCTGACGTCTCCCTCGCGCCAAGCGAAAAAGCATCCGGAGCCTCACACCTGTGCTGTACGGCTATCCTAACCAATTGCTGCGCGCGCAAGGTGCAAAGCGGCCCGCACTCGCTCCGATTCGCTACGCAGAGCGGCTCTCCCGGCCAGGTACGCTACACTAACCGTCTCCGAGCACCACCTTAGCGAGAATCCAAGCCCCCGGAAGCGCATGCTCATTCTTTCCGAGTTCGATATTCAGTTTTTGTTGGCGTTTCCTGCGCCCATGGTTGCCGTGCTGCACCTCCATCCGTCGCTGGAGCCACGCCTTCGTTCCGGCAACGAGCTCCGGGTAGAGCAGCTGGTCAGCGCCGATCCCGCAGACAACGTCGTCGTGCCTGCCACGGACTACTTCGACAGCTTCGGCAACCGGTGCGCCCGGTTCGTTGCGCCGGCCGGGCATCTTCGGCTTTCCGGATCCAACACCGTTGAGATGGAGCCGTACCCCGATCCGGTGTATGCGCAGGCACGGCAGCTACCCGTGGAAGATCTTCCCGCAGAGGTTCTGCAATTTCTGCTGCCCAGCCGCTACTGCGAAGCAGACCGGTTCGGGCCCATCGCGCAGGACCTTTTTGCAGCTTTCCCGGAAGGCTGGTCTCGCGCGGTTGCGATTCGCGACTGGGTACACGACCGGGTGACGTTCAACTACAACGCGGCGCGTTCCACAAAGACCGCGATGGACGTCTTTATCGAGCGCACAGGTGTGTGCCGCGACTTCCAGCATCTCGCCATTTCGCTTTCGCGCTGCATGAACATCCCTGCGCGCTATGTAACGGGCTATATCGGCGACATTCGCATGCCGTATAGCGGACCTGGCGACTTCAGTGCGTGGTACCAGGTGTTTCTGGATGGGCAATGGATGGACCTTGATGCGCGGCACAACTATCCGCGGCTCGGCCGCGTGTTGATGGCCACAGGACGCGATGCTGCCGACGTTGCCATCACCACGAGTTTCGGCGCGGCACCGTTAACGTACTTCTACGTGGAGTCGAACGAGGTGGACGCAGCAGGAAACAAGATTGCACGTCCGCAATCCCTGCAGCCGGCGCAGGCACAGGGCGTTGCAGCCGCCGCCAATACACCGACACAGACCAACGGCAGCCAGTTCAGCCCTACACAGACGCAGTCCGCGACGTCGTAAGTCGTCTGCGGTGTACACCCCGTTGCTTACTGCGCCCAGGCCCGGTGTTTGCGGACGCATCAGGATGGCGATGCTTGCGCCGGACGCAATGTTGGTGACGGATGCGTTGCTTGCAGCGAAGTGATTCGCCCCGGTGGCAATTGCCGCAGTGGGGTGCCAGTTGGTGACGCTGTTGTATGGCGACAGCGGAACGGTCTGGCCCAGGAAGGCGAGCGGGTAGTATGCCTGGGCCTGCGTGAGCGATGTCTTCAGAGTGTTGGTTGCCTCAGGCGTGCCGGGATCCTGCGACGTGGTTCGCGAGTGCGTCGCCGGTGACCTTGCCGCGGAACCAATACTGCCGCGCGGCATACGGGCCGGAAGCGCTGATGGAACCGGCGTAGATGGTGTCCTGCTGGCTTGTTGTGTAGACATTGTCGAGCACGACCTGATCTGAGGTGCTCCAGATCGCCAGCGCCTGCGAATTGCACTCCTTATCGGCGTTGTAGAGCGCAGCGAGTGTTTGTGCCGGCTGATTGGGCGGGCAGGTGCCCCCGACGTGATGGTCACATCGGTGGCGTTGTCTGGGTCAATGCCGTCGGTGTTGCGTGCGCTGTAGGGCGTAACGATGTGAATGCCCCAGACCGTGAGCCACTCACCTTGTTCACGGCGTTGTGGAAGTTGGGGGGAGTTCTTGAAAGTGATCTTGTATAGCGTGATATTGGTCGCGTTGCTGATCTGAATGCCACGCGGGTTCTGCTGATTGCCGCCAAGCGTGTTGGCGTCGTTGGCGAGATTCCACCAGGACTTTGCCGGTCGTGCTGCCCTCATAACCCCTGGTCGGAAAGCTGTTCAGGACGACATCGCCACCGCGGCCACTGAGCTTACCGTAGCCCATGATGCCGGCGTGCTGACGCCGTTCATGCTGATCAGGTTCTGGCAGATCGCGGTGTTGCTTCCGCCATTCACGGTGCCGCAGGTGTGCGTGCCCGGCGTCGTGTCGTAGTCTTGCGCGTTGCGGGAGAAATAGAGCGTGACGCCTGGGTCGACCAACAGCGTGACACCGGATGGTTGCTGATCGGCCCCGTCAGGAAGGCGTTGTTGCCGGAGCCATCCATGGCGAGCTCCACGGCCTGAATCGTGCCAGCGCACACGTTGAGGGCGGCTTGCAGCCGGGCCTGATCGAGCTTCGTGCTGGTCGATTCGAACGATGAGGGGATGTCTTCGTTCATGTCGTGGAAGGAAGCCTGGAGCACTTGGCATGCAGCAGGGAAGGCCGGTTCGCTTACAGTCCGGGAGTCCCCGGTCGCCACTGCGGGCGCCTGCGCCAGGGCTCCAAAGGCGGGAAATATGGCATCGCTGCCATAAAGAACACGGTACGGAGCAGGTGAGGGCTGGTCGACATGGAACAAGGGTCCTTTTGAGTGTTGATCAGCGATCCAGGCTTGTAGCGCACGGAAAATACTGCAACCCAATCAAGGCTGTTAGTGCTGAATGTGATTCGTCGAGGGCTGGGAGAGCCGGTGAGCCGCGACAAAGGACTTGCGTGCGTCCTTGAGCTGTCTTCAAGTGGCCACGTTGCCACAACTTGCTGCCAGCCGAAAGACCACGCGCCGGACGAAGCTGATTGGGCCAGTGGGGCGGGTGCTGCGGAGTGAGACGCAACTTTACGGCCTTCTTATGTGCTTCTTACAGATTCTCTACGCCCATTCATCGCCTACTACGTCGTAGAGGTTTTATGTTCGTCGCAGTCGCAGGAAAAGACCGTCTTCACGTTCTCTTATGTTGTGCATTCCTGATCGCATCCAGCAGTGCCCTGGCACAAGCACCACAGGACCCAGACCAAACCTCCACGAGCGCGCAGCCTGCCGCAGGTTCGGCGCAAGGCAACTTTCTTGAGCGTCTTGGGAAGGCGTACTGGAGTGACTGGTCGCCCGCGCCTCTTGCCCCTGTTTCCGGCCAGAGCACAGACAGTACACCCGCAACACCGGCCCGCCGCGGAACGCCGGGGCCGTTGGATTCTCCGCCGTTTCCTGGATCGGATTTCTCTATCGGTGGCACACCGATGATCGGCGCGCCGGACACGCAGACCTACATCCTGATGCAAGCCGTGAACGAGAACAAGAGCCGCACCAAGGTCTACGGTTGGTTCAACGGCGGCTTCAATGTGTCGACTTCAAACAAGGGGGATGGGGCAAATGCGCCTGCAGCGTACTACTACAACCCTAACCGCATCACGCCGGACCAGGAGGTGCTGTACATCGAGCGCCTGCCTGACACCGTGCAAACCGATCACGTGGACTGGGGCTTCCGCATTGCGCAGCTGTGGGGGCAGGACTACCGCTACACCACCAGCAAGGGCGTTCTTTCGCAGCAACTGCTGGCGCGCAACCACGAGTACGGCTACGACCCCGTCATGTACTACATCGACGTTTACTTTCCCCATGTGGCCAAGGGGATGAATGTTCGCATGGGCCGCTATATTTCGTTACCGGATATTGAAGCGCAGCTCGCGCCGAACAACTACACCTATTCGCACTCGCTGCTGTACACCATTGATCCGTATACGCAGACAGGCATCGTGGCTTCGATCAAGTTGAACGATCACTGGATGGTGCAGGGAGGGTTCTCTGATGGAAACGACGTGGCTCCATGGACCGCGGACGCGCAGCCGACCGGCACGTTCTGTGTGGACTACACGTGGCACAACGGCAAGGATGCGAGCTATACCTGCGCTAACTCGGTGAACAAGGGCAACTACGCTTATAACAACATCCAAAGCTATTTCGAGACCTGGTATCACGTGATCAATGCTAAGTGGCACACCGACACCGAGACCTGGTACATGTACGAGCGCAACGTGCCGAACATCGCAGGCAATGTCGCCAACCCTGTACCCACGGAGACCGGCGCCAATGGGGCACATTGCAGCTATGGCGAGCAGCGCTGCTTCGCTCCGGAAACGGCCGTTGTGAACTACGTGGAACGCGAGTTCAACACCCACAACTATCTGTCGATCCGCAATGAGTTCGTCGACGACATCAAGGGCCAGCGCACGGGCTACAACACGATGTATTCAGAACACCTGATCAGCTATGGCCATTGGATTGGATCGACTGTCTTGTTCCGCCCGGAGATCCGGCTGGAGCACTCATACCAAAAGGCCGCGTACGACAATGGCACCAAGAAGACGCAATTCGTCGTGGCAGGCGACCTTACCTACCACTTCTGATGATGTGTCCGGCTATCCTTGACGGGGCAACGTAGAGGGTACCAGCTACCGTCTCGTGGGCTGCTCCGGGTGCGAGCGAGCAACTTTCGTATACTCGGATTTCGTATACTCGGAGTGACGTCTTCAACCCCCCTCGGACGCAACGTCAACCTGTACTCATTGTGTACGCCATTCACGTCTCTCATCCAAACACCCTAAACAGCATGGCATCCTTCGGGAGGAAGTAAGCACAGCGTGAGCATGCAGCGAAGAATCAAGGTATGCGTGCACGCAGGTGCGTGGGCGATGTTGCTCCTTTGTATGCTTACCGGCTGCAAGGGCAAGGAAACGGTGTCGCGCGAAGCCGCCGAAGCGCCGCCCACGACACCGGTCGTGGTACCAGTCGGGCAGCCGTCGCAGGTGCAGGTGCAGAACCCTGCCCAGTTTCCAATGGTGCCCGTTGTGGCCCGGTCCACGTTCCAGAGCCTCGACGTAACAGGCCAGGTGCAGCCAGATCCCGCGCATGAGGTACCCGTGCTCTCGTTGGCGAACGGGCGAGTCACTGCGTTGCATGTGGACATTGGCGACTATGTGCACAAGGGACAGCTTGTGCTGGATGTGCAGTCAGCGGATGTAGCGACGGCGTTCGCCACGTATCTGAAGGCTGTAGCTGACGAGAGACTTGCCGACACAACGCTGACCCGCGACAAGCTGCTGTACGACAAGGGCGCAATTGCGCAGTCACAGTTGCAAGTAGCTGAGAACGGGGAAGCGGATGCGAAGGCCGATATGAAGGCGGCGGATCAACAGCTCGCCATTCTTGGCGTGGACAAGAACAACCCCAGCGATACTGTGCATGTACGCGCGCCGATCAGCGGTGTGGTGATCTCGTTAAACACCACGGCTGCAGGCGCGGCCGGTCTGACGGCAACAGGGCCCAATGGCTCCCTGGTGATTGCTGATCTGTCCCATGTGTGGGTGGTGTGCGACGTGTATGAAAACGATCTTGCGCAGGTGCACCTGGGCGAGGAGGCTGACATTACCTTGAGTGCGTTCGCCGGCCAGGTGCTGAAGGGCAGAATTTCCGATATCGGTGCCATCCTTGACCCAAACCTTCGCACAGCCAAGGTGAGGATCCAGGTGCCGAACCCAGGCAACCGGCTGCGTGTTGGTCTGTTTGCGACCGCGACCTTCCATGGGATCAAGCCGCAGAATGCGTTGGTGATCCCCGCAAACGCGATCCTGCACTTGCATGATCAGGATTGGGTTTTTGTGCCTTCCGGAGCGAGTGGCGGGTTTCGCCGGGTTGCCGTGAAGACAGCGCAGACGCTGCCGGGCAATGCAGTGGTGGTGACCAGTGGGCTCAGCGAAGGGCAGCAAGTGGTAGCGCAGGCGCTGCAGCTTGAAGAAGCGACGGAGCAGTAGGGGACCGCATGATCCGCAAGCTCGTCGACTTTGCCCTGAACAATCGCTTCATTATTCTGACGTTCGCGCTCCTGCTTTTTGGTTGGGGTGCGATCTCGTTCCACAACCTGCCGGTGGAAGCGTATCCGGATGTGGCCAACAACTATGTCACCGTAATCGTTCAGTGGCCGGGCCGATCCGCGGAAGAACTCGAGCAGCAGGTCACGGTGCCACTGGAGATCGCGGTTGCAGGTCTACCGCACACCTCTTCACTGCGATCCTTTACGCTGGCGGGCATCTCCGCCATCACGTTGACGTTTGATGACGCCAGCGAGAACGATTGGAACCGTGAAAAGGTTTTTGATCGCGTGTCGCAGATCACGCTGCCGAATAACCTGCAAGCCCAGATTGGTTCCGACTGGAGCCCGGTGGGGCAGATCTACTGGTACACGCTGGAAAGCACCAATCCCGCTTATGACGCGATGGCGCTGAAGTCTATCGAAGACTGGACACTGGAGAAGGAGTTCAAAACCGTACCGGGCGTGGTGGACGTTTCAAGTTTCGGCGGCCCTACACGCGAGTACCAGGTCATTCTTGATCCCGAAAAACTAGTGGCCTACGGCCTCAACATCGCAGCGGTAAAGACCGCGCTTGCGGCCAACAACACGGATGCCGGTGGGTCGTTCATCGAACAGGGTGCGCAGCAGATCAACGTGCGCGAAGTGGGGCTGTACAAGTCGACGGACGATATCGCCAAGGTGCCGTTGAAGGCGCAAAACGGCACCGCGCTTACCGTCGCGGACGTTGCGACCGTGACTCAGGGTTCGAAGATACGTCTTGGCCAAATTGGCAAGACGTACCGGATCAAGGACGGCAAGCTTGCGGACAATCCGGACACGGTGGAAGGTGTTGTGTTCCTGCACAAGGGCGACAACTCCGACACAACGCTCGAGGGCATCCACGCGAAGGTCGATGACCTGAACAAGCACGTGCTGCCGCCGGGCGTGAAGATTGTCCCATTCCTGGACCGCTCTGATCTTCTGCACCTGACCACGCACACGGTGCTGCACAACCTGACCGAGGGCATCATCCTCGTCGTTATCATCCTATTTCTGTTCCTTGGCAACATCCGCGGTGCGTTCATTGTGGCGTTGACCATCCCGTTTGCGCTTCTGTTTGCGTCCATCTGCCTTGACCTGCGCAACATCCCGGCCAACCTGTTGTCGCTGGGCGCTCTGGATTTCGGCATGGTTGTGGATGGTGCCGTGGTGATGATTGAAAACATCGTTCGTCACCTGAGCCACAATCGCAACAAAGAGCTCACGGTGACCGAGCAGATCCGCGAAGCGGCGCACGAGGTGCAACGCCCCGTCTTCTTTGCGATCGGCATTATCATCACGGCCTACCTGCCCATCTTTACGCTGCAGGCCGTGGAGGGCCGGCTGTTCAAGCCGATGGCCTGGACGGTGGCCTTCGCACTGTTGGGCGCGCTGATCTTCTCCATGCTGGTTGCGCCGACGTTGGCCAGCTTCTTCTTCCGCAACGGGACCAGTGAATGGGCGAACCCGGTGTTGGTGTGGGTGACTGCGCGCTACCGTCGGCTTGTGGTGTGGCACATCCAGCGTCCGCGGATGACGGCCGGCGGTGCTATCGGTGCGCTTGTGGTGAGCGCCGTGCTGGTCTCCTCCGGTGTGATCGGGTCGGAGTTTCTCCCGCACCTGGATGAAGGCGCTATCTGGGCTCGCGGCACGCTGGCACCCTCGGTCGGACCCACGGCGAGCATCGCTGTGACGAATCGTGCCCGCGTGCTGATGGCAGCTTTCCCTGAAGTCACTGAAGTGATCAGCCAGACAGGACGCCCGGATGACGGCTCGGACAGTACGGGATTCTTCAACACCGAATACTACGTGGGACTGAAGCCAAAAGAAGAATGGCGGCCCGTGTTTCATCGCGACAAGGAAGAGCTGATCGGCGCGATCAGCCGGCAGCTGAACCAGATCCCCGGCGTGCTGTGGAACTTCTCGCAGCCGATTTCCGACAACGTCGAGGAGGCGGTCTCTGGCGTGAAGGGCGAGCTCGCGGTGAAGCTGTACGGTCCGGACCTGAAGACGCTGGAACAGAAGGGCGACGAGATTGTCAGCACCATGGCCAAGGTTCCGGGCGTGGCTGACCTGGGGCTTTTCCGCGTCATTGGACAGCCGAACCTGAACTTCGTTGTGGACCGCCAGGCGGCTGCACGCTATGGCATCAATGTTGCCGACGTGCAGGATGCGCTGGAGACTGCGGTCGGTGGCAATGCGATCACGCAGGTGCTCGATGGCGAGGCGCGTTATGACGTAACGACTCGTTACGCCGGCCCGTTCCGTTCGACCCCTGAAGCCATCAAGGACATCCGCATCGTGTCGCCTTCGGGTGAGCGTGTTTCACTTGCCCAGATCACCAAGGTGGACACCACGGATGGTGCTGAAGAGATCTATCGCGAGGGTGGCACACGATACGTGGCGATCAAGTATTCCGTACGCAACCGCGACCTCGGTTCCACCGTGGAGGAAGCGATCGCAAAGGTGAATCACGATGTGAAGTTGCCGCTCGGCTACCACCTGAATTGGGCCGGTGAATACGAGAGCCAAAAGCGATCTTCGCGGCGCCTGCTGATCGTGCTGCCGATCACCATCCTGGTGATCTACATCATCCTGTACAGCATGTTCCACTCCGGCAAGTGGGCCACGCTGATCCTGGCGAACGTAGCCATGGCGCCCATCGGCGGCCTAATGGCGCTGCTGCTGACACACACGCATTTCTCGGTGTCCTCCGGTGTCGGCTTTCTTGCGCTGTTCGGCGTATCGGTGCAGACGGGCATCATCATGCTGGAGTACATGAACCAGCTGCGCGTGAATGGCCACAGCGTGTTGGAGGCAGCGGTGGAGGGGGCGGTTCTGCGGCTTCGGCCCATCCTGATGACCATGCTGGTCGCTATGCTTGGCCTGCTCCCTGCGGCGTTGTCGCATGGCATCGGGTCGGATTCGCAGCGGCCTTTTGCGATCGTTATCGTTGGTGGGCTGATGGGCGCGTTGATCATTAATGTGTTCCTGCTGCCTACGCTGTACGTGTGGGTAGCACGGCCCACGGATGTGCTGCCCGCACCGGACAAGGGGTTTGAAGCATGAGCCGCCACCCGCATCTTCGTTCTCGTGTTGTTCGTTGGGGTGCTGCGTTGTGCGTTGCCCTTGGCACAGGGTTCGCCGGCAGCCCCGCTATGGCGCAGACAGGGGGCGCAAGCGGGGGAGGCGCTGCCGGCAATGGAGCCGGTGGAGCAGCGAGCGGTCAGGGTGCTGGCGCTGGAGCCTCTGGAGCCGGCGCTCACGGCATGGGGGCACCCGGTCAGGCGATTGGACAAGCTCCCGGTCAGTCACAAACACAGGGGCCAAACGGCGCCCAGAGCTATGCGGCCGCAGCCAGCGCGGGCATCGACCCGCGTAAGCCTGCACCGGCAAAACCGGGCGCGCTCACTCTTCAACAAGTAGTCGACCGCGCGCGCATGCACAATCCCACGCTGCTGGCTGCGGAGGCCAGCCTGCGCGGCGTGCGCGCGCAGGAGATCCAGGCTGGCGTTCGAGCAAACCCTTACTTCGGCGTCAATGGCACCAACGTGACGCTGCCCAAGGATGGCTCTGAAGGCAATCCACCGGCGTATGCGTTTCAGGTGTCCCGCCTGTTTGAGCGCGGCAACAAGCGTGAGTACCGGCTGGACGCTGCGCGGGCAACGAGCTCGCAAACAGAGGCGCAACTGAACGACACGGTACGGCAAACGGTGTTGCAGGTGCGCACCGCATTTGCTCACATGCTCTTTGCGAAACAGGCGCTTGAGCTTGCCCGGGCTAACCTCGCCGACTTTCGTCACGAAGTCGAAATCGCGAACGATCGCTACAAGGCCGGCGATCTTGGCAGGCTTGATTTCGAACGCCTGGATTTGCAGCTTGGCTCTTTTGAGTCTGATGCTGCTAATGATGAGGTCAACCTTGAGCAGGCGTCTGCCCAGGTCCAGACCCTGATGGGTGTCGACCAGCCAAGCCATGACTTCGATATCTCCGGCGACATCATTCCGCCTACGATCTCGCAGACGCGGGATGCACTGGTGGCAGCGGCCTTGAAGAGCCGACCAGATCTGATCGCTGCCCAGGCGGCGATCACGGCAGCGGAAGCGAACTACAGACTCGCCGTGGCGAACGGCGCGGCAGACCCAACGCTCGAGGGCGAGTTCGACAAGTCTGGCTATTACAATTCGGTTGGCTTCAATGTGAATCTGCCGATCCGCATCTTCGATCGCAACCAGGGCAACAAGGACACCGCTCGGTTTCAGGCCGACGCGAGCCGCCTCACCCTCACCGCGACGCGCAACCAGGTCGTTTCGGATGTGGACCAGGCCTGGATTGCCTATGTACAAGCCAAGATGCTCTCTGATCGGTTCGGCAGCCACTACCTCGACGAGTCTGCGGACGTGCTTGCGATTGCGCGCTTCGCCTTTGACCACGGCGGCCTTGCCCTGATCGATTATCTCGATTCACTCCGTGACGCGCGCACATCCACCTCTGACGCCCTGAACGCGTACCAGCAGACATGGATTGCCATTCATCAACTCAGCGAGTCGAGCGCCACCGAACTGGTCCCGTAAGGCTGCCTGTTATAGCGCAGCCACAGACTTAACGAGGTTCCTTGGACGGTCGACGTCGATGCCCCTTGCGGTCGCGAAATAGTAGGCCAGCAACTGCAATGGAACGACCTCGCAGATGGCCGACAGCGGCTCCGAAGCGGCACGCACGGCGACATAGGCAGACGCAAGCTCGGCGGCCTGTTGATCTTCCTCTGTTCCGATGACCAGCATGGGTGCGTTCTTTGCGCGAAGCTCGCGCATCAGTTGCAAGACGCTCTCGTACCGCTGCACCGAGCCCTTATCGTTCCGATCGACCGTGGCGATCATCACGATCGGCGTTTCATCGTTGACCAGAGCCGTGGGGCCATGACGAAGTTCACCAGCGGGGTATGCCTCGGCATGCACGTACGCGCTCTCCTTCAACTTGAGGGCACCTTCGCGCGCGATGGGGTAGTGCAGGCCGCGACCGCAGAACAGAAAGCTGTTCGCCCCGGAGATGGTCTGCGCAAAGTGTTGCGCGACCTGCTCCCAGGCAGGTAACTGCTGTTCAATGGTGCCGGGCAAAGTCCAGAGTTGTTCCAGCCGCTGTTGCACCTCGGGTTCCGTGAGCGTTCCGTGGGTCTCGGCGGCGATCAGGGTCAACAACTCCAGTGCAAGCAGCTGCGCGGTGAAGCTTTTCGTCGCCGGAATGGCGCGCTCTGGGCCGGCCAGTGTAGGCATGGCCACATCTGCCTCGCGCATCATCGTGGACGTGGGCACATTGGTGATGGCCATCGTGGGCTGCCCGGCAGCTCGCGCGTTACGAAGGGCCAGCAGCGTGTCTCCGGTTTCGCCAGATTGCGAGATCACCACCACGCCCGCGGGCGAGGCGGTCAGCGGTGTGCGATAGCTGTACTCGCTGGCATACTCCACATCCACGGGCAAGCTGCTGACATCTTCAAGCAGCACCTCGCCGACCAACCCGGCATGACGGCTGGAACCGCTGGCCGCGATGAGCAGCTGTGCTTGCGCAGCGAGCCATTTGCGAATCGGGTCGGTGATGTCTTTGCGGAGTGCAGAGGCGTCTACGTAGTGCTCCAAGGTTTTGCGTAAAGCATCGGGCTGCTCGAAAATTTCAGCGCGCATCCAGTGCGCAAACGGCGACGGCGGTGTAGGCGCACTCATGCTTGTGCACTCCTGTGAACCATGGTTCTGCGCACGGCAACGCGCGCGGCGACGGCGGTTCGATCGTCGCGCCTGAAGATGTGAACAAAGTGTTGCAAGGATAAAACGTGTGAGCGCACATGCACCTGCGAGATCACGCCCTGGGGCGTGTTGAATTGCGGATCAGGATCCGGGCCGTTTGTTTGCTACGGAGGGTCGAGCTCGTTCAGCGGGAACAACGCCTTCGCCTTCCTTTAGCGAGTAGAACTTGTCTGCAGCGAGATTGGTGATGGTCTCCGTCTTTCCGGAAGGCCAATGAACTTCCACGCTGTCGATCCTGGTGCTGGTGCCGAGACCGAAGTGCAGCCGCAGGTCGTTTTGGGACAGGTAGCTGCCCCCGCTGTGCACCTCGTCCGTTTGCACCACGCCCCCAGCCGAAATCTTCAGCCGAGCGTTGAGCGCAAGCCGGTTGCTCCTGGTCCCGTTCAGTTCAAAGCTGACCCAGTGCCGGCCGGGTACGCCGTGATTGCGCAGCACCATCGGGCTTCCATCCAGGTCGCCCACCACCAGGTCGATGTTGCCATCGTTGAACAGATCGCCGACGGCCAATCCACGGGAAACATGCTTTTCAGTCAGCGCCGGTCCAGCTTTTTCACTCGCGTCGCAGAAGCTGCCGTCCTTCTGATTCATTTCCAGCACTTTGGGCTCACGATAGCCGGCGCCGGAAGCCAAGGTGTCCACCTGCGGATAGACGTGCCCGTTAACAACAACAAGGTCGAGCCAGCCATCGTTGTCGAGATCCGCGAAGGCTGTGCCCCACTTCACGTAGGGCAGAGAGGGAAGCGCTGTGCCTGATTGGAAGGAAACCTCCTTGAAGTTCCAGTCGCCTTCGTTGCTGTACAAATCGGCGTTTTCATCGCTGAAGTTGGTGACGTAAACCGACGGCCGGCCCGTGTGGTTGTAATCGCCAATGGCCAGCCCCATGGATGCCTGCTCGGAGCCGTCGTCGCTTACGGCCGTGCCGGACTCGAGGCCAATCTCTTTGAACTTGCCACCACCAAGATTTTTGTAAAGGAACTTCGGGGTGGAGTCGTTGGCGACATAGATGTCAGGCCGGCCCGTGTTGTTGAAGTCGGCCCAAAGCACGCCCAGGCCGTAGTACCCGTTCGGGTCGTTCACACCTGCGGCCTTGGAAACATCGGTGAACGTGCCGTCGCCATTGTTATGGAACAGGGAATCACCGGCCCCGCGCAGGCCGCGTGGGCCGCATTGGACGTCGATGCCGCGGTACTTGCAGAAGGGTGCGCTGCCGAAGCCGGGCAGGTCGTTCAGGCGGAAGTCGACGTAATTCGTCACCATCAGGTCCACGAGGCCGTCGCCGTCGTAGTCTCCGAAGGCCGCGCCTGTGGACCATCGCCCATCGGCGACACCAGCCTTTGCGGTGATGTCGGTGAAGGTGCCATCGCCATTATTGCGGTACAGGACGTTGCCGCCCAGGCAGGTGAGGTACAGGTCGGGCCAGCCATCGTTGTTGATGTCGCCCACGGCCCCACCCATGCCAAAACAGCTGGAGGACAGCCCCGATTTCGCGGTGACATCGGTGAAGGTTCCGTCGTGATTGTTGTGGTACAGCGCGCCGAGGGTCTTTGTGCCCTTGACGGCCTGATCCACTGTGGGTGCGTTCGTGAAGTAAATGTCGGGCCAGCCGTCGCGATCGTAATCCATCAGAAGGACGCCGCCGCTCATGGACTCGACGATGTAACGCTTGGATGGGTCAGAGGTGTGTTGGAAGCGGATGCCAGCGGCCGCGGTGACATCCTGTAGCTGCGGGATAGGGCGGCCGGCACACTTGGTCAGCTTGGCCCCGGGTGGCGGCGGCGGTGGTGTGGGGTGCCCGCTTTGCCCGGCCGCTTCCGCCGTCGTCAAGACGAGCCCGATTGCCAGGCACATCCACAGCTTAACGTTGCAACACACAGATCTTCGTACCCTTCGTGCCTTTGGTTTCATGGATCAGTGCGCGGACACACGGTCCGCTGCCTGCTCACGAGCGTTCGCCTTGAGCTGCTTGTAGATCGCCAGTTCCTTCTCGGCGTCCTCTGTGCGGCTTGCCTTGCGGTAAGCAGCTTGCAGCTGATAGTGGATGTAGTCAGTGCGCGGACTGGCGTGCTCCGCGGCTTGCAGATGCGTGATGGCTTCCGGCACCTGCCCGCGTTCCAGCTCGAGCTTGCCAAGCTGGTACTGCGCATTAGCGTAGCCGGGATGCGTGGAGACGACCTCCCGAAAGCGGTTCAGCGCGTCATCCAACTTGTTCTGCTGGAGATCCACATAGCCCAGGTGGTATGTGGCGTCGGGATCACCTGGAGCGATGGCGAGTTCGGCCTGAAACTCACGGCGAGCCTCTGGCCATTGCTCAGAGCGGAGATAGGCCAGGCCCATGCCGAGGTGCGCTTTCGGCAGGGACGGATGTTCGGCGAGCGTGTGCTGAAAGCTGCTGATCGCGCGTGGGTAGTCGCCAAGGGCTGTCCACAGCTGCCCGATGAGCAACTCAACCTCGGGTGGCTGCGGCTGGGCTGCATACGCGAGTAAGACCTTCGTTGCTTGAGGCACATCGTTGCTATGCGCCAGCGAAGCCGCCCACGCATAGCCGACTTGTGAGTCCTGCATGCCATCGGTTCCCAGTGGCGCGAATGTGCGGGCCGCCTCTGTGTACCGGTTCAGGTCGAAGTAGGCAATGCCGAGCATCGCGCGCACGCCCCGGCTGCCTGGGTCCTGCAGCAGCGCTTGTGCGAGCGGAGAGATCGCCCCATCGAAGTCCTGCGCGCGGAACTCGCTTTGCCCGAGGTTCGTCTGCAGACCGGGGAGGGAGCTGTCCCAGTCTTCCGCCTTGCGATACAGGCCGACGGCTTCCGGGAAATGTCCCTGCACGGCTTCCGAGGTCCCCAGGTCGTTGTAAGCGAGGCTGAGAACAGAGCGCAGCTGCTTTTCTCGCTGCTGCAATTCAGCTCTTTGCGCCTGCGTTAGCTTTGCCGAGGACTTCAGGCTCTGGTCCAGCGCGGCCGTTTCATCACGGCGAGCGCTCGCGTCCTCGGTTGCAGCCGGGGCCAGCGCAACGACGCCAGCCGCACTGGAGCCTGCACCAGCCATGTTGGCAATGCTTTGCTGGCTTTGCTCCATCGTCTTGTTTTGAAGCTCGCGCGCCTTGGTGAGGAACACCTCACTCTCGTCCTTGCGTCCGGAGTTTGCCAGGATGCGGCCAAGGTCGACGTATGCCCTGCGGATCTGAAAGTTTGATCGCGCCTCGTCATTTCCTGTGAGCTCTACAGCTTTGCGCAACGCGGGTTCGGCTTCAGCGTTATTGCCCTGGGCGTAGGCATTCAGGCCGAGATAGAGAAATGGCTCCGGCGCTGTCGGGTCGAGGGCAGCCGCAGCCTGGAGGAAAGGCTTCGCGTCCTCGTAGCGCCGCTCTCCAGAGGCGAGAAATCCGGTCATGTAGCTTGCCAGATAATCTTTCGGGTACAGCTCTGCCTCGTTCCTGATCTCTGCATCAGCCTCGGGTGTTGGCTTCCACTCGTTCAGCGACAGTTTGGCAAGTCCCAGAAAGTAGTGGGCATGGGGCGTCCGGGGATCGATCTGCAGGGCGCGCTGAAATTCCTGAACGGCATCGGGCAGGTCTCCTGCGTCGCGATAGGCACGGCCGATAAGTACATGGAGTGAGCCCGAATCACCATGGGCCGTGGCGATCTGCTTAAAGATGGCCTGCGCACGAACCCGGTCTTCAGGTCGCTTGGTCTGCAGCAGGCAGTTCGCCAGGGCATATTGCGTTTCCACGGAAGAATCGGCTTGCGCTACGCGGCTGAGCGGCTCAACCGCTTCAACGAACTTGCCCTTCTGCATGAGCGCGCTGCTAAGGATGCGGTCGGCTTGCACCTGCTTCGGGTCAGCCTGATGGATCTGCGTAGCAAGTTCAATGGCGCTGTCATACTGTCCGCCTTCTGCCTCAACAGTTGCGAGTGAAAGAGCCGCAGAGGTGGTCTGCTCAAAGCGCAAGGAGCTTTTATACAGGTCGGTGGATTGCGAGAAGGCGCCTTCAATCGCTCGCACGCTGGCGAGCTCACGAAGGGCCGACGCGATGACAAGGCTATTTGCGGAGGCGACCGCTCCAGGGTCACCGCTCTCACGCGCAGCCTTCGCCATTGCGAGGCGGGATAGCAACTCGTCCTGGGGCACAGTTGCTGGGTGGGTCGGCGCTGGATGGGTCTGTGCTCCAGCCTGGAAGCAGCACACCGTGGCGAGCATGGCACCAAGGATGCTCTTTGTGCGCCTGCACGCGGCGGAAGACTGACTCGACACTGGCAGACCGGGATCTTTCTTCAACTTCATGGGTTGGGGTGAGTTTATCGCAAGAAAACGGCGGAGTCTCTCAAAGAGGACTCCGCCGTGGTTTGGGGACTAGACAAGGTGGGACGGCTTAGAAGTCGAAGTGCAAGGCGTACTGCAGTTCACGATTTCCTTTGCCGGGTTGGAGCAACTGTACCGAACCGAAGCCGGTGGGTGCAGGAGCCGTTGTGATGATGTTGTTGGTCGCGCTGCAAGGAAGACCGCTCGGGCCACCGCCCGGCGTTGCGGCATGCGCACCACCGCAGTAGAGGGAACCGGACGGGGTGTAACCAGCGCCTTCCAGGCCACTGGTGTTGAAGTTGGGGTGGTTGAGCAGGTCGAAGAAGTCAAACTGGAACTTGATTTTGTACTTCTCTTTGATCGACCAGTTCTTCGCGAGTTGGGCGTCCAGATCGGTTGTGGGCGCTCCAAAGCACGTACCACGGCGGGAAACGTTGGCGGGGATGGTCCCGATCGCATAGCCGACGAGCGTGAAGGCGTTTGCGTTCAGGAACTGGTTCTCGTGTTGGCCGGCGTTGCAGTTGATGCCGGTGGAGAGGGGCAGGTTGTTGCCGGTGTAGCCGGTGCCGATGAGGCTGTTCACCGTGCTGGCGTAACCGTTGATGCAATTTCCGTTGATGTCGAGGTTGGTGCAACCACCACCGCTGGAACCGCCGTACACAGTCAAGGAGGATCCGTGCGCAGCAGTGAAGATGCTGTTGAGTTCCCAGCCGCCTACTGTCTGCTGGATAAGTTCGTTGTGCTTGTCGAACCTGGGCAGGAAGAAGACCTCGTTGGCAACAAAGATGTTGGGACGGTTGATGTTTGTGTTGTGCTTGTCCAGCCCTGGGTATTGATAGGCCAGCGTTGATTCAGAGCCGAAGCTACCGGAGGAGTTGTCAAGATCAACGTTACCGATAGAGTGCGACCAGGTGTATGCCGCCTGGAAGGTGGAGCGACCGACCTGCGAGCGGAACAACGCCTGCAGGGAGTGATAGGTTGCGTGACCTTCGCGGGCGAAGCCACCGACCGTACCGAAATTCGTGGCAGGACGGTAGGAGTTCTGTGCGGCTGTGTTCGGCGCGAACGCTTCCTTCAGCCAGTTGCTCTGCGGAACGGGGTTTGCGTCGAACTGAGACGAGAGGTGAACGCCCGTGTTACCGACGTAGCCCAATTCAAAGGTGGTGTTGCGGTGAAGTTGCTGTTCGAGAGTGGCGTTCCATTGCCAGGAGTTCGGTGTGACGCCCCGTACCTGCTTTGAGAAGCCAGGGGAAAGGGCGGCACCGGTCAGCGGCGATGGTGCGTCGATGGAGCGATTGCTCGAAGCGTTCAGCTCGTACGGGGCCGACTTGGCTGCGTTTTCGTCGAAGCCGACGATTTCACGCTGGTAGAACTGGCCACCACCGAAGCGAAGTGCCGTTTCACCATTGCCGAAGAGGTCCCAGGCAATACCGACGCGAGGAGCGATGTCGTGGTTGGACTGGTTCACCAGAGAGCGGTTTGGCCCTGGCGTTCCACTGGACAACGTGATGTTTACGCCGAGGCTGTTGAGCAGCGATGTGGCCGCCGCGCAGGGATTGGTGCCCGGAACGATCGTCAAACCGTTGCAGACATCCTGCGGGTTGGTGGCCGCCTCTGCGGCGCTCCAGGCACTCGGGTTCCAGTTGGCCCAGTTGTTGTTGTCGCCATAGGGCTCACGGTAGAACGACCAGCGGAAGCCGTAGTCGATGGTGAGATTACGGCGGACTTTCCACGAATCCTGTGCGTAGAACTCGTAATCATGCCACCGGACATAGGCGAACGCGTCCGTGCTGTTTTCGCTCACCACAAACTGCTGCGGTGTGCTGCCTGTGCCGGGGATCAGGACGTTGGCGAGGGCGTTGTTGGTATTCGCGCAAGCAGGAAGGCCAGCGCCGGTGATGTGGTTACCGCTTGCATCCGTAGCGCAATACACAGTGCCGGGCAGACCGGGACGGTCGCCGCCGTTGCCACTGTCTTCAACCTTCAGGCTGTCGCCGAAGAAGAAGCCAGCCTTGTACACATGATTGCCCTTCACCTTGGACAGGTTGTCCTGCACGGTGTAGAGATCCTCATGGTTGGCGTAAGGTGCAATGTTCCAGATCGATGACTCGGCGTTGTAGGAGCCATACGGATTAAGACCGCCCCAGCCGCCGAAGAACTCGTCGGGCTGCTTCAGCGATGAGGGGAACGTTGCAGGGTAAGCCGTCTGAAGTTGCGAGACGATGTTAGCGCGCGTGCCGGCGAGGCTGGTGATGATGGCGTTGTGCCCGTAACCAAACTCAACGTCGTTCACCATCGTGTTGTGAATCGTGGAGCTCAGCTTGCCCATCACGCTCTTCGAGGGCTGACTCCAGTTGGATCCAACCGTGGGAAGGTTGGAATCACCCCAGAGACCATCGACGGCGGGATTGTTCGGGAAGGGATTGCTCCAGGAGTCCTGGGTCCAACGCACGGTGAGCCGGTTGTTCTTGGTGACGTCGTAGTCTCCGCGAACGTTCCACTCGCTCCAGTTGTTCTTGTTGGGGATGGAGGATGCCCAGTTGTAGCCGTTGGCGTTGGTCAGCTTTTGATTCGCGTTGACGTTTGCCGAGGGATAGAACTGCGCAATCAACAACCCGCCCTTGTCAGGGTTGGCAATCTTGAGCGGGTTTCCGACAGCTGCGAACTGCGATGGAATGGTGGGGATTGTGGCGCCGCACTGGTCCGTTGTCGCCGTGCCATAGCCGCTGAAATCGCCGGCCGATTCTGCATCGGTGGGCACGCAGGTGGCGTAGGAACCACCGCGCTCTTCACGATCCCATTCCTGGTTGTACCAAAGGAAGAGCTTGTTCTTGAGCACCGGACCGGCGAGGTAGTAACCCCAGTCACTGCGGCGCAGCTTAGCCTTGCCGGTGTTGTTGTCCTTTGAAACCCAGTCGTTGGTGTCCAGAAAATCATTACGGCCGGAGTAGAAGAAGCCGCCATGAATCTGGTTGCTGCCAGAACGAGTGGTAAGGCTGATGATCGCGCCCGACGCCTGGCCATACTCAGGGCCATAGGAGTTGCGGATCATCTTGAACTCGGCGATGGTGTCCGTCGCCGGGTAGATCAGGATGGTACGGCCGGAACCGACGTCGTTATTGTTTACGCCGTCTACCAGGAACAGGTTGTTGTTATAAGGGTTGCCGTTTACGGAGAAGTTCACGCCGCCCTGCAAACCCTTGCCGGTTGCGTCGAAGTTGGAGGCCGCCGAGACGCCGGGCGAGAGCTGGGTGAGGCCAACGAAGTTTTCACCGTTCAGCGGGAGCTCGCGGACCTGCGTGCCGTCGATGACTTCGCCGACCGAAGCGTCCGTTGTCTGCACCTGAACCTGGTTGGCTTCCACGGTTACGGTTTCCCCGGTGGAACCGACCTGCAGTGAAGCACTGACTTCGGTGCTGGTGGACGTGTGGACTTCAACGCCCTGCGAGACAAACTTTTTGAAGTTGGCCGACTCGACGTCGACCTCATACGTGCCCACCGGAAGCTGCGCTACCGTGTAGCTGCCCTGTCCCGTGGTCTTGGCGGTGAACTTGACGTTCGTGCCCGTGTTGATCACGGTCACCGCGGCGCCGGGAACTGCGGCACCACTTGCGTCGGTCACGTTACCGGTGATCGATCCGTAGTAGACCTGGGCGTGCACCATTGGCGTGAAAGCCAGCGTTGCCGCGAACGGCACCGCAAGGCTGCAGCCAAGGAGCAGTCCAGGGGTTTGGGCTCGCCGAGCGAGCCGTTTCACTTTCTTCATCACATCCTCCAAAGTGCAGCAATCCTTCGGTAAAACCACCGAAGTACAACAAGCCCGGCCCATAGTCATAGGCCCGACAACCACGCGTCTTCGCGAGCGAAAACGCCAGAGGGCACGCAAAGCGTCGAATCAAACGCGTGTCTAGACCTGTTCTGTGATCGACCTGCATTCTGGGAAGGCGCTGATAGAGATGTCAAGGGAAATTCTTCACTTTCTCTTTGCTTCGACATACGTTCAAAACGAAGAAAGTGCTTGCATCGTTCGCAGAGCACTGGATGCGCCTTGCACGATCCCAATCACAGCACCACCAAAGTTGTACGAGTTGCCCCTGGACCCAATGGTCCCGTAAGTTGAGTGAGTGCGGCGGACGATCAGAACCCTAGCCAGAAGACTGCGCGTGCAGCGGCACGCCGGGCCCAAACCTCGGGTTCGGAGCGCGATTCTCCCGTTGGTGTTCACCCTCTGCCTGCTTGGCCTGGTGGGCCGGGGCTACGCTCAATCGTCTACCGACGACCATGTGGCCGGGCCGGGTTTCTGGCCGACGAAGTCGCAGGACTCCGCATCAGATTTCGCCGGAAAAGAAGCCTGTGCACGCTGCCATAGCGGCATCGCCGGGACAGCGCAGGTGTCGTCCATGGGGCGAACCGCGATGCATGCAGAGACCGCAGACGTGCTGCATCAGCACCAGGATCTGCGCTTCAATTTCGGGCGCGATGTCTATCGGGTTACGACCACAAAAGAGGCGGGCACCTGGAAAAGCATGTACACGGTTTCCGATGGTGCGCAGACAAACGCGTTTCCTGTGCTCTGGATTTTCGGTACTGGACGGGTCGGACAGTCCTACCTGTTGAAAACCGGGGAGGGTCACTTCCTTGAGGCGAGAATTACATTCTTTCAGAGCCTGAAGAATATCGGATTTACCCCTGCGCGAGCGCTGGACCACCCCGCAGATATCGATATCGCGCGTGGCAGGGAGGTGCAAACGCCGGAGCTGATTCGCTGCTTTAGCTGCCATGCCACTGCAGTCAACATCGCTGACCGCTTTAACGAGGAAGGGCTTACTCCGGGGGTTACGTGCGAGGCGTGCCACGGTCCTGGGGCCAGTCACGTCCGCCTGATGCAAAGCCCGGGTCGTGCGTCTGCGGCGAAGGAGGACCAGGGTGTCTTCGATCCTTCACATCTTTCCCCGACGGAGTCAGTGGAGTTTTGCGGCGCTTGCCACGGTACCTGGTGGGATGTGAAGCTGGCGCACGTCACCGGCCCGTCCACGGTGCGGTCAGCCCCCTATCGGCTGGTTACCAGTAAATGCTGGGGCAAGGAAGGCGATCCTCGTCTGGTATGCACCGCATGCCATGATCCGCATCGCGAACTGGTAACAGATATCGGAACCTACGATGCCGCGTGCCTCCGCTGCCATGCAGCTTCTGCGAAAGCGACAGCTGGGAAGGCGGGGGCGAGTGTACATGGCGCGCAGGCGCCGGGATGCCCCGTAGCTACGACAAAGTGCGCCAGCTGCCACATGCCTCAGGTGTACGTGCCGGAGATGAAGGACACCTTCACGGATCACCGCATTCGCATAGCAAAAGAAGGCGAAGCGTTCCAGGATTGAACAGCTGTTCGTCGAGTCACCGGGGCGGCAATATGCGGGTGTTGGACCGCTCCAACCTGGCCAAGTCTGACCGGCTGGCTTACTGGCGAGGACGCCGGTTACCGTGCGAGGCGGCCCCGGAGTGCGTCAACGCCCGCCTTTGGCGCCGTTCAGCCCCTGGCTTTTTCCCGTATGCTCTTCGCGAGCTTCTCGATCTCACGGGCTCGCTTGATGAAATCCACTGGCAGCGTGTCCCTAAGGTTGTTGCGGTCTGTTTCCTGCTTCAGCTCTGAGCTCATCTGGTAGAGCTGCTGCACCATCGCCGCAAGTTGCGGAGCGTTGATGGTGTTCACTGGCACTCGCTGGGGAGCGTCGGTGGGGTGAACGTCCAGGCCACCAGGCACATTCTGATTCGTCGGTGCGTTTGGGGAGGGCAGCGGTTGGATGCTCCGTTGCAGCGCCGCGGCGGTGTTTTGCGAGGACCAGCATACCGCTGCAGCGCAAGCGGAAGCAGCTGCAAGAAAGCTCCTACGGGAATTGGGAGAGTGCATGGCGGCGTCTCCGAAGTGAAATCACGAGCCGCCCCATGCTACATCCGCGCCAAGCTTTCGAAACTGCCTCTTTCACGCACTGTTTGTTCCGCACTCGGAACAACGGTCTCATGAAAATCGCGGTGACAGGCGCGTGCGGCCGAGCGAAGCTGAGCGGACTCCTCGGCTGTGCCCGGGGGACAAAGGCAACGAAAACAGACACGTGCATCATCGTTCAGACGAACGATGCGTTGACCGCTCAACTGAACATGTTTAGAAGCTCGGCTGCTACCCAGGAATCCATCAAGCCGCACGGCAGTCTCAGGAGCGGCTGTACGCATTCAACGCAAAAAAAGCCCTATGTGCATGCGGCATAGTGGGCTACCTTGCTCGTTCATTCGGGGGAGTGGTGGACGCGGAAGGAATCGAACCTTCAACCTGTCGATTAAGAGTCGAATGCTCTGCCAGTTGAGCTACGCGTCCGGCACGAACGCACCGCAGACCGGCGCCTTCGAGATTTACGAGTCGTGTTCATCAACCACGACTCCTTTACTTTACCACGGTTTCGGGGTTATGAAACAGGCAGGAGCTCCTCCTGCCTGCTACTTACTCGGCGAAATCCACGTGGGCAGGGTGCGGGATGATGCCGCGGTCGTAGCCCATCTCAAGGAGCTTACGGATAGCTATCCGGCCGTCCTCGCCATAGTTCAACGTGCGCTCATTGACGTACATGCCTACAAAGCGATTTGCCAGCGAGGTGTCGAGATCGCGCGCGAACTGCATGGCATATTCCAGCGCTTCGTTGCGGTGATCGAGTGCGTGTTGAATGCTGTCGCGCAGAGCTTGCGTGACGACCTTCTGCACCTCAGGCCCTAACGCGCGCCGAATGGCATTTCCGCCCAGAGGCAAGGGAAGTCCCATCTGCTCGGTCCACCAGACACCGAGATCGAGGATCTTCTTCAGGCCGTCGCGTGCGTAGGTGAGTTGGCCTTCGTGGATAATCAGACCGGCCTCAAACTCGCCCGCAAGCACCGCCGGAATGATCTGGTCGAAAGGAACAGTGACGGTTTCCACTTCAGGGGCAAACAGCTTCAGGCTGAGGTAGGCAGTGGTCATCGTGCCCGGGACGGCGATGCGCACACGCTTGATCTCGTCCAGCGTGAACGCACGGGGCGAGATGATCATTGGCCCATAGTTCTCTCCAACAGACCCGCCACAATTCATCAGGGTGTAGTTGTCCTGGATGTACGGGTACGCATGAAAGCTTACGGCCGTAACGTCGTAGGTCTGCTCGTCCCTCGCTTTCCGATTCAGTGTCTCGATATCAGTCAGCGTATGGGTGAACTTGTAGCCAGGGACGCGCACCTTGTTCGTGGCCAGGCCATAAAACATGAAGGCGTCGTCCGAATCTGGACTGTGGGCGATGGTGATTTCTCGAACCTGAGTGGGCGCTGCAAGCATATTTTCTTTCCAAAACCCTGGGCGTTGAACCTACAGCGCCCTGTTGTGCAAGGAGAAGGCGCGAAAAACGCCGGCCGCGACAACAATCTTGACGGCCTCTCCTGGAAGGAACGGGGCAACGGCGGCGGTGAAGACCGCACCTGCTCCAAGATGGGTGATGTGTGCCAGCCAGAATGCTCCAAGCAGGAACAGAACGACCGTCGCCACCAGGCACCCTGTTGCCGCTGCCAGGAACGGGCCCACCTTCGGGGCGAAGCGCCGAAAACTGCCGCTGAGAAAGGCCACTAGCGGATACGCCATAAGGAAACCACCCGTCGGCCCAACAAGTTGGGCCAGGCCGCCCGGTCCTGTGGGACTGAACACGGGCACACCCGCTGCACCTTCCGCGAGATAGGCCAACATCGCGAGGGCGCCATCTACCGGGCCCAGAAAGAGCCCGACACAAAGGACCGCCAAGGGCTGTAGCGTAAAGGGCACCGGGGTGAAGGGCAGGGGAAACGCAACATGCGCGGCTACGGCGACCACAAGGGTGGCCGCAATGCCCACGGCGATTCGGCGCGGCAGGCCGGACACCAGAGTCGAGCGAACGGAAGGGGAGATCGTGATCGGGAGTGCGGGCAACGTTGGCATGATTAGAAATGTGTTTGCAGCTGTTTAGCCCGCGGGAATCGCGGCGTTGAAGCAGTGTCGTTGATGCTTCCGCTAACAGCGAGCGGCGGCGGTGGGCTTTGCCGAGGGCCCGGCGTCGGCGGCAGGGTAACGCTACGGCGTCGACGTGCAAGACGAATGTGCTGGGCGGCTGCGATGGTTGCCCAAAGCAGACCGGCACAGGCGATCACCAGTATGGCGAAGAGCACACGCATCACTGCGTTCAGGATAACAAACCGGGGCCTAGTCAAGCGCTCGGAGCCTAGCCCACACGCGAGCTTCGTGTCGATGCCACGAAAGGGTGTGCTAAGGCAGGTTCCGCCTGAGCCTTTCCACAAAGAACGGCGATTCAGAATGCGGAGGAATGAAGGATACTGAAGTTGATTTACGAGGCCCCTTTTGCTTTCTCCCTCCCGAATTCGCGAACGCAGCCGTGATGCGTCGCTGGCCATGGACAGCGGCCGTACTGGTCTTTTTAGCTGGCGGCGTAAGGCGGCTACCGCGCTGGCGGGCATCCTCGCGCTCGGCATGGGGTACGGCGTTGTGTTTGGGCACAACGGGCTGACGGCTTATCAGCAGAAGCGAGCAGAAGAGCATCGTCTGCGTGACCAGATGCAAACGCTCGACCGGGAAAACAGCCGGCTGCGAGGCCATGTTGAGCGACTGGAGAAGGATCCAGGCGCCATTGAACACCAGGCCCGCGAGGAGCTGCACTACACCCGGGCGGGTGAAGTGATCTACACGCTTCCACCTTCCGAGACTGGCTCCAACCCTTCCGTAACTCCCAAGTAGGCCGACGTCAGGCAGGCGCCTGTCCTAAGATGGACAGGGAGCTGACTTGAACTCGTCGCAGGTACTTTGGGCGCTGGTCGCCATTTTGGGCGTACAAAGCGCGGCGGGTCTGGCCGTACTCACACTGGGCCGGCGTGAATCTGTGCTGGCGCAGTGGCTTCCGTTTCTTGTGAGCGGAGCTGCTGGAGTGCTCTTATCGACAGCTTGCCTGGATCTTCTGCCTGAAGCCGTCAGGGCTCCGGGGTCTGGCATGTTTGTCTGGCAATGCCTGCTTGCAAGCCTTGTGGCGCTGTTTTGCATTCAGGCAATCGCGCATTGGTTCACCGACGAGGCCCTGGACACACCTGCGGACGCCAGTAAGGACGCGGGGTCTCTGCACGGCCATGGGCATTCGCACGTGCACCACCACGGACATCCAACCAAGAAAGCGCGACCGGGGGCGCTCCTGCTGGGCTCAGCCCTGCACAGCACGGTGGACGGAGTTGCGATCGTGGCGGCGTTTGCTGCAGGGCCCCGCGCAGGCTGGAGCGCCGCGCTGGCGATCGGATTACACGAACTGCCACACCGGATCGGCGACTTCGCCCTTTTGCTGCACCTCGGCATACCACGGAGGCGCGCTGCACTGCTGGCGGTTTCAGCGGGAGGGACGGCGTTACTCGGGGGACTTGCCGTTGTTTTTGCAGGCGAGCATCGCACGACACCGCTCTGGCTGCTGCCCGTAAGTGCAGCAACCTTCCTCTATATCGCGCTGGTCGATCTCGTGCCTGAGTTGCAGGCTACCCGGCGTGGCAGTGCCATTTGGGGACAGATCGTTTGCTTGGCGGCAGGAGCCGCCCTGATGGCTGTCCTCATCCAATTGTCTGGAGAATAACCTTGCGCATCGGCATCGATCTTGGCGGGACGAAAACAGAAGCAATCGCCCTGGACGCAAATGGTACGGAGCTGCTACGGAGCCGTGTCGATACCGTAAAAGGTGATTACGCAGCTACGCTGGCCACGATCTCACGGCTGGTTCATGACATCGAAGCTGCGGTTAGCACGACCGGAACCGTTGGGGTAGGTATCCCGGGCACCATCGTCCAGGCGAGCGGACTGGTGAAGAACGCAAACTCAACCTGGCTGAACGGCAAACCACTTGCACAGGATCTGTCAGTGGCGTTGCAGCGCGAAGTGCGGTGCGCCAACGATGCAAACTGCTTTACGGTGAGCGAAGCGACTGACGGTGCGGCGCAAGATGCTGGTGTCGTCTTTGGAGTCATTCTTGGGACGGGCTGTGGCGGCGGTGTCGTCGTCCGGGGCACCGCCCACACTGGGCCAAATGGCCTAGCGGGAGAGTGGGGTCACATACCCTTGCCATGGCCATCTCCTGAGGAAATGCCCGGTGCCCCTTGTTACTGTGGCCATTCAGGGTGCCTTGAAACGTGGATCTCCGGTTCCGGTTTCGAATGCGACTATCGCGCGGTCAACGGGAACTTCCTCTCAGGACGGCAAATCATCGCGCGGATGCGGAACGGCGATTCTCTCGCCCTTGCTGCATTTCAACGGCTGCGCGATCGACTGGCCCGGGGCTTGGCTGTTGTGGTGAACATGCTTGATCCAGAAGTCATCGTTCTTGGCGGAGGGCTCTCCAATGTCGATGAGTGGTACACGGGTGAACTGGAGCGGCTTGTGGGCCGGTACACGTTCGGCGGCGAAACTATGACGCCGATTCGGCGTAATCGGCACGGAGACTCAAGCGGAGTGCGTGGAGCAGCTTGGCTCTGGCCGGCAGAACGTTAGAAGTCCAAGCCAAGCAGGGCAGGCCACTCGGCCGGACTGTTGCAGATGAGGTCTGGATGGGCCGCCTCCAACGTATGTGGGGCCAATCCGTACCTGCATCCAAGGCTCCGCGCGCCAGCCCTCCGCGCGGTAAGCACGTCAGTTTCAGAGTCTCCGATCATCACAACGCCTTCTAGGAGGAGGTCGTTGGCTGCGATCCCTCGGGCGCGATGCAGGACCTTTGCCTCATCCGCCAAGGTGAGTAGCCCTAGCGGGTCCGGCTTTTTGCTAGTAAATGAGTTTCCACCGTAGTTCGCGAAGAAAAATGGGGCCAAGCCCAGGGCATCACAGATCTCCCGGGAAGGGTTTACCGGTTTATTCGTCAGCACAGCCATTGGCAGGTGCGGCTGCCTGGTTCTGATCGCGGCCAGGGACGACAACACGCCTTCATATACGCGCGTGTTATCGAGTTTGTGGTCTCGGTAGAAGTCTAGAAATGCATGGAAGGCCGCTTCGAAGCGCTCGGTCTGGCCGGACCTGTTCTCAACTGCACTATCCAGATCACCGGGGTCGCCGAGAGCGCGCCGCACCAGCATGGCAGCGCCATCCCCGACGTAACTTGTGATCACTTCGCGTGGGAGCAGCGGAGCACCGACATGCTCCATTGCAGCATTCACAGCGAGACACAGATCCAGAGACGAATCGATCAGAGTGCCATCGAGGTCGAAAACCAACAGCCAGGGAAGCGTAGACATACGTGTGATGAGCCTAAGACGCGGTTGTATCGACGACCTCAGGCGTACTTGCGGAGAATGCCGAGAACACGCCCCTGGATGCTGACATTGGTCGCAGGAGCGTAGATGGGTGTCATCTCGGCATTTGAGGGCTGCAGACGAATCAAGCTTCCTTCGCGGTAGAAGCGCTTTAGCGTCGCGTCTGCACCATCCACGAGAGCGACCACAATCTCGCCTTCACGGGCGGTCCGGGTACGCTCCACGAGCACGAAATCGCCGGACACAATATGCTCATCCCGCATGGAATCTCCGCGAACCTCCAGGGCGAAGACCTCGCGGCTGCCGATGATGTCGTTCAAGGAGATGGTCTCGGCCGTCTCAATCGCTTCCACTGGCTTTCCAGCCGCGATACGACCAAGAAGCGGTAGACGATCACCACCGTTGCCGCTGCCGCGCTTGGCCGCGCGCTGAGGCAGGACGTCGATCGATCGGCTGCGGTTGTGAGCACGCTGCAACAAACCCTTGCTCTGCAGATTTGTAACGTGCTTGTGAACGGTGGCTAGCGAATTCAGGCCAAGCCCGGCCGCAATCTCTTCATAGGAAGGCGAGTAGCCGTTGCGCGAGGTGAACGTGGACAAAAAGTCCAGCACCTCTTTCTGCCGACGTGTAATGGCCATGGCGGAATTGTAGCGAAAGAAAGGCGAACTGCAACCAAAAACTTTTGGGTATCCATCCAGCTAACAGTTCCATTTTGGGAAGCCCTTTCGTGCATTCCCGTTTTAGGAATAACGCCCATGAATTCCTGCATTTATACATTGCGAAAGCGAAGGTAATGCGAAATCTTTGGTCCAGGTCACCGAGGGTGGTGACGCTTCAACCTCGCAGAGCAAGACAGGAGATCAAAGATGCAAGCACCGATCACGAACATCGAGCAGACAGCACAGGCGGTCCGCGCCGGATTCACCTCGACCCTTGAGCTGCCGAAAACCCAGGATGTCGACTCTACCCCGCTTTCTGAGGCGACAACGCCGGCTTCAGAGGCGATGACGCGCGATGAACTGGTGCTGAGGCATTTGCCGGTCGTGCGGTTTGTGGCGCGTCGCGTTCATGAGCGCTTGCCGAATCACATTGCCCTTGAAGACCTGGTCTCTGCAGGCCTGGTTGGCCTGATGGACGCTGCCGACAAATTTGACGGCAACAGGCAGACGCAGTTCAAAAGCTACGCCCAGTTCCGGATTCGTGGGGCCATCCTTGACTCCCTGCGAACCTTGGACTGGAGCCCCCGCGAGCTTCGCAGAAGGGGACGCGCCATGGCTGAAGCGATCCGTGTCTTGTCCGCGCAGCTTGGCCGAACACCCAGCGACGAGGAGATTGCGGCTGAAATGGACATGGATCTCCCGGAGTACCAGGAGATGACCGGCGAGCTTCGCGGGCTGGAAATCGGCAGCCTGTACCTTGATCGTACGGACGACTTCGGCGATGAGGAATTGGTCCATCTGCCGGCTCCGGCAGCCGAAAACCCTCTGCTGCGCTGCATCGCGGGAGAAACCCGGGAGAGGCTGGCTGCTGCGATTGAGACTCTGCCGGAAAAAGAGCGACTTGTGCTCACGCTGTATTACTTCGAGGAGCTGACGCTCAAGGAGATCGGCTGGACGCTGGGTGTTGTGGAATCGCGAGTGTCCCAGATTCGTTCGTCCGCTGTGTCTCGAATCCGGTCGATTCTCGAGGGTCGAGCGACGAAGAAGCGGCGGTCGCGTACGGCAGTCCAGTAGCCATGACAAACCAAGAAGAAATGTTTCCGGGTTTTGCTAAAGCTTTTCTTCGTGGCGCCGATAAGGGGGAAAGGAGAGCCAATGAGCATCGCGCCGACAGGATCAGAGACACAGACGTACAACAACAGAGGCATTACTCCTGAATGCGCCTCCCAAAGGCCTCAGGGTAACGAAAACACGGCGTGCTCCCTTGAGACGGTAGTATCGCGCGAGGTGTGGGCCTGCAGCCTGGACGCGGCGCGCTGGGAACGGCTGATTGCTCTCCGTGCAGCCATTCGCTGCGGAACGTACCGCGTTCCTGCGGAAGAGGTAGCAGATTGTCTGCTGCGGCGCTCGGTGACGGAGCATGGGGCGAAGTCAGCGATGTACTCTGCTTAAGAGTTGCCGTCCATGTTCAACAGGGCGAGCCGAGGCAGGAGCGGATCAGGAATGGGTGAGATGTTGCAGTTGCAGGCAAACGACGGAAACAAGCTTTCAGCGTATGTGGCGAAGCCTCAGGGCACAGTGAAAGGTGGTTTGGTCGTCGTTCAGGAGATTTTCGGGATCAATAAACACATCCGCAGCGTAGTGGACAGCTATGCCGCTGACGGATACGTCGCCATCGCACCGGCTCTATTTGACCGTATTGAACCGGGTATTGAACTGAACTACGGCCCGGAAGACATGCAAAAGGCCTTCGCACTGTACGGCAAGCTGGACCCGGCGACAGCCATTCTGGACGTGGCGGCTGCGTTTCAACAGGTGCAGGGGGAAGGAGCCGGAGCCGGTGTCGTTGGGTTTTGCTATGGCGGACTGATGGCCTGGCTGTCGGCAACCAGGGGACCGGAGATTGGCTTCTCGCCCAAGTGCACGGTCGGCTACTACGCCGGCGGGGTTGGCAATTTCGCCAAGGAAGACCCAACCTGCCCGGTGATGCTCCACTTCGGAGCTGAAGACAGTCACATCGGCATGGATCAGGTCGATGCGGTGCGGAACGCGCATCCTGAGGTCAAGGTCTTTGTTTATGAGGGGGCTGGACACGCCTTCAATCGGGACGTCGATCCGAAGAGCTTCCACCCGGATGCGGCGGCGCTGGCCCGGAAGCGAACGCTGGCCTTTTTAGCCGAAAACATCGCGTAGGGAGCATGGGAACGACCATGCTGGTACGTAGGCAAGCACCGCCAGCGTGGTATCCTTTTCCTTGGACACTGAGAGAAGTGACTAGAGCATAGAGAATCAGGAGCAAGTACCCGCCGTGTTGGCACCTGCAAAGAAAACAGAAATTATCAGCAACTTTCGCACGCACGACTCGGACACTGGAAGTCCCGAGGTGCAGATTGCGATCCTTAGCTCGCGTATCGCTGAGCTCACTGAACACTTCCAGACACACAAGAAGGATCATGGGTCCCGTCGTGGGCTTCTGATGCTGGTTTCCAAGCGCCGCCGCCTTCTGGACTACCTGAAGAAGACGGATCCGGACCGTTACCGCGACGTGATTGGCAAGCTGGGCATCCGCAAGTAAGCAAGCTCCAGTCGCCTGGTCGGCGGCTGTCAGGAGTGCATACCATCCTATTTTCCTTCACCGCGCGGCAACTGTCGGCAGACCCTATGGTTTGCCGCATAGACCTCTGTCCGCGCCCTACCGGCCAGCCTCAAACGGCTCAAGCCCTGGCTCTTCAGACGTCCAGCCCCGCCCGACTTCACGTCAGCGGGGCTTTCGTCTAGGCGGCATGCCCGTCCGCAGCGGTGAACAGCACTGAATAGCAAAGAACAGAGGAAGACATAGATGCAGGACATCACAGTTGAGCTTGCAGGTGGCAAGCAGATTCGATTCGAAACAGGGCGCATTGCCAAGCAGGCGTCCGGCGCCGCATTCGTAACCAGCGGCGATAACGCCGTACTCTCGACAGCCGTTGCGTCGCCCGATCCAAAGGAAGGCATCGATTTCTTCCCGTTGACCGTTGAATATCGCGAGTTCACCTACGCGGGTGGCCGTATTCCTGGCGGGTTCATCAAGCGCGAAGGCCGCCCGAGTGAGAAGGAGATCCTGACCAGCCGTCAGATCGATCGTCCGATCCGGCCCTTGTTTCCCGAGACGTTCCGCAACGAGACACAGGTGGTTGCGTTTGTGTACTCCGCGGACCGGGAGAATGATCCGGACGTACTCGGCATTAACGGAGCGAGCTGCGCACTGGCGCTGAGCGACATTCCGTTCCATGGTCCCGTGGGCGCCGTGCGTATCGGAATCGTGGACGACCAGTTCATCGTGAACCCGACCTATGCTGAGCGGCTTGCCAGCACGCTCAACATTATGGTGGTTGGTACCGAAGAAGGCATCACCATGATCGAGTCGGGCGCGAAGGAGATTCATGAGGATCGCGTTGTCGATGCCATCGAATTTGCTCACGGCGAGATCAAGAAGATCGTCGCGGGGATCAAGGACCTGGTTTCACGGGCGGGCAAGACGAAGCGGCAGGTTGCCGAGCTCGAAATCGATCAGGCGTACATGGATGAGCTGACCGCCAAGGTTGGTGACCGCCTCCGCGACGCGCTCGACACCCAGAAGAATCCCAAGTTTGAGAGCTATGCCAAGGTCCGCGAGATCAAGGACGAGCTTAAGAAGTCGCTCCCCGAGGGAGATGCTGGCGCGGGCAAGAAGCTTTCCAAGTACTTCGAGCTGATGCGCGAAAAGATCTTCCGCGACCAGGTCTTGAATGATCGCATCCGGCCTGACCACCGCGCGTTCGACGAGATCCGGAAGATCACGATCGAAACCGGGGTATTGCCACGGGTTCACGGCTCCTCGCTGTTCACTCGCGGCGAGACGCAGGCCCTGGTGTCGGCAACATTGGGCACGGGTGACGACGTTCAGCGCGTCGAGACCTATGAGGGTGAACAGAAGCGACGCTTCATGCTGCACTACAATTTCCCGCCGTTTTCGGTCGGCGAAGTGGGCCGCATGACTGGTGTTGGCCGGCGCGAGATCGGACACGGAGCGCTGGCATGGCGCGCCATTGAAGCGGTCCTGCCGAGCGAAGAAGAGTCGCCGTACACGCTGCGGGTCGTTTCAGACATCCTGGAATCGAACGGATCATCGTCGATGGCGACCGTCTGCGGCGCGTCGTTGTCGCTGCTGCAGGCGGGCATCAAGCTGAAGGCGCAGGTCGCCGGTGTGGCGATGGGTCTGGTGAAGGAGGGCGACAACTACGCCATCCTGACCGACATCGCGGGCGCGGAAGACCATTACGGCGACATGGACTTCAAGGTGGCCGGCACGCGCAAGGGCATTACGGCGCTGCAGATGGACATCAAGATCATGGGCATCACGCCACAGATCATGCGGGAGGCTTTATCCCAGGCGCAACGCGGCCGCATGTTCCTGTTGGACAGCATGGACGCGGTGATCTCGGCCCCGAACGAGCAAACCTCGAAGTACGCTCCGCGTATTCACACATTGCAGATCCCCACGGACAAAATCCGCGACCTGATCGGACCCGGCGGCAAGGTCATCCGCGGCATCATCGACGCAACAGGCGTGAAGATCGATGTCGAGGATACCGGACGCGTGAACGTGGCTTCGTCCGATGCTGAAGGCTTGAGCAAGGCCATCCAGATGATTAGCGACCTGACCGCCGTACCGGAAGTAGGGAAGACCTACCTCGGCAAGGTGGTTCGGTTGGCGGAGTTCGGCGCGTTTGTCGAGATCTTCCCTGGCACGGACGGCCTGCTGCACGTTTCCGAGATCGCAGAACATCGCGTGAAGGACGTCAAGGACGAGCTTCGCGAAGGCGATCAGGTGTTGGTGAAGGTACTCGCCATTGAGGGCAACCGCATCAAGCTGAGCCGCAAGGCTGTGTTGCGAGAGCAGCGCGCAAAGCTTGGTCTTCCGGAGGTTCCGGAGAGCAGCAGCCAGGACGGCGGTCGTGGACGCGGGGAGCGCAGTGAGCGTTCTGAGCGCCCGGAGCGTTCGTCGGAGCGTGCTGAGCGTGCGCCCAAGCCGGATGCGCCGATCCATGAAGAGACCATCACCATCGATGGCGGTGCGGATGACTTCGACGAGGACGATGAGGACTTCGAAGGAGACGACGAGGGTGCCGAAGAGGGAGAGCTCGTCACGACGCAGCCCGCAGAGGGTGGCCATCCCGCGCAGGGTGAAGGCCGGCCGCAAGGTACCGCGCGCCGTCGCCGTCGCCGTGGACGTCGCTCGGGTCCGGCTACCGGCGGTGCACCCCAGGGTGGAGCAGCGCGGTAGTCTGCTGCAAGCAGAGGAAGCAGCCGTGCCCTTTGGGCGCGGCTGTTTCGTTTCGAGACCTGGTGCATCTGAAGGGTTTGTGGTGTGCGGGTGAGCGACGGCCGGGATTGGAAGCGATGGAGAACAGCGTGGCCCTTTGCGGCGCTTTGCCTGTTGAGCGGAAGCCGTTGGCTCATCGAGGGTGCGGTCCCAGCATCATCGTCAACGCTGGTGAGCCAGGCAGCTGGGTGCTTCATGGCCGCTGTGTTGTTCTTTCCCGTTAAGCGGTTCCGAAAGCCCGCTCAGGGCCTGAACGGTCTCGCGGGAGCACACTTATGGATCGCACCGATCGCAGCAGCGCTCATGCTCACCGGCCCGGCATTGGCGGTATTTGCGGCGGGACAGTTTCTGAATTCCAACAATACAACGCTGGCGCTGGCGCTTGTACCGATCGTTGTCGCCGTCGTCGCTTCGGCGAGCGGGGAAGCGGAGCATGGGGACTTCACCGGGCTGCTGTGGCCGGGGTTGGCCGGGGTAGCGGGGCTGCTGCTGCTTGTGCCCCAGCCTTCCTTCGGAAGTCTTCGCCCATGGCTCGGGATGCTGCTGATGCCGCTGATCGTTGGGCTGGGGGCCGGGATATGGTCCGGGCAACGCGAGCGATCTCGTACTCTCACCGCCGAAGGTGGGCGCCGGCTTGAAGTTACCCTCGGTTTTCTGCTTGCAGCGACGCTCTTTGCGGTGCTCGCGGTACTGCACCAGAGAACCGGTGGGGAGCTTGCCTTCTCTTTCAGTGCTGTGGCCTTGGATGGGGTTACCGCCGCGCTCACGTTACTGGCCCTTGATCGCGTGAGCGCCATTCGGTGGAGCGCGCAGTTTCTTCTCATTCCGTTGCTGGGCTTACTGGAAGGCGTTGTGCTTCTTAAGCCCTTCCTCGATTCGCGATCATACCTGGCGTTCGGGCTCATCGGCGTCAGTGCGCTATACCAGTGGATGGCGCACGCGCCGAATGCTGCGGACAACACCCTAGGAGAGCCCGCGACTCGTGTACCTGAGGCGTGACCTCCGACGCTGCAGGCTTTTCTAGCACAAGAACGCTCCGGTACACTCAGGCCATGGCAGCTTCCATGTACATCGTGGTGGAAGGTGAGGACCCCGGATTCGACATCTATGTCAACGGCCGAGCCCTGGCGCGGCAGGAAGCCGCGATTGAGCGACTGGCCCATACCCTGGGTGTGCGGCCTTTGCTGGAGTTTTTCTCCGCTGACGAGAATTCCATGGCGCTCTTGATCGAAGAAGGCGCGGGGAACCCTGACCTGC
Source organism: Granulicella sp. (assembly GCA_965198515.1). GTDB lineage: Bacteria > Acidobacteriota > Terriglobia > Terriglobales > Acidobacteriaceae > Granulicella. The sequence goes on along the minus strand of CBDAPO010000006.1, from coordinate 2,595,383 downwards.
TGCACCGGTTGCCACCACCGCAATGGTTCCGCCCCGAAGAGGGCCTGGCCTCGGTTCGCGGTTTGATCGAGGCGTTGGAACAGGAACCGCGGCGGCTGGGCAAGGAAAGCGCGGCGGTCCTGAGTGAGTTGATGGAGTATGAGCGTGTTCTGATGAAGACCGCGGAGCGGAAGCTACGTTGGCACCTGGCCTTCAGCTGGCGCTAGACCCTAAGTGCCGCGTCACTGCACGTTGAGCTCACCATCGACATCCACCACCAGCACATCCTTCTGCACCTGCATCGGGTGGACCTTCAATGTAGTGAGCTTGAGATCGTAGCCCGTGGTCTGCGCTGAATTGGCGAGGGCCGCCCGGAGCACGTCGGCGGCGTTGACCTTCAGCTCTTGCGGAAGTTTGCGAGTCAGGAACGGTTCCAGAAAGATGTTGAGCTCCGGGACTCGCTAAGATTTTCTACGCGCGGGTCGCGAAAGCCGATTCTTTCGCCCTCAGCTTCCGGGATCAGCTTCACGTCGGCTTCCACGTTGAGAGCCAGGCCCATGCAACTGCCGTGCAAGGCCGTGCCCAGGCTTGCGTGGGCTTTTACGTGCACGACAACACGGTCGTCACGGAAGCTGACGGTGGGATCTTCGGCGTAAATGGAGCAGCCGTTCTCCGCCCGACCACGGATGTAGTGACGGCCGTTCGCTGCCTGAAGAGCTGCTGATGCAGCGTGCGCTCGAGCGCCTGCGAGGAGATGCGCAGGGTCACGGCATGGGCACCAACGCTGCAGCTCAACAGTGCACAGAAGGACAGTGCTTTGAGGAGAAACCGATCGTTCACCTTTTCAGGATACGGCGATGCTCGCCGGCGTTCAGCGTGAAGGCGCTCATGCCAGGGACCAGGCATCGCAGGCACCGTGGGCATCATCTGCTCGGACAGGAGGCAGACATGCCGAAGGGAATTCGTTTCAACAGATTGGGTGGGCCTGAAGTGCTGGAGTTGCAGGAGGTCGAGGTTCGCCAGCCCGGACCGGACGAGGTCAAGATGCGGGTCGAAGCGGTTGGCCTGAACCGTGCAGAAAGCATGTATTTCCATGGCCACTACATGGAGCAGCCGCAGCTGCCCTCCGGTCTCGGGTATGAGGCCGTGGGCACCATCACGGCGGTCGGACCGAACGGCGACCAGGGGCTGGTGGGCAAGCGCTTCGCCACGGTTCCGGGCTTCTCCATGAATCGCTTTCCGGCGCTGGCCGAAGAAGCGGTTGTCCCTGCCTCCGCGCTGGCCGCTACGCCGGACGCACTGCCCGCGGCGGAAGCAGCAGCCGTCTGGATGCAGTACGGCACGGCCTATGGAGCGCTTGTGTACTACGGCAAAGTCACAAAGGATGACTTTGTGATCGTGACGGCCGCGTCCAGCAGCGTCGGGCTGGCTGCCATCCAGATCGTCAAGGCTGAAGGTGGAACGGCGATCGCCACAACGCGTACCGGGGCGAAAAAGGACGAGTTGCTGCAGCTCGGGGCGGACTACGTGATTGTCACCGAAGAAGAAGACCTGCCGGCGCGGGTGAAAGAGATCACCGGAGGGAAAGGTGCACGCATCATCTTCGATCCCATCGGCGGCCCCTTTGTGGAGGCGCTGACCCAGGCCGCGGCGGATGAGGGCATCGTCTTCCAGTACGGCATGCTTTCCGGGCAACCGACACCGTTTCCCTTGCGTGCGGCGATGGGTAAGGGAGCCAGCCTGACGGCGTACACCCTGCACCAGATCAGCAAGCACCCTGAGCGGCTGGAGCAGATGAAGAAGTACGTCTTTGAGCGCCTGCAGGACGGTCGGCTTAAGCCCAAGGTCGACCGCACCTTCCCACTCACCGAGGCGCAGGAGGCGTATCGCTACCTGGAATCGAATCAGCAGATCGGCAAGATCGTCATCACTGTTTCTTAAGTGCGAGGGGCCGGCCGGCGATCTACAGATCAGGCGTGGGTTGCCGGCTCGCCAATCTCGTCGAAGGTGAGGTTCTCGGCTGGGCTGCCGGTTTTCTCTTTCCAGTTCAAGAACAGCATGCCGTAGCTTTCCACGGTGCAACGATCACTGCCGACCTGCAAGCCGGCGAGCATGGCTTCAATCCATGCCGGCTCGCCTTCCAGTTCGGCCCAGGTGCCGATGGGTGTTTCATCCAGCACGAGATGCCCGCCTTCCGCAGCGTCCCACTCAGTGCGATATTTTTCGTACCGGAAAGCAGGGCAGTAGCCCAGCTGGCAGAACACCTCGGCAAGCGCAGCGGCGTCCTCAATCTCGGTTTCCGTCTCGATACGGACTTTGTAACGCACGTCGGCTGCATCCTCGCTGGCCAGCCGCTTGTGCGTGAGTACGTGCTTAGGGCCGTACTCGCGGATGCGCAAGATCTGGCGCTTGGCCCGAAGTTTGCGGTCAGGTGTGTCGAAGAGCGTGTTGCCCTCGAAGGTTCGCGGCGTCTTCAGGGTCAGGCCGAGCCGGCCAACGGCTGACTGAAAGCTTGCAATATCGTCGACAACGAACTTCAGCTCTGTCTCAGCCGCCTGCATGCTGGTCAGTATAGGCTGCGGCAGCGCAATTGGTTCGCAGTGGCGCGATCTCCTCTAGGATCAGACAAGATGCGCAAAACGCTTCACCTCCAGGCAGCCGATCCCGCAGACGTCGGGCGTGCCGCCGAGCTCCTTCATAGCGGAGGCCTGGTGGCGTTCCCGACCGAGACGGTCTACGGGCTGGGGGCGAACGCATTTTCGGCTGAGGCGGTTGAGGGCATCTTTCGCGCGAAGCAGCGGCCCTCGTGGGACCCGCTGATTGTGCACCTGCCGAGTGTGGCGGAGCTGGCTGGTATCGCCACGTGCGAGGGTGAGCTCATGACTCGCGTCCAGGCCTTGGCAGTGGCCTTTTGGCCTGGGCCATTGACGATGCTGCTACCGCGAACCGCGGCTATCCCGGACACCGTGACCGCTCGACGCACCCTGGTGGGCGTTCGCGTTCCGGGTCATCCGACTGCGCAGGCGCTGCTCCGTGCGGCCGGCGTGCCGTTGGCGGCTCCAAGTGCGAATCGCTTCGGGCATACCAGTCCAACCACTGCGCAGCATGTCCTGGACGATCTTGATGGGCGGATCGACGCGGTGCTGGACGCTGGACCCTGTGCCGTTGGGGTGGAATCGACGGTGCTCGATGTGACCTCGACGCCGATGATCCTGTACCGTGCCGGCGCCGTCACGCCTGAGCAGATCGAGGCGGTGGTTGGGGTTCCAGTGCAGGTCTTCTCCGCCGATGGAGCGGTGTTGAAGCAGGAACCGGACGAATCGCCTGCGTCACTGCCCTCGCCAGGCGTTGGCTTGCGTCACTACGCCCCGGAAGCGCTGGTTCATCTCACGGCAGGCGATGCGGCTTCGCTGTGGGCTGCCGCGGATAAGGCTGTGGCGGAGGGCAATCGCGTTGGAGTGCTGCTGCCGCAGAACTGGCCCGGCATGGCCGCGGGGGTGGACATGCAACCCTGGGGCCGCTGGGACAATGTGGAATCCCTTGCGGCCTCACTGTTCCATGGATTGCGGGCACTGGAGCAGCGAGGAGCACAGGTGATTGTGTGTCCACTTCCCGAGCCGGGAGGCTTGCGGGATGCCATCCGCGACCGACTGCTGAAGGCAGCCAAACCGCGGTGACGGCTTCCGCTAGCGCATCACCGTACCGGCCGCGTGCGCGTCGCTGGTTTTGTACAGGTACTTAATGGCTGATTTGTACACCAGCACGCGATGACGCCCGGAGCGCAGCTTGATGGCGCAACGGTCATACCACTCCACTACCCCGTGGACCTCTTCACCATCTTCCAGAACCACGGTCATCTCGGTCTGCTGCTGGATCTGCTTTTGAAAGTAAAAAGCTTCCGCGTGGGAGCTGGCAGGGACGCCATGGGTTTCAGAAACCATGGCATGGGTGAGCGGGTCGGGCGCTTGGATGGGTGCGCGACGGCGGGCAACCGCGGACAACAGTGGGCGTATGAGCTTGCGCGCTCCGCCAAAGGACTCCTGGTCCTCCCTGCGCTCATTGGCAGTTTTCACAAAAGACTCCTGTCCCGCGGTCGTGGCGCAAGGAAATACTTCCATGGCAACGATCGTCGGCGCGGGCCCCGATAGGCTGGGAATACTGGCTTGGATGCAGGATCAGCGTCTCCGGCAATGTGAAATGCCGTGACGGTGTAGCGGCAGCGTTGAAGTGCGGTGCTACTACGTGAGACTGACGGCGAAGGCGTCAAGACTCAGGGAACGGAGCAGGTTGCGCCGCATACCTGCGTGCACCTCATCCAGGCCACGCAAGGCGCGCTCCACGGCTTCGAAGCTCAGCGTGTCGGCCAGTCGCTGCAGCTCTGCACGGCGGTCCACGTTGCGCATGCGGTCTGCGGCGCCATGCTGCAGCAGCAGCACATCTTCCAGTAGCCCGGCCCCTGCGCGCAGCAGGGCCAGCATCTTCTCCTGGCCTTCCGCCCCGGCGCGATAGGTTTCTGTCATGCGGAACAGCGCCGAATGGTCGTTGGTCTGCTCCGCCGAGGAAAGCAGGGTCAGCGCATCAGCACGTGCAGCGACGTACGCCGCCACGTCAAGCGACAACGCTCGGCCAATCGCGCCCTCGGCAAGGCGGGCGACCAGGTCTGCCTCGTTGCGCTTCAGTTCCGGGCGGCGCTCGGCGAGAATGGCGACGGCCTCTTCCGGGGGCAGCGCACCAAGCCGCGCAATCGCACAGCGAGATCGGATCGTGGGCAGAAGCTCGCTCGTGTTTTCAGCCAGCAGCATCAGGTGAACGCGATCGGGTGGCTCTTCCAGCAGCTTCAGCAGGGAGTTCGCGGCTTCCTTCATCAGCGCGGAAGAGGTCAGGATGAACATCCGCGCCGGGGCTTCGGAAGGGATGTACTGCGCACGTCCGATCACGGTGCGGATCTGGCCGACCTTGATGAGGTTTTGCGGCGGATCTGGAGGCACCACAAGGACATCGGGGTGGGTCTGCACAAGGACGCGTGTGTCCTTCTTGTCGGTCTCGCGCATCTCCTCGCGGGTGGCAACAGCGTCGGCGATACGCGCGTCCAGGTCGGCGCTTTCCGCGATGCGGGTACAGTTGCGGCAGCGGCCACAGAAGGCAGCCAGGGGACGACCGGTCTCATCGGCTTCCCATGGCTGCTGTTCACACTCGAGCGCCATGGTCAGGAGCAGGGCAAGGGTATATTTGCCCGCGCCGCGCGGTCCGGCCAGGATCATGGAGTGCGGCAAGCGGCCGGCGGCCACGGCTGCGCGCAGATCGTGCACGGTGCGGGTGTTGCCGTGAAAGCCGGCGAAGGAAGAAGGAAGGGCCACGCTCTTCAGGCTACTTCACCGGGATTCCAGACGCATCATCATGGGGTACTTGGGACGTAACGAGATCTTCGCCTGCGGGATGATCGTTTGCCCCGGAAGTAGCTGCAAACGCCAGCGTTGCGCGACGGTGGCCAGTGACAGCACACCTTCCATCCAGGCAAAGCTTTCCCCGATGCACTGCCGGCGACCCGCACCGAAGGGGAAGTATGTGAAGCGGTGACGGCCGGCTTTGTTTTCCGGCGTGTGACGGTCGGGGCGGAATGCCTCCGGCTCGTCCCAGAACTGGGGCGAGCGCTGGATGACGTATTGGCTGAAGAAGAAGTTGGCGCCGGCCGGAAAGCGATACTCTCCAAGCTGGATCGGCGCCGTCGATTTGCGCCCCATCGCCCAGGCCGGCGGGAATAACCGCATCGACTCGGCGAAAACCATCTCGGTGTAACGAAGGTTTGGGACGTCGGCGAGGGTGGCGGCGCGAGTGCCGAGTGTCTCGTCGACCTCGGCGTACATGCGTTCGGCAGCTTCTGGATTCTCGCTGAGCAGATACCAGGTCCAGGTCAGGGCGTTCGCCACAGTCTCATAGCCGGCAAGAAAGATCGTGAGCAGCTCATCACGAACCTGCGTGTCCGTCATGCCAGTGTTGCTTGTGCCGTCGGCTGAGTCGTCTGCCTCATAGTGAGAGCAGATCAGCATGGACAAAAGGTCGCCCTTACCCTCCAGTTCCTCGCGTGGCAGCGCACGACGCGTAGCGATCATACGGGCAATGATGGCGTCCAGGCGCGCGCGGGAACGGCGAAACGTGCTGATGCCCGGCAGTGGCAGATGAAGAAAATGCTCGACTGCCGGAAACACAACGAGGAAGTTGTACATCCCCATGATCGTGTTCACTTCATCGACCACGGACAGGACTTCGGGCGTGATTTCCTGGTCGAAAAGGGTACGAGCAACGATCCGTAAAGAAAGCCGCATCATCTCGTCACCGACATCGACCGTTGTGCCGTTCTGCCAGGCGGAGGTTTGCTCCTCGGCACTGCGGACGATTTCGCCCGCGTAGCCGGCGATGCGCTGCCGGTGAAACGCCGGCGCAATCAGCTTCCGCTGGCGCATGTGGATCGGGTCGTCAGAGGTGATGAGGCCTTCGCCGAGCAGGATCTTCATCCGCTGCAGCGTGCGCTCCTTCACAAAGCTGGGCTGCTGGTGAATCAGGATTTCGCCGATCCAGTCCGGATCATTCACGAACACGATCAGCATGCCCATGAAGCGATAGTGGGCAATCCGGCCGAACGTTTTCTCCAGATGGGTGAACAGCGGGATGGGGTCGCCGAAGTTGAGCCAGGGGCGCCGGAGGTACCAATGCAGGGGCCGGCGGAGGCCCGGAGGAAGGCGATAGTCGCCCTTGGCGCTGGGGCCGATGTAGTCGGCAGATTCGGCGTACATACAGCGGGTTAGATGGCCAGGGTGCTGTCCTCGGACTGCGAAAGAGTCGTGTGTCCGGGCAGCCGCTCCAGTACGGCGGTAAGGATGCGGGCAGCGATGCGTTCGATGGAATCATCGTCGCGGATGGCCAGAACGCGTTGTGGCTCGCGGGCGGCGATCGCCTCGTACTGGGCGTAGATGCGGCCGTAAAAACCGTCATCTTCCCGCTCAAAACGATTTTCGTCTGCGCCCTCATTTCGGATGTGCCGTTGATTGCGGCGCCGGGCCCGCGATAGGGAGGCGGCGAGCGGCGGCAGGAGGAGCAGCGTCAGGTCGGGCTGCTGATTGTGGCAGACGGCCTGGTGCATGGCCAAAATGCGCTCCGGCCCGAGTTCACGGCCGGCGCCCTGGTAGGCCTCGGAGGAATCTGTGTAGCGGTCGCAAAGCACCACAACTCCCTGGGCCAGCGCCGGACGAATGACCTGGTGCAGGGATTGGGCACGGTCCGCGAACATGAGCGCCATCTCCGTCTCCGGGGCAATGCCACCCACGGCGGCGTCGGTGCGGGAGTCCAGAATCAGCGCGCGGATACTGTCGCCCAGGGCTGTGCCGCCAGGATTGCGGGTTGTGATTATGGGGTAGCCGCGCTTGGTGAGCGCCTCGGCCAGCAGTCGCAACTGCGTGGACTTGCCGCTGCCATCCAGCCCCTCAAAGGTAATGAACACACCTTGGCTCACAGGGGTGAGTCTACCGGAGAGGGCGGGTCGGCATCCTATGTATTGGCCCCGGTCCCAAGCGAGGCCGGGAGGAACACATGATCACATTCATCCTTATCTTTGCCTTCATCGTTCTGGCTGGTGCCGCGTGGATGGTCGCCAACGGGGCAAACCAGCGCAAGCGCGCCCGCCAGGCAGACGAAACACACGTGAAAGCGCAGCAGACAGGCTCAGGCGCGCCCACAGTCGGCCGCGCAACCGGCACGAATTAAGACCCGCTTAGCGGGTTTGCAACTGGGTATCCCAGCTCGCACCGGCGGGTGTGAGCGTGATGACGAGGGCGCCTTCCTGGCCCTCGTGCAACTCCGGCCCTTTCACCGTGTGCTCGTGTTCACCGTCGTCAGTCCAGATAAGCTTCGTTGCGCCAGAGCCTAGAACTTTGAAACGCGACCGGAAGCTGGCTCCATCCGCAAGCTCGCCGCCACCGAAGCTGGCACTTGGGTAATCCACCTCAAACAGATGGATCGGCCGGCCAGAGTGGTTCACCACCGTCGCCTGGATAAAGGCTGAGTGGCATCCGGTGAGGGTACTCGCCACCAGCCCGGCGGCTATCAGAAGTCCTCTTCTTCGAAGGCTCACGACTTCTCCTCGGCGCGCAGCCGGCGTAAAAGGTCTGGCACTCGCTGCAGGGCTGCCACCATCCGTAGCCAGGAGCGGTTGTCCATAGCAGGATAGCCGCTGACCACGGCGCCGGGTGCCACGTTCGAAGGTATCCCCGTCTGTGCAGTGGCGATCGCGCCGTCTCCGACTGTGAGGTGTCCGGCGACTCCAACCTGTCCGGCCAGCGTAACGTTACGGCCGACATGGGTGGAGCCGGCCAAGCCTACCTGGGCACAAAGTAACGTATTTTCACCCACATACGAGGCGTGCCCCACCTGAACCAGGTTGTCGACCTTGGCTCCCCGGGCGATCCGCGTCTCACCGACGATCGCGCGGTCGATGCAGGAGTTTGCCTGGATCTCTACTTCGTCTTCCAGGATCGCGGGGCCTGGATGAAGCGTTTTCGTCCAGCGCCCCTCCGGGTTGCGGGCAAAACCGAAACCATCTGAGCCGATGACCGCGCCGTTCTGCAGCACAACGTCGTCGCCCAGCAAACAGCCTTCCCGCACAATTGCGTGGGCATGGGCGAAGAAGCGGTCTCCGGCGCGGACACCCGGATAGAGCACGACATGCGGCAGCAGCACAGCGTCGTCTCCCAGATGGCAATCCTCCCCGATCACCACGTACGCGCCGATATGAGCGCGGGCACCGATGCGGGCCGTGGGGGCGAGGACCGCGGTCGGATGCACGCCGGGAACATACGCAGGGGGGCGATGAAATGCGGCAACTGCCAACGTAAAGGCGTATTTGGCGTCCGGCACACGCAGCGTCGGGCGGGGAACCGCTGGAAAACTTCTGTCGACGATTAGCGCGGCCGCCCTGGTCGAGCGCGCGGCTGCGGCATACTTAGGATTCGCGACGAAGGCCACCTCGGAAGGCCCGGCGCTCGCGATTCCGGCCACTCCGGTGACGCGCAGGTCGTGGGGAGGCTGGTTCTCGGGCGCTGCTGCCTGCAGCTCGCCTCCGATCTTTTGCGCCAGTTCACCCAGGGTCATCGTTGTGGATTGTAGCGGAGTGGGCTCGGGCAGTGTGGCATGCGCGGGGGCAGTTCCGTCTGGCGCAACAAAAATAGTGCATCGCAGGCGTCGAAATCTGGCGCCGTGGTGTAAAATCAGTCGTCGGACTGGACCGCTGCGAAAGCCTAAGCGTTTGATTCTGAAGCGTTTCCGCTCTCCCCGGCACAGGCCGCCGCGATCCCATGGCCGACTTCATCTATCTTCTGCAAAACCGTCTGACACCAGCCCAATGGCGTGCCCTGGAAACGGTACGGGAAGCTGCTCGCACCCAGGGTATGCCCGTGTTTCTGGTCGGAGGCGCCGTTCGGGATCTTTCGACGGGATCGCCGGTCCGCGATCTGGACTTCGCGCTGCAAGGGGACATCAACGCCCTGGTGCCCGATCTCGAAGCTTCCGGAGCGACCATCACAGGCCGCAACGAAGTCGTCCCGACCCTGTACCTGACCTTCCGTGGTGGCGTCCGGGCGGAGCTCGGGTCCAGCTTGACCGTGACCTATCCTAAACCGGGTCAGCCGGAGGCGCATCCGGCGCCCATTCTGGATGACCTGCGTCGGCGTGATTTCACCGCCAATGCCATGGCTGTGTCCCTGAATGAAGGGTCTTATGGCCTTCTCCTGGATCCTCTGAACGGTACGGCCGATATCGAAAATCGCGAACTGCGCCTGGTCTCCGCCTACGGTTTCATCGAGCAACCCGCTCTGCTTTTGCGGGCGGCCAGACTCGGCGAGCGGCTCGGTTGGTCCCTGGAAGAGCGGACGGCAAATCGCTATCAGACCGGCAAGGATGAGGGATACATCAAGGCGATCCCCGCTGCCGATCGCGGATACGAGCTGGAAGAGATCTTTCACGAGGAAGATCCGCTCTTCATTTTGGAGCACATGGAGTCGGAGGGTTGGGGCGAAACCCTGTTCCCGGGACTTCGCTCGGCGGACGGCGATCGTGCCGGCCTGGACCATGTTCGCGACCTGATTGGGCAGCTGGAGGGGCAGGGCATTCACCCGGATCCTTCTGCGCTCTACTTCCCGCTGGTTACCGCCAAGTTGAGTGACCAGGACAAGGTCGCCCTGAAAAAGCTGTTCGCGCGTCCGGGGTTTGCGGAGCAGATCGACACAATTGAGACCCGGGCGAAGGAGTTAGCCGGCCAGCTCACTTCGAAAGCCGCCGCACTGCCCTCGGAAAGCTGGCGGCTGTTGATGAACGCGGAGCCTGACCTGGTACTTTGGCTGGCCGTCCACACCCGTGTGGGTGGCGTGCAGACCAAGATCAAGGCCTTCCTGAAGGATTGGCCGCAGATGCGGCAGAAGATTCCGTATGCGCTGATGCAGGAAATGCGCATCACGCCCGACCTCCCCGAATACGAGAAGCTGCTGGACGATCTCTTCTTTGCGCTCATCGACGGCAAGCTCGACACGCCGGAAGCGACACGCGCATTCCTTGAGCCGTATTCTCCGCCCGCACCGCCACAGGTCCAAGTGCGGCGCCGTCCGGCAAAGGCTTCCAGGGGTCGTGCCAAGAAAGTTGTCGAAGAAGCCGCCCCAGAGCCAGCCGACGAGTCGGAAGATGCGGACGACGAGGACGACGACAGCAGCGACGAAGACACAGACGAATCTTCGGATGAGGGAAGCGGGAACGGCGGCCGGAAATCCCGAGACGAAGAAGACGAGGACGAAGACGAAGACGAAAAACAGCCGGCTCCCGCGAAGGCACCGGCAAAGGTCCGCAGCCCTGAGAAGAAAGCCGCGCCCCAGGTGACGGAAGTCGCAGCCGAGGTTCCGGCGCCTCCTCCATCGGCAGCGGCGAACATCTCCAAGCAGCCGGATGAGACGGCGCCGCTCAAAAGCGCATCCACGAAGGCTGCTCCTGTACCAGTGAAGGTGGCAACAAAGGGGGTTGCTCCTGCACCTGAAACGAATGCCGCCGAAAAGACGACCCCTGCCAAGGCCGTACCTGCGAAAGCGGCGGGGAACCATGCCGTCCCCTCGAAGTCTCCGGTAAAAGCATCGGTCAAGGCAGCGCCCAGTAAGACTCCCGCCGTGAAAGGCAAGCCTGCACCGGTGACCAAGGTCGTGGCAAAGAAGATCGCGGCGAAAGCCGTCGCGAAGAAAGCACCGGCCAAAGTGCCGGCGAAGAAGGGCGTTCCCGCGCCAGCAAAGGCGTCGAAGACTGCTCCAGTGAAGGCTGCGGTCAAGAAACAGGCCGTCAAGGGACGCGCCCCGGCCCCGGCGAAGCGAGCTCTTCCGGTAAAGGCTGCGAAGAAGGCGGCAGTGAAGGGCCGTAGCGGACGGTAGGGCGTCCTCAAGAAACGGCCTCAGTCTCTCTGCCGGCGGCGTACCTCAACGCTGAGTCGCTTGATCTTCTGGTTGAGCGTCGAAAGCGGCACGCGGAAATATTCCGCGGCTTCGGTCTGGTTCCAATTGCAGCGCTCCAGACGGTCGGAGATGATGCGCCGTTCGATGTCTTCCATCACGTCGAACAGCGATGCTTTGCTATTTTCCTCCAGCAGGGCGGTCGAATACGTCTGGCCCCGCAGCTGCGCTGGCAACAAGTCTGAGGTGATCTGCGTGTTGCGCGACAGAACTACTGCGCGCTCCATTGCATTTTCCAACTCCCGCACGTTGCCCGGCCATTCATAATCCATCATGACCCGCAGGGCGTCGGCTGCGAGTTCCCGAAGAGGAAAGCCGTTCTCCTCGGAGTAGCGCTGCAGGTAATAGTTCGCGAGTAGCGGGATGTCGGTGCGCCGTTGCCGCAGGGGCGGCAGCTCCACCGTGATGACATTCAGGCGATAGAAGAGGTCCTCACGGAAGCGTCCGTCCTTGACGGCCTGTTGGAGGTTGACGTTTGTCGCGGCGATGATGCGCACGTCGACCTGGATCTCCTGGGTACCGCCGACGTGCATAAAGCGCCGGTCCTGCAGCACACGAAGCACCTTGGCCTGCATTTCGATGCTCATCGTTCCGATTTCATCAAGGAAGAGTGTGCCGCCATCGGCAACCTCGAAGAGCCCCTTCTTGGAAGCGACAGCCGAGGTGAAGGCACCACGCTCATGGCCGAATAACGTGGATTCCAACAACTCAGAGGGGACCGCACCCGTGTTCACCGGAATGAACGGCCGGTCGCGCCGTGGCGAGTTCGCGTGGACTGCCTTGGCGACGAGTTCCTTGCCTGTACCGCTTTCTCCTTGAATGAGCACGGTCGACCGGCTTGGGGCAACCTGCTCGATCAACTGGAAGAGCTCCAGCATGGGCTCGCTCTTGCCGACAATGTTGTCGAACGAGTAGCGCTGTTTCAGCGTGCGCTTGAGCTGCTGAACTTCTTCTTCCGCCCGGCTACGACCGATCGCCGTCCGGATGTCGATCAGCAGCTTTTCATTGTCCCAGGGCTTTTGGACGAAGTTCGCCGCGCCCGCCCGGATCGCATCGACGACGTTGCCTACGGTCCCGTAGGCCGTAATCATGATGACGGGCAGATTGGGCGCAAGGCTCTTGATGCGGGGAAGCAGATCGATGCCTGTTTCGCCGGGCAGCGCCAGGTCGAGCAGCAGCAAGTCCCAGCTGTGCCGGGTAAGAAGATCCAGCCCCGAGTTCCCGTTGGAGGCGGACTCCACCTGGAACCCTTCCAGCGTGAGCAGAGTCTCCAGGGAGTCACGAATTCCTGCTTCATCGTCGATGATCAGAATGCGATAGCCGGGGCCAGATGTCCGGGGCTGATTGTGCGTCACCGGGCTCTCCATGATTGCGAAATCAGGCATGTACTACGTTTCCTCGTTGTGCAGCGTCATCCAGCGCCGCCGGGCGGGAAGCCGGGGTGCCTTGGTTGGGGGAAGGGGCTGCACCTGCAGCGGGAAAGACCAGGCGAAACGTCGTGCCTCGGCCTGGCTCGCTCGTGGCGTCGATGTGCCCTCCGTGTTCCTGCACGATGCCGTAGGAAACAGCCAAGCCGAGGCCTGTGCCCTTGCGCTGCCCATCCTTTGGCTGAGACTTCGTGGTGAAGAAGGGATCGTAGATCTTGCGTAACACCTCGGGCGGCATACCGGCACCGTTGTCAGAGACCATCAGTTCGACGCTGCCGTCCGCCGTTTGTGTGCGCAGGGTGATCTCACGATCCGTGCATTCCATCAGAGCGTCCCGGGCATTCAGAATCAGGTTGACGACCACCTGCTGCAATTTGCCGCGATTGCCCGCGATGGCGGGCAGGGCCGGATTCAGCTCCGCTCGCACGGCGACCCCGGAGGAGCGCATCTGGTGCTCCAGCAGCAAAATGGTCTCACTCACAATGGCGTTCAGGTCCACCTGGGCCAGATCTACCGTGCTCATGCGCGAAAAGTTCAACAGCCCGTTGACGATCTCGGAGGCGCGGAAGGTCTGCTGCGTGATCTTTTCGATCACCGGACCAAGGCGAGCCTGCGCGGCTTCATCCACGCGCAGTTGCTTGCCCAGCATCTGCGTGTAGCTTGAGATCACAGCAAGCGGCGTGTTGACCTCATGGGCCACACCCGCAGCCAGCAGACCGATCGAGGACAGCTTGTCGGCCTGCGTGAGTTGCGCTTCCATGCTGACGCGCTCGGAGATGTCGTCCACGATGACGATCCGCCCGACCACATCAAGATCCCGATTCAACAGCGGTGCCACCGTGATGTTGGCCGTGCGCACCTCGCCGTTCGGCAGCGACAGCCGGTACTTGTACAGCGTATGAACGCCCTGATTTTCCAGGTGCTCTAGTTCATCTGCAAAATCCGGGGCGAAGACCTCGCGCGCGGGGCGGCGAAGCACATCGGAACGCGGCGTTCCGTGCATGACCTCCATCTGCGCGTTCCAGCTTTCCAGGCAGCTGTCGAGGTCGAGCGCGAAGACGCCTACATTGATCGATTCAACGATGTTCTCGTTGAAGTCCCGCAGCCGCTCGAAGTCGAGGATCTTCTGCTCCAGACGGGTGTAGAGCTGGGCGTTCTGGATCGCGATGCCGATGTAGCCGGCCAGCGATTCCAACACTTCCATGTCTTCGCTGGACAGAAAGTCGCCCTGTCCCGTACGACCTAAGCCGAGGACGGCGACCGTGCTTTGCCCGCTGCCGGCATGACGCGCGGCACGGCAAGGAACGTAGTAGTTGAAGTCCAGAGCAGCCACCGTGGCCCGCTGGCTTTCCGGCAGGCGCAGGGCGTTTTCCGGCGTTTCAAAGAAGATGTGCGTGTCTTCGTCCGACCGTCCGAAGTGAAAGAAGCTCAGATCCAGCGAAGCGCTCGCCAACGACGGGGAAACGCCATGGGAGGCGACCAGCGTGAAGCGAGGCTGGCGGACACTGTAGCCCTCGTCTGCGAGAAAAACGGCTACCCGCGTGACCAACAGCGTTTGGTGAAGCCGCTCCACGACGGAGTTCACCAGGGCTGAAAGGTCGGTTTGCGCGTTGAGTTGACGGCCAAACTCAATCAGCGTTTCGCGGTAGTCAAACCGCTTCTGATCGAAGACACGATCCACGCGGTTTTGAATAGCCCGCTTCAGCGGGTCGAAGACGAGCCCGGTGACGACGACGGCGCCGATGAGACCCCACTCACCCAGGTGTTGCCAGCGATTGTGAACGACCTCGGCCGCCAAGGCCACCACGCCGAAGTACACACCCACCAAAGCCGCAGTCGCAAGCGTGTAGGCGACGCCGCGTTTGAAGATGAGGTCAACATCCATCAACCGGAAGCGCACAATGGCCCAGCTGAAGGTGAGCGGCAGAAGCAGCAGGAACAGGACTGCAACTTTGCTGAGCACACTCGGGATGCTGACATCCGCCAGGAAGGGAATGACGTACAGGGCGGTGAAGGGGAGAACCGTCAGCAGCGTACCGCGGGACAGCCACTTCAGCTGCTGGCGCTGCAGGGGCTGTACCGCGGCGCGATACCGGAACCAGAAAACAATCGCGGCCAACACGTAGTAGCCGGCCAGGTAGGCATAGTCAATCTGATCCAGCCGGTGCTGCAGCAGGGCGGTGGGCTGCCAGTGGAAGAGCGACAGGTATCGCAGCACCACCAGCACGGCACCGGGGATGTAGAGCAGGGCGTACAACGCCCACCAGCGGTCCCGGCGATCGCGGTCTCCCGAGAAGCTCAGCGCAAAGTGCAGAAAGAGCGCCGGTTGCAGGGCAGTCGCCAGGACATTGCCCGCCAGGATGACGAGGTCATAGGCATCGAGGCTATTGGTGTACTTAAAGCTGTACAGCAGGAAGGACGTCAGGCAGAAAACGAAGAAATGGGTGGACTGCGGCGCTGTCCAGCGTCGTAGCAGGACGTACAGGCCGATGGCCAGGTATACCAGCGCGATCAGCCGGAGAACCTGGTTGTCGCTTCGGTCAGCCGGCGCCAGGATGACATTGATTTCAAGCTGGGCGGGGTGGCCGGGGACACCGGTGGAGCGCAGGATGGTGTACGTGGCATGCTGCCAGATCCCGGTCCGGTAAAGAGCTCTTTGCTGGGCGGCGATGCGGGGCGTCGGCGTTTCGTCGATGGCGGTCAGAACGTCGCCGCGCCGGATGCCAGCCCGGTCCCCCGGCGTATCGGAGGGCACCCGCGGGGCACGTAGCCCACCGGCCGTTTCCGTCCAGGGAACGCCGTCGGTGGGGACCTCGAAGCTGTTCTCCTGGATGAAGTTGCCGATAGCCAGACCCACCGCGGCCAGCGTCAACACCGCCAGCAGCACAGCAAACAGCCGGGTTTGGAACAGGCGCTTCATCCTAGGGATCAGACTATGTTACGAAAGGTGTATGCACGTTGAGGGCCAAAGCCACCCGCAACCCCGCAGTGTTCTTTGCAGAATATCCGGGTCGAAGCTCTCTGGTTTCATACTGCTCTACCATTTTCCGGATCATGCAATCACCCACCTGGGGAGGCACCTGAGCCGTAGTTGGTACCGCAAAGACCTTGACCGGGTCTCCATAGTCCTGTGAACTAAGGCTTATGAAGGACAGATTTCGGCAGGACGCCGACGCGCTCGCGATTTTGGATCGGGACGCTGACGTCCTCGTTCCGGTATACGCCCGTTTTCCCGTGGTCATGGAGCGGGGCGAGGGTGTGTACCTGTATGACACGAGCGGCAACCGCTACCTGGACCTGATGGCCGGGCTGGGCGTCAACGCGCTTGGGCATGCGCATCCGCGGCTGCTGAAGGTGATGACCGAGCAGGCAGCGCAGTTGGTCCACCTGTCGCCCCAGTATTCCCATCGCTACCCCGGGGAGCTGGCCGAGCGTCTTTGCGATCTGGCCGGGATGAAGGGCGCCTTCTTCTCGACGGGCGGCACCGAGGCCGTGGAAGGCGCGCTCAAGCTGGCACACACGCACGCTATGAAGAATTTCGGTCCGGCGAAGCGGAACATCGTGGCGCTGCACCAGTCGTACCACGGTCGCAGCTACGGAGCCCTGTCGGTCACTGGGCAATCCAAGTACCGGATCGACTTCGGTCCGGGCATTCCGCACGTCACCTTTGTTCAGCGAAACGATCTGGCTGAGTTGCGCGCCGCCGTTGGGCCAGATACCGCGGCAATTCTGCTGGAGCCGGTTCTGGGCGAAGGCGGTGTCCACGTTCTGAGCGATGAATACCTGACCGAGGCGCGGCGGCTTGCGGACGAATACAGCGCTCAGTTGATTTTTGACGAGATCCAGTGCGGCCTCGGCCGAACGGGAACGTGGTTCGCCTTCCAGGCAAGCGGCGTTCGTCCCGATATGTTGCTGCTCGGCAAGCCTCTCGGCGGCGGCTTGCCGCTGAGTGCACTCCTGGTGAATGACGACCTGTTTCACTCCTTTGGTGTCGCGAAACACGGCAGCACCCTGGGCGGCAGTCCCTTCCTTTGCCGGCTCGGGCTGGAGTTCCTGTCCATCGTGGAAGAGGAACAACTGCTTGCAAGGGTGTGTGAGACCGGCAGCTACTTCCTTCAGGCTCTCCAGGAGCTTGTCTCCGGCTCGGATCGCATCCTGGAAGCGCGCGGCCGCGGCCTGCTGCTTGGGCTGGAGTTGCACGAACCTGCACGTCCGATTGCGGAGGCTGGTCTGGAACGTGGCTTCCTTCTGAACCTTGTCCAGGGCAAGGTGCTTCGGTTCCTGCCGGCGTTTCTGCTGGAGCGCGGGCATGTTGACCAGACCATGGCGCTGTTGTCTGACCTGCTGGGAGCCGACCATAACTCAGGGTTTGTCCACGAGGCGCAGCTTGCCTCAGCGAGCGCCTAGGGCCAGCTTGTGATCCGTCAACGGGAGCTTGCGCTGTCACGATGGCGGATTTCCTGCCTGGAACAGGGCAGCCCACAACCTGACCGCCCATCGCTGTTGCTCATCCACGGGCTGATGGGCACCGCGGCGACGTTTGGTCCCTTGTTGGAAGCCCTTCCGGCCGACCACCATGCGATCGCCATCGACCTGCCGGGTGCTGGGATGTCGGAGCGGAACCGGCAACTAAGCGCTTCGCTGCCGTCTGCGTCCCGCTGCGTGGGAGAAATTCTCGCCTCGCTGCAGCTCGAAAAACCTGTGCTGGTGGGGCACTCGCACGGCGCTGCGGTTGCGCTCCATCTTGCGGCGTCAGAGCCAGGCGTCGT
This sequence comes from Granulicella sp., assembly GCA_965198515.1. Lineage (GTDB taxonomy): Bacteria > Acidobacteriota > Terriglobia > Terriglobales > Acidobacteriaceae > Granulicella. Next base: position 2,577,680 of record CBDAPO010000006.1, on the reverse strand, counting down.
GCGCTCGCTGGTGCTGCTGTCCCCGGCTCACCCCTACTTTCGACACGCGGACCAGATTATCCGCTTCTATCTGTCGCCTCTGGGGATGGCTTTTGCGCACACCATCCCGTGGTACCCGCAATGGTTGCAAATGTTTGGCCTCAGGCGGATGGCGGGACCGCAGAGTTGGGACACGCCGGCACGGCTCCTGCCTTATCGCGAAAACCTGCGCACCCGCGGAACGATCGGCCACCTCCTGCGCCTGCTGCGCACCTGGCACAGCGACATGCGCGAGCTGCGGCATCTGCTGGAAGCGCCGTTCCGGGTGCCGACACTGCTGATCTGGGGCGACCACGACCGGGCCGTTCCGGTCGCCACTGCAGGCTCGCTGAAGCGCAGGCTTAGGCGTTCTGAGATCCAGGTCCTGCCCGGTGTAGGGCACCGGCCCGCCGAAGAGCGCGCGGAGATCTGTGCCGAGCTCATCGAAGACTGGTGCGAGCGGCTGCCCGGCATGACGCGCAAGGTGCCGTTCAGCGCGGCAGATTGAACGTGTCGGCCAGCCAGGCTCGGAGTTCGGACGCAAACACGTCGAGCTTGGCCACGGGGGATCCTGGAATCCCTGCAAAGAAGTGGTCGGCCTGGTGCACCCAGACCACACGCTTCGGCTCCGGTGCGGCGACCAGGTAGCTTTCCAGGACACCGCGGGGGCTGAACTCGTCATGATCCCCGGAAATGAACAGCTTGGGGACAGAGCCACAGTGCGTCAGGAAGTCGTACCGGTAATCCCGTCCGGCCGCCTGTACGGGCAAGCCGATGCCGACCAGACCAGCAACCCGCGGATCGCCGCAGCAGGCACGCAGACCGACGTTGGAGCCGAAGCTAAAGCCCGCAAAGAGCAGGGGCTTTTCCGGATACCGCAGGGTAAGCCACTCCAGCGCAGCCTTCACGTCGTCCACCTCGCCGTGACCGTCGTCATGCGCGCCTTCGCTCAAGCCAGTGCCACGAAAATTAAAGCGAAGAACGGGGATGCCGAAGTGGCTGAAGGACTTGGCCGTGTGATACACGACCTTGTTGTGCATGGTGCCCCCGCCAAGCGGGTGCGGGTGCGCGACCAGCGCAGCAAACGGAGCCTCGGGCGCACCGGTGTTGAGCAGGGCCTCGAGCCGGCCGGCCGGACCCCATAGATCCTCGATTGTTTGAACGTGAGAAAGAAAGCTCCGGGCAGACATCCGGGGTTGAGTGTAACCGAGAGTGCATGCAGGAACGGTATGCTGGGGAGACATGCCGGTTGACCCTATAGAGCTGACCAAGCGCCTGGTCGCGATTGACTCGACGACGTACCACGAAGGGGAGTGCGGAGCCTTTCTGCATAGCTTCCTTGTGGCGCAGGGCTGGACCGTTGAACGGATGCCTGTCCCACAACCCGAGCACAAAGCGACGCCGGGCTCCGGCACCGGCGAACGCTTCAACGTGTACGCCTACCCCGCGGGGGTAGAGCCCGTGGTGGTGCTGTCCACACACTTTGACACGGTGCCGCCATTTCTCGGGCCAGCGCGCGAGGACGATACGTATCTGTACGGACGCGGTGTTTGCGATGCCAAGGGCATCCTGGCCGTGCAGATAGCAGCGGCGGAGCGGCTGCGTAACGACGGCGTTCCGGTCGGGCTGCTGTTTCTCGTAGGCGAGGAGCGCGACTCAGCCGGCGCCAAGGTCGCCAACGCGAACCCGCGTCCATCCCGCTTCTTGATCAACGGTGAGCCAACCGACAACCGGCTCGCGCTGGCTTCCAAGGGCTGCCTGCGCGTGGAAATGTACGCCGAGGGACGCATGGCGCACTCCGCCTATCCGGAGCTCGGCGAGTCAGCCATCGACAAGCTGGTCGCGGCGCTGCATGACGTGCAGGCGCTGGAATTGCCCGTGGTCGAGGGCATTGGCGACACGACGCTGAACGTCGGCCTGATCTCCGGCGGACGCGCGCCGAATGTCATTGCGGATGCAGCGGAAGCGCACCTGCTCGTGCGGCTCGTGGGGCCATCGGAGGGCATCCGGGCGGCCATCGTGCAGGCCGTCGCCGACCGTTGCCGGGTGGAGTTCTCGCTCGAGCTGCCGTTTGTGCAAATGCGGGCGCTGGACGGCTTTGACACCATGGTCGCCAAGTTCACCACCGATATCCCGAGCCTGAACCACTGGGGCGAGCCCTTCCTGCTTGGCCCGGGCAGCATCCACACAGCGCACACGCCGGACGAACGGGTTGCCAAGGCCGAGCTGCTCGAGGCGGTCGAGCTTTACGTCCGGCTGGCGACGCAGCTGGTGCGGAGCTAGCTCGCGTGACGACCGCGGTGGAAGAGATGCAGGTAACCAAGGGTACAAAGGCAGGGAAGGGGCGCATGGTCGTGCTCGGCGGCCTGGGTCTGCTTCTGCTCAGTGCTGCCGTGGTGTACGTGTTGTACGTCACTGTGCCGAAGGGCAATGAGAGCTCAGGCCCGGTGGATGCGCTGCTCGTGCTGGGCACGCCTGCGGGTCTGCACGGCGAGATCAATCCGATGCAGATTTGGCGTGTGGACGAGGCCGTGCGGGAGTACCGTGCCGGACGGGCGCCTCACATCATCTTCGCCGGCGGGGCCGCGGCCAACCGCTATGTGGAAGCTGACGTAATGGCTGGTTTAGCCGAGCAGCGAGGTGTGCCCGCAAGCGCCATCCTTCGCGAACGGCGGTCACGCACGACGCTGGAAAACATCTTCAACAGTGCAGCCATCATGCGGGCACATGGATGGCACTCCGTTGAGGTCGTCAGCTCGCGGCAACATCTACCGCGTGCCGCCGTACTGCTGGAAAAGACAGGGCTCGCCTGGCGCGTGCACGCCGCCCCCACGCCGGGCTGGCCGCAGTCCCAGGTCGAGGTAGCGTGGGTCGAGGAGGCCATTGGGACTGCGGCGCTCCGCGTCTTCGGCACCCACGCCGAGCCTTTGCTCCATTCACTGGCTGTGATCCAGTACGGCATCGGTTACGGCATCCGCTGGGTGTTCTACAAGATCGAGGGCTGGGTCGGCCACTGACACCAACCCCGTAGGGAGCCATGATGAGATCCGCCCGGTGCCGACGCGGTTCCGCTGCAGATCTCATCGCCAGCCTAAGCCAGGTGCTTGTTCATGCCCTCGAAGACCTGCTCGTAGTTGCCCTTGCGCTCGGCGAAGCGCAACGGGTGCACACGCTGCACCAGGATCTCTCCGGATGGCGGCGGGTTCTTCAGCAGCTCCATGACCTCAGCGATGTACTCATCCAGAGGCATGGCATTGGGGTCAGTGACCTGGTGGCTGCCGGTGAGTTCGGTTTGCACGTACGGTGGCGCAATCTCCAGAACTTCGACCTTGGTGTCGCGCAGCTGATAGCGCAGTGACTGCGTCCACGAGTGAATGGCCGCCTTGGTCGCGCAGTAAGTGGGGAAAGGCGTCAGCGGAACCGAGGCCAGCCCAGAGGAGACGGTCATCACGGCAGCTTGCGGCTGGGTCATCAGCATCGGCAGCAGGGCACCCGTAAGCCGCAGCGGGCCCAGAAGGTTGATGGCGATCGTCTGTTCCGCGGCGGCAAGGTGGGCTGTGCCGTCTTTCAGGTCCTCGCGCGGCATCACCCCGGCGTTGTTGATCAGGACATTCAGGCCCGGGAACTCGGCCTTGACCTCGGCGACAAAGCGCTGGAAGTCGTCCGGGTTTTCGATATCCAGCACGAGTGACCGCATGCCTGGATTGGCGCGGGTCGTATCGTCCAACACGGACTGACGGCGGCCGGCGATGACGACCTGATTGCCTTGCTGATGAAGAGCCTCGGCCAGGCCGCGGCCGATGCCCGTGCCGCCGCCGGTGATGAGAATGGTATTGCCGGTGAGGTTCATGGAACTCCTGTCTGGAGAGATGGATGTCAGATGGGCCGGAGTGATGCAGAAACCTGCTGCTCGCTGCCTGGGATGGTCCCTGGATGGTAGCCTCTCGGCATGCGTTTTCTGGCCGTCACGTGCCTTGCTTTTGCTGTCCTCACTGCCCAGGCGCAAAACCCCGCTGCACCGCCGGATGCGCCACCACAGGTCAACACGCCCACCGATCAGCCGCTGAATCCGAAGCTGCCCACCGTGTTTATCGCGGGCGACTCCACGGCACGCAACGGAGCCGACCTCGGCTGGGGAGACCACCTGGCCCAGTTTCTGGACACAAGCCGGATCAACGTGGCCAACCGTGCTCGTGCAGGCCGGTCGTCGCGGACCTACATCAATGAAGGCCTCTGGACGAAGACCCTGTCTGAGATGAAGCCGGGTGACTTTCTGCTGCTCCAGATGGGGCACAACGACGGCGGCGACCTTGGCGGAGCGAAGCCACGGGGTACTTTGAAGGGCGTTGGCGAGGAAACGCAGGACGTCCCGCAGACCACGGGACCGCTGGCCGGGCAGACGGAGACGGTGCATACGTTCGGCTGGTACCTGCGAAAGATGATTGACGAAGCGAAGGCCAAGGGCGTGCAACCCATGCTGCTGACCGTGACCGTTCGCAACATCTGGACACCCGGTCCGGATGGCAGGCCGCAAATCGAGCGCGACATGGGCTACGACGGCTTCGTCCGCCAGGTGGCCGAGCAGGAGCACATCCCGGTGCTTGATATGGCGTCGCTGGAAGCGGACCGCCTGCAACAATCAGGCCCCGACAAAACGGCCGTCCTGTTCCCGAAGGATCACACTCACACCAGCGCACAGGGCGCCGACCTGAATGCACGGGATGTAGCGACGGCCATCCGCACTTCGCATCTGCCGTTGGCGGCTTACGTGCGCCCTTCAGCGATGCCGGTGGCGCTGTCCCAGTAGAGCCGGGTGAGGACAGGGCGACCTCGTGAGCATCGCCCGGCATCTGCGCGGTTACGGACTGGTTTTCCTCGGGGGTTGCCCCAGTTACTGGGCAGTAAACTAGGGGTATGGCCGCCGAGTTTACGCACCTCCATCTCCATACCGACTATTCGCTTTTGGACGGCGCCTGTGACGTCGACAAGCTGGCCAAGCACCTGAAAAAGATCGGGCAGGGCTCCGCCGCGATCACCGATCACGGCAACATCTTCGGCGCGGTGCACTTCTTCGACGCGATGAAGAAGCAGGATTTGAAGCCCATTCTTGGGTGCGAACTCTACATCTGCAAGGAAGACGACCACCGCGGCAAACCCGACCCCGAGTCCAAGTACAACCACTTCCTGGTCCTGGCGGAAAATGAGGCCGGCTATCGGAATCTTGTCCGGCTCACCTCGGAAGCGGCACTTCATGGTTTCTACCGCAAGCCCCGCATCAGCAAGAAGTTCCTGGCGCAGCACTCGGAAGGTTTAATCGGGTTTTCGGGCTGCCTCGCAGGCGAGATGTCGCAGTACCTGATGGCTGGCGACTACGCCTCGGCCAAGCGCGTCGGCGGCGAGTACGAGGAGATGTTCGGGAAGGGAAACTTCTTTCTCGAGATCCAGGACCACGGGTTAGCGCCGGACAAAGCCGTCACGGAAGCCATGTTCAAGCTCGAACGCGAGCTGAACATTCCGCTGATCGCGACCAATGATTCGCACTACATCGCCGATGACGACGCGCGGTCCCACGAGGTGCTGTTGTGCGTGCAGACCGCGGACTCGATGAACAATCCCAAGCGTTTCAAGTTTGACACGCAGGAGTTCTACATCAAGTCGGCGGACGAAATGCACCGCCTGTTCGCGCATGCGCCCGAGGTGTGCACGCGGACGATGCAGTTTGCCGAACGTTGCAGCCTGGAATTGACGAAGGTGAAGAACCCCTTCCCGAAGTTCCCGCTGCCGGACGGCATGACCATCGACGACTACTTTGAAGAGGTCTGCCGGCAGGGCTGGCGCAAGCGCCGCGAAACCGCCGTGAAGCACCTGGAAGAACGCGGCATCCTGCGCAGCTCTATCGCGGAGTACGAGGAGCGGCTGAACCGCGAGATCGAGTGCATCAAGAGCATGAAGTTTCCCGGCTACTTCATGATCGTGTGGGACTTTATCCGCTACGCCAAGGAGCACGACATCCCCGTGGGACCGGGCCGTGGATCCGCAGCCGGATCGCTGGTCGCGTATGTGATGGAAATCACGGACGTCGATCCGCTGCAGAACAACCTGCTGTTCGAGCGGTTCCTCAACCCCGAGCGCGTAAGCATGCCGGACGTCGATATCGACTTCTGCATGAACCGCCGCGGCGAGGTAATCGAGTACGTCCGCCAGAAGTACGGCACCGATCAGGTCGCCCAGATCATCACCTTCAACACCATGGCGGCCAAGGCGGCGATCAAGGACGTGGGCCGCGCGCTGGAGATGCCGTACGGCGAGGTCGACCGGATCGCCAAGCTCATTCCGCCGACCATCGGCATCACCATCGAGCAGGCACTGAAGGACTCCCCGCCGCTGGCCGCCGCGTGTGAAGCCGACCCGAAGATCCGTGAGTTGATTGAGACTGCCCAGCGGCTTGAGGGCCTGGTGCGTGGCGCGGGGGTGCACGCGGCCGGCGTGGTGATCGCCCCACAACCGCTGACCGAGCTGGTCCCCGTCACGCGCACCAAGGACGACGCCGTCGTCACCAGCTATGACATGAAGGCCGTCGAAAAGATGGGCCTGCTCAAGATGGATTTCCTTGGGCTGACCACGCTGACCGTCATCGACGACTGCCTGAAGCTGATTAAGCGCAACCGGGGCGAGACGGTCGATATGGCCAAGATCGCGCTCGATGACCAGACGACCTATGAGCAGGTGTTCCACAAGGCCCTGACCAGCGGAGTGTTTCAGTTTGAATCCGGCGGCATGCGCGACGTACTGCGGCGCTACAAGCCGACCAGCGTCGAAGACCTGACCGCATTGAACGCCCTGTACCGCCCAGGCCCGATTCAGGGCGGCATGATCGACGACTTCATCGAGCGCAAGTGGGGTCGCCGCGCGGTCGAGTACATGTTCGCGGAGCTTGAGCCCATCCTGCGCGAGACGCTGGGCGTCATCGTCTACCAGGAGCAGGTGATGCAGATCTCGTCGGCCATCGCCGGCTACTCACTCGGCGGCGCTGACCTGCTGCGCCGCGCGATGGGTAAGAAAGACCCGGCCGAAATGGCCAAGCAGCGCGTCACCTTCATGTCCGGCGCGCTGGAACGCAAGTTCAACAAGGACACAGCCGGCAAGCTCTTCGACCTGATGGAGCAGTTCGCCGGGTACGGCTTTAACAAGTCCCACTCCGCCGCCTACGCATTGCTGGCGTACCACACGGCCTGGCTGAAGACGCACTTCCCGGTGGAGTTCATGGCCGCGCTGCTGACCTCGGAAACCAGCAAGCCGGAAAACGTGGTCAAGTACATCGGCGAGTGCCGCGAGATGAACATCGCCGTGGTGCCGCCGGACGTCCAGATCTCGGCAGCAGATTTCACCCCTGCCGGCAATGCAATTCGCTTCGGGTTGGCGGCGATTAAGAATGTTGGGCACAACGCGATCGAGTCGATCATTCAAGCGCGAGGTGAACTTCAGGCAGAGGGCAAGGCTGGCTTCACGTCGCTGTGGGAGTTCTGCGAGAAGGTCGATCTGCGGCTGATGAACAAGCGCGTGCTGGAGTCGCTGTGCAAGGCCGGCGCGCTGGACGCGTTTGGCAAGCGCTCGCAGGTAATGGCGGCGCTGGACAAGGCCATCGAGCGCGCGCAGAAGTCGCAGCGCGATGCGGCGAGCGGCCAGCACGGACTGTTCGGCATGTTTGACAGCGGGCCGGCGGCTTCGGCCGAAGCGGAAGAGGCACTGCCGGCAGCCCCGGATTGGGACGAGTACACCCGTCTGTCGCAGGAAAAGGAAGTGCTGGGGTTCTTCGTCTCCGGGCACCCTCTGGACAAATATCGCGACAAGCTGCGCAACATGAAGGGTGTGATCGACACGCAAGCCGCGTGCGAAATGAAGCCGGAGCCCGTGGTCTTTGTACGCGGCAAGGCAGAGCAGCAGAACGAGATTCAGGTCGCCGGCGTGATCACCGGGCTCAAGGTCGCCAAGAGCAAGCGCTCGGGCGAGATGTACGCGCAGGCGTGCCTGGAAGACGCATCCGGGAAGATCGAGCTGATCGCGTTCCCGCAGAGCTACGAGAAGCTCGCCGAGAAACTGAAGATCGATGTGCCGGTGTTAATTCGCGGGTCACTGCGCGGGGAAGAGGACTCGGCGCCCAAGATCGCCATCTCCTCCATCCAGGCGCTCGAGGATGTGCAGGTAAAGCTGCCCGAGGCGCTGCGCATCAAGGTGCCGCTGCACTCGCCCGATGCGGCGCTGATGGAAAAGCTGCAGGCTCTGTTCCGCGATGCGCCAGGCAGAGGCAAAGTCATGCTGCGGTTGGAAGAGCCGGACCAGTTTGCCGCCGACCTGGAGCCGCATGGCTTCAACGTGCAGGCCGACGTGCAATTTATTGAGCGTGTGGAAGGCCTGGTTGGGCGTGGGGCGGTGCAGGTGATCGCCTAGGCTCACCTGCACCCTGCCGGTTTAGGGGTTCAGCTGGTAGTTGATCGTCACGGTGGTGTCTACCGGGACCGGACTGCCGTTGAGCACGTAGGGCTCGAACACCCACTGCTGCACGGCGGTGATGGCGGACGCCTGCAGCTCGGGCGGGCCAGAGACGACCGTCAACCTTTCCACATGCCCATCCACACCGACACGCGCCGACAGGACAACCGAACCCATGATGCGTGCCTGTTTGGCCGCTTCCGGGTACACGGGGGGCACCTTGGTGACTGTGTGTCCGGCCATCACGCCGCTGGGTACCTGTATCGACTGCTCCTCTGCTGCCGGCGTGCCCTGGGCCGCGGCCTGGGGCTGCGGAAGCCCAATGCGCAATGCCAGGGCTGAGCCACAGGTGCCGGCCATCACGACACCGCACACGGAAACAACCGCGAATCGCTGCTTCAATGAAACCTCGCTACGACCTGCTTTCAGTGACATAAGTCTCCTTTCCAACGTGTTCGCATCGAAGATCCCGATGGCTTGAGGGAGGGTGACCGGCGTGGCGGCAGAGACGCAGATAGCGGCCAGCCGGAGAAGAGCCTTGGCATAGGGCACTGTTCCGTCCAGCGCCTCCGCAGCCAGGGCGTCGCACACCATCTCGCGGCTTTCGGCGAGACGCATGCGGGTGAGCATCAAAAATGGGTGGTAGGCACCCGGCAACGCGAGCAATTCATACCCCAGGTTCTTCGCAAAGTCGTTCCGCTGCATATGCGCCAGCTCGTGCGCAAAGGCGATCTCGATTTCCGCCATGGGCAGCTGGGCAAACCACGCGGGGACAAGGAGCAGCTTGCGGCGAAGCCCGATGGTCACCGGTCCTGACACACCGGAACTCACGCGCTGCGCTACGCCGGTGACCCGGAAGCGCTTACACAGCTGACCCCAGCGTTCCAGGACCGCTGGGGTAAGCTCCGCGGCTATGGACTCCGTGCGGAGCGAGTGAACCTGCCAGAGCCGGTAGCCTAGCCGGCCACCGCAGAAGACCGTCCAGCCGACATACGCGGTGAGCAGCAGCGGTAGAAGCGCGTGACCCACCAGCGACCCGCCGACCACGTGCCCTGCGCCGACACGAACGCTCACCGTAGCGCGTGCGCCGTGCTCCTTGAAGCCAAAGATCAGCAGAACCATCGGCAACGCCTGTGCCAACAAAGCCGGTGGACACATACAGACTGCCGGGAGCAGGACCTGCAGGAGAAAAACGCCGACCCAGAGGCGGTGCCTCGTTTCAGCAGCTGTCTTCCGTGCAATCCACTCCAGGAGCAGGCCAGCCACAAACAGGGCCGGCGTTTGCCACGCGGAGTTCAGCAGGTAGGCAAGGGCGACACGCCCGAACAGGTTCATGATTCCTCGCCTCCTTGCTCGCTTTCGAGCCTGCGCGTCAGCTCCGCGAGCTGTTTGGCGTCAAGGTGCCGGGTCTTCACCAGGCTCATGACCAGCTCCTCACTGGAGCCCCCAAAGACGCGGTCGATGAAGTCGCGCAAGACCTGGCCGGTCGCCTTGGTCTCGCTCACCGTGGGGCTGTACACGAATGCCCGACCCTGGCGTTCACGCTTCAACTGCCCCTTGCGCTCCAGGATGTTGAGCATGGTCTGGACCGTGGTGTACGCCAAACCCTGCGCCAGGCCATCTTGCACGGCTGTAACGTTGCTTGGACCAAGTCGCCAGATGACCTGCATGATCTGCAGTTCCAGCTTGGTGAGGGGTGCCCTGCGTTCTTTGGCCATGAGTGCTCCTAAGCAAATAGGACTTTACGCACCCCGCGCACCGCTGTCAACTAAGTTTTTAGGACTTCGCTTCGTTTCTTCGATCCCCGCGAGCTTCCGGTGAGAACAGCTCCATAGCCAACACTGGCCAGCAAAGACTCTTGCCGGAGACCCGGCGGCTGGGCAGATTCCCGATACAATCGACAACTGGATCAACATGGCAGAGACCCAGCAGCAAAAGCCCCTTCCACCAGTTCCAGCGCCGGTTCCCGAGGCCTGGGTCAAGACAGAGCTTGCACGGCACCCGCAGCGCCCGTACCCGATGGACTATATCGAAGCCCTCTTTACGGACTACAGCGAGATCCACGGCGACCGGCAGTTCGGCGACGACCCAGCAATGGCAGCGGGCATGGCGCGTTTCCACGGCGACCCCGTCCTGGTGATCGGCAACCTGAAGGGGCGCACGCTGAAAGAGCGTGTCACGCGCAAGTTCGGCTCACCGGACCCTGAGGGCTACCGCAAGGCCCTGCGTGCCATGAAGATCGCGGAAAAGTTCGGTCACCCGGTCTTCACCTTTATCGATCTCGCAGGCGCAAACCCCGGGCTTGGAGCCGAAGAACGCGGCCAGGGTGAGGCGATCGCCCGCAACCTGCTGGAGATGAGCCGGCTGCGCGTGCCCACGCTTGCCACCATCACCGGCGAGGGCGGGTCGGGCGGAGCGCTTGCCCTGGCCGTGGCTGATCGCGTCCTCATGCTGGAAAACGCCATCTATTCGGTGATCTCACCCGAGGGGTGCGCGTCCATCATGTGGAAAGACGCCAACAAGAAGCAGCAGGCAGCGGCAGCGCTGCGCTACACCGCCGTGGACGTGAAGCGTTTGGGTTGTGTCGACGACGTGATCCCGGAGCCGGAGGGTGGAACGCACACCGATCCAGCCTTCGCGATGCAGTTAGTCGGCGAGCGCCTGCAGCGGCACTATGCCGAGCTCAAGTCGGAATCGCTGGATAGCTTGCTGGCCAAGCGATATGACAAGTTCCGCAACCTCGCGCAGTTCTACACGGTGGCGTAGGCTGCTGACAGGGATTGTTCCGGTTGGTCTCAGAGGGATGACGCGAGGTTGGCAGTGATTCGCGATGCAAGAGAAACAGCGCCCCGATCGCTGGAGTTTGCGCTGTTTGCCATCGGGCTGCTCTGGTTGCTGGCAGCACGCTCCGGCGCGGAAAGCGCCGCGGAAGGCATTGCGCGCCTCATCCACGCGGACGCGCTGCGGCCTTTGCTGGACCAGGTTTTTCTCCTGATCCTCCTGGTTACCGGTTTCACGGCACTGCAGTGGGTGTCCACACGCAACGGCAGTGTGCGTGAGGCAAACGCGCTGCCCACCCGTCCGACGGCACGCAGCGAATGGCAAAAAGGCGTAGCCTTCGGCTGGGCCTTGCTGCTCGTTGTGATTCTGCCGATGGCGGTTGTGGGCGATCTGCATCCCGAGTTCTGGTTGGGGCTGCGGGCCTGGGGTGTGGCTTTGCTATCGCTGCTCACCCTGCTGCTGGGCGCGCTTGCGACAGAGATAGCGTTTCGTGGATTTCTGTTCCGGCGATTGATCGAAGCTACTGGGCCGGTAATCGCGATGATCCTGCTGTCGCTGGTCTACGCCTTTGTTGCGACCTCGCCGCTTAACAACACGCCCTTCAGCTTCTTTGTCGCCTTCGCGGGCGGCATTTTGTTTTCGCTGGCGTACCTGCGGACCCACGCGCTCTGGCTTGGGTGGGGAATCCACTTCGGGTGGTTGGCCTCGATGGGCGTGCTGTTCGGCCTTCCGCTGGCAGGGTCGTCCGACTTCGCCAGTGTGGTTGCGACCGACAGTTCCGGGCACGCATGGTTCACTGGTGGCGCGTATGGGCCGGAAGGGGCCGTGTTTACGGGCCTTGTGTTATTGGCCGGAGCCATCGCGCTGTACCCGCTCACCCGCGAGTATGCGTGGAACTATACGCATCCGCCCATCGTTCCCGGGGGCTTCCCCATGGACGTGGCGCCGCCCGCGGCCCACACCGCCATGGAGGCCGCTGCCGCGCCGCAGTTGGTTCAGATCCTGGGAGCGACGCCGGTCCAGGGTCCTGTCCCGCCACGGTCGGCGACGACTGCGGTCCCGCCCGGTTCCTCTGCACTGCAAGAGTCCGCCGAGACTGTTACGCCATCTGGGTCTGCCTCGGAAGCCGTACCCGGACGAGTGCACGAGCGCGAAGGGTTTGAGTAGTCAGCAAGACCTTAGGCGCTGGATTTGCATGGCGCACAAAGGTGCGCTTGCAACGTGGGTCCACTTGGGTGCAAAATCTTGGCATTCAGAGGTGGTTTTATGGGCTCCCGTGTACGTATCGCCTTGGCGGTTCTTGGCACGTTGGCAGGCAGCGTTGGTGCTGTGCAGGCCCAGGTCTTTGTTGTCGGTATGAAGACGGCTACCGCCGACGTCACCACGGAGTTCCATCCCACCCATGTCGCGCTTCCGGAGCAGCCTCTGGACGAGCGCGGGCGGTTGGACCTGATCCGCAACCTTGAAGCAGAGCAGGGCTTTGCCCATCGCGAACTCCCTTTGGGTACCGGCCTGACACTGCTGGCCAATGGCAACCTGACCCCCAAGGAAGATGCGTACAAGCGAATGCTGTACGAGAAAGGCCAGTCTGCGGGCCCCGGGGATCGCATCGAGATCAGCAATCTGCAGTTCAAGCCGGACCGGATCATTATCGATTTCAACGGCGGACCGTATGCGAAGCACCGCTTTCTCAGCCACATCTCGATCAACGACATGCCTTTGGCGCAGCAGGGACCGGCGGCCACGGGTTGCCGTGTCACCCTGATCTTTGAGGGCGGCGTGCCGGAAGTGACCGCCGCCGAGGTGAAGGCGCTGCTCGACCCGGTGGTCGACTTCAAGGCCAAGAACAGCGCAGAAGCCTACGCGGACACGCTGCCGCAGAAGGTGCGCGACGCCATCGAGGCGCACGAAATCCTGGTAGGCATGAACCGCAAGATGGTGCTGGCCTCTGTGGGCCAACCCAAGGCCAAGCACCGGGAGCACGTCAAAGAAGGCGATGACGACAGCGCTATCTTTGAGGAGTGGATCTATGGCGATCCGCCACAGGACATCAAGTTTGTGCGTTTTCAGCATGATCACGTGGTTCGCCTGGAGATTGCGGCTCTGGGCAAACCGGTGCAGATCTTTGAACGGAACCAGGTGGGCGGGGAACACACGCCTACGCTGGAAGCTCGCACCATCGTGAACGGGGACACACACCGTACTGACGAAAACGGGGCAGCCGCGGCAGCGGCGCCTACGCTTCGGAAGCCCGGCGAACCGGTGGAAGACTCAGGTGCGCCGGGCCTGGGCAAGGTCGTCGTACCGAAGGACACACCCGCCGGCGCTCCCCGTCCAGTCAACCCGCCAGCACCGAACCAGGATCTCGCCACGTCCAGGTAGGTTGCGCGCCTGGTGCATCCGAGTGGGCGCGATGAAGATCGTAGTACACTAAGGCAGAGCCTCGCCGGGCTCGGCCCTCGCGCGTCTATATTCGCTTGAGCGCCCGAAGTCTCAACATTCCAGCTTGAGCGTGCGTACCGGCCGAGGCAAACCGATTTGAAACGAGGACCGACAATGGCCAAGATCGCCAAAACTGGAGACCGTAAAAAGGTCATGGATACGCAACGGAGCACCGACTGCCCGAAGTGCGCGAAGCCTACGCGCATCGTGAAGCGCGTCAAGGATCGCGAGCGGGGCACGCCGGGTGGGGTGTACATCTCCTGCTCTGCATGCGACTTCTTCGAAAAGCTGTAATCGCCTTCTCGTCAGAGCTGTCGTTGCATCTGATCACGGAAACGAAGAAAGCCTGCCAACCGGCAGGCTTTCTTCGTTGTATTGAGGATGAGGATAGAGACGACTTGCTGCCCGGACACTTCCGGAGACTAGGGATGAATCGGCAGGGAAGGAGTCCCGGGGACCAACTCAGCAATCAGGGCATGCGCCAGTTCAGGGTCGTCCGGGCTGACGCGCTCGACTCGGACCTGCGCCTTGCCGAGAAGACCCACACGCTGCGCGGCAGCGTAGGAAAGGTCCACAATGGTGTCGCTCTCATACGGTCCGCGGTCATTGACCCGGACAAAGATCGAGCGACTGTTGTGCAGGTTTGTGACGCGCAACCAGCTGCCCAGCGGAAGTGTGCGGTGGGCGCAGGTCAGGGCATTCATATCGAAGCGCTCACCCGTAGCCGTCTTGCGACCCTGAAAGCCGCGGCCGTACCAGGAGGCTTTGCCGATCTGAAACCAGTGATGGCCTTTGGTGCCGGGTTGTGTGGTTGAGGAAGCCGCCGGTGACGCCGGTGGGCTGGCAACAACGCTGGCGGACACTGCCATAGCCAGCATCAATCCGGCTGGGCCTCGGCTCTTCACAAGAGACCTGCGGAGGTGGCGCAGGCCTTTACGGACAAGAATCTTCACACCCCCATTGTCTCGTTTCAAGATCCGTAAGTCAAAGATCTACAAAGACTTGTAAGTAGAACCCTGGGTTTGCCTGCGACCTTCGCGGTATGGTAGTGAGGGACTGAAACCGTGGCGGACACCGGAAAAAGACCGAAGAAACCGGAAGGGCTGGAAGGCCTACCCGATACACAGAGTTTTCCTCTGCCACTTTCGCGTACGCGCGCAAAATGCACCGTCGCTTGGGCGATTGCAGGGTTCGATCCCTCCAGTGGCGCCGGCGTCACCGCGGATCTGATGACCTTTGCAGCCCATGGTGTCTTTGGCTGCTCCGTGATCACGGCGCTCACCGTCCAGTCAACCCGTGGAGTTTTCGGCTGGCAGCCAGTTGGGGCGGACTTGATCGATGCTTCGCTGCATCGACTGCAGCAAGATCTGCCCTTTGCCGGCATGAAGATCGGTATGCTTGGCACGCCGGAGATCGTCAGAACGCTTGGGCGATTCCTCGCAGCCGTCAAGTCCGACGCCAATGCTCAACGCGGTCCAGTGGTTTTCGACCCCGTGCTTCGCTCGAGCTCCGGCAGAGAGCTTTACCCCCAGGCAGAGATGGCCACGCTGCACACCGATCTTCTGCCGCACGTGGACTGGATTACCCCGAACTGGCCGGAACTGGCGCTGCTTGCTGACCAAGCCGTGACGGACCTGAACACAGCAGAAGCGGCAGCACGATCACTGATGGAGACCCACCCGGGGCTGCACATCGTTGCCACGGGCGGGGATCAGGGAGATCCAATCGACCTGCTCGTGGCCGCGGGCCAATGCGCGCAGCAGTTTCCAGGTCAGCGCGTCGACACCACATCGACGCACGGAACTGGGTGCGCCTTTTCGTCCGCCCTGTTATGCCAACTCATGGCAGGCGCAACACCAGGCGACGCAGTCCCGCGTGCCAAGGCCTACGTGGAGGGTGCCCTGCGCGCCGCGCCAGGGCTCGGTAGCGGACGTGGACCCATGGGGCTGCTCTGGCCTCTACTGCCGAAGCAAGAGCACTCCTAAGCGATCTTGCTAGTCTGGTGGATGTGACTGATGCATTGCGTTTGATCGTGAACGGCCGCGAGCGGATCATTGAGAATATGAGCTCGCCGTCGCCATTGGCCGGAATCATGGAACAGCTGAACCTGCGCGCCGACCGCGTCGCCGTCGAGTTGAACGGAGAACTCGCCCCGAGAACCACCTGGTCGCAAACAGAGGTGCGCGATGGTGACCGGTTGGAGGTTGTCCATTTCGTTGGCGGCGGACGCTACTAGCGCTCCCTTGCCCCGAGCAGCCCGTTGAGCAGTGCCTCCCAGCGGTCACCATACTCCCGCCACCCACCCAGGGTCTGCACCCTGCCCAACGCTGCCGCACGCATCCCCTGTTGCAAGGCAGGGTCATCCGCCAGGTGCTGCATACGGTGGGTTAACGCCTCTGCATCGCGGATCGCGACGATGTAGCCTTCCTCGCCATCCGTGAACAGGTCCTCACCACCGGTGTTGGTGGAGCAGAGCACCGGGCATCCACAAGCCATGGCCTGCGCCTGTACCAGCGCAAGCCCTTCTTCAATCGAAGGCAGAACCAGCAGATGGCTGCGGCTCATCAGGTTGGCCAGCTCTGGCTGCGGCACTGATCCCAGAAACTCCACATGCTCGGTCGGCAGTTGGGCGAGCAAGGGGCGAAGCTCTTCCTGAATGGCCCCGGCAATGCGGAGTCGCTTTCTCGGGTGCCTCAGCGCGGCAAAGGCCTGCAGCAGGTAGGGCACACCCTTCCTGAGCCCAACTGCCCCAGCGAAGAGCGCATGGAATTCGCCCACAGGCGGGCTTGCTGTGGGTGTGAATTGCTCCAGCCGAACCCCGTATGGGATCACATGGACCTTGTCTGCAGCGACGCCCATCTCCACAAACGACCGGCGCGCTACGGAGGAAGGAACGGTGATCGCGTCTGCGGCCTCATAGATGGCTTCTTCACGGCGTGTATCCCGTGGATCTGACACCGGGCGCGCCACACCCCAACGCTGAAACTCGTCAGCAACAATCTCCTGCTGATAGCGCTGGTGTGTCGAGCCACGATCGCAGACAAAGACGCCACCGTGCCGCTGCAGCAGTTGTCCCGCGCTCAGGCTGGAACCCGAGATACCGATCAGCACATCGGGTCGCTGATCGCGCCGCAGCAGCCGACGCAGATTTCGCTGGGTCCACAGGTCAAACGTGAGCGCATTGCGATAGCCCAGCTCGTCGGCCAGCCAGGGCAGGTCAACCCCGCTGCGCCCCAGCAGGTACTCCGGCACATGCAGCCACGGGAAGGAACGCACCTTGTCCCGCGAAAGGCCTTCCCGTTGCAGCCGGCGCCATGGCCAGGTGGAGTAGATGGCCTGCAGATGGCCCCGCCGCTCAAACTCGCGCGCGAGCTCGAAGTGATGGAAGACGCCAAAGACGGTTTGAAGGACACGCATCGCACAACCGCCGGGTGCGGTCGGGTCGAGCATAGCAGAGCGCCGCGTGCTCAACGCTCAGGCCTACTTCGCCCGTACGGGCGCATAGGCAGCCTGCAGCACGCGCCTGGTTGCCGGGTCCTGCACCCAGGCCACCACCGCGAGATCCTCATCCGCCATCGGGAAACGCCTGTTTTTGAAGTGCAATGCGCCGAAGCGATCGTTGTGCTGCTCAAAGTCCCTCAGGTATGCCTCCTGTGCGCGGTCCAGCTCCGGGGGATGGAAGACGACCGGGTCGTGGGGCGAGCTGGTACTCAGCGCCGCAGCCGCGGGCAGCTCGCTGACGGACTGCACCACCATCCGGTGAAAACGAACGCCGTTTTCGCCGCTGTAACGAATGTTGTCCCGCACCAGCGCGACGTACAGCTTTGCCTGCGCCAGCTTGCGCAGCGACACGTCGCCCGTTGTCTCCCCGGCCGCCGCCGCCGGCCCCGGAACCACGGTTAGAGCAGGCACGGCGGCAATACTGCCGTCTGCGTGGCGATCCGCCGTGAGTTGCAGGTGAAGTCCGCTCGGCAGCTGTGCTTCGTCCTCAACCTGCTCGGCCAGCGCGACCACGGTGTTCTCCGTGTCCGCCCGGGAACCACCAAGAAGATCGGCCGGCTGGCCATCCAGAAAGGCGGCCGGCGTATTCGCAACGCCGTAGACGGCCGCCCGCGTGATACTGTCCGGCGTCGTCAGGGGATCAGGGCGAGGGATGTGCTCGTCAAAGGCCAGAATGACGAGATCATTGCGGCTGTACGAATGCAGAAGGCTTTCCACGGCCAGGTCAGGCGCGGCACACGGGGCGCACCCACTGCCGGTGAAAAGCTCAAGCAACGCAGTGTGCCCAGCGGAAGGCAGTTGCCGCTTTGGCAGGGTGAACGGCGGCGGAAACAAGCTTTGGTACACATCGTCCACGCGGGCTTCCAGCGCTTGCTGGTCACCGTGGTTCAGCTTGGTGAAGAGCTGCACCTCGCGGTCACGCCACAGCGGCGCTAAGCTGCCCAGGGCGTCGGCACGCTCCAGCGCTTGCAGGGCGCCGGCATCGTCACCCCGGGCCAACGCCAGCCGGCCACGAAGCAGATTCACCTCGCCGGAAAGCGGCTGCAGCCGATAAGCCTCAGCGAGCATGACCGATGCGCGATCGACGTGCTCCTGGCATACATCAACTGCGGCCACCGCGGACAGAAACGATACGCGGTACTCCAGGTACTCTGCGTGCATCTGCTTCAAGGGAATCCTGGGCAGTTTGTACCGTGCCTGGGCGGCGACCATGGCGCGCCGGTAGCTCTCCTCGGTCAACGACCGCAGGGCGTCTTCGGCCCATACGCGCGCATCCGGCAGATCGGCGCCGTCGCTTCCAGAGTCCGCCAGCAGCACCGCGATGCGCGACTCCTCCACCCAGCGCTCAAAACCAGCGGGAGTGGAGGTCACCATCGAAACAGCCAGCGTGTGGATTGGTTCAGTCTGCTGCGGGAACGACGAGAGATATGTCTGCAGCAGCAGCTCGCGAGCCGCAGAGGATCGCGCCCCGGCAGGGAATTGCTCCAGAAACAATTGCAGGGCCGCACGGCGCGCTTCCGGTTCCGTTTTCGCGCGAGCGGCCTCGAAGTTGGCCTCTTCTGACGGCGGTTGCTGCGCGCCGCCATGCCTGATGGGCAGGCACGTCGTCAGCGCAAACAGTGCAACGCAGCGAAGACTGCGGCGTAGGCCCGGCAACACATCCATGTCTGATTGCTACACTAAGTGCGTATGCTTTTGCAGCAGATTGTTGCGGCGCTGGACGAAGAGCTTGACCGGCTCTCCCAGCTCCGAGAAATTGTTTCCGACCTTGCCGGGTCTTCCGTGGCGCTTCTTGCGGGTCCGGCTGTGCCGCTGGCCCTCCCTTCTTCGGACGAGCATGACGTTGATGCTTCGCCCGCTCCGGTCGAGATGCCAGTCCACCGGGTGCCTGCCCGCGAGCGCAGAACCCGCACCGTGCGCTCAAGAAACACACCTGAACCGCGCGCCCTGACCTCAGCCATCCCGGCAACACCGGTAGTTGTCACAGCCGAAGCGCTGGCAAAACGAAATGCCACCGCTCGCGCCCAGGCCGAAAAGCACGAGCAACCGACGCCTGCGCCCGGAACCCTCGGGTCCATGATCCGCGCGCTTCGCCTGGAAGCAAACTCCTAGAAGCCTCACCCACGGCAGCACACGAGGCCACGCAGCCCGAAGCACAACCGCGGTCTTGGCGGCGGCAGTTGTGCTGTACGCAGGTATGCCTCCTGCCAGATATGCGGCTCGAGCGACCAACGCTCAACCGACAACACCTTGCTTTTGTGGTCCTTTGCCTGCGGTGTGCCTGGTTTCCCTGATTTTCTTCCACAGCCGCTTCACTTTGAGAGCTTCCACGCACCGCCCTTGGCAGAGGGAATCGCTCGCTCAGAAACCTCCATGCATCTTCGGCAACACCAGGAAACTCCCGTGTTTGGCAGCGAACCAGAGGCCGCAAATCAGTCGGCACGGCTTGGCCGCCATGGAGAATTTCGCTTCTGAAAGGTCTTGACATCAGCAGCTTGATCCGTTCATAGTCCCTGCGAAGCAATCGTTTGCGTAGCGTCAGGATCGGGTGTGTTTCTGGTTGGGGAGTTCCATCCGGTGCGGACCTACATGCAGAAGGAGTGACTCATGGGGTGGAGCGATAAACGTCATACAAAGCAGCAGGTGAATGTAAGTCGAGGCAGCCTGGTCCTACGCTGGGCGGCGCCCGTTGCGGTGATGGCATTTAGCACCGCTGCCCACGCTCAGTTCAACGCCAGCCTTACCGGAACCGTGCAGGACCCCACACAGGCCGCGGTGCCCAATGCCACCTTGGTTCTGACCAACAACGGAACGCAGGGCAAGCAGACCGTCACCTCGGGGGCGGAAGGGACGTTCACCTTCAGTCAGCTGCCGCCGGGAACGTACAAATTGGAGGTCACTGCAACCGGCTTCGCCAGAAACACAGTCAGTGATATCGCCGTGGAGGCCGAAACTCCCCGCACATTCAACGTCACACTGCAGACCGGGGCGGAGACGCAAACCGTCAATGTGGACGCAAACACGGAACCCGTGCTCCAAACCTCGAATGCGAGCATCGGATCGACCGTGGACAGCCAGGAGATCCAGCGCCTTCCCAGTTTCGGCGCTGACCCCTACGAGCTCTTGCGGACAGCCCCGGGCATCTCGGGCGACGCAGCGCGCTCTGGCAATGGTGGAGCGGTGTTTCTCCCCAACGGCGCGGGGCCGGGCGGGTCGAACTCCGGAGTCTTCCAGTCGGAGAACCAGGTTCAGATCTCTGCCAACGGCCAGCGTGTGGCCGACAACAACTACATGATCGATGGCGTCAGCGCGAACTCACTGACGCACGGTGGAGCCGCGGTAGTAACGCCGAACGAGGAAGCCGTCGGAGCGATCACCATTCTCTCGAGCTCCTACGATGCGAGCCTCGGGCGCAATACTGGTGCACAGATCCAGGTGGTCACCAAGAGCGGGACCAACACGCCCCACGGCTCACTGTTTTTTCTCTATGACGAGCCCGGGCTGAACTCCTTCAACAAGTACGGTGGCCCCGCACCCGGCACCCCGACGCTGCGCAACGAAAATCAGCAACGCAGTTGGGCAGCGTCTATCGGCGGCCCGCTGCTTAAGAACAAGCTGTTCTTCTTCGGCTCATTCCAGGAGTACAAGCAGAACAACCCCAGCTTCGCGACCTCCTATGTCGAGACCCCGCAGTACAGGTCCGCGATCGAGGGGCAGCGTGGCGGCGGCGTGTCTGAACAGATCGTTGCGAATCCGGGGTCCTTACCCCGCATTGTGGCTGTGCTCACGCCCAATTGCACCAGCTTCAACACCTACAACTCCGGTCCTGCGGTGAACGGCGTAACACCCACAGCCACGGCCTGCAGTGTGGTGACGGGCGGCATCGACATCGGCTCCTTGACGCCGGGCGGCGCGGCGCAACTGGGCGCCTTCCCCTCGGGCAACATCGTCGCCGGGAGCGCGCAGCCCGGCACCTTGGCCGGCTACGGTCCAACACAACAGCAAGTTGGCGGTGGGCTGGACGGTATCCCTGACCTGGAGAACGTACTGGTGCGGATTCCGGCCCAAAGCCGAGGCAACCAGTACAACGGACGAGTCGACTGGCAGGTCACACAGAAGGACCTGGTGGCTGGCTCTGTGTACTTCACCAAGCTCGACAACCTGAATGCCAGTGGCACCGCCGGTTCGCGTCCGCTCGATGACGTCCCGTTCAAGCCTCTCAGCTCAGCGGCGACTCTGCTGTACATTCACACCTTCTCAGCAAACTGGCTCAACGAACTGCGCGGAAACAGCACCCGCCTGGCCGACAACGCCCTGGCCGACGCCGGCAATACCGTGAACTACGGCATCCCGTACATCAACGTTCAGAACTATCCCTCGGCAGTGCAGTATGGCGTTCTGGCCAGCACAACCACACCGGCGACCTTCGCGGAAAACACGTATGAAGTCCGCGACATGGTGACCCACATCATTGGCCCACACACGCTGCGGGCAGGCGTAGAGTTGCGCTGGGAGCAGGACAACGACAACCTCTTTGGCTACGAGCGCCCGACCTACGCCTTCAACGGCCTCTGGGCCTTCGCGAATGACGCTTCGGTCTACGAAGCGGTGGCCGCCAACCCGTCTACGGGCGGCCCCGCCAATGCGCAACGCTACTTCCGCGCCCAGGACTATGCGGCCTTTCTGCAGCACGACTGGAAGGTCACGCCGAACCTGACCATCAACACAGGTTTGCGCTGGGAGATGTTCACGCCGCTCTCCAACAAGGGCTCCCAGGTAAATTACCCGGTGCTGGGGCCTCCGGGCCAGGAACTCGCCGGGATGAAGCTGGTGCCACACGACCAGCTATGGAATCAGCAGCACAACAACTGGGGCCCACGTTTGGGCTTTGCGTATACGCCTGGGGTATTCGGGGGCAAGGTCGTGGTGCGCGGCGGCTATGCACTGGCATACAACCGGCTGGACATTGCGCTCTTTAATGGCGGGGTGGAAGACGGCCCAGGCATTGCCAACTTCGGCCTGTGCTGCGGCACGACTGACGACACCGCGGGGATCCAGTACAAGCTGGGCACCAGCAACTCACCTTCCAGCTTCCCGGCAAATCCCGCCCTGGCTACGGGTGTCAACGCGAACGGCTTTCCCAACGCAGTGGGTGGCGGCTCTCAGACAATCGAAGTCTACGGTGCTCTTCCCAACCTCAAGTACCCGTCCAGCGATCTTTACTCCCTCGAGATTGAGCGGCAGTTTGGCGCGCGCAACACGTTCACTGCCGGCTACTCCGGAAGCTCGGGCCGGCACTACGCCCGGTTGGTGGACCAGAATTTTCTCTACAACAACGCCAACACGCCGGTGTTTGCGGCGTACTTTGCCCAGACGGACTCGGTACAGAACTTCAACTCACTCAATCTGCAACTGCGCCGCACGCCCCACCACGGCATCAGCTACAGCGTGGCGTACACCTACGGGAAGTCAATGGACCAGGTATCGAGCGGCGATCTTGCGGATGGCGCGGCGAACCAGACCAACCCGGGCAACAACGCCAGCGAGTATGGCCCGTCCGACTACGACATGAAGCATCGCGTGGTGGCCACGGCGCTGTACCAAACGCCTACGCTCCACACACATAGTGCTCTGGTCAACACGCTCGCGAGCGGCTTTCAGGTCAACGGCACCTATGAGTACCACACCGGCTTCCCGTGGACGCCTGTGACGGGCACGCTCAACACCGTCCCACTGGTGAACGGCGCTGCCGTGCAGAATATCGTTCGCCCGTTGGCGTACTTCGGCGGTGCGGGCAGCAGCTGCTCCAACGATGCCTTTACCTCGGGATCGAACTTCCCCAACCGCAGCGGCGCCGGTGGTGGCACCAATTACTTCAGCACCACCTTACCGCCACTCGGGGTTTACAAGCCGGGCATCGGACGCAATAGCTTCCGCGGGCCTTGCTACTCGGATCTCGACCTGAGCCTGGCGAAGGAGTTCGGCCATGACTTCGGCGATCGTCATACCTTTCTGCGCTTGCAGGCCAACATGTACAACGCGTTCAACCAGCTGCAGCTCCAACCGATCACCAACAACAGCGGCGGGTCCAGCATCCAAAGCCCGTATTTCGGGTACGCGCAGACCGCTGATGAAGGCAGGGTCATCGAACTCCTGGCCCGCATTCAGTTCTAGGCGGATTGTGACGAGGCGGATGGCAAACGCGCCATCCGTCTGCGCTTGTTAGGTGAAGCCGGGAGGAGAACTGCATGCTTCAAGCGTGGCTCGCGCGATTTGGCTGGGCGATGACCTTGGTGACGTTGCCGCTTGCAGGGCGCGACCTGCGCGCACAGACACCCGAGACGATCACGATCGACGCAGGGGCGCCAACAACGCCGTTCCCGCATTTCTGGGAACAGACGTTTGGTTCGGGGCGGGCGATCTTGTCGTTGCGAGAAAGCTATCGTGAGGACATGAGGACGGTGAAGGAGGCGACCGGCTTTCAGTCGATCCGCTTTCACGGCATCCTGATGGACGAAGTGGGGCTGTATGACCCTGACCGCATGACCAAAAATCCCGGTCTTGCGGCACAGAAGGCCAACGATGCGTCTGTGTATAACTTCAGCTACATCGATCAGATCTACGACGGTCTCCTGGCCAACGGTGTTCGGCCCTTTGTGGAGCTGAGCTTTACGCCAGCTAAAATGGCGGCGGATCCGCACGTGACGCAGCCGTTCTGGTATCACCCCGTGGTTTCACCGCCAAAGGATTACGTGCTGTGGGACGCGATGATCACGGCGCTTGCACAGCATCTTGTGGGTCGCTATGGCCTGGACGAAGTCGCCACGTGGAAATTCGAAGTATGGAACGAACCGAACCTGGATTTCTGGGGCGGCAGCCCAAAGCAGGCAACGTACTTCGAGCTGTACGACCACACCGCGCGAGCGCTGAAAGGCGTGTCGCCGAGATTGCAGGTAGGTGGCCCGGCAACGGCGCAGGCTGCCTGGGTCACGCCGTTTCTGGACCACATCAAGGCTGCCGGTGTTCCTGCAGACTTCGTCTCGACACACGTCTACGCGAACGATCGCGCCGAGGATGTCTTCGGCACCCACGAGCAAATCCCGCGCGACCAGATGGTGTGGCGCTCGGTGAAGAAGGTGCATGAGGAGATTGAGCACTCGGCCTATCCGAAGATGCCCCTGATCTTCTCCGAGTACAACGCAAGCTACGCGAACGAGCCTGACATCACAGACTCTGTGTACATGGGACCGTGGATGGCCAACAACATTCGGCTGTGCGATGGCCTGACAGCAGGCATGAGTTATTGGTCCTTCAGCGACGTCTTTGAAGAGCAGGGCATCGTTCGGTCGCCGTTTTACGGAGGTTTCGGTCTTGTCGCCGCCGACCACATCGGCAAGCCCGCGCTGAATGTCTTTCGGGCTCTGCACCGTCTTGGCGATCAGCGTATTGGGTTGCACTCCGATGCGGCGCTGGCCACCAGGGATGAGCACGGGCATGTCTCTGTCGCCGTATGGGACTATGCGCCACCGGACGGCACCGGGCCGACCTACACACCGCCATCCGCAGCGCCGCCAACGGCGAAGAGCTTCACATTGCAGTTCGAGCACGTCCCCCAGGACGCACCAGTGTCTGTGCTGCGCGTTGATGCCGACCACGGCAATGTCATCAAAGCCTTCGACGCCATGGGACGCCCACCGGGCGACCTTTCCCCCGCGCAGGTGAAGACCCTGCAAGCAGCAGGCGCGATGGCCCCGCCTGAGCACCTTCACCTGCGCGGCGGCAAGTTGCAAGTAACCGTTCCCGCGCATGGGCTCGCCGTCGTGCTGGTTGGGCATCAGTAGGACCGCATGCATCGTCGCGAAGTATTGCAATGGCTGGGCGCGGGCCTCGCGGGCACGCTGGTACCTGAGCCGTTCGGGCTGGCGCAGACGAGAACGCGTCATCACAGGGCCGCGGCGGCCCCACCGAAGCCGGTCCTGACGCCTGCCAGTGAGGCTTTTCTCGATGACATGCAACGCCGCGGCTGCCTTTACTTCCTAGAGCAGGCCAACCCGGACAACGGGCAGGTGCAGGATCGCGCCCAGGCAGCAAGCCTGGATGGAGCGCTCGATCCTCGCAAGCTGTCCAGCATCGCCGCAACGGGCTTTGGCCTGACCGCGCTTTGTATCGCGCATAAACGTGGTTATGCGGATGCCGCCATGATTGAGGCGCGCGTAGCCAAGACGCTCGCGTTCCACGCCCACGGCCTGAAGCATGAGCACGGCTTCTTTTGTCACTTCAACGACATCCATACCGGCGCGCCGTACCCGCACGTGGAGTATTCCAGCATCGACACGAGCTTGCTGTTGTGCGGGGTCCTCACCGCGCGCGCGCACTTCGCAACGAATCCGGCCATCGTCAAAGATGCGACGCTGATCTACGAGCGCGTGGACTGGCCGTGGATGCTGTTCGGCAAGACCAACCTGTTCTGCATGGGTTGGAAGCGCGACTCCGGCTACTTGCAGGCCGTGTGGAACCACTACTGCGAACTGATGATGATTCCGCTGCTCGCCCTGGGGTCGCCCACCCATCCTGTGTCGCCCGCAGTTTGGAGTGCGTGGTCGAGGCCATTGATGCACTACAAGAGCTACACCTATATCGCGGCCCGCGATCCCTTGTTTGTGCACCAGTACAGCCACGCCTGGTTTGACTTCCGGGGCAAGCACGATGGCTTCGCCGACTACTTCCAGAACTCGGTGACGGCAACCGAAGCGCACCGCCAGTTCTGCCTCGACCTCGGCGCTCCATACAGCCCGTCGTATTGGGGCATCTCGGCTTCGGACTCGCAGCATGGCTACCGTGCCTGGGGTGGTCCGCCGAGCTTCGGCGGGGTCGACGGCAGCGTCGTCCCGTATGCGGCTGCAGGGTCGCTGCCGTTCCTTCCCGCGCCCTGCCTGCAAACCTTGCGTGGCCTCAAGGACAGCTTCGGCGAACAAGCCTGGGGCCGTTACGGCTTCTGCGACGCACTTCATCCTGCGGTCGGCTGGTACGATCCCGACGTGCTGGGCATTGACCTCGGTATCGGGGTCGTCATGGCAGAAAACCTGCGCACGGGCTTCATTTGGGAGGTCTTCGGCCGTAACCCGGAGGTGCCCCGGGCCATGAGCCTGGCCGGTTTCTCGCCAGATAGTCGCCGGTAACCGATCACCCGGGCACAAAGAGCACCCGTCCGCCTGTAACCAACGTGTGTCCGCGCGCGTATGGACCGTTGGTAGAATCGCTCCACCAAGCGAGAGAGGACACGGCGGCAACCGGCATGACTCTGGGTGAGCTCGACGAGGTACTGAGGGTGTGGAAGGCCCGGCTGGCGTCCATCGCCGAGAACCTGATGGATCTCCAATCAGAGTCGGCCTATCGCTCGTTGACCGGCACCGGGGGCCTGGACAAGGTTGACGTTACCGGGACGACCGCGGCACGGGTGAAGCCTGCCCTCGGGGCCATGCACACCATGTTTGAACAGTTTGGCCTGCTGCAAGCCGTTGTGGACCAGGCCGAAGCCCTGCGCAAAGAGCTGCCTGCCTTCTTTGGTGGCGACGCCAAGGCTCGCGAGATCCAGCAGCTTCTGTTCGGTCCATCCATTCAGCTGTCCACCGTGAACATCCCTCTGGAACAGCGGACCCTGCTGGGCGGAATCAAGAGCGAGCAGCGCATGACGCCCGAAGAGCTGCTGGGTCCCATGGAGCGCTCCTTCGCCGCGGCTCGCGACGCCGTAATGGGTGTGGAGCGAGCCTGGACGGATTTCGGCAATAACAGCACGCGGGTGGAAGCGGAGCTGGCCCGTCTTCGCGAACAGAAAGCATTGCCCAGCGCGTTGCTCGCGTCCTCGCTGCAAGCCGTTGAAGCAAGGCTGAACGTCGTGCGAACCCACGTGCAGACCGATCCATTGGGCGCCGAAGGGGAACTGCGCTCCGCGGTCGAGCCCCTGCTGGTGGAGGTGCGACGGCGTGTCGAAGCTGCAGCCCAGGTCGCAGGGACCCTTCGCAGTGCGCGCGCACGTTGCGAAGAGCTGACAAAGGTTCATCGCAGCGCAGCGGCAACACTCGCCGAGGCTGAAACCAAGGTCGTCGTCGCTGGCTCTCTTCCGCAGGTGGAAAGCGACGCCAAGGTCAAGGGCATTCAGGAATGGCTGCAACGGCTGGAGCACAAGCACGCCGAAGGTGCAGTGGAGGCGGTCGCCGTCGGGTTGCGGCATTGGAACGCGGCCGCCGATGCCTGCGTACTGGGGGATAGAAAAGTTCTGGAGGCCGCCCGTGCCTACGTCGAGCAACGAAGTGAGTTGCGGGGCCGGTTCGATGCGTTGAAGGCAAAGGCACGCAGGTTCGGTATGGCTGAGAGTGACGGGTTGGCAGAGTTGGTGGGCAAGGCGGAAGCCCTGCTGTACAGCCGGCCCACGGACCTGCGCAGCGCCGGGGCCGCGTTGGCGAGCTTTGAGGACAAACTGCGCGGAATGGGAAGAGAGGCGTAGGTCTCCATGAATGGTGAGCCCTGCCGGCGAGGCGGATGCGCGGGTGCCATCGACGATGGCTACTGCAACGTGTGCGGTCTGGCCGAGGTAAGGGCCACGGCGCCGACCCCAGCGAGAGCGCAGGCAAGCAATGGCGTTCACGCTGCCTCGGGCAGAACGGCTGGCGGCACAGCAAGGGGATCGTCGGCCATCACCACCGGTAC
This sequence comes from Granulicella sp., assembly GCA_965198515.1. Taxonomy (GTDB): domain Bacteria; phylum Acidobacteriota; class Terriglobia; order Terriglobales; family Acidobacteriaceae; genus Granulicella. The sequence continues at coordinate 2,549,741 of CBDAPO010000006.1, read as the reverse complement.
GGGCTCGTCGCCGATAAGCCGGGCCGCCAGCGGCACACACCGGACACGGCACTCCAGCCGGCATACCTCGCGCAAACAGCTCGGCGCCGGTCTGATCACGCTGCCGGATCTGCCCTCCGTGGAACCCGAACGGGCGATCCTCGCTGAAACACGCGTCCCGGAACACAAGCGGTTCTGTGCCAAGTGCGACGCCCCACTCAAGCGCGAATCCGGTTTCTGCGGCAAGTGCGGCACACGGTACAACTTCGTCCCGACCCTGAAAGCAGGCGATTTGGTCGCCAACCAGTACGAAGTCAAGGGACCTTTGGCGTTCGGCGGCCTCGGCTGGATCTATCTCGCGTTTGACCGCCTGTTGTCGCGCTACGTCGTGCTGAAGGGGCTGTTGAACACGCAGGATGAATCCGCTGCCTCCGCTGCCGTGGCAGAGCGACAGTTCCTCGCCGCGGTCAAACACCCCAACATCGTCGCGATCTATAACTTCGTGCAGGCTGCCGGCGAAGGCTTCATTGTTCTCGAGTACATCGGTGGCAAGACGTTGAAGCAGATCCGGCAGGAGCGCGGCCCGCTGCCGCCTGCCGAAGCGGTGGCGTACATCCATCGCATCCTGCCGGCGTTCTCCTATCTCCACCGCATGGGCATGGTTTTCTGCGACTTCAAGCCGGACAACGTCATGTTGGAGCACGACGACGTGAAGCTGATTGACCTTGGCGGCGTGCGGCGCATCGACGACACCGGCGGCGACATCTACGGCACGGTGGGGTACAGCGCACCGGAGGCTGGCGCTGGTCCCACGCCTTCGTCCGACCTTTTCACCGTGGGCCGCACGCTAGCCGTGCTGCTCACGGACATCAGTGGCTTCAGCAAAGACCATCGCTACACGCTTCCGCTGCCGGACGAACGTCCCTTGTTCGCGGAACAGGAGTCGCTGTACCGCTTTCTCTTGAAGGCCACGGCAGAGCAGCCCGACGACCGCTTCGAGTCAGCCGATGAGATGACCGAGCAGTTGCTCGGTGTGCTGCGCGAGGTGGTTGCCACCGAAAGCGGCACGCCGCGGCCCGGCAGCAGCCAGGAGTTCGGGGCAGACCTGCTGGCGCTGGATGCCGGCGACGCCATGGCGCCCGTGCTGCCCGACCCACGCTACCTGCCTTCACCAGCACTCGCCCTTGATGACCCGGGTGCCGCGGCGGTGAGCAGTGTTTTAACGCTACCCGCCCCTTCCCGGCGGGCCACCGCGCTGCGCCTGGCATGCAAGCAGTTTCCTAAGTCGCGGGAAGTGCGCCTGCGACTGGCGGCAACGCTGGGCGAGGCCGGTGAGTTTACCGAGGCCGATGACTTGTTACGGCTGTTAGCTGCCGAGGACGCCTGGGACTGGCGCGTTCTCTGGTTTCAGGCGCGCATCCGCCTGCTGCGGAACGAGCCGAACGAGGCGCGCAGACCATTCGATCAGGTCTACTTCGATCTGCCCGGTGAGCTTCCACCCAAGCTCGCCCTTGGTCTCGCTGCCGAGCTTGGGGGTGACCTCGACCTCGCCATCAGGATGTATGACCTGGTGTCAGGCGTGGACCCCGCCTTTGTTTCGGCGGTGTTCGGTTTGGCGCGGTGCCACGAGGCCCGCGGAGATTGCCGGGCCGCGGTCGAGGCCCTCAACAGGATCCCGCCCTCGTCCGCTCTTTTTCGTCGCGCACAGGTAAGCGCCGCGCGCGCCCTGCTTGGCGAAGGCAACCGGACTCCCACGCTGGACGATGTACTCGCGGCTTCTGAACTGGCCGAGCGGCTTGGCCTCGATGGCCGAGAAAAGTCCTTCTTGGAAAGTCAGATCTTTCGCGCTGCGATCGTCGAAGTGGCCGCCAAAAAGAACGGACTGAACGGACACACAACGGTGCTTGGTCAGCCCATGGCGGAGCGCTCCCTGCGGCAAGGCCTGGAGAACTCCTTGCGCACCCTGGCACGGTTTGCCCCCAACGAACATGAGCGTGTGCGACTGATCGACCAGGCCAACATGGTGCGCCCGCGATCCCTGACCTGACCCGACGTTGCTGGCACTGAGAAAGAGGGAACTAGATGCTGTGCGCTGCATGCACCACGGACGTGCCGGATGACGACCTTTTCTGCGAGAACTGCGGTGTTCGGCTGCAGCCGGAGACGGCCAGCGCCGCGGGTTGCACATGCGGAGCGCCCCCCGAGGAGTTGGACGAAGAGGGCTTTTGCCTCAGCTGTGGACGCCGCGTGCGTCGCCCCGACAGCGATCACATCGAGGATGTGCTTGGGGAAGACTTTGCGGCGGTAAGCGATCGCGGCCAGCGCCATGAGCGCAACGAAGATCGCTTCGCCCTGACCCGCGTTGGCCAAATCAGCATCGCCGTGGTCTGTGACGGCGTCTCGTCCACCAGCAACGCCGATGTAGCTTCCGCAGCAGTGTCCGCCGCCGTGGTCAGGGAAGCGCGCGGAGCGTTCACTGCTGACGCGGGCCGCGACCCCGAGCACGTGCTGCAAGCCGCCGTGGCCGCGGCTGCCGCAGAGCTGAAAGTGCAGACGGCCGTCGACCTGGGCGACTCCGCTCCGTCCACAACGTTGGTCGCGGCCGTCGTTTCCAACGAGACCATCACGGTTGCCTGGCTCGGCGACAGCCGTGCCTACTGGATCGACAAGGACGGCGCTCACCCGCTTACGCACGATCATTCCTGGATGAACATGGTGCTGGCCAGCGGCGAGATGACCGAGGAGGAAGCGCAGGCCTCGCCACAGGCACACGCCATCACCCGTTGGCTCGGCGCCGACGCGGAAACGGCTTCCACGCTTGAGTTCGTGGAACACAAGATCACTGGCGAAGGAACGCTGCTGCTCTGCACGGACGGCCTTTGGAACTACGCTTCCGCCCCGGCAACCGTTGCCGAGCTGATCAACAACACAGACGGCCAGGACAGCCTTTCAGCAGCACGCAAGCTGGTCGACTACGCCAATCAACAGGGCGGCCGAGACAATATCACGGTCGCTTTGCTGCGGCTTCGGCCGTCCACCCCTGCGGCTGACGCAGATCCCGTGAACCTAGAGGCCTAACGCAACGTACAAGGAGAAAGAGGGCGCATGCCAGGTCAGTTCAAGGCCGATACGTTTCAAAATGAGTTCCTCCCTGCGGGGTCGCGGGAGGTACACGCCATCATGACCGTCACCGCGGGTGAAAGCACCACAGCCGGGGGAAGCGGCGAACGCCTCTTCGGCATCTTGTGTGATGTGTCCGGATCGATGGAAGGGGGCAAGATCAACGCCGCCAAAGGAGCGATGGCGCAGTTGGTCCAGATGCTTCCCCCAGACTGCAGCTTCTTCGTGGTGGCCGGCGCTGATGCAGCCCACCTGGTCTGCCCGGTCATGCGAGCCGATGCTGTCGGCAAGCAGCAAGCACTGGCAGCCATCCATCAAATGCGCGCCTTTGGCGGAACACGCATTTCCAACTGGCTGCACCTGGCGCTGGACCAGTTTCGTGCACGCCCAGGCGCTATCCGGCAGGCTCTACTGTTGACCGACGGTCAGAACGACGCGGGAGATAACGATCCGCTTAAGGCTGTGCTCGCCGAGTGCGAGGGTGTCTTTCAATGTGATTGCCGTGGCGTGGGCACGGACTGGCAGATCGATCAACTTCGCGCAGTCGCCGGCAAGCTGCTCGGCACGGTCGACATCATCCCATCACCCCAGCAGATCACGGCCGACTTCAACGCCATCCTGCAAAACGCGCTGAGCAAGACCGTCAGCGACGTCTTCCTTCGCTTGTGGACGCCGCAGGGAGCGCGGGTCAAGTTTTGCAAGGAGGTCAGCCCGGCCATCGTCGACCTCACGGCCCGCGCACGAGAGGTGAAGCCGCAAACACGCGAGTACCCCACCGGTGCCTGGGGCAAAGGCGAAAGCCGCGACTTCCATTTCTGCATCGAGGTAACACCCGGGGCGGTGGGCGACGAGGTGCTCGCCGGGCGAGCCAGTCTTGTCTACAGCGAGCGTGGAGTTGAGAACAAGGTCGCCGAGGCGCGCATCCTTGTGGTCTGGACCGATGATGAAGCCAAATCCACCAAGATCAACCGGGTGGTGGCGCACTACACGGGCCAGGCAGAGCTCGCGCAGTCCATCCAGGATGGGCTGGATGCACGGGCCCGCGGCGATGTTGACCGTGCCACGGCGCTGCTGGGCCGCGCCGTCAAGATCGCGCATGACTCCGGCAATGAAGCCACGGCCAAGCTGCTGGGCCGCGTGGTGGATGTGCAGAACGCCGACACCGGTACAGTGCGCCTGAAAACGGCAGTAAACAAAGAAGACTCCATGGCACTTGAAACGCGTTCCACAAAGACAGCCCGCATCGCAAAAGGCGCGTAAGCAGGGCAGAAACGGAGATGGCAATGGGACAGGGGATGGACGTTCTGGTATGCCCCCGGGGGCATACCTCTTCTGAAGCGGACTACTGCTCAGAGTGCGGCGCGAAGATGCAGGGCGGCGCTGCTGCAGCGCCTGCGATCGGGGCCGCTGCCGGGGATGTTTGCCCGGATTGTGGCACCGTGCGGGAGCCCGGCGGCGTTGTGTTCTGCGAAGTGTGTGGCTATAACTTCACCACCGGTGCGCACGGCGAAGTACCCATCCTCACGCCAGAGCCCGAGCCCGCAGAGGCCGTCGCTCCGGAGCCTGAACCTGCTGCAGCAGTGGCAAACGAACCACAACAGTGGGCAGTGCAGATCGCCGTGGATCCCAGTCTGCGTAGTGCAGAAAGTCCCGAGCCACCGGCCGGTATCGCGCGTGCAATCGTGCTTTTGCATGAACCCGTCAGCCTGATTGGCCGCAGAAACGAAGCACGGGCCATCTTCCCGGAGATCTCGCTCGACTACGACGAAGCCGTGTCCCGCAGGCATGCCTTGCTACAACTCGATCCGCAGCATGGTCTCCTGCTGCGCGACATCGGTGCCGCCAATGGCACACGCCTGAATGGCAAAGATCTTGAACCCATGACCGACTACCCGGTGCATGCCGGCGACGAAATCACGTTGGGACACTGGACCCGCCTCACCGTACAGGCAAGCTAAACGGGCCGCACCAAGCGGTCGGCTGTGGGACTAAGAAGGGAACGCCGTATGGGAAGTGCACTGGTAGGGGTCGCCGTGCGACAACACGGGTGGAGCACGCTGCAGCTGCTCAGGGTGGCAAGGCTGACCATCTGCGTGCTGACAGCGCTGCTCCTGTTGACCATCCTGGGGGCAACCCAAGCCCACCGCGCAGCGCTGAAGACGGTCGGCCAGGACACCGTGCCCAGCATCATCGCCGCGCAGCACATCCGGTCCGCGATCGCCGCCATGGATGCAGAGGCTGCCGATGAACTCCTGCAGCCGGCAACCAGCTCGGATCTTTCGTCCCAGGCCTACGAGACGCGCCGTGTGGAGGCCGCACAGGCCTTGATCGCAGCGGCAGAAAACATCACCTACGGCGATGCAGAACGTCTCCCCATCCAGTCGATCCAGGTGGGACTGGGCAGCTATGAGCGGCTCGTTCAGAGGGCCCGCGACTTGCACCAGAGGAACGATGCCGACGCGCTGGGGGCGTACCGTGAGGCCACCGGTGTCCTCGACACGGCGTTGCTTCCGGCGACCGAAGCCTTGGACCAGGCCAACGGCGATGTGCTGGAGCGCACGTACCACGCAGAAGGCATGCGCTCCTCAAGCTTGCGCGTCCTGATTGTGGTGCTGTGTGCGCTGCTCGTTGTCGCACTTGCAGCGACGCAGATGGTTCTGAGCCAACGCATGCACAGGACGCTGAACCCATTCCTGATCCTCGCCACGCTGGTCGTGTGCGTGCTGGCCGTGTTCACGCTGCACGATCTGTCCCAGTCTCACGAAGAGCTCAGGATCGCCAAAGAGGACGCCTTCACATCCATCCACGCTCTTTGGCGAGCAAGGGCGGCGGCCTATGGCACGCGCAGCGATCAAAGCAGGCTGCTGCTCGACCCGGCCCATGCGGCCGAGCACGATCAGAGCTTTGCCCGTGCCGCGGCCCAGATCGCCAGGGAGCCCCTCACTCTTAGTCCCACACAGCTGCTTGCTGCCGAGCGGGAAGGGCACGCAGTCGACGGCTTCACCGGCTATCTTGCGGACGAGTTCAACAACATCACCTTCTCCGGCGAGCGCGACGCCGCATGGAAGACGCTGGTCACCTGGCATCACTATGTTGCCTTTGAGCCGGAGTTGCGCCGGCTGGAACGCACGGGGCAGCACCGGGCCGCGGTGGACCTTTGCACCGGCACCAACCCCACGCAGGCAGGCGGCAGCTTCGCGGCGTTCGACGCAGCGCTGGACCAGGCGCTGACGATCAACCAGTCCGCCTTCGGGTCCGCAATCGACGAAGGCAAGGCTGCGCTGCACAACCTTGAGCTGGAAGCCGGTCTAACGATCGCCTTCTGCGTTTTTCTGGTCTTCGCCGGTCTCGCACCGCGGCTTCGCGAATACCGCTGAGTGAACCAAGCGCAGGGCAGTGGCGTACAGTACAACGAGCAACATTGAGGATCTTCAAGGAGCAAGTATGTTCCGTCGCGTGGGCAATCTGATTCGGGGCTTTTTCGGTCTGTTCGTCTCCAAGGCGGAACGCCGCAACCCGGAGGCTTTGCTTGAGGTCGAGCAGGAAAACCTTCGGCGCCAGGTGGGCAAGTTCAACGTTGGGCTCGCGTCCCATGCCGGGCTCATTGAGCGGCTGATCGGCCAAGTGCGCAAGCTGGAAACAGACGAGACAGACCTCCGAGCCAAGGTAGCTGCCAACTTGAAGCTTGACCGGCGCGATGTCGCGGGCCAGTACGCGCTGCGGCTGAAGACCGTCGACCGCGAGTTGGACGAGAACCGCAAGCAGCTGGACCAGGCCGAAGTCACCTACAAGGAGTTGGTGCGGGCGCGTGACGTGGCGGTGGCCATCACACGCCAGAAGATTGAAGCGCTGAAGTCCGGCATCAGCGACATGCGCATGAAGCGCGCCATGGCCGAGATCACCGAAATGGCGTCCGGCATGGTCACAAACCTGGGCGGCGCGGGCGACACCTTGAACCGCCTGGAAAGCATGGTGGAGGAAGAGCGCTATCGCGCCTCCGGTCGCGTGCGTGTGGCGGTAGACAGCCTGGACCTTCACGACGTCCACGTGAAGGAAGCTGAACAAAGAGCGTTGGCAGACCAGGCCCTCGCAGAGTTCGAGGCGCAGCAGTCGCCGCTGGGGATTGGAAGCGGCGAGGTGGAAGGTCCGTCGCGTGCATTAGGCTCTGTGTCGTTGCCGGAAAAGCGCAGAGCGCAGTAGAACAGAATATCTGTTATCGGACGTAGTTCGCGCGAGCTGCTTTGCTGGTAGCCGGTCAGCGCTTCGGTCCTGACCTTTCAGGCATGTGCTTTGTCACGCCTGCACCTGATCAACCTGAATCGTTGATAGTTGCAGGTCAGTCCTGCATGCGGTCCTGGAACATCATCGAACTTGAAAACCTGAGAAAGTCACGTTCTCTTAGGCCTCACTTCTGCATCCTATTCCGCGGAAGCGACATGCTTCGGAGACGGGAGCGGTAACGTATGGCAATCAAGACGGCTAATGACCTGTTCGTTTCACAGTTGAAGGACATCTACTCGGCCGAAAAGCAAGCAGTCCGAGCCTACCCAAAGATCGCCAGGAAGGTAACTTCGGAAGAACTCAAGCAGGCCCTGCAGGAGCACCTCGAACAAACCAAGGGACAGGTGGAACGTCTCGACCGGGTGTTCGAGATCCTGGAGAAGAAATCTTCCGGTAAAACATGCGAGGCCATGAAAGGCCTCATCGCCGAGGCGCAAGAAGCACTCGACGAGATCGAAAAAGGGCCAGTGCTGGATGCGGCCATTATCGCCGCCGGGCAGCGCATGGAGCACTACGAGATCGCATCCTACGGCACGGTGGCTACTTTCGCCGAAGCCATGGGCGAACAGGAGATTCACGACCTTCTCGCAGAAACACTGCAGGAGGAGAAGGACACCGATCAGCGCTTGACCGAGGTGTCTGAAGCGGTGAACAGCGAGTCTCTGCAGGAAGGAGCCGAGGACGAAGAGGAAGAGGCGGAGCCACCGAGCCGCACCCGCGCCGCCAAGAAGTCCGCTCCGAAGAAGGCAGCCAAGTCCAAGAAGCGATAACGCCCATCGATTACGCCCCGTGCGCGGCGCACTCAGCGTAGCGCACGGGCCAGCCCGAAAGAGGAAGAACGAAATGGCAGACACGAATGAGTTGGTAAAAACGTTGATCCAGGTTTTGCACGACGGTGAGCGCGGATTTGCTGACATTGGCGAGCATCTGACGAGCCCGGAACTCAAGACATTCTTTATCCAGGAAGCCGGCACACGCGGTCAGTATGCCCGCGAGGTTCAGGCTGCGGCCGGCGTTGCTGAGGACGTTGGCGGCACAGCGACCGGATCGATTCATCGCGTATGGGGCGACCTGAAGGCGAACCTGGGCGGTGGCGACCACACCCTGCTGGTCACCGCGGAGCAAGGTGAGGACGCGGCCAAGAAGGCTTATCAGGAAGCTCTGGGCGACACCAACCTGAGCAGCAATGTGCGCACGGTGCTGCTGAAGCAGCAACCGCACATCCAGGCCTCGCATGACAAGGTCAAGGCATACCGCGATAGCCTCGCGTCGTAAGCTACTGCATCTTTGTCACACGAAGGACCATGCCCGAACAGGCATGGTCCTTTCTTTGGGCCTATTTGCCTAGCTGAGAGCCGAGAAAGTTTGCCATGATCTCGTGAGCTTCCCTGCTTTCCGGCAAGGCAGGGTCGTTCCAGAAGGCATGCGGTAAAGCCTCAAAGACCACGAGCCGTGCATCTACTCCCGCACGCAGAAAAGCCCGATGCAGTGTGGTTGTTCCGCTCAGCAGCAGGTCACGCGTGCTGGTGATGAACAGCGTAGGCGGCATGCCGTGCAGGTCCGCGTACATCGGGGACAGTACCGGATCATTCAGCTTCGTCGACCCAACGTATTCCCTGGGCTCTTCTTCCGGGGGCTTCGGCGGCGCAAGGTGCCCTGACAAACCGTTCAGTGCAAACAACGCGATGGAGTCACCCTGTTTGCTGAAGTCGCCATTGCCGGAGAAGATGCCCAGCGCGGCTGGTTCCGGAAGGCCGATTTTGCGCAGCTGAACGGCGACTTCCGCAGTAAGAACTGCCCCGGCCGACGTGCCGAAGATCGCGACATCTTGTGGACGGTGCGTCTTCAAGACCTCCCGATATACGGCAACGGCGTCATCCAGTGCCGCAGGAAATTTGTGCTCTGGTGAGAGGCGGTACAACACCGCAATCACCTGCACATGAGCCAGAGCGGCTACCGGGATCGACTCGGTGAGCGAGCCGGAATCGGAGTTAAAGCCGCCGCCATGCAGGTTGATGAGGACACGATTCTGATTTGCCGCCGGAATGCCCGGCGGTGTAATCACGCGAACGGGAACGCCGGCAATCTCCTTGCTCTGCACGTCTGCCGGATAGATCTGCCGGAAAGCCTCCCCCGCCCTGTTCTGCCAGGTGTCGGTGGAGGTGCGCCGCTCCGCGAGCGTCTGCGGTACCGCCTTGCCGGACATCGGCCGTGCCAGCACGTGTTGCGCTTCCGGGCTGATGGTCTTAGGCACAGGAACGACGCGGGTGACATGGGCCGTTCCGTCGGGCGCAATCACGCTTGTATCGGTTTGTGGTCCCATGGCCGATGTCTCCTGAGCCAGCGCCCTCTGGCATGACGATACGGCGAAACCGAAGAGCAGTGGTGCGGCGAATGCGAGTACGGATCGCCCATGTTTCGAGCCCAACAAAGTAAGCCTCCAAAGCGCGTCCTTTGGACCGCGGCGAGGCCGATGGTAGCACGTTCACTGGCGCCTTTCCTGCTCCAGCCGCAACGCAGCCGCCCTGAAACAAAGCCCGCGTGAAACTGCAGCTTAACCCGCCACCGCGCGCCTGTGCGTACTATGGTGCTAACGCAGGAGGGTCGCAAGCTATGGGATTATCCGCAGAAGAACTTTCGGCAATGGATGCGTACTGGCGAGCCTGTAATTATCTCGCCGCTGGCATGATCTATCTGCGCAAAAATGCGCTGTTGCGCGAACCCCTTCAGCCCGACCACATCAAGCGGCGCCTGCTGGGCCATTGGGGCAGCGACCCGGGCCAATCGTTCATCTGGGTGCACATGAATCGCCTGATCCGCAAGTACGACCTGAACGTGATGTACATCGCGGGCCCCGGTCATGGCGCTCCCGCAACGCTGGCAAACAGCTACCTGGAAGGCCACTACTCCGAGATCTATCCTGACCGCAGCCGTGATGAAGCCGGCCTGTTGCGTTTGTTTCAGATGTTCTCGTTCCCTGGAGCCCTGGGCAGCCATTGCACACCGGAAACACCGGGCTCCATTCACGAAGGAGGCGAGCTTGGATACAGCCTTTCACACGGTTTTGGCGCAGCCTTCGATAACCCGGACCTGATCGTGACCGTTGTGGTCGGTGACGGCGAAGCGGAGACCGGTCCGTTGGCGACCTCTTGGCTGTCATGCAAATTCCTTAACGCGAAACGCGACGGGGCTGTCCTTCCGGTGCTGCACCTGAACGGCTACAAAATCGCGAATCCGACGTTGTATGCCCGCATGCCCAAGGAGGATCTCGAAAGCCTGCTGCGTGGTTTCGGCTATGAGCCTCACTTCGTTGAAGGCCATGAGCCTGAACTGATGCACCACACCATGGCCGAGGTCATGGAGACTTGCATCCTGAAGATTAAGAACATCCAGCAGAGGGCAAGAGCCGACGCCAACACGGCTCAGGAGCAACAACCTCCGCGTTGGCCCATGTTGGTTCTGCGCTCACCTAAGGGCTGGACGGGGCCAAAGGAGGTGCATGGACACAAAGTCGAAAATTTCTGGCGCGCGCATCAGGTCCCTGTACTCGACCCCATCACAGACCCAACAAGTCTTGCCGTGGTGGAAGCGTGGCTGCGCAGCTACAAGCCCGAGGATCTCTTCGACGAACACGGGACGCTGCGTGCTGAATTGCAGGCCACCGCGCCGCAAGGCCAGCGCCGCATCAGCGCCAACCCGCATGCCAATGGCGGGGTTCTGTGCCGTCCGCTGGACCTGCCCAGCTTCCACGACTACGCAGTGAAGATCACCTCACCGGCCGCCGTCTATGAGTCTCCGACGGCCACACTCGCCAAGTTCCTGCGCGATGTCATGCAGCGGAACATGACTTCCTTCCGCGTCTTCGGCCCGGATGAAACAGCCTCCAATCGCCTGGAGGCGATCTACGAGGTTTCACAAAAGACCTGGCAGGAAGAAATCAAGCCCGAAGATGCCGATGGTACAGAGATCGCGCATGATGGCCGCGTGATGGAGATGCTGAGCGAGCACACGCTTGAGGGCTGGCTCGAAGGTTACGTGCTCACTGGACGCCATGGCTTGCTCAACTCGTACGAGGCCTTCATCCACATCATCGACTCCATGTTCAACCAGCATGCGAAGTGGTTGGAGAAGTCAAAGAAGGAAGTCGGCTGGCGTGCTCCAGTCCCTTCGCTGAACCTGCTCATTTCGTCGCTGGTGTGGCGTCAGGACCACAATGGTTTTTCGCATCAGGACCCGGGCTTTCTTGAGGTCGTCACCAACAAGAGTCCTGAGGTTACGCGCATCTACCTGCCCCCGGATGCGAACTGTTTGCTCAGCGTGGCTGATCACTGCCTGCGTTCGCGCGACTACGTCAACGTCATCGTCGCCGACAAGCAACCGCACCTGGTCTTCCTTCCGATGGACAAGGCTGTGGAGCATTGCACCAAGGGCATCGGCATTTGGGATTGGGCAAGCACTGATGCGGGTACCGAGCCGGACGTGGTGCTGGCCTGTGCGGGCGACGTGCCCACCATGGAGGCCGTTGCGGCCGCAGCTATCTTGCGCGAGAAGCTGCCAGACCTCAAGGTCCGCTTTGTCAACGTCGTCGACCTGTTCAAGCTGATGCCCAGCACCGCTCATCCGCACGGGCTGTCCGACCAGGACTTCGACTCGCTGTTTACGGTCGACAAACCCGTCATCTTCAACTTCCATAGCTATGCCACGCTGATTCACAAGCTCACCTACAAGCGCAGCAATCACGAAAACATGCATGTGCACGGCTACCGCGAACGGGGCAACATCAACACGCCGCTGGAGCTCGCAATCTTGAACAGCATTGATCGTTTTCACCTGTGCATCGACGTGATTGACCGCGTCCCCAAGCTCCAGGCCAGCGCAGCGCACCTGAAAGAATGGCTGATCAGCCAGATCATCGAAAACCGCAGCTATGCGTATGCGGAAGGAATCGACAAGCCAGAGATCAGCAGCTGGACATGGCCAATCAAGTGAGATCCGATGACCAGCCCATCCTCGTTCTAAACAGTGGATCGAGGTCGCTCAAGATCGGACTCTTCCGGCACGTGGAAGGTGAAGAGCAGCTGTTGGTCGAGGGCGGCGCTGAAGAGATTGGACCCGACCTTGGGCGTGTTCACCTGAAGGCTGCGGATGGCACATCTCTGCTGGATGAACAGCAGACGTTGAGCTCACCAGCCGAGGCGCTCCAGGTGCTCGCTTCGGCAATGAACAAGCAGCTGCACACTTCGCCCGCTGCAGTCGGCCATCGCGTCGTGCATGGAGGCCCACATCTTCGCCAGCATCAGAAGGTTACGCCTGAAGTACTACAGCAGCTTGAAGCCGCGGTGCACTTTGCTCCGCTGCACATTCCGGATGCTCTGCGCTTGATCCACGAAGCGGAGCGGTGGTTCCCTGCGTGCCCGCAATTTGCGTGTTTTGACACGGCGTTTCACTGCACCATGCCACCACGAGCATCCCATCTTCCTCTTCCCGCACGTTTTTTCGACATGGGCGTGATGCGGTACGGCTTTCATGGTCTTTCCTGCGAATCCGTGATGCATCGCCTTGGCGTCGCAGCACCTGCAAAGATCGTCATTGCGCACCTCGGCGGAGGCAGCAGCATCACTGCTGTTCATGAAGGCACATCGATCGACACCAGTATGGGGCTTAGCCCCGCAGGCGGCGTTCCCATGAGTACACGCAGCGGTGATCTCGATCCTGGTGTGCTGCTGTATCTTCTGCGAGAACAACACCTCACGCTGGATCAGCTCGAAAGCTTCATCAATCACGAGTGTGGCATGGCGGGATTCGCCAATGGCGAGGGTGACATGCTCGCGCTTATGCAACGCGCAAAGCAAGGCGACGCGGGCGCGATACTCGCCGTTGATGTGTTCACCACGGACATCCGCAAGGCCATCGGGAGCTACATTGCCCTGATGGGCGGTCTCGATCTGCTTGTCTTCACCGGCGGCATCGGGCAACACAGCGCAGAGGTTCGCGGCAAAGTTCTCGCAGGTCTGGAGTCTTTCGGCATCACTGAAACCGAAGCCGTTTCGTCGAAGGTCAAGGTGCTTGCAGCGGAAGAAGAGGTTCAAATCGCGCGACACTGCAGAGCGATGCTGGCCTCGCCCACGCCGCCATCGACGTAGACAAGCTCTGTGTTCCCATTCAACAGCTCAAAACTACGCTGCACCCGGAATCCAGACAGTAAACACGGAGCCTCGTCCGGGCTGACTCGTCACATTGATGTCACCACCATGTGCTTCCGCAATGGCGCGGCTGATGGCAAGCCCCATGCCGGTGCCCGATGAGCCATCTGCCTGCGATCTGCCGCGATAAAACCGCTCAAAGATCAAGGTCTGCTCAGCAGGATCGATGCCGACACCCTGGTCCGCAACGCTGATGCTCACACCACTTCGTTCCGCTTCAGCCGAGATCGTGATCGGCGTCCCGGGACGGGAATACTTGGCCGCGTTTTCCAACAAGTTGCACAGCACTTTGTCCAACACCGCAGGATCCGCACGCACCTCCAGGTCGGGCGCAATACCGACGCGCATTGGATGCTGCTCTTCCACCCACGCACAGCTCTCGCGCGCATGCGTCACCAGGTCAGATACGCGGACAGATACAAAGTGCATCTGCACCTGTTGCGCGTCGAGTTGCGCCATTTCGACGGCCTCCGAGACCAGTCGATTGAGCCGATCGCTTTCTTCGTCAATGATGCTCAGCAGCTCAGTCGTCTCCGTCTTTGGCACCTCTCCGCCAAGCAGCGCCGTCGCTGCACCTTTGATCGAAGTCAATGGAGTGCGCAGCTCATGCGTGATGGAGTCGATCATCAACGTGCGCAGCCGCTCACTTTCCTTCACGGCTTCTCCTCGGGCCACGCTTTCCAGCGCCTGCGCGCGATCGATGGAGATGGACACCAGGCTGCCGATGGCTTCCGCAGTTTCCGCAGAGAAGAACGCACCGCGCAACAGCAGCAACCCCTTCGGCCGCACACCTGTACGTAGCGGGATCTCAACGTCGCCGACGACCTGTCGTGCGCCTGAAAGCGTCAAGGCAAGTTGGCGAAGATGCGGCACCTCTACGGGTGTAATGTTCGCGATGCCTGCTTGGTAGAGTTTGTCACCCTCCAGCAAATACAGTGTGCCGGCAGATGCCGCGGTGACGCTGGCGACAGCGCCCGGCACCGAGCTTACAAGGCCGGCCACGCTTTCTGACTGCAGCAGCTCGCGGCTTAGGCGAAACAGCACTTCCAGTTCACGCTGGCGCGCGCGGGCATCACTTGCTTCGCGCCGGGCGCGCTCCGAAAGCCGGCTTGCAATGATGGATGTGACGAGGAATGCGATCAACGCCAGCCAGTTCTGCGGGTCCGTGATCGTGAACGTGCCGATCGGCGGGAGGAAGAAGAAGTTGTACAGCGTAGTGGCGACAAGGGAGACGGCAACGGCATAGCGCAAACCCCACTCAGCGGCCAGAACCAGGATCAAAAGCAGCAGCGTTAACGCCACCGTGGTGGGATTCGCGTGAAGCCACCGGCGGTACACGAGTACAATTCCGGCCAGGGTGCCGAACGCAGCGAGCCATCTCACTAACGCGATCGAGCGGCGCGAGTTCATGGGGAGATTGTACGGCTTGAATTCATCTGCGAAGTCTCCGGAAGATTGGTTGCATGCGACGGCGGATGCCGAACGGGAGCGTGGTCGCTTCAAAGTGTTCCTCGGCTACGCACCAGGTGTGGGCAAGACCTTCGGCATGCTCAGCGAAGGGATACGCCGCCGCAGCCGTGGTGAAGACGTCGTCATCGGCATCGTAGAAACGCACGGCCGGTCCGGCACGGCCGAGCTTGCGGACAGGCTCCAACACGTCCCCAGACGCGAGATCGATTACAAGGGCACCGTCTTCTACGAGATGGATGTGGATGCCATTCTCGCCCGCATGCCACAAGTGGTGCTTGTCGACGAACTGGCGCACACGAACGTGCAAGGCAGCCGGTTCGGGAAACGTTGGGAAGACGTTCTGTATTTGCTGGACAACAGGATTGACGTACTCAGCACAGTGAACATCCAGCACGTAGAAAGCCTTTCGCCGCGCGTACAGGCGCTCACCGGTATCAGCGTACGTGAGCAGGTACCGGACTGGGTGCTCGACCGGGCCGACGAGATCGTGATCAGTGATCTCACGCCGGAAGCGTTGGTCACGCGCATGCGCCGCGGCGACATCTACCCGTTGGAACGTGTGGAACGATCTCTGGCTAACTTCTTCCGCCGTGGCAATCTGATTGCCCTGCGGGAGATGGCCCTGCAGCGCGTCACCCGAGCCGTCGATCGCAACCTGGATGAATACGTCCGGCGCAAGAAGTTGGGCGCACACTGGACCGTGTCTGAGAAGATCGCCGTGTGCATCAGCGCAAGTCCGCAGGCACGCGACCTCATCGCTCGGGGTGCCCGGCTATCGGAAGCGCTGAACGCGGAACTGTATGTTCTGCACGTGTCCAGTGCGCGGGATGATGAACCTGAGCGCAAGCGCGTGCTCGAATCGAGCCTTCAGTTTGCAACAAATCTGGGCGCGCATGTTGTCCCGCTCACCGGCAACGACACCGCACGCACCAGCGCCACCTTTGTGCGCGAGCATCGCATCACGCAGGTGATTGTCGGGCGCTCAGCCATGCACGGCATGCGCAGCTACTTGTACTATCTTGCCATCCAACGTTTCATGTCGGAAGCGCCCCATGTAGACCTCCACATCGTGACCCAGGAGAAGCCTTGAATCGCATCCTCGTAGTGGACGACGAACGCCAGATTACCCGCATGTTGCGTGCATCGCTCCAAAGCAGCGGCTATGAGGTTCATATTGCGAGCAACGGCTTCGAAGCGCTGGAGCAGTTTCACATCACGAAGCCTGACCTGATCATCTCTGACCTTGCCATGCCGGAGATGAATGGACTGGAGCTGACCCGTGCCATTCGCAACCTTGGCTCTACGCCCATGATCGTGCTAAGCGTTCGCGACACCGACAGCATGAAGGTCAAGGCATTGGATGAAGGTGCAGATGACTACCTCACCAAACCTTTCAGCATGCCGGAACTGCTTGCGCGCGTTCGCGCACAGCTGCGTCGCCTTCCACCGACGGAGGTGCTGACGACTCATCTTGAACTTGGCGATTTCGTGATCGACTCCGAGGCGCACACGGTCGCCGTCCGTGGATCATCAGTTCACCTCACGCCGAAAGAGTTCGACCTGTTGTTGCTGTTTGCGCGCACTCCAGGCAGAGTACTCACACACAAGACGATTTTGCGCGCGGTTTGGGGACCGGCGGGGGAAGATCAACCGGAGTATCTGCGTGTGCTCGTCGCAGCGCTGCGCAAAAAGATCGAGCGTGGCGACGGGCATAAGTACATCCAGAGTGAGCCCTGGGTAGGCTACCGGTTCCATCCCGACCCCGACAGCGTTGAGCGTCAAGCATCACCCTTTACCACTTCTTAACAGCTTCTCTACGGACTTCCAACGACGCCGAACGCTTCAATAGACCTTGAAGCGAGAACCGTTGTTGTGATTCCCGCGTTGCCATGCCGGTGCCTCTTCGCCGGCCCATACCTATGCGTTCTGCCGGCGAGCCCGCGCGCTTGTCACAGGAGACTCATGCTTGACGTTGTTGCTCTGCTGATGTTGTTCGCGATGTTTGGACTTTCCCTGCTCTATGTGACGGGGTGCGATCGCCTGAAAGGCACGCGGCCATGATCCTGAACGTTTTGTTGCTTGTGATTTGCGTTGCTTTGCTCGCGTATCTCGTATACGCGCTGCTCCGCCCGGAGAAGTTCTGATGTCCCTGAATGGCTGGTTACAGATTCTCGTCTTCATCGCTTGTGTACTCCTTCTAGCCAAGCCGATGGGAACGTATATGACAAGCGTCTTTGAAGGCCGGAAGACCTTTCTCGATTGGTTGCTACGGCCCTGTGAACGCGCGCTGTATCGCGTGACCGGGGTCAACGCCGAGCAGGAGATGACGTGGACGGAGTACACGGTGGCCATGCTGATCTTCAGCGCTGCCACGCTTGTTCTGACCTATGTCGTCGAACGCCTTCAACACTTGCTACCGCTGAATCCGCAGCACCTCGCCGCGGTAGAGCCTGCGCTTGCGCTGAACACCGCAATCTCCTTCACCACCAATACGAACTGGCAGTCCTACGCGCCGGAAAGCACGATGAGCTACCTGACCCAAATGCTTGGGTTGGCAACGCACAACTTCTGGTCAGCCGCAGTGGGTATGGCCCTGGCAGTTGCGTTTGTGCGCGGGATTGCACGTCGTGAGAGCAAGACTCTGGGCAACTTCTGGGTCGACCTCACACGTGCGAGCTTCTGGATTCTTCTCCCCATCTCGCTCGTCTTCGCGCTTGGACTTGTTTCACAAGGCGTCATTCAGAACCTGCATCCGTACCAGCAAGCAAGGCTTGTCGAAACACAGCACGTGACCGGTACAGACGGCAAGCCCACGACAGTGAGCACGCAAACCATCGCTCAAGGCCCGGTAGCCTCGCAGGAAGCGATCAAGATGTTGGGCACCAACGGCGGTGGTTTCTTCAACGCCAACAGTGCTCATCCGTTCGAGAATCCGACGCCGCTCTCGAACTTTCTCCAAATGCTTTCCATTTTTCTGCTACCTGCGGGTCTTGCGGTCATGCTGGGGCAGATGGTGGGTTCACCGCGGCATGGATGGGCTGTTCTCGCCGCCATGGTCGTTCTGTGGTTTGCCGGAACACTGGTCTGTTATTGGGCTGAAGCGCAAGCCAATCCCCTGCTGCACAACGTCGACCAGCATGTCTCATTGGCCCAGGCCGGCGGCAACATGGAAGGCAAGGAGGTTCGCTTCGGCATCGCGAACTCGGCGCTGTTCGCCACAGTCACCACCGACGCTAGTTGCGGGGCTGTCAACAGCATGCACGACAGCTTCACGCCGCTTGGTGGGCTGGTGCCGATGGCCAACATCCTTCTTGGCGAAGTTGTCTTTGGCGGAGTGGGCGCGGGCCTCTACGGCATGCTGGTGTTCGTCGTGATGGCTGTCTTCATTGCGGGTCTGATGGTCGGGCGCACACCGGAATACCTGGGCAAGCGAATTGAAGCATACGACGTACAGATGTCCATGCTCTACCTGCTCATCTTTCCACTGCTCATCCTTGGCTTTGCCGGTGTGAGCATTCTGCTCCCGCAGCAAGGGCTCAGCAGTCTCGCCAATCATGGGCCTCACGGCCTCAGCGAGATCCTCTACGCCTACACCTCGGCGACAGGCAACAACGGGTCCGCCTTCGCTGGCCTCAACGCGAACACACACTGGTACAACTTCACGTTAGGCATAGCGATGTTCTTCGGCCGTTTCATGATGGCCATCCCGATGCTGGCAATTGCGGGCAATCTGGCCAAGAAGAAGATCGCCCCTGCCTCGGCCGGTACCTTCCCGGTCACCACACCGCTGTTCACCATTCTGCTCATTGGCGTGATCCTGATCGTCGGCGCGTTGACCTTCTTCCCGGCGCTCTCGCTTGGACCCATCCTTGAGCACCTATTGCTGCACGCCGGGCACACCTTTTAGGAGCCGTCTTCCATGCCAACCAACGCTCAGCGTCGCTCTCTCTTTGATCGCAAGATCGTGCGCCGCGCCTCTGTCGACGCGCTCGCCAAGCTGAATCCGCGCACCATGATGCGCAACCCCGTAATGTTCGTTGTCGAGATTGGCAGCGTGCTTACCACGGTGCTGCTCATCGCAGGTCTCATCGCACACAAGGGCAACACCAGCTTCAACCTGCAGATTACGCTGTGGCTCTGGTTCACCGTGCTCTTCGCGAACTTTGCCGAAGCAATGGCGGAGGGTCGCGGCAAGGCCCAGGCCGATGCGCTGCGCCAGGCCAAGTCAGAGACCACTGCGTATCGGGTGGAGAAGGGCGCCGTCCAGGAGGTGCCGAGTTCGCAGCTGCGCGCGGGCGATGTCGTCCGCGTCACCGCAGGGCAGATGATTCCCGGCGATGGCGAAGTCACCGAGGGCGTCGCAAGTGTCGATGAATCGGCAATCACCGGTGAGTCCGCACCCGTGATCCGTGAAGCAGGCGGTGACCGCTCCGCTGTGACCGGGGGAACCCGCGTGCTGTCCGATGTCATCACGGTCCGCATCACATCGAACCCTGGCGAAACGTTTCTTGATCGCATGATTGCACTGGTGGAAGGTGCCGAGCGGCAGAAGACACCCAACGAGATTGCATTGAACATCCTGCTCGCCGGGCTGACAATTATCTTTCTGCTGGCCGTCGTGACGCTGCAGCCATTTGCCATCTACTCCGGCGCCCCGCAAACCGTCTTCGTACTGATCTCGTTGTTGGTTTGCCTTATTCCCACGACGATCGGCGGCCTGCTCTCGGCTATCGGCATCGCCGGCATGGACCGCCTGGTGCAACACAACGTTCTTGCCACTTCGGGCCGCGCTGTCGAAGCCGCCGGCGATGTCAACACGCTGCTGCTGGACAAGACGGGCACCATCACCATTGGCAATCGGCAGGCTTCTGAGTTTGTAGCCGCACCCGGCGTGGAGGAGCAGACACTCGCGGATGCAGCGCAGCTTTCTTCGCTCGCGGACGAGACGCCCGAAGGCAGATCCATCGTGGTGCTCGCAAAAGACAAGTACAACCTCCGGGGCCGCGAGCTCGGTCAACTTAACGCGGAGTTCATTCCGTTCTCCGCGACGACGCGCATGAGCGGCATCGAGTTGGATGGACGCAGCATTCGCAAAGGGGCCGTCGATGCGATCGCCTCCTACCTCGAGCAACACGGTTCGCAGATGCCGCCCGAGGTGCGCACGGCCGTGGAGCGT
Source organism: Granulicella sp. (assembly GCA_965198515.1). GTDB lineage: Bacteria > Acidobacteriota > Terriglobia > Terriglobales > Acidobacteriaceae > Granulicella. Next base: position 2,529,512 of record CBDAPO010000006.1, on the reverse strand, counting down.
ATCGCGCGTGCGGGCGGAACGCCGCTTGTTGTCGCAGAAAACGGTCTCGCGCTCGGCGTCATTCACCTGAAGGATGTTGTGAAGGGCGGTATGCGCGAGCGCTTCGACCAGCTACGCGCGATGGGTATTCGCACCGTGATGATCACTGGCGACAACCCTCTCACCGCGGCCGCCATCGCGCGCGAAGCCGGCGTCGATGACTACCTCGCTGAAGCCAAGCCCAAGGACAAGATGGACCTCATCAAGCGCGAGCAGGCGGAAGGCAAGCTGGTGGCGATGACGGGCGACGGCACCAATGACGCGCCAGCCTTGGCCCAGGCCGACGTAGGCGTTGCGATGAACTCCGGCACGCAGGCCGCGAAAGAAGCCGGCAACATGGTCGACCTCGACTCCAACCCCACCAAGCTCATTGAGGTTGTGGCGATTGGCAAGCAACTGCTGATGACGCGCGGTGCCCTCACCACGTTCTCCATCGCGAACGACGTCGCCAAATACTTCGCCATCATCCCGGCCATGTTTGCAGGCGTCTTTCCCGTGCTGAATGCGTTAAATATCATGCACCTGCACAACGCGCAATCCGCTGTTCTGTCCGCTGTTGTGTTCAACGCGCTCATCATCGTGGGTCTTATCCCGCTGGCGCTGCGTGGGGTCAAGTACCAGCCTATGTCAGCCGCCGCCATGCTGCGCCGCAACCTGCTTGTTTATGGGCTCGGCGGCATCATCGTTCCATTCATCGGCATCAAGGCCATCGATCTCATGATCACGGCGCTTCACCTTGCTTGAGGATTGTGCACCATGAAGAAACAAGCTTTCACCGCTGCCATGTTCACCCTGATCACAGCCCTCATCTTTGGCGTGATTTATCCCCTGGTCGTCACCGCAGTGGCTCGCGTGACCTTTCCTGACAAGGCCAATGGCGAGTTGCTCGTGAAGAACGGCGAAGTCATCGGATCGCGTCTGATCGGTCAGCCGTTCACGGGCCCGGGGTTCTTTCATAGCCGTCCGTCCGCTGCGGGCACGGGCTATGACGCGTCCGCCTCGTCAGGCTCCAACCTCGCGCCCACCAACAAAGCCCTCATCGACCGTGTGAACGCAAGCGTCTCGTCAGAAGGCACCGGTGCTCCCGTGCCTGTCGATCTCGTCACAACATCGGGCTCTGGCCTCGATCCGGATATCACGCCCGCAGCAGCTCTGTACCAAGTCGCCCGTGTGGCTCGCGAGCGTCACCTCTCAGAGGATGCCGTACGGTCGCTTGTTGCTAGCCACACCACACCGCGTCAGTTTGGATTGCTCGGCGAGCCGCGTGTGAACGTGCTGGAGCTTAACCTAGCGCTGCCGTCCGCAAAGTAGCCAGCTGATAGCTGGCTACGCAAGCACGCACGTCGCCAGCATGTGACACACGCAACGCTCTACGCAGCAGCAGGCTCTGCCGTCAGCAACTCCAACATTGAGCTGACGCAGAGCTCGGGGCCTTCTGCGAGCAACGCTTCTTGCGCGTAGATGCCCGTGGCTACGGCAATCACCTCAAGGCCGTTCGCATGGGCTGCCTGAACATCTGCCGGTGTGTCGCCTACAACACACACACTGGCGCCGGCGCCAAGCTGCGCACGAACGCCGGCCAGCGCCCGCCGAAACACTTCGCTCCGGGTCTCGCATTCATCACTGTAGCCGCCCAGGTGAAAGAAGCTGCGCAGATCGCAATGGCCCAGCTTCGCTTCGCCCACGCGCGTCAAGTTCCCTGTCGCTGTAGACAGCAGCGCGCCGCGTTCCCGAAGATGCTGCAACACCTCGCGCGCGCCCGGCAGCACATCGATGCGCAGCTGATCGCGGTTGGCTTCCACCTGCGCCCCAATCCGTTTGCGCACTTCGGGCATGCGAGCGCGCCAGTGTGTCTCATCCACGGCCGCCAGCGTGAAAGCATCCCGAAGAATGCCTTCATCGGTGTTTCCATGCGCGACGACGCCGTCCAGGTTTACTGGCCGTCCTGCCACCTCACTCAACGCGTCGCAAAACGCGAAGTAGTGCACTGCGTCCTGGCAGTTCAGCAACGTGCCGTCGATGTCAAACAGGTACGCCTCGTAGGTGTCCCAGGCTCTTGAAAGTTTTGTCGCGGAAGTCATCGTCTTCAGGCTAACAAACGAGCCTCAGACCGCTTGTGCGCTTCGGCAGATGCAAGCCACCGCAGCAATTCCGCATGCACGCGCTGCAGCAAGCCCGCCCAATCTCCTTGCACCTGTTGTCGCCAGAGTCGCAGGCTCGGGTACCACGGCGAATCCTCACGCGCTGCCATCCAGCGCCAGTCTGCCTGCTGCTGCAACAACACCCAACAAGGCACACCATGTGCGCCCGCAAGGTGGGCCGCGAGCGTGTCAACGGTGATCACCAGATCCAGCTGCTCAATCACCGCTGCCAAGGGGAGAATGCCATCGCCAACTTCGTACACATTTCGGCGCGTGTCATCCTGTCCCGCTGGGATCCAGCAATGGCCTTCGCTATCACCCTGCAGACTCCAGAACTCGACATCGTTCACTGACAGCAACGACGCGAACATCTCAAACGGTATCGACCGCGACGGGTTCCAGTGTCCTGCGCACCAGACCACGCCCACACGCGGCCTACGCGCCGGTCCCATCACCTGTTGCACGCGGCTGCGCATCTTCTGCGGCAGTTGCAGGTAGCCCTGACGCGGCTCCAGATCATCCGCGGTTACACGCAACGCAAACGGCAGCTCCATCACTTCCATCTGCACGTCCCAGGGCGGCGTGATTGCCGGTGCGTCGGCGCCCCACGTAATCACGCGCCCCATCCCGGTGAAGTACGGTGCAAGCTCCACCAGGCGCGGCGGCACTTCCACCACCAGCTCACGCGCACACGCCTGAAGCCGGGGAAGGAAGCGAAACATCTGCACCGCATCCCCAAAGCCGTGCAGACTGCGCAGCATCAGCCGCTTGCCGCGAAGGTCTTCGCCGTTCCAGAAGCGATGTGGATCTGGGCGTCCCCGCTGCCGGATTGCATCGCTCTCACGCCACGCCGCGGCGAAGTCACCCAGCAGCATGTGGGCCATCCATCGCCCACCGGCGCAGCGATCCGCATCCTGCACGTTGGGTTCGGCAGCGTCGAACAGTGCAAGCGCTCTCTGGAGATCTCCCTCGGTCAACGCTGCTTCGGCAACATCGGCCAGGGCATCGCCGTTCACATCTGCGTCAAGCTGCAGCCCTTCGCTCATCCCTTCAGTTCAACGTTGGACCGCGCCATGGGCGGGTATACCGCATGTGGACCGTCGGGCGGCGTGATTACGGGCCGCCAGCGGCACAGGTAGACCTCGTGCTCGGGCTGCGCCTCGATCTTGAATCCCGCCGACCGCAACATGGCCTCGGTACACGCGCGGTTCGGCACCCACCAGTTCGTCTCATCGTGCGAGTACCGGCGCTCAATGAAATGCAGCTTCGGATAACCCGGCTCATCGAACGGTGCCGACTCGTTAAAGTCATAATCCTCAGCCAAGTCCGCGACTTCGCGGCTGCCCCGCTGCATACTCTGGAAGAGCAGCATATCTTTCGCTACATGCTCGTGAATCAGATCCAGCGCCAGCAGCGGATGACGCAAGTGATACAGCACGCCCATGAAGATCACGAGGTCGAACTTCTCGCCGAGCTCCGCGACCTCCCACACGGCGAGCTGACGAAACTCGACGTCCATCTCCATCACTTCAGCAGCAAAGCGTGCCTGTCGAAGGTAGCCCGTGTCCGTGTCAATGCCGAGCACACGCGCGGCACCGCGCCGCTTCATCTCGAACGAGTAGAAGCCTGCATTGCACCCGACATCCAGCACGCTTTTCCCGGTCAGGTCTTCAGGCAAAGCCGCACGGAAGCTCTCGAACTTTACCTCCGGGTAGTTGCCCAGAAAGTGCTCCGGCGCTGTCTCAATCCCGCGTAGCCGCAGGTTATGGAACCACGGTCCCAGCGTCTGGATCTTCTCGCGCAGTTCTTCATCGTTCAATTCGCTTGGCAACACATTAGCCCGAAACGACTGTGCTTCGATCATTCTCTTTCGCTGTCTCCAATCTCAAATTCCCACCGGCACCCGGCCTGAACATGGCGCCGTCTTCCAGCAACCGCAGGGCAGACCGGTACCCATGCAGGGTACCCACATCCACATAGCCTTCGCCCACGCGGAAGCCCTTCGCAGAGCCGCCCTCGGCCAGCCACGCATTCACCAGCGTTCCCATGTACTCATCACGGCGCTCCGGCCGACACCACAGCGCGTGCAGCTGATGCAGCACCCGGCCCGGCATCTTGATCGCACCCCAGATCCACCGCGAAGTCGCACCCGGCTTCTTCACCTGGATCTCGAGCACAGCGCCATTCTCGTCGGTCACCACGGCGTCGAACAGCTCTGGCCGCTCGACTGGGAACAGCAGGAACGACAGGCAATCCTCAGGCAGATGCGCCAATCCATCTTCGGGCGACCAGACTGTATCCGGCAGTCCAATCACAACACTCTCTTCCGGATGAATCAGCGGCAGCGCCCGAAAGATCGCATCGCACAAGCCGCCCGGCTGCCCCTGCACCACGTAGGCGATGTCCGCTCCCCAAAGTCGTGAGCCGTAGTACTCCAGGATGTCGGTCTTGCCGGGCGAGATCACAAAGCAGAGCTTGTCCGCTCCGCCCTTGATCATGCGTTCCACCAGGTATTCACTCACAGCGCGCGGCCGTTCATCGCCACCCTCGACGCGGCTGCCCACAGGCAGCAGCTCCTTGGAGAATGCCAGCGGCTGAATCCGGCTTCCCGCGCCCGCGGCTGGAATGATGCCCCACATCGTCCGTGCTGCTCCTTCAGGCGCCTACAGCTGCAGTCTTGGTCGACCGTAACCCTGCAAGGCTCCGCTCCAGCTCCAGTACGCGCTGATCGTTGGTGTGCTCGCGCAACACACGCGCCCGCGCCGCCCCGGCGATCTGCTGTAGCTCCCTGTCGGACAAGGATAACGTGCGGAGCACATCCTCTGCTGTATCCACAAGCAGAATCTCCTCGCCCGGTGTGAAGAACTCCCCAATGCCCTCCCATCTGTCGCTCAGCAACGGCACACCACAGGCCGCAGCCTCAAACAACCGGCCGGAAGGACAATAGCCGTACTCCGCCATCGCGCGGCGCGTCACGTTCAACGTCGCACGACCTGAGCAGAAGAACGCCGGATGCTGCGCGGGCCCCAGGTGACCGGTGAAGAAGATGTTCTCCGTCCAGGGAAACGAGTCGGGATACTGCGCTCCACCGATCAGAAAGCGCTCTCCGGGCGACCGGCGTGCCGGCTCCACGAACAGCGTCTCCACTGCGCGCTGACGATCCTCCGCAAACGTCCCCAGGTAGCTCAACTGCGCCCGGAACGCCTCAACCGGAGGCACGGGAAAGTGCGTCTCCGGGTCAACGGAACCATACAGCGGCGCGACGGCCCGCGCTCCCAGGCGCGTCTTCAGCTCTTCCAGCGCGCGCCCGCCTGTGTAGCTCAGCACCAGGTCAAATTCACCCAGACCGTCGCTCGGCAGGTAGGCCACGGGGCTTGCCGAACGCAAACAGTCCAGCGTCACGGGGGTGTCCATGTCGTAGAACACCCTTACGGCACCGGAGGCCTGCAACACCATTGCTGCTGCCTGCGGCCCATCCGGGCAGTAGCTGGTCACCATGGCAACATCCGCGTCGGCAAGCTCCCGCTCGGCCTCGCCACGAAGCTCTTCCAGGTCGTTATAGAGCCGCAGATGACCGCCCCGCGGCAAGGCCCAAAGGTCACGGGTATCCGCGTAGTACGAGACGTCCTTCTCGTAGAACGTCACCGTATGCCCCCGCCGCAGCAACGCCTTGATTAGCGACCGCCACAACGTCGCATGCCCGTTGCCCCACGATGACGATACCGTCAGGCCAAAGATCACAATCTTCACGCGCGGCATCTCCGCAACAGACCACCTTCAGCGCGATCCAAACCTTCTAAGCCAGGGAACATACCTGCTTCAGATGCAGGGCGGCCCGAATGAGTCATGCCGGGAAGCCGGTCACCCCGAAGATGCCCCTAGCTGAGCGTCCATCTCGCGTCATCGCACGTTCTTTCTATGACCGCTCTCCCGAGTTGGTCGCCCGAGAGCTGCTCGGCAAGGTTCTGGTGCACCACTACCAAGGCGAAGAACTCTCAGGGCGCATCCTCGAGACGGAAGCCTACCTCGGCCTCGAAGACCCCGCGTCACATGCCGCGGTTGGTCGCACCGCGCGGAATGCCGTGCTCTTCGGTCCTCCCGGGCTTGCGTATATCTACTTCATTTATGGCATGCACTTCTGCCTGAACGTCTCGTGCCTGCCGGACGGGCAGCCCGGGGGTGTCCTCTTCCGTGCCCTGCTGCCGATCCACGGTTTGTCTACGATGCGAAAGCTGCGCGGGCTGACTGACTCCGCCAGGCCACAGCAGATCGCCGGCGGTCCCGGTCGCCTGTGCCAGGCGCTGGGGATTACGCGCCCTGCATTGAATGGCGCCGATCTGACTCTGGTCTCCTCGCCGTTGCAGATCCTCGACGACGGCCAGCCTCCGCCCAAGGTCCGCGCAACACCCCGCATCGGCATCCGGAAGGCAGCCGATCGCCCGTTGCGCTTCGTCGTCACGGCCTAGAGTTTCCAGAGAGGTTCTGTCGGAGCAGCGAGAACCGCAAGGCTCATCGTCGGCTACAGATCTAAATTGTGGATTGGAAGAATGGCTCCTGAGGTAGGACTCGAACCTACAACCCTTCGGTTAACAGCCGAATGCTCTGCCATTGAGCTACTCAGGATCGTTGACACATCGCGCCGCACACCGTTGAAGCGGCCGCGCTCACCCAGTTATAGCAAAGCCTACAGCGCTGGTCAAAGCGCAGGCTCTGGAACTTACGGGTACAGCAGCACCGCAATGTTGTAGCCCGTGAAACGACCCACGCCACGAGCCGGGCAGGCACCCACCAGCGCCTGCCGGTACTTCCCTGTCGCCAGCCGGTTCCGCAACTCCGCCGGCAGCGCATCCAGTTCGCTTGCGGTGAACCGCATGACGAACCACGGCTTGCGCGGGCCGGCAAACCCCGTGCTCATCTCACACGTCTGCCGCGCCTCCTCACCGCCCATGCGAATGTCGAGTGGCGCGGCTTCCCGCAGCAGCGACGCAACCGCCGTTTCCTGGTCATCGTAGGAGATCGACGCAACGCCACGATCGAAATCCTCTACTGCGTACAGCTGTCCATCGCGCACCAAAACGCTGACGGCGATGCGATCCAGTCGCGGATCCAACAAGTTGTCCCGGTGGTGCTCACTCTCCATCCAGCCTTCATGGATCATCACTGCGCTCGGCGCCTCGGCGACGTTTTCTGCCACCACGCTGAATCGTGCACCGGCCGTCTGCGCCCGCTCGGCGAGCTCTGGCTCCCCGGCGTACTGGTGTGAGATCGATTCGCGTTCAGCCATCTCGCGCGCGTGGTTCCACGCTGCCCGGTACAGGGTCTCGTCCCAGCGAAGCGGGGACAACCCACGCGCGCGCCGCTCAGCATTCGCCGAGTTAAATAGATACTGCTCCGCGACGTTGCGGGGCGCCTGCGCCCAGGACACCGCTCCACCGGCCGCCAGCGCGACACATGCCATCCACCGAAACCACATATGCATCCAGACACAAACCTATCGCGAAAGCTGCGGTTCGTCTCCGGAACAAAAGTGTTATCTTTCCACCGACACCAGGTCCGGCAACTGATCGCGGTAGCGCACCATCAACCGAAACAGTTTGCGGGCGTCCCAGTACCGCGGCAGGTAGCGCTTCGGCTCCGAAATGGACCGGAACAGCCACCCCATGTAATAGCGATCGGCCCACATCGGGATGTGCACCTGGTCGCCACTCAGAAAGGCGATCGCCGCCCCGATGCAGTGGATTGACGGAACATAGGTCAGGTTCCGCCGCAAATACAGACCCAGCTGTTCCTGCTTGCCACCGCCGATGGTCACGATCACATGCCGGGGCTGCAGCTTCTGCAAGTGCTCCAGCAGCTGCGGATCTTCGACCTCACTCCCATACATCGGAGCGATGTAGATGTACTCTTCCGGGACAGCCACACCTTCGCCCTGCAACCACTCAACATTGCATTGCGCACTGGCCTCCCCGGCCATCACCCACAACGTGTTCCCCGGCCGCCGCACGTCTTCGTGCCGCAGCAATTCGCGCAGGTACTCCAGCCCGCTCAGCCGGTGAATCTTGTGCTCTTGCAAGCGATTCCAGATGAGCACCATAAAGGCCGAATCCGTCAGCGCCATGTCCGCGCACAGCAGCGCCTCGCGGTAGTCCGCCCGCGTGTCCAAGTCCTTCAGGGCCGGTGCTGCCGGCACAACCAGCAAGCCACCCCGACCACGCATGCGTTCCACTGCTTCACGCGCCGTGCCGTGAAAGAAATTGATACCGAGAATCTTCGTCACACACCGATCCACGTCAGGCATTCATCTGCTTAGCCCTTGGCCCCGGCCCTAATCTCGCCTTCGATCCATTGGTACGTCTTCTCCAGCCCGTCCCGCAGCCGTATGGATGGCTCCCAGCCTAGCTTGTGCAGGATCATCGTGTTGTCACTGTTGCGCCCATTGACGCCCTTCGGCGCGGAAAGGTCATAGGTCCTTTGGAGCTTGATGCCGCCAATTTCCTCTGCGATATCGACCAATTGATTGATGGTCACCAGTTCGCTCGACCCAAGGTTGATTGGCTCGTCGATGTCGCTCTCCATGATCATCTGCGTCCCTTCCAGGCAGTCGTCGATGTACATGAAAGACCGTGTCTGCTGACCGTCGCCCCAGATGTTGATCTCGTGCTTGCCGGAAAGCTTGGCCTCGATGACCTTGCGGCAGATCGCTGCCGGGGCCTTCTCGCGTCCACCCGCCCACGTGCCATGAGGCCCATATACGTTGTGGTAGCGCGCCACCCGGGCGACCAGCCCAAAGTCCTCTTCAAAATGCCGGCACATGCGCTCGCTGAATAGCTTTTCCCAGCCGTAGCCGTCCTCCGGCATCGCCGGGTACGCATCCGACTCTTTCAGCGGCACAACATCCGGGCTCGTCTGCTTTTCGCCGTTGTACACACACGCCGAAGAGGAGAAAAAGAACCGCTTGGCTCCCCCCTCCTTGGCTGCCAGCAACATATGCGTGTTGGTCAGCACACTCAGCATGCAGAGCGCCTTGTTGTTTTCGATAAAGCCCATGCCGCCCATATCGGCGGCCAGCTGGTACACCAGCGTGGCTCCCTCGGCGGCACGCATGCAGGCAGCCTGGTCTTTCAAATCCAAAGTCAGATTCTCAACGCCGTCCGTGACCTGGTACCACTCGGCCAGCGGCTTCACGTCTACAGCCCGGACAACGTCGACTCCCCGCGCCTGTAGTCCCTTGACAAGGTGACCGCCGATAAAGCCGCCCGCGCCGCAAACAACTGCGCGCTCGCCCTTCAGATCCATCCAAAAACTCCCAAATCAGGGCAGAAGCTGCGGGCTCATCTCTGCGGCAGCCGATGCAATCTTTGCCTTGTGGCTTCCCTGAAAGTGTCCCTGCTTTGACAAAGCCCTGTCAAGGCGCGGTCACCCCACAAAAGGCGCACAGCATCTCTATGCTGTCACAAGTTGGGTCAGCTTGGATGTGAGACCATACCGAGGATGTTTGCTCGAAGCGAGCGCCAGGCCGAAGACGCTCCAGGCTCGCCTGCCGCGTGGCATCCCGCACGGATTTTGCGTCACAGACTCGCCCTCGCTGGACTTGTGCTGGTGCTTTGCTTCGTGGCTCTCGCTCTGTTCGCGCCGGTGATCGCGTCTGCTGACCCCGCGCACATCGACCTGACCGATCGCCTCGCCGCACCCAGCGCGGCACACCTGTTCGGCACGGATGAACTCGGACGAGACATCTTCGCCCGGGTGCTTTTTGGGGGCCGCATCTCGCTGGGCATTGCTTTCGCCGTAGTTGCCTTGTCGCTGGGCCTCGGCATGACCCTGGGCGCCCTCGCGGGCTTTTACCGGGGCTGGCTCGACACGCTGATCAACCTGTACCTCAGCAACGCCTTCTTGGCGCTTCCGGGTATCCTGCTCGCGGTCGCCATTGTCGCCTTCCTGGGGCCAAGCCTGCCAAATCTCGTTCTGGCCCTCGCGCTCCCTGCGTGGGTCGGCTACGCACGCCTGGTGCGCGCCCAGGTGCTGGCCATCCGCGAGCGCGAGTTCGTGCAGGCTGCCCGCTCACTGGGCGCATCGGATGCACGGCTCCTTCTCCGCTCCATCCTGCCCCACACGCTTCCGCCGGTGCTTGTGCAGGCAGCCGTCGGGATGGCCGCAGCCGTACTGGCTGAAGCCACACTCAGCTTTCTGGGCTTGGGCGTCCAGCCGCCGACGGCCACCTGGGGCGCCATGCTGAATGCCGCGCGCTCGCACCTGTTCGAGGCGCCACACCTGGTTTTCTTCCCCGCACTGGCCGTCGCGCTGTGTGTGCTTGCCTTCAACCTCTTGGGGGACGGGCTGCGCGATGCGCTCGATCCCCGTCATCATCCACAGGCCTGACCGCCAGGCATCGCTGGGCCGAGGCTGCTCAGAGCCGTCCGCGCTGAAGCGATACCGCGCAGAACGCCTGCTGCGCGCCTTGGCCGCAGAGCAGGTACGCTTTCCCTATGCTCGTAGGCGTCCTGTCCGATACGCACGGTCTTCTCCGCCCTGAAGTGTTGGCGGCTCTGCGGGGTGTCGAACACATTCTGCACGCCGGCGACGTCGGCGACCCTGAGATCCTGACGCGGCTTGCAGCCATCGCCCCGGTCACGGCGATTCGCGGCAATATCGATCGCACCGGCCCCTGTGCTGAGCTGCCCGCCACAGAAACGCTGGAGCTCGCGGGCTACTTCCTTCACATGGTGCATGCCATCGGCGACCTCGACCTGAACCCGCGAGCGGGCGGTATCCAAGCCGTGATTTACGGGCACAGCCACAAGCCGGGCGCAGAGACGAAAAACGGTGTTCTCTACCTCAACCCGGGCAGCGCCGGCCCCCGACGCTTCTCTCTGCCCATCACGCTTGCCCACCTTCACCTTGAGCCCGAGGGACTTAGAGCGGAAATCGTACCGCTTATCTCGCCGTAACGGTCGCTCCCTCCTCAAAGCCGGCAGGCGCGTGCAGGGACGCCGTATGCTGCCCGGGCGCAACCACGGGAGCGATGGGCACCTTGGGCGCCGGCACAGGGTGCGGTCCAGTCTTTTCCCAATCCAGCTTCACCGTGGAAAGAATATCGGCCATCTTCTGGTCGATCTGCTCCAACTGCGTCTGCGTCAGGTCGGCCGCTCCGCTGGAAACAGAACAAAACGTGTTCATCGCCAGGTCGAAACGGTAGCATGAGCCCTTGCGATAGGCGGTGTACACCTCGTCCCGCGCTTCCACGCAGATCTGGCCATGCTCATCATGACCATGCACAAATCGCATCCCGCCGATATCCTGCATGTCCTTGGACGATCCATCGTCAAAGGACGCCTTGGACGCAAACCCTGTCGCCTGCCGGGAGCACTCGGCGTCGGTCGTGTGCGGCTCCACGCTGTAGTAAAACAGAGCCCCACTGAAAGTCGAGTAAGGGTACGGGTTGAACTGGATGGAGGCTACGCTCCGCATCATCGCCCTGGGCGGTGCACTGCGGGCGTCCAGATGAAACGTGCTGACCTGGCCATCCTTGCGCGCGAGGCTCCACCCACCGGGCACCTGGAAGCGCACCCCGAAATGCCCGTCTTTGAAGACCTGCGTTTTCGCATCCCGCGGAGGCTCATCAGGCACAGACACCTGGGCACCCGCGACGGGAGCAGCAACAAGACAGAAAGCCAGCCAACACCATCCACGACGGAAGGTCATAGCGCACCTCTAAGGACGCATTCTCGGATCGGCTAAAGCGTACAACGAATCGGTGAGTAAATTCACGATTACATAGGTAATCCCAATGGCAAGGATGCAGCCCTGGGCCAAGGCGTAGTCCCGGTTCGACACCGCAGATAGCGTTAAGCGCCCCAGACCGGGCCAGCTGAATATGGTCTCGGTCACGATTGCACCCGCTAAAAGCGACCCAAACTGCAATCCGATCACTGTCAATACCGGGTTCAGGGCATTACGCAAGGCATGACGGTACACGATGGTTCGCTCGGGCAGTCCCTTGGCCCTCGCGGTACGAACGTAATCTTGCCCAAGTTCGTCCAACATCGCGCTGCGGACCATGCGCGTCAAAATTGCCGCCACGCCGAGGCCTAATGTGACCGCCGGCAGCACCAGATGTGGCGCCAGATCGAACCCGCCGGCGCCCGCGCCTGAGACCGGCAGCCATCCCAGCGCGATCGAAAAAGCAAGGATCAGCACCGGGCCGAGAGCGAAGTTCGGCAGACTCAGTCCGAGCAGGCTCCCGAAGCTGAGGGCGCGGTCCGGCCAGCGTCCACGCGCCTGCGCCGCCATCACCCCGGCCGGGATGGCCACCACTGCGCCAAGCACCATAGCCGCCACTGTCAGGGCCAGCGTATATGGATATCTCTGCAGGATTAAGTGCACAACCGAGTCATGCAGGCGCAGACTCTGTCCCAGATCGCCACGGACAAGCCCGCGCCAGTACCCGAAGTACTGCTCCCCGAGGGGCCGGTCCATGCCGTAGCTGTGCCGTAACGCGGCAATGTCCCCGGCCGATGCTCCCTCGCCCAGCATGAGCACGATCGGATCGCCCGGCACAAGATGGATCAGAAGAAACACCACGGTGACCACAAGCCAAAGGGCCGGCAAGGCGACCCCGACTCGCTGCAGCCCCCGGATGGCAACCAGGCGAGACCCGCGCAAAACACCCGCTCCGCTCACCCCGCGACACCGCCCGCAAACTCCGGTACGGCTTCCCCGCCCCCGGCACGGGCCGGCGTTTCCGCTGTGTCGACGCGCACGCGGGCTATGCGATGCCGGTCCATGGCAACCACCTCGAAGTGCCGGTTTTCCAGTTCGATCGCCTCGCCCACCTCCGGAATATGGCCGAAGTGCGCCAGCAAGAGGCCCGCCAGCGTTTCCACACCCTGCGCTCTCGGCAGGTCCCACCGCAACTGCGTGGCGAGATCGCGCAGCGTAACGCTGCCGTCCATCACCAGGCTGCCATTGGGCAGAGTCACCATCGGCTTCGCCGTGTCGAACTCGTCTTCCAACTCACCGACGAGCTGTTCCAGCGCATCCTCCGCCGTAACGAGGCCCAGTGTGGAACCAAACTCATCCACGACGATGGCGATCTGACGGCGCCTTTCCTGAAACTCCTGCAGCAGCTCGAGCACCGGCTTGGTTTCGGGCACCACCAGCACGTCTCGCATCACTTGCCTCAGCACGAGCCCCGAGTTCCCACGCTGGCCCATGCGCAGCGCCACACCGCGAAAGTGCGTCAACCGGAAAAGATCCTTCGCGTACACCACGCCCACAAAGGCATCCGCGCCGCGGTCCGGGTCATACACCGGCACACGGGAGTGCTCTTCTTCCACGATGCGCGCAGTCGCCTCTTCCAAAGGCATCGTGGCGGGCAATGCAAAGATGCGCGTCCTGGGCGTCATGATGGCGCTAGCCGACACTTCACTCAGCTCCAGAGCACGGTGCACGACCTCTTCCTGGTATGCCGGCAGCAGACCCAGTCGACGTGTTGCCGAGGTCATCATCTTCAGCTCTTCTGGCGAGTGTGCCGCACCCGTTTCGCCACGCAGCGGAGCCCGGAACAGTCGCAGCACAGCGCCCGCCGATCCATTCAGCAGGCTTACCACTGGCCGCGTGATCCGGATAAAGATGTCCACAGGACCAGCGACCGCCAGGGCGATTCGTTCCGTCCTTTGCAGCGCGAGTGACTTCGGAACCAGCTCTCCCAGAACAACTTCCAGGAACGTAATGAGGCAAAAAGCAAAAGGGACGGCGATGCCATGCGCGATCAACGTGGGATGCGCAGCCTCCAGGGCACCCAGCCAGCTTCCGGGCCGGACGTGCGCGAGGCGGTGCTCGATCGCCGCGGCAATGGTGGGCTCACCAAGCGCGCCAAGGACCAAATTGGCCAGGGTGACGCCAAGCTGCACCGCGGGCAGAACCTGGTCGATCTCACGTTTGAGGCGAAGTGCCGTTCGAGCCGCGGGCCGCTTTCGCGCTACCAGATGCTCGATCCGCGTTTCGCGAACACTGACCAGGGCAAATTCAGCAGCCACAAAAAAGGCGTTCGCCAGGATGCAAAAGGCGATCAGACTTCCTCGCAATAGCAGCCAGTCCAGCATGTGCCCCTTAGTCTATTCCAAGCCCGCCGAGGGTCCAAAACCGGGCGACGGAGAGCAAGCCACCTCCAGCGCCGCACGTCGGCACGCAACAAGAAGGCCCAGCCTCCACGAGACTGAGCCTTGATCCCCCAACACATTTAGGCGTTGACGGTGACGACCTTCTGCAGTTTCTGGTCGATCTGCGCCTTGGGCACATAGCCCACAATCTGCTCGGCCACCTGTCCGCCCTTAAAGATCAGCAGTGCCGGGATGCCGCGGATGCCGTAACGGCTCGGCGTCACGTTGTTCCGGTCCACGTCCATCTTCATCACCTTCAGCTTGCCCTGGTACTCCGTGGCAACCTGGTCTACGATCGGCGCAAGCGCACGGCAAGGACCGCACCAGGCAGCCCAGAAATCTACAAGAACGGGCGTGTCCGACTTCAACACCTGCGCTTCAAACTCCGCGTCGTTCACTTCAGTCACAAAATCACTCGCCATCTTTCCTCCGCTCCCTCGCCCTAACTTCGGCACTTCAATAGATGCACATTGCGTCCGGGCGATGCAACAGCGTCCAACCGGCTGAGAGTTAAAGCTCCACAACGGTTGCCCCGCCCGCAACCCGAAGAGGAACAAGCTCCACATCCGGCCCCAGCACGTTGCGCAATCGCTCCTCTGCGGCGTGCAGCGTTGCTCGTTCACTCAGAATTGTCAGCAGGGCCGGCCCCGCGCCACTCAGGGCTACTCCGGCAAACTCTTCCGCGCTTTGCAGCACCTCCAGGTGATGGAGCAGCCCACACACCTGACGGCGAGCCGGCTGGTGCAACCGGTCCTCCATCGCAATCGTGAGTAGATCGAGCCGCTCCTGGGCAAAGGCAGCGGTCAGCAAGGCCGCGCGCTGAACGTTGAAGACGGCATCTTCCCGCGAGTAGCTCTCCGGCAACACGCCGCGGGCCTTCTCTGTCGCAAGCCCGGCTTCGGGGAGGGCCAGCAGCAGCTGCCAGGTCCCGTCGCACGGAAACGTCGCTGCGGCGACGCCATGTTTGCTAGGAACACTGACGGTGAAACCGCCGAACCAGCATGCAGCGACGTTATCCGGATGTCCTTCCATGCCGCTGGCGATGGCCACAACCTCAGCATCATCCCAGGCAAGCTCGCCGAAGTGACGGGCCAATGCTACGCCAGCAAGTCGAGCCGCTGCGCTTGAGCCGCATCCCATGCCAAGCGGAATCCCGTTCTCTACCTGAAGCGCCAGCGGCGCGGGATCAACATCGGCCAACTTCATGGCTGCGCGGTAGCTCTCCAGGACGAGGTTCCGCTCCAATGCACCGCAGACTGCGGCGTCGCGCCCTGAAGCCGTCACGCTGTCCTGCGTCGCCGGATGAGCTTCCACGGTCAACGTCAACGAAAACGCCAGGCCAACAGCATCAAAACCAGGGCCAAGGTTGGCCGAGGTCGCCGGCAGGGTCAGGCGTACTCCCCGGCGCTTCCGCTGTGTGCGCTCCTTCACGCCGGTCGCCCCGCGAACTGCCCCACGGACTCCAGGGCCCGCAGAACGCCGTCCACTTCAGGATCCAGCACCATAGGCTCGCGGCGTAGCCGTGCACTTGCCCCCTCGGTCGCGGCTTCTGTGCCCGCCACGCCCTGAAAGAGCTCTCCACGGTGGAACTGAATGGTGTATTCGGGATCTTTCAAGGTGTGCCCGGTTAGCAGCAGTACAACAGTCTCTTCGGGTCCAACCCGCCCGTCGGCGATCAGCTTCTTCAGCCCGGCCAAGGTGACCGCACTCGCCGGCTCGCAGCCAATGCCCTCCGCACCGATCTCCGCCTTGGCCAGCGCGATTTCCCGCTCGGTGGCCTGCTCGCACCAGCCACCGGTGCTTAGCAGCACTTTGACAGCCTTTTTCCAGCTCGCCGGGTTGCCAATCCGGATGGCCGACGCTCGCGTGTCCGCGACCACCGGCTCCAGGCTGCGTCCGCCGTTAGCGTGCATGGCCCGATACAGCGGGTTCGCGCCTTCTGCCTGCACCACGCTGATAGTCGGTACACGCCGAATAAAGCCCAAGTGCTTCAGTTCCGCAAAACCTTTGCCGAGGGCAGAAGAATTTGCCAGGTTTCCGCCCGGAACGACCACGTGATCCGGCACACGCCAATCCAGCTGCTCCAGCAGCTCAAATGCCGGGGTCTTCTGTCCTTCTAAACGGTAAGGATTGACCGAATTGAGCAGGTAGATTGGCGCACGCCGAATCAGCTCGCCCAGGACCCGTACACAGCCGTCAAAGTCGGTTCTCAGCTGCACCGTGAGCGCGCCATAATCCATCGATTGCGACAGTTTGCCCCAGGCGATCTTGCCTTCCGGGATCAGCACCAGGCTCTTCAGGCCGGCACGCGCCGCGTACGCGGCCATCGCCGCTGAGGTGTTGCCCGTGGACGCACAAGCCACCCACTCAAACCCGCTGGCGGCCGCTACGCTAAGCGCAGCCGTCATCCCGCAATCCTTGAAAGAGCCCGTCGGGTTCATCCCCTGGTGCTTGGCCAGAAGCCAGTTCAGGCCCAGGGCTTCCGCCGATCTGGGCATCTCGTACAGGGGCGTATTGCCTTCGCGCAGCGTCACAATGCGATCTTCCGCAACGATGGGCAGCAGATCGCGGAAGCGCCACACGCCACTCTGGTCCACGCTCTGGGTCGAAGTTCGCCGCTCCTCCCACAGGTGCTTCAGTGCGCCTGCGTTGGGCTTCCAGCCGAAGCCGTCGGCCGGCACCGCGCTTTCACTCCAGGGATACTCGATCTCAAACAGCTCTCCGCAACGCTCGCAGCGAAAGTTGCTCGCCGCATCCGCCGCGTGGATACGCATGTCGCATCCTATGCATCTCAAAACGTGTGAAATCGATATTGCCGCGCCTGGGCTCATCACTTCCTTCAGCCTACCGTACCCTCACTCGTGCCGTAGTGAACCGAAGTCCACTCTGCCGCTTTTTGTTCGCCACTGCACTCCCCCTTTGGTGCCAGGCGGGCGTAGCCGTGTCCCAGACCTCGACATCGGAGCTCCACATCGCGGCAGCTGCCGATCTCCAGCCCGTGCTCCCCATACTGGCCGCTGCGTTCACCAGGGAGACCGGCACCCCGGTGGTTCCGACCTTCGGTTCCTCAGCGACGTTGACCCAACAGATTCAGAATGGCGCCCCGGCCGATCTCTTTCTCTCGGCAGACTGCAGCCATCCGCAGCAGCTTGCCGACGCACACCTCGCCAGCGGCCCGCCAACGCAGTACGCGACAGGCGTCCTCGTCCTATGGGCGCGCAAAGATTCGGCTGCGCAGCCGCTCAGCCTCAGCTCGCTCAGCAGCCCCAGGGTGGCCCGCATCGCGGTCGCGAACGATCTCCACGCGCCCTACGGCCAGGCAGCAACGGCCGAACTCCGTGCCCTGAACCTGCAGCAGGCGCTTGCCCCCAAGCTCGTCACCGGGGAAAACATCATGCAAACCGCGCAGTTTGCCGACACCGGAAACGCCCAGGTCGCGCTGATCTCGCTGACCATCGCTTCCAGCCCACACTTCCGGGAGACCGGCAGCTTCGTCCTTCTCCCACGCAAGTACCCGGCCATCCGCCAGTGCGGCGTTGTTCTTGCACGCGGCAACAACACTGCCGCCGCAAAGAACTTCCTCGGTTGGCTCACCTCGCCGGCCGTCCAAAAACAAATGTCCCAATTCGGTCTCGAGCCCGCCCGCTAAACTCGCCTAGTGGACCTCCAAGCTCTTGGCCTCACCGCGCGCCTGGCCGCGCTGACCACGGTCCTGCTGCTCGTGCTCAGCACGCCGCTGGCGCTTTGGCTGGCCGCGCGCGACACCTGGCCGCGCCGCCTTGTCTATGCCGTGACGCTGTTGCCGCTCGTTCTGCCTCCTACGGTGCTTGGCTTTTACCTGCTGGAAGGCCTTGGGCCGCAGACCGCATTCGGCCGGGCCCTGACGCACGTTCTCGGCCACACGCTGGCCTTCAGCTTTGGTGGCCTGCTCGTGGGGTCGCTGCTGTACAGCCTGCCGTTTGCGGTTCAGCCGCTTACCGCTGCCTTTGCGGACGTTGACCCAAACCTTCGCGATCTTGCCCGTGTCCTCGGCGCCTCGCCGGTGCAGGTCGCCCGCCGGGTGACGCTTCCCCTCGCCCGCCGAGCGTTCGCCACCGCCGGCCTGCTCACCTTCTGTCACACCGTTGGCGAGTTCGGGGTCGTCTTGATGCTGGGCGGCGACATCCCCGGGGTCACCCGCACGCTGTCCATCTCGCTCTTTGACCAGGTACAGGAGGCTAACTACACCGCCGCCCGGCAGACCTCGCTGCTTCTCATCGGGCTCAGCCTGCTGACGTTGCTGGCCATGCAACTACGCCGCCGCAGGCCCACGCCGCTGGACGCTTGAATCCGTTGCGGACCCGATCTGCGCCCAATGGCCACCCATACAATCGGCTAAGCCGTGCCCTCCCATAGCCCTCACCACCGGTTCGAGATTCACGGCCGCCGGGGACAACTTACGCTTGCGGTGAGCGCTTCCCTAGACGCTCCCTGGACGGTGCTGTTCGGTCCGTCCGGCTCTGGCAAGAGCACCATCTTGCGAGCTCTCGCGGGGCTCACCCCTGGGCTTCAGGTCAGCTTTGAGCGTCTGGATCCGCAGACGGCGGCGTGGCTGTCCGTCAGCATCTTGCGGCCGCACAACCGCCGTCTCGCCTACGGCCCGCAACACGCACTGCTGATGCCCCACTACTCTGTGCGGGAGAACATCCGCTTCCCGGAGACCCTGCGGGGCACACCCACCAACCAGTCTCTTGTGCCCGCGCTTGCTGACCTGCTGGAACTCACGCCGCTTCTCTCCAAGTACCCGTACCAGCTTTCGGGCGGCGAGCGGCAACGCGTGTCCCTGGCCCGCGCCCTGACCGTGCCTGACGCCCACCTGCTGCTGCTGGACGAGCCATTTGCCGGCCTCGACCGCGCACTCCGCGACGTGCTCCTGCCCCGCCTGCGCGCTCACCTCGTCGCCCGTGCGCTGCCCGTGCTCTCCGTCACGCACGACCCCGACGAGGCGTTGCTGCTCCAGGCTGATGTGATTCGTCTTCATGACGGCCAGCGCCTAGCGCAAGGTCCCGCTGCTCTCATCCTCGCCGACGAAATGACACGCCTTCGCAATCTCCTCGATGGCAGCTAAAACCGTCGCCTCCCTTAGCGGACCGTAGCGCCTTCGGATTGAGAGCTGCCTTACCTACTTCCCTTGACTGTCTTCCCTTTGCACTATCTTGCCTTTGACCTATCTTGCGTTTGCCCTATCTTGCCTTTGCCCTATCTTGCCCTATCTTGCCTTTGCCCTATCTTGCGTTTGCCCTATCTTGCGTTTGCCCTATCTTGCGTTTGCCCTATCTTGCGTTTGCCCTACCTTGCGTTTGCCCTATCTTGCGTTTGCCCTATCTTGCGTTTGTCGCTTCGTGTGCCGTTGACTCTGCTTTTGCCTTTCGGTTTGGCGTTGGCTTGCGAACAATGGGCGTGCGCTGGCTGCCAGCGCTGGAACCTAGGTCGGTGTGGTTGTCGTTGCCTTTGCCTTTCTAGTTGTCATTCCCCGCATGGGGAACCTGCTGTTCGCAACCGCAGCCACAAACGCCCGCCGCGAACCGCTACACTGACCCGCATGCGCCTCCCGCTCTTCCCCGCGCTACTCCTCCTTCTCACCCCCATCGCGCTGCAAGCCCAATGGCAACTCCAGGACGCCCACACTACCGCTGACCTCCGCGGCATCCACTCCCTCGGCAACGGCATCGCCTGGGCTTCGGGCACCAACGGCACCGTCCTCCGCACCGAGGACGCCGGCTTCGTCTGGCAACTCTGCGCCATACCACCCAACGCCGAACACCTCGACTTTCGCGCCATCCAGGCCTTCGACAACAACATAGCCATCGTCATGTCCAGCGGCAAAGGCGACCTTTCTCGCCTCTACAAAACCACCGACGGCTGCCAAACCTGGACCCTCCTCTTCACCAACCCCGAGAAAGACGGCTTCTGGGACGCGCTTGACGCGAGGCAGGCGATTACAAGCATGATGTCCTTCTGCTCCGATGGATCCCCAGGCGCGATCGTTGGCGCGATCCTCGGCGACCCTTCTCTCCATAGGTCCAACATGTCGGACATCACGAGAAGACCGAGCTTCTATCTCGCCGGTTTCACAGCTGGCTTAACCTGTCCGGAAGCGACTCTCCTTCCAAGTGCGTCCAGCATCTTCTCTGTCGAGCCAAGGGAAGGCGCATTTGCCGCAAGTAACTCAACCCTGTTGGAGATTCTGCCCAATACACACTGGATAGCTGTCCGTCAGCGCCTGATTCAGTACACGAGAGGCGTTGGCGCTAAAGCTTCAGTGCAGTGTGACATGGCCGTTCCACTTGGATCTTCCTCGGAGTCTTCAGGCGTGTTTAGTGTTGCACTGCGACCCGATTCGGTTGAGATCTCGATGAGAACGAATCTCTATCCCGAGTTAGACCCGAAGAAGCCCCGCTGTCTGAAAAGTGACCTGGTCGCCGTTGGTGGAGACCACAAGTTTCCTGATCGGAGCCAAGCAACTGCTGCATACACGGGCGGCGGTAGATCGTTCAAGGTGTCCCAGACCCCACCCCACGGCTACCGCTCCGCCGTAGCCTACGACCCCACCCACCAAACCTGGATCACTGTAGGCCCCAACGGCACAGACATCTCCACCGACGACGGCCGCGACTGGCGCCCTCTAAATCCCAACGCAGCCGCCGGAGACCCACCCGACGCCGACCAGCACTGGAACGCCCTCTCCCTCCCCTTCGTCGTGGGCCCACACGGCCGCATAGCCACCCTCCGCCCCGACGCCCTGCCCATACCCTCCCCAAAGCGCCCGTAGCACGGGTGCCCCATCTTCGCGACGGCCTTCACCGCCGCAAGTGGGTGTTCGGCCATCCAACAAGCCGGGTGCCCCAGGTCCCGCTTCTGGGACCTGGGGCACCAACGCACCACCGACCTACATAGAAGCCGAGACACAGAAGAGGCACAGCCGTGCCATCATTCCTCTCACCCAAGCGGCTCTAGCCGCAGAGGCTGGTCCGAGCACCCACCCAAGTACCTCATTTCATAATCGGCAACACAATCCCAAACCGCGCCGTAAAGTTATTCAACTGCGGCCCGCTGTCCGGGTAGTTCCGCACATACTCCCCCGGCACAAACAACAGCGCCAGATGCTTGTTCAGCTTGTACGTCACCCCGCCACCCGCCGCCCACGCCGGCGAGTACGTCACCATCCCCGCCTTGGAATCCCGCGTCTTGCCAGCCGTCGCAAACCCAAACGGCGAGATCTTCCTCTTGCTATACGCCGTAAAGATCGGCCCACCCAGATACGCCTGCACATTCTCGTGCGTGTTCGCGCCCGTGTTGGTCGTCGACACAAAATCCCCAATAAACCCGAGCCACGGCGTCACGTTCACCTGCGGGATGCCATAGAACCCGTGCTGGTGCCACGACCACGCCTTGGTATTGGCTGCCTGCGCGCCCAGATACAGGTACCCGAAGCTGATTGCCGCAATAGGCCCCTTCTCCTCTTTGGGCTGTGCGCTTGGTACTGGCGTCGTGTCCGCCGGCAGCACCGTCGCCGTCGTTTCCTCCGCCTGGGCCACCGATCCCAAAAACAAACACAACCCCGCAACGATCAGCATCGATCGCTTCATGATTCCCCTCTGCTCTCTGTTTCTTTGTTGCCGATGGCAGTCTCGACCGGACACACGCGTTCGAAGGCTACCTCCTCCGCAACGCTCCCCATCCGCCGCGGACGCACGCACGCGACTTCAGCAGAGATGCAACCCAGGCAGGCAAAGGCAGCTTGTGCCCGTCATCGCCGGCACACACACGGCCGGCAAGGGGCAGCTTCAGCTCCGGGCACTCACGGGGCCTGCGCTAACGTGATGCAAGCCTTCACATTGCGACAACCTGACGAACGCTGCGTAACCGCGATCGCAGGGCCGTGTTCCCGCCGAAAGACCGGTCGGCCGCTACGTCCTGGGCGCGCCCAACATCACAGGCTCGCGCTCCAGCACCACACCGAACCGCCCCTGCACCCCCGCCCGGATCGTCTCTTCCAGGCGCAACAGGTCCGCACACGTTGCGCCGCCCCGGTTGGTCAGCGCCAGGGCGTGCTTGGTCGATAAGCCAGCCGCGCCCAGCCGGAAGCCTTTTCCGAAGCCAGCCCGCTCCAGCAGCCAGGCGGCCGACAGCTTGACGCAACCCTCACCCGCAGTCCACTTCGGCATCGCATCGCGGTCCACACCAGCGGCTATCGCCAGCTGCGGCACCCTTTCCGTCTCCACGACCGGGTTCTTGAAGTACGAGCCCGCGCTCCATGTATCAGGGTCGCCCTCGATCAGCACCATCCCCTTGCCGCGTCGGATTGCCCGCACTGCCTGGGCAACCTCCGCCAGGCCGGGCGGTTCCGCGCGGGACGCAAACCAACGCTGCAGATCCGCATAGCCCAGAAACGGGGCCCCGCCAGGGTGCAACCGGAACCGCACCCGCGTAATCACGTAACGCCCGCGTGCTTCCCCGTTAAAAATGCTGCGCCGGTACCGAAACCCACACTCCGCGGCGCTCAACTCCACAAACGACCCCGTAGAACGATCCAAGGCCCGCACTGACTCGATTGTTTGCGCGACCTCCTGCCCGTACGCCCCGATGTTCTGCACCGGCGACGCCCCAACGGTGCCAGGGATGCCCGCCAGGCACTCCATGCCCGCGTACGCGGCTGCGATCGTCTGGTCCACCAACGCGTCCCACGACTCCCCCGCGGCGACATCGAACACATCCCCGTCGCACTCGACGCCCCGCTGCTGCATGTGCACGATCAGCCCGTTGTAGCCCGCATCGGGCACCAGCAGATTGCTCCCGCCGCCAATGACCTCAAACGGCAGATCGTCACTCTTGGCCTTCTTGAAGGCCTCCTGTACGTCGAGCTCGTCTCCAGCTTCTACGAAATAATTCGCCGGTCCGCCCACGCGAAACGTCGTAAACGGCGCCAGAGCTACATTCTCCTGAACAGTCACGCATTCGAGCCTAACCGAATCCGAACCCGCCCCAGTACAATCAAACGGAAGCAGTCTGTAACAAGGAGACCCACAACATGTACCCAGAGCTCATGGTGATCCCGATGCGCGAAGAACTCACCCGCGCCGGCATCCAGGAAGCCCGCACCGCCCAGGACGTCGACCAGGCCATCGCCCAGCCCGGCACCACCATGGTCGTCGTCAACTCCATCTGTGGCTGCGCCGCCGGCAAGATGCGCCCCGGCGTTCGCCTCGCGATGCAGCACGGCGCCAAGCCTGACCACGCCGTTACGGTCTTCGCCGGCCAGGACCGCGAAGCCACCGAGCGCGCCCGCGGCTACTTCGGCGGTCATCCGCCTACCTCGCCCGCGATCGCCATCCTCCGCGACGGTCAGCTGGTGTACCTGATGCAGCGTTCGGCGATTGAAACCTCAACCGCCCCGGCCATTGCCCAGGAACTCGCGCGCGCATTCGACGCGTATTGCGCCAAGTCGGTCGCGTAACGAACGCCTGAGTTCCAAATCGGTCCAGAAACAGGGCGGAGCGATCCGTCCTGTTTCATTTTGGGAATGACCGCTTTCTTTTCTTTTTCTTCGCCTCTCAAGTTTGCCGGTTTCGGCCGATAAGGGAGGTGTATGACACAGCCACAGCCCTTCTTCGCCCCGCTCCGCAGCTCCTCCAAGACCTCGTCCAGCTCCGATCTCGCGCTTCTGCTGCTCGGCCCGAGCACCGCCATGGCTCAGCTTTGGGGCCAGATCCGGCGTCTAGCGCCACATGTTCGCACCGTGCTACTTACCGGCGAGCAGGACTGTGGACAGGAGGCGGTTGCGCGTCTCCTGCTGGATCTCTCCTCGCATGCACACCGCACTTTTCTCAAAATCACGGCGTCTGACGCAGAACACCGTCTTGCGCGGCAGGCAGGTGCTTCCAGCCTGCCCGGCGATCTGTTTCTTTTCCTTCCTGAGGTCGACACCTTCTCCATGGAGGCCCAGGAAGGCCTGCTCCGGCTGATGCGGATGCGACGCTCACGCCCGTTCACCATGATCGTCTCGGCAACCGAGGATCTTCGTTCCCTGGTAGGCCTCGGTCGCTTTTCGGCTGAGCTCGCCGATGCCCTCTCGTCTATCCGCATTGCCGTGCCCTCGCTAAAGCAGCGCTCCGAAGATCTGCCCATGCTGATCAGCCAGATGCTGGCCGAACAAGCGCACAAGGCCGGTCGCCCGGTCCCACAAATCACCGAAGACTTTCTTCATACCGCCATGCGGCACGCCTGGACGGGCAATCTCGGCGAACTCTCGCAGACCATGGCCATGATCATTGCCTCTGCGCACACACAGCAACTGCGAGCGGAAGATCTGGAGCGCGCCTTGCGGCATCAGCCCGCTTCCGCGAAGGAAGCGCCCAATGCCGCCCGCCTGGTGTCGCTGGACACCGTTGTCCAGGAACACATCTATGCCGTACTCCGGGCCTGCCGCGGCAACAAGGTGCGCGCCGCCGAGATTCTTGGGATCAGCCGCTCCACCCTGTATCGCATGTTGGACACCACCTCCCAACACGCGCCCTTTCAGCTCGCCAGTTAACCATCGGACCCGATGGTAGGCTGGCGCTATGACCTCCCCCACCTCGAACATCTCGGCTTCAGACGCTTCCGATGCCTCTGCCGCCGCCCACTCCGCACACCGGGACACGGGCACGCTCGCAGTGCTTGGCGCGGGCAAGATGGGGGGCATCCTGATCGCGGCGTTCGTCCGCAGTGGGCTTTTCACCGCGGACCGCATCACGGCAACCGTCGCACACGCGGAACGGGCTACGGCGGTTCAGTGGCGACTTGGGGTGCGATGTGTGACCGACAATCAGGCCGCGGTTGCTGGCGCGAATGTCATCCTCCTCGGCGTGAAGCCGACCCAGGTTCTCGATGTAGTTCGTTCCATCAAGCCCACGCTGAACGCCCAGACAGTGCTGATCTCGATTGCAGCTTCGGTCACCACGGCAGCCATTGAAGCTGTCGCTGGCGATGGTGTTCCCGTGATTCGCGCGATGCCGAACACGCCGGCAACGCTGGGTGCCGGCATGACGGCCCTGGTACGAGGCCACTTCGCCACCCCGGAGCAGATGGCCGTTGCTGAACAGATGTTCCGCACGGTCGGCCGCGCGGTGTCACTTGATGAAAAACACATGGACGCGGTGACGGGCCTCTCGGGCTCCGGTCCGGCGTTTCTGTACATCATTCTCGAGGCGCTTGCCGAGGCCGGGGTGAACGTCGGGCTTCCTCGCGAGATCGCGACCGAACTCGCTGCCCAGACCGCCTATGGCGCTGCCCGCATGGTCCTGGAAACCGGTGCTCACCCCGCCCTGCTCAAAGACGAAGTCACCACGCCCGCCGGCTGCACCGTGGACGGCATCCTTGAACTTGAAGAGGGCGGCTTACGCGTCACCCTGATCAAGGCCGTCAAGCGCGCAACCGAACGTGCCCGGGCTTTGGCTCGAACCTGATTTGGGCTGAACACCAACATACGAGGCCTGCTGCACACCATGCGGTGAAGCACAGCGCGCGAATGCACGGCCCTTCCTCTCGCGGCGTAGACTAAGACCATGCGCCGTGCCCTCGCGTTTCTCCGCAGTGGCCGAGGCCTCCAGACCTTCGCCGCCCTCACACTCGCCTGGATGATCCTCGTCGTTCTGGAAGGCGCAGTGGTCCGGGCAACAGGCTCCGGCGCCGGCTGCGGCCAACATTGGCCCTTGTGCAACGGCCAGATCCTGCCCCACCACCCACGCCTCGCGACGGTCATTGAATTTACGCACCGGTCCATGACCGGAATCTGCTCCGGTCTGACCTTCGCCCTCATCGTTTGGACCTTTCTGGCACACCGTCCCGGCGCCCCGGTGCGGAAAGCAGCTGTTGTGTCGGGCTGTTTTCTGATCCTGGAAGCGTTCCTGGGCGCCGTCCTCGTCCTTGGCGGCTTCGTCGAGCACAACACCTCCAACATGCGCGTTCTGGTCCAGGGCATCCATTTCAGCAACACGCTCCTTCTGCTTGCAGCACTCGCACTCACCTGGTGGTGGCAGCGGCCCCGCACCGGGACGCTCAAAAGCGCAAGCACCGGACGCTCGTTAGCGCTTTTCGCTCTCCTCGCCGTGATCGTTACGGGCGCCACCGGCTCCGTCGCCGCGCTCGCGGACACCCTGTTCCCGGCTGCTGATCTGCACACCGCCCTGCTCGCCGACTTCAACGCAGGCTCACCGCTCTTGATCCGCATGCGCTGGATGCATCCGGCCGCCTCGATGGCAGCATTTGTCCTCATCGCCGCGCTTGCATTCAGACAACAGCACGGCCGACCCACGCTCCTCGCGCTTCTGGGGCTCCAGATCGTTCTCGGCATCGGAGACGTCGTCCTGCTCGCCCCGCTCACCCTGCAATTGCTGCACCTGCTCGGGGCTGACCTGCTCTGGATCGCACTGACGGTTGTCGCAGCCGACCTCAGCCCCGGCCTGGCACGCAAAACGACCCAGCCAATGGGGTCCATCCCTGCCCCACGCGCGACGGTGAACGCCTAACCTCTGCGTCTAGGCACCTCCCGTGCTCACGTGGCGTTCACACGGCTGCGCTACTCTCATAGGGATGGCCGCGGAGCAGACCACCACCACCGGGACGCAGTCGACCGCCACACGCAAACAGCCGGTGAATCGCCGTCGTAAAGCGGTCCCGCAGACAGCCGCCTACCCTCAGGGCCGCTACTTCAATCGCGACGAGAGCTGGCTGCTGTTCAACCAGCGCGTGCTGGAAGAGGCGGAGGACGAGTCCAATCCGCTGCTGGAACGCGTCAAGTTTCTTGCCATCACTTCCAGCAATCTGGACGAGTTCCTGGAAATCCGCGTCGCGGGCATCCTGCAGATGATTGAAGACGGCCAGCAACTGCCGGCGACCGCCGACGAAGGCGGGCTCACACAGCAGGAGCGCCTTGCGAACCTTCGTCACCAGCTCCATGCCTTTGCCGCCAAGCAGGCAGCCTGCTGGACCGACAAGATCGAACCTGCGCTGGAAGCGGCCAACATCCGCGTCGTGCGTTGGAAGAAACTGCGCAAGTCTGACCGTGAGTTCGCGACGAAGTTTTTTAACGAGCAGGTCGACCCGCTTCTCACCCCCGTCACCCTTGACCCCTCGCACCCGTTTCCCCGCGTACTGAACAAGGCGCTTGGCCTCGCTCTGCTGTTGCGCGTCAAGCGCAAAACACATCCGAGAGCACCGTACACGCTGGGCATTGTGACGATTCCGCGCAGCCTCCCCTCGTTGCTCACGCTGCCGGAGCACAAAGGTCATCATCACTTTCTTCCGCTCGACGAACTCATCGAAGCGATGGCCGACAAGATGTTTCGCGGCTATCGCGTGCTCAGCCGCGCGGCGTTCCGCGTCACCCGTAACAGCAATCTGTACATGCAGGAAGAAGAATCCCGGTCGTTGCTGGAGTCGGTTCGCGAGGAGCTTCACAATCGCCGCAAAGGCGACGCCGTCCGCCTGGAGATCGACGCCTCCGCCTCGGACGAGATTACCGATCGGCTTCGCATCAACTTCGAGCTCGACCGCTGGCAGGTGTTCCCCACCCTGGCGCCCGTGAACCTGTCCCGTTTGATGGACGTGTACACCGCCCTCGAGCGCAAAGATCTGAAGTTCCCGGAGTTCCACGGCCGCAAGCTGACGCTCTCACCTGAAAGCCAGAACATCTTCGACGAGCTACGCCGCGGTGATGTCTTACTCCATCATCCCTTTGACACGTACAACACGGTGGAGATGTTTGTGCAGGCCGGGCAGAGCGACGACCAGGTTATCTCCATCAAGCAGACGCTCTACCGTACCAGCGCCAACAGCACCATCTTCCGGGCGCTCAAAGACGCCGCCCAGAACAAGGAAACAACCGTCGTCGTGGAGCTCATGGCCCGCTTCGACGAGGCTTCCAACATCCGTTGGGCGCGCGAGCTTGAAGATGCCGGCGTGCAGGTTTTCCACGGCCTTTTTGGCCAGAAGACACACTGCAAACTCGCCCTGATCGCCCGCCGCGACCCGGACGGTGTCATTCGCTCCTACGCCCATCTAGGCACCGGCAACTACAACCCGGTGACCGCTCGGTTTTACACCGACATTTCGCTGCTGACCGCGCGTCCAGAGATCACCGCCGCGGTCCAAAACGTGTTCCGGTATCTGACCGCTGACTGGCAGGCCGAGCCCGGCGCTTACCGTCCACTGCTGGTCTCCCCGGTCACGCTATCTCAGGACACTCTTGCGTTGATCGCCCGGGAAACCGCGCATGCGCGCGACGGCCGCCCTGCCCGCATCATCGCCAAGATGAATGCGCTGCTGGATGGGAAAACCATCGAGGCGCTCTACACTGCCTCCCTCGCCGGCGTGGAGGTAGATTTGATCGTTCGCGGCATGTGCGCCCTCCGCCCCCAGGTACATGGGCTTTCTGAGCGCATTCGCGTTCGCTCCATTGTCGGGCGCTTCCTGGAGCACAGCCGCATCTTCTGGTTCCAGAACGACAGCACGCCGGAGGTCTACGCCGGCTCTGCGGACTGGATGCCGCGCAACCTGTATGAGCGCTGCGAGGTGGTGTTTCCCGTCACCAACCCGGCTGCGGCGCACCGGCTCCGCCACGAGATCCTGGAATCCTACCTGCGCGACAACATCAAGGCGCGCACGCTGGAAGCGGATGGCCGCTATCACCGCACTCCCAGGCCAAAGGTGGAAAGCAAGACCATGAGCGCCCAGGAGTGGCTGATGCAGCAGTCGAAGCTGTCGGAACTGCGATCCTTGCCCAGGGACGCCTAGGCTTCGGAGCGTGCCTCTGCGCGGCCCTGTCCCACTCTGTTGTTGGCGCCTTCGCTGCATCAAATCGAGGCAGCGCAGGCCCTGCGAGACAGCCCATCCCAGACCACCTGCCCTGCTAAACTAACGGTGGACCTGCCCGCGTGTTTTCATTCCGCGCCGTCCTCCCGCAAAGGAGCACTTCACATGGCACAGCACCCGCTCGATGGAACGAACGGCAACTCTCAGGGCACCCCGGCGCCCACCAGCCTTCGCCTGAAAACAGGCCTCGCTGAGATGCTTAAAGGTGGCGTCATCATGGACGTCATGAACGTGGAACAAGCGCGCATCGCCGAAGAAGCCGGCGCCGTTGCCGTGATGGCTCTTGAGCGCGTTCCCGCCATGATCCGTGCCGAAGGCGGCGTTGCCCGCATGGCCAACCCCAAGCTGATCAAGGAGATCATGGCTGTCTCCACCATCCCGGTGATGGCCAAGGCACGCATCGGCCACTTCGCCGAGGCCCAGGTTCTGCAAACGCTCGGCGTTGACTTCATCGACGAGTCCGAAGTGCTCACCCCTGCCGATGAGCAGCATCACATCGACAAACACAGCTTCACCACGCCCTTTGTTTGTGGCGCGAAGGACCTCGGGGAAGCGCTTCGTCGCATCGCGGAAGGCGCAGCCATGATCCGCACCAAGGGCGAGCCCGGCACCGGTGACGTCGTTCACGCGGTGACGCACATGCGCACCATCGTCCGCGAGATCAAGGCGTTGACGGTTCTTGACGACGCCGAACTCTTCGCCGCTGCCAAGAACCACCAGGCGCCCTACGAGCTCGTCCGCATGGTCGCCAAGGCCGGCAAGCTGCCCGTGCCCAACTTCTCGGCCGGTGGCATCGCCACCCCCGCCGATGCAGCCTTGATGATGCAGCTTGGCGCTGAGACGGTGTTCGTCGGCTCCGGCATCTTCATGAAGGATGGCGCCACACCGCTCGACGTCAGCGCCTGGACGGCGGAGCACGCCGAGATCGGCCTGTGCAGCAAGGACTCGGTCGGCAACCCGCGCAATCCGGAAGACCACGAAGAGGCTGTCTCCCGTGCCAAGGCCATTGTTCTGGCCGCAACTCACTTCAACGACCCCAAGATCGTGGCAGAAGCCTCGGAAGCCATTACCGGCACCATGAAGGGCCTTGCCGCCGCGGCGATCGAAGAGTCGCAGCGCATGCAGACCCGCGGCTGGTAAGCCCAGCTACGGCCGGCGCTCTGGACGGACAAACGCGACTCGCCTGCTGGAAGATCTGGACACAGGTCTTCCAGCAGGGCAAAATGAACTCGCTCCGGCTTTCGTCCCTATGCTTCAGTTTCTCCGCGGCCACCGCCACATGTGGGCCCTTTTCCTGCTGCTCGCTGCAATCGTCGCGCCCAGTCTTCTGGCCGAAGACGTGGTCGTGCAAGCAGAGCTTTCCCAGCGACTAAAGGCCGACCTCCTCACGGAAGGCGCTGAGTTCGTGTTGCAGGTTTCAGCGCCCTGGCAGGGTCCGCTCTGCCGTCTGGCACCCGGCACCCTTCTCCACGCAAAGGTTCTGAGCCTTTCCCGCTTCCCAAGCGGCCGCGTCCAAGCGTTTACCTTTACGCTCGGCGCCCCGTGCGGGGACAAGCAGCCGCTCGAACTGGTGGTCACCAGCCTGTTGGCACCACCAAAGATCGAAACCACCATCGAGCAGTTTCCCGGCTTCGGCAGCCTCGGCGGGTCCTCGGGACAGCCACAAGCCAATCCGGCAACGTTTAGCGGCTCAGACGCCATGCGTGGCACGGCTCAAGCCGTCAACACGACAACGGTGGAACGGAACAAGTTGCCGGCTTCGGTAACTCTGGGCGAAGTCTGGCAGCTGCCCCGCATCAAGCTGACACTGCCCTCGGGCACCGGCTCTGCTTCGACCGTGTCCACGGCACGAGCGCCGCTCGATCTGCCGGAAAAGACAGTCTTCGTTCTGCAACGATCGCGACAGGAGATGCATGCCGTTCACGCCCTGGTCACGAGCGCCGCCGGCCACCCGGCCCCGACGCCCCACGCCCCCAGGAACTTCGTTACGTCCTGCAGCAAAGGTCACTGCAATGCAAACTTCCCGGCGTTCCCCGCATCCGGTACCGGCTTTCAACCCTCGGGCGAAGCCCTGAATCTCCTGGGCTTCGGGTTTCGGCCAGAACATGACCGGGAGGTGCCGGACCTCGCACTCAGTCCAACGGTGCATTACCTCGGCGGCACTGATCTGCTTGTCACCTTTCCCACGCGCAGCCTGGTGAAGCGCACCGGCACGGAACGGCCCACGGACAAGCCCTATGGTGTGCGCGCCCTCGTCATCAACGGTGAAACGCATGCGGTCGAGCGCACCGAGGACTGGGTCATCGACGACCACAACGCCTACGTTTGGCCGGCAGGCGGCAACCTGCTCGTCCACCAGGGGCACTCGCTCCTCCTGTACGGCCCAGGGCTGCAGCAGATCGCCGCCTTGCCGCTCACCCGGTCACTCTTCGCCCTGCGCATCTCGCCCGACGGTGAACACATCCTGCTGGGCGAACTCAACGAACTGCACTCCGGCCCCGAACACCAGATGCTCACGGAACGGGACGTGCATGGTCCCCGGGAGGAGGTGCTCTGGTCGCTTCTGGACCGGCGTCTGCAGACCGTCCGAACCCTTGGCTCATCCAGCAATTTCGTGCCGGTCCCGGCCCTGCTGAACGACGGCATGATCGACCTGCGGAAGAGTGGAGAAAGCGAATGGCCCCTCCTCAAACGCTCGTGGGAGGGAGGTCCTGACAAGCAGGTCGGCAGCGTCCATTCAACGTGCATTCCGCAGTTTGCGACCACCTCACCGGATCTCCTCACCATCACCACCTGCAACGCCTCGGGCACAGCAACGCACACCGCAGTCGTGCGCGAAGACGGGGCACCGGTGGTGGAACAGACCCTGTTGGAGCAGGACTTGCCGGTGTACGCTTCCGGTTCCGCGCAGGGCGCGAAGCTGGCCATGCTGCGAACCCGCGCAGACGAAACCTACGCACGGGGCCTGCTGTTCCACCTCAGCGCTCTCAGGATGCAGGTCGTTCAGGTCGTCAACGCAGCGGACGGCGAGCTTTCCTCTGTTGTTCCGGTACCTGGTATCGCGTACTCCAGCAACGCGTTCGCTCTTTCGCCGGATGGCGCCACCCTGGCCCTTGTCTCCGGCCACAGCCTCACGTGGTATGCCTTACACCCATAGACTTCCATAGCCTCGCATAGCCCTGCAGGATGTCCGGGCCTGTGCGGTCGGCCAGTGCCCTAGTATCCTGAACAGGCAATCTGTCACAAAGAGACGATCGCGTTCGCTTGGCGCACGTGATGTCTTTCTTGACGAACCTCAACAGGATGATTTGTCTTGCCCAGGCCTGATCGCTCGCCGTTCCTCGTTGCCGCCGCGGCGTTCACCGTGTTCATCCTGCCGATGGCGCTTTTCCTGTTCAAGTTCCGCTTCGACGCCCCGTTTTACTTCCTCGCGCAGGACAGCTTTTACTACCTCAGCATCGCCCTCCATTCCGCGCACACGCCGTTCTTCAGTATCGACGGTCTTCACCCAACCAACGGATTCCATCCGCTATGGGAGTGCCTCGAGTACACGCTTTCCCGGCTACCCTACTTCCACCTCGACGGCCCTGACATTCTGCCCCGCATCTTTGCGGTAGACCTGGTCATCGTCAGCACGGCGGTGGCGTTGCTGGCCGCGTTTGTGCAACGCCTCACCCGCCGGCCCTGGTTGTCCATCCTTGCCGTCTGCCCCGGTTTCCTCTGGCTTCTGGTGGGCATAGGCGCCCCGGCCTACCTGAACTTCTGGGCTTCGGTGAACGGGATGGAGACCGGCCTCGAGCTCGTCTTCTTCAGCCTCGTTCTTCTGCTCTGGGGTACGGCTTCTCCATCGGGCACGCGCCTCCTTCTTGCAGCGGTCGCGCTCGGCGGCCTCGTGCTGTCACGGCTTGATGACGTCTTCTTCCTGCTGGGGGTCGCCGCAGTTTTCGCTCTGCACACACCGGCACAGGGGCGTCTGCGCCGGCTCGCGCCGCTTGCTGTTCCGCTGGTCATGATCGCGGGCTATCTGATGTACAACCACCACACCGTTGGCGTGTGGATGCCGGTCAGCGGCATGGCCAAGGCCGGCAAGGGGTACCGCGCCGGCATCGGTGAAAGCGTTCGCCTGCTTACCGGTTGGCCCTTCTTCGCGCTGCCTTCGTGGGGCGTTGCGTTCAATTTCAGCAACACCTTTGTCATGATCGCGCAGATGTTTGCGCCAATGATGGTCGCGGCGCTCTTTCTGCTTTGGTGCCGAGGCCGTACCCAGGTGGCCCGTTCTCTGCTTCAGGGCATTGCCGTTGGCGTCCTGCTTAAAGGCGGCTACAACTTCCTGCGCGTCCCGGTCGGCTACCAGGGCGCCTGGTACTACGGCGCGTCCATCGCCACGGCGAACATCCTGCTTGCCGTGATGGCGTCCGAAGCACTCGGCCGCTTGTCCGCTACCTCCTTCAGCGAGGCCCGCGCCACATCTCCGCTTCCCCCGGCCTTCAAAACCGCATTCCGATTCGCCGCCACCCTGGGTCTTGCTTTTCTGAGCTTCAACATCACCGCCGCCCGTGCCTCCGACAATGGCTTCGCCCCGGTGCGCGACGCCTGGTTAGAGCGCGCCCATCTGGCCGCAACGCTCCGCGCCGCCACACCGTCCCCCTTTCTGGAGTTCCAGGACGGTGAACTGAGCTTCGCCACCGGTCTGCCCTCGGTCAGCGGCTTTGGCCTGGCTGCCGATCCGGAAGCTGTGCGCGCGCAGCACAACGGCACGTTCTTTGACCTGCTTGCACGACGGGGCGTCACCATCGCAGCCGCCTCCAACACCTACCCGGCTCCGATTGCCGCCTCCGCGCAGAACAAGGGCATCTTCCCGATCTGGGGCTACAACCGTCGCGAGATCCAGGGGATCTGTTTTCAGCCTTTCTGGTCGGACCCTGTGGGCAACATTGTGCTTTACCGGATCCTGCGGCAGCCGACCTGCCCCGCTCCCTGACGGCTCCGTCCTATCATGATCAGGTGACCCAACTCGTTCCACGCATCGGTGTTCTCGCGCTCCAGGGCGCGTTTCAGGTACACGCCAACCGCCTTGCCGAGCTTGGTGCAGAAACCACGCTGGTCCGCAAGCCAGAAGACCTCATCGACCCCGAAGGCAATTGGCTGCTCGATGGCCTCGTCATCCCGGGCGGCGAGTCCACCACCTTCCTGAAGCATCTCGAGCGCGCCGGGTTCTACGACGTCCTTGACCGGTATGTGCACGACCGCCCCACGTTTGGCACCTGTGCCGGTTGCATCCTGCTCGCCCGCGAGGTGCTCAACCCGCCGCAACGCAGCTTTGCGGTCCTGGATGCCACGGTGGAACGCAACGCGTACGGTCGCCAGAACGACTCAAGCATCCGCCTGGAACCGACAGCCCTTCCCGGCGGCCCGTTGGAAGCTGTCTACATTCGCGCACCGCGGCTGCTGGACCCAGGCCCTGAGGTGCAAGTGCTTGCCACCCGGGATGACGCACCGACGCTTGTTCGGCAGGGTCAACTCCTGGCAGCAACGTTTCACCCCGAACTGACTGAAGACCGCCGCGTCCATCAGCTCTTTCTCGACATGGTTCAGCAAGCCAAGGCGCTGCGCGAAGCCTGATCCGCGATGCAAACGCCTGTTGGGCTTACCGTTGGCTAGAATGGCCGGGCAACACAGTGCCCATCCAGGTCGGAACCGAGGATATGTCCATGCGCTTACAGCCACTGGCCTTTGCCCTGCTCACGTTTGCGGTGTCGCCGCTGCTCGCAAGGCAAAGCAGCGCCCAAACGTCCTCCATCGTCAGCAAGCTGCAGACGATTGGCATCGACGCGGCCGAGCCCTCGCCAACGGTGGTTTATGAAACACCCGCCAACATCGAAGCACCCAACTGGACCCGCGACGGTGCGAGCCTGCTTTATGACAGCATGGGCGCCCTGTACCGCGTAGCGATTTCGGGCGGCACACCACAGCAGCTGCCCATGGGAGAAAACATGCGCTGCAATGGCAGCCACGGTCTTTCGCCCGACGGCACCCTGCTTGCCGTTAGCTGCAGCACGCCCACGCTGCCCGGATCGCACATCTACATCCTGCCCGCTACCGGCGGTGTTCCCCGCCTGGTCACCGAACACACCGACTCCTACTTCCACACCTGGTCGCCTGACGGCAAGACGATCGTTTTTACGCGGCCCGACCACGGCTCACTGAACCTCTTCGCCATCAGCGTCGGGGGCGGCGCCGAAAAGGCCCTGACGACCGGCGCCGGTGTCAGCGACGACCCGGACTTTTCGCCAGATGGCACGTTCCTGTACTTCTGTTCCGACCGCGGCGGCAGCATGCAAATCTGGCGTATGCACCCGGATGGCACATCCGCGGAACAGGTCACCTCCGATGAGCGCGTGAATTGGACGCCCCACCCGTCGCCGGACGGTCGCTGGATCGTCTTCCTCAGCTACGCGCCAGGGACCAAGGGCCACCCCGCCAACATGCCCGTGACCCTGCGCCTGTTCTCCGTTGCCGACCGCAAGACCAGCACCCTGGTTTCGCTGACCGGCGGCGCCGGCACCATCAACGTCCCGTCCTGGGCGCCGGACAGCCGCCACCTCGCCTTTGTCGCGTGGAGTCGATAAGTTCGCTTCCGGCCAGGGATTTACGGAAGGATCACGGGACGCGCTTGCCAGCAGCTGCATTCCACTGTGTCGAATCAGGTCCAGCAGGACCTGATTCGAAAAGCGTTGTGCCAGTACATGGGAGTTGAGCTCGCCGGCAGGTGTAGCCGGCGTTCCATGCGGCGCATCGGGCAACGCAAAGATGATGAGAGCAAGGGCGCCAAGCAGCTTCATCCGGCCAGGGTTGCAGACCGAGATCGTTCTGCCATCGGCACGTTTCTGAAGTAACACACTGCGGCATCGCGAGACGTTCCATCGCCCCAGCATCCGCGTCAGTATGCATCGAACTGGCGGCGATGGTGGGCAGCGGGCCTGACCAGACATCAGTGCTTCCAAACTCTCCCGGATCGGAGGTACTGCGGGCAAAGCGCGGATTCATACCCGATCTCGCCAGGTAGAAAAGGATGGGTGGCTAGAACAGCAATTCCCTGAACTCTCACCAGAGCAGGCCCCAGACGAGCGCACCGACCCGTTCGCCACGCGGAAAGAAACCATCGCAGCTCATGAGCCGAGTTCCAACAGGGCTAGAACCGCAACGGTCCGAGAAGCCGACTTATCGTCAACTGACGGGAACGGCGTGTAGAGGGACTAATCTGTGCATCAGGTTCCGCTAGGCTAATCTCATAGGTGTTTCGATCTTCCGAGGACGAGGAGAGACGGCCAATGGGGCGGCTGCTCGCTTGGTTGGTTATTGCACTTGCGTGGGGGCGCATTCGCAAGACAAGGTCGACGATCGCAACCAGAGCATCCTGCGCGCTCTGCGCACATTCAACAAAGCGCAAGTTCTGTATGGGATTGCTGGCAAGGGATTTCCGTGTCGGCTCGAGCAACTCGGGCCACCACGGTATGGCCAAAAGCCTTTCGCTCAGGCAAGCCGGCTTGGTAGACGAGGAGCTCGCGTCTGGCCAGTTCGCGGGCTACCAGATTCGCTTGAACTGCACGCCTGACAACTATCAGGTCACAGCTGTTCCTATGTCCGGAGCTTTCGAGTGTCTTTGGCTGCAAGCAGCGATGTGGCCCTTGTTGGCTCGCCAATGTCCAAACTCGTTAGCACAGGTTCCGCTTCCAAAGAGCAACGCTGGTGTTCGCTGAACCTCAGTATCCGTTTCAGAGGGCGAGCGTTCATGACGTCTGCCACTGTTGACAACGCGTAAGGTCAGTCACGCTGACTGCCGCCCGAACATCTCTGGTGGGTGTCGAAGTAGAAGCCCACTCCGGCGCATGTGGCCACATGCTGAAGTTAGAAGTTAGTTGCGACAGCTTTCATCCCCCATCCGGTGAATACCGTCTCTGCCCTGCATGGGTTATGCTGCTGCCATTCCATGCCCTTGTACCTGAACGACCCCTTACACCTGGCTCGGTGCATCAGAGTCGCACGTGATCGCGTCTTCGGCCCCATCACTCAGGCGACGGTTGGCTGCCTTCTGACTAGCCTCATGTTTACCGCCGGTTGCGGCAGTGCTGTGAACACGCCCAGGGGGCCCTTGGTCACGCTAAGCGCCACAAACGTCGACTTTGCCACCGCGACGGTGGGTGCGTCGTCCTCTCCGAGCACGGTCACGGTCACCAACACCGGCGGGCAGCCCTTGTTGTTCGGGAGCCCACGGCTCAGCGACACGGCTGACTTCGCAGTCTCGACTAACTGCCCGCCCAGCCTCCCCGCCGCCGCGAGTTGTGCCCTTACCGTCCAGTTCCATCCGCAAAGCGCCGAGCCGATAAGCGCAACGGTGACGCTCACGGACAACAGCGACGGCGTTGCAGGTGCGCAACAAGTTGTTAACCTCACCGGCGCTGGCACACCGATGCCTGTCTCGCAGGCCGCCGTCACGCCTGCCGGTCTCACTTTTGGTCCAACCGCCCTTGGCGCCACTTCCACGTCCCAGACGGTTAGCCTTGGCAACACCGGCACCGCTCCGCTCGCCATCAGCAGCATGACCCTCAGCGATCCCGCCGACTTCACCCTGACCTCCACCTGCGGTGCTGACCTCGCCGTAGG
This sequence comes from Granulicella sp., assembly GCA_965198515.1. Classification (GTDB taxonomy): domain Bacteria; phylum Acidobacteriota; class Terriglobia; order Terriglobales; family Acidobacteriaceae; genus Granulicella. Next base: position 2,491,615 of record CBDAPO010000006.1, on the reverse strand, counting down.
CGCGGTTTGCACTCTCGGGGTCGCCTTCAAGCCACAGGCCTTAGGGCCGTTCGTCGGCACTCTCACGGTCATCGACAACAGCGGCGACCAAACCGGAGCGCAACAGGTAATCGCCCTTACTGGCACCGGGACCCCGGTACCTACTCCGCGGGCCAGTATCACGCCAGACAGCCTCACCTTCGACCCCGCCATCCTCGGCACGGCGTCCACACCACAACTCGCTACCCTCACCAACACCGGAACGGCACCGCTCGAGATCACTGCGACTACGGTCAGTGATCCCGCCCGCTTCACTCTCGCGTCGCAGTGCCCAGGCATCCTCGCCCCTTCCGCTACGTGCACGCTGACGATTGCAGCTCAGCCCCAGACCATCGGTGCCCTCATTGGCACCCTTACGATCACCGACGATAGCGGTGGTGTCCCCGGAGCGCAGCAAGCGCTCTCCCTGAGCGCGACCGGGCTGCCTGTTCCCCTCGCCCAGGCAGCGCTCGCCTCATCCACCCTGACCTTCGCACCCACGGTCATCGGTACCCATGCCGCAACGCAGGCCCTCCTGCTTACGAACACCGGCACAGCGCCCCTGGCGATCTCGGGCATCGCGCTCGCCGACAGTGTGGACTATGCCCTGTCCAGCACCTGCGGGCCTACGCTTCCCGCTGGGCAAAGCTGTACGCTTGCGGTAAGCTTTCAGCCGCAAAAGACCGGCTCTCTCTCAACAACACTGACGCTCACCGACAACAGCGGCGTTCTCAGCGGCACAGGGCAGCAAACCATCACGGTTGCCGGCTCTGGCCTGCCCATCCCCATCCCGCAGGCGGGTCTTACACCCTCGACGGGGTCCTTCGGCTCGCAAACGGTAAGCTCGTCCAGTGCGCCTCAGACATTTTCGCTGAGCAACACGGGCACATCTGCTCTAGCCATCAATAGCCTGGTCCTCAGCGATACCGTCAACTTCGGCCTAACGAACACATGTGGCGCAAGCCTTGACGCGGGACTTACCTGCTCGTTCACCGTCGCCTTCCATCCTCAAACAGTTGGTCCGCTCGCCGCCAGCATCACCATCGCCGATAACAGCGGCGGAAGCATCGGGGCGCAACAGACCGTATCGCTGAACGGAACAGGCGTTCCCTTGCCGGCACCGCAGGCCACACTGTCCGGTACCGCGCTCACCTTCGCCGATACGATGGCCACCACCACCTCCGGTGCGCAAACGGTCCTGCTTACCAACTCCGGCAATGCGCCGCTTACCTTGAGTGCATCCACCCTCAGCGATACCCAGAACTTCAGCCTGACCTCGACCTGCGGTGCAACGATTCCCGCCTCTGCGAGCTGTATTCTCTCCGTCACGTTCCAGCCCCAAACCGAAGCGACTTTTCAGGCCACCCTTGCCCTCACCGACAACAGCGGGGCCATCACCGGAACGCAACAGCAGACGGTCACGCTCATCGGCAAAGGTGTCCCTTTCTCCGGGCCACGAGCGGCCGTTTCACCCGCGTCCTTGACCTTCCCTCAGACTGTCACTAACTCCAGCGCCGCTCCGCAGACGGTCACGCTCACCAACACGGGCACCTCCTCGTTGACGATCTCCAGCGTTGCGCTGACCGGAGCCGCCGCCCCAGCGTTCACCCTCAGCAGCGGAACTTGCGTGGGCGCCCTTGCCGCGGGTGCCTCGTGCACCGGGACTGTTGTCTTCAGCCCAACGCTCGCAAGTTCCGGAGCCACTGCTGGTTTGGTGTTCACCGACGACTCCCTGAGCCAGGCAGGCGCGACTCAGACCGTACCGCTGTCAGGAACTGCACTTGCCGAGATCGACAGCGTCACCAACTTCGGCGACTCCATCACCTGTGGCTTCTATGCCCAGCCCAACGATGCCACAGGTTACGTGTACTCGCTTGAGGGCTACGCCGGCCTGTTTGACACCTTTCTGGGCGTGCCCGCAACCAACGTCTGCCGGCAGGGCGACACCGCCGCCGACATGTCGCGGCTCTGGGTTCCATTTCACAGCACGCCTGCCGCCACCGGAAACCAGCTCTACACGATGATGATCGGCACCAACGACGCCTACCGGTACGGCATTCCCCAAGCTTCCCTGGATACCTACACCCAAGAGGTTGGAGCGGCGCTTTCCTGGTTGGCCCTTCCGGATACGGCCAAGGTTCTCGCGAATACAATCACGCAGCGAACCGGCACTTGGACCGCAGACGTCGGCTTTGGCCTCCAATCCACCGACTCAGCGGCCAGCCTTTCGTTCCCCGTGACCCAGGCCACGGCTGGCAGCAACCTCTATCTCGTCTACCACGTGTGGGCGCTACCTTCCGGGCAAGCCGGAAAAGCCACCATCGCCGTAGACGGCAACGTGCTGGCGGCCGTCGACGAATCGCAAAACTCTAACGTGAGAATCCCGACTGAGAACGGGACCTCAGATACCTATCTGCTGCAGACTGTGCCGCTCGGTGCCGTCGGCCAGCACACGGTGACCTTCAGTTCCGCAGGCCCAGCCGGATCGATGGTCGGTCTGCTCTGGGCCGGCGTCCCCCAGGCCGACTACCATGCCGTCGACGGCGCCCCTCGCGTCCTGCTCGGACTCATCACGAACTCTCCCTCCGGCAATCAAACCTACGGCGCGGATGTGTATAACCTGCAGCTGAAGAGCCTCGTCCCCGCACTCTCTGCCGACGGCCTGAACGTGACGATCGTGCCTACAGATCGCGTCCTCGACGTGAACACTGATTTCAACGACATTCTGCACCCAAACACCCAAGGGCACGCCAAGTTAGCCGGCGCATTCGAGCAATACCGGTAACATCTGTGAAGAACGCCACCAGTTCAACCTCTTCCACGCTTGTCTTGAAAAGAGCCGAACGTTCACGCCGGCCACACGGAGCGGAAGCGCTCCAGGAGGACCTTGGGTCTTACTGTTGCGATGGCTGTTTGCACCGCTGTCAGTAGAGACTTCGGGGCGGCACCGTCTACAAGCATCAGCGTGGCCATCACCGCAGGAATAGGGAAAAAGAACGCTGGCTCGAAGAGAACGGCTGGGCGCCGTAACCACGCCGGTACAGGACCACAGGCGAACCCCGCACAGAGGACCAAACCCTTGAGGTTTGGATCGCGACCGGCTGCACAGTCGAATCGCGATAGGTGTAGAGAAGGATTCGGCTACCAGAACGTAAGGGTCGGAGACTGGGAGCGACGAGTGAGCCAGTTCGATCAGGGCGGGGTACGTCAGTGCTTGATCTCCGGGATCACGTGTACCGTCACGTCCTCCGGAACCTGCCCGATGAACCACTCGAACAGGATTCCCGTCCCATCCATTCCGGGGAGGAGCACGAGCGTAGGCAGCGACGGCGGCAGGACCTGATCATAGTTGCGGAGACGGGATGCCCACCTTGGACGACAACCGGGCTTAGCGGAAGCATGCCGGTCACGTTTACCTTGCGGCGGAGTTCAAGTTTCCGATATGCCGACTTATCGTCAACTTGGCTCGTCCTTGCTACGCCACAGGTCAGATTGCAGCCGTTATGGGACGATCTCGCGGTCGTTCTTGCAGCGGCGCCATGACGTCAGGCACTGCAGCTGAAAGTTGATGGCAGTTGCTCGTTGCGCCTGTGACGCTCTTTCGTCAAGCGTAATGAATCTAACGTGACAGCATGAGACTCCAGTCCAGCCACCACGTCCATCGACCACACCAGTGGTCCTTGCGTTCTCCGAGTAGCCGTTGAAGTCGACGGGGACTGAGTAACGGTTCTGGCTGAGATACTCAGAAAGCATCGTGGTGGACACCGCGTTGGGATGAGGAGCACCGCGAAAGCCCTGCTGCATCTCGACGATGTGAAGCGCGCTTACTTTCCCGTCCATATATGTGAGGCTTACTTGGAACATGGTCCATGGAAGGACGATGTTCTGAGCGATAGACGCTGGCAGTACGTTCACCAGCTTCGACACCGGTTCAGCTACGTTGTAGAAGGTGAAGCTAGTCTCTCCAGATTCAAGCTGGTTTCGTACGGTGGGACTGGGGTCCTCGTATTCCTTGACAGGCTTTAGCTTTGCCCCCGCTTCGCTCACGGTCGTCAGACCAGGTTGCAGCCGCTCGACGCAGCGTAGTACCCGAGAGGCCCGGTAACGGGCCAGCCAAGCGGGAGCCTCCACCGCACCCATCAGGATCACCGCAGCACACCCGATCACCAGGCCTACGAACGGAATTCTTTTCCGTCGATCTTGGAACATGGCAGGAGCCTAGTGGATCAGTCCGCCTGCGTGCAATCCCTTGCCCGTTATCTTGCTTCGATTCAAGTTTCCGAGAAACGGGCTTATCGTACACTTGCCGCTTTCCGCCCCGGAGTGGCTCGCCAAGTCGCAATCTCGTCCGTAAACAAGCGCGTCCTCTATCCTTGAAGCTCGACATGCTCGCCAATGCAAAGCCGGCTCCCCACGCCATTCCCCTCTTTATGTCCGAGATCGAAGCCATGGGCGGCGCCGAGCGCTCGATCCTGGCGCTGGGCCGCTGGCTGCATGCGCACTGCAAACCCGTCTACCTCCTCACCTACTACGATCGCGTAGGCCTCGCACAACACGCCGACTTCCCTCTGCCCACCATCGCCCTGAACCCCGCCAATAACGTCCGCGCCAAGACCGCTGCTCTGCGCCAGCACTTCCGCGCGCAGCCCCACACCGCGCCGCCACCCATCACCTCCGGCTACCAACCCGCGCTCCATTGCGCGCTCGCCCGCACCGGCCGCTTCCACTGCCTCATGCACGACACGCCCAGCCTCTTCGGCGGCCACACACGCAGCCTGAAACAGCGTCTTCGCTTCGCGGTGTCAAACTGGCAGATCGGCCGCGCCATGCGCCGCAACCGCGGCGTCATGATCGTTACCAGTCAGTTCCTCCAGGAGGAGTGCCGACGAGACTTCCATCTCCAGGCCGAGATCGCCCGGATGGGCGGCCTCGCGCAGCAACACGCATTCCGCCCCCGCCCTGTCATACCAACTCAGCCCGAACCACCCGGCAATGCGCAGCGCCAACACGAAGGGCCAACCCCAGCCAACGCGAAGCGCCTCAACCTGCTTTCCGTTTCGCGCATTGAAGCCAATAAACGCATCGACTGGATGCTCGACGCGCTGGCGACGCTGGAGGGCGGTGATGCCCCGCTTTCCCAACGTGCCGACTGGCGCCTCGATCTCGCCGGCAAAGGGTCTCAACTGGAATCCATGACCGCCCGTGCCCACCAGCTAGGTCTCGGGAGCCGCGTCCACTTCCATGGCTTCGTTCGGGACGGCGAGCTCGAAACGCTCTACGATCAGGCCCACCTGTTCCTCATGCCCGCCGTCCAGGGCTACGGCATCCCGGCGATCGAAGCGCTACAGCGCGGCATCCCGGTCCTGCTACACCGCGACTCCGGCGTCAGCGACATCCTGCTCGACACGCCCTGGGCCACGGTGCTCACCGACGGCAAGGAAGAGCTGGCCCCCAGGCTCGCCGCGATGATCGACTGGCTTCTCGCCAACCAACACCTCGCCGCCCCACGCCCACCCGATCTACCGACCGAAGACGCCTGGGCAGAACGCGTAGCCACCCTCTGCGGCTACGTGTAGACGAAACCCCGGGAGACCCCTTGCGTAGAATTCCCGGTCAGTTCGATAGATTGGGAGTCATCCCGAAACACACATCAGCGTTGCGCAGCTTGGGGAAGTCCGGACCTAGGTCCTTTTTCAGACGTACTTCGAAGCTGAAGAACCCCCCGGGGGGGAGCTACATCTTGTAGCGGCCCATCTCATCATCGCCCAGGTTCTCCAGCCAGCGCCGCAGATCCTCTGAGCTTCCACCGCCATTACCCGACGCCTGCCGCGCATGCTCGTATACCTCGCGGCTCACATAGATCGGACAATCCGACCGCAACGCCAGGGCGATCGCATCCGACGGCCGCGAGTCGATTGCCACGACCTCGCCGGACTGGTCCAGCCAGATCGTCGCGTAGAACGTATCGCCCCGCAGGGCACCCACCACCACCCGTGTCACCCGCGCGTTCAGCCCGGCGATCATGTTGCGCAGCAGATCATGCGTCATCGGTCGCGGCGTGGTCGATTTCTCAATCTCCAGCGCGATCGCGTTCGCCTCAAACAGGCCCACCCAGATCGGCAGCACCACTTCGCCACTCAGGTCATTGAGCACAACGATGGGCGACCGGTTCGACGGATCCAGCATCAACCCGCGGATCCGTACTTCAACCTCCGAAGCTGTCGCCTCGTCCACGTCGTGCTCGGATTTGAAGCCAGGAAGATGCATGTCGTTCTCAGTCTAGCGAAGCTACGCCAGGTCCCGCCAGAAGGGCAAGAGCCCCGCCCGTGTACCGGGCGCAATTCCTCAGATGCTTATGCTCCCATCACAGGAAAGCGTGCGTTCAGCGCCTGGTGGGTAAGAAGAGCCGCCGATGGCGCAATCTCCACCCCCACAGCCTCCCCGACCAGCGAGTTCGGAAACACCTGCGTCACCCGCACGTCGAGGTAGCTGCCCACCGCCGGCACACCCGCCGCCGTAAAGTTCACCGTCTTGTTCTGCGTCGAGCGCCCAATCACCTGGCCGCGGATCGCGTTATATCCTTCCACCATCACCGGCATCACTTCGCCCAGGTGCCGCTGGTAGTGCTCGCGCTGGATCTCCCGCTGCCGCGCATTCAGGATCGCCAGCCGCTCCACCTTGACGCTCTCTGGGATGGAGTCGTCCATGTGGATCGCCGGCGTATTCGGGCGCGGCGAATACTTGAATCCAAAGATCGCGTCATACCGCACCGCGTCCAGCAGCGTGATTGTGTCCTCGAAATCCCGGTCCGTCTCCCCGGGAAACCCGACAATGATGTCGCTCGTAATCGAGATATCCCGTTGCGCCGCGTGCATCCACGCGATGCGCTCCAGGTACCACTCGCGTGTGTACTCCCGCGCCATGCCGCGCAGCGTCGCAGACGACCCCGACTGCACCGGCAGATGCACATGATTGCAAAGCTGCGGGTACGCCTCAATCGCGTCCACTATGTCCTTCGTAAACTGCCGCGGATGAGAGGTCGTAAACCGCACCCGCTGGATGCCCGCCACCTCACCCACGGCCACCAGCAGCTCCGCAAAGCTGCGCTTGCCGCTCGGGTCCACGTAGCTGTTCACGTTCTGCCCCAGCAGCTGGATCTCCGTATACCCCAGCGCCGCAATCCGCTGAGCTTCTACCAGCACGGACGAAGACGTCCGCGACCGCTCCTTGCCTCGCGTATACGGCACCACGCAGTACGCGCAGAACTTGTCGCATCCTTCAATAATCGTGATGTAGCCACGATGCGGGTTCGACCGCGACGTAAACTCCGTATCGAACGTCTCGTCCGTCTGCCGGTCGTCCAGGCCCGTGATCCGCCGCTCCCCAGCCTCCAGCCGCTGCAACATCTCCGGCAAATTCCGGTAGCTCGCCGACCCCGCCACGATCGACACATACGGCGCGCGCTCGAAGATCTTTTCGCCCTCCTGCTGCGCCACGCACCCGATCACCGCGAACTTCTTGCCCTCGCCCTGCATGCGCTTGTACTCATTCAGCCGGTGGAAGACCTTCTGCTCCGCCTTGTCGCGGATCGAGCACGTGTTGTACAGGATGAGGTCCGCCGCGCCCTCGTCCGTCACCTGCGCATAGCCCTCGCGCTGCAGCGTGCCGACCACCTTTTCGGAGTCGTGCGCGTTCATCTGGCAGCCAAATGTCTCGATATAAAACGTCTTCGCCATCTCACCCAAATCCAACTCCCAGTATAGCTTCGAGCAATACCCGGTTCCGCTCAGCCAAAAGTCGCCAGGGCTGACGGGAATGCAACACAAGCAATCAACTCCCGCGAGAAGATTTACTTCAAGCACCACCGCACGAAACCCTTGCGACCGTGGCGAAACCTTCGCGACCTTTGCGGGAGCGCTTTTCGTGGCGCTGATCTCTCGCGGTAAAGTAAGTCCTATGGTCGACACCGAACTCCTCGCCAACCAGCTCCGCGCCTACGGTCACGCCGTCACCCAAGTCATCACCGTCCCCAACAACGCCGGTACGTATGAGTTCACCGTCGACGGCAACGTGCTCAGCCTCGAAGAAGCCCGTGATCTCCTCGCGGTCGACGAAGAAGCCGGCAAGCCCAAGCACGCGCTTTAGACCCGTCCCAACAACGCCCCCTTTTTGTTGTCGTTCCCGCAGGGAATCTGCGTTTTAGGTCGCCGCACTCAAAGCCATGCCCTTCCCCATCCCATCCCCCGTCCTCCCCATGCTCGCCAAGCGCGTCGACGCCATCCCGTCCACCGGCGACTGGCTTTTCGAGCCCAAGTGGGACGGCTTTCGCGCGCTCATCTTCCGCGATGGCGACGATCTCCTGATCCAAAGCCGCGACAGCAAGCCGCTCGACCGGTACTTTCCCGAGCTTCGCGCCCCCCTGCTGGCCCAACTCCCAGAGCGCTGCGTCCTTGACGGGGAGATCGTCATCGCCGGCCCCAACGGCCTCGACTTCGACGCGCTCTCGCAGCGCATCCACCCCGCCGCCAGCCGCGTCAAGCTGCTCTCCGAACAAACTCCCGCCAGCATCGTCTTCTTCGACCTGCTCGCCATCGACGACGAAGACCTGCGCACGCATCCCTTCGCCGAACGCCGGCAACGCCTCGAGCAGATTCTCGCGAGCGCAAAGTCTCCGCTCCACCTGACCCCCGCCACCGAGGACCGCGCCGAGGCCCAGGACTGGTTTGGCCGCTTCGAAGGCGCCGGCCTCGACGGGGTCATGGCCAAGTCCCCCGCCGGCGCCTACGAGCCTGACAAGCGCACCATGCTGAAGGTGAAGCACGAGCGCGACTGCGACTGCGTCGTCGCCGGCTTTCGCTGGCACAAGCGCGGCGAAAACACCCTGATCGGCTCGCTACTCTTGGGCCTCTTCGACGCGGACGGCAAGCTGCAGCACGTGGGCACCTGCGCCAGCTTCACCGAAGCCAAGCGCCGTGAGCTCGTCGACTTCCTCGCCCCCTATCGCGAAAACGCCACCGCCAACCACCCCTGGTCGTCCTGGGGCGGCCAAAACACCGAAGGCTCCCGCATGCCCGGAGCCCAAAGCCGCTGGTCGGGCGGCAAAGACCTAAGCTGGGAACTCCTCCGCCCCGAGTTAGTCGTGGAAGTCGCCTATGAGCACATGCAGGGCGACCGCTTCCGCCACCTCGCCCACTTCCGCCGCTGGCGTCCCGACAAACCACCCGCCCAATGCACCTACGCCCAGCTGGAAGTCGTTCCACCCGAGGAACTGAACTCAATCTTCCAGCAGCCATCCCGCTCGCATTAGAGGTGGTCTCGCTCCGGTGGGGTCTTTGCCATCGCTTTTCTGGTTGTCATTCCGAAAGGAATCTGCTGTCTTGCGGCCCAGAGCAGGACTACACCCAAAGGCAATCTGCCATAGAGCCGCTGCCTCCAACACAAGCGACAACGACGCTCACTCTGTCATCTCGACCGGAGCGCGCAGCGCGAAGTGGGGAGACCCGCGCGAGGGCCAAGGCACGAGCCAGTCCCCACCCACGGCCAACTGCCCTGTCAACCCCCCAAAGCACTCCCAAACCAAGCAAACCAACAACTTAACCCTTGCGCACAATTTCACCCTCATCCCATACCATGGAATCAGTCGGATTCCATCCGGGCTCTGAAATCGCTGGTCCTAAACAGCACGCCGCTGTAAGTCATTCATTCCAGAGAATTTGAGCACAAAGTCTTTGGAATGAATATTTTACAGACCCGACTCACCCGTAACCTTCACAAACCAAAGATTTTAGCCCCAAAGATCCCCCGATACCCGGGGGAGGGTGCCCACGCATTCCTACGGCCGGCCAATCGCTCCCGGCGCCCCTAGCACATGGATCGTATGCAGCCAATCCTCACCCAGGACAGGCCACCGCGAAATCGGCAGCTCCGTAGGCCGCAAACCAAACCCGTGCCCACCCTGCGTAAATAGGTGCAGCTCCGCCGGAACCTTCGCGTCCTTGAGCGCCTGGAAGTACACCAGCGCGTTCTCCACGTGTGCCGTGTAGTCGTTCTCCGCCATCACCAGAAACGTCGCCGGTGTGCTCGCCGTCGGCAACACGGACGGGTTCACCTTCCCGTCGGCTCCGTTCAGCCATCCGGGGTAGATCAGCATCTGCCAATCCGGCTTCGCGTTCACCGTGGAAGCCGGCACATTCTTCCCCTGGAAGTCGGGATGCGTGCTCAGCACCGCGGCCAGGTGCGCGCCGGCGGAAAACCCTATCGCCCCGATGCGCTGCGGATCAATCCCCCACTCCGCCGCATGCTCCCGCGCCAACCGCATCGCCTGCTGCGCGTCCTCGAGGTCCTCCACGTTCTCCGGAAAATGCCCTTGCTCCGGCACGCGATACTTCACCAGCAGGCAGGTCATGCCCAGTGAGTTCAGCCAGTCGCACACCTCCGTTCCCTCGATGTTGTACGCCAACCGGATGTACGACCCTCCTGGAAAGACCAGCGCCGCTGCGTGTGTGTTCCTCCCCGCAGGCGGGGGAAACACCGAGATGGTCGGCTTGCTCACATTCGTTACCCGCACCGTCACCTTGCCCGACACGATCCGGTTCGCATCCGTCGTCGGATCGCTCTCCGGCCCCGTAACGGTGCTCGGTTCAGGGTTTCCCCTTGGCCATAGGGGCATCGTCTGCTGCTGCGCACTGGCTGACCCGATAGAAGCCGCAAACATTCCCAGTACAGCCACACCAGCCAACCCACGCCGCATACACTCTCCAGAACTCACTCGCTCTTGCCTTCACGCCACGCCCGGGTCGGATCGTCATCCGGGTCGGGCGTCTCCTGTACCGGCCGCTCCGCTTCCGGCACATGCCGCAGGTTCACCCGCACCCGGTACCAGACATACGCTGTACCGCGCATCCGGTCTACCAGCACATCATCCACCGCCAGCAACGCCGCCGCTTCCGGGTGCCGAGCCTTCCACCGCTCCAACCCAGCCATCGCCGCCCCCTGATCCGGCGACTGCGCCACCGTAACCAACGGCATCGACGACACCCGCCCCCGCCGCCCCGCCGGCTTTTCCGCCGCCGCTTCATCCGTTCTTGTTCTTGCCTTTCTTTCTGCCATTCCCCGAACGGGGAACCTGCTTTTCTCTCCGCCAGCCACAGAATCGGGTGCCTCAGACGCCGCCTCCGGGACCTGAACTCCTTGACCAGAGACCGCAGTCTTCGCCCTCCCTCGAAACCGCTTCGCCCCAAACCCCTCACCCAACTGCTCCGCAAACTCCTTCTCCCCACCAGCAGCCTTCTTCGCCCGTGAAGGCGCAACCCGCTTTCCCTCACCCTCCGCCTTGGCAAAGTGCGGCGGCCAGGGCGCATCCCCAAGCCCAGACGACTCATCCCGAGCCGCCAACTCCAACAACCCCTCCAACGACCCCACAGCTTCCGCCATACCCTCATGCGGATCCCCAACGCTCGCGAACCGTGATGGCATCGTCAGGACCGTGAAATCCCCCGGCGCACACACCATCACCTCATCCCAACGCAGCGGCGCACTCACCCGCGCATCCGGCAACGGCCGGATGCTGTAGGCCGAAGCCGTCGTCCGGTCCTTCGCGTTCTGGTTGTAGTCCAGAAACACGCCATGCCGCTCTTCCTTCCACCACTTGCTGCTGGCGATCTGTGGCGCCCGCCGCTCCACTTCACGTGCCAGCGCCAGTGCCGCCCGCCGCACCTCGGTGAAGCCCCACTTCGCCTCGATCGGCGCATTCACATGCATCCCGCGCGACCCGCTCGTCTTCACGAACCCCCTCAGGCCATGCTCTTCCAGCACCTGCCGGGCCTCCAGCGCCACCGCACGCACGTCTTCCCAAGCCACGCCCGGCCCCGGATCCAGGTCCACCCGCAGCTCATTCGGGTGCTCTAGGTCGGCCGACACCACCGGGTGGGGGTGCAACTCGATGCAGCCCAGATTCACCACCCACGCTAGACCCGCTTCGTTATCGACGACTACCTCTTCCGCTGTCCGCCCTGACGGGAAGCTCAGCGTCACCGTGCGCAAAAACTCCGGCAAGTCCGACGGCGCGCGCTTCTGGTAAAACGGTTCCGCCTCAGCCCCATTCACAAACCGCTTCAGCACGATGGGCCGGTCTCGAATGCCCCGCAGCGCCCCCGGCGCCACGGCCAGGAAGTACCGCACAAGGTCGAGCTTGCTTAGCTGGACCTCACGGGAAAAGTAAAGCTTTCCAGGATGGCTGACACGCACCTCGTGCCCAGCCACCGACAACATCTCCGCATCATCCGCTTTAGCCACGCCCACAGCCTACCAGTACAGATGAAACCGACAAGCCCCACGCCAGCTGTGATTACGACGACATCAGCGATCCAGAATGAGGGTCGAGTTCTGGTGCCGTGCCGTTGTCCCTTCCTCTTGCCCAGGGTTCTGCCAATCCAGGGTGTCGATGCCTCTCCCAAAGACAACAAGGTCAGAGTGTGCGCCGCAACTCGTCTCCGCTCCGGTTCTGCCCAACGCCCCTAAGCAGCCAAGAAAACGCGACGCGACGCGACGCTGGTCCGCACTGCCCGCCGCGGGAAGTGCACTCTTCCGGCATCATCAGTCAGCTTGTCTTCTTCATGGGAAAGCTGTTCAAGGCTGTATTGCTGCCAGACCTCCCGAACAGTGACGCCTTCGAGCGGATGATGGAACCTGTCCAAGGTGGTCACATCCCAATCCGGAGCAACGGTTTCCGAAGACGGCACAAAGCCAAGCAGGACCAGCACTATAGTCGCGATGACCCACGTTCGGCCTTGCATACCATCATCCTAGATCTCAAACACCCTCTGAACGGAAGAGAGAAGGCAAGGCCCTGAAGATCCTCAAGGCCTTGCCGAGATAGAGCATTTGTCGGGAAGAGCGGCCCTTTGCTGCTGCTCAATACTGCATGTTCATCAGATCCTCGATCAGCCCAGGTCCGTTCGGTTGCCATCCCAGCACTTCGCGCGTTTTCTCGCTGGAAGCCGGCATGTCCAACCCGGCAAAGTGCCCAAATACGCCAAAGTGCTCCGCTGCCTGTTCCGGCGCAATCGACGTCACTGGCACATTCAGTCCCTTGCCAAGAGCGTCCGCGATCTCGCGCATCGCCACACCTTCTTCCTCCACTGCGTGGTACACCGTCACGCCCGGCCCGGTCTTCTCCACCGCCAGACAATACAGCTCCGCCACATCCTTCAGCGGAGCAGCAGCCCAGCGGTTCGCGCCTTCGCCCACATACGCGGACACACCCTTCTCTCGCGCGATCCCGACCAGCATCGTGACCAGGCCCTGTTTGCGCGTGTCATGCACCTGCGGCAGCCGTACGATCCCCACACGAACGCCACGCTCCGCCGCCGGCTTTGCCGCTGCCTCGGGGTTCCGCGGAATCGCCGTGTTCTCTGCGGGCATGTCACTTTCTGTGCGCACATGGCCAGGTTCACTGCTCGCCAACCCCGTCCCCGAGGTCACAAGCAACACCTTTCCCGGCGCCAGCGCCTCTCCCAGCACCTCGATGGCCCTCCGCTCCACCGCGCCGCTTTCCGCAAACTTGGTGAAGTCATGGTTGAAGGCCAGGTTGATGACGGCATCCATGCCCTCGGCTCCACGGCGCAGCGCGTCAAGGTCCTCCAGAGTGCCGCGTAGCGGTTCGGCACCGGCGTACTCCACCTGCTTCATGCCTTCGTCACTGCGCGCCATGCCGCGCACCGTGTGCCCTGCCTCGATCAGCTGCTTCACCAACTCCGTCCCGATAAAGCCCGTCGCCCCTGTCACAAAAATCCGCATACGTCCTCCTGCTCGGTTATGGGTACGACCTGCAAGGGACGCACCGCTAGTTGACTTCCATCTCCCTGCACTCTAAAACGGAGACAATCTCCGCATGTAGAGATAACCGGAGACGCCCTCCGGTTGCATCTCTTTTTCCACATCGTGTGTGTATGAACAAAACACCTAACCTTACCCCCCGCGACCGCAAGCCCCGTGCCGACGCGCAGCGAAACCGCGAGCTCATCCTGGAAGCGGCCAAGCACGCCTACACCGAGCACGGCGCGGATGCGACTCTGGACGACATTTCGCGACGTGCCGGAGTCGGGCCTGGCACGCTGTACCGCCACTTCCCCACGCGCGAAGCGCTGATCGAAGCCGTGTACCGCAACGAGGTCGACAAGCTCACCGCCGCGGCGCAGCGCTACGCCGACACCCTGGCCCCGCTGGAGGCGCTTCGGGCGTGGATGCTGCTCCTGATCGACCACGTGTCAAAGAAGACCCTCATCCTGCCGGCAATGGAAAGCGTCGAAGGCGGCTCGATGCGCCTGATCGAAGGCACAAAGAGCCAGGTACACGGCGCCTTCCTGGCGCTCATCCAACGGGCCATCGACGCCGGCGACCTTCGCCCGGAAACGGACCCGAACGACATCTTCCGCGCGCTCCTCGGGGTCTTCCACACCACTGCCTTTCCCGGATGGGAGGCTAGTGCGCGCCGCATCGTCGAGATCCTGATCGCCGGCTCGCGCACCGCAGCGGTCGCCCACCGGCCACTGGTCACCGGCAACTGAGAACCACATCAGCTATCCTCATACCCGATGCCTAACAAGCTTTCCATCCGCGACCTCGATCTTCGTCACAAGCGCGTGCTGATCCGCGTCGACTACAACGTGCCGCTTGAGAACGGCCGCATCACCGACGACACACGCATCCGCGAGACGATCCCCACGCTTGAGCTCGCCCTGCGCCAGGGAGCCAAGGTCATTCTCGCGGCGCATCTCGGTCGTCCCGGCGGCAAGCGCGTGGACAGCATGAGCCTGCGCCCCGTTGCCGTCCGACTCCGCGAGCTTCTGGACCACATCCTGAGCCCCGACGAAAACGTCGGCTTCAGCCCTGATTGTGTCGGTGAGATCGCCCAGGAGATGGCCCAGAACCTCGAATCAGGCCAGACCCTTTTGCTTGAGAATCTGCGCTTTCACGCCGACGAAGAGAAGAACGACCCCACCTTCGCCGAAGAGCTCGCGGACATGTGCGACATCTACGTCAATGATGCCTTCGGCGCCGCCCATCGCGCCCACGCCTCCACCACCGGTGTGGCAGAGGTCGTCAAGCGCCGTGGCGGACAGGCCGCAGCGGGCCTGCTGATGCAGAAAGAGCTCGACTACATGGGAAAGGCCATCTCCGACCCCAGCCGCCCCTTCGTCGCCATCATCGGCGGTGCCAAGGTGTCGGACAAAATCGAGGTGATCAACGCCATGCTCGACAAGGTCGATACCTTGCTGATCGGCGGCGCCATGGCCTACACCTTCCTGAACGCCCAAGGCCAGACCACCGGCAAGAGCCTCGTCGAAGCCGACAAGATTGACGTCGCCAAGGCCGCCCTCGACAAGGCCGCCGAGCGCAATGTCAAGTTTCTCCTCCCCGTCGATCACGTCCTCGCCAGCAAGTTCGCCGCCGACGCCCACACGGAAGTGTTCTCCGGCAAGGACGCCTTCCCGGCCGACAAGATGGCGCTCGACATCGGCCCCGAAACCATGGAGCTATTCCGGGAAGAAATTGCAAATGCGGCCACCGTCATCTGGAACGGACCCATGGGAGTCGCCGAGCTCGCGCCCTTCGCTCACGGCACCAATGCCATTGCCAAGGCACTCGCGCATAACCCCACCGCGACCACCATCGTTGGCGGGGGCGACTCTGTGGCCGCCATCCAGAACAGCGGCTACGCCGACCGCGTCAGCCACATCTCCACCGGCGGCGGGGCCAGCCTCGAGTTCCTCGAGGGCAAGACTCTCCCCGGCGTCGAAGCGCTTTCCGATAAATAAGTCGCTGCCCTCTCGACCGGAGGCGCAGGCCGTAGTGGAGCGACCTGCGTTCTTCGCGGGCGCCACGCCATCACCCTTGCCACCCCACCCCGCAACCCCTTACATTCCTCTCACGACTGCCGCCCTGGAGACCTACGCCCCTCATGCGCAAGCCGATCATCGCCGGCAACTGGAAGATGTACAAAACTCCACGCGAGTCCCTTGCCTTTCTCGACGCCTTTTTTCCGCTCGTTGAAGGCCACACCCGCGACGAGATCCTGATCTTCCCGACCATGAGCTCGCTGGCCTACGTGCTTGACGCCGTGCGCGGCACCAACGTCGGTGCCGGCGCGCAAAACATGCACTGGCTCAACGAGGGTCCCTACACCGGCCAAACCTCACCCACGATGCTTGTCTCGCTCGGTTGCCGGCACGTTCTCCTCGGCCACTCCGAGCAGCGCCTCTACTTCAACGAAAGCTACGAGCGCGTAAACCTCAAGCTGAAGGCCGCCATCAACCACGGCATCACACCCATCGTCTGCTTCGGCGAACTGCTGGCCGAGCGCGAGGACGAAAAGACCGAAGAGGTCCTTCGTATCCAGATTCGGACGGCCCTGCGCAACATCTCCGCCACGGAAGCGCGTCGCCTGGTGATCGCCTATGAGCCGATCTGGGCTATCGGCACCGGCTCCACGGCCTCACCGGAGATCGCCGCCGCTGCCCACCGCATCATCCGCCAGGAGCTCGTCCACTGCTGCGGCGAAGCCACCGCCCAAAGCACCCGCATCCTCTACGGCGGCTCCGTGAAGCCGGAAAATATCGCTTCGCTTATGGCGCAAGAAGACATCGACGGCACGCTCGTCGGGGGGGCCAGCCTGGTGCCGACGACGTTCGCCGAGATCGTTCACTATCCGTCAGCAACAGATCCTGACGTGCATCGGTAGCGCTAACGAACCACTCCGGCTTGATCGACAGGCCAGTACACAAAGGCCGCCCGGCCGTAGATCAGGTTTCGCGGGACGGGCCCGAAGTCGCGGCTGTCGCTGGAAATCGTCCGGTGGTCGCCCATCACGAAGTACTCTCCCGGGGGGATGACTTCTTCCGGCAGGGAGCGGTCGTCATGGAAGCGCTCCGGCACATACGGCTCCGTTTGCGACACGCCGTTGACGGAGACGATACCGTGGTCGATCGCCAGCCGGTCCCCCGGAAGGGCGATTACGCGCTTGATGTAGCTTTTGGATTGATCGTGCGGGTAGTAGAACACCACCACATCCCCGCGCTGGATTTTCTCGAACTGGAAGACAAACTTGTTGATGAAGAGCCGGTCTTCGTCCTCCAGACGGGGCAGCATGCTGGTGCCTTCCACACGCACCGGCTGGTACAGGAACAAAATGATGATCAGCGAAACAACCACCGATACCGCCAGGTCCCCGAGCCATGCGCGCACAGTGCCGACACGCCCTGCCAGGCTGCGACGGAGCTGCGGGATGTTTCCGTCGCGGGTCAAACTTTCTTCCTGATCTGTCTGCATGGGCGCAATCGGGTCAACGACCGGAGCGTTTCTCTCCCCATCTTAGACGCACATGGCCCATCCGAGGTGCCAGCCTGCGACGGTCGGGGAGCATCGCTTCCTAACGGCTGGAGTAGAATAGAGACATCGGTTACCTAAACAATGGCCACGCTCACGACTCCTCCGGCACCCGCAGCAGATAAGCTGACGGGCCGTCCTCCTACGGACCTCCAAAGCCTCACGACGGAGAAGCTGAACGAGGCCTCCGCCGGATTGGACACCAAGTCCGCTCTTGAGATCGCTCGCATCATCAACCAGGAAGACAATCGGGTCGCCAGCGCGGTCAAGAAGGCCCTCCCCGAGATTGCCCTGGTCATCGACACCGTTGCCCGCTCGCTGCGCGACGGCGGTCGCCTCATCTACGTCGGTGCCGGATCTTCCGGACGCATCGCCTCGCTCGATGCCTCTGAGTGCCCCGCCACCTTCTCCACGACCCGCAACAGGTTCAATACCTGATGGCCGGCGGCCCCAAGGCTCTGGCCAGTGCCTCTGATGTCAATGAGGACTCCCCCGAGATCGGTCAGCGCGACGTCGCCAAGCGCCGTCCCACGCGCAAAGACATCATCATCGGCATCTCCGCCTCTGGCCGTACGCCCTACGTCGTTGGGGCCGTCGAGTATGCCCGGGCCCGCGGCGCCAAAACCGCCGCCATTACCTGCAACCCGAACTCCGATCTCGCCCAGGTTGCCGACATCACCATCTGCGCCGAAGTCGGCCCCGAGGTCATCAACGGCTCCACCCGGATGAAGGCCGCCAGCGCCCAGAAGATGATCACTAACATGATCACCACCGGCGCGATGACCCGTCTCGGCTACGTGTACGACAACCTGATGGTCAACGTGCACATGAAGAACGCCAAGCTCGTCGAACGCGGCATCCGCGTCCTGATGAAGCTCTGCGACATCGACCGCGACACGGCCATCCGCACCATCAAGTCCGCCGGCAAGAGCATCCCCATCGCTGTCGTCATGCTCAAGGCCAACGTCGACAAGATGGAAGCCGTTCGCCGCCTCCAGAAATCCGAAGGCAACGTCCGCCTCGCCATCGAAGACAGCCGCCTCGAACTCTAAGCGACACAAAGCCCCGCCCCACCCATCACAACTCGTGGGTGGGGTTTTCCTTTGCCCATCTCTGCAACCATTTTTCGTCTTCCCTGGTTGTCATCCCCTAAGGGGATCTGCGTTTTTGCTTTCTGCTGTCATCTCCACACCCCGTCCCGCAGCCAGGCGCGCCGTGAGCACCGCAACATCCTCCCAACCCCGTGTTAAATCCAATAGCTGCAGTCCGGAATGCAGCAGACTTTAGCAGGAGCGGCTCAATGAAGCGCATCATCCTCCCCCTTTCTCTCGCCCTCTCCCTAAGCTGCGGTGCAGCCTTGGCCCAACAAGCAGACCCCGCGCAGACTCCGCAGCAGGCCCCCGCCACCGAGGGCTACGGACACCGCCACCACGCCCCCAACCCGCAGAAGCAGGCCGAGCACCTCAGCAAGAAGCTCAATCTCACGGCCGACCAGACCGCCAAGATCGAGCCCATCCTCGCCCAGCGTGATCAGCAGATGCAGGCCCTGTGGCAGAACCAGCAGCTCGCCCCGCAGGACCGTCACCAACAGATGCGCACCATCAACCAGACTGCCGAGCAGGGGATGGCCACCGTGCTCAGCCCGGACCAGATGGCCCAACTCAAGGCGATGCGTCACGATGGCCGCCACCACGGCCCCCGCGGCGAAAACGGCGATGGCAACCAGCAGCCCTCGTAAACCACGATCTCCCTCAGGAGAGCAACGGCCGGAGCCCAGCGCTTCGGCCCTTGCTTTTCCGGGACAGAAATCCCCCAAACCGCTCACACCCGCACCAGCCCCGATACCCCGTTTCCCTCGTTACTCTTTCGTACACTGAAAGCCATGGACAAATTCGTCGTCCGCGGCGGCAATCCCCTCCTCGGCACAATCAAAGTCTCCGGCGCAAAGAACTCTGCGCTCCCCTGCATGGCCGCCGCCATCCTCACCGAAGAAGAAGTCATTCTCGAGAACATTCCGCAGGTCCGCGACATCGAGACCGAGCGCAAGCTCCTCGAGTCCATGGGCGCCCAGGTCGAGCTCGGCTACGGCCGCGCCCAGCACCGCACCTCCATCCAGTGCGCCGTGCTCTCCGACCCTGTCGCCAAGTACGAGATCGTCAAGACCATGCGCGCCAGCTCGCTGGTGCTCGGTCCGCTGGTCGCCCGCGCCGGCATCGCCCGCGTGGCCATGCCCGGCGGCTGCGCCATCGGCGGCCGCCCCATTGACCTCCACATCAAGGGTCTCGAAGCCATGGGTGCCACGATCACCCAGGAACACGGCTATCTCGAAGCCCGTGCCGACCGCCTCAAGGGCGCCCACATCGTCTTCGACAAGATCACCGTGACCGGCACCGAAGACCTGCTCATGGCCGCGGCGCTCGCAGATGGCGAAACCCTCTTCGAAAACTGCGCCCGCGAACCCGAGGTCACCGATCTTGCCGCCCTGCTCAACGCCATGGGTGCGCAGATTGAAGGTGCCGGCACCTCCACCATCCGCGTCAAGGGCGTAGCGAAGCTCCACGGCGCCAAGCACCGCATCAACCCCGACCGCATCGAGGCCGGCACCTTCCTCATCGCCGCCGCCATCACCGGGGGCGACCTCAACGTCGATTGCTGCAACCCCGCACATCTCGGCTCACTGCTCGGCAAGCTAGAACAGGCCGGCGTCAAGCTCGAGATTGGCCAGGACAACGTCCGCGTTCACTCCGGCGGCAAGCTCGTCGCCGTCGACATGAGCACCGAAGAGTACCCCGGCTTCCCTACTGACATGCAGGCCCAGTTCATGGCCCTGATGACCCAGGCCGAAGGCACCAGCAACATCACCGAAAACATCTTTGAAAACCGCTTCATGCACGTCGGCGAGCTCAACCGCATGGGCGCCAACATCACCGTCCACGGCCGCACCGCCACCGTGCGCGGCGGCACCAAGCTCCAGTCGGCCGCCGTCATGTGCTCCGACCTCCGCGCCTCCGCCGCCCTCGTCCTCGGCGCCATGGTCGCCGATGGAGAAACCATCCTCGACCGCGTCTATCACATGGACCGCGGCTACGAGCGCATCGAAGAAAAGCTCCGCAACGTCGGCGCCCAGATTCGCCGTATGGGCGACGTCTTCGGCAAAAAGTAACCCTCCGCCAAGCTTTCACACGTCAGTCACTCCGCCGCCCCTTCCCCCGGCGCGGCGGAGTTTCTTATTTGCAGGCTTGCAGGCTCGCCTGAATGGCCTCTCAGATCGGCACTCTGTTGCATGCCCGTTGTCTCCCCCAACCCGGCCGCCGTTACACAGCAGTGCCACACCTCTGGGCGTCGTGACGCATTCGAGCTTCTTGCAGGCTACTTCGCGATCCTGCTGGTCCTTTGGTCGCCGCCGCCCTTCCAGCGTCCGCTTTACTGGCTGACCGCAGCGCTGCTGCTCGTGCTCAGTTTTCGCTCCCGTGCCGACGGTCGCACCCTCGGCTTCACCACCCGCCATCTCGGACGCGCCAGCCTCATTCTGCTGGTCGCGGCGTTGCTGGCCCTGAGCGCCTTCACCCTGGCCCGCCACTTCGGCACGCTGCACGTCCCGCTTACGGCACGAGCCTTCCTGAACCGGTACTGGGGCTACATCCTGTGGTCGTTTGTGCAGCAGTTCCTGCTACAGGACCTGTTTCTGCTGCGGTTGCGTCGCACCTTCCCAACGCGCAACACCCTTGCCGTGGTGTTGGCTGCCTCGTTATTCGCCTTTGCGCACGTGCCCAGCCCCATCCTCACGTTGTTCACCCTGATCTGGGGACTGGCTGCGTGCGCTTGGTTTCTGCGTTACGGCAACCTATACCCGCTAGCTTTGAGTCACGCCATCCTGGGCATCTGCGTCGCCAGCACGCTACCGGGTCATGTCACGCACAACATGCGGGTCGGCCTTGGGTACCTCACCTACCATCGCCACCATCAGCGCCAGCCCGCGGTTCCCCCAAGACCTGCCGCGTAAAGCCCCGGCTACCACTTACCGCAGCAACAGCGACCACACCGAGTCCACAAGCGTGTGCGTCACCGCCGACGCCCCCACGCGACGCTCCCTTCGCCACGCCCGCCCATAGAACACCCCAGCCATCGCCGCCAGCACCACATAGCGCCAGTTAAAGTGCACCGCCCGCTTGTTGAAGTGGGACAACGCGAAGACAATCGCCGTCACGGCCAAGGCCCACTCGCGGCCCAGCCGTCGCTCCATCAGGTTTTGCATCCATCCGCGAAAGAACAGTTCCTCCGGCAGGGCGATAAAGAAGAAAGTAAACACGGGCGCCCCCAGCACCATGGTCCACCGCGGCCAGATGCCATGCCAGTGCAGAAAGCCCAACCACAGACCCAGTGCCACAGCGAACGGCGCGTACAGCAGAAATTCTCTGATCCCGACCCAAAGGTCTCGCTTGCGCAAACGCAGGTCGAACCCTGCCCCGCGCAGCCCCCGCACGCCAAAGAACCCAAGCACGCCCACGTCCAGCAGCAGCATCTTGCTCAATGACGGCCATATGGGGAGGCCAGGCCGGCTCCAGCCAGCGGAGGTCCACCGCCAGTCCGAGCAGCAGCAGGATCACCCAGTCGATCGGCGTCCCCCGCTGCTCCGGGTCTGCTCCCCGTGCCCACCCGAGCCCCGCAAGCACCGCCGGCGGCATCAGCAGGTACAGCGCAAACCACTCCCACGTCCACCGCCCATAAGCCGCGCACACCAGCGTGTACGGCACGGCGACCAGCGCCGAGACCCCCGCCAGCCGCCGCGCACCAAGCCGGTGAAAGAGGCGCGCGGCCGCTTCCGGCCAGAAGCCCGCCAACAGCACCGGCACCATGGTCAGCACAGCGGCGATCGCCAGCGGCACGACACGCAAGCTCATCTCTCAACTCTGCACCAGATCCGGACAATGTGAGCGAGTCGTTCACCTCTTCAGGGCATCAAAACTCCGACCAAGGATGTACGTCTCCTGCTCCGTGGAGCCTAGGCGAAGCGGATAGGCAGCGTATCCTAGTCGATGACGTGGAAGGCGAACGGACCACTTCACAGGGCCGTCACGCCAAAGGAAACCGGACCTTGCCAACCATCGCCCCACCCTCGCCGCTGATCCCCATCCTCGACGCCTCCGGCCAGCCCCAGGCCCCCCTCGCCACCACCTGCGACCCCGGCCTCGCCCTGGACCCCTGGGCCATCGACGCGATGCCATCCACCTACGGCCCCGGCGCCTCCGCACTCGACACCATTGCGCCAGACGCGCCGCGGCAAGGGGTGCTTCCCGCCGAGTATCGCAACGCAACCCCGGAAGAGCTGGACCTCCGCATTCGCGCGGCCAAGCACGCCCTCGGCGAGCGCGTCGTCATCCTCGGCCACTTCTACCAGCGCGACGAAGTCGTGAAGCATGCCGACTTTCTCGGTGACAGCTTCCAGCTCGCCAATGCCGCCAAGTCCCGCCCCAATGCAGAAGCCATCGTCTTCTGCGGCGTTCACTTTATGGCTGAAACCGCCGACATGCTGTCGCGCCCAGACCAGGCGGTCATCCTGCCCAACCTCGCCGCCGGCTGCTCGATGGCAGACATGGCCGACCTTGAGTCCGTCGAGACGGCCTGGGAAGAGCTCGCCGAAGCGCTCGGTTTTGACAGCCCCGAGGCCCTCGACACCCCCGACCCGGTGACCGGTCGCCAGCCCGTTGTTCCCCGTCACGTACATGAACTCCTCGGCGGCTCTCAAAGGCTTCTGTGGCCGGCATGGCGGCATTGTCTGCACCTCGTCCAACGCCAGCACGGTGCTTCGCTGGGGCGTTTGAGCGCGGCCAACGCGTTCTGTTCTTCCCCGACCAGCACCTCGGCCGCAACACGGCCAAGGCCATGGGCATTTCGCTTGACCACATGCCCATGTGGAACCCGCGCAAGCCGCTTGGTGGCAACAAGGCCGCCGACCTCCAGACCGCGAAGGTCATTCTGTGGCATGGCTTCTGCTCCGTCCATAAGCGCTTCACCGTCGACCAGATCGCCCATGCCCGCGCCCAGTACCCCGGCGTCCGCGTCATCGTCCACCCCGAGTGCCCCATGGAGGTCGTCGACGCTGCCGACGAGGCTGGCTCCACGGACTACATCAAGAAGGCCGTGATCGCCGCCCCGGCTGGCAGCACGATCGCCATCGGCACAGAGATCAACCTCGTCCAGCGCCTCGCCGCCGAGCACCCCGACAAAACCATCTTCTGCCTCGACCCCGTGGTCTGCCCTTGCAGCACCATGTACCGCATCCATCCCGGCTATCTCGCGTGGGTGCTCGAGTCTATCGAACGCGGCGAAACACCCAACCGCATCACGGTCCCTGAATCGGTCGCGGTCCCCGCCCGCATCGCCCTTGAACGCATGCTCAGCGCAAAACCAGCCCCAATCCAGGACAAACCTGCCGTCTGAGCCATCCGTGACTCCGATCCAATCAAAGCACGGTGGGATGAGCCATGCAGGATTGCCAGGAACCCGGCCCGGCCGTCGGCCATAGGCGTTAGCCGCTGAGGTACACATGAAGGTCATCGTTGTAGGCTCCGGCATCGCCGGCCTGGTCGCCGCCCTGGAGCTCTCGAGAGCCCATCAGGTCACCCTCGTCACCAAGTCGCAGCTCGCCGAAGCCAACACCCGCTACGCCCAGGGCGGTATCGCCGCCGTCATGCACCCCGACGACCGCGTCGAAGAGCACATCGAAGACACTCTTCGTGCGGGCGCCGGCCTTTGCCGCCCTGAAGCCGTCGAAATCCTCTGCACCGAAGGCCCCGACCGCATTCGCGACCTCATCCGGATCGGCGTTGCCTTCGACCAGAAGAACGGCGAACTCGCCCAGGGCCGCGAAGCCGCCCACAGCCGCGCCCGCGTTCTCCACGCCGGCGGCGACGCCACGGGGCTGGCGATTGAAACTGCCCTGGTCGCCGCGGTCCGCAACAACCCGGCGATTCACGTCCTCGAACACACCTTCGCCGCCGACCTCCAGCTGCGCGGCGATCAAGTCTCCGGCCTGCACATCATCACGGACGAGGGCGCGTCGCAAACCCTGCCCGCCGACGCCGTCCTGCTCGCCGCCGGCGGCGCCGGGCACCTGTATCCCTACACCACCAATCCCTCGGTCGCTACCGGCGACGGCATCGCGCTCGCCCTTCGCGCCGGCGCCCAGCTCGCTGATGTCGAGTTCTATCAATTCCACCCCACGGCCCTCTCCGCTGAAGGTGGCTTCCTCATCTCCGAGGCCGTCCGCGGCGATGGCGCCGTGCTCCGCGCGCTCGACGGCACGCGTTTCATGCAGGCCATCCATCCCGACGCTGAACTCGCTCCGCGCGACGTCGTCGCTCGCGGCATCGCCGCCCAGATGAAGCTGCAGGGCAATCAGCCCGTCCTCCTCGACGCCACCCACCTTGGCGCAGAGTTCCTCGCCCAGCGCTTCCCGACCATCAACGCCGCCTGCCAGCAGGCTGGCCTCGACTGGGCTCGCAGCCCCATCCCGGTCGCCCCCGCAGCCCATTACTGGATGGGTGGTATTCAGACCGACGTCTGGGGGCGCACCAGTCTCGCCGGCCTTTTCGCCGTGGGTGAAGTGGCGTGCACAGGCGTCCACGGCGCCAACCGCCTCGCCTCCAACTCCCTGCTGGAAAGCATCGTCTTCGCCCACCGCGCCGCCAACCTCCTCGTCGACGACCCCGGCCTCGCCCTCACACCCGCTGCCCTCGACTCAAACGACTTGTCAAACCCCGCCCGCGCAGCAGCGGCACCCAACGGTGAAGCCGCACGCTTGGGTCCGGATGCCCCAATGGTTTCTACCGGACCCTTCGCCCTGGTTCTCGACAGCGAAAACAGATCCAGAACCACCCCACTTCCCAACCGCGCCGCTCTCCAAAACCTAATGTGGAACGCTGCCGGCATCGTGCGCAATGAAGACGACCTCCGCGCCGCCCAGGCCCAGTTTCGCCGTTGGTACGTCGCCGGCCAAACCATCAACGACCGCGAAACCGCCAACCTGCTCCAGCTCGCCGAAGCACTCGTCACCGCCGCCCTGGCCCGTCGCGAGTCGCGCGGCGCGCACTTCCGCGCTGACTTTCCCGAGCCCGTCGAGGCGGAACGCCACCACCTCGTACTCGCCAGCCCTCAGCACGTCACGTGCTAGAACGGTCCTGACCATGTCTGCAGCCCGCCGAAGCGCTCCCCTGTGCCAGGTCGTTCGCTCCTTCCTTGTCGCCGCGCTCATTGCCGGCGTGGCCACCGTTGCCGCCTCGGCGCAAACGCTGACCCTGCACCTGCTCAACGCAAAGACCGGCAAGGCGCTTCCCAACCGCAACCTCACCTTCCACTGGGGCGACACCAAAGAAACCACTGTCGTTCTGGTCGACGCAAACGGCGTAGCCCAGGTCAACGTTCCCCCGGGCACCACTGAATTCATCGTCGTCGAAGGATCGCACTCCGGCAAAGAAACCAATCACCTCGCCGTCGAGGACTGCAACGAGAACTCCTCCACCACCATCCGCGTCGCCGACGTTCTCAGCCGTGGCGTTGCACCCCGCAACACCTGCAGCACCCGGTCCGTTCCGCGTCATCCGGGCGAACTCGTCTTCTGGGCCCGCGTCCCCAGCCACTGGTCGCCATCCTTCGAGTAGCCCCCCTGGCCGCTACCACCATCAAGTTTCACAATGAGCCCACGGAGATCGTCTTTGCCGTCCCTTTCGCCGCTCCCGCAACACGCCGTCGACCAGATCGTTCGCCAGGCACTTGAAGAAGACGCGCCCTGGGGCGACCTCACCAGTCAAACCCTGATTCCCGTCGACGCCCGCGTCAAAGCCTCTCTCGTCGCCCGCGAGCATGGCATCCTGGCCGGGATTCAGCTGTTCGCTGCGGCCATGCGCCTCACTGACCCCGCGATCCAACTCACCACCCAGCACGACGCCCAGCCGTTCTTCCCCGGCGACATCCTCGCCACCGCCGAAGGCCCCGCCCGCAGCGTCCTTCAGGCTGAGCGCGTCGCCCTGAACTTCGTTCAGCGTCTCAGCGGTATCGCCACCCTCACCGCCCAGTTTGTCGAACAGATCAAGGGCACAAACACCCGCATCGTGGACACGCGCAAGACCACACCCACGCTCCGGCTTTTTGAGCGCTACGCGGTGCGCTGCGGCGGCGGGCACAACCACCGCTACTCGCTGTCTGACGCCATGCTCGTCAAAGACAACCACTTGGCCGTGCTGGCCGCCCATGGCGACTCCGACCTCACCAACGCTCTCCGCGATGCCCGCGCTCGGCTGCCCCACACCGCGCATCTTGAAGTGGAGGTCGATACCGCCGACCAGATCGAGCCCGTCCTTGCGGCCGGCGTGGACACCATCCTCCTCGACAACTTCACCCCCGATCAGCTGCGCGCTGCCGTGCAACAGATCAAACGCATCAGCGCCCGCACGCTCGTCGAAGCCAGTGGCAACGTACGGCTCGATACCGTGCGCGCCATCGCCGAAACCGGCGTTGACCTGATCTCCGCCGGTGCGCTCACGCACTCGGTACGCTCGCTCGACCTCGGCCTCGACATCCTGCCGCAAAGCTGAAGCGTCGCCTCCCTCAGCGCACACCATGCGCCTGCGCCAGCTTCAGCCCGGCATCGCTCCGTGGCACCAGGCTCTCGTCCTGCAACTCCGGTCGCACTGTCCGCGCCAGCTCACCGGCGCGGCGATACGAGGCCGCGGCGTCAGGCCACTGCTCCGCCGCTGCCAACCGGTCGGCGAGGTTTATCTGCACAAGGGCGGAATCCGGCGCCAACTGCTCCGCCGTTTGCGCCATCTGCAACGCCCTCGCCGGCTGCCCCGCCTTCACCAGGTCGGCTGATTTGCGCACGTCCACCAGGGCCGACATCAGCGGCACGGCAAAACGGCCCTGATACACGTACACCCCGTGCTGGATCGTTGCCACAGGCTTCAACGCGCGGAATGGCGCGTACCAGTTCAACGCGCCGTCGCCGGACTCCACACCTTCCAGGTCGCTATCGCTGATCAACACCGTTCCCTCGATCACCGGCGGTACATCCATGGGCAGCTCGAACCACCACAACGAACTTCCCGTCGGCAGCCGCCGGCAGTGCACGCCATAGTCCTCCGGCTGCACCGCACCATCCGGGAAGTACGCAAACCAGCAATCGTTCACATGGTTTTCGTCCAGGTAGCGGCGTACCGACTTCAACTGTTGTCCCCAGTCAACGTTCGCATCGCTCAGGTAGCGGTGGACCGCCGACGGGCCGCCCCAGGCTTCATTGCCATACGCCATGTAGTCCGGCGCCACGCGCACAGAGGTCGCTACTTGCCACGCCAGCAGCACGACCGCCACCGTCGCCCACGCTCGCGAGCGTGCAAACGCCTGCACAACCGCCACGCCCGCCAGCACATACAAGAACGGATACACCGGCATCAGGTGCCGTGCACCGATATCCATGTGTGACGTCGTCACCAGGCCGAAGTAGAACAGCACGGGCACCAGCAGAAACCACAATTCGCGCACATGCCGGTCACCCGCACGAAACCAAAGAAACGGAAGCAACGCCAGCAACACGAGCAACGGCAGCGTCGACTTGATCAGAAACGCCGCCGGAAAGTACTGCCACGGCCCATGACGGTACATGCGCCCAAGGAAGTAGCTGGTGAATTCCCACTCCGTCTTCTTCGTGTTCGCCAAGCCCCAGATGTATGCCTCCGGCAGGAGGTGCGCCTTGGCAAGCAAACCCAGCTCCATTCCGTTGGCCTTGTTCGGCATGGACGCAAGATACGGCGCCAGTCTGGGTGAAAGCTCAAGCCCGGCCGGTGCCGGCGCGTACCGAAAGCCATAGAACGCCCAGATCACCAGCCACCCGCAAAGCACCATGCCACCGCATGCGACGAGTCGCTTGAAGAACACAGCGCTGCTGCGCGCCAACCAACCTTCCACCACGGCCAACAGCAACACCATCGGAATGCCAAAGATGCCCGTGAACTTGGCGCACATCGCCAGGCCCAGCGCCAACCCCGCCACCAACAAGCGCCCCACACCCGGTACCTTGCTGTACCGGTAAAACGCATACACCGTTGCCAAAAGGAACAACGCGCTGCCGACGTCGGTGGACACCAGGCTGCCGTGTGCCAGCACCAGCGGGTCAAAGACAAACAGGGCCAATGCCGCCAAACCGGCCCACACGCCGAACATCTCCTGCGCAACCACATAGAGCAGCAGCGCCAGAAGCAAGGGGAACACCATGCAGGAAAGCCGCGCGGGCAACAGCACCCGGTCCCCTCCGTTGCCAAACACAAACTGCCGGCCGCCCTCAAACGCCTCCAACGCCTGCGACTTGCCCTGGTTTGGCGGAATCGCCAGGTGCATCGGTAGCAACGGCAGTGCCGCTGCCAGTTTCACCAGCGGAGGTACCTCGGCATTGAGCCGGTAGTCGTACTGCGTCCAGATCCGGTAGCCGTCGTACACATGGTGCGCCTCGTCCCAGTTGGCCGAGTACAGCCACGCCACATGCACCAGCTGTAACAGCAGCACCACCAGCAACGCCACCACGGCGACACCCTGCTGCCACTTCACCCCCGCACCCGGCCGGGCGTCCATCTTTGCCTTGTCCACGATGCCCAACACTCTACATGCTCCCTTGACGAACAAGGAACAGAAAAGCGTTTGTCTCGGACCCCGATGACAACGTCTCCGCCGAGAGCGATGCAACAAGCGCCCCCAGGCAGAACCTGCGAACATAGAAGAAGACAGGAAAAGCCCGTCGCCGCAGGTCCAAGAGACGCCCCGATGATCTATCTCGACGCAGCCGCCACCACGCCCGTTCGCCGCGAAGTGCTCGAGGCCATGTGGCCGTACCTGACCAATAGCTTCGGCAATCCCTCCAGCCGGCACTCGCTGGGGGACCAGGCCGCCCGTGCCCTGAAGCATGCCCGCGAGCGCGTCGCGGCTGTCCTTTGCTGCCGTCCCAACGAGATCATCTTCACCTCCGGCGGCACGGAGGCCGACAACCTCGCCATCAAAGGCATCGCACTCGCCAACCCACGTGGTCGCCGCATCCTCACCACACCCATCGAGCACGAAGCCGTGCTGGAAACCTGCGACTTCCTTCACCGCCACCACGGGTTCACCATCGACGTTCTTCCCGTAGATCGCGAAGGTCTCGTGCACCCTGCCGGTCTTGCAGGCTATCTCGAACAGCACCCGGACACCACGCTGGTCTCGGTCATGCTGGCCAACAACGAGGTGGGCACGATCCAGCCCATCGCCGAACTAGCCGCTATCTGCAGGAGCTCTCCAACACTTTCTCTTGACGCCTCACTCCCGACTCCTGACCCTCCGGTCCCTTTCCACACCGACGCCGTGCAAGCCTGCGGCACCCTCGCCGTTCGCGTCCCGGAACTCAAGGCTGACGCCATCTCGCTTTCCGGCCACAAACTCGGCGCGCCCAAAGGCATCGGCGTTCTCTATCTGCGGAGCCGCATTGCCGCCGAGCCACTTCTGCACGGCGGCGGCCAGGAGCGCAATCGCCGTTCCGGCACAGAAAACGTTGCCGGCGCGGTGGCCTTCGCTACCGCGCTTGAATTCACCGCAACTGAACTCCCCACAACGTCCCAGCAGCTTACAGCTCTGCGCGATCAACTCATCCAGGGCATCCTCACCGCTATTCCCGATGCTGTCCTCACCGGACACCCCACGCATCGGCTGCCCAACAACGCCAGCTTCTGCTTCCCACGTACGAGCGGGGAAGCTGTTCTGCTTGCGCTGGAAGAACGCGGCGTCCTTTGCAGCAGTGGCTCAGCCTGCGCCGCCGGCTCCGACGAGCCGTCCCATGTCCTCACCGCCATGGGCTACCCCCGCGAGCTAGCCCAGACCGCCGTCCGTTTCACCCTCACCCACACCACCACCACTGCGGAGATCGAGGAAGCTATCACCAAGACCCGCGATGCCGTCTTTGCCGTGACGCACCTCGCGCCAGGTCACTAACTTTGTGCCACTAACTCCTACCGCTGAGACTTATATGCGCTCTCGGGCGTAACTGGGTAGCGACACCGCTCCCTGATCGGCTCTACGCGCGGACGTACCGCGTATTTTTACCCCAGCGTAGGATTGCTGACAAGCAAGTACTCGCAAAGCTGAGGTGGAGCCCGTTGACGCGCGCGGCCTCACCGTGGCGTCCTACGGCGGGGATGGTCTGGCACCACATGATGGTGGAGGATGCCGCCCAAGCTACAGGCGGACGAGCCTTTTACAACAACAACGGCCTGCAACAAATAGCAGCCCGCGTCATGAACACGGGCTCCGACTTTTACACCCTGACCTACGACCCACACGAGCAGAGCTTCGACAACAAATGGCACAACGTGAAGGTCACCGTGCAAGCCGACGGCAAAAGCTATCAGCTAAGCTGCCGACGCGGCTACTACGACGACGGCAGCAACGTCTCGCCTGCCACTGGTCAGCGCACAGCCCTGAAAGCGAACGGCACCCCCCGCCAGTTGCCGGCGGACATCCTGAAAGCACCCATCCTCTTTTCGGCGACGGTGTTGCCTTCAGTCGCTACTCCTGCAGGCGCGCAAACGCCCTATCCCGACGCCACCGCTGCTCCCTTGACCAAGAAAAGTGAAACCGCCTATAACATCCACTTCACCCTGTCCGCGGCAGATCTCGTTCAAACGAAGGACGGCAAACCTGTGGTCGCCGTGGGAACCGGCGTGCTGGCCGTAAACCGTCTCGGCGCGCACGTC
Organism: Granulicella sp.; assembly: GCA_965198515.1. Lineage (GTDB taxonomy): Bacteria > Acidobacteriota > Terriglobia > Terriglobales > Acidobacteriaceae > Granulicella. The sequence goes on along the minus strand of CBDAPO010000006.1, from coordinate 2,460,446 downwards.
GCCAAGGAGGTGAAGGCCGTAGAGGTTTCAATCGACCCGGATAAGCTACGCGATCACCCCAGAGGTCTGATCGCCTTCGACGAACAGATCAATCTCCCCAGGGGCCAGGATTTTCTCTACATCATGCTCTGGGACCTGGACACCGGCCGCTTTGGAGCCGTCCAGGCGCCAGTGGATGTCACCAACCGGACAGACTAAGCCCACAATCGCGACCGTTGGGGCGGCTCACCCCCTTCCCTCCAGCACTTGCAGAGCTCACGGCGGTCAAGCGCCACCCCTCCACAACCGCGGGCGATAAACTACCCCTAGCCCGATGGCCTACCAGGTTCTAGCCCGCAAATACCGTCCCCTCCGTTTCGCAGACGTCGTCGGGCAGGATCATGTCACGCGCACGCTTCTGAACGCGCTCGCGCAGGATCGCATCGCCCACGGCTATATCTTTTCGGGCCACCGCGGCATCGGCAAAACCACCATCGCGCGCATCCTCGCCTCCGCGCTCAATTGCCAAAACACCATCGGCAGCGAACTCCGCCCCACGCCCGAGCCCTGCCTTCAATGCAATTCCTGCCTGGAGATCCGCACCGGCAACGCCGTCGACGTGCTCGAAATCGACGCCGCCACCAATCGCGGCATCGACGAGATCCGCGAGCTCCGCGACGCCGCCCGCTACCGCCCCGCCCGCGACCGTTTCAAGATCATCATCCTCGACGAGGCGCACCAGATCACCGACGCCGCGTTCAATGCCCTCCTGAAGACGCTCGAAGAACCACCCGAGCACATCGTCTTCATGATGGCCACCACGCAGCCCGAGGACATCCCGCAAACCATCCGCTCGCGTTGCCAGCACTTCAGCTTCCACGCCGTAAAGCTCGACGACATCGTCGGCCAGCTCCGCAAGATCTCCGACGACGAAAAGATCGCGGTCGACGATGCCACGCTCGGCCTCCTCGCCGAAGCCGGTGACGGCTCCATGCGCGACGCCCTCAGCATCATGGACCAGGCGATCGCCTCAGCGCCCACCACCACGGACGGCCGCCCCCACGTCGAGCTCACCGAAGTGCGCGAACTCATGGGCGCGGTCTCCAACGTTGTCTTCGAAGAGATTCTGCAGGCTATTCACAACAACGATTCCGCCACAGTGCTCAGCACGGTTGGCCACCTGCTCGATCTTGGCAACGGCCCGCAACAAATTGCGCGTCAGTTCACGCGCTTTCTCCGCAACACCGTGGTCGCCAAGATCACCGGCCTAAGCCCTGACGCGGACGTCGAAGCTACCGGCCTTGCCGCCGAACTCCTCCAGATCTCCACCGAAGAACGCCGCCGCGCCGCCCGTGCCGCGGCCAGCTTCTCTGAAGAAGAGCTCAGCCGCTTTCTGGCAATTGTTCTCCGCACCTTTGACGACCTGGGCTACAGACAAGAGCAACGCCTCCACCTGGAACTCGGCCTGCTGAAGCTCGTCCACGTACAGCGCCTCGTTCCGGTGGAAGAGATCCTTTCCCAGCTCGGCGTCACGGGCACACCGACCCCGCCGAAGCCGCCCACCTCCTCCGCGCCTCGCACCCCGCCTGGGGCGTCAGCTGCAACGCAGGCCGCCAGAACCGCAGCCCCGCGATCTACAGCGCCCCTGACCGCCCCCGCGCCGCGCCCCCAGGCTGCGCCGCCTGTGCCACCCCCGGCCTCCGCGATCCCAGCGATAACCAAGCCTGCGCCGCCGGTGACGCGACAACAGGCTCCCACCACGCAACCGGTCGACATACCATCGTCCAACGCGCCTGCCACTTCGCAACCAGCGGCAGAATGGGCTGCACAACCGCCGGTACCCCATCCCGCTACCGCAATGGCGGTTCCCGTGCCGAACACAGCTCCTCAAGCTGCGGTTCCTGCACCCGAGCCCTCGATCTCGTCCCCACCCGCCAGGCCGGAGCCGCTGCATCCTCTCACTACCCCACAAAGTGCTAGCGTTGTTGAGCCAACCGAGTCGTCCTCAGAGGCGCCCCAGGTCTCGGCCTCGCCGGTATCGGCCCAGGACACATCTTCTCTGCAGATTGCAGCCGTCCGTGCCCTGCTCAACACCAAAGGCCAAACCTCCGCCGCCGAGTACCTCGAAGACGCCACCTGGACCCTGACTGGCACAACGCTGCAGATCCAAACGACGCTCAGCAAGACCATGCTCCCCGTCGTCTTCAACGCTGAAACGGATCGCATTCTTAAAGCCACGCTGCGCGACCAGCAGGCGACGCCCCTTGCCGTGCAACTGCTGCCCGGCGCCCCCACCAACACCCATGGTGCTACAAAGAAAGCGCGCCCCGCCGCCAGCGGCAGCGCCGCCGAACTCGCGGAAAAGCATCCACTTGTGCAGGAGGCCAAGCGCCTCTTCGCCGCCGATATCAGCAACGTTATCGACCTTCGCAAGGAGTGAGGGTTTCAAAGTCTTAGGTTGTCGGTGTAGGTGCGGCCTACGCAGCAACACACACCCGCAGGAATCACCCGTCGCTAATAACCCGGGAACTGGATCCAGAACCAGAAACCTGGAATCCACAAACCCAGATCCAAGAGGACCGCCATGGACTTTTCCCAAATGCAAGACATGCTTTCTCAGGCGAACGCCATGCGCGAAAGCATGGAAGAAAAGCTTGCCAACACCATCGTCGAAGCAAGCTCCGGCGGCGGCGCCGTAGAAGCCCGCATGAACGGTCGCAAAGAACTCCTCAAGCTCACCATCACACCCGCCGCCGCTTCAGCCGCTGCAGGCGAGATCACGATGCTCGAAGACCTCATCGTCGCCGCGGTCAACGAAGCCGCACGCAAGGCCGACGAAGCCGCCCAATCCAGCGCCGGCGACATGCTGGGTGGCCTGGGACTGCCCGGGTTCTAAAGTGCTTGGTGCTTGGTGCTCGGTGCTCACGAGAGTGCCGGCAACAGCGCGTCAGTCAAACGCAACGCAGCCGAGCCTTCTGTCCAACTCAAGAAGCCAACAAGAACTGACCACCAGGCACCAAGCACACCTATGTCCACCCGCTTCGCGCCGCCGATGGCACGCCTCATCGAAGAACTTCGGAAGCTGCCCGGCGTCGGTGCCAAAACCGCGCAGCGTTTTGCATTCCACATTCTCCGCAGCTCTGACGGCGACGCGCAGGCCCTCTCGCACGCCATTCAGGCCCTCAAGCAGGCGCTTCGCCTCTGCTCGGTCTGCAACAATGTCACTGACGTCGACCCCTGCGGCTACTGCACGAGTCCATCGCGCTCGAAAAGCCACATCTGCGTGGTCGAAGAACCCACCAACATCGCTGCCATTGAAAAAACTCGCACGTGGAACGGCGTCTACCACGTGCTCCACGGCACACTATCCCCGGTCAATGGCATCGGCCCCGACCAGCTCCGGCTCACGAATCTCTGGCCACGTCTCGTCTTCGCAGAAGGCTTGCAAGACCAGGGCGGCCAGCGCGAATTCGGCGAGTTGATTCTCGCCACCAGTCCCACCGTGGAAGGCGAAGCCACCGCCCGCTACATCGCGGATCACGCCCAGGCACTGCACCCGCAACTTCGCATCACGCGGATTGCCACCGGCATCCCCGCCGGCTCGGACATCGAATACGCTGACGAAATTACGATGACGCGCGCCCTCGAGAATCGCCGCACTCTCTAGCACCAACGCCTGCTCAGCATGCCTCCCGCCGGCATCGTCTCGACCATCGTGGAAAGCCGAAGCGGAGCGGAGAAGAAGGTGTTGGACGACAAGCCCATGTCCGACGCGATTCCGATCTCCTTCGATCTACGCTCCGTCTGACTTCGACGTGCGGCACAACGCGTGCATCGCGATCACCTACGCGGCTCCCACACCGAGCCGTGCATGGCTCAGACACATTGTCGGCAACTGGTCTTTCGCCGGACTCACCTGCTGCAGTTCCGCAATGCCGTTGAACGTTGTCACCGGCACGGATCCCATCCCGCTGGGGTATACGAAGTCCTACTACAAGCGTCCGGACCGCGACCCAGATGTGCCTCTTTACCTCGAAGGTCCTCAATACCCTGGCGCGAAAGCGATGAACCCAGGCGCGTTTGCTGCCGTGACCACCAGCTTCCAGGGCAACGTGGCCCGGAACTCACTGCGTGGCTTCGGCGTTGTGCAGCAGGACCTCAGCATGCAACGGAATCTTGGGCTGTCAGATCGCTTCTCAACCCATCTGCGGGCCGAAATCCTCAATGTCGCGATCATCCCAACTTCGAGGATCCCGGCACGGGTTCTACACAGCGACGTCCTGAACGCCGCGCGATTTGGCTTCACCTCGATGAGTCTGTCGCAGAGCCTCGTGCGGGAAAGACGGATGGAGGCTTCAACCCGATCGACCAAAGCGGCGGGCCCAGGGCATTCAGCTGTTCTCAAGTTGAGATTTCTAGTCACAGCAGGTCACACACACGTGGTCAGAACGCGCCTCACAGTGGCAGCAGCGAGCAAGAATGACGAAGCTTTAGCGCCCATCGCCGGACTGCACCATAGCTCTTCGTGAACCTAGACCATGACCCGCAGATCTCCGCCCGTCATCTCCTTCGGCAGTTCCAAGCCCAATAACGCCAGGATCGTCGGAGAGATATCCCGCAAGCTCCCGCCCTCGCGCACGCCCACCCTGGCGCCACCGTCGGTCACCAGCACAAACGGCACAGGGTTGGTCGTATGCGCCGTATGAGGTCCGCCGCTTACCGGATCGATCAGCATCTCCGCATTGCCATGGTCGGCCGTGATGATCCAACTGGCCCCCGCCGCACGGACGGCGTTGTAGATGCGCCCCAGCTGCGCATCCACAGCCTCTACGCCCTTCACCGTCGGCTCGATCTTGCCCGAGTGCCCCACCATGTCGGCGTTGGCGAAGTTCACGATCATGACATCGAACGCACGGTCACCTAATTGGCGCTCAACGATGTCGCCAATGCCCTCTGCGCTCATCTCGGGTGCCAGATCATACGTGGCTACCTTTTTGGACTGCACAAGCTCGCGATCTTCACCCGCAAACGGCTTCTCAATGCCGCCGTTGAAGAAGTACGTCACATGCGCATACTTCTCCGTTTCCGCCACGCGGAGGTTCCGCAGATCATGCTTGGCCATCACGTTTGCCAGCAGATGATCCATGCTCTCCGGCGGAATGATCATGGGCAGCGCATAGTTCTTGTCATACTGCGTCATGGTTACGAAGTGGAGGTCCGCAGGCACATCTTCGCGTGCAATCTCAAGCTCCAACTCTGCAGCCTTGGGCAGATCGATTCCACCGTTCTTGGTCAAACCACTACGCCGCGCCAGCACACGCGTAATCTGCCGCACACGGTCTGCACGGTAGTTGAAGCAGATCACCGCATCGCGGTCCGCAATGCGCGCCACGGGCTCGCCCTGTTCATCGACACACACAAACGGCTCAACAAACTCATCGGTCACGCCGTTGTTGTAGCTTTCCCGCACACGCTCGATGGCATCGACATAGGCGCCACCTTCAGCCTGCCCTTTCACCATCGCGTTGAAGGCCTTGCGCTCGCGCTCCCAACGCAGGTCACGATCCATGGCGAAATACCGCCCGCTCACACTGGCCAACTTGCCAACACCATACTCGGCAAACCTGGTGGCCAGCTCCTGCAGATAACCAATGCCGGAAGTCGGCAACGTATCGCGTCCGTCCAGAAACGCATGCACATAGACGCGCGTCAGCCCACGCTGCGCAGCCATGCGCAACAACGCATGCAGATGCCGCTGATGCGAGTGCACGCCGCCATCACTGACCAGGCCGACCAAATGCAGCGCACGGCCATCCACGGCCGCATGATCCATCGCTGCCACAATCGTCGGATCGCCGAAGAACTCACCCGACGCAACAGCCGCATCGATGCGCGTGATGTCCATGCGCACCACACGTCCCGCACCAAGGTTCAGGTGGCCCACTTCGGAGTTGCCCATCTGCCCATCCGGCAAGCCGACGAAGTGCTCACTCGCCCGGATCAGCGTGTTTGGATACTCGCGCAGCAGCTTGTCATACGTGGGCTTCCGTGCCAGAGCGATCGCATTGCCATGCGTCTCCGCGCGGTATCCCCAACCATCCAAAATCGTCAGCAGAACAGGTTTCTTCGCCATCTCGTTCAGCATATCAATGCCAGCCAACGAGTCCCGAATAAGCACGTCAGCAACGTCTGCGCAGGCCGCTGCGAGGTCTTCGACTCACAAGAGAAAAGCCCCATTCTCATGGGGCCTTTCCGCTCAACTGCTGACTTGCTGACCGCAGCTTGGCGAACCTACTCCGCGCAGTTCACCGCAGTCCGCCCAAGAAACATCGCCGCGCCACCCAGCTCTTCTTCGATCCGCAACAGCTGGTTGTACTTGGCGATGCGGTCCGTGCGCGAAGCCGAACCCGTCTTGATCTGCCCCGCTCCCGTGCCCACTGCAAGGTCCGCAATGAACGTGTCTTCGGTCTCACCGGACCGGTGCGAGATGATCGCCGTATACCCATTCCGGCGCGCCAATTCGATCGAGTCCAGCGTCTCGCTGATCGTGCCGATCTGGTTGACCTTCACCAGGATCGAGTTCGCCACACCTTCATCGATACCACGCTGCAGGAACTTCATGTTCGTCACAAACAGGTCGTCGCCCACCAGTTGCACGTTGCGGCCAACCTTCTCCGTCAGCAGCTTCCAGCCGGTCCAATCATTCTCATCAAGGCCGTCTTCCAGCGACACGATCGGGTACTGCCGCGTCCAGCTTTCCCAGTAGCTCGCCATCTGTTCACTGGTCTTCTCGCTGTTGTCAGACTTGTGAAACACATACCGGCTCTTGGCCTTGTCATAGAACGAGCTCGCCGCCGGGTCGAGCGCAATCGCGATCTCTTCCCCGGCCTTATATCCAGCCAATTCGATCGCCTCCAACACCAACTCAATGGCTTCAACGTTCGACTTCAACGAGGGCGCAAAGCCACCCTCATCGCCCACCGCTGTGTTGTAACCCTTTTTCTTCAGCACGCCTTTCAACGTGTGAAACACCTCGGTGCCCCACCGCAGCGCATCGGAAAAGCTTTCCGCGCCCACCGGCATCACCATGAACTCCTGAAAGTCCACATTGTTGTCCGCATGTGCGCCGCCATTCAGAATGTTCATCATTGGCGTCGGCAGGATGCACGCATTCACGCCGCCAAGGTAGCGGTACAGCGGCATGCCCAGGGCCTCGGCCGCAGCGCGCGCACACGCCATGCTGACCGCAAGCACCGCATTTGCGCCCAGCCGTCCCTTGTTTTCCGTGCCATCCAGCGACAGCATCGTCGCATCGATCAGCCGCTGATTGCTCGCATCCAGGCCCTTCAGCTCTGGCGCAATCACGCTTTCAACGTTCTCCACCGCCTGCAGCACACCTTTGCCCAGGTAGTGCTCCTTGTCCCCATCACGCAGCTCTACGGCCTCGTGTTCACCGGTTGACGCCCCGCTCGGCACGGCTGCGCGCCCACGCACACCCCCGTCCAGCACCACATCGGCCTCAACCGTCGGATTTCCGCGGCTGTCCAAAATCTCCCGCGCATGTATGGAGACAATCTCGATCATTCGCTGCGTCTGCCTTCCGTCTTCACTTGTATTTGTCTGTCGTTGGCGAACCACACGATGCCGCAGCCGTTCTTCCAGCCGCGGTCGCCGGTCCACAGGAACGGAGCTGCCACCCAGCCCCAAAATGCTCTCAACAAAGTCAGCCAAGGGTCTCCGCCGCCGCGCTCATTCTAGCAAAGCCCTATCGCAACCACACGTTACATCCCGGCTGCATCCGCCGCCGGCCGCGCCAAGACAGACGCATGCACCCCCACCCCGCGCAGCTCCACATCCTGCCTTGTAAACGCGGGCAGCAGCAGCCGAATGCGCGTTCCCCGACCCGGACGGCTCACGATTTCCACCTCGCCCTGGCCCTCATACAACACCTGGATTCGCTCCCGTACATTGCGCATGCCGATGCCCATGCCATCGCTCGTCATGCCGCCGCTGCTCGCCCGCTCCGGCCCAATGCCCACGCCATCGTCTTCTACTTCCAGCAACAACAGGTCACCTTCAACGCGTCCACGCAAGGTCACTGTGCCGCCGTTGATGCGTGGCTCCAGCCCGTGCTTGATGCTGTTCTCAATCAAGGGCTGCAGCAGCATGCTCGGCACTTCCAACGAAAGCGCTTCCTCCGTGATCTCTTTCACCACCCGCAGCTTTTCCCCAAAGCGCACTACCTCAATGTCCAGGTAATCATCGGTAAACGCCAGCTCTTCTTCCAGCGGCACAAAGGCGTCACGCTCCCGCAACAACGTGCGCAGAATGCGTGCCAGCTTCACGATCATTTCGCGCGCCAACTCCGGCTCTGAACGCACCAACGACGCGATCGAATTCAACGTGTTGAACAGGAAGTGTGGATTGATCTGACGCTGCAGCGCATCCAGCCGAGCCTCCAACAGCAACCGGCTCTGTTCTTCAAGCTTGCGTTCAATGCGGATCGCGTTCCAAATCTTCAGCGGGATGCCCACCAGCACCGGTGTGCACGCACACACCAGCGCCTCCAGCCACCAGTTCTGTGTGTACAGCTCAAAGTAGCGCCGGTGCTGCACACTCGCCAGCAGACTCGCCGCCAGCTGCGTCGCCGTCAGCAGCACCAGCAACGAGATCTGCCGGTCCAGATTGGGCCGGCGCAGGGTGCGCCGGACCCAGCGATAGATGCTCAGGTCGATGAGCGGCGAGAACGACCAGATCGCCTCTTCATTCACAAACCGCCGAAACGTCCCAAACAGCAGCGCCACGCACACGTTCACCGGCAGGCTCAACCACTCATGGTGCCCCAGCGCCGGAAGCGCCAGAAACGCTCCACCCAACACCGCCGGCCGCGAGCCCAGCAGCAGCCCCAGGAGCGCCGTCGTCTGCAGCGCAAGATCCGCCGCCAGAAAATTTGGCACGCGCACCCGCACCAACACACCCAACGTCAATGGCACACAAATCCACGCCAGCAAACGCAGCGTCTGGCCCTGCGTACGCTCCCCTGCCAACAGCAAGCGCTTGAATCGCACGCTCCGCGCCAGCGAGCTCGCCACGGCCGCTGCCACGCCCAGCTTCACCAGAAGCGAGATCAACACCAGCTTGGAATCGACGCCGTGCACGCCTTTACTCTACGCGCCACGGGCGCCACAGCCCACATCGCACAACCGGCTTTCTCGACCGAAGCAAACGCAAAGCCCTGCCTTTCTGCGCGACAACTGAAGGCGCGAGCCAGCCTCCATCAAACACCAGCAAATCCACTCCTCCGCATCCTTCCCGCCACGGGGGAATCTAAACTCGTGCTATGCCTCTTCTTAACACCACCAAAGTCGCCGATGCCGACTTCCCCACGCGCTGGGGCCATTTCCGCATCCTTGGCTTTGAAGGCATCCCCCAACCCGGCGATCCCACCCGCAAACCCCTCGAGTCTGCCGTCGCACTCGTGATGGGCGACATCCACGCGACCGCACCCAACGGCAAGCCGGCGCCGCCCATCGTCCGCATCCATTCGCAGTGCCTCACCGGCGACGTCTTCCACTCCCTGCGCTGCGACTGCCACGACCAGCTGCACCTCGCCCTCAAGCGCATCGCTGCCGAGGGTGCCGGCATCCTGCTCTATGAGCAGCAGGAAGGTCGCGGCATTGGCCTCATGGCCAAGCTGCGCGCCTACGAGCTCCAGGACCAGGGCATGGACACCATAGAGGCCAATCACGAGCTCGGTTACCCTACCGATCTCCGCGCCTTTGAGCTTCCCGCCGCCATCCTGAAGCAGCTCAACATTCCTGCAGTCCGCCTGATGACCAACAACCCCGAAAAGGTCGCCGCTCTTGAAGCCGCCGGCATCCAGGTCACCGAACGCGTCGACGCCACCATCCCCTCGGAACCTACCTTCGAGCGGTATCTCGAAACGAAGCGCGAAAAGCTTGGCCATCTCGTCGGCTCATAGCGTGCGCCGGTGCTGTCTTGCACTCGCCAAGAAGCTGCCCGTGCGGATCTGCTCGGTTTAGGGCAGTATGCTGCGTAGGCTTCGCTGCATCTGATTCATCCCTGACAGCCCCCGCCGCAAGCGGGTTGTTGCTTCACGGAGCCGTATCAGCAGCTGCTCTGTGCTTCGCAACAACCGCCTCCAGATGCCCTCTCAGAACCCTCTTGCAGGCCTCAACCGCTTGAGCAGCTTGCTCAGCCTTTGGATTGCCTTGAGGGTTCGCGTTGTACGTTCTGGTGAGCGCAGCGAGAGCATTGCCTGTTGGATGGGACATGCTGCAGAGCGTACTCATGGCAAGGCTGCTACGCTCTCCCACTTAGGCGCACCTCCTTGCCACGATTGGCGTGCCAGCCCTGGCTGAAGCGTGGCACGAGCCGCTCGCCCTCCTCACATAGCGGCGACATGCGCACCGAGGTCCGCAAGAAAAATGGTTAAACTTTTCTTCAGGGCAATGCCACTTGCGTTGTAGTATCTGCGCTATACCCACCGGAGAAGCACGGATGCGACTTTCCCTCGTCGCTGTCGCAGCAATAGCTGTGTGCAGCAGTACTGCCTACGCCGACACCTACCAAACGTACCAACTTCACGCGGGCTCGGGTGGGGTCAATAACATCGGATTCGCAAACGATGGCAGCAGCTTTGTGATCGGAAACTCGGACGGGCTTCAGTACAAGATGTTCACACCGGGGACAGGCACCTGGACGAATTGGACTGAGGAGCCAGGCCTCGATCCTGGGTTCGGTGGCAATTACTTCGGAAGCGGCGAGATCACGGGCACCTTATACGGTAAGGGTGATTCAGGAGTTGAAACTCCCCTCTACACCGGCAGCTACATCCAGCTGATGCAAGACTCGTTCGGAGATCTGGCTTTTGTTGCAGAAAACGACAAGGATGCTGGTTTTTCCGATGTGAACGTCCTCATCGTTGACGAAACTACGCACGCGGCTGTGACCCCAGAACCCAGCAGCTTCGCCCTCCTAGGCACAGGCTTGCTGGGCGTTGCGGGCGTGATCAAGCGCCGCTTTTCATAATCCAGGCCGAAAGCATAGGCCAGGGTTGTCTCGAAAACCTGGCCTATGTCCGTGGTGCACACACTCGCGCCCCTACGCTGCAGCACCTCCACAGGCGACAGGTCTCTGTAGCAGAGGCAAAGAAAAGGGAACGTGTTCTCCGTCCAATCCTGGGCAATCCCACAAAAGATGGACAGATGCAATCCGTTCTGGTCACTCCTTCGTAGGTACTACACGCAGTCCGCGAGTCAGCTCGCGGCCGGAAAGCGTGGGACACGATGATGACGATTGAACAAGTGCTGGAGCGCTTCAAGGTTGACAGCCAGGCATCAAGCGGAACGTTCGACGCGGATAGCCTGACCCGAGAAACGCGGATGGGAACGCAGCTCGCACGGGCGCTCATCGGGCATATCTGCAGCGTGCGGGCTGCCGGCTACGACAACGAAATCATGGTCGATGGCGAGGCCTGGGTCGTGCAAGTCAGACGGAAAACACCGTTCAGCTGAGTCCAGGCCCTCCCACTAAACCTCAAATTCAACCGCAAATTGGCCGGAAGAAGCAGCCCGGAGTGGGTCATGCGACGCACGTCCGTCGCCCCATCGCCCGCGCGCGCGATGGAGACGCCCGGCAGAGCACCGCGGCCGACCGGCTGGTGTCTAACACTCGTGGCTCTTGCGTTCCCTGAGGTGATCTGCCCACTTGGCAGGTGATAAACACCCGAAGCCGATTTTCGTGGCCCCATTTCGGACCCACGCTGGTGAAACCGCATAGTGGCCCGGGCTCTCTCGCTCGGTACTTACAGTACTGTTGGTGGAGCTGAGCGGGATCGAACCGCTGACCTCCTCGTTGCGAACGAGGCGCTCTCCCAGCTGAGCTACAGCCCCACACCAAGAGCACAACGGAACATCGCCGGCGAACGGCAGCTCTCATCGCGCTACGTTGGCTAGTTTAGCAGGACTCTCGCCGTGCTCAAAACGGCTTCGACGTGAACTTCGGTCCCCATGTCGAACCACCCGGCAATCGGCATCGTATACATCCGGGAACGCAAGGAGACTGCACCGATGACGCCGCAAGAACAACAGATGATCGACGGCCTGATCAGCCGCATCCGCAGCACACAGGTTCAGAACAAGGACGTGCAAGCCGAACAGCACATCCAGCAAGGCCTCGCCGGCTTCCCTGACGCGCTGTATGTGCTCACGCAAACCGTCCTCGTCCAGCAATACGGGCTCGAGCAGGCCACCGGGCAGCTGAACGAACTGAAGCAACAAAACCAGATCCTGCAGGATCAACTGCAACAGGCAGCGCAACAGAGCAAAGACTCCGGCGGCAGTTTCCTCAGCCACATCTTCGGCGGCGGCCACAGCCAACAATCCGCCTCGCCTGCACCTTCGCAAGGGGGGCAGTACCAGCCGGTGAATAACCCCGGCTACGGCTCGCAGGGTTACCCGCCCCCGCCTCCACCACCGGTCGCGTATCCGTCACAGGGGTACCCCCAGGCCTATCCGCAGGGCGGTGGCGGCGGCATGTTCGGCGGGGGTGGCGGCGGAGGCTTCCTGCAAGGCGCCCTGCAGACCGCCGCCGGTGTTGCAGCCGGTGAGATGGTCTTTCAAGGCATGGAAGACCTGTTCCATGGCTTTGGAGGCCATGGGGGCGGCTATGGCTTTGGCGGAAGTGGTGGCGGTGCGGGCGAAACCATCATCAACAACTACAACGACGACGATCGCGGCGGATCAGACCGCGGCTCCGATCGGGACTTCGGCGATCGTGACTCCGGTGATCGCAACGACCGCAATGATTCCAGCTTCTACAACCCGTCCGATGACGCCAGCCGTGAAAACTTCGCCGGCGACTCTTCCGGTCTCGGCAACGACGCGAACTTTGCAGGCACAAACGACGATTTCGGGTCCAACGACACGCTTGACGATAGCTCCAGCTTTGACAACAGCTCGAACGATGATTTTTCGAGCTCAGACGACAACAGCTAGGCTCGATGAAGGGCGGCGGCGCTTCCGAAAAGCTGCCGCCGCCCGCGGTGCCTGATCAACGAAGTGCCTCTTCAGCTGTGTCGAGCTTAGGCGTTTTTTGCGGCCGGTTTCAGGCCCAACTCCGCCATCACGCGCTGCAAATCCTTCCAGGCCTCCGCCTTTTGGCGCGGATCCCGCAACAAAAATGCCGGATGGTACGTCACGGCCACCTTTGCCCCGCGCGCCGACAGCCACTCGCCTCGTAATGACGAGAGCGGCTGCCGCACCCCCAGCACATACGTCGCCGCCGTCGCCCCCAACGCCACAATCACCTTGGGCCGCACGATGTCGATCTGCTTGAGTAGAAATTGCGAACAGGTCGTTGCCTCGACGAACTCAGGAGCCCGATTTCCCGGGGGCCGGCACTTCACGATATTCGCGATAAACACCTGCTCGCGCTGCAGCCCCATCGCGCCGATCATGTTGTTCAGCAGCTGCCCGGCTTTGCCCACGAAGGGCCGCCCACTCGCGTCCTCGTCGGCTCCGGGCCCTTCACCCACAAACATCAGTTCGGCGTTTGGATCGCCCTCGCCAAATACGATCGTGTGCCGGCCGGCATAGGCCAGCGGGCATCGCGTGCAGTCGCCGATTTCCGCTTGCAAGCGCTCCAACGCCGTTGCGCGCTCCCCGGCGGGCACGGCGACAGCAGGCTGAGGAAACAGGGTCTCCAGTGGGTTTGGCTTCGGCATAGGTGCGGCAAGCTCCGGTGGAAGCGACGGAGCGCCCGGCGAGCGCAGGGTCTCCCCTGGGCCGGAAGCACTCGCGCCTTCACCTTCTTGATTGAAATAGGACCGTGCAGGCTCCGACGCCGGGGGCACAGCAGCACGCGTCGCTGGAACACCTGGCTGCCGCGTTGCACCGGAGCCGGGCACCGAACCCGAAGGCGCTTCCTGCACCGTTCGATTGGCAGGCACACTCGCCCTGGCAGGCGCCAGACGCGGCGTAGCGACTGGTGTTGCGCTCGCGGGCGCACCAGGATTCCTGCCGGCCTCGGATACAGTTTGTTGCGCACCGGAGCGCAGGCGGCCTACAACGGCCTCAGGCAGCACAACGCTGCCTGCCTCTCGCCGGTACAGGTCATACACACCCATCTCGCGCAGGTACTCTACCCACGCCGACAGTGCTTGTTCCGGCGATTGCTCCAAACATCTACTCCACGGCTACATCGATGCGGGTGGGGCCGGCGGCCTTTTGCCCGTCAAGGTAAAGGTTACCTTGCCGCCGCGAATCTCGTCCTGCGCGACCTTGCAGGCTTTGTTGGACGTAGAAACACCTAACGGCGGAGCCCCGTTTTGCAGCTGACGCGCACGGCGCGCAGCACCTTTAACCAGGCTGTATTTATTCAACGACGGATCGTACGGAGCGCTTCCAAACATGGGAGACCTCGGATCGTGCGTGAAGCGGATGGTGGTAGAGCCATACTACGCGGAAAATCAGCTGCGTGGACAACTCCCCGTGCAACTTCCGCATCAGCCTGCAGCCTAATGTGTCCCAGCCAGCTCCACTTGGAAGCTCTCGAGTGCCGCGCGGAGCCGGTCGGACTTCTGCTCTGTCAGGCACCGCTGCGCCAGGGCCTGTTCCGTTGCCCCGCCTTCGCCACGCTCCGTCAACACAATCGCCCGCATCTCCGCTGCTGCATCCATCACCACGTCGTTCACCAATGCGTACTGGTAGCGGTCCAGGTTCAGCAGTTCAAGGCGCGCCTCCGAAAGCCGCCGTTCGATCACGGCCTCCTGCGTCACCCCTTCGCCCTGGCTCCGCAACCGCAGCCGCTTCTCAAGCTCCTGCGGGTTGGGCGTCAGGATGAAGATCGAGACCGCATTCGGCGCACCCTCCAACACCTGCAGCGCGCCCTGCACGTCGATGTCCAGCAGAAGATCCCGCCCCTGCTTCGCTGCGGATGCCAAACCGGAGATGGGTGTCCCGTAGAAGTTGCCGAACACCTCGGCCCACTCCAGGAACTCGCCACGCTCCACCATCGCAAGGAACTCTTCGCGGGTCGTGAAGTGGTATTCCTGCCCGTCCTGCTCGGATCCACGCGGCGCCCGGGTCGTGTAGCTGATGGAAAATTCAAGCCCTTCCACCAACCGCCGCACCTCGCTTACCAGGGTCGACTTCCCTGATCCGCTCGGCGCCGAAATAATGAACAAGATGCCTGCCATAGCCAGTGTTTGAGGCTTAGTGTACTCGCCCTGCCCAGTCTCGCTGTCGAAAACCCGCACGTCCCATAGCACTTTCTAGGCAGTACCTTGGGCCACCACCGCCAACGCCTCCGCCGCGCGCAACGGGGCCTCTTCCCCGAACTGCAGTGCATACAGTCGCGCATACGTCCCGCCCTGCTCCAGCAGCTGGTCGTGCGTTCCCTGCTCCGTGATCCGGCCATCTTCCAGCACCACAATGCGGTCCGCCCGCCGTACCG
Organism: Granulicella sp.; assembly: GCA_965198515.1. Classification (GTDB taxonomy): domain Bacteria; phylum Acidobacteriota; class Terriglobia; order Terriglobales; family Acidobacteriaceae; genus Granulicella. The sequence goes on along the minus strand of CBDAPO010000006.1, from coordinate 2,444,990 downwards.
TGCTCAGCCGGTGTGCAATCACCAGCACGGTGCGCCCCTGCATCAGGTTCGCCAGTGCGGCCTGCACCGCCGCCTCACTCTCGGTATCCAGCGCAGACGTCGCTTCATCCAGCACCAGGATCGGCGCATCTTTCACGAGCGCCCGTGCAATCGCCAGCCGCTGCCGCTCGCCGCCTGACAATCGTGTCCCGCGCTCCCCAATTACCGTGTCATACCCATCCGGCATGCGCAGGATGAAGTCGTGCGCCAACGCCGCCTTCGCCGCCGCATCAATCCGCTCCATCGGCACATCCGGCCGGCCATACGCGATGTTGTTCCGCACCGTGTCGTTGAACAACACGGTCTCCTGCGTGACTTTGCCGATCTGCTTGCGCAGCGACTCCACGGTCACATCGCGCACGTCCTGCCCGTCGACCAGGATCGCGCCATCCGTCACGTCATAGAAGCGCGGCAGCAGGTTGGCCAACGTCGACTTGCCCGCCCCACTGGGCCCAACCAGCGCCACCACCTCACCCCGCCGCATCGTCAGCGAGACCCCACGCAACACGTCACGCTGCTCGCCCTCGCGCTCATACGCAAAGCGCACATCGCGGAACTCAACGCCGCGCGAGAAACCCTGCAGCACCGCAGCCTTCTTCCGCTCCGGCACTTCGTCCTGCTCGTCCATGAAGCGAAAGATCTCTTGGCTCGCTCCGGTCGCTTGCTGGAAACTGTTGTAGTACTGCGGCATCTTGCGTACCGGGTCATACAGCATCAACACAGCGGCCAGAAACGCGATGAAGTTTCCCGGCGTGCCGCCATGATGCACAATCCACTCGCGCCCCAGATACAGCAACAACGCGATCGCCACCGCCCCCAGCGCGTCCATCAACGGCGACGAGATCGACTGCACCGCCACCGCACGCATGTTCGCACTCAACAGCCGCCGCGCCGCGCGCCGAAACCGGTTCAGCTCCCACAACTCCATCCCAAACGCCTTCACGATGCCATTGCCCGTGATGGTCTCGTGCACGATGTTCTGGATCTCGGCCAGCTTGTCCTGCCCCTTGCGCGTCGTCTTGCGCACACTGCGTCCAATGCGCCGCGCCGAGGTCACAATCACCGGCACAAAAAGCAGCAACACCCACGCCAGCTTGCCCCCCACCAGCACGACCGCACCAATCATGAAGAGCAGTGTGAACAGCTGTTGCAGCGAGTCGCTCAACACCGTCGACATCGCCGTCTGCACCCGCTCCACATCGTTGATCAGGGTCGATACCAGCGTTCCCGTGGAGTGCCGTTGGAAGAACCCTGCGGACCGCCGCAACAAAGCCTCATACAGGTCATTGCGCAGATCCGTGATCATGCCGAAGCCGGCCTTGTTCGCCAGCAGCGTGCCCGTGTAATCACACACCGACTTCACCAACGCAGACGCCAGCAGGGCCATGGCCACCACCGTCCACGCATTGTGAAAATACCGTGGCAACCACCGCTGCAAATCAAAGTGCAGCGTCGTGTGCGGGATCGTAAACACCAGCACCTTATCCGGCGACGCCACCGGACTCAACACATTGTCGACAATGGGCTTGATCAGCAGCACGCGAAACGCTTGCATCGCGCCCACCACGGCCATCAGCAAAACGCTCAGCAGCGTTTCGCCCCAGTACGGCCGCATATACCGCAGCAATCGGGCAATCCGCTTCAAGCCGCCACCATCCCCATACGTTCTGAAAGACGCGCGGCCATCACCCCAAGTCTACGCCCCGAGACCCCAAACAGATCACGACCAGGGCCGGCACAGCGATCGTCCCATCTCGATGCTGCCTTGTCATCTCCCACGAGCAGGGGCCACTCCACGAGTAGACTCACCTCGGAGATCCTCCTTGCCCCTCACCCCGACCCGCCGCTCCGTCCTCCTCGGCGGCGCGTCCGCCCTGCTCTCCCTCTCCGCGGACGCGTCCATCTTTCCCCTCTTCCACCACAAACACCACCTCAGCAATCCCCAAGCCAGCCCTCGGGCCGAAAAGCTCTACGCCTACCTCTGGCACACCTATCGACACAAGACCCTCACAGGCCAACAGGCCGCTCCCCGCACCGGCCAAAGCGGTGAGCTCGCCTACCTGCAGCGCGTCACCGGGAAACAACCCGCCATTCTAGGCCTCGATTACATTCACCCCGACGAGCAGGCCTTCGTCAACGACTACGCCACCCGCTGGTACCTCGAACAAGGCGGCATTCCCACCCTCTGCTGGCACTGGGGAGCGCCCGACATCGGCACCGGCTACGAAAACTCCAAAAAGGATTTCGACCTCCCCGCGGCCCTTCGCCCAGGCACCTCCCAACACGACGCTCTCCAGCGTGACCTCGACGGTATCGCCGACCAACTCACCATCCTCCGCGACCGCGACATCCCCATCCTTTGGCGTCCGCTCCACGAGTTCACCGGCTCATGGTTCTGGTGGGGCAAGCACGGGCCCTCCGCCTTCAAAGACCTGTGGATTCTCATGTACGAGTACTTCACCACGACCCGCGGCCTCAACAACCTCCTCTGGGTCGCAGGCTTCTCCGGCGAGCCCGGCACGAGTTCCAGCGCGGCCTGGTATCCCGGCCCCCAATACGTCGACATCGCCGGCCCCGACACCTACGTCAAGGACCACGGCAACCTCGCTCCGCTCTTCGCCCAAGCCCACGCGATCGTCGGCGACACCAAACCGATCTGCCTGCACGAATGCGGTGCGATCCCTGACCCCGACCTGCTCGGCCATGCCGCACCCTGGCTTTACTTCATGGCCTGGCACACCAGCTTCGTCATCAACAACTCGCTCAACACAGCGGACTTTCTCCATCGCGTCTACAACTCGGAGCGCTACCTCACTCTGGATGAGCTACCCAACCTCAAGGAGGTCTGAAACCCGGCTTGGTTCAGCGCGTGAACCCCGGATGCCAAGGTCGAAATAAACGCTTGTCTCTAGCCCTTTCAGGCGAGGGCTCATTGACACTGCGCAAAGACCCGGCCTAGCATACTCGGCGCTCACCAAAGCACATCCTTCACTGGAGCCGAACAATGAAACGGAAACAAGGCACGCCTCGCGTGTTCTCCTGGGTCTTCTCTGGCCTGCTGACAACCGTCACGCTCGCACCGCTCGCTCACGCGGTCGTGAAGGCCACCCCGCCGCCGCCGAACTTCGGTCCCAACGTCACCATCATCACGCCCGACATGTCCAGCACGCAGATCGTGTCCACGCTGAGCGCGCTATCTAATGAAACGCAGTTCAGCACCAATCGGCATGCTGTTCTGTTTATGCCCGGAAACTACAACAACATCGAAGCGCCCGTCGGCTACTACGAGCAGATTGCCGGCCTCGGTGCAACGCCCGGCAGCGTCAACATCAGCGGCTTCCTCACTCCGAACTTCGGTACGCCGGTCTACAACACACCCACGTGGCCACAAGCCAATCTCACCGACACCTTCTGGCGCTCGTTGGAAAACATGACCATCAACCCCGCAACCAACTCCGTGCAGAACGCGCCCGCCAACACGCTGCAGTGGGGTGTCTCGCAGGGCGCGCCACTGCGCCGCCTGCAGATCAACGGCGGTCTGGAGTTGACCAACTCGTATTGCGGCAACTCCAGCGGCGGTTTCATCGCCGACCTCGTCGTTACCGGCAATGTGAACTCCTGCTCCCAGCAGCAGTGGTACTCGCGGGGCAGCGACTTCGGCTCATGGACGGGCAGCGTCTGGAACATGGTCTTCTCCGGAGTGGTTGGCGCACCCGCACAAAGCTACCCGAACCCGCCGTACACCACGCTGCCCACCACGCCCGTAAGCCGTGAGAAGCCTTTTCTTTACGTCGACGCCCAGGGCAAATTCAACGTCTACGCACCTGACGCACAAAAGAACGCCAGTGGCGCAAGCTGGGCCAACGGCAACACCACGCCTGGCCGCAGCCTCGCCATCAGCAAGTTCTTCATCGCATCCCCTGCAAGCAGCGTCGCGGAAATCAACAACGCCCTCGCGCTTGGCCAGAACCTGATCCTCACGCCCGGCGTCTACCAACTCAGCGGGCCCATCCAGGTCGGCAACCCCAACACCGTCGTCCTCGGCCTTGGCTATGCAACGCTGGTCCCGCAGACCGGAACACCCGCGATCCAGGTCGCTGACGTAAGCGGAGTTCAGATCGCCGGCCTGATCATTGACGCCGGTCCCATCAAGTCGCCTCAGCTTCTGCAAATGGGCGTGGGTGCCTTCGGGGCAACGCTTCCGATCGGCGGCGGGGCCAGCCATGCCGGCAATCCCTCAGCCATCAGCGACATCACCTTCCGCATCGCCGGGGCCACGCCGGGTCTCGCCACAACCGCCCTTGAAGTGGATAGCTCCGACGTCATCCTCGACGACATCTGGGCATGGCGCGCCGACCACGGCAACGGCGTCGGCTGGACCGTCAACACAGCCGCGCATGGCCTCGTCGTCAATGGTGACCGCGTCACCGCGACCGGCCTCGCGGTCGAACACTTCCAGCAGGAGCAAACCCTCTGGAACGGCAACAACGGCACCGACATTTTCTACCAGAGCGAACTGCCCTATGACCCGCCCAGCCAATCCGCGTGGATGGATGGCAGTGCCAATGGCTACCCGTCCTACGTGGTGTCGCAAGGCGTGCCCAAGCACAACGCCTACGGTCTAGGCGTTTACTCCTACTTCAACCAGGGCATCAACATCCTCGAGGACAACGCCATCACCGTGCCCTACACCAAAGGCGTCCATGTCTACGACGCCGGCACGGTTTGGCTGAACGGCAGTGGCCAGATCACCTACGTCCTCAACGGCGACGGAGCCGCCGTGAACAGTGGCTTTGCCGACAAACTGAGCCCAGTGACGGTGTACCCCTAAACGCAGCACGGGAAAACAAGGGGCGGCAGATCCTCACCAGATCTGCCGCCCTGACTTCCTGGCCTGGTCACTACAGAATATTGGACGTGACCTACAGGCCGCCCGCCCCGCGACACCTCTGTCTCGTACTCTGCGCAACCTTCGCGCTCTCCGCGTGTGCGCTTTTAGAACCTACCCGCGCCCTTCCTTCTCCCTTGCCAGAAACCGCTCCATGAACTTCGTATCAAAGTTCCCCGACCGAAACTCCGCATCCGCAAAGATGCGTTCATGCAACGGGATGGTCGTGTAGATTCCCTGCACCACAAACTGGCTCAGTGCCCGCTGCATCTTGTCCATGGCCTCCACGCGGTCCTTGCCATGGCAGATCAGCTTCGCAATCAGTGAGTCATAAAACTGTGGCACTACACCCTCAGCATATTGCGCGGTGTCCACACGTACGCCATTGCCACCCGGTACGTTATACGCCGTGATCTTGCCAGGACTTGGAATGAACTTCTCCGGATGCTCCGCATTGATGCGGCACTCAATCGCATGCCCCACAATCGCCGGCCGCTCCGGCACAATGTCCTTCAGCTTTTCGCCCGCCGCAATCCGCAACTGCGCCTTCACCAGGTCCACACCCGTGACCATCTCGGTCACGCAGTGCTCCACCTGGATGCGGGTATTCATCTCGATGAAGTAGATCGACCCATCCTCATCCATCAGGAACTCAATCGTGCCCGCGTTCCAGTAGCCGATCTCCTTCAGCGACTTCTCGATCGTCTTGCCCAACTGCTCGCGCAGCTTCGGCGTCACCTGCAGGCTCGGCGCCTCTTCGATCAGCTTCTGGTGCCGGCGCTGAATGGAGCACTCGCGCTCACCCAGCGACATGACGTTGCCGTGCTCGTCCGCCAGCACCTGGAACTCGATGTGCCGCGGCCGTTCAATGAACTTCTCCATGTACAGGTCGCCATTGCCGAAAGCATTCATCGCCTCGGTCGACGCACTCTGGTACAGCGACGGCAACTCCTCCGGCGAGCGGCAGATGCGCATGCCGCGGCCACCGCCGCCGGCCACCGCTTTCAGGATCACCGGATAGCCGACGCTCTTGGCCCACTCCAGCGCTGCGTCCTCGCTCTCAATCACGCCGTCAGACCCAGGCAGGATCGGCACCTTGGCCTTCTTCATCGTCTGCCGTGCCGTGGACTTCTCGCCCATCATCTCGATCACATGCGGCGGCGGCCCGATGAACTTGATGTTCGACGCCCGGCACACCTCGGCGAAGTTCGCGTTCTCGCTCAGCAACCCGTAGCCCGGATGGATCGCCTCCGCCCCGGTGATCTCAGCGGCAGAGATCACACTCGGGACATTGAGATAGCTCTCTGACGACCGCGGCGGCCCGATGCACACCGCCTCATCCGCAAACCGTACATGCAGGCTGTTGCGGTCTGCTTCCGAGTACACCGCCACCGTGCGGATGCCCATCTCCTTGCACGCCGAGATCACGCGCAGTGCTATCTCTCCCCGATTGGCGATCAAAACCTTACGAAACATGAGCTCCCACTACCGCTTCTGCCTACGTGATCTTTGGTTGTCATTCCCGCAGGGAATCTGCGTTCTTCGCCGAGGCGAGAGCGCTTACACCCGTACCCCAAATAGCTTCTGGCCATACTCCACGGGCTGCCCGGGCTTGCCATACACCTTCACGATCTCGCCGGCCACATCGCTTTCGATCTCGTTCATGATCTTCATCGCTTCCACGATGCAAAGCACCTTGCCGCTCGCGACCTTGTCGCCAACCTTCACAAACGGATCAGCCCCGGGCGAAGCGGCGTCATAGAACGTCCCCACCAATGGCGACTTCACAATGTGCAGCCCGGCATCTTCGTCCGCAGCGCCTGCTGCCGAGCTCGATGCCGCCGCCACTGCTTCGGGGGTGGCTACCGCCGACTGCACGGGCGCAACCTCCGCAGAGATGGGCAACACCGCCGGTGCGGTACCACCAGCCGCCGCCATCAGCCGAGCCACCTGCGCCATGTCCAACCCGGCCAGCGGCGCCGGCGCTGTGGGCGCGGCCACCGCAAAGGTCAACCGCACCTTCAGCTCCGGCCGCTCCATGTCAAACTCCGCCACGCCACTGGCCTTCAAAAACTCCACCAGCTCCCGCAGCTCCTTCAAATCCCCTTCACCCATGCACTCCAACTCCTAATCCCTAATCCCTAATCCCTAATCCCTAATCCCTAATCCCTACTAAAGCTCTATCCAGGCCTTCGGACTCGCCGCCGTCAGCACGGTGTTGCCAGTTTCGGTCACCAGCACCATGTCTTCGATGCGCACACCAAACTCCTCAGGCAGGTACACGCCAGGTTCCACGGTCACCACCATTCCCGGCTCCAGGACCTGCTCCACACCCGCCGCAATGCGCGGCCCTTCGTGGATCTCCAACCCGACACCGTGTCCGGTGGAGTGCGAAAAATACTTACCCCATCCAGCTGTCTTCAACACACTGCGCGCGGCCTCGTCCACCACCGCACACGTCACACCCGGGCCCACCGCAGCGACCGCGGCCTGCTGCGCTTCCAGCACCGAATGATACACGTCCCACTCACGCTGGCTCGCCTTGCCCAGGTGCACGGTTCGCGTCATGTCCGAGCAATAGCCGTCCAGCACAACGCCAAAGTCCAGCGTCACAAATCCGCGCCGTGGCAGCTTCTGCGTCGTTGCGCGGCCGTGCGGCAGTGAGCTTCGTTTGCCGCTCGCCACGATGGTCTCAAAACTCATCGCCTCGGCCCCGGCCTGACGCGCCGCATATTCCAGCTCCAGCGCCACCCCGATCTCCGTGGTTCCGGGCACGATGTGCTCCAGCACACCGTCAAACAGCGCACAGCCCAGCGCAGCCGCCTTACGCATGCGCTTGATCTCTTCGGCTGTCTTCACCTCGCGCAACCCTGACACGACGTCCGCGGTCGGCACAAAGAAACTGCGCTTCGCCACCCCCTTGGGCAAGGCCTTGCGCATGCTCTCCAGCGCCGCCACGGTAGTCTGCCGGGCGTCAAAGGCGCACTGGGTTGCACCGCGCGCGACCAGCCACTCCAGGGCAAGGCTCACCGCGGAAACCTTTTCTTTCACGTACACCTTCAGCTCACCTACCTCGGCACGTGCCTGCGAGGTATATCGGCCATCGGTGAACAAAGCTGCACGCCCGCCCCGAATTGCGACAGCGCCGTTGGATCCGGTAAAACCCGTCAACCACCGCACATCCGGGCCAAAGGTCACCAGCAATGCATCCGCGCCGGCCTTTGCCGCCTTGCCCATCGCTGCCCTTCGCCGTTGGATTTCAAGCATTTAACGATCATATCGGCTTTTGTCTGGGTCCAGCAGGCCCCTCGCGCATCCCAAAAAGAACGGGAGCTCGCCGTCGCTGAAATCCACACCCGGTAAAATGGACTATGCCCGTCGCAGAACTCGCGCCAGAGCAGGCGAAAAAACATCAACCCGCGCTCCCCGACCTTACCCGTCGCGCCTTCCTTACCGGAGCCGGTGCAGCCGTCGCCGGGGTCGGTCTGTACGCCGGCACCCATGGCCGTCACCAGATCGAGATCACCCACCACACCTTTGCCATCCGCGACCTACCCGACGCCTTCGTCGGCATGCGCCTGGCGCAGATCTCCGACATCCACCTGCTCGAATACACCGAGGCCGACTTACTTCGAAGAGGTCATCCATCGCGTCAACGCGCTTCACCCGGACATGGTGCTGCCTCACCGGCGACTTCATCAGCCGCGGCCCCGGCCCCAAGCGCATCGCCGTCCGTGCCGCCGGTCTCGCTGCCGAAATCGCCTCGCAAATCAAGGCTCCGCAGCGGGTGGCCATCCTCGGCAACCACGACGTAGGCGTCGACGCGGACCTGGTCGTCCATGAGCTCGAGTCCCACGGCACCCCCGTGCTCGTCGACAGCTATCTCCCCCTCGAGCGCAACCAGCAGCGGCTCTACATCGCCGGCTCCGACGACGCGGGTACCCGCACCCCCGACCCCAATCTCGCCATCCCCCGCGAGCCCCGCGCGCCCGTCATCTATCTCGTCCACGAGCCCGACTACATCGACATCTTTCAGCACCATCCACGCTTCCCGCTGGTCGACCTCATGCTCTCAGGCCACACCCACGGCGGCCAGATGCGCCTCCCGCTCATCGGCCCACTGGTCCTCCCGCCCATGGGCAAAAAGTACGTCCACGGCCACTTCCAGTTCGAGCACATGCAGCTCTACGTCAACCGCGGCATCGGCACCGTCGGCCTGCCCTTCCGCCTCAACTGCCCCTCAGAGATCACCAGCTTCACCCTGGCCCGCGCCTAGCTCCACCGCACACGACCGGTGCAGCGGCGGCAGCGCAGAGCCACGCTCACCTGGTCTCGCAGCCTTGTCACTAGCTCCCGCAGGCGTAGCCATTGCGCGTTCAGCGTTGAGAACAGCAGTTTCTCGGGGATTGACAGCTGCCGAATATTGTCCTTGACATCCATAACGGCGAACGGTAGCGTGCACTCAGTTCAGACATCGTATTTCTCTACACGGAGAGCGGATGCAGGCCAGGTTAGCCTCAGAGCGCAGGAAAGTCGTTTCCATATCGGCCGCTGTCGTCGCCCTTTGTGCGATGTTGCTTGGATACAGTCGTTCTCATCACTATGTGGTCGCCGCCGTTCTGGTGTTGGTGTACGTTGCGCTCGCTTACGCCGTGAGTCACACCGTCCGGCTTCTTCGACATAAATAGCACAACAGCTAACTTCTCATCCTTCCTTTTGCCTAAGAGAAGGATGATTCGTATTGCTTCGCACCTGCTTGTCGGTGTGAACGTCGTCACTATCTTCCAGCCCAGCTTGTTAGAGCGGATGGAGAAAGGAGTATTTCCAGATGATCATTGAGGAACTTGAGTCCGTTATCGCGCCTAGCGAAGAAGCCAAGTGGGGCGTCGGCGCCTTCGCGGCCGGAGTCGTGGTAGGTCTTGTTATTGTGGCCTGCAGCTCCTAGGCAGACCACCAATCCCCTGGAAAACTCCGTGCGATACAACCTACACCGCGGAGCTCTTTCCTCCTGCGATTCTTCATGGACTCGTGAATCCTATCGGCGCCATTACGATTTGCGTCACCTGTCCTGGAGTTGCTCCAACCAACCGTTTATTCACCAGAGATGAGGTTGCTTGTGATCGTAATGGAAGAGCTGGAATCTATTGTCGCCCCTGACGCCTGGGACAACGCAGAGCACGCCGCGCTGGGTTTTGCCGCTGGTATCGGCCTCGTTCTTGGGGTCGCGGCATTCTGTGCGTCGTAACCCACCCATGGAGGGCCTGCGGCATCCCGAGCAGGCTCTTTCTTCTCTTCTGCTTTGCCTGCCATTCAAAATGAGGTGCTTGTGATCGTAATGGAAGAGTTGGAGTCAATTGTTGCCCCTGACGCCTGGGACAATGCTGAGCACGCTTTAGGAGGTTTCTCTGCTGGTGTCTTGCTGGTTCTTGGCGTTGCGGCCCTGTGCAGCTCCTAACTGACCTGACGGAGAGTCCCGCCACGAGCTGTGCGGGACCTCAAACAACCACCCCAAGCGAAATCGGAACACGGCCATCTATCCCTATCTCAATCCCGCTATCCAGACCGACCTGCCGCAGCCAGATGCGGAAACAAGGCTGATCCTCAACCACGAAACAGGGCGGTACGTTCGTCTTGGTCCGCGAGAGTTCGGCTGGCTTACGCGGCTGAACGGGCAAGTCCCCGTCGATCATCTAGCCTCCTTTCTCGGGCTAGAACCCGCTTTCGCGGAGGAGTTTGTTCGCCGCGCCCAAGCCGCGAAGTTGCTTTTATTAAGCGAAACACCCAGAAACATCGAAGCCGTGCCCAGTTCTGTTCCTCAACGAGTCGAGGTCAAGACATTTGAGTGGACGCAGTTCGGCCAGATGCGCATCAATATCACGCGTGCTGAGGCAGTGCTTACCTACCTTGCGCGAAGCCCGCTTCTCCGGAGTAGGGCCTTCTTCGGCACTCTAAGCGTTTTCGTGATTCTGGGTCTAGTCGCGACGGTTCGTCTGCTGCAGGTATCCAACTTTACCGCCTCGTTGCAAGGCCTCACGATGCACTGGCAGCGAATTGTCGAGATTGCTCTCTTCATCTTTGTGACCACCACCATCCACGAGTTCGGACATGCCGTCGTTTGCACCCGCTTCGGGGCACCGGTTCGAAGCATGGGCGTGATGATTTTCTACCTGCAGCCCGCAGCGTTTGCAGACATCACCGATTCCTGGCGGTTGCAGAATAAATGGCATCGCGTCGCCATCTCCGCTGCCGGAGTGTATGTCCAGGCAGTCGTCAATGCCGTTGCGGCGATGTGCTTGCTGTACCTGCGTTCTTCGGGAAGAACCAGCCCATTGCTCTTGTTGTGCATCGCGATGAACCTCAGTTCTATGGCCATCAATCTGGTGCCTCTCGTCAAGCTCGACGGTTACTGGATGTTGTCGGCAGTGTTGGGCATTCCAAACCTCCGTGATCGCGGCCTCGAGTGGGTGCAGGTGTTTACCTCGTCCCTCCTATCGCGGAGTCCGATACAGGAAAGCACCCTGCGCTTCCCGTCTGTGCTGCTGATGAGTCCTCTGGGCCGTGCCCTTCTGTTCTGTTTTGGGATCAGTTCCCGGTCCTTCAGCGTGGCCATGTGGGCGGCGGGCGCAAGCTTCCTCTTCCGCATTGTTCACTGGATGGGCTTCACCGGCGGCCGCGGAACCATTAGTGTGAGCATCATCATCGCGCTCCTGGCAGCGACCTTCGCGATCCGCTGGTTTCGTACACGCCAGCAACCCGCCACACGCTCCGGCCAAAGTGTTGCGACCGTTTCGCCGGCCGTTGCTCCCACTCTCACCTACGCCATCGACCGTGAACGCTCCATACAACTCAATCCCTTCGCCAGTGTCATGTACGACCAGCAAGAACGAATGGTCTTCGCTTGGACCTCCCCAAGTGAAGTGGCCATTTCTGCCAATTCCGAACTCACCTCTCTTCTGCCGTCCCTTCGCAGTGGCGTGCGTCTCAACTCCGTCAGCACTTCCGGTAAGGCTTTGCAGCGAGACACCGAAGAGGCGATTCAGCGGCTGTGGCATCTGAAGCACCTTCGCTACAGTTCGGAATGGTCGCCTGCCGAGACCCAGGACAGGTACTCACGGCAGTTCGGCTGGCTAAGCATGAATTCGGCCGTGAAGGGCTCAGAACTATTCACCATGGAACGGCTGCGGAAGAAGCGCATCACCATTCTGGGTGTGGGCGGCGTCGGCTCCAATGTCAGCCTGACGCTCGCCGCATGCGGGATCGGGGCCATGCATCTGGTAGACGGGGATACGGTGGAGATCACCAACCTGAACCGACAGCTGCTCTACACCCCTAACGATGTCGGACGGTCCAAAGTTGAGGTAGCTGCAGAAAAGCTACGGCAGTTTAACCCGGATCTGATGGTTCGCACCAGCAACATCTTTGTCGACAGCGTAGAAAGCATCATGGAGGTCATCAAGGGCAGCGACTTCGTCGTTCGATCTCTGGATACACCCATGGAGGCTCAGATCTGGGTAAATGAAGCATGTGTCAGGTCTGGCATCCCGTGCTGCGGTGCAGGGTTTCTGGCCCAGGGAGCCGTGGTCGGTCCCACCGTCGTGCCGGGAGTAACCGCCTGCATGGCTTGCCAGGATGCGCGGCTGCCCCGTGTTGAACGGGGTATTGGCGGCACCCTCTCTCCCGTCGTGACCATGGCTGCGGGCTTTTTGGCCAACGAGGTGGTCACGCACCTTGCTGGGCTTGGCCCCGTCCGGACGGCCAATCACATCCTGCTCCTTGACGCGCCCACACTGAGCATTACCTTTCAGCCGATTCCGCGCAATCACGAGTGCCCTGTATGTGGCGAGCGTAAGGAGAAAGTCGCTTGAAGACAGTAAAAACATGCCTGATGACCGGGGTCGCTCTCGGCCTCGCCGGGATCGCAGGTCAGATAGCGCTCCGGCATGTAAATCTGGCCCAGGCAGCGCCCATTCGCTCCGGATTGACCCTGGGCATCGCGGTCATCGTCGGCGCGCTCGCTGGGCTGCTTGGGAGGGAGCGTGCACTGCAAAGCGCCGGCTTCACGGGTTTCGTAGCCGGGGCCATGCTAACCTCCGTCGGGATGAGTATCGCTGTAAGAAGTCCCGGCATTCTCGGAACCCATCCCTTCAGCTCCGCCGAGGGTGCGCTGACCTTCATGAGCTCTGTTGTTGCAGGAACGATCATCAGCAGTTGGCTGGTTGCGGGCATCGCTGTCCTGGTGGCTTTGCCGATCAGTCTTGCGCTGGTGGCCGAACCAGTTCGCCAGTCCTGAACGTGAATCACGGTTCCAGCGAACCTCAGCGTTGAAAGGTATCCATGGTCACGGAGCTACAGGCCGGGGTCACTTCCCGGCCCATGAGCGAAGGCGCACGCCTCGCCTCACTGTTTCTGAACCCTCTCGCGCTGTTTCAGGACATCGTGAACAACAGGCGTTGGTGGCTGCCCTATGTGCTCACCGTTCTCTGCAGCTTGTGCCTGACCTTATCCGCGGCGCACAAGATCGGCTTCCGTCGCATGGCCACCGCCGTCATTCATTCCGATCCCGACACCGCCAAGCGGTTTGACGAGGTCATGAGCGACGAGCAGAAAGAAGGCGTACTCAGTACTACCGAAACTACCTTTAAGGTCAGCGCCGCGTCCACGCCGGTACTTGTTTTGCTCTACAACGTTTTCTACGGCGTGGCGCTCTTGTGGGCTTTCAAGATGGCGGGTCGCAAGGAGGTCAGCTTTAACGCGATTTACGCCGTTCTGCTCTACGCCGATCTCATACAGGACCTACGCCTGCTTGTTGCCTCGGGCTATCTTTCCCTTTCTACGGACTTAGACAACTTCAACATCCAGGACCCAATTGGTTCGAACATAGGCTATTACCTCTCATCTACCGCACAAGGCTGGCTGAAGGCACTCTGCGGGGCAGTCGACATCTTCACCCTTTGGTACCTGCTCCTCATCGCCATCGGGTGTTCCATAGTGTGCAAAACCTCCCGCAGCACCTCCATCACAATCGTTTTCGGCCTTTGGTTTATGGTCGTCGTCGTCAGGGTCATGTGGTCAGCAATCGCGTAGCGGACTCTTACCTCTAGGTAGCAAGGGCGAAGCTAGCCGTATTGTGTTTTAGCGAACTACGAAGGCGAGGCACGCACGCAACCGTTCACATTAGCCAAGTGCATCTCCCAAGAGTCCAGACTAGGAAAGCCTGTTCTCTCATCCCGCTCACTCGAACTGTTCAAACGGCCGCTCCTTCCACCACAGCCACGCGCCGGTGACCACTCGCCACACTGCCGGCATCGTCCGCCAAACCCCAAGCATTCATTACCGGGCCAAGCGACAGCACTGCGGCCACCAGGATCGCTCCATGAAACATGCAGGCGGGCGACCATCCGCAGGGAGATCGCCGCCACGGGCACGCCCAACCCCATCCCCAACTGCACCACCGCGCTCAGAAAACCATTCGCCCGGCTCAAGCGCTCCTCCGGGATCTCCGCGTAGCTCAACGTGCCGATCGCCGTGAACTCCATCGACCGCCCCGCCCCATGCACATACAGCACCAGCAGGATGACCCCCACCGGCGTTGACGGCAGCAGCACCGCGCACATGCCCAGGGTGGCGGCCGTGACGACCCCGTTCACCAGCAACACCCGCCGAAAGCCCCATCGCCGCAGCACCGGCACCACAAACAACTTCATGCTCAGGTCACCCGCAAACAGCGCCAGCAGGTACAGCCCCGACCGAAACGCTGAGACCCGGAACGCCACCTGGAACATCAGCGGCAGCAGAAACGGCAGCACGCTCACCGCCGCGCGATAAGCCGTGCCGCCATACACACTTTGCGCATAGCTCGGCTGCTGCATGGATTCCAGATCGATCAACGCTGTCGCAGGCCGTCGCCTTGCCACCCACACCGCCCCCGCTCCGCTCAGGCCGCTGATCGTCAGCACCAGCAACGCCCGTCCCCATTGCGCTGGGTTCGCACCCACCATCTCCATCGCGTACACCAGCCCCGCAGAAGCCACGGCGGCCAGCAGAAACGTCGCCCAATCGAAGCCGCGCGGCTCCGGTTCGCGCATATTGGCAATCCATCGCCACGCCAGCACGGCTCCCACCACCCCGATCGGCACGTTGATGAAGAAGATCCACGGCCAGCTCGCATAGGTGGTGATAAACCCTCCCAGGGGCGGCCCGATCACCAGCGCCATCATCCCCGGCCAGGTGATGTAGGTCAACGCCTCGGCCAGCTTTGCCTTGGGTGTCACGCGCAGCACCACCAGCCGCCCTACCGGCGTCATCATCGCCCCGCCAATGCCCTGCAGCACGCGCATCGCCGTAAACGTAAACAGCCCGCGCGAAAACCCGCACAGCACTGACCCCACGGTGAATACCGCGATGGCCGTCACAAACGTCGTCCGCGCGCCCACCCGGTCCGCCATCCATCCGCTTACGGGGATAAAGATCGCCAGCGTCAACAGGTACGCCGTCATGCCGATGTTCATCGACACCACGCCCACATGGAAGCTGCGCGCCATCTGCGGCAGCGCGGTGGCAATCACCGTGCCATCCATCAGCTCCATGAAGAAGGCACCGGCCACCAGCGCCGTAATCAACATGGGCGACCGGGCAGAGGCCTTGATCCCCGACAGACTGGGTGCCCCATCCTCGCCGACGGTCTTATCGTCGGCTAAGGTGGGTTTGCCGAGGCCTGCACCCCTGGGGCTCACCGCCGCCGCTTCCCCTTGGCGCCCTTTTCCGGCTCAGGGTCCGGGTGCGCAAACTGCGGCGGCGGCGCATTGGGCGGCCAGATCCGCTTCATGATGTTGCCCTCAAGCCGCAACGTATCGGTCATCACCTTCGCAGGCTTCACCAACCCCGTCTGCCCGTCCGGCACCGGGATAGGCGCATCCGCCGGCAACAGCTTCACGGTAAAGCTCGGCAGCGCATCCGCAAAGTGCGGGTCCTTGTTGTACGGATCCTTCTTCAACCCCACCTGCACCGGCAAAAAGCCCGCAA
Organism: Granulicella sp.; assembly: GCA_965198515.1. GTDB lineage: Bacteria > Acidobacteriota > Terriglobia > Terriglobales > Acidobacteriaceae > Granulicella. The sequence goes on along the minus strand of CBDAPO010000006.1, from coordinate 2,429,041 downwards.
TGTTGTGCTCCCGGAACGCCGTCTCGTAGCGGTGCTTCTTCACGTTCCAGATAAACACCCGCACCTGGTTGAAGTCATACGGCAGCCCCGCCTTGTACGGGCTCAACACGGTGACGTACTCCGGGATGCTCGTCACCGGCTGCCCATTGTTCACGACGTTCGACTCCGGATCTTCCACGTTGGTCAGCACATACGCGCCCACAATGCGCTGCCCTTCCGCATACCGCGCCAGCGTGTCCGGCACCGTCACGTCGATCATCCGCCCATAAATCCAGCCGGTCTCGCCGCCTTTGGTCCGCACCAGCCACCAGTCTTCCATCACAGGCCCCACCGGGCCTGCCGCGGCGGCCGTGGCAGCCTCTTCCGCCGCCTGTGCCTTCCCGGCCGTCCCACTCGCCCGCACCGGCAACCGGGCGGCCGAGGGTTTGGCCAGCGCCGCCGGCGTCTGTCCCGGCGGCAGCGCCTTGGCCACGCTCGCGCGCTCCAGCAGGCTCAGCGGCTCATTTTCCGGCAACCGGAAAAAGTGAATCGTATCCCGCCCCGGCGCCACATGGAGGTAGACCTCATCACGCGTCACCGCCTGCACAATCACCGGATCTTTCCCGTGCTGTGCCTTCAACGCGTCGAACTGATCCGCAATGCCCTGGTCGGCCGTCAGCTTCTCTTCAATCCATCCCACGGCGCCACCGGGCGCCCGGACCTGCAAAAACCGCCGCTGATGTCCCAACACCGTCAGCTTGTCGCCGTTTTGCACCTCGCCTGTACGGTTCGACACCGCCGCGACGCGGTCGCGCAGATACGCCTGCTTCGCCGTGACATACACCTGCTGCGGCACCACGGCCTTCTTCAGGTCGCCACATCCACTCAGAAGCATGCCGCCCAGCAGCAAACATCCACACGCCGCCGCACGCACTTCACCCCGCAAGCGGGCGCTGTTCCACAACCAACCGTCCATGACTTCGAAAGATGCCTTTCCGGCACAACACAAGCTGACGCGACGCGCTAACGGCGAGGCCGCCAACACAGCGCTGAACGGCAAAGCCGCTGCCTTCTAGTGTGACATGGCGACCAGCACCGGATACTGCGTCGCCGTCGTGGTTCCCGCCGTCTTGGCCAGCGCCGACAACACCCCACTGCTCGCAATGGAGTACAGCTGGATCCCCGCACTGGTGTCGTATCCCGCCGCCACCAGGTACGTGTCGGTGCTATCCACGCCCAGCGCCGCAACATCGGTCGGCGCCGGAAAGGGCGACCCGCCCACCGCCGTCAGCGCGGTCGTTGTGCCCGTCGTGAATGCCGAAATGTTGCTCGTCCCCTCGTTCGCCGTAAACACAAACTTCGAGTCCGGATCCACCACCACGCCCCGTGGGACCACACCGCTCGCATACGGCACGGTCAGCCGCAGGGTGGGCGTGGACGAGGTCAGTGCATACGCCGTCAACCCCGCCGTTTCTGCCACGTAGGCATTGTTGTTGCCGTCAATGGCCACTGAAAACTCGCCGCTATTCGTTCCCGCCGCAACCTGCCCGGTCGGTACCCCGTTGTTGGTCAGGCCGCTCCCGCTCACATACCCGTACACTGCGTCGCCGGCCGTGCCCAACGCTGTCACCACGTACGCCTTCGACGGCGACACCGCCACCGAGCAGGTCTGCGTCACCGGAATCGCCACCCCCAACGCACAGTTCAGCGCCGGTACCGTACCCGCGCCATTGGTCGTCAACGTCCCCGCCGAAGCAATGCTGTATTGAGTCATCGTCTGCCCCAGCGCGTTCAGCGTGTACAGGTACTCTCCATCAGGCGAGATGGCCATCGCTCCGACCTGGTCGCCGGCCAGCGCCGCACCACTGCTCAGCGCCGTCAGGTTTCCCGTCGAGCTGATCGAGTACCCAAACACGCCGCCGTTCGTGGTGCCCGGGATCGACGCCACATACAGGTACTCATTGTTGGGCGAAACCGCGATCGCTACCGGAATGAACGGTAGGCTCACGTTCGCCACCTGCGTCAGCGCACCGCCGGCAAGGTTGTACCCCACCAGCGTCGATGTGGTCGAAGAACCAACCACCGTCGAATACGCCACGTACGCGTAATCCACCGAGGAACTCGTTCCGGTCGTGGTCGTCCCCGTGGAGGCAGGGCATGCCGGCTTGTTCTCGCACTGAAAAAAGCTGCCGCACCCGGCCAGCGGCAACATCGTCCCGCCCAGCACTATCGACCCAAGCAGGCCGAGACCCAAAGCCCGCAGCCGCCCCCTACGCGCCGTCACGCTGCCATCAGCCTTCAAGCCCAGCCCCATGCCATACTCCCGTCCCCGCTCTGATTCTCTCCCGAGTAGGACGGATCAGCACACAATCTGTTTCGCTCAAAGTGCCGTATCTCCTTTGGCCACCTCGTCCGGAAAGCCGTATCATCGAACCTGCATATGCCAAGCTTTGCCGACAGCATCTTCTTGTTCATCCTGGCCCTCCTTCTCTTCGGGCCCAAGAAGCTGCCCGTGCTGGCCCGCGAGCTCGGCAAGTGGATGGGCGAGTTCCGGCGCGCCTCCAACGAGTTCAAAATGCAGATGGAAGACGAGCTCCGCGCCTCAGAGCAGGCCGATCGCCAAAAGCAGATCGCCGCCATGGAGGCCGCCGCCCCCATCCCGCCACCGCTGGGCGAGCCCGCCGAACCCGAACACCCCCACATGCGCCACAGCGCCACAGCGCTCGCCCCCGAACCGAGCCTGCTCGCGCCGGAACCGACCCTGCTAGCCCCGGAACCAAGCCTGCTCGCGCCGGCGACCGCCGACATCTCCGCAGCCGACCGTCACCTCGAACGTATCCAGGCAGCTTCTTCCTCCCCCGCCCCGGAAACGCCTGCCATCCCCGCCACAGAGGCGGGTGCCCCATCTTCGCCGATAGCTTCACCGTCGGCTAAGGTGGGTTCGCAGGACGCTCCCCAGCAAACCGCCGACGGCGTCCGCCCCGTGCCCATCGCCACCTCCGGCAGCCTCAACATGATGCCTCCCGCCACTGGCCTCCCCACCCCGCGTTCCACGCGCCCCAACGCGCTGTCCGGCCTCGTCGACGCCATTCCGGAAGCCCCGGCCGCCGACACCCGCACCGCTCCGGAAGCAGAAAGCCTCGCCCATGGCGACTGAACTCCTCGACCGCGCCCGCGCCAACGTACAAAACCAGCTTCACGAGCGCGCCGAACTCCCCGGCATGAGCCTGATGGAGCACCTCGAAGAGCTGCGTAAGCGGCTGTTCCACTCCGTTGCCTACCTGCTGGTCGGCATGGCCATCGCGTACACCTTCCACAACCGCATCATCGCGGCCCTGCAAAAGCCGCTCACCGACGTCGGTCAGAAGATGACCATGACGCACCCGACCGACTCGATCAACATCCTGATCAAGTCCTCGGCCATCGTCGGCGCCATTCTCGCCGCGCCCTTCATCCTGTACCAGCTCTGGCTGTTCATCTCCCCGGGCCTGTACGACCACGAGAAGAAATACGTCTGGCCCTTCATGGGCGCCACCATCGGCCTCTTCATGTCCGGCGCCTGGTTTGGCTACCGCTACGTCCTGCCCGGCGCGATGAAGGTTCTGCTGCTGGACTTCGGCAAGAACTACAACCACATGATCACCATTGACGAGTACACCGGCTTCTTTCTCGCCGTCATCCTCGGTCTCGGGATCACCTTTGAGCTGCCGATCCTGATCTTTTTCCTCGCGCTCTTCGGCATCGTGGACGCCAAGTTCCTCCTGCGCCATTTCCGCTACGCCATCCTCGCCATCTTCATCGTTGCGGCCATCATCTGCCCCACGCCCGACCCCATCGGCATGTGCCTCTTTGCCACCCCCATGCTCGCGCTCTACTTCATTGGCGTGGGCGTCGCGTTCTTCGTGCACCCCGACCGCCGCAACAAGAAGCTCAAGGAAGCCGCATGACCCCGCCCGGCCACGCTCCGCAACCCGTATCACCCTTTGTTGTCATTCCCGAAGGGAATCCGCGTTCTGATCGCAGCAGCACGAACGCCTCGAGGAGCCACACCGTCCGTCGCACCCCTTCGCGAAACCTTCGCGCCCTCTGCGTGAGCGCTTTTGCCGTTGCCCTTGCCTTTGTTTCTTCCATTCCCCGAACGGGGAATCTGCTGTTCGCGGCCGCCCCGCCCCAACTGCAAGGCGTCTCCGGCCAACACGTCCTCCAACTCACCGCGCAGCTCCTCCAGGTCGCCCCCAAACGCTTCAACGGCTCCCCCGGCCACGCCGCCGCCGAGCACTTCATCAAGGACCACTTCGCCCCCGAAGCCGCCCACGGCGACTTCATCGACGACACCTTCGTCACCAACACCCCCGCCGGCCCCCAGACGATGCACAACCTGCTCGTCAAGTTCCCCGGCAAGCGCGACGGGGTCATCGTCCTCGCCACGCATTACGAGACCAACTACGACCTCCGCGACATCAACTTCGTCGGCGCCAACGACGGAGCCTGTACCTCCGCCCTGCTCATCGCCCTCGGCGAATACCTCCGCACCCACCCGCCCACCGGCTACAGCGTCTATCTCCTCTTCGACGACGGCGAAGAGTCCGTCAGCGGCAAGTGGGACAATCCCTCCGACCAGCTCTACGGCACCCGCCACGCCGCCGCGAAGTGGGCCGCCGACGGCACGCTACCCAAAATCAAAGCCTTCCTGCTCGCCGACATGATCGGCTGGAAGCAGATGAAGCTCGACCACGAAGGCGCCAGCACCCCCTGGCTCCTCGACGACCTCACCAAGGCCGCGAAAGAAACCGGCCACGCCAACTATCTCTCCACCAACACCACCGCCCTCATCGACGACCACATCCCCTTCAAGGAACGCGGCGTCCCCGTCCTCGACGTCGTCGACTACGAGTACGGCACCAAGGAGGACCCCGAAGCCTTCCACCACCACGAAGGCGACACCCTCGACAAGCTAAGCGCCCAATCCCTCCAGGCCTCCGCCGACATCTTCCTCGCCCTCATCCGCCTCGTCAACCAGCACAGTTAGCGTCACGGTCAACAGCACAGGCCACGAAACGTGTACCAGGGGGCGTGTTACTTCCGCCGGCGACGTTACTCGTGACCAACCTGCCTCAGCGCAGATGTCGCCCGTCAACCAGGGCCAGGACGCGCTGTTTGATCTCGTCGCGGACCTTCCGCACCTCTTCGCGAGGAAGGCTTTTCGGATCAGGTAGCGGCCAGTCTTCACGGCGAAGCCGGAACGTAAGGGCATTTCTCTCCGCAACCCATCGTCACAAGGAGCGTCGCGTTCCGCGCCAACTCCTCCGTCAGAAGCTGCGGTTGGGAGTCGGATAGATCAAGGCCAACCTCTTCCATGACCTCCAGAACGACAGGATGGACACGCGGACCAGGCTCGGTCCCGCCGAAACAGCCCGAGCCTTCTGCGGGTCGGCGAGCTGGTTGAAAAACGACGCCGCCATCTGCGAACGTCCGGCATTGTGAACACACGCAAAGATATAGGTCTGCATCAGGACCGCGCTCCTGGCTTGATGGCATATACCTTCACGCTGGCAGCCGCTTGGTTCACGTCGTAGGTCTCCAGCAAGGAGGCGAGGTCCTCATGCAGGGAGGTAGCGGCTGGGGTGCAGCAAGCCTCCTGAACCACCGCAAACGGGCTGGCACCCGCCATGGCCGGAGAGCAGCAAGCGGCCTGGTTCTCGACCTTCTTATAGGCGTTCAGGTCCGCTCCGCTGTCGACAATCTCCACGTACTCAAATCCGGCCTTCAGCAACTCCTCACGGTAGGTCTCGATCCGCACGGCTCCGGCGATGCAGCCCACGTACGCGGCCAGGCTCGACGCCACCGCCTCCGGCAGCTCGGCCTTGAGCGCGATATCGCTCACCGCGAGCCGTCCACCCGGCTTCAGAACGCGGGCAATCTCACGGAACACCGCCGGTTTGTCCGGTGCAAGATTGATCACGCAATTGGAGATCACACAATCCACCGACGCATCCGGGAGCGGGAGCCTGTCAATCTGTGCAAGGTGGAACTCCACATTGCTGTATCCACCCTTCTCTGCATTGGCCTTGGCCCGCTCGATCATGGATGGAGTCATATCGATGCCGATCGCTTTACCGGTTGGCCCAACCTGCCTGAAGGACAGAAACACGTCCAGACCGCCACCCGACCCGAGATCGACCACCACCTCGCCAGGACGAAGATTCGCCGTAGCCGTCGGGTTGCCGCAGGACAGTCCCATGTTGGCCTCGGCAGGGATGGAGGTCAGCTCTTCAGGGCTGTAGCCGAACGCTTCAGCCACGGCCTTCACGCCCGCATGATCGCTTGAAAGCGTGCTCTCTGCGACCGCACCATATTTCAGTTTCACAGAGTCCAGTAACAGCTCCGACATAAAGCCTCCTCACATACGCTGAAGCGACTATATGGCTTGTCTTCGCATACGTCAACGCGTATACAAAAGTCATGGCAGCGAAGCAGACGTACAACCTCGAGCGCTTCTTTCAGGCGTTGGGAGACAACACCCGCCTCCGCCTTCTGAACCTCATGCGTGACCAGGAGGTCTGTGTTTGTTACTTCGTGGAGATCCTGGGTGGACCTCAACCCAAGATATCCAGGCATCTGGCCTACCTCCGAAGTGCGGGGATCGTAGAAGCGCGCCGCGAAGGCAAGTGGATGCACTATCGGATCGTGATGCCACCGCACATCGGGGCAACACGGGTGCTGCGCCAGACGCTTGACTGGCTGAAAGACGAGAAACAAATGCAGGCAGACCGTGCGCGGCTGACCAGGGCCTGCTGTGCCCCCTCAAAGTATCCGCTGCTGGACGGGGCTCCGCTACCCACGACGGTGGCCGCCTCCTGTGAGGTCTCCTAATGGCTACCTCCCCTGTTACGCAAGGTCGGACATGTGCTCCGGCAGCCCGCAAGAAACTGTCGTTCCTGGACCGCTTCCTCACGCTCTGGATCTTTTCGGCGATGGCCATCGGTGTCGCGATCGGGCACTTCATCCCTGATTCCGCAGGTCTGGTCAACCGCTTTCAGAGCGGCACCACCAACATTCCCATCGCCATTGGGCTCATCATCATGATGTTCCCTCCGCTGGCCAAGGTCCGCTACGAAAAGCTGGGAAAGGTCTTCCGCAACAAGCGGGTACTAGGGCTCTCGCTGGTGCAGAACTGGCTCATCGGGCCTATCCTCATGTTCCTGCTGGCGATCACCTTCCTGCGTGGCGAACCGGCCTACATGCGCGGGCTGATCCTGATCGGCATCGCCCGGTGTATCGCCATGGTGCTGGTCTGGAATGAGCTGGCCGAAGGCGACACGGACTATGTTGCCGGCCTGGTCGCCATCAACAGCGTCTTTCAGGTCCTGTTCTACAGCCTCTACGCCTGGGTATTCCTGACGGTGCTGCCCAGGTGGTTCGGTCTGCAGGGCAGCGTCGTTCCGATTGGCATTGCCTACATAGCCAGGAGCGTCGGCCTCTACCTGGGTGTGCCGTTCGTGGCCGGGTTCGTCACCCGCTTTGTCCTGGTCCGTGCCAAGGGGGAGCAGTGGTACCGCACTCAGTTCGTGCCGCGCATCAGCCCGCTTACGCTGATTGCTCTGCTGTTCACGATTCTGGTCATGTTCTCGCTCAAGGGCGATCTGATCGTGCGGCTTCCGCTGGATGTGCTTCATATCGCGGTTCCGCTGGTTGTGTACTTCCTCATCATGTTCCTCGTGAGCTTCTGGATGGGCAAGAAGCTCGGGGCCGACTACGCACAATCGGCAACTCTCTCCTTTACGGCGGCTGGAAACAACTTCGAGCTGGCCATTGCTGTAGCCGTCGCGGTCTTCGGGCTCAACTCCGGTGAGGCATTTGTTGGAGTCGTCGGTCCTTTGATTGAGGTCCCGGCCTTGATCGGTTTGGTCAATGTTGCCTTCTGGATGCGCAAGCGCTACTTCACCTCAGGCCAGACTGCGTTCGCCGTTCACCCCGTAGAGGATGCGCCCTGACCGCTCTTCGGGTCAGTCCTGCTGAACCGTGTTGTGGAAAGGTAACCGAGCGCACACGAACGGGGAGGCTACCCTCGCGCCCTGAGACCCTCACCGGGAGCCCCAGGTCTCGATCTTGGGACCCGCGTTCTAGAGCGCCACGCGCAAACCATCGCTCCTCCGCGATGCTCTCACCGCTGAACATCGCAGACTCACCCAATATCCGCACAACATCCTCGCTTCCAAGTCATCCAACCAACAACACATGACGCCACTCTCCCACTGGATCGGCTTCCACGCCGCCCTCATCCTGCTCCTCACGCTCGAATGGCTCATGGCGAAGCGCGTTCACGACACGCACCGCCGTGCCCTCTACGCCACCGCCCTCTGGGTGGCCGCGTCGCTCGCCTTTGCTGCCTTTGTCTGGCGCACCCTTCACGCCACCGCCGCCACGCAGTACCTCGCCGGCTACGCCATCGAAGAAGCCCTCTCGGTCGACAACCTGTTCGTCTTCCTCCTGCTCTTCGGCATCTTCAAGATCCCGGAAAGCCGCCAGCAAAAGGTCCTCTTCTGGGGAGTCACCGGGGCCATGATCATGCGCGGCGCGTTCATCGCCGCCGGCCTCGGCCTGCTCGCCCGTTTCGCCTGGGTCGAGTACGTCTTCGGCGCCATCCTGCTCGTCGCCGCCATCCGCCTCCTCTTCCCGGAAAAGCACGGTGAAGCCGACAAGCCGCCCGCCTGGCTACGCTGGCTCACCCGCGTCCATCCCGTCAGCGCCGACCAGACCCGCTTCATCGCCCGCGAAAACGGCATCACCATGCCCACCGTCCTGCTCCTCACCCTGGTCGCCGTGGAACTCACCGATGTGGTCTTCGCCCTCGACTCCATCCCCGCCGTCCTCTCGATCACCCGGACCCCGTTTCTTGCCTACACCTCCAACATCATGGCCGTCATGGGCCTCCGCTCCCTGTACGTCCTGCTCGCCGCCATGCTCACCCGCCTCCGCTTCCTCCACTACGGCCTGTCGGCTCTCCTCACCTTTGCCGCGCTGAAGATGCTCCTCGCCCACTGGCTCGAGATCGGCCCCATCACCTCCCTCATCATCATCGTCACCCTCCTCGCCCTCACAGTAGCCATCTCCCTGCTCTTCCCCCAGAAGTCCTCCCCCAAACCTCACCCTCTCGACTCTCAAACCTGAAGATCCATACACCGCCGCCGCACCTGCCGAGCTTCCCCCCTCGCTCTGCCTCGGCATTTCACCACCTGGTGCCACACCCAAAGCAAACCTGCCATTCTGATCCCAGAAGCACGAATCCACCTGCAAGGCACGCCCGCCGTCGCGCCCTTCGCGCAACCTTTCGCGCCCTCTGCGTGAGCGCTTTGCCGTTTGTGTCGCCATAGTTCTTCCCCAAGGGAACCCGCTGAGCCTCTCCCTGTCACCGTGCGCCTCAGTTTTTGTCACTCCCCCAAACGGGATGCCTGCTTTCTTTCCGCAGCACCGCCCACCTTGCGCAGAACTACCTCACACCCTGCTAGCCTCAAAGAAGCGCTGACATCAGGCCGGCCCCAAGCGCCGGCTCAACACGAAGTCCGGACCTAAGTTCCATATCGAACGTACTTTAGACCAAAAGTACGAGGGGGGAGGTACCCAGGCCGCATGATCACATCCACCAAACACGACACGGTCTCCGTCCGCACCGCCACCGCGAACTACACCGTAGACATCGCCCCCAATCTCCTCCCCACCGTCGGCCAGCGCCTGGACGCCCTGCTCAAAGGCACCCTCAGCACAGGCAAACGGCGGACCTTCCTCGTCACCAGCCCCGAGATCGCCCAACTCTGGGCCGAGCCGCTCCTCGCAGGCTTCCCGCACCGGCCCGAAGTCCTCACCATTCCCGCCGGCGAGTCCCACAAACGCCTCGCCACGATCGAGCGCCTCGCGGAAGAACTCGCCGGTCATGGCGCAGACCGCGATTCCGTCCTCATCGCCCTCGGCGGCGGCGTGCTCGGCGACCTCACCGGCTTCCTCGCCGCCATCTACATGCGCGGCATCCCCTACATCCAGGTCCCCACCACCGCCCTGGCCATGGTCGACAGCTCCGTAGGCGGCAAAACCGGCGCCAACCTCGCCGCGGGCAAGAACCTCATCGGCGCCTTCCACCACCCGCTGGCCGTCTACGCCGACATCGACACGCTCTCCACCCTGCCCCCGCAGGAGCTCCGCGCCGGCCTCCAGGAAGCCGTCAAGTCCGCCATCATCCGCGACCAGGACCTCTTCACCTTCCTCGAAAGCAACGCGGCAACCGTCCTCAACGGCAACCCCGAAGCCCTCCAGCACGTAGTCGCGGCCTGCGTCCGCATCAAGGCCGAGGTCGTCGAAGCCGACGAGCGCGAGGGCAATCTCCGCATGATCCTCAACCTCGGCCACACGCTCGGTCACGCCATCGAAGCCGCCACGAGCTACACCGCTCTCCTTCACGGCGAAGCCATCGCCTGGGGCATGCTCGCCGCCCTCCACATCGCGCAGCACCGCCAAACCGTCACCCCCGCCCAGGCGGACCGCACCACCCGACTCATCCGCGCCTACGGCCCACTCAAGCCCTTCCCCGCAACCCCGGAACAACTCGTCGCCCTGACCGCCAAAGACAAAAAGAACCGCAGCGGCACCCGCTCCTTCGTCCTCCCGGTCGGCATCGGCGACGCCACCGTAGTCCGCGACGTCACCGACCAGGAACTACTCGAAGCAGCCACATTAGTCTGCAGGGAATCCGTCAAGGCTTAATCGGAACCGCGCGAATGGTCGCCGGATTTGTCTTTGCCTTTCTTGTTGTCATTCCCGCAGGGAACCTGCTTCTCTGCTCGCGCAGTCACCTATCCCAACCTCGGCCAAAAGATTGGTAAGCACCGGATGATCACCGACCCAGCCATCAACCCCGGCGCACGCCCCACCGCCGAAACCACCGAAGCAGCCGCAGCCGCCAACGTCCGCACCCTCTTCAACACCATCGCCCCCACCTACGACCGCCTCAACCACCTGCTCTCCTTCGGCCTTGATCGCCTCTGGTGGCGCCGCACCGCCCGCGCCTTCGCGCCGATCCTCGCCAGCCCCGAAGCCCGCGTCGTCGACCTCTGCTGCGGCACCGGAGACCAGACCGCCGCGCTGCTCGCCCTCCGGCCCACTTTGCCCTCAACCGAACCCATCATCGGCCTAGACTTCAGCTCCGAGATGCTCGCCCGCGCCCGCACCAAGTTCCCCTCCCCGCAAGTTCAGTGGCTCGAGGGCGACGCCATGCACCTCCCCTTCGCCGACAACTCGCTCGACCTCGTCACCGCCGCTTTCGGTTTCCGCAACCTGTCCAACTACACGGCGGGCCTCGCCGAGATCCACCGCGTGCTGCGTCCCGGCGGCCAGCTCGGCATCCTCGAAGCCAACCAGCCCACCGGCCTCAACGCCCTCCTCTACAACACCTACTTTCACCGCATTCTCCCCCTCATCGGCGGCCTCCTCTCCGGTCAACGAGCTGCCTATCAATACCTTCCCGCCTCCGTGCAGCGCTTTCCCCGTCCTCCTCAAATGCTCCAGATGCTCGCAGAAACCGGCTTCATCGATGCCCACTGGGACGGCTACCTCTTCAAAGCCGCCGGCCTCTACCGTGCGACCAAACGCTGAGCGCCAACCTCAGCTAATCTGAACCTCGATGCCAGCCGCCGGCGCTACGAACGACACCGCCGTCACCAATGCCGCTCGCCGCAGCGCCAAAAGCTCCGCCGCGTTCAGCTCCGTGCTTGCCGCACTCGGCATCACGCTCCTCAAGCTCATCACCGGCCTCCTTACCGGCTCCCTCGGCATGCTTTCCGAGGCCGCCCACTCCGGCGTGGACCTCGTCGCGGCCATCATCACCCTCATTACGGTCCGCATCTCCGACCGCCCTGCCGACGAAGAACACAACTACGGTCACGGCAAGCTGGAAAATGTCTCCGCCGGTGTCGAAATCCTCTTCATGCTCGCCTCGGCGCTGTGGCTCGCCTGGGAAGCCATCGGGCGCATCCGGCACCACGAAAACCTCACCCTGCGCTTTTCCATCTGGCCCTTCCTGGTCCTTCTGCTCTCCATTGCGGTCGACACCACCCGCGCCCGGACTCTCCGCCGCGTCGCCCACGAGCAGCGCTCCGAAGCCCTCGCCGCTGACGCCGCCCACTTCGGCACCGACATCTGGGCGTCGGCTGCCGTCCTGCTCGGCCTCGCCGCCACCTATGCCGGCCATCACTTCGGCATCCCCGCCCTGCAGCTCGCCGACCCCGTTGCCGCCCTCGTCGTCACCGCGATCATCCTGTCCGTCGTCGGTCAGCTCGGGCACCGGACCCTTGACGCCCTCCTGGACGCCACCCCGCCCGAGGTCCGTACCGAGCTTCGCAACAGCCTCGTCCACGAGATCCAAAGCATCCCCGACGTCCTCAAGGCCGAGCGCGTCCGCGTCCGCCGCTCCGGCTCCAACTACTTTGTCGACCTCACCCTTGGCCTGCCCCGCAATCTCACCTTTCAGCGTGCCGAACAGGTCACCGCCTCTGCCACAGCCGCCGTCCAGCGCACCCTGCCCGGGGCCGACGTGGTGGTCCACACCGTCCCGGTCGCCAGCCTTGGAGAGTCCGTTTTCGAGCGCATCCGCGCCGTCGCCGCGCAGTCCAACCTTTCCGTCCACGACGTCAGCGTGCAGGACCGCGACGGTCGCCTCGCCGTCGAGCAACACCTCGAAGTCCCCGAAACCATGTCACTCCGCGACGCCCACGACGTCGTCACCCGTCTTGAAACCCAGATCCGCCGCGAAGTCCCCGGCATCGCCACCCTGCTCACCCATATCGAGAGCGAAGGCGAAACCATCGCCCCCACCGCACAGGTCGGCACTGCGACCAACCTCGAGTCGCAGCTTCGCGACACCGCTCGCACCTTTCCCGAGATCCTCGACGTTCACGAAATCACCGTCACCCGCCCTCACGCCGGCGCCGCACCCACCATTCAGGTCACCTGCCACTGCACCCTCGCCGACGACCTTCCCATGGCCCGAGTCCACGAAGTCATCACCGACCTCGAAAGCGAGTTCCGCCTCCAACACCCCAACGTGAGCCGGCTCCTGATCCACCCAGAACCCGCCACAGACAACCGCCGCTGACTTGATAGTCGTAGTTGGTCGTCGGTGGCACAGCTCACTGCTCACCTCTCGATGCGAGGCGTCCTGTAGGCACGGCTGACCTGCAACCCTCGCCTTTGCCTCTGCCGTTCTGGTTGTCATTCCCGCAGGGAACCTGCTGGTCGCCCGAAGCCGCACCATCCCTACTAAGCCAACCACTCACACCACCCACCAACACCAGCCACCCGGTATCCTGAACGGGCATGCTTCGCTACCTTCGCATCGCTTTCGGCGCGCTCGCCATGATCACCGTCATGGTCCTTGCTGCCGGCATCACCCTGCGCCTCGCCCTCCATGCGGGCGAAGTCTCCATCCCGAACTTCAGCGGCCTCACCGTCCAGGAGGCCTCCAACGCCGCCCTTCGCGCCGGCCTCGACCTCAACATCAATAACAAGTTCTACTCGACCACGGTCCCCGCCGGCCGCATCCTCTCCCAGGCCCCCGCGCCCGGGTCGCAGGTCCGCCAGGGTTGGCAGGTACGCGTTGCCGAAAGCCTCGGCCCGCAGGATGTCTCCATTCCTGACGTCGTCGGCGAGCCCGTCCGCGCCGCCACCATGGACCTCCGCCGGAACCAGCTTGATCTCGGCGCGCAAGCCCACCTCGACGCGCCCGGCGACCCCGACATGGTGCTAGCCCAAACCCCGCCGCCCAACGCCGGCGTCGACCAGCCCCGCGTCAACCTCCTCCTCAGTTCGGAAGCCCAGGACGCCTCCACCGCCTTTGTCATGCCCTCGTTCGTCGGCCAGGCCTACACCTCGGCTAACCACGAAGCCATCGCGCTCGGCCTCCGTGTAGCGACCATCGGCGGCATGCCCGCCACCCCGCCGCCGTCCCGCCACCCCTGCCCCACTCACACCCGAAGCCCAGGGTGCGCTTTCGCCGCTCGGCTCATCTGCGGCCCCCGCCGCTCCGCCGGCCCCCGTCACCCCCGCCGGCCCCATCCTTTCGCAATCGCCGGAAGCTGGCCACCGCGGCTACCGCGGCCAAACCATCCGCTTCTACTTCACCCAACACAGCTCCAGCAGTCCGTCCCCACTTCCACCACAACGACAACAACAACCGTCACCACAGTCCCAAGAACTCCCACCTCCCCACAGTAAGAACTCTCACCCAATCTCCAGCCACCGGCACCCGCCGCACGCCAAACACTAACTCCGTGGCGTCCCTTCGCGTGCTCAGCGTCCTTTGCGTTCGCCGTTGCCGTTGCCGTTGCCCCTGCTTTGCCTCGCTCTGGCCCTTGCCCCTGCCTCTTAACCGTCGCCTTCGCCGCTGCCACTGCTTTGCTTCGCGTTGCCTTCGCCTTGCCTTTGCCTTCGCGTGCCTTCGCCTTTGCCTTTGCCTTTGCCTTCGCGTGCCTTTGCCTTTGCCTTCGCGTGCCTTTGCCTTTGCCTTGCCTTCGCGTGCCTTTGCCTTTGCCTTTCTAGTTGTCATTCCCCGCATGGGGAACCTGCTGTTCGCAGCCGTCGCACAAACGCCCGCCGCGAACCGCTACACTGACCCGCATGCGCCTCCCGCTCTTCTCCGCGCTACTCTTCCTACTCCTCACCCCCATCGCGCTGCAAGCCCAATGGGAGCTTCAGGACGCCCACACCACCGCCGACCTCCGCGGCATCGACTCCCTCGGCAACGGCGTCGCCTGGGCCTCGGGCACTAACGGCACCGTCCTCCGCACCGAGGACGCCGGCTTCGTCTGGCAACTCTGCGCCATCCCGCCCAACGCCGAACATCTCGATTTCAGAGGCATCCAGGCCTTCGACAACAACACCGCGATCGTCATGAGCAGCGGCAAAGGCGACCTTTCTCGCCTCTACAAAACCACCGACGGCTGCCAAACTTGGCACCTCCTCTTCACCAACCCCGACAAAGACGGCTTCTGGGACGCAATGGTCGCTGGACGGGAACGAGCCGCAGGCAAGTTGATCAACGGCACGGTGGTGGGTGACCCTGTGAACGGCAGGTACACGCTCTTTAGCTTCACTGAGACCTTGGCGAAAGATGAAGGCGGCACCTCGTTCTTCCGCACCCACTTTCCCGTGGATACGCGATGCCGAAAGCCCGGATACAACCCCGCAAGCCTACAGATGCCACCCGAGCCATGCGACAACTCACGGAGCGACGCAGACTTCGAAAAGACGCCCACTCCGGAGCGGGATGAGGGCATCTTTGCTGCCAGCAACTCAAACCTGCTCACCCAAGGCGAACCCGGATTCGTCACAGGAGGCGCCTCAGGCTCCTTCTTCATTCAGTTCCGTCCCCAACCCACGTCGCCCGGATCAGACTACATTCGCAATCGCTGGCTCAAGATCGCGTTACCCCTCGCTCGATCCACCAGTGCCGGCGCGTTCAGCATGACCGCTAGCCAAGGCCGCAACCTCGTGGTGGTAGGTGGCGACTATAGGGATCCCTCTGCGAGCGAAGGCACGGCAACGTTCAGTACAGACCTCGGCCAACACTGGTCCCCCGCGACCACCCCACCCCACGGTTACCGCTCCGCCGTAACTTACGACCCAACCCACAACACCTGGATCACAGTAGGCCCCAACGGCACAGACATCTCCACCGACGACGGTCGCAACTGGCGGCGCCCTCAAACCGGGTCCAACAGACCCGCCCGACGCCGACCAGCACTGGAACGCCCTCTCGCTCCCCTTCGTCGTAGGTCCCGCACGGGCGCATCGGCTATCTAAGATCCGACGCACTCCCCACCCCATCCACAAAGCGTCCATAAACCGGGTACCCGTCAAAATGCCAACCACCCGGGTGCCCCATTTTCGCGACAGCTTCACCGTCGCTGAGGTGGTTGGCCCGCCACGGAACCCGGGTGCCCCAGGTCCCGCATCTGCGACCTGGGTTCGAAGCGCCAGCAAAGATCATCGGAGCCCAGGATGGAGGGGCACGGCTAGAGCCGTGCCAATCACCCCTTCCCAGCCAAGCGGCTTCAGCCGCTGAGGTCAGCCCGGCGAGATCAACCTAAACCCGCTCCAACAACACCGCAAAAAAACCGTCCCCCGCAAACCCAAACCCCGGCAACGTCCGCAACATGCCATCCCTCAGCCAGGCCTTCTGCTCGGGCTCAGCCACCCCAAGCCGGCCCGCATTCACTCAACCCACGAAGCACACCCTCCACCTCCACGCGGCGCACCTCCGGCCCAACCACCGCGTCCACAACCTCCCCACACTCCTCCTGCTCCAGGGAACACGTCGAATACACCAACATCCCACCCGGCGCCAGGCGCGCCAACGCTGCGGTGAGAATCCGTCGCTGCCGCTCCACCTGTCTGGTCAGATCCTCCCGCTGCAGTCGGTGCCGAAGCTCTGGATTACGCGCCAGCGTGCCCGTCCCGCTACACGGCACATCGCACAAAATCAGGTCGAAGGTGCCAAACTGCAACGGCAACGCCGCGGCATCCGCCATCTCCAGCCGAACTTCCCGGCCGGGCAGATCTCGTCCTAAGCGCTGACCCAGCCGCTTCAGCCGCACCGGACTAAGATCCGTAGCCAGCACCTCCGCCTGTGGCAGCCGGGCTACCATCACCATCGTCTTTCCACCCGGAGCCGCACAGCAATCCCAAACACGCTGCGCGTTCGGCCGGCTCGCCGCCGCTAACTCCGCCACCAGCCGCGAGCCCGCATCCATCACCGGCAGCTTCGGCTCACCTTCACGCTCTTCAAAGATCGAAGCACACGCCGGCTCCTGCTGGTCGAACCCGCAGATGGCCTCCGCCGCTTGCCGCCCATACTGCGCCACCCAGCGCTCCACAATCCAAAGCGGATGGCCCAATCGCTCCGCCATCGCGGCCACAGACTCCACCAGCGGCTTGCGCTGCGCCCCCGCGCCCACCAGTTTGCGCAGTACCGCGTTCACCATGCCGGCAGCTTGCGGCTGCCCCGCCGCCCGCACCAGCTCCACGCTTTCATTCAGGGCGGCATGTGCCGGGATGCGCTCCATGTGCAGCAGCTGGAAAGCTCCCATCCGTAGTGCAATGGCCACCGGCTCCGGCACCCGCCAGTCCGGCCGGCTCAGCAGCGGCCGAACGCGCGCATCCAGCGCTATTTGCCAGCGCAGCACGCCCAAGACCAGGGCCATCGTCAGGTCCTTATCCACCTGCGACAGCCCTGCCAGCCGCGGCCCATGCAGCAGGTCGTCACTATGCGCCGTCGACGACCCAATCCGCTCCAACAACTCAAACGCCGCCGCCCGTGCCGGACTGACCGGGGCAACAACCGCCGCCTTCAGCGCCGCACCTTTACGCGCTCCTGCGGCGCGCGGTGCGGTGGCACCGGGCGGCGTTCCCGGCTTTCTTTTCGTAGCTCCGGGCTTGCCTGCCGGCTTCGTCCCCTGCCTGCCGTTGGTGTCGGGCATGTCTCTCTTTCTCACTCACCGAAGGATCCTGCCTCCTCAGTGTCTCAAGCTGCTCGAATCAGAAATCTGAGTGATCCGGCGTTTCTTCTGTCAGTCCCCGTACGAGGAACCTGCTGTTCCCGTCGCCATTCAAAACCGCCCCGCTGCGGACTTTCGTACCTCACACAAGCTGCTCACCCACTCGCACCTGGAATCCCCGCGCAAACTCCTCGCCACGCATCCGAGGCTTCGCCTCCATCTGCACCTCATCCAACCGCAGGACACCGCCCTGGGACGTTCCAACCAGCAACGCCTCCCCGTCGAACCGCAACTCGCCCGGAACCAAACCAATCCCGGAAGCAAGGCTCATCCGGTGCACCAGGAAGCGCTTGCCCCGGAAGCTCGCATAGGCCCCCGGCCATGGGTAGAACCCGCGCCATCGGTCATACACCTGCTGAGCCGTCCGCTCGCCCAAGCGCATCAGCCCATCCTCGCGGGTCAGGATGGGCGCCAACGTGGCTTGCGCATGATCCTGCGGCTTCGGCGCGACCGTCTCCGCCTCCAAACCCGACAACGTTTCCAGCATGAGTTCCGCGCCGACCTTCGCTAACATTGAAAACAGCTCCGTCGACGTCGTCTCCGGCCCAATCGGCACCCGCCGCTCCAGCAGCACGTCACCCGTGTCCAACCCGGCATCCAGCCGCATGGTGGTCACACCCGTTTCGGTTTCGCCGTTCGCCACCGCCCACTGGATTGGCGCCGCCCCGCGATACTTCGGCAGTAACGACCCATGTAGATTCAAATTGCCAAACCGCGGTAAATCTAACATCCATTGCGGGATGATGCGCCCATAGGCGACTACCAGGATCGCGTCCGGTGCAATCGCCTCTAACTTCGCCCGCAGCTCCTCATTCTTCTTGATCCGCTCTGGTTGCTCCACGAGCAACCCGCGCTCCACCGCCAGCCGCTTCACGGGTGGGGCCTGCAGCTCCATCTTTCGGCCAGCCGGCCGGTCGGGCTGCGATAGCACCAATGCCACCTCATGCCCCCCGCCCAGCACTGCCTCCAGTACGGGAACGGCAAACTCCGGAGTTCCACAAAACACCAACTTCACCGAAGCCCACCTTCGCTGCTCACAAGCTCATGGCTCGCAGCCGAACATCCAACCCGTCCGGGCTTCTCAGCCGCGGACACAAACCTGCCGCACGAAATCAGTTCAACGCAAGATCGGAAGTCCAGACCCAAGTTCCTTATGGGACCTATGTTGGCTTCAAGCACAGGAGAGAACGTACGCTGCCAAAGACCTCGCTCGTTCTTACCACTCACCATTGCGCTGGAGCTTGCGGATGCGCCGCTGCACAAGATCCCGCTTCAGCCGGCTCAGATGGTCGATGAACAAGACTCCATGCAAATGGTCGATCTCGTGCTGCAACGCCCGCGCCAGCAACTCATCGCCTTCCACCTCGAAGAACTCCCCACGCGCATTCTGTGCCCGCACCGTCACTGTTGCCGCGCGCTTCACCTTCTCGCGGATGTCCGGCAAACTCAGGCATCCCTCTTCTTCGTACTGCTCCCCTTGCCGCTTCACAATGATCGGGTTGATCAGCACCAGCTTTTTCGCAGGGTCCTTCCGGAAGCTCACATCGATGGTCGTGATCTGCTTAGAGATCCCAATCTGCGGAGCCGCGAGCCCAATCCCCTCGGCCGCGTACATGCTTTCGAACATGTCTTCCACCAGCTCGGCCAGGTTCCGGTCGAACGCCGTCACCGCGTCGGCCTTGCGTGCCAGCACAGGGTCCGGGTACTTCACCACCTCGTAAATGCGCCGCGGACTTTCCGCTATAGAACTCGCCATAACTCCCCTAAAATGCCCTGATCTGCTCGCGGTAGCCGTTGAAATTGCGCTGCAACTCCCGAAGGGAGTCGCCCCCGAACTTTTCCAGCACCAGCCGCGCCACGGTCAGCGCCACCATTGCTTCACCCGCAACCCCGGCGGCCGGCACCACGCACACATCCGACCGCTCATACGATGCTTTGGTCTCCTCCCGGGTGGCAAACGAGACCGACCCCAAGGGCCGTCGCAACGTCGAGATGGGCTTCAAATACCCACGCACAACCACGTCCTCGCCGTTGGACATCCCGCCCTCGACGCCCCCGGCATTGTTGCGCTCCCGCGTGAACCGCGTGAAACCATCGCCGTTTCCGGAAGCCTCCGCACCTTCGCCGTCCAGACCCGCATAGCCAATCGCATCATGCACCGCCGAGCCTTGCGAGCTCGCCGCGGTCACTCCACGGCCTAATTCAACCGCCTTTACCGCCTGCAGACTCATCAGCGCTTGTGCCAACAGCCCGTCCAAGCGCTCGTCCCAGTTCACATGCGTGCCGATACCCGGCGGCAGCCCGTGCACCACCACTTCGAACACGCCACCCACTGTGTCGCCCGTGCGCAGCGCCTTGTCCACCTCGGCCTTCATTCGTGCCTCGGTATCCTTATCGGCACAGGCCAGCAAAACTTCAGTTCTTTCTGCGATGGCGGCAATCTCTGCCCAACTCGGATCGCGCTCCAGTTCGACGGTGCCCACACGGGTCACATGGCTTGCGACCTCAACGCCCAAAGCCCGCAGCACCATCTTCGCGAAGGCACCACAAGCCACGCGCGCCGCAGACTCCCGCGCGCTCGCCCGCTCAAGGACATACCGTGCATCTTTAAAGTCGTACTTCAAGGATCCCGCCAGATCCGCATGGCCCGGTCGCGGGCTTGCGACGGCCTTATGCTTCTCCGGATCGCCCGCACCCACTGGCAGCAGCTCTTCCCAGTTCTTCCAGTCGCGATTTTCCAGCGTCATCGCCACCGGCGACCCGATCGTCTTGCCATGGCGCACCCCGGAAAGCACGTGCGCGCGGTCCTGCTCGATGCGCATCCGTCCACCGCGGCCATAGCCCTGCTGCCGCCGCCACAGCTCCCGGTCCAGGAACTCCTGATCAAAGGGCACCCCGGCGGGCAGTCCGCTGACCAGCGCCACCAGGGCCTCGCCGTGGCTCTCCCCGGCTGTCGAAAACCTGAGCATAAGCTCTCGATTATACGAGCTTCGTCAGGGTCCCTGAAGGTCGCGGGGCCAGTATCAAAGACCCATGCACATCCACCGTTACGAGCTCAGCCAAGCAAACGCAGGGTGAACGAAGGCACGTCCATCTCCGGTTTCTCGTCCGTCCCTTGCGGCATCTCCAGCGTTGTCTGCGGTTCTTCGACAGAGGCGGCTGGAGCAGCCTTGGAAACAACCTGCCCGAGAAACCTGCCGGAATCAAACAAATTCCGCTCCATCGACCGGACCCAGTCGGTCGGCTGCTCGACACCGCGCCCGGCCGCCTCCGCCGCTGCAAACTCACCACGCACGGTCTGAAACTTCGCTTCCAGGTCATCCAGTGCGCTCAGCAGCAACGCCTCCGGCGTCATCGGTAGCTTCGGCGACCCAAACTCCAGCTTCCCGTGATGGGCCAGCAGCATGTGCTCCAGCAGCAGGCGGAGCGACTCCGGAAACAACATGGGCTCCTCACCCTGGGCAGCCGCTGCAGTGCGAGCCTCGGCGTCCATCGCGCCAATCCGTTCGCTCAGCATGCGCTGGCCGATCGAGATGTGCCCCACCAACTGGCCCTCCAGCGTGTACTCAAACGACGACCCCCAGCGCAGCTCTTTCACCTTGCCAATGTCGTGCAGAATGGCACCCGTGGTCAGCAGATCCAGGTTGACCTCGGGGTACATGGGCGCCACGGCGCGGCACACGCGGACCAGGTGCAACACATGTTCCAAGAGCCCACCCAGCCATGCGTGATGCAGCTTCTTCGCCGCGGGTGCCACGCGAAACGCCGGCCCAATCTCAGGGTCGTCGAGAAAGCGCAACACCAGCTTGCGCAGCCAGGCATTCTCGAAGGCATCCACATAGCCCCGCAGCTCACGGTCCATGTCGTCGACGGCGAACCGCGACACCGGGACGAAGTCCCCGGGCTCCACTTCGGCTTCATCCGCAGACCGCATGCGCGTCAACGTGATCTGAAACTTGCCGTTGTACTTCGAGATCTGCCCCTGGGCCTTGACGTAGCACCCTTCGCTGCAGCTCTTCAGCGCATCGGCAAACTCTTCCCACATGCGCGCTTCCAGCTGCCCGGTCTTGTCTGCCAGCATCAACGCCAGGTACTGCCCACCGCCGCCCTTGCGCTCCCGCACGCTCACCGACGACAAGCAGAAGAAGCTCGTCACAACCTCGTTTTCATACTTCGGCGCGTCTGCGACAAAGAAGCTCTTCATCCTGCTCGTTCCCCAATCCGTTAGCGATGCCGAAACGACAAAGGCGCGGCCTCAGGAGCGAAGCCGCGCCGCGTACCTGCCCCAAACTACTGGGGCTGCGGCACCGTCGTGGTGGGTGCGTTGGGTCGCGTGCCCGTGACGGCCGGGATCGGCTGGCCCTGGGGTGGTGCATTGGCCGGGGCCGCACTCGCCGGGGGCAAGGTCGTCTGATCGGAGGTCCCGGAGGCCGGACGGGTCGGGTTGCCGACCGCCGTGGTTCCCAGCGCAGGATTGACCGCAGGCTCAATCGGCTGGGTGGGCTCCTGGGCAGGCTTGGCTTTCTCCTGCAGGCGCTCCTTGGGCTGCTCTTTGTCGCGCTTGGCCTTCTGCTTCTTCTTGGACGCGGCGTCCTTCAGCCCAAGCGCACCTGACTGCACCTTCTCGTCGGCGGTTTCCGTGCTGGTCGCCTTTTCAGGACGCTTGGTCGCCTTCACCTCGGCCTTGGCCAGCTTGGTTTGTGCCTTCTTCTCGTCCGTCTCGTTCTGCCGCGAGGAGAAGCGCGACTTGTGGTCAGACGGTGCTTCCTGCGTGTCGAGCGGATTCTCCGCGTCAGGGCCGGTTCCCGTGGTGATCGAGGTCACCGACTCGTTTGAGGCTGCCATCGCGGCGCCCGGCGCCGGTGTCTTCGTTACGTCCGCTCCCTCAGCCGCAGAGCCCAGCGACGGCACGGAAGCCAGCGTGTCCGCCGTGCCGTTCGGCAGAGCGTTGCGCGGTGCCTGACCCAGGCGAACCTTTTCCCGTTTCACCTTCCTCGGCTTGCCCGAGTAGCTGACATTCTGCGCCCCACCCGCAGGTGCTCCGCCCTTGCTTGCAGCCTTGGCCTGCTGCTTTGCCGCTACCTTTTCGCGCGCTGCGGCCAGCTGCTGCTCGGCTTTTTCTGCCTTTTCCTGCTCAGCCCGCTGCTTCTTGACCACTTTTTTCTTCAGCGGCGGCGGGGCGTAGGTGGTGAAGGTGGTACGGCTGTCTGCGCCGCCCGAACCGGCATCGACAAAGCCCGGCTTGATCTCCACATAAGCGTCCTGGCGGGCCTGCGTCAGGTAGTTGCGCAAAGCTGGTTGCAGTTGGCTCATATAAAGCCCTTCCTGCACCTGTCCTTCCACCTGCTGCAGCGGTGGCGTGCCCGCGTTCTGGTGGCTGTCTACCTTCAGGATGACGAACCCCTGCCGCGTCCGGATCGGCGCCGTGTACCCGCCGGTGGGCAGGTCAAAGGTCGCTTTTTCCAGCACATCGCCCAGCATGCCGCGCTTGAAGTCGCCAAGGTCGCCGCCCGCGGAAGCCGTCGGGCCACCGGACGAGCTCTTCGCTACATCGGCGAAGTTGGTCCCACTTTTGAGCTTGGCTTCAACCGCGTCCGCCTTGCTTTGCGCTTCCGCGATCTGCGCATCGGTCGCGTTCTCCGGCGTGGGCAGGAGAATTTCGCTCAGATGCACCTGCTCCGGCTGCTCGAAATCTTTTTGGTGCTGCTGGTAGTAGGCCTGCTCCTGGCTCGGCGTCACGTTCAAATGACGGCCCACCTCATCGCGTACTACCTGCTGGGTAATCACCTGGTTGCGGATGTTCTGCTTGAAGTCCTCGTACGAGACACCCTGCTCCGCGGCCGCTTTTTCCAGCGACTCCATATCCGGCAGGTTGGCGCGCTTGCGGATCTCGTCCAACTGACGCGTCATTTCAGCATCGCCGGTGATGCCCAGCTCTTTGCCTTTGGAAAGCAACAGTTGCTGGTCGATCATGTCGCGCAACAGCGTTTTCTGCTTGTCGTCCAGCTCGCCGGGCGTCCACTTCTCCTGCTGTGCTTCCTGCACCAGGCCCTGCTGGGCACGCTCGTACTCCGTACGCGTGATCACCTGGTCGTTGACACGGGCAACTACGTCTTCTACGACCGTGGCGTTTGCCGTAATCGGCTTGGCCGGGGGCAGATCGGGCATGCGCGGCGCATTGAATCCGCCGGTCGGCAGTGTGAAGTTCGGCCGTGAGGCCGTGCCTGTTTGCCCTGCGGGAGCCTGCGCCCGCACACCCTGTCCCGTAGCAGCCGCAGCCGCCATCACTAGTACCAGCGCGCCTTTGCGCTGCCGCTCAAAACTCATTCGCCGCATCCTGTCTTTCGCGTGCCAAAGCTTCACGTTTTGCGCCCACATACAGTTGTTAGACCGCCCGCGGGCCGCACCGTAATCCGCAGCTTTATTCTACGCATCCAATCCCTGCCGCGTCGCTTGCAGTAACGCCGCATTCGGGGCATCGGTCCCGGCTACCCGCCGGTGCTATACTCCGTCCAACTCACGAGGGCCGCCGTGTCTCTAAAATGCGCCCGCCGAGGTCCCAGCCACGATGGTCTCACCCACACGCCGCGCCCTGTTTTCGGCCACCGTCTTTCTTGCAGTCTGCTCGCTTGCCGGCTCCGTCATCGGCAACAAGGTGGCAGCGCAGTCCGCCACGGACGAAAGCAATCTTCGCGACTCGCTCCACAGCTTTACCGATGTGTACTCGCTGGTTGAGGCCAACTACGCCGACAAGCTGAACACGGACAAGACCGACAAGGCCATCTACGACGGCGCGATCCCGGGCATGCTGCATGTGCTGGACCCGCACTCCAACTTCTACGACCCCAAGTCCTACGCCGCCATGCGCGAAGAGCAGAGTGGGCACTACTACGGCGTCGGCATGTCCATCCAGCCGCAGAACAACAAAATCGTCGTGCTGGTGCCCATGGAAGGCACCCCCGCGTACAAGGCCGGCATTCGCCCGGGTGACGTCATCATGGCTGTAGACGGCAAATCAACCGACGGGCTTGACTCGGCCGGCGTCGCCGCCATGCTGAAGGGCCCCCGCGGCACGCACGTCACCGTCACCATGGGCCGGGAAGGCTCGCCCAAGCCGCTGACCTTTGATCTCGTTCGCGATGAGGTCACGCAGTCCTCCGTCGACCTCGCCTTCATGATCAAGCCGGGTATCGGTTACATCCACATCAAGGGCTTCATGGAGACGACCTCTCGCGAGGTGCAGGACGCGCTCGACAAATTCGAAAAGTCCGGGTCCAACCTGCAGGGCCTGCTGATCGACCTCCGCGGCAACCCCGGGGGCCTGCTCAACGAAGCCGTTGAAGTTTCCGACAAGTTCCTGCAGAAGGGCCAGATTGTGGTTTCGCAACATGGTCGCGCCTTCCAGGACCAGGTCTACCGCGCTCCCAAGGGCTCGGACGCCAAGTACCCGATCGTGGTTCTCGTAAACCGCAACACCGCCTCGGCGGCCGAGATTGTCTCCGGTGCCCTGCAGGACCATGACCGTGCTCTCGTCGTCGGTGAAACCACCTTCGGCAAGGGCCTGGTACAAACCGTGTTCCCAATCTCCGAGAACACCGGCCTCGCGCTCACGACCTATCACTACTACACGCCTTCTGGCCGCCTGATCCAGCGCAACTACAACGGCGTCTCGCTGTACGACTACTACTACGTTCGCAACGACGCCGCGCCCGCCAACAACACCAACAAAGAGGTGAAGCTGACTGACTCCGGCCGGCCTGTCTACGGTGGTGGCGGCATTACCCCCGACGAGAAGATCGCCGAAGTGAAGGACAACCGAGCCGAGGACAACCTCCTCCAGCACTACGCCTTCTTCAACTTCACCAAGCACTACCTCGCCACCCACAACGTCACCAAGGACATGACGGTGGATGACGCGATGCTTGGCGACTTCAAGGCCTTCCTCAAGGAGCAAAAGATCGACATCTCCGAGAAGGACTTTAACGACAATCTCGACTGGATCAAGACTTCCATCAAGTCGGAGTTGCTGACCTCGCAGTTCGGCCAGACTGAGGGCATGAAGGTACGCGCCGCCTGGGATCCTCAGATCCAGAAGGCCCTCACCTACATGCCGGAAGCACTCGCGCTTGAAGAGCACAAGCTGCCCACCCAGCAAAAGCCGGCCACCCAGACCGCGCAGGTCCAACCCGCCAAGTAGCTTTACTTGACTCAAAGACAAAGGCCGCGATCACTCGCGGCCTTTGTCTTTGTTGCGATTAGAAAAGCTGTTCTGTAATCCGTAACCCTGTTTTTGGAGCGGGAGACCGGGATCGAACCGGCGACATTCAGCTTGGGAAGCTGACGTTCTGCCACTGAACTACTCCCGCCCATGGCGCGCACATCGGCTGCGCAGCCCACTCAGTATCTCGCAACGCAACGGAACGCGCAATCACACCGCGCTGAGCCCCGAGCAGATCTCTTGCCCGGAGCGACACATCGCGGAGTGGAGAGACCTGCTCCCTCTTCCTCCGGGACGATGCCATCAAGACAAACCAGCCTTAGCTTCCGGCCAGCGTCTTCGTCGCTGCCTGCAGCACCTGCACTTCACGCTCCAGCGCCGCGGCCGTACGCGCAATCTGTGCGTCCACAATCGACCATTGCTTCTGCTCGATCGCTTCACGCACCGCCGGCAGCGTCTTCACGCCATAGCCCGTGTAGAACCCCGGCGCATACACCATGTTCTGGAACCACGGCCGGTTCGGCAGGCCCGTGCTGTCGGTCAGCGCCTGTTCTGCCTTCATCACCTCGGTGTTCGCCGCGCCACCGCTGGCCGCATGGGTGGCAAAGGCCTTGTCATACGCCGTGGCTGCCGCGGTCAGATCGTCCGACGCCTGGTCCAACGGTGCAAAGTCGAAGTACGGCGGCACAGGATCAACCGCTGGCGCAACGCTTACCTTCTTCGGATCAGCCGCGGCCTTGTACGCTCCGTCCGCAAGATTCGTGTTCCGTTCTTTGATCTGCGTCCGCATCGTGTCAGCGAGCTTCTTCACCTCGCCCACGTACATGTGCACCGTATCCGCCTCATCGCCAAACTGGTACGGAATCACATCGGCATCGGCCATGCGCATCATCATCGTGCCCGCGGTCTGGGCCAGAGCCTTGCCGTACGCAAAGTCGGTGTCCATGAAATGCGTGTACCAGTAAAAATCGTCGTAGATCGAGTGGTACTGCCCACCGCCCTCGTCCTCGCCACCGTAGCCGAGGTTCGCACTTGGAATGCCGAGGTGATCGATAAACACGGTGTAGTCCGATCCTGACCCTAGTGCGCCGATGCGCGTATCGGCACGGCTCTTGTCCTCCGGCCTCGCGCCCTCTGCCTCGCCGCCACGGCCCGGACGCACCGCACTCGCCAGCCGAGCCCGCTTCCATACCGGCATGTGCGTCTCCGGATCGTCAACGTCCTTCACCACGCTGTTGATGAAGGCCTCCAACGAGTGCGCACCCTCTGCACGAAACAACCCACGCCCATTACCGTCAGAGTTGAAGTACGCCACCGCATGCTGCTTCAGTTCGTCGGCGTGAAACTCGGCCCACTCCGTCGAGCCCAGCAACGCCGGCTCTTCGCCATCCCACCAGCAGTACAGGATGGTGCGCTGTGGCTTCCATCCCTGCTTCAACAAATCACCCAGCGCACGCGCTTCCTCCAGCTCCGGACTCGCCCCACTGATGGGGTCGCCCGCGCCGTTCACCCAGGCATCATGATGATTGCCACGAATCACCCACTGATCCGGCATCGTGCTGCCTGGGATGGTTGCGACCACGTCATACAGCGGCTTCCTGTCCCAGTTGAAGCTCACCGCGAGATGCGCCATCACTTTGCTCGGTCCGGTCTTGTACGTCATCGGCAAACCACCA
The DNA here is from genome assembly GCA_965198515.1 of Granulicella sp. Classification (GTDB taxonomy): domain Bacteria; phylum Acidobacteriota; class Terriglobia; order Terriglobales; family Acidobacteriaceae; genus Granulicella. Next base: position 2,401,568 of record CBDAPO010000006.1, on the reverse strand, counting down.
CGCCAGTTCTCCGGCACAAGCTGCCCGCCAAGCGCTTCCAGAAACGGCCTCGCGTCCGCGTACGATATCGGTAACACGGGTACTTTCGTGATCGTTTGCACGTCTTGCAGAGGGATCAACTTCACCCCAGGCTTGGCTCCAACACCCGGCGTCTGCGGGTCGCCTGGATATACCGGCATGTCCATCACGCTGCCGCGCTGCACACCATCCGGTGGACGCATCGGCCCTGCCGGATACGCTTCACCGCGCGCATACCCGTCGTCTTTGGGGTCGGAGTAAATAAGGCACCCAACAGCCCCGTGCTCCGCCGCCAGCTTGGGCTTGATCCCACGCCACGTCTGCCCATAGCGCGCAATCACGATGGCACCCTTCACACTGACGCCCATCGCTTCCAACTGCTCATAGTCAGAAGGCGCGCCGTAGTTTACATACACCACAGGCGCAGTGACATCGCCGTCACGCGAGTACGCGTTATAGGTCGGCAACTGCTCCTTCTTCTGGTCCGACGTCGGATCCACGGCAAGCGCAGGTTCTTCCAGCTTCGCCGTAAACTTCTGCGCTCCTAAGAGCTCCAGCTTGCGTGTTTTCGGGGTCGGAAACAACGCCTCAAACTGTTCGATCTTCGCGTCCAGGCCATAGCTCTTCAACTGCGCCAGCAGCCACTCCGCATTGTCCTTGTCATACGGCGAACCCACATGGTGTGGCCGCGCGGAGAGCCGCCGCATGTTCTCGCGCAAACGTGCCTGGTCGGGAATGGCGCGAAACTTCGTCTCCCAATCCACCTCCGCAGCGGTGTGCTCCGGCGTGTAGCCGCGCAGAGGCGGTGCCGTGCTTGAAGGCTCCACGGCATAGGCCGCAGTGGAAAGCAACAAAACGCAGGCAGACAAACGGCGCATGCAGAAGTACCTCGAAAAGCGGTTCGTTGCAACGAACACGGATCGGTGTTGCGGAAAGAGCGCAAAAGCCAAGGGGGTACCACGGTTTGTAATTGGCTTGGCTCGCAATGTCAACCGGCAAAGACTGCATTGGCAATCTAACGTTCGTGCAGCCTGCGCGCAGCGCGCGTGACGAGCGGAGTGCGAAGCGGCGAAACAAGCTGTTCTCCACAGATAGCGCTTGCACCGTGTTGACCCGTGTTGTAGATTCACAGAAATTTCCCCAAACGCCCGTTTCCCAATCACGGGCACAGATGGCTCCCTCACAGGGCGAGCAGGTAGGCGACGTCCGGCCTGATCTCCCCCAGGTCTTTCTGTTTTCGCAGTTGCGCGGTTCCCGTACTCGCTTCAACGCATCTTGGGCTTTTCTTCAACAGCTACATCCTTAACGCTTCACCAGTTCCACTCAGTCGCTTTTGTTTTGGCGTACCCAGGGGGTCTTTGATGAACCGTCTCACCGTGCACCGTCAGGTGCTCGCTCGCATTGCTGTCGTTGCGAGCATGGCAGTTCCCTTCAGCAGCTACGCGCAGTCCACCAGTGCGGGCACCATCACCGGAACCGTCACCGACCAGACCGGCGCCGTCATTCCAGGCGCAACCATCACGGTCACCGACCTATCCACCAAGATCAGCCGCACCACCGTGAGCGGCACGCAAGGCCTCTACGTTCTTCCTGATGTCCCGCCCGGCAACTACGACATCACCGCCACCAAGAGCGGCTTTTCCAAAGACGAAATCCCTGCGCTGACCGTCGCCGTCGGCACACAGTCCAACGCGAATTTCAAAATGGCCGTCGGCGCGGAAGGCACCGTGATCGAAGTGCAGGCAACCAACACCGACCTGCAAACGCTGAACGCCTCCACCGGCCAAACAGTCGACCCCGTGATGGTCGCTTCCTTGCCAGCCATCGGTCGTGACGTTGCGACATTCGTGACCATGCAGCCCGGCGTCACACCCGGCGGACAGGTCGCCGGCACCACTGCCGACCAGGCCACGTTCCAACTCGATGGCGGCAGCAACTCCAGCGACATGGACGGCACGCAAGGCGTGTACACCACCAGCAACGTCAACTCCACCACGGGCGGCTTCATCGCGGCAGGCCCTGGCGGCGTGATGCCCATGCCACAGGACTCTATCGAAGAGTTCAAGGTATCCACCTCCGGCCAAACCGCCGACTTCAACAACTCTTCCGGCTCCCAGTCACAGATCGTCACCAAGCGCGGCCACGACCAGTGGCATGGCACCGGCTACGAGTACTATCTCGACTCCAACATCGGTGCCAACACCTGGCAAAACAACTTCCCCGGCACCGGCTACACCCCCAAGCCGAGCTACCATTACAGCCGCTTCGGTGGCGCGGCCGGCGGCCCCATCCTGCCGAATCTCTTCGGCGGCAAAACCTATTTCTTCGCCAACTACGAAGGCTTCCGCTTTCCGCAGTCCGGCACGTATGAGCGCTCCGTGCCTTCGTATGAGTTTCTGCAACTCGGCCAAATCTCGTTCCCGACCGCTAACCTTTCCGGCTGCACCACGACGGGCGGCAAGAGCATCTGCTCGGCGCAACAACTCCTTGCCGCCGACCCCCGTGCGATCGGCTTTGACGCCACGCTCAAGACCGTCTACAACACGGAACTTCCGGTTGCGCCGGTAGGCGATGCCGGCTCCAAAGGAGCAAACGGCGCGAGCTACGCCGGCACCTTCGATCCTAGCTGCGGTCCCATCTCCGGCTCCATCTGCGACGGGGTCAACGTCATCGGCTACCGCGCCAATTACAAGATCCCCCAAACCAGCAACTTCCTCGCCACGCGCGTCGACCATGACTTCGGCGCCAAGTGGCACCTCATGGCCAGCTATCGCTACTACAGCTTTGTCAATCTCACCGGCAACCAGGTCGATATCGGCGGCGCGCTTCCAGGCGATACGATCGGCACGCCTGTCGCCAAGACACCGCGGCCGCAGCAACCATGGTTCGGTGTCATCGGGCTCACCACCAACATCACCTCGAATCTCACCAACGACGTCCATTACAGCTATCTCCGCAACGGCTGGCAATGGGCCGGTGCAGGTGCACCCGCGCAGGTCAGCGGTGCCGGCGGAGCCATTGAGCCGCTTGGTGAAAACACCACCACTACCGCCAATGGTGTGCCCGTCGGCAGCAACGTCCTTTCGCCCTACAACGTCAACGCGCAAAACATCCGCACGCGCATCTGGGATGGCAAAGACAACTACCTGCGTGATGATCTATCGCTGCTCAAAGGCAATCACCTCATCCAGTTCGGTGGCAGCTATCAGCACAACTTCAACTACCACCAGCGCACCGATAACGGTGCCAGCATCAACTACACGCCGACCTACCTCATCGGCGACAGCGGCGGTGGTGGCAACGTCAACTACAACCAGGGCCTTCAAAACGTGGGCGCCACCGCGAACATCGCCTACGCGCGCATTCTGGACACTTACTACGGCATCGTCACCGACACACAGGTCGCCAACACGTACGCGAATGTCGGTGGCAAGCTAACCCTCAACCCGCCTTACACGCCCATCGGCGCACACACCAGCATTCCGTATTACAACCTGTACGCCACCGACACCTGGCACGTGAACTCAAAGCTGACGCTGAACTACGGCCTCAGCTACGCCATCGAGATGCCACCCAGCGAGCGTGACGGCAACCAGGTGATGTTCACCGATGTTTCCGGCAACGCCATCCACGTGCAGCAATGGTTGTCGCAACGCTACGCCGCTGCCGCACAGGGCCAGGTGTACAACCCGAAGATTGGCTTCGCCCTCATCCACAACGTCACCGGCAATCGCAAATATCCGTACGATCCCTACTACGGTGCGCTGAGCCCAAGGCTTTCGCTGGCCTTCACCCCGGGTAACGGCTCCACCGTGATCCGCGGCGGCTATGGCCGTATCTATGGCCGCATCAACGGCGACACGCAGGTGCTGAACCCGCTGCTCAGCCCCGGGCTCATCCTCGCGACCCAGTGCAAATATGTACAGACGAACAACACCTGCAACCAGAGCAACTTCACTGACCGCACAGCCTTCCGGTTCGGCAGCACGTCGGCCGGGCTGGATGGCATCGCCCCTGTACTCGCCTCCGCACCGGCGCCTGCAACGCTTTCGCAGCCGTATCACCCTGGTTACGATGGTCCCGGCGTCGCCATCGCCTCCCCCGTCGACCCCTCCGTCAAACCGAACGACGTCGACACCTTCAACCTGTCCATCCAGCGCCAGATCAATCGCCGCATGCTGCTTGAAGTCGGCTACATCGGTCGCATCATCCACAACGAATACATCATGCTCAACCCCAACCAGGTGCCGTACAACATGAGCCTCGGCGGCCAAACCTTCGCCCAGGCCTACGGCAATATCGAGAAGGGCTTCAACTGCACCGTCTCCGCCAGCCTCTGCGCTTACACCACCGCACAAGCCACGGGCAGCAAACACATCTACCCGGCGGTGACTCCGCAGCCCTTTTTCGAGGCAGCCTTCGCGGGCACCAGCTATTGCACGGGCTACTCCAGTTGCACGGCCGCGGTCATCGCCAAGCAGACCAGCAAGTTCGGTTCGCAACAGGTCTTCAGCCTGTGGCAGGCGCTGGATAACAACCAGATGGGTGCCAACGGCTCAGGCTTCAACTTCGCCCGCAGCATGATGGGCACACCTACCTCCAACGCAACGTACGGCTCCGCGGGCCAGGTGGTCACCGGCCTCAGCATGGGCACGTCGGCCGGCTTCAGCAACTACCACGGCGCCTACGTCTCCTTCAAAACCAGTGGCTATCATGGCCTCACACTGCAGGAAAACTTTACCTACGCCAAGGCGCTCGGTCTGGGCGCGTACAACCAGTCCACCAGTTCCATCGCCGCGGAAGACAGCTACAACCTCCGCGAACAATACGGTCGTCAGGCGTTTGATCAGAGGCTGATCTTCAACACCTTCGTCGTCTGGCAAACACCCTGGTACAGCCACCAGAACGGGATCATCGGTCGCCTTGCCGGTGGCTGGACGCTCTCGCCCGTTGTTGTCGCCGGCACAGGACAACCGCTGCCCTGCACCACCAACAACAGCGGTCAAAACTTCGGCGGTGAAGACGGCAGCAACTTCACCGATAACGAAAATTGCATCTTCACGGGATCAGCACCGAACGCGGCCCACACCAACCGTGGCATCACAGGCGGCGCCGACCCGAACGGTATCAACGTCGGCACCACGCCCAAGGGTTCAGGCTCTGCCGCCGTCAACGTCTTCACCAACCCCGTCTCGGTCTACGACAGCGCCCGGCCTCCCATCCTCGGTATCGACACACAGGACGGCGGCTCCGGTCCTATCAGCGCGCCCGGCTACCTCAACATCGACTTCAGCGTGAAGAAGCAACTCGTCGTATGGGAAAAGACCAGCCTCGAGTTCACCGGCGTCTTCTACAACTTCATGAACCATCTCGACTTCGGCGTTCCGAGCCTCAGCCTCCAAAGCACCGGCAACTGGGGCACCACAAAAACACAGGGCAACAGCCCACGTCAGATCCAGATGGGCATTCGCGCCAGCTTCTAACGTGAAGCCCAACAAACACGGCGGCGCTGAGAGGAACTCTCTCAGCGCCGCTACTCTTTTGCTTCAACATCGCAACGCAACACCAGCCGGGATCGATACCTGCCACTAGGCCCCGGGCACCTCGCCAATATCTTCAAACCACAACTCAGGGTGCTCCCGCACAAACGCCGCCATCATCGTCATGCACTCCGCCGATTCAAGGTCCACCACCTTCACCCCACACTCGCGCAACCACGCCATCCCACCCTGAAACGTCGCCGACTCGCCCACCACCACGGTGCCGAACCCAAACTGCTTCACCAACCCGCTGCAATACCAGCACGGAGCCAACGTCGTCACCATGATCAGGTCACGATAGCTGCGCTGCCGCCCCGCGCGGCGAAACGCGTCCGTCTCCCCATGCGACGAAGGGTCGCCATCCTGCACACGCCGGTTATGCCCCGCACTGACCAGCGTTCCATCGGCGCGAAAGATCGCCGCCCCGATCGGCACGCCACCCTCGGCCAACCCTGCCCTTGCTTCCCCGATCGCCACCGCCAACATAGCAGCGAGATCCCTGTTCGACCCAGCCTGAGTCACACTCATGCCAGCAGCATAGCCCAGCGTTTAGCGCGTCCCATCGCTGCGCATCGGGGCTGACCGGCGCGCCGTTGTCTGCACCACCAGCCTTGTGTCCTTGCGCAACATCGTTTCGCTGCCCTTCTTGATCCACCGGTTCCAAACCGCGATCGCCGTGCCGTAGTACCCGATGCCCGCAGCCACGTTGCGCCACCCACCCGCGGTGCCGATAATGAACCCAAGCACCCCCAGGCTGTTCGAGGCGACGGCATCTTTGCCGAACGCATTGTCTCCACGGTCACGATCCAACGGTCTGGCCGCCAGCGCGAACAGAAAGATCGGCACCGCCAATTTGTCCTGCGGCTTTCGCTGCACCTGCCCTTCCCGATCCAACGCCAGATTCGCGCCAGCAGCGGCATCTATGCCCGATAACGTCGTCTGCACCTGCTCCCGCTCCGGCTTGCCCGGGAACGACAGCTGACGGAAGTCGAAGCGCAATTCCCCGGAGCGCCCAAAGCGACGAGCTGCCTTGGCCCGCGTCACCTCGCCTTCCAGCACCGCGCCCTGCGGCACCAGGACCTCCCCGCTGGTCTTGTCCACCACGGGTTCAGCCACCACCGCGCGCATCGGCTGCCCCACCTTGGCGTTCGCCGAGCTCACCGTCTCCGCCAGGTACGCCTGCACCACCCACGTGCGCGCACCAGCCGGCTCCGTCACGGCAACGTCATTTCGCAAACCGTTGCTGATCGGCGGAGCCGGAGGAGCGCCAGCCGCCGCATCGTTCGCCGGCACCTCGAAGGCACTCGTCGTGTCCACGGTCCACACCGTTCCCGCGTCAACGCGCTGCGGATGGTACGGCAGCTGGCTGTACAGCAACGCCGTTAGTCGGTCTTTCTTCCCCGGGGCCGTCACCAGGCGCACCCGGTCCTTCACCATGCCCACGCCGGTATCGAACTCCTGCCGCAGGAACCCGCCTTTGCGCGGCGGCGGAGGCGTCAGGCGCAGCACCGGTGCACCATCTGTGGCCGGCCCTGCAGGCAGGTTGACCGTTGTCCCGTCCTGCAGGTGAACCGCGCGAAACATCACCACGGGATGGCTGAACGGCGTAAAGTCGCCCCGCAGCCGGGCCTGCACGCGATGGGCATGGTCCGCGTCGGTGCCCGTGATGGTCCCGTCGACAGCTGTGCCCGCAGGCAACACCTTGTGGTTGTCCGCGAAAACGGGGTACACCAGCTCTCCGTGCACTGCCTGGCCCACCCGCATGCGCACCGTGTCCTTCGACCGAACCCAAACAGGAGTGCCCGCCGGTACAGAAACGGCCTGCGCCCTCGCCGGTGTGGGCAACCACGCCCCAAGCAGAACGACCAGCGAAAGACCGACACACATTTGCACTACCCGCAAGTGTAGCGGTGCAAGCTGAACACAAGCTGAACGGAAGCTGACGGCCTCTCGGCATGGGGATGGGTTAGGCCGTTCCTTCAGCTCCCGCGTGGGCGACCAGCTTCGCCGTGGTCACCATCTGCCCCACATGCCGCTGCGTGTGCTCCGCGCAATGCACCAGCAGCCCACCTACCGTCGTGGGCAGCCGCTTGCGTCCAACCCCGCGCGGCTCCGCATAGAGTTCCGGCTGCAACGCCCGCACGCGTTCCCCAGCGCGCGCCATCCCCGCCTCAAACTCCTGCCGAACCTCAACCGCCGAGGCACCCGCCATCTCGGTCCCCAGCGCCGCAAGCTGCGCGGTGTCAAGCTGTCGGTCCTCCGCATACGTCAGCAGCCGGTCCAGCGACCGCACAATGTGCCGCAGGTGAAACGCCACAGGCGGTAGCTCCGCAGGCCGCGCAAACATCGCCTCATCCCCCAACGATCCACACCACCGCGCTGCGTCTTCCCATGCCTGCTCCAACGCATGCACCACCCCGCGCCGCAGCGGATCAAGCTCCGCGTGCGTCCCCCGCATCCACGGCTCTCTCTCGTCCGCCGCGCCCTGCGTCTCGTTGCTCTCCGCCATCACAGTCCCTTCCGCGCCCGAAACGCCCGCACCACCTCTGCCGGGTCCTGATGCTTGCCGTCGACCAGCAGGTTCATGGCCCGCATCTCATCCTCGCTCACCTGGCCAGCCAGGCGCTGCTCGGCCTTCGCGATCGCCGGCCACCGCTGCAAAGCATCCTCGCGCACCAACGGCACCGCCTCGTACGGCGGGAAGTAGTGCTTGTCATCCTCCAGCGCCACAAAGCCCAGCGCCTGGATCGCCCCATCGGTCGAGTTCCCCGCCACGATGTCCACCTGGTGCGCCCCCAGCGCGCGATACAGCAGCCCCAATTCCATCGTGCGCGGCGAGCCCTGAAAGTGCAGCCCGTAGGTCGACGCCAGCCCCGGCAACCCATCCGGCCGCTCCGCAAACTCGTAGCCCACACCCAGCTTCCACGGGTGCCCCACATCTCGCTTCTGAGATGTGGGATCGATGACACGCGCCACATCACTGATGGTCCGCAGCCCCAACCGCCGCGCATCGTCGCCGCGGACCACCATCGCAAACGTGTCCTGAAAGCCCAGCCCCGGCCCCATCTGCACGTGGTAGCGCTGCCCATACAGCTTCGAAACCACCGCATCCACCGCCGCCGGGCTCCGCTGCCCCACCGGCGGCAAGGGCTGCTTCAGAATCGCCGTCAGCGCCGTCCCCGTGTACTCCACATACCCATCAATTCGCCCAGAAATCAGCGCCTGCTGACAGAGGTAGCTCCCCGCCAACCAGAACCGCCGCTCCACCGGCCCGCCTCCCTCAGCCTCGATCTCCTGCGCGAGCAGCTCCCCCAGCACCACTTGCTCGGTGAAGTCCTTGGCCCCAATCACCACGTGCGAAGACCGCGGCGGCGCACACGCGGTCAGCCCGAGCAGCAGCACGCTCGCAAACGCTGACCTCGAAGCTCGCAACCTCATTGCTCACACCTCAACAGGAACCGTGCCGCGGAGCCATCACCGCCGCACCGTCATCCGCTTCTCCGCAAGCCCCAGCAACCCATCCGCCCCGAGCGCCAACAGAGCCGCCGGCACAGCCCCGGCCAGCACCAACCCGTTATCCACGCTCGCCACGCCGCGAAAGATCAACTCCCCCAGACCACCCGCCCCAATCGCCGCCGCGATCGTCGCCACCCCCACACACGTCACCGTCGCGGTCCGCAGTCCGGCAAGGATCACACTCGCCGCCAGCGGCAACTCCACCTTGCGCAGCCGCTGCCACCCCGTCATCCCCAAGGCATTCGCCACGTCAATCAACGACGGATCCACACTGTTGATGCCCGCATAGGTGTTCCGAAGAATCGGCAGCAGCGCATAGCCCGTCAACGCCACAATGGCCAGCCGAGCCGCGCGATCGCCCAAAAACGGCACCGGCAACAACAGTCCAAACAGCGCCAGGCTCGGGATGGTTTGCAACACATTCGCCACGCCCAACACCGGCGACGCCCACCGCTGCCTACGCGTCAGCAACACGCCCACCGGCAGTCCGATCGCCGCCGCAAACAACATCGCGCTCAGCGTCAGCCACAGGTGCTCAAACGTCAGTCGCCCGATCTCCGCGCCATAACGATGCAGAAAGGTCTGCATCAGGCGGCCTCGTCCTGCGGCTGTGTCGCCCGCACGTACTCCTGCACCGCCGCATCCGTGCTCGCCATCACCTCACCCGAGGGCACATTCGCCAGCACCGCGCCATCCTGCATCAGCACCACGCGATCAGCCAAAAACAGCGCCTCCTGCAGGTCATGCGTCACGATCAACGTGGTCACATCGCCAGGCTTCAGCAAGTCGCGCATCATGCGCTGCATCTCGGCACGCGTCAGCGGGTCCAGCGCGCCAAAGGGTTCATCCATCAGCAACACCTTCGGCTCGGAGATGAGCGCCCGCGCCACGCCCACACGCTGCCGCTGCCCTCCGCTCAACTGCCACGGATAGCGCGCGAGCACATCCGCATTCAACCCCACGCGCTTCACCGCGGCCGCCGCTCGCGAGCGCACATCCGCCCCGCCCGACTGCCCAGCAATCTCCAGAGGCATCGCCACATTCCGCTGGATGCTCATGTGGGGAAACAGCCCACTCTCCTGGATCACATACCCAATCCCACGGCGCAGGGTCAGCACGTCAGCCGAGGCCACATCCTTCCCATCCACGGCAACGCGCCCGCCCGAAGGCCGCACCAGGCCATTCACCGTCCGCAACAGCGTCGTCTTGCCTGAGCCACTGCGCCCCAACAGCGCCGTCGTACTCCCCGGCTCACACCGGAACGACACACCCCGCAAAAGCTGACGGCCAACCCCGGAGGTGGAGTCCCCGACGGTGAAGCTCACATCCGCGAACTCCACGCCACCGGTGGCCATCGTTGTCCTTTGTCATTCCCGAAGGGAATCTGCGTTTCTTCTTTTACTCCGCAGCCTCAGGCGCGTGCTCCGCCCCATGCTGCTCGCCCGCTTCGGCCTCCGCACTTGGCGGCGGCGCCACCGAGGTCGGATTCGTGGCACCCTTCACCCGCACCACCGTGATCTTGTCGAAGCCCTCTTTGAACGCCGGCGGCCGTAGCCGCTCCGCCATCTTGTGCATGACTTCATCCGTCACCTGGCGATCGCGCTTCGAGTTCCGCTCCAGGCACACGCTCAGCGGCACATCGAAAAACACCGCCTGCACTTCGTACCCAAAGCTCTTCGCCATCTTGATCCACTGGCGGCGCTCATGCGGACTCAGGTTCGTCGCATCCACGTAGTTCCACGGCATCTTGGCGATCAACCGCGCCCGCAACAGGCTGCGCAAAGTGCTGAACACCAGCCCCTGGTAGCGCTGCTCCGTAATGTCGTCGAACAGAATGTTGCGCAGCATGTCGCTTGAAAGCGGCTGTACGCCACGGCGCTTGTACCAGGTCGTCTTGCCTGAACCAGGCAGGCCGATGGTCAGCACCACGTAGCCGCGCGGCGATTTAGCTGGCGCAGGCGCCACCGGGGGCGTTCCCACCGACTCCGGCTGAGTCTCCACAACGAGCTTCGGCTGCTCGGCCTGCGGAGCCTCCTCTGCGGGCGCCGGCTCGCTGTACGTTTCGGGGATCTCGCCGGGCTGCAATCCATGCAGCTCCGCCGTCACCTCGGTCTGCGGCTCTTCGTTTTCCGGCTCACCCTGTGGCTGCTCCGCAGCCTCGGGCTCCGCGCGCAATGGTTCCGGATACGACGGGCGCAACGGCGCCGGCTGATCCGTGGGCAGCTCCTGCCCGATCTTGCCTGTGGACTCCGATTCGTTCGGAGGACGTCTCGAACGTCGTCTCATGAACCTCTCGCGCAACCAATCGCGCATACTCAGGATGTACCATACCCCCGCCCTTGCCGCAAAAACGGTGCATCCAGCCAGCCTCCCCGGATTGGCGGCTTCGCCCGGCCTTTGGTAGCCTCAAAGAGATTGCGCGGTTCGCCTCAAAAACAGCACCGCAGCTGAAACTGGAAAAGAGAGTCACGAAAATGGCAGTAAAGGTTGGGATTAACGGCTTTGGCCGCATCGGACGCAACGTTTTTCGCACGGCGCTCGGCAACCCGGACATCGAGTTCGTCGCCGTCAACGACCTGACCACCCCCGCCACCCTGGCGCATCTGCTTAAGTACGACTCCATCCTCGGCAACCTCCCCAACGAGGTCTCCGCGACCGACGACTCCATCACCGTCGACGGCAAGACCATCAAGGTCTTCGCCCAGCGTGACCCCGCCAACCTCGATTGGGCCTCCGTCGGCGCCGAGATCGTCGTCGAGTCCACCGGCTTCTTCACCGATGGCGCCAAGGCCAAGGCCCACCTCGGCTCCACCGTCAAGAAGGTCATCATCTCCGCCCCCGCCACCAACGAGGACCTCACCCTCGTCCTCGGCGTCAACGACGACAAGTACGATGCGGCGAAACACAACATCCTGTCCAACGCCAGTTGCACCACCAACTGCCTTGCCCCGGTCGTCAAGGTGCTGCAGGAGAGCTTCGGCATCCAGTCCGGCATCATGACCACCATCCACAGCTACACCAACGACCAGGTCATCCTCGATTCGCCGCACAAGGACCTCCGCCGCGCCCGCGCCGCCGCGCTGAGCATGATTCCGACCTCCACCGGTGCCGCCAAGGCTCTCAAGCTCGTCATCCCCGCCATGGACGGCAAGCTCGACGGCTTCGCCATCCGCGTCCCCACGCCCAATGTCTCGGTTGTCGACCTGACCTTCACCGCGGAAAAGCCGATCGACGCGAAGAGCATCAACGCCGCCATGAAAACAGCCAGCGAAGGTTCCCTCAAGGGCATCCTGGGCTATACCGAAGAAGAGCTCGTCTCCACTGATTTCCGCGGCAATCCCATGAGCTCGATCTTCGACTCAAAGCTCACCAAGGTCGTCGGCAACACCGGCAAGGTGATCAGCTGGTACGACAATGAGTGGGGCTATTCCAGCCGCGTCAAGGACCTGATCAAGTTCCTCGCCGACAAGGGCCTGTAAGCACCCGGGCGGCCTGCCTCAGCCAGCCTTGAGCAGGTCGCCGCCCGCTTCCGACGTCCGTTCCGTCCACGCCCGGCGCTTGGCAGCCACGGCCTCGGCCGCCGGGTTATCCCCGCGGCGACGCCGATCGATCACGTACTCAAGCCCCTGTACCCAGTTCATGCCCTTCGAGTTCGCTTCCGCCATCAGCGAGTCGAACAGCACGCGGTCTGAGGGCTTGCCCAGTGCAAGACGGAACAATTGCGACACCCGCTCAAACTCTGCGGCGACGTCCTCATCCGGCGTCTTGTACTGCTCTCGGGCCATGGACTACACCTTAAAGCGGTGCCAACTTCTTCGGTAATACCACTCCCGATGTAGATGGGTGCAAAAGTCGTAACCCAAAATGAGACACACCAAAGAACACAGGGCAAATGTTGATCAGAACGGGTCACGCTCCCCGGCGACGGTCAACGGCACCTGTTACCGCGTGATCATCTCGGCAGCCTGCTCCAGCGAAACGCGCGGCGGCAGCAGCTGAATCTCCGTACGGACGACGTCCTGTTCGCGGGTCAGCGACTTCATCAGCAGGATCCGGCCTTGCATGTGCACGCTGATGCGATCGGACTTCCAGTGGCTCGCGTCCACTGGTCGCCGGTCGAGGCTGAAGTTGCCCCCCGCATCAATCCGCCCCAGAAAACCGAACCCAAACTCCACCGGATGATCGATCCTGGCCTTGAGCGTGCAAAGCCGGTTCATTGGCTGTCGCAGTGAGACCGTGCCGGACATCGCTGCCGCCACCCGCTCCTCGTACGAGGACGGCTGAAACTTCGGGTTGGCGTGGAAGGCAAACTGCGCACACCCATCAGCCTCGCCCGCCGGCGTGATCACAAAGGCCCTGGGCAACAGCTCTAATAGCTGCTGCGCATGCACTTCGTCGTTCTTGTGGGCGCCGCCCAGCCGCCGGAACTCGTCCGGGTGCCTCACGATTTCCGCGATACGATCAGCCTCGGCCTTGCTCTGCGCCGGATCCAGGGGCTTGCCGTCAATCGCCAACAGGCGGTGCAGCGGACCGTCCGTGGTCTCGACCACCTTTTCCGTCCAACGGTGCCCGCCCGTGCGTGCAGACACCTCGTCTGCGTTGTATCGGTACAGGCTGTCCTGATTCCGGGCACCCACCTCGTTCGCGGCCATTGTGGAAACCAACTGGGCCGGCGCCTGCCCGGAAAGCGGTGCGGCGCCGAACACTACGAGGCTCGCCAGACCACCGGCCAAGACCGCACGCAACCTCGCCCAACCTGACCCAACCATCAGCCTGCCATCATCGCGCAGATCAGCTTAACCCTGCATGAAGGCATGCAGCGATACCGACGCGCACGTTGCCACCGTGAACCAGATGAAAAACTAAAAGGGATTGGTAGCGATATCGGGGCTCGAACCCGAACTCTTCGCCTTGAGAGGGCGACGTGTTAACCAGTTACACCATATCGCCACAAAACAGGCCGGACGGCCCATTGCGACTCGCTAAGTATAGCAAAAGTACAGCCTCGCACGACAGCCGTGCTTCAATCTTCCAGCCTGCGAACAGCGTCCCAGTCGATGTATGCCAAACCCACCCCGAAGCGATGCACCGCGGCGCACGGCACCAAACCGCCACCCTGGAATCGGAAAACCTCATCGGCCTTGGGATTCACTACAAAAATCTCGGGGATTCCCATCGCAGCGTACTCATGGAGCTTGCGCAGGATGCGCTCCATCCGGTCTTCCGGGCTGAGCACTTCGAACACGGCAACCGGAGGATGGGTCAGGATCTGCTCGATGGGACGGCTGCGATCGAACACAACAACATCCGGTACGCGGAAGCTCGTAGCGCTGACCTGAACACGGAGTTCACACCGAACACGGATGCCCCACTCGCGCGCATGCTGATCGAACCACTTCTCCAACATGTACTGCCAGGTTGCGTGACTGTACTCCCCCATCGGCCGTTCCTCGATCACGCCGTCGACATACTCAGCGTCCGGCTCGTACTCGACCCGATGCAGGTATTCCTCAACCGGAACCGACGTTGTCGCTGCCATACTCACCTCGTGCCGGTCTCGCCGGCGTCACGATCTAGAGCCCCAGCTTTTTGACCTCGTCGTTGTAGTACTTGCGGTACAGGATGTCCCACTCCTGCGAGCCTTCCAGGATGATCTTGCGCTGTGAGCTGATCTTCAGTCGCGCGGCCTGGTCGATCTTCAGCTCTTCCATCAACAGCTTCTCAAGTGCCTTGCGTGCTTCCTGCCGGATCGTGTTGCGGTCCTCCAGGAAGTCCACCTCGGGGATGTCGGCCAGGGTGTCAGCGACCACGTGGGCCAGCTTATTGAGCTTGTCGCGGCTGATCCTCATAGCACCGCCTTGTACTTGCGCGCGAGCTCATTCTTTACCTTCTTGAACATCTCCGGGTAGCTCGCGCCGGTCTTCAGCATGTCATCCTGAAACGCTTCCAGAATGACCCGCACTTCATCGTTAATGCGGTCTTCCAGCGACATTTCTTCAATGATCGCCTGGGCAACACGCTCATCCACCTGGGCTGACTTTTCAGTTTGGATCATCTTCGCCGCGACGAGGTGTTTGGTCGTCTGCCGCGCCAGATATCCGAGGTAGTCCTTGGAAAAAATCATGGGCCTCTTCAGGGTAGCAGAACCGCTCGCCCTCAACCCTGCTTCCAATCCGGTTCGGTTCTGTCAAAATGGATCGGATGACCTTTGATGATCTCAGCACGCTGAAAGACGACATGATCGCCTTCATCGCCGGCCACGGGCTGCGCCGGATGAATGCCTTTGTGCCGGAAGACGTGCCTACCGTGGTGTTTGAAGACGACGACGTCGATAGCTGGAAGGACTTTGTCGAGCACGCCAAGGCCGCCAACGTCCCGTTCGTCACCATGAACTCGGTGCTCCTTGAGCCCGAAGACGTCGCCGCCTTGATCGCCCAGCTCCGCGATGCAGCCTTTCCGGACCCTGAGAACACCGAGCTCGAAGAGGCCCAGGCCTTGATGCGCCATGTCGGCAAAACCGGCTACCTGCAGCTCGGCTTTGCCCACGGCGGCGTCATCTTCCTGTATGAAACGGCCACCGAGTGGTACGACGGCTTCCAAACCCTGCTCGACGCGGTAGGCGACATGGGCGGCATCATCGTCGACGATCACGACGACGAGTAGTCCCGGCCGCCCGGCCCAACGTACCCTCCGATGCATCCGATGACTTCAGCAGAATCGCCCGTCCCGGTCCGTCCTTTTCGCGTTCCACCCTGCGATAAGGCACAGGCGCGCCTGCTGGCGGAGGCGTTTGGCCTGCCGGCATCGCTCGCCGCTGTGCTCTGCGCCCGTGGCCTGCAGGACGCCGAGGCCTTCGAGGCTTTCCTGCATCCCGGCGCCCCCCAACTCCACGACCCCTACGCCATGCGCGGCATGCAGGCCGCCGTCGACCGCCTCCGCGCAGCCCTCCAGAGCCGCGAACCCATCCTCATCTATGGCGACTACGACGTCGACGGAACCGTCGCCACGGTCCTGCTCAAGACCGCGCTGGAGCGCGCCTCCGCCTCGCTCGGCGTCACGGCCGACATCCGCTATCACATCCCGCACCGCATCCGCGAAGGCTACGGCATGCGAGAAACCCGCATCGCCGACGCCGCCGCGGAAGGCGTCCGCCTCGTTGTCTCCGTTGACACCGGCATCCGTGCCTTCGCCGCCGCCGAAGAAGCCGAACGCGTCGGACTCGACCTCATCGTCACCGACCACCACCTGCCCGACACCGCAAACGGCGTCCCCAAAGCCGTCGCCGTGCTCAACCCCAACCAGCCCGGTTGCCCGTACCCCTGCAAAGAACTCTGCGGCGCCGCTGTTGCTTTCAAGCTCGCCCAGGCCATCCTGGAAAGCTCCGCTCGCGACGAACCAGAACGCGCCCGCCTCCGCGAAAAAACGCTCCCGTCATTTCTGAAGCTCCTGGCCATCGCCACCGTCGCCGACGCTGTGCCGCTCACCGGAGAAAACCGCGTCATCGCCGCGCTTGGCCTCCAGGCCCTCCGCCAACCCGCACAATCCGGCCTGCGCACGCTGATGGAGCTCGCCGGGATCGACCTCACGCGCCCCATCACGGCCACGGACGTCGGCTTTCGGATCGGCCCGCGCATCAACGCCGCCGGCCGCATGGACATCGCCTCCGACGTCGTCGAGCTCTTCCTGGCGCGCGATCCAGCCATCGCCCGGGAACTCGCCGAAAAGCTCCACAACCTCAACGACGACCGCAGGGCCACCGAGGCACGTGCTCTCCTGGAGATCGAAGCTCGCCTCGAAGAGCTTGCGGCCGCCGACAGCGGTCTCCCACCCTGCCTCGTGCTCGACGACACGCTCTCCTTTCCCTGGCACCGCGGCGTCATCGGCATCCTCGCCTCGCGGGTGGTCGACCGCACCGGCCGCCCGGCACTGGTTCTCACCCATGAAGGCGGCGAAGCGCACGGGTCCGGCCGCTCCGTCGCAGGCTTTCACCTGCTCGACGCCCTCACCGCCGCCCACGCGGGGAACGCCGATCCCCTGTTCCTTCGCTTCGGCGGTCACGCGCACGCGGCCGGCTTCGCTCTTCCCTCTGAGCGTGTTCCCCTCCTCCGCGAGCGCATGCAACATCTCGCCGCGGCCCTGGCGGATTTACCAAGGGACGACGGCATCGCGTGCGAGGCCGAGCTCAGCCTCGCGGAGCTGGACACCCATTTCTTCGCCGCGTACGAGCGCCTGGCTCCCTTTGGCAACGGCAACCCTGAACCACTCTTTGTCGCACGCAGCGTCCGGCTCACCGCACCCATCCGCCTGCTCAAGGAACGTCACGTCGCCTTGCAGCTCGCCGGCGACGGCGGCCGCTCCTGGCGTGCCACCGCCTGGACGCGTCGGACCAACTGGGCCGATCGTGCCCGCACCGAACATTGGAACATCGGCACCACGCTCGATATCGCCTTCCGCCTTCACCGCAACTGGCACCCTGACTTCGGTGGCTGGGAGCTGGAGCTGGAGCACGTCAATCTGAAGGCAACCTGAAATCCCATTCGTTGCAACATTTCTGAAGCCGGAACAAAGCCGGCGTGTCTTATATACTGACGATTCCCGTATGGCCGAAACTTCAAGCAGTCGCAGCCGCATCTGGATCACGCTCGCAGTTCTCCTGATCGCAGCCGCGTTGCTCTACACCATGCTGCCCGCCTCAAGAGATCGCGTGGTGGTACGCACCGCTCGCGTTGATCGCGAACCGCTGATCAACGTGACCCCCACAAACGGCCGCGTTGAACCGCTCGAGGACTTCCAGGCGCACGCGCCCATCCCCAGCGTCATCGAAGCCATGCCCATCAAGCTCGGGCAGCAGGTTTCGCGCGGCCAGGAACTCGTTCGCCTGGACGCCACCGACGCGCAAAGCAAAATCGCCGCGGCCCAGGCAAGCCTCACAGCCGCCACCGGCACGCTCGCCAACATGCGCTCCGGCGGCACGCAGGACGAACTGCTCTCCGAGCGCAACGACCTGGCCAACGCTCGCGCCCAGCAGGCAGACGCCGAGCGGTCCCTCCAGGCACTGCAGGTCCTGCAGGCCAAGGGCGCCGCCTCGGCCAACGAGGTCGCCGCCGCGCAACAAAAGGTCACCGACGCACAAACGCATGTCGGCCAGGTGCAGGCGCGAATGCACGGCCGCTACAGCAGCACCGACCTCGCCACGCAGCAGGCCCAGGTCACCGAAGCGCGCACCGCCCTGGAAGCAGCGCGCAGCGGATATTCCGGGCTTGACATCCACTCGCCCATCTCCGGAACGGTGTACTCGCTGCCCTACACTCGCTACGATTTCGTTCCTGCCGGTGACCCCGTGGTCAATGTCGCCGACCTGCACAAGCTGCAGGTGCGCGCCTACTTTGACGAGCCCGACATCGGCAAGCTCGCCAACGGCGAACCCGTCACCATCAGTTGGGAAGCTCGTCCGAACCGCACATGGCACGGTCACGTCACGCAGGTGCCCACCACGATCATCACCTACAACGGCACCCGCAACGTGGGCGTCTGCCTGATCAGCATTGACGACGCCGATGGTGAGCTGATCCCCAATATCAACGTCACCGTGCGCGTCATCACTTCGCAGCACCTCAACGTGCTCAGTGTCCCGCGCGAAGCCCTGCACACCGAGGGCAGCAACAATTTCGTCTACCGCGTGGTGGACAACCGGCTCGTCAAGACGCCCGTTGTCGTCCGGGAAGGCGACGTCAATACCACCCGCGTCGGCATCAGCGGCGGCCTGCAGCAAGGCGACTCCGTTGCCCTCGGGGCCACCACGGATGTCGACCTCACCGACGGCATGCGCGTCAAAGTGCAATCCTGAGGAGGCGCGCCATGATCTCGTCGCCGTCTCCGGCACAAGCCCCCTCGTTCCCCGCAATGCGTCGGCTCATTCGCGCCGCCCGCCTTGCCCTGGCCGTCGCGGTCGTTGCACCCGGGCTGGCCATGTGCGCCGCCGCCGTTGGCGACCTCCACGGCTCGGAGCAGGATCTGCTTCAGGGCCGCGCCGACCAGGCCATCTCCGGCCTGCGTTCCGCCGTCGGACGCGACCCCGACAATGCGCAAGCGCATCTTCTGCTTTGCCGCACCTACCTTTCGGAGCTTCATGGCGCGGAAGCCGCCAACGAATGCCAAACCGCCCTGCGCTCCGGTCTCGCCAGTGACTCCAGCGCGCAGGACTGGGCCGGCCGTGCCTTTGGAATGCAGGCTGAGCACGCGGGTCCCATCGCCGGCATGAAGCTGGCCGGCCAGGTGCGTACCGCGTTTCAAACGGCCTACCGGCTCAACCCGCGCAACCCGGCAGCGGCCAACGACCTCGGCGAGTACTACATCAACGCCCCCTTCATCGTCGGCGGCGGCGTTGAAAAAGCATCCACCCTCGCTTCCAACGTGCAACCCACGCTGCCGGAGATTGCCCATCGTCTGCGCGCGCTTCTGGCTGAAAAGCAGAAGGACATGGGCACCGCCGAACGCGAGTTTCTCGCGGCCACCCAGGTCGCCCAGAACCCGGGCGCGTATGTTGACCTCGCCTGCTTCTACGTGCGCCAGAATCAGCCCGACAAGGGCCTGGCCGCCGCGCGCAAGGCCGTCGCGCTGGATCGCGCGCTGGATGCCAACATCGTCGACGCAGCCAGCACCTTGAACGACGTTCACCAGACCGCACAGGCCGTTGACATCCTGCACCGCTACCTCGAACACGGACACCAGAGCGACCAGGCCCCTGCCTTTCGCGTGCACACCCTGCTTGGGGAGTTCCTCATCCAGCAGGGCAACCGCGTGCAGGCCCGGCAGGAGTTCCAGCAAGCGCTCGCCCTGGCCGCCGACTACGGTCCGGCAAAGAAGGGTTTGGGTGCGCTGTGATGCCGTTCCCTGCTCGTTTCCGGCGCGTAGCCTCCCTGTTGCCCTTTTGCTGCGTCGCGTTGATGCTGCCGTCGTTCGCCTCCGCGCAGGTGTCTCTGCCCTCGGCCGTCAACCTCACGCTGAAAAACAGCCCAAAGGTGAAAGTGGCGCAGGCTGAAGTCGCGCGCGCCAAGGCCGTGCTGGCCCAAAGCAAGGACGCTTTTGTGCCCGCGGTCGCAGCCAATGGCGGCGTCGGCAAGTCCACCGGCGCGCCGCTGGGCCCACCCATCGTTTTCAGCATTTCGGCGCAGTCGCTGGTCTACAACTCTTCGCAGGCCGACAACATCCGCGCTGCCAGGTCCGGCCTCGAATCCGCACAGCTCGCCCTCGACGCCGCCCGCAGCGACGCGGTCGAAGACGCCACCAACACGTATCTCGCGCTCGACAACGCCCTGCAGCGCAAAAAGGTCCAGACCGAAGCTCTGGGCGTTGCGCATCGCCTGGTCACCGTTGCCGAAGACCGCTTCAACGCCGGCGTTGATCCGCACATCGAGCTCACAAAGGCGCGTCACACCGAAGCGCAGATTCATCTGCAACAGCTTCTGGTTGACGATGAGATTGCCGACCAGGCCGGCCACCTCGCTCGCCTCACCGGCTTGACCGCGCAGGGGCTCACCACCGATCACGGCTCCATTCCGGAGCTGCAACTGCCCGCACCTGAAGACCCCAGCGCCACTGTCAATCCGAACCAGACCATAGGCCTCTCGGCCGGTTTTGCCGTGGCGCGTGCCCGCCAGTTCACGGCCCATGCGGAAAAGCACTACCTGCTTCGCCCGCAGGTGGCGTTCTCCGCCAACTACAGCCGCATCTCCACCGCGTTCACCACCTACACGCAGTACTACCCCTACTTCGCGCACCCGGGCAACAGCTTCAACTCCCTCAACCTCGGGATCGAAGTCACCGTCCCTATTCTTGACATGGTGCACCGGGCGAAATACCGCGAAGCCGCAGCCGACGCCGCCCGCGCCCTTGCGGATGCCCAGTCGCAGCAGATGCTTTTCCTGGATGGCCGCGACAAGCTGCGGCGCAGCACCGGGGAGCTCGCCGCGCGCAAGGACCTCGCGCAGCTGGACCGCGATCTCGCGCAGGATCAGCTGGAGGCCATCCTCGTTCGCCTGCAAGCCAACGCTGCCGCCGTGCAGGGCGACCAGCTCACCCCCAAGGACGAGGAAAACGCGCGCTTGCAAGAGCGCCTCCGCACGCTCGACATGCTGACCGCTGACCTGCAGCTCCAACAGGCGGAGGTCTCGCTTCTACGCCAGGAAGGTTCGCTGACGAACTGGCTGGCAGCCACCATCCCGGGCGCGACCGCAGCCCCGGCCAATGCCTCCCCGGCCCCGGCACCCCCTCTCCCGGCCACGATCGGCGTTCCCCCGGGGGGTGCGACCGTCCCGGGAGCGACAATTCCGTCGGTTCCCACCACCGGAACACCCCCTGGGACGAACCCTGGAGGCCCGGTCACGAATCCAACACCCGGTACACCGCCCGCGGCCGTTCCTTCCACACCCGCCGGCCCGCCACACCCGTAGCTCCCATGGTGCCTCCACCTGCACAACGGGGAGGGCAAAGGGAGTGACCGGATGGTAAACTTGAGGACAGCTATGCCCCTGAAGACCCTGCTTCTGAATCCGCCCTCTTTTGAAAACTTCGACGGAGGCGCAAGTTCGCGCTGGCCGGCTACTCGCGAGATTGAGTCCTACTGGTACCCTGTCTGGCTCGCCTATCCCGCCGGCATGCTCGAGGGCTCGAAGTTGCTGGACGCCCCGCCGCATCACATCTCCGCCGCCGAAACCATCGAGACTGCCAAGAGCTTCGAGTTCCTCGTCCTCTTCACGTCCACCGTCGGCTGGTCGGGCGACCACGGGCTGGCGCGTGCCATCAAGGCCGCCAACCCGTCCATCAAGATCGCCTTCGTTGGCCCGCCGGTCACCACGGACCCCGACCGCGCCCTCAATGAGTGCGAAGCGATTGACTTCGTCTGCCGCCGCGAGTTCGACTTCTCGGTCGTGGAGTTCGCCAACGGCAAGCCGCTCCCCGAGATTCTCGGCATCAGCTTCCGCGATCCGCAGACCGGCGTGATCCAGCACACCGCTGACCGCCCGCAGGTCGAAGATCTCGACGCCATGCCCTGGGCCACCAAGATCTACAAGCGCGACATGGACGTCACCAAGTACAACGTGCCGTTCCTGCTCCACCCCTTCATCTCGCTCTACAGCACCCGCGGCTGCCCCGCCCAGTGCACCTTCTGCCTCTGGCCGCAGACCCTCTCCGGCCACGCCTGGCGCAAGCGCAGCACCGACGACGTCGCCGCCGAACTGAAGTGGGCCAAGGAAAACTTCCCTCACGTCAAGGAGTTCTTCTTCGACGACGACACCTTCAACATCCAGAAGGCCCGCACCGTCGAACTCTGCGCCAAGCTCAAGCCCCTCAACCTCACCTGGTCCTGCACTTCGCGCGTCACCACCGACCGCGAAACCCTCAAGGCCATGAAGGAAGCCGGCTGCCGCCTGCTCATCGTCGGCTTCGAGTCCGGCGACCCGCAGATCCTCAAGAACATCAAAAAGGGCGCCACCGTCGAGCGCGCACGCGACTTCGTCAAGGACTGCCACGACCTCGGTCTCGTCATCCACGCCGACTTCATCCTCGGTCTGCCTGGCGAAACCAAGGAGTCCATCGCGAACACCATCAAGTTCGCCAAGAGCCTCGATTGCGAAACCATCCAGGTCTCCGTCGCGCACGCCTTCCCGGGCACCGAGCTGTTCGAGTACGCGGAGAAGAATGGCTTCATCAC
Organism: Granulicella sp.; assembly: GCA_965198515.1. Classification (GTDB taxonomy): domain Bacteria; phylum Acidobacteriota; class Terriglobia; order Terriglobales; family Acidobacteriaceae; genus Granulicella. Next base: position 2,378,780 of record CBDAPO010000006.1, on the reverse strand, counting down.
CAACGGCAACGTCATGAACGATCACGGCGGACACCAGATGGCGCACATCGAGTACCCCGGCCTGCCCGCTGACTACGTCATGGAGATGGTCCACAAGTTCTACGACGAATACTACTTCCGCCCCAAGGCGGCAGCCCGTGTCGTCTGGAAGGCCATCGTCAACCGCGACGTCCCCCGCCTCTATGTCGAAGCCAAGAGCTACATGAAGCTTCGCAAAGAACGCAACGAGATGGTCCGCAAGGTCCGCGCCGACAACGAACTGCGTCAGCAGGAAAGCGTCAGCATGAACGCGTAAAGGCTCACCAATCATCAGAGAAAGGCGGCTTCGGCCGCCTTTCTCTTTGCCCCGCTTTCTTAAATCGTAGATCGGTCCGGCATCGCTCGTTCGCTCAACCTCCCCGCGCAGACTCTCGGCCGTTACACAGGGTCACGTAGCGCAGAACAGCGTTGCAATGGCCACACAATAGGATTTTCAGGTGAAACACCGCCTCACCTCATCGCAGTACCTTGTTCTGCTGGCCATCACGCTCACAGCCCCCATCGGCGACGCGCTTCTCGCCCGCGGCATGCGCCAGGTCGGCACAGTCGACCTCCAGCATCTCAACCTCCTTTGGCACGCGCTCTTCAATCCATCGGTCGACATCGGCATCGTGCTGCTTATCGGCTTCTTCGCCACCTACACCACCGCGCTCAGTTGGGCCGACCTCACCTTCGTCATGCCCGCTACGTCGCTGAGCACGGTCATCGTGGCGCTGATGGGCCATTTTCTTCTCGGCGAGCAGCTCTCGCTGAGTCGCTGCCTTGGGGTCGTCCTGATCGTCAGCGCGGTAGGCTTCGTCGCCGGTGGGCCATCCCGCACGGAGCACCCCAAGCTCGACCGCATGGATGTGGAAGGCGCCCGTTGAACACAACGGCAGCAGCGATCTCCACTCATGGCACCTTCGCCGCCTGGCTCGCCATCGCACTGGTGGCCGCGCTCGCCGTTGCGGGCGAAGTCCTCATGGCCGCCGGCCTCCAACGCCTCGGCGATCTCGATGACATCCGCAAACATAGTGGGCTTCCGGGCGCCATCCGCGCTGTCCTCGGCAACTTCACCTTCGTCATCGGCGCTCTCTGCATGGCGTTGAATTTCTTCGCCATGCTGTTCGCGCTGAGCATCGCGCAGCTCTCGCTGGCCGCCCCCGCCATCGGCGCGCTCACCTACATCGGCAACGCGATCGCTGCCAAACTCTTTCTTCACGAAAACGTCGATCGCCGCCGCTGGCTCGCCACGCTCTTCGTCGCGATCGGCGTCATCCTGCTCCGTTAGGACGCCTCAGCTTCTTTTGGCTGTCATCCCCGAAGGGGATCTGCGTTTGCTTCTCATTCCCGAACGGGGAATCTGCTGTTGTCGCAGCCGCGGGACCATCGCGAACCAAAGCCTAGCCCCGCGCCAACCACCGCATCCACCCCGTTCGCGGCAGATCCGCCGCTACAAACCGCGCGGCTCCACCCGCATCCCGCACGACAGCCTCCGCCGCCAAACGCCCACTCCGCACCGCGCCCTCCATCGTCGAAGGCCACCCCGTGCGCGTCCAATCCCCCGCCACATACAGCCCATCCCCTGCCGCATCGGCCGCCGGACGAAACCGGTCCAGCCCCGGCACGACGGAGAACGTTGCGCGCGCCTCTTTCAGCACGCCAGACTTCACCAGCTTCGCCCCACGCACCGCCGGGAAGAACATCGCCAACTCGCGCATCGAGTCCGCAAGAATTTCGTCCCGCCCCCGCCGCAGCTCCTCAAACGACCCACTCACGGTCAGCTCAACATACTGCCCACCCCGCGACACACTCGCCGGCACCCGCCGGATCCGCGTTTTGTTAAACATCCACTGGATGCGCGTGTCCAGCAGCGCCGCGTGGTCCAGCTCGGCCAGCTCCCGGTCAAACCACAGGTGCACCGTCGTAATCGGCGCATGCACAAAGTGCCCCAGCGCCTCCCGCACACGCTGCAGCCCGGGCGCGTCGCTTTCGACCTCGGCCAACAACTTCGCCGCTTGCTCAAACGGCCCCGCCAGCACCACCTTCGGCGCCATCACACTTGTCCCATCGGCCAGCGACATCCGCCAGCCCTCCGCCTCACGCGCAATCCGCTCGGCACTCGCCCGCAGCCGAAGCTCGCCACCCTGCCGCACAAACAGCTCCGCCAACGCCCCATAAAACACCGACAACGGCTGCGTCGGGATACCCAGCCGTCCACCCTCAGGATTAGCCAGAAACGACTCATGAAACACCTGCCCCGCATACCGCGTCGAGCAGCGCTCAAAGCTGTCGTTCAGCGCACCCACCACCACCGGTTCCCAGAAGTGCCGGATCGCCCGCTCCGTCTGCCCCGTCCGCTCGAGCCACACGCTGAACGGCTCCTCATCCGTAGCCGGATAGCCGCGCAAAAACTCCAGCAGTCCCCGCGCGATCACAGCCTTGTCCCGCCCGCCTAACATCGACGCCCGCAGGAAACTCATCGTCGAGTGCGACGGCGCCGGCAAGCCCTCAGGCCCGATCACGCTCGCCCGCGCACCCCGCTGCTCCGTCGCCGGCTCCAGGAACGTGATCTCGTCATACCAACGGAGGTACCGGTCCGCTCTCGCCTGCCGGCATAGCTCCACCAGGTTCGTGCAACAGCCCAGCAGCACATGCTGCGAGTCGATTTCTTCTTCCAGCGCCGGGTGCTGGTATGAGTACGCGCGTCCACCCACATACGGCTTGCGCTCCAGCAACAGCACCTGCGCACCCGCTCCCTGCAGCGCCACCGCGGCCGACATCCCCGCCAGCCCCGCCCCGACAACAATCACATCCGGCGTTCGGTGCACCGCAGCGCTCAAGCGCCCAGCCTCGCCATTCCCGACGCAATCAGGCCGCGCCCAAGAATGCCCAGCTTCTCTGAGATGTGCACCGACACCCGCTCCCGCAACACCGCCTCCGGGTCCTGCGCCACACGCGCCAGCAGCCGCCGGTAGATCGTCGCCAGCACCTCCATCGCGGGCCGCGCGTCAGCGTCCAGCAACGGAATCAGCTCGTCGGCAGCGTTATAGAAATCGGTCGCGCGGTCAATCTCCATCTGCAACATCACGTGCAACTCCGGCGACGCCGCCCCGCTCTCGATCTCGTTCAGGAAGCGCTCCGTACTCAACCCCGCAACCCACATATCCGCCAGCGGCAGGTAGATGCGCCCACGCTCCGCATCTTCGCGCACGTCACGCAGAATGTTCGTCAACTGGAACGCCACGCCCGTCCGCTCCGCCAGCAACTCCGCCCGCGGATCGCTGTACCCGAAGATGCGAATGCACACCAGCCCCACCACCGAGGCCACCAGGTAGCAGTACCGGTACAGCGCGTCGAAGCTCTCATATACCTGGTACTCGCGGGTGGTCTTGCCCGCAGCCGTCATGGTGGTCTCGCGCACCGTGGTCACGCCTTCAGGCTGTGGCTGCAGGTCCATCGTGGTTCCCGCCACCAGCTGCTCCAGCAACTCATCAGGGATCGCAAAGCGCTCCTGCGTGTCGTTCAACGCCAGAAACACAGGGTCCGCCGCGTCTCCTGGCCCGCGCGAGGCACGCCACGCCGCCGTCCACGCCGCCATCGCCGCACGCCGCTCCTCCAGGCTCAGCGACTCATCGTCGGATAGGTCATCCGCCTTGCGCATAAACGCATACACCGCGCACATCGCGTCAGACTTGTGCTGCGGCAACACACGGAACGCCCAATAAAAGTTCTTGGCCTCGCGCTTGGCGACTGCCCGGCAATGCGCATACGCGGCCGTCACCGCCGCTGTGTTCTTTGCCGTCATACGCGACCCGCGCGCGCCGCCTGGCTGGGGCTGCCGCCAAACACCGTACCTAACTTGCCCATCAACGCCCCGCCCAGCAGCCGCAGCTTCATCCCTTTCGTCACCACCGGGCGCGACTTCAGCGTGTCGTACCCCTGCGCCGCAATGGCATCCAGGATCGTCAAGCCACCCTTCACAAACAGGCTCAACGTCGCCGCCAGATCCCGCTCCACGCGCTCCGTAATGCGCTGCCCCCGCAGCAACCGGGCCCGCGCATCGTCCACCAGGAACTGCATCATCGCGCGGAAGTTCTCATCGAAGCGTCGCTCCGCAATCTGCTCGTCGGTCACACCAAACCGCGCCATCGCATCCGCCGGCAGATACCGTCGTCCACGATCCACCCAGTCCGTCACCACATCCTGGTAGAAGTTGGCCAACTGCAGCCCCGTGCAGATCTCATCCGACAACGCAAACGTTTCTGCGTCGTTGTACCCGGACACCAGCAACACCAGCCGGCCTACCGGGTTCGCCGAGTACCGCGAATACTTCTCCAACGTCGCCAGAGACGCATGGTGCGTGTACACCTGGTCTTCCTCAAACGCAGAGATCAGGTCATCAAACGGCTCGCGCGGCAAAGCACACGCTGCGACCGTAGGCTGCAACGCCACAAACACTGGGTGCCGCGATATTTCGGGCCGCGCAAAACACTCGTGCAACATGCCGCGCCACTCCGCCAGCAACTGCGCCGCCAACGCCGTGTCGCCAACCTCGTCCCCCAGGTCATCCGACGTCCGGCAGAACGCATACACGCTATGGAAGTGCGGCTTCAGCTTCTTGGGCAGGAAGAAGGTCGCGACATGGAAATTCTCATAGTGCGTCTCGGCCAGGTGCTTGCACCACGCCTGTGCTTCGGCCAGCGTGGGCCTCTGTGCCGGCGTACAGTACACCTCAGGCGCCCCTACCAGCGAGCCCGGCATTGTTTCAACCGCCCCACTCAAACCAGCACCTCCGCAGCCTCAACGCACACACCGTTGGCCTGTGAGATTCCGTGCGGGTACACCACGGTCTTGATCTCCGGCCGCGTTCCTTCCGCGGGTCGCTCCAGCATGCGCCGGAACAACGCCGGCACCTCGTCCAACGCTGCCGTGCTGGTCAAAAATGCCTCACACGCAAACCGCCCCGACTGCAGCATCGCAAACGCCTTCCGCGCCGTCGCGGGTGTGTGATGGAAGCTCGCCTTCAACGTCAGATCGCTATAGTGCAACAGGTTTGTATCCAGGGAAACCGCCGTGCCCGCAGGTGGCCCACCGAAGAAGTTCACCACGCCACCCTTGCGCGCCATCAACACGCTCTGCTGCCACGTCTCGGGCGTCGCCACCGCCTCAAACACCAAATCCGCACCGCGTCCTTCGGGCGTGGACGCCCGCACCGCCGCAACGACGTCGTCCACTTCACTCACGCGCACCACCGCGGCCGCACCCAGCGCCAGCGCCGTGTCCACCTGGTCCAGCCGCTTCACCACGGCGATCACCCGCAAGCCCTCCAGCGCCGCCGCATGGACAAACAACAGCCCAATCGGTCCCGCACCCAGCACAACGGCCGTCTGCCCTGCACGCGCCCCGCTTTCTTCCATGCCCCGCACCACGCAGGCCAGCGGCTCGGTCAACGCCGCATGCGCCAGGGGCATGGCATCCGGCACGCGCAGGGTATTCTTCGTCACAATGCGCGCCGGCACATGGAAGAACTCCGCATACGCGCCGTTGTTGAACAGCAGATCGTCGCAAAGATTTTGCTGCCCATTCCTGCAGAAGAAACACACATCGCAAGGCGCCGAATTCAACGGCACCACGCGATCCCCCACGGCGAACTCCGCAACGCCGGCCCCCACTTCAACGACCGTCCCCGCCACCTCATGCCCAAACAGCCGGTTCGCTGTCAGCATCTTGGCGTGGTACCCGCGCCGGTACACCTTCAAATCCGTCCCACAGGTCAGCGCTGCGTCTACCTGCAGCACCAGCTCCCCCGGCCCGGCAACCGGCTTCGGCACACGCTCCAAACGCAGGTCTTCCCTGCCATGCAACACCGCGCCAAGCATGGTCTCGCTCATCACACCTCATTCTCGCACTCACCCCCCACCAAGCGCCACGCCGTCAACGCGACACCAATCGCCGCCGACCGACCACCAGGCAACGAGCGCTCTTCTGATACCCTGACCCTCAGTCGACCGCATGAACCTCGTTTCGCCAGGAGCTTTCGCTAAGCGCATCATCGCCTCCGTGCAGGACTACTCCCTCCTCACCGGACGCGCCATCGCCGCGCTTTTCTCCGCCCCGCACTACTACGCCGACACCTTCATCCAGCTCGACTCCATTGGCGTCGGCTCCGTCCCCATCGTCATCCTGGTCGGCTTCTTCACGGGCGCTGTCCTCACGCTGCAGTCCACCTCCACACTCAAGGAGTTTGGCGCCGTCGACCTCACCGGCAAGCTGGTCGCCCTGTCCATGGTCAAGGAACTCGGCCCCGTTCTGACCGGCGTCATGGTGGCCGGACGCAACGCCTCCGGCATGGCCTCCGAACTCGGCTCCATGAAGGTCTCCGAACAGATCGACGCCATGCGCGCCCTCGGCACCGACCCCATCCGCAAACTGGTCACACCGCGCCTGGTAGCCACCGTCGTCATGCTCTTCTTCCTCACCGTCATCTCCGACGCTTTCGGGATCTGCGGTGGCGCCCTCGTCGCCATGGCCCTCCTGCACCAAAGCGGATCTACCTTCATCCACACCGCCTTCAACGGCCTGCTCCGCGGTGACGTCGTCGAAGGTCTCGTCAAGCCGCTCTTCTCCGGCTTCCTTATCGCCACCATCGGCTGCTTCTACGGTCTGTCCACCACCGGCGGCACCCGCGGCGTCGGCCGGGCAACAACACAGGCCGTCGTCACCTCGTCCGTCCTGCTCATCATTGTCGACACCGTCGTCACCAAGCTCATGATCGGCATCTTCGGCCGCTGATCCTGCTTCTCTTTCCTTCCATTCCCCGCACGGGCAATCTGCTTCTCGCCTCCGTGCCACGGAACCCCGCGTAAGCCAATGCCATCACCCGACCAAACAACAGCCCCCATCATCGACTTCCAAGGCGTCTCGATCACCTTCGATCGCGACCCCGTCCTCGAAAACATCACCTTTCAGGTCCAGCACGGCGAGACCCGCATCATCCTCGGCCCCGCCGGCGGCGGCAAAAGCGTCCTCATGAAGCTCGCCAACGGTCTCCTGCAGCCCGACAAGGGCACCGTGCGCGTCTTCGGCAAGGACCTCGCCAAGCTCTCCGAACGCGAGATGTTCGAACTCCGCGCCCACATCGGCATGGTCTTCCAGGAAAGCGCCCTGTTCGACTCACTCACCGTCGAAGACAACGTCGCCTACCGCCTCCACGAAGAACAAACTCCCGATGCCGAGGCCCACAATCGCGTCCTGGAAGCCCTCCGCTTCGTCGAGCTCGAACAAGCCATCGCCAGGTTCCCCTCCGAGCTCTCCGGCGGCATGCGGCGCCGCGTCTCCATCGCCCGCGCCATCATCACCGGCCCCGAACTCCTCCTCTACGACAGCCCCACCGGCGGCCTCGACCCCATCACCTCCACCACCATCATCGAGCTCGTGGTCAAGCAGCGCGACGTCTCCGGAGCCACCGCACTCCTCATCACCCACCGCCTCCAGGACGCCTTCACCCTAGCTACCCACCGCTTCAACCAGACCACCAGCCACATGGAACCCATCCCGGACAACGGCATCGACCCAGGCACCCAATTCCTCGTCCTCAACGAAGGCCGCATCGTCTTCGACGGCCCCACCCAGGACCTCGTTCACAGCACCGACCCCTGGCTGAAGGAATACCTGGCCTGAGTGCTCGGTGCTCAGTGCTAGTGCTCAGTGCTAGTGCTCAGTGCTAGTGCTCAGTGCTAGTGCTCAGTGCTCAGTGCTCGTGCCCAGTGCTTGTTCTCAGTTCTCAGTGCTCAGTGCTCGTGCTCAGTGCTCGTGCTCAGTGCTCTACCCACCCTTGGTTGTCATTCCCGAAGGGAATCCGCGTTCCGTTCCCCCGCCGCGCCCTTCGCGAAACCTTAGCGCCCTTTGCGTTCCCGCTTTGGCCTTTCCACCTGCCCCGCAGTCAACGCACTCCCCCGCCGGACGCCAATCACCCCAAGCCGCTCCTCAACTTTCGCCATCAACGCCAACGCATCAAACGGCGCCCGCACCTTGATGTCGTTATCGAAGTACACATACACATCCCGAGGCACACACGCCGCCTCCACCCCACAAGCCCGCCGCCCCTCCGCCACGCCACCCGTCGCCCAGGCCGCAATCCGCTCCGCCCAAACCTCCAGCGCCTCGCTCTCATACCCACTCGCATACAGCTCCTCCGAGCCATGCAGCCGGCAATACACAAAATCCGAACTCACATCGAACAACAACGGCCACGCTACCGTGTCCGCCACCACCAACCCCACATCATGCGCCCGCAACAGCTCCACAAACTCCGCGCAGGCAAAGCTCTCATCGCGAATCTCCACACAATGCCGCACCGGCGTCTCCGCATCCACCAACAACCCCGTGGCCTCCCGTCCCACCATCCGCTCCCCATGCAGCCGAGCCATCGACGCCACCGCCCCCTGCGTCCTCGGCAACAGCGCAAAGAAGCTCTCAAACCGCTCCCGCGTATACCGCATTTGCGGCGGAAACTGCCACAACACCGGCCCCAGCTTCGACCCAAGCTCCAGCAGGCCACTCGCAAAGAAATTCGCCAACGCCTGCTCCACGTTGCGCAGCTTGTACATATGCGTAATCAGCCGCGGCGCCTTCACGGAAAACACAAAGTCCGCCGGTGTCTCCGCAGCCCACGTCCTGAAGCTTGATGGCCGCTGCAGCGAGTAAAACGTCCCGTTGATCTCCACGCTGGAAAACTGCTCCGCGGCAAACGCCAACTCGCGCCGCTGCGCGAGCTTGGGCGGGTAGAACACCCCACGCCATCCGGCATAGCGCCACCCCGAAATCCCGATCCGAACCGTTCCTCGCTCCATCTCGCCTCAGTTCCCCCGGGCCCCGATCGCCCATTGCCTTCTACGCAAAGCTCGGCACGATCCATGACCAGCCGGCACATCCAAGCGGACGGCAAGGTACTCTAAGACGCGAAGATCATGCCCACCGTTCCCAATGAGACCTCCGGCAGCCTCCCCGGCCCCGAACCCACGGGGGCGGTGGATCCAAAAACGCAAGCCGCCAGCCTCGCCGCGGAAGAACCCTCGGCCATCCGCAAGCTCTGGCCCCTCGCGGTCCTCCTGGTCATCGCCCTCCTGCTCTGGGCGTTCCGCCACCGCATCGCCTTCGACCCGCACACCTTTGCGCAGCAACTGCACGGACTTTCACCGCTCTACCTCGTGCTCGCCCTTGCCTGCATCGCGGTCAGCTTCACCCTGCGCGGCACCCGCTGGGCCATCCTCCTTGCCCCGGTCCGCCGCTCTTCCACGTTGCAGCTGCTTCCCTCGCAGGCCATCGGCTTCACCGCGGTCGCGCTCTTCGGTCGCGTCGCCGACCTCGCCCGCCCGTACCTCGTCGCGCGCCGCCTCAACACACCCGTCGCCACCCAGCTGGCCGTCTACTCCATCGAACGCGCCTTCGATCTCGCCGCCGCCGCCATCCTGTTCTCCGTTACCCTCGCCTTCGCCCCCCGCAACCTGCCCCACCATGAGGCGTTTACCAAGGCCGGTATTGTCTCGCTCGCGGCCACGATCTTTCTTGCCGTCTTTGCCACGACCATTCGCTTCGCCGGCGACCGCCTCGCCCACCTCGCAGCCCGCCTCGTGCGTCCGCTCTCCCCAAAGCTCGCCGAAACCGTAGCCGCTCGCCTGCTCGACTTCCGCGAAGGCTTCCAAACCATCGCGAGCTTTCCGCAGTTCCTCGCCGCACTTGCTGTTTCGCTCGTCATGTGGCTCGGCATCGCGCTCTGCTACCTGTTCTCCGCGCACGCCTTCCAGGCATCGCCCACGCTCACAGGCATCACGTTTACCGGCGTCATGCTCCTGATGGCGACCAGCATGGGAGCCTCCCTTCTGCAGCTGCCCATCCTTGGGTGGTTCACGCAAATCGCCGTTCTGGCCACGGCGTTTCACGCCTTCTTCGGCGTCCCCGTAGAGACCGCTTCCGCATGCGGCACGGTCGCACTGCTCACCACGACGCTCAGCATCATCCCGGTCGGCCTTGTCTGCGCGCGGGTCACCGGCATCGGGCTGCGCGACGCTGCCCGCGCCAACCAGGCACCCACGCCCTAGCTTTTCAATCAAGCTCCGGTGGATGTCATCGTCACCACGCCCAGCCGCTCCGCCATGGCCTGCCCCAGCCGGACGCTCTCCGCAATGCCGCGGTCCTCAGGGTAGTAGAAGCACGTATCTGCCACCTGCAACCCTGCTATCGGCGTCTCCACCGGCGGAATCTTCGCCGCAAACCCAGGCTCACAAATGGGTTGGCCATGGCGCAACCGTGCCACCTTGGTCGCCTTCACATCCGCCTGCTGCAGCGCCGGGTTGACCCGCTGCAAACACGCCAACGCGTCGGCCACCAGCTGCGCATCCGTCCAGCTGAACTTCCGCTCCGTCACCGGCAGGTAATACGGCACGTACATCACCGTGTCCCCACCCACATCGCGCAGGTTGGTGAACTCAATAATGCCCGGGATCTCCAGATCCGGCTCCGAAACATTCACCCAGAAATGCGGGCTCACGGACCGCCTCAGCCGAAAAACGACGCAGATGCACCCAATGTTCGTGATCGCGTCATAGCGTGCCTTCCACGCCTCCGGCAAATCCGGAATCATCGCGGAAACCAGGGGCGTCGGCGCGGTCGAAATCACCGCATCCGCGTCGAAAAACTCACCGTCCGCCTCCACGCCACACACGCGCCCGTCGGCCACCCGGACCTGGCGCGCCGGCGTGCCTACCAGCACCACGCCGCCATGGCGCTCCACATCGCTGCGCAAGGCATCGATCAACGTCATCGTGCCACCGTCGATAAACCCAAGCTCTTCCTGCAACAGGCTCCGCCGCGACCGCCCGATGCGCCGAATGCGCGTCCAGATCCACGCCGCGGAGACATTGTCCGCGTACTCATAAAATTTCAAGTCGAACAGCGACTTCCATAATCGCCGGTACACATCCTCGCCGCACCAGCGCACGATCCACGACCGTGCCGTCTCATGCTCCAGCGCGTCCCAACGGTTGCGCCGCACACACACAAAGGCAAACAGGCCGTACCGCACCTTCTGCCACAGGCTCAAAAACGGAAAACGCAACAGGGCCACCGGGTCACCCCAGGGGTGCAGCCTGCCTCCCGTAAAGACGCCCATGCTGGTTTCACGCCAACGCAGCCGGTCACTCAAACCCAACTCGTCCAGCAAGGCAAAGGTCGGCTCATCCGTCTTGCAAACGAAGTGGTAGAAGCGCTCCAGCGACACGCCATCCAGATCAAAGTGACCTGCCATCCCACCCGGCTCAGGCGCCGCTTCCAGCACCGTGACCTCGTGCCCATTGCGGGCGGCCCGGAACGCTGCCGTGAGCCCCATGGCCCCCGCGCCAATCACCACTACCCTCGACATCTGGCACCCTAACTACAGCTCAGCCCCGTGCAGCAGGGTAGTCGCGCTGTAAGACTTCGAAGCGGTTTGTCCAGATTACCAAAGACATCTTCCGACATGGTTACCTGCCGCCATACCTCAGGTGTTTCTCCCGGAACTCCATCCATTGATCGATGACAGACGCATTCACACCCGTGTAACAATTCCCTCACCGCTGGCTCGACACAGCACATCCAAACAAGCAACGCTGAATTCGCTCTTCTGGGTATCACTTGTGAAGCTTTCTTCTACGCGCACCTCTGCTTCCTGCGCTTTCCGCGCGACCGCCGCCCCGTCCTCACAAGCCCAACGCCACGCGATCCCCAAAGCCGGCAAGCTTGCCTCGCTCGTCGCGCTTACGTCTTTGGCAGCTGGCGCGCTCGTCACAGCACACGCCCAAAAGCCGACCTATTTCGAATATCCCCAGGTTTCCGGCAGCACCGCTCCCCTGCAATTGCGCCAGCTGCCGCCCTGGATGTCGCTCGACTTCGAGCTGCGTGGCCGCATGGAAGGCCAAACCTCCTACAATCAGGTCTCCGCCAACGATCGCCTTTACGTGCTCACCCGCGCGCGTGGCGGTCTCGAAATCCGCCCCCTCAAGTTCATCACCGGCTACCTCCAGTTCGAGGACACCCACGCCCTCGGTCTCCCGCTGCCATCCGTCGCAAGCAATATGCGCGACGTCTTTGACCTGTTCCAGGGCTACGCCGACATCCACGTCCAGAAAGCCCACCTCATCGCCGGCCGCCAACTCCTGCGCTACGGCAATGAGCGCGTCGTTGGTATCAGCGACTGGACCAACAACAGCCGTAGCTGGGACGGCTTCCGCGGCCGCTACGGCTTCATGAACAAGAACTTCGTCGACCTGTTCAGCACCTCGGTCGTGGCCGTCCATCCCTCGTCCCTCGACAAGCACGGCGCCGGCCTGACCTTCCACGGCGCAGTCGGCGACCTCGCGGGCGTCGTCCCGCATGTCGAAATCGAGCCCTTTGTCCTGATCCGCGCCGTCCGCACCGTCACCAGCCAGCAAAATACCAGGGGCAGCGAACTCGAAACCACGTTCGGGGCCGAAGTCAACGGCAAGATTCCCGGCGGCTTTGACTACGACCTCACCGGCGACCTGCAGCGCGGCTCCTACGCAAACGACTCCATCCACGCCGGCGCGGGCATCGCCAAACTGGGTTACCGCTTCAACACGTTGCCCACGAAGCCTCGCCTCACCGGCGAATACGACTACGCCACCGGCAACCCGCACCGCAACCTCAACCGCATCTCGACATACGACCAGCAATACCCTTCCAACCACAACGCCTTCGGCCTGGTCGACGTCTTCGGCTTTGAAAACATCACTCAAACCCGCGTCAATCTCGACATGGGTGTCCGTAAGGACCTCACGCTCCTGTTCCAGGGCGAAGACCTCCACGTCGCCAACCAGCGCGACAGCGTGTACGGGAGCGGCGGCACCACCTACATCCGCGTCCCCACGGCCGGCTGGACCAACAACGACCTCGGCCAGGGCTTTGACGCCTCAGGCAGCTACGCTTTCCGCAAATCGTTGAATGTGCAGGTGGGCGTCGGTCACCTGTTCCCTGGGCGCGTCCTTGTCCAGGGTGCGAAAGCCCCACCGCTGACCCTCGGCTACCTCCAGCTCACCTACCGGTTCAAGGTGAACAAGGAAACCAAAGGCCCCACTCCCGGCGAGTTCTAAAGCGAAGGTGAAGGGATTCGCCTTCACCTTACCGTTGCGTTGAGTTGCCAAAAGCCGTAGCCGTTGCCGAAGCCGAAGCCGAAGCCGAAGCCGTAGCCGTAGCCGTTGCGTAGCCGTGCCGTAGCCGTTCCCGTGCCGTAGCCGTTTCCCGTGCCGTAGCCGTAGCCGTGCCGTTGCCGTTGCCGTAGCCGTAGCCGTTGCCGTTGCCGTGCCGTTGCCGTTGCCGTGCCGTAGCCGTTCCCGTGCCGTAGCCGCTGCCGTTTCCCGTGCCGTAGCCGCTGCCATAGCCGTTGCCGTTGCCGTTGCCGTTGCCGTTGCCGTTGCCGTTCTAGTTGTCATTCCCGCAGGGAATCTGCGTTGTTTGCAGCCCAAATGCATCCCAACGTCTCGTCAAGGCCAGGCTTTAGCCGGGCCAACCCAACCAGCCCAGAACGCCGCTTCAGCCGCCGGGCCAGCCTGACCAGCACGTCCGGCTGGCCCATCTTCGCAAAAGCTTCATCGTCGCCAGGACGGGTTCGGCAGCGCCGCAGGCCCACCGCCGTCCCCCCCCAAGCCACAAAACCGTCCCCCGCCCCAACCCGGAACCCAACTTTCAGCACGCACCACAACCAACACCGGCATCGAACCTACCGTGCCACCCCGCATAGTTCGACCATTCCGCCACGTCCTCTGCTTCATGGCTGCCGTGTTCGCCACACTCGCGCCCTTACCCCGTACGCACGCGCAGGCCATCATTCCCAGCCCCGTGATCATCGCCTACGTCTTTCCCAATCTCCCCGGTGACCGTCTTCTCGCCGCCGCCGACGTAGACCCCACCAGGATCACCCGCATCAACTACGCCTTTGCGCTGATCAAAAACGGCCGGGTGGTCGAAGGCTCGCCCAACGACGCCGCCAACCTGGTCCTCCTCACCTCACTCAAAGCGACCCACCCCGGTCTTGAGGTCGTCGTCTCCGTCGGCGGCTGGCTGGGCTCCGGCGGCTTCTCGGACGCAGCCCTCACGCCCGGCTCGCGCGCCACGTTCATCGACAGCGTGATGACCTTCCTCACCCGTTACAACCTTGACGGACTCGACATCGACTGGGAATACCCCGGACAGTCCGGCGCCGGCAACCCGAACCGGCCCGAGGACGGCGCCAACTTCACCGCACTGCTTCGCGAACTGCGCACCCGCTTCGACGCCCAGACCACCACCTCCAAACACCTGCTCCTCACCATCGCCGCCGGCAGCTCCACCCAGTACATCGCCGACACCCAGCTCGGCGAGGCCTCCAGGTATCTCGATCAGGTCAACCTCATGGCCTACGACTTCTACGAGCCCGGCGACAAACCAGCCCCCACCGGCAATCACGCCCCGCTCTTCGCCGATCCCGCCGATCCGCACCATGCCTCGTCCGCCGACATCGTCCACGCCTTCGAGCAGGCCGGCGTCCCCGCCTCCAAGCTCGTCCTCGGCGTTCCCTTCTACGGCCATGCCTGGGGCAACGTGCCGCCCACCAACCACGGCCTCTTCCAGACCGGGATCGCTGTCCCAAATCTGCACACCAGCTACCCGGAGATTCTCAACCTGCTCCAACACGGCTTTGCCCGCTACTGGGACTCGGCCTCGCAGGTCCCCTACGCGTACAGCGCCTCAGCCCGGCAATTCATCACCTACGAAGACCCCGAGTCGCTTCGCCGCAAGTGCAGCTACATCCACGACCAACACCTCGCCGGCATCATGTTCTGGCAATACTTTTCTGACCCCTCCGGCACGCTGCTCACCACCATCAACACATCCCTTGGCAGCACACCCTCACGCCCATGAGCACGCTCACCAACCCCACCCCGCAAGCGCAACCGTCCACGGGCCTCACCGGCCAGCCCGTCTCCACACGCGTGCTTTCGCTGGACATCTTCCGCGGCTTCGCCATGGCCGTCATGATCTTCGTCAACGACCTGGGCGAAGTGCGCGGCCTTTCGCGCTGGACCTACCACATTCCCCGCGACATCAACGCCATGTCCTACGTCGACATGGTCTACCCCTTCTTTCTCTTCGCCGTAGGCCTGGCCCTGCCGTTGGCCATCCGCCAACGCCTGCGCCGCGACCCCTCTCTGCCGCACCTCTGGGGACACATCCTCCTCCGCTGCCTCGCCCTGCTCGTCCTCGGCCTCATCCTCGCCAACGCCGGCAACACCAGTCGCAGCCTCACGCACATGCGGGGCAGTCTGTGGGCCTTGCTCTCGCTGCTCGGAGCCATCCTGCTCTGGGCGGTCTACCCGCCCGCCACGCCGCGCCGCCTCATCCCCGTCCTCCGCACCCTCGGCGCCCTGCTGCTGATCACCACCCTCGCGCTCTTCCGCCGCAAACTCCCCACCGGCGCCGCCGCCTGGATCGACTTCAGCTACCCCGAAATCCTCGGGCTCATCGGCCTCACCTATGTCGCCGTCTGCCTGCTGTATGTCCCCACACGCCGACTCACCGCCGGGCCCCTGGTCTGGTTCTGCGTCCTGGTCGCGCTCAACATCGGCATCTGCGGCCATTGGCTCCGCTACCCCCAGCCGATGTACCTGTTCCCCTTCGACAATGGCGCGATGCCCTCCATCACCATGGCCGGCGTCGTCGTCGCGGGCATCTTCCTCAACGAACGCCTCCGCAACACGCCCAAACGGCAGTTCCTTCTCGCGCTCGGCTTTGCTCTGATCTGCGGCCTTCTCGGCCTTCTGCTCCGCCCGCTCGGCATCAGCAAAATCCGTGCCACCCCCACCTGGGCGCTCTGGAGCATCGCCGCCGCCACCGCCCTCTTCTCGCTCTTCTACTGGCTGCTCGACCTCCGCCACCGCACCGCTTGGGCCTTCCTCCTCCGCGCCCCCGGCGCCAACACGTTGCTCACCTACCTGCTACCGGACCTCACGTACTTCGCGCTCGCCGCCCTCGGCCTCAGCCGCATCTTTGCCCGCTGGAGCTACGGCGCCCCTGGTGTCGCGCGCGCCATTTGCTTCACCCTCGTCATGCTTCTGCTCTCCTGGCTAATCACGCGCGCCAGGCTCCGCCTCCAGCTTTAGGGCTTCGAGCGCCTCTTGGTCCATCGAGCCGCTACTCCCTCACTCCCTGCCTCCGTCCAGCCCGCGCTCGTCCCCTCCCCGACTCGTTCAGTCTCCGCTCGTCCAATCCCTGACTCGTTCGATCTGCGTTGGTCCAATCCCTGACTCGTTCAGCCTGCGCTCGTCCAATCCCAGTTTCGTCAGGGCCCGGCTTGAGCCGGGCCATAAGAGCTGCAACACATGAGCGGCTTCAGCCGCTGGGTAAGCTCGGCGAAACCCCGCAATCCCACACACTTCAAAACAGCAAATCTGAGCGCCCTCACTGCAACCACAAAGCCCCTGCCCGGAAGTTCACCGTAATGGCTCCTTGGTGGTAGTTACGATTCGGGTATTCCGTCAGTAACGTTATCCCCATGGCAGAGGCGGTCCACATCCTGCGCAGGGGCATCGGCGATAACTCAACGCCGTGGTCGCATGCGGCAAGCACAACCCGCTCGTGCCCAGTGGCCAAGCATCGCGCAGCATCCGCATCCTTTGCGGCACCCCGTGGACTGTCCTCCTCCAACCAACTCCTGGCCGCTCAGCCGGCCTCATCCTTCCCGCAACAGCAACGCCCAGGTCAGATCCTGCTCCTGGGCAACGCCCTTGCACCCGCCGAGCTTGTCCACGCCCATCCACTCCCGGAGATTGCATGACCGACGCCTATTTCTACGTCAACATCCCCTACCATCGACCGGCGACGCCATCCTTCTTCCGGCTCCTGCAGCGCTGGGCCGGTCCCCTCCTCCTCGGGACCGTCCTCGCCACGCTGGCCTGGCGGCAGGATCACCAGGTCACCGCCGCCTCCACGCAAACCGCAGTCGCACAAACTGCCGCTCAGCCCGCCAGCCAGCCCGCCGACGCACAGGACGCCACCAGCTTCGGTGGGTACACCGCCGCCGCCGGGGTCGCTGACGACGCGCCGCACGCCGCCGCAACCACACAGCCTGCCGCAACCACCCAGTTCACCACCACCACCACCCAGCCCGCCCGCGTGGGCGCTCACCCCTCCCTGGTCTTTCACAACTGCTCCGTGCCTCACATGGAGCTCAAGAAAGACCGCAACGACATGATCTCGGGAGTGGCCAGCGTGTCCTCCTGCGACGAAGCCAAAGTCACCCTGTGGGACACCTCCCGCTGAAAGGCGTAGACCAATATGCACATGAACTTCTTCGACATCTTGCTCATCGTTGTAGGTTTCATCGGCTACGGCGAGTGGAAGGCCTTCAAGGCCGATAAGTCCGGTTACCAGCGCGGCAGCTTCTTCACCATGAAAGAAGCTCAAAAGCAACTCACCGGCCTGGTCCCCGGCCGCATCCCCGACGGCTACTCGCTCATCCACTCCAACGACCTCCTCCGCCTAACCACAGGCCGCCGCTAACTTCTCCCACCCAACCCAAACCACCATCCACCCAACCAAGAGGCCAGGCTCGAAGCCTGGCCTTTCCACGTGCGCTGGCGCTTCCATTCCCCTAACTCCCCAGGAACAGACCTACCGGGTCGTTAGTCTCAACGAATCTCCGTCTGCTACCTGCGTTTGTCATTCCCGAAGGGAATCTGCGTCTGCTACCTGCGTTTGTCATTCCCGAAGGGAATCTGCGTCTTGTCCACCCCACGAATGGCTCTCTCAATCACAGCAACACAAACCACTGAACTGTCCTTCAACCGCAGCAACACAAGCGCCCCGAAACGGTCCTCTCGACCGAAGCGACGAAGTCGCGTAATGGAGAGACCCGCGCTCCATACCAGCGCAACCGCACCCAACACATCCGCCAATTCACTTTCCCCGGATCACGCTTCCCGCCTCTTCATCAATCGGCGTGTTACGCCCCTCCACCACCAACCACCGCCCATCCCGCCGCACAAACACCTCGATCAGCGCCCCGCCCGATACACATGCCCTTGGCTATCGGGCAACCCCAAGAAGCGCAACAACAAGAAAACCGGGTGCCCCATCTTCGCCGCAGACTCATCGCGGCTAAGGTAGGCGGATTGCACGAGACTTGGTGTCAAGGAAAATGGGCAGGAGGGTCAGCAATCTCAAATCGGCGCGCACCGAGGCACGCGGTCGGTGAGATGAGTGGACACTCGGCTCCTGAGAGTCTGGGCGATTCGCCGATTTTGACCAGGATACGTTTTAGGCTGTTGTTAACGATGAGCTTCATCCTTGTAGACGACGGAGAGATTAGTTACCTCAACCCGTTCGGTGCGGAAAAGACCAAAGAACTCGAACATCTGCTCAGTAGCAGCAACTGCTTTGTGCCGTCATTTGTAGGCGAAGACCCGTACTCTCTAGATACATACATTGTGCAGTACGCGCTACACCGAACGGAGACGGTTTTCCTTTTTGATAGGAACGTCTACTCCGACATACTGAGTTTAGCTAAGGGCGAACAAGTATCCGAGAGCACGCAGGTCTCAGCAGCGATCATGGCGTTCGCCTCGTGCGTAAACGCGAGCGTTGAGCCAGCTATTGCTCTTCATGAGGGAGCAGGGTCCGGTGCGAATGGCGGCTGGAAACGCGATCTGTCGCTGTTTCACGCTTCTGACAATATCCATCCAGTGAATTGGGGCCATGCTGGCACTTGGGCACGCCAGCAGATTCGATCGAAAGATTGCAGGGATACGCTATTCAGACGGAGATCCCTTGTTCAGTCCGAAGGCTAAGCTTCGCTCATTAGGCTTCAACTACCCCGCGCTGCTGAAGTTGGCGATCATTGTGCGGCGTGGAGGGGACCGCAACGCTGCAATGATGGAGTTCATCGATTGGATGTATTTTCGCTGGCAGTTTTCTGCCCCCGCTACCCTCTTCGCCTGCATAGTTCTCGGCAAGAGCCCTCCCGCTAACGCCTTCAAAGGTTTACTTGGAACTGATCGCCAACGGGCGCTACGCGGAGTCTGGAATGCTGCTTGGGACATGGTGTATGTGCAAGAGTGGTTTGGAAGAGTCACGATCCAGGGCGAAGAGAATAAGGTTCACGTGCTATGCAGCCGAGATGTGCTCCTTCACAAAGTCGCGGACTTACTCAGAAAGTCGATGTTCGAATATGAGAGTGCAGGAGAGCTTCTGAGAATTGCTGGCTTTGGAAAACGAGTCGCAAATCTCTATGAGGACAGGTGCAGGAGTCTAGGCAGTTCAGGTCGCGCATCACTGCCCTGGCCAGAAGACTTCAATACCTATCGCCGCAAACTTTTGGCTGGTTTGAAGAAAGAGTTCTTGATGCCTGGAACAGCAACGATCAGGTAAGCCGCGCATACGATTAAGGATGACGGATACGGATGCCCGCACACGTTTCAGTTACCCCGAAGCAATCGCACGCCGAACTTATCCGCGGACGTCGGGTCCGATGCCTGCCTCCCCAACCCTCAACTACAAACTTTTCTGTCCTCCCTCACCTCACTTAGCCCGAGGATGCGTCTCGTCATACACCCGCTGCACCTGCCCCACCGTCAACTGCGTATACCGCTGCGTCGTCGACAACCGCTGGTGCCCCAGCATCTCCTGGATGGCCCGCAGATCCGCGCCCTCCTCCAGCATGTGCGTTCCAAACGCATGGCGCAGTGTGTGCGGATGCACATCCGCCGCCAACCCCCTGGCCTGCGCAATCGCCTTCACAATCCGTCCTACACTCCGCGTCGTCAACCGGCACACGCCACGCATCGTCGCATTGCACAACAGCGGCCCCTTCTCCACCAACGCAGCCTTCCCCGCTGCTACCAGCCGAGCCCGCCGCTCCGGCAAGTACAGGCGCAGCGACTCCGCCGCAATCTCCCCCAGCGGCACGATCCGCTCCTTGCTGCCCTTACCCCAGATGCGAATCGCATCATCACCCCAGATCACGCTCATAACGTCCAACCCCACCAACTCCGCATTCCGAATCCCACACCCATACAACAACTCAAAGATCACCCGATCCCGAGCCGGCCAAACACTCTCCTCGCTAACTCCCTGGCGTACCGAGCCATCCACGCCTTGGCTCTCGGACCCGCTCACTCGCTCCATCCCATCCAGAACCCGGTTCATCTCCTCCATACTCGGCACCCGGGGCAGATGTTTCGGCAACTTCGGCGTCGACACCAGCACCGCCGGATTGGCCTGAACCACACCCTCCTTCGCCAGCCACTTGAACCAGCTCCGCACCGCCGCCAGCGCCCGCGCCACCGACGTCTTCGTCAGCCCCTTCGCGAACAACACCCCCAGGTACGCCCGGATCTGCAAATGCCCAACACCCCCTATATCGGCATCTGCCCCCAACTCTTTAGCCAGAAACGCAACAAAGTCTCCCAGCTCCCGCCGATACGCCCGCAACGTATGCGCACTCGCCCCGCGCTCATCCTGCAGCGCCGCCAGAAACCGCGCCACCAGCTGCTCCAAACCGGTCCTCACGCCAGCACGCTCCTGGCCTTACCGCGCGGATGATGGTTCCGGTGCACCACCTTCAATCGCTCCACGGCAAGGTGCGTATACACCTCCGTCGTCGCGATATCCGCATGCC
The DNA here is from genome assembly GCA_965198515.1 of Granulicella sp. Taxonomy (GTDB): domain Bacteria; phylum Acidobacteriota; class Terriglobia; order Terriglobales; family Acidobacteriaceae; genus Granulicella. Next base: position 2,358,055 of record CBDAPO010000006.1, on the reverse strand, counting down.
CCAACAGCGTCTGCACCGTCCTTAAGTCCGCCCCACCCTCCACCATGTGCGTCGCACAACTATGCCTCAGCTTGTGCGGACTGCTCCCCGCCTGCGAAGCCTTCACCACCTGCCACACCCCACCCCGGTTCCACGCCGTCCCGCGGCTCGACAAAAACAGACTCCGCTGCATCCCGTTCCCTCGCCGCAACAGCAACGGCCGCCCACGCTCCATGTACTCCGCCACCGCGCTCACCGCCGCCTGCCCCAACGGCACAATCCGGTCCTTATCGCCCTTGCCCCGCACCATCACCCGGGCCGCATCCAGCTGCAGGTCCTCCGCACGCAGGCCCACCAACTCACTCACACGCAACCCCGCCGCATACAGCATCTCCAGCACAGCACGGTCCCGCAGCCGAACCCCAAGCTCCCGCCCGCCCAGGTCACCCGCCTCCGCCTTCCCCCGCGCCCGCCCCAGCATCGCCTCCACGTCCACCTTCGGCAGGCTCTTCGGCAACACCTTCCAGCTCCGCGGCGCCTCCAGGTTCACCGTCGGATCCGCCGTCAGCCGGCCATCCTTCAGCAACCACCGGTACAGCCCCCGCAGACAGCTCAGCTTGCGCGCCACCGTCCGCCGGTCCACCCCATGCGCCACCAGGTGCGCCAGAAACTCCCGCAAGCACACCGCGTCCGCCCGCAAAATCGACAAACACCCGACACTCTCCGCAAACTCCGCAAAGATCTCCAGGTCGGTCCCATACGCCGCACAGCTCAGCGGTCGCAACCCCTTCTCCACACGCAGGTACGTCGCATACTCCCGCAACAACGCCGCGTTCCCATCCGCCTTCGCCGCGCCAACACTCACCCCCTCATCTTCGCCCCACAACCCACCCCAAACCCATACCCCGTACCCACCCATACACCCGTCCCGCTCTTCGCCTGCCCTCCGCCCCCTTTCGCGCGAGCGCTCTTGCCTCCCCGCCGCAAGCTAAACTGATACAGCCATGTTTGAGAACCTATCCGACCGACTGCAGCGCACCTTCAAAGACCTCCGCGGTCAGGGCACCCTCACCGAAGAAAACGTCAACGACGCCATGCGCTCCATCCGCACCGCGCTCCTTGAGGCCGACGTCAACCTCGACATCGCCCGCGACGTGGTCGACCACATCAAGACCAAGGCCCTCGGCGCCGAAGTCGCCACCGCCCTCAGTCCCTCCGAGCAGATCGTCAAAATCGTCCGCGACGAGCTCATGGACGTCCTCGGCCACGACACCGCCAAGTTCAAGTTCGCCCCCCAGCCGCCCACCGTCATCCTCATGGCCGGCCTCCAGGGCTCCGGCAAGACGACCACCTCCGGCAAACTCGCCACCTGGCTCAAAAAGGGCGGCCACCGCCCCCTGCTCGTCTCCGTAGACGTCTACCGCCCCGCCGCCCGCGAACAGCTGGAAGTCGTCGCCAAGAGCATCAACGCACAAATCTACAAAGGCAAACTCACCACCGATTCGCCTTCCCTGAGCACTGAGCACCCAGCACTGAGCACTCCAGGCACCGCCGACGTCCTCCGCCTCGCCAAAGAGGCTTACCGCGAAGCCCGCAACTTCGCCAACGACATCCTCATCGTCGACACCGCCGGCCGCCTCGGCATCGACGAAGCCCTCATGGACGAGATGGCCCAGCTCAAAGCCGAGCTCAACCCCACCGAAATCCTCTTCGTCGCCGACGCCATGACCGGCCAGGACGCCGTCCGCTCCGCCAAGGCCTTCAACGACCGCCTCCAGATCACCGGCGCCATCCTCACCAAAATGGACGGCGACTCCCGCGGCGGCGCAGCCCTCTCCATCCGCAAGATCACCGGCGCCCCCATCAAGTTCCTCGGCACCGGCGAAAAGCCCGACGCCTTCGAAGCCTTCCACCCCGACCGCATCGTCGGCCGCATCATGGGCATGGGCGACGTAGCCACCCTCCTCGAGCGCGCCGAAGAAAAGTTGGACCGCGGCAAAGCCGAAGCCTTCGCCAAAAAGGCCTTCTCCGGTGAAGGCTTCTCGCTCGAAGACTTCCGCGAACAGCTACGTCAGATCAAAAAGCTAGGCAGCATGCAATCCATCCTCAAAATGCTCCCCAGCATCGGCCCCTTCCAGGGCCTCCAACAAGCCGCCGGCCAGGTCGACGACAAACAACTCGACCGCGTAGAAGCCATCATCAACTCGATGACCAAGAAAGAACGAGCCAACAGCAACATCATCAACGGCAGCCGCCGCAAACGCATCGCCACAGGCTCAGGCACCACCGTGCAGGAAGTCAACAACCTCCTAAAACAACACGCCCAGATGTCCAAGATGATGAAATCCATGTCCACAGGCGGAGGCATGGCCAAAATGCAACAACGCCTCATGAGCCAAATGGGTGGCATGCAAAGGTTTGGGCGCTGACACGGCTATAATTTCCCGGAATGATCGACACAAGTCCGATTGGAATTCGCGCACTGATAAGGAGTGGGGAGAGCTCAAGCGTCGAGTTCAAGAAGAATCTAGTCTCTGGTAGCATTCTTCGGCCAATATTCACTGCGTTTCTAAACCAGGGAGAAGGGGTTGTGCTATTCGGCGTGACCGGTGCTGGCGAGATTGTCGGACTTTCGCAGACCGCCGCATCTGAGGCTCCTGATTTGGTTCGGCGTAGCCTCGCCCCCATCGTCAGTCCGAGTCGTTTGCTTATAGATACCGTTGAACTTGACGGTAAGACTATAGTCTACGCGGCCCTGAGAGACGCTCGACTCACGCCTGCATACGTGCAAGCTCGGTACCGATCGGCTCGCTGGGGCCAATTCTTCCTTCAACTTACATGCATCTACGGAATATTGAGTGCAGCGTGGTGGCTAGGCGGTTCACTGACCGTTGTTCGGCGTGGACTCTTTTCCTTCTTGTATGGATACAGCCTGCAGGCGTCCCTAGAGAACTTGGCAGTGTTGCTCACCGGTCTAACAGCGCTTTTCGCTCTATTATTCAACGGCAGTTCCTATAGGCTGCTTCCTTTGGACGTTCTGGCCTCTCCTTTGACGCTCTATATGGACTTGATTAAGGGCGTCCTAAGATCGTCCTCCGCCACTAAGGAGGCTCTATCAGAGGAGGAGGCGCAGGCTGTTTCCATTGACCCGAGTCTAACCGTGGGATGGGGCGATGTCGAAGGCCGAATCACGCCCGAAACGCCAGTTTCTGCCACCGACTCGGAGCGGCAGACTGGACAACTCACTTCGATCCCCAGCGCCGACCAATCTCCGTCGATTCCTAACATCAATGATCAGTCCGTGAAGGTGGAGGAACTACTGGAAAGCGTAATGCTTCGCTCTACAGCATTGGCGGACAGGTTCGAACGTAAGACAAGCACGTATATGTACATGGGAGTTGGGCTCGGGATATTAGGTCTATGTATCTGGTTTTGGCGCACCGCTCCGTCTCCCACTCCTACCGCAACCAATCTCCCCACAAGGGAACAGTTGTACGCGTTTATAGGAAGCATTCTTCCAAGAGTCACCATCCTCCTCTTCATCGAGCTCCTTGCAGGATTTTTTCTCAGGCAGTATCGAATAGGGATGGAAGACTTTAAGTTTTTCTTCGGCGTTGAAACCAAGGCAAGGCTCCGGTCCATTGCCTACGCCATATTGCTCAAGAACGGAGAAAAGGACCCTCTGCGAGAACTCGCGGTGGATCTTTATAAAGATATCGGCCCATCTCCACTCAGAGAAGGTGAAACAACGGCAAGCCTGGAAGCAGCCAAGAGCGAAAGAAACATGACGTTAGAAACCATTCACATCTTTTCTGAAGCCCTCAAGCAGGTTGCGGCCAAGGGTAAGGTGAAGGAGAAATGAGTTCCTTTGTGAGTGGGCGAGTGGAATCACCCCAAATGCGGGTGGGCGGGTGGCCCACATCTCAAATCACCACGAAAGCGGGTGCCCCAGGTCTCGCTTCTGAGACCTGGGTGTCCGCAGCGCCACAAACCTCCCAGGAAAACCGACCCACTTAACCCAGCAACCCCGCCCGCTCCCTCCGAGCAGCCGTCCACTCCGACTCAATCTCCACCGCACCAATCTCCCCAGTCCCATAGTGCCGGGCACTCGACCACCGCCAGTTCTCCGCAAAACCCCACCAACCCCCGTCACCGGCTCTCATGGCAAGCTCCAGATCGGAGCTGCCCCCGAGCAATCCTCCAAGCTCAGAGAAGTGGTTGACGGTTCCAGCTTTGGGGCACGTTACCAAAGAATTTGGCGGGGTAATGACACAAGGGCTGTAGGCTATCGCCAGCACCTACATATCCTTGGGAGAACACCACCGATGCGCCTGGGCCATCTTGTGGCTGCCACCGCGATGCTTTCGGCCAGCCTTGCTGCACACGCTGACACGTTTGACTTCACCTACAATTATGGAAACGGGAACGTCCTCAGCGGTGCTCTCACGGGAAGTCTACTGGCCGACAGGAACACCTTCGACGTTTCCGGAGTTCAAAGTCTGACGCTGAACGGAAGCGCCTTCACGTACACGCCTACAAATGTCGAGTCCTACACGGAGTATTACAGCAACTACAATCCCGGAGGCGCCCCGCAAATCGATGACAGCGGCGTGCTTACCCTGAATGGCAGCTATGAGAACTTCATCGACTTCGATTCTTCCAGTGACACCGGATTCGTCTTCGCTGTAGGTACCCCTCTCGTCAGCCCCAGCGTAGGGCTCGATCAGAAAGGGACCGACTTTCAGGCTGACTACATCCAGGCGAACTTCAGCGCGGCTGAGGTAAGTGGAACAACGGGTGTAAGTGCAACCCCCGAGCCCTCCAGCATCGCTCTCCTAGGCACCGGCCTCCTCGGCGTAGCTGGCGTAGTGAAGCGGCGTTTCGCGTAATCCCCTACAGCCACGCGAGCCTTGGCAGCGACTAGGGCTTGTGTGCGATTCCAACCTGCCCCATCGCGAAGATCCCGGCTTCGGTCGGGGCTTTCGCTTTTGTGGTGGGCGGGCGACCCACATCTCAAACCACCGCAGACTCGACCGTCCGCGAGTTGCGTGCTATTTCTCAAACCCTGCTAACCTCAAATCACGCATCTCCCTTGCCAGGTTCTTTCCAGCGCGCCAACCTGCGCTAAGTTGCTCATTCCAGAGATTTTGCACACAAAGTCTCTGGAATCAATATGATGGGGACCCTACCCCTCTACAAATATATGAAAACAAAGATTTTGCGCCCAAGATACCCGGATCAGGGGGGAGGGGGGGATATCCCCAACCCAGGGCCACCAGGTCGCAGCACTGCGATCGTGCTAGAGTTGTCGCGCTCCAAAAAGGAGGCACAACATGGCCACTGAACCGAGGAAATGCGGCAACCCGGCTTGCACCTGCGTCTGCGCCGACGGTCACAAGTACTGCTCCGCCAGCTGTGAGGATTCCCGCAAGGTCACTGCCCTGACCTGCCACTGCCCTCACACCGAGTGCGGCGGCCCCAACAAGCTGTAAGTCGCAGCCAGCGCACACCGGCCGGCAGCCAGGCAGCGCCGGCCAGACGAGAGCATCGCTCGTCGTCGTGTCTGACGCCGAGCCAGGGACGGCTTCGCCCCCAGGCCTTCTGTGCAAACAGATTGCGGCGATCAATCGCACCTGATAGCTTCGAGCCCAGGCGCGCACACTCTCCTCCGGAGTTCCTTGCATGGATTGGTCCAGGGCAATCCATTACGCGCTCATGGTCAAAGCCGCGGAGCAGGTCGCCCCGCAGGCATGCAGCACCCCCGATCTCCTCATCGGACAGGCAGACACCACGCTCCGCTACACCGTGCTCGGCACGCTCTACGCCAACGATCTTGCCACCGACAACAGCGGGGCCGCCTCCTGCCTGCCGGTCTCCATCGGGTGCATCGCCCAAAGTGAGGCTGGCGACGTCGTCATCGCCATCCGCGGCACATATGGCATTCACGAGTGGCTGCACGACCTCCACTACGGCGCCGTGCCCTGCCCCTTTCTACCCGAAGCCGGTCTCACCGAAGACGGCTTTACGCAGATGTACCAATCCCTGCGCCTGAGCCCGGACCCGGAAAGCCCTTCCTTACGCGACGCCTTCGTTGCGCTCGCCCTGCCGCAGCCTCAGCGCAGTCTCACCATCTGCGGCCACAGCCTCGGCGCCGCGCTGGCCACCCTGCTCGCGCTCGACCTGGTCGCCAACACACCGCACACCGACCTCGCGCTCTACACCTACGCCAGTCCACGCACAGGCGACACGCACTTCGCTGCCACCTTCAACCGTATGGTGCCAAACACGGTGCGGATCGCCAACCGCCTCGATCTCGTCACGGAAACGCCACCGCTCCTGCTTTGCCACCACGCCCCCTATGAACACGTGGAAAGCTCCACCGTGCTCATCCCCGGCAAAGAGGTCGGCCATCACGTAGTTTGTATGCACCATCTCGTAACGTACCTGTACCTCATGGGCGTCGAGGCCGGTGTGCAGAAGGTGCATCCGCTGCTCCCGGATTGTTGCCGTGCACAGGAACCAGGCTGGATTCACCTGCTCGAACGGCACCATCAGCCTGGAACAGCATCCGCCAACTCTGCCCAGCCTTGGCGGATGCCGAGCGTGCAAGAGCAGCCTCAGTCCTGAACCCGATCGGCACCAAAGGCAACAAGGACGGGAAGGCGCATCGTGCGCAGGGCTACAATCCCCAGCATGGATCGCCGCAGCTTCGTTGCCGCCTCACTCGCCAGTTCCGCTTCAGCGTTTACCTCACAAACTGCATCCCATTCGCCCATGAGTGTTTCCCCAGCCGCTGGCACCCGCGAGTTCTACCACCTACGCCGTTATGACCTGCAGATGGGTCCGCAAACGGCCCTGGCAGAGCACTACTTCAGTGAAGCGCTGGTGCCCGCGCTGACCCGCCTTGGCGTTGGCCCGGTAGGCGCCTTCAAGCTCGATATCGGTCCCCAAACGCCTTCCTACTACCTGCTGGTGCCGGGCTCTTCCGTCGGCACACTCGCCGCCATGGACACGCAGCTTGCGCAGGACGAGATCTTCCTCCAGGCAGCCGAGGCGTTCTGGGCAGCGCCCGCAACGTCGTTGGCGTTCCATCGCGTGGAAAGCTCGCTTCTGCTTGCCTTTGAGGGCTGGCCAAGGCTCGTTGCCCCGGCATCCTCTGCAACCAAAGCCAAGCGTATCTTCCAGCTCAGAACCTATGAGAGTCCCAGCCATGCGGCGCACGTGCGCAAGGTGGAGATGTTCAACCACGGCGAGTTCGAGATCTTTCAGCGCACGGGGCTGCATCCGGTGTTCTTCGGCGAAACTCTGATCGGTTCCCGCATGCCGAGTCTCACCTACATGCTCACCTTCGCGGATACGCACGAGCTCGAAACCAACTGGGCCACCTTCAGTGCAGACCCCGCGTGGAAGAAGCTTTCGACCTCACCGCGCTATGCGTATGAGTCCATTGTGAGCAACATCAGCAACCTGATCCTCAGCCCACTGTCGGCTTCTCAGATTTAGCACTGCGATCACGCTTATGGTCTTTGCCACCTTCGATAGACTGCAGGAGTGACGTCCCCTGCTGAGCCACACGGCCCCTCGCTGCAAGTGCAACTCGACGAGATCACCGCGAACACACGTTTGCTTGTGCCACCGGAGCGCCTTGCCCGGACCGAGCAACTGGTGCAGGACCTGCTTGATTCCGGCATCGAAGAAACGCTGCTCGCGGTTGGTTCCGTCGCTCCTCAGTTCGAACTCAAGAGCGCAACCGGCAAGCTCGTTCGCTCCGCGGACCTGCTTTCGCTCGGTCCTTTGGTGCTGAAATTCTTTCGCGGCCGCTGGGATCCCTATGACATGACCGAGCTGGAAGCGTGGCAGGCCTTGCAACCGGAGCTCCGCCGCCGCAGAGCGCTGATTGTCGCGATCAGTCCACAGACGCCGAGGCAGAACGCCTTCACCGCGGACCGCCACGGCCTCGCATTTCCCATCCTCTCGGACCCTTCCTGCACCTTCGCCAATCAATGCAATCTGGCCCACACGGTGCCTGAACCCACACGCGCGCACTACCGTTCCATGTTGGTGAATATTCCGTTTCTTAACGGGGATGAGACGTGGCGTCTCCCTATTCCCGCCACCCTTGTGCTCAGCGCAAGTGGTCTCGTGCTCTACCGCGAAGGCTATGCGGATCACCGGGTTCGCCCCGAGCCCGCGCAAGCCATCGCTGCGCTCGATGAAGCACTTGCCGTGAACGCCACGTAGCTTGCGACGACCTGCAACAGCGTTCACTCGCACAATCAAAGCGAGCCGAAGCTCTACCGGCGGCTCGCTTCAGGTTCACTGGTCGCCCAAAAGCAACGCCACCTCAACGCCTGCATCTGCCGGCTTGGCTGCAGCCAGTTCACGGCGGTTGGCTTGCTTTGGTGGATGGCAATGCAAATGCGCCGACAGCTGCGGCACCCAAACATCCTGAAGCGTCAGCTGATCGCCATAGCGATGGAAGATAAGCTTGGCGGCTTCGGAAGGTCTCGCGTCGCTCCAGCTCACAATTCCGAGGGCTGCGTTGCTCGGTCCGCGCACGGCCATGATGTTGTCCGAGATCATGCCGAAGGTGTACTTGCCGGCAGGAAACGTCCGTTCCCCATACTGAAAAGCGAACGGTACCGTTGCTCTTGCAAACTGCTGCGGGTGCTGGGCGTGAGCCACAGGCGCCGCCATAGCGGTTCCAAGCAGGAGGGCGAGTGAGGCTTTGCAGATGGTGCTGTATGCGGTGTTCATGATGGCTTCTCCTCTGGAAGGTGACGTGCAACCGATCGCCTTCACTGGAGTAAGCGCACGTCCTCACAAGAAGGTGCCAAACACCATCGCCTGTGTCTTAACAGCCACTCGACCGCATCATTCGCCGGCCTAGTTCGCCGCCTCCAATACCGTCCTCTGCTCCAGCAGCGTCAGCAGCACCATCTCCTCCTGCCGCAGCGCATGCTCGTGCTCGGCGATCTCCTCTTCCAGTTCTTCCTTGGCGACCTCTGCGCTGATCTTCCCCGAAAGGTACGCCTCCAGCACTGCCGGATGAACGTACGCTTTACGGCAAACAGCCGGCGTGTTTCCCAGTTCCTTGGCCACCGCCTTGATCGCCTCCACCACGTTCTTCTTCGCCTGCGCTGCCGTTTCGGAGGGTCCCAGGTTGCGCAGCATCTCGCTTGCCAGCACCGTGCCCGCCCAGGTCCGGAAATCCTTGGCAGTAAAGTGCTCACCGGAGATCTCACGCAGGTACTCGTTCACATCGGACGAATCAATGGCATGGTGATTGCCGTCATGGTCCAGAAACTGGAAGAGCTCATAGCCCGGTATGTCTTCGCACGCCTTGATGATGCGTGCCAGCCGCTTGTCGTGCAGGCTGATGGTGTGGTGCACACGGCTCTTCCCCTGGAAGGAGAACGTGACCTCTGAACCATGCACTTCAACATGCTTGTTGCGCATCGTCGTCAGCCCGTAGCTCTTATTGTCCCGGGCGTACTCCTGGTTGCCCACCCGGATGTGCGTCATCTCCATCACGCTCACAATGGTCGCCAGCACCTTGTTCCGCGGTAGCCCTGGCAGCTTCAGGTCCGCGGCTACACGCTCGCGGATCTTGGGCAGCGCAGCGGCGAACTTCACCATGCGCTCGTACTTGGTCTCGTCTCGCACCTCGCGCCATTTCGGGTGGTAGCGGCTCTGCTTGCGCCCGCGTGCATCGCGGCCGGTCGCCTGCAGATGCCCGTTCGGCTGCTTGCAGATCCACACATCCGTCCATGCCGGCGGAATCACCAGCGACTTGATCCTGGCCAGAACCGTCTCATCCGTCACCGGGTCCCCGCCAGGATCCACGGTGTAGTCGAAGTCCTTGCTTTCCCCACCCTTGGGGTGCCGCCGAATGCCTGGCTTCCGGTCCGTAACGTACCGCAAACCAGCGGCCTTGGCCGACGCAACCGGATCCAGCGGGTCCATCCCGCCCTCAACGTCCTCAGCCCCGTCTGCTTTCCCGATAACCGCAGCCGCGACCAGCGGCTCCACTAGCGCCTTCGCCCGGCGAGCTTTCTGCTTTTTTTCTTTCACGACTGGCATACGCCTTGAGATGCCATTCTGCACAAGGCTCGTGTCACTCTGGGCGTTCCGCTTGCACAGCATCGCACTTCTGGAGACGTTTTCCACGACGGCGCGGTCCGAGGAAGCCAAGACAACGGGGAGAACTGCCGGAGATTGCCGAACAATCTACCACGAAAGGGGTACGGCGCGGGGTTGTGGACAGGTTTTCCACGTTACCTAGATCACGTTACCGCTACGCTGGTCCCATGCAGGCTAATAGCGAGAAGGGCACACTCCTCACAAACACCTTCCGTCAGCAGGTCATCGTCAATTTTTGCCACACCGTTCTGCGGCATGACGACGATCTGCTGAGACAAGCCATCGACCGCTACCAGCAGTCGTTGATCGACCCGAACCGCCGCTAAATACTCCAGAGCACAGCGGCCTTCACCCCTGCACCACTTTTCTTCACTCAGATCCGTTCCCGGCATCCGCGCTTCACCCTGTACCCAGCGGCCACTTCACGCATCTCTTTCTTCGTTGGGTTACCCTCGCCAAAGGGACACAACCCCGAGGAGAGGTACATGCCGCAATCCCCCGCTCTCGATAGCCTTGCAGCCTGGAAAGAGCTCGCCGCGCACGCCGCCGAGCTGAAAAGCATCACCCTCAAGGACCTCTTCGCCCAGGATCCCCAGCGCGGTCCGAAGTACACCCTCGAAGCCGAAGGTTTGCTGCTCGACTACTCGAAGAACCGCATCACCGACCAGACGCTGAAGCTCCTGGTAGCCCTCGCGGAAGCCGTTGACCTGAAGGGCCGCACCGAGGCCATGTTCACCGGCGAAAAAATCAACATCACTGAAGGCCGCGCCGTGCTGCACACCGCCCTGCGCGCGCCCAAGGACGCGGTCATCAACGTCGACGGCACCAACGTCGTGCCGGAAGTACATGAAGTGCTGGCCAAGATGTCCGCTTTTGCCGACAAGATCCGCAGCGGCGAGTGGAAGGGCTACACCGGCAAGCGCATCCGCAACGTCGTCAACATCGGCATCGGCGGCTCCGATCTCGGTCCCGTGATGGCCTACGAAGCGCTGAAGCACTACTCGGACCGCAACCTTACCTTCCGCTTCGTCTCCAACGTGGACGGTACTGACTTCGCGGAGGCCACGCTCGATCTCGACCCCGACGAAACGATCTTTCTTGTTGCCTCCAAGACCTTCACCACCCTTGAAACCATGACCAACGCGCACACCGCGCGCGACTGGTTCCTGAAGTCCGGCGCACCCGAAAGCGCCATCGCCAAGCACTTCGCAGCCATGTCGACCAACGCCAAGGCCGTGCAAAGCTTCGGCATCGACACCGCCAACATGTTTCCCTTTTCTGACTGGGTCGGCGGCCGCTACTCCATGGATAGCGCTATCGGCCTTTCAACGATGATTGCGATTGGGCCGAATGGCTTCCACGACATGCTCGCCGGCTTCCATGCCATGGACCAGCACTTCCGCACAGCGCCCATCGCGCAAAATCTGCCCGCGCTGCTTGGCCTGCTCACCGTTTGGTACACCGATTTCTTCGGCGCCGAGACCGTGGCCATCCTGCCGTACGACCAGTACCTCAAGCGCTTCCCCGCCTACCTCCAGCAGCTCACCATGGAGTCCAACGGCAAGCACGTCACGCTCAGCGGCGAACACGTCACCTATGAAACCGGTCCGATCTACTGGGGCGAGCCCGGCACCAATGGCCAGCACAGCTTCTACCAGCTCATTCACCAGGGCACGCGCCTCATCCCCTGCGATTTCATTGGATTCTTCAAGACGTTGAACCCGCTCGGCCAACACCACGACATCCTGATGGCCAACGTCTTCGCCCAGACCGAAGCACTCGCCTTCGGGAAGACCGCCGAGCAAGTCAAAGCCGAAGGTACACCCGACTGGCTCGTCCCGCATCGCGTCTTCGAAGGCAACCGCCCCAGCAACACCCTGCTCGCGAATGAACTCACCCCCAACATGCTCGGCAAGCTCGTCGCGCTGTATGAGCACTCCGTGTTCACGCAAGGCATCGTGTGGAACATCGACAGCTTCGATCAGTGGGGCGTAGAGCTCGGCAAGCAGCTAGCCCAGCGCATCGCGGCCGAGATTGAAGGCACAGGCGAACTCACCCACGACTCCAGCACCAACAACCTCATCCAGCGCTACCGCTCCGCCAAGTAAAAGCTTCCACGCCAGGGTTTCGCCAGGGCCGCATCTTCAACCGCGCTCTTCGCGAAACCTTGGCGCCCTCTGCGTGAGCGCATCAGTCACCTGGCCTCAACACACCCACTCTGAGCATCTGACTCTAGGAACCGTTTCAACGGTTCCCGGAGTCCCATGAAGCCATCCCCTGTCGTCGCCCACCTCGCCCCCACGCTCCTCGGAGTCAGCACCGGGATCCGTTCCTTCACGCCCCTCGCGGTCGCTTCCTGGTTCGCCAGCCAGGGCAAACTTCCCGTCAAAGGTACATGGGCAGCCTGGCTCGCGCACCCCGCCGCGGTCGCTACCCTCACCGCGGCCGCTGCGGGCGAGTACATCGGCGATAAGCTCCCCAACACCCCAAACCGCACCGCGCCACTGGGTCTTGTTGGCCGCCTCACCCTCGGCGCCACTGTCGGCGCCATCATGGCAACGGCCTTCAAGCGCAAGCTCGCAGGCGGCATTGCCCTGGGCGTGCTCGGCGCCGCCGCCGGCACCTACGGCGGCTTCTATCTGCGCAAGGGACTCACCAAGGGCGCCGGTCTTGCCGACCTCCCCGTAGCCATCAGCGGCGACTCCGCAGCCATTGCCCTCGCCGTGCGTTCACTTCGCCGCCTGACGGCATAAAACCCGCTGCAGTGTTGTCCGGTTCGCCCTTGCGGCCTCAGGCCAGGGGCGAACCGGCATCCTTGCATTGCCGCCCGTCGTGTTCGCCCGGCATCACCGGAAGTCGCGCTCACCCGCAATCTTCCATCCGTCCGCGGTGCGGACCAGCCACAACTCAGACCGAATCAGCTTGTGCGTTTGCCCGCTGGAGCTCTGTCCCCAGGTGACGTCCTTGACCAGCCGCACATCGGCTGTCGTGTCGGTCTCGTCTTCAATCTGCACGTTCCGCAGCTGAAAGTCTGACGTTCGGTTGCCCCGGCGCAGATAGGCGGCCTTGTCGGCCTGCACAAAGGCCCGGTCGACATTGGTATGCAGGAAATAGCGGTCCATGTGCGGCGCATAGGCCGCCGTCTCTGCTTCCGGATCGTTTTGTGTCATCGCCTGCGCCCAACGCTGCAGACTCGCGTTGATCTCCGCCTCAGCCCATTGCTGATCCGTCAGGCTTCCTGCACCTGCCTTCGGCGCAGGAACCACCGGCTCTGGAAGCACGCCTGGCGTCGCCGGCACGGGAGCCACGCTCTCATGCGCTACATTGTTTGCAACTACGGCCGCCTGCGCCGGCATAGGCACGACCGCCCTTTGCACCCTTGCTGATGCGGTATTTAGCGGCACACGAGGATCAGGCTTCGCGGCAACCACCGATGGCTGCTGCGGCACAGCCGGCATGATCGCGTTGCCGCCGTTCGCCGTAAAGGCTGCGAAACTCTCCGGCTGCCACGCCCTGATCCTGCGCAACGCTTCGGCATATCGTCCGATCGCCGAGGTCGCGGCCCACTCATCATCGTTTGCAAGCTCGACCAGGTCCTTGGGCTGCGACTGGTCCGCAAACACCTTGTATCCGCCGCCGCCTTCCAGTTCCACCTTGCGCTGCTGCGCGTCCTCCAGATCCTTGCTGGCCGTGGCCAGCCGCTCTTCGTGGATCTCGATCATCACCTGCCGCATGCGCTCCGGGTCATCGCCGGCCCGGTCCAACTGCGCCTGCTGGTACACGGGCAGGCGACCCACAGCGCTCATCGCCAACAAGGCTTGCTGGTTTTGCGCACGCCAACCGGCACGCAGGGCCTGCGTGCGCTGCTCACCCCGCACCGAGGCACGGTGCGCCACCAGCCAGACTCCCGTCAGCAGGACGACCAGCACCACACACACCAACGCCACCACACCGCCACGCACCCGGATCACACAACGTGGGATGCGTTCAGCCCTTGTAGCAGCCTGGAACGCTCTACAGATCTGGGTTCCCTTTGCCGCGAAGCGTCTGGTCCTCTTGCCGTGAAGCGGTGTTGCCCGGATCACAAGGACGATGTCTTTGCGTGGCACGCCCACCGAGTGGCGCCGACTCTCTTGCTTCGGCGCTTCTGTTCGTTTACCGTATCTCTAGAGCGGCAATCGGACATGCTCCACGCAGACCCTCTTGCAGCTCGCAGGAGGTTCGTTTGTCATCCGCAGCCACTCTCCCCGCCCCTGTCGCCTCGCCGCTCCCCACCCCATCCGCGCCCAAAGCTGCAAAAGTCCTTCCCGGCGTCGCCCTCGACCAATACACCGGCGACCCCAACTTCATGGCCTCGCTTGCCCGCGGTCTTGTGGTCATCCAGGCCTTTACGCCGCAAATGCCGCAAATGACGATCTCGCAGCTCAGCCTGCGCACGGGCCTTTCACGGGCCGCCGTTCGCCGCTGCCTGTACACCCTTTGCAAACTCGGCTTTGCCGGCGCCGATGAAGCGCAGCGCTATTCCTTGCGCCCCAAGATGCTGACCCTGGCCAACACCTACACGGCCTCCAGCACGCTCGCCAATGCCGCGCAGCCCATCCTGGAGCGCATGAGCTCCATTCACCACGAAAGCTTCTCCGTCGCTACCCTCGACGGCGACGACATCGTGTACATCGCCCGCTCCAGCGTCAACCGCGTCATGTCGGTCGATCTGCACATCGGTTCACGGCTCCCCGCGTTCTGCACCAGCATGGGACGCGTACTGCTCGCGTACCTGCCGCAGGACCAGCTGGAGGCCTACATGGCGCGCGTCGTCTTCACGCCCTTCACGCCACGCACCATCAACTCCGCAGAAAAGCTTCGCCTTGCGCTGCGTAACGTGCGCCGAAACGGCTATGCGCTCTGCGATCAGGAGTTTGAGGTCGGGTTGCGCTCGCTCGCGGTGCCCGTCACAGCCCCGAACGGCCGTGTGGTGGCGACGGTCAACCTTTCCGGCCACGCGCCGCGCATGCCCATGCTGGACATGCAGACCCGCTTCCTCGCGCCACTGCGGGCAGCGGCCGCGGAACTTAGCGTCTTTCTGCGGTAAGGAATCCGGTGTAGCCGCATAGCTCCGGCTTACGGCTACACCCGCAGAACGAACGCATCCCTGTGCGACCATAACGCTCAGGGAGATCACAACACTGCACGAGGCCTGGACCTATCACCTGCACAACTACATGGTCCAGGATGTAGTCGGTACCCTGATCGGCGTACTCGCCTTCGCCATCGTTATGTATGCGCCCGGCTACGTCGCCGCATATACAACCAACCTCTTCGGCTTTCGTCAGCAGAACTTCAGCGATCGCTCGTTGTGGGCTATCGCGTCCTCGTTCTGCATCGCGCCCATTGCCGCTCACCTCGTTGGCCGTCTTGCTGGCCTCAGCGGTGTCTGTTGGCTCTTCTCCGCTTGCGCGGCAGCAACAGCCGTGTTGCTGCCGCGTGCGAAGAACAAGGCCTGGCCTTCGCGCGACCGCCGCATCGCCATCCTGTTCGCGCTCGGCCTCGCCGCCGCGACGATCCTCCTTCTCACGGACGCGCAGGCAGGCCACAAGCTCTACTTCAGTGTCGTGATGGCCGATCAAAGCTATCGCATCGCGTTCACCGACGCCGTCGCCCGCACAGGCATTCCGCCGGCCAATCCGCTGTATTTTGCCGGCGCCCCTGCGCCCATGCACTACTTCTACTTCTGGTATGTGCTCTGCGCCGCGGTGATGAAGCTTGCGCAAGTCTCCGCGCGGCAAGCATTCACGGCAAGCACCACGTGGGCCGCGTTCGGCCTGCTCGCCACGGTCCAGCTCTTCACCTCGCACTTCTTCCATTGGCCGCGCAAGCAGCGCTGGCTTGCCATTGGCCTTCTCGCCGTCACGGGCGCAGACCTCATCCCTGCGGCCGGCCAGGCATTGTTGCAACCAACCCTCAACGGCAACACCGAGTGGTGGTCAGTTGATCCCATCTTCGGCTGGGGCGATTCCTTGCTCTGGGTCCCACACCACGTCGCCAGCGTCCTGTGCTGCCTTCTTGGTTTTCTCTTTCTATGGCGCAGCACAGAGCCCGTTGCAGCCTTCATCCCGAACGAACTCAACACCGGGGACACCACCGTCGCGGCACTGCCCTCCAGCGACGATCCGCTGTCCCTCATCGAGCCAGAGTCAGACGCTCCACGCATACAAAGAATCGCCATAGTTTTTGCGGCTGCAGCGTTCGCCAGCGCCTTTGGCCTGTCGGTGTATGTTGCCTTTGGCTTCGCCTTACTGATGGCCGCCTGGATCCTGCGCCTCTTGGTGCGGAAACACCCTCGCCGCGTTCCATGGACAAAGCACATTGCGCTCACCGGCCTGCTCAGCGTCCTGCTGTGCGCTCCCTTCCTGCGCGAACTCGCCTCCGGTCTGGCGCAACCGGCAAGCACTCCGGGCGCACCGTCGCCCCACCTCTTCAGCCTCAGCGTCCGCCGCATGATCGACTCCGAGTTGCTCACCGGTCTCCCACTGTTCGCAAGCATCCAGCAGACGCATCCGGTTCTCCTCGATCAGGCCATCCGGCTCGCCTTGCTCCTGCCTGGCCTCGCCATGGAACTCGGCGTCTACGGCGCAGTCCTCGTTCTTCTGCTGGCCAACAGGGCCCGCAACCGGCCAGCAGCTCCTCACGACGCCCACAACACGGCCCTGTTCTTCACGGTGTGCGGCCTCGTCATGACGCTCTTCCTCAGCTCCGCCGTCATCACCAACAACGACTTCGGCTACCGCGCCGTTATGCTGCCGCAGTTCTTTCTCCTTCTGCTCACCGCGGAGCTTTTGGGCTCATGGCGTCTGCAAGACGTACCGCAACTCATTCCAGCCACCCCGGCAAAACGCCGTCTATGCCTGGGCCTGGTCTGGCTCGGCATCGCAGGCACCGCCTACTGGGCCGTCCTCCTTCGTGCCTGGCTCCCCATGGAGGCCGCCCATGCACAGACGTCCAGCCCGGCGGGGACTGTATCGAGCTTCAGCGCCTCCCCCGCAGACGAGTTCCAGATTCGCCAGGCCTTCGACACGCTGGACCGCCTCGCCCCGGCAAAAGCCGTGGTCGCGTTCCGCCCCATCGACCCCACCCCCGACCGCCAGGGTGCGGTCATGGTGCCCAATGAGTACTACCAGCGCATGCTGGTGATGGACGCCGGCCGGCAGATGCTGAACGCCGAGGGCAAATGCGCCACACACTTCGGCGGCGACCCCGCCCCTTGTCCCTCCATCCAGGCCGCGACGGCGGAGCTGTATGCCTCGCCCGCGCCCCCGGCCAGGGCAGCCCGGCAGTTCTGCTCCCGCTTCGGTGTACAGTTCCTTGTGCTCAGCGCCTGGGACCCACAGTGGAACGCCCCAGGCGGCTGGCCCACGGAGCTGCCGGCCGTTGCCCAACAGCCCCGGCTCAAAATCTTGCGCTGCTTCTGATGGCAGACAAACCGTTAGCTCGGAGCGGCGCACGCAAACTCCGTCTCGGGGTGTAACAGACAACAACTTTTCCCCGTCTAAGGGGTACAAGGAACGAGCACAGGCGTTGCTCGGCAAGCACCCACGTGGGTACGTGCGTCTGCCGTATTCACGCTAAACTTAAGTCACCTTCAGCCGGATAAGGATTTAGCCATTCAGACCTTAGCGACGAAGTTCTGCGATGATCACGCGCCCGTTGTGCCCCGCGGCCCCCTCGCCAAAGTCCTTCGCACTTCCATCTCTCTTCCTATTTTTCTCAGCGGCACGGTGTTGTTTGCCTTTGTGCTGCGCGTTGTTGTTGTCGCCGGGCTGCTTAGCCATGCCCCGAACCACACCATCGACTACAACGATTTCGGATGGGAAAGCTGGGAAATGGGCTGGGTCGCCCGTAGCCTCTTCCTCGGCCAGGGCTTCAGCTCGCCGTTTCTTCCGCTCACCGGCCCCACGGCGCTGGTTCCGCCGCTCTACCCGTACCTGCTGGCGGGCGGCTTTCACCTTTTCGGCCTCAATACCATTAAGGTGGCCTTTGCCGTCCTGAGCCTGAACAGTCTTTTCTCCTCACTTACCTGCATTCCGCTGTTCTTTCTTGCTCGCCGCGCGGTGAACAGCCGCATCGCCGCCTACACAGCCCTCGGCTGGGCGCTGTACCCGTTCGCGATCTACTTTTCAGCCACACGTGTTTGGGACTACGCCCTTACCTCGCTTCTGTTCACGACGTGCCTGCTGGTCGCGCAGACGCTGCACCGCCGCTCCGGCTACGCCTGGCTTGGATTTGGCGCCCTGTACGGCCTTACGGTACTGTCCAACCCGTCAGTTGCCCTGCTGCTGCCCTGTTTGCTGCTCATCGCGATGTATCGCGCCTGGAAGGCCCAGCGGCCTGCGCTGCATTGGCTCCGCAATGCTGCTTTCGCGTCCATTGCCTTCGCCACTGTTTGCGCACCCTGGCAGATTCGCAACCATCGCGTGATGCACGCCGACTTCTTCATCCGCGACGGCTTCTGGCTTGAGTTCTACGCCGGCAACAACGGCGACACCCACGAAAGCAACTCCTCCTTTGCCCACCCCGCCAGCAACCCGGTGGAGATGCGGCGCTACCAGGACGAAGGCGAAGTTCGCTACATGGCAGAAAAGCGCGCCTTGTCGGTCAACTTCGTCAAGCAGCACCCCGCCTTTTTCGCCGTCGCGACGGCCCGCCGCGTGCTCCGCTTCTGGACCGGCTACTGGTCTTTCCGGCCAACCTATCTGAAGTACGAGCCCTTCGATCTGCCCAATGTGCCGTTCTGCTGTGTGTTGTCGTTTTTCACCTTCCGCGGCCTGCGCCGCTGGTGGCGCACGGGTCCGGAAGCCCGGCAGGCAGCCGTTCCGTATATCGTCGCTTTGCTCGTCTTCCCGATCCCCTACTACCTCACGCACAGCTCCATGGACTACCGCCAGCCGCTTGAGCCCGTGGTCATTCTCCTGGTCAGCATCGGTCTGTTTGGCACCGCAAAGTGGCGCCATCAGCGCAAACCGAAGCCGGGGACTGGCCTTCGCTCAGACGATCAGGCCACGCTCGACGCCGAAGTCGTTCCAGCTTGATCGCGTGGCGGGCATCGGCTTCGCCAAGCGGAAATCCTCAGTTTTCTAACACCAACGGGGCACCTTACAGAACTCTTACACACAGGATCGACTCTTCTCTCTACCCTTGAAGTTGAGGAGATCACCCCCCGTATGAGTTCCAGCACACTTCCGAATCCGACCCTGACGGCAGACGCCGATACCGCGGCGACCATGACCCCCGCCCAGCTTGCCGCCCTCAAGATCAAGCAGGACCTGCGCATGGGTCGTGAGCATCAGGAAGGCCGCATTAACTGGATCACCAGCATCTTCATGGGCGTGTTCCATGTCGGTGCCATTGCTGCCCTGTTCTTCTTCAGTTGGAAGAATCTTGCGGCCGGCATGATCATGTACTTCCTCGCCATCAATGTGGGCATCGGCATGTGCTATCACCGCCTGCTCACGCATCGCGGCTACCGCGTGCCCAAGTGGCTTGAGTACTTCCTCACCGCCTGCGGCACCATGGCGCTTGAGGGCGGACCGATCTTCTGGGTCGCCACCCACCGCGTTCACCATCAGAACTCCGACCATGAAGGCGATCCGCACACCCCGCACGACGGCACCTGGTGGGCCCACGCCGGCTGGATCCTTTCCGGTCGCGCGCTGCACTCGGAAACCGCCCTGCTCGGCCGCTACGCCCCCGACCTCACTCGCGACCGCGGCCAGGTCTGGCTCAGCCGCTTCCATTGGCTCCCAATGACGGTCTGCGGCGTTCTCCAGGGCATCATCGGCGCGGCTGTCGCTCCCGCCGGCCATCACATCCTCGGCGCGGTCAGCATGATCCTTTGGGGAACTTTTCTGCGCACCACGCTTGGGCTTCACTCCACTTGGCTCGTCAATTCCGCCACCCACCTGTGGGGCGCGCGCCGCTTCGAAACCAAGGACGACTCCCGCAATAGCTGGTGGGTCGCTCTGCTCACCGGCGGTGAGGGCTGGCACAACAACCACCACGCCCACCCGGTCAGCGCGCGTCACGGTTTCGTCTGGTACGAATTCGACATCAACTACTACGGCATCTGGGTGATGGAAAAGCTTGGCCTCGCCAAAAAGGTCCAGACCGCCAAGTGGGACCCGCAGAACCCCAAGCCGGCCGGTTCGTACATGGCCTAGCCACCAAACCTTATCCTCACAGAAAAGCCGCCTACCCGGGCGGCTTTTCTGCTTTGTGCAATCTGTCCGCACCTTCGGCGCGGCCCTCGTAGCCCAGCACAAAGTACGGAATAGAAGTCCCCCGCCTTATACTCCCCACAAGCCATGAACCTTACCCGCCGCCGGGGCTCCAAGGCATTTTTTCTCACGCTCGGCATCTGTCTCACGGCGCTCACGGTAGCGCTGAACATCTCGTGGATTCGCTCCCACCAGGAGCGCTTCGCCTGGGTCATCCTGGGCATCGTCCTGTTTGCCATCCTGATTGCGGGCCTTGTGCTGAACACCGTTTTCCTGCTGCGCGAAATCCGCCGCAACGAGCGCCAGGACAGCTTCCTCAACGCCGTCACACACGAGCTGAAAACCCCCATTGCCTCGCTTCGCCTGTACCTCGACACACTCGAGCGCCGCCCCTTGCCCGACGCGCAACGAGCCCAGTTCTACCGCACCATGCGCGCCGACACCGACCGCCTCCTCACCACCGTCGAGCAGGTCCTCAAAGCGGGCGAGCTCGGGACGCGCAAGGCCACCAACCGCACCCACGTCGACCTCTACAGCCTCCTCCTCGAGACCTCCAGCACCGTGCGCGACCGTCACCACCTGCCCCCCGAAGCCATCACCGTCGAAGACGTTCCCGGACAGGTCCGCCTCGCTGCCTGGGGAAACCCGGACGACCTCCGCACCGCGCTGCTCAACCTGCTCGACAACGCCGTGAAATACTCGCCCAACGGCGTCCACATCACTTGCCGCCTCAGCATTGAAAAGTACATCTACGCGCTCGTGGCCATCACGGACCAGGGCCTCGGCCTTCCTGCCACAGAGCTGAAACGCATCTTCAAGCGCTTCTACCGGGCCAACACCAGCGACCGCGTCAAGATCAAAGGCACCGGGCTCGGCCTCTTCCTCGTCCGCACCATCGCCCGCCAGCACGGCGGCAGCATCCGCGCCCTCAGCGATGGGCCCGGCCACGGCACAACGATGCTCCTGAAACTGCCGCTAGCCCTCAGCTAAGCGCCTTCATCACCGAAGCCCCTGCTCGCGCCATTGCCCCTCTTGTTGCCCCTCTTGTTGCCCCTCTTGTTGCCATTCCCGTAGGGAATCTCCGTTCTTCCCCGCCCCTCAACAAAACGCACTGGCTATACTGTCTCCCACATGCCCACTCAAAGCCTGCTCCAGCGCCGCTCCGCGTGGCTCCTCGCCCTTTGTGCACCCTGCGCCGCCCTGTTTACCCATGCGCAAGCCCCCATGAGCACTATTAACGCCGAGTTTCCCGCACTCACCGACACCTACAAAGACCTCCACGCACACCCTGAGCTTTCCCACTACGAAGAACGCACCAGCGCCATCCTCGCCAAGGCCCTCAAGGCGGACGGCTATACCGTCACCGAGCGCGTCGGCAAGTACCCTGACGGCACGCAGGCTTACGGCGTCGTTGGCATCCTGAAGAACGGCCCCGGTCCCGTCCTTATGATCCGGGCCGATATGGATGCGCTGCCCATCATCGAAGAAACCGGCGTTCCCTACGCCAGCAAAGTCATGACCAAGACCAAGTCCGGCCAGGAGACCGGCGTCATGCACGCCTGCGGCCATGACGTCCACGTGTCCGTGATGATCGGCACCGCCCACGCCCTCGCTGCCAGCAAATCCCAATGGCACGGCACCGTGATGCTTGTTGGCCAGCCCTCGGAAGAAACAATCGATGGCGCCAAGGCCATGCTCGCCGATCACCTGTATGACCGCTTCGGCAAGCCCGACCACATCATCGGTCTCCACGACACCAACACGTTGCCTGCCGGCAAACTCGGCTTCGTGCCCGGCCCCACCCTCGCCAGCTCAACGTCCATCGACGTCCTCATCCACGGCATCGGTGGCCACGGCTCCGCACCCCAGCTCGGCCGCGATCCCATCACCCTCGCGGCCTACTACATCACCGAGCTGCAAACGATCGTCAGCCGCGAAGAGGACCCGCAGGACCCCTCCGTCGTCACCGTTGGCGATATCCACGGCGGCACCAAGCGCAACATCATCCCCGACGAGGTCAAGCTCGAGCTCACCACGCGCGCGTTCTCAGACAAGTCCCGCAAGGTGGTCATCGACGGGCTGAACTCCCTCGCCGCCGGTCTCACCACCGCCTACAACCTCCCCGCCGATAAAGCCGCGACGGTTCATGTGCTTGAAGACGAGTCCACGCCCGTCATGATCAACACGCCCGCCCTGATGGCGCAGCTTACCCCTGTCCTGGCCAAGGCCCTCGGACCTGACAACGTGCTGCAACAGCAACGCGTCATGGGCTCGGAGGACGTCGGCGTGTTCACCCTCGACGGCCAGATCCCCATCGCGTTCTTCTGGCTCGGCGCCATGGAGCCGGCGAAGTTCGCCGCCGCGCAGGCCGCCGGCAAGCCGCTTCCCGGCCCGCACACCAGCCACTTTGAACCCGATCCTGACCCCACACTGCATACCGGCGTCACGGCCATGACAACCGCGGCGATCGCCTTGCTGCACTAGCCCCAAGAGCCTCGCAACTGCCGGCCTAAACGGCGGTTGCGGGGCCTGTCTCCCAGTCGGCAACTTTGCCCATCGACGTACGCGGCAGCGCTGTCCCAAAGGTAAATGCGCGCACACGCTCCGGCGCTGGAAGCGTCTGCGTCCACGCCTCAAGTGTCTCTGCGAGCTCGGTCTCGGTCACGCGCTCGTTTGGTACAACAAAGGCCTTCAGCCGGTCTCCCCGGCCCTCGGCACAGAGCCGCACTGCAGCTTCCGCAACGCCGGGTATCGCGCGCAACTGTTCCTCCAGCCGCCTCGGATACACGTTCACGCCGCCTACCTGCACGGCGCCGTCCAGACGACCCGCAACCGCAAACGTTCCATCAGCGGAGACGTCCACTTGGTCCTGCAGAGGAATGCGTTTCCCGTCGCAGTCCTGCAACAGCGCGCCGGCTTCAGCATCGCCCTCCGCCCGCTTCGCCCACCACAAGTGAGACATCAGCGTGTACCGCGTTTCCGGAAAGCTTCGTACACCCACGCCGGCGGTCTCGGAGCTGCCGTAAATCTCGGTGAAGCTTGTGATCCCGCCGCCCACCAGCACGCGCTTCAGCGCCTCCGGGCACGGTGCGGTTGAAGTGATGCCGTGCACACCCTTCGGCCACTCCGGGATCGAACGCGCCAGCCACTCCCACCGTGTCGGAAACGAGGTGATGCCGTCGCCAGCGCGCAATTCGCGCAGCAACACACCCGGCGGCAGGCCATTCGCATCCAGCACCGGCACGTCCATCACAGTCGGCAGCATCGCTGTAAACAGGAAGCCGTAGATGTGGTGCGCCGGCGCCAGGGCAACTACGCGCTTCACCTCGGCAAACCGCTCCGCCAGGAAGTGAACCTCTCGCTGCAGGTGGGCCAAGTCGTGCGTACACCGCCTGGGCGGGCCACTCGATCCGGATGTGCTGAACGTAAGCCGCTGCCCACCGTTGTTCCACCCGACGTCAACGATGTCGAGCCAGTCGCCAAACGTGCGCGCACCCAGCAGGCTGTCCTCCACCTGCGCGTCGTACAGGCAGAACATCTCGTTGACCGCGGCCGCCAGCCAAAGCCGATCCAGCGAATCGCAACCCAGCGCCGAAGCACCACCGCAGCCCAGCGCTGAAGCGCCACCGCCGCCCAGCGCTGAAGCGCCATCGTCGCCCATCACCAACGACTCCGGCCACGCTCCCTCAGCCGCCAGGCCGTTCAGCCTCTCGGTCCTGCTACGGCTGTTGCGAGCCAGCTCCGCTGTCAGCAGGCTCTGCATCACGCGCCGTAGTGCTTCGCGCCTTAGCCAGGCCACCGCTGCTCCGTGGTGGCCTCAGGGCTGGGCTCGGTTCGGTCGCGCCCTGCCCGCTTGGCGGCGTACAGCGCCTGGTCCGCCACCGCCAGCAGGTCTGACGACCCAGCCGTGAACCCATCCATCTCCGCACATCCAAAGCTGGCCGTGACCGACACATTGTGGGAAGCAAGTTTGCGCAAGGCAAGGCCGGCACGCATGCGCTCCGCAATGTTCACCGCAGCCGCTAATTTGGTGCCCGGCAACAGCGCGCAAAACTCCTCACCCCCAAGCCGGGCAAAGGTGTCTCCCGGACGAAGCAGGCCTCGCGCGACTTCCGTAAACATTTTCAGCACCTCGTCGCCCGCCGCATGACCATGCGTATCGTTCACCAGCTTGAAGTGGTCAAGATCAATCGCAATCATCGCCAGGGGCTGTCCTGTTTGCCGGGCACGGGTAAATTCCCGTTCCGCGACGGTGAAGAAGTGTGCCCGGTTGCACGCGCCGGTCAGGTGATCCTTGCGCAGCAGGTCGACCAACTGGCTCGCCTCTGCATGCCTTCGCGAAACATCGCGCAGCACCATCAGGAAGCCCACCACGCTTCTGCCCTGCGCATGCTCCACATCGGTGCGCACCGCTACCAGCCGCTGACACCAGTGCAGCTCGCCGTTGCGCTTGCGCTGCCACCCTTCACTCAGGTGCCAGCCGTCGCGTGCAGCACACGCCAGCTGCTCCTTCAGTGTGATTACGGTGGACCCGGGATCGGAAATCTCCAGGCAATCCGGCACACATCCCACCAGATCCTCAGCCCGGTAACCCGTCTGGCGCGTTGTGGAAGCGTTGATGTTTTCTACACGCCCTTCCGCGTCCAACGACAACACAGCGAAGTCGTTGATGTCATCCAGCAGCGAAGCGAACCAAACCTCGGCCTGCTTCAACCGCCGTTCCCGCGCGACTTCGGCGGACACATCCACGATCGTCACGGCGAAGCGGTCGTCCACCAGCTTGACGATGTTGCAGGCAAGCACGTTGGCATGGAAGTTGTTTTCCCGCGTGCCCGGACGCACAACGATCCGGTGTGCCTCGCACACTTTGCCCTGCCGCTTTGGAAACATCTCCGCCATGTTCCGAAGCTCAGGCGCAACGTTTTCCATCACAGAAAAGAAGTTCGTCACCAGGCCGCCGGTGGCCAGCGGCAGCATCACCTGCATCGCATGCGGATTCATGATTTGAATCTGCCCGTCGGCGTCAATCTCGAGCAGGCCGACCGGGCACGCGTACAGAAACTTCAGGAGCCTCGTACTCTCCTCGTCGAAGCTTCCGTCCATGTCCTCGGCTGGATTCTTGGTCAGCACGTTGGACCTCACCGCTGGACCAGGATGAACGACGTCGTAGTCGTTGGCGTCTTCAATAAGCGCAGCTTCACCGGCGTAGGCCGCATACGCAGCGTTAACACATAGTCCAGGGTGGCATCCAGTTCAGGCTCATCCTCAAAACGTTGCGCCACCATAAAGTTGTTCATGCACTGCGCGACGTTCTGGAAGTACGCTTCGCCCAGCACCGAATCCGCCGGCAGACCAGCCAGGCGAGACTCGGTGGCGTTGTAGTGGGTCACCGTCGTATCCGGTGCAAACCCGATCACGCCAAAGGGTAAGCGGTCCAAAGCCTCGGTCGACATGGCCTCAAGGTCGTCGACACCAACATCCTGAAAGGACCTCACTGGTTCATCTGACATGCTCGGAACACTCCTTACCGGCGACAGCCTTCGACCCTAACCTTAGCGGGCAGCACGCGGGGCACTGCATCCCACATTCGGGGTGATTCTCGCAGAAGAATTGCGTCTGGTCGAAACAGAAATAGCACCATGGGGACTCACATAGAGCAACAAGCCGATAGCCGAGCCGCGCCTACTCCGCGCGCCACCATTGACTTTCCTCTCTCATTCCGCTACTTTCCAGTTCTCCCAAGCTTCTCAGAACGCCTTTCTCCCCCACTCGCCGCCACTTCGCCGCATCAACGCGGAGGGCGTACGCGGTGAAAATCCGGAGGGTCCGGCGGTCTGCCACGTGGTGCTTTGCCCCACCCCCTCCAGGAGAACGTGCTTGACGTCCAGATCGCGGCTGTTGCACCACAAACTTCTTGTTCCGGCTTTCCTCACGCTTGCCCTCCCCGCCTTCGCGCAGGACGCCACCACGGGCAGCATCAGCGGCACCATTACCGATCCTTCTGGCGCTTTGGTCAAGGGAGCCACGGTCACCCTCACCAATCTCGACCGCAATCACGTCGAACGCACGCTCACCACCTCAGGCTCGGGCTTCTTTACCGCCACCCAGCTGCCGCTCGGCGCCTACTCGGTCAAGATCACCGACCCGGGCTTCAAGACAGAAACGGTCACCGGCCTTGTGCTGCATGTCAGCGACGCCCTGACGGTTAATCGCGCGCTCACCACCGGACAGGCCACCGAGACCATCACCGTCAGCGCCGCCGAAACCCACGTCAACCTCGAGGACGCCACCTCCGCCGGCCTGATCAACAGCACGCAGCTGAACGACCTCGTCCTGATCACCCGCAACTACGAAAGCCTGCTCACTCTGCAGCCCGGCGTCGCCTACGGCAACGCCACCGACAATCTGCAGCGCGGCCCTGTAGGCGTTGGCGGCGCGTCCAGCACGGTCAACTTCTCGGTGAACGGCTCCCGCAGCACGTCGAACAACTGGACCATCGACGGTGCCGACAACGTCGACCGTGGCAGCAACCTGACGCTCTACGTCTACCCGAGCCCGGACGCCATCGCCGAGTTTAAAACCCTGCGCGGCCAGTACAGCGCGCAATACGGCCGCAACTCCGCCGGCCAGATCGACGTGGTCACAAAGTCCGGCACCAACAGCCTCCATGGCAGCGCCTACGAGTACTTCCGCAACGACTTTCTCGACGCCAACGGCTACTACAACGACTTCTACAAGATCCCCATCAACAAGTACCGCTACAACGACTTCGGCTTCTCGGTCGGCGGCCCCGTCGTTCTGCCCAAGCTGTATAACGGCCGCAACAAAACGTTCTTCTTCGTCTCGGAAGAGTGGCTCCGCGAAGTCACCTACGCCACCCTCGCTGCCCTCGTGCCCACCACAGCAGAGCGCACCGGCGACTTTTCCAATGCCTGGTATAAGAACGCCGCCGGCAGCTGGGCGCAAGGGCCTTTGAAGGTCTGCACCGCCTTCACCTACAGCGCCACCAA
Source organism: Granulicella sp. (assembly GCA_965198515.1). Lineage (GTDB taxonomy): Bacteria > Acidobacteriota > Terriglobia > Terriglobales > Acidobacteriaceae > Granulicella. Next base: position 2,330,655 of record CBDAPO010000006.1, on the reverse strand, counting down.
CCAGACCACGAGCTGCACCGCCGCCGGCAACAAGATCCCCACACTTTCTCCCGCCGCCCAGGCGTACTTGAAGGACGTCTACGGTGTCATCCCCACGCCCAACGAGCAGGCCAACGCCGCCCTGGGCACCGACCCGCACACCATCAATTCCGTGGTTCGCAACCAGTACAACAACCTCAACACCTCCGTCCGTATCGATCAGCAGTTCGGTCAGAAGCTGACCCTGGTCTACCGCTACATGCATGACACGTTTCCGACCTTTAACGGCTCGGGCACCTTTATCTCCTCGCCCATTCCGGGACTTTCCGCCACCACCTCGCGGTACCCGGGAACACAGCAGCTCGGCAAGGTGGTCTACGTCCCCAGCCCGACGCTGGTGTTCAACGTCGGCTACGCGTACTCCAACGGCTCCATCGAAACTCTGCCGCAGGGCGCGTTGCTTTCCGCCAACTCCCCTGACATCAGCATCCCCATGCCGTACTCCAACACCGTCGGCGTGGTGCCCACCGTAGGCTTCGGTACGGGCAACTTCACGTCCATCGCCGCCGGCCCGGTCTACCATGATCACGGCATCAATCATCAGGGCTTCGGCGATGTCACCAAGGTGCTCGGGAACCACACCCTGATCGCCGGCGCGTCCTACGACCACTACGAGAAGTCCGAGAACAACACCACCAGCAGCAACCAGGGCTCGTTCGCCTTCACCAACGACGCCACCTATCCCATCGTTGGCACGCCCACGCTGCTGGCCGGCCAGTCGGAAGAGCAAAGCTTTGCCAACTTCCTCCTCGGCAACGTCAACAACGGCTTCACGCAGCAGTCGCGCAATCCCCAGGTCGACATTAACCAGAACATCTACGAGGCCTTCGCCCAGGACAACTGGAAGGTCACACCGCGCCTCACCCTGAACCTCGGGGTGCGGTACGACTTCCTCGGCCAGCCGTTTGACGACTCCGGCTACCTTTCCAACTTCGACCCCAGCACCTACACCGCCGCCAAGGCGCCTACGATCACCGCCAGCGGTCTGATCTGCTTCACCGGCACCTGCAGCCAGGCGGGCAGCAACGCCGGCCAGTCCACAGCGCCGAACCCGAACGCCGACTTCGTCAACCCGAACTACCTCAACGGCATGATCTTCGGCAATCCCTCGGCGGCCAACAACAACCAGGCCTCGCCGTATGGCAACAAGGTTGGCTCTTCGCAGAAGAACAACTTCGCTCCCCGCATTGGCTTCGCCTATGACCTCTTCGGCACGGGCCGCACCGCGCTACGCGGTGGCTATGGCTGGGCCTTTGACGAGATCGAGGCCAGCTATTACGAGACAACGGTCTTCAATAATCCGCCCTCGGTAGCCACTTACAACCAGACCAACTCCATCTTCGATACACCTTCAGGCGGCGCTGTTTCCACCACGCCTTCCACCACGCCCGGCCGCATCCAGGCGCTGCCCCTCAACTTCAAAACGCCCTACATGCAGCAGTATTCGCTCGATCTTCAGCAGCAGTTCACCCCCACGCTGCTGGTCGATATCGGATACTTCGGCACGCATGGCACCCACCTCGCCGGCGCGGAAGAGATCAATCAGCCGATCCCCGGCGCCTGGCGCGGCGTGGTGGACCCACGCATTGCCAGCACCGGCTGCGTTCTGAACGGACAGCCCGCTTTCCTCAACTCCACCTGCGACCGCGTCCTGAACCAGGTGAAGCCCTACCTCGGCTACTTCGCCATCGACGCCATGCGCACCATCTTCAGCTCCAACTACAACAGCCTGCAGACCAAGATCACCAAGCACTTCGCCGGCAAGACCTACGTCGATGCGAACTTCACCTGGTCCCGCGACCTGACGAACTCGCCCGCCGACTATAGCGGCTTCATCCAGAACATCTACAACGTCGACGCCGACTACGGCCGCGCCTCCGATGACCGCAAGCTCATCCTCACTCTCGACGGAGTCTACGAAGTGCCGTGGTTCAAGGAGCAGAAAGGCCTCGCCGGCCACCTGCTCGGCGGGTGGGAGGTCTCGGCCATCTACGCCGCCAACTCCGGTCTGCCCCTCACCGTCGCGGCTTCCGGTGGCTCCACCATCAACTACAACCTGCCGGGCGGCGTCCCTGGCCTTAACGGCTCCACCACCGGCGGCACCGTCAATGACAACGCGGGCCTCAGCGTGCTCGGCAACACCAACGCCGGCCTCCGCCCCAACCAGATCGCCAACCCCAACCAGGGCTACGGCATCCGCCTCCACGCGGGCAAGAACCCCAACCAGTCCAGCACACCGTGGTTCTACACCGGCGCCTTTACCGCGCAGAACCCCAGCAGCAACGTCCCCGGCACCGCCAAACGCGGCACCATCAACGGCCCCGGCTTCCAGCGCGCCGACCTCGGTATCTTCCGCAACTTCCGCCTCTACGACCGGCTCGTCTTCCAGTTCCGCGGCGAAGCCTTCAACGTGGCCAACCACACCAACATCCAGACCATCGGCACCTCCGCCACATCGAGCACCTTCGGCGAGATCACCGGGTACCGCGACGCGCGCATCCTGCAACTCGCCGCTCGGGTCAACTTTTAGACCCATCGCTGCCTTCATGGCCGGAGCCTCACTCCGGTCGTGAAGGGGCTCAGCGCCTCGTGCAGCGCCTGTACGTTGCTGCTAATCCACAAGTCGCAGCGCCAGCATGTCTTGTAGCTGGTATGGTAAGTTCGTTTTCCTACTTCATTCCCCTGCTGCTCGCAGCCGAAGGCATCCCGTGCGCCCTTGGGTCCACACTTCCTGTGTCACAGCCGCACTTACGGTCATTGCGGCCGTCTTGCCCAGTTGCGGGGCAGCCCAGCAGCTTGACCTCAAAGCAGCCTTTCCTGACTCTCCGGGTGCCCTGCTCCTTGTCGCTCACCAGACCCCGTCCACACCAGCAACCGAGGCGCAAGGCACCGCCAGCATCTCCGGACTCATCACGGACGTCAACGGTGGCGTCGTCCCCGGCGCCATCATCGCCATTCTCGCCCCGGATAACACCGTACTCCGTGAGACCACCGCCGGCCCCGAAGGCGAGTTCCGCCTCGACGCCCTTTCCGCCGGCCTGTTCAAACTTCGCATCCAGGCCCCGGGGCTGCAGACGTTTGAGCCGCCTGCGATCAAGCTGGAGACCGGCCAGGATTTCAAGCTTCCCGCCACAGCACTGCCCATCGCTAACGCCGGCCAAACCGTCGACGTCGTGATGACCACCGAGCAGATCGCGCAAGAAGAAATCAAGGAAGAAACAAAGCAGCGCGTCCTCGGCATTCTCCCGAACTTCTATACCAGCTACGTGTGGGACGCTGCCCCGCTGAACGCAAAGCAGAAGTACAAGCTCGCCCTCCGCACCAGCATCGACCCCTGGGTCTTTGCCCGCACCGCCATCACCGCCGGTATTCAGCAGGCCAACGGCACCTTTCCCGAGTACGGCGACGGCTGCAGCGGCTACGCCAAGCGCTACTTCGCGGCCTATGGCGACGCCATCACTGGCCGCTTCATTGGATCAGCCATCCTCCCGTCCATCTTCCACCAGGACCCCCGCTACTTCTACCGCGGTACCGGTGGCATCCCGCGCCGCACGCTCCACGCGCTTGTGTCCTCCGTCGCTGCGCGTCGCGACGGCGGTCACGTCGAACCCAACTGGTCCCACACCCTCGGCAATTTCACCGCCGGCTACATCTCCCGCACCTGGCACCCCGGGAGCGGCAACGGCATCAACCTCGCGCTCGAAGACATGCTCATCGCCATCGGCGACTCCGCGGGCAGAAACCTCGTGCAGGAGTTCCTCTTCAAGAGAATCTCCACCGGCACCCCGCGCTTCGCCAAAGGCAAGCCGCCCGAAGAGAAAGAATCCGCCATCCACCCCTAGAGCTTGCAGACAGAGAAATACCCGCGCCATGAGGGTGACGCGGGCATCCTTCGGCGACCGGTCGCCGAACTTGGCAGCACCTGGGCCTACATCTCCGCCCACTGCCGCAAAAGGTTGTGGTACACCCCCGTCATCTGCACCGCGCTCGCCTTCACCTCGGCCGGCTGCGCATGCTCCCCCACCGCCAGCCGCTGAATCGCCGAATCCAGCTCAAACAACAGCGTCCGGTGCGCATCCTGCCGAATCATGCTCTGGATCCAGAAAAACGAGCTGATGCGGTTCCCCCGCGTCACCGGCTCTACCCGGTGCAAACTCGTCGCCGGGTACAGCACCATGTCGCCCGCGGGCAACTTCACCCGCTTCTCGCCATAACTGTCCTCCACCACCAGCTCGCCGCCGTCATACTCCTCCGGCGGCGTCAAAAACAACGTCGCACTCAAATCCGTACGAATCCGCTGCCCCGTCGAACTCAATTGCCGGATCGCCGTATCCACATGCGTGCCAAACGTCTGCCCGCCCGCATAGCTGTTGAACATCGGCGGAAACACCCGCAACGGCAGCGCCGCCGACATAAACCGCGGCGACCGCGCCAGCCCCGCCAGCACCATCTCGCCAAGCTCCTTCGACACCGGCGAGTTCTCCGGGATCTGCGCGTTGCGCTTCACCTCCTGCGCCTGGTAGCCGGCCGTCACACGCCCGTCCACCCACTCCGCACTCGCCAGCCGCGTACGCGCCGCCTTCACCTGCTCGGCGCTCAACACCTTCTCGATCGTGATCAACATCGCTCTGTCCTGTTCCCGGCTCCGTCTAGCGGAACCGGAAATTCGCCCCGATCAGCGCAGAGAGCCCCGGCGCCGGAATCAGGTGACTCGGGTGCGGCTGGTCGATATAAAAGTTATTGGTCAGGTTGTACACATTCGCCTGCAGCTGGATGTGCTCCGTCAGCGGACGCCGCAGCATCGCGTTGAACACCCAATACCCCGGCACCTGCTTCATCGCGGTCGACAACACCTGGTAGCACGTACTCGCCGTCCCACCGCACGGTGCATTGCCTGCGGCAAACACCGTCGCCGGCCCATAGCTCGTCGGCACATACGGCACCGTCGAGCTCGCCGTCCGCGCATCCACAAAGTTCCCGCCAAACCCGCCCGTTAGGTCCAACCCAATCTTGCGCGTCACAAAAAAGTTGAACGTATTCGCCGGCACATTCGCCAATGGAAATCCGAGTGCGGTCGGGAAGAACTTCGACGAGATCACCCTGCTGTCGAGATACGCATACCCCACAATCAGGTCCATCCCATGCGGCAGCTCTCCCACCGCGCTCGCCTGCAGACCCTTCACCAACTGGTTCCCGGCCGCCACGATATTGTTCGAGTTCGTCGGATCCGTCTCCCGCGCATTGTCCTTTTCCGTACGGAACACAGCGCCCTCCACGCGCAGGCGCTCATGCAGAAAGCTCCACTTCGTCCCCGCCTCATAGCTCTCGTTCTCCTCCGGCGCCGCGCTCCCATTGGCCAACCCAATGCTCAAGCTCAGCGACTCCGCGGCTGGATTAAAGCTCGTCCCATAGTCGAAGTACACGCTCCCATGGTGGCTCGGCTTGTACACAAACGCGGCCCGGTACGTCGGCTGCTCATCCACCCGGAACGTCCGCGGAACCGCCGCCGTCACCGTCGCGCCCGCGGGCGGCGTCGGCTGGTACAGGTTGTAGGCCGTGCCAAACCGGTCCCAACGCACACCGCCACTCACCTCAAACAGGTGCCCCAGCTTGATCGTGTCCAGAAAATACAGCCCTACACTGCGCGACGTCGTATGTGCAATCGAGCTGATGTAGCCCGTTCCCGCAAACGCCTGCCCCGTATCGGGATTCAGCAGCGTTGTCGACGGCACCGTGTTCACCCCGCCAATCGTGTAGCTCGTGCGGATCGGGTTCGAGATCTCGCGTCCACCCTCCACCCCCGTCACCAGGTCATTGCGGATGCCCCACACCTTGAAGTGCGCCGTCAACTCCGTGTTGTCCCACAGGTCGCCTTCCACACTCTTGATCTGCAACTGATTCCGATTGACCAACGCCGTGCCAGGATTGAAATCCCCCGTCGTAAACGGACACGCCTTGCCCGTCACCGACGAAGTCGGCAGCGCCGTCACCCACCCGCCCACAGGCACACTCAGGCTCGCGTTCGAGCAGATCTGCGGCTCCGTAATCTGCGCATCCCGCGGATAATTCGCAAACCGCCCAATCGTATGCAGGTCCACATTGTTGCGGAACGTATGGTTTGCCCGCAGCGTCACCACGTCGTCGTTCGTGTGCAGGAAATTCTCACTTCCAAACCCGTAGTACGCATGCCGGTCCACCCCCGGCGCAAGCTCGTTGAAGAACCACGGCAAGCCATAATCCGGCGTGTCGTTCTCCATGTAGTGCTCGTAGCTCAAAATCGCCCGCGTCGGCTTGTGCAGCCCAAAGCTCAACGAGGGTGCCACGCCCCAGCGCCGGTTCTCCGCAAACGGCCGACCCGCCACGCCGCCCTCGGTGCCCATCACATTCACGCGAAATGCCGCATCGCCCGGAATTCCGCTCAACGGCTCGTTGATGTCCGCCGTAATGCGGCGCGTCGCATCGGTCCCCACCAGCCCGTTCACGTTGATGAACCGGTCCGCCGCCGGGATCTTGCTCTCCTGGTTGATGACGCCGCCCGTCGACCCACGCCCAAACTCCACCCCCGCCGGCCCTTCCAGCACCTCCACCTGGTCCAGGTCGAAGTCGTCGCGGTAATAGCTCCCAAAGTCGCGAATCCCGTCCAGATAAATGTCATTCCGCGCCGTAAATCCGCGGATCGTGAGGTTATCTCCCTGCGCTCCACTCTCCCCCGCGGCAATGCTGATCCCCGGCACATTCCGCAGCGCATCGGTCAACGTACGGTTCTGCTCGTCCTGCAAGATCGCCTGCGGCACCACATTCACCGTCTGCGGCGTATCCAGCAACGACTCCGGCAGCCGCGTCAGGTTCGTGGAATCCACCACGCTCGCTGTTACGTCCACCGTCTCGCTGCTCTGCACCCCCACCACGGCCCGGTCTGCGGTCGTGAAATGGAAGCCGACGCCCGTACCCGCCAGCAAAGCATGCAGCGCGCTGTCCGGCGACAACACGCCCTGCACACCCGCACTCTGCAGCGCCGCCAGCTTCTCCGCCGGCAGGTCGATCTTCAGGGTCACGCCGCCCTGGTTGGCAAACGCCGTCAGCGCGGTATCCAGCGGTCCCGCGACGATGTGGAACCGTCGTCCAGGCTGCTCCGCCGCCACCCCGGCCGGAGCCGCAGGCTTGGCTGCAGCTTTTGTTTCCGCATGCGACGACCCTGCACATGCTGCCAAAATCGCGAGGTTCACCCACCGCGCCCGGCGCCCTTTAGCGCGGCCACGTCCCACTGTGTTGTCCTTCATCGTCCTTCTCTTTATGGTTATGCGGCCGGCTCGCCCTCACGCGCCCCCGTCGCCCTGTGTGTGCAGCCCCGTTGGGCGCACGTGTCCTGCGGGTGCCAGGCACCCGTTCTAACTCATGTCTAACTAGCCCGTAAGACAACCGGAGATGTTACCCGGCAATTGCACCAGTGAAGCGGTCGTTCCTACTCGAACCGCAACCGTGGCCCTTACTGGAATCAGGTCTGCCTGGGAGAGGTGTTCCAGTCTCTACAGGCGAGGGGAGAAAGCGTGATCATCTGCGCCGGTGCATCCACCGGAAGAGCGTGCTCCATCATGTCCATACACCATGCTCCAGGCACGACCGGCAGAGCCCCCTCAAGCCCCTCGATCTCCGTCCATGCAATGTCTTCACTGATAGTAGTACATCTCGGACTGGAGTGGTCCTAGATGCGACAACTTTTTGTTTCTCTGTCTGAGTTGTGATTCTGCGACGATCCAACACCTTATTTCACGTCGGACGAAACTGGGTCCCCGCGCAGTACGATGTGTCCATTCGGCGGTGCATGTTGCCGTCGCAAGCCGCCAGTGAGGTATTCCCTCATGCTTCGAAACCGCTCCATTCCCGCCGCGACCGTGATCCCTGTCCTGGCGTATCCCAATGCGCCCGAGGCCGCCGCCTGGTTGTGCCGGGTGTTCGGCTTCGCTGTTCGTCTTCGCGTGGACACGCACCGCGTGCAGCTCAACGTCGGTGACGGTGCGGTCATTGTGCGCGAACCGCGTCCGTATGAGCACGGAGCTTCGTTCGGCCTAGGGCACAACCTCACGGTCCGTGTCGAAGACCTTGACGCTCACTGCGCCAACGCCCGGCAGCAAGGCGCAACCATCCTTGACGAGCCGGCAACGTACCCGTACGGCGAACGGCAATACACCGCCGAAGATCCCGCCGGTCACCGTTGGACCTTCTCGCAGTCCGTGCAGGACCTCCACCCACAGGAATGGGGTGGAACGGCGGAGCATCTTTGACCCGGGGCTTCTACGGGTTTGCGTAGAGATCTGAAACTCACCTGTTTCTGCACCCGTCCCCAACACTGTGTCCCGAGGTGAATCTTGCTCAACTCACCGTTCCGCTTCACCGCGCTCACGGTTGCCTGCAGCGCCGTGATGGTCGTCGGGTTCCTCGCAGGGGAGCTTCGTCCTGTGTACAGCTCCCTGCCGCTGCTGAGTGCCTGCCTTTTGTGCGTCGTTGCCGGGGTCCTCGGGATCCTTTGGACCTCCTACATGCTGCGCGAGGACGTACGGAATGAGCGGTGGTCCGACGAAGTGCTCGCGCCCTTCCGCGCGGTCACCACACACGTGCTCTGGAACATCGGCATGGGCCTGCTCGTTGTCGCGATGCTGTTTGCGTGGGGGCACAACCGGCACCATTCGCCATTGCAGTGGATCCTCCTCTTTCTTCTGCAAACCCAGGCACAACTCACCACCGCCTTCGCGAAGCCCCGCAGACCCGCCGGCCCGAGTCACACCATCGAATGGAAGAAGTTTTCTCCCCTGCGTTCTGAGCACTGGGGTGAACGCTAAGTCCAACTGCCTCCCCATCCCTGGACCGCGCCGGCCGGGCCAAACCAGACCCCCAGCGCCAATCACCGCATGGTCTCAAAGCGCAGGCGTCCTGAGCCAGCTGCGTGGCTCCGTCGACCCGGATCGGGGTACCTCTGTGTGGGCTGGGCAGTTGGTCCCGTCTGTTGCGTGCTTTTCGCTCAGTATCCCTACAATCAAGATGCGGTCCTCCGATGCCCACCAGCACCGAACCGGCCGGTTGCGTCCGGCGAGTCCGGACCTAAGCTGCCTTTTTTCGAAGACTTTAGCTGAAAAGTACACCCCCCATACCCCACCCGATGCCCCACCCGCTGATCGCCATCATCGAAGACGAAGACCACCTCGCCCAGGGCCTCCTCTTCAACCTGGAAGCGGAAGGCTACCGCGCCCACCACGAGGCCGACGGCAACGCCGCCCTCGCCTACCTCCTCAACCCAGTCGATCCCGCCAACGCGCCCGCTGCCATCATCCTCGACATCATGCTCCCCGGCCAGGACGGCTTCACCATCACCCGCGCCCTCCGCGCTGCCGAGGTCTTCACCCCCATCCTCCTGCTCACCGCCCGGGGCCGCACCGAAGACATCCTCGAAGGCTTCGCCGCCGGCGCCGACGACTTCCTCCCCAAACCCTTCGACCTCAACGTCCTCCTTGCCCGTCTCCAGGCCCTGCTCCGCCGCACCGCCTGGCAACGCCCAGCCCCAACGACCACCCCAGAAACCCCGGCACCTCCACCACCTGACACAACCGACAAACTCGCCATTGGCAATCGCACCGTCGACTTCGACGCGCTCGAAATCCGCGGCGAAGGCCTCCACGTGCACCTGACCCTGATGGAAGCCGACCTCCTCCGCTACCTCATCACCCACCCCGGCCGCGTCGTGTCCCGCAAGGAGATCCTCGAAGAGGTCTGGCACGTCCAGAGCGACACCGACACCCGCCCCATCGACAACTTCATCGTCCGCCTCCGCCGCTACCTCGAACCCGACCCCACCAACCCCGTCTACCTCCTCACCGCCCGCGGGGTCGGCTACCGCTTCATCCCCGACCCAAGCCGTACCGACGCTCCGTAGCGCAGCCACGGGGCCTACCCAGCGCCTCCGTGCAAAGCGCATGTCCTCTGAAGCTCTGCGCCGATGCAAACTCCTCCGCATCACATACCCATGGCTACGCTCGACCTCCAGATCGACAAAATGCATTGCGGCGCCTGCGTCCGGCGCGTCACCCAAACCCTCAACGCCGTCCCCGGAACGCACGCCAACAGCGTGCAGATCGGCGCGGCCAGTGTCCTTACCGGGACCGACCCTGAGCAGGTGCTGCAGGCCCTCGACGCCGCCGGCTTCCCGGCCCGCATCACCAGCACCCAGCCGTGAGCGAGACGGCCCAAACCGTCCCGGATACCTGCGATCTCACCCTGCGCATCGCCGGCATGAGCTGCGCCGCCTGCCAGTCCCATGTGCAGCGCGCCCTCTCCGCCGTCCCCGGCGTGCTGGACTCCTCGGTCGACCTGCTAGCCAACACGGCCCACGTCACCGCGGCACCCACCGCCTCGCTTGAGAGGTTGACGGCAGCTGTCCGAAACGCCGGATACGATGTCCTGCTGCCGCGCCCAGCGGAAGAAAGCTCCCAGAGCCACAGCCCTGGTGCCGCCACACCAGCGATCGACTCCACCGAGCCGGGCCAGCAAACTCTCGGCCTGCGAGCAGCCCTGACGATTGGCGCCGGCGCGGTCGCGATGGTGCTCTCGATGCCCCTGATGGGCTCCGGCTCGCATTACGGCCAGGACGCACTGACGCGCGTCACCATGCGCCTCAGCATGCCGCTCCTCCCCGCATGGCTACTCCAGACCTCCCCAAACCTCCTTCGCTGGCTCCTGTTCACCCTCGCGCTCTGCGCCATGCTCTTCGCCGCGCCGGAGATCTACCGCGCCGCCTGGCGCGCAGCCCGCCACCGTGCCACCAACATGAACACCCTCGTCGCCCTCGGCACGCTGATCGCGTTCTGCGCCTCCACCTACGCCACCGTCATGTTCTCTATCGGCAGGGCGAGCCAGAACTTTAGCGACGTCTACTTCGAAGCTGTTGTGCTCATCCTCGGCTTCCTGCTTGCAGGCCGCTGGCTCGAGGCCCGCGCCCGCCACCGCGCCACCGCCAGCCTCCGCAGCTTCGCGCACACCGAAAGCGGCAACGCCCGCTGGATCGCCGAAGGCTCCCCACCCGAGCTCGACACCAACCCCGAAGCGCTCCTGAGCGCCCCCGAGACCCTGCTCCCACTCGACGCCGTCGCCGTCGGCGACATCCTCCGCGTGCTCCCCGGAGACCGCGTCCCGCTCGACGGCATCATCCTCGCCGGCCGCTCCTCCGTCGACGAATCCATGCTCACCGGCGAGCCCCTCCCCGTCCCGCGCGCCTCCGGCCACAAGCTGTTCGCCGGCACTCTCAACCTCGATGGCCCGCTCCTGTTCCGCGCCACCGCCCTCGGCGCCGACTCCATGCAGGCCCAGATGGCCCGCCTGCTCGAGCGCGCGCGCAGCACCCGCGCCCCGCTGCAACGTCTCGCCGACCGCGTCAGCGCCATCTTTGTCCCCACCGTCCTCGCGCTCGCGGCCTTAACATTTTGCGTCTGGGCGCTCGCCGACAATCTCGGCCCGCATCACCTCGGCTATGGCCGGGCGCTTTCCTTTGCGATCGCCGTCCTTGTCGTCGCCTGCCCATGCGCGATGGGTCTAGCTGTGCCCGCCGCCGTGGCCGTCTCTCTGGGCGCCGCGGCCCGTGCCGGCATGCTGATCAAAGGCGGCGAGGCCTTGGAACGGCTCGCGGGTATAGACGTGGTCGCCCTGGATAAAACAGGCACGCTGACTGAAGGTAAACCGATCATCGCGGCCTTCGAGCACGCTGCTGCGTCAGCCTCGCTGCAGCCCTACCCGCGCGAGACGCTCCTGAGTTGGGCCGCGGCCGTCGAAGCCGCCTCGACCCACCCACTGGCGGAAGCGGTCAAGGCGTTCAGCACAGCGCCGGCAAACGCCGCAAAGGTTCGCGACGCGCGCGTCCTCCCGGGCATTGGCGCGGAAGCGACCATTGACGGGCATCACGTCACGATCGGCAACGCATCCGTTCTTCCGCAAGGCACGTCCGCCCCATCCCTGCCCAACGATCTCCAGCACGCAACGCCGCTATACCTCGTAGTCGACGACCAGCATCAGGCGACGTTTTACGCGACGGACACGCCACGCCCTTCCGCGCGCACGACCGTTGCCAGCCTTCACATCCTGGGACTCACTACGACCCTGCTCACCGGCGACACGCTCAGCGCAGCACAATCCATCGCTGACCAGGTCGGCATCCTCGCTCCGGGAGCCGTCCAGGCCGCGCTGATGCCGGCAGACAAGCTCACCGCCATCGACGCGCTCCAGCAAAGCGGCCACAGGGTCGCCATGGTCGGTGACGGCCTCAACGACGCCGCGGCTCTGGCTAGCGCGGACGCCGGGATCGCCATGGCCTCCGGCACCGACCTCGCCCGCGAGGCAGGGCACGTCCTGCTGCTTCAGCACGACCTCCGCCTGGTGCCCCAGGCCATCCAGCTGGCCCGCCGTACGCGACGCCTGATGCGCCAGAACCTCGGCTGGGCGCTGCTGTATAACGTGCTCGGCATCCCACTCGCGGCGGGGCTGCTGTACCCGCGCTTCGGGCTGGCGCTTAGCCCGGCTTTTGCCAGCGCCGCCATGGCGCTCAGCTCGGTAAGTGTTTTGGTGAACTCGCTCCGGCTTGCTACCGTCCCGAGCCTCAGCCCCGTGCCGCAAACGCCAGGTCCGCGCCGCACACGATAAACTCTCCCTAGCAGCCACCGAATGCCCTTTCGCCCCAGCATCCTCACCCGTTACATCCTGCGCGAGATCGTCGGCTACGCGCTTCTGGGCGGCTTGCTCTTCACCTTTGTTCTGCTGCTCCGCTATCTTCTGCCGCTGCTCGAACTTTTCGTCCGCGGCATTGCGACGCCACTGGATCTCCTCCGGCTGTTCAGCTACCTGCTCCCGAACTTCCTCACCCTGACGCTGCCCATGGCCGTCCTCATCGGCATTCTGCTCGGGCTCAGCAGGCTTGCGGCAGACAGCGAGATCACCGCCATGCGCGCGTCCGGCATGGGCGTCATCGCGTTCCTGCGCATCGTCAGTCTGCTCGCCACTGCCTGCTGGCTGCTGGGCCTCTACAACGCGCTCTACGTCGCCCCACGCGCAACACAAGCCCTGCTCCACTACGAAGAGCAGGCCAAGACCACCCAGGCCAGCATCGAAATCCAACCGCGTGTCTTCTACGAAGACCTGAAGAACTACGTCCTCTACGTGCAGGACGTCATGCCCGGCAGCAATGGCACAGCGCTTTGGAAGAACGTCTTCCTCGCCGACCTGTCTACGCCCGCGTCGCCGCACATCATTACCGCCAAGGACGCCGTGGTACTTGGCAGCGGACAAACTCTCCACGTTGAGCTTTCCGATGGTGGCCGTCATGATACCTCGGCAGTTCATCCCGATCAGTACGATCTTTCGACGTTCTCCTCCACGGATCTTCCCGTTCAAACCGGGCAACAGGAAGAAACTCAACACCTCACGCGGCGGGACACACCGCTACAGGCCATGACCACCGCAGAGGTGCGCGTCCACACGCGCGACCCCGATCGCAGCCGCGCCCAGATCTACAAAATCGAATTGCAACGCCGCCTCGCAACGCCCACCGCCTGTCTCGTGCTGATGCTTGTCGGTGTGCCGCTGGGTCTGAGTTCCAAACGCGGCGGCAAGGGCGCTGCTTTTGTGCTGACGCTGTTGCTCGTGTTCGTTTATTACTTCGCTTCCACCATGGGCATTGCGCTTGCACGCGACGGCAAGCTGCCCGCGGTGGTTGGCGTGTGGGCCGCCAACGTCCTGTTCACCATCGCGGGCATCCTGCTCGTCCGCCAGATCTCCACGGGTGGTGCCGCGCTGGCAGCCATCGCTTCCCTTGGCACGGCAATCCGCAGGCCCACGCGCTCGCAGGAACTCAGTGCCACCTCCGATGTGGCTGCAAGCAGCGGCTTCGGGCGCTCCACGGGCCTCATGCAAAGGCTGCGGCGCGTGCTCCACGCGCGCTTCCCGCTCATCCTGGACGAGTACGTGATGGGCAGCTTTCTACGGAACTTCGCTCTCGTCCTCGTTTCCATCACGGGGCTTTTTCTCATCTTCACGTTCTTTGAGCTGGTCGGCGATATCGTCCGTTACCACATCCTTTTCGTTACTGTCGGCGACTACCTCCTCAATCTCATTCCGTTCGTCATCTACAACATGACGCCGCTCTGCTCACTGGTCGCTGTGCTCATCACCTTTGGCGCGCTCAGCCGCTCCAGCGAGCTCACCGCAATGAAGGCCACCGGCGTCAGCTTGTATCGCATGGTGGCACCTATCCTGGTGATCGCAGCCATTCTTGCAGCCTCGCTCTTCGCCTTCGACGAGCTTTACTTGCCGCAGGCAAATCGCCGTCAGGAAGCGCTGCTCTCCACCATCAAGGGAAAGCCCGCGCAAACATTCCTCCGCCCTGACCGCAAGTGGATCTCCGGCCAGACCAACGGTGCCGGTGATCCGACCCGGATCTTTTATTACCAGTTCTTCGATCCGGACAAGAATGTCTTCGCCAACCTCACAGTCTTTGAATTTCAACCAGGCACCTTTGCGCTGAATCGACGGATCTTTGCCTCATCGGCACACTGGGATCCGCAAACCTCGCGCTGGATCCTGGACGATGGTTGGCAACGCTCCTTCCAATCAGAAACTGTCTCCAGCTTCTCAACGTTCAGCGTCGCAACCTTTCCTGAGATCCGCGAACAACCGGCCTACTTCAAGAAGGAAGAACGACCTTCGCAGGAGATGAGCTACGACGAGTTGACGCGGTACATCAACGACCTGCAGCAATCCGGCTTTGATACCACGCGTCTTCGCGTCCAGCTCAGCCGCAAGCTTGCCTATCCGCTTGTCACACTGGTCATGGCCATCATCGCCGTGCCATTCGCTTTGAGCACCGGGAAGCGCGGAAACATCGCAGGCTTAGGTACAGCCATCGGTGTGGCGATCGCGTACTACATCATCGCGAACATCTTCGAAAACCTTGGCGACGTTGCTTCGCTGCCTGCAATGCTCGCCGCATGGTCACCCGACCTGCTGTTTGCGATGGTGGGCAGTTATCTGCTGCTGCGCACACCGACATAGGCAGAATCGGTGCCGTGTCGCTTCAGCAGAAAAAACGGAGAGCCTGTCACCACATGTTCTGGTGAACAGGCCCCAAGGACAGATCAACAAGTACAGCCGTTATTTGTTATGCGCACATCAACATCTTGCGCTTCAGCAAGCCACCCGCTCCCAATAGGCCCGTCGACAACAGCAGCAGCGACGAGGGCTCAGGGGTCACCGTGGCAGTCAATGGAAGATCGATGACAAGGTCGGCGGGTTCACCGCAGCACTCGCCATACACGAGTTGAAAGTTATAGTTCCCGGACGGCCCGGTGTATGTCACTGACGAGTCGGACAGTGACGTCGGTCCGGGCGCATCGATGACGGTGATGCCGTCGATCACAAGCGTCATCCCGTCATCATGACCGGCAGTGATCGTCTCACCATTTGTGACGGTCACCATCCCGGTGATGCTGAACAACGTGTCGTTCACTGTTAGTGACGCATTGCCGGCTCCGGAACTGATGGTGCTGGCGGTGCCCGCATTGATGAACTGCCCAATGGTGTACTGGTTGTTCGACATGAAGTTGATGGGCGTTGTAGTGGTGAACATCACGATGGGCGCTGAGGATCCCTCCACAGCCGTAAGAGTAGCCACGGAAGCGTCATTCGCTTCGGTATTCGTCACGCGGTATACGGAACCATTGACGGTGTTGGCGTGTGCCACCCCGGCCAGAAGTGAGCCAGCAAACACGCCTGCGGACAGGACAGATCGAATTTTCAAGGTAGGTTTCAAGGGAGTGCCTCAACGTAGATTTGGCCCGTGAGGTGCGCCTTTCGACTGCACGGAAGTGCTGTCCAAAAGGATGTGAACGCAAACCTACGCTGGCCGGCCATTCACTTCAACGGACATCCGCGTCTTGTAGTCAGAAAGCGGAATCTCACTGTTGCCTGCAATGTTGCAGTAACTCTCCCTTCATGAATCTTCTGCGCTGATACAGCCGATCATGGCGCGTCTGACCACGTGAAGCGACGCAAAGACCGCAGCCACTTCCGGTATCCCTCCCTGAACACATCCTCCGCACCAAGCCAGGAGCCCCATGTCCCTCAGCAAGCCACGCCTGTTGTGTGTCATCGCTGCCGCCCGTGCCATTCCCTTCAGTCCTATGTCCACCAGCAGAAATATGAGCAGGGCCAGATCACGGTGAACGGCAACTCCACTCCCCCTGCCGTGAGGCACGAGACCATGAAAACCAGCGACACACTCCACTACAGCGCTGCCGGGGCTCTGCTGTACCACGACAACAACGGGGCGCAGTCCACGTTCGGCGGCAAGGATGCCACCTATAACTGCTACTTCCGCGACCTGCCGCAAACAAACCTTGTTCTCACCCAAGTCAACGACAGCACGTTCTGTTCAGCCGTGCAGTAAGCCCTGCTTTGTTTGAACAGCCGCCCGCACCGCCGACAAGCAAGACCCCGGTATTCCGCCGGGGTCTTGCCGTTTCCGCTCTTGGTTCACGGCTGAACCGCCGCATCTTTGCCATTCCGCAACATGGCAGCATGCTGGCGTCGCATACACTAATCACGACATGCATCGCACGCCTTTCCTCCTTGCCAGTCTGGCCCTTGCGGGTCCTTTGTCCCTCGCGCAAACCACTTCCGCTACCCACCACACGGCGGCCGGCACGACTCACCACACGGCCGGCACGCAGACGGCTGCGGCGGCAAAACCTGCCGGTCCGCCCTGCGCCACCCTGCCCACCATCTCCCCGACGATCCCGGCACTGCCAGCCAGCGTTGGTTGCCCCAAGGTGATGTTCACGGTCTCCGACCGGCTGGACTACATCAACCCGATGGCCGAGCGCTTCAAGACGACCCTCTTCAACGAGCTCCCCGTCGTCATCTCGCTCGCCTACGCCGACATCACACCCGGTACCGGCGAGCTCGCCAAGCCGCAGCAGTACTACACCGTGAAGTACACCGGCTGGCTCCCGGACGGCACCAAGTTCGACAGCTCCGAAGACCACGACGAAACCCGGGCCGGGTTCACCTTTCCGTACGGCGCTCACCGCGTCATCCCCGGCTGGGACCTCGGGTTCGAGGGCATGCACATCGGCGGCAAGCGCCGGCTCTTCATCCCTTACCAGTTCGCCTACGGAGCCGCAGGCCAGCCGCCGAAGATCCCGGCCAAGTCCATGCTGATCTTTGACATGGAGTTGCTGAGCCAGAGCGCCACACCACCGACGCCGCCCACGCCGCCGCAGACGCCCGGGCAGCCCTCGGCACCTGCGGGCGCGCCGCCCACCAGCGCTCCTCCTTCAGGGACAGACGTGAAGCCGGCGCCGCCCACAGCCGGCCAGCCTGCTACGGCCCCCGGCACCGCACCTTCGGACGTAAAGCCCAGACCGCCGCAGTAGTCAGAGGACAGTCCCTTCTCGCCGGGCCTGGCAGCCACTGCCAGGCCCGGTTTTCTCTCCCTTCACCTGAACCGCCGCGTCCCCCGGCGAATCTATACATCCACGACCCGATGTTTACCCGACTGAGCCCGCTCTTTCCTTACCTGCGCCGCTATTGGCGGCAGTTTGCGCTGGGCGGCCTGGCGCTGGTCATCTACAACTGCGCCAAGGCGACCATTCCGCTGCTTGTGGGCACTGCGGTCGACGACATGCGCCGCAACATTCACGCGGCCGCCGTGTGGCAGCACGCCCTGGAATTGCTCGGCGTCGCCATCGTGTCGGCCATCTGCCTTTACCTGACGCGGCAGATCATCATCGGTGCCTCACGCGAGATTGAGTTCGATCTCCGCAACGATCTCTTCGCGCACCTCGAAAAACAGTCACCCGCCTTTTTTCAGCGCAACCGCACGGGCGACATCATGGCGCGCAGCACCAACGACCTCAGCGCAGTCCGCCAACTCCTCGGCCCGGCCATCATGTACTCGGCCAACACGGTGGTCTTCACCGCCGCGGCTCTGCCGTTCATGATCCGCATGAGCCCGCGCCTCACGCTCATCGCCTTCCTGCCGCTACCGTTCGCTTCGGTCCTCGTGCAGTACTTCGGCGCCCGCATCCACACGCGCTTTGAGCGCATTCAGGCCATGTTTTCAGATATCTCCGCGCAGGCCGAGGAGAACTTCTCCGGCGCTCGCCTGATCCGCGCCTTCGCCCAGGAAGAAGCCCAGATTCACGCCTTCGAGGACTCCAACCGCGAGTACATCCGCCGTTCACTCCTGCTTGCGCGTTTGATGGCCATGCTCTGGCCCACACTGGAGCTCGTCCTCGGTGTCTCGCTGATGCTGACGCTGCTCGTCGGCGGTCGCGAGGTCGTGCAGCATCGCCTCAGCGTCGGTCAGTTCACCAGCTACAACGTCTACATGGTCCAACTCACCTGGCCGATGATTGCGATCGGTTGGGTCGTCAACCTTGTGCAGCGCGGCGCCGCTTCCGTCACGCGCATCGATGCCCTGCTCAAAGAAGCACCGGCTATCGACGACCGCGACGCCAACATCCCACTGGACCCTCATACCTCAACGGCTCACAACTCGCAGCTCAACAACAACGCTGCCCTCACTCACACCATCCACGGCGACGTCACCTTTCAGCACCTGACCTTTCACTACGAGACCGGCCCAGAGATCCTCCACGACGTATCGCTCCATATCCCCGCCGGCACGTCGCTGGCGATTGTTGGCCCCACAGGCAGTGGTAAATCTACCCTCGTTTCACTGATCCCGCGCCTGTATGACGCCGATCCCGGCCAGGTGCTGATTGACGGTCGCTCCATCCGCCAGTATCCGCTCGCCACCCTGCGCGAGAACATCGGCTTTGTTCCACAGGAGACGTTCCTCTTCTCGACCACGATCCAGGACAACATCGCCTTCGGCCGCCCGGAAGCCACCTATGACGAGGTTCTTGACGCTGCCCGCACCGCGCACATCGGCAAGGAAATACTGGAGTTTCCGCATGGCTTCAGGACTATCGTAGGGGAACGCGGGGTTACGCTTTCCGGCGGGCAGAAGCAGCGTAGCGCCATTGCCCGCGCGCTGATCCGCGAGCCTCGGATCTTGATCCTTGACGATGCGTTGGCATCCGTTGACACCTACACGGAAGAGCAGATCCTTTCCGGCCTGCGCGAGGCGATGCAGGGCCGCACTACTCTGCTGATCGCGCATCGTGCCAGCACCGCACGCAATGCCGATCGGATTGCCGTGCTCATCGACGGCCGTATCGCCGAACTCGGAACGCATGACGAACTGCTCGAGCGCGGCGGCTACTATGCCGACCTCGTGGCAAAGCAAAGCCTGGAAGAAGAAATCCTCCAGGCCGTTTAGCTTCATTTAGGTAACCCGATCTAGTCACACGCTGCTATGCCTAGAGAGTCATTGCTTGTTGCCGTGCCACTCTGACAGTATGCGGCGATGCAAGCCTCTGCCCTGATGTTCGCAGTTTGTCTGCTGGTGTTCGGCGCTGTGCTGAACACGGCAGTTCTCGTCTACTTCGCCTGGCGCGCCCTACGGGTTCTAGGCCCCAAACGGGACCCTCGCCGGCCAGGAGTCCACTCCACTCTGGCACCGGCTCATCAATAACGGCTTTTCAGAAAAATTTACTTCGCGGGTTGCGGGTACGGCGATGACTCGCTCCCATGCGGGTTGGACTCGTCTACATGCTGATGCAGATCCGGCGAGGACACATCGGGATGCGTCATCTCGACAGGCGCCTTGGGCTGCACGTCTCCTGTGACATGGCCCAGGAATGCCGCCATCACCACAACAATGAACCCTGCCAGTGCCAGCCCCCAGGCCGACTCGTCCTTTGAATCATGAAACAGCATCTTGTCTCCTTTGCTCTTTCAGATGCTACCGCAAGCGTTGCGCCCTCGCTCCGACAGCATCACCGCAGCTTCGCCTTGGCGGATGTACCCCCTAGCAGGTTCCCCTTTAGAAGCTTCGTCGTAGCACGCTGCACAAGTACCCCAGCGGAGGGTAGACCCTCCGAGCAATGGCCCTATCTGCCGGTGACAGCCGGCGTTCCCCCACGCTCATGCAGCTTGCCAATGCGTCCGGCCGGCCCCACAACAAACGGCAAGGCCATCGCCTGCCAGTGCTTGTCGGCGTCCTCGGCTTCACCCCCTGTTGGGCTTAGCCGGGTCCACGTCCGGCCATCATCGTGCGACACATCCGTGCCGTTCGGTCCGACGGTGATCCAGCTGTCTGAAGCAGCGTTATACGCCACGGCGCTCCGGAAACCGCTGGGTGGCTGCACGGCCGCAACCGCTCTTGGCGCCAGGAGCTTCTTCAGCGCCGGCCCGCCATGCCGCACAAACACGGCGCTGCCCACATCGGGCTTGCTCGCATCCCCACCCACTACCATCAGGTCCACACGGTCTGCCGAAGCACGCCGGCCAGCCACAGAGAACGCACCCGCGGACGCCCCGGTCTGCAAAGGCAGCTGCACCTGGGAGAAGGTGTACTTCATCGCGGTATAGCTGAAGTCATAGGTCTCGCCCGACGGATAGAACAATCGCCCGCCTCCCTCGCCACCCGTGACGAAGGCAAAACTGTTGCCGTCCGCCAGGGGGCTCAAGGCCGAGTTGCTATACGCAAACGGGATCTCGCCCGGTTTGGCCAGCGCTGCCGGTCCTGGCGCAAACGCCTCATCGTCCCGCAACGTCCGCCAGGTATTGCCGTAGTCTTTCGACGTGTAGATCACAAACTCGCCACCCACCGGGTGCCCGATCAGCACGCCATAAGCGAAGTACCCCTTTTCCGCGCCTTTGCCCGGCCGGAACTGAAACTGCAGGCTGTCCCACGTGCCGTCCGGATCGGGGTTTTGCAGCACCATCTCCCAGCTCTTGCAGCCATCGGTGGTCTTGTACACACGCGACAGCTCCCCTTTGCCGGTGGACATCACAACCGCGGTCGTCACGTCAAAGCCCTGAATCCCCCGCAGGTCGAGCGCTTGTGCGTCAGGCGGCACCGTGCAGTGCTGCCACGTGGCGCCGCCATCCACCGTACGCAGCACGGTACCTTTATCGCCGCTCGCCCAGGCTGCTGTGTCGGACACCGCCGAGATGGCATGGAGGTCAGCATCGGTGCCAGAACGCTGAACCTCCCACTGGGCCTGCGCCGCCAAAGGAGCCGCGCAAAGTATTGCAATGAAAGCAAAAAGTCGCATCGAAGCAGATTCTAGGAAACGTCGCGGCCTAGCTCCATGCCCCGTTGGTCGCGCGGCACTCCCTGTCGGTCACCATCATGCGCCCTTGAAGGTCACTTCTGTCTCACCCTGAAACACCACGCCGTCATCCGTTACCATCACCCGTGATGCCTACTCACCAGAAGCGCGCCCTTGTGACCGGAGGCGCGGGCCTTATCGGCTCCCACATCACCGACCTACTCCTCGCCAACGGCTACACCGTCCGCATCCTCGACAACCTCGAGCCCAACACCCACAAGCATGGCAAGCCCGCCTGGGTGAACCCGCAGGCCGAGTTCGTGCAGGGTGAAGTGCAGGACGCCGCCACGGTGCGCTCCGCGCTCCAGGACATCGACGTCGTCTTCCACGAGGCGGCCTATGGCGGCTACATGCCCGAGATGGCCAAGTACGTCCTCGTCAACAGCTTCGGCACCGCGCAGATGCTGGAGATCATCCGTGATGACAAGCTCCCCGTGCGCAAGGTCGTGGTCGCCAGCTCACAGGCGGTCTACTCCGAAGGCGCTGCCCTTTGCCCCGAACACGGGCACGTGGTTCCCCTGATCCGCCCCGTCGAGCAGCTTCGCGCCGGCGACTTCGTCGTTCACTGCCCCTTCTGCGGCAAACCAACGACGTCCATTCCAACCCCGGAGTCCACGCCCGGCGGCGGCGAAACCGTCTACGCGCTCACCAAGGTCGACCAGGAGCGCCTGGTCCTGCTCTGGGGCAAGCAGACCGGCATCCCCACGGTTGCCCTGCGTTACAGCTGCACCTACGGCCCGCGGCAGTCGCTCTTCAACCCCTACACCGGCGTGATCGCCATCTTCTGCACGCGCCTGCTCAACAACCAGCCGCCCGTGATGTATGAGGACGGCGGCCAAACCCGCGATCTCTGCTTTGTGGAAGACATCGCCCGCGCCAATCTTCTCGTAATGGAGTCCGACAAGCTCGATGGACTCCCCGTCAATGTCGGTTCCGGACGCGCCACCAGCGTGGCAGACCTCGCGCGCATCATCGCCGCCAAGCTCAACGTCGAGCTCGCCCCATTGGCACGCGGCGAGTTCCGCCCGGGCGAGATCCGCTCCCTCATCTCCGACATCAGCCGCATCCGCACCATCGGCTATGAGCCTTCCGTCACAATCGAAGAAGGCATCGGTCGTTACGTCGATTGGATCCGCGACTTCACCGGCGGCGCTGCGGTTAAGGATTACTTCGCCGAGATCGAAGCCGGCCTCCGCGCCAAGGGCATCGTCCAGAGCGTCGGCAAATAACGACCACCGAAAGAAAGAGCTTGCTCGCGGCCCGCACGCGGCGTTCAATGATCGTCGACTCGCGACGCCGCCCACACCCGTGCCTGGCGATCTCGTCCGTTCGTTCCCATTCGCTTAAGGGAGTATTTTTTGCATTTCTCAAACACAGCCCTGCGAATCACTTTCCTGCTCGCCGCCTTCGGCAGCGCCCTTGCCAGTGCGCAGCAGCCCTACATCGGCCGTTGGGATACTTATACCGGCTTCAGCGACCTGAACACCCCGGGCCTCAACAACATCAACCAGATCGGGTTTCACCTGCAGGCCGGTGCCAACGTGAACCGCTGGTCGTCCGTTGGCTTCGACTACAGCACCCAGAACGGCGCGACCCATCTCACCCCTGCCATCGCCACAACGACCTTGCGGCAGGAGCTCGCCGCGGAACTTCCTCCCAGCTATGCCCTGAACCTGCCGGTTGATGTCACCATCCAAACGTTTACCGCCGGCGGTCAGCTGGTCATCCGTCATTATCGGGGCGTCACTTTCTTCGCGCGACCCGTGCTGGCCGCCTTTCACATTCGCGGCACACCGCACCCCAACGATCCCATCAACACGCTGGTCGCGGCTCAGCTCGCCCCACAGGGATACCTCACCGACTGGTACGGCGCCTACGGCGCCGGTGGCGGCGTCGAGTTTCCCATCATGCGGCATCTGGGTGCACGCGCCCAGTTCGACGCCGGCTGGAATCATCCCTTCAGCAACATCCTCGACCACGGCAGCTTTACCTACCGTTATTCGGTGGGTCCTGCCTTCCACTTCGGCCACAACATCCTGAAGTAGCCGCATTGGACAAAGTACGGCGCGTGCCGAAGCACGCGCCGTTTGCCGTTCGACCGGGAGATCTACTGATCCTTCGCGGCTTTTTCAGCAGTCCTCCGTTGCCGCCGGTGCGCGACAACCGCCTGCGCCTCCGGGGAGTACTCCCGTACCACCGCATAAATCATGCTGCGAAGGTTGGAATAGGCGTACTTTTCCGCCAGCACTCCAAATCCCTCCGACCCCGGGGGGTAGTAGGTGGTGGAAACCGCTTGCGTTCCCACGCGTCCCAGCTGCCCGGCAAGGTTGAAGATAGGCTTCTGGTCGTAGTCGTGCGCCACCACAACGGAAAGCAACGCGTGCGTGAGGCGCTTCTTCGGCGAGCCGGTTCCGAGGGCGTAGTACCGGGTATCCTCATGCAACAGCGCGGGAAAGAAAAAGGTTCCCTGGTACACAGCGTCGGTTTTGTCTACGAAACCTCGCCAAAGGTAGGCCCAAAAGACCGAATCGCCGCCATGGTAGGTGTTGAACGCGGGGTGGGAGTTCTCTCCATACGCCAGCGCGGAGCTGATGACGAGAAACCCAAAAGCGCTGTAGTCATAGTTCTGCTTGTTTGCCAGCACGAAGTCTGTTTTCCAGCCTGCGGGCTTCGGCTTTGTGCCGCCAGAGATCGCGACGAAATTCGGAAAAATGCCAAAGATCCGTCCAGTCTGCGGCCGGATAGGCCGACCATCAGGCCCCAGCGGGCCTGCTGGGCGCTGTGGGTCGTCTCCCGATGCGGATCGTGGGCGCCCATCCTGCACTTCCTGCCCGAAACTCGCCTCTCGTACCGAACTCGACCACCCCGCCGGCGCTGCTGCCTCGATCACCCCGGCAATCAGTTGCGGGCGGTTCTGCCATGCACCTGCGCCGTTCTCCGGCAGGGCCTGCCCCTCAGCTTGCGCGGCGATCGTCACACTTGGCGCATCGGGCAACACAGGGGGTCCTGTCCGCTCCTGCCCATGCACCAGGGCAGCTGAACTCAACACAGCTGCGCCACAAAGCCGGCTCAACCGGCCCTTCATCATCCAACGTTGCGGCAAAATTCCCGCCTTTCCATCTTAAGCTTTTCTTATGCCTTTCCTAACAGACGCGAGCGGCGGCGATGCGGCTTCAAAAATCCCCCACACCGGCGCCCTCACCTTGCACGCCGCCACGTCCAACGCGGGCAAGCTACGCGAATTCGCCCATGCCGCCGCTCCCCGCGACATTCGCGTACTCCCTCTGCCCGGTTTGGCAGATCTGCCGGAACCCGTCGAAGACGCCACCAACTTCGCCGGCAACGCCGACCTGAAAGCTGTCGCCTATTCCCGCTCTGCGCCGGGTCTTCTCGTGTTCGCCGACGACTCCGGCCTGGAGGTCGACGCCCTCGGCGGACGCCCCGGAGTGCTTTCCGCCCGGTTCGCCGACAGCCTTCACTTCGAGCCCAACGCCGGTCTTCCCAAGGACACCCGCAACAACCGCTGCCTGCTCTCCCTATTGCAGGAGCTGGAACGTCAGAGTGGAGGCCGAGTTAGCCGCGCTGCCCGCTTCGTCTGCGCGCTTTCGCTGGCACGCAATGGTGAAGTCCTGCTCCGCGCCGAACGTACCGTTGAGGGCGAGATCCTCGACAGACCGCGCGGCTCGAACGGCTTCGGCTACGACCCGCTTTTTGCTGTCAGCAGCCGGGGCCTGACCCTGGCCGAGCTGTCCCTGGACGACA
The DNA here is from genome assembly GCA_965198515.1 of Granulicella sp. Classification (GTDB taxonomy): domain Bacteria; phylum Acidobacteriota; class Terriglobia; order Terriglobales; family Acidobacteriaceae; genus Granulicella. The sequence continues at coordinate 2,305,579 of CBDAPO010000006.1, read as the reverse complement.
AGTGGGCGCTTAGCCACCGTGGCAATGCTTTCCGTGAGCTGCTACAACAACTTCGTTCGCCATCAATCGGGAACTCTGATGTCAAACAGAGCTTTTGACATCAACCCGGGGTAGGAGTACTTTCAGATCATGGCCACCCACGCCTTCACCCTTCGTCTTCCCACGCAGGAACGCCAGGCGCTCGAAAACCTGAGCCGCGTCGAGGGCCGGCCCATGAACCAGATCCTCAACGATGCCATCAGGGCGTACCTTCATCGACAAAGTGATGATGAGCGCCGCCTGGAAGAAAGCCTGCAACATCTGCGGGCCTATCGGGAGCGCGATCCGGAGTTCAAGGAAAGTATCGCCGCTGTCGCCGCTGCAGAAGCCATCGAGGCGGACCCGCTTGAGGGCGTGGTCCTGCGCAAGCCGCAGGAAGAGCACTCCTCCAAACGGAAAGCTGCGCGGGGCGCACGCTCCGGGGCGCAAGCGCCCTCGGCGTCTGGACAGAGTCGGCTGCGGACGCTCCTGAATGCCTGATTGGGACGAAACCAGTCTGCAACTGCAACAGAACGTCGTCTTCCTTCTCACCCGCATCAGCCTTCTTGCCCCGAAACGCGAGCTTCCCTCACTCCAGACGGCACAGGTCTGGCATCGCGACCTTCTGCAAGGCCTCTCCGTTCCTTCGGAGAGTTTTCGCGGCGCTTTCCGCGGTGCTCCCGGCCTTGAGAACCTCGACATTCAAATTGGTACGGACGTTGGTGTTGCCGCCAGGGACGTCGCCGTTGAGCTAAGCCGGTTCGAGAGCAAACTCCACACCCTTCTCAGCGAACTCGATGCCGCTGTCCCTCATGGCAAATCACCGACAGCGAAGCAGCTCGGGGCCATTCTCGACCTTGCCGCATGGGTCCACGCGGAGTGGGTGCGCATCCACCCTTTCGCGAATGCGAACGGCCGGATCGCTCGCCTCTGGGCCAATAGCGTCGTGATGCGCTATGGCCTGCCTCCCTTCCTGCCCCTGCGACCAAGGCCCGGAACGGCCTATGAGGAGGCAGCCTCTGCCGCCATGCGTGGTGACTGGCGCCCGACAGCCATTGTCTTCCGCGATCAATTCTTCCAGGCAGTTGAGCCACGCTGACCGACCGGCTTACAACGCCGGCCCAAGAGCGACGGCAAACTTCGCCCTAATCCACAACATCGCACAATCGCCACGATTACCGCCCAATCCCACTTTGGTTTCCTTGACGGCTGTTTTTTGGCAGTGGAAGAATCATCGTGCCCCGCAGTGCGCCTTCTGTTCCAGGCCCTGCAACGCAGTTCCAAGGAGCTCACCGCATGGCCGCAGCAGCCCCCATGGCGCCGCCCGACAATGCCCAGGCCGCCAACGGCAAGCGCCGAGGCGTCCAGCCACTTCGCGCCGGCGAAGGCCACAGCTTCTTCTGGCGCAAGCTTCACTCACTCACCGGCATCATCCCCATCGGCGCCTTCCTGATCGAGCACATCATCTCCAACTTCGAGATGTGGAACGGCCCGCTCGCCTACGCGCAGCAGGTCAAGTTCCTCAACGGCCTTCCCCTCGTCCGCATCCTCGAGTGGGCCTTCATCTTCATCCCGCTGGCCTATCACGCCGGCTACGGCGTCTTTATCTGGCTGCGTGGCCGCACCAACGTCAACGTCTATCCCTGGGCCGGCAACTGGGCCTACTACGCCCAACGCATCTCCGGCTTGATCGCGCTCGCCTACATCATCCAGCACGTCTGGCGGCAGCGCTTCAGCGGCATCTCGCTCCCCGAGCACCCCGGCGCAGCCTTCGCCAAGGTGCAGCACGAGCTCTCTAACCCCTGGATGTTCGCCATCTATGCCGTTGCCATGATCGCCACCTGCTGGCACTTCAGCTACGGCGGATGGCTCTTCTGCGCCAAGTGGGGCATCACGCCGGGAGTCAAAGCGCGCCGCAAATCCGGCTACGCCTGGGGCGGCCTCGGCGCCGCGCTCTGCGTCATGGGCTTCATCAGCATGTACGCCGCCGTCTGGAAATACCCCAACGCCCCCGCCGACGTCATGCCCGCCCAACCTGCCGGCATCGTCCAACCCGCGCCCACAACCGCAGCGCCCGGCACCACCAATCCCACGCAGCCCGGCGAGGTCCGTCAATAACTAGTGGTTCTCCTTTGTTGTCATTCCCGGAGGGAATCTTCGTTTTGCACGCCAGCCGCCTACGCATCACCAACTCGGAAGGGCACGGCTTCAGCCGTGCCGATAGCAGCACGGTTCGGACGGGGCTTTAGCCCCGTGAGGAACAAAATGGCAATCACAGCACGCACGATCGCCCTCAGAGCAGGTCTCGCCATACCCGGTTTGGTTTGCGTTCAAGCCCTTGCGCTTTCCCATGCCGATCATTCTCGTGCGGCAAGTGACTTCATGCTCAACGCCAACGTTGGATGGGCCCTTCCGGTCTCCGGCATGCAAGTCTCCACGGATCCTCCTTTGGAGCCGATGGCAGATCATCTCGTCCAAAAGTTCTTCCCCACATACTCAGAGCAGGCCATCACCGATCGGGAAACCGGAGTTGTCGTCCTACGCGCCATTATCAGTCCGGACGGCAAAGTCACGGGCCTGAAGGCCACGAGCGGCCCCTTTGATCTTCGCAAACCAGCTTTGCGCGCGGTCGCGATGTGGACCTACAAACCGTACCTGGTGGACAGCCAGCCGATTGAAGTCGCCACCCAGATACGCATCAAGTTTGCCCTCGGAGCGGCCAAACCCGCCGATGTCGAAAAGGTTGACATGGTGGTGGACACGCAGCAGCAACCGCTCTTTCTCACCAAGGCACATACCGCAAAGCCCCTCGGTCCAAACACGGTGCGAGTGTCTCCCTTCGACATCCTTAAATACGTCCAAACACAGGTAAAGCCGAACTACCCTGAGCAAGCCAAGAAAGCCGATGTGACGGGTACCGTCGTTATTGACATGGTCATCGACAAGACCGGAGTTGTCTCCGACGCAGAGATGGCTGCCGGCGTAGCGATGTTCGATGACGCCGCGATGGCGGCAGCACGGCAGTGGACCTTCAAGCCGTACCTCGTCAACGGCGAGGCCAAGAACGTCGCGACCTCGCTCATCTTCCACTTCGAATGACACCACGCTTCAGATCGTTCACTCCAACGTCGTTAGCTCTTCATTTTGTACAGGATCAATTCATGGCAACAACACCACGCATCATCGTCAGCGGCGAAGGCGTAGCAGGTCTCCCCGCCATTTACATGGCCAATGCGACAACTCCGGCCCAGCCCTGCATGGTGCGGTAAATGGGAAGCGCCTGGACGCATGTACTCGCGTTCTGGGGATATGGAAGCCTGGCTTTAATCGCCGGTGGCACTACGGTAGCGAGGTGGACGTTTCTGAAAATGTCGTGGAAAGTCGGTGTTCCGAGGGCACGGGGATCCAAGCCCTACTCCCGCTTTTGGATCAGCGGAACGCAGGCTGAGAAGGTGCTCGAACAGTTCCGTAAGGCCGAGCCTGAATCGAAGCTCTACCAGATCAACAAGCTCGCCGGCGTGAGCGCAACAGTTGGATTGGTAAGCACCGTGGCCTGGGTCGTCACCATTTGCGTTTTGATCGTTCACCTGAAGGGTTAGGCATGCCAGCAGCAACAACAACACGCATCATCGTCGGCGTCGGAGGCCTGGCCGGTCTCTCCGCCGTCATCAAAATCAAAGCTAACCGAGGCTCACTTGGTGAGGTTCGATAATGCAAGTCGTGGGTGCAGCGCTTCCGATTTTCGCGCGCATTGCCCTCATCTGCGCTGTCACCGCCTTCTTCGCATGCGGATTGCTCAGGATGAGGGTGTTGGACCTTTGGAGGCGCTCCGAAGGACGCGCGCCGTTCAACTTTAAAGGCATGCGCGGTGGCGCTCAGCTACAGCAGACGTTTCAGCAGCTACCTCGTGCGCAGTACAAACGGAAAGTACGCATGATCGAAGCGGGCGCTATCGCTTCTTTGGTTGGTCGGGTTGGCGGTACTCGTGATCGAATCACGAAGAAAGTAACGGTTACGAAGAGATGGCAGCAGCAGCAACAACACCCGCATCATCGTCGTCGGCGGAGGCCTCGCCGGTCTCTCCGCCGTCATCAAGATCGCCGAAGCCGGCGGCACCGTCGACCTCTTCTCGATCGTCCCGGTCAAGCGCTCGCACTCCGTCTGCGCCCAGGGCGGCATTAACGCCGCGAAGAACCTCAAGGGCGAAGGCGATGACGTCTCGAAGCACTTCGACGACACCATCTACGGCGGCGACTTCCTCGCCAACCAGACCCCCGTCAAGCAGATGACCGCGCAGGGCCCCGCCATCATCGACCTCCTAGACCGCATGGGCGTCCCCTTCAATCGCACCCCCGAAGGCCTGCTCGACTTCCGCCGCTTCGGCGGCACGCTTTATCACCGCACGGCCTTCGCCGGCGCCACCACCGGGCAGCAGCTCCTCTACGCGCTCGACGAGCAGGTCCGTCGCTACGAGTCCGAAGGCAAGGTCACCAAGTACGAAGGCTGGGAGTTCCTCTCCTCCGTGCTCGACGACAACGGCGCCGCACGTGGCATCTGCGCCATGGACCTCCGCTCCATGGAGGTCCGCACCTTTCCCGCCGACGCCATCATCCTCTGCACCGGCGGCATCGGCGCCATCTTCGGCAAATCCACCAACTCCGTCGTCTGCACCGGCAGCGCCCAGAGCGCCGTCTACCAGCAGGGCGTCGCCTACGCCAACGGCGAGTTCATCCAGGTTCACCCCACCGCCATCCCCGGCGAAGACAAGCTTCGCCTGATGTCCGAATCCGCCCGCGGCGAAGGCGGCCGCGTCTGGGTTCCCCGCGACCCGCATGATAAGCGTGCTGCCCAGTCCGTCCCCGAGCCGGAACGTTTCTATTTCCTCGAGGAGTGGTACCCCAAGTACGGCAACCTGGTCCCCCGCGACATCGCCACCCGCGCCATTCACCGCATCGTCTACCAGGAAAACCTCGGCATCGACGGCCAGCCGATGGTCTACCTGGACGTCTCTCACCTGCCGCCCGCGCGCCAGCACAAGCTCGAAGGCATCCTCGAGATCTACGAGAAATTCGTAGGCGACGACCCCCGCAAGGTCCCCATGAAGATCTTCCCCGGCATGCACTACACCATGGGCGGCCTCTGGGTGGACTTCAACCAGATGACCAACGTCCCTGGCATCTTCGCGGCCGGTGAAGCCGATTACTCGATCCACGGTGCCAACCGCCTCGGCGCGAACTCGCTGCTCAGCTGCATCTACGGCGGATTCGTCGCCGGCCCCTGCGCCATGGAGTACGCCAAGGCACTAGCCCCGCAGGCAGGTGACGGCGGCCACGCCGCCGAGATCCAGCGCCAGAGCGAGCTCAACCACGGCTTGCTCAACAACAAGGGCACCGAAAACCCCTTCCGCATCTGGCGCGAGCTCGGCGATACGATGACCCGCCACGCCACGATCATTCGCTACAACACAGGCCTTGCCGAGGCCGACGCCAAGATCGTCGAGTTACAGGAGCGCTTCGCCAACATCAACCTCTCCGACAAGAGCCAGTGGGCCAACACCAGCTTCGCCTTCGCCCGCCAGCTTTGGAACATGCTGCACCTCAGCCGCGTAGTGGTCCAGGGTGCGGCGCTCCGCGACGAGTCCCGCGGCGCGCACTACAAGCCTGACTTCCCCGACCGCAACGACGACCAGTTCCTCAAAACCACCAAGGCCACCTTCGTCGACAACGCTCCCAAAATCGAGTACGAAGAGGTCGACACGCAATTCATCACGCCCCGCCCGCGTCGTTACGACGCCGCGGCATAACGCTCAGCTACCCCGAACCACGCTGCCGCCATCACACACACTATGAACGGCATCGGACCTGACAACCTGAAACACATCCTGTACCCCGCGATGATCTTCGCCTTCCTCTGCTGCATCGTGGGCATGATCGTCTATAACCGAGCCTCCAAGCGCAAGCAGCGGCAGCTTGTAGGCGACAACCCGGCCAGCAAAGAGGCCGGCATCGCAGCGGCAAGGCAGGCCATTGAGAGCAAGGGTCCCAACATCGATTAAGGGAAACCGCCTTCCTCTTCACGGCCTGCCGGCAGCGGAGCAGTCATGGTGAGCATGAGCTACACGACCATCGCCATCATCCTGACTCTCGTCGCCGTCCTGTTCTACGGTGCTTTTGTGCTGTATGGCACATGGAGCTCACGGATTGACGGCCGCCGCCAGACACTACGCAATAAAGGTTTGCATCCGGAAACCGACGACTTCGGCCAGGTGCACGCCCGTGAGGAGGAAGAGAACAAGCATGGCAACCGCAGTTGAAATCCCCAGCAAGAACGTCGCCGCCGAGGTTACCTCACCCGGTCACCCCGCTTCTTCCCGCACGTTCACCGTCAAGGTGACGCGCCAGGCCACGCCCGACGCCCCCGCGCGGACCGAATCCTTCGCGATCCCTTACCGCCCCAACATGAACATCACCTCGGTGCTCGGCGAGATTGCCTTGAACCCGGTGACGGTAGACGGTCAGCAGTCCACCGCGATCGCCTACGACGCCAACTGCCTCGAAGAGATCTGTGGCAGCTGCGCGATGCGCATCAACGGCAAAGCCATGATGGCCTGTTCCGCGCTGGTCGACAAACTTCTTGGCTCCGACCAGACCATCACCCTCCAGCCCCTCTCCAAGTTCCCCGTTGTGCGCGACCTCGCTGTCGATCGCTCCGTCCTCTTCGAAAACCTGAAAAAGATCAAGGCCTGGGTCCCCATCGACGGCAGCTACGATCTCGGCCCTGGCCCACGCCAGGCCCCGCAGATCCAGGAGCAGCGCTACCCGCTATCGAACTGCATCTCCTGCACCATCTGCATGGAGGTCTGCCCGCAATTCAACGACGCCACAGGCTTCGTCGGCGCCGCCACCATCGCGCAGGCCAAGCTCTTCAACATGGACCCGGCCGGGTCGGTGCTGAAGGAAGAGCGTCTCCGCGCGCTCGCCGGTGACGGCGGCGTTCAGGAGTGCAGCTTCGCGCAAAACTGTGTCCAGGCCTGCCCCAAGCAACTTCCCCTTACCGAGGCCATCAGCGACATTGGCCGCGACGCCTTTGTGCAGCAGGTGAAAGACTTCTTCCGGCGTTAATCCGGATTTACCGCTTACCCCTGGCTCGCAACGCGGAAAGCTTTTCGGTCATGGACTGCACATCGTCCATGGCCTCATCGCTGACCGCTTTCAGCCGTTGGCGGCGCTCCTCCCTCACTGCAGAGACGCTTCCCATCACCGGCAGCCATCCGCTCGCGCTGTTCCGTTCTTCTTCAAGGAACGTCTTTGCCTGCGTCCGAACGGCCTCCGGCTGCGCTGGATCATTGCTGATCGCCTTCAGCGCCGCATCGGCCTCATCCGTTTGCGCATAGAACAGGGCGAACAGCAGTGCCAGCTTCCCGTCCGTGCTCTGCTCTGTACGCAGCCGGGCCGCGGCAGGCTTTACCCAGCGGTCCTCACGCATCGTCAGAAGCGCGTACATCAGCGCGGTCCGCTGGTCGAGCACCATCGCATGCTGTGGAACATTCACCCGGAAATCGTGCCGATCCAGTATGTGCAGCGCTCCTGCCGTCACATCCTCGTCATCGGCAGCGAGACGGTGCACCATCTGGAAGTACGCGGTAGGCTGCGTATCCGCAAGATCCATGCGTGGGAGTGTCGCTGCCGCAAGTTCCTCGTCATTCCGCGTCTTTGACACGTCCAGCAGAAGCTCTGTCCCGTCGGTATAGAAGAATGCTGGCTCGTTCGGCCCACCAAGCTCAACACGCAACAAAGGCGTCGTCACTTCTGGTTGCGCCTTCATGTCGTTCCAGAAGACATCCATTGCCGCCGACTTCGCCCTGCGCTCCGCGTCCGAAATGGGGGCCGGATGAAAGCTGTACAAACCCACCACGCGCGCGTGTAGCTGTCCCTGAGTGTGCGGGATTTGGCGCTCATGCAGCCCCTGCGCCTGCCCAACAAAGCGGATACCAAGCATTCCAACCAGCAGAAGCCGTTTCAAACCATTCTCCTTCTCTGCGTCTCTCACTGATGTGTATACCGTGACTTCTTGCGTCGCGCACTGCCGCTAACGGGCGATGCACTCCTGCTCAACACGGAAGTCCGCCACCAGCGGCAGATGATCGGAAGCAACAAGGGCCGTTCGGCTGCGCCACAGGCGGGTCTGCACCAACTGCAACGGTGGCTCAAAGTAGCAGTGGTCCAGAGTCATCAGCGGCAGCATGCCAGGGAACGTCTTAGGGAACCGTGCAGCGTGCCGCGGCTTGAAGGTAGCAAAGCTGTCGCGCAGAAGCTTAGTTGTGAGCCCCTGCGTCCACTCGTTGAAGTCACCGACAACCAGCCGCGGTCCACGCAAGGCCGGCTGCGCAAGCACGTCCTCGCTCATCAGCCGCGCTGCCTGGGCGCGTCGCTCCATAAAGCCGGTGCCGAGGTGAACGTTGAAGAGGTGAAGCACTTGTCCTTCTGCCGGGGACAGATCCGTTTGCAGAACGCCGCGCGGCTCTCGCTTGTCCGTGATGTCGATATTCCGCCACCCGAGCACCGGCACCCGGCTCAGGGTCATATTGCCGTACGTCCCGCCGCGCAAAGGCCGGTTCGCACCGAAGGCCCACGCGTACTCCGGCAGGGCGCCCGCAATCCCCCCAGCCTGGTTGTCGTTCGGTGATCCGCCCGGCGCGTTCACCACCTCCTGTAGGCACAGCACATCCGCATCCAGTTCCCGCAAGACGTCGATGATGCGCGCAGGCAGTGTTCGCCGGTCAAAGCCCTGGCACTTGTGAATGTTGTACGTAGCTACCCGCAGACGTTCCAGCGCACGCACCCCTGACCTAAGCTTTCAGCAACAACCGCCGAGCACTGAACTCGATCATTGCTGCCGTTCAAAGATCCAGCCCAACACCTCTGGCGCGCGCTCGCTCATGGGCCGGTGTTCCCACTCCTGCAACGAAACTCGCCGGCTATCCGCAAGGTCGTGCGCCATGTCACTCTCCAGTCGCTCGGCAACCGCGGCGTCCCGTATGGCCAGGTTCACCTCGTCATTAATTCCGAACGAGCGATTGTCGAAGTTCGTCGAACCAACCACCGCCCACAGTCCATCAACCACCAGTACCTTGGCGTGGATCATCGACGGCTGGTACTCAAACACCTCTGCGCCTGCCTTCAACAGCGGACCGTACCCACCACGGCTCGTGCTGCGCGTCAGCACATGGTCAGCCTTGCGACCCGGCACCAGGATGCGCACACGCACGCCGCGCTGCACGGCGTGGCACAGTTCACCAATTAGCCCCTTGTCGGGCAAGAAATAGGGCGTCGTAATCGAAATCGTCCGCTGCGCCGAAGCCAGCAGCACCTGGAACAAGACGCGTGCCCGTGTAGACCCGCCAGGCGTGGGCGTGCTGTTCACCACCATGGCCAGCGTCTTCTTCTCGCACTGAATCTCCGGGAAGTAGCGGCTGCCTACCAGCAACTCACCACAGCTCGCCAACCAGTTCTCCGCAAACGTCGCCTGCAGGTTCGGCACGGCCTCGCCGGTTACGCGCACCAGCGTGTCGCGCCAACGTGGGTTGTCGCCTACGCCCTTGAACCACTGGTCCGCCACGCCGGCGCCACCGATAAAACCTGTCCGCCCATCGACCAACAGGATCTCGCGATGCGTGCGATTGTCGATCCGCGAAAGGCTGTACCAGCGCGGCCGGTTGTAGCGAGCCACCTTGCCGCCGGCATCCAGCAACGGCTTGAAGTAGGCCTCATTCGCACGTGCGCTGCCGAATGCATCCAGCGTCACGTTCACCTGCACGCCAGCCCGCGAACGCTCGGCCATGGCCTCCAGGTATAACTGCCCAATTTCGCTGCGCTGGAAAATGTATGCCTCCAGGCAGATGCTCTTTTCCGCAGCCCGAATCGCCTCCAGCGCAGCGGGGTAGAAGCTAGGTCCGTTGGTCAGCACCTCGAGTGAGCCCGTGCGGTTCACCTTGGCGTCAGTCAGCGCCTCCAGCACGTCCACGAACTGCTCGGAATCGTTTGCCGCCAGCGTCTCCCCACTGCGGATCGTGTAGCGCGGTGTCGGCCCAAAGATTCCGGACAGCAGCAGTGCTCCCACAAACAACAGTGCCAGGCAGCCAATCACCACCAGCGACGTCGGCAGTGTTACGACAAACAGCAAGCAGGTCATGCACGGGCTCCCATCACCGCAGTCGTCCTACGCGCGACCCATGCTATCGAGCCTCTCTGGCGTGCACAACCCACAACTTAGGATGCACGATTCACGCCCGTATGCCACGCGTCGCTCAACCAATCCAGACCCTTCGCAACCCTTGCTGAAGTTTCGCGCCGCACGACTGCAGCTTCCCTCCATAACGTGATTTCCAAAGTCGACAATCCTCAGGGGGCAGCGCATCTGCGACAAAGCTGACCTCGGCAGGAACCAGCATCCAATGCACGGGCGCATACGCCCAAGGAGTCCGCATGAGCACCACGCACGAATCTCTCGACCTCGAAGACGCCCGTCACATCATCGCTGCCGCCAGCCAGAAAGCGGTGGCCCTGGGCCAACCCATGAACATCGCCGTTGTCTGCGCAGGGGGTTACCTGCTCGCCTTTGAGCGCATGCCCAATGCCTGGCTCGGCTCGGTCGATATCGCCCAGAAGAAAGCCTGGACCTCGCGCGCCTTCAACATCACCACGCAGGACCTCGGCAAGAACTCGCAGTCTGGCGACCAGTTCTTCGGAATCCATGCGTCGAACGACGGCAAGGTGATGATCTTCGCCGGCGGCCTGCCCATCAAGAAGGGTGACAAGGTCGTCGGCGCCATCGGTGTCTCCGGCGGCAGCGGAGAGCAGGATCACGCGGTTGCCGAAGCCGGCGCAGCAGCGTTCAAGGGTTAAGCAGCGAAACAGGAAAGCCGGCAGCAAGTGCCGCCGGCTCTCTTACTGCACGCAGAAACTAGCCCTTGTCTCCGCCCCCGGTGTACACAGAGTCGATTTGCTGTTTGTACTTCTCCGTGATGATGCGGCGCTTCAGCTTCAGGCTTGGGGTCAGCTCGCCTTCCTCGACGCTCCACTCATCCGGCACCACGATCACTTTCTTGATCGTTTCGAAGTGCGCCAGACCGCCGTTCACCTTCTCAGCGATGCCTTGGTACAGCTTCTGCACCTTGGGATCTTTCACGAGTTCCGGTCGTCCACTCACAGTCACACCGTTTTGCTTTGCCCAGCTCTCCAGGGCTTTGAAATTCGGCGAGATCAGCACGCTGACGAACTTGCGATTGTCCCCGATGAGCGCCGCATGCTCCACCAGGCCGTCGCTCTTCAGCTTGCTTTCTACCGGCTGCGGCGCAATGTACTTGCCGCCCGATGTCTTCATCAACTCCTTCTTGCGATCCGTGATCGTCAGGAAGCCGTCTTCGAACTTGCCGATGTCGCCGGTTTTAAACCAACCGTCCTCGGTGTACTCCTTTTTCGTCGCTTCCTCGTTCTGCCAATAGCCCTGGAAAACCGAGGACCCACGCACTTCCAGTTCACCATCACCAGCCAGGCGCGCCTCAAGGTTCGGGATGACCTTACCGACCGTGTTGGGACGGAACGCGTCGAAGGTGCTGCGCGCGATCACCGGCGACGTTTCCGTCATACCGTAGCCTTCCACAATGCGAATGCCCGCGCTCAGAAACCACTCGGTGGTCTCCTTGCCCAGCGGCGCACCGCCGGAGACATACAGCTTCACGTTGCCCCCGAACGCTTCTTTCACCTTGCCAAACACAAGGTAGTTCGCGATCTTCCAGCCCAACGACCCTGGTGTCTTGCCCTGTGCGACTTCGTCCTTGTGCGCAAGCCCTTGCTTCAGCGCCCAACGCAATACCTTTTGCTGAAAACCTTTCGCGCGCCCCTCTACGGCCTGCCGCACCTTCTCAAACACCCGCGGCACTGCCAGGAAGATCGTCGGTCGCACGGCCTTCATTGCGTTCGGTAGATCGTCGAATTTCGGAAGGTAGGCGATCGTCGCCTCATGCGCGTACATCGCGTAATCCAAATGTCGCGCCAGGGCATGGCTCAGGGGCAGGAACGAGATCGAGCTATCGCCCTTGACGATGTTCAGGCCCTCGGTCGAGTGCCGAAGATTTGACGCCATGTTGTTATGCGTCAGCGCCACGCCCTTGGGGTCGCCCGTCGTGCCCGAGGTGTAAATGATCGACGCCAGTTCTTCAGGCTTGGCAGACTTCAACATTGCGTCAAAGTCCTGATCCTGTGTTTCCAACTCCTGCGCGTTCTTCAGCAGGCTCTTGAAACTCTCCGCCCCCGTGAACTCGCCCTCATCCCAGACCACCACGTGCTCCACCGTCTTGATCTGATCGGCAACCTTCATCAGCTTGTCGAACTGATCCTTCGACGACATGAAGATCGCCTTCGCCCCGGAGTTGTTCAGGATGTAGGCCATCTGCTCCGGCGTCAGCGTCTGGTACAAGGGCACATCTGCCGCGCCGATAGCCAGCACGGCGAAGTCCACCACCGGCCACTCCCAGCGATTTTCGCCCACCAGCGCCACACGATCCCCGCGCTGGATCCCCCAGCTTTGCAGCGTTTCGGCGACGGCGCGCACCCGCCCGTACATCTGCTTGGCGGTGATGGGCTTCCATTCGCCCCCGTCCTTATACTGCGCAACCGTCTCGTCGCCCCGCGCCGCCACGCGCGCAAACACATCGTTCAGTGTTGAAAGCTCCAGCATCGTGCTCCTCACCAGGTATGTCCTGCTACGCAGGTCCTTGGATACTCAGGGGTTTGGATGCATTCTTGGCCGCTGCCAATGCCTTGCTTCGTGAGGTTTGAGCCGCGCCGGCAGCTATTGCCCCGGAGAGCCTGCCTTGGACGGTCCGGCCGACGAGGCCGTGCGCGGATAATACCCAGCCCGCGTGCGTACCTGCAGCTTCCCGAGCCCCTTGCCTTTCGCCTCCACATGCACCTGCCGGTAGCCACCCTGCGACGGCGGTTTGGTGCTGCGGTACTCGATCGTGTACTGCTGCCGGATATCCGCCGCGACCTCACGCGTGATTCCGTCCACGTCCTTCAGGGCGTGGGGGAAGTACGCCTGCCCGCCGGTCTGCTCGGCCAGTTCGGTCAGCACCTGCTTGGAATGCCGGCTCTCGCTGCGGCTCGTGTCCTCACCAAAAAGCAGGCCAATGCAATAGATCACCGGGCCATCCAGCTCCTGCACGCGCCGGATCGTCTGCTCCAGCGTAGCGCTGGACGCGTTGTCATCGCCGTCTGTAACGACCAGCAACACCTGTTTAGGCCGCTTGGCGTTCTTGGCCAGGTAGTCCGCTGAGGCGATCACCGCGTCATACAGCGCCGTCCCTCCACTCGACTTGATATAGCTCAGCCCCTGCTGCAGCTTGTTGATGTCGGCGGTGAAGTCCTGGTCGATGTAGGCCTCTGAGCTGAAATCCACCAGAAATGCTTCGTCCTGCCGGTTCGACAAGCGGACAAGGTCAAGCGAAGCCGCATCAACTGCCGCACGCTTGTCGTACATGGACCCTGAGCTGTCGATCAGGATACCGAGCGAGACCGGCAGATCCTCATGCCGGAAGCCAAGGATGGTCTGCGGTACGCCGTCTTCGTACACCCGAAAGGCGTCTTTGGGCAGGTCCTCTACCTCGCGCCCTGATCCGTCGATCACCGAAGCATTCAGGCGCACCTCGTAGGCCTCGGCGCGTAGCGTGTACCGCCCGCCTTCCTGCTGCACCACCCCGGCGCCTGCCTGTCCCGTGGCTTCGCCCTGGGACGGCCCTGACGGGCCCGACTTCAGCAACGGAGTCGCCGGGTCCGGGGATGGGACAGGATCACTGTCGACTGGCGGAAGGGCTTGAGGACTAGTGGGCGGCGTCGATCCAGGCGCCTGCTGCGCCGGGGTTCCACTGCTCTGCCCTGTGGCTCGAACTTCGCCCTGCTGCAACAAGAAGCAACAAACAACAGCCGTCGTGACCCAATTCCAGAACCCGCTACTGCGACGGCGCATAGTACCCCTCACGATTATGCACCGTCAGCTCCGGCAATCCGGGCGGCGGCACCAATCGCACGTTCAATTTACGCCATGCGCCGTTGCGGCGGCGATCTGTCGGCGTGTACCCAATCACATACTCGTTGCGCAGCTCTTCGCTGATGCGCTGCGCAATATCGCTCAAATCCTGCACGTCGCGAACCACAAAGAGGCGCCCGCCCGTTGTCTCTGAAAGCTCATGCAACAGCTGCGGGCCATTCTGCTCTTCCACCGTCGGCGCGTAGGCGTCGAAGATCCCCACCGAGTAAATCTGGACCTCGCTCTCACGTACCGCACGCATCAGTTCGCCCTGCGTGTAGCGGCTCCGATTGTCTCCGCCATCGGACACCACCAGCAAGGCCTTGCGCTGGTACTTCGCGTCCCGCAGCTTGTTGACGCCGAGGTACATCGCGTCGATCAGCGCGGTACGGTTCTCCGGCCGCAGCATGACCATGCGCGCTTCCACATCCTCTACGTCCGAGGTGTAGTCCACCAGAACGGCCGGCCGGTCATTAAAGCCGACAACAAAGAACTCATCCTGCGGATTACAAGTGTGTAGAAATTCACTCAACGCTTTGCGCGAGCGCACAAATTTGGACTGCATGCTTCCACTCAGGTCAAAAACAATGCCGATGGACAAAGGTGCATCCTCGGTCGCGAAGCTCTTGATCGTTTGTGGTGCGTTGCTGTCGAAAAGCTGGAAGTTGCTCCGCTCCAACCCGGTGACGAGCCGGTTCTGCGGATCGGTCACGGTTAGCGGCACAAGAACGAGATCAGCATTCACCTGAATGGGCCGGTTCTTCGCGGAGGTAGCTTTTGTTGCCACATCGCTGCCCGTGACCGGTGGGGGTGCGTCTTTGGGGGTCGCGGGAGCCGGCACCGGCGTGTGCACGGTGTCCAACGGATTCTCCTGCGCATGCAGACTCGCGCATCCGCAGATCAGCATCCAGCCGATCAGAGCGCCGCGCCACCCGCGAAATAGCCTGTCCCGAACCTGCATCCCTGCCCTCCACTCACCCCTGACGTGGCGGTCTCCTTCAAATAACGTGCGCCTAGACTAATCCGAAACGTATTCGCCGTCTATTCCCCGGCGGACTGAACAGCAGCGTTCACCAAAGAAGAAGAAGCAGGTGGGAAGGCAGGTCTTGCCCTTGGTTCTCACCGATGGCGGCGGGATACACTTGGCAAAACAGATGAAAGAACTTCCAAACCTTGATTTCATGCGGTCCGTAGCCGTTCTATTGGTGGTCTTCACCCATGTCCGGACATACATGCAGCGGCAGATCTTTCCTTCCCAGTGGATCTGGTTCTTGGGCATGATTGGGGTTTTCATCTTTTTCACTCACACGACGCTCGTTCTTATGTGGTCTCTCGAGCGCGATCCCCATCCGCTGCGCTTCTATCTTCGACGCGTTTTTCGTCTCTACCCATTGTGGCTGGTGATTCTCGCACTGAGTGTCGCAATAAAACTGCCTACGTCGCCCGCCTATGCTCCCCAGTTTCGCTTTTTTCACGCCAACTCTTGGGAGTTGCTGCAGAACGCCCTCCTTATCTTCAACCTGGGAGGTGTAGGTGACAAACTTATCGGGGCCTCCTGGTCCTTACCTGTCGAAGCCCAGATGTATGTGGTGCTGCCCTTTCTGTTCTTCTTTGTGCGAACGAACCGCGAATTGATTCCTCTGCTGCTGATCGATCTGCTGGCAATTGCCACTGCTTACCGCCTAAGTCCCAGAGTCGCCCACGATCTCCTGTTCTGCACCCCGCTCTTTGTTCCGGGCGCAATTGCGTACGTCGGGTTTAAGAAGCAGCTGCCGCGCTTTCCGGGCTGGACTTTTATTCTCTGGCTGGGCGTCCTGATCGGGGCGATCAACGCTTTCGCTTCCCACTATCAGAACTCTTTTCGCAGCGGCTGGACGTTCACTCTCCTGCTTGGGCTGTCACTCCCGCTTTTCCGGCAACTTACGTGGCGTCCGCTGATGAAGCTTTCGCACCTGATCGCGCGCTACTCATATGGCCTTTATCTTTGCCACTTTGCTGCGATCGCCGTGGCAATTCACTTCATGGCCGGCCAAAACACAGCCCTCCGCGTGATCGCGTTCTTCGCAGTTCTGATCGGCTTGTCTGTGTTCTTCTACCACGCCGTAGAGGAGCCAATGATTCGCGCAGGGTCGCGGCTCGCACGCCGCATCGGTCGCGGTCCGGAACCGAGCATCAATCGCCGCGAACTCAGTCTTGAGACCGTCCCGTAGCCGCGTTTGCTGCTCAAGGCCAAGCCATCCGTACAATACCCATAATGGCCCGCCTGTATCCCTTCCGCGCTCTCCGCTATGACACCTCCCGCGTCAACATGGCCGACGTCGTCACCCAGCCCTATGACAAGATCTCTCCGGAGATGCAGGCCAACTACTACGCCAAGAGCCCGTATAACCTGATACGCATTGTGCTCGGCAAGCGCGAGCCCGCCGACACAGACACCGAAAACGTCTACACCCGCGCAGCAAGCACCTACCAGGCGTGGCGCGACGAGGGCATTCTCCGCGAGGAAGCCGAACCTGCTCTCTACGGCTACTCGCAGACCTACACCGTGCCCGGTACAGACGAGATTCGCGAACGCCGTGGCTTCATCGCTCTCGGCCACCTCTACGACTATGCCGAGCACTTTGTGTATCGCCACGAGCAAACCTTTCCCAAACACAAATCTGATCGCCTGGCGCTGTTCAAGGCCATTCGCGCCTACCCGGAACAGATCTACATGCTCTACTCCGACCCAACGTTCACCGCAGAACACCTTATCTTCGACAGTCCGACAGGGCAGCCCCGCCCCGCCGACCTAGAGATCATTGACGAGTACAACGTCGTTCACCGCGTTTGGAAACTCACCGACCCTGACCTTATCGGCAACATTCTGGAAACCATGAGCGATAAAAAGCTCATCATCGCGGACGGCCACCATCGCTACGAAACCTCGGTCGCCTACATGCACGAGCGCGCAGAACAGCTCGCCCTGAAAGCTGCGCCGGACGACGCCCACTTCACCGAGTCCTTCACGGACCTGGCGCCGAAGTCAGGCGCCCCAGGGAGCATGCCGCCTGAAACGGAAACAGGCGGTCAAAGCGCCGAGGGAAAACACTCGAGCCTGCCCATCCCCGCCTTTCCCGAGGCGGCCATGATGATGACCTTCGTCAACATGGACGCGCCGGGCATCACCATTCTGCCCACGCACCGTGTCGTCTTCGGCCTGCCGCACTTCAATGGCCGCCAGTTCGCGCGTGAAGCTGAGCGCTTGTTCACCGTTGAAGAGATCCCTTCGACGCCGGATGGTCACTTCCCGGGCGAAAACACGCTGCTCAGGCGCCTCAACGAAACCGCCAGCGTGGCCTTCGTCGCGGCCACCCGCGACGGTGACTTCCTCCTCACCCCAAAACCGGAAGCCGTCACGCAGTTTGCCGCCGGTTTAAGCCCGCGGCAGCAACAGCTCGACGTGGTCCAACTGCATAAACTCGCCCTTGAACAGCTCCTTCACCTCAACGAGGACACCGTGCGAGCCGGCAACCACGTCCGCTATGTTCGCGAAGCGCACGACGCGCTCGAGCAAGTTGGCTGCGGCAACGCCGACATCGCCTTCCTCATCAAGCCCGTCACCCTTGAGCAAATGAAGGACATCTCCCTCAACCTCGAAGTGATGCCCCAGAAGTCCACCGACTTCTATCCCAAGCTCCTGAGCGGCCTGGCCATGTACGCGCTCGATTAGCGCCGAGATCCTAAGGAGCCGCGCTACACTCCCCGTGTGCTCCACCTGCACCCTCATCCCGGGCTCCACCCGCTCTTTGAGACGCTCGGCTACACGCTCGGCTTCGCCTCTTACAAGCGCTCTCGTCGCAGGGACGGCGATGTGCTGCCGGAGCAGCAGCGCTGGAGCGTCCTTGCGGCCGCGATCCTGGGCGCCCTGGTTGGGTGCCGGGTGCTCGGGCTGCTCGAGCAGGCTCCGCGCATGCAGATTACCTGGCTGCAAGCCTTCCTTCCCGGCGGCGGGAAGACGATTGTCGGCGGCCTGCTCGGCGGCTGGCTCGCCGTGGAGCTGACCAAGAAACTCCAAGGCATCAACACGCGAACAGGCGATCTATTCGCGCTCCCACTCTGCATCGGGATCGCCGTCGGCCGCATTGGCTGTTTCTTCGCCGGCCTTGCGGATGACACCTTCGGCAAGCCCAGTCACCTGCCCTGGGCCGTGGACTTCGGGGACGGCATCCCCCGCCACCCCACGCAGTTGTATGAGATCATCTTCCTCGCCGCGCTTGCGTTCGCGCTGTCTCGCTACAACCGGCGACCACACACCAACGGCGCCACGTTTCGCCTCTTCCTGGCCGCCTATCTCACCTGGCGCCTGCTCATTGACTTCCTCAAGCCGCAACCACTGCTGCTGGGCATGAACCTGATCCAGTGGGCCTGCGCCGCCGGTCTTGTATTCCTTCTTCTCTCCGCACGGTTAGACAGGCGCACAAATGCCAGGCAGCCAATCCAGGGCGGCGGCGCGACATTGGAGCCAACAGCGTGATCCCTGATCTGTCATTACCGCCTCCGCGGAACAGGTCTGCCGAAACGATGTGGTCGCGCGCGATCTTCGTCTTCGGCATGCTGCTGCTCGTCTCTCTCGGCTTGTGCGGGCTGAACGTCGTTGCGGTTCTCGGCGTCAACGGAGCCATACGAGGCGCGCACAATGGTCCTATTCGCCAAGCGATCAGCAGAGCGCTCGTCGGTTTCGGCTATGTCGAGCTGTTCGGCATGGCTGTCGGTGTTGTCGGCATCGCCATCTCGTTTGTCGGGGCTGCCGTCTCTGCCTTGATCCCCAGGCGCAGGACCTAATCCGATCCAACAAGGGGCAAGCAGCATGCAGGGCCTCATGATCCGTATACTGGGCCGGCCATACTCGCGCCCACCAGCCATGTTCGAGAGCTTTAGCAAGCACGACTCTGTTCCTCTCAATCAAGCGCTCGTGCTCTGTGGCATCGGCGCAGGCGTCGGCGTGGGTACGTGCGGCCTAGGTGCCCTGATCCAAAATGAGCGCGTCTCTCCGATCGTATTGACCATCGGTGCCGTTTTTTTCTGGGGTAGCCTTGTCGGTTTCTTGATCATCGGCTTACTCTCGGTCGCTCGCTTCATCTTTGATCGGCTACGCAAATGACCACCCCCACCCGTCCCTACCTCTTCTACGACACAGCCGTCTCCCTCTGCGGCACCTGCTTTCGCCGCATCGACGCCAAGATCGTCTTCGAAGACAACCGCGTCTACATGCTGAAACGCTGCCCGGCGCACGGTTTTCAACGCGTCCTGATGGCCGATGACATTGACTACTATCGCCGCTGCCGCGAGGTCTTCCTGAAGCCGCCGGAGATGCCGCAGCACTTCAACACGCCCGTCAAGTATGGCTGTCCGTATGACTGTGGCCTCTGCCCCGACCATGAGCAACACAGCTGCCTGACGCTGCTTGAGATCACCGACGTGTGCAATCTCAACTGTCCTATCTGCTATGCCTCCAGCGGCACGCACCGGACCACGCACCGGGCTTTAGATCAAGTGGAGCGCATGCTCGACACCATCGTCCGCAATGAGATGGAGCCCGACATCGTCCAGATCTCCGGGGGAGAGCCCACCATCCACCCGCAGTTTTTCGAGATTCTCGACGCTGCCAAACAGCGCCCCATCAAGCACCTGATGGTCAACACCAACGGCATTCGCATCGCCACCGACGAGGCCTTCGCCCAACGACTGGCGACCTACATGCCGCGCTTCGAACTCTACCTCCAGTTCGACTCGCTCCAACGCGACCCGCTGCTCCAACTGCGCGGCGCCGACCTTCGCCACATCCGCGAACGTGCCCTCAGCCGCCTCAACGAACTCGGCATCTCCACGACGCTCGTCGTCACTGTTGAACGCGGAGTCAATGACAACGAACTCGGCGCCATCATCGACTTCGCTCTGAAACAACCCTGCATCCGCGGCGTCACCTTCCAGCCGGTGCAACAAGCCGGCCGGCTCGGCAACTACAGCGCCGCCGAGCACCGCCTCACACTCACTGAAGTGCGTCGCCGCATCCTCGAACAGACGACCGTTTTCAAGCCCGAAGACATCATTCCCGTCCCTTGCCATCCGGATTCGCTCGCCATGGGGTACGCGCTGAAGCTCGCCGGCAACGTCACGCCACTCACCAGCCTCATCCCACCCGACATCCTCATCAACGGTGCAGCGAACACGATCATCTACGAGCAGGACAGCGGCATCCGCAAACACCTTGCACAACACCCCGAGTTGCTCGCCAAAGCCGCCGCGAACCAGGCAGGAGCCCTCGGCAGTGGCTTGAAGGAGGGCCTCTTCAAGCTGTTCTCCACCCATCATTCTCCACAGTCGCAAGCCAGCACGCTCCGCGATCTGCTCTGCTGCCTTCCGCAGGTCCTGAGCCCTCAGAACCTCACCTACCAGAACCTGTTCCGCATTCTCATCGTGCAGTTCATTGACGCGGACAGCTTCGATCTTCGCTCCATCCGCAAGACCTGCATCCACATCGCCCACCCCGATGCAGAACGCCTCATTCCTTTCGACACCTTCAATCTCTTCTACCGCGACGACCTCGAAACCACACGCCTCGCCCCGCTTCGCTCTGCCCTCGCGGGCGTAGTCGCGTAAGCATCTCTTGCAGCAGTCTGTCGAGCGAGACAACGCGATCACCCTGTAAGGAGCGGCCATCCTTCCCGCGGCGCCTCGACAGACAACACAATTCCTGTCTGAGGTAGGCTTAGCGCTGACGCTGTCACCTGGAACCGAAGACGCCGCCCATGAAGATCACCAACGCCCGCATCGTTCTTTGCTCCCCCGACCGCAACTTCGTCACGCTCAAAGTCGAAACCGACGAGGGCCTCTACGGTCTCGGCGATGCCACGCTGAACGGCCGCGAGCTCGCCGTCGCCAGCTATCTTTCCGACCACGTTCTCCCCTGCCTGATCGGCCGCGACCCCGCCGACATCGAGGACATCTGGCAGTACCTGTATCGCGGCTGCTACTGGCGCCGCGGACCCGTCACCATGACTGCCATCGCCGCAGTCGATATGGCCCTGTGGGACATCAAGGGCAAGGCCCTGAACACACCCGTTTACAACCTTCTCGGCGGCAAATCGCGCCAGGGCTGCCTTGTCTACACGCACGCCAACGGCGCCGATATCGAGGAAGCGCTCGACAGCGTCCGCCAGCACATGGAAGAAGGCTATCTCGCTGTCCGCGCCCAGGCCGGCGTGCCCGGTGTGGCCTCCAGTTACGGGGTTCCCAAAGCCGGCAAGCCCTACGAACCTGCCGAGCGCGGTCTCCCCAGCGAGTCCCTCTGGTCCACCGAACGCTATCTCAACTTCGCCCCCACGCTGTTTGACAGGCTTCGCGTTGAGCTCGGCCCTGACGTCCACCTGCTCCACGACGTCCACCACCGCCTCACACCCATTGAAGCCGCCCGCCTCGGCAAAGCGCTTGAGCCCTACCATCTCTTCTGGATGGAAGACCCGACGCCCGCCGAAAATCAGGACGCCTTCCGCCTCATCCGCCAACACACCACCACGCCCATCGCCGTGGGTGAGGTCTTCAACTCCGTATGGGACGCCCACGATCTCATCCGCAACCAGTGGATCGACTACATCCGCATGACGGTCGTGCATGGGGGCGGCATCACGCATGCCAAAAAGACCGCCGACTTCGCCGCCCTCTACGGGGTCCGCACCGGCTACCACGGCGCCACCGACCTCTCACCCATCACCATGGCCGCCGCGCTCCATCTCGGCCTGGCGATCCACAACTTCGGCATCCAGGAGCACATGCACCACAGCAAGCTCACCGACGAAGTCTTCCCCCACGGCTACACTTTTGACGCCGGCTACATGCACCCTGGCAACGCCCCCGGTCTCGGCGTAGACATTGACGAGATGCTGGCCGCGAAATATCCCTACCAACGCGCCTACCTGCCCATAGCCCGCAAGCTCGACGGCACGCTCACGGATTGGTAGAACTCACATCGCCCATGTCTGACCATCCCGATCTCCATATCCGCGCCGCCGCCGATACCCGCCACGATCTTCTTGCTCTCGGCGAAGTTCTTCTTCGCTTTGACCCCGGCGAAACCCGTATCCACACCACGCGCAGCTTCAACGTGTGGGAAGGCGGCGGTGAGTACAACGTCGCCCGCAGCGCTCGTCGGTGCTTCGGCCTTCGCACGGCCATTGCTACCGCGCTCGTAGACAACCCCGTAGGTCGCCTGCTGGAGGACCTGATCCTGCAAGGCGGTGTCTCGCCCGAACACATCCTCTGGCGTCCCTTCGACGGCCTCGGACGCGCCGCCCGCAACGGGGTCTACCTCCTCGAACGAGGCTTTGGCCCCCGCCGTGGCCTGGGCTGCATGGACCGTGGACACACCGCCATCTCGCAACTCCAGCCCGGCGACATCAACTGGAACGGCATTTTCGCCAACGAAGGCGTCCGCTGGTTCCACACCGGCGGCATCATGGCCGCGCTGTCAGCATCCACCACCGAAGTCGTTCGCGAGGCCATGGCCGCCGCCAAGGCACACGGAACCATCGTCAGCTTCGATTGCAACTACCGCCCATCGCTCTGGAAGTCCCGCAACGGCCGGCAAGGCAGTATCGACGTCAATCGCTCCCTCATGCCGATGGTGGACGTCCTCTTCGGCCACGAAGGCGACGTCGCAAAGGAACTCGGCGAAGCCAGCAACGGCCCCGTCTGGCACGATGCAGATACCTTCACCGCCATGGCCGCCCGCGTCACTGCCGACTTCCCCAACCTCAAGGTGATTGCCACCACCACCCGCCGCCCCATTACGGCCACGCGCAACGGATGGAGCGCCTTTGCGTCGATCGCCGGGCAAACGTATGCGGGTCTCAGCTTTGAAGACCTCGAGATTCTAGACCGCGTGGGCGGGGGCGACGCCTTCGCGTCAGGTCTTGTCTACGGCCTGCTCGCCGGCAAAGATCCTCAATATGCCCTTAACTGCGGCGTCGCTCACGGAGCGCTCGCCATGTCCACGCCCGGCGACTCAAGCATGGCCACCCTGCCCGAAGTGGAAGCCCTGATGGCGGGCTCCAACGCAGGCACCCTGCGCTGAGCAAACCCGATCCACCGATCTCAGCACACACCTCGCGGAACTCAGCGAGGGAAGACGGAAGACATTAGTACCAGCACAAGGATGGTCAGGATCGACAGCCAGATCCGCATTGCTGCTGCCTGCCGTTCCGAAAGCCCCTGTTCACCGCTGGCGAACTGTGTCCGCTGCGATCGCCACTCTGAGACACTGCGCGCCTCCGCGAGCCGGGGTTCATTTTGAGTCAGCTGAGGGGCCGAGAGTGTTTCAAGACAATGCATGTTGCTAACCTAGACACCACCGCCGGAAAGCGAAATGACGCAGGAGCGGTATGGCCCTGTGGAATACGCGCCCGACTAGACTGAACGGAACTCACCCATGCCGACCAAGCCCGAAGTTCTCACCCGCATTCGCCAGACCGGTCTCGTACCCGTCCTCCGTGCCCATTCCGAGCACCAGGCACTGCAGCTGATCGACGCCATCGCGGAAGGCGGCGTGGACGTTCTTGAGATCACCATGACCGTGCCCGGCGCGGTTCGCCTGCTTGGCCGGCTCACGCACGACCGCCCCGACTTGCTGCTCGGCGCCGGCACCGTGCTGGACCCCGAAACGGCCCGCCAGTGCATCCTCGAAGGCGCCCAGTTCATCGTCAGCCCAGCCCTCAATGTCCACACCATTGAACTCTGCCATCGCTACTCCATCGCCGTTCTTCCCGGCGCGCTCACCCCCACCGAGGTGGTCACCGCGTGGCAGGCCGGCGCGGACGTCATCAAGGTCTTTCCCGCCAACGCCATGGGCGGCGCCCCCTACCTTCGCGCGCTCAAGGCCCCGCTCCCCCATGTCGAATTGCTTCCAACCGGGGGCGTCTCCCTCACCACCGCGGCTGACTTCCTCCACGCTGGTGCCATCGCGCTCGGTGTAGGCGCAGACCTTGTCAACCCCAAAGCCATAGCCGCCGGCGAACCGGAAAAGATCACCGAAAAAGCCCGCCAGTACCTCCAGATCGTTCGCGACTTCCAGGCCGCCACCAGCCAGAACTAGCCTCGCCTGAGCCGGCCGCAGTCGCCGCTCAAACGCTCAACGCTCAAGCCTCTAATCTCGTGCCCAACTGCTCCTGGAACCGTTCAGCCGGCAACCCAGAGCGTCTCCACCCGACCCGTAAGGCACAAGTGGAGACGTCCAGTTCCGCGTCGTCAGAAAATGCTAGAGGGCAGCGTATCCACGTCGATGCGCGTCCCGGTGATCTTTCCCTGCACGTGCGCCAGCAGATTGCCGGACTCATCGTACTGATCGATCGTGAAGACCCCCTCGAAATGCTTTCCCTGCGGTCCCACGGTCACGGTCTCGCGGATGTTGGCCGGCCCAATCAGATGGGTACCCGTAGGGTCATACGCAGAGGCAAAGTGATTCAGTTGAAACTGTCGAGGAGCCACTGCCTTCCACACACCCAGACAGAAGGCGTTGGTCGTCGGCGAACGTCCCGCTGAGTTCATGATCTCGGTACCGTCGCTATGCCACTGCGCGTATCCCGCATCAACTTCTGTACCGTCCGGGATGCCCGCACTCCCCTTGGAGACGAACTTCACGTGCCAGAAGCCGACAATGGCTGTGCTGTCGTCCTCCGCAGCATCGGGAAGAAAGGCTGCGCGCAGGATTCGCGGAGCGGCCGCCTGCAGGTGCCCACTGGCCGGCTGCGCATGCGCTTCCAGTGTTCTTCCACACTCCCCATGCGCCACTCCCGCCAGAACCAACGCACCTGCAAGCAGGCCGAGCGGGCCAAAGACACTGTGCACTTTGAACTTCATCTAGATCCTCCATCGCGCCGGAATGCCGGCCAATCCAGAAGAGCCTCAGGGCCCGAACCAGACAATAGCGTCCGGGTGAAGTTCGTGGTGAAGTTTAGGTGAACACGTTAGCTCAATGAAATGAGACACTTACCTGCCCCGTTCCAGGGGAAGGTATACTTCCCGCGCAGGGTGACCAAGGCGATGGGCACGAGCTTTAGGTTCGGCGAGTTCGAGTTGCACCCCGACCGCTTCGAGCTTCGCCGCGCCGGGCATGGTCTCCGGCTCGAGCGAAAGCCCCTGGAGCTGCTTACGCTGCTGGTACTTGGCGGCGGCCGCGTGGTGACTCGGACTGAAATCTCCGAACATCTCTGGGGTCGAGATGTCTTCGTCGATGCGGAACACGGCATCAATACTGCCGTCCGCAAACTCCGGCAGGCCCTCCGCGATGACCCGGAAAGACCCAGATTCATTCAGACCGTTCCCAGATTGGGCTATCGATTCCTTGCGCCGGTGTCTGCTCACAAGGAGCAACCTTCCCTGCCTGCGCCGGCGCCTCCTGTAACGACTGCGAGAACGCCCGGCTTCGCCATACCCAAACGTCCATGGTTCCGGCTGCTTGCCGGGCTGGGTTTGGCGACAGGTCTACTGGTCGCTGTAGATGCAAGTATCGAGTACCGTCATCCTGCGCCGGCACCGGAAGTCCGGTATGAGCAGCTGACTGATCTGACAGATGCCGCAGTCGCACCCGCGATCTCTCCCGACGGCCGTACTGTGGCGTTCATCCGTGGCGACAGCGGCTTTGCTTCGAGCGGCCGCGTGTACGTGAAAGCTCTGCCGAACGGCGAGAACAGGCGGGTGAGCGACGATGAGCGGCCAAAGTATGGGCTTGCGTTTTCCCCCGATGGCTCGCAAATCGCTTACACGGTTTTCGGAGCAAACGCATTTGCGACCTACGCCGTGTCCATCTTTGGAGGTGCCCCACACCTTGTGCTGAGCAACGCTGCTGGACTCAGCTGGCTGAACGCCGATCAACTTCTCTTCTCCAAGATTCGTTCGGGGATCAACCTGGGTGTCGTCACAGGACCACTGAGCGACGGCAGCACACGCGACGTCTACTTTCCAACGCATACGCGAGCGATGGCTCACTACTCCGAGGCCTCTCCCGATCGCCATTGGGTTCTTGTGGTGGAGATGGACAGCACTGGAAGCTGGGCGCCCTGCCGCGTTGTTGGGTTTTCAGGGAGTCCGGGGGCACGGGTCGTCGGGCCAACTGGGGCCTGTACGGCGGCTGCATGGTCACCCGATGGCAAATGGATGTATTTCATTGCATCGATTGCAGGCCAGAGCCACATTTGGCGACAACGTTTCCCTTATGGCTCCCCGCAGCAGATCACCTTCGGGGCAGCCGAAGAGGATGGACTTGCCGTCGAAAGGAACGGAACTTCGCTGATTACCTCGATCGGCACCGCGCAGAGTGCCCTTTGGGTGCACGACAACAAGGGCGAGCGAGCGCTTTCCTCCGAAGGCGAGGTGCTGACGGGAAACTCTTCTCCCCTCTTCCGGCACGACGATCAACTCCTCTACTATCTTCTGCGCCGCAGAGCGGGACAAACAGGCGCGGAGTTGTGGCGGGCTGAGCCCAGCACAGGAAAGCTGGAGGCCGTTTTCCCCCGCGTTGCGATTCTGGATTATGACGTAAGTGCGGACGGAGAGCAGCTCGTGTTTACTACCGAAACAGCAACGGGCACGGAGCTCTGGTTAGCTCCCACAGACCGGTCGCGGCTTCCGGTCCGCTTGGACGTGAAGGACGCTAGTTATCCTCATTTCGGTGCCGGTGGGAAGATTCTCTTTCAGTTTGCGGAGGGAAATGCCAACTACCTGGAGCAGACGGCGCTCGATGGGCATAAGCGTTCCAGGCTCGTGCCCTTTCCGATCGAGGAGTTCCAGGGCGTATCCCCAGGCGGCCGTTGGGCGATGGCTGTGGTAGCCGAGTCTCCCCGAAGTACCCACCCTACCCTCGTTGCCATTCCCCTCGATGGATCTCCTCCCAGGCGCATCTGCGCCGGTTACTGTGTCCCAAGGTGGTCTTCAAGCGGAAGATTTCTGTTCGTCCCCGTGGAGGCCTCTTCGAATGGGAATGCGGGACGAAGTCTCTTGTTTCCGGTCGGCCCCAACGAACGCCTGCCTGAACTTCCTCCCGCAGGCATTACCGTTCTCCCTGCTCCAGACGATGTGCCAGGCGCAAAGGCAATCCCGCTCGCCGATCTTGTCCCCGGCAAGGACCCGGCCCACTACGCCTTCGTTCGCACTTCAGTACAAAGAAATCTCTTCAGGGTATCGCTGAAGTGAGCCCTTGCCGTGCGCGAGTCCGTGCGCGGTCCCACAGTGCCGCACACCGTCTCCACGACTACGGGCACAAAACCCCTCCCGGCTCAAACCTGCCAAAGGCGCGCGTCTCAGCGTGTTGCGCTGTCACCCGTCGGGTCTCGGCTCCTTTGTGATACCAATGAAGTTCAGCAAAGGAACCCTCCCGCAGAGATGAATTATTTCGACCTCACCGAAAAATGCGCCGTCGTCATCGGCGGCACCTCCGGCATCGGTGAAGCGCTCGCACTAGGGCTTGCGCAGGCCGGTGCTAACGTCGTCGCAACTTCCCGCTCTGCCGAAGGCACCCGCACCATGGCAGACGCCATCCGCGGCCTGGGGCGCCGCACCCTGGACATCACCTCTGACGTCACCTCACGCGCCAGCCTCGAAGCACTGCGCGAAGCTATCAGCGGTGAGTTTGCGGCCGTGGACATACTGCTGAACTGCGCAGGCGTCACCAAGCGCATCCCCACGCTTGACTGGACCGATGAGGCCTGGGACGCCATCTTCGACGTCAACGTGAAAGGCACCTTGCGCGCCTGCCAGATCTTTGGCCGCGACATGATCGCCCGCAAAAATGGACGCATCATCAATATCGCCTCCCTATCTACCTTCGTGGCCTTTCACGAGGTGGCAGCCTATAGCGCCAGCAAAGCCGCGATCGGCTCCCTGACGCAATCGCTCGCGATTGAGTGGGCTCCACACAACGTGTTCGTCAATGCTATTGCGCCCGGCGTCTTCCCGACAGCACTGAACAGCGCCATCATCAACAGCCCACGAGGGCAGGAGTTGCAGCTGCGCACGCCCATGCACCGCTTCGGTCGCGCAGAAGAATTGATCACCACGGCCCTGTACCTGGCCTCGGATCACTCCAGCTTCACCACGGGCCAGATCATCCCCGTGGACGGTGGCTTTCTCGCCAGCGCCGTCAACCAGTAGCCCTCCTTAGAGCTCAAGGACGGTCGCGTAGTTTTCCTCAAAGCGCCTACCATAGCTATATCCCATGGCTTTCGAAAAAGGCAAAGTCCGGACCTCGCACCCGAAGTCCGGACCTAAGTCCTGAAACGAACGTAGTTTCGGCCTAAAGTACCCCGGGGGGACTACTGCCACCCACCACCCAGCGCACTGTACAACTGCACCAGGGTCAACGCCTCGCTTTGCTGCGCGCTCGACAGGTTCAGCTGCGCTGAGAACAGGTTTGAGTCCGTCGTCAGCACCTCAAGGTAGCTCGTGGCCCCACCTCGGTAGCGGAGTCGCGCCAGTCGCGTTGCATCCTGCGCCGCTGCTACCAGCTTTTCCTGCTCAACCCGTGCGGCGCGCTGCTTGTTCACCGCAATAAGGGCGTTCGACACATCATGAAA
Source organism: Granulicella sp. (assembly GCA_965198515.1). Taxonomy (GTDB): domain Bacteria; phylum Acidobacteriota; class Terriglobia; order Terriglobales; family Acidobacteriaceae; genus Granulicella. The sequence goes on along the minus strand of CBDAPO010000006.1, from coordinate 2,276,873 downwards.
CGCGGTGGCGATGGCCTTCTTGTAGTCCAGCACCATCTCTTCCTTTTGCCGCTGCGACAGCTCATATTGGCCGCGCAGTTTGCCGCCAGTAAACACCGCCTGCGTCAACTGCCCGAGCCCATAGATCGTAGCGCCACCCGGATCGAAGAAGTTCGAGAACGAGTTCCCGCCAAAACCGCCGGATGCGCTGAGCGGCAATTGCGGAAAGAACTGCGCCCGCGCCACGCCCACCTGAGCGTTCGCCGCGCGCAACTGCGCTTCAGCCTGCTGAATGTCCGGGCGGCGCTCCAGCAACTGCGACGGCAAACCCGTCGGCAGATCCTGCGGAGGAGGTGCCAAAGCAGCAGGGTCGGTATGGGCCACCGGTCCTGGGTTCTGCCCCAGCAGCAACCGCATAGCGTTCTCGTTCTGCTGAATCTGCTGCTCCAACAGCGGGATCTGGTTCGAAGCCGTATACAACAACTGCTCAGCTTGCCGCACGTCGCTCAACGGCGCGGCCCCACCCTGCTCCAGCGTCGTTGTCAGATTGACAGAGTTCTGCCGAACCTCAAGCGTCTGCTTCGCAATCGCAAGCTGCGCGTCCAACGTGCGCAGTTGGAAGTACGTCGTCGCCACCTGTTGCACAAGCGTCATGCGCACGGCACGTTGCGCCCACTCCTGCGCCAACAGTTGGTCCCGGGCGGCCTGGGTCTGCTTGCGGTAGATGCCCCAGAAATCGGGTGTCCACGAGGCAGACAGGCTCAGCGAGCCCTCAACGAACGGGTCGGGGAACGCTGAGTTGTTGTTGCTGTTGCTGCTGCCGCTGTTGCTCGATGAGTTGTTCGAGTTGACCACGGAGTTCGGGATGCGCGCGCCCACACCCAGGCCTCCCACAGAGATCTGCGGGAACTCCTGCGAGTGCGTGATCCTCACCTGCGCCTGCTGCTCCAGGATGCGTTCTGCAGCGATGCGCAGGTCGAAGTTGTTGGCCAGCGCGGTCTTGATCAGGTCCTGCAACTCGGGCTCATGGAACACCTGCGACCATTTCTGATCGCCGAGTGAGCCCTTGGGGTCGCTCGAGACTTCGGCGTTGTCGGCTCCACGAAAGGTCGGTGGTACCGGCGCCTGTGGTCGCGTGTACTTGGGCCCCACGTTGCAGCCAGTCAGTGCCAAAAGCGACCCGATGGCCAGCACTTCACGTAAGCGCACTTTGTAACTTTCTATCGCAAACATTAGACGTGCTCTCCCTCAGGCGCGCGCTGCTGACCGGCCTTTTTACCCAGGTCGCGCGGGTCCACATCATGCGACGAGTCCATGGTTGTGCCCTTGCCCCCGCGTGAGAAGCGGTGGCTCAGGTATTCCACAACCGAGAACGTCACAGGGATCATCAGGATGCCGACCACGGTGGCCAACAACATGCCGCCGATGACGACCGTGCCCAGAATCTGACGCGACGCTGCACCCGATCCCGTGGCAACCCACAGCGGAAGACAACCAAAGATAAACGCCAACGCCGTCATCACGATGGGGCGGAAGCGTAGCCGCGCCGCATGCAACGCTGCGTCGGAAATGGACTCACCGGCCTTGTAGTTCGCTACCGCGAACTCCACGATCAGGATGGCGTTCTTCGCTGACAGGCCGATCAACATGATCAGACCGATCGTGGCGAAGATGTCGTTCTCAAAGGCCCGCATACTCAGCGCAATGTACGCTCCCAGAATCGCGACCGGTGTCGAAAGCAACACACTGAACGGCAGGGTCCAACTCTCATACAGACCGGCAAGGATCAGGAAGACGAACAACAACGAAAGGCCGAAGACCGCGGAAGCCGGAACGCCCTGGGCTGCGCGTTGTTCCTGGTAGGTGATGCCGGAGTAGTCGTAGCCCATACCTGCCGGCATGGTCTGCTTGTACACCTGCTCAAGCGCCGCTCGCACCTGGCCAGAACTGTATCCGGGCTTGCCGGAGATGTTGATCTGCGCTGCCGGATACTCGTTGAATCGCGTGGTGAACTCCGGCCCGGTGATCTGCTTGGTGTGCACCAGCGCGGAAAGCGGTACCTGCCCGCCGTTGGCGCTGCGTACGTAGAACTGGCCGATGTTCTGGATATTCTGCCGTGATGTTCCTTCGGCTTCCACGTAGGTCTGCCATTGCCGGCCAAAGCGGTTGAAGTAGTTCACCAGGTAGCCGCCCAGGAAGGTCTGCATCGTCGTGTATACGTTGGTCAGATCAACCTGCTGCTGGCTTGCCTTTTCGCGGTCCACATCGGCGTAGAGCTGCGGAACCGCCGGAAGATACGACGGGATCGCCGCGGCAATCTCGGGCCGCTTCGAAACCGCACCCAGAAAGGCGTAGATGTTCTGCGCGAGGAACTTCGGGTCATCCGATCCCGAACGGTCTTCCAGAATCATTGTCACGCCGCCCGAGGTACCGATGCCTGGAATGGCCGGCGGCGGGAAGCTGAACGCAAGTCCTTCCTGGATGCCGCCCAGCTTGCCTGTCACGCTTTGCTGAATGCTTGCAAGCTGTTGATCATGGCTTGTGCGCTGGTCCCACGGCTTCAACGCAACGAAGAAGAACGCCGTGTTGGTGCTTTCCGTCAGCGTCAACAGACTGAAGCCGTTGACCTGCATGACTCCGGCAATGCCCGGTGTGTCCAGCAAGGCCTTGGTCACCTTCAGGCCAGCAGTGTCCGTGCGCTGCAGGCTGGCCGCATCCGGCAGCTGAAGCGCCACAAACATGTAGCCCTGGTCTTCGGTGGGAATGAAGCCCGTCGGGAGTCGCGCGCCCAGAAGCACGGCGACAACGGCAATGATGCCGAGGGCGACCATGGTCATTCCGGACTTGTGAATCAGGAGGCTTGAGGTAGAAACGTAACTTTCCGTCGTGCGGTTAAACAGCCGGTTAAAGCCGTTGAAGAACCGCTGCAGCAGGCCAGGCTTGCGGGCTGCATCCTTCGGCTTCAGCAACAGCGAAGCCAGCGCGGGGCTAAGCGTCAACGCATTGAACGCCGAGATCAGCACCGACACCGCGATGGTGACCGCGAACTGTTGATACAGCCGGCCGGTGATGCCGGGGATGAAGGCCGTCGGGATGAAGACGGCAGCCAGAATCAGGGCGATCGCAACGACAGGGCCGCCCACCTCTTCCATGGCCTTCTCGGTTGCTGCCCGCGGCGCCATTCCTTCGCTGATGTGATGTTCTACCGCTTCCACCACGATGATGGCGTCGTCCACCACCAGGCCGATGGCCAGCACAAGTCCAAACAGCGACAGTGTGTTGATCGAGAAGCCCAGCACCGGAAACAGGATGAACGTACCGATCAACGAGACGGGCACGGCCAGCAGCGGAATCAGCGTGGCACGCCACCCCTGCAGGAAGAGATACGTCACCAGGATGACCAGCACCAGCGCAATGGCCAGGGTCACCGTGATGTCGTGGATGCCCGCGGTGACGGCCTTGGTCGTGTCCAGCGTGACGGCATATTGCAGGCCCGCCGGGAATCGCTGGGAGAGCTGATCCAGGCGCGCGCGCACCGCAGCCGCGGTTTCCACGGCGTTTGATCCGGGCAGTTGATACACGCCCATGATGCCGGCCGGCGCCCCGTTATAACGCGCCGAAAGATCGTAGTTCTGTGACCCAAGCTGCACGCGCGCCACATCGCGCAGATGCAGTACCGAGCCATCCGGATTGGAACGCAGAATGATGTTCTCAAACTCGGCGGGCTCCACAAGGCGGCCCTGGGTACGGACGGTGTAGGTCAGCTGTTGGCCGGAAGGAACCGGCTCACCACCCACACGGCCGGCGGGGTACACATTGTTTTGTGTTGCAAGCGCGTTGATGACATCGTTTGCCGTCACGCCCAGTTGCGCCATCTTCTCCGGCTGCACCCAGATGCGCATGGCGTACTGGCCACCGAAGACCTGCACCTTACCCACGCCCTTCACGCGGGTAAGCTCATCCTGCACGTTGATGATCGCGTAGTTGGTCAGAAACTCTGCGTCGTACTTGTTCGTGGGGGAGTTCACCACGACGATCATCATCGGCGAGGTTTGCGCCTTCTGCACCGTGACGCCTGCCGTGTTTACCAACGGCGGCAACTGCGACTGGGCCTGCGACACGCGCAGCTGTGCCAACACCTGATCGATGTTGGGATCGGTTTTAACGTCGAAGTCCACATACAACGTCGACTGCCCGTTGTTGGCGTTCTGCGAATACATGTAGATGGCGTTATCCACGCCATTCATCTGCTCTTCAATGGGCGTCGCAACTGCTTGTTCCAGCGTCTTTGCATCCGCACCCGGGTAGGTGGCCTGCACCTGGATCTCGGGCGGGACGATGTCTGGATACTGCGACGTCGGGAGGCTGAACAGCGAAACCAGGCCAACAATGACCGTAACAATCGCGATGACGATGGCCACAATGGGCCTGCGGATAAAGAACTTGGACATCAGCTTACCGTCCCGTCGCGTCAGTGTTCGTGGAGGCCACCGCCTGCGGGGTGACCGGGGCCGGATGCGGGTTCACCGGCGCGCCTTCTCTGAGCTTTTGCAAATTGTCCGTGATGACGCGCTCGCCCGCCTGCAGACCACTGGTGATGACCCAGTTGGTCCCGGACTGCGGACCAAGCTTCACGTTGATCACGTGCACCTTGTTGTCGGCGCCCGCGGTGTACACCTGCTCCTGCCCCTGCAGTTCCTGCACGGCAGACTGGGGTACCAGCAACGCGTTATGCAGCACTTCAGTGTTTGCCCGTACACGCGCAAACTGCCCGGGACGCAACACATTGCCCGGATTCGGGAACGCCGCGGCAACGCGGATTGCGCCGGTCTGCTGATTCAGCTGCCGGTCGACAAAGACAACATGACCGGTATGTGGGTAAGGGGTTCCGTTGGCAAGCGTCAGCTGCAGCGGAAGGTTGGCCGATTGGCTCAGCAGATCGCCCTTGCCCGCCTGCGCACGGTGCGTTAAAGCAAGGTACTCACTATCGCTCAGCGAGAAGTACACCTTGATCGGATCGAGCTGCGAAACCGCCGTCAGCACCGACTGCGGGCTCACCAGGTTGCCCACCTGTGTCGTCGCCTGGCCAGCTACACCGGAGATCAGCGAACGCACCTGCGTAAAGCCAAGGTTCAGCTTCGCCGTGGACACGTTGGCCTGTGCCGCTGAGATGGCTGCCTGCGCGGTGCGCACACCGGCCTGCGCCTGCAAGGCCTGCTGCTTGTCGTTGTCCAGCTGGCTCTGCGCAATGGCGTGCTGTTCGGCCAACGGCGTATCGCGATTCACGTTGATCTGCGCAAGGCCCAACTGTGCCTGCGCCTGGCCCAACTGGCCCTGCGCCTGGCCCACCTGGCCTTGTGCCTGCTCCACCGTTGCCTGGAAGGGCCGCGGATCGATCTGGAAAAGCACCTGTCCCTTGGAAACAGGCGCGCCCTCGCGGTAAAGCTGCCGGATCAGGTAGCCGCTCACCTGGGGCTGGATCTGCGCATTGACATATCCGTCCAGCGTGCCGACCCACTCGCCGGTGAGGGGGACATCAGCCTGCTGCACCGGGACCACCGAAACCGGCATGGGACCCATCGCGGGTGGTGGGGCTGATGCTGCGTTCTTGCCATCACACCCTGCCAGGAAGCCTGATGTGAGCAACACGGCCAAGCCTGTGGCTGTGCTGCGGGCCAAGCGTCGTTGTGCCTGGTCTTGATCTTTTCTCACTCGTTTACCCTTTCCACGCCGTGGATCACCCGTAGTGTCAACGGGAGCTCAGCATGGGGAATCCACTGTCAGATTCGCAGGTGGGTGGTCAAGATGCAGAAAAGGTAACGAAGGCGTCAGACCCGCGCCCGGCCGGGTGATGCCGAGCCCGGCCGCACGGTCGGTCTGCGTTCTCGTTGCAGGGCCTAATCCTGGCTGGGCTCTGCCCCGATCTACGCCAGGGCGGCGGCCATGAAGCGATGTTCTTCGAGAACTGAATTTCTGCTGCGGATCCTCCATGTTCCAGTAATCGTGAAATTCGGGCGAGACCGCCGCCAGGAAACGATCGCATCGTCTCCCCTCCTCTGACTGTTACGTCAGTGCCCAAAAGAAACGTTGCCGCTGAGAACAGCGGCCACGTAGGTCACTCCGGCCCGCCCTGCAGGATGGGCCGGAGTGATCGCAAAGCCGGTCTATATCTGCATGCGTCCACCGGTCGCTCCGTAGATCTCGCCGGTGATATAGCTGGCGTCGTCTGAAGCCAGGAAGGCATACACGACGGCCTGTTCTACCGGTTGCGCAGGCCGCTCAAAGGCGCTGGTCGAGCCAAATTTGGTCACCTTTTCTTCCGGCATCGTGGTCGGGATGAAAGGCGTCCACACCGGTCCCGGCGCCACACCGTTGACGCGAATGCCCTGCTTGATGCAGTTCTTCGCAAAGCTCTTGGTCAGGCTTGCCAGCGCTGCCTTGGTCGCGGCATAGGCCGGCAGCTGCGCCGCCGCTTCAAAGGACTCGATTGACACCGTGTTTAGAATCACGCCGCCCGGCTTCATGTGTTTCAGCGCTGCCTGCACCATGTAGAACGGTGCAAACACGTTTGTTCTGAAGTGTGTTTCGAACTCCTTGGCCGGAATGTCCTCAAGCGAGTCGTAGGTCCGTTGGTAGGCCGCGTTGTTCACCAGGATGTCCAGGTGTCCAAACGTGTCTACCGTTTTCTGCACCAGCTCCTCGCAGAAGCTCTGGTCGCATACGTCCCCAGGCAGGGCTACCGCTTTACGTCCCAGGCTTTCCACCTGCTGCACTGTTTCGTCAGCATTGTTCTGTTCGTCGGGCAGACACGTAAACAGAATGTCGGCGCCTTCTTTTGCAAAGCAGATCGCCACTGCGCGCCCGATGCCGCTGTCGGCCCCGGTGATCAGGGCGACGCGCCCTTGCAGCTTGCCACAGCCCTGGTACGTTGTCAGGCCGTGGTCGGCTTTCGGCTGCAGCTTGTTCTCATCGCCCGGGGGATCCTGCTTCTGTTCGGGAAACGGCGGCTTTGGAAATCGTGTTCTTGGGTCGACCAAAGGTTTGGCTTGCGTGGACTCTCCTGCCATGACAGGCACCTCGTAGGTTCTTGGGTTTTGTCCGTCACGCACACACGAACCCACCTTTGGAGGGACCAAACGGGTCCCGCGTTGCCCTTTACCGGACCGCAACCCAGCTGCCCCATGCCCACGAAAAAGCCACCGCTCCCTCGGTTGATTTACCCTGACCTAGCCGATGTTCACGCCGCTCGAACTCGCACTGGTTTCCTGCCTGCTGCTTGGCTTTCGCCACGGCTTTGACTACGACCACCTTGCCGCCATCACAGATATCACGAGCGTCCAGCGAGGCTGGCGCGAAGGCATGCGCCTTGGTCTGCTCTACGCTCTGGGCCACGCGCTGACGGTTGCCGTGCTCGGCATCGGCGTCATCTTTCTCCATCTGTCGTTACCGCAACATCTTGACTCGGTCGGGGAACGTCTTGTGGGCGCCACCCTCATCGTCTTGGCCATTTACGTCTTCATCAGCATGTGGAGACGCCGCGGGCACCTGGCCCACGCAGGGCACGATCATAGCCACCCGGTGGCGCGCAGCCGCATCGCCCTGTTGATCTCCGGCGGCCGTTACACCTGGTGGCGGCTCCGCAGGCTTACTGAGCCTGATCTGCCCAGGCCCGATCCTTTCGCGTTCCGCTACGACCGCAGTTCCGTCTTCACGGTCGGCATCATCCACGGCCTGGGCGCGGAAACGCCCTCCCAGCTGCTACTTTTTCTGCTCGCCGCGAATCTCGGTGGCACCAGCCGGGGTCTTATCGGCTTGCTCGCGTTCATCGCCGGTCTGCTGGTGATGAACACCCTGATGACCGCCAGTGCCAGCGGCATCTTCGCCGGCAGCACCACCCGCCCGCGACTGCAGACTGCCGTGACATCGCTGACGGCGGCGTACAGTTTCGCGGTCGGCACAATTTTTCTTTTCGGCCTCAGCGACCGGCTACCCGCGCTGGTTCGGTGAAGTTGATGCCGTTTCTCCCCAGCGCTGTGCTTTGCTGAACAAGCGCCCACCCTTCCCGTGCATCTAACCAGCTGACCTACAATCGCCCTGTGGACCTAGAGCAAAAATCGGCGTTGCTGCACAACACCTTGCGCGGACTGGGCTCCGTGCTGGTCGCTTATTCGGGCGGAACGGATTCAGCCTTCCTGGCCTATGCGGCGCATCAGGCTCTGGGCACCGGCATGCTTGCGGTGATTGCCGATTCCCCGTCGCTGCCTCGCAAAGAACTTGCTGCGGCCATCGCGTTCGCCGAGCAGCATGGGATTCCGCTGCAGATCCTGCAAACAGCCGAACTCGCCAATCCTGATTACGCCCGCAACGATGCGCAGCGTTGCTTCCATTGCAAAGACGAGCTTTTTGCACAAATGGAGCACAAGCGCGAGCAGCTGGCGTTCCAGCACATCGCATACGGCATGAACCTTGACGACCGCGGCGAATTCCGCCCCGGTCAACAAGCTGCCGCCATGCACCATGCGCAAGCCCCGCTTGTCACCGCACAACTGACCAAGGCCGAGATTCGCACGCTTGCCCGCAACGCCGGCCTGCAGCTGGCCGACAAGCCCGCCAGCGCGTGTCTTTCGTCGCGCATTGAGTATGGCCGGCCCGTGACTGCTGAGAACCTGTCACAGGTAGAGCGTGCCGAAGAGCACCTCCACGCGCTGGGTTTCCCGCAGGTTCGGGTGCGGCATCACGGTGATCTCGCTCGTATCGAGATTGCCCGCAACGACCTGCCGCGCGTGCTCAGCCTTGATGTCCTTGACCGCATCACAACGGCGATCAAGTCCGTGGGTTTCAAGTACGTCACCCTGGACACGCAGGGTTATCGTTCCGGCTCTATGAATGATGTGCTGCCCGTTTCCGCACTGACCAGCGCACCTCATTCAGCTATCGGCTGACCCCAGCCCCCTTACACGCTCAGGAGATCGGCAGTTCATGCGCGTTGCGTATCTCGATTGCTTCGCGGGCATTGCCGGCGACATGTTTCTCGGCGCCCTGATTGATGCCGGCGTGCCCGCCAGTGTGCTGCACGAAGCCACCGCCGCGCTCAACATCAACGCTGGTTTACAGATCGAGATTGTGGACCGGAGCGGCATCTCCTCCACAAAGGTCCACGTGTTGGAAGGCGATGAACTTGCCGAAAAGTCGCACGTACATCTTAGCGAAGACTCGGCCGAGCAGGTTTTTCAGGGGCCGTTGGAGCAACGCGAGCACCTTCAAGTGCCGCTCACGCCTCAACCGAAGACGCAACATTTGCACAACACCGGCCAGCCCCATACGCACACGCACGAGCCCTCTGAGGGTCACGACGGTGACCCCGCACACACGCACGGACGGTCGCTTACAGAGATCCGCGCTCTAATTCAAAACGCTCCCCTGCACGATGCAGTGAAGCAAATGGCGATCAACACGTTTGAATTGCTGGGACGATCTGAAGCCAAGATCCACAACGTTCCCGTCCAAGAGATCCACTTCCACGAGGTCGGAGCCGTGGATGCCATCGTCGACATTGTGGCTTCCAGCGCGGGCATTCACCATCTCAACATCGGCGCCTGGTATAGCTCGCCGGTGAACGTGGGCGGAGGCATGGTGCAGTGCGCCCATGGCACCTTCCCCGTTCCCGCGCCGGCCACGGCGGACCTGCTACGCGGTGTGCCAACCTACTCCGCACACATTCAGAAGGAGCTCGTAACGCCCACGGGCGCGGCCCTGTTGCGCGCCCTGAATCCTATGTTCGGCCAGCAGCCTGCAATGCGCGTGGAAAGCATCGGCTATGGCGCCGGTACACGCAATCCTAAAAACTTCCCCAATGTCCTCCGCTTGAGCGTGGGCCAAGTCGACGGATCAGCGCCAACACAAGGCCTCCATGGACATACGGCCAAGAACACCGGCGCGCAGACCGAAACGGTCACGGTGCTCGAAACCGCACTCGACGACGCTTCGCCGCAATTGCTGGCATACGTCGCTGAGCAGGCACTCGCGCAGGGTGCGCTCGATGTCATGCTCACGCCCGTCATCATGAAAAAAGGGCGCCCCGGCACACTGCTTACCGTGCTGGCTGCACCGGCAAACAGCGCGGCGATGCAGGAGCTGCTGCTGCGCGAAACCCCAACACTGGGTCTACGCATTCGCCAGGACCAACGCATCTACCTTAGCCGCGAACATGTGTCGGTAGACACGGCCTATGGCTCCATTCGCATCAAGCTCGGCCATGCAGGTGAGGAACAACGCAATGCCGCTCCGGAGTACGAGGACTGCAAGGCCGCCGCGCTCACCCACAACGCACCATTGAAGCAGGTCCAACAAGCCGCTATTGCCGCCTTCCTGCATCGGCAACAATCACTTCACTCCTAACCTTGATTCTTCACTCTTCCAAACCATGACGCAGCAGCATCTTCTCGAACTACTCGCCCAAGTCGAACGCGGCCAGCTCACAGCAGAGGCCGCCTCTCAACGTCTTGCCTCGCTGCCCTTTGAAGACCTTGGCCACACCCGCGTTGACCATCACCGCAGCCTGCGCACTGGTCTTCCGGAGGTCATCTACGCGGCGGGCAAGACACCCGCGCAGACGGCCGCGATCTTTACCTCGCTGGCGAAGGACGGTGTGGACGTACTAGCCACGCGCGCCGACCAGGCTACCGCAGACGCTGTTCTCGCGCAGCATCCCACCGCCGTCCACAACGCCACGGGCCGTACCCTTGCCCTGCGCCAAACCACCACACCGACGCGTGGCCACATCGCCGTTCTCTGCGCCGGCACCAGTGATCTGCCTGTTGCCGAAGAAGCCGCGACCACGGCGGAAACCTTTGGCACGCGCGTGACACGGCTTTACGACGTTGGCGTCGCCGGCCTGCATCGCATCCTGTCCGTGCGGCAGGAACTTACCGAGGCGCACGTCGTCATCGTCTGTGCAGGCATGGAAGGCGCTCTGCCTTCCGTTGTCGGCGGCCTGGTCTCCGTGCCGGTGCTTGCTGTTCCAACGTCTGTGGGCTATGGCGCGTCATTCGCCGGCGCCGCTGCACTGCTCGGCATGCTCAATTCCTGCAGCCCCAATGTCACTGTCGTTAACATCGATAACGGCTTTGGCGCCGCTTACACCGCTACCCTGATCGCTCGCGCTTCCGACAAATAACCTTGCATCGCAATAAAGAAAGAGCCTCCGTCAAAGCGGAGGCTCTTTCGTCCGTTCTGACGCCTATCCCTTGCTGCGATCCGTAAAGCGGTAGAACAACGACTGCTGCGCCACAGGCTCCGCCGCCGCGTTCAACGACGTCATCTGCCCATGCGACAACGGCGTAAACTCGCGCGCATACTTCACGTTCTCATCCAATTGCGCGATGTTGTCACAACCAACGATGATGGTGCTCACCGGGTGCGTCCACGCATAATCCACGGCATTCTTCATGGTCATGACACCAGGCCGGGTCGCAATCGCAGAGCCTTCCCACATATGCTTCTGCGCCTCCACCGGCGGCGGCGTCCACGTGGAAAGCAAGCGCCCACGCGACGGCACCTTCATGCCGATGATGCCCATCTGCTTCTCCACCGCAAGCGGCAGCAGCTTTTCCTGGAAGCTCCACATGTGCACATCGGCCGGGTTCAGGCTCATCAGGATGCAATCGAACGGATGCCGGTTGATGCATTCGATCAGCGCATCCGGCCGGTAGTGGCCGGTGATGCCGAGGTTCTTCACCACGCCCTGCTGCTGCATTTCGACCAGCGCTTCCATCGCGCCGCCCTTGGCAAATACCGCATCCACATCCTGCTGCAAGCCGATGTCGTGCAGCTGCCACAGGTCTACATGGTCCGTGTTCAGCAACTGCAGCGACTTCTCGATCATGCGCATCGATCCGTCGCGCGTGCGCTCCTTCGTCTTGGTCGCCAGGAAGGCTTCGTGCCGGCGCGTCTTCATCACCGCGCCCACATACTGCTCGCTCCAACGGTCCGGTCCGCCGTAGATCGACGAGGTGTCCAGATAGTTCACGCCCAGGTCCAGCGCCCGATTGATGATCGGCACCGCCTGGTCGAACATGTTCGCCTTTTCCAGCGTCGCCTGCCCGCCGAGGCTGAAGATGCCCACTTTGTACCCGGTCTTGCCCAGGTTGCGCGTTGGCATCACGCCATGCGTCTTCGGGTTTGAGGGCAGCGCATACGGCTTGCTCTGCTCCGTCGCGGCCACACCGGCAGCCGGCATCAACATGCCCGCGGCTACCGCGCCGCCAGCCTTCAAAAAGTTACGACGATCCTGTGTCTTCGGCGACTGCGCCATGCGTTGCTCCTCATTCCGAACTACCGCAACATTCTACCCTTCAGCGCACACGTCCTTCGCGATCCATGAAAGTGTTGTCAATCCGCCACGACCAGCTCACCCGGCAGGATTGGTCGCGTGCGCGGCAACATGCCACTTGACGCCATGAACCCCACAGCGGCCAGCACCGCGATGTAGACCGCCAACTTCAGCACGTCACCCATATGTCCCCGCGGCAGCGCCTTCCAAAACACCATCAGCACCGCCTGCGCAATGGTCACGGACCACACTGTCCCGTAGAAGTACCGACGTTCTGTGCCCTCGCCTGCCGTGGAGGCCCGTACACGCGGCAGCACGCCCACAAGGCCAAGCAGCACAACAATCGCCAGCACCGGGAAGTACACCCGCGAATAAATCTGCTGCATAAACCATCGTCCGGTGATCACCGCGATGACGCAGCCAATCAGGTTCATCAGCGCAAAGTTCACCGCGGCGTTCCAGCCAAAGGTGTAGCAGACTCGCCGATACAGCGGGTTGGGCCGGTCTTCTGTGAAGCGCAGGATGTACGGCCCCGGCTCCGCACCCGGCAGTCGACCGCGCAAAGCGGCGATGCCCGTCCCCGCCAGCACCAGCAGAAGCCAGATCAGGTTCCAGCGATTGGGCCGGCCCGCAAACAGGTCAAACACCAGAGGGCCCGGTACCAGAAAGAACACAAAGATCCACAATGGCCAATGCAGCACACGGTAAAGCACCGTGTTGCGCGTGCGCATCTTGCGGTGCGCGGCATACTCCACACGTTGCGCCACTAGCTCACACCACCGCCGCCGAGATGCCCCAGAGCCAGCCCGATGCCGTACGTCACCGCACCTTCCAGCGCGCCCACCCACGTCATCTCAAAGCCGCTTGACCACCACGACCGGATCGTCACCAACGACTTCGCCGCGCCCACCCCAAAGTGAGCGATCAACGACACCACCGCAGCCACAATCACCGCCGGATACCCGGACATGAAGAAGAACGGCACAATCGGAATAAACGCGCCCACAGCGGTAGAGATCGCCCCCGAAACCGCCGACGTCACCGGATTGCTCAGCGACTCCTCGGTGGTGTTCAGCCGCTCCCTTGCCAGCGCTTCGGCCAGCCTCTTGTCGTCCACCGCCAGGTGTTCCACCACGCGGTCGGCATCCTCCTGCGGCAACCCCCGCACTTGGTAGGTCAGTGACAACAACTCACGCGCTTCCACCGGATTCAGTCGCACGGCTTTGGACTCACGCGCAAACTCGGCCTCGTAGAACTCACGCTCGCTCTTCGCGGCCAGGTAGGCGCCTGCACCCATCGAGAGCGCACTCGCCACCATGCCCGCCATGCCGGCGATCAAGACGAAATGGCTGTTGCCCAGCGTCGCGCCCGATACACCGGACACAATGCCAAAGATCGATCCAAGCCCATCATTCACGCCGTAGATCGCGTCGCCCAGCCAGCTGCCCGCCTGCACGCGGCCCTTTTCGCGCTTCTGTAGCAGGCTGTCCAGAGCCTGCTGAATCTCTTTCGGATCGCGTGCCGTCGGTGTTTCCGTGCTCGCCAGCTTGCTGAGCACCTTGTAGTGCTCCTGCTCATCGTGAATGACGCGTTCCAGCACCTCAATGCTGGCCTGGTCGCCGAACTCCTGCATCTGCTCGCTGTAGCGCGCAATATCGCGGCTCTCGTCCAGTTCCAACTCGCGCAACGCCGCGAAACCGCCCGTTTCCTGCGCACGCACCACGTCTTCGTTGGGGCGTTGATCGAAGTGCGGTACCTCGGCGCCAAGCGCATGCAGGCGGTCGGCCCACAGGTCCGCATGATGCTTTTCCGCTGCGGCAATGCCACGCAGCGCCCGCCGCGTGTTCTGGTCTTTGGCGCGCTCAGCAAGAAAGCTGTAGGTGACAAACCCCTGCATCTCGGCCTTCCAGTTTGCCTGGATCGCCTCAATCAATTGTCCTTCCTTCGACGTTCGCGTCATCACGCCGGTCGCCATGCACTCTCCTGTTTTCAGTCTATCTAGGATGCGACACAATCCGTGCGGCCAATGTAGCGATCAATACTGAAGTCTCGCTTCGATGAAGCGTTCTTCACGTATCCATAAGGACGCCATGCGATGCTCTGCCTATGTCCTGGCTCGTATGGTCTCTTCTTTCCGCTGTATTTGCTGCGATCACGGCGCTGCTGGCCAAGCTGGGCGTGGCCCATGTGGAACCCAATCTCGCCACTGCCGTACGCACGACGGTGGTCGTACTCTTTGCCTGGATCATTGCGCTCGCGATGGGCAGCCACACGGGTCTTGCGCACATCGATCGCCGCAGTTGGCTGTTTCTTGCCGCCTCTGGACTGGCAACAGGCCTGTCGTGGGTCTGCTACTTTCGCGCCCTCGCCATCGGTCAGGCCTCCAAGGTTGCGCCCATCGACAAGCTCAGCGTTGTCTTCGTCATCCTGCTCGCCTGGCCGGTGCTCGGCGAAGCCCTGACCACCCGCAAGCTTGCCGGCGGTTTGTTGATTGCAGCCGGCGCCATCGTGCTCGCGCTGGGCTAAGAGCCTACGCGGCCAGGACGCCGACTTGCGCACCGCACCTCCACCCTGCGACCATGCGACATGAATCGCCGTCAGTTCGCCCTTGCTTCACTGCCTGCTGCTATCCTGACCGGCTGTCACTCCGGCACGAAACCCTCGCGCGACGCCACCCTGCTGCACAACCGGGAAGTTCGCGACGCGGTCGCCGAACTGGACCAGTCCATGAACCACCTCGACATGCGCATGACAGCCTTTGGTCCGGAAAACTGGCGCGATGCCCTTTCCAGCCTGCAGTCCACCGTCGTTCGCCTCCATAGCGCGGTTGATGAGTTGAAGCATTCGCTCGGATACGCCGATGGCGCCGAGCCAGCCGCAGGAAGTGACCACAGCTAAGCCTCGCAAGGCTTAGAGAACCGGGTTTCTGCTTTAAGTTCGAGCTGCTTCATACGTCAGAAGCTGACGCGAAGCGTCGTGTGTGGCATTCTGCACCGGTTCCGGTGCGGTCTTTAGCCATAACGCCAAAATACCCCAAAAGTGCAATACGGCCGGTGCAATTCAGCTTGCACATCCACAATCAAGAAGGCGAATATAAGGCGAAAGGAAACGCCCTTGCCTTCCGCCGCTGCCCTCCGTCTTGAAATTGAAGCCGCACTCGAAACCCGCATCCCCGGGGCCCTTACGCCCAGGCCGCGCGTCTTTCGCGACCTTGCCCCCACTGCCGTTCCGGAACTCGATGCGCTGCTTGAGGGAGGTCTTCCTATCGGCGCAATCTCTGAGTTTGTTGGGCCGCAATGCTCCGGTCGCACCAGCCTCGCCTTCGCGACCCTGGCCGAAATGACCCAGGCTGCAAAGACGGTCGCGTGGGTCGACACCTCCGACGCTCTGGATCCGGAGTCTGCCGCCGCCGCCGGGATCGTTCTTTCGCGCCAGCTTTGGGTGCGCTGTGGGGAAAGCGCGCAACATGCGGTAACGCGGGCCACACTTCCAGCCGGCCCCCAAACGGGTGCTCCGTTGCTGGTGGAAGGCAGCCGCACGCCAGCCCCCGGCGGCGGCTGTGGCAGCCCACATCCACGTGGCGAGGCTCGTGGCATGTCGCAGGCCATTGATGCGTTTCTGCAGCCTGATAACTTTGCCCGTACGCTGCCGCCCCGCCACCACTACAACCAGGGCCGTAAAGACCGCATGGTCGGCACGCCCGGCGCCCCGAACCGCAAACTCGTGAACCAGGCTCCACTGGACCGCACACCGCAGGATCCGCGTCCGTTTCCACGACGCGCCAAGGATCGCGAAGAGCAAATCCCGACTGACCGCCAGCCGTCCCGCCGCCAAGCATTGAACACCCAACAGGGGCAGGCAAAGTCGCTGCAATCAGCTCAGATCGCCAACACCGCCAAAGCCGCACAAAACCGCCAGCAAGGGGGGCACTGGACTGATAACGGCAACAACGCCCACGGCCGCGCATTCCACACGGCGCCCAACGCCATCGCTGCCGGCCTGCCTCGCTTCCGCGAGATGGAAGCCCGCACGGGAGGCCAGGGTCACGGCCTGCCTCAAGGTCCATTCCCGTGGAAACCCACTGTGGCTGACCTGCGCCTCGCCACAGCGCAACCATCCACCTCCCAAGCCAGGCAGCTTTCCACACCCAGGCCGACCGAAGCCAATCCCGGCGGCAAAGAAGCCGCTCCGCTTGTACCCATGCCTTCGCGGGAGCTCAAAGCCAATCCCGCAGCCAAACCAGGACGATCCTTGGCTGGCGAGCGGCCTGCCAATCTTTCAAGAACCGCCTCTCCGCTCTGGCAGGCTCTCGATCAGGCACTGCGCGCGACCGATCTTCTGCTCGCCGCGGGCGGCTTCAGCGCCATTGTTCTCGACCTTGGCAGCATTCCACCGGAGTTTGCCTGGCGCATCCCGCTCGCCACGTGGTTTCGCTTCCGCGCCGCCGCCGACCGCGCCCGCACTGTCCTGCTCGTCCTCACGCAGCACCCGTGCGCCCGCTCCAGCGCCGAACTCGTCCTCCGCTTCACCGCCATCGAGCCGCAGTCCCAACGCACGGTGCTCACCGGTGCCCACTTCCGCGTCCACCTCGACCGCCGCCGCTTTGAAACGCAACCCTCCCCGGTGACGACGGCAGTTCCAGTGCCGGCAGCCACTCCCCACAAGCTTCACCTCGTCCCCGCACGCAAACAGCCGCAGCGCGAAGCTACTTGGCATCGTGCCGCCGCCTGGTCGCCCACGGCGAAAACCGGCACCGAACCGCCCACCACGTAAGGAGGCCACAACCCCGTGAGCACGCCTCTGTTTTTTTGCCTCCGCATCCCCGAGTTCGCCGCGCAGGCACTCATCCGCCTGCGCCCCGCGCTCGCCACGGCCGCCGTCGCCGTGCTTGAAGGCGATCCGCCGCTGGAAAAGACCTGCGCCGCCACCCTGCAGGCCCGGCGTCTCGGCGTACGCCACGGCATGACGCGCACGGAGCTAGAAAGCTTTCCCCACCTCACCGTCCTGCGCCGCTCGCAGGCCGAAGAACAAAGCAGCGCGCTCACCCTGCTCGAAATGGCCGCCCGCTTCACCCCGCGCGCCGAAGAACTTCCCCGCACCTCGGCCCACACCCTTGCGCTGGACATGGCCGGCAGTACCCGCATCTTCGGCCCACCACACGTCATCGGCCAAAAGCTTTTCCGCGCCGCCCGCGAGCTTGGCTTTTTCAGCCGGGTCGTTTCCAGCAGCAATCTCCATACGGCCGTGTGCCTCGCCCGCGCCCCCGGCAACGCCCTGATTACGGTGCCTCCAGGGGAAGAGCGCACCTATCTTCACGACCTTCCGCTCACCGCACTTGACCTTACCGGCGAGCTCCTCGACACCTTCACCGCCTGGGGCCTCCGCACGGCCGGTGACCTCGCCGCGCTCATGCCTGCCGACCTGGTAGCGCGCCTGGGCCAGGAGGGCCACCGCCTCCATCGCCTCGCGACCGGCCAGCAGGACCACCTCCTCGTCCCCGCCGAGCCCACCTTCGCCCTGGAGGAACACCTCGCCTTCGACGCCCCCGTCGACAACCTCGAGTCCCTGCTCTTCGTCCTCGCCCCCATGCTCGACCAGCTCATCGCCCGTGCCCGCAATCGAGCTCTCCTGCTCGCCAGCGTCACCGTCCAACTCCATCTCGAGCGCTCCGCCGACCAGACCGACCGCGACCGCCACGCCGATCAAGCCCACAGCCCCACCACTCCAGCTCTCCTAAGTCGCCCCGGCAGCACACGCCCCTCGCGTCCCGTCATCCTGAGCGCAACTCCGAGCGCGCAGCCGAAGGACCCCTGCATTTCCAGCGCGAGAGTCGAAGGCAAGAGCCTGGCGCTCACCCAATCCGCCTCGCCCAGTACGTTCCCCACCCCCATCGTTCTCACCGCAACCGCACCGTCCCACTACCCACTTTCGACACAAGGCACAGCCGCCAACACGGCCACCACAACCAGAAGCGCACCCTCGCATCTCGTCATCTCGACCGGAAGCGCAGCTGTAGTGGAAAGATCCGCAGTTCCAGCCACGACTGCTCAAACCCGCACAATTCCGCACAAAGTAAATCCCGACCCTCAACACTCTGACTCCGAAACCCCAGTCCACACCCGCACCCTAAAACCCGCACTCCCGCTCGACGACCGCAATCTCCTCCTCAAACTCCTCCAACTCGATCTGCAAGCCAACCCAGCCCCTGCCGCCATCCTTGCCATCACGCTGCACGCGGAACCCGGGCCCCGCCCCGGCGTGCAATCCGGCCTCTTTTCCCCGCAATCCCCCGAGCCGATGCGGCTGGAGGTTACTCTCGCCCGCATTGCCGCGCTGGTCGGTGAAGAACGTGTCGGCCAGGCCGTCCTCACGGACAACCACCAATCGGAAAGCTTCCGCATCGAGCGTTTCACCGTTACGGAGCCTCCACAGGCAAAGCTTCGTCGCTCCCGCACACTTTCACCCAAACCTGCAGAAGCCTCACCGGTCCGCACTGGGGTCGCTCTGCGCCGCCTGCGCCCCGCTCCGCACGTAGAGGTCACCTACGCCGACGGCAAGCCCTTCCTCCTCCGCTGCAGCACCTCCACACTGCCCAACGCGCTCACGGTCCATCGCGCCTTCGGCCCATGGCGCCGAAGCGGCCATTGGTGGTCCAGCGAGGTCTGGTCCCACGAAGAGTGGGACATCGACGCCCAGGCCACGGACGGCACACGCCTCCTTGCCCTGCTCACCAATGACCGCCTCCGCCTCCAGTGGCAACTTGAAGCGCTCTATGACTGAAGGAGCAAACAGCCAACAGGAATGAGCAAACAGGTGACCAGGCAAAGGCAGTCCTGGCCTCGGCGCTGCACAATCACTGCCACCAGAGCAGTACTGTCCTAACCCGTCACTAATTCCTGTTTGCTGTTTGCTGTTTGCTGTTCGTAATTTCCTACTTCCTACTTCCTACTTCCTGCCTCCCCATGCCCGCCGACTACATCGAACTCCACGCCAGTAGCGCCTTCAGCTTCCTCGAAGCCGCCTCCTCGCCTGAAAACCTCGCCAAGCGAGCCTTTGAGCTCGACATGCCGGCCATGGCTCTGCTAGACCGAAACGGCCTCTACGGTGCCCCGCGCTTTCACATCCACGCCAAGGAAAACGGTCTCCGCGCCCATATTGGCGCCGAGATTGCTGTCGCCGACCTCGGGCCACGCCAAACCCCACCGGTCTGGCTCCCCCACCAACACCAACCCGAACCCGCGCGCCTGCCGCTACTCTGCGCCTCACAAACCGGCTACGCCAACCTGTGCCAGCTCATCACCCGCTTCAAAATGCGCGAGCCCGGCAAGTCCGAAGGCATGGCCACCGCCGAAGACCTCGCCGAGTTCGCCCCCGGCCTGATCTGCCTCACAGGCGGCGACGAAGGCCCGCTGGCCGCCGCCCTCACCCGCGGCGGAGAACCCGCTGCTCGTGCAGAACTTGAACGCCTCATCCGGCTTTTTGGCCCCGGAAACGTATACGTCGAACTTCAGCGCCACGGCGAGCGCACCGAAGAACACCGCAACCAATGCGCTCTCAGCCTGGCCGAATCCCTCAAGCTTCCCATACTCGCCACCAATGGCGTTCGCTATGCCACCCAGTACGAGCGCGAAGTTCTCGACGTCTTCACCGCCGTCAAGCACGGCACCGACCTCGAACGCGCCGGCCGCCTCCTCCAGCACAACTCCCAGCGCCAGCTTCGCCCCGCGCACGTCATGCGCAAACTCTTTGCCGATCTGCCCGAGGCCATCGACAACACCGTCCTGCTCTCACAACGGCTCGAGTTCCAACTCGACAATCTCGGCTACGAGTTCCCCGCCTACAGCGAAACCGACGGCGTCCCCGCCAACATCTTTCTCCGCCACCGCGTAGCCGACGGCCTCCGCAATCGCTACGCTCCCAAGCACGACCCCGACCTCATGGCCCGTGCCGAAGCCCAGGCCGAAAAGGAACTCAAGCTCATCGAGAAGCTCGGCTTTGAGGGCTACTTCCTCATCGTCTGGGACATCGTCGAGTTTTGTAAGCGCAACGACATCCTCATCCAGGGCCGTGGCTCCGCCGCCAACTCCGTTGTTTGCTACGTCCTCGGCATCACCGCCGTCGACCCCGTGCACATGGATCTCCTGTTCGAGCGCTTCCTCAATGAAAACCGCCACGAGTGGCCCGACATCGACCTCGATCTGCCCTCCGGCGACAAGCGCGAAAAAGCTATCCAGTACGTCTACCAGCGCTATGGCGAGCTCGGCGCCGCCATGACCGCCAACGTGATCAGCTATCGCGGTAAGTCCGCCGCCCGCGAGGTCGGCAAAGCTCTCGGCTTCAAAGACGACACCCTCGCCCGCCTCTCCTCGCTCGTCGGCCAGTGGGAGTGGCGGCAAAGGGACGAAACCCTTGGCGACCAGTTTCGCTATGCCGGCTTCGACCTCGGCCACCGCCGCATCGCCAAATACCTCGAACTCTGCGAGCGCGTCGTCGATCTTCCACGTCACCTCGGCCAGCACTCGGGCGGCATGGTGATCTGCCAGGGTCAACTCAACAAGGTTGTCCCCCTGGAGCGCGCCTCCATGGTCGGCCGCACCGTCGTCCAGTGGGACAAGGAAGATTGCAATGACCTCGGCCTGGTCAAGGTCGACCTCCTCGGTCTCGGCATGATGGCCGTACTCAAAGATTGCCTCGATCTTGTCCCGCGGCATTATGGCAAAACCGAAGACCTCGGCAATTTGCCCAAGGATGATCCCGACACCTACGCCGTACTCCAAAAGGCAGACACGGTCGGCATGTTCCAGGTCGAAAGCCGCGCGCAGATGGCCTCCATCACACGCAACCGCCCGGAAAAGTTCTACGACCTCGTGGTCCAGGTCGCCATCATCAGACCAGGCCCGATTGTCGGCAAGATGATGCACCCCTACATGCGCCGTCGCCAAAAGCGCGAAGAGGTCACCTATCCCACCCCGGAGCTCATCCCGGTCCTCAAGCGCACGCTAGGCGTCCCGCTCTTTCAGGAGCAACTCCTCCGCATGGCCATGGTTGTCGGTGACTTCTCCGGGGCCGAAGCCGAAGAGCTCCGCAAAGCCGTCGGGATGCGCCGCTCCTTCCAGAAAATGGGCGAACTCATGGCCAAGCTCCGCGCCGGTATGGACCGCAAAGGCATCTCGCAGGAGACCCAGGACAACATCGTCGGCAGTATTCAATCCTTTGCGCTCTATGGCTTTCCTGAATCCCACGCCGCCAGCTTCGCGCTTATTGCCTACGCCTCGGCCTACTTCAAGGTCCATTACCTCGCGGCCTTTACCTGCGCCATGCTGAACAACCAGCCGATGGGTTTCTACATGCCCGCCGTCATCGTCAAGGACGCCCAACGCCACAAGCTGCGCATCAAGCCCGTCGACGTCACCATCTCCCGTTGGGAGTGCACCGTCGAGCCGGAGCCTGACGGCACCCTCTCGCTCCGCCTCGGCCTCATGTACGTCCGTGGCCTCAAACAAAGCACTGCACAAGCA
The DNA here is from genome assembly GCA_965198515.1 of Granulicella sp. Classification (GTDB taxonomy): domain Bacteria; phylum Acidobacteriota; class Terriglobia; order Terriglobales; family Acidobacteriaceae; genus Granulicella. The sequence continues at coordinate 2,255,045 of CBDAPO010000006.1, read as the reverse complement.
TTGGTCCAAGCCCGCGACGGCAGAAACATCTTTTTGCCTGAACCTCTCTTGTTGTCATCCCCGAAGGGGATCTGCGTTTCCCAAGACGCGCCGCAACCTTCGCAGGCACACACGGAACCGGGAGCCCCCGGCCTCGTTTCTGACACCTGGCTGGATCCATCTCAGTCCTTCCGCAACATCGAGGACCTCGCTCAACGCGTGCCTCAACTTAGCCGGCGAGACCTGTCGCAACTGGCTCGCATTGGCGCCCTCAATAAGCTCAGCGAGGTACAACACCGCCGTGACGCCCTATGGCAAGCCGAGCAAGCTGGACGCCCTGCTGGTCCGCTACTCAATACGCTGGAACCGCTGCCGCTGCATGCAGCAACCAGCAGTTCAGCCGATCACGCAAAGCTCGAGACCTCAAGGCTCAATAGCTCAAAGCTCGGAGCTCAACAGAACGGAATCACCACCTCATTACAAGATCGCCCCACGCCCTCAAACCTCGCCTCTCCTACTTCAACAACATCACGATTGACGCCAGCGTCGATACCCCATCATCCTGATACCGCCCACGCGTCACCGCTACGCCAGATGAACACCGAAGAACGCCTCGTTTCGGACTATGCAGGCACCGGGCTCAGCATCGATCACCATCCCATGGCATTTCGCCGCGCCGAGCTCCGTATAGCAGGTGTCCACAGCGCCAAGGAACTTCACCGCGTTCCGAACGGCCGCCGTGTTTCCACCGCAGGTTGTGTCATCGCACGCCAGCGCCCCGGCACCGCGCTCGGCTTCATCTTTCTTTCCATGGAGGACGAAACCGGCATCGCCAACATCATCATCCACCCCGAGCTCTACGACCGTGATCGCCTACTGATCACGCATGAAAAATTCCTGCTTGTCACCGGCAAGCTCCAAAATCAGGACGGCGTCATCCACGTCAAAGCCGAGGTGGTCACGCCCTTAAGCGCGATTGACGTAGCTGTCCGGTCGCATGACTTCCATTAGCTTTGCTGAAGGTTCAAAGGCCAGCCTGATGTGAGCGGGACGCAAAGCCTAACGCATTCACTTGAGGAGAGCTACCGTTAAGGCAACGACCGCCATCAGCAACGCCAGGCCAGGCAAGCCGTACATCAGGAGCTGCTGTTGCGCGAGCTGCGGTGTGATGGCGGGAGGAAGGACGTCCGGCTCCGGCTTTGCGACGGCCTGGTTGGTAAAGATCGACTGCTGCATTACCCGCTTGCTCGCCATCACCTGCTCGACACCGGTTTCGAAGTGGTGCTGGTAAATCTTCTTCGCCACATCAGGAATTGGCTCTGCTGCTGCGACGAGGGCTGCTTTCAGCACGGCATTCTGGATGTCGCCGCCGCTCACCTCGTACCGCCGCGCCAGGTCGTCGAAGTCCACATCGTCGGCAAGCGGCGTTCTGGCATGTAACTGCACCTGCCAGATGCGTGCGCGTTCTGCCTCCCCCGGCATCTCGAAGAGGACGTGCGTTCGAATGCGCCGCTCAAAGGCTGGATCGAAATTGGCTGCAAGGTTCGTAGCGAAAATCACCACGCCGGTGTACTTTTCCAACTCCTGCAAGAGCACGTTGACGATGCTGTTGGATTCGCGCTGCGCCCCACTATCGACGGAGGTAGAGCGGCGCGCCGCAATGGCGTCGGCTTCGTCGAAGAGCAGAACGGCTTGCTGTTCCCTGGCTGTCCGGAAGATGGCAGAGACATTCTTTGACGTTTCGCCCATCCACATGGACTCGAGCTCGGCGTAGCGCACGACCAGGAGTTCACGTCCGAGCGAGCGCGCAATCGCTTCGGCACAGATCGTCTTTCCCGTTCCTGGCGGCCCGGCAAAGTTGAACGCGAGACCAAGCCCGGTAGAGTGCCGTTCACCAAGTCCCCAGCCCTTAAAGATCAGGTCCTGCTGCGTGACTTGCGCTAGTGCAGATTCCAGCGCCCGGCGCGTTGCAGGCGGCAGGATCACATCATCGAACGTTCGTCGCGGCACGATGGCCTCGACCGCGCGTCGCCCACTGGTGCCGAAAAGACGCGAAAAGGGTAAAGGGGCCACGGGCTTTAACCCTACTGTCTTTGTCGCTTCTGGGCAATCTGGACGTGCACCTGGATCCCCACCCAAGATGACGAGCAACTGTGGTCCAAACGACAAAAAGCCCGTCGCTGGACGGGCTTCTTGCAATACGGCACAGTCGAAGCTTAGTTCGCGCGACGGCCCTTCACCACCTCAGTAGCCTGCGCAACGCCGGTCGGAGGAGCCGCCGGAATTTCCACGTCATCCGACTTTTTCAAGCCAAGCTTCTTCCGCAGTTCCGAATCGATCCGCGCAAACACGTCCTTGTTGTCCTTCAGGAAGTTGCGTACGTTCTCACGACCCTGGCCAATACGCTCGCCCTGGAAGCTGTACCATGCACCTGATTTCTCGACGATATTGTGAAGCACCGCCAGATCGAGGCTGTCGCCCTCGCGCGAGATGCCCTCGCCGTACAGGATGTCGAACTCAGCATCGCGGAACGGCGCGGCCACCTTGTTCTTTACAATCTTCACCTTGGTGCGTGAGCCGACAACGACTTCACCGTCCTTCACGGCACCGATTCGGCGAATGTCGATACGCACGGAAGAATAGAACTTCAGTGCACGTCCACCGGTCGTCGTTTCCGGGTTTCCGAACATCACACCGATCTTTTCGCGGATTTGGTTGATGAAGATCAGGCAAGTCCGCGACTTGGACACTGTGCCGGTCAGCTTCCGGAGCGCCTGCGACATCAACCGCGCCTGCAGGCCAACGTGCGAATCGCCCATCTCACCGTCAAGTTCGGCCTTGGGGACCAGAGCGGCTACAGAGTCGACCACCAATACATCCACCGCACCCGACTTCACCAGCGCTTCGGTGATCTCAAGGGCCTGCTCGCCATAGTCCGGTTGCGAAATCAGCAGGTTATCCGTATCTACACCGAGCTTCTTGGCGTAGATCGGATCAAGCGCGTGCTCGGCATCCACAAACGCGGCCAGGCCACCCATGCGCTGCGCTTCTGCGATGATTTGCAGCGTGATCGTGGTCTTACCCGAGCTTTCCGGCCCGAAGATCTCAATCACACGTCCCCGCGGTACGCCACCTACCCCCAGCGCCGCGTCGAACGAGATCGATCCTGTACCGATCACCGAGATCGGCACAATCGCTTCCTTGGCCCCGAGCCGCATGACCGAACCCTTGCCGAACTGCTTCTCTAACTGCGATAAGGCGGCCTCAATAGCCCGGCTTCGCTCGTCTGCCATGTGTGTCTCCCCTTGTGTTGCTCGACTTAGCCCGAGTCTAGCATCGCGGCTCCCCTAAAAGCAAAGGAAAGGCGAACATCCAAATGCCACTTTGTGGGAATCCGGGACATTACTCTCGTGACCTTGACGCACACTTTATCCAGCGGAAATCCACACCCTGCGATAGGCTGACCCCGTGCGCCCTTTCCGCTTCCTTGACGCCCTGATCACCACCTTCGTCGTCATCCTGTTGGTCAGCAACCTGCTCGCCCAGAAGATCGTCCGTATCGGCCCTGTCACCACCTCGGGCGCCATGGTTCTCTTCCCAATCACCTACATCTTTGGCGATATCTTCACAGAGGTGTACGGCTACGCCGCGTCGCGCCGCGCCATCTGGCTTGGCTTTTTTGGCACCGCGCTGCTCTATGCGGTCTCTGCCGTCGTGATCGCGTTACCGGCTGACCCGTCCTGGCACAACCAGCCGGCCTTCATCACCGTGTTCGGTTTTCTTCCCCGCATCCTCGGCGCCTCGCTCACGGCGTACTGGGCCGGCGAGTTCGCCAATTCCTACACCATGGCCCGCTTGAAGGTCGCCACGCAGGGTCGCCATCTCTGGACCCGCACCGTCGGCTCTACCGTTGTCGGGCAGGCGGTCGACACCACACTCGTGATTTTTCTGACGTTCGCGGGGCGCATGCCGGCCCACACGCTCATCACTATCATCTGGCAGGGCTACCTGCTCAAGGTCGCCTACGAGGTTCTCGCCACCCCGCTCACCTACCTCGTCGTGAACGCCCTGAAGCGCGCCGAGGGCAGCGACGCCTTTGACACGCACACAAGCTTTAACCCATTCCGCTTTGCGCGGCGTACGCCCAACGCTGCGGAGTAGAGTTACCTCTTCAACAGATCGACCGGTTCCGCCACATCCTGGATGCGGTACAGCTTGGCCAAGGACGGGTGCCGCCGCTCCACAGCTTTAAACATCGCCCACGCCACTAGACGGTAGCTGTAGTGCCCCGCCACCCCGCTGCGTAGTTCGGAGATGTACAGTGCTTCCGCGAAGTCCATCTTGAACATCGACCGGCATCGCGTACCCAGGGGCAGCAGGTATTGCGCACTCTCGGCAGCCTCGGGCTCCCCACACCCACGCACACGCTCATAGGCCGCGTAGGCAGCCGTCATGGCGTCGCTATACAGCCCGTCCAGTCCAGCCTCCGCTAACGTCGGCTGGCCCGGGCACACCGGCTCTTCATACCCGTGCACGTTGCTGAACTGCTGAATCAACTGCACGCAGCGACGATGCCGGTGCATGTCGCGGAAGCCGCCAATGTCCATCAGGATGTCGAACCGGAACCCATCACCGCTCTTGAAGCCGCGCAACAGTTCGTCGTGACGGCCACGGTGCTGGACACCAAGCTGGATGATCTCGTCCCGTCGTGCCTCGGTCAGCGCGCCCACGGCACCGCGGATTTGCCGGTACGAGTAGTGGCAGTGCGGATAGAGCAGCGACGTCGCGATCTCGACCTCCAGATCTTCGTCGTCATCCAGCAGATCTACCAGCGGCGCCGGGTAGATCGGCGCGTCCCCCATCAGCTCACGTGCCGCCTGGTCCAGGTCGCTGCAGCTCTGCTGCAGGTACGGACTGGGTTCGGCGTACTTCACCAGCGTGGGCGCGGTCCGTACCTCGGGCATCAGCTCGCGCAGTAGCTCCGGCGTCGCTTCAGGGTCGATGACGCCCTCGCCCGCCATCTCTTCCAACCGCTCACGCAGCAGGTTCCAAGCGGGCTCCTTCGCCGCCTCGCGCAGCCGTCCGCCCAGCGCGCGTACTTCAGCAAAATGACTCGACAGCAGGCGAGACACCTGGCTTTCCAGCGTCCGCGCGTTCACAATCTGGCCCAAGGACGTGTTGGTTGCCAGCGGTAGCAGGTACCGTGCCACGTCGAAGGCTCGCGCCTTCAACGTCCGGTCGTAGCTCTCCGGCTTCATCGTGTCCGGTCGCGGGACGGCGCGCTTCAGGGCCTCGGTCATCCCCTGACTGAGCGCGTCGTAGGCCTTGAACAAGTCCTCGATGGAGCGGTCGAAGTCCGCGCGCAGGGTGGACGACAACGCCGGCGTGTACCACCCCGAGCGGCGGAAGTCCTGGTAGCGTGTCGACCGCTCCTGGCCGTCCCAGCGGGTTTCGTCCACCAGCGCAATCGCGGCGAGCAAACTCAGCCGCTCCACCGCCATCGGGATGTGCGCCAGGTCGGCAATGGACCGGTGCCCGTACTGGAAGTAGAACGTGTTCAGGAACTGCTCGGCACGCTGCGTGCTGATTTCCCCCAGCGACTCCCGCAGCGTCAGCGCCGACCGCGAATACTTGGCCATGGCGTAAGCCAGCACCTCGGGCTCTGCGCCATGGATGGCATATACGTCCGTGGTCGCGGCCCGCGCCGGATCAACGTGCTGCGCACCCGCAGTCTCCGGGACTTCATCAACAGCGGGGGCAAGAGGGGCAGCGTCAGACACCAGCGGACTCATCAAGCGGTAAGTATATCGACCGGGACCCTGCGGAGAACACGTCCATTTATCCTGTCCGGGTACCCCAATCGTTGCAGGAGCTTACATCCATGGCCGCCCCGACACCCCGCATCGCCCTCGTTACCGGAGCCTCCCAGGGCATCGGCCGCGCCATCGCCACGGCGCTTGCCGCGGATGGCTGCCACCTGGCGCTCGCTGCGCGCACGGAGTCCAAGCTCGCCGAAGTAAGAGCCGAGATCGAGTCGGCTGGCGGCACCGCGGAGGTCTTTCCCATGGACCTCACGGCGGAAGACTCCATCAAAGCGGGCGCGAAAGCGGTGCTGGCCCGCTTTGGCGCAGTGCACGTCCTGGTCAACAATGCCGGCGTCACCCGTGACACCCTGGCTCTGCGCATGAAAGCGGCCGATTTTACCGATGTCCTGCACGCCAACCTGACGGGCACGTTTCTGCTGACACAGGCCCTGCTTGCGCCCATGATGAAGGCTCGCTGGGGCCGCATCATCAACATCACCTCCGTTGTAGGCGAGACAGGCGCGGCGGGCCAGGCGAACTACGCAGCGTCCAAAGCCGGCCTGATCGGCCTGACCAAGTCGCTTGCCCGAGAGTTTGCCTCGCGGAGCATCACGGTCAATGCCATCGCGCCGGGCTTCATCCAGACTGCGATGACCCACGTCCTCACCGAGGATCAAAAGGCAGGCATCCTTGCCCAGATTCCCCTTGCCCGTTACGGAGAGGTGAACGACATTGCCGCGGCGGCAACTTTTCTTGCCTCCGACGCGGCTGGCTACATCACCGGGCACACGCTGGATGTCAATGGCGGCATGTACATGGGCTGAGTCCCATAAGTCTCGCCAACACTGCCTTTTGCAGAACGCAAGCAGCATTCGGGCCAACCGCATGGCGGTGCTCGCTTCTACAAGAATCATCGCTGGTTCGATTGTGGGGCGAAGGAATTTTCGCTCTTGCGGGTTGCCCCTGGCCCCGTTACTCTCCGGCTAATGGCAAACATGCATACAGCTCTGCCGCCTGCTTCGGCTGCTCCCCTGCAGCCGCCGCCGATCAATATCGGCGTTACGATTCGTGAGTTCCGGCTGCAGCGTGGCATGTCGCAGGGCGATATCGAAAAGCGCACCGGCCTTCTCCGGTGCTACCTTTCCCGCGTCGAGAATGGCCACACCGTTCCGTCGCTCGAAACGCTGCAGAAGATTGCTGTTGCCCTGGAACTTCCGCTCAGCCAGTTTTTCGCCGATGAGCCTATCCGTGAAATGCCCGGCCCCGCGCTGAACGAAGCCGAGATCCACTTCCTTACCGAGATCAAGCGCTACTCCGCGAACCTGAATGACAGCGATCGCCGCCTGCTGCTGGCCATGGTCCGCAAGTTTGCCGCGACCGCGGGCGGTCCCGTTGACTAAGCGCTTCGGCGCGGGCCAGCTTTACCGTGCATACGCCGCTACGGCGTACCCGATCAGAAGTAAAACCAGCGCCGCCGTCCCAAACACAAGCGCCTGCCGGGCCCGGTAACTGGACTTCCCCGAAGTCATACGTGGGAACAGCGGAAAACCCAGCGCCAGTCCACACACGAAGCCGCCCAGGTGCGCGCTGTTATCGATGCGGGGAAGATCCTCCAGCCGGAACGGCAGCGCGCGCGACAGACCGGGAGAGAGCCGCGGCAACAGCCCCGGCAGCATGCCCAGCAACAGGTTGGCCAGCGCGAAAAACACGACCTGGAGCCGAAGACTGCGCAGTTCCTCCCAGGGAGCGGCCAGCTTGCGGTTGGACAGCAGCACAATCAGGATGCCTGCCAGCCCAAACACCGCCCCCGAAGCGCCGGCCACCACACCATGGGTCTGGCCCGAAACCACGCTGAGGATCAGCGACTGCATCATCCCGGCGGCCCCGGTCAGCAGGTAAACGGCGACCAGGCCGGGCTTGCCCAGAAGCGGCTCCCCGAACAAGCCGAGGTTCCACAGGCACCACATGTTCAGCAGCAGGTGCAGCAGGGTCACGTGGACGAACATCGAGGTTCCTAGACGCCACCACTGGCCCTGCGCGAGGATCAGATACGGATTGCAGCTGCCGAAGATCGTCAGCACCCGTTCGCTGAACGGCTCGGTGAAGATCTGCGCCAGCACTACGCCCAGTTCACGCAGGCCCGCCACCGAGGTAAATGACACCGCGGTGACGGTGTGGCTATGCAGAACAGCCGGAAGCGGCCCAAAGCGGTACATGACCGCATACAGGGCGAGGTTGATCCCAATTAAGAGGTAGGTCGCAGGGTAATCGAGGAGAGACGGTGTTCCCTGTTCCTCTTCCAGGGCCGGCAATGCAGCGACATCGCGACCGGAGCTCACCAGGTCGTCAGAAGTGGTGCGATCGCCTTGGGCTAGTGAACTCATTGCGTCAGCACCCACCGGCTGCGGCGGGAAGCTTACTTAAGCGGCCTGCTTCCGCAGCCTGTCTCGGGAGCTCGGAGCCACGCGCTCGCGCATCTCCGAAACCATGCCGGGAATCGGCGTCGCGATGGCTACAAGGATCCAAAGCAGCATCGAGACAAAGACGCCCAGGATCGCCACGGCCTGCAAGCTCAACGTAATGCTCGCAGGGATGTGCGAGTGCACCAGGTCGGCCTCGGAATGGAGGCGAAGATGCACATTCCAAAGGTGGCTCAGGGTGTGCAACCGGTGCAGCACAATCGCTGCGAGCAGAAATGCGGCGAACGACAACCCCGTCACGGCAAAGAGCAGAACATCGACCGTACGGTGAAGGCGCTGCTTGCGGCGGCAGTGCTCACAGGTACGCAGATGGTCCTCGTAGTCACCACGCAACTCCGCTGGAACGCTGGAGATGTCATACCGCCAACCGGACAGAATTGCCCCTACAACATGGTCGTTGCAGGTGGAATGTCGAGTTTGCCGGGTTTGCATCGTGTAGGTGGCCATAAGGTCGTGCTTTGCGATTATCTGATTCTAAATCAAGCAGCCCGGATGCAAAGACTTAGCCTTGGTACGTCCTGACCGGGTCCTCACTTCAACAGCTACGTCCTCACCAGATACGCCCCTACAGGCAGATCGGTTCCAGCGGGGCGTCCTGCCCTGCCAGCACCACGCGATTGCCCAACAGCGACAAGCGGTCACCGATCGCCTGCTCCGCTGCCAGCTTCGCCAGCTCCGGCAGATTGTTCTGCTCGGACAGGTGCCCGAGCACGATGGTGTGCGCCCCACCGTCATAGTCGCGCAGCAGAAACTCCGCACAGGCCGCGTTCGACAGGTGCCCCACGCGCGACAACACCCGCTGCTTCACGCTCCACGGGTAGGGGCCGTCCTTCAGCATCTCCAGGTCGTGGTTGCTCTCCAGCAAGAGCACGTCGACATCCCGCAGCGCCTGCTTCACGTTGGGCGGCACATAGCCCAGGTCGGTGGCTACCGCCATGCGCAGGCTTTCCTTGCGGGCGTGGAAGACAAAGCCGCACGGATCTGCCGCATCGTGCGGAATGGTGAACGGGTTCACGTCGATTTCGCCTATTGAAAATCGCTGCCCGGCCTTGAAGTACTCCACTGCCGGCAAAAACGCCGGATCCCGCTTGGCCGCGGGCTTGTCTTCTTCGGCTTCACACGACTCGTCGGCTTCCCCGGCCGCCACCGCACCGACTTCAGCCAAGGTGTACGGGTCCGCACCTGCCGCCCGATGCAGATGGGCCGGCAAATGTCCCCCTGCGGGCTCGGCCTGCCGGGCAGCATGTTCGCGGGCCATCTGCTCCAGCCACTGCGTGTAGGTCATGGTCTTGCGCGGCGTCAGCATGCGTACCCAGGCCCGGTGAGTCGCCTCGGTGAAGAACACGGGCACGTTCAACCGGCGCGCGAGCACCGCCAAGCCAGACACATGGTCCAGATGTTCATGAGTAATCAGAATGGCCGTCAGCTTCGCAGGATCCTGCCCGGCCTGCGTCATACGGCGCAGCAGCTCCCGGCAGCTCATCCCGGCATCCACCAGGATGTTGGTGGTTCCAGCCGAGATCAGGGTCGCATTGCCCTTGGATCCCGACGCTAGAACCGTCATCTGCACAAACAAAAGCATACGCCAAAACGCGGCGAAACACCCACAATCCCCGGGTCGGACCCAGCCACTGTCCTAAGTCTGGACACGCCGTGGGGCGAGGAAGTTCACCACGGTCCGCATCACCACCTCGTTGCGCTGGTTGAACACCGTTGTTCGTGACTTCACCACGCCGTACCCAGGCCGCGACTGCGACCCGCGGATGCTCAGAATCTCCGCTTCAGTCCGCAGCGAGTCGCCCGGCCGCACCGGCATGGTCCAGCGCATCTCCTCCACGCCGGCGCCGATAATGCCGCCTGCGATGTGAAGGCTTTCCACCCGCAACCGCATGACGATCGCCGCCGTCAGCCAGCCAGACGCCGCCAGCCCCTTGAAGAACGAGCTCTCGCCGGCGGCCTCGTCCAGGTGAAACGGCTGCGGATCGTAGCGCTCGGCGAACTCCTTGATCTCCTCGATCGTGACCTTGTAGCTCCGGTCGGAGTTAAAGCGCATTCCAGGGTGCAAGTCCTCGAAGTAAAGCTCTGTTGGCATACTCTCCTCGGCGGCTCGTCCTGCGCGTCCGCACAGCCTCCATCCTACCTGCCCCGTCCCGCAGGTACGGAAGAAGACTTGAAACCAGGTTGCTGCGCTAGAAAAGGATCTTCAGCGCCAGTTGCGTGTTGTATGGCTCGCCCGGCCCGATGCCGGGTGCCCCGTTGTAATCGCCGATGGTATCCGTCACCCGGCCGAAGCTGGCGGACCCGAAGCTGCTGCTGGGTGGTGCAAGATTGATCCGGTTGCCCACGTTAAACATCTCCACCCGAAGCTGCGCACTGACGCGCTCGGCGATGTGCGTGGTCTTGAAGAGCGAGATGTCGGTGTCCTCAAAGCCCGGGCCGTAGAACGCGTTGCGGCGAAGGTTGCCAAAGGTGCCCGCGGCCGGCTGAGCAAACGCGGCTGGGCTGATCCACTGCACATAGCGCGACGCTCCGTTGGACACAAACCCATGCGACGACGTGAACGCGTTGCCGACAAGGTTTGGGCGCTGGTAGCGGTCCGCCGTGCCGCTGTTGTCAGAGGCGGTCACGATGTTGAACGGCTGTCCTCCATGCGCATTGAAGGCACCGTTGACCTGCCAGCCTTCGGTAAGCCGGCGCGGCCCGCGGCCAAGGCGCGGCAGGTCATAGCTGACCGCGCCGTTCAGGCTGTGGCGCGTGTCGTAGTCGGAGTTGCCGTAGTCGCCCTTGAAGTTGCGGCTGTCCTGCGGCAACCGTGCACGGTACTGCGTCATGTCGTCCAGCGAGTGGCTCCAGGTGTAGTTCACCTGGGCCGTCAACCCGTGCCATTGATTGGTGCGCAGGTTGGTTTGCAGGGCGTTGTAGTTGCCGTTGGCAATGGACTCCACCTGGTTGATGGCGCCGTAGTTCGGGAACTGTGTGTAGTACGGCCGCTGCGACTGAATCGGCGTGGTGCTCGCCGCGTTGGGGTTGACCTGGTTGATGTCGCGCAGGGCTACCTGGTGACGGGCTTCGCTGCCCACATACCCGATGCTGAAGATCGCCGCACTGCCGATCTGCTGCTCCACATTCAACGTGAAATTCTGGGACACAGGCGTCTTGAAGTCCTGCGAAACCGAAAACAGGCCGACCACGCTGGAAGGGCTGCCCACAAATAGCGCCTGGTTCCCCGTCAGCGCGTACGCATTCTGCGTGATGGTCTGTACGGGTGAGGTTCCGGCCGGATTGCCCTCCAGCCCGTTGGGCGCGGTGGTGCCGCTTGGGCGGTTGTCGAGGAACGGGCTGATCGCGGTGGTGTCATAGAACAGGCCATAGCTGCCGCGGATCACCGTCCCGCCGTTGGCTCGCGGTTGAAAAGCAAATCCCACCCGCGGACCGAAGTTCAACCATTGCTGCGGGTACAGGTTGCCGATGGTCTGCCCTTGCACCACAAGACCGCCCAGGCTGGGCACAAAGGTGGGCAGGTTCTTGTCCCCATTATGGATCGGGCCTTCGTAGTCATAGCGCACGCCGTAGTTGAGATTGAGGCGACGTGTGAGCTGCCAGGCGTCCTGCGCGAAGACGTTGAAGGTGTTCATGTACACCAGCCGCTCAGGATTGCCGCGCGCCAGGTTGGACGTGGACACATAGCCCGCGAGGAAGTCGGCCAATGCAGCGACGTTGCCGTCTGTATACGGATCGACAGGGTACGCCGTGGAATTTCCATTCAGCTGCCGCAGGCCACGCGTACCGTCGAAGTTAAAGGTGCCCAGCCCATTGCGATGGTAGAACTCATCGAGCTGCGCCCGGCGATACTCGCCGCCAAAACGGAAGGCATGGCTGCCGATGTTCCACGACAGCGCATCGTCGATGTGACCTGTGATGTCGCGGCGCCCTTGCGGCGGGTTGACGCCAATCTGGTCGAAGCCGGAGATGATGATGTTGGGCGCGCCGGTGAGGCCGGTGTCGCCGATGTTTAACCCAAGCGAGTTCACATTGAAGCTGTGGTTGAAGTCATCGAACGCCTGGTTGTAGGCGCTTACGCCGAGCAGGACCTGATTCGCGATATGCGGCGAAAACGTGTGGTTGTAGACCACCGAGTAGTTCTGGATGTGGATGGGCGCCACTTCGAAGTAGCTGTTCTCCACCACGCCGCCGCTGGGCGCGATCTGGTTGCCCTGGCCAATGAAATAGCGGAACGACAGGTTGTCGTTGGGGCCAAAGTTGTGATCGATCTTCAAGACGCCGTTGTTGCTGTAGCCCGTCTCAACGCCGGGCGAGAAATTACCGGAGTTCGCAGGCCCGGTGAGCGCGGTCTGCTCCCACAACGTGTTCAACAGGTTCTGCGATAACGGGTTTACAGGGATGCCATTCAGCGTCAGCAGGTTTCGCGCCTCCGCCTGGTACGCTGCGGAGGGCTCTGTGCCAAGGCCCTGGATGCCGATGGTGAACTGCTGCTTTTCGAACGCGAAAAACCAGAAGGTTTTGTTGCGAAGGATGGGACCGCCGATGGAGCCGCCGAAGTTCTCGTTCCGCAACTTCTTCTTCGGCACAAATACGGGATCGACACCGAGCGCTTCATTGCGATTGAAGTAGTACGCCGAGCCGTGCAGCTGGTTCGTGCCTGACTTGATGATGAGGTTGGCCGTTGCCCCGGGGTCACGCCCGGACTCCGCAGTGGACTGCGTCACCAGGCTAAACTCCTGGATCGCATCCACCGGCATCAGCGTCCCGGCAATGCCCTGCACACCGGACTGGTTGACCGCGGAGTTGTTGGTCCACAGGTCATTGTTGTCCGTGCCGTCGATCTGCCAGTTCGTCTGGTTGGCGCGCGAGCCGTTGATGGACCCAAGCACGCCCGCGTAGCCACCGAAGCCTGGAAGCACACCGACGAGTTTCTTGAAGTCGCGACCGTTCAGTGGAACGTCCTGCAACAGGTGCTCAGGCAGCGTGGTGGTCTGCTGCACGCTGCTGGTATCCAGCGCCAACGCGTTTGCGGACACCTCTACCGTTGTAGTTTGCGCCGTAACGGAAAGCTGGATGGGAAGTGAGTACGTCGCTCCCGCACTCACCGTGACGTTCTTGACGGTGTACGGCTGGAACCCGGTGACGGTTGCCGCGAGGGTGTACTGCCCAAGCGGCAGATCGGTGAAGGTGTAGTCCCCGGAGGATGAGGTGACGGTGCTACGTGCGATCCCCGTGCCCTGGTCTGTCGCGGTCACGCTGGCGTTCGGGATAGCGGCTCCGGTCTGATCCTGTAGATTGCCGCTGATGGCACCACGAAAGGTCTGCGCGCTCACGCCAAGCGTGCACAGCGCCAGCGGAACGGCGAGAAGGAGATTCGGGAAGGACGCAAGGGCAAAACGGGAACGGGAAAACATAACGACTCCGGAAGGGGTTGAAAGCAGATCAGAGTACAGAGCAGATCAGCGTACAGAGCAGCTCAGCGAGCGGGCGAGCATGTGGTCTCTACGAAGCAAAAAGCCCACGAGGGTCGCTCGTGGGCTTAGGAAGTCTTAGGCAGGGTCGAACGTCAGCACAAGCACTTCTTAGCCCGCATCCGCGGACAAAGACAACGTGCCTGGCAACAGATAACCTGCGTGTGCATACCCGAAGTTTACACCCGGCGGCATCGCCGCGAAAGCGTGCGCCAAGCTTGATCCCCGTGCCGGATTGCGTTCGCCGCGCAGCCTTCAGTGGCCCTGAATTGCGACCACCCCATGATCCGGTTCGCTCCATGCAGCCGGGCCTTCATGACTCAACTGCTGTTTGCGATCGTTCCAATGCAGCTTCGTGACGGCGCCTGCACCCTTTTCGTAGCCGTAGGTTGTTCCGTCGTCGGCAAACAACGTGAAGTCTCCATCCGCGCCCGGGTACACCTTCACCGAAGCGATCGTCTGCTTCTGTGCCGTGCTCAGAATGGGCGACCCAAACGGCACAATGGAACCTGCTCGCACAAACAGCGGAATCTGGTCGATTGGTGCATCGGCAGTGATGGTCTGGCCGCCCTTGACCCGCTCGTTGGTCCAGTAGTTGTACCAGTCCACCCCGGCAGGCAGGTACACCTTGCGCTGCGTCGCTCCCTGTTCCGTGACGGGTGCCACAAGAAACGCAGGCCCGAACATGTACTCATCGCGAAGGTCCGCGACATTGGGATCGTTCGGGAAATCCATAAACAGCGCACGCATGTACGGCGCGCCTGTCTTGTAGCTCGCATACCCGAGCGAATACGTGTAGGGCATCAGCTGATAACGAAGGCGCAGAAACTTCGACAGGATCGGCTCTGCCTGCTTGCCATACGACCACACCTCGTTGTGTTCACGCTCACCATGGGCACGCATTACGGGCTGAAATGCGCCCCACTCAAACCAGCGGACAAACAGCTCTGGATAATCTTCGTAGTTGCGGATGGTGCTGCGCACGTCGGAGCCATCGATCAGCGGCTTATGTTCGGCATGGTAGTTCGCCGGGATCACCGGGGAAAAGAAGCCCGCGATGTCGGTGTCCCAGTACGGCATGCCTGACGCAGCGAAGTTCAACCCTGTTGGAATCGAACGCTTCAGCATGTCCCACGTCGCGGTGATGTCGCTGGACCAGAACACCGTTCCATTCCGCTGCGCCCCGAGGTACGCTGCGCGTGCCAGCAACATCACCCGACGGCTATCGCCAAAGTCATGCCGGAACCCTTCATACACAGACGCTGTATGGAACAGCGGATACACGTTGTAGAAGCGCTTCCCTGACCCAACCCAGAACTCGTCATGTTCCGGATCGATGTCCGGTTCCGTCTCATCAAGCCACACATAGTCGAAGTGGTCCGGCTTGATGTAGCGATCGCGAATCATGTCCCACCACCATTTGCCCGCTTCTGGGTTTGTGGTGTCGATGTTGGGTCCAATCACATCCTTGTAGTAGCCCGGATCAGGCGTCCCATCCGCCTTGTGAATCAGCCAGCCCTTGCTTTGCAACATGTCATAGAACTGTGTGCCCGGCGCAAAGTGCGGCCACACACTCAGCATCGTGGTGATGCCCATGCCGTGCAGTTGATCGTTCATCGCCGCGGGCGTGGGCCATCGTGCCGGGTCCAGGTCCATCTCGCCCTGCCGCGTCATGTTCAGGAAGTCGACCACCAGCACATCCAGCGGCAGTTGTCGATCACGATAGCCTTTGGCCACCGCCATCAGCTCTGCCTGCGACGGATAGATCGCTTTGCTCTGGATATAGCCAAAGCCCGCCTTCGGCAGCATGTGGGTCACGCCCGTCAGCTGACGATAGCCCTCGTAGATCTCATCGGTGGTCTCGCCTGCAACGATAAAGAACGACACACGGTCGCCCACATCGGAACTCCACACATTCTGCTGATTGAAGCCAAGACTGATCGTCGTCTTTGAAGGGTTATCCCAGATCAGACCATAGCCCCGGCTCGACACCATGAACGGAACGCAGACGTTCTGTCCACCGATCGCGGAGTAGTCGTGCCAGCAGTGGATCTGGTGGTCGCGAAGATCCATAAGACCCTGTTGCTGCTGTCCAAGGCCGTAATAGTGCTCACCGTCCGGTGAGTCAAACGTTGCCGAAATGCGATACCCGGGATCGTTGTTGCCGTGCTCGCCCGTATGGGGAGCGGCGGCTTCCACCTGATTGCGATTCATCGACCAACGCCGCATCTCCAGCAGAGTTTTGCCGGAGGTCGTCATCACGGCGAGGTCATCCTCGTTTGGCCCACCGCTGCCACCCTTGCCGAAGTAGTGCTCGCGCAACGTCTGGTTGATCGCGTCGAGCGGCATGCGCTGCGGCAGCATGGATGCTGGCAGATGATCTGCACTGAGATGAAGAACCATTCGCGCGGAACGGATAAGGTCGCTGCCATCCGCCTCCTGCTGATGGCTCCAGCCGGCGCTTGTAGGACCGCCAACGAAGCCATACCCCGGTGAGGCCGTCGCACCCGCTTTGCTGTTGCTCAACGTGATGCGAATGATATTGGGCGCATACGGCTCCAGGGCAATCGTTCTTCCCTGCCGCTCAAGAAGGATCGGCCCGTCCTGGGCCAGGGCGCAAGCTCCGTTGGCAAAGCCAAGGCCAAGCATCGCAAGCGCAAGCGCCCGCCCGGTCAGCAGAATGCGGCGTGCCCACGTCTCTCGTCCGCCACGTTCAACAACTGCACACCGTACTCTCATGCATTCACCCAACATTCGTTCCCACTCCGCGTACCAGCAACTCGCACATTTTCAGAACAACATCGCAAGCAGGCTGCCTATCGGGGATCACCATAAAAGATTCCCCGGCCATGCGTGCCAACATACACGCGTCCATACTGCTTTGGGTCGCCGGCAATCTGCAGAACCAATCCCCACTGGTGCGCATCGTCGTTGATCCGTGTCCAGCTCCGGGCGTCGTCGATGGACCGGAAGATCCCGGGCTGCCCCTGCACCGTTCCCACAAGGTAGAGCGCCGGGTCAGCGTGCCGGGGCGCGGCTTTCCCCAGGCCGAAGGCATGGATTTCGTCCACACCTGACATGCGCTGGAAAGCAACGGTCTGTGTTGTGCTGCTCAGCGTGCCCAGGTAAAGCCCGTTGAACGCCGCCAGCCACAGCTGCCCGGACCGCCCAGGCTCGGCGTAGATCTGATC
This sequence comes from Granulicella sp., assembly GCA_965198515.1. Taxonomy (GTDB): domain Bacteria; phylum Acidobacteriota; class Terriglobia; order Terriglobales; family Acidobacteriaceae; genus Granulicella. The sequence goes on along the minus strand of CBDAPO010000006.1, from coordinate 2,238,117 downwards.
CTGTCCGCCGCGCTCATCCGCACGCGGGCTCACCGACAACCCGGCTGGCCCATCCGACAACGTGAAGCGCACCGGGGCGAACGTGGCCGCACCATCGGCACTGCGGTACACCGTCTGCTCTTTCAGCGCGACGGCATAGAACACCTCCGGATCGATCGCATCAGCCGTGACGCGCAGCCCCGGCGGCAAACCCCGTGCAGTCGCCCACGTCGCACCGCGGTCCCGTGTGATGTACGCCGCCTTCCGCTCCGGCGTCCACACCCAGGTGCCGCCATCTGCTGCCACAGCGAGCGTCCCAGACCGGCTGCCTGGTGCCGGCGTACTCGCGCTGCCCTGCCACGTCGTTCCACCGTTCAACGAGTAGCTCAAATTGGCGTCCGGCTTATGTTCGGCGTTCACCCCTACGCGCACCACAACCTCAGGCCGCAGCGACGCGGAAACAACGTCCGTCGTGTTGCTGAAGCGGGGCGGCGCGGAAGCGCCCTCCGGTGCCGGATGATCCAGGTCCGCATGCACAAAGCCGCCATAGTCCCCGATGGCACTGATCAACGGAACGCCGGCGGCAGGGCTATCCAGTGCCAGACCCACAGTCTCCTCGATGCCTGACGCCAGGAGGCTCCAGTGTGTTGGCTTGCCATGATCCGCCGCGGAAAAGTCAAACGTTTCCCACCCGCCATAGCCGGTCGTAAACGTTGCATGATCTGGGTTTAGCGGATCGATCTCGATGTCGAACAGCCAGTGAATCGGCGTCGGCTTCACGTAGGGCGCCAGGCTGTAGTCATACTGCCCACCACTGCCGAAGATCGTTGTCCAATGCGCACCACCGTCGGTGGAGCGGAAGATGTCTTCCCCACCCGCTGCCCCGGGCCGTCCAAAGGAGCTGGCGATCAATGTCTGCGGATGCTCCGCGTCCACCGAAATGCCCGCATAGCCGAAAGTCTTCGTCTCAGGCACAGGCCGATCCGGCGTGATGTCCGTCCACACGTTGGTGTGCGTGTTCAGCTTCCACACCGCTCCGTTCAACATGCGTGATGGTCCAGGAGCCGTACCATAGGCCACGTACAAGAAGCCCTCGGTCGAAAGCGCCGCCCGCTCCGGGCGATACTGCACCGGCGCCCCGGCGACCGCTTGCCAACTCTGGCCCGCATCATGGGACACAAACAGGTTGGGCCGGTTCATCAACGACACACCGACGTAAATCGTCCGCGTTGGGCCCTGCTGTGCGGCGCTACCGGACTCGGGAGCATAATTCACAAACACGATGCCGTCGCCACGGATCGGCATCCGGCGGTAGTGCTCCTCCGGCGTCTCTCCGGCAACCGCCACAGGCATGGGAGGAATGGCCTCCTGGATTTCCGGGAAGCTCGCAACCTGCGTCCAGGTCACGCCACGGTCACTGGAACGCCACAGACCATCGTGCCGTGTTCCCAGGTACAGCACGCGGCCGTCCTGTGGATTCACGGCAAGCCGCTCCCCGTTGCCGCGCCCATCCTCGTTTCCACCAAATTTGAACGGCACATCGGTGCGCTGAAACGTCTTGCCCCGGTCGTCCGACCGCAAGATCGCGCCGTTCGGCGTGTGCGGGTTGGTGTACGTGCCGCACGCCAGGTAGACGCGGTTCGCGTCCGCTGGATCAACCGCGATGGACTCAATGCCCATCAGGTTCAGGTTCCTATACGGCATCCAGTCCAGCATCGGCTGCCAACGGCGGCTCGCCTGATCCCAGCGGTACGCCCCACCCATGTCCGTCCGCGCATAACGAACGCCCTTCGCGGTCGGGTGAAACACCACCCCGTCGACAAAGCCTCCGCCAACGATCTGCACGTTCTTCCACGTGTATGGAGTTGTCTTCACAACCTGGCCCGGCAGGCACGTCGAACTCAACAGAACCGTACCCAGCAAAAGCTTCACGCTTCTTCGCAGCATTCCATCTCCTGCCACCAGCCTAAGGCCCGCGTGCGGTAGGCCCAACCGAGCGGGTGGGAGCACAAGAAAGCCCCGCCAGCATTGGCGGGGCTTGGTGTGAATCTATGAAGTGGAAGCCTAGTGCCGGTGCTGCGCACTCGCCAGCTTCTCCTCGGCGACCCGGGATGCTGCGTTCGCGTCGTCGTACTTGACCTGGTCGTCGCCGGCCTGGTTGTACAACTCCTGCGCATGCTGTTGTTCCTTCTGCGCTTCGTTTACATCGATCTCGCTGGGCTTGAGTGCCTGTTCTGCGAGGATGGTCACCCGTTCCGGCAACACCTCCACAAAGCCCCAGGCCACAAAGAATGTCTGCTCGCCCGCTGAGCCACCGTGCAGGCGAACCTCACCTGCACCCAGCTCCGCCAGCAGCGGCGCTGCGCCATACAGCGCTTCCAGATACCCAGACATTGACGGCAGCTCGACCGCCGAAGCCGTCGCGTCCAGCAACACCCGCTCCGGCGTCACCAGCCGCACCGTCATCAACCCCGAACTGTTTCCAACGTCTGCCATGAAGTCCTACCCGGCACCAGGAGTCGAGTACGTGTTCCCGCCTCCTGGTGCCTGTTTCCTGTTCCTGCTTCTACGCTGCTGCCTTCATCTTCTCAGCAGCCGCCAATACTTCCTCGATGCCGCCCTTCATGTAGAAGGCCTGCTCCGGGATGCTGTCGTGCTTACCTTCGATGATCTCCTTGAAGGACCGCACGGTGTCTTCCACCTTGACGTACGCACCCGGGATACCCGTGAAGATTTCGGCGACATGGAAGGGTTGCGAAAGAAACCGCTGCACCTTGCGGGCACGCGCGACGGTGAGCTTGTCCTCTTCGCTCAATTCGTCGATACCCAGGATCGCGATGATGTCCTGCAGATCCTTGTACCGCTGCAGAATACGCTTTACGCCCTGCGCCACGTCGTAATGCTCCTGGCCCACAACCCGCGGGGACAGGATGCGCGATGTCGATGCCAGCGGATCCACGGCCGGATAGATGCCAAGCTCCGACAGCGGACGGCTCAACACGGTCGTCGCGTCCAGGTGAGCAAACGTCGTTGCCGGCGCCGGATCAGTCAAATCGTCAGCGGGCACATACACGGCCTGCACCGAGGTCACAGAACCAGACTTGGTGGACGTGATGCGCTCCTGCAACTCGCCCATCTCGGTCGCAAGGTTCGGCTGATAGCCCACGGCCGAAGGCATACGGCCCAGCAGGGTCGAAACCTCGGACCCGGCCTGTGTAAACCGGAAGATGTTGTCGATGAACAGCAGCGTGTCGGCATGCTCTTCGTCGCGGAAGTATTCCGCGACGGTCAACCCCGTGAGCGCCACGCGCAGACGCGCCCCCGGCGGCTCGGTCATTTGTCCGTACACCAGCGCGGCTTTGCTCTTGTCCAACTGCTTCAGGTCGATCACGCCCGAGTCCTGGAACTCGTGCCAAAGATCGTTGCCCTCGCGCGTACGCTCGCCCACGCCGGCAAACACTGAAAAGCCGCCATGCTTAAGAGCGACGTTGTTGATCAGTTCCTGAATGACGACCGTCTTGCCTACACCGGCGCCGCCAAACAGACCGATCTTGCCACCCTTCAAGAACGGCTGGATCAGGTCAATGACCTTCACACCCGTCTCAAACATCTCTTCCGAGGTCGACTGCTCATCGAACGCCGGAGCCTGCCGGTGAATGGGCCGGTACTCCGTTGCATTCACCGGGCCCAACTCGTCCACGGGCTTGCCAAGCACGTTCAGCACGCGGCCCAGTGTAGGCCGCCCGACCGGCACCATGATGCCGGAGCCAGTGTCGGTCGCGATCATGCCGCGAACCATGCCCTCGGTCGCTTCCATGGCGATGCACCGCACCCGGCCCTCGCCCAGATGCTGCTGCACTTCCACAGTCACGTCGATCGGGTTCGGTACGTTGAAACCCTCACTGGTGATATGCAGCGCCTCAAAAATCGGCGGCATCGTCGCTTCAGTGAACTGCACATCCACGGCCGGTCCGCTGACCGCAACTACCTTGCCTGTATTGCCTTTGTCTGCCATAAATTCTCTCTTCGATCTCGTCGCGCAGCCCGCGCCTACAGCGCCGCGGCTCCACTCACAATCTCGATAATCTCCTTGGTAATCGCAGCCTGCCGTACCCGGTTCATGGTCAGGCTCAACTTGTCGATCAGCTCGCCGGCGTTCTTGGTCGCCGCATCCGTTGCCGTCATACGCGCCGCGTGTTCCGCGGCAATGGACTCCAGCATCGCGTGCAGAATCTGGGTCGTCACATAACGAGGCATCAGGTGACGGAACAACCGCTCCGGCGTCTGGTCGTAGATGTAATCCACCTCAGCTGTGCCGAACTTCTTGGCCTCGGCGTCGATCTCGCGGTTTTCCGGTTCATGGATGGACACGCCAGAAGCCTCTGCCGCCTTCGCAGCCGCTTCCTTCTGCTCCTCGGTCATCTCCTCGGCAGCAGTGATCTCGTGCTCGCCCAGCTTGCGGATCGGCAAGAGCTTTTCCACGACGACACGCTGTGAGATGACACTCTTAAACTCGTTGAACACGATATACACCGCGTCGATCTCGGCGGTTTCATAGCGTTCAATGATCGAGTGCGCCATCGCGGAGATGTCTTCCACGTTCGCCCGGATCAGCAGGTCGGCATGCTCCTTGGCGACCTCCACCGGTGCCGCACGATGGCGAATGTCTTCGATGTGCTTGGCCAGATCGTTGTCGTAGAGCTCTTCCTTGTGCTCATACACCGCTGCTGGATAGCGGCGCTTGTAGAGTCCAATCGCTTTCTTGCCCACCGGCTCGAGATCGACGTTCTGCCCACGCTCACGGCGCTCATCAATAAAGCGTTGTGCCGCCTTGCCAATGTTGGAATTGAAGCCGCCGGCGAAGCCCTTGTCGCCGGCAATCACCACGACAAGCACGCACTTTTCTTCACGCTCCACCAGCAGCGGATGCATGACGTTGCCGGTTGCACCGTCCAGCAGGTCCGTCCGCCGGACCAGGCTTTCCAGCACGTTGGTTAACATCTGCGCGTACGGTCGCGCCTGCATTGCGCGGTCCTGCGCCCGGCGCAACTTGGCCGCCGAGACCATCTTCATGGCCTTGGTGATCTGCCGCGTGTTCTTCACGCTGCGGATGCGCCGTCGTAGATCGAGTACGTTTGCCATCGTCTACGCCGTGACCGCCTCAGCCGCCTTCTTGTGCTCAGCCATGAAGTCCTTCTTGTACTCATTGATCGCGTCCTTCAACCGGTTACGCAGATCGTCGTCCAACGCCTTCTTGGTGCTGATGTCGGTCAGGATGTCGGGGTGCGCGGAGTCAAGGAACGGGTAGTATCCCTTCTCAAACGCCTGGATGTCCTTCACCTCAATGTCATCCAGCAAGCCCTGCGTTCCGGCAAACAGAATCGCTACCTGCTGCGCCGCGCTCAGTGGCTGAAACTGCGGCTGCTTCAGAAGCTCGGTCAGGCGCGCTCCGCGATTCAATTGCTGCTGCGTCACCTTGTCCAGGTCCGAACCAAACTGCGCGAAGGCCGCCAACTCGCGGTACTGCGCCAGATCCAGCTTCAACGTTGAACCAACCTGCTTGGTCGCCTTGATCGCCGCCGCAAAGCCCACACGCGACACCGAGAGACCGACGTTGACCGCCGGCCGCACGCCCGAGTTGAACAGATCGGTTTCAAAGAAGATCTGCCCATCGGTGATCGAGATCACGTTCGTCGGGATGTACGCCGAAACGTCGCCGGCCTGGGTCTCGATGATCGGCAGAGCCGTCAGCGATCCGCCGCCGTTCTCCTTGGACATCTTCGCCGAGCGCTCCAGAAGCCGCGAGTGGAGATAGAACACATCGCCCGGATAGGCCTCGCGTCCTGGCGGACGGCGCAAGAGCAAGGAGATCTCGCGATAGCTGGCGGCGTGCTTGGACAAATCGTCATAGATGATCAGCGCGTGCTTGCCATTATCACGGAAGTACTCGCCCATTGCCGTCGCCGCAAAGGGCGCCAGGTACTGCATCGGCGCTGGCTCAGAAGCCGTGGCCGCCACCACGATGGTGTAGTCCATCGCGCCGTAGCGCTCAAGGGTTTGCACCACGCCCGCCACGGAAGAACGCTTCTGCCCGATCGCACAGTAGATGCAGATCAAGTCGTTTTTCGCCGAGTTGATGATCGTATCGAGCGCCACGGCGGTCTTGCCGGTCTGGCGATCGCCGATCAACAACTCACGCTGACCACGTCCGATCGGGATCATGGCATCGATGGCCTTGATGCCCGTGTACATCGGCTCTGTCACCGACTGACGCGCAATAACGCCTGGCGCGATGCGCTCGATCGGCAGGCTCTTGTCTGTGTTAATCGGTCCCTTGTCGTCGATGGGCTGCCCGAGCGCGTTCACTACGCGGCCGATCAGGGCTTCACCTACGGGCACCGACATGATCTTGCCGGTACGCTTCACCTGCTGGCCTTCGCGCAGCTCGGTGTAGTCGCCCAGCAGCACGGCGCCTACCTGGTCTTCATCCAGGTTCATGGCCAGCCCGGCAACGCCGTGCGGGAACTCGATGAGCTCGCCCGCCATGACCTTGTCCAACCCGTGCACGCGTGCAATGCCGTCGCCCAGGGTGACGATCGTGCCAACTTCGTCGACCTGCACGCGCTCGTCGTAGTTTTCAATCTGCTGCCGGAGCAGCTCGGTAATCTCATTTGCGCCAATTGTCGGCATCGATGTCTTCTCTCTACGCTTGTTACTTCACCGGTCCGTCAACGGACCTTGTTGTGCCCTGAACGAGCTCTGTGTTCAAGATCTATGCCACCGCGGCCACCATGCGCCGCTTCATTTGCTCCAACTGCCCGCGAACCGATCCATCGTACACAGTGGAGCCGACCTTCACCACGGCACCACCCAGCAGTGTGGGATCTTCCCGGTACGTCGCTCGTACCTGCGTGCTTCCAGCCAGCTTTGCGACGCTTGCCTCCAACGCCCGGCGGCCATCCTCGTCGAGGCGATGCGCACTGGTCACCTCAGCGTCCACAACGCCACTGTCCTTATCGGCAAGCTGCAGATACGCTTGAACAATCTCTGGTAACTCGTGCAAACGTTCCTGCGCGGTGACCACGGCCATGAAGTTCCGTACCGTCCCGTTCATCCCTGCTCGCCGGGCGATCGCATCGATCACCCGCACCTTCTGGTCCTGCGGAATGGATGGATCACCCAGCACTTCCCGCAGCTCCGGGCTTTCGGCGAAGGTAGCAAGGAAGTCCTCGAGCTGCTGTTTCACGTCTTCGTGCGAGAGCTTCTGCTCCAGCACTACCTGCTCCAGCGCGCGGGCATACCGCAGATCGATGGCTGCCATTAGTTCTGCGCTCCCTTGTCGCCTGCCAGGTTTTGCGCAAAGCCCTGGATCAACAGCCGGTCTGTTTCCGCGGAGATGACCAGGCGCTGTGCCGCGTGCTCGATGGCGAGTTCCGCCGCTTGCCGTTGCAGGTCACGCCGTGCGGTTGCGGCTGCTGTCTGGATCTCAGCCTCTGCCGCTGCCAGAATCTTGGCCGTTTCTTCCTCGATCGAGGCCTTCATCCGCTGCTCATCGCGCAACGTGTCGGCTTCCACGTGACGGCGCATCGCGGCGATTTCGTCGTCCAGCTTCGACAGCCGGTTCTCCACAGCCTTCAGGCGAGCCCCGGCTTCTTCGGTCGCCGTGCGTGCATCCACAAGGTGCCGCTGAATGGCCGAGCTCCGGTCGCGGAACGCCTTGGGCAACGTCTTCACGACCAGAAAGCCCACGCCCACGGCAAGCACCAGGAAGTTCAGCACTTCAAAGGCGGTCGCTGCCTGGTCGGTGCTCATGCCCAGCATGTGGCCCATCTTCTGGACCATGGCCGAGTGACGGAACTCTGCCGTCTCGTCTTTTTCCTGTTCGCGCTTTTCTGGCACGGCGCTGATTGGAGTCGACTTTTCATCGATCCCCGGACCAGTCTGTTGTGGCCCTGCCTGTGCCTTCGCGAAGCTGGCAGGCAGCCAGAGCAGGGTCAGCATGGCCAGACTGAGAACGCGCTTCCGTACGGTCCAGAGCTTCACTGGCGCACCTCTGCTGTTCCCACACCAGCCGGCAGGATGGCGCGAACGATCCGTTGCCCCAGGTCCTCTGCCGCGGTTTCGATCTGTCGCCGTGCTGTTTCCACCGATGCCTCGATCTCGCTCTTTGCCGCAGCAACGCGCGTTTGCGCCTGTTCCCGGGCGGCGCTCACGGCGCGATCCCGCTCGGCCTGACGCTCTTTCAAGCGGCGCTCACGCTCAGCCAGAATCTCGGCACGCGCTGAGCGCAGTTTGTCTTCGTAGACCGCGGTTTCCGCTTCGGCCGCCGCGATGGCGCCGCGCGCCTGCTCCACGGCCCCGGTCGTGCGGGCACGCCGCTCGGCCAGCGTTCGCTCAAGCGGCTGGCGCACCAGAACGCTATACGCGATCACAAGAAGGATGAACAGGACCATCGTCGGTATAGCCCCAACGATCAATGACCCTAATGAATGAAGTATGTCCATGAACTCACAGGTTTCAATGCGAGCTGACGCAACCGTGAAGGTGAGAAAGCTCACGCATCCGGGCGCTCACAAGAGTTTGGCAAACGCACAAATGTCTTTGTAGTTTGTAGCAAAGCCGTCTGAGGGAAGTCAAAGCCGGTGTGCGTTGACCGCCCAGGCTGCACGATATTCGGGTCTGGGATCGTGGGCAGAACGGCGTTGCAGCCCACCACGCCCGAGAGTACACTAAAGTCACCACCAAAGACCCGTCCGGGTCGTGCAGGCCGCGTGAACTGGGACCCTTCCTCCGCTCCCAACTTCAGGCGGCCTGTATTGTGTCTAGTCGCCGCCTGCGCGCGTCCCCGCGTCTGGGCTGTCCCGCCGCACATATTGCCGATACCTGCCCAGCAACGACGCGGGCCCAACCGCGTGCACATACAGCAGGTTGCCTTCAAAGCGCTGCTCGCTCAGCGTGGCACCACGCTCCAGCGCTGCCAGCACCCTGCCCTCGGATTGCGGAATACGGAACTCCACCTCCTGCAGGGGATCGGCCGTGAGTGCCGCGTCCATAGCGTGCAGCAGCGCGTCCATGCCCTGCCCGGTTCGCGACGACACCAGCAGTTCGCCGGGGGCTGCCACGAAGCTCCCTGGCAGCAGATCAGCCTTGTTGAGCACCTGGATGGTGGGGGTGTCACGCACCTCGAGTTCGGCCAGCACGGCCTCCACCTGCGTCTTCTGCTCTGCGAGGGTGGGGCTGGCAGCGTCGCGCACATGGACCAATAACTCCGCCCGTTCCACTTCCTCGAGCGTCGCCCGGAAGCTTGTCACAAGGGCATGGGGCAGATTGCGCACAAACCCGACAGTGTCGGCTAGCAGGACTCGTCGCCGCGATGGCAGAGTCAGCTGGCGAAGCTTCGGGTCCAACGTTGCGAACATACGCTGGGATTCCAGCACGTCGGCGCCGGTCAGCGCGTTGAACAGCGTTGATTTGCCGGCATTGGTATAGCCCACCAGCGCGACCGTGGGGACAGGTACGGCCTCACGGCGACCTCGCTGCTGGCGCCGGATGCGTCGCACGCCTTCCAGTTGCTGCTGAATGCGGTCGATGCGCAACCGAAGCTTGCGGCGGTCGGTCTCCAGCTGCGTTTCACCCGGTCCACGGGTGCCGATCCCGCCGCCCAGCTGCGACATCGCCTTTCCGCGCCCGCCGAGCCGCGGTAGCTGGTACTCGAGTTGCGCCAGCTCCACCTGCAGCTGGCCTTCCCGCGTTCGGGCATGCCGCGCAAAGATGTCAAGGATGAGCTGCGTCCGGTCGATGACCCGGCAGGGCAGTTTTTCTTCAAGATTTCTCAGTTGTGAGGGCGAAAGATCGTGGTCAAAGAGCACCAGGTCGGCCGACGTCGACCGTACGGTGGCCTCAATCTCTTCCACCTTGCCTGTGCCTACCAGCGTCGCCGGATCCGGCTTGCTGCGCCGCTGGATCAGCAGCGCCGCCATATCTGCACCGGCTGACCGTGCCAGCTCCTGGAACTCCGCCAGCGAAGCGTCGAAGTCCACGTCGCCGCGCACGCCTGCAACCCGCTCGGCCGCCGTGCTTGTGCCGCTTTCTTCCCCTGCCTCGTCACGCAGGAGGTCAGCGGCCACGCGGGCCTGGCGTGCTGCTGGTGCTAACTGTGGCCGTAGACCGGTGAACTCCACTGCCACCAGCACGGCGCGCTCGCCTGAGGCACGACGCCGCGTTTGCAGCAGCGCCTGCTCGTCCAGCGCACGGCGCTCCAGCGCGCGTTCTGTCTGGGACTGCTCCGCCACGGAAACCTCGTTTAACGAACCGCAGCCGGGGTGGGCACAACGCCGCTCTCAGGCGCCGCCGACGGGGCAGTTCCCCCGCGCATCTCCGGCCGAGTCTCGGTGTGCGCCGGCCGTCCGCTCACAACCGTCGAAATCGCATGTTTGAAGATCAGTTGCTCCTGTGCGTTGTTTTCCAACAGCACCGAATATTTGTCGAAGGAGCGAATCTTTCCGGTGAGCTTAACCCCGCTGACCAGGTAGATGGTGATGGGGCTCTTGTCCTTGCGCACCGTGTTCAAAAAGGTGTCTTGGATGTTCTGCGCCGGCTTGATATCCATATGGCCGATCTCCTGTATTTTCTGAGCGGGTGGGAGTCCCTGTTCAGCAAGGACCCACGATCGATTGCTGCGGGGCCGCTCTGCCGACTACACCCTACAATCTTTCATAGGCCTTACACAAGTGGAGTCCAAACCAGCGCCAAGCGTTGTCTGTAACCCAACAGCATCATGGTAGATCAGATCTGCGGGTGCGATTCCGTTGCTGCGATCGTCCCGCACGCTACCATCAGACCAGATGTCTGCCGTCGTCACACCCGTTCCCTTTCTTGACCTGAGCCGCGAGTTCTCCCAGATCCGCGAAGAAGTGATGAGCGCTATGGAAGAGGTCTGCGCCCATCAGCAATTCATTCTGGGACCACCCGCCGAGCGCTTCGAAGCCGCGGCCGCCGCGTTCTGTCAGGCTGAAGCGGCCCTGGGCTGCGCCAGTGGCACCGATGCGCTGTGGCTGGCGCTTGCAGCCGTAGGCATTGGCCCCGGGCATGCCGTGATCACCACCCCGTTCAGCTTCTTCGCCACGGCGAGCGCCATTCTCCGCGCCGGGGCCCATCCGGTCTTCGCTGATATCGACCCGCACACCTTCAACCTGTCTCCGCAATCTGTTGAAGAGGCCCTGCGTCGCCCCTTGCCGCCCGGCCTGCAGTTTGCGGCGATCCTGCCGGTGCACCTGTATGGGCAGTGCGCGGACATGGACGCCCTGAACGCCATCGGGCAACAACATGGACTCAAGATGGTCGAGGACGCCGCCCAGGCTTTCGGCGCACTTTGGAACGAGCAGCCGGCAGGCTCGCTCGGCGACACAGCCGCGTTTAGCTTCTATCCGACCAAGAATCTTTCCGCGTTTGGCGATGCCGGGATGATCACCACGCGGGACCTCGCTTCTGCCGAGCATGCCCGCGCCCTGCGCAACCACGGCATGCGCCGCCGCTATTTTCATGAGGAGTTCGACGGCCACCTGGGCTGGAACTCTCGCCTGGACGGCATCCAGGCTGCCGTGCTTTCAGTGAAGCTGCGCCGTTTACCGGCCGGCAACCAACGTCGTCGCGAACTGGCAACACTGTATGACCAACTGCTTGCACCGGTTTCTGGCCCGAGCAGATCTGCGCGAAACCAGGACGCGCCTGCGCCAGCGGAACCCAGCCGGACAGCGCCGATTACGTGTCCCTACACCGATCCGCGCGCGACGCCGATCTTCCACCAGTACGTAATCCGGACATCACAACGGGACGTCCTGCGAGCCCACCTCGCCGCACAAGGCATCGGAACAGAGATCTACTATCCTCTGCCCCTGCACTTGCAGGAAAGCCTTCAGTTTCTGGGGTACAAGCCGGGCGATCTCCCGCACGCCGAACAGGCGGCCCAGGAAGTTCTGGCGCTCCCGATCTACCCGGACCTCCGGGAAGATGAGGTAGAAGCCGTCGCTACAGCGATCAGGAGCTTCGTCTAAACGCAACGCCGCCGTTCAACAGCGGTGCGGTCAGGCAGGCTTGGCGTCAGCCCCTTTGCTCTTAGACACAGCAACGAGTCTCGGGCACACTACGGGCCAATGGGAGCAGCTATCTTGCCTTCCGTACCGGCTTCCGGGCTCCAGCCTCGATAGCCTCAGGCGCCGGCGTGGCACGGACACCGCTCTTTTCGTCCATCCAGCCGTCCAGCAGGCTTTTGCGAAACCGCCACCGGTTCCCAAGCTTGAAGGCCGGCACAAACCCCTCGGAGGCGTACCGGTACAGCGTGTCGCCGCTGATTCCCAGGTATTCCGCTGCTTGGCGGATGTCCATCACCTCGCGAACCGCAACCTGCCCGTGTGCTGATCCAGCCATGTTTTCCTCCCGCCTGTCCCAGGCGTTTCAGAGATTTGTCGGTGCAACACCCCTTCTACTCGGTTCCGCTCGTCGAGACAAGCCCAATTTGGTGCAGTTGCAGCCTTCGCACCCACGGGGGTCGCGTCCTGGTCATCTACTGATCTGCCAATAGCAAAGCGGGCGGCCCGCTCCCAGGACACGGTCAAGCAGCCGCGAAGGCACGCAATGGCGGCCTAGAGCTCGCTTTCGCCGACCATTCCCCGCATGCGGCGACGCTCCCCCACCTCAGACCTGGCCGCCTGCTGCCACCAGGCCGACTGTGGTTCCTGGCCCGCGACCACCTCGGTCGGCTCGCCGGGCGTGGGCAGCCAAAGCTTCCATCCCTCGCGCGCCGCCGTTGCCGAGATCTGCTCAATCGGCTCCCGCCAGCCGTGCAGCGCAAGGTTGAACAATCCCCAGTGAATGGGAAACAGCGCTCCGGCCTGTTCCGGCCCACCCATCTGCCGGTAGGCTTCGGCCGCCCCATCCGGCCCCATGTGGATCGAAGCCCACAGGGGATGGAAGGCGCCGATCTCCAGCATTGTCAGGTCAAACCGGACCGGATCGCCGCTGGGCGTGGTCCGCCCTGCTGGGTGGTTTGGGTACTGCGCCGCAATCTCCGCAAAGCCGGGCCAAAGGCCGGAGTCAGCCCCGTAGTACACCCGGTGCTTTGGGCCCTCGATCACGAACGAACTCCACAACGTGGTGAAACGATCCCAGGCAGTTCTGCCAGAAAAGTGCCGGGCTGGCCAAGCAGTCAGGTGTACACCCTGCCCTAGTTCCGCCCCGGCAACGTCCACGCTCTGGGTCCAGTCCAGTTCCTGGATACGGTCGGCGGCGACACCGAATTTCCGCAATCGCCTGCCGACACCGAGTGATGTAACCCAGCGAGTGCGTGCCGTGGCGTTGAGCCGGCTCAAGCGACCGACCGTATCCCGGCCGAGGTGATCGTAGTGGTCGTGGGAGATCAGCACCGCGTCTAGTTCGGGCATCTGCTCCAACCGCAGCGGTGGCGCAAAGAAGCGCTTCGGGCCCATGAACGAGAAGGGGCTTGCCCGAGGTTCCCATACCGGGTCCACAAGGATGCGCAGACCGTCGATCTCGATCAGGGTGGAGGAGTGGCCAAACCACGTGACCCGCAGGCCGCTTTCAGGCGGCTGACGATAAGTCCGCGCATCCGTTGTGAACGGTCCAAGGGGCGATTCCGGCTCTGTTTCCGCTTTATTGCTCAGGTAGAGCGGCAGTATCTTCAGCATCAGCCCAAACCCGGCCATCTTTGTGGGAACCGGATTCTCGAACTTCGATCCGTGCTTTTCCGCGCGCTTCAACAAGGACATACCCCTTCAGATGTTGGTTCCGGCGCGACGACGCGCAAACAGCAGTTCACCAAGAAGAGAAAAGCCCCGCTTGGAAGCGGGGCCTCAGAAGGAATCGTGTGTCGGTTGCTTGCCTCGGGTGAAGAGGTGCAACGGTGTTGGCTGCATGCGATCTACTTGGTGAAGATCTGCGAGCCGGGGATCTTTCCTTCGTCGTCGTGAAGGCGGTTCTGGGCGCGCTTGGCGCTCTCCATCGCTTCGTGGTCGACACGCTCGAGCGGTGTTTCCGTGATCTCGGTTGCCTGCCCGCCGGTTTTTTCAAGCGACTCGTGCGAAGGACGCGCCGGAGTCTTTGTCGAATCAAGACCTGATGCCATAACTCACCTCACATCATCCGACGAGCCCTCCCCCATCAAAGGTTGTCCTTAGGCCACGCGGGTTGGCCTGAAGCCTGGTGCCCGACGCGGTCAGTGCCTGAGGAGGGGCTCCGACGTCCCCACGCGCCCTTACCCGATACTGCGGCTCAAAACAGGACCTGACTGCATCGCACAGGATGGACGCGAGTTGCTGCAGCCTTGACCGCGGTGCCCACCTGGCGGCGTCCCTGACGTATCCTGAAAGACGTGCCCCGTCTGCCAAAACACCGCTTTCTGATTGCGCTCGCCGTGCTCGCTCCGGCGCTGCTCGCCCATGCTGCCGCCCCGATCACGGGTACCGTGACCAACAAGACCACGGGCAAGCCCTCCGCGGGTGATGAAGTTGTCCTGATTCAGCTGCAACAGGCGATGCAGGAGTCCAATCGCACGACCACCGACGCCCGCGGCCACTTTACCCTGCAGGTCCCGGACGACGGCATGCACCTGGTCCGCGTGACGCACCAGAAAGCGACCTACTTCCAGCCAGTGCAGCCAGGAAAAAACGGACCGATCGCCGTAACGGTCTACGACGCGGCGCCCCAGGTGGAAGGCGTGTCTACGGGCGTCGAGGAGCTGCACGTGGAGGCCTCGTCGAACGAGCTGCATGTGGTTGAAGTGCTGCAGGTGCTCAACAACTCGGCACCGGCACGAACCCAATTCGGGCCAAACGGTTTCGATTTCTTCCTGCCCAAGGGGGCGTTGATTGGCCGCACGGGTGCGATCACCCAGGGTGGCATGCCGGTACAAACGCCGGCAGTGCCGCGCTCGGATCCAGGCCACTTCAGCTTTCTTTTTCCGATCCGCCCCGGCGAAACCCAGTTTGGCATCGGCTACACGCTGCCTTACACCGGCAAGTTCACCTTTACTCCGCACCTGACGGCGCCCGTGAAGACCTTCGCGGTCCTGGTGCCGGAGGGCATCACGCTGACCCCGACCGGGCACGTGGCGCTCAATCTGCAGGCAAGCAAGGCTGGTGTGAAGACCTACCTGGCACAGGACGTCTCGCCTGAAAACCCGCCGGAGTTTTCCGTAGCCGGAACCGGCAACCTGCCCGACCAGAACGCTGGCGGCGCGGAAGCCGGTGCGGCCGGCGATGCGCCCAACGCCGCGACGGCGAACCCGTCCAGCAACGCCGCTGCACCTGCCGTTTCCAACTCGGACCTGGCTGGCGGTCGCGGCCTGAACAACCCGCTGAACGAAACCGGAGACCGCGACCCCTGGGCGAAGTACAAGTGGTGGATCCTTGCCGGGCTCGCGCTTCTGCTGGCGGCTGCGGCAGGGTTGCTGCTCCGCAAGCCGGCCAGCGATGGTCTTGCGGCGGCTCCGCTGAACCCGCCGCAGCCCTGGCCCCCCGCACCGGTCAACCGCGCTGCTTCGTCGCCGCCGGCGCAGGATGGCGGCAACCTGATGCTGGCGTTGAAAGAAGAGCTGTTTGCGCTGGAAACGGAACGCTTGCAGCAGCACATCTCCGAGGCCGACTACGTCCAGGCACGTGCGGCCTTTGACCTGATTCTGCGGCGTACATTGACGCGCGCAAACGCGGGGCACCCTGCCGCTTCTGTCCAGGCTGCCTCGGCGACCAATGCCAGCCCGGAACCCGCACTGACGGGCTCGCCGCGCGCATGAAGCTGACGTTCCGGGCAATTCGACTGATCGCGTTGGCCTTATGGGTAGGCGGCATCGTGTTCTTTCTGGCCGTGGCGAACGTTGCGTTCAAGACCATGCCGGACGCACACCACGCCGGCATCATCGTGCGTGGATCCCTGCTGGCGCTGCACCGCATTGCGCTGTTTGCCGGCACCATCTACCTGTTCTTCACGCTTGCGCTGCTGGCCATGCACGACTCCCACCCGGCCCGCGCCGTGGAAATCGCCCTGGTGGTCTCCATGCTGGCGCTGACGCTGTACCTGCAGCAATCCGTCATCCCGCACATGGAGACTGATCGCCTCACACTCGGGGGCGACGTGCAGGCAGTGCCGCCGGACAACCCAGCCCGGCAGCACTTCGACCGGCTGCACGCGCTTTCAACACGACTGGAGGGCGTGGTCCTGCTGGAAGGGCTGGCCCTGCTGTGCATGGCTCCCATCCACGGGCACGAGTTCCAGCGGCTCGGCTAGAACGAGCGCCAGAGCTTTCGGGCTGCTGCCGGCTTACTCGACCGGCAGCTTCGCCCGGTAGCCATCGCGGGCGATGATGGAGTACTTCAGCGCCTTGCCCTTTTCGTCGGCCATCTTGAGCGGCTTGCCTTCGTTGTCCACCAGGTACACCTTGACCTTGCGGTAGGTACCGTCGTTCTTGTTGTTGGTGGGCCGGTAGGTCAGCACGTACTTGCTGCGGATGGAGTCGTTGATCCGGGAGAAGATGTCGGGCAGCTCGCCCTGAAATACGGGCTGGAAGTACATGCCGCCGGTCATCTGCGCGAAGGTTTTCAGCTCATTTTCCGCTTGCAGATAGGTCAACTCCCGCGGGCCGCCACCGGTCCGCATCTGCTGCATCATCCCGCCGGTTGCGATGGAAAAGATCGTGATGTTCTGGCTTGCCTTTACCTTGGCAAGGATCTGATCCAGCGTGAGTCGCGACATGGTGTCGACCCCACTGCTGATCAGAATGACGTACTTCTGGCCCTCAACGCGGCTGAGCCGGTCGAGCGTTTCATACAGCGCGTCGAACTCGTTGGTCTCATGCCAGGACGGGATCATGAGGCTGCTGATCGCCTGGGCAACAACGTCCCGGTTATTGGTGAAGTCGCAAAGAATGTGTGGCCGGATGTCAAAGGTTTCCACGGCCACGTAGTCTTCCGGCTGCAAGGTGCGGAAGAAAGCAGCCGAAGCATTCTGCATGTCGTTGATGAGCCAATAAGAGTTGGCCGCAAACTCCAGCAACATGACTGCTGTAATCGGCGTCTTGGCCGTGCGGACAGTTTGTACCTGCTGCTCGACGCCATCCTCCACAACAAGGAAGTTGTCCGGCTTCAACCCCGGAACGAACTGGTGCGTTTTGTCGAGCAGAACGCTTACGTCCAGGTTGACGATCGGCACATCAACGCGAAGCGAGTAGATGTCGCCGTTGGGATTCTTCGGCTTTTCTTCTGCCGGCGCCGGTGGGGGTGGCGGCGCATCGTCGTCCTTCTTCTTGGGCAGGACGATGCTGTCGTTGGTGGTCGCGGGCCCGCTATCGTCTGTCGCCGGAGGTTTGGCCGGCTGCTGCGGCGGTGGGGCTGTCTGCGCCCAAACGCTTCCACTGAGCGCGAAGCCAACCACCCATCCTGCGATCCACTGGCCCTTGATTTTCATGAACTCTCCACTCCCCTGCAGACACGACGCCGCTGCTGCCGGCCATTGCCCTCTGTTATAGACGACAAAGCCTCTCCTTTGGCTTACGTTGCCGGGCGCGCTCCGTACCCTGTCCACCGGGGCCTGGTGTAAGCTCTGGAGACGCCGGCGTGTACCGCCCAGGAATTAGCCATGCCCGAAATTCGAGGCCTTGCCGCCTATGCGGCCGGGGCCGAACTGGTTTCCTTCCGCTACAAGGTGGAAGATCTTGCTGCCGATGAAGTGGAAGTCCGGATCTCGCACTGCGGCGTCTGCCATTCAGACGTCCACCTGATCGACAACGACTGGGGAATGAGCAAGTACCCCTTCATCCCCGGTCACGAGATCATCGGCACAGTGCATGCGCTCGGTTCTGCCGTAAAGAATGTAAAGCTGGGCGACCGGGTCGGTGTGGGCTGGCAGGCGGACTCGTGCGGAACCTGCGAGTGGTGCCGGTCAGGCAATGAACACCTTTGCCCCAAGGCGCAGCCGACGTGCATCGGGCGCAACGGTGGCTTTGCGGACGCCGTGCGCGTGAACTGGCGTTTTGTGGTTCCGATCCCCACCGCACTGGCGAGCGAAAACGCGGCGCCCCTGCTCTGCGGCGGCATCACGGTATACAGCCCGTTACGCAACCACCTTGCGCGCCCCTCGTCGCGTGTCGCCGTCGTTGGGATCGGCGGCCTTGGGCACATGGGCATCCAGTTCGCCCGTGCCTTCGGTTGCGAGGTAACGGCATTCTCGACGTCAAAGGACAAGGAAGCGGAAGCACGCTCGCTGGGCGCGCACCACTTCGTCAATACCCGAGAGACCAATGCCCTCAAGAAGCTCGCCGGGTCTTTTGATCTGATCCTGTCGACCGCAGCCGCGGATCAGGACTTCCAGGCGTTCGTCAACGCGCTTCGCCCCAAGGGCACCCTGCTGGTGCTGGGGGCAGCCGCCAAGCCGCTCCAGATTGCCGGGTTCAGCCTGATCGGCGGACAGAAAGCCATTGCAGGCAGCCCTACAGGCAGCCCCAACGACCTTGTAGAAATGCTGGACGTCGCTGCCCGCCACGGCATCAAGGCGATCACCGAGCTGTATCCCATGCAGGACGCCAACAAAGCCGTCGCCTCCGTGAAGCAGAACAAGGTGCGCTACCGTGCGGTGCTCCACAACTAGGCACGATGGCTTGCTGTGCTGCGGACGCAGGCCTGCTGCCAAGCTCAGAACTCAAGCCGAAATGCGATAATCAGCTGCATGCAAGCGTGGCTTCGTTATTCCCTGCTCGCCACATCCACGGTCGCGGCGTCGGCACACTGGCTGCCCGGGAACGACAGCACCCCCGCGTATTACACCGTCGCTCCGCACCGCCCGATCCATCCACTGCTTTCCGGGGATCAGCTCACGGGCTTGTTCTTTCAACATCCGTACCAGGTAAAGGCATACCAGATGGCCGCCAAGGTGGAGAGTGCGCTGTACGCGCAGCCCTGCTACTGCCGTTGCGATCGTGCACTGGGCCACAAGTCGTTGCACTCATGTTTTGAGGGAACTCATGGGGCCGAGTGCGCCACCTGCATGCGCGAGGGCATCTACACGTACCAGCAGACCAAGCTGGGCAAGTCGCCTGATGAGATCCGCAAGGGAATCATGAGCGGCGAGGCCGAGAAGGTCGACGTGCTGAACGCAACGCTGTGAGTGCCGCGCAGTCTGCCTTCCAGGCTACTGGGCCAAAACTTGGTCGTAGACCTTTGCGGTAGCCGCCGCGATGTCTAACCAGGACTGGTCACCAAAGCGCAGTTTTGCGACGTTTGCTCCAAGTCTTGCTTCCAAGCCGGGTTCCTCGACAACGCGCAACAACGCCCCCGCCAGCGCGTTTGGATGGTTCGCGTCCACAAGCAAGGCCGTTTCTCCGTCGGATAGTGCCTCCCGGAACACCGGCAGATCGCTGGCAACGATGGCTTTGTTGAGGGCTAGCCCCGTCGCCAGCGCGCCGCTGGTCGTGATCGCCCGGTAGGGGTACACAACCACAGTGGCAGCGCGGTACGCCGCAACGAGTTCGTCAGCGGTACAGAAGCGCAGATTGAAGCGCACCCGTTGCAGGCCCAGTTCACGGGCCTGTTGCTGCAGGCTCTGCAGAAGAACAGGGTCGCCCGTGCCCAAGATCACCAGCGTAGTGCCGTCTGATCGGGCTTCCACCTGCTTCCATGCCGCAAGCAGCAAATCGACGCCCTTGTAAGGAAAGATGAGGCCTTGCCACAGCACCATGGCCTGCCCCGCATCCACGCCCAACGCGTCCCGCGCTGCGGCTGAATCGCCCTCCGGAAGGTCGTAAAAGAACGGCCCATGAGGAATGACGAAGATCTTCTTCTCCGGCACCCCGAACTCCTGCAGCAGACGTGCCTGGATGTGCCCGGAGTGACAGATCAGGGCGTCCATCTCGGCATAGAGCCGTTGATAGATTGCCCGGTGGGCTTCGCCCGTGTCGTGCGGCAGCAGGTCATGCACAGTGAGCACCAGGCGTGCTCCTCGCTTGCGACAGAACCGGACGAACCACAGGTCGATGGGGGCGCGCGACCGCAGCAGCGGAAGGAACTGAATGTGAACGACGTCTGGCGCGCGCACGGCGGCACGGAGGCTCAGTGCGACGAGGTTGGCCGCGCCCTCCAGAAGCTTGAGGACTCGCCGTGCCACCCGGGGCAGATCGAAGCGCCCGACCAGATCGCTTAGGCCGGGTTGGAGGCGCAAGCCGCGGCTGCGAAAGCACTCTCGGTCAAGATAATAGGTGATCGCCCCGACCTGAAGATTCAGCCCCTGAGCGAGAAGCGCGCGGGACAGGTATGCCGTGTAATACGGCACCGTCGTCCAAAGATCCATCATGAAGACGCGTGCTCTTCGAGTCTTGCGAGCAAGTTGCGGCTCCGTGGTCAACCGCGGCCCCCTTGCGCCCCTGCACTAGCTGTGCCTCGCGCTTCGAGGGCCGCACGATACACCTTGAGGTACTCCGAGGCCATACGCTGGGCGGAGAATTGATCCAGCACGCGTTGTCTGCCGGCGCTGCCGAAACGCTCACATTGCTCCCGGTCCGTGAGCACTCGCTCGATCGCATCGGCAAGCGCCACCGGATCATTCACGTTCACCAGCAATCCGGTCTCCCCCTCAACGACGATCTCAGGAACCGCGCCGGCCCGTGTGGCGATCAACGGCAAGCCGCTCGCCATCCCCTCAAGGAGCGCCATCGGCAAACCTTCCTGTCGAGACGCCGAGACGAGCACGTCCAAGGACGCGTAGATGGCGGGCATGTCGGTCTGCGGACCAAGCAATTCGGCACGTCCTTGCAGGCCAAGACTCGCAATCTGCGCCTCCAGCAGTTCCCGGTCAGGCCCGTCGCCGGCGACGACGAAGTGGGCATCCGGAAAGCGGTTCGCGATGCGCGCTACCGCGCCCAGGAAAATGTCGACGCCTTTTTCCGGTGCAAGCCGACCGACCAGGCCCACGCGCAGTGAGGAGGTCGTCGCAATCCTGGCAGCGCGTGTCTGCGGGGCGTTCTGAAAGGGCGTCAAGCTGATGCCGTTACGGATCAGGTGCACCTTTGCGGGTGCCACACCGGCGCCAAGCAACCGGCTATGCACCTCGGCGGAAACAGCCACAACCTGGTCGAACGATCGCAAGACCCAACGGTCCGCCGCACCGTAGACTCGCACGGCCAGATCGTTGTCGTACCACGTGTGACAGGTGGACACCAAGGCGGGCCGGTGCGATCCGCGCAACGCGAGAAAAGCGTAGATGTCCGCCTTGTATCCGTGCGCATGGATGACGTCCGCGCCGGTCAACTCAACATGCTTGCGAAGAGCGCGAAACATGGAGCGATCCATCTGGCCCCTGCAGGGCAGCAACGTGGAAGGCACGCCCGAACGAACCGCAACCTCGTGCAACATCGGCACGGGCAGCCCGGCGTGCTCAAAAACGCCAAGGAAACTCGCGTCACTGCCCGCCCTGTTGAGCTGCTGCGAAAGGTTGAGGATCACGGCTTCAGCGCCGTACATGCCTCCGCTGCTGATGAGATGAAGCACCCTCACGAGACAGGCGCCTCCGCGTCCACGGGATCTGATTCCTGACGGTTTGCGACAGCCCAGAGCCGGGCGTACAGGCGATCGCCGAGCAAGAGCTTGGCAGCCGTCTTCACCTGGTGCGCTCGCTGCAGACGAGACAGTACGCCTGTCTCAGGATGCAACACCTGGTCGAGCCACTCGACCGTGGTGCCCGCATGAAGGTTCAACCGACCCACAGTTCGTGGTGCGCGCTCCATGTCCTCCGCTCGCGGCGCGGAGGTGTACACCTGCCGGTAGCCGGCGTGCTCACAGGCACGAAGGACACGACCGTTGGCGCGCCCTCCTGGTAACGACATGACCTTGATCTCAGTTCCGAGGCCGTCCTCCAGCCGCTGCCTGGCTCCCATCAGCTCCTGCTGAAGCTCCACCTCGGAGCAGCCGGTCAAGAGCTTGTGATGCATGCCATGCGCGCCGATCAGGTGCCCGGCGGCATGCAGCTCTTTCAGTTGCGGCCAGTCCATGAAGCCCGCTCGCTGCCCTGTCCACCCGGCCGTGATGAAGAAGGTCGCCTTCAGCCCGTAACGCTCCAGGCAGGGCATCGCAAAAGTCACGTCGGAGACGTTGCCATCATCGAAGGTGATCTCGGGACGGATGGCTTCTTCCCTTGAGGCGGCCTGCTGCAAATTGCGGAACAACGCGCAATGCGTCTCAAACTCTTCGCACGGGGTCACGTAGGAGTAGCGGCTCCTCGCCGGGCGAAGTTCGTGATACAGAAAGTGCAGGCTCCTCATCGCGTCATCTCCTGACGATGATACCCAGCCCGGCTGCAAGCGCCTATGGGACAAGTGGGGGATAGAAGCAGAGACAGCTTCCAAAGTTGTCTCGCGAAGACACATAGGCGAGAGCGAGACCCAACTTTGGCTTCCAGACTGCCACTTTAGGCCCACATTCGTCTGACCCCGGCGGCCCATACAATAATGAGACGAATTCAGGACGCATCAGGTGCTCGTCCCAAGAACTCAGAACTCAAGATGACCTCACCTTCGCCTCAATCACCGATCCATGCGCCTTTCCAGCGGAGAACTAGTCCCGCGGAGAATCAAGGAAGTGCTGCGTGAAGCTCGACGTCTTGATCTGCACGTACAACCGGAGCGGTTTGCTGCGCAAAAGCATCGAAAGTCTGTTCAGGGCATCGGTCCCCGAAGGTCTCGACGTCCAGGTTTACTTGGTTGATAACAACAGTCCTGACAACACGGCCGACGTCGTTCGCGAACTGCAGGGCATGGCTCCGTTTCCTATCCGTTACGTCTTCGAGAAGAAGCAAGGTCTTTCGCACGCACGCAACGCGGGTATCTCGGCTGGAAGCGGCGACGTGATCGGCATCATCGATGACGATGAAGAGATTGAAGAGCACTGGTTCGAGGTAATTGCCCGCGAGCTCCAGGATCCCAGTGTTGACTACATCGGCGGGCCTTACCTGGCGAATTGGCAAGCACCTATACCGGACTGGCTTCCGCCCGGATACCCCGGTGTGATTGGCGTCATGCCGCCAAAGCCGCGTGGACGCTTCGGTCCAGATCACCCGGGCATGCTGAACGGGGGCAACGCCGCAATACGCCGATCTGTATTTGAGAGGGTTGGGCTCTACTCCACTCGCCTTGGTCGAACAGCAAAGGGTCTGCTCTCTGAAGAAGACGCAGAATTCTTTCGCCGTGTGCTGGCGGCTGACATCAGTGGGATGTACGTTCCAGATTTTGCCATCTATCACCACATTCCAGCCGAGCGGCTCACGCGCAAATATCACAGGAGCTGGGCCTACTGGCGGGCAGTGTCGCAAGGCGTGCTCGATCGCGATCAGCGTGAACCGGTGAAGTATCTGCTCGGCATCCCGCGCCACCGGATTGGCCGCGCTTTTCGCAGCCTCGTGTCTCTACCTGCTCATCGTGCGCAAAAAAATGGCAGAGCTCAAGCGTTTGCCGACGAACTGGCGGCCTGGGATCTCATTGGATTTATTCACGGCAGATACTTCTTTAGCGCTCGTTGAGAACCAGTGGGGCTGAGAAACAACCCTACAAGAGAATTGAACATGACCCCACCCTTTTGCATAACGTGCGAGCCCGGCGACCTTGACCAAGGCCTATTCGGTCAGGTTTTACCAAATGTTCTCCAGATCCTGCCCTACCTACACCAGAATGGTCTTTATCCAGCCTGGAAAGTACGCTCCCTGCACTACGCCGACTCACCTCAGTTCATCACTCTGCCTGGAGTTTTCGACGTCGCCTATGAAGCACCTAGGGGAGTCCTAAAAGAGATCTCCCTGAACGAGTTAAGGCGTAGACACAGTCAGGTTCTCGGAAGTGACTGGCGCGAACTCAGTCGCATTTGGACATCATACTTCTCCGTTCCCCAACGCACTATAGATCGCCTTGCCGAGTACCCCAGCGAAGGGCAGCGTCTGCTCGGTGTCCACTACCGAGGAACGGATAAACAGACAGCTTCCTGGGATTCAAATCCGATATCGCAGGAGCAATATCTGATTCTGCTGCAGGACTTCTTGTCTCAGCAGCCAGGCTTTGATCGTGTGATCGCGGCGACAGATGAACACGGCTTTGTGGACAAGCTGCAAGCAGCAGTGAAGATTCCCGTGACCTATTTGGGTGCTGTCGACTTTCACCTCGCGGCATCCAGATCCGGAACACGGGCCGAAAAAGCCGATCGCGCATTGCTCGACTGCCTGCTCTTATCCAAGTGCTCTGTTGTGATAGAAACCTCATCGGCGCTGCCAAGCTTCGCAAAGCTTTTCAGCCCAGACATCCAGATTTATCGCTGCGCCGCCAGTCGCGTTTTCTCGAATATGCCGTATTTCCCGGTCGCGTTCATTCCAGTGCTTCCCGTGACCACCGAACTGGCCAAAGATATCCTCAGCAAGACCATGCTGCACGACTGGACGACAGACGGCAGAATGCAGCGCTTCAAACACGGCTTCACCTTCGTTCCACGTTGGCCCCGAAACCATGCGTGGTTTTCCGCCGCAGAGCGATTAGGTTTGGACCAGGTGTTGGCCAGGTGGATGCAAGGCTACCGATGATTTTTGCTCCGTGCATGCATACACTGGCCTAAACCAAAGCCGCGCTAGGAGAGTTCACGTGTCGCAGACCATCGGCTTCCTTCTGATCACGCATCGCAACGCAGACCAGATCCAAAATCTTTCTTTTCGGTTGGGATTGATGTTTGGAGCGCCGCCAATTGCGATCCACCATGACTCATCACAGGAACTCTTAGACGGGAGCAGCTTTCCTGAAAACGTCCGCTTCGTTGACCCGATTGTGCCTACCGACTGGGGGGGATTCAGCGTTGTAAAGGCGCAGTTCGCCGCCCTCAAGCTGCTCTACGAGTTTGCAGATCCCGACTGGGTCGTCCTGCTGAGCGCTGCGGACTACCCCATTCAAACGGCTGAACGCATTCTGGCAGACTTAGGGGAAACACCGTACGATGCGTTCCTGGATAGCCGCCTGATTGAAGACCTAGGTGAGCCGTATCATGACGGATCTCTAGGAGGTTTTCCCTTTGCCCAGCGCCTTTACCTGCAAACTGCGTACAACCGGTATGTGGCTCAGCCACTGCTTTCTCGCAAAATGGCGCGACGGTTGAAAACACCTGTAGAAGCTTGGGTAGTCAAATCAAGCTGGATCCGGGAGCGCAGGACGCCCTTTCAGGGCAATGTTCGATGTTTTGCCGGGGACGCGTGGTTCACGGTAAACAGACGTGTAGCCCACTTTTTCCTGGAGGACACACCACTTCGGAAAAGCCTCTTCGACCACTACAAAAGCCGTGCAAGCCCGGAAGAATCCATTTACCACACCCTGCTAGGAAACACTTCTCTTTTTCGTGTTGCTCCAAGCAATCTACGCTACACGGACTGGGAAGGGTGTTATGCCCATCCACGCGTGCTCGGCCGTGAGGACTTTTCTAAGTTGCTCGCCTCGAAGGACCATTTTGCGCGCAAGTTCCCTAATGATCTGGAGATGCTCTCAGAACTCGATCAGTTGATCCAAGACGCTGCGTACGACGGTGCAGCTCAACTGACTGAATCCTAAGAAACGGTCGCCAGTCTGGTGTCACGCGAAGCACGCCAGTTCTGTAAGAGGTTCAGACACTGTCGACGAAACACTGCAGCTACGCAGAGTGCATACACGGGAAGCACTGCAACAATCTGCAAAAAAAACGTGACTAGATGCGAGGCCTGCCACATACGCTCCGTAACGGCACAGGCAGCAGAGAACGGAAGGACGCAGATTGTGACCTTTCCCCAGCCCTCCCATAAGTATCTGCGGGGGCTCACGTTCAGAACCTTGTTGACGTACCGAGGCCAAAATGCCAAGTGGGTCACCACCATAGAAATCGAGGTACCCCACGCTACGCCATACATCCCGATCGTCTTGACGAGAACTAGGCTTAAGCCGAGGTTCAGAGCGGCTTCCCACACGGCCATCCGCGCCATCGGCTTGTGCTTTTCCGTAGCCATCATGATCGAACCTGCAGTACCGTTCGCGATAGCGAGATACATACTAATCATCAAGATGCGAACGACGTGTTCCGAGACGACCTGGTATTGCGGGCCCATCCAGAGGCGGATGAAGGTGCCCCCCCGAAAAAATAAAGCTGCGCTGATCGGGAGAGCAAGACCGAGAGTTGCCTGAGTTCCACGAATAAGCATCCTCTGCAATCCACCGAAGTCGTTGGACGCATCAAGGTTACTGGCCATCGGTGTGAAGGTCGACGATAGTGCCCCCGAGACCTGGCACGCGTAATTGGTCAGGCTGCCCCCGATGGCGTAGAACGTCACCGCACCTACAGATAAGAAGGAACCAACAACCAGATTGTCCGTGTTGGTGATAATTTGCACGGCGATCATGAAGATGAAGGTCGTAAAACTATAGGACCAGATCATCCGGAGAACACCCATATCGGGGCGTCCGGGGCGAACACGGCTATGCGGAAAGGTGGTCATCGCGAGCACCGTTGTGGCCACGGCAACCACGGTGATGACCATCAGCTCCCAGCAGGCAAGCGGCACGAGACCACGACCGCTTCGAAGGATAAGCAGAACTCCTGAAGCCCGCAGCACCGTCTGGAACATGGTCACGTAGCTGAGCAGATCGAAACGGTTGATGGCTGCCAGCACAGCTCCGAAGACTCCAGAAACCAGAGTCACGGCGACACCAAGTGCACACAGAAGGGTTGTCACCTGGGCCGCATGCATCAGGTCACGCGGGATCTTGAAGAAGTGCGGAACGGCCGCAGCCAGGACCACGCTGACAATCGCCACCCCGGAAGCAATGATCAATCGAAACCAGAGTGCGGCATGGATCGCCTCAGAGGCTTCAGTCATGGATCCCTTGGTCTGGGCTTTCGAGACAAAGCGGATGACCGCGCTGCGTAGGCCCAGATCCAATAGGTTCAGATAGGAGACAGTGGAAACGGCCAGAATCCATACGCCATAGCCAACCGAACCGAGATGCCGCACGACAAACGGCGTCAGGAAGAAGGGGACGACCATATTTACGGCCATCGCCACCCAATTCATGACTACATTCACCGCAAGTCGCTTGGTACCAGCCATAGGGAACGAACCTCGATTTTAGCAGCGCAGCTGCGAACGCCGCGGAGTTCTGCCTGCGCGGACCGAGCTTGCAGCCAACTTCATCGTAGAAATCAATGACGCTCACGCCTATGGCCCAAAACCGCCATGTTCTCCGGACGATGCACCAGCTAAGCTCAATGCAGACACATGCGACTGCTTTTCTGGATGAGTCTGGCACTGGTGACCTATACCTACGTCGGGTATGCTCTTCTGCTCACCTTGCTGGCTCGTTTTCGGAGACTGCCTGTAGTAGCCACGCCGATCCAAGCGCGCGTTTCGGTCATTCTGGCCGCACACAATGAAGAGGCGAACCTGTCAGCAAAGCTGGCTTCCCTGTTTTCTCTGGAATACCCCGCCGACAGACTTGAATTCGTAATCGCGTCGGATGGTTCGACGGACCGGACAAACGCCATTCTTGCTGAACATTCGGAAAGAATCGTGTCCGTTCTGCTGCCTGTGGCGGGTGGTAAGGCGAATGCCCTGAACCATGCCGTGCAGGCGGCAACGGGCGACATTCTTGTGTTCATGGACGCTCGCCAAACTGTGGACAGGGATGCCGTGCGGCAGCTCGTGTCCTGCTTCGCGGACCCTCAGGTGGGTGCGGTCAGCGGAGAGCTTCACCTTGAGACAGCGGACGGGAGACCTTCCTCGGAAGCCTTGGGTATCTACTGGAAGATCGAGAAGCTCGTGCGGAAGCTTGAGTCGTCGACGGGATCGGTGGTGGGCGCCACAGGAGCGCTGTTCGCGATGCGCCGAGAACTGTACGTGCCGCTACCAGCGGGCACTCTGCTGGACGATGTTCTGACCCCCATGCAGGTCGTCCGGGCTGGCAAACGCGTGCTGTTCCTGGAAGCGGCAATCGCGCGGGATCGGCTGTTCTCAGCTCCTGGAAAGGAGTTCGGCCGAAAGGTGCGTACGCTGACCGGAAACTATCAGCTTTTGCAGCTTGCTCCATGGCTGTTGAGTTTCCGCAATCCCCTGCTCTTTCGCCTGATCAGCCACAAGTTGTTGCGTCTTGCTGTTCCGTTGTTTCTGGTATTGCTGCTGGTCTGTTCCGCCGGCTCTCCCGGCTTGTTCTACCGAGTCGCCTTTGCTTTGCAACTTTTGATGTACGCACTTGCACTGCTGGGTGCCATCGGTCCCGGATTCAGGCGATGGCGTGCCGTATCGATTGCTTATACCTTTGTCATGCTGAATGTAGCGGCGGCGTTGGCGTTCTACAATTTCCTGAGAGGGCGCGCGCAGTGGGTCTGAGGTGCAGCCCGGCGATCCAGCGAGAGGAGGAAAACTGAGATGGGAACTGGCATAGGTCACTACATCCCGCTCATCGCCTACCTGGGATTCTGGGTTGCCATCTTCATTTCGCTCTTCAAGAACCCGCTCTACGGTCTGTATTACATGATGCCGTTCATCCCGTACCGGACCATGCGGGACCACTTCCTCGACTGGCCGCTGGGCGGAAACGTGCTCACCATCCTGGCGCTCGCGGTCTTCGTCGGCGCCCTGATGCGTGGCAAGAAGATCCCCAAATCAAAGATCCCGCTGATCTGGTTGTTGTTCGGAATCTACATGTATTTTTCCATGTGGATGGGCGCGGCGATTACCACAGCGCCAGCTCCGCTGTGGTTGTCCGACGCCAATTTCGTTGGCTGGAAAGACTACATGTTGATGCCGATCATCTTTGTGTCCGCGGGCATGGTGATTGAGGATCGCAAGGCTATCCGCATCGTCATCATGCTGACCGCTTTTTCAGTCCTGATGATTGACCGCAGCTCCCTGATGGATAGCCTTTCCCGGACCTGGACAACCTTCGACGAAGACAAGCGGAGCGGCGGCCCACTGGCCTTCGGATCCAACCAAACAGCAGCATTCCTGTCGCAGTTCGCGATGTTCTTTTGGGGTTTCCTGCAATTCGTGAAGCGCCGCAAGTTGAAGCTGGCGGGATACTTCACCGTGGCTGCCACGCTCCTCGCCTGCATGTACTGCTTTTCCCGTGCAGCTTACATGGCCGTGGTGGCTTGCACCATCCTGCTGGGCATTGTTAAAGATCGCAAGCTCATCATTCTTTCAGCCGTCTTCCTGTTTACTTGGCAAGTCATCGTTCCAACGGCCGTAACGCAACGTGTCAAGATGACCCACACCGAGGATGGCCGATTGGAGGCTTCGGCGCAGGAACGGGTTGACCTCTGGACCGACGCGGAACAGAGTATCGGCCACTATCCCGTCTTCGGTACAGGTTTTGGGACCTTTCAGTACAGTGAACACGTCGACAATCTGAAAGATACGCATAATTGGTACGTGAAGGTGCTGGTAGAAACAGGTTTCGTCGGCTTCGTCTTCGCCATCGCGTTGCTGTTCCAGCTGTTCTCGTTGTCTATCCGACTTTTTCGTAAGGCCCGTGATCCGCTTTTTAGGGGGCTTGGTCTCGGTCTCCTCATTTGTCTCTTCAGCGCGGTGATCACGAACTTCTTTGGAGATCGTTGGACTTACCTGGAGATCAACGGCATGCTCTGGGTCCTCATTGGGGCGGCGATACGAGCGGAACAACTTACCACGCAGAGCACCGCGACCAGTGCTGAAATCCCGGCTCCGAAGCAGCCAGTGCGCTACGCGTACGCCACCTAGTCAGTCCTCATGCCACAAATCCAACGCCTAACGGCCGGCCCCTCGTTTCACACGTCCCACAACGATCTTCCTCACGTGCTGTTTGTTGTCGATGGCTTTCCCAAGGCACTCGGCGGAGGCGAACGGATCGTTTTACGGCTTGCATCTTTACTGCCCCAGTACGGCTTTCGGGCGTCGATTCTGACATTTGCGCTCCATCCTGAGAGCTCCTTCCACCCGTCCGAGGCGCCCTGCCCCGTTTACCTTTTGCCGCTTACCAATACATTCGGCCCTGGCGCTCTGCAGGGGGCTTTCGCTTTCCGGCGACTCTTGCGAAAGGAGCGGGTCGACGTCGTTCAGACCTTTTTCGAGAGCTCTGACCTGTGGGCTGGACTGATGACCCGGCTTCTTTCGCCGGCGAAGCTCGTCTGGAGCCGCCGGGATATGGGCATCCTTCGAGGACGAAAGCACAGTAGGGCGTACCGCGCACTCCGGCGAATCCCGCATGCCGTGTTTGCGGTCTCCTCCCGCGTTGCCGAGCATGTGATCACCATTGACGGCGTGCCCGCTTCCCGGGTGCGGGTCGTGCACAACGGGCTCGACCTGGACACATCTGTCATGCCCCAGGCACGCGTCGCGACAAGCGCGCCTGTCATCACAACCATCGGAAACATTCGACGGGTGAAGGGTCAAGACCTGATGCTGCACGCGATGCCGGGCGTGCTAGCTCACTTTCCGGAAGCACACTTCACGATTGCTGGTGAGGTGTTGGAGCCGGAGTTCTTTGCTGAGCTCCAAAAGCTTGTGACGGACCTGGGTCTCGCCCGAAATGTTTCGTTTTTGGGTAAGATCACGGACCTGCGTAAGCACTTGGAACGGGCAGACATCTTTGTCCTTCCCTCCAGGAGCGAGGGCTTTTCCAATGCCTTGGTCGAAGCCATGGCCGCTGGACTCCCTTGTATTGCAACGGATGTAGGCGGCAACGCCGAGGCCATTCAAGATGGCGTGGATGGCCTCATTGTTGCGCCGGAGAATGCCACAGCGCTGTCCGCGGCTGTGCTTGATCTTCTTCAGCATCCGAGCAAAGCCTCAGAGTTCAGTGTAGCGGCACGCCATACCGTGGAAACGAAGTTCACGGCTGACGCGATGCTCCGGCAGGTGGCTGACGCGTTTCGTGAGCTGCTCAGAAGTAACATCCCAGCAGGCCACATCGCGGTTACTAAAGATTCTTAAAAATCTTTTTGCTACAACTTTGGTTGGGTTATTATCGAGGCGTTCGATCCTCATCGCGTAGCTCGATCGGGTTTGGTCGTTCGAATCTCCGAGCGTGTGCGCACCCGCTCTTTGGGTCACTGGATTGATGTACGTGGCGGCAGGTATACCGGGAGCATGCGGGTACGGCACGGCACCGGTTCCAGCTGAGATCAACGAAATCGCATCCGCGGCGGTTTTGGAGGAGACACATGAAGGCTATCTCGAAGGTCCTTGCTCTCGGTGCGGTACTTGCTGCATCGTCGTCCTTAGCGCTCGCTGATTCGGTCTCTGCGACAGGGAACGATCGCTATAACAGCACTCAGATCGAGTTTGTTGGTCCCTTTACCATCAGTGGCGCGAACGATGGGAACCAGATGCCTGGCGGCATTTTTGCGAGCTTCACATCGATCTCGTTCGTCACAACTCCGGTGACCTACACAACGCCCTCTCCTTTCGCGGCAGCCCCCATTTTTACCATTTCAGGACCTAGCGGCACGGACACGTTCTTCGTAACGTCCACGACCCCCGGCGATAATGCTGCTGGAACCTTCCTCACCCCAGGTGCGAATAACACCGTGAATCTGAACATCACGGGGACGGGCTATTTCACGGGCTCGGACATCGTAGGTGATTTGGCCTCTACGTTCACGATCAGCAGCCAGGGTGAGACTAGTCCTGACGGTGACGTAAGCCTCGGGTTGGGCACCGTTACGTTTTCCGGAACTGGTTTTGCCACGACTCCGGCGAGTGTGACACCGGAGCCGAACAGCCTTGTGCTTCTGGGCACTGGCCTTTTCGGTGCTGCTGGCCTGATGTTCATGCGCCGCCGTCAGTCTGCGGATGATTTCTAAGCGCCTGCCCCGATTGCAGAGAGCGCCGCCCGAGGCGGCGCTCTGCTTTTCATGATGAGTAAATGACAGCAGACCTTGGATCAACGTTCGCTTCGCCCACACTTCTTCCAGGCAAACGAAAGGCCCACCAAAGGTGGGCCCTCGTCACTCAAACTGATACAACTACCCAAGTTGACCAAGCGCTGCGGTCGCATCCTTGCCGGTTTGGGTATTGGGTGCAAGCTCGGTGGCCTTCTTCAGCTCGGTAGATGCCCCGGCCTTGTCGCCCAGCTTACTTAGCGTCATGCCAAGGTGGTAGTGAATGGACGCGTCCTGCGGATCCTGCTTCTCTGCATCCTGTAGCAGATCACGCGCCAGTTCATACGTGCCTTTGTGGTAGTAGACCCACGCGAGAGTATCTGCCGTGCTGGGGGCCTGAGGCAACGCCCTCCGTGCCGTTTGCGCGTAACCAAGCGCCACATCGGAGTTGCCGCCGCTCTCGATCAGCAGGTACGCCAGGTTGTTAGCCGCCACGGCCTGAGCCGGATCCAGCTGCAAAGCCTTCTTGTACAGGTCCATGGCCTTATTGGTGTCGCCCTTTGTTTCCTCGATCGAACCCATCAGGGTGTCCGCACGAGCATCATTGGGATGCGTTGCCAACCAGCCTTGCCAAGCGGCCAAAGCGGCGTCGGCGTTGCCCAACGCCAGCGAAGCCTGCGAGTAGGCCTCCACGGCCGGCTCAAACTCCTTGTTCAGTTGCATTGCCTTCTGGGCGCTCGCCTGTGCACCGGCAAAGTCTTTCATATGCATTTGCAACTGGGCCAGATCGTTGTACATGGCTGGGTTGTTGGGCACCTTGGCAATCTGGGCCTGCACCCGTGCAAGAGCCTTGTCAGGCTGCTTGTCCAGCAAATCTGCGTCGATGAGCAGGTTCAGCGCTGGGAGCAGATTGGGGTCCTGAGCAAGCGCTTGCTCAAGGAGCGTCCGCGCGTCAGCCTCGTGCTTCTCGTGTAATTCCAACTCGCCCAGATCCAGCTTTGCGATCAGGTTGTTTGGATCTCGCTTTAACGCCTCGCGGAAGTCGGCTTCCGATTGCGCGAACTGCTGTTGCGATCCTTCCACGGAGCCGCGCCAGATGTATCCATCCGGTGCATTTGGGTGCGAAACGATTGTCTTTTCTGCCAATTCCCGAAGAGCGTTGGTGTCCTTACGCGAACTTGCGACCTGCGCGAGTCCACGGAGGGCTTCCATGTTTTGCGGCTCGAGACGGGCCGCTTGCTGGTAGCCTGCCTCAGCCACACTGGCATTGCCGCTCGCCTGAGCCGTTTTGGCGAGCAGAATCTGCAAACGTGCGTCATCAGGGGCGTTCGCCGCAGCCTTCTGCAGCAGAGTGAACGCATCATGCGTCTTGCCCTGGTGCAACAGCAGCTCGGCGTTCATGCGCGCCACCTGAGGATTGCTGCTATTGGACTTGCTCAAATCCTTCAGCGACTCGGAGGCCTGATCCCACTTGTTGCGACCGATCAGTATACGGGTGTAGCTGATTTGGATGGGCAGACTCTTCGCGTGCTTGCTCTTGAGATCGGCGAAGACAGTTTCGGCGCGATCAGCCTGACCTGTCTTGACGTAGTAGGTGAGCAGCATCTCCGAAGCCTGATCCTTGTCCGGCATGGCCTCGACGGCATCGATCAAGGTCTGCTCGGCCTTGGCTTTATCACCAGACCGAAGGTAGAGTTCGGCAAGCGCGACACGGGGTTGCAGCTCTTTCGGAGAAGCCTGCACGGCAGCCTGCACCTGCTGCACAGAACCCTGAAGGTCTCCTTTGGAAGCGAGTATGCCTGCTAACGCGAGCCTTGCATTGGGGTTCTTGGCATCGAGGCTGACGGCCTTTTCCAGCTCCGCTTGACCTTGGGTCCGCGTATCAGGCGTCAGGCTTTCGATCAATCCGAGCGATGTGTGGAGTTTCGAATCGTTCGGATTGAGGGAGATGGCTTTCTGAATGTCCTGCAAAGCAAGCGCGTGGTCGCCCTTTTTCAGGGCGATGCGTGACAGCAGCGAGTAGCCGTCCGCGTTGTTTGGCTGGGCGGCGAGAATGGCATCCGCCTGCTCTTTGGCTCGGTCGGGTACGCCGCCCGCAAGCAACATGTTGCCGAGGTCCAGGCGCGCCTGGAGATTGGAGGGGGCAAGCGCCACTGTGCGCTGCAGTTCCTGGTACCCGGCAACAATCGACCCTAACTGGAGGTAGGTCTTTGCGAGTTCATAGTGTGCCGGCGCGAAGTTCTTGTCGACCTTGAGCGCATTGGAAAATTGGATGACCGCTTCGCGGAGCTTGCCCTCATCCTCGTAATGCTTTCCGCTTTCCAGGTACTTCTGCTTCTGTTTGTTCGGATCGTGCTTGCATCCGGCGAGTCCCAGGGAAATCGCAGTGACTCCTGCGACTGTAATCACCTGGGCTGATTTTCGGAACAACTTCCTTCTCATGCGTCCTCTTCCAGCAGTACAAATCTGCATTGCGCCGTTGTTCTTGTCTTTCCTAATTAGGTACGTATGCCGGCAGCAAAGGCGTTACATTTTTTGCAAAGTCTACGACCCGGTTGTGTGCCACTTCCGGATTTTCTGAAGCTCCAACGGCCGTGATGACGCGAACCAGCGCGGCATCCGTGCGCCCGTACCGGATCGCGTCGGTAAGCATCAACATCTTGGCTTTATAGTCGCTTGCGATGCTGCGGCCATGCGACTGGTACCAGTACAAAACTTCCTGTTTGTCCCGCCCATCGGAGATCACATAGTCGCCCACGTTGTAGGTCTTGCCTGTCCGGTCGGTGAAACTGGTCACGCCGGAGCGCAAGAAAGTCCAACCTGCACCGGGGAGGCAGTTTTGCGGCGAGTGAATAGATTGCCCGGAACGCTGGGTTGGGAAGTAGGCGATAAACAGCTGTACAGGCGCTGCGGCGGTCGAGACTGTCGGCGGAGTGTAGACCCGGTTCAAAAAGTCACCTTTGCCGAGGACCTCAAGCGTTTCAGAGCTTATCGGAATGTCCCGACTACCCCAATCCCCCAGATTGGCCGGTAGCTGCGCCAACGGGGTGCTTGGTGGAACCGGGTCGACGTCACCGCGAGCGTGGATGACCAGCAGCGTGGCGAAAAGGCAAAGGATCACTACCCAGAACTGGGGGGATTTCACGCTGCCACCTCCTGACGACGCTGGGCGAGAAAGCCGGTGAACCGGTGAACCAAGTACAGCAGCCCCAATGAAACAAGAAACATCAACCAGCCGGAAAACTCGTGGAAGAACCCCATCGCCTTATCCGGATCCCAGTACTGCACGCACAGTCCCGTCCCAAAAATGCGGGCCACATTGGCGGCCACCGCAATGGGCACGCTGGCAAGTGCCAGGATGACCCGGCGGCCAGTGTTTCTTTCCAAGAAATAGCCGTAGATCACGGCCAGGGTGAAAAGGCTCAGGAGCGATCGAATCCCGCTACAAGCTTCCGCGACTTCGAGCTGCATGGCGGGAAGCTGGATCACGTTGCCTTCCCGCAGGACAGGGACGCCGGCCACTGGCAGCAAAGCACTGGCGAGTCGCGAGGCGAACAACTGCAAGGGAAAGGTAATCTGGTTGAAGACGACGGCAGGCAGCGGGATGGCCAGAAAGAAAACGAATAGAACGAACTTGAACTGCTTCAGCATCTCCCGGCCGTACAGCATCCAGATTGTTCCGGCGGTGAGCAGAATGAAGGAGATTCGGGCGAGAAAGAGATCCGCGCCAAAGCGGCCGGTTAGGAGAAAAAGCAAACCTAGAAGAACGAGGGGCAGCCCGGCCCAGCTTGCATG
Organism: Granulicella sp.; assembly: GCA_965198515.1. Lineage (GTDB taxonomy): Bacteria > Acidobacteriota > Terriglobia > Terriglobales > Acidobacteriaceae > Granulicella. The sequence continues at coordinate 2,202,451 of CBDAPO010000006.1, read as the reverse complement.
CACAGGAGTGCTTCGGATCTCGTCCCGCTTAATCCAGATAAGGTAGGCCACAAAGAACGGGATCAGGAAGCCGTGGGAAAAGTCGGGCAGCTCGTACCAGTCGGTGACGAGCTTGGCAGCAACCCCGGCGTATAGTACGGCAACAAGAAGCAGCAGAACGGCGAGCGGGGCAAAAAGATGCCATGATGGCGCGTCGAGGCCAGGTCCCGCGAAGGCGGGTTGTGAGGCGGGAATGGACGGTGAAGCTGGCAGGGGTGCCGCCACCGAATTCCTCAGCGCCTTAGGGGATTCAGCATGCACAGACAAGACTCCATCATACTAAGGGTGTGGCGCAGTACAGCTTACCTTGTTTTAGCGCTCACGCCATCGAACACAGGTCAACACTTCTGCACCATAGTTGTAGCCCATTTCCCCGGTTGAGACACTGTAAGCACTTGTTTTCAGACACCCACCGAGCGAAACTGCATGGAGCACTCTCCGCACTTCAGGAGTTTCACGGCGATTACGCTGCTCCGCCGCCGGTCAAGAAGAGGAAGACGATGACTGCCGCCCACACTGCCCTTGCTTTCCTGACCCTCCTTGGCCCCTCTGCGATCACCGGTCACGGGCAGCAGTTGGGGACCAAACCGGCCGTAACCGTCGCGCCTCCCCAGTCGCCGGCACCCGCAGAGCCGACCACCCCTGTATCGACCCCCGTGCCCAAGGGAGGGGTGGATCCGGATTATGTGATCGGGCCGAGCGACTCTCTTGAGGTCAACGTGTTTAACGAACCGAAGTTCTCTGGCACTCTTCCGGTACGGCCGGACGGTATGATTTCGATTCCATTGCTCGGCGACATCCCAGCGGCAGGTTTCACTCCCATGCAGCTGGGCGTGGAGATCGGTTCACGACTGAAGAAGCTGATCACCGATCCTTCGGTGACAGTGTCCGTGCTTTCCATCAATAGCAAGCGCATTTACCTTGTGGGCGAAGTGGGCAAGGTTGGTCCCTTGCCGATGACGCCTGGAATGACTCCCCTGCAAGCGATCGCGACCGCCGGAGGCCCCGGAGCGTACGCCAATACCAAGAAAATCTACATCCTGCGGACTGTGAATGGGAAACAGCAGAAGATCCTTTTCAACTACAAAAAAGCAGTCAAGGACGGCGATATGCAGGGTGTAAGCCTCATCTCAGGCGATACGATTGTGATCCCATGATGAAATTGACCAAACTTGCAGCGCTGGCCGTTTCTGCTCTAGCCGTAACAGGAGCGACAGCTGGAGCACAGGCTATTCCTGCAGATACAGGAACGCCTACCCCCGGGGTAGGGTTCTCGCTTCCCCGTGTAGGAGGGACGCTGAGCTACGCGCTCAACGCCTCCGAGCTCATCTCGAACGGCTTTTATAACAACAGTGGCGTAGCCTCGACTACGGACTTTTCGGGCGATCTGGCCTATGTTTCCAGGAGCCAGGATCACCCCTTCAGTGCCGTATACTCTGGCGGCGCCTTGTTCGGGAACGACAATCAGCCCACAACAACGTTCCAGAATCTTTCCTTTTCACAGGTACTGAACACCAAGCACTGGAACATCACCGTGAGTGACACGGTGAGCTATCTGCCGGAAAGCCCTGCCGTAGGCCTCTCCGGAATCCCAGGAGTTGGCGACCTAGGCGTTGATCCGATCTCCACCGTAATTGGGGAAACCCCCGGTCTTGGCATCTTGACCACCTACGGGCCGCGAGTGAGCAACACTGCGTCCGGTTCTGTGAGCCGCTCCCTTACCGGTCGCATTTCGATTCAAGGCAGCGGCAACTATTCCATCCAGCGGTTTATCGGCGACAACTCGGGGCTGGGTATCGACACGACCTCGGAAGGTGGGTCCCTCGGCCTGAACTACCGACTGTCCGCCCGGGACGCCTTTGCCGGAAGCTACAACTACACGAACTTTTCCATCTCGGGCACAGCCGGTTCCTTCGCCACCCAGGGTGCGACCTTCAGCTACTCGCGTCAGTGGAGCCCAAGGTTGAGCACCAGCGTGTATGCGGGTCCGCAGTTTTCAACTGGCGACGGAAGCCCGCTCTATAGTGGCAGTTTCACTTCACTTGCGGCGGGTGCCAGCGCAAGCTACCTGACGCCCACAACAAGCTATGCCCTTAGCTATAGCCGCGGGGTGAACAACGGTTCTGGCGTGGTCGCCGGGGCGCTGACCGATAGCGTCTCCTTTGCAGCCCATCGGCGCTTCAGCCGCGTGTGGGCGCTTTCAGGCGACGTTTCCTACGCAAAGAACACTTCCCTGCCCATCTTTGACGTGTACTCGTTCAACAGCAACGGAGTCGCTTTCAGCGGACAGGCAACGAGGGGCTTTGGCCGATACTTTTCTGGCTATGCCAGCTACACGCTTGAAGATCAATCGATCTCCGGAACCGGTGTCGGGATCTCTACGCCGAATGCGTTTAGTGGCGTTTATCAGGTAGTCGGCATCGGCGTCACCTATTCTCCGCGCAACATTTTGCTCAATAAGTAACGGAGTTTCATCATGATTGGTCATCGACCGCTTGTTCCGGAAGACTATCTCGCCATTTTGAAGCGGCGCTGGTGGATACTGCTGCTTCCGTTGTTGATTCTGCCTATTGTGAGCTATTCCTTCAGCTACACGATTCAGCCAGAGTATCTTTCACAGACCCTTGTGTTGGTGGAAGGGCAGAAGGTCCCTGAAGGATACGTGAAACCCATCCTGGCGGAAGATCTGGACAGTCAACTGGCGACCATGAAGGAGCAGATCCTCAGCCGGTCGCGTTTGCAACCGATCCTAGAGAACTACAACCTCTTCAGCAATCTCCATGGGGACATGGACGCGCGCCTCGAGTTGATGCGTAAGGACATCGACATCAAGCCAATCCACTCGGAAATCGGGCGCGGGCTTCCCGGCTTCTTCATCTCGTTCAAGGCAAACGATCCCCGGGTAGCGCAAGCCGTGTGCACGGAAATCACGTCCATGTTCACGAATCAGAACCTCAAGCTGCGTGAACAGTCGGCTGAGGGGACAACGGAATTTCTCAAATCGCAGCTCGACAGCGCGAAGAGGAGCCTGGACGAACAGGATGCAAAGCTAGCCCAATTCCAGCAAAGAAACATGGGCAAGCTGCCAGGGGAAGAAGAAGGCAACTCCAACATGCTGAGCAGCCTGAACACCCAGTTGGAGGCAGCAAATCAGGACCTCGCGCGCAAGGAGCAGGATCGCAGCTACCTGCAGACCCTGCTTGCGCAGGCCACGAACAACCCGATCACTCCGTTGATCGGGAACGCAACACCTGCGCCGATTCCGATGTCCAACCCAGCCCTGGATGGCGAGCAGGCGGAGCTGCAAACCTTACAGAACCAGGAAGCAGACCTGCTGCTGCATTACACGAGCGACTACCCGGACGTCATTGCCATGCGTAGAAGGATCACGGACCTAAAGAAGAAGATGGCTCAGCAAGCGTCCACTCCGGTCACCGCCCGGACTCCTGGATCTCCCGTGACAACCAGAGAGAGTGTCGCCGTGCAGCAGATGCGTGCGCAGTTGCGTGCAGCTGACCTGGGCATCGAGGAGAAGCGGAAAGAGCAAGGTGCCCTTCAAAGTCAGATCCATTCCTACCAGGAGCGTCTACAATCGACGCCTGCCATCGAGCAGGAGTACAAGCTGATCACACGGGATCACGATCAGGCGCAGGCCTTCTATAACGATCTGCTCGGCAAGATGCACACTGCCACGATGTCGACCGACCTCGAAAAGGCACAGGAAGGCGAGCACTTCCAGGTGATGGACGCGGCAAACCTGCCCGATCAGCCCACTTCCCCGAAGCGAAGCGTCTTCGCGGCCAGTGGCGCCGGCTTTGGTCTTGCCCTCGGTTTGGCGATAGCCGGCCTGCTGGAATATCGCGACACAACGCTGCGTTCGGAACGCGATATCTGGGCATTTACGAGCCTGCCCACCCTCGGCGTCATTCCAGTCTCCGATACTCCGGAGATGCGGGCTCGGACTGGCTTGAAGCGCATCTCCGGTCTATTCCGGTTTGGCAAGAAAAAGCAGTTGGTAGGCGCACACGGTTAACGTTATGTATAAGCAGTTCTTTCATCTTGAAAGCGAGCCTTTCACGATCAACCCGGATCCGCGGTTCTTGTGCATGATGCCGCACACGCGCGAAGCGCTTGCCTGCTTGCAGCACGGCATTGCTTCGCGCAAAGGGTTCATGGTCTTGACCGGCGAAGTAGGCACGGGGAAGACGACGTTGTTGCGTCACACCCTGAATGCCCTGCACCGCACGCGCATCCATAGTGCGTTCATCTTCAATCCTCGTTTGGACATCGTGGACTTTCTGGAGTTCGTTCTCAGCGACTTCGGCCTGACGCCGGTAAGCCGGAACAAGTCCAGCATGATCATCCAGTTAAATCGTTGGTTGATCGACCGCTACCGTGAAGGAGAGATCTGCGTCGTCGTTGTCGATGAAGCTCAGAACTGCTCGCTAGAGCTGCTGGAAGAAATCCGCCTCCTCACAAATCTCGAGACTTCGTCACAGAAACTCGCGCAGATTGTGCTTTCGGGTCAACCGGAGCTTGAAACAAAGCTGCGCCAAGCAAATGTTCGGCAACTGCGGCAGCGCATCGCGCTTTGGTGCCGCACCAAACCTCTCACCCTGACGCAAACGGGAGAGTACATCGCGGGCCGGTTGCGTATCGCCGGTTCGACGGCCGAGATCTTCCTTCCCGATGCCATAGAGCTTATTCATCGAGCGAGCCACGGAATTCCGCGCATCATCAATCTGATCTGCGAGAACGCCCTGATCTTTGCCTACGTCGATCAGTTTCGCCAGGTTCCGGCGAGCGTGGCGTACGCCGCAATTCAAGACCTGAACCTCGGGGACGACACCTCCATGTTGTACGACCCCGCGGCGCCCGGCGGAGAGCCTGTCTTTCCGGCGAACGAGCTTCAGCTTCAGCCCACTCCCTCATCCGGCCCGGCACCTGCTTCGGCCGAAGATCCGAAGAGGCAATCCTCATGAGCAAGATCTATGAAGCGCTCCTTCGCGCTGAACTGGAACGAACAGTTGCCACTGGTGACAAGGCACCTGAAGCGTCCGCAGCCCGTGCGGTACACACACTGCTGAATCCTGAGGTTCCAGAGATCCTCATCACAGAGCAGGACCCACTCGGGCCAACCTACGTGGAGCCAGCGCCGACTTCGAACGAAGCTCTCGGCGAGATGCTTGCACCCATCGATTTCTCGACGGTACCCAAGCGTACGTGGTCGCCCAAGTTGGAGTACCTTCCGGCTCTTCAGGATCGCGGATCGCACATCGAACAGTTCCGCAGCTTGCGTTCCCACATTCTGGAAGCGAGGGACGCTGCTCCCATCAAGTCCCTGCTCATCAGCAGTGGCTTGCCCGGAGAAGGCAAAAGCTTCGTCACGACCAACCTTGCGCTTTCGTTTTCGAGGCACAAGTCCAATCGCGTTCTCCTGATCGATGGAGATATGCGTCGCAGCTCCGTACACAAATTGTTGGGTGCTTCCCAGGAGCCGGGCCTCTCGAACTTCCTCTCAGGAAAGCACTCGCTACTTGAAGTGATGCAGCGTTGTGACACGACCAACCATTCCAACATTCACCCTGGGCTGACATCGCTAACTTTCATCCCCGGTGGAAGTGACGCCGAGAATGCCGGCGATCTGGCTGCGCACCCTCGGTTCCCTGAGCTAATCTCTTCGGCCAGTTCCTGGTTTGACTGGATCTTCGTGGACTCGTCGCCAGTGAATCTTGTCTCGGATGCAGTCAGCCTCGCGCGTGCTTGCAACGGCGTCATTCTTGTTGCGCGTGAAGGCGTCACTCGTTTCCAAACGGCCCAGCAGGCACAAGCGCAGTTCAAGACCACCCCGGTCCTGGGTATTGTTCTGAATGCTGTACCGAAACTGCCCGTTAAAGGGGATTACTACGGCGGCTACGATGCCTATAAAACGGAAGCGTAGCCGGAGTTCCGCCGCAAGATGATCCGCTTTCTCAACGTTTACTACCCCACCAGAACCGTCGTGCTGCTGTTAAGCGAGGCGCTTCTGGTGAGCGGTTGCTTCTTACTCGCAACAGTAGCCCTGCTTGGGCAGCTGAATGCATCTATTGCGCTCAACTATGAAGAGGGCTACGCCAAGATCGCTGGCATCACGCTGGCGAGCCTGATCTTTTCCTACTATTTCGATCTATATGAGCCTCAGATCGTTTCCGCTCCTCTGGAAATCTACTTCCGCATACTCCTTGTTCTGGCGTTCGACTGCTTCTTGCTGTCCGCCTTGATCAAGATTTACCCGCAGCTGGCCATTGACCGGTATGTGTACGCCGTTGCCTTTGTATTGCTAACACCGGCTTTGATTGGATGGCGCAGGTTCTACGACTGGATCGTAGGGCACAATCTCTTTCGCGAACGTGTTTATGTGCTTGGATCAGGACCTACGGCCTCGTCCATCGTGGACTGCCTGCGGACCCGGCGCGAACTTGGGATGGAAGTCTTCGGGTGGCGCGACGTACAAGGTCTGGACAAGCCCGCACGAAAGAAGATGTGGATTGAAGAACTGGATTCTTTGTCCAGTGCGAAGCCTCCGGTGCACCGCATCATCGTGGCTGTCGAAGATGCACGCGACGAGCTGCCCGTGCAGGAGCTATTAAACCTGCGCTTCGCCGGGTTCACAGTCGAGCGCGCCAATGAATTGAATGAAAGGCTCTCCGGAAAGATCCAGCTGGATGGGCTTCGACCAAGCAATTTTCTCTACAGTGATGGCTTCCGCATCAATCGCTGGCAGCAGTTCACTCGTCAGCTGGTGTCCATGGTTGTTGCGGGCACCGGACTTCTGCTGTTCCTTCCCTTCTTCCCGATCGTCGCCCTTCTGATCAAGTTGACTTCACAAGGGCCGATCTTCTTCCGGCAGACCCGGGTGGGTATGGGTGGCCGCCCTTTCTACGTGTACAAGTTCCGCTCGATGTTTACGAACGCTGAGGCAGGCGGCGCGAAGTGGGCCACAAAGAATGATCCGCGTGTGACCAAGTGGGGCATGATGATGCGCAAAACCCGCATCGACGAGATTCCACAACTCTGGAACGTGCTGCGCGGCGACATGGGCTTTGTTGGCCCGCGGCCTGAACGACCAGAATTCGTGCCCATGCTTTCCGAACACATGCCCTTCTACTACCTGCGGCACTTGATTCGTCCGGGCCTGACCGGTTGGGCGCAGGTCCGATACGGATACGGCGCAACGCTGGCGGAGTCCAGGGAGAAGCTCGAGTATGACCTCTACTACATCAAGCACGCTTCACTAGGTCTGGACATGTTGATCATGTTTGAGACAGTGAAGACGATTCTGCGGCGCAGAGGCGCCCAGTAATCCAGCCGAAGTCTGCAGCGAAGCCAATTGCAAGCTGAGGGCCCCTGCTCAGCTTCGCCCGTTGCCTGTGCACGCTCTCGGCGTACGTTGGTTAGCCGGAAACAAACGCCTGCTAAACGGCTAAGGGCGAGGCTGTGGAGGCGCATGTGCCCCCACAGCCTCGCCCTTCTCTATATCGAACGTGTGGGCTACCGCATAGTACTGCCAACCAGGTTCTTTGCATTCTCTTCCAGGTACCAGGCCGTGGTCTTCTCCAGCCCTTGGTGGAAGTCCTCTGCAGGTGCGTAGCCCAGCTCGCGTTGTGCACGGGAAATGTCCGCAAGCGAATGCGGAATGTCGCCAGCACGAACGGAGCCGTACTTGGGCGCATGCTTGAAGTCCAGGATGTCAGCCAGCGCTGCATACAGGTCATTCAATGTATGGCTGTGTCCCGTCCCGACGTTGAAGACTCGTCCAGTCGCGAACTCGGCCGGCGCATGGCATGCTTTCAGGTTGGCCTGCACTGCGTTCGCGACGAAAGTGAAATCGCGGCTGACACTGCCGTCTCCGTTGATGGTCGGTATTTCGCCCGCCAACATCTTGAAGATGAACTGTGCGATCACGCCGGAGTAGGGTGAATCGGCTGCCTGGCGAGGTCCGAAGATATTGAAGTACCGCAGACAGATGCCCTGCATGCCATACACGCGGCAAAACGCCTGGATGTAGTGTTCGCAGGTCAACTTCTGTACCGCATAGGGCGACAACGGCCGGGGCGTCATGTCTTCCTGCTTGGCTTGGCCTTCCTGGTCGCCATAGGCCGACGACGACGCGGCATACACAACGCGCTTCACGCCGGCGTCGCGCGCAGCCATCAGCAGGTTCAAGGTGCCGTTCACGTTCGACTCATGCGACGTGACAGGATCCTTGACCGAGCGCGGCACGGAGGCAAGCGCCGCCTGATGAAGTACAAAATCCACGCCCTCACAAGCAGCCCGCATGGCAGCAAGGTCCTGCAGGTCGGCAACCTCGAAGGTCACAGACGGCAGGATGTCCTCAATGTTCTCCATGCGCCCTGTCGACAGGTTGTCGATTCCCTGGACCGTATGGCCCTGCTCAACGAGCGTGTGGGCCAGGGTCGATCCGATAAAGCCGGCCATTCCCGTGATTAGGTATCGCGCCATAGTCGTCCTCCGTAGTGATTGCTTGCCGGTGATCGTACACCGGTCTTCGATCTTCTAGCTCAACCTGTCCAGGCCGTAAGCACCATGCTACTTCCGTTCGCGCCCGATACCCCGATAACCGTCAAACCTCACCCGCTGGACACAAGGGTATGCCCCACCCAAGGGGGCCGGATTCGGCGATCAAGGTGCAATAATGACAGCGTTATGCCCACAGCAACTATGCAAGCCACGTCTTCCACCGTCTCCGAGCGTCTGGAACGCCTCCAAAACCGGACAGCCCGTATCGGTGTCATAGGACTCGGTTATGTTGGCCTCCCCCTTTCCCTGTTGCTCTCGGGTGCCGGTTTTCAGGTTACCGGTTTCGACATCGATCGTCGCAAGATCGACGACCTTGAGGCCGGCCGTTCCTACATCTTCCGCATCCCTTCCGAGGAGATCGAACAGGCGCGGACGCAAGGATTCAAGGCAACTGCCGACTTCGCCGGTCTTTCCGATCAGGACGCCATCATTCTTTGCGTTCCCACACCCCTGACCGGTCACCGCGAGCCCGACCTCAGCTACATCGAAGACACTGCGCGATCCGTCGCTCCGTGGTTGCAAACCGGGCAGCTCGTTGTACTGGAAAGCACAACCTATCCCGGTACAACGGAAGATGTGCTGATCCCGATTCTGGAACAGGGCAATGGCTACGGACTGAAGGCGCATACAAACGCTGATTCCGAAGAAGGCAGCACATTCTATGTGGCGTTCTCTCCGGAGCGCGAAGATCCAGGCAACACCGACGTGGCTCGCCGGGACATTCCCAAGGTGGTTGGTGGTCACGACACCATGGCTACGGAACTCGCGGCAACCTTGTATGAGGGCATCTTTACGCGCGCCGTACGGGTGTCCACAACCAAGGCCGCTGAGATGACGAAGCTGCTTGAGAACATCTACCGGTGCGTCAATATAGCGCTCGTCAATGAGCTCAAGGTGCTCTCGTTGCGGATGGGGATCGACATCTGGGAAGTGATTGACGCGGCCGCGACCAAGCCCTTTGGTTTCCACGCCTTCTATCCTGGTCCCGGCCTTGGCGGACACTGCATCCCGATCGACCCGTTCTACCTGTCCTGGAAGGCGAAGGAATACGATTTCAACACGCGCTTTATTGAGCTTGCCGGCGAAGTCAATGAGGCGATGCCCGAGTTCGTGGTTCAGCAGGTCGCCCGGGCTCTGAATACGCAGAAGAAGCCGCTGAACGGCTCAAGGATCCTCATGCTCGGGATGTCGTACAAGAAGAACATCGACGATCTGCGCGAGTCCCCGTCGCTGACCATCATCGAACTGCTCCGGCACGAAGGCGCCGAGGTTCTGTACAACGACCCGTACCACCCGACGGTGGGCCGCGGCCGCCACTACAACCTCAACATGAGCTCTACCCCGCTTGAAGACCTCGGACAGTACGATTGCGTTCTCATCGTCACCGATCACTCAGACTACGACTACGAGACCATTGTGCGCGAGTCGAAGCTGGTTGTGGATTCCCGGAACGCTACCAAGGGCATCTCTGCGCCGCACATCGTACGCTGCTAAGCACAGAGTTCTAGCACGGACTTGCGGGACAGCTTAGGCTGTCCCGTTTGCTTTGCGGCGAACAGCTGAAACCGACTAGTTACAGCTCTCCCCGACTGTTTTGTCCCAACCTGCACCAGTAGGTAACCAAAAAGCCGAATATAGTACCGTAAAGTTGCCCCGAAGGACCGGGCGACTACTCCCAATGTGGGAAGCGGAACCCGTCTAGTCAACCCTACACTCAGTCCATCTCGACGCTGGGACTGAGAATGACACCCTCTTTCGTAACTCGCTCTGTAGCAATCCTCGGTACGTTCTTCTGCGTTTCCGCCGTCGCCCAAGCACGCTATTGCATTGGCGGGGATCTGGACCACATGTCGCAGACCCAGAAAACTGCCTGTAGCGCGAAGCTGCAAGCCGTGAAGGCCGCAGCCGCTTCCCTGCACGCGCCGGACAACTGGCATTTCGTCGTCGTGTGCGGGGAGCAGGGGTGGAAGAGCTACGCCGCATACGCCCAGGATTCGCAAACCAACCTGCTGGACGCAGCGGCGGATACGAATCTCGAGCAGCATGAGACGTTTCTTCGCGAGGATCGGCTGGACATCATCAACATGCGCTCTCTGCAGCGTGTTGTGGCCCACGAAGTTGCCGGGATCGTCCTAGGCAGCAAGGATGAATCGGCGATCAACCACCAGATGAACCTCTGGATCGGCCAGGGATCGGAACAGGCAGGCTTCTAGCCTCGCCTGCCACTCTGGCCCGATGCAGCCAGCTGGCGGACACTTCCAGGCCTCACTAGAAGCTCGACACGGATGCAGTAAAGAGGGGCCCGCTAAGCGGGCCCCTCTTTGTGACACAGATTCGAAAGCTATGCTTGCCGTGTTGACCGGCGGACCCCAACGAAAGCCAGAATGGCACCCGTAAGGACCAGAAGCCAGGAACTCGGCTCCGGCACCGGGCCAGGAACATTCACAAACTCCACGGGAGTTGTCGTGGTCGGGACCGTGGCCAAAGGAGGGACCGTCGTCAGAGGCGGGATCGTGGCCTCCGCTACCTCGGTGGTCGCGGGCAAGGGCAAGTCCGGTGTAGGAGCCTCGGGGAACTCAACCATGAGCGGCGCGGCCAAGACCGGCAGCGCAGGAAGCTTTGCCGCCAGTTCGGGCGTTTCCAGATCACCACAGTCAATCTGGAAGCGACGCAACGCCTCCAGCGGTCCCATGGGATGACGCATCGGGTAGTGATGCACCGGATGCTGTGGACCCACTAACGCGGTAAGGCGATACTTGGCGGCACGCAGCCGGTGTGCTGCCCGGCGCTGCAGGATTCCCTGCTTGTACTCCGCAATCCAACGGCTGCAATCGGAGGCATACAGCACCGGCGCGATGCAACTCATAGTTGAGCAGAGCACGACTGCCGCCGCGACCCAACGCACCGTCTTCTTGCGGGAAACTCTGTGCCTACGTGCTGTTTGCGGCATCCCTGGTCCCCTCACCTTGTTAAACGCAGTATAGGACAGAGAAATGTCCAATTGCGGAACAAGACGGCGTAGCTGGTTACAACTTTAGCGTACGAATGGGGATCTGCAAACCAAATTGGTCACTAGAAGTGGTTACTTTGTGTGTAGATAGAGAGATTACGCATTCAGAAGCTAAACGCAAGGCCTCCCAGGACACCCCGCGGAACCTGAGCCAGAAACAAAGTCTCGCCATCCGGACTCAGCAGCGGCTCATAGCCCTGGGCAAGAAGGTTGGTCGCCTCTACCACGGCACTCAGCCCCTTCAGCCTGCGTCCGCTCCACAAACGCTGGTTCAAATGCACGCCCAGGTAGGCGTCGCCTGGACGGGCATCATACTGATTCACCTGGGTGAGAGATTGTGTCGGCTGCCAACGGTAGTGGACGTTCACGGCAGTGCCGGAACGCTTGGCCTGCAGGTGAACAGAGCCACTCACCGCCGCTGCAGCGCGTGCGTGCAGCGAACTGGCGACTGTGTCGAGTGATACGGCGGAGGAATCCAGCTCCAGAGCCTTCCCGAAATCGCCTTCAATGCAGGCCGAAACTGCCGGTGAGAACGTTTGTGTCCACGCCACCCGCATGCCGTCTGAAGAGAAGCCTGCAACGGCCAGGCGGAGGGTTCCGGTGCTTGGATCCGTAATGACAGGCTTGCCGCTCAGATCCTGGTCGGGGGACATCCCTCCCCCTTGAACGCTTTGAACAGGCAAAACGTCGCGATATACCGCAACACTGACGACATGCTTTGGAGCGAAGTTCGTCGCGACCAACTCCTGGTGAAGTCCCTTTTGCAGCAGCGGCCGACCCTCGGCGTCGCTCAACTCTTCCCCTGGCAATGTGGGCTCATCCAGGTCTTCTGTCCGCTGCAGGTTTCGGTCGGTGGCTAAACGATACTCCAGCGCAATCTCATTCGTTGGCCGGAAGGCAACACGAACGTAGGGCGCCGAGTTGAAGCGCGTTCCAAGCAGGCGCTCCGCTGTAAACAGGGTGCCGGCATCCACGACAAAGGTATCCCCAAGGACCACCTTCTGGGTGGAAGCCGTACGGAGAAGCTGGAGGCCACCGCCGGCCGCCGTCTGCAGCTCCGGATGCGACTCGACGCTCACCAGGATGCGCGTGCTGCCGCCAAAAAACTGCTGTCGTTCCACGCCCGCCGCCACGACAAACGAGGCGCCTGCTGAACCGGCAACACCGTCCCGTACGTTGGCGCGCAAAACGGACACGTCACCATCCACACCGGCGTGATCCATGGTGATGACCTGGTGTTCCCCGCCCTGCCCGAAACTGCCGTCGCCCGCCAGAAGCAAGACCTGGCCTTCCGAGAAGACGCGCGTCTTGCGATCTGCACTGGAGGAAACGTTCGGGTCGGAGGAGCCAGTCGCGGACGGCGTGTCGTCTGCGAGCCGAAGCAGAGGGCGGTTTGCGGTGGAACGAAGTGTCCATTGCCAGTCGTCGGCGGGTTCCCCACTGATGCGGCGTTCGGTCGGCAGCCAATTACCCGCCTGAAGGAGCGCCGTCATGGTGAGATCGGCCACTGACCGCATGCCCGATCGCACGCGGAGATTGCCTCGCACTACCGGAACAAGAAAGGCTGCTGACGCCCGCAGCTGATAGCTACCCGGAACGACCGAGTAGAGGAAATAACGTCCGTGATCGTCAGTGAAGGCGCGCGCCACAACGGAGGCATCCGGGCCAAGCAGCTCGACCAGAGCGCCCAACTGCGGCGTTCCCTGAGCGTCGCGAACAACGCCACTCACGTCCGGGGTGACAACGGCGAACGCACAGGGGGCGGCCGTGCCCAATGTGAGCACCAACAGAGCAAGCGTTGCTACCACGTGCTTCACCGCGCCAGATACCCTCTTTCGCGCGTCGACCGCTCTCCAAAAAGCCCCGTATCGAGGCTCCTGCGGGTCGCTCTCACCTGCGCTGTCCGTGAGAAGCGATTCCCTTTGTTACTTGAGGCTATAACAAGCGCCGTCTTACTGCTCCACGATGAACGGCGCGCTCTCGGCGATCGCCTGCTTCGACACACCGTCGTTTACCTTGATGACCACCTGGTAGCGGCCTGGCTCCAGGCTGCCCAGTGGCATGGTCTTTTCCAATGTCAGCTGATCTGCATTGGGATTCAGCTTCGCCGCGGACTCCTGAGAGTCGAGGACCTGCTTATTAGTCGCCGAGTCCAGGATCTGATACTCGATTGTGGCGTCATTGCGCTTGTTGTCACCAATGCCCAGGTTATAGACCTGCATCCAGAAGTTCAGGTTCTGAGCGCGGTGAAAGACGACCGGCGTTGTGATCGTAGATGACACGCGCGGAATCACCTTTGTGTTTCCAATCACGAAGTTGCCGGTTCCAACGTCCTTGGACGGTACGCGTTCCATGTGGTCAGCCAAGATAAGAGACGAGTGGCCGAGACGATCGTCATCAAACTTCGGCACATCGACGCTGCGCTTCCAGGTTCCGACGTGGTCCGGATTGTTGACGTCTTTGATGGCGATCTCAAGCTTGTACCGTCCGGGAGCCAGCGCCAGGGCCTTCCAGTACACGGAGTTGTTGCCCTTGGTCCGGTCCAGCAGATCGGTCGGTGTCTCCACCTTTACGGTGTCCTCGAAAGTCTGGACGACGTGGTGATTGATGTTGCTGACGCGCGCCAGAATATTGACCACGCCGGAAGAGTCGCCGTCCTTGCTCTTGTAGGTGACGTCGCCGTTGCGAATCTGCATGGTGACAGGCACCAGGACGGTGTCGTTCGTCAGCTTGACGTAATCGGTGCGCACGTCGAAGAGGAACGGCGGCCCGCTCAGCACTTTGCCCGAGGTCAAGAACTCGTCAAGGTCAGCGAACTTGACTGGCGGCGGCGCCATGAGCTTGGCGAAGGTGTCCAGGCGGTCGAACTGCTTGCTTTGCTGAGAAGAGGACATCGGCCCCGGCCCGAGTTGTTCGAGACCGCCGGTGAAGCGATCGGCCTGCTTGGCCATGCCCATGCTCTCGTAAAGCGTCTGACCCGCGCCTGGCGTATGCTTCAGCGCATCCTTCTCAGAACGGTCGATGGTGGCGTGGTAGTCCCCGCACATGCAGGTATCGACGAACTCAATGTCGATGTTGTCGCCTACTCCCGCCAGGTAGCGGTAATGCCAGGTCTCAAAGGGGAAGGTCGATGTGTTGCCACCGCCCTCTTCCATGGGCCGCTCGTAGGAGCCGCCGGACGGATGTGAGTCGATGCTGTCGGGCTTGCCAAAGGCGATATAGATGTGACCGCGATCGGTCATCCAGCCGGGCTTGCCCGCGGCAAAGTGCTCATTGGCGTATGCAATGCGCGCGTAGTGCTGGTCGCGGAACTCGTTCTCCGGGCTGTCTGGATTTGGGTTGCGGCGCTGCCAGAACATCTCGATAAACTGCTGGCGCTCTTCTTCGTTCGACAGGTTCTTGAACGCTTTGGCTTCTTCGTCGGTGATGATCCACCGCACGTCTTCATTCAGCCATTTCTTGTCTTCGGGGCTGAGCTCGTTGCGCACGGCTCTGCGGCGCTGGGCCTCTTCATGGTCGCTGAGTCGTCTTTTCAGCGGGTCGGGACGCTCCTCCACAGGCGCGCCTTTCGTCACGGTTCCAGGATCGGGCGTCTGCCCGGTTTGGGCATGGAGCCGCGGTCCAACAAAACCGAGACTGAGCACTGCTACGGAAGAGGCGAACAACAAACGAAGGCGCATGGGGCCGAACTCCTGCTGAGGAACGCCCCTAGTATACGGCGTACAAACGCGCATCCTCAACCTTTTGTCGAACAGCGAGGCAACCCCTTGGTATCCTGTGCACAGGCACTCCGTCCAAATCGGAAAGACCGGGGAACCTGCGAGACGGCGCTGCCGTATGGTGTCCTAGTCCTCACCTTCGCTGGAAAGGTCCAGCTGCACACACATGAGCAAAAAGAAGACCCTCCTGCTTGTTCTCGGCCTTCTGGTCGCCGTCGGAATCGTGATCGGTACCGTGCTGCACAGCCGCGGAAATGTAACCCCTGTGACAACGGCCAAGGTCGGCCATACGGAACTGACCGCCACGGTCAGCGGCACTGGGCAGATCAAGCCCAAGACGTACGTCAACGTCGGCGCGACCTCCTTCGGCCGCATCACCCACCTTTATGTGAAGGAGGGGGATCACGTGAAAAGGGGCAGCGTGCTGGCCACGGTAGAAAACGTGCAGCCTGAGGCCACCGTCGCGGCGCAACAGGCCACGATCGCGTCCAGCCGTACCGACGTGAACTCCTACCTCGCCGCCGAAAACACCGCGCGGGCGAATGTGGACGCCGGCAAGGCAGACCTCGAGCAGAAGCAGCTCGACTACGGCCGCGCCCAACAGCTCTTCAATGACAAGCTGATCGCCAAGCAGGATTTTGACAGCAAAAAGGCTGCTTACGACATGTCCGTAGCCACCCTGGCTCAGCGCCAGGCCTCGTTGGCCCAGGCACAGGCGCAGACAGCCTCGTCGCGCGCCCACGTGAACCAGGCCGTTGCGACGCAGCGCTCCAATTACGACACCCTGGACAAGACGGTGAGCCGCGCCCCCTACGACGCGCTGGTCACCAACGTTCCCGTCCGTGAGGGAGAAACCGTCGTCGTCGGGATCCAGAATGCTGAGGGTTCCACCTTGATGACCCTGGCGGACATGAGCGTCATCACCGCCGAAGTCAAGGTTGACGAAACCGATATCGTGAACCTTAAGCTCGGCCAGCCAGCTGACGTGACCGTCGATGCCTTCCCCGGCAAGGTCTACAAGGGGCACGTAACCGAGGTCGGCGACCAGGCGCTTCTGCGCACCACGGGTGTGGCCACTTCGCAATCAACCACCGGGACCGAAGAAGCCAAGGACTTCAAGGTGGTCGTTACCCTCGACCAGTCTCCAGAGGAACTTCGCCCTGGCCTCTCCGTCAACGCCAAAATCACGACAGCTCACAAGAACAACGTCCTTTCCATTCCGATCCAGGCTCTGGTGGAGCGCGATCCGGGCGTGGAAGCCCAACTCTTCAAGAACCACGGCTCGGAGTCTGGAGCGGCTGTTTCCGCCGCGACCAAGCCGCAAACCATCGAAGGTGTTTACGTCCTGGTGCATGACGGCAGCACGCTGCGGGTACGTTTCGTCCCGGTGGCGACCGGCATCTCGGGCACAACCGACATCGAAGTGACCAGCGGCCTGAAGGACGGGGACGAGATCGCCACCGGACGTTACAAAATTTTGCGCACCCTTAAGAGCGGCGTCGCGGTCAAACACGATACCGCCGCGGCAACGCCAACGCCAGACAGTTCAAGTTAAGCTGGGCTAAACGACGCGGGAGCGGGGCGAGGCCCCGCCCGCCCTCACCGCAGGAGAACGCATGGCCGCCACGACCGCACCTCTCGACGAGACGCTGCTCCAGCAACGCGTAGGCAAAAACGGGGACGGGCCGCACCCAGGCGACGTTATCGTCACCAACAATCTTTGGAAGACCTACGAGATGGGCGACCAGCAGGTTCATGCCCTGCGCGGCGTAGACATCCGCATCCGTCACAACGAGTACGTCGCCATCATGGGACCGTCCGGCTCCGGCAAGTCCACGTTGATGAACCTGATCGGCTGCCTTGATTCGCCAACCCTTGGTCAGTACTGGCTGAACGGCCACGATGTTTCCAAGCTGAACGATGACGAACTCGCCCGCATTCGCAACAAGGAAATCGGCTTCGTCTTCCAGACCTTCAACCTGCTGGCCCGCGCTACGGCGCTGCACAATGTCGAGCTTCCGCTGATCTACAACGGCACCCCGGCGGCCGACCGCCTGGCGCGCGCCAAGGCTGTCCTTGAATCCGTCAATCTGGGCACCCGCATGAATCACCGCCCGAATGAGCTCTCGGGCGGTCAGCGGCAGCGTGTCGCCATTGCCCGTGCGCTGGTCAACAGCCCCAGCATCATCCTGGCCGATGAACCGACCGGCAACCTTGATTCCAAGACTTCGGTGGAGATCATGGCGCTTTTTGATGAATTACAGGCACGTGGCAACACGATTGTCCTCGTCACGCACGAGCCAGACATCGCCGACTTCGCACACCGGGTGATCTCGATCCGTGACGGCTCTGTGGAAAGCGACGGACCTAGCCGGCGCGTCCGCTAGGCCGCAGCGCTCCCTGTCGGCCGTCCCACCTTTTGCGTATATCTTCGGCCCGTCTTTCCCCGTCTACTGAAGGGACACCTTTGTGGCAGGGCTAATCCGCGGCACACCCCATCAGCGCCGCCAGCCCTCGCCTTCGGTTGCGTTTTGGGCGCGTCGGCCATAGCCGCGCAATCCGCAACAAACTATCAGACCTGGCATCTAACGGGTAGGCATGACACTTCGGACTCGAGTTCTGCTTTTTGCCGCTCTGGTGTTGCTATGCCTGACGCCGGCATGGGCGGCCGACGCACGTTTTGACCTTGTCGGCCCCAAAATCGACGTGCGCGTGACTCGCGGCGAGAACACCCTGCCGATCGCGTCCGTGCCGAATCTTCAGGCCGGGGATAAGCTGTGGATTCACCCGGACCTGCCGCAAAGCCAGTCAGTGAAGTACCTCCTGATCTGCGCCTTTCTGCGCGGCACCACCAATCCCCCGCCCGACAACTGGTTCTTCCGCATCGAGACCTGGAAGAAGGAAGTCCGGGACGAAGGCTTCTTCGTCACCGTGCCCGCCGAGGCCCAACAGGCTGTGCTGTTCATGGCCCCGGAGACGGGCGGCGACTTCGCGACGCTGAAGTCGGCTGTCCGTGGACGCCCTGGCGTCTTCGTGCGCGCCTCCCAGGACCTGAGCGAAGCGGGATTTGAGCAGGCCCGCATCGAACGCTACCTCGCCGACATTCGCCGTGTGCCACCGTCCGACCCGACCGAGCTTCAGCGCCGGTCTGACCTGCTGGCCCGCACTCTGGCGCTCAAGCCGAACGCCGACTGCTTCAAGCGCGGAATCGACGTGCAGTTCACCTGCCTCACCCAGACCGGGACACAATCGCTGCTGGACGACGGCCACGGGCAGAACATCGTGAGTGCGCTGTCCAACGGCCCCAGTTCCGACTTCATCCAGGCGGCGAGTTACACGGCGATCGCCGGCGCCGGGCTTTATTCGGCCTATGTGGGCGCCATTGTGGACCTGATCCGGATCATGGGCAATCTCCACACGGCACAGTACCAGTACATTCCGGCCATTGCGTTTCCCCAGGGCGATGCCCTGAACCTGCGCCTCAACACGCCGCCCTCCTTCCATAATCCCAAGTCTGTCCTGGTGATCGGCCTCCCGAGCGTGCAAGCCGCGCAGAAGCCGCCGTTGCGGCCCGCGAACGCCAACGAGGTCGCGTGCCTCCTAAAGCCGAAAGTCGTGCTGCCGATCGAGGGCGCACCGCTGGTCTTTTCCACGGATTTCGCGACCGGCCTGGTGCTGCACCTGAACACCTCTCCCGGCGCGCCCGGCGAGCCAGATATTCCGCTGGTGGCGGATGCCTTTGAAGGTGGTCTGGTGTTGCAGCACGGCCCGGAGCACCACGTTCCGCTTCATGACCAGCGTCCCGTGCTGAGCAGCGCGACGCCCGCAGTCACGCCGGCCCCGGGAGACAAAGCCGCTCCGAAGCCACAGCCACTGCCGGTAACCCTGACCGGGACAATCCAGGGTCGCTGGGGCTTCGATACCTTCAGTGGCCCCACCGTACCGCTACAGCAGTTGCCCGGCGGCGACTGGCACGTAGTGAATCCCGATGGCTCGTCAGGCGAACTCATTGCTGGCCGTAGTGCGCAGCTCTTCCTCGGTTCCAGCGGGAGTGCCTGTGTCCACTCGGTTTCCGCCGAAACCGCCAGCACGCACGACGATCTGCAGCTGCAGTTTCACGAAGATCTCCGCCCAGATCACCGCAACCTGCTCGCGGTCAACCTGCCGGACGGCCGCCGCATCAGTCCCGGCAGCCTGCACCTCACCATTCAGCAGTACGGGCAGCCGAAGCCGGACGCCGTGGCCACCGAGGCGTTCACCGATCCTCCGCACCTGGAAAACGTTGCGCTCCCCGCTGCGGACAAGACGATGGTACTAACCGGGACCAACCTCGCCAGCATCCAGAAGGTTACGCTTGGCGACCTGGTTTTCCGCCCGGAGCCGGCCCCCGCAAGCGAGGCCGACCCGGCGCCTGCCGAAGTCGCTCCTTCGTTGCGGCTTAACCTGGCTCCTGATGCCAACACGCCGCCGACGCACCAGGGCGATAAGCTGACAGCGCAGATCACCCTGAACGATGGCCGGCGGCTTCCCCTGGCGCTCACCGTACTGCCTGCCCGCCCGTCGGTTACGCTGCTCAGCCACACATCGGACCCGCTGCCCGGCTCCAACATCAGCCTGGCCAGCGCGGACGATCTGCCGCTCGCCGCGCATCTTACCTTCACCCTGAAGAGCCACAGCGACTTTCCGCGTAACGGCCGGATTGAAGTCGAAACATCGGATGGGACGCTGCGAACGGTGCTGACGTTAGCCCCCTCAGGTGGGCTTGTGCTGCAGGATCCGCACACGGTGGTGGCCACCTTAGACCCGTTAAGTTCGTTCGGCCCCAGCGCCTTTGGTGCTCTGCGTCTGCGGGCCGTCTTCCCCACCGGCTCCGGCAAGGGCCGGCGTTCCGACCCGGACGCGGGGCCCGCTGTCTCCAGCAGCTCTACGGTACCCATCCCGGGCCAGGCCGGTATCCTTCCGGTGCCGAACACCACCGCGCAGCTAACCCCTGACGACCCCACGCACGACAGCGACTGGGTGCCCCTGGGCACGCTTGTGCGGCTACCCATCCTGGCCCGGCTCCAGTGCACCCCGGACCCCAACGTGCCTTGCAGCATGTCGGGGCAAAACCTGTTCCTGATCCAGGCCGTCAGCGCTGATCCAGCCTTCGTCAACGCCAATCCTGTCCCGGACGGCTTCACCGGTAACGCGCTTCCGGTACCCCACCCCCTGGGCTCCAGCGGGGTGCTTTTCGTGAAGCTGCGGGACGATCCGTCCGCCGTAGATGCCGCCTCACTACTCACGAGCATCCCTACCACCCAGGCCAGTACGGCGCGTACACACGGCTCAGCAGCCCGCAACTGATACCAACGAAAAAGGTCCGGATCTCTCCGGACCTTCGGCTATGCAGCTTCGCTACTCCGACTCCACCGGCGGAAGCCCCATCTGCACCCGGCTGTGATTTTTGCCATAGCTGAAATACAGCACGAGCCCGATCGCCAGCCAGATGACCAGACGAAGCCACGTCTCAAGAGGCAGACCCAGCATCATCGCCAGGGAGATTAGAATGCCCAGGATCGCGGTTACCGGCATAAACGGGGCACGGAACGGTCGCGCCAGATCCGGCCGCTTCCGGCGCAGCACAAGCACACCCGCGCACACGATGATGAACGCAAGCAGCGTCCCGATGCTCGTCATCTCTCCCAGTTTGTCGAGCGGGATCGTCGACGCAAAGACGGCTACGACCAGGCCGACCGTCAAGGATGAGATCCACGGTGTGCGGAACTTGGGATGGATGTTGCTGAAGAACCGCGGCAGGAGCCCGTCCTTCGACATGGAAAAGAACACCCGGCTCTGCCCTAGCAACATGACCACCATGGTGCTCGTCAGCCCACCCAGCGCGCCCAGCTTCACCAGCAGCGCCCCCCACTTCACCCCGGTTGCGTCGATGCCCACGGCCAGCGAATCAGGCACGTTCAGACCACGGTAGTTCACCAGGCCAGTCAGCACCAAAGCGACCAGAATGTACAAGATAGTGCAAATAACCAGCGAACCCAGAATCCCGATCGGCATGTCCCGCTTGGGGTTCTTGGCCTCCTGTGCCGCGGTCGAGACCGCGTCAAAACCGATATAGGCGAAGAAAATCACCCCCGCCCCGCGCAGCACGCCAGACCAGCCGAACTCACCAAACTTTCCAGTATTCGCCGGGAGGAAGGGGTGCCAGTTGAGCCTCGGCAGCTCTGGATGATGAATCAGCGTCGAGGTGCCGATCGCCAGGAAGATCATCAACACAACCAGCTTCACCACCACGATGAAGCTGTTGAAGTTCGCGGACTCCTTCACCCCAACGATCAAAATCGCCGTCACCAGCATGATCCCCAGAAAGGCGACCAGGTTGAAGATGCCGTGCCGTTGCGGCAGCGTCGCAGGATTGATGTGCAACTCGGCCAGCTTTGAGCTGACCCGGCCCAGGAACTCCCAGTGTCCGTTGTAGAGAACAAAGGTAGACCCCGGCGTTCCTGCCAGTTCCGGCGGCAGGCGCAGCCCAAAATCCTGCCCCAGGCTGAGCACATAACCGCTCCATCCGGAACATACCGTCGCTGCGCCGAAGGCATATTCCAGCACCAGGTCCCAGCCGATAATCCAGGCAAAGATCTCGCCCAGCGTGGCATATCCGTAGGTGTAGGCTGACCCAGCGACGGGGATCATCGCCGCGAATTCCGCGTAACAAAGCCCCGCGAAGACGCACCCGATCGCCGCGACGATGAATGCATACACCACGCCTGGCCCGGCATATCGCGCCGCTGCAGGTCCGGTCAGCACGAAGATGCCGGTACCGATGATCGCGCCGATGCCCAGCGCGGTAAGGCTCCCCGCGCCTAGCGAGCGCTTGAGGGTGTGTTCGCCTGTTTCAGATGCCTCGCCGAGGATCGTGTCCAGCGACTTGGTCAGGAGCAGATTCGCCATTCTTTCCGTTTCTCCGGGTCCTGTTTAGATCAACTTCAGATGTTGCCGTCGTGCCCGCAACAGATACACCGGTACGCCGAGCAGCACCAGCAGCAGCCCAGGCCATGTGTACTGTGGCTTGTATCGCAACAGTACACCACAGATCCACACCGCCATTCCGATATACAGCGCCGGCAGCACAGGGTACCCAAATGCCCGGTAGGGCCGCGGCGCGTCCGGCTGCGTGCGCCGCAGAACAAAAAGCGCCAGAATGGTCAGCACATAAAACACCAGCACCGCAAAGATTACGTAATCAAGCAATTGGCCGTAGCTGCCGCTCAAGCACAGCAGGCATGTCCACGCCCATTGCAGCCACAACGAGTTGCGCGGCACACCCGTCTTTGGATCAAGCTTGCCGGTTGCCTCGAAGAACAGACCATCGCGACTCATGGCGTAGTACACCCGCGCGCCGGCAAGCAGCATGCCGTTCACACAACCAAAAGTCGAGATCAGGATCGCCCCTGCCATGAGCTTCGCGCCCAGGCCGGCGAAGGCAGATTCCATGACAGCGGTCGCAACCCGGTCCTCTGCGGCAAAGGCGATTCCCCGTCCAGCCAGGGTCGTTGCGCCCGCCGTTCCGGCCATCGGCAGCACCGCCAGGTAGACGAAGTTGCACAGGATGTACAGCAGCAGCACCACACCGGTGCCCAGCACCAGGGACAAGGGCAGATTGCGCTTGGGATTCTGGATCTCGCCGGCGGTAAATGTCACGTTATTCCAGGCGTCCGAGCTAAACAGCGAGCCCACCTGGACCACCGCGATCAGCGTGAAGGCGCCCACAACCGCCGACCCGCCACCCATGCCGAAGAAGGAGCCAATGTCGATCGAGTGCGTGGCTCCGAGACTTGCGTTGGCGAAGAACGCATGCCCAAAATTGGCGGCCAGCGCCGCCGCGTTCCTGGCCAGCAGACCCACGGCGATGACGCCCAGCAAAGCCAGCACCTTGGCGCTTGTGAAAACGTTCTGCACCGCGGCGCCCAGCTTCACGCCTAACGTGTTCGTAAAGGTCAGCAGCGTAATCACGGCGATGGCCGCTAGATTCGCCGTGTTCAGCCCGATGTTGCCCGAACCCACATGCCACAACCAACGGCTCTGGCTTACCGCCGGAAAAAACACACCCAGGAACTTGCCAAAGGCCACGCCCACAGCCGCGATGGTCCCGGTCTGGATGACGAGAAACAACGTCCAGCCGTAGAGGAAGCCCCAGATCGGCCCCAGACCCTCGCGCAGGTACACGTACTGGCCGCCTGCCTTGGGCATCATCGCCGCGAGTTCCCCATAGCTCAGCGCACCGATGATCGTCATCGCGGCCGTCACCAGCCAGGCCGCAGATCAGCAGCGCCGGCGAGCCCAGCGTTCGGCTCATATCCGCCGGGACGATGAAAATGCCGGACCCGATCATCGAGCCCATCACGATGGCCGTTGCCGAAAACAGTCCGAGTCCCTGGACGAGATGTGCGCCGCTCTGCGCGGCGGGCGCGCCCGCTTGGGCACTCCCCAGCGTCGCCGCCGAACGCTGCTGGCTGACTGTTTGGTCTGGCAAAAGCTTGCGACCTACGTTCCGCGCAAACGCCACGACCGCCGGGGCGCCGCACTCAGGGTGGATGAATAGAACATTACCGCAAGCGCCGCAAGAAATCTCGCACAGTGGTCACCACGTTCGCCCCGTTTGCGAACAGCCCACCAATCACCGCCACGGAATCGGCGCCGGCGCCGATCACGGAAGCGGCGTTTTCGAGCGTGATGCCGCCGATGGCGACCAGCGGTTTGCGGGTCAGCGCCCGTGCCCGTCGAACGCCCTCCAGCCCGACCGCAGGCTCCGCGTCTGCCTTCGTCAGGGTCCCAAATACCGGCCCGATGGCGACGTAGTCCGACGAGCCAGCGTCCGCTGCAACGACCTGCTCCTGATTGTGGGTTGATACGCCGACGGTGAGTGGGCGGTCGCCAAACACCCGCCGCGCCGCTTCCGGGGGCAGGTCCGTATGTCCGAGATGCACCGCAGACCACCCGGCCAGCAAGGCCAGATCCACGCGATCGTTCATCACGGCCAGGCAGTCGGTTCCGCGCAGCGCTTTATCCAGGAGCACCGCCCGGGCAAGCACGTCCTGGGGGGAGCCGTTCTTGTCGCGCAACTGCAGAATCTCCGCTCCGCCCTCGACCAGGTCGCGCGCAAGAACCTCAATGGCAACATCGCGCGCCAGCAAGGTGTCGACATCCACAATCGGGTAAAGGCGGGGCATCTTCACGGAATGATCCTCAACCCATCACCGTCCCCAGCCACTGACCATCACCTTGGCATATCCCGGTGTCCGGCTTTCGCCCGGTACCCCGCCCCTGCCAGCCGTTTCTTCAGCTCCTCGGTGATCATTACCGACCGGTGCTGTCCGCCGGTGCACCCGATCCCGATGGTCAGGTAACTCTTGCCTTCCTTGATGTAGTGCGGCAGCAGAAACGTCATCATGTCCGTCACCTTGTCCAGGAACTCTTTCGTCTGCGGAAACGACCGCACGTACTTGGCCACGCGTGGGTGCTTGCCGGTCAGCTTGCGGAACTCCGGGATGAAGTGGGGATTCGGCAGAAAGCGAACGTCAAAGACCAGGTCCGCCTCGGCAGGAACGCCGTTCTTGAACCCAAAACTCGTGACCGCAATCGTCAGATTCTGTTCGCTGGAGCCTTCGGCCCGGCCAAACTGCGCCTGTAGATGCGCCCGCAACTCGTGCACATTGAACTTCGAGGTGTCCAGCAGGATGTCCGCCACGTTGCGGACCGGGTCCAGGCGCTTCCGTTCAGCCCGAATGGAGTCGACGACCGTCTCTTCGCGTCCCAGCGGATGTGGGCGCCGGGTCTCCGAAAAGCGGCGAACAATCACCTCTTCGGTTGCTTCGAGGTACACCACCCGCGTGGGCAGCACCTTGCGGACCTGCTTCAGGATCGCGGGAAAGCGATCCAGCCGGCTGCCCTCGCGCACGTCGACCACCAGGGCCGCGCGCTCAATCTCCGCAGATTTGGCGACCAGGTCCGCGAAGCGGGGGATCAACTCCAGCGGCAGGTTATCGACCGAGTAGTAGCCGAGGTCCTCAAAGGTCTTCAGGGCGGACAGCTTACCTGACCCGGACATGCCGGTGACGATGACAAGTTCGCGCGGATTTCCTTCACCCTGCCCCGACGAGGGCGATGGGGAGGTGACTTTCTTTGTCTTGGCTTTGCTCTGTTTCTTTGCGGCCGGCCGGCGGGTCGCCATACCACGATCCTACATCTACTTAGCTGACCAAATCACCCGCCAAAGGAAAAAGGCCCGGATGCCCGGGCCCCCTTTCCCATTTTGGAACGTCACTGCGCGTTCAACATGGGGCTAACGCCTACTGCGTCAGCGTCGTCGCTCGTGACCGGCTTGGAATGGTCGCGGATGGTTTGGTTGCGCTGATTGTGGTGCACAACCTGCTGTTCCACGCGACGAAGCGCATCGTGCAGGGCCTGATCCATGTCCTTACCCTCACAGCGCGCTACAAAGTCCCCGGCGGGGCCGAGTAGCTCGACTTCAGCAATATGTCGGTACTTGTCCAGACCGAGCACAATCCGTGCTCCTGTAGCGTTGGGGATCATTGGAAAGATTCGCTCTAGGTACTCCGTGGCGTGCGCGCGATGCTTGGCCGTTACGGTGAAACCCCGGCCGACGAACTCGATATGCATGAAAGCTCCTTCCGCCCATTACGATGCCGTTAACGCTGACGGCGTTGATGGGTACTCGGAATCCCTAGATCTTCACGGTACTTGGCGACCGTCCGCCGGGTTACCTGGATGCCCTGCCGCTGAAGCTCCGCGGCCAGCGCATCATCGGTCAGCGGTTTGAATGGATTCTCCTCCCCGATCAGCTTCTTGACCTTGCGCTTCAGCAGCAGGAGCGGCAGATCGCCGCCTTCCGGCCCGTTCACGGCTTCTGAGAAGAAGAAGCGCAACTCATACACGCCCTGTGGGGTGTACACGTACTTGTTGGAAACGGCGCGGCTGACCGTGGAGGCGTGAACCCCGATCTCATCGGCGACTTCCTTGATCATCATCGGCCGCAGCCCTTCGACGCCTATCTCCAGGAACTCGCGCTGCCGACGCAGGATCACCTCGCAGGTCCGCACAATGGTGGCCTTTCGCTGCTCCAGGTTCCTCAGCAGCTGGATGGCCGACCGGTACCGCTCCTTCACATACTCGCGGACCTCGCGTTCCATTCGGCGCTCAATCATCATGCGCCGGTACTCATGATTCAGGCGAAGGGATGGCACGTCCTCGTCATTCAGCACCACGACCCAGTCCTCGTCACGCTTCATGAAGCTCACGTCCGGCTGAATGGAGCGCGTCGTCGACTCATTGAACCGTGCGCCCGGCCGTGGGTCCAGCGTGCGGATCAGCTCTGCCGCCGCGGCGACCTCGCCCGCAGATCGTCGGCACACGCGGGCCAGTTCGCGATTATCCCTCCGCTGAAGCAGCGGCAGGTGACCGCCCACGATGATCTCTGCCGCCTGCAGCAGCGACACATCGATGGCGGGCAGGTCGGCCCCACCCGGCCTACGGTCGCGCAGGGCCCGCAGCTGGGTCGCCAGGCACTCCCTGAGGTCCCGTGCACCGATGCCGATCGGGTCCAGCCCCAGCAGAACGCGGCGGGCCGCTTCAAGGCATCGCAACCCCTGCGCCTCGTTTGCCCACAGAACCTCCATCCCGAGGCCGAGAAGGTCTTCCTCGCTGGCGGTCAGGTACCCGTCCTCGTTGAGGTTGCCGATCAGGAGCTCAACCGCGCCTCGCTCTTCGGCTCCAAGCGTCAGCGCGCCTACCTGCCACATCAGGTGGTCCGTCAGGGTGTTAGGCGCGGCGAGGAACTGCTCAAACGAAGGCTTGTCATACTCCTCGAACGTGGACGGACTGCGAAATCCAGGATCCAGATAGTCCTGAAAGTAGCTGCCAAAGTCCACTTCATCGAAGGGATCCTTTTCTACCCGCTCACTCTCCGCAACGACCTCCGCAGCGGTCCGTTCCCGGTCACCTTCGCGGCCACTGCGCTCCTCCAGGGGCTCTACGCTTGGATCGATCTCTTCCAGGATGGGATTTTCGACAAGCTCATTGGCGATCATGTCCCTGAGCTCAAGATTGTTCAGCGCAAGCACGCCCACCATCTGCACCAGGCCGGGGGTCAGCACCTGCCGCTGCGTGAGCTTTACGTTCAGTCTTGTCTGTAGCAACGTCAGTGACTCCGGAGCCCATCCGCAGCGCATTCTGTCCTAACGCGATGCCCGCCACACCTCGGGTACTTGAGGGCGTGCCTGCAGTCTACTCCGAATTTTTACGCAATCTATCCAACGAAAGAGCAGTTTGGGCACCAAATTGCTCACTTGTGCATCACGTGGCTCTTCCGGGTCCCTCTACTCGCCTCCAGGGGTCCCGCCGCGATCCTCACCCATCTGGAAGTTCTCCCCGAGGTAGATTCGCTTCACTTCTGGATCGCGGCCAAGGGCGCCAGGAGTTCCCGTGCGGAAAATCTTGCCATCGTTGATGATGTAGGCCCGTTCCGTCACGCTCAGCGTTTCGCGGACATTGTGATCGGTGATCAGGATCCCAATGCCCTGCGCTTTCAGATCGAAGATGATCTGTTGGATTTCCAGCACGGCGATCGGATCGATGCCGGAGAACGGCTCATCAAGCAGGATGAACGCGGGTTCAATCGCCAGGCAGCGGGCAATCTCTACCCGTCGCCGCTCGCCGCCGGAAAGGGCAAAGCCCTGCGTCTTGCGCACATGGCCCAGACTGAGTTGGCTAATCAGCATCTCGGTCCGCTGCCTGCGCTGCTGCCAAGTCCCGTGCTGTGTTTCCATTACGGCCAGAATATTATCTTCCACCGTAAGTTTCCGAAAGACTGAAGGCTCCTGCGGAAGGTAGCTGATACCGTGGTCGCGGGCACGGAGGTACATCGGCGTGCGCGTGATGTCGGTACCGTCGACAACGATCCGCCCCAGGTCCGGCCGTACCAGGCCAACGATCATGTAAAAGGTCGTCGTCTTGCCGGCGCCGTTTGGCCCCAGCAGTCCCACGACCTCGCCTTGGCGAATCTCAAGGCTGACGCCGCGGACGACCTGTCGCCCGCCGTACGCTTTGCCGATCTCTTCTGTTGCCAGTGTTCGCATCAGGTGTCTTGCTACGGCCTCTGCTTCAGGTCGGTCTCGGTGTGTACCCGTGTGCCGCCCGGCGCCTTGGGTCCGTTCTCGGTCCCCGCCACCACGATCGTACTATCGGTGTTCCGGAACAGCAGCGTCGCCCCGGTTACCAGACTGCCCTGCTCCCCCATCACGCGTGGGGGCTTGCCCGGGGCTCCCGTCAGAACAAAGCTGTCCGTCGCGGCTGTATAGGTCAGCTGCTGGCCCACCCCGGTGCGACCGACCTGACTCAGCTTTACGTCGCCGAGCAGCACCATGCGCTCCAAGCTGCCGCCGAGGTCCGGTCCCGCATTCGACGCCCCAGCCCCATCCTGCTTGCTTTGCGGAGCACGGAGGGTCGCCGTGCCACGATCGGCGGAGATCTCGCCCAGTACTCCCGACAGCCGCACTGTGCCCGTAAACACGGCGTCGTGGTGCAGATCGTCGTAGTCCATTGTCGTGGCGCTGACGCGAACGGCCGAGCGGGCGGCGTCCGGCACCGTATTGTTGACCATGCCCTCAGCGTGGGGCTTCTCCGCGGCCGCGCCGCCCTTCGCCGACTTCGCGCTCGTTGAGGAGGAGGTATCTTTGGCGCTGTCCGTGGCGAAGACGGCGTGAACCATCTCGCCCGGCGCTGCGGGCCGCGCGGACATCCCGTGCTGGCGCTGGTCCAGAGTGATCCTGGCTGCCAGAACCTGCGAGCCGCCCTGCCAAAGCTGCGCCGGGCGGCCTGTCTCCCCGAAGAACTCCGTCAGCCCAGCACTGTGCAGCAAGCGCGCCCGGTTCGCCAGCACGTGTGTGGCAGGGCTGCCGTTCTGGCCCAGGTTCGTGGCGATGACCCCACCTGTCGCCTCGGCGTCGCCGGTGGTTTGTTGCAGGACGATCTGCGCGGCCTGGACGTCGCCCTGCGCCTGTTGAACGCTGGCCCGCCCTCCCGGCGCCGCGGTCAAAATCAGCGTCTTCGCTGTCCCGGAGTATTCGGCGCGGTCCGCGTGCCCGGTGCTTTTGTCGAACGTGGGGCCGGCGTTCGCGGTCGGCGAGGCCGTTGCTTTCGACATCGCCCAGGAGACCACCTCCACATGCCCCGTCTGGACCGCGGAGGAGACCTGCTCCGTGGGTCCAGCACCCTGGCCAACACTTGCACCAGCACCGGAACTGTTTGCTGTAGCCGGGGCGAAGGTGACGTGCAGCGTGTCCCCCGTGCTCTGCTGCCGGCCTCCATCGTCGGCCACCTGCTCCAGCCGGGTGTGTCCCGTGCCGGTCAGCTCCTGGATCACCGCCCGGCCCTGCGCTCCCGGCGCAAAGGTTGCGAGAAGGTCATCCCCGCTGATGGCACTGCTTCCCTGCCGTGCCACGCCGCTGCCCGGCTGTTTTGCTGAGCTCACCTGCGCTTGCCCGGTCAGATGCACGCGGTGGAGCATAGCCCTTCGTCCGGAGGTGCCGCCCTCGGGCACAAAGTCAGCCTGCATCCGGTCCGCAGCCAAGTGCCGCTGCACGGCTCCATCCGCAGTCACGGCGTTCCCATTGAAGCGCACTGCACCTTCCGCCAGCACATCGCTCAGCAGACCTTCCGGCGTCCATGCCAGCTGCAGCGTCGCCGCGGAACCTTGCCCCGGACGCGCGCGATCGGTATCGGCAAATCGTACCCCGGTGAACAGCCTGGCCTGCTGTGCCCGGCTATCGTTGCCGAACACCGCCGTCAGTTGCGGCGCGGCAATCGACCGTGTGCCGGTATGCATCTCCACCCCACCGTTCGCCTCTGCGGCTTGCAGCGAGCCGTCTTTCCGCAGATGCAACAACGCATGGGCCGCGCGGGCGTTTCGCTCGCCCGAGGCTAGTACAGGGGTGACCAGATCGGCGGTGTTGGCGGTACGGTTCAGCTCGGCATGCGTGGCGTGGAGCTCAAACGGAGCGTTGCGCACCGTCCCGGTCATCCGCACATCGGCCAGAAGTCGAACCACGCTCTGAGCTGAATCAAACTCGGCTCCGCGTGAGGTGCACGTAATCCCGCCGTAGCGAAACTCTGTTGCTTCCCCGGTCGCCGCCAGGCCCATTTTGCGCATGTACACCACCCCACTGGTGCGAACATGGATCACGCCAGGGTCATCTGCGGCCTCGTCTTCCTGCTCAAAGCTGAGATTGGGCCGTGCACCGGCTGCCGGCGCCTTCCCACCCGGCTCCGGCGCCTGGAGGTCCATGTGGACCTCGCCCATGGCCCGGGCCACGCCTTCGTCCTGGTCGTATTGAAATTCTTTGCCGTAGATGCGGTCATCCCGACCCGGCTCGCGCCCATACAGGATCAACACGGCATCGTGCAGCGCCCACTTGTTCTTCCCCATGGGCGTCGCCTTGGACGCATGGAGGGTGAACACGGTCCGTCCCTTGCTGGACTGCGAGTAGGTAAACCCATTCGTTTCCTGTCGCAGGTTCACGCCGCTGCGCGCCAGGATACGCTGCCAGATCTTGCCTGCCCGGTACCGCGCCAGCCCAAAGAACCCTGCCAGCACGCCCGCCAACATCAGCACGCCCACCAGCAACACCCACCGAAGCTTCGTCGCCGACCAGCGCATGTAGCTCCATCCTAAGCGGAGGGGGCGCTTTGTGTTGGTGGCTGGGCCGTTGGCAGGGTTGGCGCCGCGTTGGCGGCTGCGCTGTGGCGAGGGTTAGAGGCTTGGCCACAAAAGAGAAGGTGATTTGCGACGGAAGCTGCAGGTGCTCCGCCGCTAACAGCCCGCCAAGGCGAAGAGCGGCATCGGCAAAAACGCCAACGACGCCACTCGCCCACGCGAAGCGCCATGACGAGCCCCGCCCCTGAAACGTCGCCTCACCCCAAGCATCCAATCTCAGTTATGGCCGATCAGCTCTATCTCAGCCTCTGGTACCCCAACTTCCGCTTCGCCGCGCTGCCGTCTGCCTTGCAGGCCGTGATGCGCCAATTCGCCCAGGTCGCCTCCGGCGGTAATGCGAGCAGCGCCTACAACCGAGTGGTCGCCGCTACGGCCTACCCGCTCGACTGGACCGAGTCCCCTACTTTTCAACGCATCTTTGTGAATGATGACCGCGCCCAGGACAACCCCGACACCGAAGCCTCGCGGATCGAGAACGCCGTCCCTGAAGCCACCGAACAGTTGCACGAGGACACCGCGTACGAGTTCGAGATGCGCTGGGGCCTTTGGCTTCCCGAGTCTGTTTCCGCTGCCGCCGATGCTGATCACGACGCGCTCGAGGACGAAGACGACGAGACCTTTGAAGACGCTCAACTCGACCGCACCTGGCGTTTGGAGCCTACTCGCGTGCGCATCACCGGCTTTGGCCCCGACTTCGATCACGGCACCTACGAGACGAACGGCCACATCCGCGTCGATTTCGGCCTCGACACCCCGTTCACCCTTGACGATGAGCTTGTCCCGGAAGGTGCACAGCTGGACCGCGACGCCACCGTCCGCATCCAGCAAAACGTGGAGAAGCTCCTGGCGTTCACCCTCTCGGTTGAGAAAAAGTGTGGCATCAGCAGCCGCCTCCTCTGGACCGAAAGCGGTGAACCGTTGGCTGAAAAGCTGATCGGTCGCTTACAACGCCTGAACTAAGCGTGCATGGAGCGACTTGGCGGGAGCGTCCCTCAATCGCCGGTGTCTAATTCATTATGTCGAAGGCGCTTGTGTTCACTTGTCTGCTCTTTCTGGTACTTCGAGCTCAGGCGCAATCAACTCACGACCCGGTAATCACCACACGCTCTGCGCGATCAAGGCGCATCCCGGGCAGTTTAATCACAAGGTGGTCGAATTCACTGCGGTAGCGTCTCACGGCGCGCGAAAAGAATCGCTGAAGGGTCGCGAACTTTAGGACGGGTACGGCCGTATGGGATGCTGCCATATTGTTCGTTCTCACGAAAGTGGTCGCGGTTGACCCCAAGCCCGTCACAGGCTGGACCTTCGATCTCGCCCCTACGCCACCACCGCCGCCCGTTGTCAAACCCTGACTCATCGGACTCGTCCGCAGAACCCACCCCGGTATAACCTTCTCCCGAAGGGTATCCACCGTGCTTCGCTTCGGCTGCTGTCTCCTGATCGCCTGGTCCGTCCTCGGACAAGCACCTACACCCCCCAAACAACAAGCCCTCGCTGCGGAACAAGCCAAGGACCTCCCCAGTGCCGAAGTAGCCTGGCAGCAGGTCCTGGCCACCACTCCCAACGACCCCGAAGCAAACGCCCACCTCGGCCTCGATTATGCGCTTCAGGGAAACTACCCGCAGGCCATCCCCGCCTACCGGAAAGCCCTCGCCGCCGACCCGAACCTCCCCGGCGTTCCCCTGAACCTCGGCCTCGCCCTCTTCAAAAACGCCCAGCTCGCGGAAGCCATCCAGCCCCTCACCGCCGCCGCCCAGCAAACTCCGGCTGACCCTCGCCCCAAACTCCTTCTCGGCATGGCGCAATACGGCACCGGCCGCTACGCCGACGCCGTTCCCAACCTCCGCGCCGGCCTTGATCTTACTCCGGACAACCTCCAACTCCGCCTTACCCTTGCCCAAAGCTGCCTCTGGGCCAAGGACTACGCCTGCGCCCTCGAGCAGGACAAGCTGATCCTCCAGCAGGACCCCAACTCCGCCCAGGCCGATATGATCGCCGGCGAAGCACTTGACGCCAAGGGTGACATGGCTGGTGCGGTGGCGCAGTTTCGCGCGGCGGAAGCGGCCAACGCCAACACGCCGGACCTCCACTTCGGCCTCGGCTACCTGCTCTGGAAGCTGGGCAACTTCGCCGACGCTGAACCCGAGTTTCAGAAGGAAGTTCAGCTCAACCCCGACCACACGGAGGCCCTGACCTACCTCGGCGACCTCGCGATCAAGAAGAACGACTGGACCACGGCACGCACCGTACTGGAAAAAGCCGCCGCCCAGCCCAACGCCGTCCGCCTCACCTTCCTCGACCTGGGCCAGGTCAACGCGCACGACAAACACAACGCCGAAGCCGAGGCCAACTTCAAGCGAGCCATCCAGCTAGCCCCCGAAGACCCCGACGCCCACTACCGCCTGGCCCGCCTGGCCCAGGCCATGGGCAACACGGAGGAGTCGCGCGCGGAACTCGCCAAAGTGCAACAACTGCACAAGGCCAAAGACGATGTCCTGGTGCAAAAGATCACCCCACTGTCCGCACAGCCCTAGCCGTCTTTTCTGGTTGTCATCCCCGGAGGGAATCTGCGTTGTGTCTCTGCGGTGGTTCTAGTTGTCACCAGCCGCGAACCTGCATGCCCGGACTGCCCGCTTCTCACCTTGACACCCATCCTCCCCGGCAAGCTACCCTCCTCACATCCTTTCCTGGCCACGTTGCCAATGCCTCACCGGAGCGAAGCGCATGTCCCTGATCTCTGCACCAGCGGTTGACGAGTTCACCGCCACCGCTCCTGAGCGCCCCAACATCCGCTGGTTCGTCTGCTTTCTCCTCTTCGCGGCCACCACGATCAACTACATGGACCGGTCGGTCCTGTCGCTCATTGAACCTTTGCTTCACCTGCCCTTCATGGGTTGGGTTCCCGGTCTCGACGCCAAGTTCCAGGTCGCGTACCACCTCAACTACGGCCATATCGTCGAAAGCTTCCAGATCGCCTATGCTGTCGGCTTTCTGGTCGCCTCGCCCTTCATTGACCGCCTGGGCACCAAGACCGGCTACGCCCTCGCCATCACCGTGTGGGCGGTGAGTTCTTTGTCGCACTCGCTGGTCGCCTCCGTGCTCGGCTTCGGCATCGCCCGCTTCTTTCTCGGCCTCGGCGAGTCCGGGAACTTTCCCGCCGCGATCAAGGCCACCACCGAGTGGTTTCCCACCGAAGAGCGCGCCTTCGCCACCGGCCTGTTCAACTCCGGCGCCAACGCCGCCTTTTTCATCGCCCCCGCGCTGCTCCCTTTCGTCACCACGCGCTTCGGCTGGCGAGCCGCGTTCATCTGCACGAGTTCCCTCGGCGTTTTCTGGCTTGTGGCATGGCTGCTGTTCCCCTACAACCGCCTTCGCCGAGCCAGCAGCACCACCCAGGAAAACCTGGCCAGCGTCCTTCCTCGCGCGACCGGCTGGCCGCTATACTCCGGCATCCTTCGCAACCGTGGCCTGTACGCCTTTGCCGTCGGCAAAGGGCTTACCGACCCTGTCTGGTGGTTTTACCTGTTCTATTTGCCCATGTTTCTGCACGACAACTACGGCCTCGACCTGAAAGCCGCCTACTGGCCCATCGTCATCGTCTACGCCGTCTCGTCTGTCGGCAGCATCGGCGGGGGCGCGCTCTCCGGCGCCATCATGAAGCGCGGCTACAGCGTCAACGCCGGCCGCAAGCTCACCCTACTGCTCATGGCGGTATGCGTGCTGCCCATCGTGTTTGTGCCGTATATGCACGTCATCTCGCCGCACAGCCCCTGGCCTGCAGTTGCGCTGATTGCGCTGGCCGCCGCGGCTCACCAGGGCTGGTCCGCCAACTTGTACTCCACGACGACCGACATGTTCCCGTCCTCGTCTGTCAGCACCGTCGTCGGCTGGGGAGGCGCCGTCGGCTCCCTCGGCGGGGCACTGTTCACCTGGCTCGTCAGCCACTACTTTGCCCTGCACCCTCTGCCGATCTTCGTCCTGGCCGCCACGGCCTACCTGCTTGCGCTGGGAATCTTCCAACTGCTCGTCCCGCGGCTTGGCGCGCCCAGTGCCCCCGACATCCCGATCGGGGTCGCCTGAAACACTTTTGCGCAACGCGCGTCGCCCTGCTCGCCAGTCAGGGGCAGACTCGCCTCTGGAGCCGCAGCATACCCCGACTCCCGCGATCTACCGCGAAATGCCGTCCAGCGGTGAGCTTGCGCTCGCATAGAGCTTCTTCGGCATGCGTCCGGCCAGGAAGGCTTCCCGCCCGGCCTCAACTCCCTTGCGCATTGCCGACGACATCAGCACGGGGTTCCTGGCGCCGGCCATCGCGGTGTTCAGCAGCACCGCGTCGAAGCCTAACTCCATGGCCTGCGCCGCATCGCTCGCGGTTCCCAACCCGGCATCGACCACCAACGGCACCTCGGTAATC
This sequence comes from Granulicella sp., assembly GCA_965198515.1. Classification (GTDB taxonomy): domain Bacteria; phylum Acidobacteriota; class Terriglobia; order Terriglobales; family Acidobacteriaceae; genus Granulicella. The sequence goes on along the minus strand of CBDAPO010000006.1, from coordinate 2,166,902 downwards.
AGCTCACGCATCATCCGCAGGGTGTACGTGTTTGCAATGCCCAACCCGGTCCCGATCGGCGCTCCGAGCGGCATCACCGCCGCCGCTCCTGCATCAATCAAACGCTTGGCGAAGACGATATCGTCGGTCGTGTAGGGCAGCACCGTGAAGCCTTCCTTCACCAGCACGCGTGTCGCTTCCACCGTCGCCTGCACATCCGGGTACAACGTCGGCTGATCGCCGATGACTTCAATCTTCACCCAGTCGGACAGCCCTACCTCGCGCGCCAGGCGCGCAGCCCGAATCGCCTCCTCGGCGGTGTAGCAACCGGCGGTGTTGGGCAGCAGAAAGTAGCGCTGGGGATCGATAAAGTCGAGCAGGCTCTCCTGGGAGCGATCCAGGTTGACCCGCCGAACCGCCACGGTGACCATCTCCGCTCCCGAGGCCTCAATGGCGGCCTTGGTTTCCGGGCCGTCCTTGTATTTGCCCGTGCCCACGATCAGCCGCGAGTGGAACCGCCGGCCCGCGATCACCAACTCATCCCCGCTCGTCCCGAAGTCTACCGCTTCCACCCGCTCCATCACTGCGTTGCTCATAAAGAAATCCTACGCCGTCCGGCGCTGTCCCTGATCACCGTCGCGCCGTCCGCGAAACCTCGCGTCCTCCGCGTGAGCGCTTGTTCCGCGCGCTCCATCGCCCACAAACACAAACGGCCCGCCTGCCGAAGCAGACGAGCCGTTATGCGGTGATCTGGTGGGATTGACTTGAGGGCATCCGACTCGGATGGGCCTCGACGGGGACTTCACTGTTCTACGAACTACAGAAACAGACCGTCAGGTCTAGAGCGCGGAGCTCTAAGCCTCAGTCACCTCACGTTTAGTAAAGCAACAACTGGAACAATCAGAATTCATAGGCTGGACCATCCTCCTTTCCCGTGTAAGACCAATTTACGTAACCTGTTCGCCTTTGTCAAATGCCACGGAGGTCACATTGCGTTCACTTTGATGACGCATCCTAAGAAGGATCCCGCATGCCTGTTCGCCTTTGCTCTACCTTGCTCGCCAGTGCCGTCCTGTGCTCCACCTACGCCCCGGCGCAGCAGCCCGGCACGCCCGCCGGGGCTCATCCGTTCACTCCCGACGCGGCCCAGCCCCAGTCCCAGCCCCAGCCTACAAACGAGCCGGGGACGCCACCCGCCGTGCCGACGACGATCTTTCCGCACTCCGACACCTCACGCTGGTTATTGCTCGGTCAAGCCAATATCGTTTTCCAGGGGCACCCTGGGTTTCACGCTCCCTACACGGGCTCGAACTCCTTGCTCCCGAGGGGTGAGTACAAGACCTCCCTTGTCGGAACGCTCTTTACCGGGTACCAGCTGAATCCAAAGCCCCGCTACGCCACCGACTTCATCTTCGATCTCGAGTCCGCAGGCGGTCGGGGCATCTCGGAGGCTCTCGGCCTGGCCGGATTCACGAATCTGGACGTCGTTCGCAACCCTTCCCTCGGCTCCAAGCCCTACGTCGCCCGCATTCAGTTGCACCAGGTCATTGGCTTCAGCCGGGAGTTGACCGACGGCGCACGGACACCATTCTCTCTGTCCACAAAGGTCCCTGTTCGCCGGCTCGACCTCCGCGTCGGTCGTATGGGCTTACCGGACTTCTTCGACCTCAACCAGGTCGGGTCCGACTCTCACCTGCAGTTCTTGAACTGGACCGTCGACAACAACGGAGCCTATGACTACGCTGCCGACACGCGCGGTTACACCTACGGCCTGGTCACCGAGTACGACGACCGCGACTGGTCCGCTCGCGCCGCCCTTGCCCTGATGCCTACGGTGGCCAATGGCATCGATCTGGACTGGAACCTGCACCGCGCCCGCGGGGAAAACCTGGAAGTGGAATACCGCAAAACGCCGCTGGCCCGTCTTCTCGCCCGCCTCGGCGAGCGCAACCGCCCCGGCACCTTTCGTCTGCTTACCTACGCCAACTACGGCGATATGGGCGTCTATCGTGACCAGAACCGGTTAGCGCTGCTGGCCCGGACCGCCGGGAACCCTGCAGCGACCCCGGACATTACCGCCCACACACCGGCGACCACGGTGAAGTACGGCCTGGATCTGAACACCGACCAGCAGATCACCTCGGACATACGGGCCTTTGGGCGCTTCGGCTGGAACGAGGGCCAGCATGAGAGCTATTGCTACACCGAAGTGGACCAGACCTTTGAAGCCGGAGCCGACATGGCCGGCTCCCGCTGGGGCCGCACTAACGATCGCTTCGGCGTAGCCGGTGTGACCAACGCCATCAAGCGCGATCACCAGGCGTACCTTGCCCTTGGAGGCAAGGGCTTTCTGCTCGGCGACGGCCGCCTGAACTACGCCCGCGAGGACATCCTGGAAACCTACTACACCGCCCACAACTGGCGCGGCCTGTTCAGTTCGCTGGACGCACAGTTGGTCGCGCACCCCGGCTATAACAAAGACCGCGGCCCGGTCGCGGTCTTTACCGTGCGTACGCACGTCGACTTCTAGCAATTCTTCTACTCTGGGCTTGGTACAATTCGGACAAGATTGGTCCGAATAGATATGCCGAGAAGTGTTGCCCTCCTGAAGTTCTGCCGCCAGATTCATCTGTACTTTGGCCTCCTCATCTCGCCTGCGTTGTTGTTTTTCGCCTTCACTGGGGCGGTTCAAACGCTGAGCCTCCACGAGGCAGCCGGCAGCTCCTACAAGCCGCCCGCCGTGCTCGCAACCTGGGGACAGATTCACAAGAAGCAGACCTGGGTGCTCCCGGTACGGCGGCCAGGCGCGCACGACGGGCACGATGCCGGTCCAGCCCATACCGACGGCGCACCCAGGGCGGCCGCTGACACCAACACCGCACCCGGAACGGACGGCAGCGGCTCCAGCCAAAGCGCGCATGCTCACCGGCAGGGCGCAAATTCGGGCGCGCCCGGAGCGACTCCCACGGCAGCCGCGGTGAGTCCTTCTGCCCCGCCTCAGCAACCGCAAACTCTGTGGAGCAAACAGAAACAGCATCTTCCGTTGAAAGTGTTCTTCCTGATCGTGAGCCTTGGCCTTTTCACCAGCACGTTCACCGGCATCTACATGGCGTACAAGTTCGACCGGAACAAGCTGCTCGTCACCGGTCTTCTGGGGGCGGGTGTGGTGATTCCACTGGTTCTATTGCGGTTCTGAGCTCGTCAAAACAGGCCATTTAGACTCACCGCATGCCGTTCGCCTTGGCCTTCGAGCTCGCCGCCGTGATTCTCGGTCTGCTCCTTGGCAGCTTTCTCAACGTCGCCATCTACCGGCTCCCACGCCGGGAAAGCCTGGTGGCACCCCGGTCGCACTGCCCCTCCTGCGGCGAGACCATTCGCTGGTACGACAACATCCCTGTCCTCAGCTGGATCCTGCTCCGGGGCCGGTGCCGGCACTGCCACGCGTCCATCTCATGGCGCTACCCTGCGGTTGAGCTTGCCACGGCACTCTGGTTTCTGCTCACCTTTTTGGCAACGCAGCGGGCCATCCTCGGCGGGCTAACCGCGGGAGGGGTCGATCACACCGCTCGTCTGCTGCTGGACGGTATCGGCGCTGCCATCGTTGGCTTCCTTCTGATCGGGCTCGCCGTCATCGATTGGCGCACCCACACACTTCCAGACGTGTTCACGCTAGGCGGAACCGCCGTCGGGTTTTTTCTCGCTTGCGTACAAGCGGTGTTCTTGCAAGACGGCGAGGGTGACATCCATCTGCGCCCGCGCAGCAATCTCCGGCTGCAAAGTCCCGGCTCCTTTGCTGCGCGTGGGGATGTCTTCCTCACTGGCCCGGAGGCCCTGGTGCTCGGCCGCCTCGCCGCCATCCTTGCCGCCGCAGTCCTCCTGCTCCTCATCCGCGCGACGTACAGGGCCCTCCGCGGACGCGATGGTATGGGTCTCGGCGACGTCAAGCTGCTCGGCATGATCGCCGCCTTCCTGGGTTTCTGGGACTCCATGCTCGCCTTCTTCCTCGGCATGATCACCTGCGCTGCCTATGCGGTCATCCTGCTTGCCCGGGGCCGCGCAACGGCTGCCACCAAGCTTCCCCTGGGCAGCTTCCTTGCCGCGGGGGGTTTGCTCACGGCCCTGCTCGGAGAAGCTGTGCTGACCTGGTACAAAGGGCTGCTGTAGTGGCCGGTGATGGTGAACAAGATCATCTGGTTCCCCTCCCGCCTCGTTCCGATTAAGCGCGGTCCCGCAGCCCTCTCGTTTCGCGCCCTGTGAACAAACACTGACCACGGAGAACGCTCAACGAGCCACTCTCCTTGACACTCCCGCAGCCCCCTCCTACCCTCAGACTTGAGGGCGCATGAACAACAATCCCTATCTTTGGCAGTACATCCCGCTGGCCTTTCAGGTCATCGTCGCCGTGGGCATGGCCGGCGGCATGGTCGCCGGGTCGTTCTTTATCGGCAAGCACCGGCGGAATCGCAACAAACTCGGCGCGTACGAGTGCGGCATGGAACCGATCGGCGACGCCCGCGGACGCTTCTCCGTTCGTTTCTACATGGTCGCGATGTTGTTCATTCTGTTCGACGTAGAAGCCGTTTTCATGCTTCCCTGGGCCGTGATCTACCGCCGCTTGCCGGCCATCACCGGATCGCGCCTTTTTGGCTTCTGGGAGATGGTCGTGTATCTCGGCTTCGTCGCGGTCGGCCTCTTCTACGTGTGGAAGAAGGGCATCCTCAACTTCGTCAACGACAAAGCCGATCTCTAGAAGCGGGCTTGTCCCTTCGTACGAATCGGTTTCTTCGCCTTTTTTTGCTTGTCATTCCCCGCGAAGGGGAACCTGCTGTTTGTACCTTCAGTTAAGAACCCAAGGTTTAGTAGCCATGCCTGAATCCAACGACACCAGCGTCACCGCCGCCACGCAACAGGCCGCCTTCGGTCATGATGCCGTTCGCGAAGCCCTCGCCACCCACCCTGTCTTTGCAGGGACGCTCGATGCTCTGCAGAGCTTCATCACCGACGCGAAATGGGACCGCCAGGAGCTCACGCTCACCGTCGCACCGGAGACCATCGTCGCCACGGTGACCGCCGCCAAGAACGCCGGCTACAACTTCTTCGAAGATTGCACCGCAGTCGACTGGTACCCCTCTGAACCGCGGTTTCAGGTCAGCTACTCGCTGCTGTCGCACCGGTTCAAGCAGCGCATCCGCATCATCGCGCGCCTGCTCAGCGACAACCCGTCCATCGACTCCATCACCGGCGTTTGGCCTTCAGCGAACTTCTACGAGCGCGAAGTGTTTGACCTGTTCGGCATCAGCTTCGCCGGCCACCCGCGCCTGACCCGCATCATGATGCCCGACAACTGGAACGGCCACCCGCTCCGCAAGGACTACCCCGTGGAGGGCTACCGCTAATATGCCGACTGCCGATCTCGAACAGGAAACACGTCCCACGCCGACGGACGCCCGCATCTCGCCCCAGACCCTCACGACGGGTGCCACCCTCGCCCCTGTCCGCTCCGCGGCTGACTTTCTCAACCCTGGCACTAGCAGCGCGTCCGGCAAGGTGCCCGGTGTGGAAGATGTCGTCGCCGACGCCGAACGGCATCACCACGGCAACGACCCCATTGCCGACCAGACGATGGTCCTCAACATGGGCCCGCAGCACCCGTCCACCCACGGCGTGCTCCGCCTGGTGCTTGAGGTGGACGGCGAACAGGTCGTCTCCCTCGCCCCGGATATTGGCTACCTGCACACCGGCATCGAGAAGACCTGTGAGGCCAAGTTCTACCAACAGGTCATCCCGCTGACCGACCGCATCGACTACCTTTCGCCGATGTCAAACAACCTCGCCTACGCGCTCGCGGTCGAAAAGCTCCTCCAGCTCGAAATCCCGCCCCGCGCGCAGTGGATCCGCGTGCTCTTCATGGAGCTCATGAGGTTAAATTCCCACCTTGTCTGGCTGGGCACCCACGCGCTCGATATCGGCGCCATGACCGTCTTCCTCTACTGCTTCCGCGAGCGCGAACAACTGCTCCGCATCTTTGAAGCCGTCAGCGGACAGCGAATGATGACGAGCTATATCCGCGTCGGCGGCTTGTCGATGGAGATGCCTCTCGATCTCCCTGCCAAGATCCGGCAGTTCCTCAAGGACATGCCCGGCAACATCGACGAGTACGAAGGCCTGCTCACGGGGAATCCCATCTGGCAGGGCCGCCTCAAGGGCGTAGGCCATCTCTCCCCGGAGGACGCCATCGCGCTCGGCGTGACCGGCCCGCCCATGCGTGCTTCCGGCATCGACTTCGACGTCCGCCGCGACATGCCGTACTCGAGCTACGAGAAGTTCCAGTTCAACGTTCCCGTCAGCAACGAATGCGACGTTTGGGCCCGTTACGTCCTGCGCATGCAGGAGATGCGCGAGTCCGTAAAGATCTGCCTGCAAGCCCTCGACGGCCTCCCCGAAGGCGCCATCGCCGCCGACGCCCCTAAGATCATCCTGCCCAACCGCGAAAAGATGAAGACGGAGATGGAATCGCTCATCCACCACTTCAAGATCGTCACGGAAGGCTTCCAGGTGCCCGCGGGCGAGGTCACCAGCTCCATCGAAAACCCGCACGGCATGATGAACTACTACGTCGTCTCCGACGGCACCGCCAAGCCCTACCGCGTGCACATGCGCAACCCGGATTTCGCCACGCTCCAGGCGCTCGAAACCATGTGCAAAGGCCGCCAGATCGCCGATGTCGTCGCCGTGATCGGCAGCATCGATATCGTGCTGGGGCAGATCGATCGATAAGGCACCCTAACTCCGAAGCAAAGAAGGGTGGAGCTCAGCTCCACCCTTTTTGCTTGCAGACCTGGTCAACGAGGCGCTCAATGCGCCTGCGCAAACCCGATCATCTCGCGTAATCCGAACGTGCCATCGCTCGCCAGGCCGAACGAAGGCTTCCATCCCGGAGCCAGGTTCAGATACGACGTTTGATCCCCATTCAGAATCCCCAGAAACGTTTCGGCGACGATCGTGCCGCCCACGGGGCCAAGCTGCGGTGTTGTCACGCTCTGGTCGCCATCGCTGAAGGTGATCGTTTCCTTCAGCGGATTCTTCTTTGTCTCCGCAAGGATGTACGTCCAAAGCGGGCACTTCCCCTTGAACGCCAACCCGCCCACTCTCCCGTCGGTGATCGTTTCAAGGATGTCGTTCTTGTCGTCCCCGGTGAACTTCCCGATCATGATCTCCGCGTCGGTGAGCGGCGTGAAGCCCATGGCCAAGGCGACCGCCTGCCCGCTCGGCAGACCCAGGCGCCACCCGCGTAACAGGTTGCGCGCGCCAAGTGAAGGCGGCGGATCGCTTGCCACGGTGGACGGCAAACTCTTCAGAGGGTCAACCAGCGATGTGTCGATCTTGTACGCGAACTGCAGGCGCAGCTTGTTCCTTGGTGGCGTCGGGCCCGGAGGGTCCGTCGGCAACAGCCCGTAGTTCAGCTCTTCCAGGTCGATAAAGCGCCGCCAATCCATCGCCCACGTGGGAGGCATGTTCTGAAAGCTGCGGAGATCGTTGTGCATGGGCGGTCCCGGCGCAAAGATCGGCAGCAGCGTGGCGTTGTCATCATTCAGCCGGTACCCGGGCCGCACCATGGAGTGCCCATAGCGGTACGCCGCCACGGAAAACTCCACCGGCATGAACAGATCGTTCTTGGGGTGGTAGAACCTCAAATTCAGCGACGAGAAATCCGGATCACCCTGGCTTGCGCCCGGCAGCACAGCGTCCAGCACATCGGCATTCACGATCCTCGGCAGAAAGTCATGGATCAGGATCCACTGGTAATGGAATCGCACCTCCTGCTGAACGTCGGCGAAGTTGGCGCCGGGCAGCGCATCGACCACCGCGTTGTGGAACCGCTGCCAAAGCCCTTGCAGCTGCGACACAATGACGTTTTCATCGTTGCGCGGATCCCCGATCAGCGCGCGTCCAGGTGCTGCCGGACTGCGCAGCAGGTCCCTCGCGCCCGCATTGGCAACGACTCCCGTTAACGCGTCGCCCAGTTGGAAGTGCATCCCGTCCGGCTGGTACAGGTACGGCTGGTCGTCCGGCCCGCGCCCATACAGGTTGTCCATGTCAAAGCGCGGTGTGCGGAAGTCGATCAGCGCATCGGGATCGTTCTGCTTTTGAAGGCTGCTTGCCGGATCAAACGTCAGGTCGTGGTCAACAAATTGCCCGAAGTAGGTGAAGGCGGCGGGGATGCCGCTCTCTTCGTTATCTGGACCGTCTTTCGGATCGGCCGGATCCTTGTCAGCGGCCATGGCCGCGCCGAGCTTCATCAGGTTGGCCGTTGTTTCGGCATCCGTAGCGCCGAACGTGGCGGCCGGCAACGTCCGGAAGATGCGCCCAAAGGCACCGTTGAACGACGGCGACGTGGGCACTACGTTGAGGCCGCGCGGAGGTGTGCCATGCGATCGCCGCGGATGCACACCCGCAGCCTTCGACGGATCGATGTTTCGCATGAAGTTTGCCGGTTGCGAGGTGGTTGAGGCGGGAGCTCCATCGGGGGAAGCCAAGGGTTGAACGGGCGTGGACGATGCCATGAGGAGGAACCTTTCAGAAGAAAATAGGCGTCAGGCACACACACCAACGGCCCCGCAGGAATGCAGGGAGGCGGCGACACGCGACGTCAGGCCCGAATACTTGGAATGGGGGAGGGAGCCCGGAGAGTCCGGCTTGAACCAGTGGGCGACTTTGGTCACCTCTGCCTGGTGCCAAAACTATAAGCTTCACGCGAACGGGCAACAGTCGGCGATTGCCGACGTTCTGCGCCGTGGCTCGCTCGCAGGCTTCGGCAAGGATTCTTGGGCTGCGTCGTCGCTTTGCCGCAACCAACAATCTGAAGCCGGAAAGGGGGACAACGCCACGCGTCCCCCCGAGTTCTAAGGCACCAGGGGGCGACCGCACGCCAGTTCCCCAAAAGCTCACACGGAGGTACTCACATGGCACTCTTCAATCGCAACAAAAACAAGCTCAAAGGCAAGCGCGTCGCCATCCTTTTCACCCAGGGTGTCGAACAGGTTGAACTCACCAGTCCGCTCAAGGCCCTGCTCCAGGCCGGCGCTACCGTTGACCTCATCTCGCCCTTCGGCGGCAAGGTCAAGGCCTGGAACCTGGTGAAGTGGGGCAGCACCTTCAAGACGGACAAGAGCCTGTCTAAGGCACGCAGCCTGGACTACGACGCTCTCCATCTGCCCGGCGGCGTCATGAACCCTGACGTGCTCCGTTTGAACTCGGAGGCCGTCGAGTTTGTCCGCTCCTTCTTTGACACCGGCCGCCCTGTCTCAGCCATTTGCCATGCGCCCTGGATGCTCATCGAAGCGAACGTCGTGAAAGGCCGCACACTGACCTCATGGCCCTCGCTCAAGACCGACCTTCGCAACGCCGGCGCCAACTGGGTCGATGAGTCCTGCGTGGAAGACAACGGCCTGGTCACCAGCCGTGGTCCACAGGATCTCCATACCTTCAACAAGCACATGATCGAACTGTTCCGCACTCATGGCATGCAGCTGTCCAAAGCAGCCTAGCAGCTGGAGAGGACACGCGAGAGTAGGAAAGGTGGGGCGCAAGCCTCACCTTTTGCGCTTCCAAATGCTGCCCTTACCAGCCGCTCGCTCACATTGGGCACAACGCAGAAGCATGGTTTCAGGATCAAGGTAGCCTGCTTCAGGCACACTAGGAACCGTGCCCGACCTTTCCCCCCAACTGCACACCGAACTCTGGACTTCCTGGGCGTCGCTGCTGCGCTCCTATGCCGCCGCCCATGGTCTCAATGCCTCACAACACGCCGTGGTCGAAGTCTCCGCCACCGAGATCACCCTGCGCGTTGGCCCGCACTGGCTCCGCTTCACACCCGTCCAGGTTGAAGGAGACACGCAAGCGCCGGAGCCCTTCCACCTGAATGAAAACGGCACAGTGACGCTCGCCGGCAACCCCGAAGAAGAGATGGACCTCGCAGCGGAACGCTTCGCTCGCGAGCTGCTCAGCGCGTAAAGGCGAGCTTTGCCGCAATCACCACCAGCATGGCGGCAAAGACCCGCCGCAGCGTGAGCTCGGAAAGGTGTTGCGCGAACCGGCCGCCCAGGTAGCCGCCCGCCGTGAAGCCCACCGCGATCAGCATTGCCAGCGGCAGGTTGACATGCCCCGCCTTGCGATACTCCCAGAACGCAAAGAACCCGATCGGCAGCAGCAGTGTCGCCAGCGACGTGCCCTGGGCGGTCTTTTGCGACATACCGTAGAGGTAAATCAGCGCCGGAATCAGAAACACGCCGCCGCCCAGCCCGATCAGGCCGGACACACTGCCGACCGCCACTCCCAGCGTCAACGCCATCACAATCGCAAGCGGTGTCATGTAAAGGCGAGTGTAGCGCGGCCCGGTGAGGCCGCAGGTCCGCGCGGTCTCATGGCAGCAACCTCGTCCTTTCACCACAGCAACGTCTCGCACACACGCGTGCCACACGTGGCCCCGGAAGGCCGTATCATCAGAACTGACATGGCCGCGATCGCCAATACCCTCTTCTCCCCCGAGCTCGCCGCGCGCTTTGACCATCTGGTCACGCTCTATCCCGTCAAGCGCTCCGCCCTCATCCCCATGCTGCTCTACGCGCAGGACGAGGTTGGCTTCGTCTCCGACGAGGTTGTCACCGAGATCGCCCAGCGCCTCGACCTGCTCGAGCTCGACGTGCGCAACGTGCTCAGCTACTACTCCATGCTGCGCACCACGCCTGCCGGCAAGTACAACATCCAGGTCTGCACCAATATCTCCTGCATGCTGCGCGGCGGCTACGAGATCCTTGACCATTGCAAACACCGCCTCGGCATCGAGCACAAGGGCGTCACCAAGGACGGCCTCTTCTCGCTCGAAGAGGTGGAGTGCATCGGGGCCTGCTGCTGGGCTCCCGCCGCCCAGGTCAACTACGACTTCCACGAGTTCCTCACCCCCGCCAAGGTCGACCAGATGATCGCCGACTACGCCGAAGGCCGCGGAAAGGATACGAAGTAAATGCCCAATCAGGTTTCGCACCCAGACGAAGTCATTGTCCTGAAGCGCCGCTGGGGTCAGGGCGCTGCGGACATCGAGAAGTACCTCGAGCTCGACGGCTATAAGGCCGTCCAGAAGGCGATGGATCTCGGCCCCGAAGGCATCATCAATGAGATGAAAGCCTCCGGCCTGCGCGGCCGCGGTGGTGCCGGATTCCCCACCGGCATGAAGTGGAGCTTCGTCCCCAAGCAGTCCGAGAAGCCCAAATACGTGCTCGTCAACGGTGACGAGAGCGAGCCCGGCACCTGCAAAGACCACGTCATCTTCCTGAATGACCCGCATTCCATCATCGAAGGCACCATGATCGCCGGCCTTGCCATTGGCGCAAAGATGGGCTTCATCTACCTGCGCGGCGAGTATCGGTATCTGCTGAAGATTGTCGAAAAGGCCGTGGCGGACGCCTACGCGAAGGGCTTCCTCGGCAAGAACATCTTCGGCCGCGAAGGCTTCGACTTTGACATCGTCACTCAAACCGGCGCGGGCGCCTACGAGGTCGGTGAAGAGTCGGCCCTGATGGAGTCGCTTGAAGGCAAGCGCGGCGTGCCCCGCATCAAGCCGCCCTTCCCCGCCGTCGTCGGCCTGTACGGTGGCCCCACGGTCATCAACAACGCGGAAACCATCGCCAACGCGCCGCACATCCTCCTGATGGGCGGTGCCGAGTACGCGAAGCTTGGCTCCGAGCGCAACGGCGGCACCCGCCTGTTCGGCATCTCCGGACATGTCGAGCGCCCCGGCGTCTACGAGCTGCCCATGGGCTACTCCCTCCGCAAGGCCATCTACGACGTCGCGGGCGGCATCAAGGACGGCAAAAAGCTAAAAGCCGTAGTCCCCGGCGGCAGTTCCTGCCCCGTGCTCAAAGCCGACGAGATCGATGTCGGCATGGACTTCGACCAGATGGCGAAAGCCGGCACCATGCTCGGCTCTGCCGGCGTCGTCGTGCTCGACGAGTCGGTCTCCATCGTCGAGTTCGCCCTCAGAACGATCAAGTTCTATCAGCACGAATCCTGCGGTTGGTGCATCCCCTGCCGCGAAGGCACGGACTGGCTCAAGAAGACGCTGACGCGCTTCCATGCCGGTGCCGGCACCAAGAAGGACATCGACAACATCCAGTACCTGGCGGAAAACATGATGGGTCGCACCTTCTGCCCGCTCGGCGACGCTGCCGCCATGCCTACCCTCGGCTTTATCAAGAAATTCCGGTCCGAGTTTGAGGAGTACCTGGCCGGCGCCCGCGTCCCCAACCCGCTCATCCAGATCCAGCCCTTTGGCGAGACCAATGAACTGGTTGGCGCACACTAAGCAAGAGGAATCGTTGAGCACCAGCAAGCCTCGTCTCATTCAATCTTTCGGAAGCGCCGTGTTCGTTGCGACGCTGTGCCTCGTTCCGCTATCCGCGCGCGCGCAGTTCACCACGCCACAGGCAACCACTGGTGAACTGCACGACCTCGCCTCGCTGAAGCCACCCGCCGGCAGCAAGGTAGCAATCGTTGTCTTCGAGGACCTCGGCTGCCCGCACTGCGCCGCCGCGCACCCCGTCGAGCTGGAAGTCTCGCAGAAGTACCACGTGCCGCTCGTCCGCTACGACTCCCCTATCCGCAGCCACATCTGGACCTTTCAGGGCGCCGTCGATGCGCGTTACATCCAGAAGACCTACGGTCAGCAAGCCACCGAGTTCTACCGGGGCGATCTGTTCAAGGCGCAGATGTCTATCTCCAGCCTTGACGATCTGCAACGCTTTACACAGAACTGGCTGCAACAGCATGGCAAGCAGATGCCGATGATCATTGATCCGGACGGCTCGTTGACCAGGCAGGTGCAGGCCGATCTCGACGTCAGCCGGCGTTTGAACGTCGGTTGGACGCCGACCATCATCGTCGTCACCGCAACCAGGCAGCAGGTCGTCGCGGGCGCGAACGGCACCGACGGCAAGCCCGAAGACATCGCCCCGGTGGTCCAGGCTGCTCTCTCCCAGGTGTCGAACATCCACGCGACCGGCAGAGCACACGGCAAGTAGCCAACCCACCGCCTAGCCGGGCCCTCTGCGCTAAACGCAACCGGAGACACACGCAAGCAAATTTGCGTCTCAACGGAGACATCGACCGCCGGGAGCAACACAACCATGACCGCAACATCCGTGAGCCGCAAGATCATGCACCATGCAGGCCTGATCGGAGCCGCCACCGCCGTCTGTTTCACCCTGGGCTGCTCGCATAAACACGTCGGCGCCCCCGTTGTCACCTCATCCGGTCGCCTCGTCGACCAGAGCTGGATCACAGCCACGCAATCCTGCTGGCCCGACCTCGCGAAACAGGGCTACAGCGCAGACGACGTCCGTCGCAATCTCGCGAATCTCGACGACTTCCGCAACGCCTACCCGGTCTACGCCGCACAAACGCACAGGGACCTCGACGACATCCTCGGCAAACCCTTGCAAACCGGCCCCGACCCGGACACCAGCAAGCTTGCCCACTCGCAGTACCCCGTGCTGACGCGCGGCCAGGCTGCGGCCGGTACCGCTTCCCAGATGGCCGTTGTTCAGAGCACCAACGGAATCGCTCCCCCCGACTCGTTTTGCGCCATCCAGCCCGGTATCCCCCAGGGCTTTTCGAAGTGAAGGCTTCAGAGATGCTGCGGATTCAGTACGCGGGCGGTTGAATCGAAGTAAGCCAGACAGGAAGTCATCGCAAACTTCGCCATCCGACCAAACCCGGCATCGGCATGGTGCCCTTTCCACGGCAAGGACCTCGGCAGGTTGTCATACTCTATTCTGAGACAGGCAGGTTTGATGAACCGTACCTACATGGTCGTGTACGAACGCGTAGCAGAGGACAACTGGGGCGCCTGGTGCCCTGCTATCGGTGGCGCCGTGCGCGCAGGCGATAGCCTCGCAGAGGCCCGTCAAAGCCTCCGCGCCGGAATGGACATCGTGCTGGAAGACTTGGCCGAGCGCCATCTACCCGCGCCTGCTGCCAGTTCATCCGCTGTCGACTTCTCCGAACTCGACCCGAATCCCGCGAACAGCCATTACGAGATCGAGTGGATCACCATCGACCTCCCCGAAACTCAGGGCGCAGCGCACACTGACGCCGCCAAGCAAGCAGCCTAAGGAATCACATATGCCTGACGTATCGTTCACCGTAGACGGCAAAAAGCTCACCGCCCCCGCGGGCACCCTGCTCATCGACGCCTGCAAGGCCGCCGGCATCGAGATCCCCGCCTTCTGCTACTACCCCGGCCTCTCGCTCCAGGCTGCCTGTCGCATGTGCGTCGTTCGCATCGAAAAGATGCCCAAGCTGCAGACCGCCTGCACCACCCCGGTCGCCGAGGGCATGGTCGTGCAGACCGAGACCCCGGAGATCGCCCAGGCCCGCAAGTCCACGCTGCAGCTCCTGCTCGGCAACCATCCGCTCGACTGCCCCGTCTGCGATGCCGGCGGGCAGTGCGAACTGCAGGATATGACGTTTAAATACGGCGCTGGCGAAAGCCTCTACGCCGAGGCCAAGAATCATCGCGAAGAGCAGCAATGGTCCCCCGTCGTCTTCTTCGACCGCCCGCGCTGCATCCTTTGCTACCGCTGCGTCCGCATGTGCGGCGAAGGCATGGACGTCTTCGCGCTCGGCATCCAGAACCGCGGCTCCGCGGCCGTTATCGCGCCTAACGTTCCCGCGCAGCTCTCCCCCGACCACCTCGCCCGCGTGGACTGCGAGCAGTGCGGCATGTGCATCGATGCCTGCCCCGTCGGCGCGCTCCTCCCCGGACCGTACCGCTACAAGACGCGCCCGTGGGAGATGAATCACACCTCCACGATTTGCACGCACTGCGGCGATGGCTGCAAGACCACGCTCGGTGTGCGCCAGACCGCTGAAGGCGGTGTCATCATGCGTGGCGACAACCGCGACAAGAGCGGTATGAACGGCGACTTCCTGTGCAACAAGGGCCGCTATGCCTTTGACTTCAACAACGAGCCCGACCGCCTGACCCAGCCCATGATCCGCAAGAACGGCAAGGGATCTCCGCTGACCCCTGTCAGCTGGGAAGAAGCCCTGACTTTCGCCGGCACCCGCCTTCGCGAACTCCGCGACACCCGTGGAGCGAACAGCATCGGCGTCATTGGCTCCAACCGCACCACCAACGAAGAAAGCTACCTCCTCCAGAAGTTTGCGCGCACGGTCGTCGGCACCAACAACATTGACCACCACCGCACCGCGGACTACGTGACCCTCGCAACCACTCTGCAGGGCACATCCGGTCGCTATGCCTCGCAGCGAGACGTCGCCAACGCCCCTGCACTGCTCCTTATCGGCGGCGACCCCTCGCAGCAGGCCCCGCTTACCGCCTGGAACATTCGCACCAACGTCCGCCTCACGCGGGCCAAGGTCTACATCGCCAACACCGACGAAATCAAGCTCCGCCGCCAGGCCAAGGCCTTCGTCCAGGTCGCGCCCTTCGGCTATGGCAGCTTCATCAGCTACCTCGCCGGAAACGACGCCGAGGCCTCTGCAGCGTCCGTCCTCGCCCAGGCCGACCAACTGTCCACCTTCCGCGAAGCCGTCCTCAACGAGCCCAACCTCGTCGTCCTCCTCGGCAACGACATCCGTGACGGCGAACTCACACGGCTGATCAAGGCCCTGCCCAACGCCAAGTTCGCCTGCAACGCCGACTACGTGAACTCCCGCGGTGCCAGCGACATGGGCCTGCTCCCTGACATGCTGCCCGGCTACCAGCCGCTCACCGGCTCGTCCGTCGCCGCCGAGTTCAATACGCCTGCCCAGCCTGGGCTCGACCTCCTGGCCATGTTCGACGCCGCCCAGGCCGGCTCGCTCGCCGCGCTGTACATTGTTGGCGCCAACCCCATCGCTCGCTTCTCGGTAGACCCCAGCGCCCTAAACAACACCTTCACCATCGTTCAGGACCTGTTCCTCACCGAAACAGCCGAACTCGCGGACGTCGTCCTGCCCGCGGCCAGCCTCTACGAAAAGTCCGGCTCGGTCACCAACTCTTACGGTGATTTCCAGCTCATTCAAAAGGCCGCCGACAAGCCAGGCATACGGAGCGACTTTGAGCTCATCGTCCGGCTCGCCGACAAGATGGGTCACCCGGCCAAGGCCCTGGTGCCCTTCGGCCGCGGCTCCACCACCGGTGTCCGCGCCGACCTCGGCCAGAGCCGCGGTGCCCAGACCGGCGAAGCCGACCGCCACGCCGTCTGGCTCACCGCCAACAACCTCGAGCCCAAGGTCAGTCCCTTCGACCCCTTCGCCATCCTCGACGAGATCCAACGCCTCGTCCCCGGCTACGACCAGCTCCGTCGCCTGCAGTTGCTCAGCGGCAACGACCAGCACCTCACCCCCGCCGCGTCAGGCCTCGTCCAGATCGGCGATAGCCGCAAGGACCTGATTCTCCCCAGCCGCGACACCCTCTTCACCTCCGGCTCCCTGACGCAGCACTCGCCTATCCTGCAGCAGATCAACCGCCACCAGGAACGCGAGATTGCTGACGAACTCGCCACTCTCGGCGACTAACTCTCAAATCTGTTGAATACAGAAATCGCCAGACTCGGTCACCGGGTCTGGCGATTTCTATATCCGGATCTAACCCAGCAATCGTAGGATGAGCGGTCCTAGGTCGACTTAGGCACCCGCCTCTCTCGGCGCGTGGTTCGCTCCTGGAAGGCTGGCGATGGATTGTCCAGGCCCGGGTGTCCCAAGGGATGCTGTTCTGCTCGGAGCAGCTCACCTTGCCAGAAACGCACGCCTCCGTGCCGCAGTGCTTCTCTCCTCGGCTTGGGGCAGAACGCGCGGCAGACGCTTCCGAAAGAATCGTGAAGAAGTCAGGTGCGCGCCTCGCACCTTCCATATACACTCCGCATCACTCCTCAGATCGGGTCCACATCAATGCCCACCCCGCGCTACTTCGTTTCTTCACTTCTCGTCCTGACCGGCTGCCTAGCAATTCCCTTCGTGAAAGCGGCAGCTGCCCAGGGTACTCGCAGCAAAAATAGCGTTCCCGTCCAGGATCCGACCCTTGGCCTAGTTCAGGGAGACCTTCCGATCTCCCCAGGGTGGCGCGGCGAGGCGCATATCGATCGCACCAGCGATCCGCTCGCTTATGCCATGGGGACATTGACCGCCGACTTGCGCAGCCCGGACGGCACAGCCACGATCCAGATGCTGCCCGTGCAATTTCACACCTACAACGTCAGCCCACAGCTTGGGTCGATGATGCCTGGCAACCCGGCGCGACAGCGAAACGCAGCGCTCGTGCGGTTCAGCTCAACTGCCGATCTGCTGAAGCTGCACATCCTTCCGGCACTGGGACTGAACGGCCACCCGGAGATGGCCATCTCGTCCACATCAGAGGAAGCAAAGGCTCGCATGCGCAGCCAGGCCCAGGTGCCCGGTCCCATCTATGACTCGGCCCTCGCGATCATGCGCGGACCCAAGGGCGGCGAGCTCATTGTTTTCGCCGTCACCACCGGCAGCCAAGTGGGTACTCCCCGGGAAAACACAAGCACCACCATCCTTGTGTGCACCGCGCCTGATGGCAAGGCCATGCCCACCTTCATAGCACAGGAGGCCCTTCCGCCAGTGCAGCGCAGCGGAGCCTGGGTGCAGGCAGACGAACAGTACCTGGCGGAGTGGCGACGGGCGCGGCAGGAAGAATCAGCCCGCTCGACGAGGGAGTTCCAACGCGGAAATGAGGCGATCCTGGCGCAGGGCCACGCCAACATCGCAGCCATGCAGGCCCGTGGCGAGGAACGCGACCGCGCTTTCATCGAGCACGAACAACGCACCTCGGACCTCGGAGCCAACTTCCGCGGCTACCTTTCCGGAACAGGCGCCACCTTCAAGTGGTGCGGTGCCGGTGGTCCCACCTATACCGTCGATGACGTGAGGCCGCCGGCACCGGGACTTCACCGCTGCGATTGAGCACGAGCTGATGGCGACTTGCCACCTGCTTCATCCGCCTGACGCTATGCGAGCGCCGAGCCTCGCTTAAACCTCGGTGGTCGCTTTTTCACCACATCCAAGAAATACCTACAGCCAGGCCCCGCCGCTCGGGTAAGTGGTTCACGAGGGAACCCCGGGCGCGAGTGCCTTGAATGGAGGGCTCGCAGCCCACTCGCCTCGTAAGGCCGAAAAGCAACGAAGTTTAAGGTCTAAATGCCCGCGAGCGTGGGAGAGGCGGTAATTCTGGCGCCGCCCGCGCTTCCTGCACCTCGCCGTCCCTTGCAGTTCTCCACCATCCAAGCCGCACCACATGCCAACGCGCGGTACGATAGACCTGCACCGACCTTTCCGATGAGCCATCTTTCCGACTTTCAAGTCTTCATCCTCCTCAGCATCCTCAAGATTGCCGTGGTGCTCGTCATCACGCTCACCGCTGTCGCCTACACGGTGCTCCTGGAGCGCAAGGTTCTTGGCCGCATGCAGAACCGTTGGGGACCCTCACGCACCGGTCCCTTCGGCCTTCTGCAGCCGCTCGCTGACGGCATCAAGCTCTTCCTCAAAGAGGACATGATGCCCCTTGCCGTCGAGCGGCCGCTGTTCGTTCTTGCTCCGGTGATTGCCCTCGGCTGTGCGCTGATCTCTATCTCGGTTGTGCCGTTTGGCGCGCCGGTGTACTACCGCGGCGTGGTCCTCACGCAGATCTCCGACCTGAACATCGGCTTGCTCGTTATCCTGGGCATCACGTCGATTGGTGTCTACGGCATCGCTCTTTCAGGCTGGGCGTCCAACAACAAGTTTTCGCTATTCGGCTCGCTTCGCGCCACCGCGCAAGTCATCAGCTACGAGCTCGCCCTCGGCCTATCGCTGGTCGGTGTCGTGCTTCGCGCTGGATCGCTCCGTCTCCGGGATATCGTCGCCTCGCAGTCCGCACACGGCATCCTGAGCTGGAACATCTTCGGCGGCCCGGCACGCGAACACACCGCCAACGGCACCATCTGGGTGATCGCAGGCGGGTTTCAGATCGTTGGTTTTTTTATCTACCTCATGGCCGCCTATGCCGAGACCAATCGCTCGCCCTTTGATCTCCCCGAGGCTGAATCCGAGCTCGTGGCCGGCTACCACACCGAATACAGCTCCATGAAGTTCGCCATGTTCTTCATGGCCGAATACGCCAACATGATCACGGTCGCCTGCGTGGCCACCCTGCTCTTCTTTGGCGGCGCCAGTTCGCCCTTCGGCCACCTGTTCGACGGGTTCCTGAACGGTCCCATCCTCAGCGTCCTGTTCTCGATCTTCTGGTTCGTTTTCAAGATCTTCAGCTTCCTTTTGCTGTACATCTGGGTGCGCGCCACGCTGCCGCGCTTCCGCTATGACCAGCTCATGGGTTTTGGCTGGAAGTTCCTGCTGCCGGTCGCCATGCTCAACATTCTCGGCACCGCCCTGGCACTTGCCTTTCGCCACTGAGGTTGTCTTTGCCTTCTCTGCTGACCTTCCCGAAGCGAATCTGCTTACCCCGGGAGCGTCGGCCACGCTCACACAGGGCAAACGCTTTACAATGAACACGCACCCACATGTTCACCCCGTTCGCGCATGGGACGAGGCCTGAGTACCAACGCATACGATGGAACTTTTTCTCTTCATCCTTTTCGGTCTGCTCGCGGTCTCCTTTGCCGTGAACCTGCTGCTGCAGCGCCACCCCATCAACTCGGCGCTCTCGCTGATCGTCGTCATGATGTCGCTGGCGGTGTTGTACTTTTCCCTTGGGGCAGAGTTTCTTGCGGCTGCCCAGGTGATCGTGTACTCCGGCGCCATCATGGTGCTGTTCGTGTTTGTGATCATGCTGCTGAACGCCGGTGAGGAAGACCGCAGTCGCGCCTCCAAGTTCTCCCGCACGGCCAATCTGGCCGGCTTTCCCGGCGCTGCCGCGATCCTTTGCCTGCTCGCCTTTGTGTTTCTGTCTGAGCGCAGGCAGCTGGGTAATACCCACTTGAGTGCCTACCTGTCCGGCGCGGTGAACAACATTACGGAGATCAGCCACACGCTGTTCACCACGCTTCTGCTGCCGTTCGAGGTTACCTCGATCCTGATCCTTGTCGCGATCCTGGGCGCCGTTGTGCTCGCGCGGAAGGAGCTCTAAGTGATCGCCGTGCTCCTTTGGCTCGCCGCCGTAGCCACCTTCGCCATGCTGTTCGTGCACAGCCTCCGGAATCCCGGCCTGCTTGGCCTGGCAGGCACAGTGCTCGGGTTGCTCGTTCACTACGGCATTGGCACGGTGCCGGAGATCAGCTACCTGTCCATCCTGCTTTGGCTCGGGGCGGCTGCCCTTCTTGTCACCCGCTTCCTCGCCCAGCGCCGCCGGAGAATCGCCTAGATGGTGCCCATCGCTGCCTATCTCATCCTCGGTGCCATCCTGTTCTGCATCGGCATCGCCGCGTTTCTGCTCAAGCGCAACATCATCACCATCTTCATGTCGATCGAGCTCATGCTGAACGCCGTGAACCTGACCTTTGTTGCCTTCGCGCACATGTGGCACCAGATCTCAGGCCAGATCTTTGTCTTCTTTGTGATGGTCGTGGCCGCGGCAGAGGCCGCTGTCGGCCTCGCCATCATCATCGCCCTGTATCGCGCGCGGCAGACCCTCAACGTCGATCAGATCAACCTGATGAAGAACTAACGTGCGGCCTATGTTTCTTGTCATTCCCGAAGGGAATCCGCGTTTTAACCCGGCGACCTCCGCCCAAGCGAGCTCACGAATTAAATGAACCCACAGCTCCTCTGGCTCATCCCCGCGCTTCCTTTCGCCGGCTTCGCCCTGAACGGCACGCTGGGCCGCAGGCTGCCGCGCACCGGCGTTTCCGCCATTGCCCTGCTCTTTACGGCCGTCCCCGCTCTTCTCGTTGCGTGGCTGTGGTCCACCATGCTCAGCTCCGGCGACCTGTCGATGACGGTCACCAGCCGGCCATGGATTGCCGTCTCCGGCTTTCAGGTCAACTTCTCGCTCGCCGTGGACCACCTCACGCTGATCATGCTCGGCGTCGTCACGGGCGTTGGCTTTCTGATCCATGTCTACTCGGTCGGCTACATGGCCCACGAGGACGGCTACTGGCGCTTCTTCGCCTACCTCAACCTGTTCATGTTCTTCATGCTGGTCCTCGTGCTTTCCGCCAGCTTCCTGCTGCTTTTCGTTGGGTGGGAAGGCGTCGGTCTCGCCTCGTACCTGCTGATCGGCTTCTACTTCAAGCGTGACAGCGCCGCCAACGCCGGCAAGAAAGCGTTCATCGTCAACCGCATCGGCGACTTCGGCTTTCTGCTCGCGATGTTTCTGCTGATCGGCCACTTCGGTTCACTCGACTTCGCGGCCGTCTTCGCCAAGGTCAATGCGCTGCCGCCGACCGTCACCGGTGGC
Source organism: Granulicella sp. (assembly GCA_965198515.1). Lineage (GTDB taxonomy): Bacteria > Acidobacteriota > Terriglobia > Terriglobales > Acidobacteriaceae > Granulicella. The sequence goes on along the minus strand of CBDAPO010000006.1, from coordinate 2,145,508 downwards.
TTCCTCACCGCGATCTGCCTGCTGCTTGTGCTCGGCGCGACCGGCAAGTCCGCGCAGATTCCACTCTACGTCTGGCTCCCCGACGCCATGGAAGGCCCCACGCCCGTCTCGGCCCTCATCCACGCGGCCACCATGGTCACCGCCGGCGTCTACCTCGTCGCCCGCTGCCATGTGCTCTTTGATCGCTCGCCCTATGCTCTCTGTGTGGTGGCCATCATCGGCGCGCTGACTGCCCTCTTCGCCGCCACCATCGGCTGCGTGCAGCACGACATCAAGCGCGTCCTGGCCTACTCCACCATTTCGCAGCTGGGTTACATGTTCCTCGGTTGCGGTGTCGCCGCGTACTCCGCCGGTGTCTTCCACCTGATGACGCACGCCTTCTTCAAGGCGCTGCTTTTCCTCGCGGCCGGATCCGTTATCCACGCGCTGAGTGGTGAGCAGGACATGCGCGTCATGGGCGGCCTGCGCAAGCGCATTCCCGTCACCTACTGGACCATGACCGCGGGCGTGGTCGCCATCGCCGGCATCCCGCCGCTTGCCGGGTTCTTCTCGAAGGACGAGATCCTGTACCGGGCCTTCACTTCGCCCAACCCGCTCGGCAAGGTGCTCTGGCTCGTCGGCCTCGTCACCGCAGGCCTCACCAGCTTCTACATGTTCCGCCTCTGGTTCAAGACGTTCTGGGGCAGCGAGCGCTTCGACGAGCATGCCCTCGCGCACGGCCATGAGAACGCTGACGACGTGCACGGGAACCACGGCGCAGCCGCACACTCCCGTCACGACACCCACGCCACCATGGTGGAAGAGCCCGAGCACGACAAGGGCCAGGCCGCCCATGGTCACGGCGTTCACGAGTCCCCTGCTGTGATGACCATCCCACTGGCGGTGCTCGCAGTTCTCGCCGTCATCGGCGGCTGGGTTGGTGTCCCTGCGGCTCTCGGCGGCTCCAACCACTTCGAGCATTTCCTCGACCCCGTGTTCATGTCCGGTATCGGCAATGAGATCGCCCCGGACCGCGTCTCGCACGGGACAGAGCTTACGCTTGCCGTCGTTTCCACGCTGGTCGCGCTCCTCGGTCTTGCGGTCGCCTACCTCTGGTACGTCCGCAAGCCCGGCACGGCGACCCGCCTCGCCAATTCCGCGAGGCCCGTCTACCGCCTGCTTGACCACAAGTACTGGGTCGACGAAGCGTACGGCGTCGGCATTGTGATGCCCCTGCTCATGTTCACGCGTGCCATCTTTGGCGGCCTCGTGGAAGGCGCCGTCGTCCAGGGTTCCGGGGCCGGCCTCGCCGCAGGCACCCAGGGTCTTGGTTGGCTGACCCGTCGAATGCAGTCGGGAAATATCCGTTCCTACGCAGGCTGGCTCGCCCTCGGCGCCGCCGTTATCATCGCCGTCGTCCTCTTCGTCCACCCGGGGATCCGATGAGCCGCCGTTCTTCTTGCTGTTACCGTCCTGCTTGTCATTCTCCGAATGGAGAATCTGCTTTGCGCCTTTGCTTCTCTGGTTGTCATTCCCGAAGGGAATCTGCGTTTGGGAGCGCCACTAATCCGCAATGAATTTCGACCACATCATCCTCACGCTCCTCATCCTCACGCCGCTTGTCGGCGCGGTGATCCTCGCCCTCATTCCTGAGCGCGTCAGCGATCGCCCCGACGGCCACAAGACCCATCACATCGTCGCGTTGGTCATCACCCTGCTCACCTTCGTGATGACCCTGCACCTGCCATCGCACTTCGCCTATGGCACGCCAGGCTTCCAGTTCGAACAAAATCTTCCCTGGATCAACTCGCCGGCCATCCGCTACCATCTCGGCGTCGACGGCCTCAGCATGTGGCTGGTCGTCCTCACGGGTTTCCTCGCGCCCGTCGGCGTGCTGGTCAGCTGGAAGGTCATCAACACACGCGCCAAGCTCTTCTTCACGCTGTTTCTGCTGCAGCAGGTCGCCATGATCGGCATCTTCACGTCGCTCGACCTGTTCCTCTACTACGGCTTTTGGGAGCTCTCGCTCGTTCCGCTGACGATCCTGATCGCCACGTTCGGCCGCACCGAAAACCGGCGCCGGGCCGCGCTCAAGTTCTTCCTGTACGCGTTTATCCCCTCGGCCATCCTGCTCGTCGCCTTTATCTGGCTCTACATCCAGACCGGCACCTTCGACTTCCCTGTCCTGCAAACGCTTGCGGTCACCCACCACATCTCCGCACACCAGAACGCCTTGTGGTTCTGCTCGCTCGCGTTCCTGGTTGCCTTCGGCGTCAAAGCCCCGATTTTCCCTCTGCACGGCTGGCTTTCCGATGCCGTCCAGGAAGCTCCCACCGCGGTCGTCATGGTGCTGGCCGGCAAGCTTGGCCTTTACTCCATCCTGCGCTTCTCGCTCGGCATCTTTCCGGAGCAATCCCGCCACATCGCTCCCCTGATGATCGCGCTCGGTGCCATCGGCATCGTCTACGGCGCGCTGATGGCGCTGGTCCAGAACGACCTCAAGAAGCTCGGCGCCTTCTCGCTCCTGAGCCATGTCAGCTTCATCGTCCTCGGCATCTATAGCTTCTCCGTCTCGGGTCTCGATGGCAGCATCTTCCAGATTCTGAACGAATCACTCATCGGCGCCGCCCTCTTCGCCCTCATGGGCATCCTCTACGAGCGCTACGGCACCTACGACATGCGCGACTACGGCGGGCTTGCTCAAAAGCACGCCTGGATGGTGACCATGTTCGTCATCACCGCCCTCGCCGCAGTCGGGCTGCCGTTGCTCAATGGCTTCGTCTCAGAATTCCTGATTCTGTCGGGCACGTTCACTTCGACCATCCAGCACCACATCCTCTGGTCGGTCATCGCGACCACCGGGGTCATCTTCTCCGCCGGCTATGCACTCTCGATGATCCAGCGCGTCTTCTACGGCGACCTCGGCCTCCGCTCCGAAGAGGTCCGCGGCTACGACCTCAACATCCGCGAACACCTCACCCTCTGGCCTTTCATGGCGCTCTTCCTCATCATGGGCCTGTTTTCGCCCTACTGGATGCGCTCCATCGACGGCTACGGCACGCTTACCGCGGACAAGCCCGACCGCTTCGAGGGCAGCCCCATCCGCCGCGTGGAAACCGAGAGCTATGGTCCCTCGGCCACGACGCAGCCCGGCACTTTCGTCGATCCCACGCTCGCCGCCGCCGCCCAGGGCAAACCCGCTCCGAAGCTCAACAAAGGAGCCCGCTACTAAATGTTCCCCAATCTCCTCGCGCTTCTTCCCGAGCTGCTCCTCACGGTTACTGGCGTGCTCATCATGCTCGCTGAGCCTGTACTTCCGCCCACCACCTCACGCAAGGGCCTTGGCTGGCTCGCGATCCTCGGCACCCTCGCTGCCGGCGGGGCCGCGTGGTACCAGCACCGCTGGATCGATGCCGAAGGCGGCGCGCCGCTCTCCGCCTTCTACAGCACCATCTCCATCGATGAGTTCAGCATCTTCTTCCACCTGCTCATCGCCGCCATTGTGCTAGCCGTCCTGCTCGCCTCGCTCGACTACTTTGAAGGCCCCACGACGCACGCCGGCGAATACTTTGCCCTCGTCCTCTTCGGCGCCACAGGCATGATGTTCATGACCTGCTCCGTTGAGCTCCTCATGGTCTTCATCGGTCTTGAGATCAGCTCCATCTCCACCTACATCCTCGCCGGCTTCCGCAAGGGCCAGGCGACTGCCTCCGAATCCGCGATCAAGTACTTCCTGCTTGGCAGCTTCGCCACAGCCTTTTTCCTGTACGGCATTGCTCTCTGCTTCGGCGCCACGGGCAGCACGCAGATTGGCGCCATCGCCGCCGGCATGGCCCACACCGCCACACCGCGCATGGGCCTGCTCGCGATCGCCATGGTGCTGATCGGCCTCGGCTTCAAAGTCTCCGCTGCGCCCTTCCATGTTTGGACCCCCGACGTCTACCAGGGCGCTCCTGCCCCGGTGGTCGCGCTGATGTCCACCGCGCCCAAGGCCGCCGTCTTCGCCGTCATGCTCCGCTTTCTCTTCAACGCGGAGCCGCAGCTCCACCGCGAATGGGTCGTCCTCATCTACATCCTCGCGGTGGCCAGCATGTGCATCGGCAATCTCGGCGCCCTGCTTCAACGCGACGTCAAGCGCATGCTTGCCTACAGCTCGATCGCCCATGCCGGGTACCTGCTCGCGGCGTTCACGGCTGCCAAGCCGACCGCCGTTGCCGGGGCGTGCTTCTACACCGCCGCCTACGCCGCCATGAACGTTGGCGCTTTCCTCGTCCTCACCGAGCTTTCCGGTTACGCCGAGGGCGCCCGCTCCATCGACGACTTCACCGGGATCGCGCAGCGCAAGCCAGTACTCTCCGGCCTGCTCGCCTTTTTCCTCCTATCGCTCATTGGCATTCCCTTCACCGGCGGTTTCTTCGGCAAGTTCTACGCCTTCTCCGCAGCAGTCAGCGGTGGCTATGTGTGGCTGGCGCTCATCGGGCTGCTGAACTCCGGCATCGCCTGCTTCTACTACCTGCGCCTGCTCGCCGCACTGTACGCTCGGCCCATCACGGATTCGCTCGGCTACGCGCCTACCCGCAAGCTCCCAGTACCGGCAGGCCTTGCGCTCGCCGGCTCCGCGCTGGCCACTTTGCTGCTGGGCATCTTCCCGGGCCACATGCTCAACCTCGTGCAACGAGCCAGCCCGCAACCGCTGCCTGCCTTGGGGACCACAGCAACACCGCCTGCCCCTGACGGCACGCCATCCACGTTTGCACCCAATCAGGAGCCGTAGCGAACCGTCACAAAGCGCCGAACGATTCTTTCAGGTCCCGTACAGTCCCCTCTATGCGCAAACGGTTCGTGCTTCTGGGCGCCATCACCCTGTATGTGCTGTCACTTACTGCCTGGCTCTCGTCGAAGAATCCCATGGGGCTCGATGAGTTCTTCGCCTGGAACCTGCTTTCGGACCCGTCTTTCACGCATGCAGTCGGCAGCTGGAGTCGAGGGGCAGATAGTGGTGGATTTCTCTACTACGCTCTGCTCTGGCCTCTGGTGCGTCTCACCCACGGATCCGTGCTGGCGGTCCGGCTCTTCTCTGCCACTTGCTTTCTTCTCGCCGGGATCACGTGGTGGCGTGCGCTAAGCCGATGGATGGCGCCCCGTTCTGCTGCTCTCGGCATCGGCCTGGTCTGGTTCTCCAATGGCTTTCTGCTGTCCTATATCGCCCAGGTCCGCTTCTACACGCCGCTGGTGCTGTTCGCCGCTCTCGCTACCTTAGCCACACTCCAGGCGCTTGAAGCAGAGCGCACCTCCCGTCGCGACCTCATCTTCGTCTTCGCCGCGCATGCCTGCCTCGTGTTGATTCATATGCTTGGCACGGTTTACAGCGCACTGCTCGTTGCTGCTTCCCTGTTGAGTGAAAGGCCACGGACACGTTCACTGACGGTTGCGGCAGCCGGGCTCAGCTCCTGGTTGCTTCTGCTTCCCTGCCGTACCGCCATCAGGACCGGTTCGACAAACGCCACCTCGCTTGTGCAACCGGGTCTGTACGATCTCCTGCGGTATTACCTTCACTGGTCAGCCAGCCTTCCGGTCCTTCTTGTTGCCTTCGGGGGCTTAGTGTGGCTCCTGCGTGACCTCCACCGTGGCGCCAAAGGCACAGGCATCGCTTCGGAGACGCGCCGCGAGAGTGCCGCTCTCTGCCTGGCTTTTCTGCCTGCACCGCTTTGCCTTTTTCTGCTCTGCCTGCTGGTCCGGCCGCTGGGGGCATTGCGCTACCTTCTGCCTTACGCCTTGTGCTTGTGCACGCTCTGCGCCTATGGAATGACTCGTCTGCAACGGAGAGAGGGAGGGCGATACGCCGGGTCCATTGCCCTCGCGTGCCTCCTGCTCACCGCCGTCCTTCACGTGCGTGCGCTACGCACACTGCCGGTCGGTCCTGCCCTGGATGTGGGACGGCTTCCGGCTCTCGCACAAGGCAAGCCCATCGTCGTCGCCGACGAGCAGACATTCTTTCGGCTTCAGTATTACCGTTCCACTCCTGGGCTTCAGTTTCGCTTTCTGCTGCCGCCGCACAACAAGCCTCCCTCCGGAATCATGGCGACCATTGCGGCTCGGGGCTACTTCCCAAACTCGTTTCAGCACGTGGACACGTTTGAACAAGCACACCCCGACTTTCTCTTTATCTCCCCAGCTCGACTCGGCCCGAGCCTCCCGTTCGTTCACATCCCTGGGTGCCATGTGCAGATGGTCGGATCCATCGCTTTGAGCGAGGAGCGACAGCCCGTGTACCAGGCCGTCAACTGCCGATCTTTGTAGACCGCTCACAGCCAAGGCCGAAGACTGCTCCGCACGTGGGTGCGCAACCACAGGGGATGAGAAGCCTTATTGGCCCTGTGTGGAACCGAAGTAAGGATCCTGCACAAGCACAAAAGCCTCCGCCGCAGCGGAGGCTTTCGCGAATGCAACGGACCCTTGTTTACGTGGGGTTCGCGACGACCTTGAGGAAGATGATCACGAACGTGAACAGCGCGAGCGACTCGATAAAGGCCAGGCCGAGAATCAGGAAGATGAAGATGCCAGGGCGTGCACCCGGGTTCCGGGCCAGCGCTTCAGCCGACGACGCGGTCGCCTTGCCCTGCGCCAAACCGCAAAGGCCAGCCGCCAACGCCATGCCGAGACCGGCAGCAAGGGGAACCCACTGGGCTGCAGGGCTCGCCGCCGCTGCTCCCTGGGCAAAGGCCGGTGCCGAGATCAGCAACGCAGCCATGATGGAGAAGATGTACTTCATCGTACGCATAGGTGAAACTCCTGCCCCCGTAAGTCTCGCCGCCAGTTGGTGGTTGAAGCTCACCGTGCTGGCCCCCTCACACTGAAGCGGCGGTAAACCCACCGCAAGGAGGGGGCGCCCCCTCGCGGGAATGTCAAAGTCACACGATCTTAATGGTCGTGCGAGACAGCGAGCCCAAGATAGATCGCGGCCAGCAGCATGAACACATAGGCCTGGATCACCGCAACGCCGAGATGCAGCCCGAGGAAAATCAGCGGAATGCCCACCGGGATCAGGGAAAAAAGGCCAGCGTCAGCAGATCGCCCGCAAACATGTTCGCGTACAGTCGCACCGTGAGCGAAAGCACGCGAGCAAGGTGCGAGATGATCTCGATCGGAAACAGCAGCGGCGCAATCCACCACACCGGGCCAAGGAACTGCTTGATGTACCCCGGGCCGTTCACGCGAATGCCGTGGTAGTGGTAGTACACAAACGTGACCAGCGCAAAGCCCAGCGGCACCGAAACAGCCGCGGTCGGCGACATCATCCCGGGAATCAATCCAAGCAGATTGCAAAGCAGGATGAACAGAAACAACGCCGTCAGATAGCCGACAAAGCGCTCATATCCGTGCCCGATGATCTGCTCGCCCTGGCTGGAGACGAACTCATCGGTCATCTCGGCCAGGTGCTGAATCCCGCCAGGCGTTTCTACGCTCAGCGAGGACCGCACCAGCAGAAAGTAAGCAATCAGCACCAAAAATACGAGCAGTTCCATCGCAAAATCGTTCGTGATGGGTGCTTTGGGGTAAGCCGGCGCAAGGTGCACAGCGCTCAGCAGCGCGTCCACGGGGCGCGCGAAGAGGTGATTCAGAAATCGGGTAAACAGCAACTGTGTGTGCATGATCGGATCAGCTTGCCTACAGGCTTTCCGGTGTACCTCGCGGCTACACCGTCCACGCCTTCACCAGCCGTAAGCCTTCGATCGTGAGCGAAACAACGCCCAGACCCAGCCCGACCGCGATGGCCACAACGGATCCCTGCAGTACCTTCAGGCTACCATAGAGCACCCCGACTACCAGGACCAAGCGCACGAAGAAACCGAAGAACACCAGCGCCACGGGCCGCATGCCCGCTGCATCGCCGGTCGCATCCATGCGCTTCATCACGGCCGTCAGCAGCCGCAGCCACTCCCACAGCCCTGACGCCGAAATCGCCGCACCCACCACAAGTAACGCCCCACTCCGCCAGCCCAGTTTCCACCAGATCAGCGGCAGCGCCACCACGGTCAGCACCAGCAACAACCGCAGCGCCCGCAGGATCGTCGAGCGGAAGTCCGCGTCAGTAAACTCCGAAAGCTCCATCAGCCCATTGTTGCTGTTGTTTTTCCCGTTGTCATGCCCGCAGGCAATCTGCTGTCAGATTTGCCTGATGGTTGTCATTCCCGAAGGGAATCTGCGTTTCCGTGAAGCGCCGGCTACTCGTCCCGCTTCAGATACCGAGAAGCCATCGTGAATATTTGGATGAATCCCGCCACAGCCCCCAGCAGGATGCCCACCACGCCAATCCAGTGCTGATGAAAGTGCTTATCCAGCGCCGCGCCCACCAGCCAGCCGATCACGCACCCCGCCGGCAGCGCAATCGCCAGCTGAATGAACGACTCCGCCTTCACAAGCGATTGCAGTCCGCTGTCCTTCTTGCTCACCTTGTTCCCGTCCCCAGCCATCGCCCAAAACAGTACCACCTCTACCCCACGCCCACCAACGCTCCCGTAGCGCCCTTGGCAAAACCGTGTCGCTCGTTGCGTTCAGCCCCGCGCAGCGGACCACCGCACGCGCCGCCAAACCCACCAAGAGCAGCCCAGGCCGCTCGCTATACTGAGGTGTCGCGACCACGGCAGCGTCTCAACGCCCGCAAGCGTCGCCATCCTTCACCAAGCGAGCCATCCCTTGCCTCAATTCGAATCCGACTTCGAGCAAAACCTCTTCGGGCAGCGCCAGGAAAAGCTTGAAGAAATCCGCGCCATCGGCGTCCGTCTTGGCCTTACCCCCGCTGAAGCCATCTACCCCAACCGCTTCCCCGCTGCGGATGAGCCGTTGCAGCTGAGCCACATCCCGCACCTGCTCGCCCGGTACGACACCCCCGCCGCGCCCGTCACGGCCGAAGAACTCGAAGCCGAACACCCACAGGTAGCCGCCGCCGGCCGGCTCATGAGCCTCCGCGTCCAGGGCAAAGCCGGCTTCGCCCACCTCCAGCAAGGCGGCAAGCGCCTCCAGATCTACGTCCGCAAGGACGACGTTGGCGAAGACGTCTTCGCGCTGTACAAACTGCTGGACCTTGGCGATCACATCGGCGTGCGCGGCACACTGATGCGGACGCGGACGGGGGAACTCACCCTCAAAGCGCTTCCACTCAACGGCAAGCCCGCGATCAGCTTTCTGACCAAGGCCATGGTCGCCCTGCCCGACAAATACCACGGGCTCGAAGACGTGGAACTCCGCTACCGTCAGCGCTACGTCGACCTCATCATGAACTCGGGCACCCTTGCCAAGGCCGACCCGGTCAACATCGCTGAGGCCGCGACAACGCCCACAAAATCGGGTGCCCCATCTTCACCGGCAGCTTCATCGCCGGTTAAGGTGGGCGAGCCCGCCACGGACATCCCCCCCGGCGTCTCCGCCGTCACCGACACCACCGCCCCCAACAACGAACACCTAGACGCCCCCCGCAACGTCCGCGAGGTCTTCGAAAAGCGCTCCAAAATCCTCCGCGCCATCCGCCGCTTCTTCGACGACCGCGGCTACCTCGAAGTCGAAACCCCCATGATGCACACCGTCGCCGGCGGCGCTGCGGCCCGGCCCTTCAAGACCCACCACAACGCCCTCGACATCCCCCTCAACCTCCGCATCGCCCCCGAGCTCTACCTCAAGCGCCTCGTCGTCGGCGGCCTCGACCGCGTCTACGAGATCAACCGCAACTTCCGCAACGAAGGCGTCAGCACCCAGCACAACCCCGAGTTCACCATGCTCGAGTTCTACCAGGCCTACGCGAACTACCACGACCTGATGGACCTCACCCAGGAACTCATCCGAGTTCGTCGCGCTAGAGGTCAACGGCACCACCAAAACCCACTTCAACGGCACAGAGATCGACCTCAGCAAATGGCAAAAGCTCAGCATGCGCGAGGCGATCCAGCAGTTCTGGCCCATAGAACTTGGGGCCGACGCATGGACACGCGTCGATTTTTCTTCTCGCGAAAGCACTAAGTGCCTCGGTGCGAGAGCTGTCGCAAATGTTCTCCGGCTAGCCCTCGAGCAATCGATCAGCTCAGCGACAGTACCCGCTGATAACAGTGCAGCTCTCTTAGAACTAACAGTTGCGAAGGCAGGCTACGTGAAGTCTGCTGCCACAGTCCGAGCCTATGCTTGCCGCTTTAGAGAGCGAGAAGTGTTCCCTTCGGTAAAGGTTATCGCCGAGCTGTTCGAGTACTCTAGCCGAACCCCACCTCATCCAACCCACCATCATCTACGACTTCCCCCTAGCCGTCTCCCCCCTCAGCAAAGTCAAACCCGACGAACCCGACTGGGTCGAACGCTTCGAGTTCTACATCGGCGGCTTCGAAGTCGGCAACGCCTTCTCCGAGCTCAACGACGCCGTCGACCAGGAGCACCGCTTCGAAGCCCAGGTCGCCGACAAAGACCCCGAATCCATGGCCGAAGTCGATCACGACTACGTCCGCGCCCTCACCTACGGCCTGCCCCCCACCGCTGGCGAAGGCATCGGCATCGACCGCCTCACCATGCTCCTCACCGGCAGCCGCAGCATTCGCGATGTCATCCTCTTCCCGCTCATGCGCCCCCGCACCAAGGTCTCCGAGGAAGCCCCACAGGAACACAGTCACGGAGAGTCGGCGGAGTAAATCGAGCCGGGATCTACCCCTGGCCCACCGCTGGGTTTGCCCGCCGCGCTACCCGCCGCGGTTCGCCCGTATCTGCGTCGAAGCTGATGATCAGCGCCCGGCACGGCTCTTCGCTCGCGCAGTGGTAGTTTCGCTCGGTTTCGCCGGCGATGTACATCACATCACGCGGGCCCAGCGTGTGACGCTCGCCGTTGCGTTGCAGGCTCAGCTCACCGGAAAGCACGTAGCACATCTCCACCCCGGGATACAGCTCCGGGAAGAATGGATCATGATCGTCGCCCGGGTAGAACTCCGCAAGGCACGGCCGCAAGCCACCTTCGGGCACCAGGATGCCAAAGCTCTCCGCCACGTAATCCGGCTCCGGCGAACCCATCGGCAGGCGCACGCGATCTTTGCCGCGCTGGACGCGGAACACGCTCGCATCGCCACCGTCGAAGAAATACGAGAGGTCTTTGCCAAACACAAGGGCGAGCCGGGCCAGGTTGCGCAGCGTCGGCACCACGCGTCCGGTCTCCAACTGCGACAGGAAGCTGGCAGACAGCCCCGTTTGCTTGCCTAGTTCCACCAGCCCCATCGAGCGTTTCAGTCGCAACCGTTTGATCCGTTGCCCAAGACGTGCTTCGGAGAGCAGATCTTCGGCGGCCCCGGGGTCTACAGAGGGACGCATCGCGTCGTCGCTGGCGTTACGGTTCATCTCTTCGATTGGCTGGTCAGTCTCAAGTGTCGGCATCGTTTTTGCGCCTTTTTCGTGATGTAAGAGCTAGGTTGATCGCAGTCGATTTTTCAGATGCTGAAAACTGTTGTGGCGGCTCTAAAAAACCGGCCTCGTCCGTTTAACGATTCCGCGCTTTCTTCGCCGCGACTGACCCGAATTCGAGAAGCGTTCAAGCGGTCGCTCAAAGAGAACGAAGCCGCTCAGGATCCAGATTTTGCCGCAGCGTCATCATGCGTTTCCAAGGGTCACGTCGCAGGCGCTCTTTCCACTGACCAAACTCACGCACAGCAAACTGCGGCCGCTCCGGCGCGTCCAGTTCCTTCCACTCCAGCGGCACGGACGCATTGACGCCGGGCCGGGCCCGGGGCGAGAACGGAGCCACCGCCGTCGCGCCACGTTCATTGCGCAGGTAATCCAGGTAGATTTTGCCGGCACGCGCTGCCTTGGTCATCTTTGTCAGGTAAAGCCGCGGATTCGCCCGCTCCATGGCGACGACGAAACGATGCGCCAGGTCCTTCACCACGGCAAACTCGTGCTCCGGCGTAATCGGGGCGACGACATGCAGCCCTTTGCCGCCCGTGGTCTTCAGAAAGCTCTCCAAGCCGATCTTCTTCAGCCGCGCCCGCACCTCCAGCGCGGCCTCGGTCACCGTCATCCACGCCAGCGACTCATCAGGGTCCAGGTCGAAGATCAGCCGATCCGGGCATTCCAGATTCTCATTGCGCGACCCCCACGGATGCACCTCCAGCACACCCATCTGCGCCAGCCCTGCCAGCGCTTCGGGTGTGTTCAGGGTGATGTACGGCTCCGGCGGTCCACCCTTTTTGTCGGCCACCATGACGGACCCAATCCCCGGCGGCAGCATGCTGTTGACGTGCTTCTGGTAGAAGCACGGCTTGCCGGCGCCGTCCGGACAACGCACCAACGACAACGGCCGGTCTGCGATGTGCGGCAGCATGCGCTCCGCGACGGCCCAGTAAAAGTCCGCCAGTTGCTGCTTGGTCAGCTGGGACTCGGGATCAAGCACCTTCTTCGGATGAGTTAAGCGGATGGACGACGGCAGCGGGGCTACGGACGCGGACTTCGCTTCTCTCCCGGGTTGGACAGCCTTCGTAGGCGCATCCGTAGCCGCCGAGAGAGAGACCTCGTCACCGTGCGCTGCACCTGGAGCCCCTCCCTGCTTTCGCTCGTTGGACTTGGGCTGCGGAGCCACGGACGGTTCCTCGCGAACCACCTCTTCCGGCTTCTTGTCTTCGCGCAGGCCCAGGAATGCCGCCTGCCGGACCAGGTCCTCCGCCGTCCAGGTCGCAAAGCGGACCTGTGCCACCAGCTGGGGTTTCACCCAAAGCGCATCGCGGCGCTGGTCGGCGGGCACCTGCACGTAGGCCGCGTTTTTGGTTTGCAGCGGCGCCAGCTGCACGCGCAGTTCCCTGCGCTGCTTCTGGGTAAATCCAGTGCCGGTACGCCCCGCAAAGATCAGCTTGCCATCCCGGTAGTAGCCCAGCAGCAGGGACCCTACCTTATCCGGCCCGTCGGATGAGAGCGAGAATCCGCCGATCACAAACTCCTGCTCGTGCAGGCATTTCGATTTCAGCCAGCTCGAGCGCCGGCCCATCTGGTATGGCTCATCGGCTCGCTTGGAGATGATGCCTTCGGCGTGGAAGCGACAGGCTTCCTCGAACATCAAGCGCCCGCTTGTCTCCAGGTGCTCGGAGTAGCGCACAATGGCCTCGTCGTCACGCGGCACCACCTCCGCCAGTAACGCCTTGCGCTCCCGCAGCGGCATGCCGCGCGTCGTGCGCCCTTCCAGGTGGAGCAGGTCGAAGCAGAAAAAGGTTAGCGGGTGCTTTTCGTTGTTCTGGAAGGAGGCCTGCAGGTCCGCGAAGTTGGTGTTGCCGTCCTCGCCCAACACCACGACCTCACCGTCCAGCGTTACCGCCTCGGCCGGCAACTGCGCCACCGCTTCGGCGACCGCGGGCACACGGTACGTCCAGTCCAGACCGCTACGCGTCAGCATCTGTACGCCACGCGCACTCTTGCGCGCCTGCATCCGGTAGCCGTCGAGCTTCAGTTCATGCAGCCAACCCGCGCCTTCTGGCGGATTCTCGGTTTCCTGCGCCAGTTGTGGCTGAATAAACTCCGGCTGCGGTTCCCGCGGCAAGTCTTCCAGCGCGTCCAGCGCCGCACCGGATAGCTTCCCCGGCCTCGGAGCCGGGCCGGGCGTCGTTTTCGGCCGCGGGCGAGGGGCAATGCGCAACGCCGGCCCGTCCGCATCACTAGCCTTGCCTGCGGTTGCTTCTTTGGCAGCCTGTGACGGCGCGGCTGGCGGGGCTTCCGGCGCTTCCTGCCGGTACCAGGCCTGTCCCTCGGTCGCCGTTTCCTTGCTGTTCCACACGTGGTCGCTCTGGTGCGCGATTTCGTCCATCGTGCGGCCGGTCAGTGCCGAATTCGGCTCGTCGTCCACAATTGCCGGGGCCGTTGCCGGCCGTTCAAACTCATCGTGCTCTTTGATCAGAAGCCACTGCGGCTTGTCGTTGCTCTTCCAGCGTCCGTCGGCGCCGCCGTAGGGCTTGGTGGTGTGCATGCGCACCAGCGTCCACTTGCCCTGCAGCTTGGTGCCGTGCAGCTCAAACTTCAACGACCCCGTCCGCAGGCCGGCGTCCACATTCTCATGCCCCGGCTGCGGCCACCATGTCCCCTGGTCCCACACCATGACCGTGCCGCCGCCATACTGGCCCTTGGGGATGATGCCTTCGAACCCGCCGTACTCCATCGGATGGTCTTCCACCTGCACGGCGAGCCGGCGGTCTGCCACCACGTAGCTGGGGCCCTTGGCGACTGCCCAGCTCTTCAGCACGCCACTCCAGCCCAGCCGGAAGTCGTAATGCAGGTGACTCGCCGCGTGCTTCTGGATCACAAAGGGCAACCCGCCACCGTTGCCCTTGGACCGGCCCGCGGGGCTCGGACGGGGTGGCGCCTTCACCGCGGGCGCGCCGGAGCCTGCCGGCTCCGCAGTCACCGTGAAGTCACGCATGCTGCGATATTTTGCCAATTGCGTATCGACCAGGTCGGCGGAACTCGGCGCTTCATCCGCCGACGGCGCAACTGGCTGGGCGACAAGGTTTGTCGCGGGCAAATCGCTACTGGCCGCGCTGTCAGCTTCCACGGCTGCGGTCTGGGCCACGGTCTTGGGGACCGTCTTCGTCGCGGTCTTGGCCGCGCCCTTGACCTTGGACGGGATAGACTCGGCGGGTGCCGGAGTTGCGGCCTCTAACGAATCCACTGCAGCCTTCACGGCCTTTTTCGCAGAAACAGGGACCTTCGACGCCTTTGCGGGCGCTTTTTTCGCCGCAGCCTCAACAGGCTTGGCTGCGGCTTCGGCTGACGTCTTCCCGGAAGCTGTAGAGGGTGCGCGCGCAGCTGTCTTTGCAGCCGTCTTCGCTGATTTCTTGGTTGCCATGCATCGTTTCCTAAGCGCTCTTGCGCTTCGATGCCGTCTTGGATGCAGCCTTTGTGTCGCGTTTCGCGGAAGATTTTGCCGCAGCCTTGGCGGGGGCGGCACCCTTCACCAAAGACAGCCCCCCGCCGGCCCGCTTGGGCTCCTTCTTGGGCGGTTTTACCGGCTCGGCTGCTTCTTCGGGCTCGGGCGCAGCGACGGCGCCTCCGCCGCCGATGCTCTTGCGCAGGGCATCCATCAGGTTGATCACCTTGCCGCGTGCCGGGGCTGGTTCCACATCCTGGGGCACAGGCGCGTGCTGCAGCTTGGCGTCGACCAGCTCCTTCACCGCGACCTCATAGCCGTCCACGAACTCCTCAGGCTTGAACGCTCCCGCACGCCGCTGGATCAACATCTTGGCCAGTTCCAGCGAGTCCGCCGCGACCTCCACCTTCTTGATGTCACGGAAGTAGTCTGCAGCGTTGCGCAGCTCCGCGGCATAGCGCATGGTGTAGGCCATCATGCCGCCGTTGGCGTCGTGGCCGTAGGGCGCGATGGCCACCACATGCTCCCGGCCGGCAAACGCGATCTTGGAAATTGCCAGCTTCTTGGTATCAAGCAAAGCCTGCCGCACCGTCGCGAACGCCTCGGTTTGTGCGTCGTTCTCGGGCAGCACAAAGTACGGCTTTTCGAAGTACATGGGGTCAATCTGGTCGGCGTCCACAAACTGCGCCACTTCCATCGAGTGCTTGGAGGGCACGCGCAGATGGGCCAGCTCTTCCGGCTCAATGGTCACATATTGGCCCTTGGCGTACTCGTAGCCCTTCACAATCTGGCTTCCCTGCACGGGGGCCGCCGCGGGCGCCTCGTCGGGGTCGTTGGCCGCCGCTTCGGCCGCGCTCGCCGTGAACTTCTGATAGCGAATCCGCTCACCGGTGGCGCGGTCGATCTGGTGAAACGAGATCTGGCTCTTTGCCTCGGTCGCCACAAACAGCTTTACCCCAAAGCTGACAAGCGAGATCGTGATCTGCCCGCTCCAGTAAGGTCGTGCCATACCCGCACCTCGGTTCTTTCGTCTGCCGAATGAGAGTAGCGCGACGCCGCCTTGGGATGTACTGAAAAGTGTTCATCACCCAAAGATGCTGCCCCGAGGTAACGGAAGGCAGCATCTAAGCCGCCGATTTAGCAAATCAGTTATCAGCAAGCTAGTTACGCATCGTGCCCCGGCACTCAGCCGAAGCGGAGGTTCGCCGCACCCACGGTGGAGAAGCCGGCCTCGACATCCGATTTGCTGTCCGCCAGGGTATTGCCGGTCCAGGATCCCGTCGTGACCCACATGCCCTTGCGCAACCCGCCTGTCCGTGCGGCGCCTTCGTTGGCCAGCCAGGGCAGCAGCTTTAGCAGGTCCCCGGACGTGTTGGAGCCAACACGCTCCACGCGCACAACCGAGTCTACGATCAACGTGACCTTCTCCTGTGAGAAGTCCACCTTGCGCCAGTCCGCAAAAGCCGGCCCATACACAAAGCCGCCGTGCATCTGCAGATCAGCCAGCATGGCCTCGCGAGGCACCTGGGCCGGATCGACAAAGGCTGTCTCCAGCACCTCGATCGCCGGATGGCACGAGGCCATCGCGCCCAGCACCTCGTCGCGGGTGTAGGGCCGGTCCGGCCGGGGCGGCAGGTCTTCGCCCACCAGGAACGCGATCTCGGCTTCCAGACCGCGGTACCGCCAGCGGTTGCCCGAAAGCACGCTTCCGCTCGGGGCCATCCACGCGGTCGGCATGGGTGCAAACATGGGCGTTGCTTCCGGATTGGGTGCGCCGATCTTCCATCCACCAATCTCGCCAAATTCGGACACGATCTGGTCCTGCACGGCGTACACCTCATCCATGTTCGCGGGAATCAGTTCCGGCGGCAAGGATGGGATCGGCCGGCTTTCCCGCCGCGCGTCCACCAGCGTATTCGCAATCAGGGTCACAACTTCTTCACGTGCACCAGTCATAAAGGCTTTTCCTCAATCAAGATTCGGTGAGTTGGATGCACAGGTTCGCTCACCCCAGGTCTGCACGCCAGACAATACCACCATGCCCGGCCTGTGAATGCGAGCCGGTCCACCGGACAATCAGGTCACAAGTCACTCACCGAGCATCAGGCGTCGGACGCTGTACGCTCGACCCGTCCCGCCATCACAGCCGATCAACGTAGCGCATATCTTCGGATTGCCCTTGGCGGCCTCAAACTTGCCCGGCATGCCCGTCAGGAAGCGCTTCAGAATCAGCTCCGTTTCCACGCCGATCACCGAATCATACGGTCCGCTCATGCCGACATCGGTTTGAAACGCTGTCCCGCCCGGCAACACGCGCTCGTCCGCCGTCGGGATGTGCGTGTGCGTGCCCAATACCGCCGTGATCCGCCCATCGAGATACCACCCCAGCGCGACCTTCTCGCTGGTGGCTTCGCCATGAAAGTCCAGCAGGATCACCTTCGCCCCGGACCTCTTGGCGATCCCGTCCAACAACTCATCAGCCTTCCGAAACGGATCATCACAGGAGTTCATAAACACCCGCCCTTGCAGATTCATCACGGCATAGCGCTGCCCCGTGCCAAGCTCCCCTTCATACACGCCAAACCCCGGCGTCCCCACCGCGTAGTTGGCGGGCCGCAACACGCGCCGCCCCCGCTGGTGCGACTCGGTGGGCACGGTCATGTACTCGAAGATCTCTTTCTTGTCCCAGATGTGATTGCCCGTCGTAATCACATGGGCGCCAAGGTCAAACAACTCTTCAGCGATCGCCGGCGTAATACCAAAGCCACCCGCGGCGTTTTCGCCGTTGATCACCAGCAGATCCACTTCGTTGGTCTCGACCAGGTGCGGCAAGTGCTCATGCACGATGTGCCGCCCCGCTGACCCAAACACATCACCTACAAACAGAATGTTCATCGTTCAACAGGGTACAAGGTGCTCGATGCTTGGTGCTTGGTGCTTGGTGCTCGTTCAAAAATCTCGACGCCCTCTCGCAACTCCACAACTCAAAGCTCAAAACTGAACGGAACTTCCCTCAACTTTCATGGCTCGCCACCTCGCCGCTCAAAGCTGAACATCACACCGTTCCACAAGGTCGCCAACACACGCAGATCTTCAGCAAACCCCAGCGATGCACACCATCCCACCAGCACTGCCACTCACCACTAGCCACTGACCACCTGTACCCTAATCCAATGATCGAAATGCAATACAACTTCCCTCTCCTCCCCGGCCTGCCCGGCGAGTGGCGGGACCGGCTTCGCAAAGCCGTAGACGAACTCGGCGACCGCGACTACGCTGCCCTTCGTCCCACGTTTCGTACCGAACAACCTGAGCTCAAGCGCACCACCGCGCAGTGGCTCCATCTTCCGGAAGATCGCCTTGTGCTGACCGACGGCGCCCACCACGGCAGCCTCATCGCCATGATGGCCGCGGGGCTCGCCGGCAAGCCCATCGCTGTGGACGCCGCTGCCTACACAGGCGCGCTGGAGCAGGCCCGCGCCCTCGCCTGCCCGATCGTCGGCATCGAGGTGGACGCCGAAGGCATGACGGCAGCAAGCCTGCGCGCCGCATGCACCAGGGCCCGCGACAAAGACCAACCCATCGCCGCCGTCTTCCTCACCGTCACCGTCCACAATCCGCTTGGCTGCACGGCTCCGCTCACGCGTCGGCGGCAGATCGTTGAGATTGCCGAAGAATTCGACTTAGTGCTGCTTGAAGACGACACCTACGGCTTTATGGACCCCGACGCTCCGCCACGGCTGTATGACCTGGCCCCCGATCGCACCTTCTTCATCAGTTCGCTGAGCAAGAGCTACGTGCCCGCGGCCCGTATGGGCTTTCTCGTGGGGCCCGAAGCCTACGACGCCGGCGTCTTCGCGGCCGTCAAGAACACCGCGACCGGCAGTTCGCTTCCGCACCACGTCGCCTGCTGCACCCTGCTCTCGGATGGCACGGTGGATCGCGTGATCGCGCGCAAAAACAAGGAAGGCATGTACCGCAACCAGGAAGCGCGCGAGGTGCTTGGCGACCGTTGCTGGCCCGGCGCCCGCAACGCCTGGCACCTCTGGGTGAATCTGCCGCAGAACGTCACTCCCCAGGCCTTTGAAGCGCGTATGAAAGACCGAGGCGTGTTCCTCAGCGGCGGCAACTGGTTCACCACCACACCGAATGCCCCGAACGGCTTCCGCATCGCCCTCGGTGGCGAGGTCGACGCCGCCAAGACGCAACAGGGCGTCAAGCTGGTCGCCGAAGAACTCGACAGCCTTTCCTGAGCTTGTCCTCAGGTTCCCCTGGGTTAGCGGGAGCTGCTGCGGAGTAGCCCCGGGCTCCGATCGGAAGGTGGCGCTCAACGGCGCCGCTTTTCACCCTTGTGGGAGGCTCAAGACAAACCGGCCTCATCGCACCACCTCGCCCCGCTCCAACATCCCGATCGCCTCTTCCGCGCGTTCCCGCAGCGCCGCACGCTCCGCCGCGCTCTTCTTTAACATCGTGTTCAGCGGCATCCGCATGCGCAGGTTCCCCGCCAGCTTGGCCTCATTGCGCTCCAGAAAGCTCCAATACAGCGCCGTAAATGGGCAAGATCCCGGCCCAGTTGCCTTTTTCGGGTTCAGTGCGCACTTCCCGCAGTAGTCGCTCATCCGGTTGATGTACGCCGCCCCGCTCACGTACGGCTTGGTCGCGGTCAGCCCGCCGTCGCCGAACGTCGCCATGCCGAGGACATTGGGTTCCACGACCCAGTCATACGCATCGACGTAGCCGAACCAGAACCAGTCCGTAAGCTCCCGCGGAGAAAACCCGCAGAGCGTTGCAAGATTGCTCAGCACCATCAAGCGCGTGATGTGGTGCGACCAGCCTTTGTCGATCACCTGCGCCACAACGGTATCCATGCAGCGCATCCCGCTCTGCACACCCCAGTACACCGGCGGCAACGTGCGATGCGCATCCAGAAAGCTGGGCGCGCCATCCTTCTGCAAAGTTCGGTAGCCGTCGGTCGCCTCGTGGATGTGCCGCATAAACTCACGCCAGCCCAGGATCTGCCGCACAAAGCCTTCGGCACTCGCCAGCGGCACATGCCCCGCCTCATAAGCCGCCACCACGTCGCGCAGCATGTCTGCCGGCCGCAGCAAGGTCAGGTTCAGGCTTGACGACGTCAGCGAGTGAAACAGGTCCGGATGCACGGTGCTCATCGCATCCTCCCACGGCCCAAAGTGCGGCAGCAGCTGCCCGAGCGCAAACTGCCAGGTCGCCTCTGCCTGCCCACGTGTCACGGGCAGGTCGAAGCCTTCAATCTTGCCGAAGTGCTCCGGGTGCCGCTCTTCGATGAGCGCCATCACCTCGCGCGTAATGGCATCGGGCGGGTAGCTGGGCCGCTCCGGCACGGGCACCTCGCCGCGATACGGCTTCCGGTTTTCGGAGTCGTAGCTCCATTGCCCACCCACCGGTTGCGCGCCGTCCATCAGAATGCCGGTCTTTCGTCGCACGGCCCGGTAGAAGCGGTCCATCAGGTACTGGCGCTGGCGTCCACCACGCGCGGCATCTTCCTGCACTTCCAGCTTCCCAAAGACGCCCTCGAAGTCCTCCGTCGTAGTCAGCCAGGCCGTGTCGCGCACCGCCCGCACGCGCAGCCCGCGCTCGGCCTTCGCTTCCCGCAACTCCACGCGGAGTTCGCGTTCCGCGGGCCGGTTGACCACCAGTTCGCTCCATCCCCAGCGCTCCTGAAGCTCCAGCAGCCCATCGCTGAAGCTGGTCGGCGACGACCCATACGCGACCCGGCACCCACGCTCGCCCTGTTCCAGCGCAAAGTGCCGCATCGCGCTCAGCACCAGCGTCAGCTTTTTCTTGTGGTACTCCCGCCGTGTTCCCTTCGCGCGCGACTCCATCAGCACCACGACCGCGTCCTCCGGCTTCACCTCCGCCAAAGGCCCGACGCCGTGATGCAAGCGGTCATAGGGCACATAGATCCAGCGCCGGGATCTCGCCTCGTCCGCGGTCGGCTCAAACCGCTTTACCTGCTCGAAGAAAGCACTCATACGCCCATGCTAAGACGGCCGCGGAACCCTGCTTTCATCGCAGCAAACCCGCCAGGCCCGCCTTCACATGGCTCCACTACACTGGACAGAGTGACCAATCAAGGCCGCAAGACCGCCCTCGCTGGCTGGGGCGCCAATTTTCGTGCTGACTGCTTCCTTTCCGAACCAGCAACCCCCTCCGACCTCGCCAAGGCCTTGGACCCGGCGTCTACCATCGCCCGAGGGCTGGGCCGGAGCTACGGCGACTGCGCGATCAACGCCGGCAAGCAGGTGCTTGGCATCACCGGGCTGAATCGGCTCCTCAGCTTCGACTCAGCGACCGGCACGCTTGTCTGCGAGGCCGGGGCCAGCCTTGAAAGCATCATCGACGCCTACGCACCGCAGGGCTGGTTTCCGATGATCACGCCCGGCACAAAGTTCGTTACCGTTGCCGGCTGCATCGCCAACGATATCCACGGCAAGGCACATCACGCCCAGGGCTGCTTCAGCACCTGCGTCGACGCGATGACGATTCTCCTCGCTTCGGGCGATACCGTGACCGCCAGCCGTACCGAGAACCCTGATCTGTTCTGGGCCACATTCGGCGGCATGGGCCTGCTCGGCATCATCCTCACCGCCACCCTCCGCCTTCGCCGCATCGAAACAACCTACTTCCACCAGCGCTCCATACGCGCCGCCAACCTTGAGGGGATGATGGCCGCGCTCGACGAAAACGACGCCCTGTTCCCCTACTCCGTCGCCACGCTCGATGTCTTCGCAACTGGCAAAGATCTTGGCCGTGGTGTCCTCACCGTCGGCGATCACGCGAGGCTTACCGACCTGCCGCCCAAGCTCGCCAGGCACCCACTTCAAGTCTCCGGCAAGCCAAAGCTCACGGTGCCGTTTGAGCTGCCCGACTTCACGCTGAACCCGCTCACCATGCGCGTCGTCAACGCCGCCATTCAGAAGATTCAGGCCAGCGGCGCGCCGTTCGGGCACTATGAGCAGTTCTTCTATCCGCTGGACAAAATCGCCAACTGGAATCGTGGCTACGGCCGTCGCGGCTTTACGCAGTACCAGTTCGTGATCCCGTTCGCAGATGGCCTGGCAAACATGCGCCGCATCCTCACGCTGATCCTCTCGTCCGGGGAACTGCCGTTCCTCAACGTGCTCAAGCGCCTCGGCCCGGAGAGCGGTGGCACCCTCAGCTTTCCGCGCGAAGGCTACACTTTCGCCATTGACTTCCCGATCCGCGCAACCACGCCGGCGCTCTTGCAACGGCTGGATCGCATGGTGCTCGAGGCGGGTGGACGCATCTACCTCGGGAAAGACGCCTATACGGATCCCGCAACGTTTCGCGCCATGTATCCCGCAATCGATAACTGGCTTGCCGTGAAGGCCAAGTACGACCCCAAGCACACCTTCACTTCCAATCTTGGCCGCCGTGTAGGCCTGTCCCGCTAAGCTCCCCCGGAAGCATCGCAAGCTCCCTCCCTGCACGGACTCGGCTTTGGCCGAGCCTGTGAGCGTGTGCCCTCAAGGTGGTTTCGAGGCGAAGGCGGGGTCGAATCGCCCCGACGTGCGCACAAGGTCAGCCTCCATAAGCGACAACTCAGCCCAAGCTGCGCTACCCTTTCCGTCGACTCACGAAACAGAGATCCCAAGGAGCCTGCGTGCACCGCTTCCCAGCCACCCTTCTCTTCACCGCGCTCGCCACCACCGCCGCTGCCCCGCTTGCTGCCCAGAAGGCACCCTATCTCGACCCGTCGCTGCCGCCGCAACAGCGGGCCACCGACCTGGTGCATCGCCTCACGCTTGAAGAAAAGGCCAGCCAGCTCGTCAACCAGTCTCGGGCCATCCCGCGCCTGGACATTCCTTCCTATGACTGGTGGTCCGAAGCGCTCCATGGCGTAGCCCGCGAGGGCGTCACCGAATTCCCCGAACCCGTTGGCCTGGCTGCCACCTTTGACCCTGCCGCGATCAAGCAGATGGCCACGGTGATCGGAACGGAAGGACGCATCCTCAACGCACAGGCCGTGAAAAAGAACGGCGGCTACAGCGGCTTCTTTCAGGGGTTGGATTTTTGGGCGCCCAACATCAACATCTTCCGCGACCCGCGCTGGGGACGCGGCCAGGAGACTTACGGCGAAGATCCCTTCCTGACCGCACGCATGGGTGTGGCCTATGTCACCGGCATGCAGGGTGATGACCCGCGCTACTACCGAGCGATCTCCACGCCCAAGCATTACGCCGTTCACTCCGGTCCCGAGTCCACGCGCCACATCGCCGATGTCACGGTCTCCAGGCACGACGAGCTCGACACCTACCTGCCCGCATTTCGTGCCGCCGTCACCGAGGCCAAAGCGGGCTCGGTGATGTGCGCCTACAACGACATCAACGGCCAACCCGCCTGCGCCAGCGAGTTCCTCCTTCAGGACCAGCTCCGCGGCAAGTGGGATTTCCAGGGCTACGTCGTTTCCGATTGCGGTGCCGTGGTCGATATCTACCGCAACCACAAATACAAGCCCACTCAGCCGGAAGCCTCTGGCATCAGCCTGCAGCGCGGCATGGACAACGAGTGTGTCGACGGCGGCTTCAAGGTCAACGACAACCACGACTATGTCGCGTATCTCGACGCGGTGAAGCAGGGCTACCTCAAAGAAGCCGACATCGACACCGCGCTGGTACGCCTGTACACAGCCCGCATGAAGCTGGGCATGTTTGATCCACCGGAGATGGTGCCCTACACCAAAATCAACGAAGCGGACCTTGCCAGCGCTGCCAATCGCGAGCTTGCACGCAAGATTGCGGCCGAGTCAATCGTACTGCTCAAGAATGACGGCACGCTTCCGCTCAAAGCCTCCATGAAAAACATCGCTGTGATCGGCCCCATTGCCGATCAGCCCAAGGTCTTGCTGGGGAACTACAACGGCCGCCCAACCCACACGGTGTCCATCCTGGAAGGCCTCCGCAAGGAGTTCCCCGGCGCGCACATTCAGTACGTCGCCGGCACGCAGTTCCTCAGCCACGCCGCGCAACCCGTTCCCGCCTCCGCCCTGTCTGGCCTCAAGGTGTCCTTCGCCAAGCTCGACATGAGCGACATCAACAAGGTCGCCGCCACCAAGCCCCTGGCTGAGTCAGCCGCTACGACTGTTGACATCGCGGCCAATCCCATCCCCGCCGACCTCGCTTCCATCCACCCGCTCGCCATCCACTGGGATGGCAACCTGACGGCGCCTGAAACCGGCGACTACAACCTCGGTATTCGCGCCAACGGCATGATCCGCATCAGCCTTGACGGCAAGCCGGTGACCTCTGCATACGAGGGCGATCCCACCGACGCCAAGCTCGGTCGGGTTCACCTGACCGCTGGCACCCCGGCCAAGCTGCACGTGGAATACACCCCGCCCGAGCACGGCACACCCGCCGCTCAACTCGTCTGGACCAGGGTCGATTTCCATCCCCAGCCGGAAGCCATTGCCGCGGCGAAAAACGCTGATGTCGTCGTCGCTGCCCTGGGTATCTCCAGCGAGCTCGAAGGCGAAGAGATGCAGGTGTCCGAGCCTGGGTTCAAAGGCGGCGACCGAACGTCCATTGACCTTCCCAAGCCCGAAGAAGACCTCTTGGAAGCTCTGCAGGCGACCGGGAAGCCCGTCGTGCTCGTCCTTACCAACGGCAGTGCACTGGCGGTGAACTGGGCCAATCAGCACACCAACGCCATTCTGGATGCCTGGTATCCGGGCGAAGAAGGCGGCACTGCGGTCGCCGAAACGCTCTCCGGCAAGAACAATCCGTCCGGGCGCCTGCCTGTCACGTTCTATACCGGCGTTGACCAGCTTCCGCCCTTTGAGAACTACGCGATGGCCAACCGAACCTATCGCTACTTCAGCGGAACGCCGCTCTATCCGTTCGGCTATGGTCTCAGCTACACCAGGTTCGCCTACAAGGACCTTCACCTGCCCACGACGCCTGTAGCTGCAGGCCAGCCGATGACGTCGGACGTCACGGTCACGAACACCGGTGCGCTGGCCGGGGACGAAGTCGCGCAGCTCTATCTGGCTTTCCCGCAAACGCCTGGCGCGCCCCGCCTCGCCCTGCGCAGCTTCCAACGAGTTCACCTCGCCGCAGGGGAGTCGCAAACGCTGCACTTCAACCTGCGCCCCCGTGACCTCAGCATGGTCTCGGAAGCTGGTGAACCCATCATCGCCGGCGGGGCGTACACGGTCTCCGTCGGCGGAGGTCAACCCAACACTGCAGCGCCCACGGTCACAGGCCACTTCGAGATTGCTGGTACAACCCAGCTTCCCGAATAACCTGGTCACGTCCTAGTTGGCGCTGAGGCACCCGGAGCTGGCAACACAGCTCCGGTGCGCGGCCCAGATGGCTGCCCGTAACGCGTCCTGGCTCAATCCCTGGCATGCGTTCAGGGGCACAGCGGCCAACCCCTCAACAACGGCCGGATCCAGGACCACTTCGGAAGGTCGATCGCTGTTCGCCGTCATCCACTCTTCGACCGCCTTCCCTTCGGTGCGCTCCATCAGGAAATAGAAGCACAACACCCGGGCACACAAGGCGTCACGCTGCTCATGGGCCCTGTACTCTTCCCACAGAAGCGCGAATGCCTCATCCAGCGTCGCCTGGAACGGAAGCTCCCGGCCATGGTTCGACCCAAGCCCATGGTCCAGCAGGTCTGAAAAAAGCTGCTCGCGTTCCGTGAGCTCCTTGAGTGCAAGCCTTTGGTTCTTAGACCGGTTTACAAAGAGCGTTCTGTTCGACGCCGCCACAAACACGTTCAGCGCAAAGCCGAGTTCGTCCGCAGCAACAGCGGGAAAACAGCGGTCGATGTTCGCGTTCAGGAGCCCCGGTTGGGCACATTCCGTCTCTGGCATCCGCAACCTCTAGACGAAGCCTACGGTCTCGAATCGAATTTCTCTATGCGACGTCGAACATAAGAACCAGGGACGAAGGAAAGACGTTTCTTACTCGTTATGCGCGGTGCAACACAGACAAATCTTCCACCAGGCCCCATCATGGCGGGTATGGATCGGATCGCCATGCCGGAGATCGTCGCGGCTGAAAGGCTCAGCGACGGCGTCCTCGTGAAGTTCGCTGACGGGACCTGTGTTTTCTATCCAGCCAGCCTGCTCCATGAACTCATCCCACAAGCCGAGTTGCAGAACGAAAAGGTCCTTCTCTGGTAGCAGGCCCCGCCTGGGTTTCCTTCCTACGCAACGAAATCCGTGTCGAAGTCATCCAGGCTCTTCAGGTAATTCCGAACCACGCGGTAGCACTCGCACGCTTCTGTTTCCAAACCTTTCCGCTGCAACAGAACAATGGCTCCCCGGCGGTAGTCGATAAGCCCCCGTGCTTTCAGATGGCCGGCAGCGATCGACACTGTTGACCGCGTACTGCCAAGCATCTCCGACACAAACTCCTGCGCCATGGGCAAGGTGTCCAGGTTAGCGCGATCAGAACAGATCAACAGCCATCGGGCCAGCCGCTGCTCATACGTGTGAGTTGCATTGCACGCCGCGTTCTGCGTTGAAATGGTCAGTTGCGCCTGCACGTACCGCAGCGCGATTTTCTGGAAAACGCCACCCCGTGCGAACTCGGCCCGAGCTGTTCCGACGGCGGTGGCGTACCCGTATCCGGCAAGCTGCATAAAAATGCCGTTCAGGCTTCGCTTCACGCCCATCAGGGCGGAAAACCCAATCAGCGATTCAAAGCCGAACATGCTGGTTTCCACCTGCTGTCCGCTTTCAAAAGCCGTGGTCATCGAAGCAATGCCTTCCTCAAGGAAGATCAATCGCTTAATTGGCTCTCCCGGCTTTTCAATATCCTGCCGGGAAACAAGTTCCACTTTCTCAAGTTGCAATCTACCAAGCACATCGGCATCCATATGCCGAAGCAAGCTGTTCTTGTAACTGCTGCCCATCTAGACCCTGAAATGCCCCCATTCCGTTAACTCAAAGAGACCTACAGAATACCGTATGAACGGTTTCTAACTGAAAGCTGGCCGCGCTTCTCGGGCGATCGCCGAACAACGATGAAGCTGCAGCAAGTGACCCCGCCTGCTGCAACTCTGCTCTTGTGAACTATCCAGCCGCACACCTACAAGGCAGCGTGTACCGGCCCGCCCACCCAGGAATAAGTTGAAGCAGCTCCGTGTGGTTGCTATCCCTCTTCGGTGTCTCGATGACGGCTTCTACCCACACACAGTTCTACCTCGGCTATGTCAGGTATCGAGCAGAAGCGAAGAGCTTGATCACGTACACAGGAATTGCGGAGTCGTCGTTCAGACTTCGGCAAACGAAAACGCGGAGGTACGGCGATGGGGCAGTACAAAGGTGTGGTGCGGTGGTTCAACAACGCGAAAGGCTATGGCTTTCTAGGACGCGACGAAGGGGCTGATGTCTTTGTGCACTACACCGCTATCCAGGTGGACGGCTACAAGAGCCTGCGCGAAGGCGACCCTGTGACCTACGACGTTATCCAGGGCGACAAAGGCCCGCAGGCGGACCAGGTAGAACGCCTGAAGGAATAAGCTCGGCAGGCAGAGGCCGGAACCTCCGGCGTGTTGCTGCCCCTCCAAAGCTCTTCGAGTTCAGAAGCGATATACTCGCTTGCAGCAAACGGGCTGCATTCGGCATGTCGCCGAAGCGGCACTGGAGGCCTGAACTATGAGCTTCACCGGAGAGCGCCAGCCCTCAGCGGCGGCGCGCGCGACCAAGATCACGGTAGGAACCCTTGCTGAGCGCAAGCGGGCCGGCCTGAAGATCACCGCCCTTACCGCCGTAGACTTCCCCACAGCAAGGCTTGCCGACGAGGCCGGCATCGACCTTCTTCTGGTCGGCGACTCGCTCGCCATGACGGTGCTCGGCCACGAGAACACGCTGGCCGTCACAGTCGAGGAAATGCTGCATCACACCCGTGCCGTACGCCGCGGCACACGCAATGCACTGCTCGTTGCGGACATGCCCTTTGGCAGTTACCACACAGGGACAGACGAAGCCCTTCGCAATGCTGTTCGCTTCCTCAAGGAAGCAGGCGCAGAGGCCGTCAAGCTTGAAGGCGGGATCGATCGCGCGCCGCTGGTGGAGCGCCTCACGCGTAACGAAATCCCTGTGGTAGCGCACATCGGTCTGACGCCCCAATCGCTTCACCGCGTGGGCGGCTATACCGTCCAGGGCCGTTCCGCTCCAGCGATCGATGCCCTGTTTGCCGATGCGGCCGCACTCGAGGGGGCCGGCGCTGTGGCCATCGTTCTTGAGGGCATACCGCGCGAGGTAGCCGCGGCTATCACCGCGCGCGCCACGGTTCCAACCATCGGCATAGGGGCCGGCCCGGACTGTGACGGGCAGATCCTGGTCTTTCATGACCTCGCTGAACTCACCTTCGCGGCTCCCGCGAAGTTCGTTCGTCGCTTCGCCCAGTCCGGCTCGTTGCTGCGCGAAGGTATCGCCTCTTTTCGCGACGAGGTGCAGGCCGGAACCTTCCCCAACGATGATGAAAGCTACCACCTGCCGCGTGCGTTCCGCGACAGCTTCGTCGCTGACCAGCAGCCTGGGGCCACGGCGGTGGAAGCATGAAGGTTCTGAACACCATCGCCGCAATGCGAGATGCTCTCCGAGCCTTGCGGTCCACGTCAGGCGCAGCGCTTGGCTTTGTGCCCACTATGGGCGCGTTGCATGAAGGCCATCTGTCCCTTGTTCGTGCCGCAAAGCGCAGCTGCGATCACGTCGCCGTGTCGATCTTTGTGAACCCGGCCCAGTTCGGACCCAGCGAGGACCTCGATCGCTATCCGCGAACGCTGGAAGCAGATTGCGCGCTGTTGCAGGCCGAAGGTGTCGATCTGGTTTTCGCGCCATCGGCCGCGGAGATGTACCCCAGCGGCGGCCTGACCACCTTTGTCGACCCAGGCGACCTGGGCACGCGGCTGGATGGGCGCTCGCGGCCAGGGCACTTTCGGGGTGTCACCACCGTGGTCAGCAAGCTCTTCCATATTGTGCAACCTGACCGCGCCTTCTTCGGCCAAAAAGACGCTGCGCAGGTCGCTGTGCTGCGCGCCATGGTGCGCGAACTCAACTTCGGCACGGAGATGGTTGTATGCCCCACCGTGCGCGACGCGGACGGTCTTGCGCTGAGCTCGCGCAACAAGTTTCTTACCCCGGATCAACGCCGCGATGCTCTCGCGCTTTCGCAAGCGTTGGCGTGTGCGCGGAGCTGCATCGAAATGGGTGAACACGATGCAGCGGCACTGATCAATCGTATGCGCGGTCATCTGACCTCCCCGCATTTGCGCATGGATTACGTCGAGGTTGTCGACGCGGACACACTGCTGCCGCAGGAATTCGTTACCGGCAACAGCCTGCTCGCGGTTGCAGCGTATCTCGGCGAAACACGACTGATCGACAATCTGCCCGTAGCCGACCTCACGTTGGGAACAACGGCATGAAGGTTCTGCTTGGCGTGACGGGCGGTATCGCAGCCTACAAGGCCGTCGAGATTCTGCGACTGCTGCAGCAGCGTGGCGCCGACGTCGAGGTGGCGCTGACGCGGTCCGCCCGGAGGTTCGTGATGCCGCTCACCTTCTCCGCGCTGACCGGGGGGCCTGTGCACACCAGCCTCTGGGTGCAAGCCTCCGAGCAGAGCCCCGAGGCACCCATTGAGCACATCGCGTTGGCGCAAGCCATCGACGTCCTCCTGATCGCTCCGGCAACAGCAAACACGCTCGCCCGGCTCGCCCACGGGTTGGCTTCCGATCTCCTCAGCACCATCTACTTAGCGACGCCCGCTCCCGTGGTTATCGCGCCGGCGATGAACGTGGAGATGTGGAAGCATCCGGCAACTCAGGCCAACGTGGAGGTCCTGCGCCAACGCGGCGTCCACCTCGTTGAGCCAGAAGCCGGGTATCTCGCGTGCGGCATGACCGGCCGCGGCCGCCTGGCTCAACCTGAAGAAATCGTTGAAACCACTCTCGCTGCCCTTAACCAACGTAACGATCTACGCGGAGAAACCGTTCTCATCACCGCCGGTGGTACCCGCGAGCCGATCGATCCGGTTCGCTATCTTGGCAACCGTTCCAGCGGCCGCATGGGGCATGCGCTCGCGACGGCGGCCCAGGATCGCGGCGCCAATGTGATCCTCATCACAGCTTCGTCGCTGCCCGCTCCGTCCAAGGCGACGTCTGTTCGAGTCGACACCGCGGAGGAAATGGGCCGTGCCCTTGAGAGCCACCTCCCAGAGGCGACCATGGTACTCGCGGCCGCTGCGGTCGCGGACTTTCGGCCGAAGCAGGTTTCCGCTGTGAAGCTGCGTCGCCACGGGGCATTGCTCCTTGAACTGGAACCGACACCCGACCTTGTGACGCGCATCGTTGCCCAACGCCGGCCCGGCACCACGGTAATCGCTTTTGCGGCGGAGATGTCCGAGTTGGAACAGAACGCACGTGCCAAACTCATGCGCAAAGGCGCCGATGCGATTGTGGCAAACAACATTGCCGAAGCAGGCATCGGCTTTGGCTCAGAACACAACGCCGGACTGTTCATTACAGAGCATGAGACCATCACGCTGCCGCGCTCGACCAAGCGCGTGATGGCAGATCGTATTCTCGACCAGGCGGTGTTGCTGCGTAGCGGCTTTACTGCTTCCGGCGCAGAGCACCGAACAGCGGATAGTCCGCTGCAGGTTGTGGGCTAGGCGACGGCTTCTTCCACAACAGCCAAAGCTGCGCTGTGCAGGAACGACGTAAGCTGGTCCGCAGGAACGGGCCGGCTGAAAAGATAGCCCTGCACACGGTCGCAGTTGAGCGAGCGCAGGATGCGAAGCTGCTCCTCTGTTTCCACCCCTTCAGCCACCACCTTCATCCCAAAAGTATGTGCCAGGGCGACAATGGCGCGCACCGTGGGATACGTGCCTTTTCGCTCAGCGATCCTGCGTGTGAAGGAGCAGTCGATTTTCAGAGATTCAACGGGTAGTTGGTGCAAGCGTCCCAGGGACGAGTACCCCGTCCCGAAGTCGTCCACCGAGAAGCGAAGACCCATGCGCGCCAACATGGCGATCTGGTGCGGTGCATCACCGCGGTCCGACATCACCGTCGACTCCGTTACTTCAAACTCAAGCATCCGTGGGCTCAGGTCGTACCGCGCCAGCGTGCTTCCGACTTTGCGGTAGAAATCATATCGAGCCAACTGCAGCGGAGATACGTTCACCGCAATCTGGACGGGCGGCCGGCCTTCGTCAGTCCACACGCGGCTTTGACGGCAAACTTCTTCAAGCACCCAGTCGCCTAGTTGCACGATCAATCCGCTCTCTTCCGCGATCGAAACGAAGCGTTCAGGCGAAGTGCGCGCCAGCAACGGCTCCTTTGAGCGGACCAGCGCCTCAAGGCTGTGCAGCTGTCCACCGGCCGTCATCTGCGGCTGGTAATACACCTCGAAGTTTCCGGTCTTCAGCGCCCGGCGAAGGCTCAGTTCGATTTCGTTGGCTTCCGTAACCGCATGACTGATCTCTCGGGAAACGCGCACCCACTGCGATCCGCCGGCGCGCTTGGCGCGGTACATCGCCGCGTCTGCGTCGCGCCACAGCTGAACGCCGTCCTGTCCATCATCGGGGTAAACAGCAATGCCGATGCTCGCAACCAGCTCCACCTCGCCCCGCTCCAATGGAACCGACGGCTTAAGATCAGCAAGCAAGAGGGTCGCGAAATGCTCGGCTTCGTCCGGGCTGTTCAGGTCACCCAGCATCAGCATGAACTCATCACCGCCTGTGCGGGCCAACGTTCCCGCACCTTCCAGTCGCGCCGTGATGCGTTCCGCCATCTCGCACAGGCAGCGGTCGCCGGCGCTGTGTCCAAAGGTGTCGTTGATCTGCTTAAAACGGTCCAGATCGATACAAAGAACGGCCGCTTTATTGCCATGCCGCGCAGCGTCGGCCAAGCTCGTTTCCATGCGCTGCTCAAACAGTGCGCGGTTTGGCAGATCGGTAAGCACATCGTGATGTGCCTGCCGAATGAGCTGCGCATGCAGGCGTTGCGGCTCGGTGACATCGTGGATCAGCGCAAACGTTGCACGCTGGCCGTCACGAATGACCGGCTGGCTCGCGATATCGACCTGGAACTCCGTTCCGTCCTTCCGGGTGTGTAGCCAGGGACCGGTGAGCATCTGGGGTTCGTTGGTACGCAGATCTTCCAGCACCTCGACATCACCGTCGATCGGCATCACGTCAGCCAACGTCATCTGCCGGAATTCTGCCTTTGAGAAGCCATAGTGAGAAATTGCAGCGTCGTTCACGTCGAGGAAGCGCAATGTTTCCGGCTCGTAGATCCACATCGGATGTGGATTGCCGGCAAACAACAAGCGGTACTCGTCGCTGGCAAGTTCCGCTGATCGGATCTCCTCTTCCAGCAGGCTGAGCACCATGCCCGCCGCAACAAAGTACTTCGGCAAATTCCACACCTCCGGACTCACCGGCGTGCCGGCTGCAACGTGCTGCAGCACCGTCGAACAAACCCAAACACAAGCCCATGTCACTGCACCGATGCTGGTGGTGACGGTCGCCGCGGAAAGCCGGGCGCTGCGCATCCCGAGCAAAATGGCGTTCAACCCAAAGCAAAGCGTAAGAATGATCGCCTGTACCGTGCCGGAGTCTCTCTGGGGCAGCGCGGCAATCAGCCAGGCACAACATCCTGCCGCAATGGCTGCACTGGCGATCAAGCGAAGTCGCCGGGTATGGAAGAGCCGCCAGCAAACGCCCAGCGTGCAGATAACGCTGATAAAGGCCCAGGTAACGGCGGGCACGAACCACGCCGGGGACATGGAACCGAAGATCATCGCCATCAGCCAGGGCCCACCTAGCAGACAAGCGATCCAGACTTTCCGTCGAGACGTGGCGTGTGCTGGAGGGTAAGAAAGCGCGAAGGCGGTGCCGCACAGCACAAGAGTGCACAGCGCGGCCATATCCTGTGCGGCCTCACCTGAAGGTGAGTGCGGCCGCAGCGCAAGCGCCCCGAAATGAAGCAGGACGAAGAACCAGCCCACCACCCAAAAACGTACCTCGGGTGTGCTCCGCTTCCGGTAGATGGAAACAAACAGAAGGAAGATGAATCCAGCTACGAGCAGATCAGCGACGTTCAAACCAGCACGCTCTTCGAATTCGGGAGGTCAACAACGCAGGACTGCCTTAGGGTACTTGACTCCCCTGTTCTCGAATCTTCACCAAAGGTTGTAGATGAACGCAGGAGACCCATGCTTGCTTCCGGCTTACATTTGGAAAGAAGACGCATCTCAGGTAAACCGTGGTTAACTGGTGCTGATGCACGCAGAGCTCTCCATTTCGCGGGAAGACTACCTGAAAGCCATCATCGAAGCAGAAAGTGAAGGTCACGCTGTCGTGCCCGTTCTGTTGTCGCACTGGCTCGGTGTTTCCCCGCCCGCAGTGACCAAGGCGGTCCGGCGTCTGCGCGGGGACGGCTTTATCGAGGACGCCCCGGAAGGCACGCTGCGCCTCACCCGGGCGGGGCGGCAGGTCGCCCACCGCACCGCCTTTCGCCATCACCTGGTTGAGCGGATGCTCGCCGAAATCTTCGGCATGGAGTGGCATCACATTCACGCGGAAGCTGAACGCCTGGAACACGTTATCTCGCCGGAGTTCGAAGCCAAACTGATCGAAAAGCTGGGCGAAGAAGGCGAGTGCCCGCATGGCAACCCCGTCCTGCCCGAGTCGCCGGAACAAATCCGGCGACGTGGTCTGATTGCGCTGACCGAGGCCGAGCCGGGTATCGACTACGCCGTCGGAAGCCTGTACGAGCGGGACGATCGGCTGCTCACCTTCTTGCACCGGCTTGGCATCGGCCCGCACACCCGCCTTTCGCTGCTGGAACACAACTACGACGACACGCTGCGTCTGCAAGTGGGGGAGAAAGAGGTCACGCTCGGATCTTCCGCCGCGGAGCGGGTCTACGTCCGGCCGCTTCATCACGTAGCGGAGTAAACCGCAGTAAAACAGGGCAACATTACCGTGGTTAACCACCATGCCCGCAGATGCATCCTAGGCTTTGAGATCTCTTGACCTTGTTTGCCAGTCAAAACCAGGAACGCGACCAGGCGCCATCGCTGCCCGATGTCTTCGCGTCCGTGCGTCTGTCCTCGTCAGCCACTCTGTGGCGCCGGCTTCTGGGTTTCATTGGCCCAGGCTTTCTGATCAGCGTCGGCTACATGGACCCAGGCAACTGGGCGACCGACATCGCCGGCGGGTCGAAATACGGGTACACGCTGCTGTTTGTCATCATGCTGTCCAACCTGATGGCGATTCTGCTGCAGAGCCTCGCGCTCAAACTGGGCATCGCCACAGGGCGTGATCTGGCCCAGGCTTGCCGCGAAAGCTACAGCAAGCCCGTCAGCATTGCCCTGTGGCTTTTCGCGGAGATTGCGATCGCTGCCTGTGATCTGGCGGAGGTCATCGGGTCGGCCATCGCGTTGCAGCTTCTGTTTCACATTCCCTTGCTGGTCGGCGTACTGCTCACGGGTGCGGACGTGCTGTTGGTTCTGCTGCTGCAGCATCGCGGCTTCCGTTACCTCGAAGCACTCGTCATCGTTCTGATCGGCACAATCGCTGTTCTTTTCGGGGTAGAAATTGCCCTGTCTCATCCGGAGTGGGGGCTGGTCGCGTCGAATCTGCTCTTGCCCTCGCGCAGCATGCTGCACGACCCCGACATGCTGTACATCGCCATCGGCATTCTTGGGGCCACGGTGATGCCGCACAACCTGTACCTGCACTCGTCGATCGTGCAGACCCGTGACTACCAGCGCAACGCTGCCGGGAAGCGCGAAGCCATTCGCTTTGCCAATGTGGACAGTGCCGCGGCGCTGATGCTGGCGCTCTTCGTCAATGCAGCCATCCTGATCCTTGCTGCCGCGGTGTTCCATCGCAACGGACACTACGAGATTGCCGAGATCGGCGATGCCTACAAGCTGCTATCGCCCATGCTGGGTGTCGGGATTGCCAGCACGCTGTTTGCTGTCGCACTGCTCGCGTCCGGGCAAAACTCCAGCCTCACAGGCACGCTCGCCGGCCAGGTCGTAATGGAGGGCTTTCTCCATTTTCGCATGGCGCCCTGGCTGCGGAGACTTCTCACGCGCTCCCTCGCAATCGTGCCTACGGTCATCGTTACCCTGATCTACGGTGAGCGTGGCACAGCCAATCTGCTGCTCCTCAGCCAGGTGATTTTGAGCCTGCAGCTAAGCTTTGCGGTTTTTCCCCTGATCCGCTTCACCAGCGACCGGCGGCACATGGGCGAGTTTACAAATCGCCCATGGCTGAAGTACCTGGGCTACTCCACTGCCCTGCTGATCGCCATCGCGAACGGCTGGTTCCTTATCCAGATGCTTCGGGGCAAGTAGTTTGGCAAGCATGCAACCCAGGGCATAAGCAAGAACGTAGAGATCCAGCTGCCGACATGCGCGAAACGCCCCAACCCGTCTCGTCCAAAGACCTGGAGTCTTTGCTTAAGGAACTGCAACTGCTGCCTGGGCTGCCTGCGCAAGGCTTCTTCGGGCCAGATTCCATCACTTGGCGCATCAATCGCGAAAGTGCCGTCTTCCTGGGTGCCGGCCGGGCCGCATTGCTGCAACTGGCTCACCCCTGGGTTGCCGCAGCACTGCAGCAACACTCCAACCTGATGCACGACGCGATCGGTCGCTTTCACTCCACTTTTCGCGTGATCTACACCATGCTCTTCGGCAGCCGTTCACAGGCGCTGGCCGCCTCGCGCCAGCTTTACAGGGTCCACACCTTCATCCAGGGCGAGTTGCCTGAGAATGTCGGTGCATACACACGCCAGGAGCACTACGCGGCGAATGAGGTGTCGGCGCTTCGTTGGGTGTTTGCCACATTGGTCGAAAGCGCTGTTCTCGCTCACGACTTCGCGCGGCCAGCCCTTTCCGCGGCCGATCGAGAAAGCTACTATCGCGAGAGCCAACGTATGGCCACCCTGTGCGGCATCCCGCCGCAGAACCTGCCGTCAGACTGGGCGGCGCTGCAGCAGTACACGGCGTCAATGATGTGTTCAGACAGCCTCGCTGTGTCCGATGAGGCAAGACGCATGGGCCAGGCCGTTCTTTCCGGCGTGGGCACGTGGGTACGGGCGCCGCGGTGGTACCGCGCCCTCACCGCCGCGTGGCTTTCGCCATCGCTGCGGGACGGCTTTGGCCTGCCATTTGGCCGGCGCGAGCAACTCTCGCTGCAGCGGGCGCACGTCTGGGTGCCCCGCATCTATGGGCGACTTCCCATAGCTCTGCGCTTTGTTGGGCCTCATCACGAGGCCAACGAGCGACTGCGCAACCGTGCCCCTGGTCGCTTCATCAGGCAAAGCAACCGGTTCTGGATGGGACGTCCGCGCCTTCTCTTCGAGGATCTGGCCTGATGTCTCTCACCGCCACCGGTCACTGCACTCGATGGTTCACAGGTACCGCATCGTGTTGCGCACCGCGCCAACCGCGCCACAACGCACCGGTAAAGATGACCGACCCGCAACTGAGTACTGGCTTTATTTCCCAATGTACTCAGGCCAGAAAGCGAAAAAGCCCTCCGCACAGGAGGGCTTTTTCGGACTACATGAGCAACTGAACCTTTGGCGTCCCCGACGGGATTCGAACCCGTGTTACCGCCGTGAAAGGGCGGTGTCCTGGGCCACTGGACGACGGGGACGCATGCGTGGTGTAGCCGACGCAGACTTCAGGCTAACAACGTGGATGCCCCACGTCAAAGTGCCTTTGTTGGCCCACCAAATTGTGGGAAAGGTTAACAGGCTAGCGCCAGCGCCAACCTGCTAACCGGTCCCCTTACTTGATGATCTCGGCGATGGTCCCTGCGCCGACCGTACGTCCACCCTCACGGATGGCGAAGCGCAGACCCTTCTCCATGGCCACCGGCGTGTGCAGCGTGACCTCGAGCTGGATGTTGTCGCCCGGCATCACCATCTCCGTGCCCTCGGGCAGCTTCGCCGAGCCGGTCACGTCCGTGGTGCGGAAGTAGAACTGCGGACGGTAGCCGTTGAAGAACGGTGTGTGACGGCCGCCCTCTTCCTTCGACAGGACGTACACCTCACCCTTGAACACCGTGTGCGGCGTGATCGAACCGGGCTTGGCCAACACCATGCCGCGCTCGACGTCGTCCTTGGCGGTGCCGCGGAGCAGCAGACCGGCGTTGTCGCCGGCCAGACCTTCGTCCAGCTGCTTCTTGAACATTTCGACGCCGGTAACGGTCGTTGCCTGGGTGTCGCGGAAGCCGACGATCTGGCAGGCTTCGCCCACCTTCACCTTGCCGCGCTCGATACGGCCCGTGACCACGGTGCCGCGGCCCGAGATCGAGAAGATGTCTTCGATCGGCATCAGGAACGGCAGGTCAACCAGGCGGTCCGGCTGCGGCACATTCTTGTCCACCGCATCCATCAGCTCGTCGATCTTGGCTTCCCACTGGGCTTCGCCGTTCAGCGCGCCGAGCGCCGAGCCACGAACCACGGGGACGTCGTCGCCGGGGAAGTCGTACTTCGACAGCAACTCACGCACTTCCATCTCGACCAGGTCGATCAGCTCTTCGTCTTCCACCGCATCGCACTTGTTCAGGAACACCACGATGTACGGCACGCCAACCTGGCGGGCCAGCAGCACGTGCTCCTTGGTCTGCGGCATCGGGCCGTCAGTGGCGGCCACCACGAGGATCGCGCCGTCCATCTGCGCCGCGCCCGTGATCATGTTCTTGATGTAATCGGCGTGGCCGGGGCAATCGACGTGCGCGTAGTGACGGTTGGCCGTCTCGTATTCCACGTGCGAGGTCGAGATCGTAATACCACGCTCCCGCTCCTCAGGCGCGTTGTCAATCGTGTCAAAGCTCCGGAAGCTGTTCTTCGGGTTGTGCTTCGACAAAACCTTCGTGATCGCCGCCGTCAACGTGGTCTTGCCATGATCAATGTGACCAATCGTCCCAACGTTCACGTGCGGCTTGCTGCGATCAAATTTTTCCTTCGCCATGACTTGTCTCCGTTACCTCAGGGCTCAGCGCCCGAAAATCAAAACCTAGTAGTACGCGTACAACTTGAAAAAGCGATCACGAAGCGGTGCAGCGACCTGCTCCAGCGAGGCGAGGTAGAGCTCGCGAATCTGCCCCTGGTCGCCCGGGGAAAGCTTTGCATATTGCGCCGGCGTCGCCGACCCAAGCTTGCCAGCGGCGAGCACACCTTCGAAGTCACGAATGCGGATCCCGGCCTTGTCCAAGGTGCGGAGGAAATCACGCACACCGGCTTCAGCGAAGCGGCTCACCACGGCAGCCTTCACCTCGCCGAACGTTGCTTGATCATCCACGCTGACCACGGGACGCTCATACAGCGCACGAGTGCGGTCCACAGATCCAGATCCAACCTGCTCCATCTGTTCGTTACTGCCCTTCTGTACCTCTGAGATTGGAGCGGGAGACGGGAATCGGACCCGCGACCAACAGCTTGGAAGGCTGTGACTCTACCACTGAGTTACTCCCGCTCGGCGGGAGCAACTCACCTCAGGCTGAAGCCCGAGGCTACCGCTACGCCCGGCAAAATCTGGAGCTGATGAAGGGGCTTGAACCCTTGACCTCTCCCTTACCAAGGGAGTGCTCTACCACTGAGCTACATCAGCCTTCTTACACATCCACACGATCACGATTGCGGATGGATGCGCTGTATCCCATCCTACGCGACCGCTGCCAACCCAGGACCACCCGGAGACCAAAAAATCCGAGCAGCAACCAGGTGAACTGCTGATACTTCCCTGGCTCCATCGTGAGCCAAACCGCTACCGCCAGCAATCCAAGGACGGCAAGCGAAAGTACCATCCGACCCGTGCCGCTGGGCTCCATATTCATTGAGCCTCCTGCCATGGATCGGTAAAACGTGGTGCACAGGGGAGGATTCGAACCTCCGTACCTCGTTGAGGGGCAGATTTACAGTCTGCTGCCATTAACCACTCGGCCACCTGTGCCCTGCTCTGGCTGCCGCTCGCTGCCGTTCCAAGACACACCTTCTGGTCCATACAGGAACCAGCGCTGGATTGTATCGAGGAGGACTGCAGGCAAGACGACTGACAGTACAACCAAACTTTTTCGTACCGCCTGGAGATGGAGCTGGCGAAGGGATTCGAACCCCCGACCGCCTGATTACAAATCAGGTGCTCTACCAGCTGAGCTACGCCAGCCCAAACAGCACTTGAGCGCACGCCCAAACAAGCGCCCGCATGATGTGACAATACCACAGGAAACGGCGCCCCGTCCTGCCACCTTCGACCAACTGCGGCAGCCTGGCTGTCCCAACCTGATACACCCGAAAACAAGACGAGCCGGGCAGCCATCCTTCACTGCCCGGCTCACAGGGGAAGCTCGCCGCTGAGGCACGACGGCGAGCCTTACCCAACGACTCATTAGCCGTTCTGCCCTTCCGGGTGCACCGTCCGGTAGCTCGCATTGCCCTTGGACCACACCAGCAGCAGGAGGTCGCCCGACTGGCTGCCGTGCACCTGGCTCACGAACTGGTTGGCCGAGTCTGTCGGCTTCCGGTTCACCTCCAGGATGACGTCGCCGGGCTGCAGACCGGCATCGTCCGCCGGACTGGCGGGGCGCACCTGTTCCACTACTGCGCCCTGCACGCTGGACGGGATCTGCAGTTGTTGCCGCGCATCCTGGGTCAGGTCACCCACACCCAGGCCCAGCTTGCCGGTGTTCGGCGCGCCGCTTCCGTCGTTGCTCGCCACCTGCGTCCCGTTGGGGTTGTAGTCGCCCACAGTGACATTCACCGTGGTTGGCTGGCCGTTCCGCAGCACACCAAAGTGCACCGTCGAACCCGGCGCCACCTGGCTGACGTCTACCTGCAGCGCACTGCCGTTAGTCACCTTTTGGCCGTTGAACTGCGTGATCACGTCACCCTGCTTCAGGCCCGCACGGGCAGCCGGCGAGTCAGGCGACACCTGTGCGACGATCGCGCCGGATGCATCCTGCAGTCCGAAGAAGTGCGCATTGTCCGGCGTGACATCGTTCATCGCGATGCCCACATACCCGTGCTCCACCTTGCCGTGCGCAATGAGCTGCGTCGTGACCTCACGCGCAATCTGCGACGGAATGGCAAAGCCCGCGCCCTCGAACGAACCGGTGTTGGTGTAAATCATGTTGTTGATCCCCACCACCTCACCGTGCGCGTCCACCAGCGGCCCGCCGGAGTTTCCCGGGTTGATAGCTGCATCGGTCTGGATGAAGCCACCCGGCCGGTGCGCATCCTTGGCGAACGGATCAGGCCGGTTCACGGCACTGACGATGCCGCGCGTCACGCTGAACTGCAGATAGCCAAACGGGCTCCCAAACGCCAGCACCGTCTGTCCCGGCTCCAGCTTGGTCGAATCACCCCAGGAGATGAACGGCAGGTCGTGCGCATTTACCTTCACGACGGCCAGGTCAGTGAGCTTATCAACGCCAACGACCTTTCCCGTAAGGATGCGCCGGTCATGCAGGGTCACCTTGATGTCCTTGGCGCCGTCCACCACGTGGTTGTTGGTCACGATGTAGCCGTCGGCCGAGATGATCACGCCGCTGCCGATGCCGTGCTGATACTGCGGCTGCTGCGGACGCATCTG
Organism: Granulicella sp.; assembly: GCA_965198515.1. Taxonomy (GTDB): domain Bacteria; phylum Acidobacteriota; class Terriglobia; order Terriglobales; family Acidobacteriaceae; genus Granulicella. The sequence goes on along the minus strand of CBDAPO010000006.1, from coordinate 2,105,030 downwards.
GCCTCCGCCATTGCCGCCGAACGGCCCATTCGGCCCAAAGAACTGCTGGAACTGGGGCGGCAAACCCTGCGGCATTTGCTGCCCTTCAGGCTGCACAGACTGCCCCTGCTCTTCGTCCTCACCGCTGGGTGTGGAGGTAACCGCAATGTTGACCACCGCCGGCGTGACGCGCGCGGCCAGGGTTTCCATCGCCTGATCCAGAGACGTCAGTGCGGCCACGCTGTGGTCGTCCAACGGCGATGCCGTGACTGCAGCCGCGTGAACACCGTTGTGGTTGACAAACGAGACAGCACCGACAGCAACCACTGCCGACAAAGCCGCGGGCGCGACGTACCGACCCATACCTTTAACTAATGATTTAGTTGATTGAGACATGCCAGGCCCCTCCTCAGGAGCCGTTGTTGGTTACAGTTGAACGATCAGCCAGCCGCCCTGGACAGGGACAGCGGCATACACCGGTTGGGAAGTTTCAAAGTCGGTGACGAGGATGCGCGCCGGGGCAGTCGCAACCGTCTGCACGGCAGGCATCAGGCTTCGGTACGCTTGCGGCGCATCAGCACGGACCTCAGCGCGAATCGCAAACGCCCGGACCGCAGGCCTCTGCTCGGCCGGCGCCACTACCGCGATGCGACGATACGGCCTGGCGGACCGCGTAGACCGCACCTCTGCCTTGCGCAGCACGGCTGGGCGTGCAGCCACCGAGGCTACGGCCTTCACGGGCATCATGGCGCCTGTCAATGACGCGGTCGAAAATGCCGGAGCAGCGGGAGACTCAGCTGCAAGCATCGTCGCCGGCTCCGCATCGAAACGCACAACCTCCGGACTGCGCGTCAGCAGCCCGGCAAACAGCACCAGGCCTGCCGATACCGAGCCAAGCGCCCACCGGGTGCGGCGGGACGCGGCCCCCGTGTCCGGCCCGGCAAGGATCCGATGCACCCGGCCGACGAGTTCGGACTCACGCACGCCGGCCTTCGACCCGGCACCCAACGCACTCAGTGCCAGGGATACGCCCTTGCGCAGCAGGGAGTCTTCTGCCAGCTTCACCAGGCAGGCGGCATACGCCTTGCGCGCATGCGTTGTCTGCAAAACGCCATCGTCACAGGCCAACTCGCGCTCCCGGCACAGCTGGCGGTTGAGCCACAGCAGCGCCGGATTCAGCGGCAGCAGCAGCAGACAGACCTGCTGCAACAGGTTCAGCCAGTCGTCGCCGCGACGGAGGTGCTCCATCTCGTGCAGCACCACATGCGCCAACTCTTCTGTCGACAGCGTTTCCAACATGCCCGCCGGCAAAAGCACGCGCGGACGAAAGAACCCGGTCACACTGGGCCGGTCCACGGCCTCCGACACGCAAAGCAAAGCCTGGCGTGGCTGCTGCAACAGCCTTGCGACCTCGCCCTCAACGGCGACGGGGGCAGCACGTCGCGCGATGCTCCAAAGCCTGATGCCGTTCACCCCAAGCTGGACCGCGCGCCAAGCAGACAGCGTTGCCCACACCGCCACAAGAGCCACACTCCAGTCCTCGCCGAGGTGGAATCCGTCGTGCCGGACAGACACGCTATGCGGAACCGCAAAGGCGAGTAGCGGAAGCAGCACAACCAGCACCAGGACCGCCGTCCACACCGCCGCCCGGCTCCCCGGTGAAATTTCACGAAACAAGCGGAAGCAAAGGGCGACCGCGCAGGTCAACAGCACACCCTGCCACACGGAGGTGACCAGCAGGCTGGCAGCCAACGGCGAAATCGCGTGCAGAATCAGGGGAAGGTGGCTCATTGGGCCTCCCCCGCGCGCAGGATCGCTTCATCGTCCTCGTCCGGCTCAGCCGGTGCTTCCGCGATGGCCTGCTTCAAGCGTTGCAACTCTTCAGGCGTCACCTCGGCGTCGCCCAGCAGCGACAACAGCAGCCGCTCCCGTGAGTTCCCGAAGAAGCGCTGCAACACGTGCCGCACCTCGCTGCGGCTGGCCTCGTGCTCGGCAACGCAGGGGCTGTACAGAAAGGCGCGGCCCTCCTGTCGGTGGGTCACATAGCCCTTCTTCTCCAGGATCCGTACCGTGGTGAGGACGGTCGTGTAGGCCAGCGGAGCGCCGTGCGGCAGGGCCTGCACCAGGTCCGCGACGGCGGACTCGCCGCGGTCCCACAACAGCCGCATCAGCCTCAACTCGGCTTCGGTCAACGTGATGGAGCGTTTTGGTGGCATCGATCTCAGGGGACGACAGGTCGCCCACAATCAGTCTGACGAACAACTATGAGATTAGTTAGCGCGCCTGTTGGATGCAGAGCGATCCTGGCACCACCTTCTGATTGACAACGGTCACACGCTCCCGGAACTATTCTTCCGCAGCCCCTATCTTTTCCGGCCACCCTCAGGTGCCCCCTCACGCGGAGTCGATGTGAACGTTATCGCTGTCCTGTCCCGTCTCCGTCCAGTCTTCTTCAGCGCGCTGCTTCTCTGCCCCGCCCTCACCGGCTGCAGTGGCGGTAGCTCCGGGTCCACGACCCCGCCGCAGACTCAGGCAGCAACACCGACGTTCTCCCCGGCACCAGGGACCTATACCTCCGCCCAGGAGGTCACCCTGGCCGATGCCACCGCGGGCACCACGGTCCACTACACCACCGACGGCAGCACCCCAACCAGCGCCTCACCCACTTACACCGCGCCCATCGCACTGGCGGGTTCCGGCACCATCACCCTTAAGGCGATCGCAACAGGCGCCTCGCCCATCACCAACAGCCAGGTCGCGAGCGCCACCTACGTCCTGAATCTGCCCCTGCAGCAGGCTCCCGCGCCCAGCTTCTCGCCGACATCCGGCACCTTCACCTCCGCCCAAAACGTCACGATCACAGACAGCATTGCCGGGGCCACGATCTACTACGCCACCGGTGCCACCCCGCCTACGACCTCCTCCACCGCATACACCGGTCCCATTGCTCTTCCCGGCCCTGGCACGACCATCATCAATGCCATCGCTGTTGCGCCGGGCTACGCGGCCAGCCTAATCGCGCAAGCCACCTACGTCATCAACCAGCCCCCCGCAGCCGGGCCCAGCTTCTCCCCCGCCGGCGGCACGTACACCTCTGCCCAAACGGTAACCATCAGCGACGCGACCCCGAACGCAACCATCGCCTACACCATCAATGGAGGCGCTTCCAACACCTACACGCAACCGGTTGCCATAGCTGCCAACGGCGTGACCACCCTCACCGCCACAGCATCTGCCCCCGGGTATGCGGCCACCTCCGCTACCGCTACCTACACCCTTAACCTGGCCACCTCCACCGGGCCCAGCTACACCTACAAGAACGTCCAGATCGTCGGTGGGGGCTTCGTTGACGGCCTGTACTTCCACCCCACCTTCAAGGGCCTCATGTACGCCCGCACCGACGTAGGCGGCGCTTACCGCTGGAACAACAGCGCCGGCGGCGACACCCAATGGGTCCCGCTCCTCGATTTTGTTGGCCGCTTCGACTCCGGGTTCAATCTCGGCGTTGAATCGCTCGCCCTGGACCCCAAGGACGCCACACGCCTCTACCTTGCCGTCGGCGAATATACCGAGTCCTTTGGCACCAACGGCTACATCCTCAGCTCCGCCGACATGGGCAGGACCTTCAAGACCGTGGCTCTGCCCTTCAAGAACGGTTCCAACGACAACGGCCGCTTCGCCGGCGAACGCCTTTCGGTCGACCCCAACAACGGCAAACATCTCTACTTCGGCACCCGCCAGAACGGCCTTTACGAGTCCAACGACCAGGGTGCCACCTGGGCGCAGGTCACCGCCTTTCCCATTGCCGGAGCCACCGGTAATACCTTCGACCCCGGCGCCGGTATCGTCTTCGAGCTCTTTCTCCCCAACAGCGGCACCGCGGGCAACGGGAATACGAAGACCGTCTACATCGGTGTTTCGGATCCTGGGAATAACCCGCTCACCAACAGCACAAACGGCCGCTACGGCCTTTATGTCACCAACGACGGTGGCGTCACCTTCCAGCCCGTCTCCGGAACCTTTTTCGCCGGCAGCACCGGCACGGTCCAGCCCGCGGGCTACTACGTGAACGCCGCAGCCTTTGACCCCCAGTTCCGCTACCTGTACGTCAGCTACGCCCGCCAGGCCAACGTCACCGGGTACCAGCAGTCCACCCCCTGCACAGCCGGCTGCACCTCGGTCGGCCCTGGCGGTGTCAATGACGGCCAGATCTGGCGCTTCGTCCTGCCCGCCTCCGGCACGACTACCGGCGTGTGGCAAAACATCACCCCGCCGCTGCTCTCCGGCGAGACCAGCGCGCAGTTCAAGAACAACCCCTACGGCTTCAGCGGTGTGACGGTAGACCCCAACCACCCTGACACCGTCATGATCACGACGCTGAACAAGTACTATCCACCGCCCTACGACGACGTTTTCCGCTCGCTCGATGATGGCGCGACGTGGGTCGACTACGGCGTCAACATTGTTCGCGATGGATCGCTCTCACCCTGGATCAACTTCGGCCAGGCCACCCCCGACGGCGGCAACTGGCTCAATCACCTCGTCGTCGATCCCTTCAACTCCGACCACATCCTGTACGGCGACGGCCAGACCATCTGGCAGACCACCAACGCCACCGCGGTGGATGGAACAACGACGAGCACCACCGCCACAGCGGCTGGCAAGGCCACGAACTGGTCCATTGGTGCGCTTGGCCTCGAAGAAACGGTGGTCCTCGGCCTGGTCAGCCCGCCCGCCGGCCCCGCCAATCTGCTCAGCGTAATGGGTGACCTTGGCGGCTTCACGCACACCTCGCTCACGGCGTCATCGAAGGCGCAGCAGAACCCGCAGCTCACCAACGGCACCAGCGTTGACTTCGGCGGCCAGGCTCCGCTCAACGTTGCCCGCGTGGGCAGCAACACAGCAGCGCAGGGTTCCGGCTCCGCTTCCCAGTTGGAGGCCTTCTCCTCCGACGGCGGCGTGACCTGGACCCCAAGCGCATCCTTGCCCACAGGCGTCACGCAGGGCGAAGGTACCATCGCGGTCGCAGCCGACGGCTCGACCCTGGTGTGGATGCCCGCTGACCCGGGCGCTGTCGCAAACTACTCCACCGATCACGGCGCTACCTGGCATGTCTCCACCGGCGGCCCCGCGCAAGGCAACAGCGCCTCCACGTTCTCCAACAACGGCGTGGTGGTTCGCGCGGACCGTTTCAACGCGAAAAAGTTCTACCTCTTCAACATCCAGAACGCCGCGCTCTACCTGTCCACCGACGGCGGCCAGACCTTTGCGCAGCAACCCACGCTGAGCGGCAACGTCCCCACTGGGTTCGTCGTTTCCCCTGCCGCGGAGGGCGACCTTTGGATGACGACGTACAGCGGTCTGTATCACTCCACCAACTCCGGCGCGAGTTTCACCACGGTGCTCAACGGCAGCAATCCGGTGTACGCGCTCGGCTTCGGCATGGCCGCCACCGGACAAACCTACCCTGCGCTGTACCTGGTCGGCACCCTCGCCACCGACACCAACTGCACGAACCCCAACAACGTCAGCCTCGGTTTCACCACCGCCACCAACTGTATCTATCGCTCGACCGACGGTGGCCAAACCTTCCTGCGCATCAACGATTACGCCCACCAGTACAGCAACGCCGGCTACATCACCGGTGATCCCCGTGTGTTTGGCCGCTACTACCTCGGCACACCTGGCCGCGGCATCATCGAGGCCGACTCGCCAAACTAGGGCGACCTCCACAGGTTGAACACTCCTCCCGACCGAGCAAAGCGAAGTGGAGAGATCTGCAGGCCAGGCCGCCGCGATCTCTCCGCTTGATCCTTCGCCGCCCGTGTCGGCCCAGCTTTCCCTGCCGTTGGCAGCGCCAAGTCTTCGCCGCATACGCTATCCTCATCTCCGCCGTGGGTTGATTCTTTCAGTGCACGTTCTAAGTGCAGGATCGCGGACACACAGGAGATTGAAGCAGTGAAGCTCACCATCCAGGCAGCCTTTCTTTCGACAGCCGTGCTTTTCTCCTCCGCAGTCTTGACGCACGCCCAGGCCATCGGCGAACCCGCCTACGTCGGCTTCACCTCGCAGGCCCAGGGCTTCCCGCTTGCAGCAAACGGCCACGCCGCACCCATCCTGGTCGACAACGCGGACTGGCCCGGCGTCGTCCGCGCTGCGACCGACCTCCAGGCCGATGTACAGCGTGTCAGCGGGCTCCAGCCCACACTGCTCCACGCCGCCTCCGACGCCCACAACGCAGACGCCGTCCTCGTCGGCACCATCGGCCATAGCCCACTCATCGATGGCCTTATCCAAAGGCACAAGCTGGACGTCTCCGGCGTCCCTGGCCATTGGGAAACCGCCGTCACCACGGTCATCGACCACCCCATGCCCGGCGTCCGCCGCGCCCTCGTCATCGCCGGTGCGGACAAGCGTGGCACCATCTTCGGCATCTACGACCTGTCCCAGCAGATCGGTGTTTCTCCCTGGTACTGGTGGGCCGACGTGCGCATCCCGCACCATGACACGCTGATCGTGCAGCCCGGCCGCCATCTGCAACCCGAACCCGCGGTGAAGTACCGCGGCATCTTCCTCAATGACGAAGCCCCCGCGCTCTCCGGCTGGACGCAGGAAAAGTTCGGCGGCATGAACGCGAAGTTCTACACCCATGTCTTTGAGCTGCTGCTGCGCCTCAAAGCCAATTTCCTGTGGCCCGCGATGTGGAACAACGCCTTTGCCACGGACGACCCCGAGAACCCCCGCCTCGCCGACGAGTACGGCATCGTCATGAGCACGTCTCACGAAGAGCCGATGATGCGCGCCGAAAAAGAGTGGACGCGTCATCCCGAAAATGGTCCCTGGAACTACGCGACCAACAAGGACAAGATCGATGCTTATTGGAAAGCGGGCATGCAGCAGAGAAAGGACTACGAGCAGATCGTCACGCTGGGTATGCGCGGTCTGAACGACACGCCCATGGACGCGGCGACAGCCACTGCGCAGCTGGAGAAAGTCGTTGCCGACCAACGCGAGATCCTGAAGCAAACCGTCAACCCCGACATCACGGAAGTCCCGCAGGTGTGGGCGCTCTACAAGGAAGTGCAGGGCTATTACGAGAAGGGCATGCGCGTGCCGGATGACGTGACGCTGCTCTGGTCCGACGACAACTGGGGCGATCTGCGTCGCGTACCCACAGCGGAAGAACGCAAGCGTCCCGGTGGCGCCGGCATCTACTACCATTTCGACTACGTCGGTGGCCCGCGCTCGTACAAGTGGCTCAACGTAACCAGCATCACCAAGGTGCGCGACCAGATGCATATCGCGCTGCAGTACGGCGCCGATCGCATCTGGGTGGTCAACGTCGGCGACCTGAAGCCGATGGAGTTCCCCATCGAGTTCTTCCTCGACTACGCTCGCACGCCGGACAAGTGGTCTGCCAACGACCTTCATCAGTTCACTGCGGACTGGGCGACGCGCGAGTTCGGCCCCGAACACGCCGACGCCATCGCGCGCTGTGTGGAGGACTACACGCGCTACAACAGCAATCGCCACCCAGAGCTGCTTGACCCAACCACCTACTCCGTCACCAGCTACGACGAAGCCGATCGCGTCGCTGCCGAATGGAACGACCTCATCCAGCGCACAGACAAGCTCGCTACGGAGCTGCCCGCGGAAGAGCAGGCCAGCTTCTTCGAGCTTGTAAAGTATCCCGTCGACGCCAGCGGCAACGTCGCGCTGATGAACATCGACGCCGGCCGCAACGCCTTCGGCGCGCGCATGGGCAACATGAAGACGAATGAACTGAAAGCCCAAGTGGAACGCCGTTTCGCCTATGACGCGCAGCTCACCGACGACTACAACCACAAACTGCTGAACGGCAAGTGGGATCACATGATGGACCAGACCCACATCGGCTACACCTTCTGGAACGAGCCGCCCGCCAATGCCATGCCTGCGGTCACAGAACTGCAGCCCGGCGGCCAGACGCTCTCACCCCGTCTCGCCGCATTCCTGATGCGCTCCAACACCCTGAAGCAGGCCGATGGCCCACCACCGCCCGCAGGCTTCAACGGCTTCGTTGAGCACGACAGCTACATCGCCATGGAGGCCGCCGACACCGCGGTTCCACCCACGACCACGAGCGCGCAGCAATTGCATTGGCAGCCACTTCCCGGCTACGGCGAAGGCAAGTCTGCGATGGAGGCCACGCCGGTTGCAGCTGCGTCCGACACCAACGCTGCGGCTAGCCTCACGTACAAGGTGTACCTGTACGACACGCAAGACCTGACGCTGCATCTGAGGCTTTCGCCCACGCTCAACTTCGTTCCGGCTCGCGGTCTCCGTCTCGCCGTCTCCATCGATGATGGCCCCCGCATGATCGTCGACACCCTGGAGCACAACACGCAGAAAGACTGGGAAACGGCCGTCTCCGACAACAGCAAGAACGTCGAAGTTCCCCTCATGATCCCCACCCCGGGCGAGCACACGTTGCACATCTGGGCCGTGGACCCTGCGCTTGTACTGGAACGTCTCATCCTCGCGCACGGCCCGTTGAAGCCCAGCTACTTCGGCCCACCGGAAAGCCCACGCGGCCCAACAGCGCTCAGCTCCGACGCGCGCCCGTAATCCCGTCGCGCAAGCCCAGCCGCTCCTCCAGCGCCACAAACTTCTGCCACGCCACCTCGGGCAGGCTCAACCCTTCACGCAGACTCCGCTCGCGCACCCGCAACGTTCCCTCACCGGGGTAGCGCGCCGCCACGCCAGGCTCCACGGGCGTCGCCTCGTGCAGCGAGCGGATACATCCATCCACAAGCCGCTCCATCTCCGCAACGGAGCTCACCGCCTCCGCGTTGACGGCCAGAAAGACCTGCGACAAGCCAGTCTCCCCCAACGGGTCGGCTTCAATCTGGTGGGTCGCACGGCCGCCGGACAGCATCGCGGCTAGCAGATCCAGGGCAAACGCCAACCCGGATCCCTTCCAGAAGCCCACCGGCAGCGCGCGCTGGCTACGCTCAACCTCGCCGGGGTCACGCGTCAACTCTCCGTGTGTATCGAAGCCGCCGGGAACGGGCAAGGTCTCGCCGTGCTCGCGGTAACGCGCCAGCGCGCCGTACGAGAATTGACTCATCGCAATGTCGAGAACCACCGGGCCGTTCCGTCGAGGGACTGCCACAATAAGCGGATTGTTGCCCAGCGCCGGGCTCGTTGCTCCCCAGGGCGGCAGGTTGGGCATGGTGTTGGTCCAGGCCATCAGCGCGAAGCCTGTTTCCGCTGCCTGCCAGCCATAGCTTCCGCCCCGCTGCCAGTGATTCGTGTCGCCCAAGGCAACGGCGCCGATTCCGTGTTCGCGCGCAAGCTCCATGGCGCGTTGCGTCATGGCGAAGGCCGCCAGGTTCCCTGGTCCGCGATGCCCTGTCCACCGCTCCAGCGCGCCTGCCTCGAGCACGCGCTCAGGTTCTGCCGCGGCGACCACCACACCGCTCTGCACCATCTCCACAAATCGCGGCAAGCGTGCGATGCCGTGCGTGACCACACCATCCCGGTCCGTCTCTGCGATCAGGCGAGCACTCACCATCGCTCGTTCGGGGCTTAACCCGGCAGCCACCAGCACCCCACGCACGCGCTCTTGCAGTTCCGTAAATGTCACTGTGATCACAGGTCCAAGAATATATTTTTCAGGTCCGGCAGGGGGCGTTTTCGTCGTTGCTGCTCTGCATCAGGATTCGAAATAAACATCAGGCAAACCATTTCTATTGGCATGAGAACGTTGCCACGCTCTTTGCAGGCAGCTTGTGCTTCGTTTGCGCGGTTGTGCCGTGGCACGACGCACCCAATCCGAGCCGAACTGAACACTTGACACTCGTCGGACGGGCCGTGATACAACGCTGCCGCCAACAAGCAACCGTTTTTCTCTGCACCCAAACGGATTTCGGCGAATGCCGGCTTGTGGCACCGGGCTACGGCCCACTTCAGGAGGCGGAGCCGGCTGACCCAAGGATTGCGGCAGCAAGCTCCCAGTCAACGTTGTTTCCCACTGCAGTCAGTTCAGCTGCAGAACAAAAGGAGAAAGAAGATGTTCCATCTTCCCCCACCGCGAAACCGCAAAGCACGTCGCGGCGACCGCTCCAATCGATGGCGCCATGCGGCTCTCGCCGCGTCTGCCGTCGCATTCAGCATCGCTGCGCCATATGCCTTCGCGCAGGGTTCCGGCGAGATTACCGGAACCGTTACCGACCCTAGCGGCGCCATTCTGCCCAAGGCGCAGGTCACTCTGACCAATCTCAACACCGGTCAAAGCCGCACCGCTCCCACCAACAACTCCGGCCTTTTCGACTTCACCGGCATTGACGTGGGCAAGTACAGCCTGACGATCAAGACCTCCGGTTTTGCCTCGTACAAGCGCAACGACATCGTCATGAACGTCGCGCAAACCTTGAATGAAGACGTGACCCTCCAGGCTGGCGCGGAAAGCACCACGGTTACCGTGGAAGCTGACGCCCTCCAGGTGCAGACCGAGACCAACGAAGTGTCAACGCTGATCACCGGTCAACAGATGGTGCAGCTTGCCACCAACGGCCGCAACGTCATCGGCCTCACCTCGCTCGGCACCGGCGTTGCCACCACAAATCCTTCGTTTAACGGCGTTACCGCGCAGGGCTCCAGCTTCAACCTGAGCTTCAACGGCATGCGTCCCGATCACAACAACTGGCTGATTGATGGCGGCGAAGTGTATGACCGCGGATCGGGCGGCAAGCTCGACGTCATGCCCGCACCGGACATGCTCGACGAGTTCCAGGTGCTGTCGTCGAACTACACCCCGGACTACGGCATTTCGTCCGGCGGCACGGTCGCGATGGTGCTCAAGCAGGGCACCAAGCGCTTCCATGGCGGCCTGTGGGAGTTCAACCGCAACCAGGACTACAACGCCAACAACTACTTTTCCAAGCAGAATGGCCAGCCCCGTCCCACGCTGCAGTTGAATATCTTCGGTGGCAGCGTCGGCGGCCCCGTCGCCATTCCGCACCTTTACAACACCAACCTGACCAAGACCTTCTTCTTCGCCGGTGAAGAGTGGCGACGCCTGATCCAGGGCTCTACGCCATCCAGCCAAGACACCATCCCGAACGCAGACTTTCCCACCGCCGGCAAGGCCTTTACCTACGTGCCCTGGGGCGCTGATCTTACCCGCACCAACACCTGCCCCAATGGCCAAGGCGGAGCGGGCATCATCTGCGTTCCGCAGACCACCGATCCAGCCAAGCTCGCGCAGTACGCTGCAAACGGCCTGACTGCCGGTGCTCCCTTCCCGAACAACGTCATTCCCGCCGCCCTGCTGGATCCCAACGCCGTTCTCTTCATGGGGACGGGCGCAATCCCGCATCCGAACTCCGGTCCGACCGACTACGTCGCCTCACCCAAGCAGCCGACCTCGGTTCGCGAAGACGTCGTCCGCGTGGACCACAACTTCTCGGACAAGTACCATCTGCTGGGCTCCTGGATCCACGACACCATGTCGCAGACCATCATCCCCACGCAGTGGTCGGGCGACAGCTATTCCACGGTCGGTGACGTGTTCTCGAACCCGTCCTGGGCCGCTGTGATCAAGCTCAGCCAGCAACTCACCCCCACGCTGTTGAACGAAACCGCGCTGAACGTCAATGGCAACACCATCAGCGTTGTGCCTACCGGCATCTTCCAGGAACCCACGGGCTGGTCCGCGAAGAGCTTCTTCAACAGCAACACGGACAACAAGCTGCCGCAGGTCGCTTTCAGCAACGGTCCGCTGAACACTACCTACACAGCCATCTACTGGCCGTGGCATAACTCCTTCCTCGATTACCAGATCCGCGACGATCTTTCCAAGATCGCAGGCAAGCACGCGCTGAAGTTCGGCGTGTCTTACATGCGCGGCGACAAGAACCAGCAACTCCAGGCAGATACGCAGGGCGACTACACCTTCAGCGGCAGTGGCTATTCACAAAGCTCCTATGCCAACTTCCTGCTCGGCTTCGCCAGCTCCTACACGCAGTTGCAGGCGCAGCGTACCGATCACTTCGTCAACAACACGTATTCCGTGTACGCCCAGGACGACTGGCATGCGACGCAGAAGCTGACGCTCAATCTTGGCCTTCGCTACGACGCAATGCCGCACGTATACGAGAAAAATAACCAGCTTGCCAACTTCAATCCTGCAGCCTACTCGGCAACCAACGCGCAAACGCCTGACCCCTCAACCGGGGTGCTGAACACTGCCGGTCCAGGTTTCGCCACCGTGAACGGAGCGGCGTTCTACCTGAACGGCATTCAGCAGGCTGGTGTGAACGGTGTGCCCCGTCAACTGGTCAACAACCAGTACCTCACGGTGCAACCGCGCATCGGCTTTGCCTATGACCTCTTCGGCAATGGCAAGACCGTTCTGCGTGGCGGCTATGGACTGTTCTTCGAACGCGTCCAGGGCAACGATACGTATGACATCGATGCCAACCCACCGTTCTCCTACCAGCCCACCGTCAACAACGTGTACTTCTCCAACCCCAGCACCAGCAACACAACCGGCGCCACGGCAAGTGCACCGGTAGGACCGGCTGGACTTCGTGAGGAAAACACCTATTACCCCAACCCTGCCACGCAGCAATACAGCCTCGGCTTCCAACAGCAGCTTGCTCCGTCACTCATCGTCGGACTCGGCTACGTGGGCACCGGCGGCTGGAATCAGGACGATATCCGCGAGATCAACGACCTGAACTTCGCGAGCCCCTTGGCCGCCCGCAAGGCGATCGCGTCCAACACCACGCTGGATGCCAACGGCAACTCCACCACGACTGCCTGCACCACGGCAACGCTGGGCGTCAATTGCTTCGCGCCAAATGCGAATTTTTATCGTCCGTATCGTGGCTACGCCGGCATTGGGCAGGAAGAGAACGCCCAGAACTTCAACTACAACTCGCTGCAGGCCATGTTCCGCATGGAGCAAAAGCACGGGTTCACGTTGCAATTCAGCTACACCTGGTCGCATGAAATCGACATCCAAAGCGCCGATCTCACCAGTTCCACGCTGGCTGGCTCTGGCGGCTTCCTGTCTAACCCCTACGACGCTCGTTATGACCGCGGTTCAGGTAATTTCGATCGGCGTCACATCTTCAATGCCAACTACATCTACACCCTTCCATTCTTCCTGCACTCCAGCAACGTTCTTGAACGGACCGCGCTTGGCGGATGGGAGATCGCCGGTGTAACGGTTGCCGAGAGCGGCACGCCGGTCAACATCTACTACAACACTGGCGACACGCTTGGCCTTGGCGGAAACACCACCAATCGCCCCAACGTCACTGGCCGTGTAACCTACCCCAAAACGCAGGCGCAGTGGTTCAACACCAGCGTCTTCACCGCCCCGATTGCACCCTGGACCGACGGCGGCACCACCACCGGTTATGGCAACGCTCGCAAGGACAACGTTGTCGGCCCCGGTCTCTTTAACTGGAACCTCTCGCTGTACAAGACGTTCAAGCTCACCAGTGGTGACAACTCTCCGACATTCCAGCTCCGTGCGGAAAGCTACAACACCTTCAACCACACCGAGTTCAACGGCATCGATACCGGAACCGGCGACGGCAACTACGGCAAGGTCACCAGCACCTACGACCCCCGTACCTTGCAGTTCGGCGCCAAGTTCCTGTTCTAACTGCGAACCCACAACGGAAAAGGGCGCGATGGCAACCACCATCGCGCCTTTCTCTTTGTCTCAACATTCGATCCAGACAGACCTGTCATCGCAATCGAAGCGCATCGCGCGCAGTGGAGAGAGCTGCGCTCGCCGATCGAGCGGCTAGACCGCAGCCGTCTCTTGCAGTACCGGGTAGTCTACGTACCCTTCCGGTCCGTGCGCATAGAACGTCTCCGGATTCGGGTCATTCAGCGGCGCTCCTTCACGGAAGCGCTCTACCAGGTCCGGGTTGGCGATAAAGAGCTTGCCGAAGGCGACGGCGTCACAATCTCCGCGTGCAATCGCCTCTTCCGCAGTTTCCCGCGTGAACTTCTCGTTGGCAATGTACGTACCGCCGAACTGCTCTTTTAACTGCGGCCCGAGCCAGCCCGCGCCCTCGTACTCACGCGCCAGCAGGAAGGCGATCTTGCGCTTGCCAAGCTCACGCGCCACATAGCCAAAGGTTTCCGCCGGGTTTGTATCGCTGATCCCATGCGCATCACCGCGCGGCGCCAGGTGCATACCCACGCGCTCCGGCCCCCACACCTCCGCCACCGCATCGGTGGTCTCCAGCATCAGTCGCGCGCGCTTCTCCAGCGTGCCGCCCCATGCATCGGTGCGATGATTGCTGCCGTCCTGCAGAAACTGGTCGAGCAGATAGCCATTCGCACCGTGCAACTCCACACCGTCAAAGCCGGCAGCCTTGGCGTTTTCCGCGCCGCGCTTGTAGTCCGCAATAATGCCCGGAATCTCAGAAGCGTCGAGCGCCCGCGGCGTTTCGAAGTTCTTCATGGGACGGATCAGGCTCACATGCCCGGTCGCTGCAATCGCACTCGGCGCGACGGGTGATTCGCCGTTCAGGAAGTACGGATCCGAAATGCGCCCCACGTGCCAGATCTGCGCAAAAATGCGCCCGCCGGCCTTGTGCACGGCCTCGGTCACGGGCCGCCACTTCTCCGTTTGTGCGTCGCTCCAGATGCCCGGCACCTGCGAATAACCCACGCCTTGCGGGCTCACCGGGATGCCTTCCGAGATGATCAGCCCTGCACTGGCGCGCTGCCGGTAGTACTCAATCATCACCTCGGTCGGGATGTGATCCACGGTCCCGCGCAGGCGCGTCAGCGGGGCCATGATCACCCGGTTCGGAAGCCTCAACCCACCAATCTCTATCGAATCCAGCAACTGCGGCATCAACCAATCTCCTCAGGCGCCCCATCGGAGCGCACGAGAGACTAGATGCCGCAGTCCCGGACGAAGACTCGCGTCAGCTGGCGCTTACCACCTCAGAAAAGTCCGCAATGTCGGCAAAGCTCTGCAGTATGTCGGCCAGCAGACGCAGGCGACTTGCCCGCACGGCAGGGTCGGGGTCCATCACCATCACGCAATCAAAGAACGCGTCCACCGCCGGCCGCATGGTCGCCATCACTTCAAGAGCCGAGCTATATTCCCGGCGCGCCACGGCCGCTTCTACCCGTCCGCGCACCGCGTGGAAGGTCTCCTGCAGCATGGCCTGCTCCGGCACAACAGTAACCTGGGCTGGCGCCTCTGCCCAACTCTCGCCCTTGGTCTCGGCCTGCTCAAGGATATTCTTCATGCGCTTAAACGCAGCGCTGACGGCGAGGAAGTCCGCACTGGGTCGCATGCCGCTGACGGCCTCGGCCCTTGCGCAAGGGCATCGCGCACATCGCTTGACCCCGCCACCAGCACCGCGGTCACGACGTCGTATGCAAACCCACGCACTTCCTTCAGGTAGAAGGACAGGCGTTCGTTGAAGAACAAGCGCATGCGAGCTGCGGTAGCGCTCTCGTTCTCCGCTGCATGACTTCAGGATGTCGTCCATGCCTAAGTGGCAGCTCCATCTCGGCCAGCATCTTGACGATGGCATTCGCAGCCCGTCGCAGCGCAAACGGATCCTTCGATCCTGTGGGCTCCAGGCCCAACCCGAACAGACCGGCAATCGTATCCGCGCGATCAGGCGATCCCCAGCAATGCGCCTTCCACAGAGCGCGGCACACGGCCTTCCACACCCCGCGGGCATGTACTGGTCATACATGGCCTGCCAGACCAGCTTCGGGCTTCCCCTCGGCACGCGCATACAGGCCACCGATCATGCCCTGGAGTTCAGTGAATTCCTTTACCAAGCTCCGTGGTCAGATCGGCTTTGGCCAGGGTTAGTCGCTTCTTCCAGCGCACGCGTGTCCAGCAGAGCAGCGCCGTGCACTGGACACGACTGGCAGCCAAGCCGCTCCACCATGTCGCAGCATGCGCGCGGATTTCGCGGCGTAGCTGCCCAGATCCTTATGGAAGGTCAACTTCTCGAGCGCTGCCACGCGGTCCATCAGGTCCGTGCGGCTGATCCACCTGCCAAAAGAAAGCGGGCATCATTGAAGCGTGCCCGCAGCACGCGCTCATTGCCCTGCCGAATCACCGCGGCGTTGTGTTCGTTCAACTCTGTATTCACGACGGCGAGGAAGTACGGCAACAGTTGCCCTTGGGCGTCCTCCACGGCGAAGTACTTCTGGTGGTCGCGCATCACGGTCACCAGCACTTCATCGGGCAGCTCAAGAAACTCCTCGCCAAAGCTGCCCAGCAGCACGCCCGGCCACTCCGTCAGGTGCGTCACCTGGTCCACCAGCGGCTCATCTTCACGCCACCGCGCGCTTGCCACAGTGCGTGTTACGCGGTCCAGTTCTTTGCGAATGCGGTGCCGGCGCTCTTCCACGTCAGCCAGCACATACTCGCCACGCATCTGCTGCCGATAGCTTTCTGGCACAAC
The DNA here is from genome assembly GCA_965198515.1 of Granulicella sp. Taxonomy (GTDB): domain Bacteria; phylum Acidobacteriota; class Terriglobia; order Terriglobales; family Acidobacteriaceae; genus Granulicella. The sequence continues at coordinate 2,088,591 of CBDAPO010000006.1, read as the reverse complement.
AATGTCGATTGCCTCGCCCGCCAGCAGCCGGTGCCCGCGTGTTGCACGACCAGCCACACAGCCCGCAAACTCAACGGCACCACCTGCTCATCAAGCAGGCACACCATCCACTCCACCGGCCGCACAAACCGCTCCGGCTTGCCGGCGCGCCAATACATATTTTTCGGCCAGTAGATCGCCGCGATTTCCTTCGGCAGCTCACGCAGCAGCACGTCACTTGCGCTCTGCCCCGCGCGCGTCACGCTGGCCTGCAGATACTCGCCTTTCGCCGTGGCCACGCGCTGCAACTCGCTCACGGGCACACCTGCCTTGCGCGCAAAGGCCTCCGCCGCTGGCCCGGCAACACCATCCTTGAAAGCAATCTTCACCGCCGGCCCGTTCAGCGTTTCCACGGCATCGGGCTGACGCTCGGCCACGTCGCGCACCACCACGGCCAGCCGTCGAGGCGACGAGTAGCTCAAGGCGCGCTCGCCAATGACGACGCCCTCGCCCAGCAAACGCTCCCGCTCACACAACGCCACCACGCGGCGCAACAGCTCAGCTTCTGCCGCAGCGACCATGCGCGCTGGAACCTCTTCTAATCCAATCTCCAACAAAAAATCCGGCATCTCGTACCCGCTTCTCCGCCTTCGCTTGCCCGTTGCGTACCTTGGCGTTCTTCGCGCCCTTCACGTTGGCTGTTGCCTTTGCTTCTTTGGTTGTCATCCCTGCACTGCTGTCGTCTGCATCGACAACACCGTGACGCTTACGCCTCAACCGGCTGCAACTGTCCAGCCACCAACTTCTGCTGCAGCGCATACACCTTCGCCACACCCACCACCAGGTCCCGAATGCGCGCCATCACCCCACACGCGCTCCGTCACGCTGACTGCCCCACGTGCGTCCAGCAGGTTGAAGCAATGGGAGCACTTCAACGCCAACTCATAGGCACCCATCGTCGGGAAGCGCTTCATGGCCAGCGCCTCCCTTCTTCCACCAGCACGCCCCTTTGCACGCGCGAGCAACGCCAAGCACTCGGCCTCATACAGCTCCCAGGTGCTTCCACAGCGATGGAACATCCGCGTAGTCAAACGAGTACGCGGAAAATTGCTGTTCCTCATGCAAGCGCACATCGCCATAGGTCAGCTCCCTGCCCGTCAGCGGATCGCGCGACCACACGATGTCGTAGATCGAATCTTTGTCCTGCACAAACTGCGCGAGCCGCTCGATGCCATAGGTGATCTCACCCGAAATGGGATCAAGGTCCATGCCGCCGCACTGCTGAAAGTAGGTGAATTGCGTGATCTCCTGGCCGTCCAGCATCACCTGCCAGCCCACACCCCATGCGCCCCCCACGGGCCACTCCCAGTTGTCCTCTTCAAACTTGATGTCATGCTCCAGCAGGTCAATCCCAATCGCCTTCAGCGAGTCGAGATAGACCTCCTGCACGCGCTCCGGCGGTGGCTTCAGAATCACCTGGAACTGCGTGTGCCGGAACAAGCGGTTCGGGTTCTCACCATACCGGCCGTCCGCCGGCCGGCGCGAAGGCTGCGCATACGCAATGCGCATCGGCTCCGGCCCCAACACCCGCAAAAACGTGTCCGGCGACATCGTTCCCGCGCCGACCTCCAGGTCGTACGGCTGTTGCAACACACATCCACGCTCTGCCCAAAACCGCTGCAGCGCAAACAGGAGCTCCTGAAAGGTCAGCGGCTGCTCTTTTGAACCCATAGGGGCAGTTTACTGCGAACAGCTTTGTTCTGAGATTGTCCCCGTACCCACCCTCGCCGCACATCACCCAGCACATGGTCGTAATCAATGATCGGTACCCCGTGCACGTGTGTCTGTGCGGAGCGTCACCGTGAGTAAGGGGATCGAACCCTCCGGCCTTGGCTCATCAGGGCCACCATGGTGCCAAGCTTTGCCCCTTGGCCGGGCTTGTGCTCGCTGCAATGCGCAACTACCAACGATCTCAGATCAGTTCTGTCCTCCAGTTCAGCTCCTGAAGACGTGTATCCGTCTGCCTGTACAGCTTTGAAAGCTGGTCGATGCGCCTTTGGAGGTCAGCCACTGGCAGAGTCGCCACAAACCGGACCTCCGACTTTGAGTAACGGTCCTGACGAGTGGTCGCGGCTTCTGCGAGTCCAGCCAGGAGATCTCTCTTCTTGGCCGTCACGTCCTTGAGCGCGATCGCGTCGGAGATGGTGCGCGCTTCGTCAAACGGGGTGCCGGCATTCGTTCGGTTGATGGCTGAGATCAGGGTTTCCAGCCGCTCACACGTCCGATCCACCTCGGCAAGCAGTTCCGTGGAGTCCTCTGCCGGCTGCTCCCCCTCCTGCACTCTCGCTACCCGTAACAGGCGCTTCTTCAGCTCTTCCAGTCGAACCTGGCAATCGCTACGTTCAGCAAGGGCCTCTGCTAGCTTCAATGCGCTTCTCCTCATCGCCCGGTGATCTGGTGCATTCTAAACTCCTCACCGGGCACGGCCTTCCAGCTCCTCGGCATTCCACCGCGGCTCAATGTGCTGCGAGCAGTTCCAATCAAACGCGACTACCTTGATCACCACGATCCGCTCCACCCTGGCCCGATATCCAGGTACCGCCACTCGCGCGTCCAACGCTGCATCCACGCCCGCTTCCACCACCCCGGCATGCCCAATCACCTTGAGCCGCGCCTGTTCCGGGTAGCTCATCAGAAACAACGCCACGCGGTCGTTCGTCTCAAAATTCCCCGCGGAGATGTACTGCTTGTTGCCTGCGAAATCCGCAAAGGCCAGCGTCTGCGGATCAAGCACCCGCAAGAAACCTTTTGGCCCGCCCCGGTGCTGGATATACGGCCAGCCATCCGGTGTTACCGAGCCGAGGTAAAACGAATCACGTTCCGCAAGAAACTCCGCCTCGAAGTCGCCCAGCCCATCCGTCCGCTGCCCCATCGCGGCCAACCGCGCATACTGCGCCCGCGATCCCGCACGCTCCTGCAAACGCTTGCTTGCGGCCCCAAACATCACTTCGCCATAGGTCTGCATGGAACGCTCCTGACTCACCCGGGCCCAACGAGCAGCGCGGCAACCACGCCCGAAGCATCAATGCAAAGCCGCCGCACTGCGCAACCGTCTTTCAAGATGCCGCTCCAACAGACCCGTCGCAAAATCCCGCAGATCCGCTGCGCGCTCACGCGGCCAGTCGCCGTCCGCCAGCATCTGCGCCAGCGAGTTTTTCGCCATCCGGTAGCTCTCCGCAACCGATGCCGCCGAAAGCGGATGGCTGTTCGTCCGCCGGTCATCATGGCACGTCACGCCATCCGCCACCGGCGACCACCACACCGTTTCCCCGCGCAGATCCAGCCCGCACACCGCGCAGTGGCCCAACTCCGGTAGCCATCCCATCAGCCGCGCCATCCACAGGCAGAAGTACGTCACCGGCAGCCACACGGCGTGCTCTTCCATGGCCATCAACGTCGCCAGGGCCAGCCGAAACACGTTGTCCTCCGGGGCTTGCTCCGGCAAGGCCTGCTCCAGCACCTCCACCACAAGCTGCAGGCCGGCGGTCCGCAGCCAATCCACCGGCGCCCGCAACGGGGACCACGCAATCTCAAAGCTATCCAGCCGTACCAGGTCTTCGCGCGGCCGCTCTGCATACCGCGCCAGCACATGCGTCCCCGGCTCCAACGCCCCACCAAAGCGGCGGCGTGAGCGCATGGCGTGCCGTGCGACGCCTTTCACCACGCCCTGTTCCCGCGTCAGCAGGCTAACCAGCAGGTCAGCCTCGTGGAACGGCCACGTGCGCAGCACAAGCGCTTCGCCGTGATGGGCAATGACGCGTACGCGTGCCAAATGGTCCTGCTAGCGCCCGAACTGCCGCAGATGGTGGTCCGTATGCAGGTAGCCCCAACGCATCCAGTCCCGAAACGACATCGCCCCGAAGAACGCGTGGTCCACCCGCGTCTGCTGCGGCCGGCAAAACCGCTCCATCTCAGCGATGGTTTCGGTTCTGTCGCTTTCGAAGTCGCCGGTCTGCATCGCCGGCGTGCCCCGCTTCAGCGCCGGTACGGTCATGAAATTTTGCTTCCAGGGTACGGGCGCCCACAACGCGCCAGCCTTCAACACGGCGCGTGGAATGGGCAAAGGCACCGGATCGGCAGTGATCTCCCCCATCGCCGTCCGAAACGCGCCACGCACGTGGCACACCATCTCCGCCACGGTCATCACACCCCACTGGCCCGCGTCGTCGTCGCGCAGCGAAAGCAGGCGCTCGCGCAGCCGAACCAGATCGTCTCGATGCTCCAACGTATGCATGGGGTGTCCCCGGAAAAGCATAGCGCGCAGCCGAAGCTGCGCGCCTGTTCGCGACTGTCTTGACCTTTTTAGCGGCCGAAGTGCGATGCGTTCTTGGTGGAAAACTCCACCCACTTGTCCGGCAGATCGTCGCCCGCGTAGATCGCCGACACCGGGCACACCGGTACGCAGGCGCCGCAGTCGATGCACTCGACCGGGTCGATGAACAATTGTTCCACTTCACCGTAGCCCGTCTCATCCTTCTTGGGATGAATGCAGTCCACCGGGCACGCATCCACGCACGCCGTGTCCTTGGTGCCGATGCAGGGTTCCGCGATTACATACGCCATATCAGTTCCATCCTCGTCAATGTTGCGCTTCGCGCGAGCTAAAGCCCGAGCCGTACTGCCCTCTAGAAGCGTCTCTCAGGTCTCGTGTGCCCTTCCAGCATAGCAACAAATCCCGCGCCTCTCCACTCCCGGAATGCACCCCCTACGGCTCTTCAGCTGCTTCCGGACTGGCGGCCGACTTCGCCACGCTCCAGATCCGGGCCGCAACCTCCGCCAGCGTTTCGGGATAGATCGTCTCCGCCGTATCAGCCAGCATCTCCGCACTCCACCAGCGCGTCTCCTGCATCAGCCGGACCTCATCCGCCGTCACACCCGCCAGCTTGGGGGCGCTGCGCTCGCATACTGTTGCAAAGAAAACGTCTTCGTTGCGCACCCGCTCGCCCAGGTGCACATACTCACCGCCACTCTCCTCGTGCACCGGGCCAATCAGCGGCAGCCGTAACCCGAGTTCCTCGTACAGTTCGCGCGCCGCGGCTTCTTCCGGCTCTTCGCCCGGCTCGATCTCGCCACCAGGCGTCACCCAGAAGCGAACGGTCTTCCCGCCTGTCTGCGCGCGAAAGCGAATCAGGAGAATGTCGCCGCTTGAATCGAACAACATGTCGCCGCTGGGGTCGAACAACAGCACCCGGCCATCAGAATGACGCAGCGCCAAAGACACCGAACAGCAAACCAATCGCACTCGACCGCCCATCTACGTCGTGCGGCTTGCAATCCGCCCTTCCAACCAAAACCACAGGAAAAAACCTGATGCGGCAACCAAGGATGACAGCACCTGCACCGGCACACTACGACGAAACATTGCGCTCAGATTGTCCATGCACATCAGTACCGATCAGCGTCCCACATCGCCAGCTGCGCGCCGCGCCGCGAACTCCTGCGGTGTCGGAATCGGATCGAGGTTGCGCCCCGCAAACATGTCCTCAAACATTCCCTGCATCTCGCCATGGATCAACCCGTTGGTCGCAAACACCTCATCGGAGTTGAGCCGGAATTTGCTGCCATCGGCCCGCGTGACGCGCCCGCCCGCTTCTTCCACCAGCAGATAGCCCGCGCTGGTGTCCCAGGGGTTCAGCTTGAACTCCCAATAGCCATCCAGCCGCCCGGCCGCCACATACGCCAGGTCTAATGCAGCCGACCCGGCCCGCCGCACACCATGCGACCGCAACGTGAACTCCTGGTAGAAGTGCACGTTGGGGCTGCGGTGCCGTTTGTGGCTTGGAAAGCCCGTCCCCACCAATGCTTCCTGCAGGGCCTTTGTGCGCGAAACACGCATCGGTGCGCCATTCAGTTGCGCTCCTGCGCCGCGCGCGGCAGAAAACATCTCGTCCCGCAGCGGGTCATAGATCACGCCCGCCACCATCTCGCCATCCTGCTCCGGCGCGAGACCAGGCGCGCGTCGCTCGCACCCAAGCACCACGCAAAACACCGGAAAGCCGTGCGCGAAGTTCGTCGTTCCATCCAAGGGATCGACATACCAGCGAAACTCGGCATCCAGCCCCGACCGTGTACCCTCTTCGCCGTACACACCATGCGACGGAAAAGCCGCATGCAGCCGTTCCGTGATCAACGTTTCACTCGCACGGTCGGCTTCGGTCACCAGATCGACGTCGCCCTTGTACTCGGTGCGCACGCCGCGGTGGTAAAAATCCCGCAACAAGGCTCCGGCCTCACGCGCAATGCCTTCCGCAACCTCAACGAACTCTTTCAAGCTTTTCTCCTCAAGCTTTGCTTCCCCCAACAGAAAGTAACTCATTCGCCTCGTGGGGAGTCTGCACTCTTTCACGCTTCAGTCACGGCTGTAACAGCTAACGTGCTGTACTTTCTTCGCGAGCGCCAGAACGTCGCGCCCCCGGCTGTGTGTTCTCGCTGATGGTCCGGATCTGCGACTTGTAGATGAACAGGTTCGGCTTGCCTTCGCGCGTCAGCCGCAACATCATGTCGTCGAAGTACTCGATCCAGCCGTTCACCTGCTCCCCGTCGCGCAGCTTGATCACGACCGGCACCTGCCGCTCGCTCAAGGATTTCAGGTAAAGCGCTTCCTGCCCCGTCTCGCCTGCGGGAGGCGTCTTGCCAAACCGCTTCTTGGTCGCCATAGGTGGATTGTAAGATGCAACATTTCGCTCTTGCTTTTCTTGTAGCCATTCGGGCCAGGGACTTGCTGTCCACACCTGAGCCTGCGACCTTACCCGCTCATCGCCGCGCATAGTACGACGTCCGGTACCGCAACGTGTACTTCGCCCGCAGCGCCGGATCCTTCAACTGCAGCCCAATCTGCCGCAATCCCGACGAATCTGCACCTTTTTGCGGCGCATAGTAGCCGATCGTGTACTGCGTCCGCAGGTCTTCGCTGACATGCGCAAACGCCGGCTGCAGATCATGCTTGTCTTCCACGTAGTAATACTTCCCACCCGTGTCATGGGCCATCTGGATCAGCGCATGCTCGCCACCCTCATTGCGCCCCGCGTCCGCCGCCACCGGCACAATGATGAGCGAGTAGATCATCGCGCCCGCCCGCTGCGCCTGCTCCAACGCCGCACCGTAGTTGCCGTGCGACGTTGTGTTTTCGCCATCGGTGATCAGCACCACCACGCGTCGCTCACTGGGCACGCGCGGCGCCTGCGCCAGGCGCTGGCTGGCAAGATAGATCGCGTCATACAGCGCCGTCGACGATCCGCGCTCAATACGCCCGATGCCGCTTTCCACCGCATGCACATCATTGGTGAACGGCACAATTTCGTCTACCGCATCGGAAAACGCCATCAGGTCCACACGATCCTGCGGCCGCACCAAGCCACGCAGAAACTTGCGCGCCGCATCGCGCTCCAGCCCACGATCGCTCAACACACTCTCACTCGCGTCCAGTGCAATCACGATGCTCAGGGGCGTCGACGACTCTTTCTCAAACACCGCAATTTTCTGCGGCTTGCCATCTTCGGTCAGCTCAAAGTCGCCGACAGTCAGCCCGCCCACTGGCGCCCCGTTCTCATCCACAACATTCAGCGCGACGTTCACCAACCGGCTTTCCACCGTGATGGTCTGCGTGGGCTGTCCAGCCGGGTCACGGCGCTCGACAGGCGCAGGCTGCTGTGCCAATGCACTGCTCAGGGTCACACACAACAAGCCGAACGCAGACGCAAGCTTCACAAACAAGCTCCCGTCAGATCCTCCGGAAAGGGCTCACCGTCCGACCACACCGCACCGTCCACAAACTGCTCATGCTTCCAGATCGGCACCGTCTTCTTCAGCGTGTCGATCACCCATCGGCAAGCGTCAAACGCCGCCCCACGGTGCGCCGAAGCCACCGCGATCAACACACTCGTCTCCCCGACCACAAGCCGGCCAAGCCGATGCACAATCGCCACCTCGCGCACGCCGTACTTCGCGATCGCTTCGGCCTGCAGCGCCTGCATCTGCTTCAGCGCCATATCCTCGTACGCTTCATAGTCCAGGTGCAGTGTCTGCCGTCCGCGCGTGTTGTCGCGCACAATCCCGTCGAAGACACAAACGGCGCCGTCCCCACCGGCCTTGATCTCACGCAAGACTGCGTCCGTGTCGATCACCTCGCGCACGATCTCGACACGCGACGGAGCGCCGCCACTCACAGGCGGCAGAATCGCCACTTCATCCCCATCAGCCAACACCTGCGTCGGTTTTGCGTACTCCTGGTTCACAGCCACGGCCGCTGACCGTAGCGCCTGCGCGTCAAAACGCCCCTCGGCACGCAAAGCCTCCAGCAGGTCTGCAACAGCACCGCCGGCGGGCACATCCCGCCACTCTCCACCCTGCGCCACGCGGTCACGCCAGGGCCCAAACGACAACACACGGACACGCACATTCATTGGACGCATCCACAAAGAATACAGAGTACGAGCCGCCCGGTGCTGCCCGCTACCTGCCCGTAGATTTCCGCGCAGCCTTTGTCGCCACGCCCTTCTTCGCCGCCGTCCGCTTCGCCTCGGTCTTCCCGGCCCCGGTCTTGGTTGCCGCGCTCTTCTTTGCCGTGCTCTTCTTCGCCGCGGTCTTTTTCGCCGCGGTCTTCTTCGCCGCGGTCTTCTTCGCCGCGGTCTTTTTCGCAGCACGTTTCTTCGCGACAGCTTTCGACTCCGCTCCATCGTCCTTGGCCCGGTGATACTCCTCGAGCAACTCGTGCCCTTTCGCCGCCAGCTTCCTGGTGTCGGCCATGGTCTGCGGCACAGGCTCGCCCCAGGCATGGGCGCTCAGTGCCAGGCGCGTCGGCTGCCCCTTTTCGTCCTTCACCGGCCCGCGCGGATGGGCAAAGTGCCGCCGCAGAAACGATCCCTTGCGCACCATCTTCTCGGGCGTGTCCGCCGGTCCCTGCACACCGGGCCGCAGATGCGCGCCTTCCTTCCTCGCAAAGTACTCACGACCCTTTGCGGTCAGCCCTCCCTGCGGATCCTTGCCCTCCTTGGGCATTGATTTCGGCGCAGCTGCAGCGCGCTTCGCTGCCGTCTTCCGTCCCTCGCCGGCCGCCTTGCTCCCTGTTTTCTTTTTTGCCGCCATGCTCCTCCTCGCTGGTCATTAAGAAGCAACCTCGCGCCGTTGACGTTGCTGTGTGTGCCGGCAGACTTTCAGCTCACCGGAGCTTTGCCCCATTTCCGTTGCGATATACTCGCCGCAATCTCAGAGCCGGCCTCAGCAGTGAAGTATTCAAGGAGCAAGCCCTTGCTAAAAGGTTTCCGCGACTTCATCCTCCGTGGCAACGTCATGGACCTCGCCGTCGCCGTCATCATCGGCGCAGCATTCACCGCCATCGTCACATCGCTGACGACCAATATCATCAATCCGCTGCTCGGGGCCATCATTGGCAAGCCCAACTTCGACTACCTCGTCGCCCACGTCAACGGCGGTGAGATCAAGTACGGTACCTTCATCACCGCGGTCATCAACTTCCTCCTGATCGCGTCGGTGGTCTACTTCCTCCTCGTCGTCCCCACGCAGTACCTTCTGAAAAGGTTCAACCCGCCCAAGCCGGAAACACCCAGCACGCGCCCCTGCCCGCAGTGCCTCGGTGACATCCCGCTTGCCGCTACGCGCTGCAAGTTCTGCACGCAGCCGGTCGGTTCCCTCGCCGTCTGACGTATCCTGCTTCTCATCCACCTTGCTCCCGGAAAGGGTCCCCCATGGTTCGTCTCCGGACGGCGTCTGCCGTCTTGTTGCTTGCAGTCGAAGTCAGCACCGCTCAAACCGCCACCGCACCGAAGCAGGTCTTCGGCTACGCTGACTTCGCGCAGCAGGCAAAGTGGGACGCCACCTTTATGGCCGTGCCCGACGCCAAACTCGCCGGCGCCCACCTCAAAGAGCTCACCAAGGCACCCCACTGGGCAAGCTCGCCCGAAGACTACGCCACCGCGGAATACGTCGCCAGTAAGTTCAAGGCCGCGGGTCTCCAAACGCAGATCGTCCCCTACAAGGTGCTCCTCAACAAGCCGGCAAGCATTCACATTAGCGCCGTCGACGCTCACGGCAGAAAGCTGATGGACGGCCCCACACCGGAGCACGTTGACCCCAACGCCTATGGTGGCGATCCGTTCCAGAATGACCCACGCATCCTCACCGCCTTCAACGGCTCCTCCGGCTCCGGCGACGTGACCGCAGACGCCGTCTACGCGAACTACGGCACGCTTGAAGATTTCAACCAGCTGGCCAAGCTGGGCGTCGACGTGAAAGGCAAGGTCGTCCTCGTGCGCTACGGCCAAAACTTCCGCGGCGTGAAGGCGTACATCGCCCAGCAGCGCGGCGCCGCTGGCGTCATCATCTTCTCTGACCCCGCCGACGACGGCTACGATCGCGGCGACAAATACCCGCGCGGGCCGTATCGCCCGGATTCCGCCGTGCAGCGCGGCTCCGTCCAGTTTCTGCCGCTCTACCCCGGCGACCCCGAAACGCCGGGCATCGCGTCGACGCCCGATCTGCCCGACTCGAAGCGCATCACGGATCCGGCGAAGATGAACCAGCCCATGATCCCAGTCAATCCGCTGAGCTACAAGGACGCCGCGCCGATCCTGGAAGCGCTTGATGGCCAGAGCGTCCCCCACGACTGGCAAGGCGGGTTGCCGTTTGCCTACCATCTCGGCGGCACCGGCGCAGTCAAGGTCCACATGGCTTTGAAGCAGGACTATGCGCTCCGCACCATCTGGGACGTGACCGGCACCATCGAGCCCGACCCCACCAGCAAGGAAGATCCGAACGCCTGGGTCGTCGCCGGCAACCATCGCGACGCCTGGGTGTATGGCGCAGTCGACCCCAACAGCGGCACGGCGGCCATGCTGGAAACGGCTCACGGTCTTGGTGAACTGTTGAAGCAGGGTTGGAAGCCCAAGCGCCGCATCGTCCTCGCCTCCTGGGATGCCGAAGAAGAAGGCCTCATGGGCTCCACCGAGTGGGCTGAGGACCATGCCGCCACCCTCGCCCACGCCGCCGCGTACTTCAACACCGACGTTGCTGTCTCCGGCACCGACTTCAACGCCTCCGCCGTGCCCTCACTGAAGGGCTTCATCCGCGATGCCACACGCGAGGTCCCCAGCCCCAAGGGCGGCAGCGTGTATGACCAGTGGCAGAAGGCCCAGGCCTCGAACCCGCGCCGCCGCGGCACCGCTGCCAACCCATTCAGCGCGCCTTCGAACTCAAGTGCTGCGTCTGCCGACGTCCGTGTGGGCGATCTCGGCTCCGGCTCCGACTACACACCCTTTATTCAGCACCTGGGCGTGCCCTCCACGGACATCGGGTCCGACGGTCCGTACGGCGTCTATCACTCCGTCTTCGACAACTACAACTGGTTCATCCGCAACGCCGACCCCACCTTCGTCTATGAGCAGCAGATGGCCCGCGTATTTGGCCTCGAGATCCTGCACATGGCCGACACTGACGTTCTGCCCTACGACTACCGCGCTTACGCCCGCGAGGTGCTCGACTACATCACCGCCGCCCAGAAGCGAGCGTCGTCCACCAAGGTCAGCGCGAGCTTCGACGCCGCGATGAAGGCCGCATCACGCTTCCAGGCCGCCGGCGACCGTATCTATTCGACACAGGCGGCGCTTTCCGCACCCGGATCCACAGCTGCTCCGGACCACCTCAAGACCCTGAATGTCGCGTTACGCGACGCTGAAGGCGCTCTGCTCAACGATGCCGGCCTGCCAAAACGTCCGTGGTTCAAACACACCATCTACGCTCCGGGCGAGTACACGGGCTACGCGGCCGTGGTCATTCCTGGCGTGAATGAAGGCATTGATGCTGAGGATTCGGCACGGACACAGGCTCAACTCGATGCCCTGACCGAGGCCCTGAACCGCTCGTCCGAGGTGCTCGAAAGGGCGTCCATCCCCCAAGGGCGGTAGTTACTCCGGTGTACGGTGCGCAGGGGGGAGTGAAGTTTTGCTCCACCCTGCCGATAGTGATCTCACGGGCGGAAATCCAGCCCGCGGAGATCAAGCCATGTACTCGCTCTTCCTTGTTCTAGGCGTCGCTCTTGTGATTCTTTCGCCCATTGCGCTCGAACTCTATCTCACGGTCCTGGAACGGCGCCGTCAGCATCAGGAAGAGAAGCGCTTCGCTTCCTTGACGAACGTTACGGGGGCAAGCCTGCCCTGGACCCCGGCACGCGCACGCTGGTAGGAGCCAGAGGGCTTTCGAGCAAAAGAAAGAGGGTGAGATGCCCCACCCTCCCCCCCCTTTCGACCTTGAAGGCAGGCCAGGCTGCCGCTTAGCCGCGCAAGGCCATCTGCTCGGTCACGATCTGCGTCAGGTCAGGCTTCTTCAAGCCATGGACCTCTTCGTTGAACTTGTCCACCTTGCTGGACCAGTTCATTGAGCAGAACTTCGGCCCGCACATGGAGCAGAACGCCGCTTCCTTGTAGTAATCATCCGGGAGAGTCTCGTCATGCATGCCGCGCGCTGTTTCCGGGTCAAGGCTCAAGGCAAACTGCTTGTCCCAGTCGAAGGTGTAGCGTGCATGGCTGATGGCATCATCCCGGTCCCGCGCTCCCGGCCGGTGCCGCGCAATGTCCGCCGCATGCGCCGAGATCTTGTACGCGATGATGCCGTCCTTGACATCCTTTTCGTTCGGCAGGCCCAGGTGCTCCTTGGGCGTCACGTAGCAGAGCATCGCCGCCCCGTGCCATCCGATCATCGCCGCGCCAATAGCGCTCGTGATGTGGTCGTATCCAGGCGCGATGTCGGTGACCAGCGGCCCCAGCACGTAGAAGGGCGCGCCGTCACAGAGCTCCACTTCCTTGTCCACCTGCTCCTTGATCTTGTCCATCGGCACGTGGCCGGGGCCTTCGATCATCACCTGCACATCATCCTTCCAGGCTTGCCGGGTCAGCTCGCCGAGGGTCTTCAACTCGGCAAACTGCGCTTCATCCGAGGCATCGGCCACAGATCCCGGCCGCAACCCATCCCCCAGCGAATAGCTCACGTCGTACTTCGCCATGATCTTGGTGATCCGGTCGAAGTTCTCGTACAGGAAGTTTTGCTTGTGATGCGCCGTCATCCACTGCGCCATAATCGCGCCGCCACGGCTGACAATGCCCGTAATTCGCTTCGACACCATCGGGATGTACTGCACCAGCACGCCCGCATGAATCGTGAAGTAGTCCACACCCTGCTGCGCCTGCTCCTCAATCACCTCAAGGTACAGGTCGATATTCAGGTCTTCGACCCGCTTCACGCGACCGAGAGCCTCATACAGCGGCACCGTGCCAATCGGCACAGGCGAATGCCGCAGGATCGCTTCACGAATCATCGGAATGTCGCCGCCGGTGGAAAGATCCATCACGGTATCCGCGCCAAAGTGCACCGCTGTATGCAGCTTCTTCAGCTCTTCATCCACATTCGACACCAGTGCCGAGTTGCCGATATTCGCGTTGATCTTGCAAAGGCTTTCCACGCCAATGCACATCGGCTCCAGCTCCGGGTGATTGATGTTCGCCGGGATGATCATCGTCCCTTTGGCGATCTCGCTCCGCACCAGCTCGGGCGCAAGCTTCTCCTTGTGCGCCACAAAGGCCATCTCTTCGGTGATCAGCCCTTTGCGCGCGAAGTGCATCTGGCTCATGTTCCAGTCGCCGGTGCGCGCCGCCTCTTCCTTGCGTTTCACGATCCACTCGCGCCGAGGCTGTGGCACCCCATACCGCGTCTCCGCATCGTGCGCCTGGCCCTGTTCGCTCGCCGCTGCAATCCCGTTGTCAAATGTGCTCATGAACCTAAATCTCCCACTTGGCCTCGCCGCTTAGCTCGCTCGCGCAAATGCCCGCTGTTATCGCCAAAGTATACGCCGCAGGCGCCCGGGGCTAGGATGGGTGGCATGAACCGCGCCTCCCTGTTCGCCGGCACACTCCTCAGCTTGGCCTCACTGGCATCCGCCCAAGACAAGGGCGTCACGGGCACTTGGCGCACCCCTGGGGGCGCAGTGGTCCGCGTCGCCGCCTGCGGTTCCGACGTGTGCGCCACGTTGCTGCAGTTGGAGCCGGACGCCCCTGTTCGCACCGACACCAACAATCCCGACGCCGCCCAGCGCACCCGCAAACTCTGCGGCCTCCAAATCGGCTACGGCTTCCACCTCACCGACCCCGCCCACGCCGACGACGGCCACCTCTACGACCCCAAGTCCGGCAAGACCTACAAAGGAGCGATGTCCAGCGACGGCGACAAGCTAGACCTCCGCGGCTACGTCGGCATCAAGGCCTTCGGTCGCTCGGAACACTGGACGCGCACGACAGCCCCCTCGCAAGCCTGTAGCTAAACAGGCGGGTGGATTTAACGGCAGCTTGATACAGTGGCCTTGTGAGCAACCCTGCATCGCACCTCGGCCTCGTGCACGCCGCTCCCACGCAAACCAACCTCCCTCTCGGTTTCCAGTGGTCCGCGACCACCGCGGGCATCAAGGCCAGTGGCAAGCCGGACATGGCCCTCGCGGTCTGCCCGACGGGTGCAAGCGCCGCGGCCCTGTTCACGTCCAATCAGGTCGTTGCCGCCCCGGTCATCGTCGGCCGGGGACATCTGGCGGCGAATGGTGGCCGGGTCACCGCCGTTCTGATCAACTCCGGTAACGCCAACTGCGCCACCGGTGAGCCAGGCATCGACGCCTGCCGTCGTTGCTGCACCGCCACGGCCGAGCACTTCGGCTGCGTCTTCGACGAGGTGTTTCCGTCCTCCACCGGGATCATCGGCGTGCCCTTGCCCGCCGACAAGCTCATCGCGGCGGTTCCCAAAGCCAAGGCCGCGCTGGGCAGCACCGCCAACCACCTCACCAGCTTCGCCGACGCCATCCTCACCACCGACACCAAACGCAAGGTCGCCCGCGCCACGCTTGCGCTCGACCACGAGCAGCCGGTGCAACTTTTCGGCTGCGCCAAGGGGGCCGGCATGATCGGCCCACAGCTGGTGCCGCACGCCACCATGCTGGTCTATCTCTTTACTGACCTGGACGCAACGCCGGCGCAACTGCAATCCGTACTCGGCCCCGCTGTTGAAAGCAGCTTCAATTCCATCTCGATTGACGGCGACATGAGCACCAACGATACGGTGCTGCTGTTGGCCAGCGGCAAGTCCGGCGTGCAGGCCACCGACCGTGTCCTGAGCGCCTTTGCCGAAGCCCTGCGGATGGTCTGCGAGTCCCTGGCCCACCAGATCGTCGATGACGGCGAAGGCGTCACCCACGTCGTCACGCTGGAGATCACCGGCGCCCGCAACGACGCCGAGGCTAAGCAGATCGCGCGTACCATCGCCCGGTCGCCCCTTTGCAAAACAGCCTGGTCCTCGGCCGATCCGAACTGGGGACGCCTGCTTTCCGCCGCAGGCTACGCCGGCGTTCCCTTCGACCCTGCGCAGGCGTCAATTAACATCGCCGGGCTGCCCGTGTTCGCGTATGGCGTGCGCTCGCCGCACTTTGACCAGGCCGCCACCCACGCCGCCATGAGCCAGCGCGAGTACACCATCAGCCTCGACCTCGGCCAGGCTGAGGGCCGCACGCGCTTCATCACCTGCGATCTCACCCATGAGTACGTCAGCATCAACGCCGAATACTCCACCTGACAGGCCTGCGAGCCCGTGCAGAAGATGCCGCTCGTCATTGCTGCCCGGCTGTGGGTAGAATGCCCGGCATGTCCTGGCGTACGTTCTTGAAGACCTCGGTAGCCGCAGCCCTTCTCTGCATGGGCACGGCAGCCCCGGCACAACAGCTCATCAACGGCTATGAGCCCAAGTGGTGGAAAGAAGCCGTCGTCTACCAGGTCTATCCACGTTCTTTCAAGGATTCCAACGGCGACGGCATCGGCGACCTGCCGGGCCTTACGTCGAAGCTGGATTACCTGCAGAAGCTTGGCGTCAACGTGATCTGGCTCAGCCCGCACTTCGACTCCCCCAACGCTGATAACGGCTACGACATCCGTGACTATCGCAAGGTGATGAAAGAGTTCGGCACCATGGCGGACTTCGATACGCTGCTCGCGGGCGTGAAGCAGCGTCACATGCGCCTCATCATCGACCTTGTCGTGAACCACACCTCCGACGAAAACAAGTGGTTCGTCGAATCGCGCAGCAGCAAGTCTAACCCCTACCGCGACTTCTACATCTGGCGCCCGGGGCACACCGCGCCGGACGGCACCCGCACCCCGCCGAACAACTATCCGTCCTACTTTTCCGGCTCCGCATGGACGCTGGATCCGACGACGGACGAGTACTACCTCCACTACTTCGCCGCCAAGCAGCCCGACCTGAACTGGGCCAACCCGAAGGTGCGCGAAGACGTGTTCGACATCATGCGGTTCTGGCTCGACAAGGGCGTTTCCGGCTTCCGCATGGACGTGATCCCGCTGATCTCCAAGCCCACCGGCTTGCCCGACTTGACTCCGGAACAGTTGAAAGCCCCGCCCAACGCGTATGCCAACGGGCCCCACCTGGCCGAGTATCTGCAGGAGATGAATCGCGAGGTGCTGTCCAAGTACGACGACATGTCCGTCGGCGAAGCGACCGGTACCACGCTCGCGCAGACCAACGCCCTGGTCGACGATCGCCGCCACGAGCTCAACATGATCTTCAACTTCGACGCGATCAAGATTGGCCGCTCCGACTTCGGCCCCAGCCAGCTGGGCGGGTGGTCGCTGCCGGAGCTGAAGGCGATCTACGACGAGCATGCGACGGTGCTCACCAAGCATGACTGGGACACCGTCTTCCTTTCCAACCACGACAATCCGCGCATCGTTTCCACCTTCGGCGATGACTCCCCGGCGATGCGCGTGCCGTCCGCCAAGCTCTTTGAGACCATGATCCTGACCCTGCGCGGCACGCCGTTCCTTTACGAGGGCGACGAGCTCGGCATGACGGACTACCCGTTCAAGAAGCTCGAAGACTACGACGATATCGCCATCAAAAACGCCTACAAGGCGGAGGTGGAAACGGGCCACATCTCTGCCGCGGCGTTTCTCGCGTCTCAGGCCAAGGTGTCGCGCGACAACGCCCGTACGCCCATGCAGTGGGACAGCTCCCCCGAGGCCGGTTTCACCACCGGCACGCATCCCTGGCTGGCCGTAAATCCGAACTACAAGCAGATCAATGCCGCCGAAGAAGAGTCCGACCCGGCCTCGGTCCTCAACTACGTGCGGGCGTTGATCAAGCTGCGTGCCGGCAAGCTGGCGTTCGTGTATGGCGACTTCCAGGACCTTGACCCCAGGCACCCGCATGTCTTCGCGTACACCCGCACGCTGGGCGCGGAAAAGTACCTGGTGGTTGAGAATTTCAGCTCCAGCCCGCTTCAGTACACCCTGCCCGGCGGCGTGAAGGCTGGGACGTTGCTTCTCTCGGATCTGCCCAACGCGCAAGAGGCCGGCACCGCCGCACTCCACCTCGGCGCCTGGGAGTCCCGCATTTACAAGCAGTGACCCTGGCGCGGCGATGAGGCCGGCTGAAAGACACTACGTTACAGCGAAGCGCCGGCCGGATCAAACCTCTGGTCTGCCAAGACTCGCCGCATCGCGCCGGACGTAACTGGCGCATCGTCCCAACTGCCATTTATCGTAGAACCGTTGAACGTTGCGCACCGAAGGGACCTGCACACCATGGCCGTTAAGCTCGAAGAAGCCGTCAAACAAGACCTCACCGCCGAGGTCGGGGAGTGGATCGAGGCGTTCGACCAGGTCGTGGCCAACGACTGGGAACAAGGCGCCTTCGTGCTTTCCGCGCTGCGCACCCGTGCCCGTGAGGCCGGTGTGCCCGCCACGGGCGACGTTACTACGCCCTATCTCAACACCATCCCCAAGCACGACGAAGTGCCCTACCCCGGCGACCGCACCCTGGAGCGCCGCGTTGAAGCGCTGATCCGCTGGAACGCCATGGCCATGGTGCACAAGCAGAACAAGTACGACGCCGGCATCGGCGGCCACATCTCCACGTACAGCTCACTCGCCACGCTGCTTGAAGTCGGCTTCAACCACTTCTTCCACGCCAAGTACGCCTCCGATAAGGGCGCCGCGGCTGGAGTGCAAGATCAGCCCGGCGATTTCATCTACTTCCAGGGCCACGCATCGCCGGGCGTCTACGCCCGCGCCTTCCTCGAAGGCCGCTTCGACGAAGGGCGCCTCAAAAACTTCCGCCACGAACTGCGCGGCGAGCCCGGCCTGTCCAGCTACCCGCACCCCTGGCTCATGCAGGATTTCTGGCAGTTCCCCACGGTCTCCATGGGCATCGGCCCGCTGAACGCAATTTATCAAGCCCGCTTCATGAAGTACCTCGAGAACCGCTCGCTGATTCCGCACACCGACCGCAAGGTCTGGGCCTTCGTCGGCGACGGCGAAACCGACGAGGTCGACACCCTCGGCGCGATCTCGCTCGCCAACCGCGAAGGCCTCGACAACCTCATCTTCGTCGTCAACTGCAACCTCCAGCGCCTGGACGGTCCCGTCCGCGGCAACAAGCGCATCATCGACGAACTCGAAGGCATGTTCCGCGGTGCCGGCTGGAACGTCATCAAGGTCATCTGGGGCTCCGATTGGGACGAACTCTTCGAGCGCGATCACCAGGGCCTGCTCCTGAAGCGCATGGAAGAGTGCGTCGACGGCGACTTCCAAACCTTCAAGGCCAAGGGCGGTGACTATCTCCGCAAAGAGTTCTTCGGCAAGTACCCCGAACTCCTCAAACTCGTCGAAGACAAGACCGACGAGCAACTCGCCCGCCTGCATCGCGGCGGCCATGACCCGCTCAAGATCTACAACGCCTACAAGCGCGCTCTCGAACACAAGGGCGGCCCCACCGTCATCCTCGCCAAGACCGTCAAGGGTTACGGGCTCGCCTCCGCGCAGGCCCGCAACGCCACTCACTCCGAAAAGAAGCTCACCGACGAGGGCCTTTCCGCGTTCGTGAAGCAGTTCGACATCCCGCTGCCTGAAAACGCCGCCAAGGACGCCGACTTCTACCGCCCCGAAGCCAACGACCCGGCCATCGCCTACATGCAGGCCCGTCGCCAGGCGCTGGGCGGCTACCTCCCGGCTCGCAAGGTTCCCGAGCCGACCTTCAAGGCCCCCGAACTCGACTTCTTCAAGGAGTACCTCGCCGGCTCCAAGGGTCGTTCCCTCTCCACCACCACCGGGTTCGTCGGCATCATGCGCGGCCTGCTCAAAGACGCCACCATCGGCAAGCTCGTCGTTCCCATCATCCCCGACGAAGGCCGCACCTTCGGCTTCGAATCCGTCATGAAGCAGGTTTCGATTTACGCGCCCGAGGGCCAGAAGTACACCCCGCATGACGCCGACATGCTGCTCGGCTACAGCGAGAAAAAAGAAGGCCAGATCCTCGAAGAAGGCATCACCGAAGCCGGCTCCATGGCCAGCTTCACCGCTGCCGGCACGGCCTACACGAACTACAACGTGCCGATGATCCCCTTCTACCTCTACTACTCGATGTTCGGCTTCCAGCGTATCGGCGACATGGCCTGGGCGTTCGCGGATTCGCGCGGCAAGGGCTTCCTCATGGGCGGGACTGCCGGCCGAACGACAATGCTCGGCGAGGGTTTGCAGCACCAGGACGGCCACTCGCACCTCCTTGCCAGCACCATCCCCACCTGCAAAACCTACGACCCCGCCTACGTCTACGAGATGGCGGTCATCCTGCAGGACGGCCTCCGCCGCATGTACCAGGAGGGCGAAGACACCTTCTACTACCTGACCATGTACAACGAGGACTACGCCCAGCCCGCCATGCCCGAAGGCGGAACCGTCCGCGAAGGCATCCTCCGCGGCCTCTACAAGTTCCAACCCGCCGCCAACGGCCAGGCCACCGTCCACCTCTTCGGCTCCGGCCCCATCCTCAACGAGGCCGTGGAGGCCCAGGGCATCCTCGCGGAAAAGTACAAGATCAACGCCGACGTTTGGAGCGTCCCCAGCTACACCGAGCTCCGTCGCGACGCGCTGGAAGCAGAGCGCTGGAACCGTCTGCACCCCGCTGAACCCGAACGCAAGCCCTTCATCCTCGATGCTCTCGGCGACGCGCAAGGCCCTATCATCGCCGCCTCCGACTATATGAAGGCTCTCCCCGACGGCCTCAGCCCCTGGCTCGGCCAGCGTCTTGTCACCCTCGGCACGGACGGCTTCGGCCGCTCCGATAACCGCGAACATCTCCGTCGCTTCTTCGAGGTCGACGCCGAGTCCATCGTGGCCGCCACCTTGTCCAAGCTCGCCCGCGACGGTGCGCTCGACCCCAAAATCGCCCAGGCCGCCTTCGCTGACCTCGGCCTCTCACCCGACGCCCCCAGCGCCGCCCACGTCTAAGCCACCGTTGGGTGAGGCATCATGCCTCACCCAACACCTTTCCGCCCTCAGCACGGAGCCGCCTGCATTGCCTGAAAATCCACTGCTGCCCAACGCCCAACTGCGGGCGCTCCACGCTCTCCTGGTGCAAACGCTGGAACACGAAAAGGCCCTGCGGGGCCGTGGAGCCGCACGGCGAAGTGCGGCCCCGCCGCCACTTGCCCGGCGTGAGGCACTGCTTGCCGGCACGCTGCTCCAACTTGGCGCGGGGGACGTCCTCGTTGCAGAACCCGGCGACGCGGTTCCCTCGGCCATTGTGCGGTCACAAGCCACTAAGGCGAACGTACCGGCCTCTACGCTGGACCTTGCCCCCGGATCGCCCCAGCTTGCCCTCGCAACCGCGCTGGCAGGCAGCCTCCAACAGGCGGGCAGCGATCGCGTCGTTCTCCTCTTCGTGCGCGCGGGTCTGGCAGAAACTGATTGGGCAAAGACGCTCGCGCATGTCGAAGGCGCCAAGTTGCCCCTGATCCTCGCCTGCGCTGACCCGAGCGGAGCGAACGCCTTCCGGCCCACCTCTGAGCCAGCGCCGAATGCCGCGTATTCGAAAACGGCGCCGCTCACCTGGAGCACCGTTCAAAAGACGGCCTCCCGACTGAAGCTCCCTGTGCTTTCGGTGGACGGCGAGGATGCCGTTGCCGTCTATCGCGTGATGCAGGAGTCCGTCCTGCGCGCGCGCTCCGGGGGTGGTCCGGCGATTCTCTGGGCCATGCTGCCCGACGGCACGGAGTCCATCGGCAAACAGCCGAAAGCCGCCCTTCCGCTCCGTCGGCTGGAACACTACCTGAAAACGCGGAACATCCCGCTTTGATCCGAAACAAACCGCCCGCATCCAGCCTGGCTCGCCGCACGGTGACCCGCCCGCAACCGCTGTGAAGCAACTACACTGAAACGTATGCTTCCCCGGCAGTGCGTGTTGCGTCCCCGTGTGTCTCGATGGCCCCTGGCCTTTGTCGGTCCCGTTGTTCTGTGTGCCTCCGGCTGGGCGCAGACCCCAGGCTATCCCAGCGTTCCTGCCCCGCAGCCGGTCGCCCCGGACACGTACCCGTCCGTGCCGGCCGCCACCCGGCAGCAACCCGCGCAGACAGTGCCCACCCCCGCCCAGGCGCCTCAGCCTCAGCAGCAGCCTCAGCCTCAGCAGCAGCCTCAGCCTCAGCAGCAAACTGCCCCGAACGCGCAGCAAACAACCCCACCAGCCTCTCCGACGAACCCGCTGGACGCTCCCATCAACGCTCCAACCACGCCCACCGCGCCTTCCCAGCCCTATAACAATCCGCTGGAGCAGCCTACGGCGCCCTCCTCCGTGGCTCCTGTGGCGCCTGCTCCTGCAACGGCCAATCCGCTGGAACAGCCCGTAACCGTGCAACAAGCACAACCGCCCCAAGCGCAGCCCGTCCAGATCGCTCCTCCGTCGCCGGTCGCCTCGCTGCCATCGATCCCGACGGAGTACCCGGCCGTCGAAGAAGCACACAAGGATTACCTGAGCTCGGCCTATATCCCGGACGATAGCTGGGTGTATCCCGAGGCCCTGCGCCTGTACTCCATGGGGTATCTGCCGTCCGCGTTCATCAGCATGCGGCCGTGGACGCGCCGCAGCCTGCTGCACATGCTGGAAAAATCTCAGGCCGACGTCCTCGACAGCAACAATCAGGAGGCGATGGACATCTTCGCCAAGCTGAAGGAGTACGTCAGCGACGAGATTCCCGGCCCTGCAAACACCGAAAGCTGGGCCATAACGCGTGGCGCCGTGTACGGCGTGGACACCGTGTACTCCCGGTTCATGGGCATCCAGGGGCTCTCACTCCGCGACAGCTACGATCTCGGCCAGACCATCGTCAACGACTACGGACGCCCCTACCAGCCCGGGTTCAACAATCTCACCGGCTTTTCCACGACGAACGAGTGGAACCGCTTCACGTTCTACCTGCGCGGGGAGTACCAGCACGCACCCTCGGCGGCCGGGTACAACTACGTCCTTTCGCAGTACCTGTCCTCCGTTGCCGAACTCCCGGTCTTCGCCCCACCCAACGAGCCGACGGACATCATTCCGTATGGTCCGTTGCCCGCAGCCAATCCGTTCCGCCTGCAGGAGGCCTACGTCTCCTTCCATCTGCTCGGGCACGAGATCTCCGGCGGCAAAACGGACGCCTGGCTTGGGCCCGGGCAGGGCGGCGCCATGGCCTGGAGCAATAACGCTGAAGATATCTACTCCTTCCGCATCAATCGCATCGAGCCGATGCACATCCCCTACTTCAGCAAGATCTTCGGTCCTCTGCGCTATGACTTCTTTGTCGGCTCGCTGAAAGGGCACACGTATCCCAATTCGCCCTGGGCACACTCGGAAGTGTTCTCCCTGCGCCCGACCAACAACTTCGAATTCAGCTTCCAGCGCACCGTCATCTGGGGCGGCGAGGGCCATGTGCCCATCACCCTCCACACGTTCTTCCGCAGCTTCTTCTCGTTCAATGACGTTCAAAGCGCTGAGAAGAACTCGTCCGCCGACCCGGGAGCCCGTTTTGGTGCGTTCACCTTTTCCTGGCGGCTGCCCTACCTGCGCAGCGTCACCCTCTATACCGATTCCGAGGCGCATGACGACGTCACCCCAGCCAGTGCCCCACGCCGCGCCGCTTACCGGCCGGGCATCTACTTCTCCAAGCTTCCAGGGGTACCCAAGCTCGATCTCCGCCTCGAGGGTGCCAGCACGGATTGCTCAACGCTCCGCTGTGTCCTAGGCATCTTTCAGTACTTCGAAGGCGTTCAGCGCGACGGCTACACCAACAAGGGCTTCATCATGGGCGATTGGGTAGGACGGGAAGCCATCGCCTACCAGGGATGGCTGACCTACCACCTGTCCGGCAACGAATGGCTGCAGGCCTCGTACATGCACAAAATGACGCCTCAGGACTTCATCCAAAGTGGTGTCAGCCAGAGCAACGCCAGAATCGAGATCATGAAGCGCCTTCGTCCTGACGTCGAACTCAACGCCTGGTACCAGTTCGAGCACTGGACCGCCCCCGTCTACAAGACCACGCAACAGACCAACAATACCTTTACGTTCCAGTTCACCTTCTACCCCAAACTCCACGATCACGCTCCTCACCTCAATGGCAAGTAGTCCCGAGTAGCGTGTATAGGTCAAAAGGAGAAGGACGGCATAAGCCGTCCTTCTCCTTTTTGTTTCCTGGAAGCCATTTTGTGCCGAGCGTAAAGAGCTAAGCCGGTTGGCGCTCCGCTTCGACGCACGCTTTGAAGTAGTCCAGCGACCGCGTCAATCCTTCACGCAGCGGGACCCGGGGTTCCCAACCGAGAATGCGCTTTGCCTTGGTGATGTCCGGCTTGCGCTGCTTGGGATCGTCCTGCGGCAAGGGCTTGAAAACGATTTCCCCTTGCGAACCGATCAAGTCCTGTACCTCGCGGGCGCACTCCAGGATCGTCCACTCGATCGGGTTCCCGATGTTGGTGGGGTCATGCTCATCACTCTTGGAGAGCCGCACGATGCCATCAATCAGGTCGGCGACATAGGTGAAGCTGCGCGTCTGCGATCCATCGCCGTACACCGTCAACGGCTCGCCGCGCAGTGCCTGCATCATCAGGTTTGAAATGACCCGCCCATCGTTTGCCTGCAATCGCGGCCCATAGGTGTTGAAGATTCGCACCATGTGGGTGTTCACGCCGTGGTAACGGTGATACGCCGCAACCGCTGCTTCAGAGAAGCGCTTGGCCTCGTCATAGACTGACCGCGGACCAATCGGATTCACGTTGCCCCAGTAGCTCTCCACCTGCGGGTGGACTTCAGGATCGCCGTAGCACTCCGAGGTCGACGCATGCAGATAGCCGGCGTTGTAGCGACGCGCAACCTCGAGTGAGTTCAGCGTCCCCGCCGACCCGACTCGCAAGGTCTCGACGCCGAGCCTCATGTAATCTACAGGGCTGGCGGGTGAGGCGAAATTGAACACGTAATCTACGTGCCCAAAGTCGAATGGCTCACAGATGTCCTGCTCCTCGAAGCGGAATCGGGACTCCGCCTTCAGGTGCTGCAGATTCGCCATATTACCGGTGCAAAGGTTGTCGACCCCCAGCACCTGGTTTCCTTCAGCGAGCAGGGCGTCGCAAAGGTGCGAGCCC
Organism: Granulicella sp.; assembly: GCA_965198515.1. Lineage (GTDB taxonomy): Bacteria > Acidobacteriota > Terriglobia > Terriglobales > Acidobacteriaceae > Granulicella. The sequence continues at coordinate 2,064,052 of CBDAPO010000006.1, read as the reverse complement.
AAAAAGCCGGCAGCCCCCGTAACCAGAATCAATTTGCTCTCACTCATGCGCCAACCGCCACGGCCTCACGCACTGGAGCAACGGCAGACCGTCCAACGCTGATGTAGGTAAATCCATGCTCGAGCATGACGCGAGGATCGTACAGGTTGCGCCCGTCAACAACGATCGGGTACCGCATCAGTTCGTGCAAGCGCGTCAGGTCCAACCGGCTGAACTCCTGCCAGTCCGTCAAAATCAGCAGCGCGTCCGCATCCTTCGCGGCGGCTTCAACGGAATCGACGTAGCGCAGATGCTTGGTCTCAGGGAGCTCCGTCTTGGCGCGCTCCACTGCGGCCGGGTCATACGCATCAATGCAGCAGCCTTCAGCCAATAACATCTCGATCAGATCGATGGCTGGGGACTCACGCACATCGTCGGTCTCTCCTTTGAACGCAAGGCCGAGAACACCGAGGCGCTTGCCGCGCAGGGTCCACAGGGCGGACCGCACCTTGCCGAGGAAGCGCTTCTTCTGCGCAACATTGATCTTTTCCACCTCGTGCAGCAGCTGGAAGTCCACCCCGAGCTGTGCGGCCACGGAACGGAATGCCGCGACATCTTTCGGGAAGCAGGACCCGCCGTAGCCAATGCCTGGGCGCAGGAACTTGGGGCCGATGCGCGAGTCGAGCCCAATACCGCGCGCGACCTGTTCCACGTTGGCGTCTGCCGCCTCGCAAAGGTTAGAAACCGCATTGATGAACGAAATCTTCAGCGCCAAAAAGGCGTTGGACGCATGCTTGATGATCTCGGCGCTCTTGGTCGAGGTCAGAAGCAGCGGCGGAGGCATCGTTGTGGAGCAGACACCACCAATCGCGCTTTCCGGCGTGTAATAGCTGCCGTCAGTCAGCGGCGCATAGATCTCCTGCAGCAGCTTCGCGGCCCGCGCGCTGTCGGCACCGACAACGATCCGGTCGGGGTGCAGAAAATCTTCCACGGCCGTGCCTTCACGCAGAAACTCGGGGTTGGACACGACATCGAACATGTCACGCCGAACGCCGTTGCGCTCAATCACGCGTCGGATCCACTCATTGGTGTAGACCGGAACGGTGCTCTTTTCGACGATCACCTTATAGGAGGTGATGTGTCGCGCAATCTCGCTCGCCACGGCTTCCACGTAGGACAGGTCGGCGTCCCCGGTTTCCGACTGCGGGGTTCCCACGGCGATAAAGATGGCATCGCAGCTTTGGGTCGCTTCGGCAAGATCGGTCGTAAAGCGAACCCGCCCGTTGCAGTACCGCGCCATCAGCTCCGGGAGGTGCTTCTCGTGAATCAGGGTGTCGCCGCCACGCAGCGCTGCTACCTTGCGCTCGTCGTTGTCGACGCACACCACTTGGTGGCCCATCTCTGCAAAGCACATGGCCGCAACCAGACCGACGTAACCGGATCCGACAACCGCGATTTGATTTCCTGTGTACATGCTTCTCCGTTCCTCGCTACGGGGGAGGTGGATGGATCTGACGAAAGTAGGTCTATCGTACAGTCACCCAGTCCAACTGCATATACCCCAATGGAGTGTTACTGTCGGCGTCCGGCGTAAAACTCCGGTAAACTAACCAGAATGACTCCGGACAGTTTCGAGTCCAGTACCAAGCCCGCGGACACGTTTGCGCCGGGAATTGCGAATGACGGACCACGGGCCGACACGACGCTTTCCGACACACTCCTCGTCATTCGGAAACGCAAGTGGCTCATCATCCTTGCCGGCCTCCTTGGCTTCGCGTACGGCTACTACCAGTCGTCCAAGCAGCCGCGTCTGTTTATCGCCTATGGCGACATCGAGATCCGCAGCGGTACCGCTTCGGAATACCGGGTGAACAACGCTCCGCTTGCCGAAGACACCTACGACATCCCGACGCAGACCACCATTCTGAAAAGCGACAACCTGCTGCTCACCGTCGCCCGGGACCTTGACCTGCCCAACAACCCCGACTTCATCGGGGCTGCCGGTCCCATTCCGCACCGCAGTATCGATGATCCCGCGGTGCGCGAGCAGATGCTTGGTGCACTTCAAAACGACATCACGATCGCTCCGGTGCCGCACACCGACATTGTCCGAATCACCTGCAGCACCCTGAACGGCAAGCTTTCTGCGGACATCGTCAACAAGCTCATCCGCGAGTACAAGCAGTACAGCTTTCAGTCGCGTTACGACGCCTCCAAGGACGTCTCCAACTGGCTTTCCAATCAGCTGGGCGACCTGAAGCAGCAGGTGACGACCTCCCAGGAGCAGATGATCGACCTGGGCAAGCGCCTCGGCGTTCTCGGCCCGGATACCAGTGAAAACCAGATCACGTCCTCCATCGGTGACCTCACCCGGGCTTCCAGCCAGGCCCAGATCAACCGCATCGTCGTTGAAAGCCGCTACCGTGTGCTGACCGGGATGGACCCAAGCGCGCTGGATGCCTCGGTGGGCACGGTCGGCGGCCAGGCCAGCCAGGCGCTCGCGGGCCTTCGGGGTCAGCGGGAAAACCTCCGCTCGCAGTTGAGTGGCGTCGATGTGACCGCTGGTCCGAACCTGCCGCGGGTGAGAACCTTGCGTGCCCAGCTCGCCGAGCTTGACCGTCAGATTAACGAAGAACAGAACCGCGTTCTGATCCAGGCGCGTGAGGACCTGGTGGCCGCCCGGGCGGACGAGTCTCAAACGCGCGGCGCCCTGGAAGCCGCCAAGTCCGATGCATACAAGCTTCGTGACGACCTGGTCGAATACACCATCCGTCAGCGTGAGTTTGAGTCCAAACGCCAGCTCTACGAAGGGCTGCTGCAACGTCTCAGCACTGCCGGCGTGCAGGCCGGGCTTGAGTCGCAGGAAGTCGACATCGTCGACAATGCCGTCCCGCCCATTGGGCCCTCGCTGCAGCCGCGCGGCTCGGTACTGATCACGAATACGATCATCTGGGCAGGCATCGCGGTCATTCTCTCCTTCATCCTGGAGAGCCTCGACACCAGCCTTTCAAGTGTCGCCGAGATCGAACAGATCTCCGGCCTGCCGTCGCTCGCGCTTATTCCCAAGGCGCGCCGTTCCGCCGACCCGACCACGCAAACGCCGGCACAACGAAATCTCGTTGTGTTGACCAATCCCAAGTCTCAGTTCGCCGAGGCATTCCGCGCACTGCGAACCTCCCTGCTGCTGTCGATTGCCGGACGTGAGCCGCAGGTCATTCTGCTGACCAGCGCTACGCCCTCTGAAGGCAAGACCACGGCCTCGCTCAACCTGGCGGCCGTGCTCGCGCAGCGTGATGTCCGCGTGCTACTCATCGACGCCGACCTGCGCCGCCCCACGGTCCACCATCGCTTTGGCCTCAACGGCAAGGTGGGACTCACCTCCGTGCTGACAGGCAGCATAGGCCTCAAAGACGCCGTGCAGAATGTGCCCGACCTGCCCACGCTGGATGTGCTGCCCAGCGGTCCCATTCCGCCCTTCCCCACAGAAATGCTCAGCTCCGACGCGATGCGGCGCCTGGTGGAAGAAAGCCGCGGCATCTACACACACATCGTCATGGATTCCCCGCCGCTGCTGTCTGTCACGGACAGCGTTGTAATGGCGCGTGAAGCCGACGCGGTGGTCCTGATCGTGCGCCACGGAAAATCCACCAAACATGCCGTGCGGCGTGCGCGCGACCTCCTGCTCCGCTCTGGAGCCAAGCTGGCCGGCATCGCGCTGAATGCGGTCGATCTCAGTTCACCGGAGTACTACTCCTATTACGGTTACTCCGGCTATGCGGGCTACGCGTCGTCCGGTGTCGATGGCAACGCCTGGGAGTCCCAGGGCAACAACGCTTCGCGAGAGGATGGTGCCAAGTGAACACGTCTCTTCGTTCCCGCACACGTCCGCGGCGACTTGCGCTGGTAGTTTCCTCCCTCGCGCTGTGGTCATGCCTCTTCGGCGGTGTTGGCTTCGCCCAGGTGCCGGTGTCTCCCCCCATGCCGGTCACCCCTACCGCGCCGGTCATCCCCTCCACACCCGTGGTTGATTCGGTTACGGGGACGACGATCACCGCAGATCAAGCCGTCCTGTACCCCCAGACACCGGAAACGGTGCTCGCCGCGGGCGATCAGATCAGTATCCGTCTCTTCGGCGACGCCGAGTACAACTTCTCAGGCCGCATCTCTACCGACGGCACCGTTCTGCTGCCTCTGCTGGGCATCGTTCACCTTGAGGGCATGAGCATCACGCAGGCAGAGGTCGCCATCGCGCGGCAACTGGAAGATGCCGGCATGTATCGCGATCCGCAGGTCATCCTTGGCGTCAGTGAGGGTCCCAACGCGGTCGTCACACTTGGCGGAGAAATGCATTCCGTGATCCCCGTGGTCGGCTCGCGTACCCTGTACGGCATCATCGCCGCAGGCGGAGGTTTGCCGAACACGGCCAGCCGTACCGTTCAGATCCTCCGTCCAGGCCGCTCGGAACCCATCTCCGTCGAACTCGGCACAGACCCGGCCCACAACAGGGCTGGCATGATCCCCGTCTTCCCCGGCGACACGGTTCTGGTCTCGCACCTTGGCGTCATTTACGTGGCAGGCGAGTTCCGCAGCCCCGGCGTCGTGCAGATGACCAACTACAGCCCACTCACCTTGACTCAGGTGTCGGCCATGGTCGGTGGCCCGATCTGGGACGCACGCTACAGCCAGATGCACATCATCCGCACCGTGGGCGACCACCGTACCGTAACCACGCTCAACATCAAGGACGTGCTTTACGGCAAGAAGCCCGACCCGATCATGCAGCCCAACGACATCATCTTTCTGCCGCCCAGCGCCTTCAAGAGCAGCCTCGCGAACGGCAGCCTTGGCTCTGTCTTAGGGCTGGTCTCCTTCAGCATCGCGCTCTTCTACCAACTTCGCTAAACTCACGGGCGCATGACTGTGACTCGCCGTCTGCGCCTCGCCTACCTCGTCAGCCACCCCATCCAATATCAGGCTCCCCTGCTGCGGCGCATCGCGCGGGAGCCTGATATCGACCTCACCGTCCTGTTTGGGTCGGACTTCTCCGCCCGGGGCTACCAGGACAAGGGCTTCGGGGTCGAAGTCTCCTGGGATGTTCCGCTACTTGACGGATACCGCTCCCAGGTTCTGCCTGCCCTGCGCGACAATGGCACCGTCTCAGCGACCACCCCGCTCAGCCGCAACCTCCTGCGCCCGCTTCGGAACGCCTCGGGAACGGCTGCCTATGACGCGCTCTGGGTCCATGGCTACGCCACGCTCAACGCCCTGCGCGGCATCCTCGCCGCTTCCACCCTCGGCATCCCCGTGTTGCTGCGAGCCGAAAGCTGGTCGGGGGACCGCTCGCGCAGCCCCCTGAAACTCGCGGCAAAACGAGCCTTCTTCCGGGCGTTACGCCCGATGGTCGCCGCTACCCTGCCCATCGGTTCACGCAATGCCGCCTACTGGCGCGAGTCGCTCGGCGACGACATCCCGCAGTTCCCCGTCCCCTACGCCGTCGACAACGCCTTTTTTGCCCGCAAAGCAGCCGAAGCCACCCATGACCTGCCACGCCTCAGGGCCGAGTTGGAACTTGTGCCGGATCGCCCGGTCATCCTTTTCGCCTCAAAACTGCAAACGCGCAAACACGCCGACCACCTTCTGCGAGCCCTGGACCAACTACGCAATACGACCGCCCTGCGCCCCTACGTCCTGATCGTCGGTGACGGCGAAGAGCGGCCCAACGTCGAACAGCTCGCGCAGACCCTGGCCCTCGGCGACGTCCGCTTCCTCGGCTTCCGCAACCAGACCGAGCTCCCCGCCTTCTTCGCCCTGGCCGATGTTTTCGTCCTGCCATCGCGGCACGAACCATGGGGGCTCATCGTCAATGAAGCCATGGCGGCCGGTTGCGCCGTCATCGCGTCCTCCGACGTAGGCGCCGCACCCGACCTGGTCCGCGATGGCGTCACCGGGTACACCTATCCCGTGGGCGACGTCCCTGCGCTCACGAAGGCGCTGGCGGAGACGCTCCACTCGCCTGAGATCTCCCGTCGCATGGGGGTTGCCGCCGCCGAGCGCATCGCCTCCTGGGACTTCGAGGCCGACGTTCGTGGCCTGCGTCGTGCGCTGGCCCACACCACCGGCAAGCTGCGCTCATGAGTTCCGTCCCCAGCGCCGGTTGCTATTCTGAAGCCAGTCACCCTGCATGAGGATCCTCCACATCGTCGGCACCATCAACCCTGCCGCCGGCGGTCCCAGCGAAGCCATCCGCATGCTGATCCGCTACGCGCCCGCAGGCTACACCGCCGAGCTCGCCACGCTGGACGACCCCGCCGCACCCTTCTTGCCAGACCTGCCCTTCCCCGTACACGCCCTCGGCGGCCCGCAGAAGCGCTGGTACAGTCCGAAGTTCCTTCCCTGGCTGCGCGCCAACCGCCACCGCTTCGACGGTGTCATCGTCCATGGCCTGTGGGAATACACCGGGCTGGGCGCCATGCTCGCGTTCGCTGGCCATGTGCCCTACGTTGTGTTTGCGCACGGCATGCTGGACCCCTGGTTCAAGCGCACCTTTCCCGCCAAGCACGCGAAGAAGTGGCTCTACTGGCTTTCTGCGGAGTACTGGGTGCTTCGCCGCGCGCATCGCGTGCTGTTCACCACCGGCCTCGAGCGCGACCTGGCCGCGCAGAGCTTCTGGCTGCACACCTGGCGTCCACTCGTTGTTCCCCTCGGCTCAGAGCAGCCGCCCGCTGACCGGCAAACCCTGCTCGCCGCGTTTCACGAGCACTGCCCCGAACTCACCGGCAAACGCTTTCTCCTCTTCCTCGGCCGCATTCACCCCAAAAAGGGCTGCGATCTCCTCACGGAGGCCTTTGCCGAGATCGCCCCTGCTCACCCGGAACTCCACCTCGTAATAGCCGGCCCTGATCCCACCCACTGGCGCGCGCAGCTCGAGAGTCCCTTGCTCCAGGCCGGCGTGGCAGACCGTGTCCATTGGCCTGGGATGATCCAGGGCAACACCAAGTGGGGCGCTCTGGCTGCTTGCGATGCCTTCATTCTGCCCTCGCATCAGGAAAACTTTGGTATCGCCGCGGTCGAGGCCCTCGCCTCGGCAAGACCCATCCTGCTTGCTGACCCCGTCAACATCGCGCCCGATGTAGACGCCGCGGGCTGTGCGCTGGTCGCCCCCGACACGTTCGCAGGCACACGCGACCTGCTGGCGCGCTGGCTGACCCTCACTCAAGCCGGCCGCGACCAGATGTCGCATCGCGCGCTCAGCACGTTCCAGCAGCACTACGACATGCGCCGCAACACCGAAGCCATCCTCCGCGTCTTCGAGACCAACGCTCACGAGCACTCGTCGCCTGGATCGCTGGAGACCCCTAAAGCTCGTCCTCTCGACCGGAGCAAAGCATAGTGGGTAAACCTCTGCATCTCGTCGTGCGAAGGCCAGAGACACGAGCCTGGAGCCGCACGTAATGCCCCGCCCCGCCGACTACCGCGCCTCCGACCACATCGGCTCCGAGCACGGAGCTGACGCCTACACGCGCCCGGCTTTTTCCTTCGGCAACCGCGCCCGCCGCGCCGTCTGGGGCGTCTGCTGGCTCCTTCTGTACCGTCCCTCACCACGGCCGCTGCACGCGTGGCGCGCCGCCCTGCTTCGCCTCTTCGGCGCCAAGCTCGGCCCGGACTGCCACTTCTACCCAGGCTCCCGCGTGTGGGCGCCGTGGAATCTCCTCTGCGCCGACCACGTCGCGGCCGGTGACGGCGTCGAGATCTACAACCCCTCTCCAGTCGAGCTCGGCTCACACGTCATCCTGTCGCAAAACGCATACGTATGTGGCGCCACCCACGACTACAACGACCCGGCGTTCCCCCTGCTCGCCTTTCGCATGCGCCTTGAGCCATACGCCTGGATCTGTGCCCGCGCCATGGTCGCTCCCGGCGTGCAGGTCGGTGAAGGCGCCGTCCTCGGCCTCGGCTCGGTCGCCACTCGCGACCTCCAACCCTGGACCGTCTACGGCGGCAACCCCGCCCAACCCCTCCGCGAGCGCACCCGCCACCCGGACACGCCCACACCGCAAAGCTAGCCCTACGGCCCCCCGGACAACGAGCACAACGAGCGCACCAAGCACCGAGCACCGAGCACCGAGCACCGACCGAATGATCTCCGTCCTCATCCTCACCAAGAACGAAGAGCAAGACCTCCCCGGCTGCCTCGCGTCCGCGTCGTGGAGCGACGACGTCCATATCTTCGACTCGGAAAGCACCGACCTCACAGCCGCGATCGCCCGCGCGCACGGGGCCAGGGTGACCACACGCCCCTTTGACGGCTACGCCCGGCAGCGCAACGCCGCTCTGCAGCTCCCGTTCCGCTATCCCTGGGTCCTGGTCCTTGACGCGGACGAACGTCCCACACCGGAGCTCAGCGCCGAAATTCAGCAAACAGTCCGCTCCGCACCCGCCGACATCTCCGCTTATCGCCTGCGCCGCCGCGACTTTCTCTGGGGCACCTGGCTCAAGCACGCGCAGCTCACGCCGTTTTATGTCCGGCTCATTCGCCCAGAACGCGTTCACTACACCCGCGACATCAACGAGCAGATTGAGGTCCAGGGCCGCATCGGCGAACTCGCCGCGCCGCTCGATCACCTGGCATTCTCCAAGGGCCTCGCCCACTGGGTCGCCAAGCACAACGCCTACTCCACCAAGGAAGCCGAGCTGCTGGCCAGTGGTGACGCCGTGCGCGCGGCCTCACTCCACCAGGCACTCTTCGCCAAGGACTTCCACGAGCGCCGGGTCGCGCAAAAGGCCATGTTCTACAAATTGCCCGGCAGGCCGCTCATCAAGTGGCTCTACATGATGTTTGCCCGCGGCGCCGTTCTGGACGGGCATGCCGGCATCACCTACGCCACCCTGCAGGCCTTCTACGAATACCTGATCCAGACAAAATGCAACGAGATGCTGCGTCTACGGGCCGGAAAGCCGTTGTAGAACGGCGCTTCGTATTGGCACTGTGCGTAGGCTAAGGTTGGCGCTTCGCGTTGGCTGGGGCGGGGCTTCGGGGTGATGCATTCAGGCTAATGAGAATGGCTCTTCCCGTCTGCAGACAACACGCCCTACCCGTGTCGCCTGCAGGCAAAAGCGCCCCGCTAATGCGGAGCGCCAACACGAAGTGCCGACGCAAAGCGCCAGCACTGACGCGGCCTTTTACGCCCTTAACTTCGCCAACAAATCCGTCGGGTGCACCGGCTTCGCCAGGATCTCGAACTCATGCCCCTGGGCGCGGGCCCGCTCCAGCAGATCCGCTGTGGCGGCCTGGCCGGAAAACAGAAGAATCTTGCAGGTTGGCAGCTTGGCGCGCGTTTGGATCGCCGCCTCGATGCCAGTCATTCCGGTCATGATCACGTCACTGATCAACATGTCCGGCTGAAAGGTCTCCAGCGCGTCGATTGCCTTCTCGCCGCTGTATACGGCCCGTGCTTCAAACCCCGCCTGATTAAGAATGATCGCCAGCGTGTTGGCGATGACCTGTTCGTCGTCCGCGACAAGAACGCGAGGTTTGCTGCCAGTCGTCGTGGTATCTGCCATGAATTCTTCCTGCTTGTCCTTCCTAAAGACGCATATAGGATGCGCCGCGGGTCGCAACGCTTCTGTGCCCTTGCTATCTTACGCTGTGAATCGCTATCGGACTATGTCTAGAGCCTGTGATGCGGCAAGTTTCAAGGCGGCTGTCTGTACACAAAGCCCGCCGCCTCCGATGGTACCCTTAACGGGATGGTCGACCTGCACCACCATCTGCTTCCCGGCCTGGACGACGGCTCACCAGATATGGCCACCTCACTCGAGATGGCCCGCATCGCAGTCGCGGACGGTATCACTCACGTCGTCTGCACCCCTCACGCAAGTGACCGGTACGGCTTTGACCCGGAACGCGTCCTTGTGCTCGGCGAAGAGCTGCGCGCTGCTCTCGACGAAGCCAACATTCCCCTGCAGATCGGCCTGGGCTGCGACTTCCACGTCAACTACGACAACATCCAGGATGCCATCGCGCGCCCCAAGCGCTACAGCATCAACGGTCTCGACTACCTGCTCATTGAACTCCCCGACTACAGCCTTTCGCCCGGCCTCAAGGAAACCTTCTTTGAGCTTCGCCAGGCCGGCCTGACGCCCATCCTCACGCATCCGGAGCGCAACCCCGTGCTGCAGCGTGACCCGGAAAAAATGCTGCCCTGGCTCCGCGATGGCCTGCTCACCCAGATCACCGCCGGCAGCGTGCTGGGCCATATGGGCCGCAGCGCGCAGCGCCTGGCAGAGCAGATGCTGGCCAACCGCTGGGCCCACTTCATCGCCACGGACGCGCACGACACCAAGCGCCGCCCCCCACGTATGCGACAGGCGCGTGAGGCCATCAGCAAACGCTACGGCACCTTCTACGCCGACCTGCTCTGCCGCGACAACCCCATGGCCGTCTTTCGCGGGCAATCCCTCACGGAACAGGAACAAGGCATGGACCTCATCGATCCCATGCCCTTCAAAGAGCGCTGGTGGCAACGCCTCTTCCGCGCCTAGCAACCTCCGCAAACAGAACCAACACGCCAACCCGCGTCAGACAGCTGCCACGAATATGCCAGCGGCTGCGAAGCATTCACGAGCTGCACTCATCCCCGTTGGGTCAGGGTCCGGCTTCAGCCGGCCGTCGCTGACTTTGCGACAAAACGGCTTTAGCCGCCGGGCAGTGAGAAGCGCCTGCCGGCTCCAGCCTTGCCTTGGCTGAGCAAAACTACAGGCCCAAACCGCCGTCAACCGCCAACAGCTGCCCCGTGATGAAGTGAGGCGCCGTCGCAAAAAACACCACGGCCGCCGCCACATCCTGTGGCGTCCCGTTGCGCTTCATCGGGGTCTTTGCCGCGAAGTGCTCGTACCCCGCACTCACCTCACCGCTCGTCACAATCATCCCCGGCGCCACGCAGTTCACACTGATCTCCGGCGCCCACGCCTTCGCCATCGTCTGCGAGAGCATGTGCAGCGCTGCCTTCGACGTGCAGTAGTGCCCATGGGTCGCCCACGGATGAATGCCACCCAGCGAGCCAATATTGACGATGCGGCCATGCGAGGCCTTCAGGTACGCATGAGCAGCCTTGGCCACCAGGAACGGCCCGCGCGTGTTTGTTGCAAACATCGCATCCCACTGCTCGGTCGTAATCGCTTCCAGCGGCGCCGTCTCAAAAGCGCCGGCATTGTTTACCAGCAGGTCCAGCCCGCCGAACTCGCCGGCAACCGCCGCAACCGCCGCCTGCACGTTGGCTTCGTCCTGCACATCGCAGCCCACAGCCAGCGCGCGAACACCCAGCATCTTGAGTTCAGTCACCGTGGCCTGCGCGTCGGCCGCGGACCCACGATAGGTGATCGCCACGTCCGCACCCGCACGGGCCAGCGCCAACGCCAAGGCTCGCCCAATGCGCTTCGCGGCACCGGTTACCAGCACACGCCGGCCGCCCAGGCCCTGGTGGCCCAGGTGTTCCAGGTCCGCGCTCACTGGGGCGAGCCCGGCTTCGCGGGCGCAGGTGTCGCAGGCGAGGTATTGGCCGGCGTAGCCGCGGGCGGCGTGGTCTGCAACGGCCCTGTGGGTGAACTCGCAGCCGGCGGCACCGAGGTTGGCTTCACATGCTCCTGAACGCCCGGCTGCACCGCCGCCGGCTTGTCCTGGTTTTCTGTGTAGGTCGATACCTGCGCCCGTGGACGTTGCAGCTTCACCAGCAATTGCTTGCCGTCCGGCGTCAACTCAAAGTCGGTCGCAAACGTCGCGAAGCCGCCCGCAATCACCTGGATGGTCACGTGACTGCCCACTTCCAGCAGGTCCAGTGATGCCCGGCCATCCGGATCCGTCTTGGTCTCCAGGTTGGCCGTGATCTTGTCGTCGCGCATCGCCCGGAAGATCACGGACGCATTCGGAAACGGCTTCTCGTTGAAGGCTTTTTCCACGGTCACCGAGACTTCAGCGGTGGGTGGCGGCGGCTTATAGCCTCGGCCATGCTTCTCCTGTTGCGCTACGCCGGTGAGCGAAAGGCAGCCCAGGCAAGCGGCAACGGACCAGCGAAACAGGCGGTAACGCAAAGGGAACATGGCGGAGATTCTACCGTGCGGCCGGGGGCATTGTCGCCCCGCAGCCTACAAGCCAGAAACTAAGAAAGTGTGAGTGCATTTCACGCACATTTCACCTTCCGTGCTTGACACCGCTCTCCTGCCGGGACTACATTAGCACTCGGCAGTGGAGAGTGCCAATTCGGTACCCGGGCCCAGAACCATCCCGCCGGCCCTCCCCACAAGCACCCGTTTCAAGGAGAAAAGCACAATGGCTTCAAACAAGTTCACGCCGCTCCATGACCGCATTCTGGTCCAGCGCCTCGAGGAGAGCGAGACCATGCGCGGCGGCATCATCATCCCCGATTCCGCCAAGGAAAAGCCCCAGCAGGGCAAGGTCATCTCGGTTGGCAAGGGCAAGTCCAACGACGAAGGCAAGGTTTTCCCGCTCGACGTCAAGAGCGGCGACACCGTGCTCTTCGGCAAGTACTCCGGCACCGAGATCAAGCTCGACGGCGAAGACTTCCTCATCATGCGTGAAGAAGAAGTCCTCGGTATCCTCGCCTAACCCATCCCAGGTTCGGAAGGGCACGGCTTCAGCCGTGCTATCAGCAGACACAAAACGACGGGGCTTTCGCCCCTGAGGAGCACAACACAATGGCAAAGCAAATTCTGCATGGAGAAGATTCGCGTCAGGCGATCCTTCGCGGCGTCAACACGCTCGCCAACGCAGTCAAGGTGACGCTCGGTCCCAAGGGCCGCAACGTCGTCATCGAGAAGAAGTTCGGCTCGCCCACCATCACCAAGGACGGCGTTACCGTCGCCAAGGAGATCGAGCTGCCCGAGGGCCTCGAGAACATGGGCGCCCAGATGGTGAAGGAAGTCGCCTCCAAGACCTCCGACGTCGCCGGCGACGGCACCACCACCGCCACCGTTCTGGCCCAGGCCATCTTCCGCGAGGGCGTCAAGACCGTTGCCGCCGGTGCGAACCCCATGGCACTGAAGCGCGGCATCGACAAGGCCGTTGAGGCCATCATCGGCAAGCGCGATGAGCATGGCATCGTTCAGGGCGGCGCCCTCAGCGAGTTCTCGAAGCCCGTCTCCGGCGAGATGATCGCCCAGGTCGGCACCATCTCCGCCAACGCGGACTCGCAGATCGGCACCATCATCGCCGAAGCGATGAACAAGGTCGGCAAGGACGGCGTCATCACCGTTGAAGAGTCCCGCACCATGGAGACTCAGCTCGACGTCGTCGAAGGCATGCAGTTCGACCGCGGCTACCTCTCGCCCTACTTCGTCACCGACGCAGAGCGCATGGAAGCTGCCCTCGAGAACCCCTACATCCTCATCTACGAGAAGAAGATCTCCACGATGAAGGACCTGCTCCCCCTGCTCGAGCAGATCGCCCGCACCGCCAAGCCCCTCGTCATCATCGCCGAGGACGTCGACGGTGAAGCGCTCGCCACCCTCGTCGTCAACAAGCTGCGTGGCACCCTGAACGTCGCGGCCGTCAAGGCCCCTGGCTTCGGCGATCGCCGCAAGGCCATGCTCGAAGACATCGCCGTCCTCACCGGCGGCAAGGCCATCACTGAGGACCTCGGCATCAAGCTCGAGGGCGTCAAGATCGAAGATCTCGGCACCGCCAAGCGCGTCACCATCGACAAGGACAACACCACCATCGTCGATGGCGGCGGCAACGACGAGAAGATCTCCGGCCGCGTCAAGGAGATTCGCGCGCAGGTCGAGAAGACCACCTCCGACTACGACCGTGAGAAGCTCCAGGAGCGCCTCGCCAAGCTCGTCGGCGGCGTCGCCGTCATCAAGGTCGGTGCAGCCACCGAAACCGAGATGAAGGAGAAGAAGGCCCGCGTCGAAGACGCCATGCACGCCACCCGTGCAGCAGTCGAGGAAGGCATCGTCCCCGGCGGCGGCGTTGCACTGGTTCGCGCAGCGAAGTCGGTGGAGAAGCTCATCGAAACCCTCCAGGGTGACGAGAAGATCGGTGCGCAGATCATCCGCCGCGCCGTCGAAGAGCCCCTCCGCATGATCGCCCTCAACGCCGGCGAAGAAGGTGCCGTCGTCATCAACCGCATCCAGCAGTCCACCGACACCAACTTCGGCTACAACGCCGGAACCGGTGAGTACGAGGACCTGGTCGCAGCCGGTGTCATCGATCCGACCAAGGTGACGCGCACTGCCCTGCAGAACGCGGCTTCCATCGCCGGCCTCATGCTCACCACCGAAGCCATGATCTCCGAGATCCCGGAGAAGAAGGAAGCGGCAGGCGGCGGCCACCAGCACGGCGGCGGCATGGACGGCATGTACTAAACCGTTCGCGCTTGCGAAAAGAGGCCCCGGAGCAATCCGGGGCCTTTTTTCGTGCAGGACGGAAACCCTGGGACGATGTCACCTTTGTGAAAGGGGTTGATGCCTTCTCAGCAGCATTCATGTTCACACCTGCATGCTCGCTCCTGATTTGAATGTGTCAGCTCGCCAGCGTTTGGCCTATGCCTTGGGACACAAGAACACCCGCGCCGAGCTGTTCGCAAACATCGGTTGCAGCTGCCACACCCAGCTTTCCGGTTCACGCCACACAGGGTCAGCGTAGGAGACAGCCAGCACAGAAAGCTTCTCTGCCGCGCACACCGCGGCAAAGTTTGCCGGGGTCGTTTGTATCGGATCCAGCGCGCTCTTCGGCTCCCAATAGTCGCCCTGGTGCCGCGGGCCCGAGCCGCCGAAAAGCCCGACCAGCGGCTTCACCAGCCCGGGGCAAAGCGCCGGGTCGCCACCAAACGGACTCGCGCAGCCAAGATCCCCTGCTGCCATCTGCCGTGACGTATACAGCTCAAAAATGGGCTGGAGACGGCCTTGCGGATCGGTTTGCACAACCTCATTCCTGGCCGTGTGTGCCGCAGCGGCTTGCATCGCCCGGCGGATGTCATAGAAACGTGTGCTCATGTGCGGGTAGCGCATGGCGATCAGGGTTGTGCCGCTGTTTTTCGCTTCAACCAGCGGGTTGTAAATGCGGTTGATGACGATCTCCCAGGTCTGCGTTAGCAAACCCAGCACCAGGCAAGCCGTAACCACCATCCGCAGAATGCGTGTTCTTAGAACCGGAACACGGTAGTGCTCCTTGCTGACGACGAAGCGCGTCACAAGCGGCGTCGCCCAGCAGATGAGCACAAAGCGCGCGCACATGCCGGCATGCCGCCCGAGGTCGTTGTTGCCCTGCAGAGCAGACGACGACAAGGCAAGCCCTGGCACCGTGAAGCTCGCGAAAAGGATCCACCACCAGCGGATCTGCTTATGGCGAAGACCGCCCCGCGCGTCCTTCCGGATGCGGTCCAGCAGCACGAACAGAAAGAAGCCGGACTCCACCACAAAGAACCCGAGCACAATCAGTGCGCGAATTCCGCGCTGCAACGCGCTCGCATGCGCAGGCCATGGCCGGTGACGCACGGTGTAAAAGAAATACAGATAAATGCGGTTTGCCTGGATGTCGTTGCGCAACACAAAGCGCGCCAGCGTATGCGCCGCCTGCGATCCCACCGCAGCGGCACTGTGGCTGAACACCAACGCGTTCACATAGCTGAACGACATCGCCAAAGAGAACACACCGGCGAACAACACTGTTCCGCCAAACCGAAGGTCACGATAGAGCGCCCGCTCCACAACCAGCAGCGACATCGCTATGGCGAAGAACACAGTGATGTAGGTTGACGTCCCCAACGCCGCCGACATGCAGGCACCCACCAGCAGCGCAAACAGCCCCCTGCGTGGCCACGAGTCTTCCCTCCTCACCAGGAACAGAAGCAGCACCGCGGTCATGCAACACACAAACCCGGCAACATGATGAGGCGCCCACAACAAGCTACCCAGCCAACTCGGCGACCGGTCGTCGTGCCAGAACTCAATATCCGGATAGAGTCGCGGCCGTCTCAGAAAAAGACCGATCACCGCCGGAATCACATCCAGCCCTGTGACACACAAAAGCAGCAGAGCAACCGCGCCCTGCACCCGCATATTCTTGCGCCCTGCGCCCATGGTGCGCAGGCTCAGCAGCAAACACGCCACCAGCGCAAAGCCAGACCATACGCAACTGGCCACCAGCGCGGACTTCGCATCCAGCCCCGTGATCCGGCACACCTGCGCACACAGCACGTAAAAGTAGTAGTAGTACCGCAGCGGCGGGGGTTGGCCACCGGGAGCGAAGAAAGGATTGCCGGGAGGCACGCCTCCACGCAGCGCCGCATCAACCAGTTGAATGCGAACAGCCCAGTCCTGCCACATGGCGCTCTCGTACACATGATGGCCAATCTGGACACTGAGCGGGCCCACCAGGCAGTACGTCGTAAGCAGAGCAACAAACGCGAGCACCAACTTTGTTTCGCGGTCCCATCGCAACGCTACGGGCGGCGTGGACATCCGCAGCGCCTGCCGGAGATGCAGAACAGCTGCCACGGTCAGCGCAGCAAAGCAGCAAAGCACGGCCCAAGGGGGAAGCACGCTTCCAAGCGCCACCGCCAAAAGCAGCGACATTGGCAACGAAAGCACGATCGACCATAAGCCGCGGGTCACCCACGTTCGGCGTGTGCGCTGCATCGCGTCGAGTGAGGTAAGCAGATATCCCGGTGCAAGAAGGAACGGGCCGAAAGCACCCACACAGACCAAACTCTTCAGCAGGTCTGTAAACGTCTGTAGCATGGTGGTTCCGTTCCTGGTCGGAGAGCGGCTGCAATGATCCTAACCGTCCAGCCTTACGAATCCATGACGAATCTTCCCTGCAAAAGAAAAAGGCCCCGAATTTCGGGGCCTCTCGTAACGTTTAAGCAACTTACTCGGCAGCCTGCTCCACAAAGCCAGGGTGCACAGCCTGCGGTGCGTGAACCTTGATGCCGGCCTGCTCGCTCTTGATCTTGATGTTGGTCAAGCTGTCGCGCTTCTCACGGTTCGCGCTCGCATTGAACGTCACCAGGTAGCTCTCCTGGATAGCGTTGCGGAACTGGTTCAGGTAAGGTGCCAGGCTTGGCGGTGTGATGCGTCCCTGGTAGAACGACTCACCTCCGGTCGCATCCGCAACCTGGTTCAGGTAGCTCTGCCCGCTAAAGTTTGCAAAGCCGCCACGCATACCCGCATCGCTGTAGTAGATCGAGTACACCGCGACGCCGGCGCGCTGGGCATCGTCCTGTGCTGCGCGCACGTAAGGGCTGTCCTGGTTCAACGGTGATGTGCTGCCGTTGTACGGATCAACGCCGTTGGTGATCATCAGCACCATGCGTGCGGCGTTGCCGGGCCCCGGCCAGTGCTTCACAAAGTCAGACAGACAGAAGTAGGGGCTCGCACTCATGCCAGGCGTACCGAACGGAATGCGCACCTCTTGCGCCGCTGCTTCATGGTTGGTCGTAAATCCGCCCTTGTGACGAATCGTGCCGTTCTCCATATACCCAACCAGGACCTGCACATTGGGCTGCAGACTTTGGATAAAGTGCTGCACGTCGCTGATCTGCACGCCAAAGTTTTGGCGCAGACCGTCATCAATCAGAATGGCAACCTGCGCACCCTCTTTGCCCACCGGCGTCACGGATGCGATCTCGGCAGCATGCCCGTTTACTTCGAGCTTCAGCGCCGCTGTGTTCAACGGGGCATTGTTCTTGGACTGCACATTGATCAATGCGGTGGTCGGTACCGGGCCCTCGGTCGGGAGCTCTTGAGCGAAGGCCGGCGTTACAACAGCCGCAGTCGTCAACGCGGCAGACAACAGAAATTTCCGGCTAAACATCATGGTCAACCTCACATTCTGTTAGATGAGGAAAACCGTCCGGAAGGCTCACCTGGCCCATGTCACATATGAACAAACAGCCAGCGCCGCTGCAGTGTCGCTGCAACGGCGCTGTTCACTTTTTTGCGATACCTTAGTCTCCGCCGAACCGAACCTTCAACCCTGCGCGCACCGTCAAAGGCAACGATGGGTAGCCGATGGGCGCAATGTGCTGATCATTGAGCAGATTGTCCAGCTGAGCAAAGACAGACACACTGGACCGCAACCGGTATGCGCCGCCCAGATCCAGCTTGGCCCAGCCCCAATCCAGATCGCGGTTGGGAAGCAGCAAGCTGTTTCCGCCGTTGAAGTCCAGCCCATTCAGATACGTCGAATCATCCGACCGGCTGGCCAGCGCTCCCTTGAGCATCAGGTTCAGTTTGCCGTGGACATACGACACATTGAAAAATCCCGAGTTCGGCGGCCGCCGGAACGGCCGGGCCCCGATCAGCGGCGACGTTGCCCCAAGCGGCACGCCTGGAATGACCGGGTTTTCTGTGGGCACGCCCTGCTTGGCTGCCGTGACATCACCCGCAAAGGACTGGCTCACCACAGCATCGAGATACGTGTAGCCGCCACGCACAAAGAAACCCTTCGGCGCCTGCCACTCCACCGCAAGCTCGCCACCCTGCGCCCGGTACGCCAGCGAGTTCAACTCCGCGCCGTAGAACGCCAGGTAAGGATTCGCCAACAATGTCGGGTTCGCGATGGAAAAGCCGAAGTAGGTTTGCAGATCGCCTGACGCGACATACTCAAGCTGGTGTGAAAACTGATTGTGAAAGTAGTCGATCGACACCTTCACCTTCTGCCCATACACACTCTGATCCAAGCCAATATCAGCACTCCGCGAGCGCTCCGGACCTAGGGGCGCAACCCGGTACAGGCTGATGTCGGAAGTGTCATTCAACGTATTCAGCTCGCGATACAAGCTGTCGAACTCCGTCGCCAGCGACGGCTCCTGCACACCTGTTGCAAGGTTCGCGCGCAGCTTGGTTCCGCGCAACAGCCCCGGCCCCGGCCGCACCGGAACCCACGCCAGGCCAAGGCGCGGCGCACCCGCAAAGCCATACAGATGGTTCTTCTGCAATGACCCGCCCACGCTGTAGAACACGCGGTTGGCGATATCTCCCTGGAACTCGAGATTCCACTCATAGTTGGTGCGCTGCAGCCGCTCATCTTCGCCGTAATCCGCGTCGATGAAACGCCCGCGCTCGTTCTCATACCGGAATCCAAACAGGGCCGAGATTCGCTTCGGAAACGTGTAATCCGACTGGTAATACAGCTCGTCCCGGTTCGACACCTGCTGGTTGTCGGAGTTGAACAAAGCCGCCTGCCCCGTCACGGCATAACCATTCGCCCCGCGGATCGTCGTCAGGTTGCCGAAGTATTCGGTGTAGTAGTCCGGATCCGCTGCCGTGCCGAAATTGAAGGTCACCGGATTGCCGGGCGTGCCGAAGTAGCTCGCCTGCTCCCGCTTGCGTGCGATGCCGTACCGCAGCAGGTTGTGCCAGTCACTGCCCGTGCGATCCTCCAGCGTGATGTTGCCGTACAGGTCCTGGTCGCCTTCCTTGGCCGGCACCGTCAACCCATAAAACCCATACGCTCCCGGGATGCCTTCAGCGCTCGCGGTGTCCCGCACCGTCGCACGGATGGAAGCACCCTTCACCAGGTCATACCCGAGATTCGCAACCGCAGTCGTGTTGTGATACCGATCGTTCGGCAAGGCATTCGACGTATCAAACCGCGAAACACCCGCGAAGTAATCCAGCTTGCGCAGCGTGCCGCCGGCTGTCACCTCATTGCGCCAGCTATGCAGATTGCCGGCATCACCGGAATAGTTCAACACCGGCTTCAACGTCGTGCCGCGCGGCGTGGTCAGACTTACCACGCCTGTCTGCGAGTCGCTGCCGTACAAGGCGCTGTTTGGGTTGCGATACAGCTCAACTCTCTGCAGTCCGGTGCTCGACACCGTGCCCCAATCGAAGCCGCCGCCCACGTCCTCTGCGGGAACGCCATCGATCAGCACCTTGTTGCCGTCGGATGGGCCACCACGCACAAACAGTGACGTCACGCTGCCAGCCTGCCCCGACTGCACGACCTCCACACCAGGCGACTGCCGCAACTCACTCACCAGCCCCACACGCGTCGCCAGATCGGCCGGCCCAAGCAATGTTACGGGCGCTGTTAACTGCTGCAGCGGCGTCGGCAACCCATTCGCCGTGACGCTCACCTGCTGCTGCACAGTGGTCGTCGAGAGCACAACATCCATGGCTACCACATCGGTTGTGCCGCCATAGAAATCCTGGCCGATGCCGGGCAGGTATCCACCCGCGGATCCAAGCAACGTGAATCGCCCTGCATCGCCCGAGCGCAGCTCATAGGTTCCATCCGGATTCGCGTAACCCATGGAGATCACCTTGCCGGCTTCCACCAATTGCACACGCGCGCCAGCGATCCCTCTGCCCAACGGATCCGTCACACGACCGCGAATCACCACTGCGCACGCCGGAACAGATGCAGCAACCGCCAGCGCCGCAACGGAAAGCGCCCGTTGCGAAGGAAAAAAGCTTCGCAGCGCGCTGCGATCAGATGATCCGAATTTCGAGTTATACAAAGAAGCGCACGAACGGCGCACAAACCAGGACATCAACGATCTCCTCCGCTCTCCCTGCGAGAGCGTGGCAAGCTTTGCGAAAGGAACCGGTCTCCTGACTGGCACGATTTCAAAACAGGTCCACACTGCAGCCAGCTCTTCCCAGGCGCAACAAAGCTCCCAGTGAACCGGCCAGACCTGTTTCACTTTCCAAGGCATTGCCAGGAAAGTGCGTGCTTCACAGTTGCGGGGCAGTGGCGGAGTTTCACCGCGCTTCCCAAAACATTCCTCTGCGATAGCGGTAAAGAAAGGTGAACCACTATCCGTCACGGGACAGCAGCAATATTTGGAGCGAGCCTTTAGTCTACGGCACGGCTCTTGCCAGAGCCACTGCGGACAGAGTGAAAGCCCTACTCCTTATGTGATCTCGAAGCGCTCCACAAGCACCTTCACGCGTTCTCGCTGACGGCTTGGCGGGAACCGCCCGGTCCTTGTCAGTTCGGCAATACCATGCAGGCTCGCCCAGAACAACTCAGCCAAAACCTCAGGCTTGCCGCTATGTTCCTTGAACAACTCCAATAATTGCGAGAACGCAAAGCGCAGCTCGGGCGGGGTTGCTGCGTCATCGAAGGACACGTTCAGCCCAAGCGAAAACATCCCTTCGTACAGTGCAGGCGATGCAGCGGCGAATCCCAGGTAACCAACCGCAACCGACTCGATCGCGCCCTTTCGCCTGGGCCCTGTCCTTGCCTTCTCCAGGGCCATACCAAGCTCCTGAAATCCTTCAAGAGCCACCGCGGTCAAAATGCCTTCACGGCTGCCGAAATGCGCGTACAGCACAGGCTGGCTGTATGAAATCTCATCCGACAATCGACGGACAGTGACATGGGGCCAGCCTTCACTTTCCGCAATGCTCCGGGCAACACGGATGATCTGCTGCCGCCGGGCTTCCCTGTCCCGCAGCTTGCGTTCCGCAATTCGGGTGTTTGGCTGCTTGATGGCCATACACAAAGTATAGCGGTGCTATTTCTTTGCATTACGTCGAAGGACAATCGCGCCGCCGTGAGCTTTGATCGAGCCTCGCTAGCATCCGTAGCAGCGAGCTCGTCCAGGCTCGTCAACTCACAAATCCAGCAGCACCTTTCCTGTAGTCTGTCGCCCCTCGAGCGCGCGGTGCGCCTCGGCCGCCTGCTCCAGCTTGTACCGATGGCCAATCCGCACCGTCACCTCACCGCTTGCCAACCAGCCAAACACCTCGTTGGCTCGCCACTCCAGTTCTTCCCGGGTCTGCAGATAATCCTTCAACGTTGGTCGCGTCACATACAGCGACCCCATCGTCGACAAGCGGATCAAATCGAAAGGTGGCACCGCCCCACTCGCCCCGCCATACAGCGCCAACAGCCCTCGGGGCCGCAGGCACTTCAACGAGTCTTCAAAGGTCGTCTTTCCCACGGAATCAAACACCACCGGCAGCCCCTTCCCCGCCGTGTCCCCCTTCACCGCATCCACGAAGCTCGTCTGCGTGTAAAGGATCACGCGGTCCGAGCCGGCTTGCCGTGATAACTCGGCCTTCTCCTCGGTCGACACCGTCGTCAGCACGCGCGCGCCGAGCCGCTTCGCCACCTGCGTCAACAACAAGCCCATTCCGCCCGCGCCCGCATGGATCAACACCGTGTCGCCAGGCTGAATGGGGTATGTCGAATACGCCAGATAGTGCGCCGTCAGTCCCTGCGTCAACACCGCCGCAGCATGCTCGAAGCTGATTTCCGCAGGCAGCTTGACCAGGTCACTCACCGGGGCCAACGCATACTCGGCATAGGTGCCCCGCGTGCCTGTCCATGCCACCCGGTCGCCGACTGCGAAGCCGTTCACCCCCGTGCCCACCGTCTCCACCACACCGGCCGCCTCCTGCCCAAGCGTTAACGGCAGCGGCGAAGGATATCGCCCCTCGCGGAAGTAAGTATCGATGAAGTTGACGCCCGAAGCTTCAACGCGCACCAGCACCTGTCCCGCCCCTGGCTGCGGCACGGGAAGGTCAACCAATTTCAGGACCTCAGGTCCGCCTGTTTTCTGTATCTGTATCGCTCGCATCGATGGCTTAGACGCAGCTTACGGCTCCCTGGACGCGCTCCCCTGCTTAGTGACGTCATGATCTCGATCAGGTCCACGAATTGGGGGGGCACGAATCTGCAGCCTTGCAAGCAGCTTGGGCGCGATAATCAAGGTCACACCATGCGACCTCTCCTCACCGCCGCCGTCGTTCTTTTCGCAAGCTTCGCTTCCGCGCAACGTCCCACATCGGCAACTGGTGTCGTGCACACACCGGAAGTCGACCTCGCCTACGAAACACTCGGCAGCGCCGGCAGACACACACCCATCATCGCGATCAACGGCGGCCCCGGACTCACGCACGTCTACATGGTGCAGAACGATCTCTGGACTCGCGTTGCCCGCGACCGCGAGGTCATCTTCTACGATCAGCGCGGGGACGGCGCCTCGAAGGTCCTCACCTCAAACGCACCCCAAACCATGGACGCCCAGGTCGCCGACCTGGAAGCCTTGCGCGATCACCTGCACCTCGACAAGGTCGATCTGCTCGGTGACTCCTTCGGCGGCTTCGTCGCGCTCGCCTACACCCTCGCCCACCCGGAGCACGTGCACCGCTTGATCATCAGCGACGGCGTCCCTGGCTGGAAGGCGATCGCGCATCCCATGCCCGAGATCTTTCCAGACCTTGAAGAACAGGAAGCCGCCAAAGAGAAAGAACTCGGAACCGGCCAAGCCGCGGCTGATTACGGCCTCCGCGTCCACATTCGCAAATGCTTCTACAGCCCTGAACTCGCCGATCGCTATCTGAACAACATCAAGAACCTTGGCCTGAACCCCACCACCGGCCAGCAGGTCAGCACGGCGACGGAAACGCTCGACCTTTCACCACAACTCAACGCCATCCACGTCCCAACGCTGATCCTGACGGGCCGCTTCGACGTCAACGTCGCACCGCTCACCGCTTGGCGCATGTACAAGGCCATCCCCGGCGCCCAGTTCCATGTCTTCGAGCACAGCGGCCATCTCCCGTCCTACGAAGAACCGGAAGCGTATCTCACCACACTCAACGCATTTCTGAACGCAACCACCTGAGCCGCTCAGGCCACTTCCGCAGTTACAGCATCCATTTGCGAACCCGCTGGCGACCAAGTCACCAACGCGAAGCGCCAACGACAAAGTCGCCACCCTTAACGAATCAAATGTTCTTCACTCGGCCGCATGCGCACCACGCGGTCAATTGCATATGGCGACCGCTGCCCCTGTGCGTAGAAGTGTCGCACCTGCAGCTCACCCAGCAGCCCAATCCCGATCAGCTGGATCCCCGCCAGGATCAGCACCGCCGCAATCACAAACCACGGCGCATGCTCCATGCCGATGGCGCGACGTGAAACCAGCTTCGCCACCATCAACCACAACGCAATCCCGCCACCCGAGAGCACCCCGAGCGCCCCCACCCCACCAAACAGGTGCAGCGGCCGCGTCATGTAGTTCAGCAGAAATCGAATCGTCAGCAGGTCAAAGATCACCCGAAACGTCCGCCCCAGCCCATAGTGGCTGCGGCCGCTCTCGCGCGCCGGGTTGGAGATCGGCACCTCGCAGATCGTCGCTCCGTACCAGCTCGCCAGCGCCGGGATAAACCGATGCATTTCGCCATACAGCGGGATATTCTGAATCACCTCACGCCGGTACGCCTTGAACGTCGTGCCAAAGTCGTGAATATCCACGCCGGATAGCCAACGCACCAGCCGGTTCGCCGTGCGCGACGGCAATTGCCGCAGCAGCACGTTGTCGCCACGCCGCGAACGCCACCCGCTCACAACGTCATAGCCCTCTTCCAGCTTCGCCAGGAACAGCGGAATCTCCGCAGGGTCATGCTGCAGGTCGCCATCCATGGCCAGGATGAACTCGCCCGTCGCATGATCAAACCCCGCCGCCAGCGCTGATGTTTGGCCGAAATTTCGCCGCAGTTTGATCAGCAGCACCCGCGAATCCACCGCCGCAATCTCTTCCAGCAAGCGGTAGGTCCGGTCGCGCGAGCCGTCATCCACAAACACCAGCTCAAAGCTGTCCCCGCCTGCCTCCTCCATCACGTCTTTTACGCGGTCATACAACCGCGTAACGTTCTGTTCCTCGTTATGGAACGGCACGACAATGGAATACTTCGGCACAAGCACATTCTAGCGCGACACGCCACCCGCAAGACACCTCCTTTGGCGCCCGCCAGACCGCCCCACACGCTTCCCGCGCTACACTTGGAAAACGTGGCCCGGTAGCTCAGTTGCATAGAGCGGCGCACTCCTAAGGCGAAGGTCGCAGGTTGGACTCCTGCCCGGGCCACCACTTCCCCGCGAAATCAGTCGACCGGGTTTCTAGGCAGTCCCGGAAGAGCTGTGCCATCACCCTGTGACCGCTCGTGCGGAATAAGGCGAGTGACAAGGAACGTGCTTACCGCAGTGGAGATCTCCTCAAGGTGCGTCTCAAGTGCAAAGTGCCCCGCTGGCAGCAACTGGACGGTGGCGCTCGGGATGTCTTTCTGGAATGCTCGCGCCCCTGCAGGCAGGAAGTACGGATCAAACTCTCCCCACACGGCCAGCAGCGGTGGCTGTGCAGCCCGGAAGTACTCCTGGAACTTGGGGTAAAGCTTCACGTTGTTGGCGTAGTCGAGAAATAGATCGAGCTGAATGTCCACGTTGCCCGGCCGAGCCATGAGAGCGGCATCCAGGGTGTAGCCTTCAGGCTTGATCAGTGAAGGGTCAGGGATGCCGACAGCGTACTCATGCCGTATGCCTTCGAGCGTGAGCCCAGCCCGGATCGCGTTGCGGTGCTCCAGTGTCGGTTCACGCCAGTAACGCTGGATCGGCTGCCACGCATCGCCCAAACCCTCCTCATACGCGTTGCCGTTTTGTGACAGGATGGCCGTCACACGGGAAGGGTCCAACAGCGCAAGCCGAAAGCCGGTTGGAGCCCCATAATCGAAGACGTACATTGCGAAACGCTTCACATCCAACTTCGTCACGAAGGCGAGAACTGTCTTCGCCAACGAATCAAAGGTGTACCTGTACTCGCGCTCAGGCGGGACCTCAGTGAATCCGAAACCGGGAAGGTCCGGTGCAATGACTCGGAAGCGAGTGGCTAGTCGCGGCATCAGTTCGCGGTACTGAAACGACGATGTAGGAAAGCCGTGAAGCAGCAGAACAACAGGGGCATCGGCAGGACCTGCAGCGCGATAGAAGACGCGAACGCCATCCACCTCGATGCGATGATGCGTGACCAGCGGAATCTCTCGATCGGAACCCATCATGTTTCGTACGCTTGCGTGCTGGTTCATAGGAACCCACCTTTATCCTACGGAAACACGGCCAGACTTGCGCCTGCCGTGCTTTTCGAGAAACGTGCGGCAATCAAAAACACTGACCGCCCTGCTTCGCTGCCTTTCGCGCAAGCTCCTTGGCCTGGCGCGGATCTTATCTGGCCACACCGTTCTACAGCTAACCCCCTGATGTAGGGAAAGACAACGGTCATCATCCGGATCGGGTTAGACATCAAGATTTCGGTCCTGGTGATGGCTTGGTGCGGGGGTAGAGTCCGATTGTCCGGTTAGTTGCAAGGCCGCCGTTCAGCGGCCTGGCGGCGCAATACGGCTCAGTAACTCGTGCGCCAGCAGCACTTCATCACGGCTCACGGTGTGGGGGCGGTTCGGGTAGCGCCGCAGATTAACTTGGGCTCCGGCCGCCCTGTATCGCTCCGCTGTTTCTTCCACCCGTGCCCAAGGCACGTGCGGGTCCGGGTCGCCCGAGGCGAGTAGCACCGGTGTTCCGTCAAAGCTGCCAGGAAAAGGTTCAGGGCTAAGGGTCGGCCCGATCAGGCCGCCGGTAAAAGCCAGCACCGCCCCGTAGTGGCGGGGGTGCATCGCCGCGTATTCCGACGTGAGACAGGCGCCTTGAGAAAAGCCTGCCAGCACGATGTGCTTTGCTGCCAGTCCGCTGTCTAGAAGCCCTTGAACCACCTGGTCGACCCGGCTCAGGGCCGAGGAAAGCCACGGCTCGTTCTGCTTCCGCGGTGCCAGAAACGAGTAGGGGTACCAGGTACGGTTTGCAGCCTCCGGCGCCAACATCGCCCAGCCCTCCGGCGCGATCGCTTCGCCCAGCGAAAGGATGTCGGCCGCGGAGGCGCCGCGGCCATGCAACAGCACCAGCGCGCCCTTGGCTTGCGGTAGCGGCGTACCGGCCTGCAGCAGCGGGCCCGTACCATGTGGGTCGTCAGCGGGCAGTATCGCGCTCATCGGGTCACTGCCTTGTTGCCTGCCTCAGCAGCGTGCGGCCCGGTTGTCGCCTTGTGCAACGTGATCGGTTGCACGCGAGCTTCGATCAGCGATCGCTGCTGCTCAAACCACGGAGGGATGCAAAGCCGCTCGCCGAGCGACTCGACAGGCTCATCGATTCCAAAGCCGGGGTTGTCGGTTGCAATCTCGAACAGCACACCACCCGGCTCCCGGAAGTAGATGGAATGGAAGTAGGTGCGGTCCTGCACCGGCGTTACGCCGACCAGGGATCCAAGCTCCTGCTGCCAGCTTTCCTGCGCGCTGTCATCCGCGGCACGGAACGCGATGTGGTGAACCGTACCCGCTCCCATGCGACCGGGTCGCGCCGCGGGGTCGACAACGATATCCAGAAAGCGGGCGCGGGCTGTGCCTTCCGGCGCATAGCGCGAGCGGGCGCCCTCTTCGCGTAACTTGCGGTACCCCATCTCATGCAGCAACGCTTCTGTCCCCGTCAGGCTCAGTTCCAGCAGGGTCACACCGAAGAACCCCTGAACGGCGTACTGCGCCGGTACGTCGCCATAGCGAGGAACTCCAACCGGTACGGTCTCGGCGAACTCCACAAGCTCGAGCAACATCCCGTCGGGATCTTCGAAACGCAGATGCGTGGCACCGAAGTTTACCTGCTCACTGGTAGCGACACCCCGCGTTTGCAGCCGTTCACGCCAGTAGCCAACCGATCCAACCGGAACGGAAAAGACCGTAGCGATCGTCTCGCCCGCGCCCAGCGTGCCGCGCTGCGCATGGGGCCATGGGAAAAACGTAAGGATGGTGCCCGGGGAGCCCGTATCGTCACCGAAGTAGAAATGGTAGGTGCCAGGATCGTCGAAGTTGATGGTGCGCTTCACAAAGCGCAAGCCGAGAACCAGCGTGTAGAAATCGAGATTGCGTTGCGGGTCTGAGGCAATGGCCGTAACGTGGTGCAGGCCTACGATAGGCGTTTTCATGCTGTGTCCCTTCTCCTCGCTTGCTGCGGCGAGTCTTGCAATGGAAGCGAAGCATCTGCTGCTGATTAAGAATAGGCCAGGTATGCGAGTGGGGTACGCCCGGGCTTGCGGCCGCTGCAAACACGCGGGAACGGCACCGGCCATGCGACCTCGTGAAGGAGAGTTTCAGCGGCTCGAAGCGCCAATGTGGATCCCGCAGTTGACTCAACTGCGACCCAACAAACGCGCTGTGTGGACCATGATGCGATCGCTGCACCCGGACGCGAGAGGACACTCATTCGCTCACTTGGTTTTTGTTGCAAAAGCGTGGAGCGCATACGTTGTGCAATAGAAGTCGTTGTACGCGGGTGCTTCCTGGATCTCGTCGGGGCGGCCCTCACCCGACAGAAGGACGCGGCTTCCACGCTGCAATCGGAACGTCGGCTTGCTTCCGGCTGCAAAGGGCGCGCTCGTGTCGGTCAGCCTTGCGGGCAGTGCAAGCTTGGTCACCTTGCTTCCCGACACGATCTCCAGCGTCGCTGGCCGGCGCAGCAGCGCGGTGATGTAGAGGCTGTCTGCCACGGGACCGTACTGATGAGCGACGGGCGGCTTCCCCGTATCCACGCGCATGGATTGCGTGCGATAGAAGACATACACCTCGTCGCGGTCAATCGAGGGCTGCTTCCCCGTCTTGTACCAGCGGATGTAGTAGCGCAGCAGTCCATCTGCACCGCCGTGATCATGGAAGTAGCCCAGCGTCCCCGCAGGCACACCGGTGCCCGTGAGGAAATTGGCTTTCGGATACCGGTTCGGATCATCGATAGGACTGACGTACGTGCCTTCGATGAAGTCGTTCCAGGTGATGATCTCTACCCACTCAGGGTGCGTCGTCTGGATGGCTTGTTTCCACATCGCACCCATGCCAGCGCCTCCGCTGCACTCGTAGTAGCGATCGGCGTTTGCACCCCAGAACTGCAGTGCTACCGGTGCCATGTAGAGCTTACCCGCCGCCTTCATCACCTGGGCATACGCTGCGCTGCTCGGCAGCTGATCTAGGTCCTTCCCGGACCCCGGCACACCTGCAATGCCCCAGTAGAAAGCTCCGTCCAACACGTTGCGCCATGCCATCGCGCCGCTTGCAATCGCGGGCTTCTGCGGCAGTTCGCCTCCCCAGAAGAACGCCGGCACGAAGAAGATTGGCAGAGCGGCGTTGCTCGGTACGCCCGCTGCCGGGGCAAGTGCCTGCGGTTCCGCCGTGGTGGACGGGTTGCTGCCCGTCGCCAGGTCATGCCGGAGATGAGCCAGTCATTCACGAAGCCACCCACAAGATGACTCTGCACCAGCCGCCAAACTGGTAGGCGTAGGAGGTGTTCAACGTTTGGCTTCGATCGAAGCTTTCCGGGCCATAGTTCGCCTGGAGATTGAACGGCGTAATCGGCGCTGTGAAGTTCGGGTTCGCGGCAGAGCCAAGGATGCCGAGCGCCTTGGCGAAGGTGTAGTTCAGGTTGAAGGTCAAATGCCCGCTCTGCTTGAGGTACTTCACCTGCAGCGCGTTGTAGTTGGCGCAGGTGTTGTGCGCGGGCACCAGGATGCTGCCGTACTCCGGGTAAGGACGCGCGGCTTGCACGCTGGCCTGTCCCGGATAGTTCTGGAGGTTGGAGAGTGCCTGCGCCTGCAGCGGGGTGCACCCTGTCGGGTTGCATCCGCCCGGGGACGCTGCGTTGATCTTGGCCGCCGCCGCCGCGGTAAACAGGTACCCCACCGGCACAGCGTTGATGTTGTTCAACGTCACAGCCTGCGTTGTCCCGTTATTCAGCAGCGAGTTGCTGTTGTTGCCCACATACGAAACCTGCAGCACAGAGCCCTTGGGGAACTGCTGCGCCACGCTGAAGCTGTAGTTGTTCACCACCGGATCCGCATGGTCGTTCGGATTCAACGCCGCCACGGAGCTGATGGGCAACGACGTTTGTGTGCCACCCGCGTTGCCGTATGTTGCCGGGTTCTGATGAACGCTGTCGACACCGGCCAGGGTGTTGCCGCCAAAGCCCTGTAGATCGGCAACACGCAGGCCTGACGACGTTTGGAAGGCGCCGTCCACATCGGTCTCCGCATGGTGGAAGCGGTAGACGCCGAAGCCACCGCGGAACACCGTCTTGCCCGTCTCGAACACATCCCAGGAGAACCCAACACGCGGCTCAAAGTACGCCGGCGTAGACCCTGTGCTGGACGTGCTCGTCGTGTGGTCGATGCCGTTCCACGTGAAGCCTGGAAACGGCAGCGTCGCCGTCTTAATTGGGTTCGCAATGGTCGACAGGTTCAACACCGCAGGCCCGATGCCTTTCTCATCCATCCACGCGCCCAGGTGCGTGATGCGTGCGCCCAGGTTGACATTGAGGTTCGGCAGCACGCGCCAGGAGTCCTGCACGTACTCATCGACGTTCCAGAAGAAGACGTTCGTGACCGGCAGGAAGGACTGCTGATGGTAGTCCTGGATCTGCCCTTCGAGGAAGTCAGCCAGGTGTTGCCGCTGTTGAAGTGCGGCGTCGGTCCATAGGCGGGCGTGCCATCGGTCAGCTAGGCACACCGCGGGTGAAGCCCTGTACACCTGGTAGGTCACTTCGGAAGCATTGGCATCACATGCGCAAGCTCTGCGCCGACCGAACTGCTGCTCTCTCTCCCTCTCTCTCTCGGATGAGAGCCGGACCAGACCTCCGTTGCGACTACCCCAGTTAAATCGAATCTTCGCAATTCAAGGCGTGCACCTACATGAGACACCAACGTAGGCGCAAAAAGACTCCCACATTAGCATCATTCGATCCATCCTTGGCGGCAGATCCCTGCACCGGAAGTTATGGTGAGCTTCACGCTGGCTTAACTTGAGCTACGTTCTTGAGTCTTACTTCTTGCTCCTTGGTTGGGAGCATTTTCATAGCTCCTACGATCGCCGCGTCGCCCCGGCGAGAGGGCTCCCGGCGAGCGCTCAGGTGTACGCCGGTTGGGCTCACCGCCGTTCCGGTACTGCAAGCAGAACCCGCGTAACCTGTAGCCGTTACTTGGGTTACCGAACCTTGGCTAGTTCATCGTTTCACCAGCGGTACACCGCAGATCGTCCGACCTTTTCCGCTGTGTTTAACCAAAAGTGTTATATACCGCCGCCTCTACCGGGTTAGACGCTGAGAGGGTCACCTGGAGTGGGATTTCATAATATGCGAGCAGGTCCCGTAGTGAATCCTTCTGAGCTCCAGGTCAACGTGTACGCCGTGATGCCAGAGTTCAAGAGCGACGCTTTGCTCGCGCAGGCCACCGTGCCTCCGCCGCACGCAGTTTCAACTGCGCGCGACCTCTCCTTCCCTGCGGTCACATCCAGGTTCGCGTCCTGCGGCAAGCCTCGACGCATACGTTCGGCGGCCTCACACCGATTCGCAGCAAGGAGGAGCTAGTGTCCACGTCGAAACCTGGCCTTCCCTTCCGCGTTCGAGCGTTCGTGATCACCTGCTCCCTCATCGGTGCCGTCGTGATGACGCATGCGCTGATTCACTCGCGTCCCACGGACGTACTTAAGTTCCTCTGCTATCTCGCTGTTGCCATCCTGTCGGCCACGTTGAAGGTCTGGCTCCCAGGCATGGAGAGCACGATGTCTGTGCACTTCCTCTTCGTCCTGTTAGGTGTCCTGGAGCTGTCCCTGGGCGAAACGCTCATCATTGGCTGCGGCGCCACGCTGGTGCAGAGTTTCTGGAAGCCGAAGAACCGTCCTGAAGCCATCAAGGTCATCTTCAACGTGCTGGGGATGAGCGCGCCGGCTATCTACGTCACCTACACGGCGTACCAGTGGTCGTCTCACCACCTGCCCAACAGCACACCGCTGCTGCTGATCATCTCCGCCTGCGCCTACTTCTTCGCGAACACGGCACCGGTCTCGGTGGTCATCGCGCTGAGTGAGAAGATCTCGGTCCGCAAGATCTGGAAAGAAACATATTTCTGGTCGCTGCCCTATTACCTGATCGGTGCCGCCGTTGTGGGCGTAGTCAGTTTCATCACCAAGTACATTGGCTGGCAAAGCGCCCTCATCGTTGCGCCCATCATGTACTGGGTGTACCGGTCGTACCACCTCTATCTGGGCCGCCTGGAAGACGAGAAGAAGCGCGTTGAAATTGAAGCGCGCCAGGTGGAAGCAGAGAAACGCCATGTGGAAGAGGTCTGCGCGCTGCACCTGCGCACCATTGAGGGCCTCGCGCTGGCCATCGAGGCCAAGGACCAGAACACGCACTCGCACCTGCACCGGGTCCGCACCTACGCCGTAGAAATCGGCAAAGAAATGGGCATGACCGCCGAGGATCTCGACGCTCTGCGCGCCGGCGCTCTGCTGCACGACATCGGCAAGCTCGCCGTGCCGGACCACATCATCAATAAACCCAGCCGCCTCACCCCCGAAGAATTCGAGAAGATGAAGATCCATCCTGTGGTGGGCGCTGAGATCATCGAAAAGGTCGCGTTCCCCTACCCCGTCGCGCCGATCGTTCGGTCGCACCATGAAAAGTGGAACGGAGCCGGTTACCCGGATGGTCTGACAGGCGAAGAGATCCCGCTGGGCGCTCGCATTCTCGCGGTTGTTGATTGCCTGGACGCGCTCACCTCCGACCGGCAATACCGCAGAGCCCTTCCGCTCGACGAGGCGATGGACAAGATTGCGCAGGAAGCCGGCACTTCGTTCGACCCCACCATCGTCCGAATACTCAAGCGTCGCTACAAGGAATTTGAGGGCTTTGCCCTCCGCAGCCTCGAACAGACCAGTGACGACGCCCTTCGCTTCAGCTACACCGTGCAGCGGGGCGAAGGTCCGGCGACCGGCCTGCAATCGGAAGGGATGAGCCGCAACGGCAATGAGTCCGACTTCCTCACCTCTATCGCGTCGGCTCGTCAGGAAGCGCATACGCTGTTTGAACTCAGCCAGGATCTTGGCAACTCGCTAAGCCTCGACGAGACCCTGTCCCTTGTCGCGCTTCGTCTAAAGAAGCTCATACCTCACGACACGCTTGTCACCTTCATGAAGCATGAAGACACGCTGCTTCCGGACTTCGTTACCGGCGAAAACGCCCGTCTCTTCTCACAACTGCAGATTCGCATCGGCACCGGACTGTGCGGCTGGGTGGCGCAAAACGAAAAGCCCATCATGAACGGCAATCCGGCAGTGGAGGTCGGCTTCCCGGCCGGCGACGGTGGCAGCACCAAGCCACAGTCCGCGCTCGTGGTTCCGCTGGAAGGCGTCACCGGCCTGGTGGGTGTGCTGGCCTTATACCGCTCAGAACCGGATGCCTTCACCAGCGAGCATCTGCGCATTCTGCAGGTGGTGACCGCGCGCGTTGCGCTGTTTATTGAGAACGCGCTGAAATACCGTGAAGCCGAGCACTCCGCGACCATCGACCACCTCACCGGCATGGCCAACGCCCGTGCCCTGTCCATTCACCTGGAGCAGGAGCTTGCCCGCTGCAAGCGCGAGAACCAGAAGATGGCAGTCATCGTGTGCGACCTCGACGGCTTCAAAGAGGTTAACGATCGGTACGGCCATCTTGCCGGCGACAAGGTGTTGAAGCTCTTCGCGAATTCTGTGCGCAATGTGTGCCGCTCCTACGACTATGCGGCCCGCATGGGTGGCGATGAATTTGTCATCGTTGCCACCAATATTGCTCCTGATGCGATCGAGGAACGCGCTCTTCTACTCAGCGATCTCGCCGAAGAAGCCGGACGCGAGGTTTGTGGCCGCAACTTCCTTTCACTCAGCCTCGGCGCGGCCTTCTTCCCTGACGACGGCCAGGATGCCGAACGCCTGCTTTCAGAAGCGGATCGCCGTATGTACGCGGTCAAAACTGTGCACCACAGCAGCGCGCCGCGGCTCACCCGGCGCTCCCTGGAAGAGACCGACGAAGTCTTCGTGCAATAAGGTGTCGCGTGATGCTATTGGCAGGGGTGAACACATGCCTTCAATCCAGAAGGACCTTCATTGAAGACAGCGCTGAACCCACAGCAATGCTCGGGTGACTACAATCCCGTGCAGACACGGTGCTGAGTCTCTCAAGAGGCCGAATTTTATACTTACGCCCAGACACGCGCACAGCCTGATGATCGGGATGCGCCGAGAAGCGGCACACCCCGTCTGGGGAACACGTCAAGTTTTGGGATTTGGGATCAGCGGATCTACAAGGCTAACGAGGAACACGCAGCGCAGATCAGCGCGGTGCGTCGACCAACTCAACCAGCAGACGGCTCGGCGTGTAAAACCAGGCAATCCGGCGACCGCCAAACGCAACAGCCGGTGCCGGCGCACTCACCACCAGGCACTTCAGCTGCCGCACATGGGCCAGCGCTCGATCGAGGTCGTTGGTTTCAAAGCACAGGTGATACGCCCCACCACCCGTCTTGTTCAACATGGATCGAATAGGCGCGTCCTCTGTGAGAGGAGCAATCAGTTCGATCTCTGCCGCTTCCCCTTCGGCTTGCGACAGGAAGTTCACCGTGACCTTCTGGATCGGATCGTCGAACGGACCGGAAACAACCTCTGAGCCGAAGATCGCTCCCAGCATGTTGGTCGCCTCGTCGATCTGGGGCACGGCAACGCCGACGTGCAGCAGCCGAAAAGTCAGGCCGTCCGGCAAACCTGCCATTATAGCGAGGCTCCCTTTTGCTCCAGCGCCGCTTGCAGCTTACCCACGGTCGTCAGCTCAGGCACCTGCTGCGGATCCAGCTGAACCCCATACTCGCCTTCCACCGACAGAATCAACTGCAGGTGACGGAACGAGTCCCAGGCTTCCACTGAGTCCGTAGATGTCTCAGCGGTGACGTCTTCCGGGCTGATCTCCAGGGTATCGGCCACAATGTCACGCAGTAACGGCTGTACTTGTACTGAACTCATAGCTTTCATTTCCTTCCAGTTTGAGCCACGCAGGGCTTACGGGCATGCGGTCCGTGAGGTTGAGCCGATACACCACGGCACCCTCTGCGTTCGCAGCACTCTCTTGGGTAAAGCCATGGTCGGGATAAAACTCCCGGCACGGCGGATTCTTTTTGGTCTCGATATACTCGCCAACCAGCCACCGCGCACCCTGCTGTGCTGCATGGGCAGCCAGCTGTGCCAGAATGGCAGATTCGATGCCCCGCCCGATAACACGGCAGGACAACAGCAACGTATCGATCCAGCACTCATCGCCATGCTGGCGCGTTAGGGCCAGGCCCACCACACCGGCATCGCCAAACCTGTCCCGCACGCGAATGGCCAGCGCGGCGCAGCCCGGGTCATCCACAAAGTCCATCACTTCCGTCGCGGAGTAGCGTCGCGTTGTGAGATTGAACTGATTGGTCTTCGAGAGCAGTTGCACGGAACGGTCCAACGGCGCATCCGCCGCGCTTAGAAACGTGCACACGATCTCAAGAGACGCCAGGAAGTCTTCCCGGCTCGCAGCACTGTTCTGCAGCGCGCTCCGCTGCGCCTGAGCCCGATACTCCTCCGATCGATTCCGATCGTCTGCCGTAACGGTGGCTGCGTCAAAGAACCACTCTTCCGCGAGAAGGTTCACCATGCGCCACGGCTCGTTTGGGTTCACCTGAACGACTGCCACCTCGGGAAGATGATGCCGGATCGCCGCGCACTCAGTGGGGTTATCGTCCACAAACACAAACGAATCCAGGCCCAGTGAAAGTTCACTCGCCAGTTCGCGCAGCGCTTCCGCCTTTTCGTTCCAGCCAATCTTGCGGGCAACAAAGTCGTCGAGCGTCAACGCCAGGTCCGCCGCCCTGAGTCGGAACGCCTCCGCGACATCGCTTTCATTGTTCTTGGATGTGACGGCGAGCAGAATGCCCCGCGCACTCAGCTCCTTCAGGTAGCTCTGATATGCGAAGTAGCAGTTGCCGGGAAACGCATGCCCCGTGGCGATGCCGCCCGGTCCATCTTCGCCCAGGATGCCGCCCCAGAACGTGTTGTCCAAGTCTGTACACAGCACTTTGCGTGGCGCACGAAACAGCGCCGATGCACTCCGCAAAAGCCCTTTGGCGTAGATCGAAAACGCTCCAGGGGCAACGCTGAGTCGCGTCGCCAGGAACATGCGGTCGTCTCGCCACGCTCCACGTCCATACTGGCCCGCCAAGCGATCCACATCGAAGAACACGCAATCAGCCACTGTGCGACAAACCGCTGCGATTTGCTGATTCAACTCGCGCACCGCGTTCACAAAACTGTGCCGAAGGTTCGCGTCCCCTACAGGGCCAAGCGAGGTCACCTCAGGCAGAACGCAGCCCTGCACAACCAGCCGTCCACGGCTGCCTGCGCGAAAGCTATGCAGCATCTGACGGAGGCGTTCAGCGCACGCTTCCACCTCGGCGGAAACGTCGCTTCCACGTCCCGCGGCGCACAACTCAGGCAGCCTGCCGGCCAGGTCTTCCGTGTCCAACAGTACAAACACCAGATCAGCCCCGGACCGCCCCAAGCCCGCTTCCGGGCTGAGCAACTCTTCCATGTAGGAGCCGTATCCGCCGATCTCGAGCTCAAGCACATACCCGCCCAAAACAGCCTGCACATGAAGTGCTGGCAGAAGGGGCTCCACCGTAACTGACCGGACAAGAAAGGTCTTCAGCCGCCGATGTCCATGTGCCATCAGCGCGTCAGTAGCTTTCCGAAACGTTGTCGCACAAAATGCCACGTCCGCAGCACGGCCCAGAGCAATCAGTTCCCGCGCACTCTGCAGCGCAACTCCGATGTCGCCGGCGGCAATGGCTTCCTGCACTGCCTGCCGCTTGTCGCGCCAAACGTCCTCAGCCGGCATGCGCCCCCGCTTCCACTGGCACAGGCGCTTCGGCAGGCTTGGGCGAAGGGGCAGGCTTCGCACGCATGATGATGCGACCTGGAACTCCCATCACGGTGGCCCCCGCAGGCACATTGCTCATCACCAGGGTATTGGCTGCGATCTTCGCGCCGTTCCCCACCTTGATCTTGCCCACCAGGACGGCGCCGGTGCCGATGTACACCTCATCGCCCAGCACCGGGATGCCGCCACGCCCCATGGCGGATGCACCAATCGTCACACGGTGCGCCAGATCGCAGTTGCGGCCAAGCACCGCGCCCGGGTTGATGTGCACGCCCCCGATATGCCCGATATAGAAGCCGCCCCCAATGGTCGCCTGCGGATCCAGATCCATCTCCATGAACACCACGCAGAACTTAACGGCAAAAAACGAGAAAACTTTAAGGGGAATTCGCACAATGGCTGACGGCCGGCCCACATACAGCCAATTGCTCAGCCGATAGGACGCGATCGCCCACACCGCAGGGTGCAGCCACAGATCTTTGCCGTTGTATCCCTTTGCGCGATATCGGGCAATGTCTTCAGCAAACGCGCTCATCGTCGGTTGATCCGCTCACCCCGGGAAGGTCTTCACCATCTTACCAACCCGAACTCGCCCCGGAAGGGCCCAGGTCCCCTGCTTACAGCGGAAGTTGCAGGGCAATCGCCCGTTCAGGCCTAATCCTCGTCCACCCCGGGCAGTCCCATTTCCGCGCGCAATTGAACAAAGCGCGGCTCGCGTCGCAGCTTCACGAAGGACTGATCAATTGAAATGCCGATCAGCGAAGGATCATGCCGCGAGAACAACTCGGCCAGATCATCCAGCGCCTGCGTATTGGCTCCAAGCTCGGCCTCATAGCGCGCCTTGGCATAGGTCGCCTTCCCTCCGGGCTGGCGCTTCTGCTCCTCCAGGAGCAACGCGCGCCACATCGCGTTCTCCCCCTGCTGGCGGTAGATCGCCTCAGCCCTCTGCATCACCGACGCAGTCTGCATGTCCTGTCGAAGCTCTGCCGCCAGCGTGGTTTCCGCCAGGTAGCGCGGAAGGTCCCGCGGCGGGATCAGGCTCAGCACGCCCAACACATGGTGCATTGTGGCCGGGTTGCGATAGCCCTCGGCTTTGTTGCTGGTCACCGCGTCCTCCAGCATCTCGGTTGCCTCGGCCCGCCTTCCGCTGAGGGCCATGGCCAGGGCGCGTGTGGTCAAGATCGCGCTTGATGTTGGGTCAAGCTGCTGCGCCACGGTCAGCTCGGCCGCACCTTCCCGGAACTTGCCCTCGTGCGTCAGCACCGATCCGTACCAGTGGTGCGCCAGGGCCAGGTCCGGATCCACCTCCAACGCGCGGCGAAACTGCTTTTCCGCCGAGTCCCCATCCCAACGCCAAAAGAACTCCACAAAGCCCAGCGCCGCATGCGCTTGCGGCAGATCCGGATCCAACGACAGAGCTTTCTGCGCAAAAGCGGTCGCTTGCGTGTACGCCTCGGCGTCCGGCACCATCGAGTACTCCCGCGCAAGCAGGTACGTATTGGCCAGGCCGGCGTAGGCCGGGGCGTAACGCGGGTCCTTGGCGACTGCCGCCGAGTAGGCCTCCTGCGCCCGGCGCAACGTCTCAGGTGTCCGGAGCTCCGCCTGGTAGCAGCCCCGCAAATAAAGCTCCTCCACTCCGAGCACAGGCGAAGACGGCACCAGGCGCCGGCCGTGCGGAGACGGCGGCACAGCCACAAGCGGCGTGGCCTTCCGGTACTTCCAACCCGCGGCCGTGATTCCTGCCCAGCAGACCAACAGCAGCAAGGTCAATGATGTCGTCGCGCGCAGCCAGGGCCAGCGCCGCCGCTCCCCGGGGAAGGCAGAGGTCCCTGGCGCGGGCGCGACTTGCTCTGTAGCGTCCTCCCCTGAAGCGGGATCAGCCCTCGACGTTTCCTCGTCCCCTGCGTCAGCAAACGGTCCCGCCGTCCCTGGCACCACCGCTGCGGTTGCCGCTTCCGGCAAAGCAGGGCTCGCGAGCCATTGATCCAGCTCCGACACCAAGGCGTACACCGTCGCACGGCCACTGCCCGGAAGCCTGCGCACCGGCAAGGAACGTGTCTTTTCCCACCGTTCCACGGTGCGTGGATCGCGGCCCAGGTAGCCGGCGATTTCCTTCCAACCGTTTAAAACGTCTTTGCGGGTCTGATTCACCGGGTGTTCCTTGGAGGTCCCGACGGCAGAGCCAGCATAAATCACGACAAGAAAGACGGTTGGCCCGCCCCCGCGCGCTCGCTGAGGACCGGCTGTGGCGAGCGCAGGGTGCCTGGGGCCGCCTTCCAGACCCACCCTGCCCTCGGCTCGTGGAGCTTCCCGGCAAACCCCATCCCCGCCCCAAGGCATCCTTACCCTGCAAAGTACGTTAAGGACCCACGATTGCCGTTCGATGCGCTGGTTGGGATGTTGCGGCCTTCGCGGCTGCGTCTTCCTGCCTCAACACATACCGTCCGTCCCTTTCCATCACGCCTCCGGGCGGGGCGCGTCCTCGCGTTCACCCTCGCTTCCAGCTTTGCCGTCGCAGCCCACGCGCAAACGCCGTCGGCGCAGGTTTCCGGCCCAAGCCGCCCCACGCCGCTCCCCTTGTCCGGCGCCACAACACCGTCAGACAGCGTGTCCGTCACGCAGCAAACGTCGCCCTCCTCCACGCCCGGCAGCAGCAACGTCATCAACTCCACGGTGAGTGTCCGCCCACCGTTTGCCGGCAGCGTTCCTAGCGGGACCGTCAGCAAGGATCTCCTTTCGCTGACGCTGGACCAGGCCCTCGCGCTCGGGCTTCGCGCCAATCTCGGGGCCGTCGAGCAGAACGCCGCCATCCAGCAGGCCGAAAGCGAACGCGGGCTCGCCAGGAGCGGCCTGCTTCCCGTCCTGAACACCGGCGTCACGGAAGCCTTTGAGCGCGAAAACCTCCGCACCCTCGGCGTCTCGCTTAGCTCCATCCCGGAAAGCTCCAAGTTCAACTACTACGACGCACGCGTTCGCCTGCAACAAACGGTACTCGACATCGTCAAGCTCGACTCGCTGCGTACGGCCTCGGAAAGCCTCAAGGGCAGTCTGATCGCAACGCGCAATACGCGTGACCTGATTGTGCTGGCCGTGGCCGGCAGCTATCTCCAGCTCATCAGTACCGACGCCCGCGTCGTCGCTGCAAAGGCCGAAGTGGCAAGCGCCAAGGCCCTGTTCCAGCAGGCCGTCGATCGGTTCGAAGCGGGTGTGGCCGCCCGTGTGGATCGCGATCGCGCGCAGGTGCAGTACCAGACCGAAGTGCAGCGCCTCCGGTCCCTCCAGGCCGACGACGACACGCAAAAGCTGAAGCTGGCCCGCCTCATCGGCCTGCCCCTTGGCCAGCCCTTCGCGCCTGCGGACACCTTCGCCTTCACGCCGCTCACCGGCTACGACGAGCCTTCTGCCCTGCAGCGTGCACAGACCGATCGTGCCGATGTCCAGGCAGCCGACAGCAGCGTGAAAGCCGCGCAAAACAACATCAAGGCCGCACACGCCGAGCGCCTGCCCTCGGTAAACGTCAACGCCGACTTCGGCGCCGCGGGCACCACGCCATCGCAGCACTCCACCGGCGTGTACACCGTGTACGGCACCCTCACGATCCCTATCTACGAGGGCGGCCGCATCCGTGCCGATGAGCAGCAGGCCAACGCGGCGCTGACGCAGCGCAAGGCCGAACTCGCCGACGCCCACGCGCAGGCTGACCAGGACGTGCGCCAGGCCTTCATCAACCTCAACGCCGCGGCCGACCAGGTCACCACCGCCAAGAGCAACGTCGATCTGTCCCACGAGAGCCTGACGCAGTCACGCGACCGCTTCGTCGCAGGCGTCACCGACACCGTGGAAGTCGTGCAGGCGGAACAGGCCGTCGTGCAGGCCGACGACGACTACATCTCCGCCGTGTTTGAGCACAACCTCGCCAAAGTTTCTCTTGCCCGCGCCATGGGCAACGCCGAACAAACGCTCCCGCAACTGCTCAGGAAATAGATCCCATGCCCGACACTCCGCCAGGCACGCC
Source organism: Granulicella sp. (assembly GCA_965198515.1). Classification (GTDB taxonomy): domain Bacteria; phylum Acidobacteriota; class Terriglobia; order Terriglobales; family Acidobacteriaceae; genus Granulicella. The sequence continues at coordinate 2,023,448 of CBDAPO010000006.1, read as the reverse complement.
GCCCGCCTACACGCCGCCCGCCATCACCGGGGAACCACACACCGACCTCACCGTCCGCCTGCTCTATGACGAGCAGACCCGGCTTCGCGCCGAGCTTGAACAGCTGCGCCGGAAACAGGAACAGGAGAAACAGGAGGGCGGCGGCGACAAGGATAAGAAGGAACAAGGCGGGGACGAAAAGAAGGAAGGCGACGAAGGGGAGGACGAGAAGAAGCAGCAAAAGCCGCCCGCCAAAGAGAAAGCTCGCCACTGGGTCCGCGAGCACCCCCTGGCTACCGTCGGCATCGTGCTCGGCTTCATCCTGGTGCTCGTTGTCGGCGTGTTCTTTTACCTATACCTCACCAGCTACGAGACCACCGACGACGCCTTTGTCGACGGCCACACCGACCCCATCGCGCCTCGCATCGCCGGCTTCGTCACGGGCGTCTACGTCGAAAACACCTACCGGGTAAAAAAGGGTCAGCTGCTCGCCCAGATCGATCCGCGCGACAACCAGGTCCAGAAAGAAAACAACGTCGCCCAGCTGTCGCAAGCCAAAGCTGCTATCGCCGCGCAGGAGCCCAATGTCCCCCTGACCGCCACGCAGCAGGGCGCGCAGGAGCGTGAAGCCGAATACAACGTGACCGGTGCCGAAGCCAACGTGGCCCAGGCCGAGGAACGCTACCAGTCCGCCCTCGCCGACCTTCACCAGGCCGAAGCCCAGGAGATGAACGCCGCCCGCGAAGAGGAGCGGTACCGTCTCCTCGTCGTGAAGGAAGAAGTCAGCCGCGAGCAGTACGATCAGCAGGCCACCAATGAGCGCGCCCAGGCAGCCGTTGTCAGCTCCCGCCGCGAAGCCGCCGATGCTGCTGAAAAACAGGTACGCAATGCGCAGGCGCAGCTCGGCAACCAGCAGCAACAACTCAAGCAGACCCGCGCCAATCTTCCTCGCCAGATCGCTATCCAGCGCGCCACGCTGCTGCAACGCCAGGCCCAGGCCCAGGCCGCGCAGGCCCAGGCCGACCAATCCGAGCTCAACCTGGAGTACACCCGCATCTACGCTCCCGAAGACGGCATCATCGGCGACAAGCAGGTCCAACTCGCCGACCAGGTCACCGCCGGCCAGGAGCTCTTCGCTCTCACCCAGACCAACGACATCTGGGTCACCGCCAACTTCAAAGAAACCGCCATCGCGCACATGCGCCCCGGTCAGTCCGTCACCATCTACGTCGACGCGCTGAAGGAAAACTTCGAAGGCTGGGTCGAAGCTCTCCCTGGCGGCACCGGTGCGATTTATTCGTTGCTGCCACCTGAAAACGCCACAGGCAACTACGTCAAAGTCGTGCAGCGCCTCCCCGTCCGCATCCGCTTCCGCCCCGGCCAGCCTGACCTCGACCGCCTCGCCCCCGGCATGAGCGTCGAACCCAAGGTCTGGGTGAAGTAATGACCCGTTCGTTGTCATTCCCGAAGGGAATCTGCGTTTTGGGCCGCCTTCGCTCCCGTTCGTTGTCATTCCCGAAGGGAATCTGCGTTTTGGGCCGCCTTCGCTCCCGACGGGGGGCATAACGCATGCCCGCCAAGCCCAAGGCCAACCCCTGGCTCATCGCCATCGCGGTCATGATGACCACCTTCATGGAGGTCATGGACACCTCCATCGCCGCGGTCGCGGTGCCCTATATCGCCGGCTCCACTGCCTCCACCACCGATGAAGCCGAGTGGGTCCTCACCGTCTACCTCGTCGCCAACGCCGCGTTCCTGCTCGCCTCCAACTACCTCGCCGAACGCTTTGGCCGCAAGAAGTACCTCATGATCTCGGTTGCCATTTTCACCGTGGCGTCGTTCTTCTGCGGCCTTTCGCCCACGCTCGGCTTCATCCTCCTGGCGCGCATCGTCCAAGGGGCCGCTGGCGGCGCTCTCCAGCCGCTCTCGCAGGCCATCCTGCTTGACGCCTTTCCACCCGCCAAACAGGGCATGGCCCTCGGCGTCTTCGCGCTCGGGGTCGTGCTGGCGCCGGTCATCGGCCCGGCCTTCGGCGGATACCTCACCGACGCCATCTCCTGGCGTTGGGCCTTCTACATCAACATCCCCATCGGTATCGCCGCGCTGGTGATGCAGTACCGTGTGCTCGAAGATCCACCCGAGATCGCCAACACCAACCCCGGCAAGTTCGACGGCGTCGGCTTCGGCATGCTTGGCATCTGGGTCGCCTGCATGCAGTACGTGCTCGACAAGGGCCAGGAGCAGGATTGGTTTGGCGACATCCGCATCCTTTGGGGCACCATCCTCTTCGTCACCGTCTTTTTCGCCTACATCGTGTACCAGCTCCGCGCCAAAAAGCCCCTCGTCAACCTACGCGCCCTCAAAGACCGCAACCTGGCCTGGGGCTGCGTCCTCGTCTTCGCCCTCGGCGCCGTGCTCTACGGCCTCACGACCATCCTGCCGGTCTTCTTCCAGGACCTGCTCGGCTACTCAGCCACGCGTTCTGGCCTTTCCGTCAGCCCACGCGGTATCGGGTCGTTTGCGGCGGCGCTGATTGTCGGCGCCGCGGTTTCCCGCATGGACGCCCGCTGGATCGTCGCCATCGGCTTTGGCCTCCTCGGCTACTCCGGTCTCCTGCTCGGCGACCTCACCCTCGATATCTCGCCCTGGACGCTCTTCTGGCCGCTCACCCTTTCCGGCGTCGGCCTGTCCATGATCTTCGTCCCGCTCACCAAGATCGCCCTCGGCACCATCTCCAAGGCTGAGACCGGCAACGCCAGCGGCATCTTCAACTTCCTCCGCAACGTCGGCGGCAGCATTGGGATCTCAGTAGCCAACACCATCTCGCAACGCCACACCCAGGCCCACCGCTACGAGCTCCTCCACAACTTTTCCGGCTCCAGCTGGCTGCTCCGCCGCCAACTCAGCGGCCTCACCACAGCCATGGCGCGCCACGCCGGCCCTCACCTTTCCACCCAGCGAGCCCTGCAGATCACCAGCAACGGCCTTACCAGCCAGGCCTCGGCCTACGCCTACGTCGACGTCCTCCGCGATTTCGGCTTTCTCTGCATCGCCTGCGCCCCGCTGGCTTTCTTTCTCAAGAAAGCCCAATCCTCTGGCGGCGCCGGCTAGTCCTTCTGCTTGGGCTCGGCTCTTCAAAGAGCTCCAAGACCGATCGCCGCTTGCCACCGGCCCATCCCACCTGCAACCATGGCCTGCATCTCGCAAGCAGACCCCTATGCCCTCCAGAACCCGGCCCGCTCTCCTCGCTTTCTGTCTCGTAACGCTTCTGGCCTCCGTTGCGTCCCATGCACAAGCCACGCCTCCCGCCTGGCAACCACCCGCCGGCACGCTTACCTTGCCGTTGTGGCCTGCACAACCGCCCGGCAGGAGCGGCGCCGATCCCGCTCAGCCTGAGGTCGACCAGACCAAGTCCACAGATAAGCTCATCGCCGGCCGTCCCATCATCAAGCTCGGCAACGTCTCCCAGCCCACGCTGACCCTGATGAAGGCCACCACCACCACGCCCGCACCGGCAGTGGTCGTCTTCCCCGGCGGCGGCTACAGCATCCTCGCCATCGACCTCGAAGGCACCGAAGTCTGCAACTGGCTCACCAGGGCAGGCGTCACCTGCGTCCTCGTTAAATACCGCGTCCCCGCCACAGGTCCCTACCCCAAATCAGAAGCCGCCCTCGATGATGCGCAGCGCGCCCTCGGCATGGTCCGCGCCCATGCCGCCGAGTGGAACATCGATCCACATCGCGTTGGCGTGCTCGGGTTCTCCGCCGGTGCCCACCTCGCCGCCGCTCTCAGCACCCATTTCGCCACCCGTCTCTACCCCGCGGTGGACGCCGCCGACCAGCAAAGCTGCCGCCCCGACTTCGCCGTCGTCATCTACCCCGGCTACCTCGCCATGCCGGACCAGAACATGGCGCCCAATCCTGACATCCACCCCACCCACGACACCCCGCCCAGCTTCGTTCTCCAGGCCGAAGACGATCCCGTCCACGTGGAAAACGCCGTTGCGTACTTCCTGCAACTCAAAAACGCAGGCGTCCCCGCAGAACTCCACATCTACGCCGAAGGCGGTCACGGCTACGGCCTCCGCCCCACCGAGCTCCCAATCACCAGCTGGCCCACGCTGGTCGAGCACTGGCTGCACACGATCGGCATCCTGCCCAAAACATCCTGACCAGCGCTCGCGGGAGCACGTGCGCGATGCCACCTGTCCAGAACTCGACCCGCATCCAACCTCATCACCATGGGCCCTGGATCCCACTACTTCGGTCACCTCTTCCTTACGCGCCTCCTCCTCCAGCGAGGCATGGCCGCCATCTACCTCGTTGCCTTCCTCACCGTGAAGCTCCAGGCCAAACCCCTCCTCGGCACCGACGGCCTGCTGCCCATCCCCGGCTTCCTCAAGCACGCCACCTTCCGCGACGCGCCCAGCCTTTTTCACTGGCACTACTCCGACACGTTGCTTGAAGCCGTCGCCTGGACGGGGCTCGCGCTCTCCGCCGCTGCCCTGCTCGGCCTCACCGACGCCGGCCCTCTGTGGCTTTCCGTTACCTGCTGGCTCGTCCTCTACGCGCTCTACCTCTCCGTCACCAACGTGGGCCAGCGCTTCTTCGGCTTCGGGTGGGAGTCCATGCTCTGCGAAGCGGGGTTCTTCACCGCCTTCCTCGGCCCCACACACCTCGCGCCCAACGTCATTCCCGTCCTCATCCTCCGCTGGATGTTCTTCCGCACCGAGCTCGGCGCCGGCCTCATCAAGCTCCGCCACGACCCCTGCTGGCGCGACCTTACCTGCCTCTACTTCCACTACGAAACCCAACCCCTGCCCAATCCGCTGAGCTGGTACTTCCACTACCTGCCGAAGTCCACACACCGCTTTGGCGTGTTGTTCAGCCACTTCCTGCAGGTTGTCGCGCCATTCGGCCTGTTCGCGCCGCAGCCGTATGCGTCCATCGCGGCAGCCCTGTGCATCACGCAACAGCTTTGGCTCATCGTCAGCGGCAACTACTCGTTCCTGAACTGGCTCACCGTGGTCATCGGCGTTGCGGGCTTTTCTGATGAAGCATTCTCGTTTGTGGCAAACCGTGGTCTCTTCGCGCGATCGCCTTTCTTGCTTTCCGTTCCCCAAACGGGGAACCTGCTTTCGATGTTCAAAGCCGGACATGACCTCAGCCTCAGTCCCAACCCCATCGCCTGGACCATCACTCTCTTCGTCCTGGCTGCCGCCGTCCTCGCGCTCAGCGTCCAACCGGTGCTCAACCTCTTCTCGCCCAACCAGGCGATGAATCACAGCTACAACCGCTTCCACCTCGTGAACACCTACGGCGCCTTCGGCTCGGTCAGCAAGGAGCGCTACGAGATCGTTCTCGAAGGCACCGCGGACCCTGTGCCCACGCCCTCCTCCCGGTGGCTCGAGTACGGCTTCAAGGCCAAGCCCGGCGACCCCAAGCGCCGCCCGCCCCAGATCGCGCCCTACCATCTGCGGCTCGACTGGATGGTCTGGTTTCTGCCCTTCACGGTGCGCGTCGGCCGCGGTCGCATCCATGTCCCCGGCTACGACCTGTGGTTCCTGCGCTTCATCCAGAAGCTGCTCGCCAACGACCCCGGCATGCTCAGCCTCATGGGCCACAACCCCTTCCCCAACGAACCGCCCAAGGCCATCCGCGCCCTCTTCTTCCAGTACCGCTACACCACCCCGCAACAGAAACGCGAAACCGGCGCCTGGTGGACCCGCGAACTCCTCGGCACCTATCTCCCCGCCGTCAATAGGGGCTCCCTGCCCGGCCTTGACTAAGAGGTTCAGTCACAAAGTCCGCAAGTACGGCCCAGACCGCCAGCCGCCAGGCAGAAGCCCCGGCCGGGGCTCTTCAAGCGTCCATCCAGGTTCCAGGAAAGCGCTTCCGCATCACACCCATCGCCCCCGGCAACCCCGTGCCAGGCAAGGCAAAGCTGCAAGGTTCAGGTATCACCGATGAGGGACCGCTCGCTCAACTCGGCATCCTCGACCTGCCCCTGGGCGCGCGGAGAACCCCCTGTATCTCGGCGCGAGCCACGGCCACCGAAGTCGGCAGCACCGGCACGTACTCCATCACCGCCATCTCCGGCACCGGCATCACCGGCCTGATCCAAACCGGTCATTACGACGGCAACGACAACCTGCTCTATCCCTCTGCCCCCACCTTGCTCGACCCCGCGGGCTTAGCCTTCACTGACGTAAACGGGCCGGATACCTACAGCGTCGACATCCACAGCATCGGCACCTCCTACTTCGCCACCTTCACCGACGAAGACAACTTCACCGGCACCGTTCCGGTCACCTTCTCCGTCACGTCGACCACGGCTATCACACCCGAGCCCTCCAGCTTCGCCCTCCTCGGTACCGGTCTGCTCGGCGCAATGGGCGTCCTCCGCAAGCGCTTCGCCTAGCTTCACCCCCACCCATGCCAACAGAAAGGCCGGCGATCGTCGTCGCCGGCCCGCTCATCTCGCCGCAAAGCACCGCCCCACTTGCGTGCAATTACGCCCCAACCCGCTATCCTTAAAGCAAGCTCAACATGAGCTTTCAGCCTGCGCCAGCGCCAAAGCGAAAAGCTCCAAAACCCGGCTAAGTCCCGCGGGTGGAACACTTTGCCTCTAAATTCTCTGTTTGCAATATTTTGCAAGATACCCCCGGGTGTAACTGCTTTAGTTTGAAGATTTTGCAAAAAACGATAGGGGAGGGGGGATCCCCCCGGGCCAACCCTCACCCAAGTATGCGATCATCCCCGACGCACAGCATGACGCCCCTCACGCCCGACCAGAAACGCCTACGCATTGCCCGCCGCGCCGCCCAGGAGCTCCGCGACGGCACCTACGTCAACCTCGGCATCGGCCTCCCCACCCTCGTCGCCAACCACATCCCGCCCGGCATCGAGGTCACCCTCCAGTCCGAGAACGGCGTCCTCGGCGTAGGCCCCTACCCCACCGACCCAGAAGTCGACCCCGACCTGATCAACGCCGGCAAGGAAACCATCACCACCCTCCCCGGCGCCAGCTTCTTCAGCTCCGCCGAGTCTTTCGCCATGATCCGCGGCGGCCACATCGACCTCACCATTCTCGGTGCCTTCGAGGTCGACGAAACCGCCTCCCTCGCCAACTGGGTCATCCCCGGCAAGATGGTCAAGGGCATGGGCGGCGCCATGGACCTCGTCGCCGGCGCCAAACGCGTCGTCGTCACCATGGAACACACCACCAAGGAAGGCGCGTCCCGCATCCTCCACCGCTGCACCCTCCCGCTCACCGGTGTCAACTGCGTCCATCTCCTCATCACTGACCTAGCCGTGCTCGAGCGTCACAACAACCGCTGGCTCCTCACCGAACTCATGCCTGACATCACCGCCGACCAGGTCGTAGCCGCCACCGAAGCCACGCTCGCCATCAGCCCCAACCTCCGCCAACTCACCACAGCAGACCTCGGCGAGGCCCCCACAGCATGAACAAGCTCTGGCCCAACGCCGACACCGCCGTGGCCGACATCCCTTCCGGGGCCACCCTGATGCTCGGCGGCTTCGGCCTGTGCGGCATCCCCGAAACCCTGATCCACGCCCTGCTCCGCACCGAAGCCACCAACCTGCACACCATCTCCAACAACATGGGCATCGATGGCGCCGGGATGGGCCTGCTCCTCGAACAGGACCGCATCGCCTCGCACATCGGCAGCTACGTCGGCGAGAACCGCCTCCTCGAGCGCCGCGTCCTCGACGGCTCCCTCAAGCTCACCCTGACCCCGCAAGGCACCCTCGCCGAGCGCATCCGCGCCGGCGGCGCCGGCATCCCCGCCTTCTACACGCCAACCGGTGCCGGCACGCTCGCGGCCGACGGCAAAGAGACCCGCGACTTCAACGGCAAGCCCCACATCCTCGAGACCGCCCTTACGGCCGACTTTGCCCTGCTCCACGCCTGGCGGGCTGACCGCTTCGGCAACCTCCAGTTCCGCAAAGCCGCCCGTAACTTCAACCCCGTGATGGCGACTGCCGCCCGCTGCACCATCGTGGAGTTCGAGGAGCTCTCCGACGTTCCCCTCGACCCTGACGGGATCCACACACCGGGCCTGTACGTGCACCGCCTCGTCCCCTGCGTGGAGTGCAACAAGCGCATCGAACGCCGCACCACCCGGCCTTAACCCTTACGGAACCGCCTAGGGCTTCTCCGGCCAGGCATGCCGCGGGTATCGCCGCATCAGCTCACGGCGCACCTGCGGATACAGGCGCTCCCAGAAGCCGGCGAGGTCCGTCGTGGTCTGCACCGGTCGATGGTTCGGAGCCAGCAGATGCACCACCACGGGCGTCTTACCTCGCCCGATGCGCGGTGTCTCACGCATGCCGAAGAAGTCCTGCAAACGGGACGCAATCCAGGGCGGTTTGCCGCGTTCATAGTGGACCTTGGTCATGCGCCCGCTTGGCAGGCGCAGGCTGGCCGGTGCAAGGTCCCGCAGCGCTGCCGCAGTAGTGCCTTCCAGCGCAGGGATCAGGCCCCGCGCGGCTTCGCGCAGTTCGGCAAAGCTGCGTAGCCCCTCGCATAATCGGCGAACCTCGGCCCTCACGTCGGGTTCGGCATTGCCGGCAAACTCCAAGCGCGCCAGGGCTTCGTACAACGCAACGGGCTCCACAAACTGCTCGATGCCTACATCCATGGCCCGCTCGGTCAGCATGTCGGCAGCGGCCTCCGGATCGGGCCGGGCGTTGCGCGACTCCGCAATGACCAGCTTGTCGTAGCGAAGCACACTGACCGCATCGACGCGCTCCGCCGTGCGGTTCCACTCCAGCGTCAGCTCTTCCTCGATGTGTTCCGGAAAAAGATCCAGCAGCCATTCCGGCTCGATCTTCGCGGTCATGCGAACCAGCGGCGCCTGCTTGTCCTTGCGGTCCTCGGCATCAACAACCACCATGAACTCATAGGTTGGAGGCTCACCGGCAAGGTCCGCAGAGATGCCCGTCGAAAGCAGCACCTGCTTGCCGGCCCGAAGACGCGCCACGCGATCCGGATAACCGGCAAGCACCGAGATCAACAGCGCCTCGTCATCGTGCGTTGTCGCTTTTGCCGCGCGCAACAGTCGCCGCAGTTGTTGGCGCTGTTGTTGCACGCGCGGCTCCGGCGGCAGATCGAGCGCGCTGAGCAGATCCGTCCGGTCACTGCGCGAACCGGAGCCCAACAGCGCTGCCGCGGCAATCGCGCCTTCAGCCACACCGCGTTCCACACCTTCCAGCAGCATGCGCGCAAGACGCGGAGGCAGAGGAAACCGCGCCAGGCTGCTCGCGGACTTGCGATCCGCGCCGAGCCGGTCCAGCAGCTCTTCCGCATGCCGGATCGCCGCTTCCGGCGGTGTGTCGAGCCACGCGAGGTCGAGCACATGCCCGACACCCATCGCACGCAACGAAAGGCACAGGCCAGACAGATCACTGCGCAGGATCTCCGGGGTGTCATGGTCCGGACGCTGCGCAAAGTCCTCTTGCGGGTACAGCCGCAACGCACGGCCCGGCGCGGTACGTCCTGCACGCCCCGCCCGCTGCGCGGCGGAAGCCTTGCTGATGCGTGCAACTTGCAGCGTCGGCAGACCGCTCCACGGGGAGTACGACGCGACACGGGCGAGGCCACTATCGATCACCGCGGTGACGCCCTCGATCGTTACCGAGCTTTCAGCCACGTTGGTGGAAAGCAGAATCTTCTGCTGCGGGCTGGGCGCTACAGCACGATCCTGCTCGGCCGGGGTCAGGTCGCCGTGCAGTGGAAGCAACGTTGCGCCTGCCGCGCGGGCAACGGCCTCACACTCCCGCTGCGCGCGACGGATCTCCGCCGCGCCGGGCAGAAACACGAGCACATGCCCTGCATGCCCGGCCTGCAACAACGACCCCAAAGCCTCGGCCACCTGCCGCTCCAACGGCTTCGGCGAGTACGGCAGATGTTGAATGTCGAGTGGAAAGCTGCGGCCCGCGGAACGCAGCACGGGGCAGTTGCCGAGAAAGGCCGCGACGGGCGCTGTGTCCAGCGTCGCCGACATCACCACGAGCTTCAGTTCCGGGCGGCGCCCTTGCAATCGCTTCAACAGCGCCAGCGCGAGGTCTGTATCGAGATGCCGCTCGTGAAACTCATCCAGAACCACTGCATCGATGCCGCGGAGATCTGGGTCCGACAGCAGCCGCCGCGCAAGAACGCCTTCGGTGACGAAGCGCAATCGCGTCTTCGGCCCGATGGCTTCCTCAAACCGCACCTGGAAGCCGACTGTCTCGCCTGCCTGCTCGCCACGCTCCGCCGCCGTACGGCGTGCGGCCAGGCGGGCCGCAATGCGACGGGGCTCCAGCACGATGATCTCGCCTGGCACAACGTCCAGCAAAGCGGCCGGCACACGGGTAGTTTTGCCCGCACCCGGGGCCGCTTCGATCACCAGATTGGGAAGCTGTTGCAGCGAGGCCAGGATTGCAGGCAGAAGATCGTCAATAGGAAGCGCGGTCTGCAATGGAGGCCAGAACCGGTTGCGCATCGTTGCAGCATCCGGCCATCAGGATCATAGCGCACCAGCCAACACGACCACCCGGCACGCACCCACAACGCGCAGTGTCGGACGGGTCGCCTGCGACGGTGCAACGCAGACCGCAACGCACAACAAGCCAACGCAAACCGCTCTGCGCTAGAATCGTCCGACCGTTCGTGCCGGCACTCCTGGAAGCGCTGTTCTCGTTTTGAAAGCGGTTTCAGGGCTGTGTATGTTGTGTGTGCCAGGGCCGTTCGTACCCCCGCGAGGTGAGAGTGTTGATGTTGTTCTCCCATACAGCAAAGTCATGGAATGGGTGGTCTTCCGCGGTGCTCGCCGCCGTTGTTTTCCTGGGAGCGACGCCGTGCGCTACGAGCTTCGCGCAGACAGACACTGCGGCCGCTCATCTGAGCATCTCGCCGAAAGAGATCGTCTCGCCCGTGAGCCCCTCGCTGTACGGCATGATGACCGAAGAGATCAACCATGCCTTTGAAGGCGGTCTCTATGCTGAACTGGTGCAGAACCGCACCTTCCGCACCAGCTGGGAAGGCGTGCAGCACTGGGACCTGGTACGTCGCGGAGACGCCAGCGCGCACATGGCGTCCAACAAGACCGATGGACCCAGCCGGGCACTGCCCAACAGCCTCGAGCTGACCGTGGAGCAGGCCTCCGCCGGCAATGAAGCGGGCGTGAGCAACACCGGCTACTGGGGCATGGGCCTGAAGCCGCACACCGAGTACAAGGGCTCGTTCTACGCCAAGGTGGGTGACTCGGGGATTGACTCCGTGACCGCTCGCCTGATCAACGACCCGACGGGCCACGTCGTCGCCCAGGCCAAGGTCCAGCTCAACGGCACGGGATGGGCGCAGTACACCTACACGCTGAAGACAGGGGCGGACGCAACCGGCTCCACCAACCACCTTGAGCTGCTGGTCACGCATCCCGGCACCATCTATTTCCAGCTCGTATCCCTGTTTCCGCCGACCTACAACAACCTGCCTAACGGCTTTCGCCCGGAGTTGATGGAGCGGATGGCCGCGCTGCATCCGCATTTCCTGCGCTTGCCTGGCGGCAACTATCTGGAAGGCGACACGCTGAAGGATTGGTACAACTGGAAGGAGACCATCGGCCCTCTGGTCGACCGTCCCGGGCACCAGGCCCCATGGACCTACTGGTCCACGGACGGCATGGGCCTGCTGGAAATGCTGGAGTGGACCGAGCAGCTGCACATTGAGCCTGTGCTGGCCGTGTATGCGGGCTACTCGCTGAAGCATGAAAGCGTAAAGCCCGGGGCAGACCTTGAGCCCTTCGTGCAATCCGCTGTCGATGAAGTGGAATACGTCACCGGCGACACGAGCACGCGCTGGGGTGCCGAGCGCGCAAAGGATGGGCACCCCGCGCCGTTTCCGCTGCACTTCATCGAGATCGGCAACGAAGACAACTTCGATACCACCGGCAGCTATGACGGCCGCTTCGCACAGATCGCCAGGGCACTGCGCAAGAAGTACGGCGACAAGTACCAGTTGATTGCCACGATGCCCGTCAAGGAAACCGCAAGGGACGCGCAGCCCGATGTGATCGACGACCACTACTACAAGCCCGTCGGCGAAATGCTCGACTTCTCGCACCGCTATGACGATGCACCGCGTACCGGGCCCAAGATCTTCGTCGGCGAATGGGCTACCCTGAGCGGCACGCCGACGCCCAACTTCGGTGGAGCCCTCGCCGACGCTGCCTTTATGACGGGCCTGGAACGTAACAGTGACCTGATCATTATGGCGAGCTACGCGCCCTTGTTTATCAACGTGAACCCCGGCGCCGGCCAGTGGTACACCAACATGATCGGCTACGACGCGAGCACCACCTACGGCTCGCCGAGCTTCTACGCGCAGAGCTTGTTCGGCGCCCATATCGGCGATGGAAGGCCAAAGAGCTCACTCACCGGGGCCGGCAAGCGCTTCACGTACTCGGCAACGATGGGCTCAAAGGATCACGTGCTGCACCTGAAGCTGGTGAACGCCTCGGACCAGGCTCAGCCGCTTGCGATCGATCTGGACGGCCGTCCCACCGGCCCGGCGACGATGTATAGCCTGCATGCCGGGTCGTACGAAGCCACCAACTCTATCGACCACCCGGAGGTGATCCACCCTGTTCCCTCTACGGTCAAAGTCGCCGGCACAAGCTGGAAGCACACTGTTCCCCCACTGACGATCGAAGTGATCGACGTCGCTGTGCAATAAAGCTGGATGAGCTGACGTGCATCCATCGAACATAGACGTGAGGAGCGGCTTGTGGCAGTTGTAGCTGGCGTGGACTTTGGGACCCTGAGCACACGGGTGACGTTGCTGGACAGCGAAAAGGGCCGGCTTGGCACCGCGTCGGCGAGCTACCCGCTGAAGCGCACCCGCGACGATCCGGACTTCGCCACGCAGTCCCACGAGGACCAGATGAACGCGCTGGTGAAGGCCATGCGCGAGGTGCTGGCGCAGACCGGCGTGGACGGCGCCGATGTGCGGGCCCTCGCCATCGATACCACCGGATCCAGCGTCATCGTCGTGGACAACGCCATGCAGCCGCTGGACGATTACTACCTGTGGTGCGACCACCGGGCACTGCGAGAAGCGCAGCAGATCACGCGGCTGGCACAGGAGCGCCATCTGGAGGCGATCGAGTGGTGCGGCGGCGTGTACTCGCACGAGTGGGGCTGGGCCAAGCTGCTGCATTGGCTGCGGCACAATCCCGACAAGCGTGCGCAGTTTGCGTCCGCGTTTGAGCACTGCGATATGGTGGCCGCCACGCTGTGCGGCGTGCGGGACCCCAGGGCCGTAAAACGTAGCGTGTGCGCCATGGGGCACAAGTGGCTTTGGAACCCGAGGTGGGGCGGCTATCCGTCACAGGAATTCCTCTCGGCGGTGGATCCGCTGCTCGACGGTGTGCGCGCAAAGATGGAAGGCGACGTAGAAACCTCGGACAAGATCGCCGGCCACCTGGCGCCGGAGTGGGCCGAACGAATGGGCCTGCGCGCGGGCATTCCCCTGCCCGTCGGTGCTTTCGATGCGCATTGGGACGCCATCGGGGCGGGCTGCCGCGAGGGCGACGTGGTCAACGTGGTTGGCACTTCGACCTGCATCATCGCCATGGGTGAAAGCGCCGGGCTGATCAAAGGTGTGTGCGGTGTGGTGCCGGGCAGTGTGGACCCCGCGCTGGTGGGCGTCGAAGCCGGGCTGTCCGCGGTGGGCGATATCTTCGAGGCCATCGCCAGGCGGGCCGGCACAGACGTCCGCACGCTCTCGCAGGGACTCGACCAGTACCGTCCGGGGCAGACGGCGCTGTTGCGCCTCACCTGGGACAACGGCGATCGCACGGTCCTGGTCAACTCCGAACTCGGCGGCGTGACCCTGGGCTGGAACCTGCTGAATACAGCCCAGGATGAGCTCTTCGCAGCCATTGAAGGCACCGCGTTCCATACACGCATCATCCTGGAGCGCATGGCCGAGGGCGGCGTTCCCATCGATCGCATCATCAACGCCGGTGGCATCCCGCAAAACAACGCCGTGCTGAACCAGGTCTACGCCGACGTGCTGAACAAGCCCGTGCTGGTGCCCGACAGCGCCCCTACCAGCATTGGTTCAGGCATTTTTGCGGGCCTGGCGGCGGGTCTGTTCGCCTCCATCGCCGAAGGCCAGGAACGCATGTGTCCAAAGCACAAGGTGTACACGCCCCGGCCTGAGAGTCAGGCGGCATACGAGCGCCTGTATTCGCTCTACCGCAAGCTGTACTTCGCGCTGGGCCAGCGTGAGGCGAGCCCTGTGGCCCTGGGCGATGTGCTGCCGGAACTCCGGGCCATTGCGGCTGAAGCGGTGCGGCCGAGCCTCGCGGCGCTTCCGCCGGCGAACTAGACGCGAACAGCAACTGCGATCCAGCCGCTGGTCGCGCGAAGTCTTCAGGAAAGCCCAACCATCACCTCATCCACGAAACACCAGCCCCAGTGTTCGCCCGGTTCGACCGAGCGCATCACCGGGTGCTGGGTTGCGTGGAAGTGCTTGGTCGCGTGGCGGTTCTTGGACGAGTCACAGCAGCCAACGTGCCCGCACACCAGGCACTCCCGCAGGTGCACCCAGGTTTCGCCGAGCTTGAGGCACTCTTCGCATCCGGCAGCGGAGCGATGCACTGGTTTGAGGTGATCGAAATGATGACACGCCATGGTGGATCCTCGCTCTTTCTTACACCGCCGCCCGCAAACAATCTTGTTGCGCGACCAGGAGCGCACGAATGCCATTCTCAGCAAGATCTAACATTTCGTCCAACTGCACCCGAGAGTACGTTTGGCGCTCCGCCGTGGCCTGCGTTTCCACCAGACCGCCCGCCGTGGTCATGACGACGTTCATGTCGACCTCGGCGCGGCTGTCCTCTTCGTAGTTCAGATCCAGCAGGGCGCGTCCGTCGACGATGCCCACTGAAGTAGCTGCCACCATCTCGCGCAATGGGCTCTGCTTCAGCGTGCCGGCCTGCACCAGCTTGTTCACCGCGATGGCCAGGGCCGTGCACGCGCCGGTGATGGCCGCGGTGCGTGTGCCGCCGTCCGCCTGCAGCACGTCGCAGTCCAGGATCACGGTGCGCTCGCCCAGAAGCTTCATGTCGACCACAGAACGCAGGCTGCGACCGATGAGCCGCTGAATCTCGTGCGTACGACCACCAACCTTGCCCCGCTCGCTTTCGCGCGGGGTGCGGGTCAGCGTGGCGCGCGGCAGCATCCCGTACTCCGCTGTCACCCATCCCCTGCCGGAGTTTCGCAGCCAGCCCGGCAACGTGTTTTCAATACTGGCGTTGCATAACACCCGGGTGTGCCCCGCTTCGATGAGCACAGAGCCCTCAGCCGTTGCGACGAAGTGCGGTGTAAGTCGCAGGGGGCGGGCGGCGTCTACGGCCCGGCCATCGCTGCGCATGAGATCGTTTTCTAATGACATGGAGGCGATTATAGGCAACTGCAATCAATGCGCCACTTCGGTTGCTTGCAGGCGCAGTGGCCGCACCAAGGCGCTGCAACTAAAGCTGAATTCTCCTGTTGCGCTGGTCCGTGTTTAGCTTTCACTCGAGATGCAAACTCTCTTCCCGGGGCCTTCCGAGCTTTCTCGGCCTCATCATGTCTCACCTGCCGTGCATCCGGGGGCCCCGGTCTCCATCCGGCGCGGACCAGACGGCGCCTTGCATGTCCTTGTGGTCGAGGACGACCCTTCGGTACGTGCTGCGTGCGCCGAGATGGCCGTGGGCTGCGGCTGTGAGGTCTTCACCGCGGACTCAGTACCGGCGGCAACCGCGCTCATTCAGCAGCGCTCCTTGGACCTGGTCCTGTTGGACCTGCGGCTCCCGGGCGGCAATGGCGCGTCGTTGCTGCAGCTGATCAAAGAAAAACAGCCGCGTGCTTCGGTGGTGGTGATGACCGCCTATGCGACCGTCCACTCCGCTGTGGATCTGATGCGCAATGGCGCGTTCGATCTACTGCAAAAGCCGTTCGGGATTGAACAGATCACCGCCGTTCTGGAGCGAGTGCGGCACCAGCGGCAAAGGTCGGCCCCAAGCCGTGCCTTGCAGGACCGGCTTGCAGCGGGCGCCGGGAACGGGCGCATGGTTGCCGACTCGCCGGCCATGGAGAAGGTCTTCCGCATTGTCGCCAAGGTCGCCCAGACCCGTCATCCCGTGCTGATCCAGGGGGAATCCGGTACGGGAAAAGAGATGGTCGCCAGGGTGGTCCACAGCAGCGGGCCGGAACCCGCGGCACCCTTCGTTCCGGTCGATTGCGATTCCCTCGCGCCGGAACTGCTGGACCGTGAGTTGTTTGGGGCGGACGCCGCGCATGGCGGCCGGGTGAAGCCAGGAGTCCTGGTCGCAGCAGCCCGCGGTACGGTGTACCTGGACGAAATCGCCAGCCTGTCCCCGTCGCTTCAGGTAAAGCTTCTACGCGCGCTTCAGGACAAGCTCGCCGTGCCCGCGGGCGGTGTGGGAGGCGTGCGCTTTGAAAGCCGCGTCCTTGTGTCCTCCAGCCGCGATCTGCAGGCCATGGTGGACACAGGTCGCTTCCGCAAGGACCTTTACTACCGCTTAAACATCGTGAACCTGCGGATTCCGCCGTTGCGGGAGCGGCAAGGGGATGTTTCCCTCCTCGCGGCTTACTTCCTGGAGCGTCAACGTCGGGAGCTGGACGTGCCTTTCGTCCTTTCCGACGATGCCCTGAACTGGATGGAGGCCTACCATTGGGCCGGCAACGTGCGTGAACTTGAGAGCGTCATCGATCGGGCCTGTGCCCTTTCCAGCGGTCCGCTGCTTCACCTGGCAGACCTGTCCACGCAGATCCAGGCCTATGCACAAGCGGCTGCCGGCATGCAGGAGCCAGCTCTGCCGGTGGCGCCGGCGGCAATCGAGACCATTGAAGAGAGCGAAAAGCGAACCATCCTGCGCGCTCTGCAGCTGTTCCATCCTGACAAGATTGCCGCAGCCAAAGCCCTCGGCATCGGCAAAACAACCCTGTATCGCAAGCTGAAGGAATACGGGATCGGAGACGAGGAACTCTAATGACTCCGCCAATCCTCCAATCAGGGCCGATGCCCGATGCAAGTGGATCGAAGAGCGATCTTGCCGTGTTGCTGTTTGCCGCGGAGCCGCTTGCGTCTGAGGTAGCCCACTTCTTCGGCGATGCTTTACCGTCGCGGATCACGGTCACCGATCACCAGATGCACTGCCTCGAATTGCTGCGTGACCAGGAGTTCGACCTTGTGCTCCTGGAAGAGAGCCTGACTGCCGTTGACCCCATCACGGCAGACGTTTTGTATGACGCCGCGAATTCCGCGATTGTGGTGGAAGTGAACTTTGGCACGATGCAGGCCGATCGCATCGTCCGGGTGACGCACGCTGCGCTCCGCCGGCGCAAGGTCGACCTTCGCCATGCAAAGGCCGCGGCGCGAGCGGAGTTGCAGCACGAGTTGATCGCCCCCCTGACTGGTCTGCTTTTGGAAGCTCAACTTGCCGCTCGCCAGGTAGGACCCGGTCTTGTGCCCGCATTAGACCGGTTGGTAGGCTTGGCAGAGCACGTTTGCTCACTGTTGCGCGTGGATGGTGAGGGTCCCCTGTGAACGACGGTGCTTGCAATTCGCATCTCAGGTGATTGGACCTGCAGCGTACGGAGTTCCACCGCCGCTGTGTACAATCCAGGGCTGATGCGCCTATGCAGGCGCGCAAACGATTTTGGGGGATACGATGATCAAGCTGACGCCGGGTAAGCTGGCTGGACTGAATGCGGTATCGAACGAGCGAGGCGTCATTGCGGCGGCCGCCATGGACCAGCGCGGGTCGTTGCTCAAGTCGCTGCAAACCGCACGCGGCGCCTCGGCTGACGGTCATGACCTGGAGATGTTCAAGTCCCTGGTGACCGACACGCTGACACAGCACGCCTCGGCGATCCTGCTGGACCCGGAGTTCGGTCTCCCGGCCACCAAGCATCTGCATGGCAGGGGCCTTCTGCTGGCCTATGAAAAGACCGGCTATGACGCGACCACGCCGGGACGCCTGCCCGATTTGCTGGACAACTGGAGCGTGCTGCGGCTGAAAGAAGCCGGCGCGAACTGCATCAAGATCCTGCTCTACTACACTCCTTTCGATCCGCCGGCTATTAACGATGTGAAGCATGCCTTTATCGAGAGGATCGGCGCAGAATGCCGCGCCTTTGATATTCCGTTCTTCTGCGAGTTCGTCGGCTATGACGCTGAAGGCGGCAAGGACGACACACTGGAATACGCCCGCAAGAAGCCAGCCATTGTGGCGGGCTGCATGCGTGAGTTTAGCAACCCACGGTATGGCATCGACGTACTGAAGGTGGAAGTGCCCGTGAACATGACCTTCGTCGCAGGAACGAAGGCATACAAAGGCGAGGCTGCCTATACGCGCGCTGAAGCGTTGCAGCATTTCCGCGATACCGCCGTGACCACCGATCTGCCGTTCATCTATCTTTCTGCGGGAGTCTCCAACCCAGTGTTCATCGAGACCCTCGAGTTGGCTGCGGAATCAGGTGTAGCGTTTAACGGCGTTCTGTGCGGTCGCGCAACATGGAAAGACGGCGTACCCATCTTTGCGCGCGAAGGTGAACAGGCTTTTACCGAGTGGCTGTCCACCACGGGCGTAGAGAACATCGAAAACGTCAACCGTGCGCTGCAAGCCGCAACCTCCTGGAAAGACAAGGTCGAAGCGGCATAACGAGAACTGCCGTTCTACTGCAACATGGTCCGCGGAAGCTCGCCGAAGCCAGCTTCCGCGGGCTTTTCTGTTTCTGCAGATCGAAGCGACTTTTTCCAGGCATGTTGCAGCAGAAAACCCGGCAGCAGCGCTACTCCGGTCAAAAAAGCAAGATCCAACACGCCGGGACGGTTTCTCAGCACCGCCCGCGCCAAGGTCCCCATGCCGCGCCAGTCCTGCGCTCGTTTTGCTTTCAAAGCGGCCTTGGTGGCGAGGAATGAGCAAAAAGCGCGGTCACCAATCCACGCGCGGTGGCGCTCAGCCCAGGCCAACGAATCCTCCCAGTTCAGACGCCGAGACCGCGACATGTTTTCCGTGTCGATGTTGTAGATCACCAGCGTTTCCCAGGCAAAGATCACGCGTGCTCCGGCCCGGTGCCACGCTTCCAGCAACCACGCCCAGTCTTCGTGGTCTGCATGCGTGCTGAACGGTACTTCGTCCACAATGGAGCGGTGCAGAAGCAAAGTCTGAATGGGAATGATGCCAGGACGACCGAGCAATGACGGCCGTAGAAGAATGTAATCGGCTACATCCTGTGCCGTACCGATGGGTTTCGTGGGCCAGATATCTTCCCTGCTCCCATGCTTGTACGCGGTCCTGCACGAAACCATACGACGCGGATGTTGTGGATCCACCAACTGCATCTGGCGCTCCACTTTTTCCTCAAGCATCAGATCGTCATCGTCGAGAAATGTAAGCCATTGACCGCGACTGGCCTGGACGCCCGCATTGCGCGCAGCTGCGGGCCCCATGTTCATCGGCAGTTCAAGATACCGAAGCCTGGGCTCAAGACCCTCAACGGACGTACGGGTTTCGGGATGTGGCCCGTCTGAAACCACGACCACTTCGATGTTGCCCCAGGTCTGCCGTAGCGCGCTTTCAGCCGCACGGCGCACTTCCTGCGGACGTCGAAAAGTAGGAATGATGATGCTGACCAGATCTGAATGGTTCTCGTTCATCTTGCCCCCTCTGCCCTGATAGGCCTCGCGGAAAGCAACGCTCCCGTCCAGGTTTGGGGCTGAAATCCATGGACTGTGTTGCAGGTTTTATCGTTTGTGATCGAAGCGCGCTCCTCCATGCCCATCTTCAACACGCAGGCGTACGCAATGAGTGTCGGGAGGTAGGGTGCGATGGGAATGGATTCCGTCACTCCAAGCACGGCAAGCCAGCTCAGCAGCAAAGCCGGAAACAGATCGCTTTCGTCCGTTGTACGCCGATACCGCCGCCACGCCACCACGCATGAGCCGATCATCATGCCCCCGTAGAGCAAGCAACCAACAAGACCCAACGAGAGCGTCTGATCCAGGTAGGTGTTATGTGCGTGCGGAACAACCCAGCCCTGATCCACCGACACCTTCTCCACCCGCTCTGGCGTCCAGAACGCTTCATACCCCCGCCCCAAAATGGGATGCTCCTTCACACTCTGGAGCAGTTCTCCCCATAGCGGAGCGCGGTTGGAGAGGCTCGCCGTGTTCTCATTATCCTGTCGCCCCATCATGAAAACGGCCGCAACCGCGCCTTGCCCCGACCGCCCAACAGAGAACAGGATGATGGGCAGCACCAAGGTGAGCGAGCCCAGAAGAAAGAACGCGCGCACCTGGGGCTGAAACCAGCGCTTGGCCACTCGAACAGCGACAAAGAACGCCACAGCGAAGAAGAGAAAAGCCCCGATCCTGGCGCGTGTGAGAAACAGCAGGACGGAGAAGAGCACAAGGAACGGACTGAGCCAGCGGAAACGCTGCGGGCTCTTTTGCCCCAGGGTGAGCCCGCACACAAGGCAGACAAAGAGGTTCATGGCCTGGTAGTTCGCGGTCATCACGCCCATGAAGCGGTAATCAGGATCCGTCGGTGCAAAGGTGTGCAACACCAGCACGTCCGCGGCCAGAGCCAGCATCGCTACTGCGGCGGTGGAAAGGAAACCGAAGAGAGCAAGCTCTTGGACAGAAGTCACCAGCGCTAACGTGATGACGAAGATCCCGTTAATCGCCAACACAAACAGCCTCTTGCTGGTGACGGCGGGTTCTGTGCTCCACGCGAGACTTGCCAGGGCCCAGACGAAGTAGCTCAGCGTGATCGCAGATACCTTGCTGCCCCGAACGAAGCGGCCCACTTTGGGTAAGCGATAAAGCGCATACAGCGAGATGAGCAGTACAAGTGGCATAGCGACCTGCCGACTGATGTTGCCCTGGTAGGCCACAGCTTCCGCCGCTGCAGCTTTCAGTGGATCAGGATCGATCTGCAAAGGAAAGGTGTACGGCACTGCGAACCAGAAACAGCCTGCCAGCAGGATTGCAGAGAGCCACTTCACGACGTTGTTGCGGTATGCGAGTCGCTGCTGTGCAAACGACGTCTCTCGCAGAGGCAAACTGACCGTTCTGCTTGCAGACATCGATGTCATGCAGGCACCAGGGCGCGCTTGTAGAACAGGTTTCGAACGACCAGCACAACAAGTGTGCCCAGCAGCATGGCCGCTGCCGCACCCAGTACGCCGAAGCGATGCACCAGAAAAAGACAAAGAACCGCTTGAACCGCCAGTCCCATAGCATTTGCGAAGAAGGTGGTATCAGCGCGTCCGAAGGCTGTAAGCCCATAGGATTGCGCTAAAGTCGCCGCATACGCAACCAGATTGAGAGCAAGCAAAAGCAGGATGGAGCGCGCGTTTGCCGGTGAGGACTTGAAGATCAGCCGGGCGACCCATGGCCCTGCCAGGCAGATGAGCAACCCGCATAGCGCTGAGCCCGCCAGCAACTTGCTATTGAATCGCCTGACCACTTCAGCAGCGCCATCCTTACCACGTTCTGCCTGTGCCTGTGCGATCGCTGGACCCATAACGTTCTGCATGCTGGTGAGAGCCACACGCGGGATGTTGACCACGCTTTCGCAGATGGCATACGCACCTACCGAACTGCCCCCCAACGCCGCCCCCAGCACCCAGGGATTGCATTGAGAGCTGGCCATGAAGACCATGTTGCTACCCAGAAACCATCGTCCAAGATCGAGATTCAGCTGCAGATCACGCCATATTGCCTGCAGTCCCGTAGCGAGGTGGCGACCGTCGCGCAGCAGCCACCACACACTCACAACGAGCGCCGCTGACGACAGCACGAAGAGCGTGTTGCTGACGCTGAGCCGATGCGCAAAGTAGAGCCAAAACACACCCGCGATCTGCAGGACAACAGTCGCGACATCGGTCCAGAACGCCTCTTTCATCCGCATCTGCGCGAAGTACATACGGCGGGTAAATTCACGAAACAAGATGCCCGCGCCGGTAACGATGAGCGGCGCGAACGTCGCATGGAAGTCAGACCGCGCCGGACCTGCGGTCCACACCGACGCAAGCCATAGTGCGCTGGTGAAGAGCCCGCAAAACACCAGCTGCAGATAGAAGATGCTGCCTTCATAGTGAGCTCTACGCTGTTGCGAAAGGCCTGGAAGGTTGAACGTAAACGGACCCCAAAGAAAGACATTCGACAGCTGAATGAGCACATCCATCGCGCGCTGGGTCAGGATGTAGATCCCAAACTGGCGCTGGGCGCAGTGACGGCTGAGCATCGCGGCGACCACCATGTTGCCGAAGCTATAGACCACCTGGTCCGCAAGAGCGTAGCCGAACCGTCCACTAGCGAGTTGTAGCCAGCGCTGCCAAACACGGTTCATGTTGGGCCCCACCAGGACACCGGGTTCTGCGGGTGCGGTGGTCAGCGGCAGTGTGCTCACAACGCGTGCACCTCAACCTCATCCTGAAGTTCCAGGGGCGCAAGCTGGCCAGCACCTTCGACGCGTTCACCAGGACCGTACACCAGTTCGCGGTAGAGCTGGTTTACGCGCTTGTGGTTCGCCTCCCACAAAAACTTCTCTGCTCGTTCGGTCGCACCGTGGCTTAAGGCGAAGAGACGATCCGGGTCCGCGGCAAGTGCCTCAATGGCGTTTGCCCAATCCTTGTAGGCGCGCTTTGGTGAGGTAATTGCGACCTTGATTCCGCAACTGCTGTCGACCATATCGCCGGCGCCCTGGTGATCAAAGCACAGGACCGGCACACCTGCAGCCAGGGCTTCCAGAACAACGTTGCCGCTGGTGTCGCGCAGACTGGTGAAGCAGAGCACGTCTGCTTTGTGCATCTCTGCAACTGCGTCAGTGAATGCCTGCTGTCCAAGGAACTGAATCTTTTCCTGAAGTCCAAGGCGTTTCACTTCTTTCGCCCACTCAGTGCTCATTGGTCCATCGCCAAGAACGTCGAGCTGCCAGGCCGTGTTTGTCTGCAGGCGCAACAAAGCGCGCAGCAGAACCGGCAATGCCTTCCGCGTATGGTGTTCGCCACTCCACAGAAGCCGAAGAGGACGTTGCGTACGCCCTGCGAGCTTGTCGCTGACTCTTGCAGTGAATCGCGACCGGTCGGGTTTTTGCACGGCATGAAGCCCCGTTTCCAAAAGCAGCTCGACCTCGCGACCAAACGCTCGCCGAAAATCTCGTTGATTGACGGAATTCGCCCCGATCACGTGAGCCGCCCTGCGTGCGGCCTGGCGGACACGAGGGTGACGCAACGTGAGCTGATTCGCGATGCCACGCAAGCCTTCCTTGATGGCCTCCTTCGGGGGCAGAGCGGTCAGGAACGACACAGGGAAGTTCTGTGAACCACCAACAGGTCCCCAGAGGTACGGGATCCCCAAGTCGAAGGTGTAACCGGGCTCCCGAAACGTGCACACATTCACCTGGTGCACCAGGTCGAAGTGCTCGGTGGCATGCAGCTTTTCGACATACACCTTCGCCAGCTTCTGCCAGTGTTTGTAAGCTTCGTAGTTATAGGCGAAGACGCCGGGTTTCATCTCCAGGGTGCGCAGCGTCTGATCCGGTTCCGGCGTGTGGAACTGCACATTGCGGGGCATCAACCCTTCGGCGCGTGCGCGGGTGAGGTCCCGGTAGTTGGCCTCGCTGGTGACAACGTGGGTCTCAGCAATCTTCGCGGCCCCCAGCAGCCGGCCCCAGCCGACCGCCCACTCTGAACCAACATAGGGACTGCACTCGTAACACATCAAAAGCAGCTTCACGCTCAGGTACCTCACACATACTGTCGACAAGAAGAGAAAAAGCAATATTGCATTTTTGGGGCAGCGGGTAATGCGACCTTTAGAACGTAGACATGTTCTGGAGGGGATTTATGTAGAAACCCAGGTTCGCAAGCTTCACGATTCGCTCCAGATGCGATGGAACATCACGCCGCACCAGCAACATGTCATTGGGCTCAAGCAACATGTCGTTTTCTTCACGAGACCGTCGTCCGAAGTGGGACAACTTCAGTACGTGTACTTCAGCGTTATCAGCGTCGATGCGGCGGAAGATCACCACTCGTCCAAGCGCTGCGTCGTCCTTGGGTCCGCCACACATCAGAATGGCCTGTAGAGCCGTTGTGGGCCTGCGAAGCTCTTGCCTGCCGGGCTGGTTGACCTCACCCGCAACGAAGACATGAGGCCGATCGAAGTCCTTCAGCGTTACCGTAAATTCCGGCTTGACCAGCTTTGTCGAGGCCGCCTGCATGATCGCCTGCTCGAGTTCCTGGAGCGTCATGCCGGCTGCGTTGAGTGCGCCGGTAGCTTTGAATTCCAGGCGGCCATCCGGCCCGACGATGACCTCGTCGTTGAATTCAGGCGTGTACCGGAACGTGACATCGATTGTGTCGCCAGGACCGATCCTGTACGGCCGCGACTTGGACACCTCGCTGGACGAATCCAGAACGCGACGCTGCCCGGTGGGTGCATCGCCCGCACCACGCGTTTGGGCCCACATGGCAACAGGAGCGGACAGTGCGGTTGATGCTGCTACGAGCAGTAACGATCGATACTTCAGCGAACAGAGCAAGGGAAAGTCCTTTTTGCAAATCAAATCAAGCGATGAAGCCAGCGCGGAACTGGATAGTGACGACGGGTTAGAACGTAGCCCAACGTTGGGGCGCGTGTGCTGGAAAGCTGTGAAGCGAGGTCTTCGATGTTCTGTTTGCGGGCAGCACCGGCTCTCACGACGGCTACATAGCCGTCAATGCATGGAGCGAGTTCGCCAGCCAACATGGACGTCTGCATGCTCGGGCAATCCAGCAGAATCAGGTCGAACTCGCTGCGGGCTTGCTGCAGAACGGTGGCCAATCGAGAGGCCAGGTGCCCTCGAGCACCTTTCGCAGCCGGAGAAGACGGCGCAAGCTGATCCTGCTTCGCGAGAACCCAATGCTCCGCATCCGGTTCGAACTCCATCGGCAACTGCGCAGACTGTTCCGCCTCGAAGCTGTCGATCAACCGGCGCGTGTCCAGGACAGCGACACGCTGCGAGGCCTGCTGCGAAGCCTCGGTGGCGATGTGCCGTACCAGAGAGCTGACCCCCTCGCCTTGCAGGGCGGATGTGAAGGCGACGCAGAGCCCCTGCGTGTCGTTGAAAGGAGGTTGCGGAGTTGGTCGCCGGTCAGCTGCAGACTGCATCCAGTCCGGGCTCCCCGCGGAAAGTGCACGCGCACCATCCACAGCCTGCCGCATGCCGAACAGCACACGACGGTATTGCCGCCTGTTGGCCTGGGCCGTCCAGTCACCGGCCGCTTCATCGGCCAGCGTGGCCAGGGTGCGCACCCCGGTCCAGGCGTCCAACTGTGACGGAGTGTGCACCTGCCCGCCTGCAAGATCCGCGTAGACGGCAAAGGATGTTCCGAGCAGCAGGCCAAACACGGTCGCGGTCAGGAGATACAAGAACGGCTTTGGTCGGATTGGATCGCTCTGCGTGATCGGTCCTTGCAGGACAGCGACGTTGAACAGCTTCTGACGGTCCAGCGCTTCAGAGATGCGGGCTTCATCGCGCCGCTGCGCGTAGAGAGCGTAATCATTCTGCGACTGTTGCAGTTTGCGACGCAGATCGCCGTAGCCGGTGGTGGAACCTTCCAGGTCCCGCAAACGTTCCTCAGCTGACGCGATCTGGGACACCAATGCATTGCGCTGCCCTGTCATGCCGCTGATTTCGCTGCCAGACGTAGCCACCAATGTTGTGAGTTGTGCCCAAACGGGATTGACATCCGTGGCTTCTTCCCCGGCTGGATGGGCTGTGGCTTCGTTAATCGCCTTCCGTGTGGTGGCAATCTTGTCATCGATCTCCAGCACTTGCCTGTCGCTCGGTACGTACCGCTGCAGCAGCTCGCTTCGACGGTTTTGCAGGTCCACGAGCGATGTATTCAGGCGTTCCTGCGTGTATTGATTCGTGATTGTTCGAATTTGTGTCTGCGAGCGGGCCGGCGTCGAGCTCAGCTGGATCTGTTCCGCCCCCATCTTGCTTTGCAGCGCGGCGAGGTTCGCGTCCACCTTGGCAAGGTCGTCCTGCAGCGCAGAGACGCGCGCTACCTGCAACTTGGTCTGGTCTTCAAGATCGGCAATGCCGTGCTGCATCTGAAACGCGGTCAGTGCTGCCTGGTCAGCATCCAGCTGCTTCGACTTTTGCTGAAGCTGCGCGCTGAAAAATTCTGCTGCACCGGAATTCCGCGCGGTCCCGGCACGCTCCTCAAAGTAAGCATCGATCAGGGCTTGCAGATTCTTCTGCGCTTCCTGCGGCGATCCGCCCAACATCGCGACGTCGATGATGTCAGTCTGGTGCACGGCTTGAACGCTCATCAGTCCACGAAAGCGCTGTACCGCTTTGCCCTGCTGATCGGGGCGCAACGTGCCGTGAATCTGTGCCAAAGCTCGGCCGGCGACTCCGTCACTTTCCAGGAGATCGACCTCGGTATTGATCTCGGCCGGGCTCACATCCCCTTGCGACACAAGGTGATCGACGCTGCTGGTGGTGAGCTGCGCTGCGGTGCGCACATTCTGGACCAGCAGTTTCGCCTTCGATTCATATCGCTTATGCATGAACACCGTGCCGAGCAGAACCAGGCCGACAACGATAACGAAGGTAGAAAGAACTACGGAACGCCGCCGAAATACCGCTTCTGCGATGATCTGTCGAAGTCTCGGTGGCGCGTACCCTTGCATGTCTTGCTTGACCTTTGGTGGAGATCGGATCTCCGTGGATTTTCGCTAACCCTGCTTACTCAAAACTGGAACAGGGCTTTGCTCACAGCATCACGATTCAGGTCGCGGATGTTGCGTTCACTTCCATCATCGGCAGCGAGCGAAGAAACTTGAGTCCCCCAAAAGGTTGAGGGCAGGAGACCTTTGGTCCATTCCTTCTGTCCGGCTGCTTCGCTATTCGTTAGTACGGCGCCAGTTAGGACCGCTCCATAGGTCAGTCTGGCCGGAAGAGACATCATGGCGATCCATGCCGTTGAAGAGCCATCGTGTGAGTGACGCCTCAATGACGCAAGAACCCGTGCCGATGATCTCCGAGATGAAATTTGCTTTGAATAGTGCTGCCTCTACCCAAAGCTCCGCCGCTACCGGCAGAGATGTTTCCAAGAAGGGTCGGCCGTCATCGCTCGCGTTGCAGCTTGCTTCGCCGACGGTCCAGATCGTTGATCAACTCGCGGTACTCACGGCGTACTGTCTGTCCCGCCTCGAGGCACCTGTCAGACAGGGGCACGCCGTTGCAACCTACCTCGCGATGCGGGTGGATGTTCGCAATATCTTGCTAGGGCTCATGTTGCTGGCAGTGTGGCGCGCCATCTTCTGGTTTATGGGCATGTATCAGCCTCACATCAACAGGCGTGCCGCAATCTTCGTCTGGAAGGCACCCGCGACTTCAATGCTGTGTGCGGCTTCGCTGGTTCCGTTTGTGCTCTCTCGTGGGTACGCCAACTGGCCGCGCGAACTGGCCGTGTTCTGGTTCACCGCGTCCGTGCTACTCCTTACGGTGCGCACATCTGTTCTCACATTCGAAGAATCCATCCGGCCCCGTTTCCGTCCGCTCAGAACAGCCATCATTTGCGGCACGGGACCGTTGGCTCGCATGCAGGCCGAAGACCTTCCTGGGAACCGGCAATACCGCTACCAGCTGCTGGGATTCGTAGACAACGACCCGCATATCAGCACCGAGTTGATGGGGCCGTTGCTTTGCGGTGTGCGCGATTTGGAAAATTTACTTATGCACTGCCCTGTTGATGAAGTGATCATCGGGCTTCCGCTGAAGAGCCATTTCGGGGAAGTCGAGCAGATTGTGGCGATCTGCGGTCGCGCGGGTGTACAGATTCAGTACTCGCTCGACCTGTTCAACACCGACATCGCAAAGAAGAAGAAGGTCGTCAGTGATCGAACCAATCGCGTGGTGATGGAGATGGTGCACCACGATCATCGCGTGCTGATCAAAGACATCATCGATCGCATTCTTGCCTTTGGTGGACTGATGGTTCTTTGGCCAGTGTTTGCGATGATCGCGGCAGCCATCAAACTCTCCAGCCCTGGCCCGGTATTCTTTGTGCAGGAACGGTTTGGGCTTAACAAGCGCCGGTTCGGCATGATCAAGTTCCGCTCGATGGTGATGAACGCCGAAGCTCAGCTCGCGGGCCTCGAACACCTGAACGAAACATCCGGTCCCACGTTCAAGATGAAGCGTGATCCAAGAGTGACCCGGGTCGGCGCGTTCCTTCGCAGCAGCTCGCTCGATGAGTTGCCACAGCTGATCAACGTCGTGAAAGGCGAAATGTCGCTGGTTGGACCACGGCCGCTGCCCACCAGGGACGTGAAACGCTTCTCAGAGCCATGGTTGATGCGCCGGTTTTCAGTAAAGCCGGGCATCACCGGCCTGTGGCAGGTTTCGGGCCGCTCGAATACAGACTTCGACAGCGCGATTCAGCTCGATCTGAGGTACATCGATCGATGGTCTCCCCTGCTGGATCTGCGCATCCTTGCGCAGACCCTTGGGGCTGTGATCAAACGCAGCGGGGCCTACTGATCCGGCTGTCTCGCGAGCTTAGAAGCCTGGCGGACGTTGCCCTGCCACCCCGAGGCTCGCCTCGAGCGCCATGCCTACCTGCACCATGGAGCCTTCATCGAAAAGCTTGCCGACAAAGGTCACTCCATGGGGAACGCGGCGGGGCGAAGCAAACTTCGGCACAGGGCTTCGCGGGTCCGGCGCCCAATCGCTGCGGGCCTCGCGCACGTCCACAAAGCCTGCGCGCAACGTCAATGAGGGATGCCCAGTGAAGTTCGTGATGACCAGGAACTCATCACGCAGACTGGGCACAAGAAGAACGTCGACCTCGCTCATCACCCGGGCAAACTCGGCAGCGACCTTGCGGCGCAACCGGTCTGCCTGAACGAAGTCCACCGCACTGAGAAAACGAGCCTGCCGGAAGGTGTTGGGCCAGGCATCGGGAACTTGCATCTTCAGTTGATCGACCTGGTGATCGAGTGTGATTTGCTCAAACGCCGCTGCTGCCTCGGCAAAGAGGATGATGTTGAGTGAATCGTAAGGCCAATCAGGCAGCGACACTTCGACGGGCGTCATGCCAAGCTTGCGCACTGCGTCCAGGGCATGCCGATCGACGTCTGTTGCCGGAGCCTCGCTCATCCACTTCGGGACGTAGCCCACTCTCATCCCCGAAACAGCGGCCGCTCCGTTGAAGGCGAGCGGCAAAGCCACACTTGCCGTATCGCCCGGGTCGAAGCCCGAGATCGCATTCAGGACCAGGATCGTATCTTCCACACCACGGGCCATCGGACCAAGCTTGTCGCAGGTCCAGCTCAAGGTCATGGCGCCAGTACGAGGCACGCGGCCGTAGGTGGGGCGCAACCCTTCCACACCGCAACGCATGCTGGGCGACACGATGGATCCCTGTGTCTCCGACCCAATCGCAAAGCCGACCAGGCCCGCAGCAACGGCCGAACCCGGCCCCGCGCTCGAGCCTGACGAACCTTCGTCCAGCAGCCAGGGATTCTTCGTTTGCCCGCCAAACCAGACGTCATTCAAGGCCAGGGCGCCGAGGCTCAGCTTCGCTACCAGCACGGCACCGGCCTCGTTCAGCTTGGCAGTCACGGCGGCGTCCCGCTCCGGAACACGGTTGCGAAAGGGCTCAGCACCCCACGTCGTCGGGATGCCCGCGGTATCCAGCAGATCCTT
This sequence comes from Granulicella sp., assembly GCA_965198515.1. Taxonomy (GTDB): domain Bacteria; phylum Acidobacteriota; class Terriglobia; order Terriglobales; family Acidobacteriaceae; genus Granulicella. Next base: position 1,993,669 of record CBDAPO010000006.1, on the reverse strand, counting down.
GGCACCCCACGGGATGCCGTGCAAGGGGCCGCGGTAATGGCCCGCGGCAATCTCGGTATCGGCGGCACGTGCCTGCCGCAGGGCGTGTTCTTCGGTAAGCGTGATGACGCAGTTCAACTTGGGCTGAAAGCGCTTCAGCCGCTCCAGGTAGATCTTGGTCAGGCGCTCCGAGGTCAGTTTGCGTTCGCGGATCCAGGTGGAAAGCTCCACCACAGTGCTGAACGCAATGTCGGCGTCGTTGTTGGGCAGCGGCTTGGCCGGGTGCTGCGACGGATCAAAGCCACCCGCAGGGCCTGTGGAGGCCTGGCCAAAGGGCTTCATTTCCGGGTTCCACACCGTGGCGGGTACGTCCTCGTAGGCCAATTCAAGTTTGCGGGGCCCGGTGCGGCGCTCATACACCGGGGCCATGGCCTGCTGCCAGTTCCCTGCCGCTTCCGCAAGGTGTACGTCGCTATACTCGACCCGCACCACCTTCTCGGCTCCCCGGAGTGTCTCCGGCGTGATCGCGGGGCCTGCCGGGGGCGCAGTGCCGAAAGCGGGTGGCGCGCCGGGTGTTTGCGGTGTTTGGCGTCGGGGCGAAGGTGGCTCCGCACCAGCCTTCATCTCTGCTGTCATCGCTGCGCCAACCAGGCCCAAAGCGGTCCTGGCCAGGAAGTCCCTGCGGGTATCTGCCAACGTGTCCTCCGTATTATCAGCACCATACAGCATCCACCCAGGCGCTCGGCCTGCGTGCTGCTAGGCTCGGCGGTGGAGAACCTGTATGCCCGTTGGGACCCTGGTGCTGGAGCTCGCGATCGAGCATGCGCAGTCGTTGAAAGATCGCCGGCAAGTGGTGCGGTCGCTCAAAGATCGTCTCCGGCATGGGTTCAACATCTCTGTTGCCGAACTCGACGAGGCGCTGGTCTGGAACCGGGCCACGGTGGGTATTGCGGCTATCTCCTCGTCTCCCGCGTACCTTGCCGGGGAGTTACACGAGGTGGAGGCGGCAGCGCGTCGTCTGTGCGCAGGGCTCGGTGCCGAAATTGTCGACAGTTTCGTTGAGTCCGATGTGGTTCTTCCAGAAGGTTAACTCCCTTTCCATAGCCGTAGAGCCATGCTGGAAGCCCGCAATCCTGCCTTTTAGGTGATAACCGCAGAACCAGCATTTTTCAGTCGTTATCAGACTGAGGCTTGTCCTTTGTGGCTGCAGCCTAGAGTGACCTGAAGGTAATTACTAAAGATTTATCAGGCATGACCCAAATGTGGCATTACGCTTGGCGAACTCAACCGCGGGCCTGTCATTCATTCGTGAACCTTAAGGAGAACTTTCATGGCTTTACGCTCATTCCTGGCCTGTGCTGCGCTGCTTTCTGCCACACTGGCCGCTCACGCTACCCCAATTACCGGTAGCTTCGCTGTCACTGTCAGTGAAGGCCTGACCAACGGAGCCGGCTTTGACACCGCTAACGGCAATCCGTTTTCGGGCAGCAACACTGCCAGTGCGACTTTCACCTACATGGGTGCGATCAACTTCGACAACACCACGGCGCAGAACGGCCCAGGTGCGGGCGGCGACACCAACAGCGCATTCGGGTTCAGCGCTGGAACCGTAAGCAACTACAACGGCTCCGGCACAGTGACGTACAACGGCGCGCAGGTGGCTCGCTACAACAACAAAGCCAACTTCCTGGCCTCCAGCGGCAGCGCCGGCAACTACACGTATGGTTCGTACTACACCTTTGACCTGGGTGACCTTGGCGCCGGAACCTTTCTGACCATCACGCATGACGATGGCATCAGCATCTTCCAGAACGGCATGCAGGTTGGCAGCTCGGTCTCAGGACCGACGTCGCAGGTAACAGATTTCATCACTCTGACCTCATCCGGGGACACGGTTCTGCGGTACGCACGCGAGAACGGCACACCCTCCATTCTTGAGGTCACGGCCACCCCCGAGCCGTCCAGCATCGCCCTGCTTGGCACGGGTTTGCTCGGTTTTGCGGGGATCGTGCGCAGGCGCTTGGCATAATCCTGAAAAGAAGCTGCAAAGCTCCGGCCCACAAGCCGGGGCTTTGTTGTTGCAGCGCCGCTCCTCGTGACCTCAAGCCGCAAAAAAGCGCAGCGGTGGTAAACTAGGTCGTTAGGACGATGCCTGAACAGAGAGCCCGCCAACATCACCGCGACCGCGTCGCCAGCACCTTCCAGGAAGAGATCACCGCCATGCTGGAAGGGGAGCTGTCCGACCCCCGCATTGCGCCCAGCTACGTCACCGAAGTCATCCTGGCGCCAGGCGGCAAGAGCTGCCGTGTGCTGATCGCCGTTCACGGTGACGCCAAGGCAGAGGAAGACACCCTGGAAGGACTGATGGCGGCCCGCGGCTACATCCGGACGGAGATCCGCGACCGGATGGGTGTGCGACACGTCCCGGAGATCAGCTTCGCGATCGATCGGTCAGAAAAGATCGGCGCACGGATGTCGGAGCTGCTTGGCCGCATTGACAAGCAGCAGAAGAAGTTAGAGCGTAAGGCACAGAACCTGCCGGGAGCCGCGCGCTAGCAAGACATGGCAACCCTTTCCTCGACTTCGACGCAGCCAGTTGTTCTGCACAGCCGGGAGCAGGCGTTTCGGGTTCTGCTGCCGTTGCTGCGCGACAACAACACCTTTCTTGTGACTTCCCACGCCCGCCCGGATGGGGATGCCATCGGTTCCGCCCTGGGGGCGATGCACCTGCTGCGCAGCATGGGTAAGAAGGTCACCGTAGCCTTTGCAGATCCCATCCCGCGGCCGTTCACTTCGCTGCCGGGTGCCGAAAGCATCGTGCACCAGCAGCCAGAACAGCGGGCCGACGTAGCCCTAGTGTTGGAGTGCGACTCGGTGGAGCGCACCGGCTTCAACCGCCTCTCGGGTAACTTGACCATCAACATCGATCATCACCACAGCGGGTCGAACTATGCCGCTGTGAACTGGATCGACGCGCAAGCCCCGGCCGTAGGCGCCATGATCTATGAGCTCGCCGTGGCCTCGGGGGTGTCGCTGACGCCGGCCCTGGCAGGATGTCTGTACGCTGCCGTTCTTACCGACACAGTCGGGTTCACCCTCCCGACAACCACGTCGGAGACGTTCAACCTGGCCCGGCACCTGCTGGAACTGGGGGCTGATGCCAGCGCGATCTCCGACGCGGTGTACTTTTCGCAGCGGGAAAGCAAATTGCGGCTGCTTGGGGCGGCTTTGCGCGGTCTGCGCATTCATGGGCCGGTCGCCTGGAGCGCCGTAACCCGCGCCGACATGGACGCGACCGGTGCCGGAACCGAGGACACTGAAGGTATCGTGCAACATCTGATCGCCGTGGAGGGTGTGCGCGCCGCTGCCCTGCTCCGGGAGCTGCCCGATGGCAAGCATATGCGGGCCAGCCTGCGCAGCAAGGGCCTGGTCAACGTAGCGCAGGTTGCAGAAAGCTTTGGCGGTGGAGGCCACCGCAACGCCAGTGGATGCACCGTGAGTGGGCCGCTGGATGAGGCTGCACGCATCGTGGAGGACGCGCTGCTAAGCGCCTGCCTGCACGAACAAAGCAGTTGAGGACGTTTGGTACGCTGGCTTCGCCCTGCGGAGGAGCTTGAGGTTTGGGCGTACGCTTCCGGCTCCGAAGGCGGAGCCGGGTTGATGCTGGAGATGCATACAAAGTAACTGTGATTTCGTCGGTCCAACCCGTGAGTCAACCTGCAAAAAAGGCAGGCCGTCTGCCCGCATGGCTGCAGGAGCTGCGCCGCACGCAGACCGTGTGCGCCGTGCTGGAGTTCGCGGTCCTGATCATCGTCACCGCGTACTTCATGCTGTTCGGCCTGGTGCCGTATCTTGGCGGCGACCGGCTGGGGCTGGTGGGTGCCGATGAGCCGCGGTACGCGCAGATTGCCCGCGAGATGCTGGCAGCGCACTCGGAAGACTGCCACGAGGTGCATGCCCGCATCATGCCGCACAGCCTGCGGCCCACGGCCATCCACGCCAGCTATGAGTGCCTGGTCGGCGGGACCGTTACGCCGATCCTGTATGGCAGACCGTGGCTGGAGAAGCCTGCCCTGTATTACTGGCGCGCCATGGGCTTTTTCAAGGAGTTCGGGGTTTCCGACTGGTCGGCTCGCCTGCCCTCTGCGACCGGTGCAGGTTTTCTGGTCATCCTGGCGTTTCTGCACCTGCGGCGTTTCCGCCCGGGCGGACACCTGGATGCTGCGCTGATTATGGCTTCCAGCGTGGCGATTGTGGGGTTTGCGCGCGGCGCATCCACTGACATGCAGCTGGCCGCACCCTTCTGCGTGGGCATGCTTGGCTGGTACGCCTGGTATGAAACCGGCAAAAAGTTCTGGCTCTTCGACCTGTACTTCTTTGGCGCGTTCGCAACGCTGGCCAAGGGGCCGGTGGCGCCATTCATGGCGCTGGCCATCATCGGGGTGTTTCTGCTGTTGCGGCGGGAGCTTTCTGCGCTGAAGCGCACCATCTGGATCCCGGGCGTCATTCTGTACCTCGCCATGGTGCTGCCCTGGTATATCGCGGTGCAGCGGCGGAATCCGCAGTTCTTCCGCGAGTTCTTCATTCAGCACAACCTTGAGCGCTACACCACCAACCTGTACCAGCATCACCAGCCCTTTTACTTCTACGGCGTTGTGCTGATCATCGGGATGGCTCCGTGGACGGCGCTGGCGCTCCGGGCCATGTGGGACGCGGTGGAAACCTCCATCGCCGAGTGGAAGGCGCGCCGGCACCCGCAGCGGTATGTCGGGCATGTGCGCGCCGGGGACGCCTTCCCGGAGTTCCTTGTACTGTGGGCGGCCTTTCCGGTTGTGTTCTTTTCGTTCTCGGGGTCCAAGCTCCCCGGCTACATCTTGCCTTCCATTCCTCCCTTGGCCATTCTGACCGGCGATTACCTGTTCCGGGTGCGGCGTCGCGGCTTGCCGAACTGGCTGCTGGTCACCCATGCGGTGATGACGGGTTTTCTGACCTTTGTGCTGCTGCTCTGCCCGCAGTACATGGTGTACGCACGAATTGTCCCACGTGCCTGGACGTTCGCCTGGACGGCGATCCTTGGAGCCCTTTCCGCTGCGGCGGTGCTGGTGGTTGTGCGGCTATTTGGCGTGCAGCGTTTGCGGGCCATCACGCTGGTCCCGCTGGCCGGGTGCCTGTTCTTTCTGCTGGGTGTCAACGGAAGTTTGCTGGACCTGAACTACTCGGCCCGCCCCCTTGCACGGGAGATCGCGGTGACAGCTCCTGACGTGCATGATGTCGCCATGCTGGATGTGCGCCGCGATCTGCGGTATGGGGTCGCGTTCTACCGCAACCAGGCCATCGCGCAGTACCGCCAGGAAGGTGTACCGGAGGAAGAGCATGTGCTGGTCGTCCCCACGCGCGAGGTGCCGAACCTGGGGCAATGGCTGGCGGGGCGCGCCTACCAACCTCTGTTCTCGTACCCGACCCAGGGATTGTCGGTGTACAAGGTACTGCCCCATCCGGCAGAATAGGCAGCCAACCCGGGTCTGCAACAGGTTTGTCGCTGCAGCATCTCAGAGTTGATCCACATGCTTGTGACCTCGGCACAACTCGAAGTTCTGGACCTGCGCCACTTCTCGGCGGCCGCGCTTCGGCCGCTGCTGGAAGAGGAAGCCGCCAAGTGGGAACGGCGGCTGCTGTGGGACTACTCGCGTTCGATTGAGTTGCTGCTGGAGTACGTGAACAGCCGCTCCCTGACGGGGTATGTGGCGCTAAAACAGGGCCGCGTGGCCGGGTACGCCTTTGGCGTGTGTGAGGCCGCCAAGGCCGTCATGGGCGATGTGTACGCCTTTGGTGAGGGCGAACGCGAAACCAACCCGGTTTGTGACCGCCTGCTCGGGCACCTGATCGAAACGTTGCAGGCTACGCCCGGCATCGGCCGTGTGGAGTCACAGCTTCTGCTTTTCCCCGGCGGCGCGCTGCGAACGCCATTTCAGGGGACGGGCTTCCGCGCCTTTCCCCGGTGCTTCATGCTCCGCGGGCTGGAGCAGCAACCCACCCACGAGCCCCTGCAGGGTCACGCTTTGTCAGGCTTCCGCATCGAGCGTTGGCAGCCCGAAGCCTACCTGCCTGCAGCAGCCCTGATCCAGCAGGCGTACCTGGGCCACACGGACAGCGAAATCAACGACCAGTACAGGACGCTGACGGGCGCGCAACGCTTTCTGCACAACATCGTTCACTTCCCTGGTTGCGGCATCTTTGACGCGACCAATAGCTGGGTGCTGCGCGCGGCAGACTCCGGCGAGATGGAAGGCATGCTGCTGTGCTCCAGGGTGCGCGGGGACGCGGCACACATCACGCAATTGTGCGTTCGCTCGTCCATGCGCGGCCGTGGGTTCGGTGCGGCCCTGCTGCGGCACGCACTGCAAGCGATGACGGGAAGCGGCTTGAGCACCGTGTCGCTGACCGTTACGGAACGCAACGGGCAGGCGATGCGGCTGTATGAGCGGAACGGCTTTCGCGTTCTGGAACGCTTCGAAGCGTGGGTCTGGGAGAAGCACGCCTAGGATTCTGGTGATAACGGCGGCGTAGAGTGCAGTAAGTCTCCGCAACATTATCTGAAAAGCTGGGTTGACCAATAAACCCCTGCTGCTGCGCACGCACGCTTCTTTCTCGCTGTGGCGTCATCCTCCGCAACCCTTTTTCCTTCGCAGCATAAGGCCCCTTCGTGAACGAACATCGAACCTACGGTCCTACGGGACTTCTTGCATCCTTTCTTCTCCTCTGCCTGGTTCCATTGCAAGCGCATGCAGATACAACGTTGTGCCCCGAAGCCCCTTCGCAGATCGTGATGGAAAGCGGGACGTATAGCTCGCAGCCCGGCGTCATCTTTGTGCTCCATCACTTTCAGGCCAGTCTGGTGCCGATGGGAAAGACCGCGCCTGCGTGTCTGGAAAAGATGACCGACGTCGCGCACGCGACCATCTTTGTGAGCAATGAAAGCCTGACCCAGGTCTTCACGAAAAAGCTGAGTGCCTCTGACAGCAAGATCAAAGACTTCAAGATCGTGCATGATGTCGGCAAGGTGACTTTGACGGGGGAGATTGTGAAGTTGGTGCCGGTCAAGTTCTCCATCCAGGGGCCGGTGTCTACCGATGGGACACGGCTGTTGATGCAGGCGAACAAGATCGACGCAGACGGGATCCCGATCAAGATGCTGCTGGCGATGGTAGGCGAACACCTGAGCTCGGTGCTGGGGCTGAAGGGCGTCGATGGAGTGAGCGTCGACGGGAACACGATGTCGTTTCTGCCGGAGAAGATAGCGCACCTGCGGGGATGGATCTCTTCAGTAGAAGCAAGCCCGGCGGGATTGACGCTGCACTATGGCCGTAAACCTGGGCGCGGGCATGCTGTGGCGCGGGTCGCCGGTGTGTCAGCGTCCGCGAGCTAATCAAAAGACCTTGATCGTGGCTGCTCAACACAGAGCCTCGTGCCCTCCGAAAAATCTCGGTTTGTGCTCGGCGTAAAGCGTTCTAACATGCCGCACATGCGCAAACAGGATGTGCCCGTCTTCCAAGCGGCCGCGCAGCAGTATGGCCGCTGGATCGTTGTTCGCAAAACAAATCCAAACTGGGGCACAACATACACCCTTGACGGCAATCCCAAGAGCATTCATTACGGCTGTCTTCGGTGCGATGGACGATACCATGCAGATGACGACCTATGCGACGTAGTCGATGCAGCTGATCTGAAGAAGGACGAACGGCAGCGGCAGGACTTCCTGGGGCAGGTTCACTTCGTGGTCTGCAGGATCACTCTATGCGGTTTTTGATCAACAGCAGGACCGGGGTCGCGATGACTCAGCACGGTGGCGAGATGCAGTATCGGACCCACTCAGAGCAGCCTCTCGATCTGCTCGGTCCCCGGGGCGGAACAGTGGTCTTGGACAACCTGACCGAGATCCTCGCCTGGTACATGATCGCTTTCAGAGGTCGTAAGCCTGCGAGAAATTGACGGGCCGCTACTCCACGTGGTAATTCGGCGCTTCACGGGTGATGACAACGTCGTGAACATGCGACTCGCGCAGACCGGCGCCGGAGATGCGAATGAAGCGTGCGTTCTGCTGCAGATCGGCTACGGTTTCGCAGCCCAGGTACCCCATACCGGAGCGCAGGCCGCCGACAAGCTGAAAGACCATGGACTGCAGCGGACCGCGATGTGGCACCCGGCCTTCAATGCCTTCCGGGACAAACTTGGCAAGGCGGTTGCCGCTGACTTCGGGCTTGGTGAGGTCGACGCGGTCGTTGAAGTCGCCGGTGAGGTCATCCTTGCTTTGGAAGTAGCGTTCGCCGCTGCCCTGCGCCATGGCACTCAGCGATCCCATGCCCCGGTAGGCCTTGAAGCTGCGGCCCTGGTAGAGGATGGTCTCGCCCGGGGACTCGTCGACGCCCGCGAACAGCGAACCCATCATGCAAACGTCCGCGCCGGCGGCGATGGCCTTGGTGATGTCGCCGGAGAACTTGATGCCGCCATCGGCGATGATCGGGATGTCGCGCTCGCGGCCGGCTCGCGCAGCTTCCGAGATGGCCGTGATCTGCGGCATGCCGGCGCCGGTGACCATGCGCGTGGTACAGATGGAGCCCGGACCGATGCCGACCTTGACGGCATCCGCGCCGGCGTCCATCAGGGCAAGGGCGCCCTCGTAGGTGGCGATGTTGCCGGCCAGGAGATCGATGTGCGGGAAGCGCTTTTTGCACTCGCGGACGGCTTCCAGCACGCGGCTGGAGTGACCATGGGCTGAATCGATAGCAAGTGCGTCGACGCGGTTCTCAACCAGTGCAGCGGCACGGTCCAGGAAGTCGCCCGTCGCCCCGATGGCGCCTGCCACGCGAAGGCGGCCTTGCTCATCCTTGCTCGCATTGGGGTACTTCAGCTTTTTCTGGATGTCCTTAACGGTGATCAGCCCCTTCAGCTCATAGGCATCGTTGACGACGAGAAGCTTTTCCACCCGGTGCTGGTGCAGGATTTCTTCGGCATCTTCCAGGGTCGTGCCCACCGGAACAGTGATCAGGTGCTCCTTGGTCATCACGTCGCCAATCGGAATATCGGTGCGGCTGACGAACCGGAGATCACGGTTGGTGAGAATGCCGACCAGCTTGCCCCCGCGCGTGACGGGCACGCCGGAGATCTTGTAGCGGCGCATCACCTCCAGCGCGTCGGCGATGGGGCGGTCGGGCTCAATGGTCACCGGGTCGACGATCATGCCGGACTCAGAGCGCTTGACCTTGTCGATCTCGCCGGCCTGCGCCTCGATGGAAAGGTTGCGGTGCACCACGCCGAGACCACCCTGCTGCGCCATGGCGATGGCCATGCGGCTCTCGGTAACCGTGTCCATGGCGGCCGACATCAGGGGCGTGGCCAGGGTGATGCGGCGCGTCAGGCGGGTGCTTGTGCTGACCTGTGTGGGCACAACGTCGGAGTAGGCAGGCACAAGGAGGACGTCGTCAAAGGTCAGGGCTTCAGGAACAGGGCTGCTGATCATACCGTTCCAGCGATTTTAGAGCAGTCGTGTCGATTGGGTATGGCAGGACGCGAAGTTGCGGCAGTGATGGAAGTTGCCAGCGAACAAAGGTTGCAGGGCAACCACCAAAGCGTTGAGTGGTGGAGTGCGCGCCAAAGCGATTCAATGCAGACACGAGCACGCAAACAGAAGCAGTTGAGGAGTTTTTCCCCGATGTTGAAGGTTCATAGCGAAGCAAACGGCTGTTCTGCGTGCCGTACCGGAAACGGCCTGGGTTTTGAGTTGACGATGGCCTTTCAGCCCATCGTGGATGTACAGGCGCATCGCGTATTCGCCTATGAAGCCCTGGTGCGGGGGGTAGGCGGGCTGTCCGCCGGCCAGATCCTCAGCATGGTTAACGAAGAAAACCGCTACGCATTCGACCAGACTTGCCGCGTCAAGGCCATTGAACTCGCTGCGAAGCTGGGCATCGCCGAACGGGGGGCGAAGCTTTCGGTGAACTTCATGCCGGGCGCCGTGTACAGCCCCGCGGCGTGCATCCGGCGCACCCTGCAGGCCGCCACGTTCCACCGGTTCCCGCTGGAGTCGATCATTTTCGAGATCACCGAGGGCGAGCGCGTAGTGGACACAGGCCACCTGCAGCGCATCGCGTCCGAGTACGCCAAGCACGGTTTCCAGTTGGCCTTGGACGACTTCGGTGCGGGCTTTTCCGGCCTCAATCTCCTTTCCGAACTGGAAGGTATCCGCCTGATCAAGCTCGACGGCGCGCTGATCCGCGGGATCGACAAGAACGGCCGGGCGGAACGGATCGTGCGCTCGCTGCTGCAGCTTTCCGCTGAACTGGGCATTGATGTCCTTGCCGAATGCGTGGAAACCGTGGAGGAGTATGCTGTGCTTCGTGATTGCGGCGTGAACCTGATGCAGGGCTACCTGTTCGCCAGGCCCGGGTATGAGTGCCTGCCGGACGTGACGTGGCCGCAGGTGGACGATGATCGTGTCCAGGACCTGGTTCTTGCAGGGGCAGGCGCTTTCGCCGAGGTGACCACGGCGGCCTAGCTTCGCTGCCACTTAGGCTGCCTGGCGGCGGCGGGGAAACAGCCACAATGGCGCGGACCTGTATTTGAAGTTGCCGCGCCGCTGGCTCTATACTAGGGAAGCAGACGAATCCGTTCTGCCGTGCAGGTCCGTGAACGTTCCGGAAGACGGCGGAAGAGGTGAGTGGGCGATAAGCCCACTTTTTCTTTGCGGGTAAGGCAGGAAGGACAAGCGCCTTGCCTGCAGCGGTTCAAAGCAAAGGTATCCGCCATGGCCCTGGAGATCGACACAATTCGCGCGACCGCTGACCGCGTCGCTTCCAGTCTCGGCCTTGAGGTCGTAGAGGTGGAATTTCAGGGCGCCGGTAAGCACCGGGCACTGCGCGTGTTTGTCGAAAAGGATGCCGCCGGAAGGGCCAGGCTGGCCGAGCAGGCCGCCACCGAACATGGCGCTTCCCTGCTGCCGAAAGGCGTTCCGGTCGAGGTTCTGTCCGGCACCACGCACGAGGACTGCGAGACCTTTGCCCGCGACTTTGGAACCGTTCTGGATGTGGAAGACCTGATCCCCGGCGCGGAGTACACGCTGGAGGTCAGTTCGCCGGGGCTGGAACGCAAGCTGCTGAAGGCGGCAGATTACCAGCGCTTCCGCGGCAGCCTGGTGAAGGTGCAAACGTTCTCCGCCGTGGAGGCGAACCGGCACTTCACAGGCAGGCTGACCGAGTTTGACGGAACGGACCTGACGCTGGACCTTTCAGCCGTGAAGCAGAAGGGCAAGAACAAAAAGAACCAGGCGGCCTCGGCGCCAACGATCCGAATCGGGCTGAGCAACGTGGAACGGGCACACCTGGTTGCAGAGATTTAGAAGAGCCCGTTCGGCCAGGGCTAGACAAGAACGAAAGGACAGCGTTTCGCTGTCAAGGGAAGAAACGAAATGGCAAGCGCACTGTACCAATCGATTGAATTGCTGAGCCGCGAAAAGGGTATCGACCCGGAGATCGTGGTGGGCGCGGTGGAAGACGCGATCGCACTGGCAACGCGCAAGTACTACAAGACCGCGGAAAACATGCGCGGCGAACTGGACCGCGAAAGCGGTGAGATTCGCGCCTACGTCTTCAAGACCGTCGTGGAAACGCCGGAAGAGGTGGAAGACGGAGAAAACCAGCTGACCCTGGAGCAGGCACGCGAGATGGCCCCCGAGGTGGAGGCCGGCGCGGAGCTGCGCTTCTACAAGGACACCACCCCGCTGGGCCGCATCGCGGCGCAGATGGCCAAGCAGGTCATCTTCCAGAAGGTCCGCGAAGCCGAGCGCGACACGATCTTCAACGAGTACGGCGACCGTATCGGCGAAGTGCTGAATGCGACAGTGAAGCGGCTGGAACCGATGGACGTGATCTTCGACCTGGGCAAGGCCGAAGCCCGCATGCCCAAGCGCGAACAAAGCCGGCTGGAGTCGTTTTCCGTGGGCGAACGCGTGCGCGTGGTGCTGTTGCGGGTTGACCGCGCCGCCAAGGGACCCCAGGTGATCGTCAGCCGTGCAGCCCCGGCGCTGGTGCAGAACCTGTTCCAGAGTGAAGTCCCGGAGATCTACGACAGCACCGTGCAGGTGCGGGCCATCGCGCGCGAAGCCGGCGAGCGGACCAAGATCGCCGTGCAAAGCCGCGACAAGGACGTCGACCCCGTGGGTGCCTGCGTTGGCATGAAGGGCATGCGCGTGCAGTCAATCATCCGCGAATTGCGCGGTGAAAAGATCGACATCATCGAGTACTCAGACGAGATCACCACATTTGCAGAGAAGGCTCTCCAGCCGGCCAAGGTGAGCCGTGTGTCCATTGCCGACCTGACCGAAAAGCAGCTCGAGGTCATCGTTGACGACACACAGCTCTCACTCGCGATCGGCAAGAAGGGCCAGAACGTACGGCTCGCGGCCAAGCTGCTGGGCTGGAAGATCGACATCAAGAGCGAAGAGGAGAAGCGGCAGGAGGTCGAGCAACAGATGCAGGCCATGCAGGGTGCGCCGCAGACCCCGATCGAACAGGTGACGGAGCTGGGCGATGGCGTTATGGAGAAGCTGATCGCTGCGGGCATCACCACCGTGGAACAGCTTGCTGACATGACCGAAGAAGAGCTCGGCGAGGTCCCAGGCATCGGCGAGCGCTCGGTGGAGCGCATTGCCACGGCGGTGCGACACTACTTCGGCCACTACAACGAGGGCGAAGCGCGCCCGACCGATGCAGCAGTACCGGAGCCCGTGCTTGAGGCGGGGGAAGAAGCCGTGGCTGCAGCCCCGGCATCAGATGAGGCTGGAGATGAGGTTCATTCGATGACAAGAACGCCGGAAGAGATCCTGGCCGAGCAGGCCGCAGCTGCGGGTGGTGTAACGGAAGTTCGGGACTTTTCGACCGAGGACCTTGCGAGTGTTGAAGACGCAATGTCGGAGTCGGACGCCAACGATGCCGCTGATGCCCGTGAAGAGCAGATTGAGCTGCGCAACGATACGATGGACCGGCTGGTGGATGACGCGCAGGACTATTCCGACGAGGGGATCGACTCGGACGGACACGATCGACGGTAGCTGTTTTCCAGGTAGCTGTCAGCGTCAGCCCTGCTCTGCTGGAGTGCTCCAAACTGGCGCTCGCAGGGCGGGGCTGGCAAATTTATGACTTCGCGGGGATAATACCCTTGCACCAACTTCTATCCCGAACACGAATGGGGCTGTTATGACCAGCTAGACGCGCCGAGGGAATTCAAAAAAGGACCGGATGAGCAAAGTACGTATCAACGATCTCGCGAGAGAGTTAGAGGTTAAGAGCAAGGAAATTCTGGATGCTCTGACCGCGGTGGGCGTCACCGAAAAGAAGACGCATTCCAGCTCCATCGAAGAAGATGAGGCGGAAAAGGTTCGTGGGCACCTGACCCGCGGAACCAGGCCCTCCAACGGTGGATCCCGGCAGGCAAGCGGGGAGAACCGGCAGGGTTTCAATTTGTCTCACGTGTCCAAGCCCGGCGACGCGCTGAAAGCGATCCTGGAGCGCAAGCAGGCGGAAGCCGCCGCGCGCAGCGCTCCCCCGCCCCGGCCAACGCCCAGCGTTGTGGCACCCGCTGGCGGCCGCCCAGCCATCACGGTGGCACCGGCGTCTCCGCGTCCTGCGGCGAATGCCAATGCTCCTGCGGGAACTGCGCCGCGCCCGGCCATTGTGCCTGGCCAAACGGTGCGTACCGGTGTTGTGGTTCAGCCGAACACGAATCGGCCCCCTGTAGCCATCGTTCCTCCACGTCCCCCTGCCCCTGCCCCTGCGGCACCGGTTGCCAGCGTTCCCCCGCCAGCACCTGCTCCGGCGGCACCTGTGGCGGCCGCTCCGCCACCCCCGGCACCAGTTGCAGCAGCTCCCGCGCCGCCACCCCCGGCAGCTCCGCCGCCTGTGGCCGCTGCGCCACCTCGGCGCGTGGTGATGCCGCAACCCCGGCAGGCTCCGCAGGTCATCACCCCCGCACCGGCCATTGCAAGCCGGCCCGTGCAGGGTCCCGTTGTGGCACGGCCTCCGTTGAATGCAGCTCCTGCAGGCGCGCCGCAGGCTGCCCAGCGTCCCGCCCCACAAGCTCCAGGAGCTCCGCAGTTTCCCCCGGCGCAAGCAACTGCTCCAGCGGCAGCGCCGGCAGCGCCAGCACAAGCGGCGCCCCCAGCCCCTGTTGCGGAAGCCCCCGCACCTCCAGCGCCTCCAGCTGCGCCGGTACGCCGCGTCGTGATGCCGCAAACCGGCCCACGCCCGACCTACACGGCAACGCCAGGCGCCGCGAACGCCGCACGTCGTCCCATCTTTGAGCGCCCCCGTCCGCAAGGACCAGGTGGGGGACCTGGCGGACCGGGAGGTCCCGGTGGCCCAGGCGGTCCAGGTGGACGCCCGGGGATGCCCCCAGGCGCACGCCGGCCGATGCACCCGACACGTACGTTCCCAGGTGGACCGGGGGGTCCCGGCGGCCCAGGAGGCCCCGGGAGCCGTCCAGGCTTTGGAGCGCGTCCAGGATTTGGGCCGCGCCCGGGCTTTGGTGGTCGACCTGGCGCAGGTGGTGTCGGACCCGGAGGCCTTTTGCCCCCGGCCGATGCACCGGCACCGGGACGTCCAGTCCGCAATGCACGCCGCCCTGGTGGCGGAGCGCCGCGGTACGAGAAGAACAAGGAAGTCGCGATCAAGGGATACAACCCGCGCATGGGCGCGGCGCAGATCCCCATGGGCGAAGTGCCGATCACCAAGACCATCACGGTGACCGAAGGCATCTCGGTGAAAGATCTGGCCGAGAAGCTGGACGTCCGTGGCAAGGATCTGATCGCCACGCTGCTGATTCGCGGTGTCATGGTGACGGTGAATCAGTCGCTCGATTCGGAGCTGGTCAAGGACGTGGCGCGCTCGTTTGGCGCAGACGCCCAGATCATCACGATCGAAGATCAGCTGGAAAACGAGGCGATCGAAGGCTTGCTCGAGGACACCTCGAACATGGTCGAGGTGGTGCGTGCTCCGGTGGTCACGATCATGGGTCACGTCGACCACGGCAAAACCTCGCTGCTGGACGCCATTCGCTCCACGGACGTGGCTGGCGGCGAAGCCGGCGGCATCACGCAGCACATCGGTGCCTACAAGGTGCATGTGTCGAAGCCGGACAGCCCGGCCTTCGGGCGCGAGATCGTGTTCCTGGATACCCCGGGTCACGAGGCCTTCACCCGCATGCGTGCTCGCGGCGCCAAGATCACCGACATCGTCGTTGTGGTCGTGGCCGCTGACGACGGCGTCATGCCGCAGACGATCGAGGCGATCGACCACGCGAAGGCGGCCAAGGTGCCGATCATCGTGGCGGTCAACAAGATCGATAAGCCTGAAGCGGACGCGACGCGAGTGATGACCCAGCTGGCTGGGCGTGGCGTGCAGGCGACGTCGATGGGCGGCGACACCGAGTTCGTCATGGTGTCGGCCAAGAAGCGGCAGAACCTGGACGCACTGGAAGAGATGATCTGCCTCGTCGCGGACGTGCACGAGCAGAAGGCCACGCCGGAACGTCCCGCCGTCGGTACCGTGATTGAAGCCAAGCTGGACCGCGGACGCGGTGCAGTGGCGTCGATCCTGGTGCAGAACGGAACGTTGAAGGCTGGTGACAGCTTCATCGTCGGCAACACCTTCGGCAAGATTCGCGCCATGTTCGATGACCGTGGCCGCGCCATTACCGAGGCTGGGCCGTCAACGCCGGTCGAAATCCTGGGTCTGGAAGGCATTCCGGATGCAGGCGACACGTTCCTGGTTATGGCGGACCGCGACAAGGCCAAGGGCATTGCGCAGTACCGCAAGCTGAAGGAGCGCGAGGCGCAGCTTTCCAAGAGCTCGCGCGTGTCGCTGGAGGGTCTGGCCGAGCAGATCAAGCTGGCCGGGGTCAAGGATCTCAACCTCATCCTCAAGGGCGACGTGCAGGGTTCGGTCGAAGTGCTGGCCGATTCGCTGGTGCGGATGTCGACCGAAAAGGTGCGGGTCAAGGTGCTTCATTCAGGCGTCGGTGCGATCACCGAGTCGGACATCCTGCTGGCTTCGGCGTCCAACGCCGTTGTCATCGGATTCAACGTCCGGCCGGAGCGCAAGGCGCAGGACCTGGCCGATCGCGAAAACGTGGAAGTCCGCTTGCACTCGATCATCTACGAGTTGCAGGACGAGATGACCAAGGCGATGCTCGGGCTGCTGGATGCCGTGTACCGGGAGAACTACGAAGGCCGGGCCGAAGTGCTGCAGGTCTTCAAAATCACCAAGGTCGGGCAGGTGGCCGGCTGCACGGTGCGCGACGGTCTCATCCGCCGCGACATGCAGGTCCGGGTTCTGCGTGCCGGCGAAGAGGTCTGGAAGGGCAAGATCTCCTCGCTGCGAAGGATCAAGGAAGACGTGGCGGAAGTTCGTCAGGGCATGGAGTGCGGTATCGATCTCCAGGGCTACAAGGACATCCGCGCCGGCGACCTGATCGAGGCCTTCACCACTGAGAAGCTGGCGGCGGACCTCGGACAGAACTCTGCTGAGAAGAAGAAGCAGCAGATGGCCGAGCTCGCAGCAGCCAAGGAACGGGAACCGGTGGGCGCGGGCGTTTAGTCTGCGTACAGCCGAAAGACAGAAAAGGCCGGGAGCAATCCCGGCCTTTTCTGCGTCTGTGCGATCTTTGCCGTCAGGACCCAGGAGCCCTTCTGTTCCCTGACGTGTCTGCGTCACTGACCTGCAGTTCGCTGATCTGGAGGTAGATTCGCGCTACTGGTCACTCCAGCGGTACACGACGGCTTGGTGGATCTTGCCCGCATCGTCCGTTTCAACGTATCGTTCGGACACCATGGCCTGAAAGACATCAGCTAGGCTGGGCAAGTTGTCGCGGAACAGATCCACCGTGGTCTGGGTTGCCGAACTGCCCGCAGGTCCTGTGCTGAAATTGGCGCTGCTCTGCGCAACGTTCAAGTCAGCGGTCAGATGGCGGAAGTCGGCCCGCTCCTGCCCAGGCCGGAAGCCTGCGAGCCTCAGTGCGGGCAGCGCGGAATTTGGGGCCACCGCGCCACGCTTCAGGATGTCCTCGATCAGGGCCGGGTCAGAGCTGAGGATTGCCAACGGTCCGTTGATGGCCAGGCAGACCGAGTGCGTCGCCCCCAGCGTGAGATACGTGACACCCTCGTGACTGACGGAGGTCCACCCCAAACCAAGCGATGCGGTTGTCAGGCGGACGCGCAGGCTCTGAAGAACTGCCTGTGCCAGTGCGTCTTTGTCCCAGGGCGCAGAGGACCGTAGCACCACCGCCGACTGCACCCCGACAAAAGCCCCGTCGACGCTGGCTGCCGCGGTGCGGTCGACGGTCAGAATGCTCTCCAGGCCGGAGCTTTCCAACAGCTGTCGCAGCCGACCCGAGCTGTCGCTCCCGTCCGACGGTTTGCGTGAGGGCGCGTCGATGCGCGTGTCGAGGTCTCCGCTGCTCCCCGCCGGGTCGACCGCTGTCTGTGCCTGCGGACTGACCGTTGCGTCCCCCTGCGTCGCGGGCTCCCGTGCGAGCACCTTGTCACGTAGAGCGCCCAGCGCGTCCGCAGTCGCCGGGTTTGCCCACGCGCGGTACACGCCTGCTCGCTCCGGCACCATCTGCTCCAGCGAGCCGAGGTCCGGCGAAGCCGCCTCCGCGGCGCCCGTGTCCATGGGCAACAGCACGCGCTCTTCGCGGAACTGACCGGATTCACGGTACAAGTCCACCACTGCGGCGCGGTATTGGCGCGTTTCGGTGACGTTGCGCTGGAGCCAGTACGTCCGGAAGTGCGGTGTTTTCGTCAGCGCCTGCAGGTCCAGCAACATGTGGAGATCACCGGGGTGTGCCGAGCTGGCAGCGCTCGCCGCGCTGTACCAACCCGAGCTCGCCAACGAAGCGGCGTGCCCCTTCCCCTCCTGCGGCGTGGCCATCAACTGCAACGCCCCGGCGATCAGGTCTTCACGCGTCGCCAGCACCAGCCAATCGCCTCGCACAGCAAAGGCGACGGTCCGCGTCTGGTCCACACCGCTGGACCCCGGGCTACCCTGGTCGTCGGCCTCCGTGTCGCCCTGCGCTGAGGCACCGTCCGAATCAGTGCCGGCGGAAGCATTCGAAGACCGGATGTAGAACGTCGTTCCCCCCGCTTCCCGGCGGGCAAATCTGCTGCGTTGGGCCAACAGACTCAACTTCGCGAGCCGGTCCTGCGGCAGGCGAGTAAGGTACAAGAATTCGAGGTTGCCGATGTCGTACCAGGCAAAGATGCTGTCCTTGCCGGAGATTTCGGCCAGAAAAGCGCCATCCACCTGGCTGTGAGCAGCATGAGCAAAGCCACTCTGGGCGTCCTGCAGGCGCGCAAACAGCCCGGAGTTGCCGAATGCGCTGTAGTTGGCGCTGCGCAGCCACGCATGCTGCTCGGGCGACCGGTTCCAGGCAGCGACGAGTGCGCCAAAGTCAGCGCTTTCCACCGTCATCAGCGCACCCTGCGGCAGCATCGTCGCCAATGGGCGGTTCCCTGGCGCAGAAGGTATTGAGGCCCAAGCCAGCGCGGCCAGCATCATGCAGACCGCGCTGAGCACGGCCCAGGCTCGCGGACGAAGACGCAGCTTACTCATCGTTCTCCTCCGTTCCCGGTGGTACCACGTCCGGCGCTTCGCTCAACCGGGCACGCACCACACGCGGCTGGTCGAGCTGTTTGCCGATCACGGGTCGGCGTGCTGCGTTGGCCCTTGCCAGGCGAGCACGTTTGCCCAGCGCCGCCAAGTTCTGTGTGGCGGTTGCAGCCTCAGGGCCGGCGGGCGCCAGCTGCAGCGTGTAGCGGAGGTACTGCCCGGCCAGCACGTCATCTCCGAAGCCGGCGTAGACCTGACCGATCTTTCTGGCGAACGCGGCCTTCTGGTCCGGAGACCCGGCGTTTAGCCGCTGCGGCAGGGGCAGTGTCACCGGGGACGCGACAACATCCTCACCAGCATTAGCGTCAATTTCATCCCGACTCGAATCGGTGGGGACGTAGCTGTTGTCTTGCGCCAACAGGCTCATCAGCGTGGCCTCCGCGCCGGCGAAGTCGCCCGCCCGCTGCTGTGCCACAAAAGCCTGTTCGCGCCATCTCTGGGCCTCGGGCGCATACGGTGCAATCGCCAGGGCCTCACGCAGAAGCATCGCTTCTACCTTGGGGTCCTTTGTGCCTGCGGCCGCAGCAACACGAGCCTCCACAAAGAACGGTTGCCGTGCTGAAGCGGGCGGCCGCGTCCCTGCGACGAACAGGGTTAACTCGGCGCTGCCCAGGCCAGCGGTTGATGTCGATGCCGTCCCCGCACCTCCCAGATCGCGAGCGGCACGGGCGCGCACGGCATACAGCGCAGCGGAGTCAGCCGCTACGGCCGCAAGAGACCGCACCGCCTCGGGCGCTCCACCAGGCCCGGCAACGAGGCGTGCCTCCGCCAGCCGTACACGGAAACTCGGGTCCCACGGAACCCCGCGAGCCAGCGGTTCGAGGAAAGCAATCGCCTGGGCTGCGTGCGCGTTCTTCTCGAGCAACGTCGCGGCGGCATCCCGGTCAGCATCCACATCCTCACTGTTCGCGATTAACGCCTGCAGCATGGTCACGGCCCCGGCCGGATCACCCGTTTGCAGACGGACCTCGGCCACATCAAGGAAGTCCGCCGAAACAACCTGATGCTGCGCCAGCGCCCGCCGGAAGCTTGCTTCCAGCACCAGCCGGGCAGAGGCCGCGTCATGATCCCGTTGCAGTGTCGCCGCGGCGCGCTGCATGGTCTCAGTGGCCGGAATGAGGTTGGGCTCTGCGTCGAACCGCTGCAAGAGCGCGGGCAAGGCACCGGTCTGGGCCGAGGCGACAATCTCCAGCGCCTGCACCTCGGATTCCGCGCGCGCGGCCGCGGGCAGCGACTGCAGAACTTCCAGCGCCTGCGCCCCGTGGTGATCATCGACGTAAAGCTGAAGCAGCTTTGTGCGTGCATTCGGTAGCCGCCAGGGCTCCCCGTTGCTGTTCTGGGCAGTGGCTGCAGAAGCAGCCCGTAGCAGATCCACTTCGCGCTGCAGGATCTGCTCCCGCGCTGCTGGAAGGAGCCATGCCGCACTGTCCAGGTCGCCCAAGACTTCAACGGGAGCCTTGGCTGCGGCAGCCAGCGAGATCATCCACGCAACGCCGTCCGCCGGTGAAGGGGCGGCCTGGTACGCAGCCCGTAATAGCTCGTTTGAGCGGTACGTGCCATTGTGGCTGAGATAGCTGCGAAGCGTCACGTCCATTGCGGGCTTCAGCTGCCCGTAGAGCGAGTGCTGCTGAACACGCGACGCAATCCGCACAAAGCCGGTCCAAAAGCTTTCTGGCGCCCGGCCGTTGTCCTGCAGCGTTTGCAACGCGTGGAGCGCGTCCGCCCAGGCCGCCACAGCTTCTGCGTGGCGATCCATGTCCCAGAGCAGCGAAGCCCTGGCGTCCAGGGCCGTAGCCGAGCCGGGTGACACTTCAAGAGCATGAGTCGTGTCCGTGAGGGCCGCTTCGCTGCGGCCCCCCTCGGCCTCGGTCTGCGCGAGCGCCAGGTATTGCTGCGCGCCGTTGTCACCTTCCAGGTCAGCCGCCAGGACATCGTCAGGCGAGGTGACCCCGGCAGGTTGCGCGAGCAGCCACTCCCCGTAACGGCTGGCCAGGTAGAACCACGGCTGACCGGTGAGGTGCTGTGCGGCATCGGGCGGCGACTGCAGCCGCTCGCCGATCGTTGCCTGCAGCCCGAGACTACCCTCAAAAGCAGCGCGAACGGCCGGGGTCGCGCCGTGCACGTACAGGCCAGCCAAGGCCGTGTAGTTCCCTTGCCAGATCGCTCCAAGCCCGGCACCACGGGCGGCTACGGCCCGAAGCGCCAGCTCCGGGGAAGGCTGGTCAAGCGCTGCCTCGGTCGCTGCATTAGCAAGGGCCTCCTGTTTGCTCGCCGCCAGGCTCACCAGGGTGTCAGGAGCCCGGTGGGCCAGCAAACGCAGGTACGCGTTCCTAGGAGCGACGGTGCCGTCGTCGTTGGCCCACGCCAGGCGCAGCAGTTGTACTTGCGCGGGCGTGTTTCCGGCAGCGCCATACGCCTCCACGGCATCCTCGACCATCTGCGGGCGAAGTGGCGAGCGGGGGTGCCCTTCGACATAGGCCTGGAGCGTATGGCCGAGCTCCGCAAAAGCCAGCCGGGCTTCTTGCAGCTGCACCAGCGGCGAAAACTGGGCACCGGCCTGCTGGCCACCGGCACTGAACAACGCAGCACGCCAACTCGCCTCCAGCGCCCCGAGCCCGGCAGCATGCGCCGCGGGGATCCACCGCGCAAGCACCTCCTCCCGGCCAGCCGCGCCGCGTTGTGCCGTCAACTGGGCGGCGAACCTCGCGTGCTCTTCCGGTGTTGCGTACTGCGCAACAGCCTCGCCGATAGCATTCAGGGCGCTGCTGAACTGCCCCGCCGCCCTTGTCTGGCGAGCCGCCACATAGCTCTTCCGCCACTCAGCATCGGTCACCGAGGCCAGCCCCTGCGACCGCACCTGCGCGCTGAGCACCCCTGGGGAGGACGGAGAACCTCCTGCAGCCGTCAATGCGGCTTGCAGCGTCTGAAATGCCTCGTCTGTGTGCCGCGTCCGGGTCAACGCGCGGGCATACACGGCTGGATCGTCGGCCCCTATGCGCGGCTCGTCGCCCGCCAGCAGATCGGCGCCTGCTGCGGCTGCGCCCTGCTCGGCGTAGTGCTGTGCTTCGGCCAGGAGGTTCCATTCTTCCAGCTGCCCGGCCACCTGGAAGTAGTCGTGCGGCGTGCTCTGCGCGCCACGAAGGAACGCGGCCTCCAGTGACGCGACGACCTCAGCCGCATGCCCCTGGCGCGCCTGTGTCTTGGCCGCTGCCACCATCCACTGCGGGTCCTTGTAGCTAAGCTGGTACAAACGCCGGTAGTCCGCAACGGCCTCGTTGTAACGGCCAAGCCGCTCCTCAAGGCCTGCCTTTGCGATGAAGAGCTCGCTGCGCTCTGGCCGCAGTGCGACCGCATGCGCATACACCTGCAGCGCGGCATCGGCGTCGCCCAGCAACGCCTCGGTCTCACCCAGAGCGACGAAGTACCGTGCGTCCCGCGGCGAAGCCTGCACAGTCAGTAGGTAAAACCCGAGCAGCTTCTCGTTTTGGTTGTGCTGTGCCGCGTACAACGCAGCCTCGCGGATCAGCGCGCTGTCTTCCGGGTAAGCGCTGACCAGCGCGGTGTACTGGTCCACCGCGCCGCTGAAATCCTTCGCCTGCGTCAGCGCCGGGATGAGCCCTTTCCGGAGCAGTGCTGTGCGGGCACGCCGTTGCTCCGGCGTCATGGAAGGTGTCTGTACAGCTCCCAACCGCTCCCGGTAAAAGGCTTCCAGCCCGGCGAGGTCACCGGCTTTTGCGTAGCTTTCTGCGGCAAGCGCGAGATACTGCGCGTTGTACGGGTCGGCCCCCAAGAGACCCAGCGCAAGCACGCGTCCGCGAGTTGGATCGCCGCTTTCATTGGCCTTGGCCGCCGCCTCTGCGGTGAATTGCTGGTTGAGCGGTGGCTGCGCCGCATGGGCCGCATCCACCAGCACGTCCACCGCCTGCTTCTGCTGCTTGTTCCGCCAGTCAAAGTCCACCGTAGCCCGCACGACGCCCAGGATGCGCGGGTTGTCGCGGTAGGTCGCGTCTACCAGCCGCTCCGCATCGGGAAGGTCTTTGCGGCCCTCGTAGGCCTGCACCAGGGCGTAGCGAAGCTGCAGCTTTTCCACCGGATCAGGGGTCAGGTCGGCTTCCCGGCTCAACGCGGCTTCATGGGCCGCGACCTCACCACGGGTTTGGGCGTAGGCGGCCAGATCGGCGGCTGCGTCCGCCGTCACAGCCCGTTGCACCGCGGCCAGCAACAGAGACCTCACCCCCGCGGCGCGATGCTCCGCATCCAGAACCGCCACACGAAGCTGCAGAGCCTGCAAGCTGCCGTTGCGACCCAGTTGCGCTGCCGTCGCGCTGTCAACGAGCGTCGCCGTGTCAGCGCGTCTGGCTAACGTCAGCAGCCGCGCCGTGCTCGGATTGCTCGCCGCGTCGACGTTGCCGTCCCGTTCTACGGGCATGCCCGCAGCGATCTGCCGGTCCGCATGGGGCAGCACGCCGCTGGCGGAGGTTCCGGCCAGCGCGGCCGCGGTGTACTCGCGCACCGCCCCGGCCATATCCCGCTTGCCCTCCAGGATGGCGCCTGCCTCGTATCCGTACAGCGCCGGATCACCGAAATGGGTCCGCGCTTCGCCGATCTCGCCCAACGCCTGGTCAAACTGGAAGTAGTCCCAGAAAACGGTGGCCGCTTGCAGGTAGGTTTCAGGGTCGCCCGGTGCGGTGGCTGGCATAAGTCGCCAGAAAGCGCCTGCGGCGGCATAGCTTGCAGGTGTCCCGTTGGCGTGATCGGCCAGGATGTCGCCTATGCGGGCCAATCGGTCCAGGTTGCCAGAATCGGTCGAAAGCAGGCGCTGTTCAATCGCCACGGCTGCCGTGATGTGCGGTGTAGGCCCTGCCGGGTCCAACCAGGCCTGGGAGCGGTTCAGGTCCGCAGCTGTTGTGCCTACCTCTGCGCTCGCGGGAAAGCTCTGCGCCAGCGCGTCGAACAGCGGCACGCTCGCCTCAAAGTGCGAGGCCCAAAGTTCGGCCTCGGCGCGCTCCTGCACTGCAGCCGGGTTCGTCGCCGCGTTCGTCTCTGCAGGCAAGGCGGCGAGTTCCGTCTGCAGCTTGCCTGTGCGGCTCAGAAAGGCGAAGAACTCGTTCCGCAACTCTGGCGACTGCCACCAGCTTTGCCTTAGCAGGCGCTCCCATGCGGCGTCGTCCCGGGTAGGTTTGCTGCTGTACGCAGCCAGCAGATTTTGCGTGAAAACCTGATCGTGCGGAAAGCGTTTGTGGGCGTACAGGTTCAGTTCAAGCGCAAGCTGCGGCCCACCGCCTCGCACCTCGGCAAAGTACGCATCCAGCTCCGTGCCGGAAAAGATGTCGGTGACCTGCCGTACCAACCTGGCGTAATCGCCGTCGCGTTTTTGCCGCAGGTAGAAGCGCGCCAACTGGTTGTACCAACCCCGGTCCTGGAAGCGCGCCATTGCGGCACGGAACACCTCCTCCTGCTGCGCGGAAAGATTGTTTTGGCTCAGAAAAGTCGACAGCCGTTCATACAGCTTTGGGTCGTCGGGGTTGCGGTCGAGCTCTGTACGCAACACGGCGAGGGCCTGCGGCAGCTGATGCGAAGCCGTGAGTCGTTCCAGGTAGCGGTTCAACACCTCCGCGTAGGCCGCGGCTGCCGGGTTTGGTTCGGGCGCGGGCTCGCCTGTGTTGAGTTGCAGGGCGCGGCTGGCGTCAGGTCTGGTTGCGACCACAGCACCTGCGTCCGGAAACGCCTCAGACCCTGTGCTGTTGTTTGCGTCCGGTTCAGTCGCGGGTGTGTCCGGAATGGCCGTGTCGTCGGGAGTCGCCGTTGCGGCCGCGGTGGCGCTTGCAGTTGGGCCGGCCAACGCCGCCGTCGAGAGCGGCAGATTTCCGGTCTGGGCGCCCAACTCCCTCAGCAGCCGGTCATACACAGCAAACTCCGCCGTGGTGTCCTTCCGCCGCGCGTCGGCGTCTGCCATGGCGAGTGCGACGTCCCGGCGTTCCGGCGCACCCGGAAAGCTCTGCAAAAACGACTCGCCGGCCTGCAGCACGGCAGCATCTTCGCCATACTGCGCATAAGCCTCGATGAGCTTGGCGTGGAACGCGGGGCGCTGCGCGTCCATTGGCGCTTCGGTGTCCAGCAGCGCCAGAAGAGCCGCCGCCTTTGCACGGTGGAGGTAGGGCTGCGCCTTGAGCTCCTGCTGCGCAAAGTTCCCTTGCACATCCTGACCGTTCAGCCACAGCGAAAGTACGCCGTTCCAGAAGCCGGGGCCCCCGTCCAGCGTGCCGATGTCGCGATACATGCTCAGGTTGCCGGCACCCAAGGCGATGGGCTGCTCGGGCGCATCCAGCAGCAGGCCCACCATGGCGGCCAGTCCGGCTTCGCGCGCCGGTCGGCCGTCCGCGACCGCCCCGGGCAGGTGGTACAGCGCGAAGGCATACCGGGCCGCATCCTCGTAGGCCTGCGCGGAATCGGCCAACTGTTCCAGCGTATGCAGCTCATCCGGCGTCCAGTTCTTGCCCGTGGGGTCGCGCTGCTCTTTGCCGTCTCGGTACCGGGCAAGCACCGCCAACGCCGTCTCAGGGTGACCCTCGTGCCGGTAGTACGCGAAGAGCTTGGTCGCCGCCTGGAGGTCGTTGGGGTCCTTGTCGAGACGGGCCTGCGCCTCGGCAACGAAGCGCCGGGTGCTGTGCGTGGAGGCCAGGAGGTCGAAGTAGCTGTTCAGCAGCTCCTGCGGCCACAGCGCTGAAAATGCACTGTCATACACCGCCAAAGCACGACCCTGCGCCTCAGCGCCGCCCGCCTGCAACGCCAACAGGGCGGCCGCCTTGACCGGAAACACTGCATCGGCCGGGAACGCCGTCCGGAACTGCGTCAGAATCGCCTGTGCTTCCGTGGTGCGCCTTTGATTCAGCTCCCACGTGAAAGCCCGCGCGTAAACGGTGGGCTGCCGGGGGTAGCGTGCGAGCCAACCATGCCAGAGCGGCTCCACCGCCGCCGGGCCGAAGCTCTGGTTGTTCGCCACAACGAGCGCCTCTTCGAAGGCTTTCCACGATCGTTGCTCCGCGGGCGCCGTTCTGCGGTCCGCCGGCCCGGGTGCCACGGTGCCGAGCTGCAGCAACGTCGCGAACTGGTCCTGCACGGCCAGACGCCGACCGTAGAACGCCGCCAGGTCCCGCAAACCTGCGCCGTGGTCCGACGCCCTGGCCGCATACGCCTTCCAGTCGCGCCCTGCACCGGCAAAGTCCAGCGCTTGCTCTTCCTGGTGTGCCCGCAGTCTCAGCAACTCCGCCTCGCTGGGTGCGCCTGCTACCAGCTTGTTCAGCTCCGTCACCGACTCCGCCGGCGGCCGCGGATACGGCACGTCCGCCCCGGGCAGTGCCATGCTGCGGAACAACGCGGCCTCGATCGCCGACCCACTGACAGCATGCTGCAGCCATGGCGGCAGCAGCGCCCGCGCCGTTCGTCCCCCAAGCAGCGCAACGGCGCCCGCGAGCAC
The DNA here is from genome assembly GCA_965198515.1 of Granulicella sp. Taxonomy (GTDB): domain Bacteria; phylum Acidobacteriota; class Terriglobia; order Terriglobales; family Acidobacteriaceae; genus Granulicella. Next base: position 1,967,500 of record CBDAPO010000006.1, on the reverse strand, counting down.
ACAGCCCGCAAGCCGCCGAGACGACATCCGGCAGCGAAGATCAGGGCGCCACATCGACGGTCACCTCCGCTGTGCCGAGATTGTGCGCGACATCTTCAGCCGTAACAATCAACTTCACCGGGCCCAGCGGGACGTCCGCGGGAATGGTCAGCATGCCCGTGTTTGCCCCCGCTGAGGCGCTCCACCGCAGCGCCACTGGCAGCCCGTTGTCCAGCCGTGCCGTCAGCGTACGCGTGCTGGCCGAAGCCGCAACCCGCAACGTCACCGTGGTGCCGCGATGCACGCGCTGGACGGGCAGCGTGATCTTCACCGTTGGTGGCGTGCTCGCGATGACAAAGCTCTTCCCTTCGCGATACACGGCTCCGGACGCGTCGCGAAGAATCAGCCGGACCTGGTAGGTGCCGTCCGCCATGTCGGCGGGTGCAAAGAAGCGAGTCTCCCAGAGGAGCCCGCCTTCCGCGCCCCGCCGGCCCCGCCGGTCTGGGACGTCTTCCTCCGCGAGATGCCGCAACGGCTTGGTGAGCCCGAAGGGAAAGATTGCTACCACGGAGCGAATCGCCGGATCCGTCCGCACGCGAAGCACCGGGTCGCCCGGCCGGATGACACGCGGCCGTAACAACGAGCGTGGCACCGCAAGGAACGACGTGTACGGGGTCACCAGCTTGTAGCGTCGTGCCAGCCGGATGATCTCGTCGATGGCCGCTGTTGTTTCACCGTCGCGATCAATCTCTTCGAGCAAGGCGTCCACCCGCGCCTGGGCCCAAAGTCGCGGCAGCTGTGGATGCCCGAGCTCCTGCGCTGGCAGGTCGGCGTCCGCCCGGGCCTCCGCAGCACCGGTCGCGCGCGTGCCGTGGGCCACAAAACTCACGCGCCCAGACTGCAGGTATTGCCCCACCCAGCTGGCCGTGGAGCCCTCGAAACTGGCGGTCTGCAACGGGTACACCAGGCGCACCGCACTGCCAGGCTTTGCCTCGAGGCCAAGCTCGCCAACGGGCACGCTGCCTAGCTTGGAGAGAAAACTCTTGAGGTGCAGCTCCAGCGGCTCGGTGGAAAGCACCTGCTCCAGAACGCCGTCGTTGTGAGCCAACAAGCGCAGGAGGCCGAGGCGAGCATCGTCGCCCACCGCGAACACATCGGTGTGCGGTGCGTTGGCCAGTGCTTTCCACTGTCTGGCGTAGCTCGCCGCGATTTTGCCTGGCAGCACGGTCTCGCCCACATCGGAGTTCCCGTCGGAGATCAACAGGAGGTGCGTTTCGCCCTGCTGCCCGGCACACTGCGCCAGCCCCGCCGTCAGTGCCTTGCCGATGTCGGTGCCACCACGTAAGCGGCTGGCGCGAAGGAACTGCATGGCGCGGCCAATCGAGGCAGCATCGACGGCCACCGGCGCAGGGCTGAACGCGGCTACGCGGTCGTTGAACAGAATCAGGTTGAAGCGATCACCCGGACGCAAGGCCTGCAACACGCCGGCTGCCGCCGCGTAGCTCCGCTCCAGCTTGTCCCACTGCATGGAAAGCGAGGTGTCAAACAACAACACCACCGTGCGCGGTGTGGAGGCCACCGCCGGTGTGACCGATCGGGCGGGCGAACCGATGAGCCATGTCGCTTCAAAAAAGCCCGGCTCCACCTCCACGGGTGCAGGTGTTTTCACGTCCGGCGACGGCGCTGCCGGCGTCGGGTCGCGATGCACCAGCACGTTCAGCGTGTCGGGGACGCCGCGCTGCAACTCCCACTGGAGCCCGAGATCGTCGGTCAACTTCAACGGCGTGCCGTCCAGGGTGATCGAGAGGGTATGCGCGTCCTGTTGTGTCGTCGTGTAGCTGTAGCCCGCATTCATCCGCGCGCCGGCCAGCGGCTGCGCGGAGTGCAATAGAACGGACGCATGGAAGCGGGGGACGGTCTGCACCACGCCCATGTCCGGCTTCAGTGGCAGCACAAAGCCGGCGGCAAATGCTGTTGTTTCGATGCGCTGGTGATAGTCAATCTCAAGCCGCTTGGTGCCATAGGCTGGGATGGGCACGATTTTGGCGGTGAACAACGCGTTCTGCTCCGGTGTGTTGCCGTCACGCTCGCCGGCCTCGAGCAAACCTGGATCGATGGCCTGCAAACGCGCGTCGCGGTACACCTCTTCGGCGCGGCGGCGCTCCAGCACCACGGCAGGGATGCGCACGGCTCCATCCCACACGGCAAAATCCGAAATGGTCGCCCCGCCCGGCAACGGGAACCGGTAGGTCGCCTCCTGGATGCCGGCCGTGTGGTTAAGAAAGATCTGGGTCACCGTGACATGGGCGTCCCCGTTATCAATCTCGATGCGCACCGTCATCTCTTCAAGCGAAAGTACCCTTGGATCCGGTGCCTGCTGATCCCCAGGGAGCAACACACCGGTGGAGGCCGCAGCCGTGCGCATGCCCATCAGCAACAGCGCGCAGAACACGACTAGGGAACGCAACCGAACGCACGTCATTGCGGTAGCCGAGCCTCCGGCACATACACCAGGCCATTATCTGTGCCCACATAGAGCTCGCCATCCCGCGCAGCCAGTGCGGTCACGTTCAGCGAAGGCAGCCCCGCGACGACCTGCTGCCAGCGCTGCGAAGCCCGCCCATACACCCAAAGTCCGCCGCCCAGCGATCCCGCGTACAGGTGCGTCTCGGTAGCGGCAAGTGCGTTCGGGCTGATGATTCCGTCCGGCGCCGCACCCGGCATCGCCGCGAGTTCCCCCGTCGGCGTCATGCGCTGTAGCCCGCCGCCATAGGTGCCCAGGGCATACCCCGCACCCGCAAACATCGGCAGCGGCAGCACCGCGGTGATCCAGTTGTGGCGCAGACCTGAGTTGGTCGCCGTCAGGTTGCGCCACACCGCCCCATGCGCCAGCAGGGACACGCCGCCCAGCGTTCCGGCAATCTCACCGCTGTCCGGAGCCACGGCCACGGCATACACATGGTTGTTGACCAGCCCTTCAAACGCATACAGGCTTTCCACGCCGTTGGGGCCCACAAAGCTGAGCCCTGCCGGTGTGGCGACCGTCATGGTGTCGCGGTCAAACGCTACGTCTGTCACGTGCTCACTGATCAGACCGTCGCGGCGCCCAAGCACCTGCCGCGCTGCCCCTGCGCGGTCAAACAGCACCAGGCCATTGGCCGTCCCCACCGCCATTGTTCCGCGCCTTGGGTCCAGCGTGATGCGGTTGATGCAGAACAGGCGGTCGTTCTCCTGGTGCTGGGCCGAGCCGCTTGCGACGTTCAGCACATCCAGCCCACGGTCGAAGTAGCCCACCCAGAGCTTGCCGTCCGGCGCAAACGCCAGCGCTGATACATTGCCATCGGCCAACGTCCCCGTTTGCGGAGACAGCACACGCGTCCACGCTGCGCCGCGATGGCGATAAACCCCGTCCGCGCGCAACGCGTAGCTTTCGTCCGAGCCCGGCAATTGAAGGAACTGCTCGGTCCTGCTTGCGGATAGCAGTTGCTCGCCCGCCGCGATGGCGCGATGTGTCGCCGCAAGCGGGATCTCCACCGTTCCACCTTCCAGCGCCGCAACGGTGAGCGTATTCGCATCCAGGGTGAGCGCGTGGGCGAAGATCCCCGGAGCCAGCGTGCGGGTCGGCTGACCGCCAACAAACTCTTCCACACCATCCGATGTTCCCGCGAAGACGTGCCCCGCCTGCCCGGCGAGGGATTCGATATGTGGGTCAGGCAAGGGCGCCGTGATGTGCCGCGTCGTGCCACCCTGCACCACGTACACGCCATCGTTCTGCGTTCCTACCCAGAGCTCATCCGAGGTTGCGAGCAAGGTGGTCACGGCAAGCTTGCCCAACTCGGCGCGGTAGGGAGCAAACGTTTCGCCGTCGAAGACAAACACACCACCACGACGCGTTCCCGCAAGCAGTTCCCCATCCGGCAGCGCGGCCAGCGCAGTCACATCACGCTGCTCCGGAGTTGCCGGCAGCAGCTGCGCTACATGACCGCTTGCCGGGTCAACAAACAAGACGCCCGCGCCCGCGGTGCCAACCGCCAACACCGTATGCGCGGCCCCACGCAGCCGTACCGTCGCAACCGGCCCCAGCGGCGCCCCGGGAAGTTCCAGTCCCGCCCGCCACGCTTGTGTCTCCACGCCGGCGTTGTTGAAAGCCAGCAACTCACCCGGGCCGGCCACAACCACGGAACCCTCGATCGCCGCCCCACTGCGCAGCTCCGCAGGGGTCTGCAAAGGCGAGAAACCAGTTCCATTGGCAGGCGCGTACGGCCCGTAACGAAATCGAAGTGTGTGCCCTGCCGCAACCTGCCGCGTGGCCCGGGAAAGCACACCGCGCATATGAACCAGAAAGCCACCCGCACCGCAAATCAGCAGCACGCCCAGGAGGCTGCCCGTGGCAATGAGCGATCGGGAACGGCGACGAACCGGCATGCTGCAGGGGCCTTTTGCAAACAGATGTGGGAGGAATGTAGCACAACCATCTACAAAGGCCGAGAAAGATTTTTGGCGCTTGTTGTGCGCACAATCAAGTGGATCGCAGCTTTGCCCTAAGCCTTCGCAAGGCACGCGGCAGGGCTCTCGTTCAGGACGGGATCGGGCAGCTTCGGCGCATCCATCGGCACCGCACCTTCAAGTCCCCTGCCGGACACGCGGTAGGTGCTAAGCAAGGGCCCGGTGTACCCGGTCACATGAATGGCCGCCAATCGAACGTCTTGCATGTTGGCCAACTGCATGCCCCGCGCGCAGGTCCCGGAAACGTCCTCCAGGCTGAAGCCCACAAGCGGCCTGTCTGGATGAATGGCTTTCGCATCCACCAGAACAGGCACAGCATCCACCCGAATGTTCTTGAACCGAAAGTTCCTCACCAGCGGTATGCCTTCGAGCCCCGCGACCGGACACTCATCCTGCTTGCCGCTGTCCAGGAGGTTCAGGCGCAGAAACCCTTGTTGTGCCCCGGAGACCTCAAAGTCGGTGACCGCAATATTCTCGAGGAACGCCCCGCGACCAGGGCGGCTCTTGATGTAGATCGCGTATGTCTCCGCGCCCAAGCACTTGCAATGCTCAATGGCAACGTCGCGGATGCCGCCTGAAGTCTCGCTACCGATGCCGATACAAGCCCAGTGCGCGTCGGAAAACGTGCAACCGCGTATCTGCACGTCTTCCGTGGGACGGCCGATCGCCAGGCCTTCCGCACCGCGCCCTGATTTCAGCGAGATGCAGTCGTCGCCGGTTGCAAACGTGCAGCCCTCGATGACGACATGCCGGCAGGAGTCCACGTCCATCCCATCGGCCCCACCGCGCACAGCGAGGTCGCGAAACACCACCTGCTCGCAGTACGTGGGGTGAACGCACCACATGTCATTGCCCTGCACGTCGCAACCTTCCACAAGCAGCTGAGCACAGCTTGTGAACTCAAGCAGGGCAGGATGGCGCCGCTGCGTCGTAGGTTCGAGACGTCCTTTCATTTCTGTGCTGGCAACGACGCGCCCCGGCCCCGAGATCGTCACATTGGTAGCCTCAGTTGCGGTGATCAGGCTGGCATATCCTTCATGCCAGCGCCCTTCCCAGCGCACCTGCGTCAACGGGTAATCGCTTAGATCAGGTGAGCCCAACAACACAGCGCCAGCCTGCAGATGCAGCCGCGTCTTGGACCGGATACGCAGCGTGCCGGTCAGATAATTTCCCGCCGGTACCTGCACCTCTCCGCCCCCCAGCACAGCACATCGATCCAGCGCTCGCTGCAGAGCAGAGGTGTCCTTGGTTTGGCCATCCCCGATGGCTCCCTGATCACGCACGTTGAGCACAAGCGAAGTCACCGGGGAAGCTAGCACGGGCTTCGGTTGGTCTTTCTTGTCCAGAAGATATGCTTCGCTCCGGGTGCACCAACCAAGGCCACCGGTTGCCACAACTGCCTCCGCTGACAAGCGAAGAAAAGACCGGCGGCTGCGCCAGGGCGTGCATTGCATGTCTTAGCTGCTCCAGCGCTCGGCGTGGCGAGCGGTCGGCGTCTCATGTCGATTACGAATGTTGCGATTTCATCTACTGTCTGCCCGTATCGAACAGACACCGGATGCTCGGCCAAATCTAATGAACGCTCCGCGCCACCGTCAATGGAAGCAGCCTTCCCGTCCACTCGCGCGTGCCAGCAATCGTTGCTACGCGGTAGATTGTCTGCTGCATGCCTGTGTTCAGCCGCCGCCAGTTCGTCCACGGATCTCTGACCCTTGCAGCACTGTCGCGCACGAGCTGGGGTGCCCTGGTGCCGCAGTCGCAGACCATCTCTGCCACCACAACGTTTGGCCCGGTGCTGGGTCGTGTTGATTCCGGCATCGCCGTGTTCCGTGGCATCCCGTATGGCGCCGACACGCGCAACACAAGGTTTCAGCCACCACAGCCACCCGCTCGCTGGACCACACCGCGCCCCTGCTTTGAATGGGCGGACCGCGCGCCGCAACTCGGCGGAAACGGAATGACCTCAAGCGCCTCCAAGCCGCCCGTGCCCGCACGCGGCCCCGATGAGCTCTATCATCTGCCCCCTGACGTCGGTACGCTGAGCGAAGACTGTCTTCACCTGAATGTGTGGACGCCATCACCACGCCACGACGGCAAGCAGCGGCCGGTGCTGGTCTACATCCACGGCGGCGCGTACAACGGCGGCACCGTCAACAGCGTGCTGTATGACGGCACCCGCCTGGCACAGCGCGGCGATGTCGTTGTCGTGACGGTGAACCATCGGCTCAATGCCTTTGGATATCTCTTCCTTCAACAACTCAGCGACGATCCGCGCCTGGCCGACTCCGGCAACGTGGGCATGCTGGATCTCGTGCTCGCCCTGCAATGGGTGCGCGACAACATCGCCGGCTTTGGCGGCGATCCCGCGCGCGTCACCATCTTCGGGCAGTCTGGCGGCGGCGCAAAGTGCGCCACGTTGATGGCCATGCCGGCCGCCCACGGCCTGTTCCATCGAGTGATGACCATGAGCGGACAGCAGGTGACCGCGGCACCGCCAACCCTGGCTACGGACCGGAGCCGCCAATTCCTGGAACGCCTGAATCTGGGCAAAGTCTCCGGCGCGGAGCTGCGTGCGGCCCTGGAGGCTTTGCCGCTTGAACAGCTGGAAGCGGCTGCGCGCGTCAGCTCGGCGTGGCTGCCTGTGGTCGATGGGCGCTCTCTTCCACGCGATCCGTTCTCCCCCGACGCACCGCCCATTTCCGACAGTGTCCCCATGATCCTCGGCAACACGCACGATGAAACGCGCGGCCTGATCGGCTTGTCGCAACCGGCACTGTTCTCGCTCACGTGGGAGGATCTTCCGGGAGCGCTGACGAAGAACATCGGGACCTACCTTGGACCCGTGTCCGTGGACGCAGTGGTCAGTCACTACCGGGAGTGGTACCCGAAGGCGACGCCGTCTGACGTGTTCTTTGCAGCCGCTACCGCGTTCCGCTCATGGCCGGGACAGGTGATCGAGGCAGAGCGCCGCGCACAGAGCCCCGCACAACCAAGGACGTGGGTGTACGAGATGGATTGGCGCTCGCCCGTGGGCGGAGGGCGCTTCGGCGCGCTCCACACGGTCGACATCCCGTTCTTTTTCGACAACCTCCGCGTGGCCCCGGGCATGGTGGGCGAAGGACCGGAAACCATCGCCGCAGCGCAGCCGCTTGCCGATTCTATGAGCGCCACCTTGATTGCGTTTGCGCACACCGGCGACCCCAATCGCAAGGGGCTGCCGCCCTGGCCGGCCTACGAACTCCAGCGTCGCTCCACGACGATCTGGGACCTTCCTCCGCACGTGGCCGCCGACCCGCGTGGGGAGGAGCGCGCGTTCGCTTCCCTGGCGCATTACCGTCAGCCGGGGACGTAAAAGCCCTGCAATTCGCTGACTTGGTTGGGCCACTTGACTGCGGTGCTGCGGATTGCGTAGATTGCGTTTCACATTTATGGCAACGTTGCCAAAAGACCTGAGCCATGTACGTTTTCGTAGTGCGGCACAGCTCCAGGTCCGGGCAACATGTTGCTTGCTCAAGGAGCGCCCCGATGGCCTGTAACCGAAACAGAAAACCTGGTCGCCAGTCGCGATCCCTCGTAGCCGCACTCGCGATGACAAGCCTTTGCACAGCCCCCGCCTTTGCGCAGCTCGCCGGCAAAGGCGGCATCAACGGGCGTGTGACCGATACCAGCGGCGCCGTCATTCCCGACGCTGACGTCCAGGTGCTGCAGGCAGGCACCAACCTCAAGCAGGAAGCCCATACCACCGGTGCAGGCGATTACTCCTTCTCCGTGGACCCGGGCAAGTACACCGTGGTCGTCACGCACAACGGCTTCCGGTCGGTGCGGCAGGAGAACGTGCCCATCGACGCGCTGCAGGTCGTCGAGGTGAACGTCACCTTGCAGACCGGCCAGGTGAACGAAGAGATCACGGTCACCGATACGCCCCGCTGCTGGAAACCAGCAATGCCACCATTGGCGCCACCATCGAGCAGGAGCAATACTCTGCCCTTCCGCTGATCGAGGACGGCGGTGGCCAACGCCGCGCGACCGACTTTGCGCAATTGCTGCCGGGCGTCAACGCGCAAACGACCAACGGCAACCAGACCACCAACGCGGGCGATGTAAATGGTGCCGGCAGCCGTGGCGCGGTTTCAGCGATTTATATCAACGGCGTCCCGATCACCTCGGTCGCCGGCGAAGGTGACCCGCGCTTCGTGTGGACCTCGATGGCGGTGGATGCGATCGATCAGTTCCAGGTGCAAACGGTCGGCTACTCCGCAATCTACGAGGGCGAGGGTGTACAAAACTACATCGTGAAGAGCGGCACAAACCAGATTCACGGTGCGCTGTATGACTACTTCCGTGACACCGGCCTGGACACCTGGGGTTTTCAACACGTGGCCAACCCGCTGACAGGTTTGCCGCAGAAACCCAGCGAGCACCAGAACGAATACGGCCTCTTCGCCGGCTTGCCCATCATCAAGAACAAGCTGTTCGTCTTTGGCGGCTACGAGGGCTACCGCTATCGCCGCCAGGTGCCTTACCAGCTGGAGACCATCCCCACGCTGCTGATGCGCATGGGCAACTTCAGCGAACTGCTGGGCTCCACGCCGGCAAACAACTGCGCCGTCGATGCGAACAATGCGACCAACAAGGCCAGCATCGCGGGCTGCATCTACGACCCGAACACCACCACCTTCAACGGCAAGGTGTACACACGGCAACCCTTCCAGGGCAACATCATCCCGACGACCCGGCTGTCCGCCGCCGCGCTGAAGATGGAAAGCTACCTGCCAGCGCCGGTCAACAACAACGTCAACAACAACTACCTGACGAACTACCGCACCGGTCTGAGCAACTGGACGACAACCAACCGGGTTGACTATGCATTGCGGAATAACCAGAACATCAGTGCCGTGCTGGCCTGGGGACGTCAATCCACAACGGGTCCGGCCGCGGTCAACATCTCTTCGACAACAAACGGCATGCCGCCGCCGTACATCTCCACACAGCAGTTCGCGCCCAAAACGAAGGTACTGCTTTTCGAGTACGACTACACCATCAAGTCGAACCTGATCAATCAGCTGAAATACGGCTACGGCCGCTACGATGGTCCCGGCTACAACCAGGACGAAGGCGGCACTTATGGCGCGGCAGCCAACGGCATCTCAGGCCTGCCCGCCGGTCAGGCTTCTGACTCGTTCCCAACGGTCACCTTCAGCGGCAATACCAACATCAATCGCTGGGCTGGCTACTCCAGCAACCGCCCGGTGGCCAGCGGGTACGTGCTGATCGACAACCTGCAATGGAACGTGGGCAAGCACTCGGTGACCTTTGGCACTGAGATCGCCTGGATGCAGTACAACTACCTCGTCAACGCCACCGGCGTGAACCCGCTGCAGTTGACGTTCTCCAACAGCGCAACAGCCGGCTACCAAAACTCCACAACCGCTGTTTCCAACACCGGCCAGGGCTATGCGAGCTACCTGGTTGGGGCCGTCAATAGCGGCAGCTTCACGCTGTCTTCGGTGCCGGAGACCGGCGCACGCTTCCGACCCATCTCGCCCTATGTGCAGGACACATGGAAGGTCACGTCGAAGCTGACCCTGGACCTTGGTCTGCGCTGGGACTACTACCCGAGCTACCGCGAAGTGAAGGACCGCTTCGCCTACTTCGATCCCAACGCCACCAATCCGCTGATCAACGCCAAGGGCGCGGTCGCCTTCGGTGGTTTTGGCACGGGGCTGTGCAACTGCCACACGCCCGTGCACAACTACATGAAGAACTTCGGCCCGCGCATCGGCTTCGCGTACCAGGCCGCACCCACCACTGTGATTCGTGGCAGCTACGGCATCATCTATAGCCATGGCAACGCCAACGGCGGCAGCGCGACCTCGCGGCAGGGTTCAGGGCTTGAAGGCTACAGCGTCACGCCGTCTACCACGTTCACTTCGCCCACGCAGACGCAGACCGGCAATCAGTACTGGGAACTCGATCAGCCGTACCCGACCTACACCCCGCCGCCCACGTTGAACCCGGCGCTTGGCACGTACTACACCACGCTTTCTACGGCATCGCTGCAGAACCCGACCTACGCCGATTCCTATTACGGCGGCCGTTCACCGCAGTTCATCAACTGGAGCTTCGGCATTCAACAGGAGCTCACCCCGTCGACGAACTTCACGCTCACTTATGTCGGTTCGGAAGGCCACTTCCTGCAACCGGACACCCTGAACGCGCGAGGGTACAACAGCAATCAGCTTGACCCCAAGTACCTAGGCCTGGGCAGCCTGCTGAGCAGCCCGGCAACAGGCGCGAGCGGGGCCGCGAACCTCGCCGCCGCCGGCATCACCAGCCTGCCGTATGCCAGCTTCGGTGGCGTGGGCAATCCCAGCATCACCCAGGCGCTGCGGCCGTTTCCGCAATACAGCAGCATCAGCGATGCGTACGGCTTCGTCGGCAACACACGGTTCGACGCCCTGGAGGCTTACGTCACCAAGCGCTTCACCCATGGCCTTACGTTCTTGAGCGATTACACCTGGTCCAAGGCGATCGACAACGATGGCACCTTCCGCGCCGGCTACGACATCCCTGCCTTTGCTGCGAATGACGGCAAGTTCCACGCCGCACGCTCGCTGGATCGCAGCCTGTCGCTCGGTGATCAGCGGCACAAATTTGTACTGACCGGCGCTTATAACCTGCCGTTCGGCACAGGGCAGCTTGGTGGCGACAACGCCTTCACGCGTGCGCTGTTCGGTGGCTTCCGCTTGTCCAGCATCTTCACGGCCTACTCCGGTGCGCCGTTGTCGGTGGTGATGAACACCTGCAACACCAACCCGTCGCAGAACGTTTGCTACCCCATCCTGAACCCGAACTACAGCGGTAGTGGCCGGGTTGCGGGTCTGGACCGTCCGCATTCGCAGGCCGATCTGGGCACCACGCATTACCTGGACTACACGGCCTTTGCGACAACACCGGACTACCAGTTCAGCACCATCGCCCGCACAGCGCCGCTGTCAACGCTATTCCAGCCCGGCAACTACCGGCTGGACATGAGCCTGCGTCGCAGCTTCGGTATTCCGATGGGTGGCTTCCATGAAGGCACCAAACTGGCGCTGGAAGCCGATTACTTCAACGTCACCAACCACACGCACTTCGTCTACAGCCAGTCCAACGCGGTGCTGAATAACTGGACTAACTCACCAACAACGGCGTACGGAACGATGAACGTGGACAGCAACAGCCAGATCAACCGGGCTCTGCAACTTGCGGCTCGCATTGAGTTCTAAGCGACGGCTCGACGACATAGCGAGGGGAGCCGTCGAATCTGCCGGCCCCTCTGCTCGCCCACAAAGGAAGGACAGTTCTTTGCTGAAGCAAACAACCCGCGTTGCGCTGTTAGCGTTTGCACCCCTTGCCCTGCACGCGCAAGACACACGCACCGTCACCGAACCGAAGATCCCCAAAGCTTGCACCGTGCTGAAGCCCAACCTGCAGGCTACCGGCAATGCCCTGCGCGAAGAAGACGAGAGCCGGCTGGACACAGAGCGCATCCAGAAGGCGATGGACACCTGCGCCCAGGGCCAGGCTGTTGAGCTTCGGTCAGAAGGCGCGCACAACGCCTTCCTGAGCGGGCCGCTTGAGTTGCGCGAAGGCGTCACGCTGCTGCTGGACAAAGGCGTAACGCTATATGCCTCACGCAACCCGAAGGACTTCGACACGGTGCCAGGCGGGTGCGGGATCTCCGGCCCGGACAGCCACCCTTGCAAGCCGCTCATCTCCGTCAATAACGTGAAGAATGCAGCCATCATGGGCGATGGCACCATCGATGGGCGTGGTGACCGCGTGGTGATGGGCAAGTCCTATACATGGTGGCAGCAATCGCGCGCAGCCGAGCCGGCCAATGTGCGCTACTCCGCACCGAGACTGCTAATTGCCAACCATGCCGATGGCCTGATCCTGTATCGCACCCGTTTTCACAACTCCCCGAACTTTCATATCGCCGTCAACAACACGAACGGCTTCACCGCATGGGGCGTGCACCTGCTGACGCCCACCGTGCGCGGCACCGATGCGCGCAACACCGATGGCATTGATCCGGGCAGCTCAGAAAACGTGACCGTAGCGCATAGCTGGATCGACAACGGCGATGACAACATCGCAATCAAGGCCTCGGTACACCACATGAGCGTGCTCGACAACCACTTCTACAGTGGGCACGGGATGTCCATGGGTTCGGAGGCGCGCGACGAGGACAGTATCCTTGTCGACACGCTGACGCTGGATCACACGACCAGCGGCATCCGCATAAAGAGCAACGTGCAACGTGGTGGCACCGTGCGCAACGTGACCTATCGCAACCTCTGCATGCGCGATGTTCCCGTGCCCATCTCGATCAGTCCGTTCTACAACGGCCAGACGACGGATGGCATCGACGACCTTGGGTTGAAGGGAGATCGCACCCCTGATTACAAGGGCATCACGTTGGAAAACGTCGTAGACCTGACACCGGGGATCGCGCAGGTGGCCGGTCTGAACGCAGATCACCCCACCGAGCTGACGCTGAATGGCGTGGAGATTCAAGGAATCCAACCTGGCCAGGTACGCGCACGCTTCGCGGACGTGACCGTAGGCCCCAAAGGCGCGAACTTCACGTTTGCCGGGGAAGGCGTTACCTCGCAGCCTGCCGAACATCCGCTGAAAAGCACCTTCTCCTGCCAAGGCAAGTTCATTCCTTATCAGGATTAGGGCGAACAGGATGACGCGACAGAACTCCATGCCAAAGCAGGCAATGCGCAAAGCCACCTCTGCTCTCACGCGTGCCTTGCCGTGGGCACTCTCAGCGGCGGGGCTTCTCGCAGCACAACAGCCGTCTGGCGTTGTTCCGCGTGCGCCGGGCAAAACCTTACGTGTGGAATTGATTGGCGACTCCACACAGACAAATAACGCAGGGTATGGCCGCGGCTTCTGTGCGAACCTGACCGCCGCCATCGATTGCATAAACATGGCCAAGGGTGGCGCCAGCACCAAGACCTATCGCGAACAGGGCCTATGGACGCGAGCCCTGGCGTCCCATCCCGAGTACATGCTGATCCAGTTCGGCCACAACGATATGGAGTCGCCTGAACATCTGGAGCGCCAGGTGACGATGGCGCAGTATGAGGCCAATCTGCGCACCTTCATCACGGAAGTGCGAGCCGCTGGCGTTCATCCGGTGCTGGTGACGCCACTCACAAGGCGCTACTTCGAGGCGGATGGAAAGATCCATAGCGATCTGCTCTCGCACGCTGCCACCATGAAGCGCGTCGCCACGGACATGCACGTGCCCCTCATCGACTTGCAGACCGAAAGCATCAGCTATCTCGATTCCATTGGCGAGCAGAAGGCGCTCACGCTCGGCATCACCAAGAAAGACCAGGCAGGCAACACCATCCCTGACAAGACGCACCTCGACTGGAAGGGCAGTTACGTCTTCGGGCGCATGGTGGCCGTGGATCTCGGCAAGGCGGTGCCTGCGCTTGCGGCCTTTGTCCGCCCGCAGCCTGCGACGCTGCCGCCGGAAGGCGAACTCGCCATGCGGGTTATCGCAGGCGCGCCGTTCAAGATCGTTTTGGTGGGCGACTCCACCGTTGCCACAGGCGGCGGTTGGGGCCCGGGCTTTTGTGCTGTGTTGACGCCGAACGTCACCTGCGTGGACCTTGCCGCAAACGGCCGCAGTTCCAAGAGCTACATCGACGAAGGTCTCTGGAAAAAAGCCTTGGACGAGCATGGCCAGTATTACCTGATCCAGTTCGGGCACAACGATCAAAAGGACGACCCGGCGCGCCACACAGACCCGGAAACAACGTACCGCGCGAATCTGTCGCGCTTCGTCCACGAGGTGCGCGCTCAGGACGGCATTCCTGTGCTGCTCACGCCGTTGTCGCGGCGAAACTACAAGGATGGCACGCTTGCCGTCGATGCCCTGCGGCAATACGCCGCGGCCACTCGGGAGGTCGCCGCGGAAGAAAAGGTTACGGTCGTCGATCTCTACCAGTTGTCGACAAAGTTGCTGCAAGGCATGACGCAGGAGCAGGCAGATACGCTGGACGCCGACAGCCATCCTGACGCCAAGGCCGAAAACGGAGCAGGCTCGAAGCCCGACCGGACCCATTTGAACGAGCAAGGAAAAACGCTGTTCGGCCGTCTGGTCGCTGACAACCTGGCACGCATCGAGGTAGAGCTCGGACCCGACATCAAGGGCGTTCCCGCAGCATCCACGCCCAGGCAGGAAGCCCCGACCGATGGCAAGTAGACCTCTCCTTCTAGCTTCGCTCATAGCCCTGCTATGTGCTTCTGCGCTGGCTCAGAACAAGATCAAACAGGTGACGGTAAATCCTGCAGGCGGCGCGGAGTTTACGACGTTGCAGGACGCCGTCGATGCAGCCCCGGCCACCGGCGAAGTCATTCGGCTCGCCCCCGGAACTTACAGGCAGAAGGTCCACATCACGACCGACAACATCCACCTGATCGGCATGGGCAAGCGCCCCCAGGACGTGGTGCTGAGTTGGAATGATTCCGCAGCAAGTGCCGGCGGCACCGGCAAATCCGGCACGCTGAGCGTGAACGCCGACAGCTTCGCCGCCGAGAACCTCACCATTGAGAACACATGGGAAAAGGAGCATCAACGCGCCGAGGAGGGCTCGCAAGCTGTAGCGCTCTTGATGAGCTCAGACCGCGCCGTGCTGGACCGCGTGCGTCTCCTCGGCTACCAGGACACGCTGTACGCCAATAGCCGGACCTGCCGCTCGCTGACAGATACAGCTGCGTGCTCTGCTTCGCGGCAATACTTCCGCGACTGCTACATCGAAGGGCACGTGGACTACATCTTCGGCGATGCCAAGGCGGTGTTTGACCACTGCGAACTGCATTCCATGCATCACCCGACCGTGATGGTCACCGCGCAAAGCAAGCACTTCCCTGCCGAAGACTCCGGTTACACCTTTCTCCACTGCCGCATCACGGGTGACAACAACGGAGACAAAGTCATCCTTGGAAGGCCCTGGCGAGACTACTCCGCGGTGACCTTCTACGGCACCAACATCCAGCAGACGCTTTCGCCCGACGGCTGGTCCGACTGGAGTGGAAGGCTGAAGACCAGCACCTACCGCGAATACAAGTCGCACGGTCCGGGCGTGAATGGCGGCCATCGCATCGTTATCTACCCACCGCTCACCGCAGAAGACAAAGCCAGGATGAATCCACGTGCTTTGCTCGGAGGCGCAGATGATTGGAATCCTGTCGCAGAATCAAAAAAGCTTCGCTCCGAACAGAGATCAAGTACGGGCGCGCAACTGCCGTAAGCGAGACGGTGCAATCTCCTTGACCCCGGCGAGCAACGGAGGTGGGTTTAGTGCTTGGCACCAGCCGGCAGTGCAAGAGCCGCAGAGGCCAGCTTCCGCGTGAGTTCCGCAGCAGGCAAGGCCTCCGCAAACGCTGCGCTCTGGCCCGCCCAGAGCTGCATGTAGTCCACCGAATCGTTTCTCTCAGAGGCGGCACGCAGCGCTGGCACGAGCGACGCCGCATAAGGAAATCCGAGGGCAGCCCCAGAGACGAATCCACCCTTTTCGCCTCCCGTGGATCAGCAAAGGTAGCGTCGATAAGCACGGAGCACCCCGGTGGCATGCCACCAACTCGCAATCTGGCTGCAACTGGAACGGCCCGCAGGAATCAGGCAAAGGTTTACGCAGCGGACCTACACCTTAAGTTCCGACGAAGGTGACTAGAAAGGCGATAGTCCTCCCCAGACTGCGCGACGACCCCGAGGCAACCCTGACGCGACAATCGCCCCAACGTCACTGCTAGAGGGCATGTCAATGCGACTGAAGAAAACCAAGGCACCCAAGAAGTTGTACCCCAAGAAGCTCCGCAAGCTGGCGAAGGCTGTCTTTTGGGGCTGCATCACGCACCTCATCGTTAATTTCATCGTAGGCAGCCTCTTAGTTTCACCCAACCCCAAACTCCCGAGCCGCCGCCCGGATACGTTTCTCGCCGTTACACGGCTGGCGGAGGGCGTCTCGCCGGACACACTCTTAAACTGGGGTGTCGATGGATAGCCACACCGGTACCCGGTCGGGATTGAATGCCGCCATGTCCTCCCAGCGCTTGCGGTCATGCGGATGCAGGTTCCAGGCGTCGACCACGACATCGAAGCCGTGGAATAGCAGGCTATCGGCAATGTCGAACATTAGGAACGTCAACAGCAATGGTCCGGCAGATTGGTCATCGCTTCGCGCAGATTGTCACGGGAGACCAAGACGGCTTTGCTTTGGCTGCCGAGTTCGTTTGGCGCGTGTGGTCTTCCCCGCACCGGGTAGACGTAAGAGAACGGTGAGGGTGGGCACGGAGGTTGATACTGCGAAAAGTTCTATACACCCGGTCACCACGCGTTCCGGTTACCGTAATCCAGCGCCCAACCGCTGCTAAGGAATGTTTTTTCGCTGCGGTTCGCTTTGATTCACTTTCAACGTAAGCAAAACAAACGCTCAGGTTAGGTGGGCTAACCTGAGCGTTTAGTCGCTAGAAAGAAGTGGCGGAGAGTGAGGGATTCGAACCCCCGATAGCCTTGCGACTATGTCTGATTTCGAGTCAGGTGCATTCAACCGGGCTCTGCCAACTCTCCTGCATGCCCACTGCCTGCATCGGCATCGTGAACAGGTCCATTCTACTGATGAAGCGGAGCCGTGCGCAACGGCCGCGCTCGTTGTCTACCTCAGCGTGCTCAGCGAAGGCTGCTCTTTGATCGCGATCCCGTCGAGCTGCCCCTGGTACACGATCACCCGCTTGAGCGCGGCGTAGGGCACCGACGTCAGCGGCAGGACCCGGCCGTTGATCACCAGGGTGGGCGTTGCGCTGATGCCGAGGTCTGACGCGAGCTTCACCGATGCGTCGACCGCAGCCCTCGTGGCAGGGCTGCTCGCACAGGACATCGTGGCGGCGGGGTCGGCACCGGCAGCAGTGACGGCGGCCTTCAGCGTCGCGTCTGCCTTTTCGGCGGTCAGGTCGGTTTGCGTGTCATACACCTTCTGGGCGTAGGTGAAAAACGCTGCATCGCCCTTGGCCTGGCGCACACAGTTACCCACCTCCGCCGCTTGCATCGCGTACGGATGAACCGACGGCAAGGGCAGATTCTGGAACACGACGTGCGCTTGCGGGAAATCCTTCACGATCTGGTCCATGGTGCTCTGCGCCGCCTTGCAGTTGGGGCATTGCAGGTCGGCAAACTCCACCATCTCCAGGTCTTTGCTGGCTGCGCCACGCGCCGGACCGTCCGCACGCTGTTGCAGGGTCGCCCGAATGTCCGCAAATGGATGAGTCCCGAACGGAGCCAGGTCGCCCTGCACGGCATGCTTGCCATCCGGCGTGATCAGGAAGCCATACGTGCCCATGCGGGCCGGTTGGCGCTTGTCTGCGACGTACACTTCCACCTTGACAAAACCGGGAACCGTGGCCGGCTCAATCGAACTCACGCTCCACTGCCTGTTTTCATCCACACCCCACACGGCATGCAGAAAGGCGTCGACCGTTTCGCGCGTGGGGCTGGGCGCGGAGAAGCGCTTGGGGTCCACCGCGGGAAAGCGTACCGGCTCAGCCGGCGCAGCGGGCGGCTGCACCTGGTTTGCCGGCGCCCCAGGCATCGCTGCCCCTTTGCCCGGCGTTTGCCCGGAGGCTGCAGGAAGTGGCGTCCGTGTGCCGGCCGGGGCCGATGGAGTCTGTGCCTGCATGGCCCACGTAGTTGCCATGCCCAGCACGGCGATGCTCATCAATGCCTTCTTCAAACCACCACTCCTTGCCGGCTGAACCGGCACTTGCAACAGCGTCTACACTTCGCGCCGGGCAGCAATCGGAAACCGCCTGCCCATCCCGAACGCCTTCTTGGAAACCTTTAATACCGGTGCCGCCTGCTGGCGCTTGTACTCGGCCGTTTCCACCAGCCGGATCACCTTACGCACCAGGTCAGGATGGACGCCCTGCTGCTCTGCGATTTCGTCCGCGGGGGTGTAATCCTCGATGTAGGCACGCAGCATCGGGTCGAGCACCTCATACGGGGGCAGCGAATCCGTGTCTTTTTGTCCGGGTCGCAACTCTGCAGACGGTGGCTTGGTCAGCGTATCGGTCGGGATCACCTCGCGCCGAAAGTGGACCTCGTTGATCCAGTGCGAGAGCGCATAAACCTCGGTCTTGTACAGGTCGGCAATGACCGCCAGGGCTCCGACCATATCCCCGTACAGCGTACAGTAGCCGCACGCCATCTCGCTCTTGTTGCCGGTGGTCAATACCAGCGCCCCTGTCTTGTTCGAGACGGCCATGAGCAGCGTGCCGCGAATGCGGGGCTGCACGTTCTCCTCGGCCAGACCAAACGGCGTGCCCGCAAAGAACGGCTCCAGCCGGCTGGTGAACTGGTCATAGATCTCACGAATGGGAAGCACTGAAAAGCTGATCCCGAGGTTGCGTGCGAGTAGCTCTGCGTCGGTCAGCGATCCGCTGGAAGAGAACTCGCTGGGCATGCCGATGCCTTGTACGTTTTCAGCACCAAGCGCTTCCACGGCGATGGCGGCCACCAGCGCCGAATCGATGCCGCCGCTCAACCCGATCAGCGCCTTGGTGAAGCCGCACTTGCGCAGGTAGTCCCGGGTGCCCAATACCAGCGCACTCCAGGTACGTGCACACTCGGGCAGCCCTGCTGGCTCTGCCGCAGCGGCAGCGATGTCTGCGCGCTGTTCTGTCGCGTGGACGGGCTGATCTCGCGCCATGTCCACGACCACGAAGTCTTCCGCGAACGGGCAGGCTTGCGCGATCACCTCGGCTTCAGCGTTCATGGCAAACGAGTCGCCATCGAAGATCAAGCTGTCATTCGCGCCTACCTGGTTCACCATCACCACGGTGGCGCGGTGCCGCTTGGCCAATGCGCCAATCATGCGCCGCCGCGTTTCCGTCTTGCCGTGCCAATAGGGGGACGCCGAGATGTTCAGGATCAGTCGCTCGCTCACCATGCTCTGCGGCAGCGTCGCCCACTGCTTCATCAGTTCTTCCACGGGGTCCAGCGGATAGTTCTGCCGCGGCCAAAACAGCTTGTCGTTCCACGCGTCCTCGCAGACGGTGATGGCCACAGGACGGCCCTTGATCAGGGTCAGCGTCTGCCGGGTCGCCGGCTCAAAGTACCGCTGCTCGTCGAAGACGTCGTAGAACGGCAGCAGCATTTTCTGCTGCGCAAACGTCAACTCGCCATCTTCCAGCACTGCAGCCACATTGCGCAGATGCTTCTGCCCTGGTCCTTCACAGCGCATGGGCGATCCGCACAGGACCGCAGGTCGGCCGGGTCCACGGGTAAGCGCCGCAATCTGCTGCAGCGAATCCTCTGCCCTTCGGACGAAGCTTCCCTTTTCCAGGAGATCAGCAGGGGGGTAGCCGGAGGTCGCCAACTCCGGAAAGATCACAAGGTCGACGCCACTGCTCGCGGCTTGTTCGATCCGCTCGGTGATCTTGCTCAGATTCCCCGAAAAGTCTCCCACCGTGGGGTTGATCTGAGCCAGGGCGATACGCACCTCTTCATTTTATCGCGCTCTGCCGTCCCCGAGTGGCAAGGCCCATTGCCAAAGGCTTGCTCTGGGGGCCCAAGGTGGGCTATAGGCGGAACCTCGGCCGCTTGAAGCGCATACGCTGGGCACACACCGCCATCATGGCGCCATGTATGCCATCAGAAGACAAGGGTGCCCCGCCCCCCAAGGTTCGCGTGCTAGTCGCCGACGATGAAGAGATGATTGCGTCTACTCTGGCAACCATCCTCGAACTTGCCGGCTACGAGGTTTGCGCCGTATACGGCGGCGAGGCCGCATTGCGTTTGCTGGATCTGTTCAAGCCGGACCTGGTCATCACCGACATCATGATGCCCGGGGTCACCGGGGTGGAAGTCGCCTTCGCAGCACGGGCCGCCCTGCCCCGCTGCAAGGTCCTGATGTTCTCAAGCCATGCCGGTTTGCATGATCTGCTGCGCGCGAACCAGCAGGAAGGCCTCGCCTTCGATCTGATTACCAAGCCCATCCGACCCGAAGATCTGCTCGCGTTGTTGAAGGAAACGCTTCGGTCCGAATCGCCTGCCCTGCTCGTACCCATCGAGGTCGATGAGGAGCACATCCACTAAGGTGCTGGGTCGCGCAGGTCGCCTACCGCTGGGTCGCGCCTAAGACCCCGTGCCAGCCAGCACGACCCCAATGGTCCGCGCCAGGATGCGCGCGTCCAGCATGAGGTTCCAGTTCTCAACGTAGGCAGTATCCAGCGAAATGTAGCTGTCGAACGACGGATCCTGCCGCGCCTCAATCTGCCACAAACCGGTGATGCCCGGCAGCACATCCAGCCGGCGAAGATGCGCCAGATCGTATTTTTCTACCTCGGAGGCCAGCGGCGGACGTGGGCCCACCAGGCTCATGTCGCCCTTCAGCACGTTGAAGAATTGCGGCAGTTCATCCAGCGAGTACTTCCGCAGTTTCGCGCCAAATTTTGTGATCCGGGGGTCATTCTGCACCTTGAACAGGACGTTGTCGCGCTCGTTCATATGCGCAATCTGCTGCTTCAAGCGCTCTGCGTTGGGAACCATGGTACGGAACTTGAAGCAGCGAAACACCCGCCCTTTGCGGCCGATCCGCTCCGCCCGGTAGAAGATCGGGCCAGTCGAATCCATGCGAATCATGACCGCGATCACCACCATGACCGGCGAGACAACAATCAACGCCAGCATTGCCAAAATGATGTCGATGCCGCGCTTCAGCACGAAAGCACCCCGGGGGAACTCGCGGCGATGCAGCGGGATCGTTGGAAACTGTCCGATGTATTCGACCGGCGCGTTCCAGGCCAGGCCATCGTACAGATCCGGCACCACGCGCACCTCAATGCCCAGCGCACGCGCGTCCTCCACAACGCCGATGACGGTCCGCTTTTCAGCAGGCGTGGAGAAATAGATTTCGTCTACAAACAGTGACCGGGCCACGGCCACGCAGTTACGAATATCGCCGACCACGTTCGGATTGTCGCGCTCGCGGCCGCTGTCCAGGGAGATGAACCCTTTGAACCGAAAGCCCATGTGCGGCAGTGCTTCCAGGTGATTCCGCAAGGCGTGGCCAACGCGCCCATCACCCACAATCAGGACGTTTCGCACTTCAAGCCCGAGCAAGTATCGCCGCTCTCGCAGCTTGCGCCACAGCGCACGCCGCAGCATCAGCATCGGCATGGTGAGAAATACGGTGAGCAGCACCGCAAGCCGTGACACCGCGTAACCGCGCGTCAGGTACAGCGTTCCGCAGAGCAGCAGACCGGAAGTGAGCACAGCCTGTACCGTCATCCGCTGCTCATGCAGGCCGCTGAAGTTGTCCCCTGGCCGGTAAAGCCCAAAGAGCCGTGAAATCAGCACCAGATACACGCCAAACATCACCAGCATCAACAACGATGGCAGGTGACCCGCATGGGCAAGATTGAAAACGATACTCTGGTTGTTTTCGGCAGCGCCGTCCAGCCGAATCCTGAGGGCAATCAGCCCCGCCAGCACGGCGGTGACCCCATCCAACAAAGCCCAGACGACAGCCGAAATCGATGGCCGGCCGGCCGGACGCCCCCCCGAAGCCGCTGATTCTTCCCGCGAGCGTCCTCTACCCGAAATCACAACTTGTTCCAGAAAATCGGGAGCCGGCATACGTTACGCCACCACGTCCTGAGCGTTCGGGTGCACCGAAACGTTGGTTACCTAGGTTGATAAACAGATCGGGTACTGCCATCCAATCTACCACTCCGGTTGGGGTAAGGTGACTCCCTGTTTGGGTGATCTTAGGCCAGCAGAACCAGTTGATCCAACTGCAGGAACTCCTGCAGCACGGCGTCCTCGCTCGCTCGCATCGCTTCCATGGTCCCGAAAAACCGTGCCCGCCCCTCGTGGAGAAACAGCACCCGGTCGGCAAGCTTCTCGGCAAAACGCATGTCGTGCGTCACCACGATGCTGGTCAGGTGCAACTGCGCCTTCAGCCGCTGAATCAGGTTCCCGAGCAAGTGCGCCATCAGCGGGTCCACCATGGTCGTTGGCTCGTCGTAGAGCACCGCCGCCGGCTGCGCCGCGAGCGCTCGCGCAATCGCAACGGACCGCTTCATCCCTGTGGAAAGATCGCTGGGAAGAAGGTTTTCCATCCCGGCAACCCCCACCATCTCCAGCATGCCCTTCACCACCTGCAGAATCTGGTCTTCCTGCATATCCCCGCGTTCCCGCAGGGGGAAAGCGACGTTTTCTCCCACGGTGATGGAGTCAAACAAGGCCCCATTCTGAAACACCATGGTCACCTTGCGGCGTACGGCCTGCATCTCGCGCTCGGTGAAGCCGGAGATATTCTGTCCCGCCACCATCACGGTGCCCTGATCCGCCTTGAGAAAGCCCATCAGGATCTGCAGCGAAACCGATTTGCCCACGCCGCTGCGTCCAAGGATGCAGAGCGTTTCGCCTGGATTGACGCTGAAGCTCACATCCTGAAGAACACGAAAATCACCAAAGCTTTTGCTGACGTGCTCAAAGGCGATGTACGCCGAGGCCGCAGGAACTGCGAAATCCGCCCCGGCCAGACCAGCGCCCGCCGCAAAATCGGACTCCTGCTCGGCATGCTCGGCCTCCGCCTCGTTCAGGACGGCGGACTCGGCCATAAACTCGCTAACGGCGGACGCCACATCCGCGGTCACGCTCGCAGACAGTGGCTCGTCCACGTCCTGGCTCACCGGCAGCTTGGTCGCATCCGTCTCAGGCAAGCAAATGCACCCTCCCCTCCAAGTATGTCAGAGCGCCACGGGCGCTGTGTCGCTCTGGTGACGAGCGCAGTGACGTTCTTTGCCGAAGACATAGCGAAATTTCTCACCAGCCGTCTTCCCTCAGCGCATCGCTTCAGCTCCAGCGATCTACGTATCCAGCGCGTCGAGGTGAGCTTCTGCCTCGGCAAACTCTTCCGGCGTGTTCAGGTTCGCAAACCAGAGGCACTGAGCCGCTTGCTGCGCCGCCGTCACGAAACACCAGTCTGCGGAGCAGCTGTGCGGTCCGCGAATTGTGGTCTGCCCCGTCAACGGCCCGCACCACAGCCCGGCCCCGGGCAGAAACCCGTGCCGTTCCGCCAGGCTCCGTCCGGCTTCCTGGAAAGCCAGCATCAACTTGTGCTCGCCCCGCGCGATAGCCGCGGTGAGGAACGGCAAGACCTCCCGATGGAGCAAACAGAACCCCGGCTGAGGCCGCCCGTCAACCCGGTATAGCCGAATCCTCGCCCCCTGATCCTCGCCCTGCAACCATGTTTGCAGCGAAGACCAAAGCAGCGCCGACGGTACAAAGGGCATGTCCACCGTCAGGAACAGGTTCCAGTCGAATCTGGAGTGCGCCAGCCCCGCCTCCATCCCACCGATCGGACCACAGCCAGGATGCAGATCCGGGATACACGGCGCATACGCCTCCAGCGCCGACGTGCCGCTGCAAATACGAACGTCCACGCACACCCGCCGCAGCTTCTTCACGGCGTGCCGGATCAGCGGGTTGCCCCCAAGCTCCAGCAGGGCCTTGTCCGTGCCCATGCGAGAGCTCTTTCCGCCCGCAAGCACGTAACCGCCAATCTCAGCAGGAAGCGAATCCGCTCCAGCCATCAGGCACCCACATTCGCCAGGAACCGTACGATGGATTCGATGCCGCGGTGAAAATTGCCGAGGTTGAATTTCTCGTTAGGCGCATGCAGATTGTCGTCCGGCAGCCCAAATCCCATGAGCACGGTCGGTATGTTCAGCTCGCGCACAAAGTCGCCGACAATCGGGATCGACCCTCCACCGCGAACAAACACGGTTTCTTTCCCGAAGACCTCGGCCATCGCTGCCGTGGCCGCGCGGACGTACTCGTTGTCGGTAGAGACCACAATCGGCTCGCCCGAGTGAATCATGCGCACCTCGACCGAAACGCCCGCGGGCACAATGTCCTCCACAAACGCCTTGTACTTCGCGAAGACGTCCTCCGGCTTCATCCCCGGCACCAGCCGGAAGCTGATCTTGGCTGTGGCCTTCGCCGGGATCACCGTTTTGGCGCCAGCCCCGGTAAAGCCTCCCGGGATGCCGTGAACGTCCATGGTGGGACGCGACCACAAGCGTTCCAGGACGGTAAACATCGCTTCGCCGGTCAGTTCGGGCGACCCGACCTCGTCGTCCCGGAACTGCTCCTCATCGAAGGGCAGGCTGCGCCATGCCTCCAGCTCCGCCTTGGTCGGCTCCTCGATCCCGTCGTAAAACCCCGGGATCGCGATGCGGCCGTCGGTTCGCTTCAACTGAGCAATGATCTGCGCAAGCGCCACAAACGGATTGGGAGCCGCCCCGCCATACATTCCCGAATGCAGATCAGTCTTTGCCCCGCGCACCTCGAGCTCGGTGTAAATCATCCCCCGCAGCCCCACACACAGCGTCGGCAATTCCGGGGCAAACATCTCCGTGTCGCTCACCAGGGCGCAGTCAGCCTTCAACTGATCGCCATGCTCGCGCACAAAGGCAGCAATGCCCTCACCCCCAACCTCTTCTTCGCCTTCCACGATCACGCGCACATTGACCGGCAGTGTGCCATCAGCCTTCATCAGGCTTTCCAGGGCCTTCACATGCATCCACATCTGCCCTTTGTCGTCCACCGCGCCGCGGGCGTACAGGCTGCCGTTGCGCTCCTCCGGCTCGAAGGGTGGGGACTTCCACTCGTCGAGCGGCTCAGCCGGCTGCACGTCGTAGTGGCCATATAGCAACACCGTGGGTTTGCCGGGCCCCGCCTGGAGCCACTCGCCATAGACCAGCGGATGACCAGTGCGCGCCGCCTTGGTACCGTTCGCCTCGGTTGAGGTTTCCACCAGCCGCACATTGTCCAATCCCGCACGCCGCAGGCCGTCCGCCACAAACTCTGCCGCCCGGCGCACATCACCCGCATGCTCCGGCGCCGTGGACACCGACGGAATGCGCAGCAACGCCTTCAACTCCTCCACAAATTCCGCGCCATGCTCCCGTGCATACCCAACCGCGTTCTCGACACTAAATCGCTCACCCATCTGCATGCCGCCATTCTATCTATCGGCACCGTCAGGAAAAGCTTTAGCTTCTCTCACAAAATACGTGTTGACACCAGGCCCTACCCGGCTTAACTTTGCATCACAAAGCAAGGCCACCTATGGACGACCTCTCCAAAGCGCTCGGCGACATCACCAGCATCCGGCGACAGCTCGCCGGCAGCACCGAGTTCCGCGGGTACGGTCCCGTAACCCTGACGCTCACCGGCCTGATCGCGATCGGTGCATCCGTGGCACAGGCATTGTGGGTGCCATCCCCGACTGCGCATCCCCTGGCCTACCTTGCAATCTGGACCACAACGGCCGTGCTGTGTGCCGGCCTCACCGCCTTCGGCATGGTGGCACGGACGCGGCGGCTGCATTCCGGGATCAGCAATGAAATGCTGCGCCAGGCAGCGGAACAGTTCCTCCCCGCGCTGCTCGCCGGGACGCTTGCCACCGGCACGCTCGCCGTCTACGCGCCGGGGCAGCTCTGGTTGCTCCCCGCCCTTTGGCAGGTCGTTTTCAGCCTTGGCATCTTCGCGTCCTGCCGGTTCCTGCCGCGTCCGATGCTCGCCGCAGGCTGCTGGTATCTCGTTTCGGGCCTGCTGTCATTGCACTTCGGCGACGCTCGCGCGCTCTCGCCCTGGACCATGGGTCTTGCGTTCGGCGCCGGGCAGTTCCTTGTGGCTGGCGTCCTCCTTGTCACCGCGCAGGAGCGCTCCGATGAAGCCTGATCCCAAGCCCCTTGGCGAGGCACTTGGCGGCGAAGTGCCAGAAAACGAAAGCACGCGAGTCCAGGCGGGTGCAGAGGGGGGCCGCTTCGCCTACGAAGGCCTCGATCGCGTCATTCATGAGCGCGCGCGACTCAGTATTCTCACGTCGCTGCTCACCCATCCCAAGGGCCTTGTTTTCAACGAGCTGAAGCAACTCTGCTCGCTGACGGACGGCAATCTCAGCCGGCACCTCAGCATCCTGGAGAAGACCGGCATGGTCGAGATCCTGAAGGCCCATGAACGCAACCGGCCGGTCACCACCTGCAAGGTCACGCCCACCGGCCGCAAACGCTACCTGGACTATCTGTCGACCCTGGAGCAGGTGATCCGCGACGCGGAGAAGACAAGCTCGGAACATACACAATCCCATGCGGGACGGCTCTCGCCCGTGACGAGTTGACCCCTTTTTTTGCCATTTTACTTTGCACTGCAAAGCACTTTACAGCTTGGAGACCAGGATGCTCGAACCCACAACGCCAACCCACCTGCCGTCGTCCGCACGGGACGCCAAAGACCGCTCCATGGGAACCAAACTCCTGATCGTGTGCGGACTCGCGCTCGGTGCGACGATCCCCGCCCTCTTCGTTTCCGGTGTGGTCGATGAGCGGAGCGAACGGGCCGCGAGCGTTGTCCATGAGATCAGCGCCGACGTGGGTGGACCGCAAAGCTTTCTCGGACCGACGCTTGCGATCCCGTACCACAGCGCCATTAACGGCGACCGGGGCGTTTACTTCGTCTTTCCCGCCCAGGCCTCCGCCGACGTCAACATCACAACGGAAGAACGGCGGCGCTCCCTGTTCCGCGTTCCCGTATATAAAACGGAGGCTCAGCTAAGCTCCAGCTTTGATTTAGCCGGTGTGCCGCACGCGCTTCCAGTTGGCTCGGTGCTGGAGTGGGACGGTGCCGAACTTGTGGTTGGGGTCAGCGACCCGCGTGGCGCGCTTGCCGACGCGACCTTGATCTCGCCTGCGGGCACCGCAACGCTGACCCCGGCGCAAGTGCTACCCACACTCAGCTTCCCTGTCGAGAACGCGACACCCCGGAAGCTCACGCTGCTGGGTGAACCAACGCCGCACCTGGTCGCCGGAGCAACATTCACGGTGAAAGCAGATCTTCGATTCTCCGGGGCGCAGCATCTCGCAGTTCTGGCCTACGGCGAGTCCACAAGCCTCTCCATACAAGGGAATTGGCCGCACCCGGGCTTCGA
Organism: Granulicella sp.; assembly: GCA_965198515.1. GTDB lineage: Bacteria > Acidobacteriota > Terriglobia > Terriglobales > Acidobacteriaceae > Granulicella. The sequence continues at coordinate 1,939,949 of CBDAPO010000006.1, read as the reverse complement.
TGGTTGGCAATTGCCGGCGACCGACGCCGTAACCAGTCGGGGATTCAGCGCCAAATGGAGCATTCCCTTTATCGCTCGCGGTGTGCCTGCGGAAGGCACCATGGACAACATTGCCGGCCTGAACGGCACGGAACTCGGCGTGTCCTTGATTGAACTCGCGACGCCGTACCAGTCGGTGACCCGCTCGCTGAAGTATGCGCCGCTCTTCATCAGCCTCGTCTTCCTCTCGTGCTTCCTGTTTGAAGCGACGACCCGCAAGCGGGTCCATCCAGCGCAGTATGTGCTCGTCGGGACGGGGCAGTTGTTGTTCTACCTGCTGCTGCTCTCGTTTGCTGAGCACATCGGCTTCGATTTTGCTTACCTCATCGCCGGCGTTGCGACCGTCGGCCTGCTCTCGCTGAATGCGCGTTGGATGTTCGCCAGCAGGCTTCAGGGCTACCGTGCCATGGCGACCTTCGGGCTGCTCTACATGGTGATCTTCGGCCTGCTGCGCTTGGAGGACAACGCTCTGCTTGTCGGTGCGGTCACCAGCTTCCTCGCGCTCGCGGGTGCGATGTATCTCACCCGCAACCTTGACTGGTACAGCTCGCTCGGAAAACTTGGGTCCCAATCGCCCGAGCCGACTCCACTGTGGCCCCAGTCGCCGCAATAATTCAACTCTGCATCTAGCCGGTTCACGCTTCGCCAGGAGGCCATCGTTGCTAAGCAAATTCGCATCGTCAGCAGGACCCCATGTAGCCATCATCATGGACGGCAATGGCCGCTGGGCCACGGGGCGCGGCATGCCCCGAGCCGCCGGTCACCGCGCTGGCATTGCCGCGGTACGTCGCACCGTGCAGCATGCGACCGAGGTCGGCATCCGCTGCCTGACGCTGTATGCGTTCAGCGCGGATAATTGGCGCCGACCCGCGATCGAAGTGCACAGTTTGCTGTGGCTTTTGCGCATGTATCTCAGGCTGGAAACCAGCAAGTTGCGGGAGCAAGGGGTTTGCCTGCAGGTGATCGGGCGCCGGGATCGGTTGCCTGAGGCTGCCCTCGCACAAATTCGCAAGACAGAACGGGCCACCGCGAGTGGGCAACGACTTCTGCTGCGCGTCGCCATTGATTACTCGTCGCGCCACGCCATTGCACGTGCTGCGCTCGACTTGCTAACGGCCCGCAGGCCTCCTGCGGGCGAGCACCTTCAGGACAGATTAGCGCGGCTGATCTCGCCCGAAGCCGGCGATGTGGACCTCCTCATCCGCACAGGGGGAGAGAAGCGGCTGTCAGACTTCCTGCTATGGGAGTGTGCCTATGCCGAGCTCCACTTCACTGACCGTCTTTGGCCCGACTTTGGCGAAGAAGATCTCGACCTGGCGCTGGCCGATTTCCACGGCCGAACCCGCCGCTTCGGCGGTCTGCCCTTGGACACAGCTACAGGTGCCACAACACCTTCGGCAAGCGCTGGTAGTCGGCCTGGAAGTCAGCCTTTGCAAGATCCCACGACGGCCTAGACCGCTCGAATGCTTTTGGATAGCCTTCCGCCTACTCGAATGCCAAGATCAAGAACGGCTATGCACTCCACTCTCGCTCTTAGAAGAATCCGTTTCTGGCTTGCTATCCTCATCGGTGGCCTTGTCCTAAGCGGCGTTACGGCCTTTCCGCTTGAAACGGAACTGCACGGTTTGGTGCATCTCTCCCGGTTGCCGATCGTTCGCCCAATTGCCCTGGCCACGCATCTTCTCCCTTGGCTGGAGCGTGTCTACGGCGGCTTGACGGAGACCGGCCGGCGTTTCCCTTTTCTTGCGTACGGAACAGACTGGCTCGCCTTCGCTCACCTTGTCCTAGCACTCGTCTTCGTTGGGCCATACCGGGACCCGTACAGGAATGAGTGGGTCATCACTTTCGGGCTCATGGCCTGCGCCGCGGTTCCAGCGCTCGCCCTAATCGCTGGCCCTATCCGTGGCATACCCTTCGGCTGGCGCCTGATCGACTGCAGCTTTGGCTTGCTTGGGGCCGTGCCTCTGCTCCGTTGCCAATGGTTGGTCCGCCACTCCAACCTTGCCCGGAGCAGGGCATCTACCGTGACTCTCAACGTCTAGCCCGCTACTCCTTTACCGTGAGCAACGGCGCGGCTTGCGCTCGCGAGCCTGGGTTGCCTATCTCCCTTTGGGCTGCCCTCCCACGTTCCACCGAGGAACGAAGTCACTGGCTGCCAACCAGCGGACAGGCTCAATGAATGACTGGATTGCAGCCGTCATGAACGGAAAATCCAGGTGCTGCAGGTCATCATTGGGCTGGTGATAGGTCGGCACCGTTCCCCATCCGGCCGCCGTGTGAGCCACAACGCCCTTCAGTGCGAGAGAGTAGTTGTCGGAGCGCTCGAAGAAGTGTTCTTCCGGGTATGGATCGGGACCAAGCAGGGCTCCGTGAGCCTTTAGCTCCGGGCCGAGATTCGAGCGATCCCATCCAGTCAGCAACAACGTTGCTTTAGGCATTTTGGGATCCTGGTTGCCGATCATCTCGAACTCCAGGTTTGCGACAAGGCTCTTCAGCGGAATTGGCAGGTGCTCCCCGAAGTAGGTGGACCCGAGTTCGCCAAGCTCCTCACTGCCATAGCAGACAAAGAGAACACTGCGTCGAAGCCGGGGACCAGCCGCAAGTGCGTGAGCCAACTCCAATACAGCCGTTGTTCCTGACGCATCGTCGTTCGCACCGTTGAAGACGGCGTCGCCGCTCATACCCTTCCCGACACCTAAGTGGTCCAGATGCGCCGAGAGCAGGATTGTGCCAGCGTCCGGATCACTCCCAGGCAGGAAGCCCAACGTGTTGAAGGTATCGCGCGTCTTGCCCTCAGGACCTTCATGCACGGTCAGCGCCACCGTAGAGCCCTCCGCCAAGCGGCTGATCTGGGCCATCGCTGACGCGCTGAGAACCAGAACATTCGGGCCGCCCCTGCGCCCGTGTTCGCCAGCTAAACGCACCGGTGTCTCGGTACGGGCTCCGTTCAAGGTGTAGACACCGCGCGTTGAGTCATCCGCCGGCACTAAAACGATCCCGGCTCCAAGCCGGCGCAACATGCGGGCTGTCTGCATGGAGGTCACGCTGTTTGGGACGCCCACCGCCATCATCGCCGCACCGCGCGTTGAGCCCTTGGTCGATCTGCCGTCCACATGGGCCAATACCAGGCCGCCGCTCGCGCTAACGCCAGAGGAGGAGATCAGCGTAAAGTCCTGCCCTTCGGTGAACTGCAGACTGCTCGCACGCAATACCGCGTGCCCGTCCAGGGAAGGCGATACGACCTTCGCTGCTTGCAGGTAGCTGTCACTTCCAGGCACGTGCTGGAGACCGTAAGCCTCGAACTCCGTAGCCACATAGGTTGCGGCGATTTCCTCATCGCGGGTAGCGCTGCCCCGGCCGGCCAAGACGTCGCTGGCGAGGAACTCTTCATGCGCTCGTACCCACTCTGGGCGTACCGTCCACGACGCAGCTGTCTGAGCGGGAATCTGCCCGGAAACCAGAACCGCAAGGCAAAGCCACTCAACAACAAACCACCTGCTCACACGCAACTCCATCTCTCCCTGGCTCCAGTCAGCATATCGACCTTTCGCCGTTTCTTTGTAGAGTACGCCGGTGTGTTCCATCGGTACCGTCACATGACCTTTGGTCAAGAAATCCGTCCCAAGCACCTGCCGCTTGATCAGAAATGGCGTTTGCTCGGCTAAAATTGACTGAGCTGTACGCGAACCAGACCTGCCGTGGAACTTACCCTGATCCCTCTCGCTGTGGTCCTGCTCCTGCTCTCCGGAGCGGGCAGCCGCACGCCGCTTGCCGAGGGACCATCCGTTTCCGCAGGCCTGATCCGACTTTGGCTGACCGGCGACAAGCGGCAAAGTACCACGCGTCCATCATCGAAGAATGTCGCGTCCGGACGATCCATCCTCACTGCTCCGGAAGTGCAGGCCGCCTATCAGTGCCGCCGAAGTGCCTTGGCTTACAAAACTCGGACCGGGTTGAAGCGACGGCGACGCAGCCTTCTGCGCGGGCGTTTCAGCGTCGCCAGCGCGGTCTATCTGTCGACCGCGCCTCCGCTCGCCTAACCGGCACAACGTTCGTCAGGGTATCCCCTGTTTCTTTTCTGCTCCATGTTCATTGGCCCTCCCGGGCCCGGTTACGCGAAGGATTCCGCCGTGTTAAACAATGCTCTCGCCAAAGTTTTTGGCACCTCCAACGAGCGCGCCGTCAAGCGCCTCCTCCCCAATCTCGCCAAGATCAACGGCCACGAAGAGGCCTTGAAGTCCCTCACCGATCCGCAGCTCCAGGCCAAGACGGTTGAGTTCAGAGCGCGGATCGCGCAGGCCTTGAACGGGCTGACCGACCCTGAACAGATTGCCGCCACCGAGAAGGCCGCGCTCGACGACCTGCTCCCTGAAGCTTTTGCCGTGGTGCGCGAAGCCGGGCGCCGGGTTGTCGGCATGCGTCACTTCGATGTCCAGATGATCGGCGGCATGGTGCTCCATTCCGGCAAGGTCGCGGAGATGAAGACCGGCGAAGGCAAGACCCTCGTTGCCACGCTCGCCTGCTACCTCAACGCGCTCGCCGGCCATGGCGTTCACGTCGTGACGGTGAATGATTACCTGGCCAAGCGCGACGCCGAATGGATGGGCAAGATCTACGGCTTTCTCGGGCTCACGGTCGGCGTCATCGTTCACGACCTTTCCGACGGGCAGCGCCGCGAAGCCTACGCCGCCGACATCACCTACGGCACCAACAACGAGTTCGGCTTCGACTACCTGCGCGACAACATGAAATTCGAGCTGAACGACACGGTGCAACGCGGCCATTACTACTGCATCGTCGACGAGGTCGACTCGATCCTGATCGACGAGGCCCGGACACCGCTCATCATCTCCGGCCCGACCGACAAGACCACCGACAAGTACGGGATTGCGAACAAGATCATTCCGCAGCTGGAAGAAGGCGAGCTAGTGGAAACGCTTGAAACCAAGACCTGGTCCGGCGATTACGTGATCGACGAAAAGGCCCGCGCCATCACGGTCACCGACGAAGGCTGGGAGAAGGTCGAAAAGCTGCTCGGCATCGATAACATCGCGGACCCCGAAAACTGGGATATGAAGCACCACATCGAGGTCGCGATCAAGGGCCATGCGCTCTACAAGCGCGACGTCGAGTACGTGGTCAAGGACGGCGAAATCGTCATCGTCGACGAGTTCACCGGGCGCCTCATGCCCGGCCGCCGCTGGTCCGACGGCCTGCACCAGGCCATCGAGGCCAAGGAAGGCGTCACGATCCGCAAGGAAGACCAGACGCTCGCCACCATCACCTTCCAGAACTACTTCCGCCTCTACAAGAAGCTCTCCGGCATGACCGGCACCGCCGAGACCGAGGCCGCCGAGTTCGACAACATCTACAAGCTGGAGATCGTGGTAATCCCGACCAATCGGCAGATGCTGCGCATCGAGAACCAGGACGTTGTCTACCGCACGGCGAAGGAAAAATACTTCGCCGTCGCCGAAGAGATCGAACGGCTTCATGCCCAGCGCCAGCCGGTGCTGGTCGGCACGACCTCCATCGAAAAGTCCGAGCTGCTTTCCGAGATTCTGAAGCGCAAGGGCGTGCGGCACGTCGTGCTGAACGCCAAGTTCCACGAGAAGGAAGCTGAGATCGTCGCGCAAGCGGGCCGGCTCGGAATGGTCACCATCGCCACCAACATGGCCGGCCGCGGTACCGACATCCTGCTCGGGGGCAACGCCGAGTTCATGGCGCGCCAGGACCTGGTGAAGCGCGGTATCGCGCGCGCCATCTCCGCGGCTGAAGGTGAAATTCACCCCGTGGCCGCGCCCGGGATGGCTCGCTTCTACTACCAGGGCCAGGAGTTCGAGACCACCCAGGGGCAGTGGGACGCCGTAACCGCACAGCACGCCGCCGCCACCAAGGCGGAGCACGAAGCGGTCATCGCCGCGGGCGGTCTGCACATCATCGGCACCGAGCGGCATGAATCCCGCCGCGTCGACAACCAGCTGCGTGGACGCGCCGGCCGTCAGGGTGACCCGGGTGCATCGCGCTTCTATCTCTCACTGGAAGACGATCTCATGCGTATCTTTGCGCGGGAGTGGGTTTCGACTTTACTGCAATCGCTCGGCATGGAAGAGGGCGTGCCGATCGAAAGCCGCATGATCACCAAGCGTATCGAAGCGGCGCAGAAGGCGGTGGAGTCACAGAACTTCGAGTCGCGTAAGCACGTGCTCGAGTATGACGACGTGATGAACAAGCAGCGTGAGGCGGTGTACGGCCTGCGTCGCGGCTTGATCGAGGGCGTCGACCAGAAGGAGATGATCACCGAGGATTACGTCGCCAACATCCTCGGCAATCTGCTGGACGAGCACGCACCCGAAAAGGCGCATCCGGACCAGTGGCAGACAGAGGCTCTCTTCAACTCGATCTTTGACATCTTCGGGGCGCGGCTTGAAGGCGAAGTCAACGCGGCGGATCTCGGACGTCACGATCTCGGCGAGGCGATCTTCGCCAGGCTGCGCGACCGCTATGAAGTGAAGGAACAGATCCTCGGCGCGCCCAACATGCGGTACCACGAGCGCATCGTCATGCTCTCCGTACTGGACGGGCTGTGGAAGGAACACCTCCTCGGCATGGACCACCTGAAGGAAGGCATTGGGCTCCGCGGCTACGGCCAGCAGGACCCGCTCGTCGCCTACAAAAAGGAGTCCTACGAGATGTTCGAGGCGATGATGAACAAGTTCCAGGAGGACACCGTTCGGAACCTGTTCCGCATGCAGATCCTCGGTCCTGATGGCACGCCCATCGAAACGCGCGAACAGCTTGCCTCACTGCAGGCAGCCGCTCAGCAGGCCGCCGGCCGGGTCCCCACACCCGCCGGCGCGCAGGCGGCGCGCGAGTTGCCTGCGCATGAATCGTACCCGGGCAACCCGCCGAACGCGCAGGTGATCGAGGAGCCGACCCACGTTCCCGCCGTCCCGGTCGCCTCAGCCACGACGACCATTGACCGCCTGGAACGCGAGTTTGAGCTCCGCAAGGAACGCGAACTCGCCGCGGCCAGCACCAGCGGCGCCCCTGCCACGGCCGATGAGTCCCCAAAGCATACCGGCCCCAAGTTGGGTCGCAACGATGAGTGCTTCTGCGGCTCCGGCAAAAAGTTTAAAAAGTGCCACGGCGGTACCGCGTAGATTGCTGACCTGCTTGCCGACTTGAGCTACCCTCTAGCTGCGGTAAGTGGCCGACCAGCACCTGTGATCTTTGTGAGGAAAAGATCCATCACTCTGCGTGTCGGCGGCTCGAGCACCTGCGCTATAAAGACGGCTGCCCCTGCCACAAACAGTGCCGCCAGCACCAGAGCGGCTCCGTACCCGACCTTTCGATGCAAGCCTCCAATGGCGACCTGTCCGACCTTGTCGTGGAGTAAATAAAACGGATAGGTGGCAACACCGATCTGGCGCGTGACCCTCATCCCTTGCTTGCCGATGACATCCTGAACCGCCCCGTTCCAACGAGTTGCCGCGGCCATGGCGACCACAGCGCCTCCCCAGAGACATAAGGGCAGGATCCACCCGGGCTGCGTCCCTGTTGCGAATGACACGCCACGATCATGCCAGACCAATTCCGCGACGCACCCAACGGTGCAGAGTATCAGGCTCGCAATCCCGCTGCGCGTTACCCCGTGTACCAGGGATAAAAAGAGAAAGGTGCCCAGGGAAAAGAAAACGCCATGGATCAAGAGCAAGCACGCTAACGGCGGAAAGCCGGAAGCGGATACAAACGCGAGGACGGGCCCCGGCACCCACTTCGGTGCCAGAAGGACAAGTAGGCAAGCTGCGGTACTCGCAGCCCCCAGAACAGCCATTACCGGCGCCAGAGAGCGTCCAGGCCGGAGGGCAAGGTTTGTGAATACAAGCGTGTAAAACGCCACTTCGATGGGTAATGTCCAGAAGGAGCCATCCACCCAGGGACCAACTGGAAAAAATACGACACTGCGCAGCCACTCAATGCTGACCTCACGCAGCGGATAAGCGGTCAGCAAGACGGCAGCGGTCATTGTGGAGCAGAAGAGGGCCGCCGGCATAAGCCGCTTTACGCGATGCTGCAGGAAGCGCGCTGGTGTCGCGCCTTCACTGGAGTATGCAATCACGAATCCGGAGATGACAAAGAAGATCTCGACGCCCACCCAGCCCTTGGAAGAAAGAGGAGCAAAGGGTGCATAAGCCCTTGGCGTGGGCGGATGGTTGACCTGGCAGCGCCATATCCAGAAGCCAAGATGAAAACACAGGACCAGGAAAGCGGATAAGCCCCGAATCAAATCAAGCCCGACGATCTGACTTCGGGCATCTCGCGCTTTACGAGCAAGAGTGCCGGGTGGGCGCGCCGCGTTCAATTCGTTCCCGGGCTGGTGACCCACTTGTACCACGCGGCAGAGGTCGCGCTGTCCGGCAGCCATGCCCGTACAGGCCCACCCGCGGTCGGTGACATTGAAGCTAACGGAATCCAGAAGTCAATCTCCCCACCTGCGTCGGGCCAACCGTCAGTGTAGGTTGTGAAGCTCACGGTGGGCGTAGCGGGAATCGCGAACGCTTTGTAGCTAACCGGAGACGCAGTGGTCGACGAGGTTGAGTTTGCCGAAACCGTGGGTGTCAAGGCGGTCACCCATGGAATCATCAGGTCACGCGTGGACAGGGTACAGCAATGGTCCGTGTGGTTCTGCACTGCAAAACCCCACACGGCGCCAACCGCCGACCCGCGCTGGAAAAGCCTATAGCTCAACTGATCGCCGGCTTGCGAATCGTAGGCATTGGCCAAAACGAGCGTTGGAATCTGTGCCATAGCCGGCGTCACGCCCACGGCGTCGAGGTCCAGGTATGGGCTTCCAGACGCATAGGGGATAGCGGTCAAAACGCGATCCGGATAGGCCTTCTCCATCGTGACGGACAGGATGCCCGCGGCTGAGAATCCGGACAGAATCACCTTGTTGGTTGCGATCTCGGAGTGTGAGTTGTCAGCGGCGTACTTGGAGAGCGCGGCAAACAGTGTTCGGCCCGGTCCCTTGGTTGCGTCCGATTGAATGTCGCCGGTCACCCTGGAGTTGCACTGGTGGGCAAACACCGTGACCAGGTGCAGTTTGGCGGCCATGTCCTGCACGTCAGGATCATTGAACAGCGTCGCACTGTCACCGCGCTCGTAGATCACCAGCGTGGCCGCTTCTACAAGAGCAGGCTTGGTGGCATCGTTGGCCGAACCAGCGGTGCCAAGCGGATCGTCCGGCATATTGATGTCGAAGACACATGAGGACGCCAGATCCTCGCCAGCTTGCGGCGCGATGCTGATCGTCTCTCCTGGCCCGGCCAGGATGGTGCCGCAGCCTGCTGTGATGAGCAGCACACCGCCCAAAGCGCACAAACGCGCAACGAACGCAAACGCCTGAGAAAGGTTGCCTGACATAGGGAAAATGTTTCAGGACGACTATATACGAAACCGCACACCTTTGTTCAGGACTCGGCGCTTTGCGCGTCTTTGTCTTTGGGAGGAAGGTAGCGCCCGCGCCGACTCTGTCGCCAAGTGTTCTCCCCGTAACAGCCCATCCACTCGCGCCCGTATACTTTCGGCAATGCGCTCGCTCCGCCCGCTTGCCCGCCTCGTCGCTGCTTCCAGTCTTGTTGCCCTTCTTCCCACGATGCCAGCCTGGGCCTGGGGCCGGGATGGCCATCGGATGATCAATCGCCTCGCCGTTGATAACCTCCCGGCAGACGTTCCCGCGTTTCTGCGCAACGGCAACGCTGCGGACATCATTGAGTACGAGGGCCCTGAGCCCGACCAGTGGCGCAATCGCGCCGAAGACGAACTGAGCAACACCCAGGCCGCCGACCACTTTATGGACCTGGAATGGGCCGACCTCGCCGGCACCCCATGCGCGGCCGGGTCGCCGGGCTGCAGCCCCGACGGCATGATGCTGCCCAAGCGCCGTTTTGACTTCATCAAGGCTTTGCAGGCCGCCCAGGCCAAGCATCCAGAGCTTCCACTCTCGCCTGACAAGGTCGGCCTCCAGCCCTGGCAGGTCGAAGAAGTCTGGCAACGGCTGAAGTCCGACCTGCGCGACTACCGCAAGCTGAACGCCGAAAACAAGGACCTTTCCGGCATCGAGACCATCATCCTCTTCGAGGCCGGATGGCTGGGTCACTACGTGGGCGATGGCTCGCAGCCGCTTCACATCACGATCAATTACAACGGCTGGGCAGAAAAGCAAAACCCCCACGGCTACACAACCGAGCACCACATCCACTCACAGTTTGAGTCGGTCTACGTGACCGCCAACATCAAGCCCGTCGAGGTGGCTCCCCTGGTCGCCGCTGCCCAGCCCCGCGTCATCGACAATGAGTGGACGCAGTACCTCGACTACATGCATCACTCAAACACGCTGGTGGAGAAGACCTACCAGCTGGAGAAGGCGGGCGGTTTCGCCGAGGCGGGCACGCCCGAGGCCAAGGCTTTCACCGAAGAACGGCTCGCCGCAGGTGCGATCGAACTCCGCGACCTGATCTACTCTGCCTGGGTCCATTCCGCAGATCCTGTGGAAGAGTTCCACGGGGCCAAATAAGTGGCGACCTCGGCAACAAAGGCCCCATCCGCTCGGCACCTGGCATCGTACGGACATTATGCTCTTGTTCCGTAGGCTCTTCCGTGGTGCGAAGGTCGTTTGGACTTTCACCTATTCGCTCGCGGAACTGATCATCACCCGCCCCAAAACGCGGCGGGATCGCGCTCAATGGTTGTCGGGGCTCTGTCGGCGTGTGCTGCGGAACGTCGACGTTACCTGGACGACCATCGGCCACATTCCGGAGCAGGGCGCGGTCATCACCAACCACCTCAGCTATGTGGACATTCTGGTCCATGCGGCGCTGCGGCCCTGCGTCTTTATCTCCGCCATTGAAACCCGGCGCTTGCCGCTGCTCGGCTGGATCAGCATGATGGCCGGGACAGTGTATGTCGTCCGTGGTGCGGGTGGAAGCGCGGCCCAGGCAGCAGGCGGCATGGTAGAAGGTTTCCGCGACGGCCTGCCGGTTGTCTTCTTCCCCGAAGGCGGCACCGGGGTCGGCGACGTTCCCTTGCTGCCGCTGCACAGCGGTCTACTCGCCAACGCGCTGCAGGCTCGCGCGCCCGTAACGCCCGGCTTTTTGCGGTATGTGCTCTCGCCTAAAGACGTCGCCGCGGGTAGATCCGTCAGAGATGATGTTGCTTGGGGGAAACAAACGCTTCCGGCTCACCTGTGGAACCTTCTGGGTTTGCAGCCATTTCGCGCTTTCTTGCACTTTGCCGATGAACCAATCCACTTCACGCCGGATGCGCAACAGAACCGCAAGATAGCAGCCCAGCAGTCCCGCGAAGCCATCTTGAAGCTGATCGACGGTACTGAAGTCAATCTCGCCAGTTCGCTACTTAAGTAACCTTAGTTGCATGTTTCCGGGCCCGAGTATGCATTACTATTAGTCACCGTCCCTATGACTCTGGTCGCCGTTATCGGAAATGCCGTGCTCTTGCTCGCTGTCGCGGGCCTTGCGGCTGCTTTGATCCAGCAACGACGCACCTGCAGCACTCTGCAGGCCGAACTCGACCGCCTTTCTCGCGAAGCTGCGCAGTCTAAGACCGATCTGCGCCAGCGGACCGAACTGGACAACGTGAAAGATGAGTTCATCTCGACGGTATCGCATGAGTTACGGACCCCGCTGACGAGCATCCGGGGCGCCCTTGGCCTGCTTTCCGCCGGTCTAATGGGCAAAGTCGACGAGCGTGCTGCCAACTTGTTGCGCATCGCCAGCACCAACACCGACCGCCTCGTCCGCCTCATCAACGACATCCTCGACCTGGAGCGCATGGACTCCGGCAACGCACCCATCCGGCTGCGGCCCTGCTCGCTTCGGGAACTCGTCCTGCAGTCACTCGACACCATGAGCGCCATGGCGCATGAGGCCGGCGTTCACCTGGAAGCGGCGTCCGGCGCACAGGGCGGAACGGTTCTCTTTGAGGCTGACCCGGACCGGTTGCAGCAAGTGCTCACGAACCTGCTGTCCAACGCGATCAAGTTCTCGCCCGCCGGCTCCACGGTAAAGATCGAAACGAGCACCAATCTGCATGACCTGACCGTCCGGGTTGAGGATCACGGTCGCGGCGTGCCGGCTGACAAGTTGGAAAGCATCTTCGGGCGCTTCAACCAGGTTGAAGTCTCCGACTCGCGGCAAAAGGGTGGCACCGGTCTCGGCCTCGCGATCTGCCGCAGTATCGTGCACCAGCACGGCGGCGAAATCTGGGCCGAGCGTAACGACGAGCGCAACCTCGGCGTCGGCGGAACCACATTCATCGTTCGCCTTCCGCGCACCCCCGCCACCGAAGCCCAATCCTTGCCGGAAGCCCAGGGTCATGGCGCCATTCTGGTGGTTGACGACGACGCAAGCGTACGGCACGTTGTGGCCGAGCACATTCGGAATCAAGGCTACACCGTGCTCGAGGCAGAGTCCGGCCAGGCTGCCCTGCAAACCGCGGAGCATGGCAACATCGAAGCCATCCTGCTGGACCTGTACATGCCGGGCCTCACCGGATGGGAAACCATCGAGCGGCTCAAGGACAATCCGGCTACCTCATCGATTCCTATCGTTGTGCTCAGCGTGCTTTCCCCGGCCACGATGAACGGCAACCGTTCCCCGCTGATCGCCAAGGCACAGGGATGGGTGCAGAAGCCCTTCAATCCGGGCATTCTGCTGGCGGAGATTGGCCGTGTTTTGCACCGCGGCAACGGTCCGGCACGCATCCTGCTCGTCGAGGATGACGCCGACCTTGCCACGGTCGTGCTTTCAAGCTTTCAGGGCGATCTTGACGACAGTCGCATCCGCATCGAGCACGCACCGTCATTGAACGAGGCGGTTCGAGCGTGCGAAACGAATGCCCCTGAACTTATCGTGCTTGACCTAAGCCTGCCCGATGGTAGTGGGTTTGCCTTGGTAAACTGGTTACGCCGTCAGCCAAATCTTCGAACGTTGCCGCTGGTTGTCTACTCCGGCCGTGAAGTCTCCTCCGAGGAGAAAGAACAACTACGCCTGGGTCCAACGCAGTTCCTCACAAAAGCCCGAGTTCAGCCAAAAGAAATAGAAAATCTCGTGCTTGCAATGGTTCGCCATTTGCATAACCCGGCCATGGAATTAACCGCCGGCAGGTAGTTGCTTCACTTATCCCTTTTCGCAGGTTACTAGGACCGTGCGCAGAATCCTGATTATTGACGACGAGGACGACATTCGCGAGGTCGCCGCTCTTTCCCTTGAAACCGTTGCCGGCTGGACCGTTTGCACCGCGAACTCCGGCACCACTGGCATACAAAAAGCAATCAGCGAGCGTCCGGACGCCATCCTGATGGACGTCATGATGCCCGCGATGGACGGCCCCACCACGTTTCGCCAGATGCAGAACACGCCCGGCCTGGCCCACATCCCTGTGCTGCTGCTTACAGCCAAGGTGCAGGGCGTTGACCAGCGCCGCTTTGCTGGCCTCGGCGTTTCCGGCGTGCTCTTCAAACCATTTGACCCGCTAACCCTGGCGGATCAGATGGCAGCGGCCCTGGGCTGGAACTGATTCGCTGATGCCGGGTTCGGGCCCAGAAGATCAACAGCAGTCACAGGCTCGGCGCGAAGCTCCGCAAACGGAACCCGCGCCGAGCCGCCCCGCCTTTGATCCGACAGAGCTCCTGTCGAGGATCTGGCTGCAAAACCTTCCCATGATGCGCGACCGCGTCGCTTCCCTGGAAGCCGCGGCCGCAGAGGCGCTGAGCGGTCCACTCTCTCCGGAGCGTCGCATCCAGGCAAGCGACCTCGCCCATAAACTCGCTGGATCGCTGGGTATGTTCGGGTACCCCGTAGGCACTGATATCGCCCGGGTGATGGAACAGATGCTGGAGGCCAAGGAGCCTGTGAACGGGCCTGTCTTCGCCGCGCTCGCGTCCCAACTCCGCGCCGCTCTTCCTCTTTAGCCGCGCTTCCCGGTCCTTGGCCGCACTGTCGCCTGGTTGCGGACCTCTACGGATCGCACTCCAACGCTGTCCAAACTGCCGCCGCTGTCCCGGAAGCGTTCTGGACGTACAAGTCTATGAACTGCCCGGCCCCGACCGCGATTGCGCCCGTCGCCACACAGCTGGCATTGGTCGCCGCAGTGCACGTCAGCGTCGTGCTGTTCAGCAAAGTCGCTGATCCAACACGCAACGTCACCTTGATGCTCCCGGTCTGCTGCGAATACACGTCCAGCCGTGACGCTGTGCAGGCTTGCGGCATCCACGCCAGCACCGCCCCGCTCTCAGCCGTGCCGCTCGTTGATGTATTCACGGCGTAGTACGGGTAGTTGTAGCTGACGGAGTGATAGATGGCCGGAACCCGCGGTGCACTCGCCGCACTTCCGGACCCCGAAGAACCTGAAGTCGACCCGGTCGCACCTTGCGGAATGCCAAAGTTCAGCACAGCCGCAGCGTTTGTGCCGGTGTTGGTCACCGTTGCCTGCGACCCCGCCGGCAACGTTGTCACCGTGCCAATCGAGACCGTAGCGGCGCTGCCGGTCGCGCCCGCAACCCCCGTCGGCCCTACCCCACCCGCTTCGGCCAGCAACGCCCACACCTGCGGGTACTGATCCGGCTCCTGGTTGGTCGTGCTGCCCTGCGCAAGGTATGTCGATCCGGCGAAGGTTACGGCGTCATTGGTCGAGTAGTGAACAGTGGCGCTCCAGCTGCTGCGGAAGTTGATCCCGATGGCGCCCTGCGCGCCTGCCGCTCCCGTGCTGCCCATCGCGCCTGTCGCCCCGATGGCACCGACGGCTCCGGCGGCACCTGTCGCCCCGGTAGCACCAGCGGCCCCTGCGATCCCAGGTGTACCCTGCGCCGCAAGCATCGCCCATGCACCTGGCGACGCATCGGGGGCTTGCCCATGATTGTTAGCCACCAGCGAGATGTAGCTCGCGCCGTTGTAGCTGACCCCATCTCCCGTGGAATAGCTGTTGGTCACGGAGTAAGCTCCGACAAATCGAAGTCCAGCAGCCCCCGTGGCGCCCGTCGCGCCCGCGACCCCGACGGCGCCCGTGCTGCCCGTCGCGCCCGTAGTGCCTGTCGTACCGGCGACACCGACTCCCGTGGCGCCAGTCACGCCGGTAGCTCCCGGAGCCGCAAAGAGCGCCCACGCCCCGCTGCCCGCGCCGGGTGTGTTGCCCAGGTTTCCGTTAACCAGCGACACCCAGCCCGCCCCCTGCCACAGAACGCCCTGCCCCAGGCTGTAGTTCACCCCCGAGCTGTAGTTCCCCTGGAAGCTCATCCCCACCGGACCGGCTGGTCCCACGGCACCCGCGGGCCCTTGCAACCCCGTTGCTCCCGTTGCGCCGGCAAGCCCCGGAGCGCCGACCGGCCCCGCTGCGCCTGTGGTGCCCGTCGCTCCTTGCGGCCCCGTGCTGCCGGCTGGCCCTGTACCGCCCTGCGAGCCAGGCACGCCCATGATTCCCGGTGCGCCCTGGGGTCCTTGCGGTCCTGCGGAACCCATCGGGCCCACGTTGCCCGTCGCTCCGGTGGCCCCGGTGACGCCGCCAACGCCCTGCGTGCCTGCCGGCCCCTGCGCGGTCAGCAGCCCCCACGTGCCCGGCACCATGCCGGGCGTATTGCCGCGGTTCGAAGCCATGAGGGACGCATAGCTTGACCCGTTCCAAATGACGACATCGCCCACCGCATATGCCGTGGAGGAGCTATACGCTCCCTGGTACACCAATCCGGGCGTCCCCGCAGCCCCGGTGGTCCCCGTCGCGCCATTCAGCCCGTTGGTCCCCGCCAAGCCCGTAGCCCCGGTGGCGCCCTGCAGCCCAACTCCCGTAGCCCCTGTTACCCCGGTCGCGCCCGGCGCTGCAAACAAGCTCCAGGCCGAAGGGCTCTGGTCTGGCGTGTTGCCGTGGTTGCCATTGATCAACGAAACCCAGCCCGCGCCCTGCCACAGCACCGCTTGACCAACGCTGTAGTTGGCTCCCGCGCTGTACGCTCCCTGGAAGCTCATGCCGACTGGTCCCGCAGGCCCGGTACCACCGACCAGGCCCTGCAACCCGGTGGCGCCGGTCGCTCCGGGCAAGCCCTGGGCCCCAGCCTGACCTGCGATTCCCTGGGCTCCCTGGTCACCACGCTCACCAGGCGGCCCCACCGGCCCCAAAGCTCCTGTTGCGCCCGTTCCCCCCGCGGCCCCGGTCGCCCCAGTCAGACCGACAGGGCCTTGCGCCGTTAAAACGCCCCACATGCCCGGCATCAGGCCCGGGGTGTTGCCATGGTTCTGCCCCGTCAGTGAGGCGTAGCTCGCGCCATTCCAAAGCACCACATCGCCCAGCGCATAGTTTGTCGTCGAGCTGTACGCCCCCTGGTACACCAGCCCCGGCGTGCCTGCCGCACCGGTGACCCCGGTAGCCCCTGTTACACCGGTCGCCCCCTGCACGCCAAAGCCGGGTGGCCCTTGCTGCCCTGTCGTCCCCGTCGCGCCCACAGCCCCCGTTGGCCCTGCGGCACCTGCGGAGGCCAGCAGACCCCACGCGCTCGTCAGTCCCGGCATGTTGCCGTGATTGCTGGCGGTCTGCGAAAGATAGGTCGACCCCGCGAACTGCACCACATCGCCGGCCGCGTAGTTGGCCGTGGAGCTGTACGCACCCACGTAGTTCACCAACCCGGCTCCGGGGGCCCCCGTGGCGCCAGTTGCCCCGGTAGATCCAATGGCTCCGGTTACCCCAGCAGGGCCGGCGGCACCGGGCAGACCTGCCGCGCCAGTGGCTCCCGTCGCACCCGTAGCTCCTGGGACACCAACAGCCCCGGTCGTTCCGGCCACGCCCCCACTCACCGACGAACTCCCACCCGCCACACTTGCAGCCAGTGCGATTTCCAGCTCCGGCGCGTGCGAGGTGCCGTCATTTTCCTTGCTATCGAACTGCACCACCGCTGACGTGCTGCTCAGCGCCACGCCGAAGTTGGAGCCCGGCGCATTCACCCAGCCCTGTACAAGCGAAGTCACATCCACCGTGACGAAGTTGTTGGCAGAGGACACTTGCACCGTACCCGCAGTCGTCCCCAATACTGGCAGGGTGGCAAAGGTCACACCCGACTCGGTCCAACTGCCGTACACAGGCTCCAGCGCCACACTTCCCGGCGTGTCCGCGCGATTGCAGAAGAGCCGCAGCGTCGCGTGCGCAATCTGCGTGCCGGTGGTCCCGGCGGGCAGCACACCGAGGTCGAACTGCATCAGCGTGGTGTAACCACCACCGACGTTCAGGTTGCTGAGCGCTCCGCTGTTCACCGTGGGCGCCGAGGACGACACATGGGCATCCGCTGTAAGGGTCGCCTGCACCGCCAGCAAACGCGCCGGCAGCAACAGCAGCAACACGGTCACCAGCCCGCGCAGGCAGCGCGTCCCGACCAGCCCTCTCACCCCTTAAGCTCCAGCAACGTTCAACAGCTCGGATATGCACGTCGCCGCCGCATCAGGCGCAGAACGCCAAAACAGGCGGGCAATAGCTTCCCTTGTTCTACGGGAGCCCTGCCCACCTGCCTATGCCACAACTAGGGGAGAAACGTTTGCTTACCAGCTGCCGGGCCCTTACTGCGCCCCAGCACCGCTTCCGCCAAACGTGTTGCACTGTGCCGGATCACCCGTCTGAAAGCCCTGCTGAAACCAGTGCTGCCGTTGCGCCGACGAGCCATGCGTCCAGCTTTCCGGGCTGACCGCCCGCCCGGTCATCTTCTGCAGATGATCATCGCCCACAGCAGCCACCGCACTCAGCGCTGCGTCCACATCGCCCGGGTCCAGGATGTGTTCCTGCTGCGCATGGTGCGCCCACACGCCGCCGAAGCAGTCCGCTTGCAATTCAAGATCGACCGACAAGTGGTTCTGCTGGTCCGGTTCCGTACGCATCAGGTGCGTCACGCGGCTTTCCGTCCCCAACAGATTCTGTACGTGGTGCCCAAGCTCATGCGCCAGCACAAAGGCCTGCGCAAAATCTGCCGTGGACCCGCCAAAGCGCTTCAGTTCATCCCAAAAACTCAGGTCCAGGTACACCTTCATATCTGCGGGGCAGTAGAACGGCCCCGTGGACGACTCCGCCGTGCCGCAGCCTGCATCGGTTTGCCCGCGATACAGCACAATGTGCGCTTCCTGCCAGGGCTTGCCTTCCGCCGTCAGTGTTTGTCGCCAGAACTTCTGCACATCGGTGTTCACAAACGAGATTAGCTGTGCGTCGCGATCCTCGCCCGCGGGGTGCGGCTGCCCGGGCTGCACCTGCTGCGTCTGGGCCGCCTGCTGTCCGCCGCCGCCGCCGCTCAGGACGCCACCGAGGAAGTTATGCCCTGTGATGACGCTGATTACCAACAGCACAAGGAAACCGACGATGCCGATGCCGCCTCCACCAAAGCCAAAGCCGCCACCACCGCCACCCGAGCTATCACGCCGGTCTTCAATATCGCTGCTGAGCCCCCCAGGCTGCCATTCCATCGTTCCGCTCCCCAAATGTGTGTTGTTCGCTCTTTCTGATGCAAAAGTTCGGAACTGCTCGCAGTGAACCGTCGTATCTGTCACCACACGTGGACCTCCAGCCCCAGACAGGCGCCGTGCGGCACCCGCCGCACCTGAAAGGCGCCCTGCAACTCGCGGCGACGTTCGCCGCCCTCCGGCTTGTGCTGCAGTTTGCGCTCACCTTGTACACCAGCCACATCGGCTACAGCTATTTCCGGGACGAGTTCTACTTCATCGCCTGTGGCCGCCATCTCGCCTGGGGGTACGTCGACCAGGGCCCCGTCGTCGCGCTGATGGCCCGTTGTGGCGAGCTCCTTTTCGGCGAGAGCGTCTTCGCCCTCCGCATCTTCCCAGCCATCGCCGGAGCCGCCGCGGTTGGCTTGACCGGCCTGCTCACCTGGGCGCTGGGCGGCCAGCGTGCGGCACAGGTGCTGGCCATGCTGGCGCTGCTGCTGTGCCCGGTTTACCTCGCCACCGCCGGGACGCTGTGCATTCCTTCGCTTGAGCCGATGTTCTGGATGACGACCGTTCTTTGCTTTCTGCTGTTGCAGCAGGGCGGCAGCCCACGCATTTTTTGGCCCGCCATCGGCGCGCTCGCCGGCATCGGTCTGCTCACCAAGCCATCCATGCTCTTCTTCCTTGTGGCGCTTCTTGCAGCCCTTCTGCTCACGCCACAACGTCGCCTTCTGCACACACCGTGGTTTGCCGCTGCGTGCGCCCTCACGCTGGTTCTGGTTGCGCCGTTCCTGTTGTGGGAGGCCCACAATCACTGGCCCACCTGGGAGTTCCTCCGCAACGACCAGATTGAGCACAAGACCGTCATCCTGGGTCCGGTCGCCTTTGTGTGGGCGCAGATTCTGCAGCTCAACCCGGTCACCGCGTTGCTCTGGGTTCCCGGCCTGGTCGGCTGCTTCACGGTGGCCGCGCTCAGGTCCTACCGCTGGATCGGACTCACCTTCCTGCTTTTCCTTGCGCTCATGTTCGCGCTTCACGCCAAGGACTACTACCTCGCCCCGGTCTACCCCATGCTCTTCGCCGCCGGTGCCGTGGAGCTGCAAACCCGGCGTTGGCGCACCGAGCCAAAACGACAAAGATTTCTCGGCGCGCCGATCCTGGAGTCCGCGCTGGTGCTCACCGGGATCGTCGTCCTGCCGATGTGCTCCCCCGTGCTGCGCCCGTATCCCTGGGCCCGCTACACGCACGCGCTGCACCTCGTCGCCAATGAGTCCGAAACCTACAAGGCCAGCATCCTGCCGCAGTTCTTTGCGGACCGCTTCGGCTGGACGGAACTGACTGACATCGTCGTCAACGGCTACCGCGGGCTGTCTCCCGCCGACCAGGGGCGCGTCTGCATCTTCGCCACCAACTACGGCGAGGCTGGAGCGCTCGACTTCCTCGGCCGCCGCGCCGAGCCGCACCTCCCGCCCGTGCTTTCCGGCCACAACACCTACTGGATCTGGGGCCAGCACGGGTGCACCGGCGACCTCATCATCGCCGTCGTCCACGACACCCCAGCGGAACTCCACAAGAAGTACGACGACGTTACGTTGCTCGGCACGATGTCCAACCCGCTTGGCATGAGCTTCGAGCACCCGCACATCTACCTGCTCCGCCATCGCCGCCCCGACGCGCCGGTCGACTGGAACCACGAGAAGTTTTACCTCTAAACCTCGGCGCCGCCAACACCTGGTCGTTCAACGGAAGCGCAGCGAAGTGGGCAACGCGCAGGCCAGCCCCGCCCACAAGCTGCCCCTCACCCGCTAAGCTCGTACCATGCCCCGCGCCCCTAAGCTCGGCCAGAACTTCCTTGTCGACCAGGCCGCGACCCTCCGCATCGCCGACTCCCTCGGCAACACCGCAACGCGCACCGTCGTGGAAATTGGCCCCGGCCACGGTGCGATCACTGCCCATCTCGCCCCTCGCAGCGGCCGCCTGCACCTCATCGAGTTTGACCCCGCGCTTGCCCGCGAGCTCCAGTTCCGCTTCCGCAACGACGCCCATGTCACCGTCCACCACGCCGACATCCTCGTGACCGACCTGGCCACGCTCACCGAGCCCGGCCAGTCACTCGACATCATCGGCAACCTGCCCTACTACATCACCTCGGACATCCTGCTGCACCTCTTTGCCGCGGCCCGCTTGGGCCTTGTTCGCCGCGCCATCCTGATGACCCAGCGCGAGGTCGCCCAGCGCATCGCGGCGCCGCCCGGCTCCAGCGACTACGGAGCGCTCTCCGCAGTCACGCAGCTCCATGCCACGGTCACTGAGCTCTTCACCCTGCCCCCACAGGCTTTCGATCCGCCCCCGGACGTTTACTCCACCGTGTTCCGCCTGGACTTCGCACCCCGCTTTGCCGAGCTCGACGTACCGTTTGAAGGCTTCAATCGCTTTCTTCGCGGCACGTTTGCGCAGAAACGCAAAACCCTGAGCAACAACCTCCGCGCGGCCGGCTACACTGCCGGGCAGCTCACGGCCGCGTGGCCCAGCGAATTGCCGCCCCAGGCCCGCGCCGAAACTGTTCCCCTGGATACCCTCGCCCGGCTTTACCGCTCGCTCGAGTCGGTCCCCGCCTGAGCTTGCCCTGCACCCTGCAACAGCCGCTGCGCCTTCAGGTGCGCCCGGTCCATCACACGCTCGTCCGCCAGGATTTTGCGCAACACCGGCGCGACGTTCTCCACATCCAGCGCCCGCCCTTCAGTCACAGCGGTCTGCAAACCGTCCAGCTCGCCATCCAGCCCCAACCGGTCAAACCGCAGCTTCGCCGCCAACCGCTCCCCGTACTGCATTGTCAGCGCAATGGCTTCAAACGAGCTGGTCGCGTCGTTCACACGGTCATCGTCCGAGTAGTTGTACACACACTGCCCGTCGCGGCCCAGCCCCGCGTACCGCAACGTCTTCACACCGGTCTTCGCGATGCCCTTGCTGTGGGTTTCGCACCGGCCACCTTCCACCATCGGTACAGCCGCAAACAGCTTCGTCACCACGGGCCGGTCAATGTGGATCTTCAGCCCATCCTCGCCCTGGATGGCCGTTGCCAGCGCACCGTCCGTTTTGTGGCCCACATACACACCGCTGCCGTCCTCGTTCACCGTGATGGTGAACTGCACCGGCGGCGGTCCATCGCGATCCAGCGAGAACTGCAGCGTCCTTGAGCCGCCCTGCGCCGCCCCGCCCAGACACCCCGCACCGATCCACATCACCAGCAATCCCAAACGCTTCAACGTGCCAGGCCCTCCGCCGTTTGTGCATGGTGGATGTGGCAGATCGCGATCGCCAGGGCATCCGCAGCGTCGGCCGGCTCCGGCGCGCGCTCCAGCTCCAGCAATCGCGCCACCATGAAGCCCACCTGATCTTTCGCCGCCAACCCGTAGCCCACCACGGCACTCTTCACGCTTAGCGGCGCGTACTCCGCCACCGGGCGTCCGCAGTTCGCCGCGGCCAGCAACGCCACACCGCGTACCTGCCCCAGCTTCAACGCGCTTTTCGCGTTCGCTGCAAAGAACACATCCTCAATCGCCACGCAGTCCGGCTCCCAGGCCGTGATCAACGCCGTCAGCTCCGCATACACCTGGGCCAGCCGCGCCGGTGTTCGATCTTTTTTGTTCAGGCGCACGGCCCCGGCGCACAGGTGGCGCAGCCGCGGCGTCCGCGCTGCCGCATCGACTTCCACCACCCCGTAGCCGGTGAACTCGGTGCCGCAGTCGATCCCGAACACGCGCATACGCCGAGTCTAACGCGCCTGCCCGGCTCTCACCCGGTACAATCAAGCGGAGTTCCCCAGGCCGGAAGCTTCACCAACAAAAGCACCTGTTCTGGACACATCTGACCGCACGGAAAGCCCTGACGTCTTGCTGCCTCCACCCCAACCTCATCGCCCAAATTCGAGGGGTGTGCCCACAGCGACGGGGGCTTCTCCCGATTCCACAAAGGGCAACTCGGGTTACGAGCCGATGAGCTCGGCGGCACGCCTCAGCTTTCGCTCTGCATCTGCAGCGACCCACGCCGCGGGCCTCCTCGGCCTTTTCTTTCTGCTCAGCCCGTTAGCACTCCGAGCCCAGCAAGGTACCCCCGCACAAGCGCCCGCGCCGATCATTCGCATCCGCCCGCGCCCCCAAACCTCCGTGCCCGCCACGGCCCCACCGGACGCTGCGCCGCTTGTGAACCACCCCGCGCGTCCCCGGCCCGTCAACCCACAATCGCTTAACGGCGCCGCAACCACCGTTACCCAGCCCGCGACCGCGGCCTCGCGGCCCCACACCACCCCAGCCACGACATCGGCCACCGCGGCCACCGGTCAAACCGTCGCTCCCCACGTGGTGCACACACCTGCGACGACCACGGTGAACCCTGCCGGCGCCGCGCCGTCCGCAACCGGCACAGAGCACACCCCAGCGCCCAAACCGGCCCCGCTCTCCAACATCCTCAACCGCAACATCGTCGTCCTCGACCCCGCTCACGGGGCGCAGGATTCCGGCTCTCGCATTGGCGACAACCTGCTGGAAAAAGACGTCACGCTCGCCTTTGCCTTCCGCCTTCGGTCGCTGCTTGCCGCCCGCGGCCTCACCGTCGTCCTCACCCGCGACAGCGATGCCGCCACCCAGCAAGCCACGCCCAGCAGCGCGCCCACCCCGCTCACGCTCGACGATCGCGCCGGCATCGCCAACCACAGCCGCCCGGCAGCCTGCCTCTTGCTGCACGCTACCGGCCGCGGCACCGGCATTCACCTCTACACCTCTGAGCTCAACCCCGCCCCCGGCGAGGTCTCGCTGCTTCCCTGGCTAGACGCGCAGGCAGCCTGGGTACCAGCCAGCCAACAGCTGGAGCGTTCCGTCAGTTCAGCGCTGGGTCGCTCGCACATTACGCTCGTCAGCAGCGCCGCCTCGGTCCGCCCGGTGGACTCGCTCACCTGCCCCGCGCTCGTGCTCGAGCTCGCCCCCGAAAACAGCGACCCGCGCTCCATCACCGACGCCGGGTACCAGGACCGCGTCGCTTCCGCCATCGCTGGCGCGCTGATCTTCTGGCAAAACCAGGTGCAAACGCCCACCAAGGTTACCGCCACCCCGACCACGCACACACCGGTGCATCACCGCACAGCCACAGCCGCACCCAAGCCGTCCACCACCGCGCCGGAGACCCAGCCATGAGCAATCGCAACATGCGCATCGTCTTCTGGTGTTTGTTTGTCGCCATTCTCGGCATGGGCGCGCTGCTCACGGTGCAGCATATTCGCGCCCGCGATCGCGTCCGTGACCTGGCCGACAATGCACCCATCGACGCGCCCTCCACCGACGCCGAAGCCGTCACGCTCGATCTCGCCAACGACGACGAAGGCACCGTCGCCGCCACGGATCGCAACATCGCCCTGCCGAGCGAAGTGACCGCCCGTGCCCGCGCCCTGCTCGACCACCTCGTCGCCGAGTACAGCCTGCCCGGCTCCGCGCATCCGCTGCCCCCGGGGCTCATGGTCAACAACATCTTCCTCGTCCCGCTCCCTGTAGCGGGTCACGCCGTCGACACCGCCGCGCCCGCCACCCCCGACGGCCGCGTCCAGACCATCCCCGTCGCTCCCACAGACCCGGCAACCGCGCTTCAGCCCAGAACGCCCGGCGGCGAGCTCGCCGTGATCGACCTCCGCAGCAACTTCGTCAACACGCACCCCTCCGGTGTCGAGGTCGAAACGCTCACCCTCAGCTCCATCATCGGCACGCTTCACACCAATCTTCCGCAGATCGAGCAGATCCGCTTCCTCGTCGACGGCCAGCCTCGCGAAACTCTCGCCGGCCACGCCGACCTGCTTCGCACCTATCCCTCCCGCGACACCGTCACGCAACCCACCGGCCAATGATCCCGAGCACTGGGCCGCGTTGCGTGGGCGTCTTCGACTCCGGCTTCGGCGGCCTTACCGTCCTCCGAGCCCTGCTGCCGCGGCTTCCCGGCACGCACTTCGTCTACCTTGGTGACACGGCCCGCCTGCCCTACGGGGCCAAGTCGCAACTCACCATCGCCCGTTACGCCGTGGAAGCCGCCCGCTTCCTCGTCGCGCAGGGCGCTGAGCTGCTGGTGATTGCTTGCAACACCGCCACCGCCCTCGCCCTGCCGGAGATCCGTGCGGCCGTGTCCATCCCCGTGGTCGGCGTCGTCGAACCCGGCGCCCACGCCGCCCGCAACGCCGCCCATCAGCTCCGCCCAGATCGCAACGAAGTTCTCGTCCTCGCCACCGCGGCCACCGTTGCCTCGCACGCCTATCGCGACACCTGCGCCACGCTCGGCCTCCACGCCGTCGAGATGCCCTGCCCCCTGCTCGTTCCGCTGGTCGAAGAAGGCTGGACCGACCACGCCGTCACGCGCGACGTGCTTCGGATCTATCTCACCGAAGCGCTCACCCGCACCTCGCCCGACGCCGTCGTCCTGGGCTGCACGCATTACCCTCTGATCGCTCCCCTCATCACGGAAACCCTCACCGACCTGGGCTGTGCCGCCCCCGTCGTCGACTCCGCTGAAGCCACAGCCGAAGCCGCGCGCATCCTGGTCAACGGCCAAAGCTCCCCAGGCGCTGCAACCCCTTCTACGTTCACCTGCTTCGCCACCGACTCCATCGAAAAGTTCGCCCGGCTCGGCACCCACTTCCTCGGCCAACCCATCCCCGAAGTCCATCTGCTCGACCTGGGCGGCTGAAGAGGTGCTCGGTTAAGCTAGGCTCCAGATGTCACCGGGTCAACTGGCAATAACGCTCCCCGGGGGAAACGACACCAATCATCTACTACCGCACAACTGAGCACTGAGCACTAGGCACTGAGCACCGAGAACTGATCACCGAGCACCCCCTATGCCCTACCTCCTGAAGTCCGAGCCCGACAAGTACTCCTTCGACGATCTCCTCCGCGACGGCACCACCGTCTGGGACGGCATCAAGAACCCGCAGGCGCTGATCACGCTCCGCAATATGAAGAAGGGCGAAGACTGCGTCATCTATCACTCAAACGTCGGCAAAGCCGCCGTCGGTCTCGCGAAGGTGGTCAGCGTCACGCTCGCCGAAGACGGCAAGACACCCATCGTCACCCTGAAAGCCGGCAAACGCCTCAAACGCGAAAAGCCCCTCGCCGAGATCCGCGAGGCCCCGGTGTTTGACGGGTCACTCCTCTTCCGCCAGTTCCGCCTAAGCGTCGTCCCTCTCACCGAAGCCCAGTTCGACTGGCTCGTCCACGCCTAATCCTCTCAAGACTCCCAAACTCACCTCTCAAGACTGAACAAACCAATTCAGCGAAACAGCCACGACACCCTACACCACGCACAGACCCCGTAGCGTCCTCTGCGCGACCTCCGCGCCCTCCGCGTGAGCGCTTTCTCTCCGCCATGCCTCCCGCATCTCACCCGAGCATGAGCGCCACCCCGAACGCCTCCGTCGCAGGCACCTTCCGCATCGCCAACGACCTCCTCGTCAATCGCCTCGGCTACGGCACCATGCGCCTCGTGGGCGAAGGCGCCTGGGGTGAGCCCCCGAACCGCGAAGACGCCCGCAACGTCCTCCGCCGTGCCCTGGAACTCGGCATCAACCTCCTCGACACCGCCGACGCCTACGGCCCGGGCATCGCCGAAGAACTCATCGCGGAAGCTCTCCACCCCTACCCCGCAGACCTCGTCATCGCCACCAAGGGCGGTCTCACCCGCCAGGGCCCCAGCAAGGCCAAACCCTGCGGCCGCCCCGACTACCTGACGCAGCAAATCGAGCTCTCGCTCCGGCGCCTCAAGCTCGACTGCATTCCGCTCTACCAGCTTCACCGCATTGACCCTACGGTGCCCCTCGCCGACACTCTCGGCGCCCTCGCCGAAGCGAGGCAGGCCGGCAAGCTCCAGCACATCGGCCTCTCCGAGGTCACCCCCGAACAGATCACCGAAGCCCAGGCCATCCTCCCCATCGCCAGCGTCCAAAACCGCTTCAACCTCTTCGACCGCAAGAGCGAAGCGACGCTCCGCTTCTGCGAGCAACACAACCTCGCTTTCCTCCCCTGGTACCCCATGGGTGGCAGCGCCACGACCAGCATCGCCAAGGCCACCGCCACTACCCCCGAAGCCGCACACACCAACCACCCACTCGCCGACTTCGCCCGCGACCACTCGGCCAGCCCCATCCAGGTCGCCCTCGCCTGGCTCTTGCAGCTCAGTCCCGTGATCTGCCCCATTCCCGGCACCGCGTCCATCGCCCACCTCGAAGAGAATGTCGCCGCCGCGTCCCTCAACGTCGACGAAGCCGACTGGGACGCCCTCGAACTGATCGCCGAAACCCAGGCCAGCTAGGCTGAAAGTAATCTGGTACCGCTGTAGAGCTGTCATCTCGACCGGAGCGAACGATGCAATCGTCCGCGTAGTGGAGAGACCTGCGGTTCTGCCGGGAGGGCCTCATCTATGCAGGACAATCACAAAAGCCTGATGCCCCGCAAACCTCTGCTGCTCACCCTCCTGTGCCTCGCCCTCATCGAAGCCGGCGTCCTGCTATCCGGCTACCTCGGTCGCCGCCACAAGCACGCTCCTACGCCCGCCGCGCCCCAATCGGCTGCGGTTCCCGTCACCGCCACCCTTACCCTCTACACCGAACCCGACGCCAACTTCACCT
Organism: Granulicella sp.; assembly: GCA_965198515.1. Classification (GTDB taxonomy): domain Bacteria; phylum Acidobacteriota; class Terriglobia; order Terriglobales; family Acidobacteriaceae; genus Granulicella. The sequence continues at coordinate 1,912,775 of CBDAPO010000006.1, read as the reverse complement.
GGCTCTACACCCTTGTCAACAACGCCAAATCCACCCTCGACCTCACCATGTACGAGCTCGTCGACACCACCTTCTCGGCCGACCTCGTCACCGCCTGCGGCCGCGGCATCAAGGTCCGCGCCATCCTCGACGGCCGGCTTGAAAAGACCGCCAACACCCCCGCCTACAACCAGCTCGCCGCCGCCGGCCCCAACTGCTCTGTGGCGTGGTCCAACCCGCAGTTCGGGGCCACGCATGAGAAATCTCTGGTCATCGACAACACCACGGCAGTCATCATGACCTTCAACACCACCTCGCGCTACTACAGCTCCACGCGCGACTTCGGCTTCGTTACTGCAGACCCAGCCGACGTCGCCGCCATTGAGACCACCTTCAATACCGACTTCAACAGCACCACCGACCTCACCTTCCAGCCGCCCACCGGCACAGACCTCATCTGGAGTCCCACCACGGCTTCGACCGCGCTCCTCAGCGTGATCAACGGCGCCCAATCCACCCTGCTTGTTGAGAACGAAGAGCTCAGCGCACCAAACATCGTCAGCGCCATGGCCGCGGCCTGCAAGCGCGGCGTGCACCTGTCGCTCGCGATGACCGACACCAGCGCCAACTACCACGCCAACTACACCACGCTTCAGAACGCCGGCTGCGGCGTCCACGTCGGCGCAAATAACGCCACCACGCTCTATATTCACGCCAAGGCCATCGTCGCTGACCTCGGCACCGCCAGCGCCAACGGCTATCTCGGCTCGATCAACTTCTCCACCGCTTCGATGACCAGGAACCGCGAGCTGGGCTTCTTCGTCCACGACGCCCCTACGCTGCAGAGCATCGCTTCCACCATCAACGCCGACTACAACAGCTTCCCCGCCTTCAGCGCAGCCGCCGCCCCCGCCATCACCCTCTCGCCGCGGCCCTGACGCCACGCGGCGACATGCGGCCTTTCGCAGACACGGATCGCCCTGATTTTCGTCGCGCCCACAACATGGGGCTGCTACTATCCGCCACACAAGCAGAAACGAGTGGCTCTATGCGCGCATGGCTTCAGTCTGTCTCAGCACTTGCTTTTCCCTTCGCCGTTCTGGGCGCAACGCCCATCACAAGGGCGCAATCACAGGCCGATCAAGCCGCCATCCAGTCCATCGTTCAAGAAGAACAGGAAGCCTGGAACCGTGGTGATGCCCAAGCTTTTGCTGCGCACTTCGCCCCTGACGGCAGCTTCACCAACATCGTCGGCATGCAGACCTACGGCGTTGAGCCCTTTCTCAAACAGCACGAGCACATCTTCTCCACCATCTACAAGGGCAGCCACAACGAACTCAAGCTCGGCAGAACGCAGTTCATCCGCCCTGACGTTGCCGTGGCTGACGTGGACTCCGTCCTTTCGCACTTCGTCTCTGTTCCGCCAGGCACGCCCCTGGGCCCCGACGGGGCCGTCCACACCCGGCTCCAACTGGTCCTCTCCAAGGAGAACGGCAAGTGGCGCATCGACGCTTTTCACAACGTCGTCCTCAACCCCGCCTTTGCTGCCGGGCCACCACACTGAGGGCCTGCTCCGACCACCGCAGCACCCAATCGGTTTCGATCTCAAATGGCTACCCTGCTATCCTGTCCACCGACCGAAACAGGAGCAAAACCGCACATGATCGACATGCAGGGCCAGGTCGCCGTTATCTTCGGCGTCGCCAATAAGCGCAGTATCGCGTACAGCATCGCCGAAACGTTCGCCAAAGCAGGCGCCACGCTCGTGCTCGGCTATCAATCCGAGCGCCTCCGCAAGGACTCCGAACAGCTCCTCGCCGATCTCGGCCAGACCGACAAAGGAAAGCTCGTTCAGTGCGACGTTTCGGTTGACGCGGACATCGACAACGCCTTCGCTCAGATCAAGGAAGCCTTCCCCGCCATCCACACCGTCGTCCACTCGATCGGCTTCGCGCCCAACATCAAGAACGCCGTGCTCGACACCACCCGCGGGGACTTCGCCGTCGCGCACGACATTTCGGTCTACTCGCTCATCGCGATGGCCCGCGCCGCCGTCCCGCTCATGCCCGAAGGCGGGTCGCTGCTCACGCTCACCTACTACGGCGCAGAAAAAGTCTTCCCAAATTACAACATCATGGGCGTCGCCAAGGCCGCGCTTGAAGCCCTTGTGCGTTACCTCGCCTACGAGCTCGGGCCCAGGAACATCCGCGTCAACGCGGTCAGCGCCGGCCCCATCAAAACCCTCGCTGCCCGCGGCATCGGCGACTTCAACACCATCCTCGACAAGGTCACCGAACGCGCCCCGCTGCACCGCAACGTCGAGCAGGCTGAAGTCGCCAACGCCGCCCTCTTCCTCTCCAGCAAACTCGCCTCGGGCATCACCGGCGAGATCACCTTCGTGGACTGCGGCTTCAACGTCACCGGCATCTAGACACCGGTCCCGCAACGGCCCGAGCGGCGGGAAAACACGAACTCAAAATGCCTGGCCGAAGATGCGCTCTCCGGCCAGGCGACCCACACTACTTCGCCAGCCCAGCAAGCACCCCAGCGAGCTTCTCGAGGATCTGGTTCCAGCCTTCCACCTGTCCACTCTCCTTCGCCTCATCCATAGACTCATTTCCGATGAGTGTCAGCCTGGTCTGGCCGTTTCCAAGGTCCTCAAAGGAAACGACGTCGTACGCGTCCTCAATTGCCGTATGCTCGGTCCCGTAGGCGGCGGCGTCCACCTTGTTTCCGTCCGCATCGGCGAAGTACATCGAGTAGACGATCTTCTCCGGCGAGACGATCTCGCGATACTCGCCGCCGTTCCAGAACTCGCGACCATCCGGCGACTTCATGCAGATGAGGAACTTCCCGCCCACACGAAAATCCATCTTGTACACCGGCGTGGTGAAATCCTTCGGTCCCCACCATTGCATCGCGTACTTCGGGTCGGTCCACGCCTTCCAAACTACCTCGCGCGGTGCGTCGAACACCCGTGTAATCACCATCCGCTCCACAACAGTTGCTGTGTCAATCGCCATCTCCTGCCTCCTCTTTCTGGATTTGCTTCAGCACCACGTCCAACTTGTCGAAGCTTTCTTCCCAGAACTTGCGATACGAAATAGCCCAGTCGCTGACTGTCTTGATCGCCTCTGGTTTCAACGTGCACACACTTTCCCGTCCACGCCTGGTCTTCTTCACGATCCGCGCGCGCACCAGGTAGGCGATGTGTTTTGAAATCATCTGCTGTGAAAACGGAAACGGTTCCGTCAATGCGTGCACCGAAGCCGACCCGTGCGTGAGCCGTTCCACAATGGCCCGGCGGGTCGGATCCGAGAGAGCCGCGAAGGTTAGGTCAAGCTGATTCACAACCGTAGAGTAGTGGATTTCGCTTACAAGTCAAGGGAAATATTTCGCCATCGTTACCCTGCCTTGCGCACGACCGGGATCACGCGAGCACATCGAGCCCAGCACGTCGACACTAGCGTCTGGCCCGTTGTGTTCGGCGCGGAAGTCGGCTGAACACGACGTCCGCTCCGCTTTCACCGCTATCCCCGGTAGATTGGCTCAGAGCTCAAACCCATGACCCAAGCCGACCTTCTGCTCCGTGCCTTCCAGATCGAACTGCCCATGACGCGTCGCACTCTCGAGCGCGTTCCCGCCGATCTCGCCACCTGGCAACCTCACCCCAAGTCCATGCCGCTCGGCCGCCTCGCCATGCACGTCGCCACGCTGCCGGGCCTGATCACTCTCATCCTCACCACGCCCAGCTGCGACGCCGCCACCGTTCCCTGGCCCGACCTCAACTTCACCAACCTCGACCACCTTCTCCACACCTTCGACACCATCGTCACCAGCACGCAGCAGGCGCTCAGCACCGTCACTGACGCTGAGCTCGCCCACCCCTGGGAGTTCAGCTTCAAAGGCCACGTCTTCACCAACGAGCCCCGCGGGGTTGCCGTCCTCCACATGGGCTTGGGGCACCTCAGCCACCACCGCGCCCAACTCGGCACCTACCTCCGCCTCAACAATCTCCCCGTCCCACCCGTCTACGGCCCCACCGCCGACGACTCAGCACCCTCCCCCGCCTGACCCCGCTTCTCCAAAATCGTGCACTCTGCGCTTGCAGTTGCACTTGCCTTTCTTGTTGTCATCCCCGCAGGGAACCTGCTTTCCTGTACTCGCCACCTCACCATCCTGGAGCCGCTATCCATGACCATCGCTGAAACCCTCCTCCTCGACCTCGATCCCGAGATCGCCAACACCCGCCGCATCCTCGAACGCATCCCCGCCGACAAGCCCGATTGGGTTCCTCACGCGAAATCCATGCCCATGGGCCGCCTTGCCATGCACTGCGCTACCATGCCGCTCTTCGGCCTTTACATCCTGACCGACGAAGGCATGGACCTCGCCGCGCCCAGGCACCCGCGCACCCCGCTCGTCTTCACCACAACCGAAGACATGCTTGGGCAGCTCGACGAAAACGCCGCCAGGCTCCGCACCGCGCTCGCCGCTGCCACTGACGACCAACTCACCGCCAACTGGCCCTTCAGCTTCGGCCCGCAGGTCATCTCGAACACCAGCCGCATCCTCACCTACCGCATGATGTTTCTCAACCACCTCATCCACCACACCGCCCAGCTCGGCGTCTACCTCCGGCTCAACGACATCGCCGTCCCCGGCCTCTACGGCCCCTCCGCCGATGAACAGTGGAGCCCGAAGTAAGGGCCAGCCACTGGCCACGATGACGGACAACTGAAATCTGAGCATCGCCCTCTGATCTCGTCCATGGACTTCATCGGCACCGTAGCCGAACTCTGGCGCTATCCCGTCAAGAGCATGCGCGGCGAACGCCTCGCAACCGCCGCCTTCGACCCTGCCGGCATGGTTGGCGATCGGCGTTACGCTGTTGTCTCCACTGCCGCACCCGTGGGCAAGCCGCTCGTCACCAGCCGCGAGCGCACCCGCTTGCTGCTCTACCAGCCCAAGCTCGATCCCACACCCGTGGTCACCACCCCGGAGGGCCTTGAACTCCCTCTTCCCTCCAGCGCCCTCACCACCCATCTGCAACAGCACCTCGCAGAACCCGAAGCCACGCTCGACGTCGAACACTCCCTCGAACAGCCCTTCACCGACGTCCGCGCCCTCAGCTTCATCTCCCGCGCCACCCTCGACTTCCTCGCCCAGGAACTCGGCGGAGCCTTCACCCCGCAACGCCTTCGCAACAACCTCATCTTCGCCCTCGATGACGCGACGCCCTTCGCTGAAGAGTCGCTGGAAGGCCAGCAGATCCGTTTCGGCGAAGGCCCGGAAGCTCCCATGTTCCGTGTCCACGAGCGCATACCCCGCTGCCGCATGGTCACCCTCGACCCCGAAACCGCCGAGCCCGACCAAACCCTGCTCCGCTACCTTGCCAAGCACCGCAAAACCCGCGCCTCCATGTACGCCACAATCCAACATCCCGGCACCCTCACAGAAGGCGCCGCCATCCACCTCCACTAACGCCTCCGCGGCCGTCCTCGCGCCCTTTGCGCAACCGTCGCGCCCGTTGCGTTCCCGCTTTTGCTCTTTGTCTCCGCAAGGAATCAGGTCCGCCAAGGTATCCTGCCCTACAAGATGAAGCTGGATCCGCTCGCTGCCGCCCTCGCCCTGACGTTCGCCACCGCAACCGCGGTACCAGCCCAGCAACCCGCAGCCGCCAAGTCACCCATCGTGTTGCACGCTGCGCACCTGCTCGACGTAGCCAGCGGCAAGCTCATCACCCCCGGCGAGATCCTCATCCAGGGCGAGCGCATCGTTGAAGCCGGCCCCCACGTCACCCATCCCGCCGGCGCCAACGTCGTCGACCTCGGCCAGAACACGCTCATGCCCGGCCTCATCGACGCCCACGTCCACCTCTTCCTGCACCCCGGCAACGAGGCCTTCCAGACCGTCGAAGAGACTGTTCCGCAACGCACTCTCATCGCCGCCTCCGCCGCCAAGGCCGACCTCATGGCCGGCTTCACCGCTGAACGCGACATGGGCACAGAAGGCGCCGGTTGCGCCGACGTCGCCGTCCGCAACGCCATCAACCACGGCCTCATCCCCGGCCCCCGCATGCGCATGAGCTGCAACGCGATCGACATCAACGGCGGACACGAAGACCTCTCGGGCCAGAACCCCGAAGAGCACCTGCTCTCCAACGCCGACCGCGCCAACACCGCCGACGAGATCATTGCCGTCATGCGCGAACAGCACAAGCAGGGCGCCGACTTCACCAAGATCTACGAGACCGGCCGCGACCGCATCATCGACGGCCAATTCCAGACACCGTTCCAATACACCGAAGCTCAACTCGCTGCCGCCGTCGCCGAAGCCCACCGCACCGGCTCCCGCGTCGGCGTGCACTGCACCGGCGAACCCGGTGCCAGCTACGCCGTGGCCGCGGGCGTAGCCTCGATCGACCACGGCTACGACCTCTCCCCCGAAACCATGCGGGCCATGCGCGACAAGCAGATCTACGCCGTCCCTACCTTCGCCATCAGCGAGTACTTCGGCCAGCACGCCGAAACCGCCGACCGCTCCCAGACCATCGATAACGAACTCGCCTACCACGCTGCCCAGTTCAAAAAGCAGATGTCCGCAGGCGTGCCCTTCGCGGTCGGCTCCGACGTTGGGCCCTTTCCGCACGGCACGCAAGCGCGTGAGTATGAACTCATGGTGCAGTACGGAATGAGCCCCGCTGACACGCTCCGCGCCGGTCTCATCAACGGTGCCAAGCTGCTGGACTGGGGCAACGAAATCGGTCAGCTGAAGCCCAACTTCTACGCCGACATCATCGCCGTTCCTGGCAATCCGCTGGACAACATCTCCGTCCTCACCCACCCCACCTTCGTCATGAAGAACGGCGAGATTGTCCGCAAAGACTAGCGCCGCTTCATTTGCAACCGCACAGGCCCCTTCGGCCGCAGCGTCACGTTGGGCGATAGCTTCAACTCCCGGCTAACCCCTGCAGGCACGCTGAAATGCCAACGCTGCACCATGACTGCCAGGCACAACACACCTTCCATCCACGCCAGGCCTTCGCCGATGCATTGCCGGCTGCCCGCGCCAAACGGAAAGTACGCCAGCTTCGGCCTTCCTGCCTTGGCTTCCTTTGTGAAGCGATCGGGATCAAAGCGCAGCGGCTCGTCCCAGAAGCGCGGATCGTGGTGCGTCACGATTTGCGGTGCCAAAAGAAACGTTCCCTTGCGAATGAACATGCCGCGGTACTCGTAGTCCTCCGCGGCCATGCGGCTCGTCACCCACACCGGTGGGCAAAGTCGCATGCCTTCCGCCACCACCTGCTCGGTGCGCTGCAGCTGGCTGTAGTCGTCAGCCGTGGGCAAGCGCCCGTGCAACACCCGCGTCTACTTCGTCCGCAACCTGCTCCTGGATATCGGGATGCAAAGCAATCTGCCACAGGATGAAGCTGAGCGCGTTGGCCGTCGTCTCATGCCCCGCCAGCAGCACCGTCACGCATTCATCGCGCACCTGCGCATCGCTCATACGAGCCTCAGCGCTGTTCGCGGTGCCATCTTCGGTGTCCACCGCGGCGAGCAGCATGCTTAGCAGATCACCACGATCGCCGGGGTCTGCACGCCGCTCCGCGATCACGCCATAGATCACGCGATCCATGTCCTTGCGCCCTTGCCGGATCTGCCGCATCGCCGGCACCGGCAGCTGCTGCAGCAGTTCAGGGAACGGCAAGAACGCCAGCGGAAGAAACAGTTGAAACGCATCTACGGCACGCGCAATTGCCGGCAGATCCTCCTCAAACTCCATGCTGAACAATGTTCGCCCAACAATCCGCAAGGCGAGCACCAGCATGTCTTCATGCACATCGCGCTCACCACCCGCGGTCCACTCATCCATCAACCGCGACGTCGCGTCTGCGATCACGCCACCAAAGCCCTGGATGCGCGCGCGATGGAAGGCAGGCTGCGCCAGCCGGCGCTGCCGCATGTGCAGCGGCTCTTCACTGGTCAACAGGCCTTCGCCCAGCACAGCCTTGGACCGCTGCATCACCAGGTTGCGATGGTGGTGCCCGACATCCCGCACCAGCAGGTCGCTGACCAGCTCAGGGTGATTGAACTGCAGCACCTCGCGCCCTAGCGCACGAAAGCGCACCAGGTCGCCGTAGCGCCGTGCATTGTGCAACAAGTAGTCCAGGGCGTTCTCGCGGAACAACTCACCGGAGCGCACCCGCGCCGCAAAGCTCGGCCCGGCCGGCACACCCGGCGAGCGCCACTGGATGTTCGGCGCTGTATCCGTCGCAATCATGGCTTCAGCTTAGCGAAGCGGCGCAGAGCATGAAGCGAAGCGCACCATCACAGTTGCGCACGCCTGCAAAGTTCAGCCAACTTTCTCGCTCAACTCCGCCCATCGCTCGTAGATAGCATCATGCTCCGCCTGGGCACGTTCCAACTCCGCCAGCGCGGCCGTCAGCGCCTCGGCATCCACGGTCACCGCAGGATCTTCCAGCTTGGCGCGGGCCGCATCAAGCCGGGCATCGGCCACTTCCACCTTGGCCTCAATGCCGTCCCACTCACGCTGCTCCATGTAGCTCAACTTTTTCTTCGATGACGTAGTGGCAGCTGGCGCAGCTACCGGCTCACTCACTCGCGCAGCGGCGCCGTTGGTTGAGCCCTGTGCCCTGCTCCCGCTGCCCTGGGCTCTCCACTCTTCCCACTGCAGGTAATCCGCAAACAGTTCCGCGTTGCCGTTGCCATCCAGGCCCAGCACTACGTTGCTCACGCGATCCAACAGATAGCGATCATGGGTCACCAACACCAACGCCCCGGCAAACTCCAACAACGCTTCTTCCAGGGTTTCCAGCGTCGGGATATCAAGGTCATTCGTAGGCTCGTCAAGCATCAGCACATCGGCCGGCTGCAGCATCAGGCGCGCAATCAGCACGCGCGCTCGCTCGCCGCCGCTGAGGCGCTCTACCGGCTGGTTCAACTGCTCACCTGTGAACAGAAATTTAGCCGCATAACTCGCCACGTGCGTCACGCGTCCCTGGTACACCACCGCATCGGCATCCGGAGCCAGCGCCCGCCGCAACGTCAGCTTCTCATCCAGTTCGCGCATCTGGCTCAGGTACACCACGCGCAAACTTGCCGCCCGTTTCACCACGCCCTTGCTCACCGGGATCTCGCCCGTCATCCCGCGCAGCAACGTTGTTTTGCCAGATCCGTTTGGCCCGCACAGGCCCAGCCGCGCACCGTTCACCAGCGCGAAGCTGACATCATGCACAATCTCGCGACCACCAAGCGTGATCGTCACATCGTCCATCTCGATCAGCCGCTTGGTTTGGCGATCCGTTGCGTCAAAGCCAATGCCCGCACTCGCGGTGCGCATGCGGCTATCCACATCGGCCAGCTTCGCGATCAATCCATGCGCGTTGTCGATCCGCGCCTTGGCCTTGGTCGCCCGCGCCTTGGGTCCGCGCCGCAACCACTCGATCTCTGTTTTTACGCGATTGCGCAGACCTTCCTGCATCCGCTGTTGCGACTCCATGTAGCCTTCGCGCTCTTCCAAAAAGCGCGAATAGCTGCCCTTCACGCGCAGCATTCCCTCTGCGTAGGCGCGACTCAGTTCCACCACTTCGTTCGCCACAGCCTCCAGGAAGTACCGGTCGTGCGTCACCACCACCACCGCAAACGGGGCCGCCCGCAACACATTCTCAAGCCACTCGATGCCCTCGAGGTCCAGGTGATTGGTGGGCTCGTCAAGCAGGAGTACATCCGGCTGCAGCACCATGGCTTCCGCGATCGACAAGCGCTTGCGCCAGCCTCCGGAAAGGCTCGCCGCCTCCGCATCCATGCGCACCCCTTCGGCGCCTGCGTCGACAAACCCAGCCCGTCCCAGCGTCTCGCGCAGCCTCTGCTCACGATCTTCGGCGGGCACAGCCGCCGCCTGCAACGCGGCTTCGATCACACCACGCACCGTGATCTTGGAGCCGAACTCCGAGATCTGCCGCACGTACCCGATGCGCGCCCGCTTACGCACGGCAAGCTCGCCTGTATCGGGCTCCATGTCTCCCGCAAGAACAGCGAGAAGCGTGGATTTTCCAGCACCATTGGGCCCAATCAGTCCAATGCGATCTCCATCATTGACGGCAAACGAGATGTCTTGAAACAGCGGAACAGCGCCAAAGCGCTTGCTCACGCCCTGGGCATTCAAAATCGGTGGCATACCTCTTCAGTGTAGTGGTTCTGCAATCAGGCAGCGTCCCGGGGCTGGATCGCTGCACCGCTACTGGTCGAGCCGGAACTCCACGTGTGCGGTCGTTGCCACCTCAACAGGCTTGCCGTCGACCTCATACGGCCGGTAATGCCAGCGCTGTACGGCCTCCAGGGCAGCCGTGCGCAGCAACATCGGTCCACTGACCACACGTGTGCCCACCACTTCGCCGCCACGCCCCACTACGGCCTCTACCACCACTTCGCCCTGCACCCCGGCAGCGCTCGCAGCCGCTGGATATGCCGGTGCCGGTGATGAGACAAGATTTGCCGCCATGATGCCGGCTGACCCTGTCACTACGTGCGGCAGGTGCATCGTGGACGCCGTATGCAACACACTGCCGCTCGCATTGTTTGCCACCAGCGGTGCGGGCGTTGATGCCGAAGCAGCCATCATCGGTGCAGCAGCCACGAATGTGTTGGAGCTTCGAACGCCTGCAGACGGCGGTGGCACAGACTGCCCGCCTGCGGCTACTGCATGACGTGTGATCGCAGCCGGTTGCTGCTCCTGTGCAGGTGGCAAAGGCGCATAGTCTCGATGCGCGTGTTGCTGCGATGGCGAACGTGCCGCTTTTCGACTGTTGCCCACCGGTACGGTCACCGAATCAGGCTGGCTTGCGGATGCGTCGCTGGTCGGCATCGGAGCATTGGCCAACGAGTCCAACGCGGCGATCTCCGCGCTAAGCTCCTCAACCGACTTCACCTTCCCCTTGGAGCCGCTGCCATCCTGGGCCGCCACTGGCGCAGCCGTCGCGACAGGGCTGGCTGGGACCTTGTGATCGAAGTGCATGAACGCGCCTACGGCGAAACCCATCAACACGCCGCACATCACGGCAGTCCCCATGCCCCAGCGTCGCGGCCTTTGCTCCAGCTCTTCTTCGTCCTCGTCCTCAGCCACATCGACCGCCGAGGAAGGAACAGGGGCGGTCCACAGCGGAACGCGCTCAACCCTGTGCTCGGGCCTGGACGCTCGCCGCGCCACTGGCTCCATCGCATCGTAAATCGGCTGCACGGGCGGCAAAGGCTCGTCCGGAACGTATGTCTTGCGGGCTGCGGGTTCCTGGTCAGCCGCAAAAGCCAGGGCGCGGCCCAGCATGCCTGAGTCACCGGGCGCTGTCGCCGTCAGCAGCGCTCTTGCAGGAGCCTCCTTCGAGCTGGCAACCCCACTGCGATCCGCATTCTGATTCACAGCCTGGTCCGCATTCGGTTTCGTCACAGACGCCACACTGCGCCTGAGAATCGGCTCTGAAGCGATTGTGTTGCTCTCCGAGATCCCACTCGCCGAGGGCGCTTCCTTGCGCTGCTCCGGTCGTGTTTCCCCGGGCTCCGCCCCTGCCTCGCGCGACCTCCGCCGGGAAGCCAGCACAAACTTGAACAGCGCACGCAACGGCAGATCCGCGGCTTCACTGTCTGCCAGCGCAACGGCCTGCACAGGGCCCATCGCGGCATTGACCAGCACGGCCAAGGCTCCCAGCTGGGTGATCTCGGGCGTTGTCTCTAAAGCGGCATTCAGCGCTTCGTGCAGGTCCTCACGGAAGAAGGCGTTCTCCTGAAGACGCTCGGTCAGCGCCTGCAGAGCGCGCTCTCCGCTGATAGGCAGTTGCGCACCCGCCAATGTGGCGCGTATCTGCTCGATGGTCTCCGGGTAGCGCCCGGCGACTTCGTTCACCTCGGACAACAGCACCGTCCGGCTCATTCACAGCTCCTGTACGTGGCCCTGGCCTTTGCGCCTTTGGAAGGCGATACCCTTCACTGAACCCGGCCCAGCCACTTTGTTGCGCAGAAATGTGATGCTGCCACCAGCGATCCTAGACCCAGGGGACGCCAAATCGCGAAAGAAAACCGACTTACTCCAGGTCGAAATCCCGCAACGGCTTCCCTGTCAACGGTGTTTCCTTCGCCTTCTTCAAAGCTTCCGCAAACTTCTTGTCCAGAACGTCATCCCGGTTCTTTTCCGCCTGGATGGATTGCGCAAAGATCGAGTCCCGCCGCGCTTCCTGCTCCTTCACCGCTCGCGCAGCCGCACCCAGGTCTTCAAACGTCTTCTTGCGTGGTGCCGAGGTATGAGCGATCACCGACCGCGTCACCGGATCGACCTTCAACACGCCCCCACAGTCCGGGCAAGTCACCTCAAACGGCTGATCGCTCATTCCCATCGTCAAACGTCCTCGATAGCCATTTTAAAGCGCACCGTGCAGGCTTCGGTGAGTGTGCAACAGGCCACGACTAAGTGCGCCTACGCCCGCGCTTGCCTGTGAGACCTCAGGCGCTACGCAACAAACAATACCCGGTGCCCTGGACATTCCTGCCCCGCATGGTCCACCAGCAATTGCGGTAACGTTTCGCCGAACTTCGCCAGGAACTGCACGCCTGCCACCAGCCGCTCCTGAAGGTGCTCTTCCGGGAAGAGGTTCAGCATCAATATCGTGGCCTGCTTACGCAGCGCCCCGGCCCGCTCTTCCTCAAAACGTGCAGCCATACGCCGTAAGCGGTTCATCTGGTAACGCATTTTGCTCGCGCTTACACCCGCCGCACGCCCCAGGTCGGGGCTTAACGATTCCATGTACGCCAACAGCGCAGTGAGTTCCCCATCAAGCGCATTGCCCGCAGCCGCCAGCTTGCGCTTGCCCTCAATCGGCATCGCACGCGCGCCGAGCCGAACAGTCATCTCGTCCGCGGTCTTTGCCTCAAGCACCTGAAGAAACTGCACCTCGTGCCGCGCCATCACCTCGGCAACGGAGGGCTCCACCAGCGTCGCTGAAAGCCGCGGCAGCACCGCTGTTACGTGCCCGAGCACACGCTCATACACCGCGGCAGACTGCGCGAAGTAGGCAATCTCGGCCGGCCCACCGACATAGGCCGCAGTGGGCAGAATCGCATCCTGCATCACCGGGCGCAGCAGCGCATTTGGGCTTAAGCGCTCCGGCTCGGCATCGAGAATCGCCAGCAGTTCCGCAGACGAATACGTCTTCGCCCCAGCCTTCCAGGCACCCTCCGCCGTCCGCCGCAAAGCCCTGCGCTCCGGCACACCACCCGGCCCCTCGGAGACAAGAAACAGCAGGCTCATTCCCGGCGCGACTTTTACCTGCGCATGGTAGCCAGCCTGTTCGAGCTCGCCCGAGCGCGCAAGCAACGCCGTCTCCAGTTCATCCGCACGGTCAATCGCCGCCCGCAGCACATCCGCGCCGAGGGAGTGAAAGACGCGCTCCGCGGCGTCCATCACGATCAGGCCCTGGTCGGCGAACACACGCGACAACAGCCGCCCCATGGCGCTGGCCAGCGTGGCCTGGTACCCCTCATGGTCGGTGTAGGCATCCCGCAGCCAATCGCACACCGGCGCAAATTGCAGCAGTTCTTCGGCCCACGCCAGCGCCGGCTCGCTCTTGTCGCCGACACGCAAAGCACCCACAGGCGCCGCATCGCCCGGCGCACCCAGGCCCAGGTGCAGGTCTTCAACAGCCTGTTTCCCGACAAGGTGAACCTGGTCCACCTCAGGCAGGTCATGGTCCTCGGTCGCCAGCCAGAACACCGGCACATGCTCCCGCCCACTCACGCGCGTCGCATCCTGCGCTTTGCGGATGGCCGTGGCGGCCTTCAAGAGCGTCAACAAGGGCCCGCCAAACAGCCCCACCTGCTGTCCTGTCACAACCGCCGCAGCGCCCGCACGCAGCCGTTCAATGTTGGCCAACGCCGCAGGTCCTGCCGCAAACGTCGCTGCCTGAGCCCGGAGCGCATCGGCCAACAGCTCACGGTGTTCCGCAGCCAACGTGGGCGCAGCGTGTACCCAATCCATCCGGAACGGATCGGCGGGATACCACCGCCGCAACCGCTCTACGGTGGACCGGTCCGCGGCTTCGGCGTAGTCACGAAACAGCGCGGTCGTCCCCGGCAGCGCCGAGATGGGATAACACTCCGCCTGCATACGCCTCCAGCACTTCCCTCAAACCAGGATCAAGCTAACGTTGGTTGGATGCGCCCGCCCCCGCCCCGTTGCAGAAACGATGCAAACATCTGGGCGTCGTGTACTGTGATAGGGCATGGCGACCGCAAAGCAACAATCACAGCCTAAGGCAAAGAAGCTCGCCCCCGCATCATCCACCGAAGAACAAGCGCCGCCCAGCGCCCAGCCCCTCAAGAAAGCGCCCAAACGGCTCACCGGCAAGGCGGAAATCCTCGACTCCCAAGAGGTCTATCGCGGTAAAGTTTTCTGGGTCACCCATGACACGGTACGCGAACCCGGCAACGTGAAAGCCACCCGCGACGTCGTCCGGCATAACGGCTCCGTTGTCGTGCTTGCGGTTGACACCCGCACCAACCCCGCTGACCCTGGCATCCTGCTGATCCGCCAATATCGGCACGCCGCCGACAAGTTCCTTCTTGAGCTGCCCGCAGGCCGTATCGAACCCGGCGAGAAGCTCATCCCCGCCGCGAAGCGCGAGCTCATCGAAGAAACCGGCTATCGCGCGAAGAAGTGGTCCAAACACGTCACCTACTTCGCCTCCCCCGGCTTCGTCGCCGAGGCCATGAACATCCTCTTCGCCGAAGACCTCACCCTCGGGGAGGCGACCCCCGAGGAGGACGAAAAGATCGAAATTCTGATGACCCCGCTTTCCGAGGTCATGCGCCTGATCCATGACGGCAAAATCGAGGACGGCAAAACCCTCATCGGCGTGATGCTGTACCAAAGCCTGCGTCAGCAAGGCAGTACAGGAATACGAAGTTAAACAACGGTTCTGTTCGACTTCATCCAAAGAAGAAGAAAAAACACTCACTTTCCAGTCGCAGCCACGCCGGGACCTTGTATTTCTCAAATTCTGTACGGGGCGAGGCGGCAAGTGGTCTTCGCTCCATAGGTGAATAGGAGCGATATGGGTCAGTTTCGAGGCACGGTGAAGTGGTTCAACAACGCAAAAGGGTACGGCTTCCTCGGCCGGGATGAAGGGCCGGACGTATTCGTCCACTACACCTCCATCCAGACCAGCGGTTACAAGAGTCTGAACGAGGGCGACCCGGTCGAGTTCGACGTCATTGACGGCGACAAGGGTCCGCAGGCGGACCAGGTCACACCGCTCAAGTAGCTCCGCAGCATTGCATGGCCGTATGGTGTGGACATGCGGTCCGCGTCGCCGTGGACCGCGTCTTACCCTGCAATGGACAACATCACCATCGCCCGTCTCCTGGATGAGACGGCCGCCCTGCTCGAGATCGACAACGCCGATCCTTTTCGCGTGCGTTCCTACCGCCGCGCGGCAGAGGCCGTCGAGCAACAGACCACACAGCTCGAAACCCTCACCCGTCCGGATGCCGACCCCAAGGCGCTGCTCTCGATCGGCGGCATCGGCAAGGGCATGGCCGCGAACATTCGCGACCTCGTCACCACCGGCAGCATGCCGCTGCGCGACGAACTGCTGACCCGCTACAAGCCCAGCATGCTCACCCTGCTGCGGCTGCCCGGCATGGGCCCAAAGACGGTGGCGCTGCTCTACTCCGCCCTGGGCGTTGCCGATGTCGACGCGCTGGAAGAGGCCGCCAAACGCGGCGATCTCCTCACCCTCCCACGCATGGGACAGAAGTTCACCGACAAGCTCCTCAAAGGCATCGAGGACTACCGCAAAAACACTTCGCGATTCCGCATTGACGTCGCCCGCGGGCATGCCGAACGCATCAGCGAACTCATCCGCGAGTTCCCCGGCATCGACACCATCACCCCTGCCGGCTCGCTGCGCCGCGGCCGTGAATCCGTCGGCGACCTCGATCTCCTTGTGACCGGTCCGGCTTGCGAGCCCGACGTCGTTGCCGCTGCGGTGGAGCATGTCGCCTCGTTGCCGCTCATCGACAAGCTGCTCGCCAAAGGACAAAACAAGGTCAGCTTCACCCTGCGTAACAACCTTCAGGTGGACGTGCGGCTGCTGCCCCGCGCCAGCTATGGCGCTGCGTTGCAATACTTCACCGGCTCCAAGCACCACAACGTGACCTTGCGGCAACGCGCCATCCGCCGCGGATACACGCTCAGCGAGTACGCCCTGCTGCGCCTGGAAGACAATCACGTTGTCGCGGCCGCCACCGAGCAGGAGATTTATAACGCGCTCGATCTTGACTACATCCCACCGGAGCTGCGCGAAAACTGCGGCGAGATCGAGGCCGCTGCGAACCATACCCTGCCCCAGCTCATCGTGCGCGGCGACATTCGCGGTGATGTGCACATGCACACCTTTGAGTCCGACGGAACAAACTCCATCCGCGAAATGGCGGAAGCCGCCATCGGGCGCGGCCTGGAATACATCGCCATCACCGATCACAGCAAGCTGCTGACCATGACCAATGGCATGGATGAAACGCGCGCACTGGCCCATGCTGCCCGCATCCGCGCTGTTTCCGCCGAGCTCGCCGACGAATTCGCCGCCGGGCGCGGCCCCCAGTGGACACGCTTCCACCAGCGCGAAACGGCCGGGGAGCCCGTCAACCCCAAGCCCACGCAGCCCTTCCGCATTCTCGCCGGCGTGGAATGCGACATCCTCCTCGACGGTCAGATGGACCTCGACAACGATGCGCTTGCGCAGCTCGACATCGTCATCGCCAGTGTTCACTCCGGCTTCAATCAAACCTCCGAGGAGGTCACCGCCCGCGTCCTGCGCGCCTGTGAGAACCCTTACGTGCAGATCCTCGGCCACCCCACCGGCCGCAAGGTGCTCAAGCGGGATCCGTACAGGATCGACCTTGAACAGGTCCTCCCCGTCGCCGCCAAGCTCGGCATCGCGGTGGAACACAACGCCGCACCCGCCCGTGCCGACCTGTCGGACCTGAACCTGAAGCGTGCCAAGGAACTCGGCTGCCGCATCACGGTCAACACCGACGCTCACTCCACCGATGAGCTTGACCTGATCGACCACGGCGTTGTGCAACTGCGCCGTGCCTGGCTCACCCCGGGGGATCTGCTGAACTGCCTGCCGCTGGAAAGCTTTCTCACCGCCTTACGTCGACGTCCCTAAAAAGGTTACGAAAAGCTGCATTCCCAATACAGCACACAAAGGCTATGCTTAGCGCAGCATGGCCCCGCTTCAGCTCGCCCCAGCCCGCCAGACCAGCAGCGCACCCGCCATCATCATTTCGCTGCTCGTGCTCTCCGCCATCGCGGCGGCCGTTTTCTATTTCAACCCGCACAAGGTGGCCGACCTGCACGTCACCACCACGGACACCTACGCCCCACACACCACGTTCAACAGCCTCGATAACCCATCAACAGGCGGGATGCACGTGCTCAGCGCGCCAACGACCACGACCGAAGACAATCTTTACGTCATCGCTCACGTCACCATGACGGATAAGCTACGGCTACCGCTGTTCGTCGACGGCGCCACCGCACGCGTCACCATGGCAGACGGCACGCGCCTTGAATCCAATCTCCTATCGGGCACGGACCTGAAGCGCCTTGAAGTCATCTTCCCGGACATTACGCAGCACGCCACCAATCCCATCTTTGACGGGGACGAGATCGCGCCCGGCCAGACGCGCACCGGCACCATTGTTCTTCCGTTCCCCACCCAAACGGCGGAAGCGTGGCACAGCAAGAAAAGTGCCACGCTGACCATCGTCTTACGCAATCAGGACCCGCAAACAACGGACCTGCCCTAGGCCGGCTTCGATCACCCTTCACGAGCGCACGAAAAGCGGCGGCCCTCGCAGGCCGCCGTTTTCCTTTCAACTCCAACACACTAGGGCAGCGCGACAGGCGCAGGCGCGTTCTTCGGCGTGCTCAGGTAGCCCTGAACCTGGTTCTTGCTGATGTTGTTCACCACAATCTCAAACAACATCGGCTGTTTGCCGGAGTAGAACTGCACAGGCTCGTCGAGGTTCTTATCCTTCTTCTCGATGTTCTTGTCGTCGGCGCTCACATACAGCGTGTACTTCGAACGCTTCACATCGGTCTTCTTCAAGGACAGCTTCACGGTGCCGACAACCTGTCCGTTGCCGCCCTTTTGCAGCGTGAACTCGTAGTAGCTCCGGTCGCCGCGGCGCCGCAGCTGCTCCAGCTCATCGTGGTTGGTGGCAATCAGGCCACTCATCACGCCCTGGTCGCCAACCACGCGCGTCAGTTGGCTCTTGGTGCTCGCCAGGTCGGCCTGCGTTGAGGCAACGTCTGTCTTCACGCCTCCCACATCGGTCTTCACGCCGGCCACGTCGGTCTGCACCGCGCCAATCTGCTGCTGCACCTGCTTCTGGTTGGCTACGGCCTGCTTTTGCAGGTTGCGCGTCGTTACCGCGACGTTCTTTTCCGCAGCGGCCAGCTGAGCGCTCCGCTCTTCCAGCTGCTTCTGCGTCAGACCAACGGTCTGCCCCAGGGCCTCGCCCTGTGCCCGCAAACGCTCATTGGTGTCCTCGATCTTGTCAGAAAGCTTGGCGTTATCCGCCGTTGCGGCGTTGAGCTTGCCTTCGGTCAGGGCCAAGTGATTCTGCAGATACAGCGCCCACCCCAGCGCGCCAAGCGCTGCCAGCAGCGCCAGTAGCGTCAAACCAACAAGCCAGTTCGGAGCCCGGTGCTCGACGACGACCTCATCGTTTCTTGAATCCATACTCTCTCCTTTGTTCAAGTCCGCTCATCCGCCATTGTGCTCCACTGCGGTGAACAAGGTTTGCTTCAGATGGACGGGATGCCGGGCGTATTGGTTACCCGAGCAGGACCGCTCATCACAAACTACACTGAGACGCTGAGGGCCCCTATGTTGTTGTCTTCCCCGGACGTGACCATCATTGGCGCCGGAGTGATCGGCTTGAGTCTTGCGCTTGAGTTACACGCCCGGGGAGCCAACGTCACACTGCTGGAGCGAGGCGCCGCTGCCACCCAGGCCTCCTGGGCTGCCGCAGGCATGCTGGCCGCACAGGACCCGCACAACCCACCCCAGCTCAGGGCATTGGCACAGCTCAGCGCAGCACTCTACCCCGCCTTTCTCGATCACATTCAGGAGCTCTCCGGCCTCCCCGTTCCATTCCAAACAGAACTCACACGGCAGTTGCTTCCGGATGGAAACTCGGTCGAGCTGAACGAGCGCTCCATCGACCCCAGGCAGCTTGCTGTTGCCCTGCTGACGGCCGTGCAACGATCCAACATCCGCCTGGTGCAAAACGTGAAGACGCCAGACCTCCTGGCTTCACAACAGCAAACGCGGCGGTCAGCGGTTGTGGTGCACGCTACAGGCGCCTGGGCCGGGGAAGCCGGTGTGTCGCCGCGCAAAGGACAAATGCTGCGGGTGCAATTGCCCCCGGCATCCAGCCTGCGCGAGGTGTACCGCAGCGAATGCGTCTACGTGGTCCCCCGTACCCAGGGACCGCAGGCCGGCACAGCGCTGATCGGCGCAACCGTGGAGGACGCCGGCTTTGATACAGAGGTCTGCCCCGACGATCTCGCCGGCCTGCGCCGGATTGCCGCGGACCTGGTGCCGCACCACCCTGAACTTGCCGACGCAAAGCAGACGCCCATCGTTGAGGCGTGGGCCGGCCTGCGGCCCGCCACCCCGGATGACCTGCCGTTGCTCGGCGCTGTGCCCCAGAATGCCGAGACGGATCGCCTCGCCACTTCATCGCTGCCGGCCATTTTCGCAACGGGATTCTGCTCGCGCCGGCAACGGCTGCGCTGATGGCCGACCTGGTTGAGAGCCGCACACCACCGGTCGACTTGTCCCCATTCTCACCCGCCCGCTTCACCCCTGTGGCGCCCTGACTGCCTAGAACCGGTCACTTCCGACGATATTCGGCCACTTCCCCGTGACAACCGTTTTGCCGATTCCCCATAATCAACTGCTATCGCGGTCACTTATTTCGCCGCCCGGAGAAAGATCACCATGGCCACCGCTACCGCCGCCGCACCCAAAGGTCTCCAGGACGTCGTCGCCAACGAGTCCTCCATCTGCTTCATCGATGGCGCCAAAGGCATCCTCTCCTATCGCGGCATCGACATCCACGAGCTCGCTGGCCGTTCGACTTTTGAAGAAACCACCTACCTGCTCTGGAACGGCAAGCTGCCAACGGCCGTCGAGCTGTCCGCGTTCACGCAACAGCTCGCAGCCGCGCGCAAACTTCCCCCGGCTGCCATCGAGTTTCTCCGCACGCTGCCCAAGGACGCTTCTCCCATGGAAGTGCTGCGCACCGCGGTTTCGCTGCTTTCCATCTACGACCCCGATGCGAAGTCCACCACGCACGAGGCGAACCTGCGCAAGAGCTTTGAGCTCACAGCGCAGGTTGCTATGCTCATCGCCACCTTCGACCGCATCCGAAAGGGCAAAGACATCGTCGAAGTCGACCCTTCGCTCAGCCACGCGGCCAACTTCCTCTGGATGCTCAACGGCGAGAAGCCTACGGAGACCGCCACACGTGCGCTTGACGTTGCGTTGATCCTGCACGCGGATCACGAGCTCAATGCCAGCACGTTTGCGGCCCGCGTGATCGCTGCCACGCTGAGCGACATGCATTCGGCCATTACCGGCGCCATTGGCGCACTCAAAGGACCGTTGCACGGCGGTGCCAACGAGGCTGTTATGCACCTGCTCTACTCTGTCGAAAAGTCCGGTGAAGATCCGGTTGAGCACGTCAAGGGCATGCTTGAACGCAAGGAAAAGATCTCCGGCTTTGGGCATCGCGTCTACACCACGGAAGATCCGCGCGCCACGCACCTGCGCCAGATGTCGCATGACCTCGGCCAGGACGCCAATCCCAAGTGGTACGAGATGTCCCGTGCCATTGAACTCTTCGTGAAGGACCAGAAGAAGCTCAACGCCAATGTCGACTTCTACTCGGCCAGCACCTACACCACCCTCGGCATCGACATCGACCTCTTCACGCCCATCTTCGCCCTCAGCCGCATCGCCGGCTGGTGCGCCCACGTCATCGAGCAACACGACGACAACCGCCTCATCCGCCCGCGCGCTGACTACACCGGCCCGGCGTATCCCGCGCCCTACGTACCTGTCGATCAACGAAGCTAAGCGGAAGCTCGCAACGGCAAAGGCCCTGCCATCGCGGTAGGGCCTCTGCTTTTCTGGTTGTCCTTCCCGCAGCAATCAGCTATCCCCGAGCACCGACCTACTTCGATCCCGGCGGCACAACTCCGTTCATCCGCAGATATTCAACCATCTGCCCATAGTGGTCGAACCCATGCGCTACGGCAAAGCTCGCCACAGTTGCGCGCGTGTGCATCCCGTCCACGCCCTCAATGCCCGTGTACGCGTTCGCTGGCGTGATCGTCGACACCTGCTGATGCGCGTACGCAAACGAAGCCTGCAGCGCTGACACGATCTCCGCCTTGGTCTTCAACCCGTTCATCGCCTTCATGTCGACACTCGGCTTGGCACCGCCAAACGACGCGAAAAAGAAGTAGTTGGCTTGCGCCAGGTGCACGCACTGCTGCCCGAAGGTCCGCACACCGCTGAAGGTTGCCGTCGATCCGGAAGCGAAGTTCGACGGCCCCGGTGCGAAGTCAAACTTGTCGGCCGGCATCGCATTCACCACGCCCATCAACTCATGCTCAAACATGCCGAGCAGTTCGTTCTGCGCCTTGGCCGGATCGACGGCTGAGCCCACGGCCACTTTCTCACCACCCATGCCCATCTGGGCCGAAGCCACCACCGGACAACACGCCAGCAAACACGCCAGCAAACCTGCCTTCAAACGCATACGCACCTCGCACTTCGATCGATTCACAGCGTTCACAAGCCTAGCACCGTCCCCTCCTACGCCGGTACAGCGCGCAAGCAGAACGCAAAGCTCAACAACTCGCAGCTCAGAACTGAAGAGGACACCGCCAGCAGCGAAAATCGAGTAAGACTCGCCCCGCCGCTCTTAGGGCCGAGCCCTGATCCGATCCCCGGGCGTACCCTTGAGCTATGCGCATCTACCTCGACGCCAACGCGACCACACCCGTGCTGCCCGAGGTTGTTGCCGCGATAACACCGTTCTTTACAGAGCGATTCGGCAATCCAAGCTCCGCGCATCGGGGCGGCCAGACCACTCGCGGCGCCGTTGAACGCGCCCGCACCGCCGTCTCGCGTCTGCTCAACTGCGCGTCGGGAGAAATCATCTTCACCTCGGGCGGCACCGAGGGCGACAATCTCGCGCTCACCGGCATCCTGCAGCCCTATCTTGACCGTCGCGAACCAGTGCACCTCATCACTTCGGCCATGGAACACCATGCGGTTCTCAACGCAGCGGAGGCCCTTGAACGCCGCGGCACTGAAGTCACCTATCTCAAGCCCGACAGCAACGGCGTTGTCCGGGCGGATGACTTGCAACAGCACCTGCGACCCCATACTCGCCTTGTCAGCATCATGCTTGCCAACAACGAGACCGGTGCCGTTCAGCCCGTCGGCAAACTCGCGCGCATCACGAAAGCGCACGGCGCGCTGTTCCACACCGACGCTGTCCAGGCTGCCGGCAAACTCGCGCTCGACCTCAGCGGTGAGTTCAAAAACGTGGACCTGCTTACGCTTTCCGGCCACAAGATGTATGCGCCACAGGGCACAGGTGTGTTGTTTGTGCGCAAAGGCGTGCAGCTTACACCGCTCTTCCACGGCGGCCCGCACGAACGCCAACGCCGGGCCGGCACAGAAAATGTCCCCGGCATCGTTGGCCTCGGTACCGCCGCCGCCCTCGCGCAAACATGGCTTCACGATGGCGGCCCCGCGCATATGCAAGCGTTGCGCGACCGCCTGGAGCAGGGCCTTCTCGCCGCCATCCCGGACAGCTGCATCAATGCCGCCCAAGCGCCACGCATGGCCAACACCTGCAACCTGCGCATGGGGGGCATCGACGCGGAACGTCTCCTCATCGCGCTCGACCTCCAAGGCATCAGCGCCAGCTTTGGCGCGGCCTGCCAATCCGGCGCCACCGAGCCCTCACACGTGCTGCTCGCCATGGGTCTCACGCCCGCCCAAGCGCGCAGCAGCCTCCGCCTGTCCCTCTCGCGACTCACGACCGCTGACGAGATCGACTGTGCGCTCGACATCATTCCCAAAGCCGTGGCTCGCCTGCGTACCCTGTAGTCCCTATCTCATCCCAGCACGCAGCAGATACACGCCAAACAGAAAAGCTGCCCCAATCGGGGCAGCCACTGCTTGCTATTTCCTACTCCCTGCTTCCTGTTTCCCGCTTGCTCGCTACAGATACCAGGGAATATTCACCACAATGATGCGCTGATTTCCACGTAACAGCAGCAACAGCTTCAACAACTGCACACGCTGGTTATGCAGGAAGTTCTCCCACCAGTGCCGCACCACGAGCTCCGGCAACAACACCGCCACCTTGCGGCCCGGGTTGTCATCTTCAAGTTGCAGAATGTAGTCCATCAACGGCCCCAGGATGGTTCTGAAGCTGGAGCTCACGCTGACCAGCTCCGGCTCGGCCATGCCATGTTCGCGAATGGGTTTCATCACCATGCGCTCCCAGATGTCGCGGTCCAGTGGCTCGCTGTCGCTTTCCACGTTCACCACTTTCACCTCGTTGCTCATGACCAGCGCGAAGCGCAATGCCTTCTCGCTGATCTTGTCCCAACGCGCCACCGGCACCACGACCAACGGTTGCTCCAGGCCGGTCAGCCGTAGCGGCGAAGGATCCGCGGTCTCCACATGCACCCGCGAGTAGTGCCGCTTCACACCGTGCATCAGCAGGATAAGGAACGGCACCAGCAACGCCGTCACCCAGGCGCCATCCCTGAACTTGGCCACCAGAACCACGCAAAGCGTGATGCCCGTGGCCACAGCGCCAAGCCCATTCGTGAACAGCTTCACATGACGGTGCGGGGCGTCCGGGCACTTTTGCCAATGCCGCACCATGCCGGCTTGACTCAGCGTGAATGCCAGAAAGGCGCCAATCGCGTACAGCGGAATCAGGCGATCCGTCACGCCGTCGAACAGGATCAGGATCAGCGCCGTGAAGCCGGTCAGCGCGTAGATGCCATGCGAAAACAGCAACCGCCGCCCACGCAGGATGAACACGTGCGGCAGGTAATCCTTCAGCGCAATGGCGCGCGCCATCCGCGGAAAGTCGGCAAAAGCGGTGTTGGCGCTGAAGCTCAGCGCAGCCAGCACGCTGGCCATCGTGAAGTAATAAAACCACCCACGTCCAAACACTGCCGCGACCTGGATCGACAAAACGCTCTGGTACGCCGGATCGTTGGGCTCCATCGCCGTGATGTGGTACGCCTTCGCAACATACGCCAACCCTGCCAGCAGCACGATCAGCACCGCAATGATGACCGTAAGCGCCTGGTTCGCCTTTTTCGAGCGTGGCTCTTTGAAGGCAGTTGTTCCGTTCGATACGGCTTCCACCCCGGTCATGGCCGCGCATCCGCTCGCAAAGGCCTTCAACAACAGCCACAACGTCAGGTACTGCATCGTGGCGGGCATCGGTGGGGGCGGCGCAGTCACTGGAACCGGATGCCCACCCGTCACAACCGAGTGGTACACACCCACCGCGACAGTCGCGACCAACGTTCCCACAAACAGAAACGTCGGCAACATAAACGCGAATCCTGACTCCTTCACCCCGCGCAGGTTGACGATCACGATGACCGCCAGAATCAGCAGGCAAAGCGCAAGCTGGTGCGGATGAAACTTGGGGAACGCACTCACCAGTGCCGTGACGCCGGCTGAAATTCCTACGGCCGCAGTCAGGATGTAGTCGATCATCAGCGCCGCGGCCGCCAGCAGGCCCGCACCATCGCCCAGGTTCTCACTGGCTACCGTGAACGAGCCGCCACCGTTGGGATAGGCCTCGATTGTCTGGCGATAGCTGAAATACAGGATGGTCAGCAGGATCAGGATGGCCGCGAAGATCGGCAGCAAATGCTGCTGCACCCCGGCCAGTCCCAGGGGAATCAGCAGGTACATCGCCTGCTCTGGTCCGTATGCTGCGCTGGTCAGGCCATCCAGGCCAAAGATGGGGATGCCGGCAGCTACCCCAATATGTTCATGTGCTGCATCACTGGTCCGGAGCGGCTTCCCAAAAAGAACGTCGAAGAGGGACATGAGTCTTCCAAAGGTCCTAGGCGCGCAGGACGCACCATGGACTATCTTAACGGTCCCTGTAAAGAGCGCCTAATGAAGTCGTAAAGAAACCGTAAAGGTGGACGTCTCGCTTTCCCTTTTTGGAATGCCTCCAGCTTCACCGCAGGTGCGGTGCCCCATGCAGAAACGTTCCCGGCGGGCACAGGCTCCTGCGCACGGGGGGCCTCGTCAAATCCCGCTTCCCTCCCGCAAAGATCGCCTCCTTCTGCGAGATCAGGTAATCCGCCGTCCGCGCCGCCAGCGACTGGATGGTCAGTCCCGGGTTGGCCGAGCCCTGCGTCGGCATCACACTGCCGTCCATCACAAACAGGTTATCGACATCCCACGTCCGCCCAAACTTGTCGCACACCCCCGCGTCCGGCGTAGCGCTCATGCGGGCCCCACCCACCAGGTGGGCATACCGCGCTTCCTGAACGACCTCACGCGCCCCCGCCGCCCACATCACCTCCATGGTCTTGTTCTTCCCAAACTCGATCAGCTTTTTGTCGTTGTCATGCAGGTTGAACGTCACCTGCGCGACGGGCAGGCCGAAACGATCCTTCGCATCATGCCGGCCGTCCTTGCCGTCGGCCACCTGTACCCGGTTCTCCGCCCACGGCAGAATCTCGCCCAGCAAACCCAGCGGCGCCCAATGGTTGTAGTCCATCATGTTGCGTCGCATCGCCCATCCCCACACGCCTTTGGCCGCCGCCATCTGCTTGCTGAAGGCCACCGGCAACGGCCCAACGGTCTGGATCGCAAACCCGCGCGCAAAATCGCGCTTCGGGTCCGTCTCATAAAACTCCTCCGTCAGCGCATGCGCCGGCGGAGCCTTGTACATCCGCACCAGCTCTTCAAACCGCCCCAGGATCACGTTCCCCGCCTGCGCCATGAGGTACCGCCCCACCGTCCCGGACGAGTTCGCCAACCCGTTCTCATGCCCCGGGCACGCCGAGTTCAACAACAGCCGCGGCGTCTCGATCGCATACCCCGACACAATCACGATCTTCGCCCGCTGAAACCGCTCCTTACCCTCCGAGTCCACATACACCACCCCATCCGCGCGTCCGTTCTTTCCCATGGACACCCGCGTCACCATGCACAGATCCCGAATCTCCGCCCCATTCTCCAGTGCATCCGGCACATGCGTAATCAGCGTCGAAGCCTTCGCCCCTACCTTGCACGCCTGGATACAAAATCCGCGATAGATACAGTGCGGCCGGTCGCCACGCGATGCCGACAAAATCGCCACCGGCCCGCCCGCACTCACCCCAATCCCCAGCCGCGAGCAGCCATCGATCAGCACGCTCCCCACACCGCCCATCGGGTGCGGCCCATAAGGGTGCCCATGCGGCTTGCCCCACGGGTACCAGGCCGGTCCGGCCACCGGCATCTCCTGCTCCAGCAACTGGTAGTACGGCTCGATGTCCTCATAGTCGATCGGCCAGTCCGCTCCCACGCCATCCCGCGTGTGCACCTCAAAGTCGCTCGGATGAAACCGCGGCGTAAACGCAGCCCAGTGCACACTCCCGCCGCCCACACCCCTGCCGCTGTTGTTCGACCCCAGCGCCAGCGGATGCTGCCCCCCCGTAATCCGCAGGTCGTTCCAGTACAACTGCTCCGACCCCGCCTCGTCGCTCACCCATTGCCGCTCCGTATCCCAGAACGGCCCCGCCTCAAACCCCACCACGCTCAACCCGGCACGCGCCAGCCGCTGCAACAGCACACCACCGGCCGATCCCACCCCGACGACCACCACGTCCACCTCGTCCGAGTCCTTGAACCGCCGCCGCGGAATCTTGATGTGCTGCATCGGCCCCAGCCAATGCTTGTCGTCCTTCGGTGCCTCGAACGCCCCACCCAATGGCGAATCCGTGGTCTTGTTACTCCCCCCAAACAAGCTCAATGCGTTCCCCCTTCATCCCCGCTCTGGTGCTCGGCCCCGCTGCCGTGCATCACTTCCTTGTCGGAAAGCGTGTCTGCCGGCGCCGCCCACGCATACCGCTGCTCGTCCACCTCATACGGCTCCGGCTCGCCCTCGGTCAGCCGCATATACCCGCGCGGATACGCCGGCCCGCCATACCCGATCTCATCCCAAGCCCAGGGGTGCGAGTAATACACCGAACACACATCGCCCACCAGCATCGTCCAGAAGCGATCCACGTTCATCTTGGCCCACTCCTCGCGCGCCTCCGCCGGATCGGCATCATGGATCGACTCGATCAGCTTCTCCTGCTCCAGCGTCGGCAACGCATCGAAGCTGCACCCATGCAAACGCTGCGCCATCAACTCAAACGCCCGCGCGCCGATCTTGTACGCCTCGCCATCCGAAGGCATGTCCTCATACCGGTATCCCTGGATCTTGCCGATCGCCAACCGGTGATCCAGGCTCGGCAGAATCGGTATCTGCCGCTCCGGCAACCGGTCCTCCTGCGGCAAAATCCTGTCCACCACCGCGGACATCGTCCGCGCCTCAAGCTCGTTGAAGAACTCGATCTTCTGCTGCGTCTGCACCCGCGCCAGCACCACCTTGCGCGTCGCCTCGTCCCAGAACTTCTGCTGCCGCAGCGTCTGGTACCCCTGGTAGTAGCCCGGCTGCTCGCGCGGCGCCAGCGGCTGGCCCGTCGCAGGGACCGTCAACGGTTCACGATGCGCTGTCTTCCGGGTCAGGATCATGTCTTCCATCAGCTACTCCCTCTCTCGCCGCATCAGGTAGGCCATCATGCCCAGCAAACCCGCCGCCGCAAACAACATCGGAGCAAAGATCGGCGGTCCATATAGCGTGTTGTAGAGCGGCTTCTTCAGCCCGCCGGGCCGCCGCAAAATCCCGCGCACGTGATAAAACGTGCCCACCACGCCATTCACCATCGCCGCGGCTGCCACAACGGGCAACACCGTGTTCGCCGCTCGCTTGCTGTTGATCGCCCATACCGCCGCACCCGCCAGCATCGGCGACATAATCACCGGCGACCACTGCACTTTGAACTTGAAGTTGTCCTTGTAGTGCGAGTACCAGCTCTCGCCGCCCACGGCCAACGCCCCAACAGCGGTGACCACGCACAGGTGCTTCTGGAAGCGACCGATGCGGATGTCGTCGCGGAAATCGGGTGTACGCAACCGCGTGCCCATATCGATCACCTTCGAACGGACACCGTAATCCTCTTCGCGCTGCAAATACGACGCGATCACGCCCAGATAGGCCGCCGTACCAAACAGCAGCGGAGCAAACAGCGGTGGCCCCATCACGAGGTTGTAGACCGGCAGCCGCCATCCCCCTGGCTTGCGCGCCACACCGCGGATGTGGAACCCGAAGCCCACCACGCCATCCACCAGCGTGGCGTAGCTGATCCAGCGCATCCATGTGGTCGCGGCCGTCCTGCTGAAGACAGCCGCACCGGCAGCACCCGTCAATGCCACGCTGAGCAGCACGGGCGTGTACATCACCGGGTTGGAATAGCTTCCCCGGTAATGCTCATAGCCCACCTCCATCGCGCTCACCGCGCTGGAGCCTGCCACCATCAGTGCCATCGAGCGTTGAAACGCGCCGTGCTGCACGTACCGCAATGCAAGCTCTGCGTATCCCCGTACTGGCTCGGGGAGCAACGCCACCACCGCTTTCGGCGAGCTATCCGGCAACATCAACGCACTCACAACCAACCCCGCTTCATCACCTGATCAAATGTCATCCCGATACCGTTCCGCATCCGCCCCCTTGAAGTCCAATCCCATACCCGGCCGTGACAAATCCGGCCGCATCTCGCCTTTCACTGGATTGCAGAAGCCGTCAAACAACATCGACTCAATCCGCACGTGATCATGGAAGTACTCCACATGCCGCAGCGGCCGAGCCGCGCACGCCAGGTGCATATGGATCGAAGGCCCACAGTGCGCTGAGATCGGCAACGGTCGTGCATCCGCGATTGCCACAGCATCCATAAAACCTGTCACGCCGCCGCAACGTGTCGCATCGGCCTGGATCACATCCACGGCTTCAGCATCGATCATGTTCTTCAGATACATCGCGGTCCACCCGTATTCGCCGGCCGCTATGTCCATCCCCGCCGGACCCTGCTCCCGGATCAAGTGCAGTCCCGCAAGATCATCCGAGCTCACCGGCTCTTCAAACCACACCACATCGAACTCATCGCGAAACAGAAAGGCAAAGTCCAGTGCCTGCTTGCGGCTATAGGCTCCATTGGCGTCCACAAACAACTCGGCCTGTTCGCCAATGGCATCCCGCGCGACACTCACGCGCCGAGCATCGTCTTCCGGATGTGTGCCGATCTTCATCTTCACGCGCGGTATGCCCTGTTCCACCCACCCGCCAAGCTGTGCCGTAAGCTGCGCATCGTTATAGCTGGTGAAGCCGCCCGAACCGTACACCGGCGCACCCTCACGCACCATGCCCAACAGCTTGCATAAGGGCTGTCCCAACAACGTCGCCTTCAAATCCCAAAGCGCCATGTCGACAGCTGATAACGCCGTGGCAGCAATGCCTTCACGTCCGTAGTTACGTTGCGCCTTCCGCATCGACGAGAAGCACGCATTGGTGTCCAGCGCACTGCGCCCCACCACATGCTCCTTCATCAACTCACGCGCCAGCGGTGCCGCGGTTTTGTGGCAATAGCTATACCCCAGCCCGCGCGTGCCATCCGCCTCAAGCTCCACGACGATCATCGTCGTCCTGTCCCACGTGAACGTTCCGTCCGCCTCGGGAGCGTCCGTGGGAATAGTGTAAGCCGTTGCCTTTGCTGTCGTGACTTTCGCGTCCACATCGACTCGCTTGTCTACTGTTGCCGTTCAACGCAGAAAGGCGGCCCACAAGGACCGCCCTCAAGCGAGTTACACCACTTGCCGTACCGTGTCGCTGGCTGCTGTCAATGCGATCTTGATGCGGTTCGGCTCACCACGCATCAACGACTCAGTGAACTTGATCGCCTGGTTGGCCTTGATCTTGGCCGGCAACATCGCCGTGTACTGATCCACCACGGCCTCGATGATGACCGGTCCGGGCATAGCCAGTGCTTCCTCAAACTGAGCGGAAGCCTTGGTTGGGTCATCGACCTTTACACCCTCGGCGCCCATCGCCTTCGCAAACGCCACGAAGTCCACCGGGAACAGATCGCACTGGTATTCAGGGTTGCCCTCAAACACCATCTGCTCCCACTTGATCTGCCCCAGCGTGTTGTTCTTGATGATCACAAACTTGATCGGCAGCTTGTACGCCACAGCCGTGATGAACTCGCCCATCAGCATCGTGAAGCCGCCATCACCGACCACAGCAATCACCTGCCGCTCAGGGAAGGCCACCTGCGCCGCAATCGCGTACGGCATGCCACAGGCCATCGTCGCCAGGTTGCCGCTGCAGGAGTGCATCTGGCCCTTCTTGGCCTTCATGTACCGCGCCCACACCGTTGTGTTCGTTCCGGAGTCCGACACGATGATCGCGTTCTCCTTGGTATGCGGGCTCAACTGCCAACCCACCACCTGCGGCTTCATCGGCATCGAGGTCGCGGTACCTTCCTTCTCGATGTTGTCGAACCACTCCTTCATGCCCTTCTGGGCGCGCTCCAGGAAGCGGCGGTACCCATTGCGCTTTAGCTGCGGGATCAACGCCGCAATCGACTTCTTCGAATCGCCCACCAGCCCGACCTCGGCCGGGTAGCGCAAGCCGATGCGCTGTGCATTGGAATCGATCTGCACGCAGCGGCACTCGCCCGGCTTCGGCAGATATTCGATGTACGGGTACGACGTGCCAATCATGATCAGCGTGTCGCAGTTTTCAAGCACATCCTGTGCCGGCTCCGTGCCCAGCAGGCCGATGCCGCCCACCGTGTACGGCGAGTCATCGGGGACACAGCCCTTGCCCAGCAACGGCTTCACAATGGGCGCACCCAGCAGTTCCGCCAATTGAACTAACTCATCCCCGGCATGCAACGCTCCCTGCCCAGCCATGATGGCGATCCGCTTGCCGGCATTGATCACTGCCGCCGCAGCGGCGACATCTTCCCGGCGCGGTTCGTTGCCGGTGACCGCGCGCACCGTCGACGTATGGTGCGCCACGTTACGCTCGGAACGGTCTTTTTTGCTCAGCTCTTCCAGCTGCACGTCGATCGGGATGGTGATGTGCGCAACCTGCCGCTTCTCAATGGCCGTACGAATCGCCAGGTCCGCCACCGGCTCCATGTGCGGCGCATTCATCACGCGCTCGTTATAGGCCGCAACATCCATAAACAGCTTGTCCAGTTCCACGTCCTGCTGCGAGTACGTCCCCGTCACATCGCGGAACTGCATGCCCGTAATCGCCAGCACCGGCGCCTGGTCCATCTTGGCGTCATACAGCCCGTTCAGCAGATGAATGCCACCCGGCCCCGAGGTCGACAGGCAGACGCCCAGCTTGCCCGTGAACTTGGCATAGGCGCAGGCCATAAACGCCGCGCTCTCCTCATGCCGTACGTGGATAAAGCGAATCTTGTCCTGCTTCTTGCGCAGCGACTCCATGACACCGTTGATTCCGTCGCCAGGCAGACCAAAGATCGTGTCCACGCCCCACGCTATAAGCCGCTCCACCAAGACATCTGACGCATTCATCTCTAAAACCTCGTGGCACGATATTCTCGTACTTCTGTTTCACTAGACGCCGCCTTCGCGAACATTGGTTGCAGTGCGCGGCAATAGTTACCTGCCACCCCCGCGCTGAATGCGTTCCCGGTTCTCGCGCAGCAGCTTCAGGAAGCCTTCCAGCGCCGGTCCCACCCTGCGCGGGTTCCACACCGCGCTCAGTCCCAGGTACAGCGACTGCGGCTTCAGCCGGCAAAACGCCAGTCCGCGAGTGCGCAAATGCCGTACCCCCGCCGGCACCAGGGCGACCCCCTCTCCCGCCTCCACCAGGGTCAGCACACCGGACCACGTGGTCGAGGTGTTCGCGATGTCCGGGGTCAGCCCTTCCCCGGCAAACAGTGCCACCACCGCGTCGAACAGGCTCGGGTTCGATCGCCTTTCTGCAAGCAGGAGCCGCTCTCCGGCCAGTTCCGCCAACGTGACTTCCCGCCCTGCAAAGCGATGGTCCGGCCGCACCGCCACCACCACCGGGTCGCGCAGCAGCAGCTCCGATTCCAGCACGCGCGCCGCACTCGCGTCCGGAGGCCGCGTCAGGCCCACATCGAGGCGCCCCTCCTCCAGTGCCTGCACTTGGTCGTTGGCGTGCATCTCAAGGAGCGAAAGTCGAATTCCTGGGTGTCTGCGCCGGTACTCGCGGATGATGCGTGGAAAGAACCCGCCCGCACCCCAAAGGAAAAAGCCGATGGAGAGCGTTCCGGACTCCCCGCGCATTGAGCTTTGGGTCACTTCCACGGCACGCTCGGCCGCGCCCAGCGTCTTGCGGGCTTCCTCCAGAAACACCGCCCCCATCGGCGTCAGCCGGATCTTGCGCCCACCGCGGTTCAGCAGTGCCCCGCCCAGTTCGGCTTCAAGGTCCGCGACCTGCTCGCTCACACTGCTCTGTGCGACATGCAGCTGCCGGGCCGCCGCGGAAAAGCTCCCCAGCTCAGCCACGGCGCGGAAGTATCGTAAGTGCCGAAGCTCCATAGCCTACCTATCGGCGCAGCCGATAGCTCCTCCCGGAACAAACTTTGATGCATCTGGACAGTTCTGCTGTCTACTAGATATGAGCCTTTCTCCTGCTCATCGCAGGCCCGCTCGCGGAGACTGACCCCTATGTGGATTGTCCGGCTGGCGCTAAACCGGCCTTATACATTCATCGTTCTGGCGATCCTGATCCTGATTGCCTCGCCGGTCGTGATCGCGCGGACGCCCACGGACATCTTCCCGTCCATCGATATTCCCGTAGTCTCGATTGCCTGGCAGTACACCGGGCTGAGCCCGGAAGAGCTTGAGGGCCGTCTCACGACGCCGTACGAAAAGGCGCTGACCACCCTCGTCGACAACATCGAGCACACCGAGTCAACGACCCTGAACGGCCAGGCGATCGTCAAGCTGTACCTGCAGGAAGGCTCCTCGGTCGATCGCGCCAATGCCCAGGTCTCGGCCGCGTCGGAATACATGCTCAAGCAGCTGCCTCCCGGCATCCTGCCGCCGCAGATCATCAACTTCTCCGCATCCTCGGTGCCGATCCTGCAGCTCGGGTTATCCGGCAAGAATCTGCCGGAGCAGCAGCTGAACGACTACGGCAGTAACTTCGTCCGGCCGGGTCTCGCCACCGTTCCCGGCATCGTGCTGCCCAACGTGTACGGCGGTAAGCAGCGGTCGATCATGATCAATCTCGACCCCAAGGCGATGCAGGCCAAGCATCTGTCGCCGATCGATATCCTGAACTCCGTCGCCGCCCAGAACGTGGTCGAGCCCGGGGGCACCGCCAAGATCGGCTCCTTTGAATATGACGTTCGCCTGAACAGCACCTCGCCTACCGTAGAGGGCCTCAACAACCTGCCCATTCGCCAGGTCAACGGCACGACCGTCTACCTGCGCGACGTAGCGACCGTGACTGACGGCTCCATCCCGCAGACCAACATCGTTCGGCAGGACGGTCACCGCGGCGTACTCATCAGCATCCTCAAGTCCGGGACGGCGTCCACCCTGGATGTTGTCTCCGGTGCCCTCAGCCGGCTGCCGCGCATCATGTCCGGCCTGCCGCCGGAGCTCAAGGTCACCCCCATCGGGAACCAGGCCAACTTCGTCCGCGGCTCCATCAACGGCGTCGTTCGCGAAGCCGTCATCGCTGCCTGTCTCACAGGCCTGATGATCCTGTTGTTCCTCGCGTCCTGGCGCTCAACGCTGATCATCGCGGTGTCCATCCCGCTCTCGATCCTTACCTCGATCATCATCCTCAGCCTGCTAGGCCAGACCATCAACATCATGACCCTGGGCGGTCTCGCGCTTGCGGTCGGCATCCTGGTCGACGACGCGACGGTTGAGATCGAAAACACGAACCGGTACCTGGAAGAGGGCTACGAAGTTCGCGAGGCCATCCTCGCCGGCGCCGCCCAGATCGCTATCCCTGCCCTTGTATCCACGCTGTGCATCTGCATTGTGTTCATGCCGATGTTCTTTCTTGCCGGCGTTTCCCGCTACCTTTTCGTGCCGCTCGCCGAATCCGTCGTCTTCGCCATGCTCGCCAGCTACGTGCTTTCCCGCACGCTGGTGCCCACCATGGCGATGTATCTTCTGCAGCCCATCGATCACCACGCACCGCTTTCGCGCAATCCGCTGGCCCGTTTTCAGCGTGGCTTTGAGCGTGTGTTCGAACACGTCCGTTCGCGCTATGAGACTATGCTCGACCGAGTCGTTCAGCATCGCAAGCTCTTCATCCCTATCTTCCTTGGCTGCTGCCTTTGCGCCTTGCTGCTGATCCCGTTCCTTGGCGAAAACTTCTTCCCTGCCACGGACAACGGCTCTTTCACGCTTCACGTCCGCGCCAAGACCGGCACCCGGATCGAGGAAACGGCCCGCCTCTGTGACGAGGTGGAGAACTCCATCCGTCAGACCGTACCGCCGGCACAGATGGATAACATCCTCGACAACATCGGTCTCCCTTACTCCACGCTGAACACCCAGCACGCGACCAGCGGTCTGTTCGGTGCCGCCGACGCCGACATCCTGGTCTCGCTGAAGGAAGACCATCGCCCGACCGCCGACTTCGTGGCGCAACTCCGGCAAAAGCTACCCCGCGAGTTCCCCGGCACAACCTTCTACTTCCTGCCATCCGACATCGTTACGCAGATCCTCAACTTCGGCCTGCCTGCCCCGCTCGATGTCGCCATCGACGGCACAGACGATCCCGGCAATCGCAAGGTAGCTGACGAGATCATGGCCCGGATGCGGACGGTTCCGGGCATCGTGGACGTTCGTCTGCAGGAGCCCAATGACTACCCGGTGCTCAACGTGAACGTGGACCGCACCAAGGCGCAACAGGGCGGCTACACCGAGCGTGACATCGGCACCTCGCTCCTCAACATCCTTTCCGGCTCCACCCAGCTCACGCCCCAGTTCTTCCTGAACGCCAAGAACGGCGTGGTCTACAACATCGTGGCGCAAACCCCGCAGTACAACATCGATTCGCTGCAGTCGCTGCAGAACATCCCGGTGACCGCCGGCAACGGTGGTGGCCCGGCCAGCACCGCGCCGCCCGCCGGCTCCACGGCGTCCGGTGCGGTGCAGCCTCCGCCGGAGATCCTGGCAGATGTCGCGAACATTACGCGCTCCTCCGAACTCCCAGTGGTTCAGCACTACAACATCCGCCGCACCCTGGACGTGTACGCCGGCGTCCAAGGCCGCGACCTCGGCGCCGTTGCCGCCGATGTGCAGCGCATCATCGACCATTACCGCCCCCAGCTCCACCGCGGAAACTTCGTCGATATGCGCGGCCAGGTCACCGCCATGCGCAGCTCCTACCGTGGGCTTATCGGCGGCCTGTTCTTCTCCATCGTGCTTATCTACCTCCTGATCGTGGTCAACTTCCAGTCCTGGCTTGATCCGTTCATCATCATCACGGCCCTTCCCGCGGCACTCGCCGGTATCGTGCTTTTCCTGTTCTTCACGCACACGACGCTCAGTGTGCCCGCCCTGATGGGCTCCATCATGTGTATGGGCGTCGCGACCGCGAACTCGATCCTGGTCATCAGCTTCGCCAAGGACCGCATGGCCGATACCGGCGATGCCCTGGTTGCCGCGGTGGAAGCCGGCGCAACCCGCTTTCGCCCTGTCTGCATGACGGCGCTCGCCATGATCATCGGCATGATTCCCATGGCCCTTGGCCTGGGCGAAGGCGGCGAGCAGAACGCCCCGCTCGGACGCGCCGTCATCGGTGGTCTTCTGTTCGCCACCGTCGCCACCCTTATCTTCGTTCCCACGGTGTTTGCTCTCTTCCATGGCCGTCGCAACGCCGGACAAGAACAGTCCACCGGTGTTCCGCCGACGCCCGCCACCGAACGCAGGGAGGAGCCGGCCCTTGCTTAGCCTTTGCCCGTCTCCGACTATGGACGGCTTCGCCCTGGTCAGCCCTGAGTTGACAGCCTGGGCAGCTGACACGCCTGCAATCCCTGTTCCGCGCTCGTTGCCCCATGTACACCCACTGTCGCTGTTTCAGGACTCCGATCAACATGGGTGGGCACCCGCAGGCTTTCCCACCTCGCCAACCCCGGCTGCCAAGCCTGCATAGAACTCGAAACTACCGATGCCCGTTCAGACCAACTCGCAAATGAGCACCCCGACCCTCGACACTCGCGCGGCTACGCACCCGCATCCGGACGCATCCCACGCCTCGCCCGCGCCGGCCACACGCCGTTCCTCTTCGGGCACCTGGCTGCTGCTGCTGCTCCTTGCCATTGTGCTCGGCGCCGGTATTGCCATCGGAATTCTTTCCCGTGCCCATACAGAGCACAGGCTGGAGCAAACCACCGCCGAGGCCGCCGTACTTTCCGTCAACACCACGCACCCCACCATCACGGGCACCACCGGTGAGATTGCGCTGCCCGGCAACACGCAAGCCTTCAACGACACCCCGATCTATGCCCGCACCTCCGGTTATCTGAAGAGCTGGTACGCCGATATTGGCGCCCATGTGCACAAGGGCCAGCTGATGGCCGTCATTGAGACGCCCGAGATCGACCAGCAACTGCAGGTTGCGGAGGCCAACGCGGCTTCCGCACAGGCCGACCTCAATCTCGCCAGGACCACTTCGCAGCGGTACCAGAACCTTCTTCAGCAGGACTCGGTTTCCAAGCAGGAGACCGATGTTGCCGTTTCCAGCGCCGCTGCCAGGCTGGCCGCGCTCCAGGCCGCCCAGGCCAACGTGCGCCGGCTTCAGGAGCTCCAGTCGTTTGAGCGTGTCTACGCGCCCTTCGATGGCGTTGTGACCGCCCGCAACACCGATATTGGCGCCCTGATCGACGCTGGCGGCGGCTCCTCGCAGCCGCGCGATCTGTTCCGCATCGCGGCCATCGATCGCTTGCGCGTCTTCGTCCCCGTCCCGGAGGTGTACGCGCCGGCCATCCACGACGGAGCCATCGCCACCCTTACGGTCGATGAGTATCCCGGCCAGCCCTTTACCGGAACCGTCGCCCGCAACTCTTCGGCCATCGACCAGAACACGCGCACCCTGAACGTCGAAGTGGACGTACCCAACGCGCAGCACAAGCTGCTCCCCGGGGCGTACGCTTTCGTCCACTTCAAGCTGCCGCAGGCAGAGCAGCTTCTTTCCATTCCTGCCAACGCGCTCCTTTTCCGCGCCCAGGGGCCCCAGGTGGGCATTCTCCAGGCTGGCGGTCGGGTGCACCTGCAGAACATCACCATTGGCCGCGATTCCGGCAGCACACTGCAGATTGCTACCGGCATTCACTCCTCCGACAACATCATCCTCAACCCGCCGGATTCGCTCGCCGAGGGTCAGCAGGTCCGAACGTCCAACAACGCCGGGAGCCCGGGAGGCGACTCCACGACCGCGGGAGGTCAACACTAATGCGCCTCTTTGCTGCAGCTTCGAAGAACACCGTGCAGAACCACCGGGATTGCCGCCCAGGCACGCAGACAGGTCGGTGTAGCCGTGGGGTTCAGCCCGCGGTTCAAGGCCCGCACCAGCATCTGCGCTTGAGCGCTGGCCTGGTTGCAGCCACTCTCCTTCTAGCCGGCTGCAACGTCGGCCCCAAATACGTCGTCCCCACGGCGCCCGTGCCGCCCGCCTACAAGGAGCTCGGCCCCAACGCTTTCAAGGAAGGCGAAAATACCGCCGGAACGCAGTGGCAGCAAGCCAAGCCCATCGACGCGATCCCTCGTGGCGCCTGGTGGACCATCTTCAACGATCCGCAACTGAACGACCTGGAACCCAAGGTCGAGCAGGCCAACCAAACGCTTCGCCAGGCCGACGCCAACATTCGCGCCGCCCGCGCCATCATCACCGTTCGCAAAGCGGACCGCTACCCCACCGTGGGCATCAATCCCTACAACAGCACCCAGGGCTACAACGCCAATGGTCCCTTCTTCAACCCCGCGCAGCCCGTCAGCAGCGCGCAAACGCTGCAATATCCGCTGCAGTTCAGCTATGAGGTTGACCTTTGGGGCCAGGTCCGCCGCAACATCGCCGCCGGCGTAGAAGAATCGCAAGCCACCGCCGCCGACCGCATCAACATCCTCCTCAGCCTCCAGACCGAACTAGCCGTCGACTACTTCGAGATGCGCTCCGCCGACGCGCAACAAAAGCTCCTCAACGACACCGTCGCGCAGTACCAGGAAGCTC
The DNA here is from genome assembly GCA_965198515.1 of Granulicella sp. Taxonomy (GTDB): domain Bacteria; phylum Acidobacteriota; class Terriglobia; order Terriglobales; family Acidobacteriaceae; genus Granulicella. Next base: position 1,874,271 of record CBDAPO010000006.1, on the reverse strand, counting down.
TCCGCATCACCACCAACCGCTATCTCGGCGGCGTCGCCATCAAGGCGGACGTGACCCAGGCACAAACCCAGCTTGAGTCCGCCCGCGTCGCCGCGTCGGACGAAGAAATCATTCGCCAGCAATACGAGCACGCCATCGCCAGCCTCATGGGCGAAGCCCCCGCACAGCTCACCATTCCGTTCTCGCCGTTGCCGGTCGATACGCAGCCGCCTGTCCTTCCCACCGGCCTTCCCTCGCAGCTGCTCGAGCGCCGCCCCGATATCGCCGCCGCCGAGCGTCGCGCGCAGGAAGGCAATGAGGCTATCGGCATCGCGCAGTCTGCGTTCTATCCGCAGCTCGTCTTTGGCGCCTCCGCCGGCTACCAGAGCACCGCCGCGCTGCAGTCTGTCTTCTCGCCTGCCAGCGTCGTGTATTCCCTCGGCCCCGGCATCGCCTACACCTTCTTTGAAGGCGGCCGGCGCAAAGGCGTTAAGCAAGAAGCCCTCGCCCAGTTCGATCGCAACGCTGCCACCTACAAGCAGACCGTCATCACGGCGTTCCAGCAGACCGAAGATAACCTCGTCGCCCTGCGCGTGCTCGCCGACGAGCAGGTGCAGCAGCGCAATGCCACCAACGCCGCGCTCGAGTCACAACGCATCTTCAACAACCGCTACGTCGGTGGCGTTGATACCTTCCTTCAGGTCATCACCGCTCAAACGAGCGCCCTCGCCGCAGAACGCAACGACATCGACATCCTTCGCCGCCGCATGGACGCCACGGTGAACCTGGTCAAGGCGCTCGGCGGAGGCTGGGACCGCACGCAACTGCCTCCGTCCTAACCGATGTAGTCACAATCCCACCCGGTGTAACCGCAGGCTCTCTTGCCGGTGTAACCGCAGGCTCTCTTGCCGGTGTAACCGCAGGCTCTCTTGCCGGTGTAACCGCACGCTGTCCAGCCGGTGTAACCGCACGCTGTCCAGCCGGTGTAACCGCAGGCTCTCTTGCCGATGTAGCCGCGGGCTCTCTTGCCGGTGTAACCGTAGGCTGTCTTGCCGGTGTAACCGCACGCTCTCTTGCCGATTTAGCCGCGTGCTCTCCTCCGGTATAGCCGCGAGCTCTTTTCCGGTGTAGCCGCGGGCTTTAGCCCGCGGTCTCCGGCCCACCCCCAACAGGGCTTTAGCCCTGGCCCACCCAAAGGTCGCATTCCCTCCATCGCGGCCGCCCGCTACGCTCCATCCATGCGCCCCGCTCCACAACACCTACGTACCTTCATGGTCACCTTTGCGACCTCGGAACGAAGGCGCATCTTCCAGACCGAGCAAAACGCACTGCTCATGCAGGCCACGCTCCAGACCTATCGCGCACAGGGCCGATATCATCTACACGCCTACGTCATCATGCCCGATCATCTGCACCTCCTCCTTACACCTGCCCCGGACATTCCGCTCGAAAAGACGGTGCAACTCATCAAAGGCGGCTTCTCCTTCCGCCTCAAAGCTCGCGGCGATGTGTGGACCCGGGGCCGTTTCGATCACCGCATCCCAGATCGCGCCGCGTTTGACGCTGCTGTTCACTACATCCATGAGAATCCTGTTCGCGCGCGACTCGTCCAGCAAGCGGACTTTTACCCATTCTCATCCGCATCTCGCGCGCAGGACACAGACCCAAGACCTGTCTGGTTCCGCGCTCCGCCGCCTTGGATACCTGACCCTAGACACACCGTCCAACATCCCGGGCTAAAGCCCGTCACTGCGACACCGGAACTCGCGGGCTAAAGCCCGCGGCTAAACCGAATTTCGTAAACCTTCTGCATACCGCGTCTACAGCGCCCACAAGAGCCGCCGGTTGCACGATTCGCATCCGCTGGGTCCTCACGTCTGCCGCCACCGTGCTACCCTCACCCCGCATGGGGCTTCTTCCTCAATCCCGCCGCCACTTCCTCCAACTCACCGCACTCACAACCGCCCACACCTTCCTCCCCGCCCAGACCTCTTCCCCCACCCACGCCAACGTCGCCGAACTCGACCACACCAACATCCTCGCCGACGCCAAGGCCGCCCTCACCGCGCCTATCCGCCCACCCGCCTCGCACACCTTTCACACCGAAATCGAACCCAACACAACCAACGCCGGCGCCACGGCCCACCCCAAGCTCCTCCGCGCCGACGCCGACAACCTCCGGCTCTTCTCCAACACCGTCGCGGCCCTCACCGCCGGCTTCGTCCTCACCAGGGACGATACCTACGCCCAGCGCGCGATCCCGCACCTGCGAGCCTGGCTCCTCGACCCCGCAACCCGCCTCGACCCTCTCTTCAGTCAGGCCGGGTGCGCGCCGGGCACCTCCGCCGGCACTCCCGCCGGGGTCGTCGACCTCGTTCCCCTTGCCGAGCTCGCGCGCGCCCTCAGCTTCCTCCCCGACGCGCTCGCCCCCGAAGACCTCAGCGTTATTCAGGCCTGGTTCACCGACACCCAGCACTGGCTTGACGAGAACAAGCAGGCCTTCATCGCCCGCGAAAGCAAGGACCACCGTGCCTCCGCGTGGCTGCTGGTCAGCTCCGCCGTGGCACGTTTCACGCGCGACGAAAACACGCTTGAAGCGAATCGCAAGCGCTTCCGGCAGCACACACTCCGGAATCAGATCCGCCCTGATGGCGTCTTCACCGCCGAGGTCGCCACGCCCAACCCCTTCCGCAATACCCTTTTTAACTTCGACCTGCTCGGCGGGGCGTGCCAGTTGCTGAGCTCCCAATTTGACCTGCTCTGGGACTATCAACTCATCGACGAAGTAGGCCTGCGCAGCGTTGCGGCGTACCTGTACCCCTTGATCGCTCACCCGGAGAAGTGGGAGTACCCCGCGGATGCGCAGGGTTTCCTCGAGCTACCCGGCCGCCGCCCCGCGCTGCTGTTCGCTGGTCGGGCGTACAACCGCCCCGAGTACGTCCAGACCTGGCTCAGCACCCCGCCCAAGGCACCCAGCGACGACCTCGCCTACAGCTTTCCCATCCGCCAGCCCGCCCTGTGGACCGCCCGCGCACCCCACGGCCTGTAAGCCTCCGTCTTCGGTGCCTTCCTCTCTGTTCTCATCGCCCGTCACGTTCGTTCTGTTGTCATTCCCGAAGGGAATTCGCGTCCCGCACGACCAACAGCTCCCCAGGAAGCCGCCAATAAACGCCCTCCCGTGCCACAGCCGTGAGCACGCCACCGCGCAACTCTGTCAATCACAGCCAGCAACCCAGCTATACTCTCGGCTAAACCCCTCCGAGGTCCCCATTTGAAGGCTGTTGCCGCCGCTCTCGTCCTTGTCTGCGCCCTGGGCCCCACACCGACCTCCGCCGGGCAAGGACCCGGCGACAAGCCGAGCACCCTCAAGCAGGCCGAAGCCGTCATCACCCCGGCCAACCTGCTCCGCCACATCCAGGTCCTCTCCTCGGACGCCTACACCGGCCGTGCCCCGGGCACCGAAGGCGAAACCAAGAGCGTCGCCTACGTCGTCGGCCAGGCAAAGGCGATGGGCCTTGAACCCGGCAACCCGGACGGCACGTATACCCAGACCGTCAAGCTGTGGGGCATGCTGCCGGGAGCCAACACGCTCAGCCTCACGAGCAACGGTCAGCAGCATCCACTCGCCGCTGGCCTGGACTTTGTGGCCTGGTCTGCCCTGCCTGACGCCAAGATCAACGTCGCCCCTACCGGGATCGTCTTCGTCGGCTACGGCGTCGTCGCGCCCGAGTACCACTGGGACGACTACGCCGGGGCTGACGTTCGTGGCAAGACCGTCGTCGTCCTCAGCGGCGACCCGGCAGTAGCGGACCCCGCCGATCCAGCCAAACTCGACGAGTCGATGTTTCTCGGACGGGCGCTCACCATCTACGGCCGCACCGGCACAAAGTTCGATACCGCCTGGAAGCACGGCGCCGCCGCCGTGATCCTGCTGTCCGCGACGCCGCAACCCGCGCCGGCGCTCTTCCAGAACTACACCCGCGAAACCATGACCATTCGCGGCCCGCAGGAGCGCGACCACGTCCAGGCCCAGGCGCTGCTCAGCCTCGCCCGCGCCACCGAGTTCTTCTCCACGCCCACAAACCCGTTCGACACGCTCCGCGCCGCCGCTGCGAAGCCCGGCTTCCATGCCGTGCCTCTCCCGGGCCAGGCCGCGTTCACCATCAGCAGCCGCGTCCGGCAGGTCGACTCCAAAAACGTGGTCGCGAAGATCACCGGCAGCGATCCCGGCCTCAAAGATCAATACATTGTCTATAGCGGCCACTGGGATCACCACGGCCAAGTCGGCAGCAACATCTACCACGGCGCCAGCGACAACGCCGCCGGTACCTCAGGCGTCCTCGAGCTAGCCCGAGCCTTCGAGTCCATGCACCCCAGCCCCCGCCGCTCCGTCCTCTTCCTCTGGCCCACCGCCGAAGAGAAAGGCCTGCTCGGCGCACGCTTCTACGTTGAGCATCCGCTGTATCCGCTCGCGGACACTGTCGCCGACATCAACCTCGACTACTTCAGCAACTGGGGCTGGGGCCGCACGCATGATTTCAGCATTGTCGGGATCGGCAACTCCACTCTGGACGACCTGACCGAAGCCGCCGTCAAGGCACAAGGCCGCGTGACCACCGGCGACACCGCCCCCGAGCAAGGTTTCTACTTCCGCTCTGACCATTACGAGTTCGCCCGCGGCGGCGTGCCCTCCATCGAAACCAGCCCCGGCATCGACTACGTCGGCAAACCCGCCAGCTTCGGCCTAGAGAAACGCACCGAGTACATCACCCACGACTACCACCAGCCCTCTGACGTCATCAAGCCGGGCTGGGACCTCACCGGCGCCGTCGAAGACCTCCAGGTGCTTCTCGACGTCGGCTACCGCGTAGCCCAATCGGACACCCGCCCCACCTGGAAACCTGACGCCATCTGGCGCCCCAAACCAGGCCAGTAAGGGCTCGCCCGCTCGGCACTCCCCCGTAGCAACAACCGCAACCGACCATCACCAAAGGAGAAAGGGTCTCTCATCCGAGAGACCCTCCTGAACCTTCGCGCCCTTTGCGAAACCCATGGCGCCCTTTGCGTGCGCGCTTTACTTCCGGTCTCTAGTCAATCGAGATCTTCCGCAACAACCGGAAATCACTCAACATCTTCCCCGTCCCCAGCACCACGCTGGCCAGCGGATCATCCGCAATCGACACCGGCAACCCGGTCTCCTCACGAATCCGCTTGTCCAGGTTCTTGATCAGCGCCCCACCGCCGGTAAGCACCATCCCACGATCCGACAAATCCGCAGACAACTCCGGATCCGTGCGCTCCAGCGCCACGCGAATCGCATTCATGATCGTCGCAATCGACTCACTCAAGGCCTCGCGGATCTCCGAGTCCTCAATGGTGATCGTCTTCGGCACGCCTTCGATCAGGTTGCGTCCCTTGATGTCCATGGTCAGCGGCTTGTCCAGCGGGTACGCCGACCCCAGCTCGATCTTGATGTCCTCTGCCGTCCGCTCGCCAATCAGCAGGTTGTACTTCCGCTTGATGTAGGTCTGCACGGCGTCATCCATCTGGTTGCCGGCCATGCGCACCGACCGCGAATACACAATCCCCGCCAGCGAAATAACGGCAATATCCGTAGTTCCGCCGCCAATGTCGACGACCATGTTCCCGCCCGGCTCCGTAATCGGCAGCCCCGCGCCGATCGCCGCCACCATTGCCTGTTCCACCAGGTGAACTTCAGAAGCCTTGGCGCGGTACGCCGAATCCATAACGGCGCGCTTTTCCACCTGCGTGATCTCGCTCGGCACGCCGATCACGATACGCGGATGCACCATCATCTTGCGGTTGTGCGCCTTCTGGATGAAGTAGTTCAACATCTTCTCGGTGTGCTTGAAATCAGCGATCACACCGTCCTTCATGGGCTTGATGGCGATGATGTTGCCGGGCGTGCGGCCAAGCATCTCCTTGGCCTCTTTGCCCACCGCCTCAACCTCGTTCGTCACCTTGTTCACGGCAATAATCGAGGGCTCATTGACAATGATCCCCTTGCCCGCCGCGTACACCAGCGTGTTGGCCGTTCCGAGATCGATCGCCAGATCGCTGCTGAACAGCGAAAAGATCGAGCGCATGTTGCTGACGCGGCCTGTGCGCGTCTGGAAATTTTTGGAGGACATGAAGCTGAATCGTACCCGTCAAAAAGGAGTGATCTTCATTGTACGGCTTCGGCGCAAGGGCTTCTTCGAAATGGCCTGGACTTCCGCCACCGGGCGCGGCAGCATCCACCTTCGGTCTGGCCGAACGGAACACCTGTTCTCTGGCTTTTCACGGCAGGCCCGGTGTGTCCCCCCAGCGTTTGCCCCTCTGCAACGGTCACTTGTTCCCGTCTCCCACACAGCCCTACCGCATCGCTACAATGAAGCTGCAGCCGCCGTCACACGGGTGGCGACATCCGGCCACACCAGGCCCGCACCGCAGAAAGGTTTGTCTCCCGCATGATTATCGGCGTACCCAAAGAAGTGAAGGATCACGAAAGCCGCGTAGCGATCACGCCAGCCGGAGCCAAAGCCCTCGCCGAGGCCGGTCACAAGGTCCTCATCGAGCACGACGCCGGCGCCCTTTCGTCCTTCCCCGATGATGACTACCAGGCTGTCGGTGCCGAGATCGTCGGGGAAGCCTACAACGTCTGGCGCAACGCCGACATGGTTTGCAAGGTGAAAGAGCCCACCAAGGGGGAGTACTTCCACTTTCGCGAAGGCCTCACCCTCTTCACCTATCTCCACCTCGCGCCGCTGACCGAACTCACTGACTATCTGCTCGACAAGAAAGTCACCGGCATCGCCTACGAGACCGTCCGCGACCGCTTCGGCGCGCTGCCCCTGCTAACCCCCATGTCTGAGGTCGCGGGTCGCCTTTCCGTCCAGATCGGCGCCACCTACCTGCAGAAGGAACACGGCGGCCGAGGCGTCCTCCTCGGCGGTGTCCCCGGCACCCTGCCCGGCAACGTCACCATCATCGGCGGCGGCATCGTCGGCACCAACGCGGCGAAGATGGCGCTCGGCCTCGGCGCGCGCGTCACCATGATCGACCTGAACCTCAACCGCCTTCGCGAGATTGACGACATCTTCGGCGGCCGCGTCTTCACCCTCGCCAGCAACAGCTACAACATCGAGCGCGCCGCCTCGGAAGCCGACCTTCTCATCGGTGGCGTCCTCATCCCCGGCGCGGCTGCCCCCAAGATCGTCACCCGCGGCATGGTCAGCCGTATGAAAAAAGGCGCCGTCATCGTAGACGTCGCCATCGACCAGGGCGGCTGCATCGAGACCGCCAAACCCACCACCCACTCCGACCCCAGCTATGAGGTCGACGGCGTCGTCCACTACTGCGTGACCAACATGCCCGCAGCGGTGCCCAACACTTCCACGCTGGCCCTCACCAACGCCACCTTCCCCTACGTCCTTCGCCTTGCCAACCAGGGCGCCAAGGCCGCGATCGCCCAGGACCCCGGCATCGCCGAAGGCATCAACACCATTGACGGCAAGCTCACCTACCAGGCCGTAGCGCAGGGCCAGAACCGCGAGTACACCCCCATCAGCTCGCTGCTCTAACCACCGGCAAGCCGTACGCTCAGGGCCCGGCTTCGGCCGGGCCTTCGCACGCCCGCTCCCACCCTCTATCGATACAAAGCCATCAACAACCGCTTCGTCACCCCATAACAATCACAAGCCGCCGTTTCCAGGTTCTCGCGCGAAAGAATCTTGATCCGCCCGCGGCTGTACTCAATAAACCCGCTCCGTTGCAGCGCCCCGGCTGCCAGGGCCACCGTGGTGCGGCGCGCACCCAGCATCTCCGACAAGGAACTCCTGCGTCAGCTGAAAGCTGTCTTCCTGCATACGGTCCTGCACCATCAGCAGCCACCGCGCCAGCCGCGGCTCCGCCTCATGCGCGTTGTTGCATGCCGCAATCTGGCTGGTCGTCATCGCCTGCTGCTGCACACACTCCAGCACCCGCGAGCGAAACTCCTCCGACTCCAGAAAGCACCGCCGCACGAAGTCGAACGGAACCCGGTAGCCCGTACCCGCAACCTGGATAAAGCTCTGGCTCGGCGCAATGGACGGCCCCAGCAGCGAATACCCGCCCACAATGCCCTCACGCCCAATCAGCGCCGTCTCGCCCGCATCGCCATCGATCAGCTGGATCACAACGCTGGCCACACCGGAGGTCAGAAAGTACGCAAAGCGCGGCGCCTCATCCTGCGCCTGGAGCGAGGTCCGGATCGGCAGCGGGAGTTCCTTGGCTTGGCTGAGAATCTGGTTGCGGCTCGCCGCGGAAAGTGACTCAAGCAGCAGGTTGGTCTTCGGGGTAGGCATGTGCATCCTTTGCGTAACGGCAAAGGACCGATGGCCTGCCTTGCATCAAAGATTTGGCTCTGATCCAGAACGGCGGATGGCTCTGCTGTGCAGAGACTACATACCTTGCCCCTATGACTCTGCACACTACCGGGCATAGCGCCTGTTTATTTCGCCTGGCCGTCCTTGAACTCGGCGTAGTTGTCCAGATGATCCTTCACAATCGCATAGCACTCACACGACCGCCGCTCCAGACCGGGGCGATCAAGAATGTTGATGATGCTCCGGCTATAGTCAATCAATCCCTCATCCTTCAGGTTGATCGCCGCGCGCGACACGCTGGTCCGCGTGTTTCCGATCATGTCCGCCAGAAACTCCTGCGATAACTTGAACGTCCCGCTGTGCACCCGGTCCGCGGTGATCAGCAGCCAGCGCGCCAGCCGCTGCTCAATGTGGTGCCGTGCATTGCACCCGGCCGACTGCATCGTCTGCAGCAACTGCGCCTGCACATAACGCAGCGCCAGTGTCTGAAACATCTCACCCCGCTTGAACTCGTGGCGCGCGGCCTCCACCGGGGACTGGAAACCGCAACCGGCAACCTGCGTGTACACGCGATTGAGACTCCGTTTGCTGCCCATCAGCGCGGAAACACCGATCACCGATTCGAAGCCGAACATGCCCACCTCCACCTGAGACCCATCCTCAAACGTGGTCGTCATGGAGGCCATGCCCTCCTCGACAAAATAGAGCCGGTGGATCGGGGTTCCGGGATACTCGATCTCATGACCTACCTCGAAGGTCACTGGACTTAACTGAAGCCGCCCGAGAACCTCCGGGCCGAGCCGGCTCAAAAGGGTGTTTTTATACGAAATAGCGGTCATAACGTACGGTCCTCGACACGAATGCCAGCGAACTCGAAAGGCCTTGTTGGTACCGAAGCTTGCCCGCCCATCTGGACAATTGTTTTGTGAATATCAAAACCGTTGTGGTATTGACAAAAGAAATGTATATGCCCGTTATTGGGCAGACATCCTTTCTGATAAAGGCGATCTTGGGTAAGTCGCACACCTGAGAGCCATGTCGATACCCGGTCCCATCCTCATGTTCGGTAAAGATGCCCTGCTGCTGCAGACCAGAGCACAGGTGCTTCAAGCAGCCGGCTTCGTCCTGACAAGTGTCACCTGTCTCCGCACCCTCGAAGATGCAATTGCTGAGGGTGGATGGCGACTTCTCATTCTTTGTCATTCGCTCTCCGAGCTCGAATGCCGAACGGCTGTTTCTTTCACAGCCTCCTATGCATCCGGAATCCCGGTGCTCACCCTGCAGGCAGGGCCTTCCGCTTGCGCCATTGCTTCCGCGGAAGCGCTCGACATCCTGAATGGGCCCAAAAAGCTCATAGCCAAGGTGCACTCCCTTTTACAACCCTTTTTCAACAGCAACACCCAATCCGACCGAGGAGAGCAACATGTCACAGCACGTAGGTAGTGTCAGGTGGTTTAACAACGCAAAAGGTTATGGCTTCCTCGGCCGCGAGGACGGTGGCGCGGATGTGTTCACTCACTATAGCGCCATCCAGACCGATGGCTACAAAAGCCTGAAGGAAGGCGATGCCGTTAGCTTCGACATCATCCAGGGCGAAAAAGGCCCACAAGCCGACCAGGTGAAGCTCGTCAAAAAAGACTGATTCCGCCTGCCTGCCACAAGTCACTCACTCTTGTAGGTCAGCCAGAAGGACCCGGGTCCGCCTCCTCGGACCCGGGTTTGCTTGGCCGCGAGCAGCAGAGATCACAGAACCAAAACACTCTCATCTACAAGCTACGTGTGGATCCATGGCGTGCACATTGTTATCTCCTTTCACTTCAACGAGGCACCCCAGCCCTCAGCCGTCACAGGCGTAGAAGGCAACATCACAGACCTGATTTTGCCGGCCGTCGGCGACGTGGTCGAACATCGCAACGCATCCGGTGTTCCCTTTCGCGGCAGAGTCACTGACCGCATCTTCCGGTACAACCTGCCCAGAGGCGACGCCATACTCCAGGGCGACATCTCGGTCCAGCTCTGCCTGGACCGAACCACCATTCATTGATCCCGAAGCCAGGCTCGAAGGAGGAGGCCACGTCTACACTGAGACCAGGGGCAGCTCAAGACAGAACCGCCCTTCGTGCACTGTAGAGATCGAGGACCGGCCCTCATGCCCCAGCTCCCTGCTCCCGGACGTCCTGTGCTGGCGGGACCCAGGTTCTATGTCACTCCCCCCCAGCGGTTCAGCCTGGCTTCCATCCTGCTTGCATTCATCGCCGCTTCCATCGGCGTCCCTGTCCTTGTGTTCGCCTTCACTCACTCGCGCCATGCAGTCTCGTCCACCTTTGGCGCAGGGGATCCCGGACACGGCGGCGACGGCTTCGATGCCGGTGGCGGGGATGATAGGGACGACGACCCGTCCCGGGTCGACACGATCTACCTCGGCGGTCCTGATGAGGCGCCAGTCGCCACCCGGCCGGGTGGCGCACCCCGCACGGTTCATCCTTTTGTCGTGATCAACCTGCCCCGCTCCGGCGACCAGGTCGGGCAGATTCCAGACACGCCCGCCGGTCACCTTCTGTTTGCCTGGCTTGCGGCCTTTAACAGCACCTCGCCATCCACGTTTGCCAAGGCTCTGCCCACCGCAGAAGCCGGCACAACAGAGGCGGCCCAAATGGAGCTCCGAAAGCAAACGGGAGGCTTCACCCTGCTAGCCGCGAAAGAGGTCGCGCCCGGCATCCTCGTCTTTCGCCTTCACGACCAGACGCCCGCGGCGACCGAAGTGCTAGGCACCCTCCAGGTCCGCCCGGACACCAGCCCTGCCACGATCGCCAGCTTCAGCCTTCGCGCGGTCCCGACACCGCAGGCGAAAGCTCCATAGGGCTCCGCAGAGCGACCTCAACTCCATCGCCAGAGCGCAACCTCTCGGCCGCTCAACCCACCCGGCCATTCCCACCCGAATCTTCCATCGCAGCGCAGCGTACACTCCTCCACATGGGCAGCACCCAAAGCCGTCGTGCGTGGATCATCGCCCTGTTCGTCTGCCTGCTGGTTCTTTTCCTCGCCTTCGGCACGCTGAACGCCTTTAACAAACCCGTTCTCGACCCCAAGTCTCCGGTCGAAACGCTGGTCTTTCTCGCGCTCTCCATCGTCGCGTTTCTGCTCTTTGTCGGCATCCTCGTCGTCCTTGTCCGCAACCTCCTCAAGCTCTACGCCGACCAGCGCAGCCGCGTGCTCGGCACCCGCCTGCGCACCCGCATGCTTTGGGGCGCCGTCATGGTCTCGCTGGTGCCGCTGGCGTTCATGTTCTTCTTCAGCTACCTGCTGATGAACCGCGCCGTTGACCGCTGGTTTTCGCAACCGGTCACCGAGATGCGCGACGACGCTGACGGCATGCTCGCCGCCCTCACGCGCTACGCCAGCGCCAATGCGCGCTCTGAAGCCGACACGCTCGCCATCCAACTTGCCGACCTGCCCAGCTTGCACGCCGCTGCGGGTCTACGCCAGAAGGCCCTGTCCCACGCAGACGCCGCTACTGTCTACCGGTTGCTCCAAACGCACGAGCTGACCTTGCAGGGCGGGTTCGCCGTCCTGTTCCATGACACCGAGCCCCTGGCTGCCTTTCACCTGCCGCAAAGTGAGCGCGCCAATGTGGAAGCGAACGGGCCAACCCCGCTGGACCCCGCACTTGCCCGCAATATCTTTGAAGCCGCCCAGCGCAACAACAGCGCTCTGACCAACATCGCCGGCACGGACTATTCGCTGGCCACAGCCGGTTTGCGCAACGGCGGCCTCATTGTCGTCGGCCTGCCCTTTCCGCAGGACATCGCGTCGATGAATGTGCGGCTTCGCCAGGCCGCACAAACCTACTGGCTCATCTTCCGCGAGCGCCGGCAGGTGCGCTCGTTGTACACCGGCGTTCTGCTGCTGATCACGCTGTTGGCCCTGTTTGCCTGCTGCTGGCTCGCGCTCAACACCGCCAAGCAGGTCACCCATCCGGTCGAAGCTCTCGCCGACGCGATGGAAGCCATCGCTGCCGGTGACTACGCGCGCCGCGTGGAGCAATCCGCCACCGAAGAACTCGGCGAGCTCGTCGATAGCTTCAACGCCATGGCCGCGGATCTGGAGCAGGCCCGCATCGACGCTGAAGCTTCCTCCGCCCAACTCACCGAGGTCAACGAGACCCTGGTGCGCCGCCGCGTCGAGCTTGAAACCATCATCGAAACCATTCCCACCGGTGTGGTAACGCTATCGCCCACACGGCGCATCGTGCTCAATAACCGCGCGTTCTCCGAGATGCTGGACCCGGGCGGACAGCGGCCGTTCCTCGGCTCCGCGATCGACGAACATCTGCCACAAGAAGCTATCGAAACGCTGGACCGTCTCATGCAGCGCAGTCACCGGATGGGTTCGGCCTCAGCGGAGCTGGAGCTCCCCGGCCCCAACCGCACCGTGCACGTTTCCGCTGTGGTTGCACTGCTCGAAACCGGTCCTGCACGCGACCACCTTGGCTACGTCGTCTCGTTTGAAGACGTCTCCGAAATCCTGCGCGCGCAAAAGCAAAGCACCTGGAAAGAGGTCGCCCGCCGCGTCGCTCACGAGATCAAAAACCCGCTGACTCCCATCTCGCTGAACGCCGAACTGATTCGCCGCCACATCGATCGCCTCGCTCCCCTGCTGGCTGAACACAACGTCGACTCACCCTCGCCCGCCGTGATTCGCCGCAGCACCGAGGTCATCGGTGCCTCGGTGGAGACCATGCGCTCGCTGGTCGACCAGTTCAGCACCCTCGCCGAGTTTCCCGCCGCGCAGCCCCGCCCCGCCGACCTCAACACCATCGTCGACAACGCGCTTGTGCTCTTCACCGGCCGGCTCGGCTCCATCCGTCTCCGCCGCCGTCTCGCGCCCAATCTTCCGCTCGCCCTGGCCGACCCCGAAAGCCTGAAGCGCGCCATCAGCAACCTGATCGACAACGCCGCTGAAGCCATGCACGACGCCCTTCTTCGCGAACTCACCGTGCAAACCCGCTTGCTCGACAGCGGCAACCTCGAACTCACCGTTGCGGACACCGGCCCCGGCCTCACCGACGAGATGCGCGAACGCCTCTTCCTCCCTTACTTCTCCACCAAGCAGCGTGGCACCGGCCTCGGCCTGGCCATCGCCGCGAAGATCATCCAGGAGCACGGCGGGTCCATCCGCGCGGAAAAGAACCAGCCCGTCGGTGCACGCTTTCTCGTAGAGCTCCGCCCTGCTCCCCAGGCGGAAGCGAACTCTGAAGCTGACGTCGCCGAGCCAGCCCGGCCGGCAACGCCCGTCTACCAATCCGCATCGACCTAGCCACAAGCCACTGCGTTCATGATCCCCATCCTCATCGTCGACGACGAAGCCGATATCCGCGACTCGCTGGAAGCGATTCTGCGCGAGGAAGACTACGCGGTCTCCACCGCCGGTACGGTGGCCGAAGCGCTCGCACTGACACGTGACAGCGACTTCGCCGCAGTGCTGCTGGATATCTGGCTTCCTGATGGCGACGGCCTGGATGCCCTGCCGCAGATTCGCGGACCGCAAGCCGACCCGCGTCCCAACGCGCCCGAGGTCATCATGATCTCCGGTCACGGCACCATCGAAGCCGCGGTTCGCGCTACGAAACTTGGCGCGTTCGACTTCCTCGAAAAACCGCTCTCGCTGGATCGCACATTGCTCGTACTGCGCAACGCGGTGCAAGCCCACACGCTGCGCGAAGACAACCAGGAGTTCGCGCGGCAGCTCACCACGCACGGCTCGGTCACGGGCGAATCGGTGCCCATCAAGGCGCTTCGCCAGCAGATCAAACTCATGGCCCCTACCAACGGCCGCGTGCTCATCTTTGGTGAGTCTGGCACCGGGAAGGAGCGCATCGCGCGCCTGATCCATGCCGAGTCCGAACGTAGCGAGCGTCCTCTCGTTGAGCTCAACTGTGCGGCCATTCCTGAGGACTTCATCGAAACCGAACTCTTCGGCTACCGCCACGGTGCCGGGCCCGGTGGGCCCAATCAACCCAACGAGAAACGCGGCACGTTTGAGCGCGCCGATGGCGGCACGTTGTTTCTCGACGAAGTCGGCGACATGAGCCTGAAGACGCAGGCCAAGGTGCTGCGCGCTTTGGATGAGCAACGTCTCTATCCCGTCGGCGCCTCGAACCCCGTCCACGTCGATGCCCGCGTCATCGCCGCCACCAACAAGGATCTGGAAGAAGAGATTGCCCGTGGCAATTTTCGCGAGGACCTTTTTTATCGTCTCAACGTGATCCCCTTCTTCGTTCCGCCACTGCGTGACCGCAAGGAAGACATCCCTTCGCTTGCCCGCGAGTTTCTTGCCGAGTTCGGCCAGCAGTATGGCCGGCCACGCGTCGAGATCTCCGACTCCGCCATCAACCAGCTCCGCACCTACAGTTGGCCCGGCAATGTCCGCGAACTGCGCAATGTGATCGAACGCGTGCTGATCCTCAACCCCAAAGCCACGCGCATCGAGGTGAAGCATCTCCCCATCCTTGTGCAGCGCACCGATGGCCGCAAGAACGACCGTGACCGAGACGCTCGCGAAGAGTTCTCCACGCTGCAGCAGGCCCGCGAAGCCTATGAGCGCGACTACATCCTGAAAGAGCTCGACCGGACCCACGGCAACATCACCCGTGCGGCGGAGTCACTCGGCCTGGAACGCAGCCATCTCTACCGCAAGATGAAAGCACTCGGCATCCAGCTTAGCGAATAGCTATCACGCGCGAAGCCGCGGCGGAGAGCCGTGTCGCAGCGTCCAGCTCTCACCCAGAAGACTTCTTTCGAAGCCTCTGGAAAAGCGTTTTCCTCCCACGAAATGCTCCCGGGCCGGGCGTGTTGCGCGTGTGGTAGCATCCGCCCGCCTCACCAATCCAGCACCAGGGGAGCACGAATGCATTTTCGTTCCGTACCAGCCGAGCAGGGCACGTCCAACCCCCTTCAACGCCTCACACGCCGCATCGGTCGCATGGCGCTCACTTCCGGCGCTCTCGCACTCTTCGCCGCCGCAGCACTCCCACATGCTGCCGCACAAACTTGGACGCTGCAGTGGAGCGACGAGTTCAACGGCGCCGCCGGCTCGTACCCAAGCACCGCCAACTGGACTTACGACACCGGCAACAGCGGCTTCGGCAACCCGGAAATTGAAACCTACTGCGCCGCCGGATCCAACACCGCGCCCTGCTCCACGGGCACACCTAACGCCTACATGGACGGCAACGGCAACCTCGTCATTCACGCCTTCAAAAACAGCAGCGGCCAGTGGACCTCCGCCCGCCTCAAAACGCAAGGCCTCAAGCAGTTCACGTACGGCCGCATCGAGGCGCGCATGAAGCTCCCCGTCGGCGATGGCTTCTGGCCGGCGTTCTGGATGCTAGGCGCGAACCTCAACAGCGTCGGTTGGCCGCAGGCCGGCGAGCAGGACATCATCGAGTGGGTGCAGTCCTACGGTCCGGGCACCACGTCCTCCACAACGCACGGACCCGGATACTCCGGCGGCAGCGGCATCGGCGCCAAGTACACCTTCCCCAATGGTGGCCGCGTCGATGACAGCGGATACCACATTTACGGCGTCATCTGGGGTCCGAACTCCATCCAGTACTACCGCGACAGCACGTCCAACATCTTCCTCACCACCACGCCCGCAAACATCCCCTCCGGTGATCAGTGGGTCTTCAATAACCCGTTCTTTCTCTTGCTCAACCTCGCCATCGGCAGCGGCGGCTTCCCCGGTGCGACGGATGGCTCAACGCCTTCCAGCGCGACCATGCTTGTGGACTACGTGCGCGTGTACACCAATGGCGGCAGTGCAGCGAACCTCAACGGAACGCATACCCTGACACCGCAGAACGCCACGGCTCTTCGTCTCGACGACGTGTCTGCCAGTACCGCCAACGGCAATCCCATCGACGTCTACACGGCCAACAACACCGGCGCCCAAAGCTGGTCCATGTCCAACACCAACGTGTCTCCGGCCGGGTACTACAACCTCTCCACCGAAGGCGCCAACTGCCTTACGGCGTCCTCCACCACCAGCGGATCCGCCGTCACACTCACGCCCTGCAACGGCTCTTCCGGGCAGGCCTGGAACGCCGTTGCCACCGGCGGTACCTACGCCTTTCACCCAGCCAACAACCCAAGCAACTGCCTTGACGTTCGCGGCGACGCTACTGCGTCGGGCACGGTCGTCCAGGTCTACACCTGCAACTCCGGCCCGAACGAACAGTGGGCCGTCAACTAAAACGCACCTCCGCCGCAGAGCGAAAGGCCCCGGCCCAGCCGGGGCCTTTCTTTGGCTCTCCGTTCAAATCCAATCCCTCTTGCTGCTTTCAGACGACACGCCGTCGTTCCCTCACTCCCGCGCTGCTAGACTCGGGGCCAATTACCTGCAAGCCGGTGCGTCCCACCAAAGGCTTAGCCAGGTTGCCCAGGATCCTGCATGTCGACGACCGCTCTCCCGCTAGTCCGCACGCGCTCCCACGTGGTGGCTGACCGCCGCTTCTATCTCGCGATGGCGATCGCAGGGGCCTGCCTCATCTTCACCGGTTTCGCCCGCAGCTACTACCTGAAATCGCACTTCCCTCTCTCGCCGAAACTCAGCTTCCTGGTCCACGTCCATGGCGCGGTTTTTACCGCCTGGATCTTGTACTTCATCCTGCAGACCGCGCTGATCGCTGTCCGCAAACCTGCGCTGCATCGCAGGCTCGGTTACACCGGCGCCCTGCTCGGCTCCGCCGTGATCGTCCTCGGCCTGTTAGTTTCTTTCACAGCCATGCGCCTCAACCATGGCACTTCATTCATCCCGCCGGCCACGGTATTTCTGGTCGGTCTTGTCGACATGCTCACCTTTGGTCTCTTCTTCATCCTCGGCTGGGTACGCCGCCGGGACCGCGAAGCGCATCAACGCCTCATGCTCCTCGCCGTCATCGCCGGTCTGCTCGGCGCTCCCATGGGCCGCATCGTCGGCTACGGCGTTCCGATCCCCGTGGTGTCCATCATCAATTTTGCGTTTCTTTTTGCCGGTCCCATTTACGACCTTGTCACTCGTCGACGTATTCATCCTGTCTACATTTACGGGTGCCTGTTCGCTCTGGTCACATTCACGCCACTTCGCTTCGCCGTAGGCGCCACACCCCAATGGCAGCGAATCGCCCACGTTTTGGCGCACAGTTGACCGTCTTTGACACTGCCCGTCCCCTATAAGTGGTAGCGGGACTTGGTCCGCGCGCAAATATATCGTTGCCAAGTACATCCACTGCTCTGTAGGGTGCGTTAGCAGTGCAGGACTCCAATCCTGGTCCTCCTCCTGGAGATGTGTACGTGGAACGCAAACTTACGCAGTTGATTGATAAAGCATTTTCGCGCCGCAGCTTTTTGGCCGGCGCGACCGCAACCGTGGCAGGGGGCGTGCTGGCAGGTTGCAGCAGCCCCAACGAGCAGATCAGCACACCCACCACCCCGGCCAATCCGGCAGCCCCCACCTACGCAGACGCGGACTACCTCAACTTCGCGCTGAACCTGGAATACCTCGAAGCAGAGTTTTACCTCCGTGCCGCCACCGGCACCGGCCTAAGCTCTGCGGATACCGGCAACGCAACCAGCAAGACCACCGGTGGCGCCAAGGTGCCGCTCACCGGCACCGTTGCGACGGTGCAACAGCAGTACCTGTATGAAATCGCGCAGAACGAGCTCGATCACGTTCGCTTCCTCCGCGCCGCACTCAGCACCAACGCTGTCGCTGCGCCTGCCATCGATCTCACCAACAGCTTCAACGCGCTGGCAGCTTCGGCCGGTCTCGGCAGCACCTTCAACCCTTTCGACAGCTACAACGACTTCCTCATCGGAGCCTTCATCTTTGAGGACGTGGGCGTGACGGCCTACCATGGCGCTGCCACCCTGCTGACCGCCAAGAGTCCGTATCTGGCACCGGCCGCGGAGATCCACGCCGTCGAGGCCTACCACGCTGCGTCCGTTCGCTCGCAGATCGTGGCGATCGATGCCGCCGCCGGCAACAGCAACCTCACCAACATCGCTGTCGCCGTGCAGAAGGTTCGCTCCGCACTCAGCGGTACCGGCTCCACCACGGAAACCTACCTGAGCCCGACCACCATCGTGAACGCTTCGGCCAGCACCTCCATTGGCTACAAGCGCACCACCGACCAGGTGTTGCACATCGTCTATGGGCAGCTCGGCAATGGCTACGGTGTCAGCAGCGGCACCTTCTTCCCCAGCGGCCTCAACGGCAACATCAAGATGACTTACTCCTAAGGACGACCCCTCACCATGGCTACACTTGAAACCCAACATCTCGATGAAGTCATCGCCAGCAGCCGCCGCCGCATGCTCACGCTCGGTGGCGCCGCGCTCGCGGGCCTCGCTCTCACCTCCATCGCCGCCGACGCGCAAAGCACCACCACGCTGACTGACGCCGATTACCTCAACTTCGCCCTGAACCTCGAGTACCTCGAAGCCAACTTCTACACCCTTGCCGCCACCGGCAAAACCATCAGCGGCGCGGGCCTCACGATCACCGGCACCGGCACAGCCGGCACGGTGGTCACCAAGGGCAGCAACAACTACGCCTCCTGCCAGGTGCCGTTCAAGAACGCCCTGGTCAAGAGCTATGCCATGGAGGTCGCCACGGAAGAACAGAATCACGTCAACTTCCTTCACAGCGCTCTCACAACCTCAAGCACGGCACCCGTTGCCCAGCCGCAGATCGACCTGTACAACAGCTTCAACGCCCTTGCCTCTCTGCTCGGTCTGGGTCTCACCTCGTTCGATCCCTTCGCCGATGATGCCAGCTTCCTGCTGGGCTCCTACATCTTCGAGGACGTCGGCGTCACCGCCTACACCGGTGCTGCCCCTGCGCTGACAACCCCCGCCTTCCTCGATGCCGCGGCGGGCATCCAGGCGGTCGAGGCCTACCACGCCGGCCTGATCCGGACCACCCTTTACGGCCTGGATCAAACAGCGAACCCCATTGCCGGTGCCGGGATCCCCAACGCTCCGGCGGGCACACTGCGGGCTGTAGCCACCGCCATTTCCCAGCTGAGGCGTACCGTGGATGGATCCAACTCCACCACGGCGACGGCAGCCCAGGGAAATGACATCGGCCTCGGAACCCAGATGGTCGCCCTGAACGGTTCTTCCATGAGCCTCACGGCATCCACCCTGGTTGACGCGTCTACAACCGGCTCCATCAACGCGGCAGGCAGCACCGGCACGGCAGGCTCCCTGGTCTTCTCGCGCACGGCGGCCCAGGTACTTCGCATCGTGTACGCCAGCCCGGCCGGCACCGCGGGGGGCTTCTTCCCCGCTGGCCTCAACGGCAACGTCAAGTAACAGCTCAAAGAACCAGCAAGGGCGGCCAACTTTGGCCGCCCTTGCTGCATTCAGCCGCTTTAAATGCAGTCTCCTCGTCTGCAAGCACGTACGCCTCAAGATTCCACTCCCCGCTACAATCTCCACAACGATGCGCATCCTTCTTCCCGGCGGCTCCGGTCAGGTCGGCAGCTTACTCGCCCGCCACTTACACACCCATGGCCACCGCGTGACCGTGCTCTCCCGCAGTCCCGAAGCGCAGGCGCACCAGCCGTGGCGCACTCTCGGTTGGAACGGCAAAACACCCGGACCTTGGGTCGACGAACTCCACACGGCCGATGCCGTCATTCATCTTTCCGGCCGCTCGGTGAATTGCCGCTACACTCCAGAAAATCGCCGGGCGATCTACGACTCGCGCACGGAACCCACACTGCTGCTCGGCCGCCTGATCGCCGACTCGCCGACGCCGCCGAAGCTCTGGCTCAATGCCTCCACCAGCACCTTTTATCGGCACGCCCTTGACCGCCCCAACGATGAGTTCACCGGCGAACTCGGGGACCGCCCGCACGAGCGCGGCACCCGCGAATCCGCCACGCTGCCCGAAACCTGGAGCTTCTCCATTGACGTCGCTGCGCGCTGGGAAGAGGCCCTGGCAGCCATGCCGACCCCGCAGACGCGCAAAATTCGTCTGCGCTCGTCCATGGTGATGAGCCCGGATGAGGGCGGTGTCTTCTCAGTGATGTCCAAGCTGGCGCGACTCGGCCTTGGCGGCTCGCAAGGCTCAGGCAAGCAGTTCGTCTCGTGGATCCATGGCGAAGACCTGTGCCGCGCCGTGGACCTGTTGCTCGAACACCCCGAGATCACCGACGAAACTGAGGGAGTGGTGAACCTGTCGGCGCCCGGTCCCCTCCCCAATCGTGACTTCTTCCGCACCCTGCGCCGCGCCTGGGGTCAGCCGATCGGCCTGCCCGCTCCAGTGCCCGCGCTCGCACTCGGAGCCGTTTTTATGCAGACCGAAACCGAACTTGTGCTGAAAAGCCGCTGGGTGCTCCCCACGCTCCTCCGCAAGCACGGCTTCACCTTCCGCTACGCGACCTGGGCAGAAGCCGCACCCGCCCTGGTAGCCGCAATGCAGTTGCGTGCAAGAACACCCGAATCACTACACTTGTAGCTCTGAGTGGGATTGCACGCCAGAACATCCGGGACTCCAAGATTCGAAGTCCGAACCTAAGATCCTCGTTCGAAGACTCTGCGGAAACTGCCCCCCCGGCGGCCTACTTCCACCGCCGGTACCGCACCGTTCCCGCTTCATCACCCTGCCCGACGAAACGCAGCCCGCAGCGCTCCATCACCTTGATCGACCCCGGCGAGTTCTCATAAGCCTGCGCGCTCACCGAGTGCACGGCCTGCTGCTCCAGCAGCCACCCGATCAGCCCGCGCGCTGCCTCCGTCGCCAGCCCCCTGCGCTGGTAGGAGTTCACCACCGAATAGCCCAACTCCACATCCCCGGCTGCGCACGGAAAAGCCCCCAGGCACCCCACCAGCAGCGGCTTCGCCCCGCCCAGCAGCAACATGTACCGGTGCCAGCCCACGGTCTCCGGATGCGCCGTAAGCTGCGCCACGATGTGCGCCCGCACCGGGGCCTCCCAGTGCTCCGGCGGCCAGTCTTCCACCAGTCCGGCCTTCAGCGCCTCGCACAGATGCCACGCGTCATTCGCCTCGGTGCCCAGCAGGGCCGCCGTCATGGGTACCAGGCGCAACCGGGTGGTCTCCAGGGGCGGCACATCCTTGCGCTGCCGCCGCAGCAGGCCGATCACGGCTCGCCCTCGGCTCCACCCTCGCCCTGCATGCGCGCCTGGCGCTCCAGGCTGTCGGCGAGCTGCTGCTTTTGTGCGATCTGCTCCAGCTGACGTCGCCAGTCCAGGTCCTCAATGAACCCCGCAGAGGACCGCCAGTCTTCCTTCACCTTGACGAAGAGCTCCAGAAACACTCGCGTCCCCAGCAGTGCCTCCATCTCCTTGCGCGCGGTGGTGCCAATTCGCTTCAGCATAGAGCCCTGGTTACCGATCAGGATCGCCTTCTGCCCTGAGCGCTCGCAGAAGATTGCCGCCGCAATCTTTGTCACGGGCAGCTTGCCATCGCGCAGCTTCTTGCGGGAAGCAGGCTCCTCAAAGCGTTCCACCACCACGGCCGTTGCGTAGGGTACCTCCTCGCCGGTCAGCAGCAGGATCTTTTCGCGAATCAGCTCGGCCACGAGGAAGCGCTCCGGCTGATCCGTCAACTGATCCTTCGGAAAGTAGCGCTGCCCTTCCGGCAGATGCGCAACCACGCGGTCCAGCAGCAGCTCAAGATTCTCGCTCTTGCGCGCCGAAATCGGCACGACATCTGCAAACGTGTGCAACGCCGACCAGTGCGCAATCAGCGGCAAGAGCGCGCTCTTCGGCAGGGCGTCCATCTTGTTCAACACCAGCAGCACCGGGCACTCCAGCCGCTTCACCAACTGCAGCGCAAACTCGTCTTCCGCCGCCGACAAGGCCCGCTTGTGCTGCCCCATGGACCGCACCTTGTGTTCCCCATCCTGCGCTTCTTCCTCAAGGTTGCGTTCCGGTTCGCTCGAGGGCAAACGGTGCGTGGCGTCCACGATGAACAGCACCGCGTCGCGACCTTCCAGCGCGTCCTGCACTTCCTGCAGCATGCGCCGGTCCAGCTGCGTGTCGCCCTTGTGAACCCCGGGCGTGTCCACCAGCACTACCTGCGCCGCCGGGCGGCCAGGGTCGCCCTTGCTTTTCTTACGAACGGGCAGTTCCAGCACGCCCTGAATGCGGGTGCGCGTGGTCTGCGGCTTGTGCGTCACAATCGCCAGCTTCTGCCCCAGCAACGCATTCAGCAGCGTCGACTTCCCGGCGTTCGGCCTACCAACGATTGAGACAAATCCAGAGCGAAGTGCCATTCAGCTATCTTCGCACCTGGGAAAGCGCTACGCCCTACTCCGGCTCGGTCACCATGATCGACCGCTGCAGCCCCACCCGCACGCGCTCCACCAGCCGGTCGGTTGACTGCAGCACCTCAAGCCGCAGCGGCCCATCCTCCACAACCTCACCGGGCAGTGGGATGTGCCCCGCGATCTCGCTAACCAGCCCACCCACCGTGGTCGCTTCGTACTCGGTCAACATCTGCGGCAGCACCTGGTCCACGGCTTCCTGCGTCGCGTCATCCTGCTCTTCGTCGGCCGTCGCGTCCTCTCCGAATTGCGCAAACAGATCCCGCAAGCGGCTCACTTCAAAGCTGCCCGGAATCAAGAAGGTCCCACCCTCTTCAGCAACCGGTGCGTCACTCGCCGTGTCGTGCTCATCCTCGATATTGCCGACGATGGCTTCCAGCAGATCCTCGATCGTGACCAGGCCCGCTACACCGCCGTACTCGTCGATCACGACGCTCATGTGCTGCTTGCCGCGCTGCATCTCGCGCAGCAGTTCGTTCACTTTCTTGGTTTCCGGAATAAAGTGCGCCTCACGCGCCAACGAAGCCACCGTCAACAGCCCGGCTTCTGCGTCCTGCACGCCCAGCAGGTCGCGCGCAAAGGCAATCCCCGTGATGTTGTCCAGGTTGCCCTCAAACACCGGCACACGCGATAGCGCATGCTCATTCACCGCCGCGGTGAACTCTTCCAGGCTCATCGCAGCCGGCACGGCAAATACATCCGGGCGCGGGGTCATCACCTCACGCACCACCTTGTCGCCAAACTCCACCACCGACCGCACCAGTTCGCGGTCGCTGACCTCGAGAATCCCCTCTTCTTCGCCAGCCTCCAGCAGCGCATCCACGGCGTCACTCTGCGGACGTTCTTCCTGCGGCAACTCCGGCTCAGCCAGGTTCGCTATCGAGAGCACCAACGCAATCAGCAGCGTCACCGGCAACACAAGGTACAGCAGCACCTGGAACAGGACCCGCAGCCGCCGCACCCACACACCGCTGATGCGCGCCACCATTAACTGCGGCAGCAGACGCCCAAATAGCAAACCCGCAAGCCCTAGCTCCAACAGCGCCTGAGCTACCGCGACCGCCACGTGCGGCCCGTGCCACGCCACACGGCTCGCCAGCAGCAACGCCAGGCACGCCACCGCGGCGTGCGACAGCACCGAAGCCGAGATCGTCGCCGACTCACGGCTAAGCTTCAGCCGCGGCTCCACCTCGGTCTCCCACGCCTCCACTGCCTCGCCGGATTCCCGCGAAAGAAAGCGCTCCAGCTCGTCATAGACGCGCTCCGCAAAGCCAGCCAGCGCCATCAGGCACAGCAGCCCAAGCACGGCCAGGCCGTAGAGCATCGTCATGGCCGGCCCTTTCGCTTGGTTGTGGATTGCGTTTTCTTCACAGCAGGCTGCCGCCTTGCAACGGTCTTCACCGGCAGCACATCAGCGCGGGCAATCAGACCCACAGGCAATCGCAGTTGCAGCCGCAGCCCGGCTTCGCGCTCCGCCATCTCGCCTGTGTCGGCTTCATGATCCATGCCGCTCAGGTGCAGCAGCCCGTGCAAAAGTAGCACGCGCACTTCATCCCGCAACGTGTGCCCATGCTCTTCGGCCTGCCGCGCCGCGGTGTCCAGCGAGATCGCCAGATCCCCTGCATGTTGCTCCCCGAGCTCCGGCGCTCCCGGAAAGCTCAACACATCGGTGGGCTTGTTTTTGCCACGGAACTCGCGATTCAGCTGCCGCAAGGTCAGGTCTCCCGCAAGCAGCACGTCAACTTCACCGGGCAGCCCTACCGCCGCCTGCGCCAAGCGCAGAAACCGGGTGAGGCCTGACCGGGAAAGACCGGCGGCACGCCACGCCTCCGCCTCTAGGGGCTGGTGCGCGGACGCCGCCGAACTTCGTGGAGGCTCAAGCGAGATCATCAGTTCTCAGATACTAGCGCAACGCTACTGCGTCTTTGCCAAAGATCGCCGGCTTGCCGCCTCGTTGGAGGACAAAGTGCCCATCTCGCCTTCGTTCTCCAAGCTCATCGGTACCTGCTCAGCACGCGTGTGGCTGTCATAGGCCTGCACAATCCGTTGCACCAGCGCATGACGCACCACGTCCACGTCTTCGAAGCGACAGAAGCGAATGCCTTCCACGCCATCCAGCACGCGCAACGCCTCCCACAAGCCGCTCTTCTTCGGGTTGGGCAGGTCGATCTGTGTCAGGTCGCCCGTGATGATCGCCTTGGACCCGTTGCCGAGTCGCGTGAGGAACATCTTCATCTGTTCGTTGGTTGTGTTTTGCGCTTCATCCATGATGATGAACGCCTCATTCAGCGTCCGTCCGCGCATAAACGCCAGCGGTGCAATTTCGATCACGCCGGTCTCCAGCATGCGATCCACCTTGGCCGGCTCAATCATGTCGTACAGGGCGTCATACAGCGGCCGCATGTACGGATCCACCTTTTCCTGCAGCGACCCAGGCAAAAAGCCCAGCCGCTCGCCGGCTTCCACCGCCGGACGAACCAGGATGATGCGCGCCACCTTTTTCGCCAGCAGAGCGTTGACCGCCATCGCCACGGCAAGGTAGGTCTTGCCCGTACCCGCAGGTCCAAGGCCGAAGATCATATCGTTGGCTTCGATGGCTTCAAGGTACTTGCGCTGATTTGGCGTGCGCGGCTGCACGCTGCGCTTGGTGCCGGCGCCGCGCTGCTTGCCGCTTTCGATCAGGCTGCGCAACGTCACCGTCGGGTCGGCCGTGACCATCTTCAGCAGGGTGTGCAGTTCGCCGTTGTGCGGGTGCACGCCGGTCCGGCGCAGGTGTTCAAAGTCGGCAAAGATGCCTTCCACACGCGCGACAGCGCCTGCTTCCCCCATCACGCGCACCGCGTCGGATCGAAGATCGATCTGAACGCCAAGCGCGTCTTCCATTAAGCGAAGGTTCTCGTCGCGTGTGCCATACAGCGGCTCAATTCCGGGCGTCAGGGGCAGCGATGTTTTGACCAAGAAGGGATCTGACCTCCGTCAGGATGTTCCGTAGGATTGGATGTTTGGGAATGCAGGGTCGATGCGGCCACCGGCTCCTCCGGGCAACGCCCCACGCTGTGCTGCGAGGCTGCCCTGCGCCGTACCGTAGTCGAATTGGCTGGGTGTGCCAAATGAGTAACGATCTTGCGCAGAGCCTAGCGCCAGCGAACCGAAAGGGTCAAGAGAAATTCTGAAGAACAGGCAGCACCACCGGAACATGCCAAAGATTACCGAAGTTGCACCAGCGGCAGATTGACCTGAATGACGCTTGTCGCCTAGAATTGGGAGGTTGCAGTCGATGCGGCCGCGCTGTGTCCGCACCACCAGCGTCTGGTCTGCACACTCCCCCGTACATCGTTCGGGTATCCAAGTTCTGAAGAGAGTTTTTGATGGCAAATCATGTCTCGTCCCTGAAGCGCGCTCGCCAAACCGTCACCCGCACGGCGGTCAACCGCTCCAATCGCTCCAAGCTTCGTACAGTTCTCCGCGCCATGCGTGAGGCCCTGACGGCCGGCAACGCCGAAAACGCCGCAACCCAGTACCGCGCCACCGTGTCCATCCTGGACAAGAGCGTCCAGAAGGGTGTGCTCCACAAGAACACCGCCAGCCGCTACAAGGGCCGTCTCAACGCCCGCGTCAAGGCGATCGCCACCAAGGCCGCCTAGGTTCTTAGGCGCTGCAAAGCAAAAGCCAGCCTGCGGGCTGGCTTTTGCGCTTTCGGTTCCTCACGAGCCCTCTTCACGTCTATTCCGGCGCCTTCGCCTGCCCCTTGTACTCCGCGTTCTCCCCTGGGTTCAGCAGTGTCGGCGGTTTGCGCCGCGCACTCGCGTCGTCGCCCGCGGCCACAGCGGTGCGCTGGCCCTCCGCTGGCAAGGAGCGGCCTGCAGCCCGCCCTTCGCCCGCAGGCGTCTCCGGGGCAGGTGGTGTTGATACGGCGCCCGCGCTCACGGCATTTGCTGTCGTTGGGGACGGGGTGGCCACGCCTTCAGCTCCGCCCACCTCCTGCGAGGCCGCCACCGCGGGCCGGGTTAGCCGGGTCAGGGCGACCGGCCCCGTACCTTCCGGCGGAGTCATTGCCTGCACCTCTGCCAGATCCTTGCGATCGCGCGCGGAAAGCCCCGGCAAGCGATACAGGTCCAGTGTCTCCGGGGCGAGCACCGCCAGCGTGGACCCCTCCGGCGAAAGGTCGAAGTTCTCTGCGCTGCGCACTGCCGGGGCACACTGCACCCGCAACAGCAGATCACCGCTTTCGGTCTGATAGACCCGGATCTCCTGGCTCAGCGGGTCATCGTTTACCAGCCCGCTCACCGGGGCTCCACTGCTGGAAGCCACCAGCCGGCTCATCGCGAAGCGTCCCGCCACTGGCGCCACCGCGATCGTGGGCGGTTGCAGCGCCTGGCCAAACTGCTCCTGCCAATTTTCGTGGCCGTCAAAGCCGTAGGCGGCCAGCATGGGCTCATCGTCAGAGCCTCGGCAGGTCTCCGCCAGAAACTGGCTGCGGCTCAACAGGCTCAATCTTGGGTGGCACGAACTCATCACCGGCGTCAGCTTTTCCTGCTTGCCGCCAAACTCGTTGAAGCTGACGGTCCACTTGCCGCGCTCGCCGTCTTCTGCCCACAGGTACCCGTCTCCGTCCATCGGCAGGCGCAGCAGCACCGGCGAGCCTACTGCCCCCGCGCCGGAAATCTGGATGGGGTCACGAACGCTTTTGCCGGGCGTCAACCGGAAAAACTCCACAACGTAGTGCTTGTGCTTGTGGCTTTCGCCGTTGTCGTCCGCCTCACTCTCGGCCTGCCTTGTGGACTCCAGATGCACGGTCAACACGCGTCCATCGGGCGAGCCTTCCACGGCAACGGGCAGACCGGGACGGTGCGGCAACGCAAAGCGCCGAAATGGATCCTCGCCCGAGGCCAGCCCCTGCAGGGGCGCCACCAACGAAAGTTCACTGCCGGAACGCATCACAAAAACGCCGTTGCCGACCTGCCACAGATAACGGCCATGGTCATGGAGGTGCCACTTGGTGCGAGCGAGCACCTTGCCGCTGGGGATCTCAACCAGCACGGCCGCCACCTGCCGGTCCGTGTCGTTGACGTCGTCTCCCGGCAGCCGCGGTACCAGCGACCGTAGGCTGTACGTAAACAGCACATGCGACGAATCCAGCATGTGCAACGTTGCCATGGACGCACCCGCATGCAGCAGGCTCACGGGGTAGCCGGGGAACCCGAGTTCGCTCAGGGGAATCCGCAGGACGGGCTTGGGCGGTGTTTCTGCCCGGCAACCCGGGCTGCAACACCAAGCCACAGCTCCTACCGCGAGCCCAGCCACAAACTTCAGCCAGCACCGGTTCCGCAACCAGGATGTCCGCTCCATGGGAAACATAGGTCCACCTGTCAGCCGTACCTGTACTCTTTCTTTTATAGACGAGCCGCGGGTGAAGTCGTAGCAGGCCAGGGCGCCTGAAACCTGCGCCCGCAGCGTTCGTTGTTATCGCCTGAAACAGGGGTTTTCATGATCGTGTCTTCCCACTCGGGGCCAAACCGGGCCGCCGTCCATCGTTACCGTCGCGCGGGCTGGTTCGCGCTCACCCTCGCTGGGCTCTTTGCCGGAACGGCTCTGCAGGCGCAGTCAGCCGCCGGAGCGCCAGCGTCGGCATCCACGCCAAAGTACCAGCTCGCCCCGGCGTTCGATGCCTCCGCCATGGACAGCAAAGCGGACCCTTGTAACGACTTCTACAAGTTTGCCTGCGGAAACTACGCTGCGGCTCACCCCATCCCGGCCGACCAGACCGAGGTCGACCAGTTCTATACCCTGTACAACGTCAACTCGGAGCGTCTGCAGGGGATCCTGACGCGCTACGCCACCCCGGGCGGGGAGCGCACCCCCAACGAGCAAAAGATCGGCGATGACTACGCCGCCTGCCTGAACACTGATCTCATCAATCAGAAGGGCCTTGCCCCCATCCAGCCCCTTCTTGACCAGGTCAACAAGGTCACAAAGCCCGGTCTGCCCTACTTCGCCGGCGAGCTGCAGCGCTACGGCGTGACGGCTTTCTTCGGCTTCGGCGAGATGCAGGACTTCAAGGACTCCAGCAAGCAGATCGCCGTCGCCATCCAGGGTGGCCTGGGCCTGCCGGAGCGTGACTACTACACCCGCACCGGCGACAAGGACAAGCAGCTGCGCCAGCAGTACGTTGACCACATCGCCAGGATGCTGACGCTTGCTGGCGAACCCGCGGACCGTGCGAAGGCCGATGCCCAAAGCATCCTCGCCTTTGAAACAAAGCTTGCAGAAGCCTCGCTGACCAACGTGGAGATGCGCGATCCCTCAGCGATCTACCACCCGGAAAGCACGGCGCAGTTCACGTCAAACCTTCACGGCATTCCCTTCCAGCCGTTTCTGGAAGCCATCCACGCGCCGCACATTGACTCGCTCAATGACGCCACGCCGAAGTTCTTTCCCGTGATGGTCAGCGCCATCATGAACACCAATCTCGAGGTCCTGCGCGCTTATCTACGCTTCCAGGTGCTCTCCACGTTTGCGCGAAACCTGCCCAAGGCCTTTGATGACGAACACTTCCACTTTTACGGCACTGAGTTGGGCGGCCAGCCCGAGCAGGAGCCGCGTTGGAAGCGTTGCGCCCAGACCGTAGACACGCAGCTCGGCGAAGCGCTGGGCCAGGTCTACGTCCAGCAATACTTCCCCGGCGACGAGAAGGCCAAGACGCTGCAGGTGGTCCACGACATCGAAGCAGCGATGGATCGCGACATCGACACGCTGCAGTGGATGAGTGCCGATACCAAGGTCAAGGCCAAGGTGAAGCTCCACGCCATCACCGACAAGATCGGCTACCCGGAGCACTGGCGTAACTACAGCTCGCTGTCCATCTCGCCCACGGATGCCCTTGGCGACCAGGAGCGTGCGACCGCATTTGAGAACGACCGAGAGATGAACAAGATCGGCAAGCCGGTCGACCCGCTGGAGTGGGGCATGACACCGCCCACCATCAACGCGTACTACGACCCCAGCATGAACAACATCAACTTCCCTGCCGGCATTCTGCAGCCTGCGTTCTATGACCCCAATGCCGATCTTGCCGTCAATTACGGCCACATCGGTGGCGTGGTCGGTCATGAGTTGACGCACGGTTTTGACGACCAGGGCGCCAAGTTCGACGCCAAGGGCAACCTCAACGACTGGTGGACCCCGGAAGACAAGAAGAACTTTGAGACCCGGACCTCGTGCCTGTCGAACGAGTACAGCAAGTTTGTCGCGATCGACGACGTTCACGTGAACGGCAAGCTCACGCTGGGAGAAAACACCGCTGACAACGGCGGCCTGTTGCTGGCCTACATGGCCTATATGAACCGCGCCAAGCAGGACGGCATCGACGTTGAGAAAAAGATTGACGGCTACAGCGGACCGCAGCGTTTCTACATCGCGTGGGCCCAAAACTGGTGCGAAAACACCCGTCCTGAGACCATTCGGCAACGCGCCTTTACGGACCCGCACTCACCCGATCACTTCCGCGCCAACGGTCCCATCGTCAACCAGCCCGGCTTTGCCGGCGCCTTCGGCTGCAAGGCTGGCGCGGCGATGACGCCCACGCAGAACTGCCGCGTTTGGTAAGCGAGCGGATGCCAATCGAACAGGAAGTCCCGGGTCCAGCATCAACGGACCCGGAGACGCCCACACAGCCCACAGCTTCGAACGGTCGCGCGCTTGGCTTTGCCGCCTGCGCGCTGGCCAGCTGTTTCTGGGGCTGCGGATTCTTCTTCGGCAAGCTTGCCCTGGCGGAGATGAACGTCGGCGCCATGGTGTTCTATCGCTTCGCCTTCGCCGTGCTGGGCCTCGCGCCCATGCTGTTCACCCATCGCGTGCACTTGAACCGCCGCGAGTGGCTTTTACTGGCGCTGGGCTCACTGTTAGGTGTGCCGCTGCAGTTCCTGTTGCAGTTCTACGGGCTGTCCATCACTACGGTGTCGCATGCCTCGCTGATGGTCGGCACCATGCCTGTGTTTCTCGCGGTCGGAGCGACGCTGTTCGCGCATGAGCGGCTCCATCCCCTCGGCTGGATTGCGCTCGCCGTGTCCACCAGTGGCGCTGCCCTGATCGCGTTAGGTGGCACGCACCATGCAGCCACGGCCAACGGACCAACACTTGCAGGCGACCTGTGCGTCGTGGTCTCCATGGCCATCGCGCTCTTCTGGATCTTGATCAACAAGCGCCTCATCGCCACGCATAGCCCTGTTGTTGTGACCGCCTGGGGCATGCTGCTTGGCTGGTTGATGTTGTTTGCCTTTGTGCCGCCCATCTGGGGCTTGCCGCCGGTGCATGGCATCTCGCTGGAGGCCTGGGCCGCGCTGGCCGCCAGCGGACTCCTGTGTACCGCCGCCACCACGCTGCTGTGGAATTGGGGCATGACGCGTGTTCCCGCCTCACAAGCCGGCGTGCTGCTCAACATCGAGCCCCTTATGGGATCGGTGCTGGGCGTATTTCTTCTGCATGAGCACCTGGGACCGCTTGCCGCAATCGGCGGCGGCATGATCATCGTTGCGGCAGTTGCGTTGACGGCCAAATCGTCCCACCCGGCAGGGGCTGCTACGGAAGTGCCAACCACCGCGTAAGCTCCACCTGCTAGCATCGCTGCGGGCGTCGCAGTAAGCCCAGATACCGCCTCCGGAGTTTCACGATGGTTCGCCCCCCAATCGCCCGAATCCCGCTTGTCCGATCCTTGCTGGTCGCCGGCCTGCTCACCTTCACTATCAATCTTCCGGCGCAGCTCGCCGGCACGCCGCCGCAGGCCTCACCTGCCGCGTCGCAGGCTCCTGCCGCGGCGCAAACACCCGCAGCCTCGTCCAAGCGGCAGGCGCCCAAGCCAGCCAAGGATGCCGCCCCGGGCGGCGGCCCGGACAAGGTCTGGGTCAACCTGAACTCCAGCGTGTACCACTGCTACGGCGACCGCTACTACGGCAAGACTGCCAATGGCCGCTACATGACCGAGCCCGCCGCGAAGTCGGCAGGCGCCAAAGGAGCCGGCGGCAAGACGTGCTCTGCGGCTAAGTAGGCCAGTTCCACGCAAAGTTTAAGAGCCACCCCTCCGCAAGGGTGGCTCTTGACCTTTCTTATACGTCGACCGTGACCCGGAGCACACTAGCACCCCAGTGCCAGAACTACACCGCCCGATCCCCATCTGGTAACGAGATTCGGTCACATTTCCACGTTGATGTCCTACTCGTCACACCGGCGTGATGATGCCCCCCACAGGCAAGGAGGTCGGCAACGTACCCGGCCGCCGAAGATGCATCGCATCGGCAACCGTGTCGGTGTACTTCAACCCCGCGCCAGTGTTGAACAGCACCACCCGCTCCTCCGGCTTGATCTCGCCACTTGCCAGCAAGGCGTCATAGGCCGCGGTCGCTGCCGCACCTTCGGGCGAAAGAAAGATCCCCTCATGCTTGGCCCAGTCCAGGATGGAGGCCAGGATCGTCGGGTCGTCCGAGCTCACCGCGCGCCCACCTGAGCTGCGCAGAATTTCCAGGATGATGGCATCGCCATACGGCTTCGGCACCCGCAGTCCCGCGGCAAACGTTTCCGCGCCCTGGTAGAACTCGCTTGCGGCCTTGCCCTGCTCGAAGGCGCGTGTTACCGGCGCACAGCCGGCAGCCTGCAGCGCGTACATGCGCGGCCGCGGCCCGCTCACCCAGCCCAGCGCTTCCATTTCATCAAAGGCCTTCCACATCCCAATCAGCCCCACGCCGCCGCCGGTTGGGTAAAACACCGCATCCGGATAGCGCCAGCCTAACTGCTCGACCAGCTCGTATCCCATGGTTTTCTTGCCCTCCACGCGGAAGGGTTCCTTCAATGTCGAGATGTCAAACCACACATCCTCCGGCGCGACGCCGCTCTCCTTCTGCCGCTTGATCTCCTCGCCCACCAGCCGCGCACAGTCCGAGATCAGCCCATCGACCATCTGCACGTCGGCCCCGTACACGATGCCTTCCAGGTAGTTCGCCAGCGGCACATCCAACGGCATGTACAGGTGCGCGGCAATGCCTGCAGCCGCCGCATACGCCGCCAGCGCTCCTGCGGCATTGCCCGCACTCGGCACGGCAAGATGCCGCAGGCCATAGTGCCTCGCCATCGTCACGGCCAGGCCCAGCCCGCGAGCCTTGAACGTCCCTGTCGGGTTCGCGCCCTCTTCCTTTACCAGCAAGCCGCGGTAGCGTTTCGACTGGATCATCGGCGTCCAGCCCTCACCCAGGGTCACTGGCTCCACCTCGGGCAGGACGTCGCGATAGCGCCACATCCCCAGGCTGGCCGCAGAGGCAGCCGCGTACTCGGCCGGGGCTTCACGGCGCGCCGTCTGCTTCAGGGCCTCCATGTCATACCGCACATACAGCGAGCCCGCATCCAGCGGACAAAGCGTATGTGGCTGGTCCGCACTCACCTGGTGACCACAACGCGCACACTCAAGAAAAGCAATCTTCGGCATAAGCTTCCATGGTATCGAACAGTCGCACAACGTTTCTGCCCAGGTACGCCCGCGACATCGCGGCTACCAAGCTCACTCATGTTTTCCCCGCAACAGCACAGGGTATGCACCTCATCACAACCCCTCGTTACTTCGTTGACGTTCCCACGGCGCGAAATACCTAGCACAAACCCGCTCCTATAGCCTTGAACCATGCGCCCTTGCCTTATCGCCATCGACATCGACGGCACACTGCTGAACAGCCAGGGCCAGGTCAGCGCCCGCAACCGGGCCGCGCTTGCGGAGGCCCATCAGGCGGGCGTCGAAGTGGTCATCGCCACAGGCCGCCGCCACACCTACGCCATGCGGGTTGTACGCGATCTCAACATCCATGCCACCAACGCCCTGGTCAGTTCCAACGGCACCGTGATCCGGACGATCGGTCAGGCTGAACTCATCCACCGGACCCACTTTTCCGGCGATACTGGCCGCTGGTTATGCCAGCACATGGCCGACTTCCGCGACACACTCGTCTTCACCTTCGACAACGTCGACGCATCGGGCGAGGACCTGCGCGGCGCCCTGGTCTGCGAGTCGTCCAACATCCTGCATGACAGCGTCGGCAACTGGATGAAAGCCAATGAGCCGTACATCCGTCACGTCGACCACATCGAACAGGCCTTTGCTCCTGCTGCCCCGCAGCGCAGTCGCACGGCCGTGGCCCTCGCCGAGCCCGAGCCCGACCCTGCGGACGACAACGGCCCCATCCAGGCCATGGTCTGCGGCCCCATCGCCCGCATGGAGGCAGCCGAGGCCCGGCTGCTGCAACACCCCGCCGTCGCCGGTGTCGGCGAGCCCGAGTTCCCTGGCTGCGAGATCGCCTTGCAGCGCACCGTGTACCCAGACCGCGACCTCGCGATCCTCGACATCCTCCCCGCGGGCTGCTCCAAAGCCTCTGCCCTCGCCTACCTCGCCGAGCTCCGGGGCTGCACACTCGCCGACATCATGGCCATCGGCGACAACTTCAACGATTTGCCGATGCTCCACGCCGCCGGCCAGGCCGTCTTAATGGGCAACGCCCCGGCGGAGCTCCACGAGCTGGCCCGGCAGCAGGGCTGGCACATCGGCCCTGGCAACGACGAGGACGGCGTCGCTCAGGCCATCGAAGCCGCCCTCCGCTAGTCGCTCCAATCCCTTGTCTTGCTGTTTTGCGCAACCGCAAACGCCGGCAAGCAACACCACCAAAGCGCCATGCTCACCAATCCGCTTCGGTGCTAGTCTTTCCCCACAGTGCCCCGTCGGTTCCACCTCCGCCCCAGCCTCGCCGGCCCTGTCGCCCTCCTGCTCCTTGCACGGGTAGGCATGCCCGCCCACGCCCTGGAGCGCGTTACGCTGCGCAACGGCTTCTTCTACGACTGCGTCCGCCACGAGCCGCTGGATAGCACCCACGTCCGCCTCTTCCTGTTTGCGGACGACACCTCCGGCTACGTCGATCTGCTCGCCACGGAGATCGTCTCCACGGATGCTCTGCCGACGCCGCCACCCCAGCCTCACACCAGGGCCTCAACGGCAGGCACCGCCGCTTCCTTCACCGACGACATCCCCACCCTGCTCAGCACTGCAGGCGCGCACCACAACATTGATGTCGCGTTGCTGTCCAGCATCGTGCATGCAGAAAGCAGCGGCCACACGCACGCGGTTTCCCGTACCGGCGCGCAGGGCCTGATGCAGCTGATGCCCGGCACCGCGCACGAGATGGGCGTCACTGACAGCTTCCGGCCGGACCAGAACATCAATGGCGGCACCGCCTACTTTGACTCGCTGCTGACCCGGTACCACGACAACCTCGCCCTCGCGCTGGCCGCCTACAACGCCGGCCCTGGCGCTGTCGATCACTTCCACGGCATCCCACCCTTCCGCGAAACCCGCGCCTACGTCGCCCGCGTGATGACCGAATTCAAGCGCCGCAAAGAAGCGCTCCAGCATAGCCCCGCGCCGAACCTGCAAGCCTCCCGCTAACCCTCCCGCTGGGCATGAATTCCGTCGCGTCGTACGCACCCTTGGCGCCCTTTTCGTTCCCGCTTTTCAGCCAAACGCGCCGCAAAGTCCAGCCCACACCACAAGTTGCTAAAATCACCTCACCCATGAAGTGCCCGTATTGCGGCTTTACCCAGGACAAGGTGATCGACTCCCGCGAGAGCAAGGATGCCGACTCCATCCGCCGGCGCCGCGAATGCGAGCGTTGCTCCAAGCGCTTCACCACGTACGAGCGCCTCGACGAGATTCCCTATATGGTCGTCAAGAAGGACGGCCGCCGTGAAAGGTTCGACCGCCAAAAGGTGCTCGACGGCCTGCTGCATTCGTGCCAAAAGCGGACGGTCTCCGCCACCCAGATGCAGGCCATCGTCGACGAAGTGGAAGCCGCTGTCATCGATTCCCCGGAACGCGAGCTCTCCACGGCCGGCATCGGCGAGCTCATCATGAATCGCCTGAAAGACATCGACTCGGTTGCCTACATCCGCTTCGCTTCCGTCTACCGCGACTTCAAAGACGTCAACGAGTTCAAGCAGGAGCTTGAAGGCCTTTTGCGCGGTAGAGACCCCAAGCGCCGCACCTTCAGCCGCTGATCAGCAGACATCCCAGACACACGAGAAACTCATGCCCAACACAGCAGAATCCCGCACCCACACCATCACCCTCATCCCCGGCGACGGCATCGGTCCCGAAGTCACTGCGCAGGTCGTGACGATTCTTGAAGCCGCCGGCAAGCAGACCGGTTGCAGCTTCGACTGGCACCGCTACGACGCTGGCGCCGACGCTCACGCCAAGACAGGTGAGTACATCCCGCAAGCCCTGATGGACTCGATCGCCACCAACAAGGTCGCGTTGAAAGGACCGGTGACCACGCCCATCGGCGGCGGCTTTAGCTCCATCAATGTGCAGCTGCGCAAGAAGTTCGACCTCTACGCCAACTTCCGCCCGGTCAAGTCCCTCCCCGGCCTCAAGTCGAACTACCCCAACGTCGACCTCGTCATCTTCCGCGAAAACACCGAAGACCTCTACGCCGGCGTCGAGTTCATGGCATCTCCCGAGGTCGCGCAATCCATCAAGATCATCACCGAAAAGGGCTCCACCCGCATCGCCCGCGCGGCGTTTGAGTACGCTCGCAAGCACGGCCGCAAGAAAATCCATGCCATCCACAAAGCCAACATCATGAAGCTTTCCGACGGCCTCTTCCTCCGCTGCTGCAAGGCTGTCGCCGCCGAGTTCCCCGAGATCACCTACGCCGAGCACATCGTCGACAACACCTGCATGCAGCTCGTGCTCAACCCCTACCAGTACGATGTCATCCTCACCGAAAACCTCTACGGCGACATCCTTTCGGACCTCTGCTCCGCCTTCGTCGGCGGCCTCGGCCTGGTCCCCGGCGCCAACCTCGGCGCTAACAGTGCAATCTTTGAAGCCGTGCACGGCTCCGCTCCAGACATTGCCGGCCAGGACAAAGCCAATCCCACCGCGCTGCTGCAGTCCGCCATCCTCATGCTTCACCACATCGACGAGCCCACCACCGCGCAGAAGGTCCAAAGCGCGCTGGAAACGGTCTACGCCGAAGGCAAGACCCTCACCCGCGACGTCGGCGGCAACGCCGGCACCAAGGCCTTCGGCGAAGCCATCATCGCGGCGCTATAGTTCGCAGCAGGCCCGGAGTGTACATCCAAGCCCATACCAGGATGTACACTCCCTGGTATGGAAGTCACCATCACCCAGTTCCGGCGCGACCTCTTCAAGCTCGTCGAGCAAGCCATGGGCGGCATCGAAGTGCACGTCACGCACAAAGGCAAGGGTTTCACTTTAAAGCCCGACGGCGCTCCGCCGGACAAGCTCAGCCGAATCACTCCCCTGGACATCATCATTGGTGACCTTGATGACCGGCCGGACAAAGAGGAGATGCGCCTCGCCTGGGAGCGCGACTGGGACGATCTGTGATCGCGTATCTCGATACCAACGTCGCTCTTTGGCTCGCGAGCGGCGGGCCCCGGCAGCTCAGCAAAAATGCAGAAGGTATGCTTCATAAGGCAAGCCTGCTGATATCGCCTATGGTCGTATTGGAACTTGAGTACTTGTACGATCTCCGCAGAACGAAGCTGCGCTCTCGAGAGATTCAATCCAAGTTGGAAGGTGAGATAGGCGTAACTGTCTGCCAGCTCAGCTTTGCTGAGATCGCGACAGTCGCACTCGATGAGGGATGGACCCGAGATCCCTTCGACCGGCTCATCGTCGCAAATGCCAAGGCAAACGGCTTTGCTCCCCTGATATCCGCAGATGAAGAGTTCGCGAAGCACTATGCCAGAACCGTTGGGTAAGCCAATCAGCATCCAAGGCGCTGTGAACGCTTTTCGAGTCTCAGCCGTCCTCCTCTGCGCATCGTTGGCCGCACTCGTTGGGTGCAAGTCGCATACGGGATCACAGCCGGCCAGCGCTTCTCCCAACCTCCCGATTACATCCTCCGCCACCCCAGTCGACCCCGCCACCGCGGGCACCGTCACCGGCACCATCGACGTCAAAGGCACACCCCCGGCCCGCGTCAAGATCGACATGTCCATGGACCCGGCCTGCGCCTTCGCCGGCGACAACCTGACCGAGCAGTACGTCGGCGACAAGGGCCACCTCGGCAATGTCTTCGTCTACATCAAGTCCGGCCTGCCCGCGTCATCGGCCCCCGCGGGCACAGCGCCCGTACGCGTCGATCAGAAAGGCTGCCGCTTCATTCCGCACGTCGCCGCCGTCCAGCAGGGCGCGCCAGTAGAGTTCACCAATTCCGACCCCACCATGCACAACGTCCACACCATGACCACCACCGTCGGCAACACCAACGTGGACGTCTCACAGGGGCCCAACGCCGCCCCGCAGACCCGTCGCTTCAACGCGCCGGAAACCATGCTGGCGATCCGTTGCAACAACCATCCCTGGATGCAGGCGTTTCTGAACATTGCACCCAACCCGTACTTTGCGGTCACTGCTCCGGACGGCAGCTTCACCATCCCCAACCTCCCGCCCGGCACCTACACGCTCGCCGCCGTGCATGAGAAACTCGGCGAACAGGACACACAGATCACCGTTGCCCCGCACGCCACGGCAAAAACATCCTTGACCTTCACCGTGCAGTAACGGTATACCCGGGCCAATCGCGTCATCAGACCAAAACACAAGGCTACGCACGAATGAACCTCAACACTGCACTCGGCACCCATGCCCTGCCCCTCTGGTTTCTTGTCTTCTCGCTGTTTCTTCCGCGCATCGCCATCATTGTGGCCTGGCTGCAACACAGCGTGCCCACGTACATCCCCGGCACAGTCAACATTGTGGGCGCCCTCATCGCGCTGCTTATCCCGCGCATCCTGATTTTGTTCTGGATCTATCAGGACCAGGGCATCAGCCTGTGGCTGCTCATCCACGCGATCGGCCTCATCGTCGCCTGGGGCGGTGGCGGGGGCACGTATGTCCGCCGGCGTCGTGTCGAGGTCATCGACTAAAAAGCAAGGGGCAAGCACGTTACCGTGCTTGCCCTCTTCACTTCACTTCGCCAGACGCTACAGTTCCAGGATGATCGGCATGATCAACGGCCGGCGGTTCGCGTTCTTCTGCAGGAACCGCTTCAGGTCCGTGCGGATCTTTTCCTTCATCACGCCATAGTCACGACGTTCTTCGCCACTCGACGTTTCCAGCGTCCGCGCCACGATGTCCCGCGCGTTGCGCAGCAGATCGGGATCTTCCGCCGCGAAACCTCGAGTCGTGATCTCCGGTTGACCTTCCACCTGCCCGGTCTTGCGGTTGATTGCGATGATCGGCAGAAAGACACCGTCGCCGCCTAATTGCTTCCGGTCCTTGATCACCGTGTCATCCACCACGTCGGCAGTGGAGTTGTTGTCGATGCACACGCGTCCCGTGGTGACTTTGCCGGTCTTCTGCGCTGAATTCGCATCCACCGTCAGCACCTCGCCGTCTTCCAGCAGGATCACCTTCTCCGGAACACCCGTTGCCGCGGCCAGCTCCGCATGCCGCTTCAGGTGACGGTAGTCGCCATGCACCGGGATGAAGAACTTCGGCCGCACCAGGTTGATCATCAGCCGCAGCTCTTCTTGCGAGCCGTGCCCTGACACATGGATCAGCCCGTTGGTGCCGTCATCATGGATGACGCGCGCATCGCGACGCTCGAGATGATCGATCACGCGATAGATCGCCTTCTCGTTGCCGGGAATCACACGCGAGGACAGGATCACCGTGTCGCCCTTATCGATCTTGGCGAACTTGTGGTTATCTACCGCCGCCCGCGACAGCGAGCTCATCGGCTCACCCTGTGTTCCTGAAATCAGGATGCACAGCTTGTCGTCCGGCGTGTCCTTGATCTGCCCCGGATGAATGATCAGCCCCGGCGGCGGGTCCAGGTAGCCGAGGTCCTGGGCAATCTCGCTGGAGTTGTCGATCGAGCGGCCAATCAGCGCCACCTTGCGCCCATGTTTATGGGCCAACTCCATCGCGATGCGAATGCGATGGATCGACGAGCTGAAGCAACTGAAAAACAGCTTCTTGCGCGTCGCCGCAAAGATGTCATCCAGCCGCGGCCGCACGGCCTTTTCGCCCGGCGTAAACCCGGGCCGGTCGACGTTGGTGGAGTCCTGCAGCAGGGCCAGAACGCCCTGCTTGCCCAGGTCCGCAAAGGCCTGCAGGTCAAACGGGTGCCCGTCCGGCGAGCTGAGGTCGATCTTGAAGTCGCCCGTATGCAGCACCGTGCCCACCGGCGTCGTCACAGCCAGCGCCACGCAGTCCACCAGCGAGTGCGTCACGCGGATCGGCATGATGCTGAACGGCCCCAGGTTGAAGCGCTTGCCGGGAAGGATCTCGATCAGGTCGGTCTTGTCCAGCAAACGGTGCTCATCCAGCTTGCCTTCCACATACGCCAGCGTGAACTCGGTGCCATACACCGGCACGTTCAGTTCGCTCAGGATCCACGGCAAGCCGCCGATGTGATCCTCGTGCCCGTGGGTCAGCACAATGCCGCGTACCTTGCTGCGGTTTTCAATCAGAAAACTGATGTCGGGCACGACGATGTCAACGCCCAGCAGCTCTTCTTCCGGGAACATCAAACCGGCGTCAATCACCAAAATGTCGTCGCCAAAACGGAGCGCAAGGCAGTTCATACCGAACTCGCCCAATCCGCCGAGCGGAATGATCTGCAACTTATCCAATGCCATTGAGCTTCAGTTTAGCTGATGCCGCCCGGAGCCACATCCCCGGGTGCCCCAGGTCCCGCTCCTGGGACCTGGGCTGTCGAGCGACACCCATCCCGCGCAAGCCCCCTAAAGCGCCCGCACCAGCCTCAACGGCAGATGGAGGACCGCCGCAACCAACTCAAATACGCCCTTCACCGCTAAGCCAAGGACGCGGAAAGGTAGTAACACCAGCCAAACAATTGGGTACAGCACCAGCAACACAAGCGCCGCAGGCCAGCAAACGATCAGGAGCACAACAAAAAGAAGCAGCTTCATGGCAACATCCCTCCGTTCACTACGAATCCCGGCCCGTCAAGGTTCCCTCGCTCGCAGCCTCGACCTGCCGCCGGCGAGCAGCTACCGCAGAAGGTCCTCCAGTGCCGTACTCAGATCCGTCTTCTCATCCCGGTATTTGACGATGATGGGCGCGTAGACCGAAAGCCCCAGCTCCCGCCCTCGCCCACTCGTCACCGCCCGCGACCCCGGCACCACCACCGCGCCCTCCGGAATGATGAGCGGCTGCTCCGCCGATGCCCGCAGTACGCGATCGTTCGGCAGATCGAACACCGGTGTTCCGCGAGTCAGGATCGTGCCAGCAGCCAGCACCGCGCGACTACGCACAATGGTGCCCTCATACACGCCCGTGTTGCCACCCACCAGCACGTCATCTTCAATGATCACCGGCGACGCGTTCACCGGCTCCAGAACGCCGCCAATCTGCGCCGCCGCCGACAGGTGCACCCGTGCGCCAATCTGCGCACACGACCCCACCAGCGCGTGCGAGTCCACCATGGTGCCCTCGCCCACATACGCGCCCACGTTCACATACGCAGGCGGCATCATCACCACGCCCTTGGCCAGAAACGCCCCTGCCCGCACCGAGCTGCCGCCCGGCACAATGCGAATACCCTGCTCCGGGGCAAATCGCCGCGCTGGGTACGTGGCCTTGTCCACAAAGCTGAGCGCAGAAGGCCCGGACGCCTCACAGCCATTCATCCCCGTCAGCGCGCCCAGCCGAAACCCGAGCAGGATTCCTCGCTTCACCCAGGCATTGACCCGCCACCCGGTGGGCTGGCTCGCATCGGGTTCCGCAGAGCGCAACGTCCCCGCCTCCAACGCATCGCGCAGCTCGTAGAAAGCGCTAAGTGCATCAGGGTTCTTGGCGGCTTCAGGGCCCTGGGAAAAAAGAGTTTCTATGGTTTGCTGCAACGTTGCAATCGAAGTCATGTCAACCATCGATTGTACGAGGAGAGCGCGAGTTGGAGGCTCCACAACCTTGCGCAAGACAGCGGACAGGGTTCTCCGCTCCCCGCGGCATCAGCCGCCTAGAACACCCGCAGCTTCGCCGGCTCCACTTCACTGCTGGGCTGATCGAACAGCAACCCCAGCTCCCCCAGGATCCGCTCAAGCTTGCGCCGCGTTGGCGTGGTGACTGGCACCATGGGCAGCCGCAGTTGTTCGTTGCCCCGGCCCAGCAAGGTCAGCACGGCCTTGATCGGCGCCGGGCTGGGTTCTGTGAAGAGTGCCTGCATCAGCCGGAAGTAGTGCCGGTTGATCCGCCGTGCGGCAATCCAGTTGTCCGTCATCGCCGCATCCACCATGTGCGACATCTGCTGCGGGATCGCATTGGATGCCACCGAGATCACGCCAACGCCCCCTACCGCCAGTGTGGGCAGGGTCAGCGCGTCATCACCGGCAAACACCCGGAACGACCGCGGCGCCTGCGTCAGGATCGAGGTGATCTGCGTCATCAGCCCGCTCGACTCCTTGATGCCGACGATGTTGTGAATCTCCGACAGCCGCAACACCGTGTCCGGCTCCAGGTTTGCACCTGTACGCCCCGGGATGTTGTACAGCAGGACCGGCAGATCGACCGCCTCGGCGACCGCCTTGAAGTGCTGGTACTGCCCTTCCTGCCCCGGCCGGTTGTAGTACGGGTTCGCGGTCAGGATGCCCGTCAGCTGCGGGATGCGCGCCAGCTTGCGGGCGTTCTCCACGGCTCGTGCGGTGTCGTTGTGGGTCGCCCCTGCGAACACCGGCACGCGGCCCTCCGCGGCCTGCACGGTGATCTCCACCACGCGCAGCCACTCCTGCTCGCTCAGCGTCGACGCCTCGCCCGTCGTCCCTGCCGGGATCAGCAGCGAAACGCCGTTGGCAATCTGCCAGTCCACATGCGCATGTAACGCATGTTCATCCACGTTGCCGTCATGACGGAACGGTGTAACGAGAGCGGTGCCGCAGCCCTGCAAATCCATACGGGGATGAGTTTACGACGAATGCGGGGCCGAGTGCGGCTGCGACCGGCGAGTCTTCTGCACAATCCGCGGCGGCGGCACCAGCCACATGACCGCCACAGTCGTCATCATGGCCAGCGCAAGGTAGGGAGATCGGAATGCCACAAAGATGGATCCAAGGTTCAGGCACGCCGAAACAGCCTGTTTCACCGGGCCAGCGGCCGGCGGCACACCCGTGCGGCGTCGAATTGCCTGCGAGAGCACCGTCCAACTCAGCGCCGGTACACAGAAGCAGGTGGCGTAGACCGCGACCGGCAGCGGCGCGATGCCGCGCGTGCCAATCCATTCAACCCCAAACGGTATCAGCGACAACGTGAACAGCAGCCCAAGGTTGGCCCAAAGAATGCCGTGGGTGACGCTGTCCAGGTCGTCCAGAAGGTAGTGGTGATTCACCCAGTAAATGCCCACCTGGATGAAGCTCAGCAGGTACACCGCGAGGATCTTCGCGTTGGCCAGCAGCAGCGCGTGGTCGCCCATCTCCCGCACCGGCGGCACCTTCAGCTCCAGCACCATGATCGTGATGATCACAGCGATGACGCCGTCCGAAAACGAGTCCAGGCGCGAACGTGAAAGCGATTCCGGCACAGGGTAGGTCCGGTCAGAATACACCGCCGCCGGGCGGTGATCCCGCTCGCTTACACCCAGTTGCCGTAGCGCATCAACGGCTCCGCTGCGCCGTCACCGGCAAGGCCATCGACATGCACCTTGGGACCGCCGATCATCCAGTCCACGTGGATCAAGCTGTCGTTTGCGCCCAACGCCGCCAGTTCCTCGTCCGACATCTTTTCGCCGCCGATCAGGCAAGTGGAGTACGCCTGCCCCAGCGCGATGTGGCAGGCCGCGTTCTCGTCAAACAGCGTGTTGTAGAACAACATGCCGGAGCGCGCGATGGGAGAATCATGCGGCACCAGCGCGACCTCACCCAGGCGCCGCGCACCATCATCGGTGGCGATCAGCTTGTTCAGCGCCGCTTCTCCCGCCGTGGCTGTCGCCTTCACGATGCGGCCGTTCTCAAACGTGCAGCGAATATTCTCGATCATCGTGCCCTGGTGCGAGAGCGGCTTGGTAGCCGACACGTGGCCAGACACGCGATCCTTATGCGGCGTCGTGAAGCATTCTTCGGTCGGGATGTTGGGCTGACAGAACACACCGTTGCCCGCCACCGTGCCACCGCCGGCCCACAGATGCTGGTCCGCAAGCCCCACCGTAAGATCCGTGCTCCCGTCTTCAGTGAAAAAGCGCAGCGAATGAAAGCGCTTGCTGTTCAACAGGTCCACGCGCAGCTTCAGATTGCGGCCGTGCTGTTCCCACTCCGCCACGGGGTCGTCCGAGGTGATGCGCGAGGTATGAAAGATTGCGTCCCAGAGTTTGCCCAGCGCCGCTTCCGGTGGATCGTGCGGAAACACCAATGCCGCCCAGGCCGGAGTGGCACTGGCCACGATGCTCCAGTTGATCTCGTGCCGCGTAATCAGGTCCATCGCCGGCTTGTTCGCCTTCGACGCTGCCGTGTTGGCACGTGCGATCTTGTCCGGATCGACATGCGCCAGCAGGGCCGGATCGGCACCCGTCACCGCCATACGGGCAGCGCCGTTGCGGAACGCCGTGGCCACGCCATCCTGCAACCATTTGGGCGCGTAGTCGAACGAAAGGTCCGGCGCGTGATGGTACCGCTCCAGGATCAGTACATCGTCGGAAAGCAAGGTCGTCACATACTGGGCACCGGCCAGGTAGGCGTGCTTGGTGATGCGGCGGACAAGCGGC
The DNA here is from genome assembly GCA_965198515.1 of Granulicella sp. Taxonomy (GTDB): domain Bacteria; phylum Acidobacteriota; class Terriglobia; order Terriglobales; family Acidobacteriaceae; genus Granulicella. The sequence goes on along the minus strand of CBDAPO010000006.1, from coordinate 1,829,813 downwards.
AGCGCGTCGGTCGGTGCACTCAGCACGACTTCCTGCCCTGGGCGAAGCCCAAGGCCAACGCGGACCGCAACCTCAGCCAAGCGATCTAGTTTCTCGTCAAATGTGAGCCCGGCGAAGGCCCTCGGGTAAGTCTCTGCACTAAACATTCAGCGTAGTGTAGAGCAAAAGCCCCGGTTCTGTGGAGCTTACAGGGAGGCAAAAACCTCCCGAAAGTCATACACGCCTGGCTTTCTTTGCGCCAGCCACTCCGCCGCGCGTACCGCCCCTTCGGCGTAGGCCCGCCGGGACTGCGACTCGTGCGTCAGCAGAATCTTGTCGCCTGGCCCGGTCGCCTCCAGCACGTGCAAACCCACAGCTTCTCCGTGACGCACTGACTCGATCGGCACCTCGCCATCACCGGCGGCCACCTGCACCGTGTCGCGCAGCGTGAGCGCCGTGCCCGAAGGCGCATCCAGCTTGGTCACGTGGTGCGTCTCCTGGATGGCGAAGCTGTAGCCTGCCGGCTTCAGCAGCTTCGTCATCTCCCCGGCCAGCTTCATCATCATCTGCACACCGACCGAGAAATTTGTGCCGTATAGCAACGAGGCGCCACGCCGCTCCGCCAGCCCCTTCATGTCCGGCAAGCTGCCGTACCATCCCGTGGTGCCCACCACCATCTTGGCGCCGTTGGCCAGGCAGGCACGCATGTTCGCGATCACCGCTTCCGGTGTGGTGAAGTCGATCACTACGTCAAACCCGGTGACGAAGGGTGCGGTCAGCGCAGCCGCGTCCTTGTTCTCCGTCGCATCCAGCACATGCACACTGTGGCCGTGCTCGGCAGCCACGGAGGCCACCAGTTTGCCGGTTTTGCCTACACCCAGAACAAGGACGCGCATTGTCTTTCGATCTCCTAAACAGCAGTCGCTACAGCCCGCGCTTCAGTATCGAAGACCGCCGGGTCAGGTTGCCGGAAGAACTGGCGATGCAACGCCCGCACAGCCTCCTCGGCATCCTCTTCGTTCACCATAAAGCTCATGTTGATCTCGCTGGCACCCTGCGAGATCATCCGCACATTCACGTGCGAGATGGCGCCAAACACCTGCCCGGCGATGCCACTCTGCCCGCGAATGTCTTCACCCACCAGGCAGATCAGCGCCTTGTTACCTTCAAATTTCACGTCGGCGAGCTTTGAAAGCTCCGCAGAGATCGCCGGCAGCGCCTCGCGGCTGTCGACCGTCACAGAGATCGAAACCTCCGACGTAGACACCATATCGATCGCGCACTTGTGCTTGTCAAAGACGTCGAAGACCAGCTTCAAAAAGCCGTGCGCCAGCAGCATGCGGCTTGCGACGATATCGATGATCGTCAGCCGTTTTTTCACGGCGATCGACTTGAACGGGCTCGCACAGGACGGCGGCATGGCCGTGATCACCGTGCCTTCGTTGCCTGGGTTGCGGCTGTTCAACACCCACACCGGGATATTCTTCTGCACCGCCGGCAGGATCGTCGCCGGATGCAGCACCTTCGCGCCGAAGTAGGCCAACTCCGCGGCCTCTTCAAAGCTGATCGTCCGTACGCGCAGCGCATCGGGGCAGATGCGCGGATCGGTCGTCATGATGCCGTTCACATCGGTCCAGATCTCGATGGCACCCGCATGCAAACCACCGCCGACCAGCGCGCCGGTATAGTCGGAGCCGCCACGGCCCAGCGTCGTCGTCACCTCATTGTGCGAGCCGATGAATCCACCCATGACAGGCACCTTGCCCGCAGCCAGCAGCGGTCTCACCTTGAGGCCAAGCGCGCGTTCAATGGCTATCTCATCTGGCGTGGCCTTGCCGTAATGGTCGTCCGTGAGGATGACCTCGCGTGCGTCCACGTGCACGGCTGGCATGCCCATCGCAACGAACGCGGCGGCGATCATTACGCTCGACAACCGCTCGCCATAGCTCACGATGAGGTCCGAGGTACGAGGCGTCAGTTCACCCAAAATCGCGATGCCGCGTACCAGCTCATCCAGCGAGTCGAACGCCCGCCCGATATCTTCCTGCAACGCCGTGAGCGCCGCGCCGGAGACCAACTGTGCTGCCGTCTCCAGGTGCCGCGCCCGCAGCCGCGCCGCGATCTCCAATGCCGGGTCTCGGTTGCCCCGCGCCGCAGAGGCGGCCGCCGCACACGCCAGCAGCTGGTCGGTCACCTTGCTCATCGCAGAAACCACCACCACGGGCTGCAAGCCCTTGGCCAGACGCCCCTGCACGATGCGACCGGTGCGCTGCATGGCCGTGGCATCCTCCACCGAGGTGCCACCGAACTTCATTACAACAATCTTCGGATCCGCTGTGCTCACGCGTCGACCATCACCGCGTCCACCGCGGTCTCCTTCGCCGTCCCCACACCTGCGCTTATCGGCGGAAATCCGGAAAACTTTAACTTGCCCATCACGGCCAGCACTTCAGCATTGAGAACCGCTGCACCCGCCGCACCACGCAACGTGTTGTGCGAAAGCACCACGAATTTCCAGTCCAGCAACGGGCAGGGGCGCAGCCGGCCCACGGTGGCCGCCATACCGTTACCGCGCATGCGGTCCAGCCGGGGCTGTGGACGGTCTGGGCTCGTGTCGTATTCCAGCGGGTGCAAGGGTGCCGTCGGCAGGTGCACGCCAAACTGTGCGCCTGTGGTCCCAAACGGCTGAAACTCCTGCCAGGCAGCCAGAATCTGCTCCTGCGTTGCCGGCGTCTTCAGCTTCACGCTGACGCACTCGGTGTGCCCGTCTTCCACCGCCACACGATTGCAATGCGCAGAAAGCTTTGCCGGCAGCGGCACCACGCGGGCGCCTTCCAGCGTGCCCAGCAGCTTGTTGCACTCTTCCTGCATTTTCTCTTCTTCGCTCTTGATGTACGGCACCACATTGCCCAGGATGTCGAGCGACGGCACACCTGGGTAGCCCGCTCCACTCACCGCCTGCATCGTTGACACGAACAGCGACTCGATCCCAAACCGCTGCTGCAAGGGCTTCAAAGCCAGCACCAAACCAATCGCCGAGCAGTTCGGGTTGGTCACGATGTACCCACCCGACTGCTTGCGCGTCGCCTGCTGTTCCAGCATCTCCAGGTGGTCAAAGTTGACCTCCGGGATGACGAGTGGCACATCCTCGGCCATGCGGAACGCTGATGAGTTCGAGATCACCGCGCATCCGGCCTCGGCGAACTTCGGCTCCAGTTCCCGCGCAACCGACGCATCCAGCGCCGCAAAGATGATCCGCGGCAACGGAGTTCCCGACGCCTCGGGCGTGTTCGCCTGCAGCACCATCTGGCCGATCCGCGCCGGTAACGGCGTGTCGAGCTTCCAGTGGCACGCCTCAGCGTACGTCTTGCCCTGGCTGCGATCGCTCGCGGCGAGCCAGGTGATGTTGAACCAGGGGTGGTTGGCGAGGAGTTGAACGAACCGCTGACCTACAGTTCCGGTCGCTCCAAGGATGCCGACATCGCGCCGTTCCATTCGGCTAGTCTATCGCAGCGCTTCGTCAGGAAGCCGTAAGTTTGTCACGCAGCCTTCCCCGGTGTCTTCAACCTGAACTGTCCCGAACCCGGCCCCTTAAAGCTGCTTTCGAAAGAACAGGGTCGCCTGCGGGTTGTCATTGTAGCGCGCACACGCCTGGTACCCGCGCCGCCCATACAGCGCCACTGAGGCCGCAAATGCCTCGTTTGTGTCCAGGTACACCCAGTGCAGGCTTTCCGCCAGGGCAAAGGTCTCCAGCGCGTCCATCAGGGCCACGGCCACCACGGCGCCGCGGTACGCCGGCCGTACATACAGCCGCTTACACTCGCCCGCGTCCGGCCCCGGCACACCGGAGCGAAGCACAACGCAGCCGGCAGGCTCTTCACCGCAATAGGCCAGCCACATGGCTGAGCGCGCATCCTGCAACAGCGTGTTCATAGCCGGATCATCATCACGCCGCACCACGCCGAGCGCGTCGTAGTACACCGCCAGCACACGTCGCGCCTCGCCCGTAAACGCCGTCAAGCGCTCAACGCGAACCGGGGCCGCATCCGCAGGACTCACCGGGAATCCTCCTCCGCAACACCGGCGAAGGCAAACTGGTCCAACAACCGCCACGGACCACCCATGTATTCCCACCAATCCAGCCCGATGGCCTGCACCGGCCGAGGCGTGAACTCCGCATCCAGCTTCGCGAGCAACGCCTTGGCCTCGGCCGGCTCCACCTTATTCTGCACAACGACATGCGGCCGCAAGGGCTGCTTGTCCTGCGGCGTCAGAAAGCTTCGAAACGTCGCTACCAGGCCCTTGTGCAAATCCATCAACTCGACGCTTTCCAGCCCGTACAACACGCCGCGCCCCATGGAACGCACACCCGTCATCCGCAGCCGAAAGGGCGCCACCGCACTGGCCGATTGTTGCAGGGCGTAGCGGATGGAGGCGTCGCCTGGAAGTGCATGAAACAACGTCACATGGGCTGGGATCCGATTCAGCGCCGGCGGGTAGAACTGTGCGCGTTGGTCGTTGAACCACGCAGCGGACTCAGGGTCCAGGCTCAGCGTCACAATGGTCGTCAATGGGCGAAGTTCTCCAGCCTTGATGGATGCCATTGTTGCTCTGCGCAACGTTTCTCCGTCCGTTTCCAGCAGAAAGGCGTAGACTCCTCCCCATCGTACCGCTCGTTAACGAGCATGGGGCGCGGGACCTGACGCACCCTTCAGCACATGTTCGCGCCGCGTGCTTCTGCTGCGTTCAAAAGGCGTCCCGGGCCCTGTTGCAAGAAGTACTGGTTTTGGACTCTGCAACTGCATACGTTTGCGGCACTCGCGGGCCGTTCCCAAGGTGAAGCACCCCCCGCAACGGTGTCGGCCTTTTCCTGCAGGTGTTGGCGGCCAACTCTCGTTGCTGCCTTGAGTTCTGCCTTTCCCCTGCGCTCACCCGGGCTCCCCTAGAGGAGATCCATCATGTCGTCCTTTGAAACTGCTTCTGCCTGCCACGTACCACTGGAACGTCCGCCATCGCTTCCGAATGAGCGATCTTCATACCCCGTCAACCACATCGCCCATCGATTCGGCGTTCGGCTTCGCGACCTGCGCAAAGCCAACCACCTGACTCAAAGCAGAATGGCCGCCGAGTTCGGCATTGACCGCTCGTTCATTAGCGACCTGGAACGCGGCCAGAAAGCCGTCTGTTTGCCGTTGCTCGATGTGCTGGCACGCGGCCTGCACCTCAGCTTGTCCGACCTGTTGCACGACTTGTAGCACACCCCCGGCGCAGTACCATGGTGAGGGGTTGTAGCGTCGCTCTTGGCCTTTCGTGGACTGCATCGTCGCGGTATTAATTTCCGCCCCAGGCGGGCGATGTCCCATGCGGCAACCTGCACGCGCCAGGGCGCCGCTTCATTGCGCGCGCTCGCACGCTGCCCGAGGTTTGCGTCAGGGATGTGGCCGGCGGTGCTGCTGTTGCTCTTCACGGCGACCCCGGCGCATGCGCGAATGGCGCTCATCGTGGGCGAGCCCTTCGGTTCCTTCGGCACCATGATGCCCCAAGGCCACGCGTCGATCTATCTCGAAGATGCTTGCGTGGAAACGGCCGTCCGTCTTCGTCCTTGCCATCCCGGTGAGCTCGGCGCGGTGATCTCCCGCTACCACGACCTGCGCCACCCGGAGCTCGATTGGCTCGCCTTTCCGCTGCCCGTCTTCCTGTACGGCACGGCAGACCTGGCCAACGTGCCGAAGTCCATGACGCTGGCCCGCGAAGCCGATCTGCGCGAGCGCTACCGGCAGGCATACCTGACCGCGTACGCGCCGGACCGCATCAACAAGCACGGCGACTCCGTGCCGCCGCCCTATGGTGATTGGGAAGAAGGCATCGGTGCTGCCTTTGACCGCCGGCTGCTGATCTACAGCTTCAACACAACCCCGGCACAGGATGAAACCGCGTTGCGGTGGTTGAACGACCGCCCGAATCACCGCGCCTATACGCTTACCCGCCACAACTGCGCGGACTTTGCTGCCGATCTGCTGCGCATCGCGCTGCCCCCCGCAGCCATTCACCGCAACGTGCTCGCCGACTTCGACATGACCACGCCCAAGAACCTCGCGCGCGAGGTGGACACCTACGGCGGTGCGCATCCGGAGCTCGGATTAAAGGTGTACGAAGTGCCGCAGATACCCGGCACGCTGCGCCGCAGCCGCCCCATTCGCGGCGCCGCGGAAAGCCTCATCAGCCAGAAGCGCTACTTCGCGGTGGTGCTGGTGCTGCAGCCCGAGCTCATGCTGGCTGACTGGATCATCTACGAGAAGCGCGGCAAGTGGGCGCTGGGCCGTGATGCCGAAATCGTCACACCACAAAGCTGGCAGCCCTAGGCTCCGGCGAAGCCCCGGGCCGCCGACTTGTAAGTGCTTCGAAATCCACCCTGGTTGTCATTCCCGAAAGGGAATCTGCGTGTCTGCGTTCTACGTCTGCGATCTGGTCTTCTTGTCTCAGGTATCGCGTGCAACCCTGCTTGCCAAGCACCTACTTCGGCGCGCCCTGTGGTGCTGGGGCCGTTTTCGGTGGGGGCGCCTGCGCGGCCTCGTATTGCTTGGCGAAGTTCTGCGACATCTCGCTGATCTTCGGCTGCAACGCTTGCAGTTTGGTCTGCGTGATGGCCATGCTCTTCTGGGTCAGTTCCGGCGACTTCGCCAACATCGTCTGGCCAGCAGGGCTTTTGTAAAAGCTCAGGATGCTATCGATCTCCGGCTCGGTGTAGGTGCTGGTGTACAGGTCCACCATTTGCGGCTGCAGCACCTTCCAGTTGACGCTCTCGTCTACCAGAGCCATCACCTTGGTCTCGTAGTCATTCAGCAGCTTCTTCTGCTCCGGTGTTGCTTCCGAAGCGCCCGGCAGGTTGTGCATGGAGGCTTCCAGCTGCCGCCGCACAGTGCCCGTGATCTGCTCGCTGACGCGGTCTACGTGCATGACCGTAAACAGCTCCTGTACCTTGGCGCGCTTCGACGCATCGTCGGCCCGCGCCTGCAGCGACGCCACGCAAAGCACAACCGCCAACATGGACAATCTTCTCAAAACCTTCACCTCGTTCGGGGTCACAACGTCACTCTGCGGCACTTTACTCTGTGCCCATCCCAAGGGTAAGGCTATGCTTTCCGGGCGGCACTGGCAATTACTCCACTTCGGTCTTAACGACGTCCTTCCCGGCCACGGGCTTGCGCGCAAAGTAGTAGAGACTAAACGCCAGCAATCCAAACATCACCACCGAGACCCAATCCTTGTACAGCGGATTGCCCGTTGAAAAGTGTGGGAACGTCCTGGTCGTGACATCCTCATAGATCTTCACGCACACGCCCACCAGGCCCATGATGCCGCCCGCAGCAATCAGCCCTGACGCATACAAGCTGCCTGACGAGATCTCAGTTTCAGCCTCTGCCGCCATGCCCGCTTTCAGCGCCGCGCGATCCACCATCCAGCGCACCACGCCACCGCAGAAGATCGTCAGCGTCGTTCCGATGGACAGGTACGCACCCACCGCAAACGTCAGCGAGCGGATGCCCAGCAACTCAATCCCGATCACCAGAGCCACACCCAGCAACACCAGGCTCCACGGCAACTTTCGGCTCAGGATGCCGTTGATCACCGTCGCCATCAGCCGCCCCTGTGGCGCGGCGGCGCTTTCACTGCCAATGCCCTGGATCCATTGAATCTCGATGTTGCCCGTCGCGGGGTTGTAGAGATATTTGCCGTCCTCCAGCACCGAGGACCCGATCGAGTTCAGCAGCACGAACCGTCGCGCATCACCCACTGTTTCGCGCTGCGCGCCCGACTGCGCCTTCACCAGCGAGTGCGGCGTGATCACCAGGTTGTCGCGTGTGAACTGCCCCTGGTTCTGTACCCCGTCCGGCAACGCCTGCAACGACACAGCACGCGGCGTCTGCAGGCGTTGGAAGCTTTCAAAGCCCTTGTTCATCCCGTACAGCACCGGGCCGATTACAAAGACGCTCACCAGGACACCGACCATCACGGCTACTTGCTGCTTCCAGGGCGTCGCTCCAATAAGAAATCCCGTCTTCAGATCCTGCGACGTATCCCCCGCATTCGACGCCGCGATGCACACCACGCCGCCGATCGTAATCGCCAGCGCGCCAAAGGCCGGCGCCGTCCATCCCTTCACCAGAAAGATCGCCGCGGTCGCCATCAGCGTAGCGATGGTCATGCCGCTCACCGGGCTTGCACTTGAGCCCACAATGCCCACAATGCGCGCGCTGACTGTGACAAAGAGAAACCCAAACACGATCACCAGCAGCGCCGCAGCAAGGTTCGCCAGCACACCCACTTGAGCCCCCGGCACCGGCTTGAACTGCAGAAACGCAAACATCAGCAGCACCAGCAAAAGGCTGCCACCGGCCACGACGCTCATCGGCAGATCATGCTCGGTGCGGCTGCGCGCTTCCGCGATGGCGCCACCGACTTTGCTCTTCCCCATCTGTTTGAAGCCTGCCGTCAGCGCACCAACGATTGTTGGCGCCGTGCGCAACAGCGTGATGAGACCACTCGCCGCGACGGCACCCGCGCCCATCGGCCGCACATAGGTCTTCCAAAGATCGCTTGGCGTCATGTCGCTGATCGGCACCGTGCCCGGATACAACGGCCCCGGCAGATGCTTGCCAAAGAACACAATCGCGGGCATCAACACCAGCCAGCTGAACACACCGCCCGCCAGCATGATCGCCGCCACGCGAATCCCAATGATGTATCCGACGCCCAGGTACTCCGGTGTTACGTCCGCACGGATGGCCGCACCGCGCAGGATTTGCTGTCCGTTCGGGTCGAAGTTCGGCTGATAATTCGGCGTTGGCGGAAACAGCCCCAGCAGGTTGTCGTTCTGCAGCAGTGTGTACAGCCCACCCAGTCCCAACCCAAGAAACACCCGGCTTGCGAACGAGCCGCCGCGCTCGCCGGCCTGCAGCACGTCCGCGCACGCCGTGCCTTCGGGGTACGTCAGCGTTCCATGCTCTTCCACAATCAACTGCCGTCGCAGCGGGATCATGAACAACACCCCGAGCCATCCACCAAACAGCGCCAGCGCAAAGATGCGGAAGCTCTGCAGATCGAAGCCCAGAAAGATCAAGGCCGGCAGCGTAAAAATCACACCCGAAGCAATCGACTGCCCCGCATTGCCGGTTGTCTGGACGATGTTGTTTTCCAGGATCGACGCACGCCCAAACGCACGCAGAATCGAGATACTCAGCACCGAGATCGGGATGCTCGCCGCAACCGTCAGGCCGGCCCGCAGCCCCACATACACTGTCACCGCGCCGAAGATAATGCCAAAGATGCTGCCCAGAAACAGCGCCCTGAATGACAGCTCCTTCCGGCTCTCATCTGCGGGCACAAAGGGGCGAAAGGCGGGGCTGGCAGCCATCAGGGGTGGGTCTCCTCAGCTTGGATCAAGCGATGCTCAGGAGTGTACCTTGCAGGAGGTCTGCGCTGCTCAAAGACATTCCCTCGGGGCGCGAGCGGCCGGAGTGAATCGGACTTCCGAGAACGGCATCTGCCGGTTTGAATGGGGCCTCCACTCTGGTGTGGTCTTTCGGCCTAACACCGAACTTGGCGCTGGTTGAAGCAGCGGGGAAATGCGCCTCTGCTGAAGCTGAGTACGTTGTGCTCATCGCAACTGGAGGGTCCTGATCCGCACATTTGATTAGACAACGCTAGGCGCTGCTATAGTTTGCGCATGCTTTCAACTGGTGTGCTTGGCGGGCTCCGGGCCGGCGTGCGTCGTTTTGTGTGTTTGCTGGCGTGTTGCTGGGCAGTGCTTGCGCTGTGCCGCGCTCAAAGCTCTTTTGGGCAACAGCCTTCCGCCCCACCGCCGGAGTCTGCCGGTTCGTTCAGTGCCGCCGACATCGGTACCGGCATGCGACCCATCTCCGGGCTGTGGCAGTTCCACCTGGGCGACGATCCCGCGTGGGCGCAGCCAAGCTACGACGACCACACCTGGGAGCAGCTTCCCGCCGACGAGCCCTGGGGCGATGCCGGACATCCGGGCTACGCAGGCTTCGCCTGGTACCGGCGGCAGATCACGCTCAACCCCACCGACAAGACGCCGCTGGCCCTGCTGCTGCCGCCGCTGGGCTCGGTAGCAGAGGTCTACTGGAATGGAGTCAAAGTGGGTGGCGTCGGAACGCCGCCGCCGATGCCGCACTGGCGCTTCATCGCGAATCAGGAGCCGGTTGCGGTGCCGCTGCCGCGTACGCCCGGCGCTCGCTCTGGCGAGTTGGCCGTTCGCTTATGGCAACACAGGTTGCATTCCATTGACGAAATTTCAAATTCAGGAGGCTTTCAGGAGGCGCCACGGCTCGGCTATGGCCCCCTGATCGGAAGGATGCCGGGACAGTGGTGGGACCACCGCCTTCGCATCCGCGCCGTTCCATACATTGTTCTCCTGCTTTCTTTTTTCATGGGCATCGCTGCTTTCATCCTCTGGGTGCGGTCTCGTTCCCAGTGGCTTCTGCTCACCGTGGCAGCCTATGTGCTCTGCTATGCCGCGCAAGCGCTGAGTGCTCTTCCGCTCGACTACATGACTACGACCTTCATGATTGAGACGACCGGGTTTATGCGTGAGACAGCCGGCTTATTCTTGATTCTCCTCTTGGCTGACCTGCCCCAACGTGCAGGGATACGAGGGGCCCGGTTCTGGTGGCGAGCCTCCATCCTCCTTTCTGCGCTCACATTCCTTGAGAGTCTGACGGACCTGCTGTTAGCACTGCTCGTGAACTCATCGCACACGCAGGTGTTCCAGATCTTGGACACTTACGGACAAGTCTTCAGTGATGCGTATGCAGTGTTTGTGCCGGTGCTGGTAGTCGCCTGCCTCATTCTGAGCCGGCTTACCCTGCCGCGCTTGCTGTTCCTGTGCGCCATCGGGGTAGAAGTTCTGATGGGGGACCTCAGTGGCCTGTCAGGCCAGAGCTCAAGCCGTTGGGGCTGGCTGTTCGCCTTGCTTCACCGCCCTGTGCTCCAGATCTATGGTTCGAACTTGACTGTCTTTACGCTCGACCGGCTCCTGGTCCTTCTCGCCATCGTGTACGCGGTCAGCGACCAGATCGGCCGGCAGGTCGCCCGGCAACGCTTCGTCGACGCCGAGATGAAAGCCGCGCAGGAGATCCAGCAGGTGCTGGTGCCCGCGGCGGAACAGCGTCAAGCCCCCGGCTATGCCGTTGCGAGCGTGTACCGCCCGGCCAGCGAGGTTGGCGGCGACTTCTTCCAGATCATCCCGCTTGGCCGCGATGGAACGCACAGCGACGGCACGCTCATCGTCGCCGGCGACGTAAGCGGCAAGGGCCTGCGCGCGGCCATGACCGTTTCGCTGGTCGTCGGCACACTGCGCACGCTGGCCGAGTACGACCCAAGTCCCGCGGCCGTGCTGGCGGGGCTGAACCGCCGTCTGATTGGCCGCACCCAGGGCGGCTTCGTCACCTGCTGCGCCGTGCGCATCGCCGCCCACGGCCACGCGACGATGGCCAATGCTGGCCACTGCCAACCCTACCTTGACGGCCACGAGGTCGATCTGCCCGCCGGCTTACCACTGGGCCTCGTCGAAGACGCCACCTACGACGAGATTGCCGTCGATGTCCCGCACGGCCAGCAGCTCACGTTGCTAAGCGATGGTGTCGTCGAAGCCCGCAACCATCATGGCGAACTCTACGGCTTCGACCGCCTCAATCAGCTCATGAAGCAGCGACCCACCGCAGAACACGTCGCCGACACCGCGGTCACCTTTGGCCAGGACGACGACATTACCGTGCTCACCGTAACTCGATTGGCAACGGCCTGAGTCAGACCTCTCGCTAGAACGTAACCAAGGGTGTTGCTAGCCGCGCGGGGCGGATGGGTACCGGGAACTCGCATCGTGGAGTGACGAACTCACCATGTGGCAGGATTCGCACCGTGTCGCGGGTCAAAGTAACCCTCTAACCCGCAATCCTCATGGTCCGCCCATGCCGGCTCACAATCGCCAGCTTCTCCCCCGCGAGAATTCGACGCGCCTGGCTTCTTGCATGGCTGTGCCACGGGCCGCTGGCATCCAGCCGCGAGTACGCGGTCCAGTGCCGCAACGCCTTGCGCGTCTCACCCAGCCGCTCATACGCCAGTGCGAGGTTGTAGTGGGCGTCCGCATATTGCGGCACAAGCTCCAGTGACCGCTCATACGCCTTTACCGCCTCGGGCAAACGCATCTGCTCATCCAGCACATTGCCCAGGTCGAAGAACGCCAGCGCATACTCCGGGTCAGCCTCGGTCGCGCGGCGATACATCTGCTCCGCCCCGGCGAAATCCCGCTCGTTGTAGCAAATCGTTCCCAGGTTGATCGCGCCGGGAGCATGCAAGGGCTCCAGCCGCAGCAGTTCCTGGTAGAGCGCCTTGGCCTCCTGCAGCGTTTCGGCTCGTTCTTCCAGCCGTACCGCGCGCTGAAACATCTCCTGCAGCGCAAGGGCGTGTGCCACGGCGTCCACCGGCCGTTGCTGCACAATCGCAAGCGCCGAGGTTCCTGCCGTGCCCTCAAAGTCGAACAGCAGCTGCGAACAAAGAGGGTCCAGCAGCGCACCGCTCTGGCGGAAGACCACCCGCGGCCGGTGCGGCGCCACCACCGCGCCCGACAAGGGATTGGCCTCTCCGGCTACCCGACGCATCGCGTCCACCGACCGCCGGATGCTCTTCACCGAGATCCGCGTCGCGGCCAGGTCGCGCAGTTTGCGCAGCCGTGACAGCCCGTCAAAGGCATAGGCGTCCGCTGGCTCAATCAGCCCGGCACGCTCCCAGATCTCCAACTGCCGGGCGGGAAGACGGAGAATGCGCAACACGTCTTGACGTCGGAAGGGGCGTTGGAACTGGCTCACAGCGGTGGGCTCCAGGGCAGTTTATGGGACAACAAACAACCACTTGCCCCGAGTATGCGCGGCCTTTCGTACTGCAGCAAGGCTTGAAATGCCTGAAATCGCAGATTTCCGTGGATAAACGGAACCAAATCCAATACACGCCTTTTGAGGGAGACCGTAATGCACTGCACTCCACATGGGGCATTACCGCCCCGTCCGGCCCGCCCGCGCCCAAGGCTTTCCCTGCGAGCCCAAGTCGCCTAAAATGAAGATGTTAGCTGTATCCCACAAACCTTCCTCTCCAGAGCTGGCTGACCCAAACCAAGGCACGTGACATCCCGGCGATTACTCCTGTCCGACCCTTAATGCAAAAGTGGGACAGCCATGCGCCCGGCTGGTTCGTATGCTCCAGCTTGTAATGATGGAGATCGCGGTGAACGCCGAAGGGCCCCGGCTGGAAGCAATCGAGCAATACCAGCTGGCCGACCTGCCCCATGACCCGGCGCTGGACGATATCGCCCGGCTGGCCGCGCAGGTCTGCGGGGCGCCCCTGGCCGGCATCGGGATCGTGGAAGCCAACCGCACCTCCTTGATCGGCCGCTACGGCTTTGACGTTCCCTCCATCGACCCTGAGTCCCTTCCCTGCGGCACCACCATCGAGGCCGAAGGCATCTACCAGATCCCCGACGCGCGCCGCGACCCCGCCTACTCGCCGCTGGGCATCCCACTGGGCAACACGCGCTTCCGCTTCTACGCCGGCGCCCCCATCCAAACGCCCAAAGGCGTGGCCATCGGCAGCCTGTTCGTGCTGGATACCGCAGCGCGCAAGCTTACGCCGTCGCAGTTGGACTCGCTGGAAGCCCTGAGCCACATGGTTACCACGCGACTTGAGCTGATCATGCGCGTCCGCGAAACCCACAAGGTTTCCCGCGCCCGGCAGCGGGTGGAAGCCGCCCTCACTGTCGAGAAAAACTTCGTCGCTGCTGTGCTCGACACGGTGGGCGCCCTGGTCGTGGTCTTCGACACCGCCGGCCGCATCGTGCGCTTCAACCGCGCCTGCGAGATCATTTCGGGCTATCGCTCCGCCGACCTTGTGGGCAAGTTTGCCTGGGAGCGCCTGATCCCCCAGGAAGACGTCCCAAGCTACATCGAAGGTTTCGAGAAGATCCGTCAGGGCGAGTTCCCTACCGCCTTCGAAAACTTCTGGCTCGCCAGCGATGGCTCCCGGCGGCACATCTCCTGGTCCGCAACCGCTCTGCTGGACTCACAAGGGCAGGTGGCCTTCATCATCGCAACAGGCATCGACGTTACCGTGCAGCGCGTTGCAGAAAACACCATCCGGGAGAGCGAGTCCCGCTACCGCCAGATCGTCGAGGGCTCGTTGGGCCTGGTCTGCACGCACGACCTCAACGGCCGCATCCTCTCCATCAACAAGCATGGGGCGCAAAGCTTCGGCCGCACGGTTGAAGACGTCATCGGTCACCTTCTCTCGGAGTTCATCATCCCCGAGCGCCTGCATTTGCTGCAGCCCTACTTCAACGCTCTGCTGAAAATCGGTGAAGCCCAGGGCCTGATGCACCTTCGCCACCTGAACGGTGAAGAGCGCGTGCTTGCCTACCGCAACCGCCTGGTTGCCCCGAACGACGGCCCGCAGTACGTCCTCGCCTTCGCAGTCGACATTACCGACCAGGTGCGTGCCGAAGAACAGCTTCGCTCGGTGATCCGCCAGTCGAACTCGGTGCTTGAGTCCGTCGGTGATGGTATCTATGGCATCGACCTTGAGGGGAACGTGACGGTGGTGAACCCGGCCGCTGCCCAGATGCTCGGCTTCCAACCCGAAGAGATGCTCGGCCGCAACATGCACGAGCTCATCCATCACTCCCGCCCGGACGGCACACCCTACCCCGAAGACGAGTGCCCCGTCCGCGGCAGCCTAAACGACCTGGCCACCATCCGCGTAGCCAACGAGGTGTTCTGGCGCAAGGACGGCACCTCCTTCCCTGTCGAATACGTCGCTCGCCCGCAGATTGAGACCGTGGACCCCGCAACCGGCGTGGCTGTGGAGGGCGGTAGCAGCCGCGCCGTCGGCGTCGTTGTCGCGTTCACGGACATCAGCGAACGCAACGCGCTCGACCGCATGAAGGACGAGTTCATCTCCACCGTCTCGCATGAATTGCGCACGCCCCTGACCAGCCTGCGGGCCGCGCTTGGGCTTATCGCCGGCGGTGCGCTCGACGCGCGGCCCGACAAAGCGCGGCAGATGATGGAGATCGCGATCGGCAACACTGACCGCCTCGTCCGCCTGGTCAACGACATTCTCGACCTCGATCGCATCGGCTCCGGCAAGGCAGAAATGCACTTTGTCAGCTGCTCCATCGAGGAGATCTTCCGTCGCGGCATCAGCCTTTTGCAGACCCCGGCGGCCCAGGCGAACGTCCGCTTCTCTGTCGTGGCCAACGGCGTCACCGTGTGGGCCGATCCGGATCGCATCCTGCAGACGGTTACCAACCTGCTCTCGAACGCCATCAAGTTCTCGCCGCCCGCTGGTGATGAGCCGACCGAAATCCGCCTTGCCGCCAGCTACCAGGCTTCCGACCAGGCACTGATCGAGATCGAAGACCATGGCCGCGGCATTCCGGCCGACAAATTGCAGGTGATCTTCGACCGCTTCAAGCAGATCGACGCGTCCGACTCACGCATGATGGGCGGTACCGGATTGGGACTGGCGATCTGCCGCGCCATTGTGACCCAGCATGGCGGCCAGATCTGGGCCAGCAGCACTCTGGGCCAGGGCTCCACGTTCCACTTCACCCTGCCAACCCAACCCCGTCGCCGCCTGCGCTAAGCGGGGCCGCGCTCGCCGGAGAACGCCAGGCTGTCTCCCTGCATCCATCTCCGTGAGACATGGTGCCGAGCGCCATGCCTGGAGACTTCTATGAATATGGGAATTGCATTGCGCAGAGCGCTGTTCGGCGTCGCTCTGGCTTCAGCTCTGACCTTCACTCCCGCTGTTCGCGCGCAGGATGTGCACACTGACTACGACCACAACGCACGGTTCGAGAACTACCACACCTTCAGCTTCGCCAAGGTGCAAACGGATGATCCGCTGTACCAGCAACGCCTACGGGATGACATCACCGCCGACCTGCAGCGTCATGGTCTGCAACTGGTGCCCTCAGGTGGCGACCTGGCCATCACAGCCATTGGCGGCGTACACAATCAGCAGCAATACAACAGCTTCTATACCGGCCTCGGACCTGGCTTCGGCTGGCGGGGATGGGGCGGCTGGTGGGGCGGCGGCTGGGGCGGCACGGGGGTTACCAACACCACCGTGCAAGAGATCCCGGTCGGCACCCTGATGGTCGATCTCTACGACAGCCACACCAACAACCTCGTCTTTCGCGGGCAGGCGCATGCCGATCTGAAGAAGAACGAGGACAAGAACATCTCGCTCGTGCAGAAGACCGTGGACAAGATGTTCGATCACTTCCCGCCCAAGCACGCGGCCTAGCTGTCGCAACATCACACACCAGCAAGCAAACGAGCCTGAGCCCACAAAGCTTGGGCTCCTTTGCTCGTTGTAGTTCCTTCGCTTGCTGGGCTCTTTGCCTGATGCGAGCTCCATCCGACGCGCACACAGCTGCGGTACTCACGCCAGCGTATTGCCCCCGTTTACAGCGATCTTCTGCCCCGTAACAAAGCTGGCGGCGTCGCTGGCCAAAAACGCGACCACTCGGCCAACCTCCTCTGCCATACCCATGCGCTCCAGCGGAACAGCCGATGCATAGGCGCGCTTGTCTTCGTCCGTGGCGGCAAAGGACCGCTCCGTCGGAATCCATCCGGGAGCCACGAGATTCACGGTGATGTTGTCCGGCCCAAGCTCACGCGCCCACGACCGTGTCTGCCCCAGCTGCGCCGCCTTGGCCGCAACGTAGTTTGCGAAGCGAGCGTTGCCCAGCTCTACCACTTCGCTCCCGATCTGGATCACTCGACCGAAGCGCCGCGCCCGCATCCCGGGCAACACCGCCTGCAGCAGCAACAGCGGTGATTTCACGAAAAACTCCATCTGGTCCAGGTACGCCTGCCAGGTCTGCTCGTCGATGCTGAGCATTGGTTGGTGTCCGGTCGCGTTTACCACCAGCACCTCCACCGGCCCCAGGCTTGCTTCGACTTCCTGCACAAGCCGCCGCACCGCAGACTCGTCGCGCACATCTGCGCCGAATGCCTGTGCCGTAAGCCCCCGCGCTCGCAACGACGCACAAAGATCCTGACCCCGCTGCGCACTTGCAAAGTAGTTCACCGCAACGCCGAAGCCCGCCTCAGCCAAGGCCACCGCCATCGCTGCGCCCAAACCTCGCGAGGCACCCGTTACCAACGCCGTTTTCCGCATGTCAGCCCAAGCATAGAGCACGGGCCGCCGCCCACGCGTTGCTCCCCCTCGCAAGCGTCCCCTATGATGGCTGCACCTTATGGCCCGAACCTTGCGCGTCCTCGCCTCCTCCCTGCTCCTGATCCACTCGATCGCAGCCTTTCCGGCGCCGGGGCAAAAGAAACAAACGCCTCCAGGCATTTTTCAAGGCAGCGACGACATCGGCCATGCACAGCCGGGCACAACCCGCTACGACCCGGGCAACGCCAGCTACGAGGTTCGCGGTGGTGGCAACGACGTGTGGGCCGCTGCTGACGACTTCCGCTTCACCTGGACCCGTACCTCGTCAGAGAACGCCTCACTTTCAGCAGACGTGCACGTGGATGCCCCGGTGACTTATCGCCTTTCCAAGGGCATGCTGATGTTCCGCCAAAGCCTGGACCCAGGGTCGCCCTACGCAGACATTGCCATCCACGCGGATGGCCATATCACCCTGCAGTACCGGCTCGTTCAGGGCGGTGAAACCAAGGACGTCACCCTTCCGGAACACAACGTGCCACACCTCACGGTGGTCCGTCACGGCGACACCATCACCGCCTACGCGCAAAATGCTACCGGGAGTCGCACCGCGTCACCGCCGTCCATCACCGTCCCGATGCACGGGGAGATTTATGTCGGCCTGGGTGTCTGCTCGCACAACACCGACGCCCTGCAGACCGTAACCTTCTCCAAAGTCGTGCTCAAAGGCGGATCGCGGTAAGGCTGACGGCGATGGAACAGCGCTCACTGCCTGCTCACCTGCAAAACTCGACACAGCTCTTCTACCGTGGAGCAACGGTCTGGTAAACGCGCACGTAATCGACCAGCATCTCGGAGACGGCCGGCGTTTCGGTGTCGGGCGGACCCGGCCAGTTTCCCCCGACAGCCAGGTTCAGCAGGACGAAGAACTTTCGCCCATCAAAGGGCCACTGACCACCCTTCGGCATACTGGCCGGGGTAAACGTGGCATACGGTTTCCCGGGGTCATCGACGTAGAACTGCACTTTTCCTGGGCTCCACAGGATCCCGTAGAGGTGAAAGTCGTCGCCGAACGCCTTTCCCGAGGCAAGCTGGAACGGTTTGCCCAGGCCAAGGCCTTGGTACCCCGGTCCATGCAGGGTGCCATGTACGGTGCCCGGCTCCTTGCCAATATTCTCCATAATGTCGATCTCGCCGCAGTCGGGCCATGGGTGTTGCTGGATGTCGCCGCCCAGGAGCCAGAACGCCGGCCACAAGCCCTGCCCCTTAGGGATACGGATACGTGCCTCAAGCCGCCCGTACTGGAAACTCTGCAGGTCATGGGTAACCAACCGGGCCGAGGTCCACTGCCCTGCCGCGTTGCGCCGCGCCACCACATGCAAAAACCCATCCTCGCCGACAAACGAGTTCGGCTGGCGTGCCGGATCGCAGGGTGCCTGCGTGGTGCGCGGGCTGCAGTAGGTTTCCAACTCCCCGTTGCCCCAGCCACCACCCCCGGTCTCATAGGTCCATGAGGCCGGGTCGGGGTCGGCCACGCGCTGGTCGAACTCGTCTGACCATACAAGTTGCTCTTTGACGCTGCCCGCAGATGCTGCAGCAAAAGGCCCGACCTGGGCCCTGCACACGGGGGGCAGCAGCAGCGCGAGCACAAGCAGGTAACGGCCCGGAACCAAAAGACACCGCAACAGGCGCAACATGCTCAGAGCATAGCGCTTCCATACTGTTTGCAGTTGTCCCATCTCGGAACATACTTTTCATAAACTGTCCCGCGAGACACAAGGGCTGCATCACATGGGGTGCATGGTGTCTTCGTCCAGAACCGAGAGCCTTGCCCAACGCTTCGCTGCGTACATCGACGAACTGCACGACTTCTTCCGCAGCCGCCATGTTCCGTTCGGCACAAAGCAAGACCTGGCGACTTTTCCGTCGCGCCTCCAGGACGTCTCCTTCCAGGAGGAGATGGTCTCCATGGTGCGTTCCATCGTGTACCGCGAAGACGAGGCCATCCCTCGTACCGACCTGGCGGAGTTGATTGCGATTTCGCTCGCCGGCCCGGAACTGGAAGGAGCGACGGAAACTCCCACAGGATCCCTTCCACTTCTGGACTTTGTGACCCAGATCGTGCGATCGCAGCGGTTCACGTTGCCTCCTGAACCCACAGCTGAGGAAGAGGTCACCACCGGCGGGGCCGGCTCATCTGCTCCGACGGCAGCCGCCCAGTCCGACCCGCAGCGCGTGAACCTGATCGTGGCGCCTGAGCCGGCTAGGCCGGCAGCGGCCACTCCACCGCTGGCGCCGACCCATCCCCGAGCCCAGCAAGTTCTTCCGGAAGCCGAGGCAACCTCCACCAACGACCGGCTTTCCCGGGCACTCTTCGAGTTCAGCGCACAGGCAGAGAAGGAACAGGCTCCTGACAGCCCTGCGCCAGAACCTGCGCCAGCGACCCAGCCAACCTACCGCAAACCAGCTTCAGACGTGCCCGCTTATCCATCGTCGTACGCCGCGAAGCCCCGGTCAGCGGGCGGTTTTTTTCGCAACGCCTACTGGCTGCCGGGCGTATGTGCCCTGCTGCTGGTTCTGGGAGCCGCCTTTTTGCTTCGCCGTCCGCGTGCGGTGCCGCCACCACCCGTCGCTGCCCAGCCGCCCTATGCCGCCACCGCGCAACCTGCAAAGCCCAGCGCCTATGGCCCGCTGCTGAACGGTCAGTCTCACCAGCAGCTCACAAGGCAGGGGTCCGCAGATCTGGCCTCTGCGTCTGCAGCTTCATCCGGAACACCATTCGATACCAATCGCGTCCCGGAGCCTCGCGCCCCGGCACGGCACTCGGCCGAGGATGTTGCGGCTACCCCGCTAAGGCACTCGCCGGCCCCGCTCGGTTTGCCGGCTTCGCGGGTCACGCCGCGGGTGCTTGGTGGACGCGAAGGCGTCTTTCTGGCCAGTTCCGGGGCCATGGCGGCTCACCTTCTCGCTGCCCCGGCCCCGCACTACCCAAAGCTGGCTAGCCTGACACACGTGGAAGGTGAGGTCATCGTCCAGGTCGTCGTCGGGCGCGACGGCGGTGTGGAAGCTACCCGCAGCCTGGAAGGTCCCCTCCTGCTGCGTGGCGCCGCGGAGCACGCCATCCGTCACTGGCGCTACCGGCCTTACCTGGTCGATGGCAAACCGACCGATGTCGCCACGATTGTGACTGTGAACTTCCGCCTCACGCATTAGCGCAAATGCCAACAGAAAAGTTGGCCTTCTTTGTCGACTATTGACGATCATCAACGCTGAAAGAGCGATTTTTTTGCCCCTAAGCCGCAGGCGCATGAGACGATGACTGCCCCGTCATCTATTGGAGGACGCCGATGCTCTCTCCCTCACGCCTGGAAACCGTCGCCTGCCGGTTTGAGACTGTTGTGAAAGACCTTCGCTCGTTCCTGAAGGACAACGACGTCGCGTACGGTTTTCCGGAGCACCTGCTGTCGTTCACGGATCGCCTCACCGCAAGCGAGTCGCTCCGGCACGCCATATCTCTGAAACTGCACACGCTGGTGGCCGATCTTCCGGAGTCGACCTCTCACGGCGACCTCGTCGAGGTGCTCCTGCTGTCTGTGGGCGGCTTCGCCATCGACGAGGACACGCCGCCGATGCAGAAGGCAGAGCGAGTTCTGTCGCGGATAATCGGCGAGGTGATGACCTCGCCGCACATCCTCGCGCCACTTCCGCCGCCCCTGGCGCCCGTACTGCCTCCACCCGCGGCAGCCGCTATGGCTCCCCCGCTCGCCCTGCGAGAGAAGATCGTGCAAACCGAACTTCGGCCAGAGCTGGCGCGGGTTCCGGATGCGCCCCCGGAGTGGGCACCTCCACCTATCGTTTTGCTGCAAGCAGCAAGCACCGCCGCCGTTGCAGTCCCCATCCGGACCCGTCCAGCGCTCACACGCGCATCGCTTCAGGCGCTTCTGAAGCGCTCCCCCAAGCGGGCAACCTCTCCGCCGACCTTCGCCTGGAAGCCTGCGCCGCGCTTGGTCTGGGCAGCGCTGGTGTGTGGCGTCCTTTTCCCGCCAGGCGTGTACCTGGTCTCCCAACCACATGCTGCCTTGCCTGGGCCACCGTCCCACCATGCCAGGGTAATTCACGCTGCCGCTACCACGGGATCAGGGCAACTACCGCAACCAACAACGGCCATGGAGCTCGACCGGCAAACCGATGAGGACCTCGCCAGCATCGCGGCCCTAGGCTTCGGATCCAACGCCGGCCGAACCCACCCCGCCCTTTCCCGTTTCCACAAGTCTCGGAGCGGCGTGGTCCCGAACACAAGGCAAGAAGCGCCCACCGCACGCACCTCCTCGGAAAGTATGCTGGTCGAGGCCGATGTCGCTCCACGCGAGACTGACATGCCGGGGCGCGACCTCGGCATCCTCGCACCAGCTTCGTCCAGCTCCCAGGATCCGCAGCAGAACCCTCCTCCGAGGCCCTAGACTCACCCTGAAAGCCCCAAGCCCGGACAAGTTCAGGACCCAAGTACTCGACCGCAAAGCAAAACGGCAGGGCCGAAGCCCTGCCGTTTGCGTTCTGGCGTTGACCGAAGTTACTCGGCAGCCATCTCTTCCTGTTCGCCTTCCATGCGCATTGCCTCGAGCTCGCGCTCTTCGGCTTCGTGCGCTTCCTGGACCTCGGCCTGGATCTGCGCTGCCGCCTCTTCGAGCTCCGGCGAGAGCGCGACTTGGCGGTAGTACTCCATGCCGGTTCCGGCAGGGATCAGGCGGCCGACGATGACGTTTTCCTTGAGGCCACGCAGCCCGTCGATGGCGCCATTGATGGACGCTTCGGTGAGCACGCGGGTGGTCTCCTGGAAGCTTGCCGCCGAGATGAAGCTATCAGTGGAAAGCGACGCCTTGGTGATGCCGAGCAGCAGCGGACGGCCCACGGCCGGACGGCCACCCTCGCCCACAACGCGCTGATTCTCAGCGTTGAAGCGGAAGCGATCGATCTGCTGCTCCAGCAGGAAGTTGGTGTCGCCAACGTCGTCGATCTTCACCCAGCGCAGCATCTGGCGGACGATCGTCTCAATGTGCTTGTCCGAGATGGACACGCCCTGGAGACGATAGACCTCCTGAATCTGCTCCACGAGGTAGATCTGCAGCGCACGCTCGCCGAGGACATCGAGGATGTCATGCGGGTTGCGCGGGCCGTCGATCAGAGGATCGCCGGCACGCAGACGCTCGCCTTCCTGCACGTTGATGTAGACGCCGCGCGGCACCGAGTACTCTTCCTCGTGGCCGTTGTCCGCGGTGACGTACACCTTGCGCTGTCCCTTCGAAACATCGCCGAAGCGAACCACACCGTCGATGCGCGAGATGATCGCCGGATCACGCGGCTTGCGTGCCTCGAACAGCTCAACAACGCGGGGCAGACCGCCCGTGATGTCCTTGGTACGGCTGGACTCACGCGGGATCTTGGCGAGCACATCGCCCGGCGAGACCTCATCGCCATCCTGCACCATCAGGTAGGCGCGTGACGGCATGATGTAACGCTTCTGGCTGCCACCGGCCTTGATCAGGATGGTCGGCTGACGCTTCTCATCCGGGGACTCGGCAACTACGAGACGGGAAAGTCCAGTGACCTCGTCGATCTCTTCGTTGACCGTAAGACCTTCCTGCAGGTCCTTGAAGCTGACCGTGCCGGCGATCTCCGTGAGGATGGAGAACGTGTACGGATCCCACTCGCCGAGCAGGTCGCCCTGCTTGACTTCGGTTCCGTCTTCGACGCGCAACTTGGCGCCGTAGACGATCGCGTAACGCTCCTTCTCGCGGCCCTTTTCGTCAATGATGGCGATGGAACCGGACCGGTTGAAGGCGACCAGATGGCCTTCCTTGGCGCGCACGGTGGTCAGGTTGATGAAGTGCACCTTGCCACCGTTCTTGGCTTCGACCTTGCTCGCATCCTGCACACGGCTGGCGGTTCCGCCGACGTGGAAGGTACGCATGGTGAGCTGCGTTCCAGGCTCGCCGATGGACTGCGCCGCGATGACGCCGCAGGCCTCGCCCATCTCGACCATCTTGCCCGAGCCGAGGTTACGGCCGTAGCAGAGAATGCAGCAGCCGCGCTTGCTTTCGCAGGTCAGCACCGAGCGAATCTTCACGCGCTCAATACCAGCAGCCTGCACCGCACCGGCCAGATCTTCGTCGATCTCCTGGTTGATCTCTACGATCGTCCGGCCATCGATATCCTTGAGGCGCTCGAGTGAGACGCGGCCGATGATACGGTCGCGCAACGGCTCGATGGTCTCACCGGCTTCAATGATCGGCATCACGTAGATGCCTTCGCTCGTGCCGCAGTCGTGCTCACTGATGATCACGTCCTGTGCCACGTCCACCAGACGGCGGGTCAGGTAGCCCGAGTCAGCCGTCTTCAGCGCGGTATCCGCCAGGCCCTTACGTGCACCGTGCGTCGAGATGAAGTACTCGAGCACCGTGAGACCTTCGCGGAAGTTGGCTTTGATCGGCGATTCGATGATCTCGCCGGAAGGCTTGGCCATAAGACCGCGCATGCCGCTGAGCTGACGAATCTGCTGCTTGGAACCACGCGCACCGGAATCGGCCATGATGTAGATCGGGTTCATGGCTCCTTCCTTGTCCGCCTTCTTCATGTTGTTGAACATCTCGTCCGCAACACGATCGGTAATGCCGGACCACAGCTGCGTCACCTTGTTGCTGCGCTCAAGGTTGGTGATCGAGCCTTCAAGGTACTGCTGCTGCATCGTGACGACCTGACGCTCCGCCTCACGCACCGTGGTGTACTTCGACTCCGGGATCACCATGTCATCCAGGCCGACAGACAGACCGGACTTGGTGGCGTACTGGAAGCCGAGCTCCTTGATACGGTCCAGCGCCTTCACCGTGACCTCAAGGCCAAGGTTCAGGTAGCAGAAGTTCACCAGCTGGCCGATGCCCTTCTTCTTCAGCAGGCCATTGATGTACGGAATGCCTTCCGGAAGCGCGTCATTCAGAATGGCGCGGCCCACGGTGGTGTTGATGTACTGCTTGTTGAACTCCACCGGTTCCGTGTGCAGGATGTCCTGGTCGTCGTAGGCGGTGGTCATATCCAGCACCATGCCGGTGTGCCGCAGACGGATCGGCGTAAGCGTTTCCACTTGCTTGGCGTCGAGCGCCATCAGCACTTCCTCGACATTGGCAAAGACACGGCCCTCACCCTTGGCATTCGGCTTCGACTTCGTCAGGTAGTACAGACCCAGCACCAGATCCTGAGTCGGAACGGTGATCGGCTGACCGGACGCCGGCGACAGGATGTTGTGCGACGCCAGCATCAGCACGGACGCTTCAATCTGCGCTTCCGGGCTCAGCGGGATGTGCACGGCCATCTGGTCACCGTCGAAGTCCGCGTTGAAGGCGGTGCAGACGAGCGGATGAATCTTGATCGCCTTACCTTCGACGAGCACGGGCTCAAACGCCTGGATACCCAGGCGATGCAGCGTCGGGGCGCGGTTCAACAGCACGGGGTGGTCCTTGATGACCTCCTCGAGGATGTCCCACACGATCGACTCTTGCTGTTCGACCATTTCTTTCGCTTGCTTAATGGTCGTGCAGTGACCGGTCTGCTCCAGGCGGTGGTAGATGAACGGCTTGAAGAGCTCAAGCGCCATCTTCTTCGGCAGGCCACACTGGTGCAGCTTCAGTTCCGGGCCGACCACGATGACCGAACGGCCGGAGTAGTCGACGCGCTTGCCCAACAGGTTCTGACGGAAGCGGCCCTGCTTGCCCTTGAGGGTGTCAGAGAGCGACTTCAGCGGACGGTTGTTGGCGCCACGGAGCACGCGGCCACGGCGGCCGTTGTCAAACAGCGCGTCGACGGCCTCCTGCAGCATGCGCTTTTCGTTGCGCACGATGACCTCAGGCGCATGGAGGTCCATGAGCTTCTTGAGGCGGTTGTTACGGTTGATCACGCGGCGATACAGA
Source organism: Granulicella sp. (assembly GCA_965198515.1). GTDB lineage: Bacteria > Acidobacteriota > Terriglobia > Terriglobales > Acidobacteriaceae > Granulicella. The sequence continues at coordinate 1,804,623 of CBDAPO010000006.1, read as the reverse complement.
TCGTTCAGATCCGACGTCGCGAAGCGGCCACCATCCAGCGGCACCAGCGGGCGCAGCTCGGGCGGGATCACAGGGATCACGTCGAGAATCATCCACTGCGGCTTGTTGTCCGACTTGCGGAAGGCCTCAACGACCTTGAGCCGCTTGCTGTACTTCAGCTTCTTCTGCAGCGAGGTCTCGGTCTTCATGCGCTCGCGCAGCTCAATGGCAAGCTCGTTGATCTCAACGCGCTTCAAGAGCTCCTTGATCGCTTCAGCGCCCATCATGGCCTTGAAGCCCGACGGACGATACTGCTGGTCGAGCTCGCGGAAGCGATTCTCGTCCTTGATGACCTCGCGCTCCTTCACGGGCGCGTCGCCTGGATCGACAACGACGTAGCTCTCGAAGTACAGCACCGCTTCGAGCTCACGCAGCGAGATGTCGAGCAGGTGACCGATACGCGAAGGCAGGCCCTTGAAGAACCACACATGCGAGCAAGGCGATGCGAGCTCAATGTGTCCAAGGCGCTCACGGCGAACCTTCGATACGGTCACTTCGACGCCGCACTTGTCGCACACGACGCCGCGGTGCTTCATGCGCTTGTACTTGCCGCAGAGGCACTCCCAGTCGGTGATCGGTCCAAAGATGCGAGCGCAGAAAAGGCCATCGCGCTCGGGCTTAAACGTACGGTAGTTGATGGTCTCCGGCTTCGTGACCTCGCCAAAGCTCCACGAACGAATCTTCTCGGGGCTGGCGAGCTGAATCTTGATCGAATCGAAGTCGGTGATCGGTCCGGCCATTTCAAACGGGCTGGTACGGAACATAATTTCTGGTCTCCAGTGCAGCCAGGGGCTGCGGGTGACTCTGTTGCTGCAGGCGATGACTTAGAGGCGCATCGTCTTGGCCGGTTTGTCATCCCCGAAGGGGATCTGCGTTTCTAAACCTCAGCCCTACCTGGTTGCCACTCCCGCAACGCGGATTCCCTTCGGGAATGACAACCAGGAAGGCCTACAAGCGCATTAGTCAGCGACGGCGAGCTCTGGAAGCATCGGCACACCATCCGTTGGGCTACGCTGTTCGGCTGCCTTGACCAGTTCCACGTCCAGGCAAAGCGACTGCAGCTCGCGAATCAACACGTTGAACGACTCAGGCACGCCCGGCTCGATCGCCGCCTCGCCCTTGACGATGGCCTCGTAGATCTTGGTACGGCCATACACGTCATCGGACTTGGCAGTGAGCAGCTCCTGCAGGATGTAGGCGGCGCCATATGCTTCCAGCGCCCACACTTCCATCTCACCGAAGCGCTGTCCACCGAACTGCGCCTTGCCACCCAGCGGCTGCTGGGTGATCAGCGAGTACGGCCCGATCGACCGCGCGTGGATCTTGTCGTCGACAAGATGGCTCAGCTTGAGCATGTAGATATAGCCCACCGTTACGGGCTGCTCAAACGTCTCGCCGGTCATGCCGTCGATCAGGTTCGTCTTGCCGGAGCTGGGCAAACCAGCCGCTGCAAGCAGCGCCTTGATCTCACTCTCGCGAGCGCCGTCAAACACCGCCGTGCCGAACCAGATACCACGCTTCATGCCGGCAGCCACACGCAGTGTCTGCTCGTCATCCAGCGCCAGGAGCTGATTCAATGCAGCCGTATCCTTGAACGCGTCCTTGAAGATCTCGCGGATGCCGTTGGCCTCGCCGTTCTGCGCCGCCAGCTCAGCCACCTTCTTGCCAAGCTCATGTGCCGCCCAGCCAAGGTGCGTTTCCAGGATCTGACCCACGTTCATACGCGAAGGCACACCGAGCGGATTCAACACAATCTCCGCGGGCGTTCCGTCCGGCAGGTACGGCATGTCCTCTTCCGGAAGAATCCGGGCGATGACACCCTTGTTGCCGTGACGGCCGGCCATCTTGTCACCCACCGAAAGCTTGCGCTTCATGGCGACATAGACCTTGACCATCTTGATGACGCCGGGGGCTAGCTCGTCGCCCTTCGACATCTTCGCGATCTTCTCGTTGGTGATCTTGCGCAGCACGTCGATCTGCCGCGACGTCATCTCCTCGATCTCGTCGATCTGCTCATTCACTCGCGGGTCCTTGTCAGCGTAGCGAATACGCTTCAGGTTGCGCGTGCTGATCAGCTCGATCTGATCGCGGTCGAGGATATCGCCCTTGGTCAACAGCTTCTTGTTGGTGCGCTCGTCGTGCAAATCGATCTGCACTTCCTTGCCGCCCAGAATGCCTTCAAGACGCTTCAAGCGCTCGTCGGTCAGGATTCGAATCTCGTCGGCCAGGTTGCGCTCCAGCTTCTCGATCATCTCCTGCTCGATCTGCTGAGCCCGTGCGTCCTTTTCCTGTCCCTTGCGGCTGAAGATGCGGACGTCCACCACGGTGCCTTCGATACCCGGAGGGCACGTCAGCGAAGCATCGCGAACATCGCCGGCCTTTTCACCGAAGATGGCGCGCAGCAGCTTCTCTTCCGGCGTCAGCTGCGTTTCGCCCTTGGGCGTCACTTTGCCGACGAGGATGTCGTTGTGGCCGATCTTGGCGCCGATGCGGATGATGCCCGAGTCATCAAGGTCACGCAGAGCGTGCTCGCTGACGTTGGGAATATCCCGCGTGATCTCTTCCGGCCCAAGCTTCGTGTCGCGTGCCTCGATCTCGAACTCCTCGATGTGGATCGAGGTGTAGTAGTCCTCGCGGACCAGCTTTTCGGAGATCAGGATCGCATCCTCGAAGTTGTATCCGCGCCACGGCATAAAGGCCACCAGCACGTTACGGCCAAGCCCAAGCTCGCCCTGCTCCGTGCACGGTCCATCCGCCAACACCTCGCCCTTGAGAACACGATCGCCCTTGCGGACTACCGGCTTCTGGTTGATGCAGGTGTTCTGGTTGGAGCGCTTGAACTTCGTGAGCTGGTAGATGTCCGAACCCACCTCACGCGACAACTGCGTGGGATGGTGCTCGCCTTCTACGCGCACGATGATCCGTTCGGAGTCGACCGAGTCGATGATGCCGTTGCGCTTGGCCAGGATGACGGCGCCGGAGTCGCGGGCGGTGACGCCCTCCATCCCGGTTCCAACAAACGGGGCCTCGGCCACCAGCAACGGCACAGACTGCCGCTGCATGTTGGCGCCCATCAGCGCGCGGTTCGCGTCGTCGTGCTCCAGGAACGGCACAAGCGAGGCGGCCACGGAGACAAGCTGCTTCGGCGAAACGTCGATGTAGTCGACCTCTGCCTGCGGCACCAGGACGAAGTTGCCCTGACGACGCGCGTTGACCAGGTCCTCGGTCATGCGGCCGTTCTCATCGAGATCGATGTTGGCCTGCGCGATCGTGTGACGATCCTCTTCCCACGCCGAGAGGTAGAAGCTGAACGGCTCAAACTCTGCCGTACGCTTGCCTTCTGCCTTCAGCTTCTCGTTCAGCTGGCGCGACTCTTCGATCTCGAGTGCATCGCCCTGACGAAGCCCGGTCTCGCCGGCGTTCGACACAGCCACGTACTCGAGCACGCGACCGTCCTTCACCTTGCGGTAAGGCGACTCGATGAAGCCGTACTCGTTGATCCGCGCAAAGCACGACAGCGACGAGATCAGACCGATGTTCGGGCCTTCCGGCGTCTCGATCGGGCAGATGCGGCCGTAGTGCGTGGGATGGACGTCGCGAACTTCAAAGCCCGCGCGCTCACGCGACAGACCGCCCGGCCCAAGCGCCGAAAGACGACGCTTGTGCGTGATTTCGGAGAGCGGGTTGGTCTGATCCATGAACTGGCTCAGCTGCGAGGATCCGAAGAACTCGCGGATGGCCGCCATCACCGGCTTGGCGTTGATCAGGTCGTGCGGCATCGCTGTCGACATCTCCTGATACACGCTCATCTTTTCCTTGATCGCGCGCTCCATGCGCACCAGGCCGATGCGGAACTGGTTCTCCATGAGCTCACCGACCGCGCGCACACGGCGGTTGCCAAGGTGATCAATGTCGTCAACCAGGCCGATATTCTTGCGCAGTTTCAGCAGGTAACGGATCGTGCCGTAAAAGTCCTCCGGGGTCAGCGTGCGCTTGTCCAGCTGCGTCGCCTCGGCGTTCTCATACAGCTTGATGTTGAACTTCAGGCGGCCTACACGCGAGAAGTCATACTTGCGCGGGTCGAAGAACATGCCTTCAAACAACGCGGTCGCGGTGTCCAGCGTCGGCGGGTCACCCGGGCGCAGTTTGCGGTAGATCTCGATCAGCGCCTCTTCCGGCTTGCGCACGGAGTCACGCCGCAACGTGTTCGCAATAATCGTGCCCACGTCGTCGCGCTCCGGGAAGAACACTTCCAGGGTGGTCACGCCGCTCTGTGCAATTTTGTGCAGCTTGTCGGCAGACAGCTCCTGGTTGGCCTCGTACAGCAGCTCACCGGTGTTCATGTCGACGACATCGGCCGCCGTAATCGCGCCCTCGAATTCGCCCGTCTCGACTTCAACGGACGTGATGCCGGCCGCCCGCAGGTTGCGCAGCGCCGATGGAGTGATCTTCTTGCCGGAAGCCAGGATCTCCGAGCCGTCCGCGCCCTTGATCGACGAAGTCGTGCGGCTGCCCAGGATGTTGGTCGCCTTGCCGTCCTCGGTGATGTTCCAGGTCAGCTTGCCTTCCTTCACGTTCACGGTGTCGATCGTGTAGAAGGTCTTCAGGATTTCTTCGTCCTGCCGCAGGCCGAGAGCGCGCAGGAAGATGGTGCCCAGGAACTTCCGCTTGCGATCGATGCGGACGTACAGGATGTTCTTCTGGTCGTACTCGAACTCCACCCAGCTGCCGCGGTACGGGATGATCTTGCCGAGGAAATAGGTACGGTTGTTCGCTGTCTCAAAGAAGACGCCAGGCGAACGATGCAGCTGCGACACGATGACGCGCTCGGTGCCGTTGACGATAAAGGTGCCATTGGCGCTCATCAGCGGGATGTCGCCGAAGAACACTTCCTGCTCCTTCATATCGCGCAGGCTCTTCACGCCCGTCTCCGGGTCCTTGTCGTAGATCTTCAGGCGAATGGTGACCTTCAGCGGCGCCGAGTAGGTCATGCCCCGCTCTTCGCATTCCGCCTGGTCGTACTTCAGCTGCAGGCCCACCGGGTCACCGCACTTGGTGCAGAAGTCCGGCGTGTTCTTGTTGTAGGTTCCGCAGAACTTACACAGCACATCACCCGGGTGGAACGGGTCGGTGATCACCATGTGCCCGCAGGTGATGCAGGTGGTGCGCAGGTGATTCAGCCCCTTGAGGTAGCCGCACTTGCACTCCCAGTTGCCGATCGTGTAATCGACAAACTCGAGCTCGCTTACGTTGCGGAAGTCGGTGATCGGAAACACAGAGGTGAATACCGACTGCAGGCCGTTGTCTTCACGCTCCTGCGGCAGCTTGTCCATCTGCAGAAAGCGCTCATACGACCGGCGCTGCACCTCAATGAGGTTAGGGATCTGGATGCTGGTTGGAATCTTGGAAAAGTCGAGACGGGTGCGAAGCGCGCGCGTTTCGGTTGTCTGGTTCGACATGCTCTCTCCTGGTGTGGTCGAGGCCTCTTTCCACACGCCCAGAACGCATCCAATGCGCCTGAAGCCGAGTTTCCAGAGGGAGCGGAGCCCGGGATGAGCGGTCTCCTCTCATTTGACTTCCGCGCCCAACAATCGGTGCATCCGCTCCTCGTTGCGGGTGCACCTGGTACGCGTATTGCTTAGTGGCCCCAGCGAAGCATTCTGCGGGGTGGAAAGGGTGGGACAACCTCAGTGTGCCTGCTCAGATGGAGGCGAAAAGCGCGGGGACTGCCCGGGTCACACGCGCTCAAGAAGTGCGTGAAACGGGTCAGAAAGACGTTTGACGGCCAGAACGGACGTCAATTCGCCTGCCGGAAACGGCAGAATCGCCCTGCGGGACCCATTGCCCGGAGAGCGCGCGTACAGAGATACGTGAAGCTGATTGCTGAGAAGCGTGTTCGAAAAACTGGATAGTCGCCGCCTTTGAGCTTCTGCCCGTGAAGCCCAAGATTGCCGCCGTTCTTTCTCGGTGTCACCCCGGATCCCGCCGCTCGGATCAAAGGTGGCCGGCTCCTTAGCCCACGCGCCCAAACGTGGGATGAACCGGATACTGCAAGGTGTGCTAGAGTCTGCTGAAACTTGCTTTTAAAGCCTTGTCTGGTGGCCGCACCCGCCTGGAATCCTTCCCCGCTGCCGATGCAAAGCCACATGCCGGGGCGGAGGTGCGTTCTTCCCAAGAGAAAGAATACACCGCGATGGCTCCAGCATGCAACTTTTGTTCCAGGTTGTTGAAAAGAAAGAGGGAGGCCCGGGTGGGGCCTCCCTCTTTCCACAACCGAACTACTTGATTTCGACCGTCGCCACGCCGTCGAACTTCTTGGCGATCGCTGCCGCATCTTCCTTGGAGATGTTCTCCTTCAGAGGCTTCGGCGCGCCATCGACCAGGTCCTTGGCTTCCTTCAGACCGAGCGCCGTCACTTCACGCACAGCCTTGATGGTGTTGATCTTGTTTGCGCCCGCGTCCTTCAGAATGACCGTGAACTCGGTCTTCTCTTCGACAGCCGGAGCCGCCGCACCGCCGCCACCCGCAGGCGCCGCAGCCACTGTAGCTGCCGCTGCGGAGACGCCGAGGCGCTCCTCGAGCTTCTTCACCAGCTCCGCCGCCTCGAGCAGCGTAAGCCCAACAATCGCGTCTTCAATCTGCTGAATGTCCGCCATGATCTTCTCCCTGTACCTTCGGCCTTCCGAAGGGAATCTGCGTTTTTGAATTCGTACTGCTTCTGCTTTTCCCTTCGGCTCGCGCCGGAGGTTGCCACTCTCTTCACCGGGTTTCCGGTGCGCTCAGACTGCGCACCCAGCGAAGAGCGTGACGAAACTTGGGTTAGCCCTCGACCGGATCGGTTGAAGCCGCTTCACCGGCCTGCGACGCTGTTCCGTTCTCTGGCTGTGCCGCGCCGCTCGGCTGGGCTTCCGCCACTGGATCCGCCTCGGAAGCCGGGGCGGCCGCGATCTGCTCGGTCGGTGTCGGTGCCTCCTCGGCATGCGCCGCGGCTTCCGGAGTCTCAGTGGACTCCGCGGGCGTGGAGGCCACCGGAGCCGCAGCCCCGGTCAACTTGCCCTGCTCACGTGCCTGATCGATCACAACGGCCAGGTTGCGGCTGACCGCGTTGGTCACTGTCGCCAAGCGGGTCGCCGGCGCATTGATCAGGAACAGCAGCTTCGAGAAGAGCTCTTCCTTGCCCGGCATGCTGGCCAGTTCGCCAATCTGCTCCTTGGTGATCACCTTGCCATCAACGATGCCCAGCTTAAAGGTGAACTCAGCGTTGTCCTTCACCCAAGTCGAGAGCGCCTTGGCCAGCGCCACCGGATCACCCGAGGTATAGGCCACCGAGCTGACGCCCTTGAGTCCCTGCAGAGCCGCTTCCACCTTCGTACCCTGCGAGCTCTTCGCCGCCAGCTTGTTCTTCACAACGTGGTAGGAGCCGCCCGCTTCGCGCACGGTCTTACGCAGAGAAAAGTCCTTCGACGCAGTCAGGCCCGTAAAGGTGCCGATGATCGCCGAGGTACTCTTTTCCAGATCAGCCGCGAGCGCCGCGACCTTTTTATCCTTTTGTGCCTTGGTCAATGCCATAGGAAATTCCAGCCTAGCTGCCAGCCATGATGCCGGCCTGTGTTCTGTGGCATCGCGCAGGGTTCCACGCGAATTGCCGAATCTTAGTTACTTGGTCGCGACGTCCGCCGTTGCAGCCTCAAGCTCAATGCCTGGGCCCATCGTGGAGGACAGGACAATCTTCTTCACATACTTGCCCTTGGCCGCTGAAGGCTTGGCCTTCATCACCGCATTCACCACTGTCAGGGCGTTCTGCTCCAGCTTCTCAATCGGGAAGGACAGTTTGCCGACCGGTACATGCACCAGAGCGGTCTTGTCCGCACGGAACTCCACCTTACCGGCCTTGATCTCGCGAATGGCGCCGGCCACATCTGTGGTCACGGTACCCGTTTTGGGGTTCGGCATCAGGCCGCGCGGTCCAAGGACTTTTCCCAGACGGCCAACAGACCGCATCATGTCCGGCGTCGCGATCAGCGCGTCGAAGTCGGTCCAGTTTTCCTTCTGAATGCGCTCCACCAGGTCTTCGCCGCCGACAAACTCCGCACCAGCCGCTTCGGCCTCGCGCTGCTTGTCGCCAGAGGCGATTACTGCCACGACTTTGCTCTTGCCACCCAGACCGTGGGGAAGAACAACGGTCCCGCGCACCATCTGGTCCGCATGACGGGTGTCCACACCAAGCCGCAGCGTCAGATCGACGGTCTCGTCGAACTTCGCGTACTTGGCCTTCTGCAACAGCGGAATTGCATCGCCAATGGTATACGGGCGCGGCTCAACGAGCGCACGTGCTTTGGCAAGATTCTTGGAGATCTTCCGAGCCATACATAGTCCTTGTCTGCCACCCCTTAGGTTTTCAGCTCCTGCTTGCACCGAGGAACTGAAGGACATGCGCTTTTCCGCATGGGCGTGGTCTCGACGTGTGTCACGGAGAACATCCGGACAACCGTTCTAGTATGCGGCTTTCCTCAGTAGCCGTCAAGTCTCAGATTGCGTCATCCAGATTGCGTCATCCAGCCCTCAATGCCGGTGCGCGTCTCGGCATCCGCTCGAAATTGATACATGCCCGGGCGTCCTTCTCCCACCCACGCAGATGTTCATCGTTTACAAGATCAATCTTCGGGCTTCCCGGCCGGCGGAAATAGCCCACCCCAGGGTGCCCCGCGTCCTGCCGCACCACCAATGCCGCAAGTGGAGGCCATTCCCTCAGTCGCGCCAGTTCAGCGATCTCGGTGAGCTGATTCCCAAGTCGCCGTGCCTCCACGGCCACCCCGGCTCGCTGGATCAGCGAGGTGTAGCTGATCAAATACCCTGCCGGAAACAGCTTTGGCTCGCGCGGCACCCGCTTTCGCCGGGCCTCCCAGAAATGATCCAGCAACGCCTGCAGAAGATCCCGCGTGACATCCACCGCCCGTGTCGCTCCTTCTGTGCCTCAGCACCACATCTGCGCACGCTTCAGTACGAACCCGCTCACTGGCTCATCACCATACACCGTGCTCGCCCCTTCCATCGACCCCTCGGCCACCCGAGGTTGATCCCCGTCCCAAAACCCGTCTGCAGAATGGCTGTTGACGCATCCCCGGACGCCGCGTACAGTCGTTTCACGGAGGCGAAGAAATGGCGAAGCAGCCCGCGTCAGGACAGCCCATCCCGGCCCTCTTCCCCATCCTTCCTTCCGCCCCGGTCGGCATGGCCCGCCTCGCCGCTGAGTCGACCCACGCCGACGACGGTCATCAAATCGAGTTCCGTGCCATGCGCGCCCGTTCGATCCTGAACCGGTCCGTCAGCAAGCGCAACCTCTCGCTCGAGTGGTCCATCAACCCCTACCGCGGCTGTGAATTCGGCTGCAAATACTGCTATGCCCGTTACACGCATGAGTTTCTTCAGCCCAACAGAGTCCTCGAAATCCCCACCGGCCACTACGAAGGCCCCGAGCAGCCTTGGGCGAAGGCCTTTGAGCACGAAATCTACCTGAAAGAGAACGCCGCCTGGCTTCTCGAGCAGGAGTTGGGTCGAATCGATCCCGACCAGGAAATCGCCCTCGGGACCGCCACCGACCCATACCAACCGATCGAGCGCCGGGCCGGGATCACACGGAGTCTGCTTGATGTGTTCAGCCGACGGGCTGGCCACCGACTTGGCATCATCACGAAGTCCAATCTCATCATCCGAGATATCGATCTGCTCCAGCGTATCGCGGAGCGCAACACCCTGGTGGTTCATATCACTATCACCACCACCGACGCCCAGCTCGCCCGCAAGATGGAGCCCCGCGCGCCGCGCCCCGATCTCCGCTTTGCCGCCGTGCGCAAGCTGCGCGATGCGGGCATCACTACCGGAATCCTTTGCTCCCCGATGCTTCCCGGCATCAACGACGCTGAGGCCTCCATCGAGCGTGTCGCGAGGTCCGCGGCCGCGGCGAACGCGAGCTTCCTCGCCTCGCATTCCCTGTTCCTGAAGTCGTGTTCGCGTCCCACCTGGATGAGTTTCGTTCGCGAGCACTTCCCTCACCTCGCCGGCGACTACGACCGCCGCTTCGCCGAGCAGGACTTCGCGGACGGAGCGTATCGCCGGCGGATGGCGGAGGTGCTGCAACGCATCTGCAAGCGTCACAATCTAGCGCCCCGGTCCACCGATGCTCTCGTCACTCGCGACGTCGGCGAGCCGCTCCGGCGTAAGTCGCCGGCTTCGCAGACCGATGTAGACGCAGGCCAGCAAATGCTCTTCGCCTGAGGTGTTAGTCCCGGAACACTACATTCGACGCCATGCCTTGTCGATCTCTCTTCGCTCCGGCATGGAGGACGCCGTTCCCGGCCGTGTCACCGAGATGCCCGCGCTCTCACCAGTGGCCTCATCGATCAAGATGGCAGCCGCCCCGGTCGGTTCGTTTACTGTCTCGACCAAGGACGCGTCCACCCCCGCCAGGCCCCGGCATCGCGCGCAAGCTGCCTGAACGCGTCATCGCCCAGATTGGTCAGAATTGAACCCGGGCACCCGCTCCTGCCGCCGCGATCGCCTGGTTCGATCCTTTCCTCCAGGTCCCAGGGCCAAGCCGGAGCCCATGACCGTCTCCCCACATAGCAGCAGCCGCGGGGGACAGAAGCTCACGTCCGCCACAAGCTGCCAAACACAACGATCTTCGGATGATCCGCCGGTGTCGTTATCTGGCTCACAACAGGTTCTCCGGGAAATGGTCCTGTCGCCGCAAAGTGTGGGGCGAAAAGCAGAAGGCCGGGGGATCCCCGGCCCTCCACAGTACCTCGATTCAAAGCTTAAGCGACAATATCCAGACCCATCGAACGCGCCGTGCCGCGGATGGTCTTCGCCGCTGCTTCCACCGACGCCGCGTTCATGTCCGGCATCTTCTGCTTGGCGATGTCCATGATCTGCGCCTCGGTCACCTTGCCAACCTTGTCCTTGTTCGGCGAGCCAGAACCCTTGGCGACACCGGCAGCCTTCAACAGCAGGACCGGCGCAGGCGGGGTCTTGGTGATGAACGTGAATGTACGGTCCGCGTACACCGTGATGACGACCGGGATGGTCATCCCCACCAGACCCGGGTCCTTGGTGCGGTCGTTGAACTGCTTGCAGAACTCCATGATGTTGACCTGCGCCTGACCAAGCGCGGGGCCAATCGGGGGAGCGGGGGTGGCCTTGCCGGCCATCACCTGGAGCTTGACGTAGCCATTGATTTTCTTCGGTGCCATGGTGAATCCTTCTTATGCCGCGGGACGAACCCGCTGATGAATTTTGTACTGCGGCAGGAGCTAGAAGGTCCGGTGAAGCGGCCGGGCTGCGACTCCTGAAACTTGAACTACTCCTCTGCCTTTTCTACGCTGGCAAAGGAAACCTCGGTGGGCGTCGGACGTCCGAAGATCGAAACCATCACTTTGAGAGTCTGCTTGTCTTCGTTGATGTCGTCCACTGCTCCATTGAAATTGGCAAACGGCCCTTCGGTGATCCGGACCTGCTCACCCTTCGTGAACTTGAGCTTGAGCTTGGGCTTTTCTTTGGTCACATCGGCGCGATTCAACATCGCGCTGACTTCCTGCTCGGAGAGCGCATTGGGCTGATCGCCCGTCTGCAAAAAGCCTGTGACGCGCGGCGTGTTCTTCACCACGTGCCAAAGGTCGTTGTCGAGCGCCATCTCCACGAAGACATAACCGGGGAGGAACACGCGGTCAATGGTGTATTTCTTCCCGTTGCGAAGCTCGGTGGTCGGCTCGGTCGGGATCTCAATACGGCCGACGCGATCTTCCAGGTGATAGGCCCGGACCCGGCTTTCGAGCGATTCCTTCACCTTGCGCTCAAAACCTGAGTACGCGTGGATGATGTACCACTTGAAGTTGTTCTGCGGCGCCTCGGCAACCGCGACGTCCCCGCCCTCGGGAGCCAGCCCATCCGCTGCGGTGGCACCGGCGTTCGGGTCAAACCCGTCCCCCGCCGTACCGGCGTCGAACGCTTCGGTCTCGTTGGTGGCCTCGGGCCCCTGCTCGTTCATCTCGTCGTCGTATGCCATAGGTGAAATCTCTTGCCGTCTCGCTCCGGCCCTGCCGGGGGCTGCTGATTAGTGACCGGTAAGCTTCAGCAGACCGCGGTCGATCAGCCTGCCCAGAGTGTTGTCAATCAACGCGAAGTACGCCGCAAACAGAAATACGGTCGCGATCACGATGATGGTATTCGTGCGGACTTCCTCGCGGGTGGGCGTCACCACCTTTTCCATCTCCTGGCGCGTGTCCTTCAGGAACTCGGCCAGCCGCTTCGGGCCCGACGCAGCCCGCTCGATAGCGGTATTTTCGGAGGTAGTTTCCACAACAGCGGCCTTGGCCATGGTGTTGCTCCTGAAATCCCTCACATCTCACCGGAGGAGGGGTCGAACTCTGTACAACATCCCGGGAAACCCGGGAACGAACTGGCAGGGGAGCTCGGATTCGAACCGAGAAGTTCGGTTTTGGAGACCGACAGTTTAACCGTTGAGCTTACTCCCCTGTGGGAGCAGCAGATCAGCCGCAATCTACGCTGTCAGCGAGCCAGCTTTCTTCTTGCTGACCGACGACCGGCTGACCCGCTCTCGTGCTACTTCGTTTCCTTGTGATCCGTGTGCTTGCGGCACGTATTGCAAAACTTGGAGAACTCGAGACGACCCGTGGTGGTCTTCTTGTTCTTGGTGGTCGAGTAGTTCCGGTTCTTGCACACCGGGCACTGCAGGGTGATGATCTCGCGCATGTGATGTTCTCCTCAAGTTTGGCCAACCACTCCGGCTGGCAAGCAGCCCGTCAGGTTGAGCCCGACACGCCGCGACGCAGGGTAACCTACCCTGCTTGTAGCTTTCCCCGATTGTCTGCGGGGGGCGGGCGCACGAGTGCTGCGGTGCGTCCTTCCCTATTATCCACGATTTGCAGGTTTTGGAAAAGCCGCGCTCTCGCCCGCACAGGACTATAGTTGCAGAGCTTCTTCGGGTGGTTTTGCATCTGGTTACCTTCGCGGAATAGCCTGCGCGCGCACCCGCCGCCGAACCTCCGCAAACTGCAGCAGGATGAAGTTGTCAGTCATCCCCGCGATGTAGTCCGCGATCACCCGCGCCAGACCTTCGCTCTCAATCTCGGCGAAGTAGGCCTCCGGCAGCTCTTCCGGCTCCCTGGCCCAAAACTCAAATAGCTCCGTTACAACATCTTCCGCCTTGTCGTGCTCCCGCTCCAGGTCCTTGCAGGTATACAGCGCGTCATATAGGAACTGCTTTTCTTCCCGACGCTCCGCTTCCACCGCCGGCGAAAACACCGCCACCCGCCGGCCCAGCGCCCGAATTCCCGGGAGGTCCTCCGCTCCGCTCTGCCGTACGTTTCGGGCTGTGTTTTCGATCAGGTCCATGACCAGCCGCTTCTGCATGGCTTGCAACGCATCGTGGAAGACATACTTCTCCTCCGCGCCGGGGTGCGCCTGCCGCACGGCGCTGAAGCAGCGGCCCAGGATCCCTACCCTGTCGCAGATATCCCGCACATCCAGCAACCCCGACTCCACCCCGTCATCCAGATCTGCGGTCAGATACGCGATCTCATCCGCCAGATCGATGATCTGCGCCTCCAGGGGCGGGCTCTGATCCAACAAGTACTCCGCCAGTTCCGGATGCTCCCCTTCGGTGTAATCCCTCGAGTGCTTAACAATGCCCTCACGGGTACCCAGCGTCAGGTTCAGCCCACGATGCCCTGCATACCGCTGCTCAAAGCGCTCCACGATGCGTAGCGCGTGCAGGTTGTGATCAAAGCGCAGCCCATGAGCCTGGAGGCACCGGTCCAGCGCCCGCTCTCCGGCATGCCCAAAGGGGGGATGGCCGATATCGTGCACCAGGGCCAGCGTTTCCGCCAGATCTTCGTTCAGCTCCAGCGCCGCCGCGATCTGCCGCGCTACCTGCGCTACCTCGATCGTGTGCGTCAACCGACTGCGGAAATGGTCTGAAGCCCGGCTCGTAAAGACCTGGGTCTTACCCGCCAGCCGTCGAAAGGCCCTCGACCACACTACGCGGTCCCGGTCCCGCTCAAACGGCCCACGCCCGTCCCCTGGGGGTGCGGGGTACGCGCGAGCCGACATCCGCTCCAGCGCGTCTCCAAAAACTCCAAATCTACGCAGATCAAAGTGCATCTAGGCCGAGTTTACCGCGCTGCGCCACAGTGGCTGCGCAGTTAGCGCTGCGCATTGGCTTGGGTTAGCGGCTTCGCCGTAGGCGGCTGAGCATGCTGCCCCTTGTAAGCGGCATCGCCGGCACGAAGCCCTTCGGCGATCCTACTGACGGGACGACGTCAACTAGGGCGAAAGCTGAGGCCCTACTTCGCCGGCCCCGAACCCGCGTGGGCCAACCGCACCCGCGCCGTCTCGAGATCATGTTGCGTCCGGCTTACATCCGCCGGGTCCGCTTCAGGCGGCAACGAAGTCGCATACTGGCTCACCGACTTTTCCCACTCGGTCACAGCCAGCGACAACTTGCCGTTACGGGCGTAAATTTCGGCCATATGCGCCAGGATCGATGGGTCCCCGGGCTGCCGCAGCACCGCTTTGCGCTCATAGTCCTCGGCCATGGTGTAGTTGCCCTGCTTGTAGTAGGCCCAGGCTAGCGAATCCAGGTATGCCCCGTTCTGCGGGTCGAAGGTCACGGCCTTTTGCAGCATCCGCATCGCCTGGTCCAGCTTTACCCCACGCTCCACCAGCATGTACCCGTAATCGTTCTCGGTCGCGGCGTTTTCCGGATCAATTGCCAGCGCCTTACGGAACTGCTCGTCTGCCAGGTCGTACATCTTCTCCCGCTCCAGAATCGAGCCGCGGAAATAGTAGGTGAACAGCTTGTCCTCAGGCTTCTGGGCAAGCGCTTCCGCCTTGTCCAGCGCCTCGGAGGCCTGCTTGTAGTGCTTGTTGCGCGACTGAATATCCGCGATCGTCACGTAAATATCGCGATCGTCCGGCGTGCCCTTCATCTGCATCTGCGCGATCTTCAGCCCGTCCTCCAGCTTGCCGTTGTCCGCAAGCTGCCGCGCGTAGTTCAGCTGCACGTCGTGGTTGTCCGGCATTGCCTTGGCCGCAGCGGCCGCGGCGTCCAAGGCCGCTTTCCACTGGTGCGCATCGCGGTAGGCGTCCACCTCGCCCTCGGCACCGCGTGCCTGGTACTCGCCGCCCAGGGCCATCATCTGCTTGTATGTTGCGACCGCATCGTCGTACTTACCCGATTCGCGATACACAATGGCCAGGCGATCCAAAAAGAGCGCCCGGTTGCTGCGGTCCCCGTCCTCGTACTTCCCATCCGCCGAGGTCGTCCGCGCCAGCACGGCCTTCATCGTCCGGATCGAGTCGTCAAACCGCCCCAGCGCGTCGTAGGTCAGCGCCTCGTTGTAGCTCAGTTCCAGGTTGTCGGATACCAACGCCTCGGCCTTCTTCAGCGTCGCCAAAGCCTGGTCGTAGTGGCCCTGCTGACGCTGGATGTCGGCTTCGCGGATCAAACTTTGCGCATCCTGCGGATCAGACCCCAGAATCTGCCCATAGATCTTCGCCGCCGCATCCATCTGACCCGAAGCCTGTAGCGCCGAGGCCAGCCCGCGCTTTGCATCGGTGTTGTCCGGGTCCTGATCCACGGCCGCCTGGTACGCCTTGGCGGCGTCCTTGGGCTGCTTCATCTGGTCGTACAGATTGCCCAGGACAAAATTCATCCGCGGGCTGCGGTCCTCCGCCGGCACGTCGGACAACGTCTTGGCCGCCTTCGCCAGATTGCCCTGCTCGGAATACATCTGCGCCATCCGCAGAACGACATCCTCGCTGTTCGGGTCAATTTTCTGCGCAGCCTGGAACTGCGCCTCGGCCTTGGCGGACTCGTGGTCGATGCTGTACAGCTGCCCCAGTAACAGGTGATTGTCCAGGTCGTTCGGCTTCAGTCGCACGATCGTCTCGTACTCATGAATCGCCGCCTGCAGCATCTCCTGGGTCTGCGGTCCCTGCGACGACCGGTCATCCAGCGACCGCACGTACACCCGGCCCAGCAGCACATGCGCATCCACGTCGTCCGGATGCTTTTTCACCTGGTCCTGTGCGGCGTTCACGGCTTCCCGGATGCGCCCGAGCCGGAAATACAGCATCGCCACGCCATCCTGCAGTTGCGGAGACTCAGGATCCGCCGTCAGCGCCAGCTTGTATTGCTCAATGGCCTGTGTCGCCAGATCCTGGCGCCCGCTCGCCAGAAACTGCTGCTCATAAATCTTCGCCAGCCCGTAGTGGTAGTACGACGCAGCCCGGTCCGTACCCGCGGTTGTCGCGATGGTAGCCGCGGCCGGCGCCTTTGCCGGCGTTTGCGCGGCCAAACCAGGGATCGTTAAAAGAGCACACGTAAAAGGAAGAAAAGAAGCGCGAAAACGATCGGTCATCTATGGGGTCCTGGACTGCACGAGCGCGATGGCAAACAGCTGTTTAGACGGTACTCTACACGCTTTGGATGCGGCCCGGTCTACCCAGTGGTGTGTTACCAACAATGGCTGGCCGGGCGGCGCTTCGCATTGGCCACGCCCACCCGGCCGCCACCCCTCACCCATGCCGGAAATGCCGAACCCCCGTAAATGCCATGGCCACCCCTAACCGGTCCGCCGCCGCGATCACCTCGGCATCTCGCACCGACCCCCCTGGCTGTATCACCGCGGTCGCGCCAGCGTTGGCCACCGCCTCTAACCCATCGGCAAACGGAAAGAACGCGTCACTTGCGGCCACGGTGCCCTGTAGCGGCAAAACGGCCTTCATCGCGCCAAACCGTGCGGCATCGACCCGGCTCATCTGCCCGGCACCGACCCCAACAGTCTGCCCAAAGCCGTTCTCCTGGCGCGCATACACGATGGCGTTCGACTTCACGTGCTTGCACACACGCCACGCAAACAGAAGCGCCGCCATCTCGGCTTCGCTCGGCTGACGTGCCGACACGATCTTCAACGACGCCGACGTCACAGGTGCGTGGTCCTCGTTCTGCACCAGGAACCCACCAGATAACGACTTCACCACCTGGCCGACCCCCGCCGGCCTGATCCGCAAGACTCGCAGGTTCTTCTTTGCCCCTAACGTTTGGAGCGCGTCGGCAGTAAACCCGGGCGCCACGATCGCCTCCACGAACAACTTGGCAATCTCAGCGGCAGCTGCCCCATCCACCTCGCGGTTCACCCCGATGACCCCACCAAAGGCACTCACCGGATCGGCCGCCAGCGCCCGCGTGTACGCTTCCGCCACCGTCGCTCCCAGCCCCACACCACAGGGGTTCGTGTGCTTGATGATCGCCACGGCTGTTTGGTCGAACTCGCTGGCCAGCGCCCAACAGGCATCCAGGTCGACCAGGTTGTTGTAGCTCAGTTCCTTGCCCTGCAGCTGCTCCGCATTGGCAATGCCCACCGCCGAGCCGTCTGTGTACAGCGCGGCGCTCTGGTGCGGATTCTCGCCGTACCGCAGACTCATCTTGCGCGATGCCACAATCTGCAGCGTTTCCGGCAAGGCCTTCGACTGGCCTTCTTCACGACCGGTGCCGCTGGCCACCTCAGTGGGAGCAGCTGCGGTCTCTCCCGCGGCCCGTGTTTCCAGGGTCGACGCAATGGCCGTGTCATACGCCGCCGTCGTCGCAAAGGCGGCCCGCGCCAACCGCCACCGCGTCGCCCCGCTGAGCGCCCCGCCGTTGGCCTGCATCTCTGCCGCCAACGCCTCATACTGCGCTGCACCGGACACCACCGCGACATCCTCGAAATTCTTCGCCGCCGACCGCAGCATCGACGGGCCGCCGATATCGATGTTCTCGATCAGCTCTTCAAGCGCCACGCCCGGCCGCGCCGCCGTTTTTTCAAAGGCGTACAGGTTCACCACCACCATGTCGATCGGCTGGATGCCATGCGCTTCCACCGCCGCGACATGCTCCGCATCCGCACGCCGGTGCAGGATGCCCCCGTGTACGTTGGGGTGCAGTGTTTTCACGCGACCGCTCAGCATCTCCGGAAAGCCGGTGAGTTCGGCGATGTCCCGCACCGGCAACCCGGCATCCCGCAGCGCCGCTGCCGTCCCGCCGGTCGAGATCAGGTCCACACCCATCCCCGCCAGTACCCGCC
Source organism: Granulicella sp. (assembly GCA_965198515.1). GTDB lineage: Bacteria > Acidobacteriota > Terriglobia > Terriglobales > Acidobacteriaceae > Granulicella. The sequence goes on along the minus strand of CBDAPO010000006.1, from coordinate 1,786,441 downwards.
CGAACTCCACCAACCCCGTCTTGTCTGTAACCGACAACAACGCCCGCCGCACTACCTTGAGATCGCTCATCACCTGCCGATTCTAACGATCTCCGCTGTGGGCAAGGGGCAGAGCTGCGCGACCTCACCCTTACAGCAGCATTGCGGTCAGGGCGGCCCAATCCACAAAGGCTTCCGATCCAGTGAGGCTGCTTCGCTTCTCGGTAATCGGCTCGAAGCGGTCGCCCTGGAACCTTGAATACTCCTCACGCCGCTCAATGGCGAACAGGTTCGGAATCCCCATCCGGTGATAGTCGCGGAAGCGCTCCTTCAACCGGCTGTACCGGTCCTCCGGGCTCAGAATTTCAAACACCGCCAGCGGCGGCTCCATCACCACTGCGCCAGCGGGCATCCGTGCAAAAACCGCGATGTCAGGCACCCGGTAGCGCATCTCTGACACTTTGATCCGCACCTCAGGCAATGCAATCAGCGCCGGAAACCCACGGTCCACAAGGAACCAGGCCATCAGGGCGCGCTGCCAGTTGGCGTGTTCAATCTCACCCGCGTTCCGCTCCTCCAGGTGCCCGTCGACGAAGTCCATGTCTGACTCAAAGCTCGAGGCCAGGTATTCAGCTTCTGCCATGAAGGGTTCTTTTGCCGTGGCGAAAGCGCCCATCGCACACCTCCTTGGTGGCGGATCCGTAACTCATTTCCGCAACTCGGATTCCGCACCCCCAAGATACGCGAACGCTCCCGGATCCTTGCGCGGCAGTGTACGCGCTGAAGGGCCCCGAAGTAGCGCAAACCGTACGTGACGCCCGATGTCTCAAACCTGTACCCTTACATCCATGCTTGACCTGGCTTATGTGCGGGCCAACCTGCCGCGGGTTGAAGAAAAACTGCGCCTCCGCGGCACCGACCCCACCCTTCTCCAAGGCTTTGCCGCTCTCGACACCGAGCGCCGCAGCGCCATCACCGAACTCGAAACCCTGAAAGCGCAGCGCAACACGCTGTCTCAGGAGTTCGCGAAACTCAAGCGCTCGGGCGGGGACACCTCCGCCATCAGCGAGCAGTCCACAGCTCTGAAGACCCGTACCGACTTGCTTGAAACGACCGCTGCCGAGCTCGACGCAAAGCTCCGCACGCTCCTCGAGTCGCTCCCCAATCTCCCCGCCGACGACGTCCCCGCTGGGACTTCCGAGCACGACAATCAGGTCATCAAGACCTGGGGTGAGACGCGCCAGTTTCCTTTTTCCGCCAAGCCCCACTGGGAGCTCGGCGAAGAGCTCGGCATCCTCGACTTCGAGCGCGCCGCCAAGATCTCCGGCTCGCGCTTCGTCGTCTACCTCGGCGCCGGCGCCCGCCTCGAACGCGCCCTCGCCCAGTTCATGCTCGACCTCCATACCCGCGAGCACGGCTACGTCGAAGTGCTCCCCCCGGCGCTCGTGAACTCCAAGTCGCTGTTCAGCACAGGAAACCTCCCCAAGTTCGCTGACGACCTTTTCCACGCCGACGACAAGGGACCCTACGTCCCCGGGCAGCTGCAGGACAACGATCACTGGCTCATCCCTACCGCCGAAGTCCCCGTTACCAATCTCTTCCGCGACGAAACCGTCGACCTCGCCGAGGGTTCCATCTCGTTCACCGCCTGCACCCCCTGCTTCCGCTCGGAAGCCGGCACCTACGGCAAAGACATGCGGGGCATGATCCGCCACCACCAGTTTCAAAAGGTCGAGCTCGTCAAATTCACCCGCCCCGAGGACTCCGCAACCGAGCACGAAGCCCTCACCCGCCACGCCGAGTCCGTCCTCGAGCACCTCCAGCTCCCCTACCGCCGCATGCTGCTCTGCACCGGCGACATGGGCTTTAGCTCCGCAAAGACCTACGACCTCGAGGTCTGGCTGCCGGGCCAGAACGCCTACCGCGAGATCAGCTCCTGCTCCAACTTCGGCGACTTCCAGGCCCGCCGCGCCAATATTCGCCACAAGCCGGTCGGCGCGAAAAAAGCCGAGTTCGTTCACACGCTGAACGGCTCCGGGCTTGCCATCGGCCGCACCTACCTTGCCATCCTGGAGAATTACCAGCAGCCCGACGGCACCGTCCGCATCCCCGAAGCGCTGATCCCCTACATGGGCGGCGCAACCCACATCACCCGGCAGCACCTTGGCCGCCCCGTGCCCGCCCGGACGCCTGCCCAATGAACACCTCATCCCCAACCAGCGCACAGCGCCAACCCCCGGGGTCCCCAGCGAGTTCGCTCGCTCGGGTGGAACGCAACCTGCTCCACCGCTACATCTTCTGGACGTACGAGCGCGGCAGCTTCCACTACGACGTGATGGTCACGCTGATCCTGCTGTTCCTGTTCATCGCGCCCCACTTCATCGACTTCCACGACCGTCCCCTGCCCGAGGTTCCCAGCCGTTCCACCGAAGTCCTCATCCGCGACGCCGGCCACTTCGGGACAATCCGCCGCTTCGAGATCGAGGTACGCGCCGAAGATCTCCACGGCGCCCGGACGGACCAGGAAGTTCATGACCGGATCGCGGACCGCGTCCGCCAGATCACCCCGGACGCCGAGGTCGACAAGATCACCCCCGTCAAAGATCCGCGCGGCCAGATCGTCGCTTACGACGCAGCCGTCCTCCGCGGGCGTCCAACGGACCAGGAGTAATCCATGCCTTCTCGCGTTCTCCAACTATCTCAGCCGCAAGGCAGCCACTCAACTTGCCGGGCCGCGTTCGCCGCCGGACTAGGCCTGGCGTTGACGCTCACCCCAGCCGTCCACGCCCAATCCCCCCAGCTCGCCGCCGTCTTCACCCAGATGGACGCCGGAAGCAGGCGTTTTCAGAACGCCACCGCCAACGTGCAGCGCGACAACTACGAGAAGGTCGTTCACGACACCACGACCGAAAAGGGCTCCATCTATCTCGACCGCACCCGCAACGGCATCGAGTTCGGCGCCACCGTCTACCCGACCGACGCCTCAGGCAAACCCGCCGCTTCGCCTTCACGCATCCTCAGCTATGCCGGCGGCACGCTGCAGATGTACACGCCGGCAACCAAGCAGGTCGACGCCTTCAAATCCGGCGGCAACCAGAACAAGCTTGAGGGCTACCTCGCGCTCGGTTTCGGCGCCAACAGCCAGGACCTGCAGAAGAACTGGACCATCACCGATGCCGGCCCCGAAACCCTTTCCGACAACGGGCAGCAGGTGAAGACCGAAAAGCTGGTTCTGGTCAGCAAAGATCCGGGCGTCCAGAGCACCTTCAAGCAGATCACCCTCTGGCTCGACCCCGCCCGCGACGTTTCGCTCAAGCAGGTCTTCGACACCCCCGGCGGCGATCGTCAAACCGCCACCTACACCAACATCCGCCTTAACACCAAGGTGAACACCGCTCCCTACAAGATCCCAACTGGCAAGGGAATCAGCGTCATTCAGCACTAGGCTCCTGATCTGGACAAGGTCCGCTCACTCTGTACCCTCACGTGCTCCCTTCCAAAGATCAAGTCCGCCCTCTGTGGCATGTCGGTCGATCTCCGCAAACTCTTCAGCGGTAAACTGCAGCTTCTGCGCCGCATCCAGCGAATCCTCAAGCTGTTCCACGTTGCGTGCTCCAATCAGGGCGGAGGTCACTCGCCGGTCGCGAAGAACCCACGCGATCGCCATCTGGGCCAACGTCTGTCCGCGTCCCTTCGCAATCTCATTCAGCGCGCGTACCCGCTGGATATTCTCCGGCGTAAGCAGCTCCTTCGAGAAGGATCCGCCCGCACCTCCGCTGTGCGCACGTGAGCTCTCGGGAACGCCGTTCAAGTACTTGCCTGTCAGCAGACCTTGCGCCAGGGGCGAGAACGCAATGCAGCCAACCCCCAATTCTTCCAGGGTGTCGAGCAGACCGTGCTCGATCCAGCGGTTCAGCATGGAATAGGACGGCTGGTGAATCAGCAGCCTGACGCCCTCCGTCGCCAGCAACCGTGCAGCCTCCCGGGTCCGCTCGGGGCTGTACGAGGAGATGCCCACGTACAGCGCCTTTCCTTGGCGCACCGCTTGCACCAGGGCGCTCACCGTCTCTTCGAGCGGCGTATCGGTCGACGGCCTATGGGAGTAAAAGATGTCGACATACTCCAGGCCCATGCGCTTCAGGCTCGCGTCCAGCGAAGACAGGAGGTACTTGCGCGAACCGCCAACACCATAGGGCCCAGGCCACATGTCCCAGCCCGCCTTGGTCGAAATCAACAGCTCATCCCGGTAGCCGCTGAAATCCTTCCGAAGTATCGCTCCGAAGTTCTCCTCGGCCGAGCCGTACGGCGGTCCATAGTTGTTGGCCAGGTCGAAGTGCGTCACACCGCGGTCAAAGGCACGCCGAATCACCGCGCGGCCGGTCTCAAAGACATCTACGCCGCCGAAGTTCTGCCACAGTCCAAGCGTGATCGGAGGCAGCACAATGCCTGACCGCCCGCATCGGCGGAACTCTACCTCTTCATAGCGCTTCGTATCCGGTATCCATGTCACAGTACGTTCTCCTTCAGCGCATGTGATGCGCGTGGGTGATCCACACCTCGCTCCTGGATCAGAGTTTTGGCATTCTCTGGGTCGCTCGCCTCTGGGTCGCTCGCCTCTGGCTCACACGCCCGCCTCATCCGCACGGTCCCGAGAGCGTTCACCCAGCGCCACCGCCGCCAACAGAAAGACCACCGGATAACACTCGAGCACGTACCGCGGCTCCGAGTTATCAATCGTCATCAATAATCCCGACCGCAACAGCACAAAGCCCACCATCGCCGCCGCCAGCACCCTATACCCGCCCCAGCCAGCCCGCCACCACCGCACCAGCCCGGCGAGCGCACACCCCAATAGCGCTACATTCAGCGCTCCGTAGACCCACGCAAACAAGGCCGCCCTTGGCCGCTCCCGCACATCCCACCAGTCCAGCGGCATGTGCCGGCCAAACAACTCCGTCCGCGGACGCAGCCACATGTCTCCCAGCCGAGCCAACGGCAGCCCCACGTAAAATCGCACTGGTGCGGCGTGGACCCGCTCTGCCGCCAGCTGCGCAAATGCCTCTTCAATCGCCGGAGTCGACGAGCTTTCTGCGTTGTAGCGCGTGATCAACGCCGCCGTTTCCGCCCGCTGCGCCGGGCTGTCGAAGGCCCATGGGGGCAGGTCATTCATCGACAACACAGACCCGTCGTACACCCAATACACACGCTCCGTGTCCCCCAGCCCCACACCCCACGTCCGGAACCACCGCGCGAAACCCACCGGGGCCGGCTCCCCCGGATCGTTCGCATACTTCGGCGCCAGGGGCTGCACCACGTGGAAGACCCGCCAGTTTCGTAAGCTCCAAGCCCCCAAACACCCCGCCACACACCCAACAGCCAACCCGGCACCCAACCACCGACGCCTTCGCGCCTCCCGCGCCACCTCCGCGCCCTTCGCGTGAGCGCTTTTGCCGTCCTTGTTGCCACCACCGGAGGGACCCTCGGTTCCTCTCTCCTTCCAGGCCACCCAAGCCATCGCAGGCAGCAAGACCCCCGCCAACAACACCCCATCCGGCCGCAGCAACACCGCCCCACACGCGGCCAACCCCACCACCATCGCCCACCGGAGGCGAGGGTTCCCACTCCACGCCACCAAACCCCAAAAGCCCACCACAACACAGAAGATCGACAGGGTCTCCGTAAGCGCCGCAGCCGCATAGTTTGCCGTAAACGGACAAAGCGCCGCGATCCACACACAAATGGTTCCAACACGCGCCCCAAACACTCGCCGCGCCATCGCCCCCAGCAGCACACAGCCCAGCAGATCCACAACGACCTGCACCCAGACCACGGCCAGGTAGTTCGCCGTCCCAAACAGGGCAAAGCACAGCGCCAGAAACAGCGGATACCCCGGCAGCCGAATCAGCGTCGACCGCACATGGCCGTCTTCCGTCAGCCCGTACACGCGCTGCGCCAGCAGGTTGTGGGCCAGGTCGCCATAGATCAACGTGTCGCCCACAAAGCGCGGATGGATCGCGGCAAACCCCGCCCGCAACAACAGCCCCGCTCCCAACGCAGCCGCCCAGCTCAATCTTTCCCGCCGCTCCAGCCGCATGTCACTGCATTCTAGCCAACGGAGCAAACAGCAAACAGCAAACAGCAATTAGAAAGTACCCCAGGGAACCGACCTGCCGAGCTGTCTGCGGCCTGCTAGCTGCTGTCCCGCTATCCCCTGCTTGCTATCCCCTGCTTGCTGTCCCCTGCTCGCTGTTCGCTGTTTGCTGTTTGCTGTTTGCTGTTTGCTGTTTGCTGTTTGCTGTTTGCTACTTCCTGCTCCCTGCTTCCTACTTCCTGCTTTCTGCTTCCTGCCCATTTGTTCGCAGTCATGTTACTTTCGTGCAGTTCTGTCTTCATCATCTCTGGCGCAAGATTCAACCCATGCGCGTCTCTCTTGCAGCCCTCGCCTCCGAACCCCTCCAGCGCACCTTCCAGGTGCCCGTCTCCGTCCAGGTCCGTCCGTCCCGCGGCATGCTTGGCGAGCACCACTACATGACTGACAGCTCCACCCTGCGCAACATGCTTCGCCGTCAGACCGACCTGTCCGGCCCCGCCATCGACCGCTTCATGAGCGACCTCCGCTCGGCCTCCACCGCCCGCCTTTCCGGCATCGAGCTCAACGACCGCACGCTGAAGGAGATCGGCTTTTTCGTCGACTAGGGCCAAGGCAAGGGCGCGACACAGCGCTCGCATTGGCGGCTTCGCGTTGGCAAGAGAGCTCCACACCACACCCAACGCGCAGCACACAACCGGCCAACGCCCAGCGCCGACGCAAAGCCGCCAACCCGAAGCGCCAAACCGAAGCCGCCCGAACATTGACTCGGTTGTCCCCGCTCCATAGCATCAGCCTTGAGGCAGTGTTTTCCCCCTTTGACTGACAAGCCTGAGAAGACAGACCAGCCCCAACCGCCCGGCCAGCCGGCCTCCCTTAACCGGCAGCGCAGGCCGCGTACGCCCCGCCAGCCCGGCAAGCCCATCTTCTTTGACCCCCAGCGGAAACGCTGGAAGCGCCTCCGGCGTATCTTCGATTCGCTCGCCCTGGCTGGCGCCGTCGTCGGCATTCTCTTTGTCATCGGCCTGCTGCGCATGCGTCCCCTCCATGCGCTTGACCTGCGCTCACCTACCAAGCGGTACCGTGCCCTCTTCAACCCGCCGGCGCCCGAGCTGACCCCCAGGGAAAAGCTCAACCACTCGGTCCACCGCCACTCCGACCTCAAGCCCTCGGACGTGGTCCTGAACCAGGGCGAAGGCCTGCGCGCGGCGTTCTACAACGACGTAGACCCTGCCAGCTACGCGTCGTTTAAAGAGCACGTCAAGCAAATCGACATCCTCTTCCCCGAGTGGCTCCACGTCCTCGGCAACGACGGCTCCCTGACCGCCTACAGCTCCGATAACACGCCCTTTGCTGTAGTCGACCGCGCCGGTGTCCATGGTGTCGACCGCGAAAACAAGGTCGTCAAGGCCATCATGGCCAACAAGGAAGACACGGAAATCTTCCCGCTGGTTAATAACTACAATCCCCTCAGCAACACCTTCTCCAACGCCGTCGGCCCGTTTCTCGCCAACCCCGCGGCCCGCGCCACCTTTATCGCGCAGGTGGACGCCCTGATGGCTGCCAACACGCGCTATCGCGGCATCATTCTCAGCTTTCAGGAAGTCCCGCCGGCAGCCCTGCCCGCCTATGGCGCGCTCGTCCAAAGCCTGTCCGACGACTTCCACAGCCACAATCTCAAGCTCTACATCACGGTCCCGGTCGGCGCGTCCGGCTACGACTTCGGCTTCATTTCCGCGCACACCGACGGCCTTGTGCTGATGAACTTCGGCGAGCACCACGACCAGACCGTCTCCGGTCCCGTCGCCTCCCAGGACTGGTTCGAAGACAATCTCAAAGCCATCCTCAAGGTGGTCCCCCGCGAGAAGATCATCTGCGCCGTCGGCAACTACGGCTACGACTGGACCTTGCCCCTCCCCGCCACGCCTGCAACCGCGCCTTCGCGCCCTTCGCGAAACCGTAACGCTCTCCGCGTGAGCGCTTCGAAGCCAGCTACCCCCAAGCCCGAGACCATCGACGACGCCCTGTCCGTCGCGATGATCTCCACCCAGGACGCCTGGCAGCGCGCGTCCGACTCCGAAGCCAAGATCGAGCTCGACGACACCTCCCTCAACCCTCACTTTGCCTACGACGACGAAGACACCACGCAGCGCCACCAGATCTGGTTCCTTGACGCCGTCAGCGCCGTCAACCAGATGCGCGTCGCCCGCGCTCTCGGCCTCCAGACCTTTGCCCTCTGGCGCCTCGGCTTCGAAGACGCCTCCATCTGGAAGGTCTGGGACAATCCCCTCGCCCCCAACGTGGTGCAGCAGCTCGCCAGCGTTCCGCCTGGTCAGGACGTCGACACCGAAGGCGACGGAGACATCCTGCGCGTCACCGGTCTCCCGCAGCAGGGCCACCGGTCCGCCGAGCTCGACGACGACAAGACCATCCCCGCGCAATACCTCTCCATCGTCAACGAAACGCTCGATAGCTATCCGCTGCCCTACACCGTGACGCAATACGGCTACCACCCCAAGCAGGTCGCCATCAGCTTCGACGACGGGCCCGACCCCACCTGGACCCCCAAGATCCTCGACATCCTGAAGCAGTACAACGTCAAAGGCACGTTCTTCATGATCGGCGAGGTCGCCCAGGACAACGTCGGCGTCATGCAGCGGGTCTTCCGTGAAGGCCACGAAATCGGCAATCACACCTTCACGCACCCGGACATCTCCGACATCTCCGAGCGCGCCGTTGATCTCCAGCTCAACGCCACGGAACGCCTGTTTGCCTCCAAACTGGGCGTTCAGCCCGTCTACTTCCGTCCGCCCTACTCCATAGACCAGGAGCCCGACACCAACGACCAGGCCGCGCCCATTCAGCACATCGAATCGCACGGCTATGTCATTGTCGGTGACAAGATCGACACCAACGACTGGGACGAACACCCCCGCAAGTCACCGCAGGAGATCGTCGACAGCGTCTTCCAGCAATTCAAGGACGCCGAAACCAAGACCTGGATGCGCGGCTCCATCATCCTCATGCACGACGGCGGTGGGGATCGTTCCGCCACCGTAGCCGCCCTGCCCTCCCTCATCCAGGCATTGCGCGCTCACGGCTACGAAATTGTTCCGGTTTCCCAGCTGATCGGCAAGACACCCGCCGAGGTGATGCCGCCACTCACCACGCGACAGCGTCGCGCCGCCCTGGTCGACTCCGTCGCCTTCTTCTTCATCAGCTTCTTCAACCACATCGTCGTCTTCGTCTTCTTCGTCGGCGACGTCCTGATGAGCGCTCGCCTCATCATCATCGGCCTGTGCGCCCTGATCGACCGCCTTCGCCGCCGCAAGAACTACGCCGCCCCTGACTACGAGCCCAAGGTCGCCGTTCTGATTCCTGCCTACAACGAAGAAAAGGTCATCGAGCGCACGATTCGCTCGGTGCTGGCTTCCACGTACAAGAACATGCGCCTCGTCGTCATCGATGACGGCAGCAAAGACGCCACCTTTGAGGTCGCCACCGAGACCGCCCGCAAGCGCGACGCCGAGGACCGCGTCACCGTGCTCACCAAGCCCAACGGCGGTAAGGCGGAAGCCCTCAACTTCGCTCTGCAACATCTGGACGAAGAGATCTACATCGGCATCGACGCCGATGGCGTCATCGCGCAAGACGCCATCGCCCGCATGATCCCGCACTTCGCCAATCCGCATATCGGCGCCGTCGCCGGCAATGCCAAGGTCGGCAACCGCGTCAATCTTTGGACCCGCTGGCAGGCGCTCGAGTACATCACGAGCCAGAACTTCGAGCGCCGGGCTTTGGATTTATTTGACGTCGTCATGGTCGTTCCCGGAGCCATCGGGGCCTGGCGCACCGCCGCGGTGAAAGCCGGCGGCTGCTACGCCCCCGACACCGTCGCCGAAGACGCCGACCTCACCATGAACCTCCTCGAACAGGGCTACGCGGTCATCTACGAAGACCAGGCGCTTGCCTTCACCGAGGCCCCCGTCGACGCCAACGGCCTGGCGCGCCAGCGTTTCCGGTGGAGCTTTGGCATCCTGCAGGCCATCTTCAAGCACAAGGCCGCCATCCGGAACCGCGTCGCCATGGGCCTCTTCGCCCTGCCCAACATCCTCATCTTCCAGGTCCTGCTGCCGCTGCTTTCCCCGCTCATCGACCTCTTCTTCGTCTTCGGCATCATCCACTACTTCATCGACAAGCACTTCCACCCCGAAGCCGCCAACACCGCTGACCTCTACAAGCTTCTGACCTTCTTCCTTACCTTCCTCCTCATCGATTTCGCGGCCAGCGCCCTTGCCTTCCTGCTCGAGCGCAAACACCCCGCCAGCAAGGGCGACGCCTGGCTGCTGGTCCACATCTGGATCCAGCGTTTCACCTACCGCCAGCTGTTCAGCTACGTCCTCTTCAAGACCGTGAAACGTGCGATCGATGGCAAACCCTTCAACTGGGACAAGCTCGAACGCACGGCCCAGATGTCCCGGCAGACCGAGCAACTCACGACGTAACCAGCAACACACCCTCGCCCTTGCGTCTGCGGTCATTGCTGGCGACGCGAGGGTCTGCGGCATCGCATCGGCGAAATCGGTAGTCTAAGGAGCGGATACCTTTTCGAAAGGCCGCACCCATGGACCTCAGCAACCTCCCCGCTTTCCAGAACGAGCCCTTCACCGACTTTTCGACTTCGGAAAACAAGCGCGCCATGCACGCCGCCCTCGAGCGCGTCCGTTCCGAGCTCAACCAGGGTTACGACCTCGTCATTGGCGGGCACCGCGTTCGCAAGGGCGAGCTCTTCGCCTCGGTCAACCCTGCTCGGCCCACCGAGACCATCGGCATGCATTACAGCGCGCCTCCCGAGCTCGCCAATGAAGCCGTAGCTGCCGCCCAACAAGCCTTCGCGAGCTGGAGTCGTACCTCCGCCAATGAACGCGCCAGCCTCCTCATCCGCGCCGCCCAACTCATCCGCGAGCAGCACTTTGAGTTCTGCGCCTGGCTCACCCTCGAAGTCGGCAAGAACTGGGCCGAAGCCGACGCCGACGTCGGCGAGTGCATCGACTTCCTCGAGTTCTACGCCCGCGAAGCCCTTCGCCTCGACCGTACCAGCACGCCCATTCAGTACCCCGGCGAGCGCAACCGCCTTCGCTACCTCCCGCTTGGTGTCGGCGCGGTGATCCCGCCCTGGAACTTTCCGCTCGCCATCATGGCCGGCATGACCGCCGCTGCGATTGTCACCGGCAACACGGTCGTCCTCAAGCCGTCGCCGGACGCGCCCACTATCGCCGCCCGCTGGCTCATCCTGATGGAGCATGCCGGCCTGCCCGCAGGCGTCATCAACCTCCTGCAGGGTGGCCCCGAACTCGGCAGAGCGATCACAGAACATCCGCAGATTCGCTTCATCGCCTTCACAGGGTCCAAGAAGGTCGGCCTTGAAATCCACGAGCGTGCCGCGAAAACCCAGCCCGGACAGCACTTCATCAAGCGCACCATTCTGGAGCTGGGAGGCAAAGACGCGATCATCGTCTCCGCCGACGCCGACGTCGATGCAGCCGTCGAAGGCGTGACCGCGGCAGCTTTCGGCTTCAACGGCCAGAAGTGCTCGGCATGCTCCCGCGCCATTGTGGAAGAGCCGATTTACGACGCCTTCTGCGACCGTCTCCGCGAGCGGGTGGCCACGATCAAGACTGGCGATCCAGAGCAGAACTTCTTCTCCGGCCCTGTGATCAACAGCACAGCCGTCAATCGCGTCCTGAACTACATCGAGCTCGGCAAGAGCGAAGGCCGGGTGTTGAACGGCGGGGCTGCGGTCGCCACTGAGGACGCCGGCTTCTACATCGCGCCCACCGTCATCGCGGACATCGCTCCCGGCTCGCGCCTCGCACAGGAAGAGATCTTTGGCCCGGTCCTCTCAGTCATTCGCGCCAGTGGGTTTGAAGACGCGTTGCACATCGCCAACAACACCGAGTACGGCCTTACCGGCGCAATCTATTCCAATAACCGCAACAAGCTGGACCAGGCCGCCGAGTCCTTCCAGGTGGGCAATCTGTATCTGAATCGCAAGTGCACCGGTGCCATGGTGGGCGCTCATCCGTTCGGCGGATTCAACATGAGCGGCACCGACTCCAAGGCCGGCGGACCGGACTACCTGCTGCTCTTCACGCAGGCCAAGTCCATTGCGGAGAAGCGTGGTTTCGTCTCCGACGAGGCCGAAGAACAGGAACAGCGGATGGGCCTCTAGGCCCACCCGCCGCTATAACGTCGATCTCTACACGGTGGCCTTCGCGGCCACCGTAACTTTTATGCCGAGCGCGCCAACGTCGCACGAACCCGTTCAACGGCTTCAGCCAGGGTCCGGTGATGCACGGTGTACAGTGCCAGTTCCAGACGGTCAGACACGCCAACCTTGTCGTAGATGCTGCGGAGGTAGTTCTTCACGACCTGTTCCTTGGTCCCAAGCCGCAGCGCGATCTCGCGGTTCTTTGATCCCTCTGAGACCAGAGTAACGATCTGCAGTTCCTTGGGCGTCAGCCGCTTCACCACCTGCGCCCCGGCGTGATCCGGCGTGGGCATGGTGCTCAGCGTGGAACGCTGTGGAACGCGCTCCCCGGCCGCGACTCGCCGAAGCGTTTCAATCAGTTGAGGCCCGGTGACCGCACGAGTGACAAACCCATCTGCCTGGCGGGCTGTTCCCTCCGGAAGCGTCACCCCATGCTCCAAAATGACGATCGCCCGGCCGCCTTCGCCGTGAATCCAGTCCATCAAGCTAATCAAGTCTGCAGTGAAACTGGTAGGCACCATGACCACAGGGTTCTGCACCGAACCGACAAGTTCTTTCAATCGCGGAACTTCGGTGCACTCTCCCATGACCTTGATGTCGCTCTCATGTGCCAGCACACGAGCCGCCCCGGCCCGAAAAACTGCCTGATTGTCCGCGAGGATGATCTTAATCACTACTCACCTTTGGTCGCGCGCACAGAGCAGCAGTGCGCCACGCGTCTTCTTGCAACCTCATCTCATCCGCTTGTGATGGGGCACGAAAATCCCACGAAAGTTCGTCCAAACCACTGATTGTGTTCATGTTGTTACCGTCGGTGCCGGGCGCTGCACATTGGTAACTGGCTGCCCTGCCGGTCTGGTTGCTAGCATCGAATCATGACCATGCTGCGCTCCACGTCCGAGCTTCGCCCCTTCCACATCGCCTTCCCTGTCGACGACCTCGTAGCCGCGCGGCACTTCTACGGCACCGTCCTCGGCCTGCCGGAAGGGCGCAGCGCCGAACACTGGATCGACTTCGACCTGTTTGGGCATCAGATCGTTGCTCATTACAAACCCAAGGCGGCGGAAAAGGACTCGCACAGCAACCCGGTTGATGGCCATGATGTCCCCGTGCCCCACTTTGGCGTTGTGCTCACCCAGGCCGACTGGGAAACCCTGGCCGAACGCCTCCAGGCAGCGGGCATTCAATTCGTCATCGAACCGTACACCCGCTTCAGGGGCGAGGTCGGCGAGCAATCAACGATGTTCTTCCTTGACCCCGCTGGCAATGCCCTGGAATTCAAGGCCTTTGCCGATTTAGGACAACTCTTCGCCAAGTAGTTCCAAAGTGGGATCCGCTGAATTGTCCTAAATCGCTTCAATCCGCGCCGTCTGTGTACTTAGGTGGCTAGAATGGCGCTGGAGAACTGCATGCGGCTTCGGCTGTCCTCACTGGCTTTGTTGATCTTTGGTTTTTTGCTCCCGGGCTTCCTGATTGGCCCATCTAGCTGCCACGCAGCCGAGATTCCAGAAACCAGGTCCGCGCAGCCTCCTTTCAAGACGGTCGTCTACATCCCGGTCGAGGTGGTCCTTCACATGAAGGACCACGCCTGGCTCGAACAAAGCTGGCAAGCCATCTCCTCCCAGGTTCACGTGGACAAGGTCTACATCGAGACCTACCGCAGCCGCGTGCTCGCCGACGACCAAACCATCGAGGACGTGAAGCGCTTCTTCACCGCGCACGGTGTTGAGGTCGCCGGAGGTATCTGCTACTCCGACAACGACAACGGCCAGTTTGCCTCGTTCACGTACACCAGGCCGGCCGACCGTGACTACGTGAAGCACGTGTCCGAGTTCACGGCAAAGCACTTCAACGAGATCATCCTCGACGACTTCTTCTTTGCCAACACCAAGAAGCCGTCCGACATCGCCGCTAAAGGTACCCAAACCTGGACCAGCTTCCGCCTGAAGGAGATGGATGAGGTCTCCCGCGACCTGATCGTCGGCCCCGCCCACGCGGCCAATCCCAAGGTCAAAGTCATCATCAAGTTCCCGAACTGGTACGAGCACTTCGCCGCCAACGGCTACGATCTTGCCGAAGAACCGAAGATCTTCGACGGCATCTACGCCGGCACGGAAACCCGCGACCCGGTCATCACCGACCAAAACTTGCAGCAGTACGAGGGCTACAACATCGTCCGGTACTTCGAGAACATCGATCCCGGGCACATGGGCGGCGGTTGGGTGGACACCTACGACATCCGCTACATCGACCGCTACTCCGAGCAGCTGTGGCTGACGGTCTTCGCGAAGGCGAAGGAGATGACGCTGTTCAACTACAGCAACCTGCTCGACGCAGCCAAGCCGGGCACCCGCCCGTGGGCCTCTCGGGCCACCGCGGTGAACTGGCCCAAAATAGAACAGCGAGGCCAGGGCAAACCGACCTTCGCCTCCGTGGCAGGCGACGCCCTGGATCAGGTAAAGCCGATTGTGTCCAAACTTGGGACACCGGTGGGCGTGGCGAGCTACCGCCCCCTCCACGCCACCGGCGAGGACTTCCTCCACAACTTCCTCGGCATGATCGGCATCCCGATCAACCTGTCACCAACGTTTCCCACGGACGCAGACACGATTCTGCTGACGGAGGCCGCGAAGGCTGACACGAATCTGGTCCCTCAGATGAAGAAGGCTCTGGAAGCCGGGAAGACCGTTGTGATCACCTCCGGCCTACTCAAGTTCCTCGAAGGCCACGGGATCGAAGATATCGTCGAACTGCGCTATACCGGGCAGCAGCAACAGGTCACCAGCTTCATCGGGGCATACGGCCCCGGCGCCGGCACTGATCTCGGCCAGGCGACCAGCCCCATCCTGTTCCCGCAGATCCGGTTCTTCACCAACGATGCCTGGCCAGTGGTTCGCGGCATCGCTGACGACAACGCAACGCCCATTCTCATCATGGACCAGTACGCTGCGGGCAAGCTGCTTGTGCTCGACATCCCGGATAACTTCACGGATCTGTACAAAATTCCTGAGCCGGCACTCAACGCACTGCGCAGTTATCTGGTCGGCGGCTTCCCTGTCCGGATCGACGCGCCGGCCAAGGTCAGCCTTCTGGCCTACGACAACAAGACACTCCTGATCGAGTCCTTTCGCGATGAGCCGGCCGAAGTCACAGTCGTCCTCAATGCCGCGCAAGGTCATCTCCGCAATCTGCAGACCGGCGAAGCCTTGAATGGCGAAGCAATCACCAAGGCCCAACGCCGAGCCGTGGCCATCGCCCCGACCGATGGGCCGCAACAAGCCTTCCGGCTCACCATTCCGCCGCACAGCTATGTCGCTCTGCAGCAGACACCCTAACCCGACACCGCTCCGCGCCACGGGCACAAATCGCACCCCGGAACCGTCTAACTCGGCAGTGAGGTAGCTATCTTCTCCCTCGATCGAGCTCCGCGATGGGTCGCAACCTGGGCTGTACTCCTTGGGTGGGCCACGCCTTTTTTGCTCGCTCAGGTCACCGGCGCTCCCTCGGTTCGCCCACCTGAGGTGCGCCTGGAAGGCCACGACGGCAAGACGCAATTCCGGCTCGGCGAGGTAATCCGGCTCGACCTGGTTTTCCCGCTTCCCGCAGGTGCTCCGTACAGCGTTAACACCATCGACTATGGCGACCTGGCCGACGCCGTGGAGATCACACCCAAAACCGGGTGGGTCCGCTGGGCGGGCCAGAGCGCGCATGACTACCTCTCCACCGGCCCGCTACCAGGGCCGGAGGTGCGCGTCTCCCTCGTTCTGAATCAAGGCTTCGTCTTCCACGATCCCGGCCATTACGAGATCCATGTCACAACAAACCGGCTGTTGAGCGGAGGCTCTAATACCAAGGGCTTTGGTCCGCTGACAACCGACTCGCTTGGGATCGACATCCTGCCAATGCCCTCTGCAGACGAAGCAGCGCTTGTTCGCACGCTCCAGGCGGAGATCACGGGGACATCTCCCAACCAGCGTGATCTGCACTCCCCTCATCGGGAAGCTATTCAAAACCTTGCCGCTCTCGGCGGTGACGATGCGCTTCATGCCAAGCTAGCCCTTATTCTGCGGGCGGACAGCGACATGCGTCAGGTGCTCGGCGAAGCCATCGCGAGCACGCGCAACCTGGCCCTCCAGTTGACCCTGCTTCAGCAGGCGTGGGCTGATCCCACCCAGTCTCCGGTGTATGACCTGCCCTGGGCCATGCAGGAAACCCGCGCCCTGATGCGTGGCGGTTCCCTACCCGGCTGGACGATGATCATCGCGCCGCCCGATCCTCACGACAAAACGGTTCAGACCATCGCGCGAGATCACGCTGCGGACATGGACGCGCTCATCCGCTCGCTGCCGGCCCGCACAGGTCAAAGCCGGACCGACGCTCTGTACATCCTCATGGAGGATCGGACGCTCACCCCAGCACAGCAACGGTCCGTGAATCCACTTGCCTTGGACGATTTCCCCCATATGAATACGACGCAGCAACGCATGCTGCTGGAAACCGGCGATCCCAGCCTTCACGACGCGCTTCTGGTCCCCTCGCTGCGCGCCATGCTCGACCGGGACCCCACCGACAAGGACGCCATCAAGGACCTGATCCGTTTCGATCCGGAGGGCGCAAAGCCGTACGTGATCCGCGCCATCTGCAATCGGCAAAGCGCGGTCCCGCTTGAGGCCGTAGCGGAGCTTCCGGTCCAGAACCTACCCGAGGTCGATGGCTGCCTGAGCGAGATGCTGCGCTCACCGGACACCAGTTATCGGTGGCAGATGCGGGCACACTTGGCTGGCCGCTTTGCCTCAGCAGCCGTGCTGCCCGCCGTGCGCGAAGGTTGGACGTCGCCGCAGCGGGACGGCCCCGTCCTTGCCATACTGTTGCGGTATGCGCCGGACGAGGCCGTCGCCCGCCTGAAGACCACCGACTGGCACCAGTTCAACACGTTCTTCGAGATCAACAAGGTTTACGACGCCCGTAAGGCCGCGTTTCCGCCGCAACTCACCGCATGGTTGCGTGAGGTGGTCCGAACCGGGCCGCCTGAAGCTGCCGGGCGGGCCGCCTACGAACTGAGCCGCTACCGCGATCCAAACGACCGCGTGCTTTTGGAAGAGCGACTGGCCCAGCTTCGGGCAGCGTGGAAAGGGCGCGGAGCCGAGGTGGCCAGCGCCGATTGGCAAAGTGAGGCGGGTAAAGCCAAACAGCTGGACATGGAACTGATGAGCGACCTGCGGGGTCCGAACTTATGGACAGAAACAGACGCGGAGGCCGCAGACCTTGCCCGAGGCTGCCTTAGCGACCAGTGCCGCCTCTACGGCCAGCCCCGGCCTGTCGTGCCAGCCGTCGCTTCCGTGACCCCGTAGCCTCGCTGCTGCGCTCTTAGACCGCGATCGTGAAGCTGTCTTCACTGCGTGACACTGCGCGATACAGCGTGTCGCGCTCAAACGGGACGCGCCCGGCCTCGGTGATGAGGCGCTCCAGGTCGCGACGTCGCATACCTTGCGGGGTTTTTGCGCCGGCGTCGTGGTAAATCTTCTCTTCGATCACAGTGCCGTCGATATCATCGGCACCGAAGCGCAGCGAGATCTGTGCCATCTTGGGCGTTACCATTTGCCAATAGCTCTTGATGTGCGCGAAGTTGTCCAGCAGCAGCCGACCAATCGCGATTTGCTTGATGTCCTGCATGCCGGTCGACTTCGGCAGGTGCCCGAGGGCGGTATTGTCCGGGTGAAAACTGAGTGGGATGAAGGTCTGAAAGCCGCCGGTGTCGTCCTGGATCGCTCGCAGCTTCAGCATGTGGTCGACGCGGTCTTCGTCGGTCTCGATGTGGCCGTACAGCATCGTCGCATTGGAGCGGAGGCCGGCCTTGTGCACCAGGCGCGCCGTTTCCAACCACTCGGAGCCGTCAATCTTGTGGTCGCAGATGATGGCGCGCACGCGCTCGGCAAAGATCTCCGCACCGCCGCCCGGGCAGGAATCAACGCCAGCCAGCTTCATCTGCTCGATCACTTCGGCGATGCTCATCTTGGCGCGTTTGGCGAAGAAGGCAATCTCCACCATGGTGAACGCCTTCACGTGCACCTGCGGGAAGCGCACCTTGAGTCCCTGCACGAGGTCCATGAAGTACTGGAACGGCAGATCGGGGTGCAGGCCACCGACGATATGGAACTCGGTGACGGCCTCAGTCAGGCCCTTGCCTGCTGTCTCCCAGGCTTCCTCAAGCGCCATGGTGTAGGTGTCGGCAGCACCTTTCTTACGACCAAACGCGCAAAGCCGACAGGAAGCGACACAGACGTTGGTCGGATTGATGTGCCGATTGACGTTGAAGTACGCCAGATCCCCGTGCATGCGCTCGCGAACGAGGTTGGCCATCCAGCCCACAGCCAGGATGTCGCCACTGCGATACAGCGCAACGCCGTCGTCGAAGTTCAGCCGCTCGCCGCGCTCCACCTTGTCTGCGATTGGCAGCAACGCCGCGTCATCCGTTTGGAACCCGTGCCGAGGTTTGTTCTGGGTCTGCATACCTATTCGATTCTAGACCTTGCCTTCGGATGCGGGCTCCGCGCGCTACTGGCCGCCCCCGGCTGCCACGATCGGCGCTTCAGGTGAATCAACCATTCGCGGCTGCACCACTACGCCGTCAAACAGGGTCGCGCCGATCAGGTGATCGCCCACCGGCCGGACGAAGCGCAGCTTCCACCCGGTGTCCCAGTAGCTGACCTTGTGGTCTGGCACGCTGACGTTGAACGCAACAGGCGAGTTGGACGCAGTCACCAGGACCCGCTTCTGGACCGGGTCGAAGTAGATGTTGTCCACCTCGGTCAGGAACAGGTTGCGCAGCGTCTTCCAGGTGGCGCCGTAGTCGGTGGAAAGCCAAACACCCTCGCGACCGCCGACCCAAAGGTTCTTGTCGCCGTCGATTGCCACGGCACCCACCTGGGTCAGATCCGCCGGAAGCGCCACCGTGTCCCAGGTTGAGCCGCCATCGGGCGAAAGCGCCAGACGCTGCAGGCTGCCTGCCAGCACCATAGCTGCGCCGTCTGTGGCGTCCTTGGCAGGGTTCAATAGAGCCACAAAGTGAACTTCGGGCATGGCCAGCGACGCGATCGCGGTCCAATGCTGCCCGGCATCCACCGAGCGCAGCAGACCGGCCGCGCTGCCCGCGAACAGCACATCTCCCGAGCGGGCGAGCGAATACACAACAGCGTCCAGCCGGTCGGTCTTTGGGGCACTCGCGGCGGCAGCAACCGGCGGCTTTGGCTTCGGCTCCTGGGGAGTGTGGAGAGATCCAGGGTGTCCCGCGGACCGCGTCTTTGCCGCTGCGTGCCCGGTTGCCCTGGCCAGCACCAGGTGCGCTTTGCCGCCCTTCCGACTGGTTGAGCGACGGCTGCTAACTGCGTGCAGCGGACGGCCATGCAGCTTGCGGTCGCCAGCCCGTGTGGGCTTCACCTGCGCGTTGCCGGCCTTGGGTTTGGCCCGACCAGTGCCACTTCGCGGCGACGGATTGGTCAAGCGGGTGGGCGCGGGCAGGACCGGAGCAGTCTTCGGTGCAACAGCGGCTTTGGCCTTGGTGATATCACCCTCCAGCGCGCCAGACTCCTCCCAGGAGCTGTCCTTCAGACGGAAGATGCCGTGGCCGGTGCCGGCCAGCAAGGTGCCGTCATTCAGAGCAAGGAGGCTGAACACATCGCGCCCGCCTAACCCCTCACTCTGCTGGCGCCACTTCACGCCGCCGTCGCTGCTCGCAAACACGCCACCGGTGTTCTTGTCGTTCACGACGCCCACGTACACCGTCCCGCTGTTCTGGGCGTCCGCGGTGTAAGCCGTCACCTGGCGAGCGGAAAAGCCCTCGTTGGAGGACTCAAACGTCGCGCCACCATCTTCGCTGCGATAAACACCGCCGCGGTCGGTCGCAATCAGGACATGCTTGGCGTTGGAGGGATCGACATACACGTCGTTCACCACCACGTCGTCCGGCGTCAGGCGGTCCCAGTGGGCGCCCGCGTCTTGAGTTCGGTACAGGCCCTCGGTTGTGCCCGCGAAAACGACATCCAGGTTGCTGGGGTCCTGCTCCAGGGTTCGCGTTCGGCGAGCGGCCGAAGGAATGCCCTGCACTTTGACAAAATCGTCGCCCGCACTGGTGCTCTTGTAAATCCCGGAGCAGGCGCTGGCGTACACGATCTTCGGATTCTTCGGGTCGACGATGATCGAAAACACGTCCGAGTCGTCGATGATGCCCTTCTTGATGTTCGCCCAGGTCGCACCGCCGTCGGTGGTCTTCCAGGGCAGGTGCCACGTTCCGGCGTAGATCACGTTCGGGTCCGCAGGATCGATGGCAATCGACTGCACTTCTTTGATCTCGGCGCTGCCTTCCGGACTGATCTGCTTCCAATGGATCCCGTTGTCCGGGCTGCGGAAGATGCCCTGCAGCGTTCCGGCGACCAGCTCCTTGGGGTCTGATTCTGAGCGGTTCAGCGAACGGACAGACTGGCCGCGCATCTCCGCCTGGCTGTACCAGTTCTTGCCGTAGTCTTCGCTGATGAAGACGCCGCCGTCGACGTGATCCACCGTGTAGGCGCCAACGATCAGCCGCTTCGGATTTTCATGGTCAACCACAATATGGTCGATGACCAGGTCATTGCGTTTGCTGATCTGGGAGACGCGAGTCCAGTGTTCGCCGCCGTCGCGGGAGTCGTAGATCCAGCCCGTGGCCGTGCCTAGAAAGATATGGCGCGAATCGGCCGGATCCGTCGCCAATGAGCGCGCACTGCCACCAAAAGGCCCAAGGGGAAACCAGGTCGCGGCCTGGGCCGCTCCACACATCAGGCCGGCTGCGAGCACACTGCAGCCCAGCCGAAACCAGCTCGAAAAACGCATCTTACCCCTTGATCTACTATTTCAGGTTAAAGCAAACTGCCCCGCAGGCGCGCCTTCGCACCGGGATTGGTTCGCCTTTTCTTCCCAAAATAGGATGCAAGGAAGCGCTTGGGTGCCAAAACGGGACTCTAGCGGAGATAGGCGTCGTCTTTGTTGATCCAGTCCTGTCTGGGTGGGGCGAAGATGTCGTAATCCACCGTATCTTCCAGGGCTTCCGCGGCATGCGGCAAACCTCCCGGAATCACGAGGACCTCGCCCGCCCGAACCGTCACGCGCTGCTCCGATCCTTCCTCGCCCAGAACAAACACCAGGGCACCCTCCACGATCCACGCGATCTGCTCGTTGGCATGGCTGTGCCGCGGCACCACGCAGCCCTTCTTCAAGTCAATGCGGGCGATCATGGCCTGGGATCCGGTGATGAAGGCGCGGGTCAGCAGAGCGTTCATCGGCTCCGCGGGAACATCGGCCCAGCGGGTGTGCACGGCTTGGGGTGTCGGGGTGGAAGACGGCTCAGACATGCCTCCAGCCTAGCGGTTTCAGCTTTCGCACGCCACCGCTGTTGCTGCGCGGGAAGCTGTTGTACAGTAAACGGAAATGCACCAAATTTGACCTCCTCGCAACACGCGAACGTGTTCGAGGAGACCGTCCCGCTTGACGAATGCGGGCCGGATATCCCTATCTCTGCTCCGCTGGCATCCGCGAAAGGACCGATGGGCATGCTCTTTGTTGCAGGTTGTTGCTGGCGCCGCACCCGGCGCTCGATCCAAAGAACAGGCATCCTGTTCGCTTTGCTGTGCCTGCTGTTTTCCGCGGGTGCGGCCCTCGCCCAGACCCCGGCCACAGCTTCCACGGACCGCATCGCCACGCTTGAAAAGTCTGCGGCTGACAATGCCACGGCCATCGCCAGTGCTCAGTCCGCCGGCGACAACGCCTGGATGCTCACCTCCGCCGCGCTTGTGCTCATGATGAGCGGCCCGGGGCTGGCGCTCTTCTACGGCGGCCTGGTCCGCAGAAAGAACATCCTCGGCACCATGATGCAGACCTTTGCCATGATGGCCGTCATCACGGTGCTTTGGGCGCTGGTCAGCTACTCGCTCGCGTTTGGCGATGGCAACGCCTTTATCGGCAATCTGCACAACGCGTTTCTCCACGGCGTCGGCCTTACGCCGGACAAGGACTACGCCGCCACCATCCCGCTGCAGACCTTTATGGTCTACCAGTTGATGTTCGCGATCATCACACCCGCGCTGATCTCCGGCGCCTTCGCCGAGCGCATGAAATTCTCCGCCATGCTGGTATTCATGGTGCTCTGGGCACTGCTCGTCTACTCGCCCATGGCCCACATGGTCTGGGGCAAGCACGGCCTGCTGAACGCATCACTGGGCGGCAGGTTCCCCTGCCTCGACTTTGCCGGTGGCACCGTCGTCCATGTCACCTCAGGCGTCAGCGCTCTGGTCACCGCCCTCTACCTCGGCAAGCGGCTCGGTTACCCGCAGAAGGCCATGCCGCCGCACTCGGTCGTCCTCAGCTTCATCGGCGCCTGCCTGCTGTGGGTTGGCTGGTTCGGCTTCAACGCCGGCTCGGCCCTGGGTGCCGGCACGCTTGCCACCTCGGCCTTCGTGAACACCCACTTCGCCGCCGCCGCAGCCGCCCTCGGCTGGCTCGCCGCGGAGTGGATCCGCAACGGCAAACCCTCCGCCCTGGGCGGCATCTCGGGCGCGGTAGCCGGCCTGGTCGGGATCACTCCTGCCGCTGGCTTTGTCACGCCCATGAGCGCCCTCTGGATCGGCCTCATCACCGGCGTGTTCTGCTTCTTCATGGTCGTCAAGGTCAAAAACATCTTCGGCTATGACGATTCGCTCGACGCCTTTGGCGTCCACGGCGCGGGTGGCACCATCGGGGCCGTCCTTACTGGTCTGTTCGCCAACTCCGCCATCAATCCCCTGCTGGGTGCCGGCAAGCCGACAGGCTTCTTTGAAGGCAATCACGGCCAGGTGCTCAACCAGCTCGTCGGCGTAGCCATCGCCTGGGTGCTCTCCATAGTGGGCACCTTGCTCATCCTGTTTGTGGTGGATAAGCTCATCGGGCTGCGTGTCAGCGAGGAGGACGAGCGCACCGGGCTCGACATCAGCCAGCACGGCGAAGAGGGTTACGACTGGGAAGCCGCTTAGGCCCCGCATCCATCGCTACTGCAGCACGCGCACATCAGCTTTTACCGGCGCAAGGGGAGCAGTTTTATGCAGAAGATTGAAGCCATCATCCAGCCATCCCGGCTGGACGCCGTGAAAGACGCTCTGGTGGAAGCCGGCGTCAGCGGCATCACCATCTTTGAAGCCCGCGGCCACGGCCGCCAGAAGGGCCACACCGAGTTTTATCGCGGTCGCGAATACTCCGTTGACCTGCTGCCCAAGATCAAGCTCGAACTGGTCGTCACCGACGACATGGTCGACCGCGCCGTGCAGGCCATCATCACCGCCGCCCGCACTGGCCGCATCGGCGACGGCAAAATTTTCCTTTCCCGCATCGACGAGGCCATCCGCATCCGCAACGACGAACGCGGCGACATCGCCCTTTAAACAATCATGCCCACACACAGCGGCGGGGACGAGTTCGGCAGTGCCCTCCGCGCGGTCTACGACCAGCGCATCGCTGACCTGCGTGCCCGCTTCGAGTATGACGGCAACGGGCTGGCCGCCGTTGCGGCCCGGTCCGCAGCAGTGGACGAGTTAGTCACAAAACTCTGGGCCCGCGAAACAGAACAGGCCCCGCACCTGGCCGAGCGCATCTGCCTGGCAGCCGTCGGCGGCTATGGCCGGCAGCAACTGTTTCCCTTTTCGGACGTAGACGTCCTGATCTGCACGGAGAAGTCGGCCAACCCCGAAGCTGCCGGCGCCATTCGCCACTTCACCCAGGCCCTGTGGGACTCCGGCCTGCGTGCCTCGGCGGCGAGCCGGCCCCTGGGCGACTGTGAGCGCTTCAAGGCCTCCGACCCGGAAGGCGGGCTGGCGTTGCTGGACCTCCGCCTCATCACGGGAGACGCGTCTCTGTATGCCGCCCTCGAGACCCGGATCCACGGTAAGCGCTCAGCGCGTGAGAGCAAGGCGCTGGCCAACGCCGCCGTGGAACTCACCCGCGCGCGTCACGCCCGCTTCGGCCACACGCTCTTCCACCTGGAACCCAACCTTAAGGACGCTCCCGGCGGCCTGCGTGACGCCCACGTGGTGCAGTGGCTCGCCCTGTTGCGAGGCGCGCCGGCCCCGGACGCCACTTTCGGCGAGGCCTTCTCCTTCCTCACCGCCGTCCGCGTCTTTCTTCACCTTCGCCACGGGCGCGACGACAACACCCTGGATTGGCACGCCCAGGATGAAGCCGCCAGTCACGGCATCGGTCTGCCCGAGCGAGGCTCCGCTGCCCGGCACAACCCTGACCCGGCGTACTGGATGCGCTTCTACTTCCGGCATGCGCGGGCCGTGGGGCGCGCGCTGGAGCAGGAGCTGGACCTGTCCGGCCTGCAACCCAGGCCCGCCAAGCTGGCTGCACGCGCCAAGGCGCCGGCGCGCGCAGGGTTCACCGTCGCCGACGGCGTTCTGCACCTGAAGCTCGCACGGCCCGACCTGGATCCGGCGACCGACCCGGAGATTGTGCTGGAAGCCTTCGGCCTTCTTGCCGAAACGGGCCTGCGCCTCGCCGCCGGAAGCGAGGAGCGCATTGCGGCAGCCATCCCCGCCCTTTCCGCGACGCTGGAAGATGGTCCCCGCCTTTGGTCCAGCCTGTGTCGCATTCTTTCAGGGCGCTTCGCTGGCACGGCACTGCGCTCCATGCACGCTCTCGGTGTCCTGGAGCTCATCGTCCCCGAGTTCCACGGCATCGACGTCCTGGTCATCCGCGATGCCTACCACCGCTACACCGTGGACGAACACACCTTCGTTCTGCTGGACGCGCTGCACGCCCTGGCCGACGACCCTCTGCCCGGGGCACCGGAGTGGCGCCTTCGCTTCCGCGCCATCCTGCGCGATCTGCCCCACCCGGAGCTGCTCTACCTGGCCGCGCTGCTGCACGACACCGGCAAAGGTCGGAGCACCGAAGACCACGCCCAGGCCAGCGCTCAGTTGGCCGAAACCCTCTGCACCCGGCTTGAGCTCGAGCCCTTTGACCGCAATCTCGTGGTGCGACTGATTGCCTCCCATCTGGAAATGTCCGCCGCCCTGCGGCGCGACATCTTCGACGCGGAGACCGTGCGGGTTTTCGCTGACAAGATCGGCACGCATGACCTCCTGCGCATGCTCACGCTGTTCACCTATGCCGACATCTCGGCGGTGCATCCGGATGCGCTGACGCCATGGAAGGCCGAGAACCTGTGGCGGCTCTCGATGGCTGCCGAGAATCAACTGGACCGCACCGTGGATGAAGACCGCGTGCACACCAGTGAAACGGCGCCTTCCCGCGAGGCCGCCAGCATTGCCCGTGCGCTCGGCATCGGTGCCCTGCAGCAGACGGAACTGGAGCGATTTCTGGACGGCATCCCCGAGCGCTACCTCCGCACGCGCTCCCCGGAGACCATTCGTCGGCACATGCAGCTTGCGGCCACCGCGGGCCGTGGTCAGGTCGTGCTGGAAAGCGTTCCGGGCGGGGCAGAGGTCACCATCGTCGCCGGCGACCGGAGGCGGCTTTTCGCCGACCTCACCGCCGCGCTCTCCGGCTGGGGCATGAACATCGTCTCCGCAGAAGCCTTCTCCAACGCGCACGGAACGGTGGTCGACACCTTCCGCTTCACCGACCCATACAAGACGCTGGAGCTCAATCCAGAAGAGCGCGAACGCTTCCGCAACTCCATGGAAGCCGTGATCGCCGGCACACTGCCCATCGACTCGCTTCTGAATGCGCGCAAAAAGGCGCCACGCGCCAAGCCTCGCCGCGTGGTCGAGACCCGGATTGAGTTCGACAACATGTCGTCACCCGCCAGCACGCTGATGCAGGTGATTGCTCAGGATGAACCGGGCCTCCTGCGCGCGACCAGCGTGGTGCTCAGCGACTTTGGCTGCAGTGTGGAGGTCGCGTTGATCGATACGGAAGGCGAGATGGCCATCGACGTGTTCTACCTGACGCTGAATGGCCAGAAGCTGAGCGAGTCCGAGCAGATGACTCTGCGTACGCAGTTAGGGACGAGCATCGCGCGGTACCCAGGTAACCGCTAGTGGACTGAGCTGTTTACTCTTGCGACATCAGTGTCGATTGCGGACACCTTTCTTCGCCTTTGCAAGCGGAAACACGCCTGCGGGACCAACCCCCCACGGGGTGAAGGCATCGCATTGTTTGATCCCGTGGGCTAGAAGACAGGCAAGCCAGGCAAGAACCTCTGCCCAAGGGCCAAACGTATACTGACCGTTATGACCTCCGACTCCAAACAGACCAGCACCAACGGACGTCCTGTAACGGTTCCGCAGCGCTCTGATCGCTACATCTTCGGAACCCTGGACAGTTTTGGCAAAAACCGCGACAAGGTCGACGAAGTGGATTGGGGCAACGATCAGCCGGAAGGCGTCGTGCTTGCATCCATGGATGCGGCCATCAACTGGGTCCGCAAGAACTCCATTTGGCCGATGACCTTTGGTCTCGCCTGCTGCGCCATCGAGATGATGAGCATGGGCGGATCGCGCTACGATCTCGCGCGCTTTGGCGCTGAAGTGTTTCGTCCGTCACCGCGCCAAAGCGATCTGATGATCGTGGCAGGCCGTGTTTCGCAGAAGATGGCGCCCGTGATTCGTCGCCTGTACGAACAGATGCCCGAGCCGAAGTGGGTTATCTCCATGGGAGCCTGCGCCACCTCGGGCGGCGTGTTTAACAACTATGCACTGCTTCAGGGCGTGAACCAGATTATCCCTGTGGACGTGTACGTACCGGGATGTCCGCCACGCCCGGAACAACTGCTTTATGCCATCACGCTTCTTCAGGAGAAAATCCAGGGAAGCCGTGGGGCGGTGAAACAAGCGCTTAACCTCGCGTAACGAGAGACGAGGGGCGAAGGTTTCGTAATTGATTATCAGTAACTTTGGAGGTACAGGTCTGACTTGGAGCTT
This sequence comes from Granulicella sp., assembly GCA_965198515.1. Classification (GTDB taxonomy): domain Bacteria; phylum Acidobacteriota; class Terriglobia; order Terriglobales; family Acidobacteriaceae; genus Granulicella. The sequence goes on along the minus strand of CBDAPO010000006.1, from coordinate 1,759,161 downwards.
GAACACAGATTGATCGAAGTCTGAAATACATCTGAACCACGCCGCATTGGGATTTTGGTAGACAACTGCACCATCTGCGGTACACTTTTCGGGATTTCAATAAAGATTTGGCGGGCCGGTTGCAAGGACCCGCACCAGGATTCAGGAGCTTTTTTAAGTGGAGGATTGTCGAATGTCTCAACGTCCGTTTCGCCGTTTCGGCCGGTATCTGCTGGCTGCGTGCGCGGTCAGTGTTGCCACTGCGAGTCTGAGCGCGCAGGATGCGCCCAGCACACCCCCGCCGCCGCCCAGCGCCCCGGCACCCACCAGTGCCGCGTACACCGGCGTCAACCCTTCCAAGGTCGATATCTTCATGGGCTACTCCTACTTTGGAGCCCATGGCGTAGTGAACCCCTCCGGTGTTCGCTACTCGTCCGTGGACGAGGGTGCGGTCCTGAGCGGTGCGTACTACTTCAACAAGTACTTCGGTGCTGAAGTGGAAGGCTTTGCCAACCCGGACGGACAGAACGACGGTCTTTACTCGGGCTCCATTGGTCCGATCTTCCGCGCTCCCCTGCAGAACTTCACGCTCTTCGCGCACGGCCTCGTTGGCGGCGTCAAGATGGGTGGACCCAACAGCGAAGTCCCCGCAACGTTTGAGCACGAGCCCTACACCTGGGGCACGACGATCACGGCCGGCGGCGGTATGGATTACAACCTGCCGTTCATGAACGGTCTGTTCGGCCTGCGTATCTTCGAGGCTGATTACCGCTGGAGCCACGTCGACTTCGGGCCTGCCGGCACGATTCCGACCGGTGGACCGCTGGGCGGCCGCGCCAACCTTGGCGCTGCTGAACTGAGCGCCGGCATCCTGCTGCACTTCGGCCACATCATCCCGCCGCCCCCGATCGCTTACACCTGCGCCCTGACCACACCGGCCGCCGGCGCGACGATCTATCCGGGCGACCCGATCGAAATCACCGGAACGGCAACCAACATCAACCCGAAGAAGCCCGTTACCTATAGCTGGACCTCGGATGCGGGTCCGATTGCGTCGACCTCCAACGTCGCCGCTGTGGACACGAAGAGCCTGAACCCGGGCAGCTTCACCGTCAAGGGCCATGTGATGCAGGGCAACAAGCCCGGTCAGTTCGCGGACTGCTCGGTGCCCTTCACCCTTACCCAGTTCCAGCCGCCCACCATCACCTGCTCGGCCAACCCCTCGACCGTGAACCCTGGCCAGTCGGCCACCATCACCTCGCAGGGCATGAGCCCGCAGAACCGCCCGCTGACGTATAGCTACAGCGCCACGGCCGGTGCGATCAACGGCAACACGGCGACCGCCACGCTCGACACCACCGGTGTTGCGCCTGGCACCGTCACCGTCACCTGCAACGTCGTCGACGACAAGGGTCAGACCGCTTCGACCACGACCTCGGTCAGCGTAAACAACCCCGCCCCGCCGCCGGCACCGACCACCCAGTCGCTCTGCTCCATCAACTTTGACCGCGACATGAAGCGCCCGACCCGCGTGGACAATGAAGCCAAGGCTTGCCTTGACGACATCTCCCTCGCGATGCAGCGTGACACGCAGGCCAAGCTCGACGTCGTCGGCAACGCCGGCTCCGATGAGCGCATGGCTCAGCGCCGCGCCGCCGAACGCGCAGTCAACGAGAAGGCCTACCTTGTGGGCGAGAAGGGCATCGACGCTTCCCGCATCACGGTCTACACCGGAACGGCCGGCACCAAGTCCGTCTCCAACACCCTGGTCCCGTCCGGCGCCACTGACGCCAACACCGGTACCGCGGTTGACGAGACGACCGTGAAGCCGATCCCCCGCAATGCCCCGGCACGCGGCGGACGCGGTCATCGCCGTCACCACAAGCGGTAGTTTCGTAGTCCAACCCTAACCAGCAGAAAGGCCGGCCAGCAATGGTCGGCCTTTCTGCTTTTGTGCAACGTCCCGCCAGCACGCTCCGGGCGCCCTTCCTCGGTCGCAGAGTCAGCCAGGCTCAACTGGTGTTCCCTCAGCATGACCTGGCCGTTTTTCATCTCGCAGTTACTGGACCGCGGTATCCCCTTCTGTAACAATTACGAAAGCGTCATCCGCACAAACCGCTGTACCGCACGAGCAGCACCTTACCTGGAGCGTTTATGAGCACCGTCAAGATTGGAAACAAGCAACTCGGCCCCGGCCAGCCCTGCTATGTCATCGCCGAGATCGGCATCAACCACAACGGCGATATCGACCTCGCCAAGCGCCTGATCTCCGTGGCGGTCGCCGCCGGCTGCGATGCCGTCAAGTTCCAGAAGCGGACCGTCGACGTGGTGTACACGGAAAAGGAGCTCTCGCAGCCCCGTCCGAATCCCTTCGGTGACACCAATGGTGATCTCAAGCGCGGCCTCGAGTTCGGCCAGGAGGATTACGCCGAGATCGCCAGCTTTTGCAAGCAGGTGAAGATCGACTGGTTCGTGTCGCCCTGGGACGAAGCTTCCGTCGATTTCATCGAGCAGTTCAATCCGCCGGTCTACAAGATCGCCTCGGCCTCACTGACCGATGACAACCTGCTCCGCCACGTACGCAAGACTGGTAAGCCAATCATCGCCTCCACGGGCATGAGCACCTATGACGAGATTGACCACGCGGTCGAGGTTCTCGGCAAGGGCAACACGATCCTGATGCACACAACCTCGACCTACCCGGCGAAGTACGAGCAGCTGAACCTGCGCGCCATCCCCACCATGATCGAGCGCTACGATCTGCCCGTCGGCTACTCCGGTCACGAGACCGGTATCCCCACCACGGTCGCCGCCGCTGTACTCGGCGCCTGCTGCGTGGAGCGTCACATCACCATGGACCGCGCGATGTGGGGGTCTGACCAGGCTGCCTCGCTTGAGCCCAACGGCATCAGCCGCCTCGTCCGCGACATCCGCCTTTGCGAGCAGTCCATGGGCGATGGCGTCAAGCGCGTCTATGAGGAAGAGATCCCGGTCATGAAGAAGCTGCGCCGCGTCGGCGCCGCCGTCTAGCCGATGCCTCTCACTTCTCAACAGCTCACCGATGGCCTGCAGACCCTGCAGGCCATCGCCTTTGACGTCGATGGCGTACTCACCGACGGCACCCTGCTCTGGTCTACCGGCACGGTCGAAGAAACCAAGCGCTTCAGCTTTGCCGACATCATGGGCATCTCCCTGCTGCGTCGCCTGGGCATCAAGCTCGCGCTTGTCTCCGGCGAGCCTTCACCGCTGGTCGACCGCTACGCCGCCAAGATGCACCTTCACCATGTCGTGAAGGGGACCCGCGACAAGGCCACCGCGCTTCGCGAGTTCACGGCAAAGTTCAACATCCCGCTCGAGCACACCTGCTTTTTTGGCGACGACGTCAATGACCTTTTCGCGATGGAGATCGCGGGCCTGTGTGCCTGCCCTGCCAACGCCGCTGAAGAGGTCCGTGAGTTCGTCCTTGAACGTGGATTCCTCAGCGGCAGGAACGGCGGGCAGGGCGCGGTCCGCGACTTCAGCGACGCCCTCCTGAAAGCCCGCAACCTGCGCGGCCGCGACGTGTTTCTGCTGCGCCCGCCGGAGTAGCGAAGCTCCCGGCTCCGTCACCGAAACAGCACCTGCTCCATCCGGTCCAACCCCGTACCATAGAAGGCGAATGATTAAGCTCTCTGATTACGTCCTGAAGTTTGTTGCCGACCTCGGCATCACCAACTGTTTCCTCGTCACCGGCGGCGGCGCCATGCACCTTAATCAGTCGCTCGCCTCTGAAACGCGCATCAAGCCCATCTGCAATTCGCACGAGCAGGCCTCCGCTATCTGCGCCGAGGGCTACGCCAAGGCGACCAATGGCCTCGGCTTCTGCATGGTGACCACTGGCCCTGGCGGCACCAACGCCGTCACCGGCGTGGCCGGCGCGTGGCTTGATTCCACGCCCGTGCTCTACATCTCCGGGCAGGTCAAGCGGCCCGACCGCATGTTCGACCAGCTCACCGGCAAGCCGCTCGGCATGCGCCAGCTCGGTGTGCAGGAGGTCGACATTTGCTCCATCGTCGGGCCCATCACCAAGTACGCCGAAACCATTCTCGAGCCCAACGACATCCGCTATCACCTCGAGAAAGCCGTCTTCCTCGCGCTCAACGGCCGCCCCGGCCCCGTGTGGATCGACGTCCCGCTCGACGTGCAAGCCACGCCGATCGATGAGGCGCAACTCCGCAGCTTCGATCCCGCCGAGTTCGCGCACGACATCGCCATTACCGGCACGGCCAACGTCCCCGCTGAAGTGCAGCGCGCCATCGAAGCCTTTAACGCCTGCGAGCGTCCCCTGCTCTTCGCCGGCAACGGCATCCGCCTCGCTCGCGCCGAAGCCGAGTTCGAAGAGCTCCGCAAGTACCTGGGCATTCCATCCGTAGCGACCTGGTGCGCGGCCGATCTCATCAACTCCGACGAGCCCACTTACGTCGGTCGCCCCGGCAACGTCGCTGCCCGCGGCGCCAACTTCGCACTGCAGAACTGCGACTTCCTCATGGTCGTCGGCGCGCGCATGGACATGGCCATCACCGGCTACGCCCCGCAGAACCTCGCCCGCGAGGCCCACAAGATCACCGTCGACATCGACCAGGCCGAGCTCAACAAGCTGCACCCCTACGTGCAGCAACCCATCTGCGCCGACGCCAAGGCGTTCCTCACAGAGCTCCTCAAGCACAAGGACCAGCTCAAGCCAAAGAACTTCAAGCCCTGGCAGGATCGCTGCGCCGACTGGAAGACCCGCTACCCCGTCGTCACCGAAGAGCAGAAGAAGCCCGAAGGCCTCGTCTCCATCTTCAACCTGGCCGAGGTCGTCGGCACCGAGGTCGACCCCGAAACCCGCATTGTCGTCGGCAACTCCGGCTCCGGCATCGAGATTTTCTTCCTCGGCTTCCCCATCCTGCATTCGCAGCGCCTGTATCACACCGCTGGCCTCGGCTCCATGGGCTATGCGATCCCCATGGCGATCGCCGTCAGCATCGCCAACCCGGGCAAAGAGGTGATTGCGGTCGACGGCGACGGCGGCTTCATGTTCAACATCCAGGAGCTCGAGACCATCCACCGTCTCAACCTGCCCATCAAGTTCTTCGTGCTCAACAACGACGGCTACAGCTCCATCCGAGCGTCACAAACGGCGTACTTCAAGAAGGCCAGCATCGGTGCGGACCGCGAAACGGGCCTCACCATCCCGAACCTTTCCGACGTCGCCGGCGCCTTCAAGCTGGGCAGCTACATCATTAAGAACCAGACCGACCTTCGCGCTGAAGTGCGCAAGGTGCTGGACATGAAGGGGCCTGTGGTGTGCGACGTGAACGTGTTGCCCGACGAGGTACGCGCGCCCCGTTTGCAGTCCTATCAGAAGCCCGACGGGACCTTTGTTTCCAAGCCTCTCGAAGATCTCTTCCCGTTCCTTCCACGCGAAGAGTTCCTCGCCAACATGATCGTCAAGCCGCTCGAGGAGTAAGTCACTCAACGAGGAAGCCGCATGATGCTTTCACTGTTCACCACACTCTTCGTCTATGCGTACATCGTCACGCCTGCGCTGACGGTGTACTCCTGGATGCGGTGGTGGCGATCACAGCGGCGGCGTTCCCGCAGGGTTCGCGTCTCGCTCGCCGGGCTTGGCGTGGCCAGCGTGGCACTGCTTTTCGGTGTAGCTGTGGTCGCCGCCTCGTCCATCCACCACGGGGTCTTCCTCTACGTGGCTCCCGGGTTGAAGTACGTATATGCGTCCGGCATGGTGCTTTCCGCCATTGCCGTGCTGATCACGCTCTCCGGCGCCTTTCAGGACAACCCCATCCGCCTCAAAGCTCTCTTGGTCGCTTTGGGCGCGCTCGACTTCTGGTTTCTCGCCGGCTCCGGCCAGTAACACACACACCAAAAGGACTCTATGCCTCACACCTACGGCGTTATGCAAGGCCGTCTATCGCCTCCGGAAGACGGCCGCTTTCAATCCTTTCCGCGCGGGGGCTGGCGCGACGAGTTCGCCAAAGCCAAGGCCGCTGGCTTCAGCTACATCGAGTGGATTCATGATGACTTCGACGCCTGGCACAGCGACGCCGAGCCCGGCTTCAACCCCATCTTCACCGACGAAGGCCTGCGCGAGTTCGACGCGTTAAAAGCCGAGCACCACATCAGCACACCAGCCCTGTGCGGTGATTGGTTCATGGAATACCCCCTCATCCGTTGCACGCCGGAAGAGCGCCTCCATCGCGAGCAACACCTTCACGCGATGATCCCGCTCGCCGCACGCATCGGCGCGTGGCGCATGGTGCTTCCCTTCGTCGACAACGCGAAGATGAACACCGAAGAAGAGAAGATCCAGGTGCTCGACATCTTGAAGCACGCACTCCCTGTTGCCGAAAAGCACAAGGTGGAGTTGCACCTCGAAGCCGACTTCAATCCCGAAGACTTCAAGCACTTCCTCGCCCGCATCGATGATCCCTTCCTCAAGGTCAACTGGGACTCCGGCAACAGCTCCGGCCTGGGATACGTGGCCACCGAAGAGTTTGCGGCGTACGGCGATCGCATAGGCTCCATTCACATCAAGGACCGCTATCGCAAGCCCGAAGGCGGCATCGAAACGCGCCCCCTCGGCACCGGCTCCGCGAACTTCGACGACGTCTTCAAGGCCATTCACTCCATCGGCTACGACGGCGGCGTCACGCTGCAGGTCGCCCGCGGCACTCCCGGCGATGAAGTGAACTTCCTTCGCGGCCAGCTCGATTTCGTCAAGCGCTACTGGTAGCCCGGCCAACGCACCATCGGTAGCCCGGCCAACGCACCATTCCTTCGCCTTCGCCCCTCTTTCTGTCATTCCCGCAGGGAATCTGCGGTTCGCCCGGCCCAGCACTCACGCCATAGGACACCCACCATGCCCATCACCGCCCAGGATCTCCAACGCACCAATCTCTTCTCGCTTGAAGGCAAGACCGCCGTCCTCACCGGCGCCTCCGGCTTCCTCGGCCGCACCTTCGCGCTTGCCCTGCTCGCCAACGGCGCCCGCGTCGTCGCGCTCGGCCGCAGTGATCGCCTCCAAACCGAAGCGCAGAAATGGGCCGAGCAGTTCGGCCAGGACAAGATCGCCGTCGAGCAGATCGACATGTACAACACCGAAGAGCTCAACCGCCTCTGCGACCGCATCGCAGAGCGCGAGCCCTCCATCGACATCCTCGTCAACAACGCGCACGAACTCGGCGCCGCCACGGGCTTCAACGTCCCCGAGGGCTCACTCGAAAATTCCAGCTTCGACCAGTGGCAGCGCAACCTGCAGGGAGGCGTGTACTGGGCCGTGCAGACCACGCAGCACCTCGGCATCCGCATGAAGCAGCAGGGCCGTGGCAGCATCATCAACATCGCCACGATGTACGCCTCCGTCGCGCCGCGCCCACAGCTATACGAAGGCACCACGTCCCTGAATCCTCCTGGCTACAGCGCCTCCAAGGCAGCGCTCGCCGCGTTCACGCGCTACACCGCGAGCTTCTGGGGCACCACCGGCGTCCGCGCTAACTGCATCTCGCCCGGCCCGTTCTCGAACACGGAAGACGTCGGCACCGGCCAGAACGCCGTGCAGGAAGACTCGCCCTTCGTCACAAAACTCAAGGGCTACACCGTCCTGAACCGCATCGGTCGCCCGCTGGAGCTCTGCGGTGCGCTGCTGTTCCTCGCATCCGACGCCAGCACCTATGTCACAGGCCAGAACCTCAACATCGACGGTGGTTGGACTGCCGTGTAACCGCTTCAAAAAAAGTGAACCGTCACGCATCGAATCCATATGACACGAGATCCAGTCCCCACACCGAAAACGGTCATTCAGAACATCCAATCAGTCGCCGGCATGGAGCAGGCACTGGAGGAACGCCGCACGCTGGTGGACCGTATCGCTGATGTGATCGGCGGCTTTTCCGGCAGCATGACCTTCGTATTCCTCCATATTGCTTGGTTTGCCAGCTGGTTTCTGATCAACACAGGTGTCATCCCCGGCATCAAGCGCTTCGATCCGTATCCGTTCATCCTGCTGGCGATGATCGTGTCAGTGGAAGGTGTGCTGCTGAGCACCTTCGTGCTGATGAAGCAGAACCGCATGCAAAAGCGCATCGATGTGCGCGATCAGCTCGATCTGCAAATCAACCTGCTCTCGGAAAAAGAAGTGACCAAGACGCTTCAACTGCTGCGCGCCATCGCCGAGAAACTTGAGGTGACGCCTAGCCCGGAAGAGGATGATGAGTTGCGCGAGATGGCGTCCACGACCTCGGTCGATCATCTGGCGAGCCAGGTGCAATCGCAACTTTCTGCCCACCGCTAACCCGCTCTCAACAGCACGCGACGTACACTTTTCCCGATGGATCTTCAGCTACAAAACCAGGTTGCTTTCATCGCGGGCAGCTCCCGTGGCATTGGCCGCGCCATCGCAGCCACCCTTCTTGCCGAAGGTGCACGGATCGTGCTCACGGGCCGTGATGAAGGGTCGCTGCGCGCCACGCAGGCCGAGCTCGCCACCCCCGAAACACATGAGCGCATCCTTGCCGTGCGTGGCGACTTCACCCATGCGGAAACCATCAGTCGCGCGTTTGAGCGCACACTGGCCCACTTCGGCCAGCTCGATCACCTGATCGCCAACCTGGGCACAGGTTCCGGGAAGCCTGGATGGGACCAGGCTGACGAAGAGTGGACGCGCCTCTTCGAGATGAACTTCTTTGCGTCGACACGCCTCACGCAGGCCGCACTTCCTCATCTGCTCAAGAACGAGCGTGGCGGGTCCATCCTGTACATCTCGTCCATTGTCGCTGTGGAGGCCACACCGGCACCGCTGCCCTACTCCGCCGCAAAGGCCGCGCTCAACAACTACGCGAAAAACCTCGCTCGCCAGTTGGGCCCGCAAAAAATCCGGGTCAATACGGTCGCTCCCGGCAACATCTTCTTCCCCGGCGGCAGTTGGGAGCGTCATCTCGCCAACCGGCGCGAAGCCGTCGAGTCCATGCTGAAGACCGAGGTTCCGCAACAGCGCTTTGGCACGCCGGAAGAGATCGCGTCCCTCGCTGTGTACCTCTGCTCACAGCAGGCAGCCTTCGCCACGGGCGCGTGCTACATCATGGATGGCGGCCAGACCCGCACCCTTTGAGGGTTACGAAAGAAATTTGCATTCTCGGTTGCTGCGGATGCAACACGCGCCATCTCACTACCCGCACCTCCCTGCGTAACTCGACCAGAGCCTCCTGACATTTGTCTTACGAGGCCGGATCCAACCTCGCACGGCCCTCTTGAGCGCGGCACCACGTTCTCCCTCCTGCCCAGGTTCACAAGCAAAATTCAAATCATCAGGAGTCACCACAGCCATGGTGCACGCCCGCCCTTTGTCCGCTCTTTGCGGACTCCTCGCGCTCTGCTTGTTTGTTGTCCCAAGAGCGAACGCCGACACCGTCACGAAATCTGGCATGTTGAGTAACGACAACAGCGTCGTGGATTTCAGTATTTCCACAACGACAACCCAGACTTACACCTTCTTCACAACCTCCTACGCCGGCGGCACCAACGCTGACGGCACGACCACCATGGCAGGCGGCTTTGATCCCGTACTCACCCTGTTCACCGCTCCCGCCCCAGGCACCTTCGTCCCCAATGCAGTAGGCGGTGGAAGCAACTCCTGCACCGGAGTCAACGCGGACCCAGGCACCGGTTCCTGTGAGGATGCCTTCTTCACCAGAACACTCGCGCCAGGCAACTACATCCTCGCCCTATCGGAGTTCCCCAACTACTCCAACGGAACCCTCAACGACTTCAATCCTGACAACGCTTCTGCGATCGCGGGAAGCTGCAGCACCTCGACGCCATTCGTCGACGCCAATACCTGCAGCCAGCGCACCGCGGACTACACCGTCAACTACACCTCCGCGGCCGTCAGCACGGTCACTCCAGAGCCACCTTCAGCCTTGCTTGTATTCCTGCCCTTGGCTGGCATCGTTGTGCTCAACCGGAGAAGGCTTGCGTCCCTCGCCTCGCTCTAAGTTGATGTCGCTGTTCTTCGCACCATTCACCAAGTTCTAAGAGGACGAACCATGTCGAAGTCTCTGATCCAGGAAGTCGTTGCAGCCTCCCCCAATCGCCGCAATTTTCTCAAAAAGATCGGCTACGCCAGCGCCGCGGTCGGCGCCATGTCTGTAGCCGGTGTACAAACTGCCGAAGCGCAAACCCATACCGAAGTCGAAGTCCTGAACTTTGCCCTCAATCTTGAATACCTGGAAGCTGAGTTCTACACCTACGGTCAATACGGCTACGGCATCGAGGAATTCAACATTCCGACCGCAGGCAAGGCCAGGGGCAAGAATCCCGAGAGCGGCGGCACCACCACTGGCGGCAGCCAGGTCAGCTTCCCGAACAACCTTGCCTTCTCACAGGCCATCACCGAGGAGATCGGCGTGGATGAACGCGCCCATGTTCTTCTGTTGCAATCCTTCCTGGGAGCCGGCAACTACATTGCCAAGCCCAACATCAACCTCAACGCCCTTGGCATAGGCTTTGCCAACGAGAGCCAGTTCCTCACCCTTGCGCGTATCTTCGAGGACATTGGCGTCTCCGCTTACGGCGGCGCGGCCTATCTCCTCACCACGCCCTTCGTCATCCAGACAGCCGCGCGCATTCTCGCTACGGAGTCACAGCACGTCGGCACCCTCCACACCCAGATCGCCCGCCTCAACATCTCCAGCCCCATGCTGGACGGCGCCGACCTCGTCCCCCCACCCAGCGGTCCGCAAAACCAGTACCTCTCCATCAACCCGTCCAACGGCCTGCCGGCACTCCGCTCCGTTACTGAGGTCCTCGCTCTCGCCTACGGCGGTCAGGGACTGAAGAAAGGCGGATTTTTCCCTGATGGCATCAACGGCGCCTTCCATGGCACAGAAAGTTCGGCGCCCGCTACTGCCGCTAATCTGGGCACCGCGCCTGCCGGCTTCGCCCCTCTACCCTCCTAGCTCCAAAGGGCCTGCTCACGCATCTGCAATGAGCAGGCCCGCAATTTCTGCAAATCTGCTGTCTGCCTTCGTCCGACTGCGTCGCATCAGCCTTTTCGCTCACGCCGTCACGCATACTGCGGACGCAACGCCATCGCCGTCCTTTGGCAGTGGCGGGCTCGCCTAGTGCGGTCCAACGGAAGCTGTCGTTCCGGCCTTGTCTTTGGCTTCCAGCGGCAGAGTGATTTCCATGGCTCCGGTTCGGTCGTTGGTTGTGTCCCGCACCGCAAGGCGCACCGTGGCTGCACCGGTGGGCACTTCGAGCTCCTGCTCGACACGAAAGAAACGCGGCGCATCTCCGTCCTTCGCGACCTCCGGCTTGCCTTCGAGGTCCTTGCGCGCTACCCGAACGATGCCGTTCATCATGCGCCCGTCCGTATCGTAAGCCGCCACCGCCAGCTCAAGATCCAACGCAGCTTCGCCTTTGAACTGCCGCGTCGGAATCTCGAAGCTGAACACGTCGCGTTGCAACGGCACCGGCGCAAGCGGCTTGGCCGCCGCAGACTTACGTCGCGACTTGAAGTACGCCGGCTCCGTGGCAAGCTCGGCCATCTGCGCCGGCGTGCCTTGCACCGGCTCACCTGCCGCGTGCGCCTGCACCACAAACACCAATGCGTGCGCCGTCGGCGCCCCATGCTCCATGTTCGCGGAAAGCGAGTCGCCTACCTGGCGTTGTGCACTCGGCGCCTTTGTCCCATCCGCTGTCGCTACTGGCACCACACCCCCGGCAGTCTTATCCGGCACCGTGGTCCCGTAGTACGACCTGCGGTATGCGAGCTGGTACCCCTTTTTCGCCAGCTCCACGTGGATATTGCGCAGGTTGCCACTGAACTCCGTGTTTGCGGGTGCATAGGTCAGCGTGTAATACACGCCACCACTCTGCGTTGCGGTCACCAGCTCTTTGGCAAGGTCATTGGTTCCGTAGAAGGCACGGCCGCCAGTCTCCCTCGCAATGCCGTCCATCACGTTGAAGCTGCCTACTACGGCGGAGTCGCCCTGCACCGCACCCGCCGCACTGCCCGCAGAGGACGGCGTACCCGCGCCGGCCTCAGCCTGAGCTGCATTCGCGCCACCCACGGACTGCGTTCCCGCAGTCTCCCCGTTGTGCACCGACGTGCCCGTGGCAAGGTGCGAGTCCTGCAACGCCACTCCACGAGCGTCCACGGGATACACCGCAATCTGGTCATGTGCCAGCAGGTCCAGCGTCGCCTTCGATTCCTCGCGGAAGTTGGGCCCATCGTTGTTGTCTGCAAACAGCGATAGCGGGAACTCCCCGGAAAACCAGATCAAATTTTTGCGCCCCGGCATGCCGTCCAGGTACAGCGCGATGCGTTGCAGTATGTCCATCGCGCCAAGGCGATTGCCACGGCCGAAGTTGGCGCCCATCAGGAACACGGCGGGCATGTGCGGTCGCGGATGGTGCGGGTCGACAGCCGCCAGCAACTCCCCCTTGTCTGATGTGAACCCCTGCACCAGGTGCAAGCCGTCGGACCGCACAAAAATTGCAATGCGCGCGCCTTCCGGCTTGCTTTCAATGAACTTCACCATCTGTTGCCGCGCAATCATCTGGATGTGGTGATCTTCGGGCGTGTCTGTTTGGCTGGGGTCGTCCATGTTCACCATGTCGTAGAGCAGCACATACAGCGGCCCGCGCTCCGGCGTCGATGGCAGATTGATGAAGGTGCCCTCAGGCTGCTTCGGCAGTGTGGGTGGCGTGTAGTCCATCTCCGGCGTAAAGCCGTTGGCGTCGAACGACAAGACCTTCTGCGGCTGCCCATCCTCCGTCACCCGGAAATCGTCCCTGGTAAGCCCCGCCACCGGAGCCCCCTTCTCGTCCGTCACCGTGATGTCCAGCACGACCCGACGTACGGTGGTCTTCAGTACAGTTCGCGGCTCCGGCTGGTCGCTTGGCGGCGCCTGGTTGGTGCTTTCCTGCGCCCATGCAACGCCCGTCAGTGCGGCACACAGCAGCAACCCTGCAACTCGGCTTATCGATCGCGGTCCCATGCTGGCACTGACGTTAGCAGCTTGCACGAAGCCTCGGAAGCCTGAACTTTGTCCTCCATCGCAGCTTGTCCATCCGCCCAGCGGCCTGCACCAGCCTTGGAACACCTGCGAACCGGCCAGGGAGCCGGACCTGCGATACTGGACGGGTATGCCGGACACGCAGATTGTCGCCGATTCCCCCAACCGCGCTCACTCCCTTTTCGACCTTTCCGGCCGCGTTGCTGTGATCACCGGCGGTGCCGGCCTGCTCGGCTATCACCACGGGGCCATCCTGGCTGCGGCGGGCGCCCACGTTGTTCTGCTCGACCTCGCCGTAGCCAACCCGAGCCTCCGCGCCGACCAGCTGCAGGCCGCCCACGGCCCCGAATGCCTCGGCCTGTCCGCCGACATCACCTCCGAGCACTCCTTGCTCGCCGCGCGCGACCAGATCATGGCCAGGTTCGGCCGCGTCGACATCCTGATCAACAACGCCGCCAACAACCCCAAGGTGGAAGCCGACCCGCACGGCGAACCCAAGCAGTGGTCGCGCCTGGAAAACTTCCCGCTCGACGTCTGGAACGCAGACATCGCCGTCGGCCTCACCGGCGCCTTTCTCTGCTCGCGCATCTTCGGCCAGGAGATGGTCAAGCGCAACGCTGGCGTCATCGTCAACGTCGCCTCTGACCTCGGAGTCATCGCCCCCGACCAGCGCCTGTACCGCAAGGAAGGCCTGCCCGAGGACCAGCAACCGGTAAAGCCCGTCACCTACTCCGTCGTCAAGACCGCGCTCATCGGCCTTACCCGCTATCTTTCGACGTACTGGACCGCGCACAACATCCGCGTCAATGCGATCTCCCCTGGCGGTGTCTTCACCTCGCAACCCGAAGAGTTCACCCAAAAGCTCCACCAACTCATTCCCATGGCCCGCATGGCCCACAAGGACGAGTACCAGGGCGCCATCCTCTTCCTCTGCTCCGACGCCAGCAGCTACATGACCGGCCAGAACCTCATCGTCGACGGCGGCCGCACCGTCCTCTAAGCCCACCCACTGCTTCCCCGGAACCCATCATGCAGCGAATTTAGGGTCAAGCGGGGCCAAGTGTACGATAAGCCAGTTTGTCGGACACTTGCCCGTCACTGAGACAGTGCAAGTTCTCGGGTTTCCGACAACCCCGTTTTGCGAGAACGATGGGAGATGCCGATCTTTGCCTAGCTTTAGGCTCTCTCTACAAAACGATGCCACTGTCAGGTTTGAATCCCACGGTGTCCTTGAACGAGCAACCGTAAACGGTGGTGTCTGAGAACTTACAGTCACCCCCAAGATTGTCCTTCTTGAAGGTGCAATCGACGAACGTACAGTCGACAAATCGTGAATCGCCAAAGCTTGTGCCTGCGAACGTGCAGTCCGTGAAGCTGCAGTAGATGAAGTTGCAACCGGTGAAAAGGCCCCAGTACCACTCGACTTTGGTGAATGAACACCAATTGAAGTCGGAGGATATCAAGCCGATGTCGCTGTAGAAGTCTGCGAAAGTGCAGAACTTGAAGTAGTTTTCATCCCACTCCAGCCCAGCTAAGTTGTCTGAATTGATCGTTTCTGCTCGCACGTCCAGGCACCCCTAGCCACTGCATCAGGATAATGCCGAGCTACACGCTTTGCATCGCGATGCCGTACCCAACGGGCCGTTCCCCGAAAGTCGTTGTTTTCGGAAACTCTACGCTGGACCGTTGAAATAGAAAATGCCGTCCTAAGACGGCGTCAGAGGGTGGGAGTCGAACCCACGCGCTTTCTGGGCGGACTATTAACGCCAAGGAAGCCCTCCGGATTCCTCCGGTCCTTTGGGCCACTCAGGCACTCCGATTTCATGCTACGAAGAGGTCCCGGTCATGCATTCCTTGAAAGTCGTCTTGTCGGAAACTAAGGAATCATTGCCCGTAAGTGCGGTTTCGATATCAGTGTCCGCTAAGTCGGCTATCGGAAACTTGACCCGGAGTGGGTTAACGGACTGGTAAACAGGGCTGCAAGTTTACGACAAGCCCGTTACTCGGACACTTGCCAAGGCCGGCTCATGAGGTCTGCTTCTGCCCAGAGGCCCGACTCGCCTCGATTCGTTCGAAGATGGCCCACAGTCGTGCAGACTCGATGTCAGATACATCGATGCCGTAGACCTCGCGAATCTTTGCGTAAAGTAAATCGTTTGTCTGCTCTGTATGGAAGTCCCAAAGGCTCGATTCGTCGGAGATCCAGGCCCATTCGAGACCGAAGATTCGCATTATGAAATCGTCGCTCACTGTCACGTTCGTGGACACCTTCTCTTGCGAGGCGAACTCAATAGGACACTTCGTGCCAGGGCGAACGGGTCGCTTGCCCTCTCGCCTGCGGTTCTGCCTTGCCGTTTCAAAGCTCTGTTCAAGATTGGCTCTAGCCTGCTCAGGTGTCTCTCCTGATCCGGTCAGTGCCCAGTTGATGATGTGAGCGCGGTAACGATGTTGGGTGAATCGTGGTGCGCTAAAGGCCGGGTCGGGATCCTGCTCAGTCGTACCGATTGGATAGTCCTTTAAATCCCAATCTCGCTTCCGGAAAGACAAGCACCACTTCCAGGCAGCGGCGATCTGGTTGTTGATTCGGACCATGCGAGAGTAGGGCATCTTTGCGCGTCTATCTTCCATCAGCATAGCAACAGACGTAAACGCACCCGCCGTACATTGGGTCCGCTGGATTCGCGCCAAAGAGCGGGTTTCATCAAGTGGACGCTAAGTCGGCATGTCGGAAACTTGCGCTGCAAGGAGCAACAAGCCATCAGCCATGCCTCAGGCCGTCAGAAGCAACCTGCGCTAATCGAGCAGAGATAAAGCAACGGCAAGCAAGCAACCAGCGTCGTGGCGGCGTAGAACTTCCGTCTGTCAATCCATAGGCCAAAAGGAGCTGCTGCCACACTCAGAAAGAACACCAGCGCCGCGATATGCGTGTACCTGGCTACCCAGCTAGAATCCAGCGCGAAGCAGTAACGCGGCTGAAGGGCGAAGACGGTTGCAGAACTGATTGAAGACGCAACCAGGGCGCATATGCCCAGTGGGGCGTTTGCGAACCAGGAGCGCACGGGCGCAAGCATGTGAGCACGATAGCAGGACCCGTTGCCGATAAGTCGGCATATCGGACAGTTGACCCGGTTCTGGGGTCTCCCCGGACCTCAACTTCCGACAAGCCCGTTTGTCGAACACTTAAGCATCACTGACGCCAATGCGACCACTGAGGACCGACCCGCTTTACGACCCGCAGTCACGTACACTTTCCATGATGCAGAGCCTTGGCCAATGCCTGCTTGCTTCCATAAGCGCAGTTCTCGCGTGGGCAGTGACGTATTGGCTGAGTTCTCTCCTATTGCTCTTTATCGACTCGAATTACCACGACGGCTTCGCCGCTCTTGGTGGATTCGTGATCGGCTTGGTAGCGGCAGCGCTGGCCTTCAGAGCGGTCTGGCGTCGGAGGTCGGAGAAGGGCTGAGCGCACAGCAGCATATTGGTCCTGATAGACGCGATGCTCGTCAGTTGACGATAAGTCGGCTTATCGGAAACTTGACAGGGCCGGCGGTCGGGCAAGCGCGCCTCGTCCACAAAGACCGGCACCTCCGTGCCATCTCAAATCACTAGCCTCCAAAACCAAATCGACCGCGGCGTCGCGACCAACGTTCTGCCTCGGGACTCGGCACCCTCAGACGGCGTACCAGAATCCCTCTTCCGAAGATCAAAGCGCGTCTCCCTCTTACAAATTCACCCGTGACGACCATCTAAACTAAAACCCACGCATGCCGCCCTCAGCCACTCCCGAAGTCCACCCCGAACACCCGCCCGTCGTCCCCATTCCCCAGGATCCATTCCTGCCCAAAGCCGCCCTGCAAAAGCTCGTAAACCTGTTCCCCGGCGGGCAGTTCCTGCGCTATCTCTGCGTCGGCGTCTTCAACACGCTCTTCGGGTATTGCACCTTCCTCATCGCGGTAAAGCTCCTCTCGGCGGTCATCCCCGCACGGTATCTCTCGCTCACCGCCATTGCCGGCTCCATCATTTCCACGCCGCTCAACATCACGGTCGCCTACTTCGGCTACAAGTTCTTCGTCTTCAAAACCCAGGGCAACTACCTGCTGGAGTGGCTGAAGTGCTTCGCCGTGTACGGCACCGGCATGATCCCCGGCCTGGTCGTCCTCGGCGGCCTCACGCGCCTCATCCAGGGCCTGATCCACAGCCACGGCGCCCAGTTGCACAGCCTCCTCAACGGCACCGAGACGCATCTGGGCGGCGCCCCACTACACCTCGTTCAGAACGTGGCCCACGGCAAGACGCTCGCCGCCAACATCGCCGGCGCCATCGTCATCGGCCTGTCCACCATCTACAGCTTCGTCGGCCACAAGAAGGTCACTTTCAAAACCGCCGCGCCGACCTCTTAAATCGCCCTCCCCAACACCTATCGGCTAAACTTGTGCAAGCTTTAGCACCGCACCAGGAGCACGCCCCAGAGTGAGTCAGAAGAAGACCATCTCCATCATTACGCCCTGCTACAACGAGGAAGCCAACGTCCTCAACCTGTATAACCAGGTCCGCGCGGTGATGGCCGGCATCGGCCGCTACGAGTACGAGCACATCTTCATCGACAATCACTCGGCCGACAACACCGTCGCCATCCTGAAGATGATCGCGGCCGAAGACCCCAACGTAAAGATCATCGTCAACGCCCGCAACTTCGGCCACATCCGCTCGCCCATCCACGCCCTCATGCAGGCCCGCGGGGACGCCATCCTCGGCATCGTCGCTGATCTGCAAGACCCGCCGCCGATGATCGCCGACCTCATCGCCGAATGGGAAAAGGGCGCCTATTGCGTCCTCGGCATCAAGCGCTCCAGCGAAGAGCCCGGCCTGATGTTCTGGCTCCGCAAGCAGTACTACAAGTACGCCGAACGCCTCAGCTCCATCGAGACCATCCAGAACTACACCGGCTTCGGCCTGTACGATCGCAAAGTCGTCGAGCTCGTTCGCCAGTTCGACGACCCGTACCCCTACTTCCGTGGCATGATCGCCGAAATCGGCCTGCCCACCGTCAAGCTCCTCTATGACCAGCCCGCCCGCAAGTTCGGCGTCACCAAGAACAACTGGTACACGCTCTACGACATCGGCATGCTCGGCGTGATCAACTACTCCAAAGTCCCGCTGCGCATGGCCACCTTTGCCGGCTTCGGCGGCGCCGTGCTCGCGCTCGTCATTGCGATCGGCTATCTCATTGCGAAGCTGGCTTTCTGGAATACCTTTGACGTCGGCGTCGCGCCGATGATCATTGGGCTCTTTTTTCTCCAGTCCATCATGCTGGTCTTCCTCGGCGTCATGGGCGAGTACGTCGGCGCCATCTACACGCAAATTCAGCACCGCCCGTACGCTGTCGAACTCGATCGAATCAACTTCGACAAGCCCTTCGATTTCCCGCGCACCGAGCCTGTCATGCTCGCCGGCCTTACCGCCGGCAACCCTCTCACCATGCCCGCCCCCGGCGCCGACGCGCCACCCTCGCCAAGCTAGCGGACTCAGGATTACCGGATGGCTACCTCCAACCCTTCCCACAATCCGGCGCTCCTCATCCGTGACTTCGAGCCTGGCGACGCGACAGCCTTCCGCGTGCTCAACGAGGAATGGATCTCGCGTCACTTCACCCTCGAACCCAAAGACCATGAACAGCTACGCCATCCGGAATCGATCTACGGCACAGGCGGCAGAATCTTTATGGCCCTGCAGGGCGACGAGCTGGTTGGCTGCGTCGCGCTCGTGCCCATGCAGAATGGGGTGTACGAGCTCTCCAAGATGGCAGTCTCGCCCGCTCTGCGGGGCCAGGGTTTTGGCCGCGCCCTGATGCTGCATGCGATTGCCGAAGCCAGGGGGCTCGGCGCGCGTGCCCTGTTCCTCGGCAGCAACACCAAACTCGTGAGCGCGGTGAAGCTGTACGAATCCGCCGGCTTCCGGCATCTGCCCGCCGAGAAGATTCCCCAACTCGGCTACACCCGGGCCAACGTCTTCATGGAACTCTCCTTGCAGGACCCTACCCCACCTTCACTGGGTCACACCGGCCCGACACGGAATGGAGCTACACACCCGATGACCGATCTCATCCGCAAGCAACTGCAGCAATCCATCGACACCATGACCAAAGTGCTCAACGACGAGCAGATCCACAAGACCGTGGTCGAAGCCGGCCGCATCACCGCCGAGGCGATGAAAGCCGGCAAGAAACTCATGGTCTGCGGCAACGGAGGCAGCGCCGCCGACGCCCAGCACCTCGTCGCCGAGTTCGTCAGCCGCCTAACCGTCGACCGCCCGGCCCTGCGCGCCGTCGCGCTCACGACGGACACCAGCATCCTCACCGCCATCGGCAACGACTACAGCTACGACAACGTCTTCGAGCGCCAGGTAGAAGCCCTCGCCAACCCCGGCGACGTCCTCCTCGCCATCTCCACCTCCGGCAACAGCAAGAACTGCATTAAGGCCCTTAAGAAGGCCCAAGAAATGCAAGTCCGCACTATCGCCTACACCGGCAACAACGGCGGTGGCATGGCCGAGCTCGCCGAGTTCAACGTCATCATCCCCTCAGGCACCACGATGAACATTCAGGAGTCACACCTCGCGCTGGAACACATCTATTGCATGGTCGTCGAGCGGTTCTACTTCGGCGAAGACTTTGGCTCAAAGCCGCAACAGTTGGCCGAGTAACAATGGCCCTCTCCTATCGCGCAGCACAGAACCTGATCAAGCGTGACGACGAACCGGCTCTTCACACGGCACTCGATACCGGCCTCGACGCCAATCTCGCCAACCAGAACGGCTGGACGCTTCTCATGCTCGCTGCCCTGGAAGGCTCAGTCACCCTGGGCAAACTCCTGCTCGGCAAGGGCGCGGAGATCGACGCCAAAAATCAGCACGGCGAAACGGCCCTGAGCCTCGCCGCGCAAAAAGGTCACATCGAGTTTCTGCAACTCCTCCGGGAACGGGGAGCCAGTGTGGACTGCAAGCCCCACGGCACCCCTCTCGTGGTGTGGCTCAGAAACTCTCCTGGGCTGTCCGAAGCCAAGCTCGGGGAAGTCCTACAGCTCACAGCGAAGGCAGCTCCAAACGACTAGAGCAGGCTCCCTATGCAGCTGCCCCGCCCGACGGGTACCCCTATCCGCCACTCCTGGGCGTAGATATCTGTCCAAAACGCCCACTTTTTCCACCAGTTCAGGGAGCCGAATGCCGCGCCCGAAATCTGACGTCCCTCCGTCAGCTGCTCAGCTATAACCACAGCATGTCGCTCTTCCTGCCCGACCCGACGACGCTCTACACGGCGATGCTGCAGCGGGACCCTGCCTTCGACGGCCACGCGTTTGTGGCGGTCACGACGACCGGCATCTTCTGCCGCCTGTCCTGCCCGGCGCGCAAGCCGCTCTTCGAGAACACACAATTCTTTGATTCGGCCGCGAGCTGCCTGCAGGCCGGCTTCCGCCCCTGCCTGCGCTGTCGTCCTCTCGACGCCCTGCGCGGCCGCGAACCGCTCGTTGCGGACCTGATGGCGAAGCTGGAAGCCGCCCCGGACCGCGTCTGGTCCGAGGCTGATCTCATCGCACTCGCCCTGGATCCCTCGACGGTTCGCCGCGCCTTCCGGCGTCACCTCGGAATCAGCTTCCTGGAGCTTGCCAGGTTGCGCCGGGCTGGCCGGGGCATGGCGCATCTCGCGGCCGGGCATTCCGTCATCGACGCTCAGCTGGAAGCCGGGTACGACTCCCCGACAGGCTTCCGGCAAGCCATCAGCCGCCTGTTACACGACACCCCACAACACCTGAAAGGCCGGCTTCTTCTTCAGGCCGATTGGATCGAAACTCCCGTCGGCGCCATGCTCGCCGTGGCCGACAACCAGCACCTTCATCTGCTGGAGTTCTTCGACCGCAAAGCGCTTCCCAAAGAGCTCGAACGGCTTCGCGAGGCCACGCGCTCCGGCATCACCTTCACGCGCAACGCAATGGTCGACAACATCGCCGCAGAACTTAAGGCCTACTTCGCCGGGCGCGCGGCCACCTTCCACACACCACTCGCACACCACGGCACCCCGTTTACCCGCACCGTCTGGCAACACCTCCTTGCGATCCCACCTGGCACCTCGCAGTCCTACCGCGACCTGGCCCAGGCCATGGGTCAGCCCACTGCGCTACGCGCCGTAGCCCGCGCCAACGGGGCCAACCAGATCGCCATCGTCATTCCCTGCCACCGCGTCATCGGCCACGACGGTTCGCTCACCGGCTACGGCGGCGGCCTTTGGCGCAAGCAGTGGTTGCTGGAGCATGAACAGCGAGCGTTCGCCGCCGCGCCGGCTGAGCCCAGGGTCTCCGCAGCTCATGAGCTCTCGTCGCTCCTCGGCGGCGAAGCAGGCCCGTCGAGCAGTGGCGCACAGTGAGCGTCAGGGCGCGTGCGATTCGCCTGCCTGGGTTTGACTAGTCTGTGCCGGGCTGTTCTGTTCCTGGCTCGTCTGCGATCTGCTCACCGCTGTTACCCCTGTCGCCCCGTCGCCTATCTCTGCAGTCCGAACCACCTGGTCCGCCCCAAGCAAGATAAGCTGGCTTCCCCGGTTTGCGAACGCTGTGTAGCGAAGGGACTTGCCTGTTTCAAGGTGCGTTAGCTCTTTGCCATCCGCGTCATACACGGCAACTGCATCCCGGTCGTGGAAGCAGACACGCCGTGTGGCCTGATCCACAGCGGTGAGCGTTCCGTACACCTGCCGCAGTTCGCGGCCGTCCGCCATCGAAAACACCAGCG
This sequence comes from Granulicella sp., assembly GCA_965198515.1. Lineage (GTDB taxonomy): Bacteria > Acidobacteriota > Terriglobia > Terriglobales > Acidobacteriaceae > Granulicella. Next base: position 1,737,349 of record CBDAPO010000006.1, on the reverse strand, counting down.
TGCGATTGTCACTGCTGGTCACATACAACAAGTCCTCTACCCGGTTCAGACCATCCGCACCGGCATAGTCTCCCGGCAGATCGATAACCACTCGCCCAAGCACCGCGCCCGTCTTTGCGTCCAGGGCTTCAATCAGCCTGCCATTATTCTTCTGCTTCAGGGCGGCGGCTTCCCTCGCAAGCTTCGCATCGTCACGCAGGGCAGACTTTGCCGAGGCCCACGTCAAGGGCGTGCTAAACAGGAGGTCGCGGCCGCCGGCACTCGCGGTATAGCCCGGCATGCCTTCCGCGAATTGCCTGGACCAAAGATCCTTGCCGTCGCTAAGCGAACGCACCACGATTTCCTTGCCGCTCTTCCCCAGGTCTTTCCACTCGCGAAGCAGACCGTACTCCATGCCCATCTTCTCCACGGAGTACGTCGCTGGACGGCCGACGTGCGTTGCGACATTGATCGCAAAGACCTTGCGATCCTGCTTGGGCTGTTTCGGGAACTGCAGGTACAGCTTGCCGTCCGCGCCCCAACTCACCTGCTCGAAACCGGGTAAGCGCAACTCCTCTTGCCCTGTTTCCCGGTTCCACACCGCTCCGCGTGAGCGTGTGGACATCGCCAGCAAGCGGCCGTCGGGCGAAAGCGCCGCGGCACGCAAGGAGCCCAAATCGCTGAGTGGCAAGTGCACGCGCAGGTTTGCATCGGTCGGCTTGGGATCGCCCAGTTTGCACAGCACCACGGCTCCATCGCCATCCTCAAAGGCGATGGTTCCGCCCCAGATGTCGATCGCCGGCGTCCTCGCGCCGACAACAATGTGGCCCTTATCCAGATCCGCCACACTCACCATGTAGTCCTGGATACCATCCACGACCACGTACTCCGGCCCGTCGACTGCGGATACGGATTGCATGAAGCTGCTCTGCAACTGCGACCGTTGCACCAGCTTGCCCTCCGGGAAGCTGAACACTCCTGAGTCCTTGATAGAGTGTGAGTCCACACCGGCTACACGATCGTTGCCCACGAACGCGTAAGGCCCATCCACCTTGGATCGAAGGTCTCCACCAACCTTCACCGGGGTCCGCGTTCGCAGGTCGATGCCAATCTTTCGATCGTCGGGCCCAATCAGCAGGAAGTTCCCGTCCGCAGAAAAGCTCGACGGCACCATATCGCCCGCGGTCTCATCCTCGTGCCGGAACAGCAAAACATACAGATAGAACAGGTTCGGCTGAAAGAAGCCGTCCTTTCGCCAAACCACGGCACCGCTGGCGGCGTCCAGCAAACTCAAGTCCATCGATCCCGATTCGCCGTTGAACGACATGCACACCACCGTGCGCCCGTCCGGCGAGATCTTCGCCTGGATGCAATGGCTCTTGGCCAGCGGCTCGTGCGCGGCAACCAGCTTCTTCGTGGCAATATCCCACTCTTCGGTGTGCAGCCCTTGCGTGGTGAACACAAGGTGTCGCGAGTCCGGACTGAACTGTGCGGGCAGTGCCCTGTTCGCGTCGGTCTTCAGCAGGACACTCAGGTCAGCGCGCGAAAGCACAAAGATCGATCCCTCATCCTGTGCCAGCAAATATTGCCCATCCGGGCTGAAACGCAGACGGTCCAACTCCATCCGTAGTGCCGGGGTTAGTGGCTGTTCGTGTACCCCGTTCGCCTCAGCGACGGTAACCGCGCGGTTCTCTACAACGCGCTCGTGCCACTCCGCGAAGCCCGCGGCGCGCACTGGCTGCATCCCGCCACAGCCTGCCGGCAAAGCCGCAACCTCCTTTGTGATGCGTCCAAGCCGGCGCTCACTCGGGCGGCTTATGCCGAAGAGATTGGACAGCGTTCCGCCCTTGTGTCCCTGGGTGAAAAACATGCGGTCCCAGAACTCGGCGCTCGCCTGCGGATGATATCCCGCCGCCGCTGTGACGTACACGCCAATGCGGTCCGCCTCATCCTGCTTGGCGTCATCGTCAGAAACGCTTGTGGTCTTGGCTTTCAGCCTTGCCTCGGTCAACCGCTGAAATTTCGCGAAAATGTCCGCACGGTCGCCCACGCTGGTGACGCCCAGCAAACGCTTCATGTCGCGCGTGGTTTCAAAGGCGAACTGATGCGACGCAATGTGGCCCATCTCGTGCCCGAGCACCGAGGCCAGTTCGTCATCGCTTTGCGCGGAAGCCGCCAGCTTGCGCGTCAGGTAGATGCGCCCACCCGCGACGCTGAAACCATTCACCTCAGCAGAGTCGATCAGCTGTACGTGAAAGTGAATGTGCGTCTGCGGCAGCGTCGCCGCGAGCCTGTCCACAATCGCCTGCAGATACGCGCTTTGCGCCGGGTCTCGTACCGTTCGGTACTCCGCCTCCACACTTGCGGCCATTGCCTCGCCGAGCCACTCTTCCTGCTGCTCGGTGAAGATGTTCGCCTGCGCATCGGCCGCCACCACCGGCGCGATGCCACACGCCTGCTCTGCGCCGTACGCCCGCAGGAGTCCGACAAGGCACAAGCCCAACAACACTGCCCATCTCCGCAAGCCAACGCTCGCCAACGCCATCCAGCTCCACTCAGCAAAGTTGGCAGCAGCATAGCAGGTCCCATGCCGGCAACAACATGGACGTTTCGCAGCATTACCGTTGACAGCGATGTCTCACAACGAGACATCACGACGCACGCCGCTCCCCTGAACGAGAAAGGCCCAGGCAGGGCGCCCGGACCTCTTCGCAGCGACATCTCGCTTGTGCTGGCTACGCCAGCCGACGTCGCACAACACCGGCAACCCCAAGCAGCCCCGTGCCCAGCAGGGCGATGGAGGAAGGCTCAGGCGTAACGGTAGGGCTTTGCAGGACCAGATTGCCCTCGAAGGTGTCGGCCACAGGGTTGTTCAAGGACGGCAGACCGACGAAGACGTTGGCCAGATAATCGCAACGAACCGCGTTGTTCTTACACCCGGCTTTGTCGCCCGGAACATAGCCCACCAGCGTGAGTTCGGGGATCTCAAAGAGGAACTCGTTGCCGCCTGCGATCACGATCGCCTGGTACTCGTTCTGTGCCGCACTGTACTTTTGCGAACTGGGAGCGGTATCGAACACCTCGGTCGCATTGCCCACCGGCACAGACACATCCACCGCCAGGACGCTCCCAAGGGTCGTGTCGATGGTCACCGTACCAACATCGCCAGAACCCGACTGGTTCTGCAGGTTGAACACAGAAATGGTATCGGCATGGGCAGCAGCACCCGCCAAGAGAAGCATGGACGCAGCCATGCAAAGTTGCAAACGCACAGGGAAACTCCTGAGACAGCGAAGATGGCTGGAGCCTATACAACTTCTGTGTCAGTGGCGTGAATCTGCGCAAAGCGTTCGCAGCGAAAGCTGAAGTCGAGCTCAGCCGGCCAACGTGCCCGTCCGCGAACGCTCCGCCGCTGCAGGGAATAGCCGCAGCGCACCCCGCCCGATGGCTTCTACCTGCTCTCGCGTGAGTCCCGGGTACCCGCGCAGCGCCTCGATGTTGGCGTCCATGGTGGCATCGGTCGTGCACGGCACGCCGCAGTCGGAGCCATACACCAGCTTGTCAGCCGTGGTCATCGCCAACGCGGCGCCGAGGGTCGTCGGGCATGTCGCGGCAGTGTCCAGGTGCAGCCGCCGCAGGTGCTGCCGCATCTCGTTGGGCGTGATGCGCTCCGGGTTCGGCACCCAGTTTTCGTTGCCCAGCAGCAGCAGCCGTCCCGACAGCGCAGGCAGCGCCCCGCCACAGTGCGACACCACAAACCGGATGTTCGGGTAGCGCCGAAACACACCCGCATACAGCATGTCCACAAAGGTGCGCGCCGTTTCAAACGCCACCTCCATCAGGGCCACGGGTCGCCCCATCACACCCGGCCCATACGCATCGGGATGGGCAAACACCACGGCTCGCCGCCGGTCCAACGACGCCCACACAGGGTCCAGCCGTCGGTCGCTCAGGTACACGTCGTTATAGCGGCAGGTCACCGCGAAGCCATCGGCATGCAACTTGCCATAGCCTCGCCGTACCTCTTCGAGTGCCGCCTCCGGATCGTCCGTTGGCAATGCCGCCAGCAGGCCAAATCTCGCCGGGTGCTCCTTCACCAGCGATGCCCCGTAATCATTCGAGGCACGCAACGCTTCCAACTTTTTCGGGATGTTGCTCAGCATCTGCATCGCGATGCCGGTCCGGTCCATGTAGGCCAGCGTTGTGTCAGGGTCCCAGCGCGGCGGCGCAGCGGTCGCCCAGCACGCCTGCTTCATCGCCTCCCACCGTGCCTGGATCTGCTCTTCAGACTCCGGTGGATAAAAGTGCGCGTGGACATCGACCCATCCGTCAACCAGCATCTCGACCCCTCCAACCAGAGGTGAGATGCGCGGCAGCGTTCAGGCCCCTGCCCGCTCCTCGACGACAGCCGGACTCGCCGGCGTCAGAATGCCCATCTGCTCATAGATCGGTTTCATCACCTTGCGGATCTTCGGCATCTCGGTCGTAAACCAGGCGCAGCCCGCAAGGCAGCACGCGCCGGTAATCATCACCGTGCGTGGCGCACCCAGCACGTGGGCCAGCGAGCCGGCAAGCAGGCTGCCAAACGGCGCCATGCCCACAAACGCCATGGTGTAGTAGCTCATCACGCGACCGCGTTTATCCTCCGGCACCAGCGTCTGGATGATCGTGTTGCTCGATGCCAGCCCGGTCATCATGCCCCACCCAACTACCAGCATCAGCAACAGGCTGATCCACAGCACATGTGAGAACCCAAACCCGATCAGACCTGCGCCAAACAGCCCCGCTGCCAGCCGGATCCGGCTCGTCAGCCCCACAACGCTCTTCCGCACGGCCAACATCAACGCGCCAGCCAGCGCGCCCACCCCGGAGGCTCCCGTCAGCCATCCCAGCGTGTGCGGTCCACCATGCAGGATCTGCCCCGCAAAGATGGGCAGCAGCACCGCATACGGCCAACCCATCAGGCTCAGGATCGCAAACAGCAACAGCACCGTGCGGATTGGCCGAAATCCGCGTACGTAGTCCCACCCCTCGCGCATCTGCTCAATCATCGTCGCGGTTTGGCGCTTGATGGCCAGCGGCTTCACGCGCATCATCTCCAACGACACAATGACCGCAAAGTAGCTCACGCCGTCGATCAGAAAGCACCAGCCCTCGCCGTACGCCCCGATCACAATGCCCGCCAGTGCCGGCCCAATCAGCCGCGCCAGGTTCACCATCGAAGAGTTCAACGCTATGGCATTGCCAAGGTCAGCGCGGTCTTCCACCATCTGCACCGTGAACGCCTGCCGTGCCGGCATGTCAAACGCGTTCACCAGCCCCTGCAGGCTGCTCAACAGCAGGATCTCCGTGATGTTGATCTTGCCCGCCAGCGTCAGCCACGCCATGGCCAGCGACTGCACCGCGGAGCCCACCTGGGTCCACACCAGCAGCTTGCGGCGGTCCATCCGCTCCACCCAGACGCCCGCAAACGGCGCCAGCAGAAACGTCAAGATCTGCCCCACAAAGCCCACCACGCCCAGCAACAGTGCCGAGTGGGTCAACCGGTACACCAGCCAGCTTGTTGCCAGCCGCGTCATCCACGTGCCGATCAGCGAGATACTCTGCCCGGCCACAAAAAGCTTGAAGTTGCGATGCCGCAACGCCCGCCAGGCATGGGCAAAGCCGCCCGCTGCGCCGCCCGAAGGAGCGTCAGGCGTCTTGGGAAATTGCGGTGTGGGCGGAAGGGAACCGGGAACAGTTGCCACCCATGTCTAGACGCGCAACCGTCGCTCTCCGACGCAGGTTCTCGCACAATACCTTTGCCCGGAGGCGAAGGGCTGCAATCCGCGGTAGTTCAGGGGCAGATGTAAGGCTCGATGCAGCGCCTCAGACCTCGACGTCTCAGCTTCCTTACCTCAGCACCGATCCACGCTGCCCGACGGCCGCCACGGCATACTAGAGCCAGCAATGCCGACCAAGCCACTCCCCGAGCAAGAGCTACACGAAGTCCTCACCCAGGCTCGTACGAGCTTCGAAAGTCTGCGCCATGCCCGCATCTTCATCACCGGCGGCACCGGCTTCTTTGGCCACTGGCTGCTGGAAAGCCTCGTCCACGCCAACAAACAGCTAGATCTTGGCGTGCAGGCCACCGTGCTTACCCGCAACGCCGAAGCCTTCCGCACCCGCTCGCCCCACATCGCGGACCAGCCCGCGATTTCCCTGCTTGAAGGCGACATCCGCACCTTCGCCTTTCCCGCCGAGCCCCACACCCACATCCTTCACGCCGCTACCGACAGCGGCGGGCAGCAGGCGAACCGCCCCGCGTATGAGCTCGCCGAGAGCATCCTGAAAGGCACACGCCGCGTGCTCCAGTTCGCCCGCGAAACCGGCGCCACAAGGCTGCTGTACACCTCGACCGGAGCCGTCTACGGCCGCAGCACCACCCTCCAGCACACCCCCGAAACCTACACCGGCGGTCCCGATCCCCTGCAACTCGCCAGCTCCTACGACGAAGCGAAGCGCATGGCCGAGCACCTCTGCATCGCCTACGCGCACAACACCGCACTTCAGCCCGTGATCGCCCGCTGCTTCGCCTTCGTCGGCCCTCACCTGCCGCTCGACGCCCACTTCGCCATCGGCAACTTCATCGGCGCTGCCATCCGCGGCGAGCGCATCCACATCAAGGGCGACGGCACCCCCCGCCGTTCCTGGCTCTACATGAGCGATCTCGCCACCTGGCTCTGGACACTGCTCGCCCAAGGCACCGCAAACCGGGCCTACAACGTCGGCTCCGACGAGGGCTACACCATCGCCCAGGCCGCCCACCTCACCGCCAACACCCTGCGCCCCGACGGCCACGGCGGCTCCACCCTGCCCATCCAGATCGACGGCACCCCGAACCCAGCCGCCCCGCTCAACAGCTACGTCCCCGCCATCAACCGCGCCCACGAAGAACTCAGCCTCCGCGTCACCATTCCGCTAGCCGAAGCCTTACAACGCACCGCAGCCTGGCACGACCACACAGCCCCACAGGAATAAAAGCAACGCAAAGAGCGCAAAGAGAACCGAGTCTACGCCACGAACCCCGTTGCGTACCTTTGCGTTCTTCGCGCCCGTAGCGTTGGTCTTTTCAGCCCTTACTTGTCAGCCCTTACTTCGCCACAGCCTCTTCCAGCACATTCAACCCGGCCTTCGAGTTCGCCACGAAGTCCGTGATCACCTTGGCGATGAAGTCCAGCATCTCCGTCGTCAACCCCGGAAAGGTTCCGATCCAGAAGCTCTGGTTCATCACAAAGTCGGTGTTGGTCATGTCGCCCACCACGCGATACTCCCAACCCTCATATGCCGGCTGCCGCAACAGATTGCCCGCAAAGATCAACCGCGTACCGATCTTGTTGGTTTCCAGGGCACGCGTCAGCTGATCGCGCTTGAACGGCGCATCTTCGCGCACACTGATCGGGAAGCCAAACCAGCTAGGGTCTCCACCGGGCGTCGCTTCGGGCAACATCAACACATCCGCCAGCGGCTCCAGCTTCGCGCGCAGGTATTTGAAGTTCTCCTTGCGGCGCTCCACAAAGTGCGGCAGCTTCTCAATCTGGCTCACGCCCAGCGCGGCCTGCATATCGGTCGCCTTCAGGTTGTAGCCCACATGCGAGTACGTGTACTTGTGGTCGTACCCACACGGCAAGGTCCCCAACTGCCAGTCGAACCGCTTGCCGCAGGTGTTGTCCACCCCCGGCTCGCACCAGCAGTCCCGGCCCCAGTCGCGGAAGCTCTCGATCAGCGGCTTCAGCTTCATGTTGTTGGTCATCACCGCGCCGCCCTCACCCATGGTGATGTGGTGCGCCGGGTAAAAACTTACCGTCGAGATATCGCCAAACGTCCCAACCTTCTGGCCCTTCCACGTGGACCCCAGGGCGTCGCAGGTATCTTCCACCAGCCACAGGTTGTACTTCTTGCAGAACTCCGTCACTGCGTCCACGTTGAAGACATTCCCCAGCGTGTGGGCGATCATCACCGCCTTGGTCTTCTCGCTGCGGGCCGCTTCCAGGCGCGTCACATCGATTTCATAATGCGGCAGGGTGACATCGATAAACACCGGTACGCAGCGGTTCTGGAAGATCGGGTTCACCGTCGTCGGGAAGCCCGCCGCCACGGTGATCACTTCATCACCCGGCTTCAAGGCACGGTCTCCCAGCTTGGGCGAGGTCAGCGCACTTAAGGCCACCAGGTTCGCGGACGACCCGGAATTTACCAGCCCGGCAAAACGCACGCCCACAAACCGCGCCAGCTTCTTTTCGAAGTCTTTCGCCCAACGCCCCGTAGTGAACCATGCGTCCAGCGCAGACTCCACAACGGCACTGATGTCGTTGGCGTCAATCACCTTCCCGGATACCGGAACGGTCGAGTCCCCCGGAACAAAGGTCTTCGTAGGAAACTGTTCAGCGTGAAACTCATGCACAAGGGAAAGAATCTGTTGACGAAGCTCATCGGAGCGCTGACTCATAAGTGGTTTCAGGATAACAAAACGAGCCCCAAGGCTGCGCTACCATGGGAGAAGTACTTCCCCTCGAACGCTCGCCTGTTCATGCCATTACACCGGCATCGAAGGCATGAAGGATCTCGTTAGAGCACATGAAAGCTGTCATTCTCGCCGGCGGTCTCGGCACACGTATCTCCGAAGAAACCACCCTCCGCCCCAAGCCCATGGTAGAGATCGGCGGTCGGCCGATCCTTTGGCACATCCTCAAGATCTACTCGCAGCACGGCATCAACGATTTCATCATCTGCTGCGGTTACAAGGGTTACGTCATCAAGGAGTTCTTTGCGAACTACTTCCTGCACACCTCTGACGTCACCTTCGACATGAGCGTCAGCCAGAGTGAGCCCAAGATGATCGTGCACAACTCCGAGGCCGAGCCCTGGCGCGTCACCCTCGTCGACACCGGCGCCGACACCGGCACAGGCGGCCGCCTGCGCCGCGTCGCAAAATACCTCGAAGGCGAAGACACCTTCTGCATGACCTATGGCGATGGCGTCGCCGACGTGGATATCAAGGCCTCCATCGCCTTTCATAAAGAACATGGCAAGGCCGTCACGCTGACCAGCGTGCAGCCGGTCGCCCGGTTCGGTGCACTCGGCCTCAAAAACACGCAAATCTATTCCTTCCAGGAAAAGCCCAAGGACGAAGGCGGCTGGATCAACGGCGGCTTCTTCGTGCTCTCCCCCAAGGCCATCAGCGCCGTCACCGACGACTCCCAGATGTTTGAGCGCGAGCCCATCGAAGCGCTCGTCACCGAAGGCGAAGTCCACGCCTTCTTCCATCACGGCTTCTGGCAGGCCATGGACACCCTCCGCGACAAGCAACACCTCGAAGACCTCTGGAGCAAAGGCAAAGCGCCCTGGAAGACCTGGTAAGCTGCCTCCGCAAAAGTCGCGAGTCTTCGGTGAACGCGAATAGCGAGGCTACTTTGTCTCAAAGTGCATGCCTCAGATGAGCATCAACTGGTGTTAATCTTGATGCGGAGCAGACGCGATGCGAACGACGATCACCTTGGATGACGAGTTGGTTGCGGAAGCTTCGTTCTACACGGGGATAACCGAAAAGACCGCGCTGGTGCGCGAAGCGCTCCGTACCATGATTCAACTTGAGGCTGCCCGTCGGCTCGCACGGTTGGGCGGGTCTCAACCTGATTTGAAAGATGTGCCGCGCCGCCGGCCAAAACACTGATGGTCCTTGTTGATACGTCTGTCTGGGTCGCTCACATGCGAAACAACGATCCTCGCTTATTCCAACTGCTCGACAAGAATGAAGTGCTCTATCACCCTTTCGTTTATGGTGAGGTCGCTATGGGCAGTCTGGCCGACAGGCAGGCTATTCTTCGTGACATAAAAAAATTACCCGGTGCCAAGGTGGCGAGGCATGACGAAGTCATGTCCTTGGTTGAGAACTCATCGTTATTCGGCTTGGGTATTGGCTACATCGATGCACATTTGCTCGTTTCTGCGAAGCTTATGCCTGGTGCCCGTCTCTGGACGCGAGATAAGCGGCTGCTGGAAATCGCGAACAGGTTTTCATTGAACTTCACGCCATCGTTGAACTGACATCTTCCACTCTTTCCCGCGTGCTACGGTCGGAGTCTATGGCAAGCCCTACAGATGCATCAATTTGGCGCGGCAAACGCGTCTTCCTCACTGGCCACACCGGGTTCAAAGGCGGCTGGCTTGCCCTATGGCTCGCCTCCAGGGGCGCCACCGTGCGGGGCTACTCGCTCGACCCCTACACCAAGCCCAGCCTCTTCGACGAAGCCCGGATCGGCTCGATAATCGAAGACACCCGCGGTGACATCCGCGACGGCGCCAACCTCGAGCAACAACTCAGTTCCTTTGCCCCCGAAGTGGTCTTCCACATGGCCGCCCAGCCGCTGGTTCGCTACAGCTACCAGGACCCGATCGGCACCTTCGAGACCAACGTCATCGGCACTGCACGCGTGCTTGATGCCGTGCGCCGTACGCCTTCCGTACGCGCCGTCGTCTCGGTCACTACGGACAAGTGCTACGAAAACAAGGAGTGGCTCTGGGGCTACCGTGAGACCGATCCGCTCGGCGGCTATGATCCGTATTCCAGTTCCAAGGCCTGCGCGGAGATCGTTTCCGCCGCCTATCGCCAAAGCTACTTCCCCGTAGAGAAGATGGCCGAGCACCACTGCGGCATCGCCACGGGACGTGCCGGCAACGTCATCGGCGGCGGTGACTGGTCCACCGACCGGCTGATCCCCGATCTCGTCCGCGGCTTCGTCGCCGGCGAGCCCGCGCTCATCCGCCGCCCCAACGCGATTCGGCCTTGGCAACACGTGCTGGAACCGCTGCACGGCTACATCCTGCTCGCGGAAAAGCTCCTTACCGGCAACCCGCGCTACGCCACGGCCTTCAACTTCGGTCCCTCCGACGACGATGCACAGCCCGTCGGCTGGATCGTCGAGCGCATGGTCCGCTTCTGGGGCGACGACGCCAAATGGATCCTCGACCCTGACCCAGGCGTCCACGAAGCCGGCTACCTGAAGCTCGACGCGAGCCGTGCCCGTGCAGAGCTCGGGTGGCACCCCCGCCTCAACCTCGAGACCGCGCTCGAATGGCTCGTCACCTGGTACAAGGCGCATGCTGCCGGGGACGACATCCAGAAACTCACGCTCGAGCAGATCGCCGCCTACGAAAACCTCAGACCCGCCCCTTAGACCTGTTCACCTCACCGTGCACAGGAGATGCTCCTCAACTCCGGTGTAGCCGTTGGCTTCAGCCCACGGAACAGGACTCGTTAAAGACAGGGCTTTAGCCCTGGCCTAATCTGCCTACTCGACGAGTGCGGCAAACATCTCTCAAGAATCCACCATAGACACAACGGGCAGCGGATCACTCCGCTGCCCATTTTCTTTGCTTACGCTTCGACTACACCGTGCGTGATGGACGCTGCTTGGCCGCAGCCTTCGCAGACTCCTCAACGCCATCGCTATACACCCGCACCGTGCGGCCGCCAAGAATCACCTTGTCATGCACCTCGGTCTCATAGAACGGGTCCTCGATGTTTTCGGTATCCAGCACCTGCCTCCAGGGCGTCTGGTTCGGCGGCTCCGGCAGCACGTACTCGACGCCGTTATCGGAAGCATTCACCAGGATCAGGAAGCTGTCGTCGATGAGTTGGTTGCCTTCATCGTCCATACTGCGCAGCGTCTTGCCATTGAAGACCACGCTGATGGACTTGTTGCCGGCGTTGTTCCAAACCTCATCAGGCACTTCCTTGCCGTCGGTACCGTACCAGGCCACAGCACGTACTGTTTCTCCCCGGATCTGGCGGTCCTGGAAGAATCGCCGGCGGTGGAGGTTCGGGTGGTCCTTGCGCAACTGGATCAACCGGGAGGTGAACTCCAGCAACCGCTTACGCGGCTCGTCGAGATTCCAGTCGTACCAGGTCAGCTCATCATCCTGGCAGTAGCAATTGTTATTGCCACGCTGGGACCGCGCGAACTCATCACCACCCGTAATCATCGGGACGCCCTGGCTTAGCAGCAAAGTCGCGAGGAAGTTCCGCGTCTGCTTTTCACGCTCACGATTGATGTTCTCGTCGTCCGTGGGACCTTCCGCGCCCATGTTCCACGAATCATTGTCGTTCGCGCCATCCGTGTTGTTGTCGCCGTTGGCCTCGTTGTGCTTCTCGTTGTAGCTGACCAGATCGCAGAGCGTGAACCCATCATGAGCGGTGATGAAGTTGATCGACGCCGACGGCGCGCGGCCATCGCTCTTGTACAGATCGCTCGATCCTGTGAGCCGGTACGCGAAGTCCGACAGCTGCCCCGCATCGCCCTTCCAGAATCGCCGCACCGTGTCGCGGTATTTGCCGTTCCACTCCGCCCACAGGATGGGGAAGTTACCCACCTGGTATCCGCCCTCGCCGACATCCCACGGCTCGGCGATCAGCTTGATGTCGGCCAGCGTCGGATCCTGGTGAATGGTGTCGAAGAACGCGCCCAGCTTGTTCACCTCGGCCAGCTCACGAGCCAGTGTCGACGCAAGGTCAAACCGGAAGCCATCAACGTGCATCTCGTTCACCCAATAGCGCAGGCTGTCCATCAACAGCTTCAGCACCTGTGGGTTGTACACGTTCAGCGTGTTGCCTGTGCCCGTGTAGTCCATGTAATGGCGCGGGCTGTCCTGCACGGTGCGGTAATACGTTGTGTTGTCGATGCCCTTCATCGACAGCATCGGGCCTTTTTCGTTGCCTTCGCAGGTGTGGTTGTAGACCACGTCAAGGATGACTTCGATGCCTTCCTTGTGCAGCCGCTTCACCATTTCTTTGAATTCAGTGACCTGGCTTCCTTCATCGCCGCTGGAGCTGTACCGCGACATCGGCGCAAAGTAGCCCAGGGTGTTATAGCCCCAATAATCCCGCATCCCCCTATCCAGCAGGTGCCCCTCATCGATGAAGTGGTGCACCGGCAAGAGCTCAACCGCCGTCACGCCAAGCTTTTTCAGGTACGCAATGCTCGACTCATGCGCCATACCGGCATAGGTTCCGCGCAGTTCTTCCGGAACTTCCGGATTCCGCTTCGAAAAGCCGCGTACGTGCACCTCGTAGATGATCGAATCAGCGATCGGCGTCTGTGGCGGGCAATCACCTTCCCAATCAAATTTGTTGCTGACAACGATGCTCTTCGGCACAAAATCTGCGTCGTCTGTCTCGTCCTTCTTGGTGTCATCGCCCGAGGTCACATCGTAGGGATAGATCGGTCCCTTCGGATCCGGCAGTGACGGCTTGCTCTCATCTGCGTGCTGACCCGTGATGGCCTTGGCATAAGGATCGATCAGCAGCTTCGAAGCATTGAAGCGCAGACCCTTTTCCGGCTCCCAGGGGCCTTCCACACGGTAGCCATAACGTTGACCCGGCTTGATGCCGCGGATCAGGCCGTGCCAGACGAACGCAGTCACTTCTTTCAGCGCGACGCAATCAACTTGCTTCCCGCCTTCGTCGAAAAAGCACACGTGAACCGCAGTGGCGTTCTCCGAGTACAGGGCAAAATTCGTACCGAGGGAGATTGGCGTGGCTCCAAGCGGATAAGGCTTACCGGGCAGCAGGGTTCGGGACATAGAAAACTCACACTCTTTCGTCGCGCCTCAAAGCGCGGTCAGGACATAGGGCGGAATCGCCGGGTCAAGTCGGTAGATGCGCAAAAAGACGCCGCGTGCTGCTTGCCCGCCTCCGCGTTTCACTGCTGGACAGTGAGGGTCAGTGCTGTTCCGTGCGTAACTACACGTCCGGCAAGATTTGTCCCCGTTCCCATCACCTGAAGCGTGTAAGTCTGGGCCAACACCCCGCCTGTACCCTCCCCGACCGTCCGCGCACCGCAGCCAGCCAGAAAGAAGATCGCACCCAAAAGCGACAGCAGGGCTGCACCCCGGCGGAAGCGCCGCTGCGACCACCCCAGCCAACACAGCCCGCCCAGACACAAAGCGGTACCCCCGTTTCCCCCAGCCGAGAACGCCCCCGGACGAATTGGCGAAACAGCAGAACTAGTCGCAGCAGAGGTTTGAACGGAGACGGTGACTACAGCGGAACCACTACCGGGAACAACCTGCGGCGGCGAAAAGCTTACAGTCGCACCGGCGGGCAATCCGGTCGCGCTGAGCGAAACTGCTCCCGTAAACGGTCCTGAAGCGGAGCTCACCAGCACGCTGTAACTCGCTACCCCACCCGCAGCCGTACTGGCCGCCGACGCCCCGGAGGTTGCGATGGCGAAGTCCGGCAACGGCGACACAGACACACTGGCCGTCGGCGACGAACTGGGGAGAAAATTGCCGTCCCCCAGATACAACACCGAAAGCGAGCGGCTGCCTTCAGGCGGAGCCGGGTACACCGTTGTCGCTATGCCACCGCTGAGGGCCGCTGTCGCCACCACGGTCGTCCCGTCCAGGAACTCCACCTGGCCAGTCGGTACCCCACGAGTTGCTGGGGCAACAGTTGCACTCAGCGCCATCGGCATCCCGGCAAAGCTCTGCCCTACACTGCCCAACACCGCCGCGGCGCCGGCTTTCACCACCTGCAGCGACCCGGATGTCGAGCTCATCGCGACGGTGTAGTTGGCGGCTTTCGGTCCACTCAACACGGCTGTCATGGGATAAGTCCCCACCGAAGGCGCGCTTCCCCCGACGATGCCGAACGTGACTTCGACTGCTCCAACGTCTTGCGGCAGAAGGCCGGAAACCACGCCCACAAGTTGTGGCAAAGCCGCACCATAGGGCACCTGTCCCGAAGTCGCCGTAGCGGTCAGCGAGGCGGTTCCCACGGGGAGGTCGAAACTCGCACTCGCCTCAGGGTTCAGCCCATCGCCCACGTACGTAGCGGTCACATGATGGAGGCCCGCAGCAAGCCCGCTGACACCCATCGCTGCCGACCCGCCCACCAGCGCTGCCCCCGTTGCAGGCACTCCTGCTTCGGCAAGCTGCACCTGGCCAGCCGGCGTCCCCACAGCCCCGGCAACGGACACCGTTGTGTTCTCCGTCTGCCCGTAGGTGATGGCCGGTCCCACCGCCGCAGTCATGCCGGTGCTGCGGCCCGGAGCTAACGCTGCCGGCTGGTAAAGGCCAGGAGCCCCTGTCGCCTCTCGCACAGTGTGGTTCAACCTGTCCGCAAACACCGGCAGACCAAAAGATGACGTGGCTACCGCGCGGGGTGACCGCAACGCGGCCGCCAACGCGCCGGCACCGTCCAGACTTGCGCCTTCCACCCCGCTGCCAGCCAGCGTCGAGATCACACCCGCAGCGTTGACCTGCCGTATTCGCTGGTTCCCCTCATCGGCGATCAGCAGGTTGCCGCGGCTATCGAAAGCCAGCCCCCGCGGTGACGACAGCAGAGCCATCTGCGCCGCGCCGCCATCTCCGCCAAAGCCACGCACACCTGTCCCAACCACGGACCCGATCGTGCCAGACGTGTCCACGACGCGCACACGCTGGTTGTGCGTGTCTGCAAGAAACACCCGGCCATCTGCGGCGATCGCCACACCAGAGGGTGAATCCAGCCTCGCCGCTCCTGCCGGGCCGCCATCGCCGGCAAAGCCCTGCTCTCCCGTGCCGGCGAATGTACCGATCACGCCCGCCGCAATCCGCCGCACCCGGTGGTTGCCGGTATCGCAGATCAGCAAAGCGCCATCTCCATCCACGGCTAAGGCTGTTGGACCGCGAAGCTGTGCGGCGATTGCCTTGCCGCTGTCGCCACCGGCTCCCGCGGTGCCTGTGCCTGCAAAGGTGGAAATCAATCCAGAGGAGCCCAGCATCCGGACACGGTGGTTGCCGGTGTCAGCGATGTAGAGCGTCCCATCTGGCCCAAAAGCCAGGCCCTGGGGCTGATTCAATTGCGCACTGACACCCGGGCCTCCATCACCCGCGTAGCCCTGCACACCTGTGCCCGCCACCAGCACCAGCGCGCCACCAAGCGTCGCTTCCCACACCTGGTGCGCCGCGGCATCGGCAATAAAGAGGTTGCCGCTGGCGTCAAACGCGATGGCAGACGCGGTCCGCAGCAGCGGCGGAGCACTCTCCGCCCACGCACAGGCCAGCCCGCAGCAACCGACGCTACCCCAAAAGACCATCATCAGCAGCCGCAAAGCCGCCCTGGTCCCCCATGATGTGCCCTGCTGGCCGCCCAAAGCCGATCCTCCTCTGCAAGTTCCAGGCGAACAAATGACGTAACTCTACACAGGCCAAGCATAGCCCAGCACGTCCCGATTCCATCTACACCTCTTGGGGGACGGAGCTCTTGTGACGCCACGTCTTGCGACATTCCCCATCGGCAAACCCGCTGGCCTGCACCCAAGCCACAGGCCGTGGCCGCACCCGGACAAAGGGTCGTCTACCCTTAACTCATGCAGTTCCACACCGAGTTCCTTCTGTCGGCCATGAGCCCCGACCACTTCCCCACCGCGCAGCGCACAGCCGACGCCCCCGAGATCGCCTTTCTCGGCCGCTCCAACGTGGGCAAGTCGTCGCTTCTCAACAAGCTCGTCGGCTCCGCCGCCGCCAAGGTCTCGTCCACCCCCGGCCGCACCCGCGCCATCAACTTCTTCGCCCTTTACGAAGGCACGCAAGGCAAACACAAGTTCCAACCCCAACTCGTCTTCGCCGACCTGCCCGGCTACGGCTACGCCAAGATCTCCAAATCCATCTCCGCCGAGTGGCCCAAGTTCATTGAACCCTACCTCAACGAGCGCCAACAGCTAGCGCTCTGCATTTGCCTCGTCGACTCCAACATCCCCCCGCAGGAAAGCGACACCATGCTCCTCAACGCTCTCCGCAACATGGGCCGCCCCCACATCATGGTTGCCACCAAGACAGACCGCCTCAGCGGCAACACCCTCGCAAAATCCCTGGCCACCCTCAAGAAAGCCCACGGCGAGGACCGCATCCTCCCCGTTTCTTCGAAGTCTGAGAACGGCGTCAAGCTCCTCTGGCCAGAGATCCTCAGCGTTCTAAGCTGAATCATTTTCTTGGTTGTCATTCCCGAAGGGAATCTGCGTTCTGATTTTTAGGCTGACAGCATTGTGCAGGGTGTCTTATCAATCGGTGTTCCATCGCTGAGTATTGTGCAACAGAACTGACTATGCGCCGCAGGTGGTGTACGCTTGCTGGCCTGATCAGGTTCAGGCCCGTGAGAGGATGGCACCGATGAGCAATGAGCCTGTTGACTTGATCGTGTCCATTACGCCCGATGTGATGAAGGCTCTTCGCGCACGAGGATTCTTCGCGCGTCTAGACGACTTATGAGCCCGGCGGGTGAAGCTAAGTCACCTGAAAAGTGCGACGGCAGCTATAGGATCTCCGAGAGACTCCTGCGCGAAGACCGCTTTGTTGACGAGGACTTGGACGACATCTTTCAGGTTCTTCGTACTCAAGGAGGCTGTTGCGACTGCGAAATTCTGTACAACGTGACGGACAGTAGTAAGTTGAAAGCAACGTACTGGAAGCGAAGCGCCACAGCGCACCAATCGACGTACTAGCCAGCAAGTACTTCTAAAGCTGAAAGCCCTGCATCTCTGCAGGGCTTTCATGCGTGCAACAGTTCCGACTCGCTACTTACTCCCCGTAATACTCCAGCCCCAAATGAGTAATCAAATCCTCACCCATAATGTGCCGCAGCGTGTTCTTCAGCTTCATCGACTGAATAAACAGATCATGCTCCGGATACACCCCCGGCGCAGAATCCGGATCCTTGAAGTAGAAGCTCAACCACTCCTGAATCCCCAACCCACGCAACGCCGGCGTACGTGCCGCCAGGTCCATAAAGAGGCATAAATCCAGCGCCAGCGGAGCCGCCAGAATCGAATCCCGGCAAAGAAAATCCACCTTGATCTGCATCGGGTAACCCAGCCACCCGAAGATATCGATGTTATCCCAGCCTTCCTTGTTATCCCCACGCGGCGGATAGTAGTTAATCCGCACCTTGTGATACAGGTCGCCGTAAAGCTCAGGATTCTTCTCCGGCTGGAAGATATGCTCCAGAACGCCCAGCTTCGAGACTTCCTTGGTCTTGAAGTTATCCGGGTCGTCCAGTACCTCGCCATCGCGGTTGCCCAGGATGTTGGTGGAGTACCACCCCGCGACGCCCAACTGCCGCGTTTTGAACGCCGGCGCCAGCACGGTCTTGATGAAGGTCTGCCCGGTCTTGAAGTCCTTGCCGCAGATCGGCGCGTTCATCTTCTTCGACAGCTCCTGCAATGCAGGGATATCGACCGTGAGGTTCGGCGCGCCGTTCGCAAACGGAATGCCTTCCTTCAGGCAAGCCCACGCGTACAGCATCGAAGGCGAGATATCCGGATCATCCTCAACCAGCCCCTTCTCAAACGCCTCCAGCGTCTGGTGAACAGGCTTCGGCTCAAGGTAGATCTCGGTCGACCCGCACCAGATCATCACCTGGCGGTCGGTCTTGGTCTTGAACTCGGCAATGTCATTGCGAATCTGGTTGGCCAGATCGCACTTGTTCTTGCCCTGCTTCTTGTTCTTGGCCGTCAGCCGCTTCACATAGCGCTCTTCAAAGGCGGCCGGCATGGGTTCAATCGACTCAAGAAAGGGCCGCATGCTGTCCAGCTGGTCGCGGTCCAGCACCTGCGCGGTCTTCGCGGCGTCGTACAGGTTGCCGCCAAAAATATCCCAGCCCGTAAAGACCAGGTCATCGAGCGGCGCGATCGGCGCAAAATCTTTGATCAGCGGCGTCCGATCCTCGGTACGCTTGCCCAGCCGAATCGTGCCCATCTGCGACATCGACCCAATCGGCTTCGCAAAGCCGCGGCGCACCGCTTCCACGCCGGCAATCAGGGTCGTCGCAACGGCACCCATGCCGGGGATCATGATGCCAAGTTTTCCAGTGTGAGGTGTAATGCTCGCCGCAGACGGCTGCTGCTGCGCGGCGTCGGGTGTAGACATCGGTTATTTCTTACCCTTCTATTGAGACGAACTTTCCGTATACGCGGACAGGTTAGTATCGCCCGCCCGAGCTTTGGGAAGCAACCATAAGGCGGGGAGACCGTCGAGCGGCGAATCGCTCCTTGAAGCGCAGAAACGGTCGTTCGTAGAAACGGAACGACAGCGCGGCCAGTGCAAGCGTCAACGGCAAGGCCACAACCAGGCGCACCAGGTCAAAAGCCCAGTCGCCGTTCTGACGCCCTGTGAGCCAGTGCGTCAGCTCGTTAAACCAGGGGACCAGGAGCAGGTGTATGACATACATGCCAAAGCTGATGCCGCCGATCCAGCGGAGCCACCGCATACTGCCTGCACGTGCCCACGGCCCCGGCTCGAGGACAGAAACAAGCAGCCCCGCACATGCCAGGGAAGCTGCCAGTTGCCCCCAGGAATGCTCAAACCAGAACGCGCCCATCCTGGTAGACAGCAGGGTGGTTCCGGCAAAAAATGCTACCGCTCCGGCTATGCCGAGTCCCTGGATCCACCGCTTCACAAGCAGCCATACCGGGTCACGGAAACTCAAGGCCAGCGCGGCCCCTAGCGCTAGCTCTCCCGCGTGGTCCGGCAGTGAATGCCATAACGCCGAAGGGAGCACCGTCGTCTGGTTGTACGCGACAAACAGGATGGAGAACGCGATCGTGCCTACGCACAGCCACAGCGCCTGGCGCCTGGTCTTCATGAAAAACAGCAGCATCGGCCACAGCAGGTAGAACTGTTCCTCCACCGCCAGAGTCCAGTAGTGCTCCAGCCAGAAGGGAAGATTTACCTGTTTCACGCGCCAGTTGTAGGTCGGCACGTTCTGCAGATAAGCCGCATGAATCAGCACAGCACCGGCTACCTTGTGAAAATCGTAGCGATGATCCAGCAACGGCCACAGCAGCACCAGCAACAGCGTGCCGTAGTACAGGGGCCAGATGCGCAGAGCACGCCGCAGGTAGAAGTTCCGGAACCAGTGCGGTTCGCCCTTGGCATCCCACAGCAGACCGGTAATCAAAAAACCCGAGAGCAGGAAAAACAGCGTGACCCCCGTCCATCCAACGCTGCAGGCAAAGCCGATGCCGCGAAACAGGATGTTGTGGGCGTGCTGTCCGCCGCCGTAGTGATAAAGGAAGACGTACAAGACCGCGATGCCGCGCAGACCATCGAGGGCGGGAAAATGCCGCGGCACATGCCGGACGGAACGGATCGTTGCAGCCCCAGCGTCGGCGTCCTCGACTTCTGTATCGCTCCCAGCCTGCAACCCTTGCTCCGTGGCAGCCTGCACCGGCTATGCCTCCGTCCCGGTCCGGTTCTTCCAGTGCGTCCAAACGAACCACACAATGCCCACCACCAGCACCACCTCAACCCCAACCTGGAACCGGTGAAACACCGCCTTGAACTCCGGATCCGTATCCCACCGGCTCCCCAGCTTCATCCCGATATACGCCAGCGCAAAGCACCACGGCCACGACCCCAGAAACGTGTACACGTGAAACCGCACCTGGTTCATTCGCGCAACCCCCGCCGGAAACGCGATAAAAGTCCGAAGGATCGGCAACATACGCCCCAGCAGCACCGTGATCGATCCGAACCGGTTAAAGAACCGGTCCGCCAGGTCCAGGTCGCTCTTCTTCAACAGAATGAATCGCCCATACCGCTCCACCATAGGGCGCCCACCCTTCGCTCCCAGCCAATACGCGGGAATCGACCCCAGGTTTGAAGCCAGGGACGCTACCGTCGCCAGGATGGCAAGCTGCACAAAGTTGTGCGCCAGCTTGTATCCCGCAAATGGCATGATGATCTCCGACGGAATCGGAATACACGCCGACTGCAAAGCCATCAGAAGAAAGACAATCGAATACGCTGCGCCCGCGGACAGGCCCAGCAACGCAGCGCTGAGTTTTGTGAACATTCCAACCTAGTATATCGACGACAGTACCCGCGCAGCCTACCCAAGCACCCCGTCGAACCATCGCCCTGCCTGCTCCGCGGGCACACGCACGGAAACAAAGAACTGCCCGAACGCCGCGTACACCGCGCTCACCTTGTCAAAGCGCATCTCGTAAATCAGCTTTTTGAAGATCACCGGGTCCTCGGCAAACAGATCGACTCCCCACTCCCAGTCGTCCAGTCCAATCGACCCCGTAATGATCTGGCGCACCGAGTCCGCATAGCGCCGCCCAATCAGGCCATGCTCATGCATCATCGCGCGACGGTCAGCCATCGGCTCCGTGTACCAGTTCACTCCCTCGCCGCGCTTGCGGTCCATGGGATAGAAGCAAAGGTACTTCGCCGCCGGAATAGCCGGAAAGAGCCGGCCCGCAAGCGACGCAAAGGTCCGTGCCGTGCCTTCGGCCACGCCCGCGTTCCACTCCGCCGTCCCCGGCTGCAGCCCCCGCTCCGCCAGCCCGGCATAGATCTTCTCGGAAGACTCATACAAGCCCAGCTCCACCACGGAAAGATAGGAATGCGTCAGCTCCAGAAAGGCGTACATACCACTCTGCGCCAACTCCAGCTCCGCGCGGTTCAAATCCTCCAGCGAATCGCGGAAGTGCAGCAGCGTCAGATCGCCCTTATGCCCGATCTGCGAAAACAGGGCAGACTGATTCGGATGCCCCCCTGCACCAGGCACACCCGCCTCCCAGCGACGCAGCAAGTCGCTGAACTCCGCGGTCAGGGCTTCTCGCTTCTCGGCCGGCAGCTGCTTCCACGCAGCCCAGTCAAAGCGGAACATCTGGTGCAACACGCTGGAACCCTCAAGGGTGATGGGAACCGGGGGCAACTCTGGCAAAACGACACTGTCCATACAGGAGTCATTATCGACCATG
This sequence comes from Granulicella sp., assembly GCA_965198515.1. Lineage (GTDB taxonomy): Bacteria > Acidobacteriota > Terriglobia > Terriglobales > Acidobacteriaceae > Granulicella. The sequence continues at coordinate 1,715,582 of CBDAPO010000006.1, read as the reverse complement.
CCCCGGCAATCATTATCGACCATGCACCGGCAAGTCATGAGTCTGGCTTTGCCCTTCTGTTTCCCATTCCCTGAACGGGGAATCTGCTGTTTGCCTTTACCTTTCTGTTTTTCCATTCCCTGAACGGGGAATCTGCTGTTTGCCTTTGCCTTTCTGTTTTTCCATTCCCCGAAACGGGGAATCTGCTGTTTGCAAGCGCAGCCGAAACTCTCCCCAGCACCGCAGACCCCGTGGCGTACCTTTGCGTACTCCGCGCACTCTGCGTTGGCTGTTGCTGTTGCCTTTCCTTTGTCATTCCCGCAGGGAATCTGTGTTCTGCACCACAGCCGAAACCCTGTCCGTGAGAGCATGGCAGGCATGAACCACTGGAAGGCGCATAGGCGTACTCACATTTTGGTTGCGGTGTTCTGGTTCGTAACGATTGCGCATTCCCCTGCACAAAAGCCCCATGCAGGACAGGTCAGCGGTCATGTGATCGATGCCATGGGCGCAACGATACCCCGCGCAAGCGTCTTTGTTCGAAAGAACACGCCGTTTGAAGAAGATGTTAACTTGCTGGCGCATACCGATATGCACGGCGATTTCAGCCTCGTGCTTCCCGAAGGTGGGTACGACATCCTCATCACCTCGCCTGGATTTGCTGCAACAGTGGAGACTCTTCCTGTCATTGCTGGAAAGCGGAAACGAGTGGAATGGAAGCTCAAAGCTTTGGGTTGCGAGTTTCCCGGAGTGAATTGCGACACGTTCCAGTGAGTCTCAATGAAGCTAGCCAAGTAGTTCTTATCTGACATAAATCCCATGCCTATCGAAAAAGCTGCAGTCCTCCCAGCCTCCAAGAAAGCCCGCCAAAGCCCAGCCTCCCCCGCGAAAGCCCGCCGCATCGCGGCCTGCGAACCTATCGCGCCCAAGAAGGCCGCGACTAAAAGCTCCACTTCAAAAGAGACCCCCAAACGCACCGGCACCGCCAAACCCCTGGCCCCCACCCGCATCGCGGCCATCCTCGACGCACTAAAAAAGGCCTACCCAGAAGCCATCTGCGCCCTCAACCATGCAGACGCCTGGCAGCTCACGGTCGCCACCATCCTCTCCGCCCAATCCACCGACGCCGGCGTCAATCTCGCCACCCCCGAGCTCTTCCGCCAATATCCCACCCCAAAGACCCTGGCCGAAGCCAACCCCGCCGTCATTGAAGAGCTCGTTCGCCGCACCGGCTTCTACCGCAACAAGACCAAGAGCATCATCGGCGCCAGCAAGGTCATCACCGAGCGCTTTGGCGGCCAAGTCCCCAAAACCATGGACGAAATGCTCGAACTCCCCGGCGTCGCCCGCAAAACCGCCAACGTCGTCCTCGGCTCCTGGTACGGCATCCCCTCCGGCGTCGTCGTGGACACCCACGTCCTCCGCCTTTCCCGTCGCCTCGAACTCACCAGATCCGACGACCCCGTCAAGGTCGAGCAGGACCTACAAAAGATCATCCCCAAAGATCGCTGGATCGACTTCTCGCACGAGCTGATCCATCACGGCCGCCGCGTCTGCGTCGCCCGCAAACCCCGCTGCCACGAGTGCGCGCTCGAAACCGAGTGCAACTCCGCCGACAAAACCTGGAGCTCGCACTAGGCCAAAAATCCCCGCGCCCTCCAATTGGGGCTCAGGTGCATTTACATTCTTTTCATCAAGCCGTCCGGCCAAGATTCATACACTCGCCTGTATGCGTGACGAGCCTCTCACCGCCACAGCGCTCCCCGGCAAAGCCGAGGGGACAACCATCCTGCGCCTCGCGGGCCCGTTTACGCTGGAAAACCTCTTCGGCTTTCAAAACGAGTTCCGCGCGATGCGCCCGCCCGTCCTGATCGTTGACATGACTGGCGTACCCTACATGGACTCCGCTGGGCTCGGCGTGCTGACCAACGCGCACGTGTCCGCAGAAGGCGGCAGCCGCGACTTCTTCCTCACCGGCGTGAGTGACCGCGTCATGACGCTTCTCCACCTGACCAGGCTCGACAGTGTTCTTCAGGTCTTCCCCACCGTCGACGCAGCTGAACAGGCAGCCCGGCGAAGCTAGCGGCTACTTCCAGCACCCCAGCAACCGCCGCAGAACCACCAACTCCCCCACGTGATACGCGTTGTGATCCGCAATCAACAAGGCCTCGCGCAGCAGGTTCTGCCCCTCACCCCAGGCAAACGCTGAGTACAGATCCACGTCCGGCTTGGTCAGCAGCGCCGCAAAGCTCTTCCGGTCGGCCTCAACCGCGGCCACAGCCTGATCCCACGCCCCCGCATTCGGCGGCTCCGGAGACTTCGGCCAGTATGCCTCAGGCCACTTCAGGTGCTGATACCCACCGGCCGGCGGATCCGCAAAATCCAGGATGTCTTTCTGCGCAATCCGCAGGTGCTCCACCAGCTGCCACGCGGAATACGGCAACCTGTCCGGCACCATACCCCGCAGCTCCACCGGAAAGTCCGCTACCGCGTCCTTTAACGTCGCATGCGCCTGCCCACCCTCCAGCAGCCGCAACATCTGCTCCACAACAGGATCGTCCGCTCGCTTTGTGTTCATACCCTGCTTGGATGTGGGGCAAAGCAAAAGGCCTCAGCAACATTGCTGAGACCTCTTCTTTCCGAACCGGCGACGGCAGGTTTACGCGTGCGCCCGTCCGTGATGTGCATGAACAAAATGATAGGGCGGCCACGGCCCGCTCAGCTGCATCGCGCAATCCTTCATCTGCAACGTCGCCGAGCTGTACTTGTTCTGGTAGCGCTCCACCGTTTTCTTGTCCACCAGGTGTGCGATGTCCAGCAGCATCTTGCCGCTTTCGGTCCGCTTGCAGGTGATCTCTTCCTCAATGGGGAGGAACATGCGGTGCATCTGCACACTCAACGCCCGGGCGCGCGACTGACGCTCCCGTTGCCGCGTCGCCGACTCCCGCAGGTTTGACAGATAGGCCTGTCCCGCCGCGTGTACGGTCGGGGCCGCTCCCAGCTGCGCCATCTTCTCGGCGCAAACATCATCCACCAGGACCTTCAGGTGCATCTCGGCCTTGCCGCGCAGCCGCTCGACATTGGCCATAAAGTGCCGCTGATTGGAGCGCACCGACCGCCGCAGCGCATCGTCATCTTCAAAGCAGGTGCCGAACCGGAACGGCAGCACCGTGGAACGGGTAAAGGTGGCCGCGATCACTTTGGCATGCTCGCGGGCCGCGCCCGAAGCTTCCGGTCCGGTCATCCGCGCTGCATCCTCCGGCAGGTGCTCGGAGACGAGGACGGTCAGCTCGGCAGCAGGAAAGAGAAAGGTCTGTCCACCAAACAACCCATGAACACCCTCCAGGGGAACAGGGCGGCGATGGTTGGCAAGCTCAGGGAATGCAGAACGCTCAGCGATGCAGTAGGCATACCATGCCATGACTTTGTTGCTCCTCAGCTCTGCCGTCGTCCAAGTCGGCAGTTCCTTTACGAACCCACTTCACGCCATGAACCAGGCCCCGGGTTACCGGGCAGTTGCTGCAGAACAAGTGCACTGTTCGATGGCGAGGCGAATACTATGCCTGCCTTTGTACGGTTGGCAAGAGGAACTTTGATCGCCTAAAGACGACAGGAAATGCTCCTGAACGACCGACTTTGGCCAGTCATTTTCCGCGGGCTGGTAGACTGAGGTGATGTGCGGCTCCGCAGCGGCGGACGCCCCATCTCTTCCCCACCTCAAGGACGGACCCACTCAGTGAACACCGCAATCAAGCGCGACCCCCGGCAACAGGATCAGTTCGTGCTCGCCACCGAACACAGCATTGATTGGGCGAAAAAGAATCGCCAGTCTGCTCTTCTCTTCGGTGGTCTGGCCATTTGTCTCATCCTGATCCTGGTGGGGGCGTACTCCCTGTATCAGCACCGCACGGCAGAAGCGCAGACCGCCTTTGGTGACGCCATGCAGGTGTACCAGACCCCGATCGTGCGCCCCGGGCAGGCCTTGCCCCCCGGCATGCAGGCCTTTAACTCCGCCAAGGATCGCGCCGCCAAGGCCAACACGCTGTTCACCCAGGTCGCCAGCAAGTACGGCATGACGGAGCCTGGCAAAAACGCCCTGTACTTCGCCGGCCTTACCTACATGGAAGAAGGCCAGAACGGCCAAGCCGAAGACACCCTGAAGAAAGTCGCTTCCAGCTTCAACGGGGATGCAGCCGCTCTGGGCAAGGCCGCCCTGGCGCAGCTGTACGCTGGCACCGGCCGTGAACAGCAGGCGGTTTCGCTCTACCAGGAGCTCGCCAAAGGTCACGCCACGACGGTTCCACCCATGCTCGCCCAGCTCCAGTTGGCGGACATGTACAGCAACGAGGGCAAGACCGAGCAGGCTCGCCAGATCTACGCGCAGATCAAGGACCACGACAAGGACGCCAAGGGCAAGCCCGGCATCGCCGCCCAGGTGGCCACCCGCAAGCTCAATCCGGAGCCGGTCGCAGGCCCCGGCGGTCCTCGCCAGTAGCCTTCATCAGCAGGCATGGGAAAGCCCGGGCACTCGCCCGGGCTTTTCTGTTTCGCAGTTATTCTCCCGGCTCTATGTCATGCGACTCCAGGTTGACCGCGGTTGAGCGTGTACTCACATGCGTCGTCAATCGCTGCGCTAACACCTGCGGCGACCGCAAGCCCGCGACCACCGTCCAGGCATCGCCCCGTTTGCCCTCCGGCGGTTCCGGCGCGACCCACAGCGGCAGATTCAGCCCAAGATAGTTGGCCAGCGCGCAGGCGTACGGCTCATACAGGTTGCGCATCGCCGCAAGCCGCGCCTTGCTCTCGAAATCTTCACAAGGCGAATAGCCCGTGCCCTCCAACGCCTCGCACAGGCGCATCAACTCCTCATCCTGCAACCTGGTTAGCGGAAGCTCGCGTAGCCGCTTCTCCTCTGGCTCCAGGTGAAAGACGTGCACCAGGTCCACCAGCGTGTGCCGCCCGATCGCGAAGGTGAGCTGCGCCTGGCGCGTTTTCTCGCCCTCCAGCATAGTGATCATCATGGCGCAGGTGTCCAGCACCGTGGTCAGCGCCGCCAGCCAACTTTGATTGTCGTGCTGCGACCGGTAGTAGCAAAGAATGGGGTAGGAGATATGCGTTTCCAGCATCTCGGCACACCAGGCCTCCCAATCCGCCAACAGCTTGCGCAACACTTCCGGCCCTTCGTCAAAGCCGTGCCGTAGCAGCAATTCCGCCGTGGTCGGAGGAGACCCCGCGCGTGCATCCAGCAGCGCAACCAGCACCTCACGGTGCGAGAACGCGGTGTACAGCACCGGGACATACCCAATCACCAGCGCAATGAAGCCCAGCCCCGTCCCGGCCTCCAGAACCGTCAGCAGCCGGGCAAACTGCGTCTCCGGGATCACGTCCCCCATGCCCAGCGTGAACAGCGTCGTCCCACTTACGTACAGGCAGGACCGTAGCCGGTCCCACAGGTCTGCACGGCCCAGCATCGGATCGCGAAACGAGACATGCAGGCCAAAAAACAGCATGCCAAAGCCAACAGTCAGCAGAATGGCCCAGAACACGAACAGTACCAGGAGCGAAAGCGGCCCATAGATGCTGTATACCTGCTCGCGCACGGCACGCCCCCGCGGCAACCGGGCCAGGAAACGCCACGGATACCACGTAAACAGAAAGAAGAGCCTTGTAATCCGTAACCGTCCTACTGGCCGGCGCGGCAAAATAATGCTCTGAAAGGCGTCCAGCAGCACCAGCGCTAGCAGAACAGCCCCACCGATTAGGCTTAGGAGGTGCATCGTTTCTTCGTGCCGCCTTTCAAGGACATTCCTGCTTGCCGAAAATCTTTCGCAGGATTTTTAGAATGATCACAAGCCTGTTGACTCGGGCTTTAAGCTCAATGACGGGTCACTTCTACGCGGTGCTCTCTGCGCCGCTTTCTCTCCACGAACGCTCAACCAGGCTCGCTGCGCAGCGGGTTTTGCTCTGCGCGGGAGGTGTCCCCATGAAGACACGCGTTCTTGTGATCGATGACGACCGCCTTGTCGCCGATACACTTTCTCTCATCTACAACGCAAACGGCTACGAGTGTGAGGCTCGCTACTCTGCCGCAGAAGGCTTTGAGCGTGCCAGGGACTTCGCACCGGCTCTCCTGTTGTGTGACGTTACCATGCCCGAAGAAAGCGGCCTCCAGCTCGCCGAGCGCATGCAGGAAGCCATGCCCAACGTGCGGGTGCTGATGTTGACGGCCTACGCCAGCAACGCTGCCCAGGTCAGCGCTCACTCCAGTCGCACTTGCCGCCCCTTGAAGCTGCTCGCGAAGCCATGCCGCCCGGATGACCTGCTGCGGGAGTCGCGCTTCCTTCTTCAAAACGCCTGATCGGCACCCAGCCTCCCCGACCCTGAAAGACCCTGCTTTCGCGCGTACACTGAACGGCAGTGGCCGAGTCGGAAGCACCCCCAACCCTGGCAAGCCTGCGACGTGGCCTGGCACCACGACGCCGTCCACCTGCGGCCCCAGGGAGCCCGGGGCCCGGTCTTTTTGATCTTTTCGCCACCCCTGAATCACCGTCCCATCCTCCTTCCGCAGACTGGACTCCGGTTCCGGTGCCCCCACCAGACCAGCACGTCTCCGCTGCGGAACCGCAGGCGAACCAGCCTGCCTCGACCCCACCCCAGACCCCAACCCCACCCCAGACCCGAACCCCACCCCAGACCTCAACCCCACCCCAGACCCACCCCGCGCGATCATCCCCCCCTGTACTCGAGCCACCGCCCCGGCCCGAGCCTGCGCCATCACCCGAGCCCGAACACGAGCCGGAGCCGGAGCCGCAGATCTGGACCGTCAGCAGCCTTGTTCGCCACGTTCGCGGCCTGGTTGAGCGTGGGTACGCCCGCGTCACCGTCGAAGGAGAGATCTCCAACTGGCGCCCGGCCGGCAGCGGTCACTGCTACTTCACGGTCAAGGACGCAGGCGCGCAGCTTTCGGCCGTTATGTTCCGCCGCCAGGCTTCCCTGCTGCGCTTCCGCCCGCAGGATGGCGACGCCGTCAAAATTCACGGCCAGCTCTCCGTGTACGAAAACCGCGGCCAGCTCCAACTCATCGTCGAGTGGATGCAGCAGGCCGGCCTCGGTGCCCTGCTCGCTGCCGTTCAACTACTGAAAGAGAAACTCCGCCGCGAAGGCCTCTTCGACCGCAAACGTCCGCTGCCCGCGTTTCCGCGCTGCATCGGCGTCATCACCAGCCTGCACGGCGCTGCCCTGCGGGATATTGTCAAAGTTTGCCGCCGGCGCCACGCGGCCGTCCATCTGCTTGTCTACCCCGCGGCCGTGCAGGGTCCCAACTGCCCGGCCGAGATCGCCGCCGGCCTGCGCTGGTTCAACGCCCACCCCGACCAGGCTGAAGTCGTCCTTGTCGCCCGCGGTGGCGGCTCCTGGGAAGACCTCCACGGCTTCGATCACGAGCAGGTAGCCCGAGCGATCGCCGGGTGCACGCTGCCCGTCATCACCGGCATCGGCCACGCCACTGACTCCACCATCGCCGACGCAGCCGCCGACGTCTGCGCGCCCACACCCTCCGCCGCAGCCGAACTGCTTACCGCAGCACAGCACCGCGTCGAAGACCACATCCTTCGGCTGCAGGATCGACTCGTCCGCGCCGGCAGCTACCAGCTGCTTCACACCCAGCAACGGGTCGCCCGCCTCGGTGCCCCTACGGTCTTCCGCCGCGTACAGGACGCCCTTGATCGGCGTGCCCAACGCATCGATGAGCTGCAGTTCCGCGCTGAAGCCGCGCTGAACCTACGTGTCCGCTCCGGCTTCAATCGCCTCAAGAACGCGGAAACGCGCATCGCTCGCTGCAATCCAGCCGTCCGCCTTCAGGCCGATCGCCGCCGCCTGGAAGGTCTGCTGGCGCGCCTTGAGCGTACCGGGACACATCGTCTCAGCAAGGAAGACCGTCGTCTGGAAGCGGCCATCACGCGCCTGCAGACACTCAGCCCTCTGCGCGTTCTGGATCGCGGCTACGCCCTCATCTATGGCCCTGACGGTCACCTGCTGAACGACGCCGCCCAAATCGCACCCGGACAGCGCATTACCGCGCGTCTCGCCAAGGGCTTCATCGACGCGGACGTCACCGGCTCACGTCAAAAAGCTAAGCCGTAGCCTCCGCCACGACTCTTGACACGACGCGCCGCCGCCACACCAGCCCGCCAAGACCCAAAAGGCCACTCGCCAGCAACACAACGCTCGAAGGCTCCGGCGTGACTGTGGTTGTTGATTGCGAAAGCACCAGGGCCGCCGTCCCCGTTCCCTCGGGCAGCACCACGTTCGCCGTCGGCGCAGCCAGATCTTCTGCAATCGACTCGTCGTGCACAACGGGCAGGGTTACCGAGGGCATATCCACATTCATCATCACGTCAGCATGCGCCCGAACGCCGGGCAGCAGAAACAGACCCACAGCAAGTACAGCTATCCGCATGAGTGGCTCTCCTGGGTCTTGAAGGTAGCTCGTCCCACACGGATTCAGACCTCCACTTCCGTCGTAGGGGCAGGTACGCAAGGGGAACATCTGCGGGCCGGTGTTCCACTTTGCGACAGGCCGTAGCGAATTGCGCTACTTGCCGCACCGGACCACCTCCCAAGTTGCACGGACACCGTCGCCCGGTCCTGCGTACACTGGGAGGCGGAGACCGCAAGCACCATGCGCAAGTTGTTCGGCACAGATGGCATCCGCGCCGTCGCCGGCGAAAGCCCCCTCGATCCCCGCACCATCTACGCTGTCGGCCAGGCCCTGGCGCAGAAGCTCGCCAACGACGCCCCGGGGCACCCTGCCCGCGTGGTTCTCGGCATGGACACCCGCGAGTCCGGCCCATGGATCGCCGCGACCCTCACGGCAGGCCTGCGCGCCGCCGGCGCCGACGTCGTCTTCGGCGGCGTGTTGACCACTCCAGCTATTGCGTTTCTTGCCCGCAAGCACAGCTTCGGTGCCGGCGTCGTCATCTCCGCCTCCCACAATCCCTGGCAGGACAACGGCATCAAGATCTTCGGCGGCAACGGCTATAAATTACCGGACGCCACTGAACTCGACATCGAAGCGCTGATCGAGCAGCAACTCGCTTCCCACAAGGACGGCGACCACGCCATCGCCGCCGACCCTTCCGCCCTGCCCGCGGTCGACGAGAGTCTCCGCCTCGAGTACATCCAGTTCCTGCTCGCCGCCGTCCCCGGCATCTCGCTTGACAACCGCACCGTCGTGGTCGACTGCGCCAATGGCGCCGCGTCCACCATCGCGCCACAGCTCTTCGCAGAGTTGGGCGGGACCGTGCAGATCACCCATGCCTCCCCGGACGGCCGCAACATCAACGAGCGCTGCGGCGCCCTCCACCCCGACGTAGTCGCTGCCGAAGTGAAACAGCGCGGCGCCGTGATGGGCTTCACCTTCGACGGCGACGCCGACCGTGCCCTCTTCGCAGACGAGCACGGCCGCGTGATCAACGGCGACGCCGTGATGCTGGCCTGCGCCCGCGACCTCCACACCCGTGGCGAGCTCGCCAACGCTACCGTCGTCGCCACCACCATGAGCAACATGGGGTTTGAAGCGGCCCTGCGCCGGTCCGGCATCAGCATGCTGCGCGCCCCGGTCGGGGACAAATACGTCCTCGAAGAAATGCAGAAAACCGGTGCTTCCCTCGGTGGTGAGCAGTCCGGCCACATCCTCTTCCCTGCCAAGGCCACCACGGGCGACGGCCTCCTCACCGCGCTCATGGTCCTCGACGTCGTACACCGCTCCGGCAAGACGCTCGGCGAACTCATCGCCGACCTGAAAACGTTTCCCCAGGTCATCCTCAACGTCCGCGTTCGCGAGAAGAAGCCACTCGACACCTTTCCCGGCGTCGTCAGCTCCATCCGCGCCGCCGAAGACGAGCTGCGCGACACCGGACGCGTGGTGATTCGCTACTCCGGCACCGAAGCACTGGCGCGCGTCATGATCGAAGCTGAAGATGAAGCGCGCATGCGCCATCACGCCGAAGCCATCGCGAGCGCCATTCGCAACGAACTTGGCGTTTAACAAACCTGGGCGGCGAGAGGACTTCACCTCCACGCCCGATCAAAGTCAGTATCGATGCGCGCTGCCAACGAAGTGGAAAAATACAAAGAACCAGCCGAACCACAGGCAGCTCAGCATCACCAGCACAAACTTGGCCCGGGTAATCCAGCGCACCCTGCCCGGAAGCGCCCATAGTCCGCTCACCAGCCCCGCGGCCAACAGCACAAGTGCAGCGCCAGTCACCACGTTCTGGGCCACAAACCACGGGTCCAGCGTGCCTACCAGGGCCAGGTTGGTGTAGTTCGCCAGGTGTCCCAGGATGGCTGCCACATCGATCAGCACCGCCAGGCAGCCCCACATTGCCAGCTGCAGCGGCCAGGTCACCCAACGTGTCCCCGCCACAGGCTGCAGGCGCGGCCGACGGCGATGAAACACACGTTTCCAGGTCCTGACCACCACCGCCCCCAGCACCAGCAGCATCGTCAGCACGGCCAAACCGCCGGTCCACCCCACAAAGGACGGGTTCATGCCCAGACGCATCCTGTCGGAGCGTGACGGCGAAACGTAGCCGTCGATCCGCCCGCGCCCGTTCCGCGTGAAGTGCACATAGCTTTGCTCGTCGGCAACATAAAACGTGTCGCCCCCAACTGGCACAAAGTGCAGTGGAGCACCCCGCAGGTCGCTCACGCCGGACATCGTCAGATACCCACCGCTATGCGCACGAATGCGACGGGCCATCAGCAGCCCTAGAATCCGCAACTTCGTGCTGTCTTCCCGGCGCGCCGAGCTATAGAACCCCGCATAGGCCCGCAGATCAGCCGCGCTCAACGTTACAGTCTTCACCTGCGGCGCCGGCCCCGGCAGGTACCGGTCCACAAAGGCGCGAAACAGCTCTGTCCGCGCCACCCCGCCCGAGCGCTGCGAGTTATACGAGACCAGAAACGTCAGATGATGCGTCGGCTCCACCCAAAACTCGCTGTGGAAGCCGATCAGATCGCCGCCATGCCCCGTGAACGTGTATCCGTTGCGCATCTGCGGGTACAGCCCCAGGTCCCAAGGAGCCACCTTCGGCGCCGGCGCAAACTGCGGAGTAAACAGCAAGGCCACCGAAGCAGGCTGCAGCACCTGCACCCCGCCCAGCTGCCCGCCGCCGAGCAGCATCTGCCCGAACCGGCTCATGTCCGCCGCGGTCGAGCTCAAACCACCCGCAGGCGCTTCTTCAAACCCCTCAAATCCGGTGTCGCCCTTCTGTGTACTCAGGTAGCCCAGCGAACGCGCATACCCCTTCGGCAACGGCTGCACAAAGCTCGAGTGCGTCATCCCCAGCGGGCCGAAGATGTGCTTCTGCACATACGCCGGGAAATCCTCCCCGGAGACCCGCTGCACGATGTACCCGATCAGCGCCACGCCGTAGTTCGAGTACGCCAGCTTCGTCCCGGGCCGCGCATACCGGTGTGGCTGGTTGCGGATCAAGAACGTGCGCAGATCCAGCGGTAGTTTGCCACTTCGGTCGGAGCCGAAGTCGTGCAACTCCTCCTCAAAGCCAGCGGTGTGCGTCGCCAGGTTGCGCAGCGTAATCGGGGCATTGCCGATCCCCTCCGGCCCCGGCTGGATCCGAAAATCCAGGTAGCGGTTTACGTCGGTGTCCAGGTCCAGGCGGCCCTGCTCCACTTGCTGCATCATCGCCGTATACGTGAAGGTCTTCGAGATCGAGGCCAGCCGAAACGTCGTTGCGACCGGGTCGACCGGCGTCTTCTTCTTCCAGTCCGCGAAGCCATAGCCCTTCATTACCAGCGGCTGCCCGTTCATCGTGATGCCGACCGTCGCGCCGGCAATGTCGTCACGCTGTAGCTGCAGCGGCATAAAGCCGTCCAGAAAAGCGTTGACGTCCGTCGGCGTAAGTTGTGCGGTCCCTTGTGGATTCGCCGCCGGCAAAGGCACGGGTTGCCGTGCTGCGATGCGCTGAGGTGGCCCTTGCATCGGAATTTGTGGAATTTGGGCCTCAAGTTTTCTCCCTATTCCGCCGATAAGGACAACAGCAAGCGCGGGTCCCAACAGGGAAAGAACCTTCCGGTGCACATCACGTCGTTTCATCATCACTTTTCGGCGAGACTATCATCGGCAGTTCTGAGTTCCCACGCCATTTGTTCGGGCCCGGCGTTCACACCGAGCGAAGGTAATGCCACCTTCGTGACCTTGTGACTCCCTTTGAGGCATGGCATCGCACGTGGAAAACACACATTCTGTACTGGCATCACGGAACCAATTGAGCCCACCGCAGAGGTCTTTCAGGCTCTCACGGCAGGGGTACGACTCCCCCTGCGAGGAAAGCATGCTCCAAACCTCCGCCAGTTTCGGTCAAACGATTTCATATACGGACGGCAACCTCATCCTCTCCGAGGTGATCTCCGCCCTGACGTTTGCGCTCGACCTCACCGAGAACGCCGTCCCGGGCCACTCCCTCCGCACCTGCCTCCTCGGCATGCGGCTGGCCTCGGCGATCAATCTCCCAGAAGACGAACTCACCAACCTTTATTACGCCCTCCTGCTCAAAGACATCGGCTGTGCGGACCACGTCACGCGCCTGTCGCAGATCATGGGGTCCGACGACCGCGGCCCCTGGTCCCTCAGCGGCTCGCATGGCGACCTCAGCTCTAACCCGTTGCTGCTGGAGCGCGTCTGGCGGGAAGTCCTCCCCGGCGTTCCCCTGCCTGGCGATATCGGCCGGCTCGCCGGGCTCGAAGCACGCCTCGGCACGCAGCCAAGCGACCTGATCGAACACGAGCACCACCGCGGCGCCGAAACGATGCGGCACCTCAGCATGAGCGAGTCCACCATCGAGGCCGTGGCCAGCATCCATGAGCGCTGGGACGGCTCCGGCACTCCGGCCCACAAGCGCGGTGAACAAATTCCTCGCCTCGCCCGCATCTGCGCCGTGGCGCAAACCATCGACGCCTTTGCCACCGAACATGGCGCGGAAACCGCACTTCGCATGTTGCGCGCCCGCCGTGGCACCTGGTTCGACCCCGAAATCGTACGCGCCGCCCAGTTGCTGCACACCTCCGGCCGCCTTTGGCCGCAGTGCCTGCCACGCGACGTGGAAGCCACGCGCACTGAGGTCCTTCGCCTCGATCCCGGCGTCTCTTCCCCCCTCACACCGGAGCGCGTCGACCGCATCTGCGAAGCGTTTGGCAACGTTGTCGACGCCAAATCGCCCTTCACCTACCACCATTCCCTTGGCGTCACCGAGGTCGCTGTCGCGATCGCCAACGAACTCGGCCTGAGCCCCGAGCGGGTCTCGCTCGTCCGCCGTGCGGCCTTCCTGCACGACATCGGCAAGCTCGCTGTGCCGAACCACATCCTCGACAAGCGCGGCCGCCTTGAGCCACGCGAATGGGCCGTCATTACGCGCCACCCCAAAATCTCCGGTTCCATCCTGGAGCGGGTCAGCGCTTTCCGCGAACTCGCCACGCTGGCCGCGGAGCATCATGAGCGCCTCGACGGCTCCGGCTATCCCTACGGTCTCAAGGCCGAACACCTGTCCATCGAGTCGCGCCTGATCGCGATGGCGGACTGCTACTCCGCGATGGCGGAGAACCGGCCCTATCGCCCAGGTCTGGAAGCACCCGAGATCCTCGCCGAAATCGGTCGTGACGTGCCCACAAAGCTCGATCCCGTCTGCTTCGCCGCGTTGAAGTCTGCGGTTCTGCGCTGGAACGGCAACATGCCGCTTTCCGCGCTCGGCAGCAGCGCGCACACGACGTCAGTGGCGCGGACAAACCGGCCAACCGTCGCTCTCGCAGTCTGACAGCGACTGTGCTCTACCCAAGGGCGCACAGCATCAACTCACTTGATGTCGCGCCAGTTCTGCCCCAGCCCGACCTCGGCCACAATGGGCACCCGGAACTCCGCCGCGCCTTCCATCTGTTCCTTCACGAGCGTCTGCATCTCGTCGGCCTCTTCCGGCACCACGTCGAACAGCAGCTCGTCGTGTACCTGCAGCGTCATCACGGACTTCAAACCACGCCGCCGTATCTCCGCATCGATCCGGATCATCGCCACCTTGATCAGGTCAGCAGCCGTTCCCTGCAGCGGCGTATTCACTGCTGTCCGCTCCGCAAATCCACGCTGATTCGGGTTGCGTGACTGAATATCCGGGATCGGCCGCACACGCCCGAACGCCGTCTTCACGGCCTGCGTCTTGCGCACCTCCGCCAGCGTGCGCTCAATGAACTCGGCTACCCCTTTGTAGCGTGCAAAGTAGCGCTCGATGTAGGCCTTCGCCGTCTTCTGGTCGATATTCAGGTTTGCCGCCAGCCCGAACGGCGAAATGCCATACACAATGCCGAAGTTCACCGCCTTCGCCCGCGCGCGTGTCTCCTTGTCCATCGTCTCGGGGTCTACTTCAAACACCTCCGCCGCGGTTAGCGTGTGGATGTCTTTGCCGGTGTTGTACGCGTCCACCAACAGCGGATCACCCGAAAAGTGCGCCATCAAGCGCAGCTCAATCTGGGAGTAATCCGCACTCATCAGCAGGTTCCCCGGAGCGGCAATAAACGCCGCCCGGATCTCACGTCCCACCGCCGTCCGGATCGGAATGTTCTGCAGGTTCGGGTTCGTCGAACTCAACCGACCCGTCGCCGTGCCTACCTGGTTGAACGTCGTGTGCACGCGCCCCTGCGCATCCGCCAGCACGGGCAGCTGGTCCAGGTACGTCGACTTCAGCTTCTGCAACTGGCGGTGCTCCAAGACCATCATCGGCACCTCATGGTGCTGCGCCAGGTCTTCCAGGATGTCCTGCGCCGTCGAGATCACCTTGCCCTTGCCGTACTTCAACGGCTTCGGCAGGTCCATCTTGTTGAACAGCACGTCTCCAAGCTGCTTCGGCGAGTTGATGTTGAACCGGTGCCCCGAGCTCGCATATACCTTCTCGGCCAGGTCATCGATCATCACGCCAAGCCGCGTGCCCATCTCGCCCAACAACGAAAGATCCACCCGCACCCCCACCTGCTCCATCCGCAGCAGCACAGGCACCAGCGGCAGATCGATCCCCCGGTACACCTCCCTCAACGTCGAGTGCTCATCCAGCCTTGAGTTCTCATTGAGGCTTTCGGTCCCGCGGCCTTGGTTGTCATTCCCGAAGGGAATCTGCGTTTCCTTGTTCTTGCCTTTTTTGTCGTCATTCCCGAAGGGAATCGGCTGTTCGCCTTCTTCCTTCCCAACCTCAGAACTGGGAATCTGCCTTGCCCTTTCTCCTTTCCATTCCCCGAACGGGGAATCTGCTGTTCGCCCGAACCGCCACCATCTTCCCCGCCAAACAGCATCTCCGTCGTCAGCGCTCCACCCAACCCAGGCTCATCCTTCGGGATCGCATGCTCCACCGTCGACGCCTCCGCCAACTGCTTCCGCAACTCCACGCGCCAACCGCGCCACCGCCGCCGCAGCCTCGGCCAGCCGCTTCGGGTCTGAGGGATTTTCTTTGGTCGGCTGATGCACCAGCGCCCGGCTCGTCGTCCGCGCCGCAATGTCGACCAGCGTGTGCGACCCATGCGTCGGGTTCACCAGGTAGCTCTCCAGCATGACGTCGGTAACGTCACCCCGCAGCGCCACCCCACGCGGCTCCAACGCCCGCAGCACAGCCTTCAGGTCATGCACCACCTTCGGCAGCGACGCATCTTCCAGCGCCTCGCGCAATCCTGCCGCATCCAGCGCCACGTCAAGGCCCAACCCCGCCTGCACTGCCAGCCCAATGCGGCAGGCCACATCCTCCTCAGCAGCCTCACGCCCCGCCTTGAGCTTCTCGGCCGCAGCATCCTCCGCCTCGGCCCCGCCAAACAAGGACATCGTCTGCGCCGGCGCGGGCTCCGCCTCCACGGCACCCTCTACCTCGGCGTCCGCCCCCGCGTCACCGGCCTCCGCCGCAACCTCCTCACTCACCGCCTGCGAGGTCTCCTTCAGCGCAATCGCCAGGTGCCCCGCTTGCCGAGCCTCCCCCAACAGCCGCTTCAAATCCTCCGCAGACGCCCGCGCCACATACTCCGGCACCACCTCTTCCACATCCGGCGCCAGGTTCTTCAGCAACGTCGTGAACTCCAGCTCCGTGTACAGCTTGCGCAGCGCCTCCGTGTCCGGCGGCGGCGTTTTCATCAATTCCAGGTCCGCTTCAATCGGCACCGCCGTATGAATCGTCACCAGCTCCTTGGAGAGCATGATGTTGTCCTTGTTCCCCGCCAGCGATTCCCGGTACGTCTTCCGCTTGATCGCCTCCGGCGTCGCCGTCGCCGCGTCAATGGCGGCTTCCACCGTCCCAAACTGCTGAATCAGCTCAACCGACCCTTTATCGCCAATTCCCGGCGCCCCCGGGATGTTGTCGATCGAATCTCCCCGCAGCGCCATCACATCGATGACCTTCTCCGGCCGCACGCCCAGCACCCCCTCCACACCAGCGGGGTCCAGCACCAGGTTGTCCTTGGTCGGGTTCAGGATCGACACGCTGTCATTCACCAGCTGCATCATGTCCTTGTCGCTCGAGACCACATACACGTGGTGCCCCAGCGCGGCCAACTGGCAGCTCAGGGTGCCGATTACGTCATCGGCCTCAAAGCCCTCATAGAACACAATCGGAATCCGGAACGCCTCCAGCGCACGCCGGATATACGGCTGCTGCTGGATCAAATCGGGCGGAGTTTCCGTGCGATTCGCCTTGTACCCGCCATACTCAATCGTCTCGAACTGCTGCGTCTTGATGTTGAACTTCTGCACGTCCTTCATCTGCCCCGCAAGCTCGTTGCGATGCACAGGCCGCCCCACGTCATACACCGCCGCCAGGTACACGGGGTTGAAGTCCTCGCGCAGCTTATTCAGCATGTTCACAAACACATACGTCGCGGCGGTCGGGATCCCCGTCCGCGTAGACATCGGCCGCGACCGCTGCATCGCGTGGTACGCGCGAAAAATGAACGCCATCGTGTCCAGCAGGTAAACGGGCGGCTTCTGGGGGGTGCTTTGCTTATCGGGCATACGTATTTAGCTTAGGATGCCGCGGCCTCGCCAGGCCTCCCCGCCCGCATTTCATCCCGTTTCACTCGCCAAATTTCTCCGCCAGGTGCCCGTCGATCGCCTCCAGCCCCGCATGACACAGCAGCGCGCGAAACGGAAACACCCCGCCGCTCTGCCGGAAGCGCTCCGCCAGCTCCTCGTTGAAATCGCCATCCCGCCGCGCAAATTGCCCCCACCAGTTGCGAAAGTTCCCTGGAGGCGACACCCTCCCCTGGCGAAACCACACCTCGGGAAACAGCTCATGAAACTTCGGGTGCTCGTTCAGCCACGTATTGCACCACAGTTCGCGCACCTCCGGATGCTTCGCCCGGATCTCCCCAATCAGCCTCCGCAGGGTCAACCCAAGTCGCGGCAGGTCGTCAAAGGGCGAACGCGGCACCATCACGTTCATAATGTGCAGCACAGCGTTCTCTGGCGCCCGCGCCGGCAGCCGGAGCCCCTTCCGCGCAACCGCCGCCAGGTGAGCCCAGTTCCCTATCTTCCCCAGGACACCTGGCCTGTCCCCCAAACCAGCCCAGCCCACGTCATACGTCCAACACCCAAACGCCCGCACCGGCGGCGGCCCTACATCCTTGGGCAGCCGAGCCTCCAGCGTCGGCTCCAGATACCCCAGGACACGCCTCTCCAGCTCGCCCGTGCCCCCGCTCGGCGCCGACCGCACCCACCCCGCCATCTCCTCCACCATCCGCATCCAGCCCGGGTCCGACACACCGTCGCTCGACCCGCTGCGCCCATCCCAGAAATCCGTCATCCGGTACAGGTCCACCCGTGTGCACAGTGCCCTCGCCACATCCTCCCCACGGATCTCACCCCGCTCCAGCAGCACACGCACATACCACACGCTCAGCTGCGTCATCCCGCGCACATAGCGCCGTCGCGTCTCCCCATCCAGCGTCCACATCCGCGTTACAGCTCCGCCGACGAGCTCGCCAGGCTGCGCCGCCGCATCGCCTCGCCCGTCACACACGCCTCCGCCGCGTCAATCCCCGCCAGCGTCGCCCGGTCCATCCCTGGCCGGCTCGTCTCAAAGAACCGCGGCAACTCGGCCAGGTGCTCCGTCACCGCCTGCATCCACGCCTGCTTCCGCTCATGAATCACCGTCGCCGCGTTCGCCTTCGGCAACTGCAGCACCAGGTGACCTTCAATCCGCCCCGGGTCGATCAGCCCATTCGCAGACGTCTCCCGGATCGCAAGCTGCCGCAGCCCATCCTTGTCCAGGTTCATCACCGGATCGCCTTCCACCGCAAAGTACTCCACACAAAGCCCCGTCTTGCCCTCCGGGACCATGTCTCCGTTCCACGTAGCGTAGTTCACCACCCGCCCCATCTTCACCCGCAGGTCATTCACCTCCAGCCAGTTGTGCGGAAACCGCGGCTCGCCATCGGCCATCAGGTACACCAGCGCCGTGGACTTCTTGAACAGCACCTCCTCGGCCGGCGGCCGCCGCAAACTCTCCGGCAACTGCGCCCCCAGCAGCCCCGTCAGCAGCGGCAGGGGCACACTGCTCACCACGCAATGCGCGGAAAGCTCCCGCTCGTCCCCGTCCCGGCCCCGGTACCGCACCCGGTAGCCCCCATCGCCCTCCCACGCCAGCGCCCCCACCTCCGTATCCAGCAAAAACTCCACCCCGCTCAGCCGGCTTCCCTCTTCCAGCCGGTCCACAATCTGCTGGGTCCCTTTCGCCGGATGCCGCCACGTCGCCTGTCCGCTGAACAACGGGTCCGCCGCCGCCGCCGGCTCCCCCTGGCTACCGCGCCGCAGAAGCGCGAACCGGGGCACCTCCTGCTCTCCATCGGGGTTCGCCTCCTCAGCCAGCGACCTGCCCTCAAACTTCTCCCGAAACCCCCGCACAAAAGACTCAAAGTAAACGCGCCCGTAGCGAAGCACATAAAAATCCTCCACCGACCGCGCCACCCGCCGCCCCGGCCTCATCTGGCTCGCAACAAACGACCCTCCCAGCCGCGCCACCTGCCCAGCCGACATCCCGCGCATCCGGCCCTTATGCCGCGACGCCTGCTCCAGGATCCGCCCCCCATACAAAGCACCCACCCGGTGCGGATACTCCCGGTAATCCTCGCCCAGCAACTCCGTCCAAAGCGCATGAACCTCGGGAAAACGCGCATACAGCTCTTTGCGCCCCAGGTCGAACACAAACTGCCCGTGGCGCACGCCGCGCATCAGCCCGCCGGTCTGCGGTGCGCGCTCCAGCACCGCCACCCGCGCTCCCGCTTTGCCCAGGCAATACGCCGCCGTCAACCCGCTCGGTCCGGCTCCCAGCACCGCCACATCGTAGTGCGTCATCGGCGCCCTCGCGCAGCCCACATCCACGCCCTCATCGCTGCTCCGCCAACCGCTTCATCCCGGGCGCTGGCCGCGCTCGGCGCAGCGGTCCCGCAAGGGCCCGCGCCACATACCCCACCGGCATCCACGGATCGCACCCCACCCGCCGCAGTTGAAACACATCGCTTCCCGGCGCATTCAAACCGAAGCTCGCCGTCACCGCCCCCCGGAAGTTCGCGCGCACGCACGACACACTCTCTTCACTGATATCCTCCGGCAGCCCATTCGGGTAAGCAAACAGATCCACCTCTCGCTGAAGCTTCTCCTCCAACCGCGCCTTCGATCCCAAGATCTCCCGGCGCGTCTCGTCTACCGTGCCAAGCCGCGACAGGATGACATGCGTCATCGTATGGTCCCCAATCGTGACCTGCGCCGCCGCAAGCTCCCGCAACTGCTCCCATGTACACGGCCGGAACTCCTCCCGGCACGCCACCGCCTCCTCCGGAGCCTCGCCACCGGCCAGCCCCGACAGAATGCGCGACCTTGTCCGGTACGACACCCGCTTTAACAACGCCCGCAACCCATCGGAACCCTTCGGGTCCTTGGTCGCGAACACATGCTCCACCCCAGCATCGTCGCTCACCCGCACCGAAGGCTCGGTCGTCCGCGAAAAGTGGTAGCGCACCCGGTCGCCCGGCATCCAGCAGCTGCGGTCCACAAAGCCCGTGGTCACAAACAACGTCGCGGGCAGCCGATGCTTGCGCAGAATCGGCAGCGCCACCTCGTACATGTCCGCGTAGCCGTCGTCCACCGTGATCACCGCCAGGTTGGCCGTCGGCGCACCCTGCCCTAGCCGGACAACCGCCTCCCGGAGCCCCACAACCTCGTAGTGTGCCGCAAGGTACTCACATTGCCGGTCGAAGTTCGCCGCATCCTGCCGCGGAAAACGGTGATACATCAGAATGCGCACAACGTCCCGGTTCCACTGCTGCATCGCCCGGAGCGCACCGGAATGATAGGCAGTGGCTTCCGCACCGCTCTTCAACCAATTCGAAACCCTCATACAAACGCCTTGTCCGCGCGACGCACATGCGCATCTCCTCCCAAATTCAACGAACACCTGGCAAACAGGGTGGTGGCAATCCGGGCGCATGCCGGGCGCAGAGTCAGCCCGGGGTCCAGCTCCTTGCATACGCGGCGTGGACATCAACGGATCGGGTCAACCATCCACCCGGCCCCAGGAGCCACCTCTATGTTGTAAGGGAAAACAGCCTCAAAGCACCAGCATGCAATCCCCGTAACTGAAGAAGCGGTACCGCGCCTCCACCGCATGCCGGTACGCCGCCAGCACCCGCTCCCGCCCCGCCAACGCACTCACCAGCATCAACAGCGTCGACTGCGGCAGATGAAAGTTCGTCACCAACCCACCCACCAGCCTGAACCGGTCATCCCCCTCCGGCCCCGGCGACAAAAACAACCCCGTTGAACCCGAGTGCGCCTCCAGCCGCAACGGATTTTCCGGGCCAAGCGCTCCGAACTCCGCTTCAAACCGCCGAGCCACATGCTCCAGGGTCCGGGTCGTCGTCGTTCCCACCGCCACAATCCGCCGCCCCTCCGCCCACGCCCGGTTCAGCGCCTCCGCCGTCCACGCGCTCAACGTATAAGGCTCCGCATGCAGCCGGATCTCCTCGGTCCGCTCCACACGCACCGGCTGAAACGTCCCCAACCCCACATGCAGGGTCACCCGCGCCACCTCCACCCCGCGTTCCTCCAGCTCCGCCAGCACCTCAGGCGTAAAGTGCAACCCAGCCGTAGGCGCCGCCGCCGATCCAAGGGTGCTCTGGTTTTGGTTGTCATTCCCGCAGGGAATCTGCTGTTGCGGTTGCTGTTGCCCTTCTTGTTTGTCATTCCCCGAACGGGGAATCTGCTGTTGCTCTTGCTGTTGCCCTTCTTGTTTGTCATTCCCCGAACGGGGAATCTGCTGTTGCGGTTGCTGTTGCCCTTCTTGTTTGTCATTCCCCGAACGGGGAATCTGCTGTTGCGGTTGCTGTTGCCCTTCTTGTTTGTCATTCCCCGAACGGGGAATCTGCTGTTGCTCTTGCCGTTCTTCGTTGTCATCCCCGAAGGGGATCTGCGTTTTGCTTCCCGAGGCGCAATGTCCATCCACCCCAAACGGCCGCGAATACACCGTCTGATACCGCTCCCGGTCCTCCACAGTATTCGGCTCCGCCTTCTCGCGATGAATGTACGGCGGCAACGGCAAATGCCCAATCTCTCTCTAAAACGGCATGGAAACTTCCGCAGCGGCTCAAACCCTGGGTCCCCAGGCGACCCTGTTCGTTGGGGTCGAAAACCGCAACGTCCGTTCCCCAAACTCCCCAGCCCCCACCACCTCCGCGCGCAACAGCGGATCCTCTCCCGGCACCGCCGCAAACAGCAGCACCTCCCCGACCGGAACCTTCTTCGCCGGCTTCACCAACGCCCGCCACACGTTCTCGCCCGCCCCGGCCTCCACCTGCTCGGTCAGCAGCACCTCGACGACGCCCGCCGGAGCCGGCGACCCAGCCTGCGTCCGCATCCCGCCCCGCGTCGCAAACAATCGAGCCGGCAACACCCGCGTGTCGTTCAGCACCAGCAGGTCGCCCGGGCTTAAGAACGCGGGCAGCTCCCGAAACCACCGATCCTCCCAAGCGCCCGTCCGCCGGTCCAACCGCAGCATCCGGCTTGCCCCCCGAACCTCCGGCGGCCTCTGCGCAATCAACTCCTCCGGCAACTCAAAATCAAAGTCCGAAACCAGCATCGCTTCAATTCTAGGCGGCGGAATTACACTCACGTTGCGTACAATTTCGGCCAGATCCGTACACTGGGAACAGAACTCAACCGCAAGAGCACCGTCTCGACCAGCGCTCGCGCCGCTGAGGGCATTCCGCTGCCATCGCCGCGGCAAACAAGCGGCTAAGTGCTTGATTTCAGAGATTTTGCAGGCAAAGTCTTTGTTTGCAATATTTTGCGCACGTACCTTCCGCGTAAGCGCTACATTCGAAAGATTTTCTGCCCAAGATACCCCGAATCAGGGGGGAGGGGGGACCCCCTCGGCCAACGGGCCGCCCCCTCCATGCCCCCCTGCACCGCCCCCAGCTCCGGCACCGCATGCGCCGCCCACCCAAACCGCACCACCGAAAACGGCTTCGGAATCGCAAACCGGTCCCACGACCGCAGCCGCCACGCCCGCTCCGGCTCGGCATGGAAACACCCCACCCAACCCGCTCCCACCAACTCCGCCAACTGCACCGCGCCCGCCTTCGCCACCCGCCGCGGTCCCTTGGGCCCATCTGCCGTGAACGCACAGATCCGCCCCGCGCCATACGCTTGCACCATGCCCCGCAGGCCCACGCGCCGCCCCGCGAGCTTGACCCCCGCACCGCCACAAACCCCAGCCGCTCCACCGTCCGCGCGATCAGTTCCCCATCGAACGACCGCGAAATCAGGATCGCAATCCCCAACCCACGAAACCGGTACGCACAGCTCAGCAACCCCTCATGCCAGAACGCAAAGACCGTCGGCCCCGGCACCGTGTGCCCCACCGGCACCCCCGCCGCCTGCACATCGCGTACCCGCCACGTGGCCCCCAGCATCCGGATCAGCAGGGCCACCATGGGAGGCACCACGGCCAGCAGCACCCTTTGCTTACGGCTGAAAACAGGCATTCCGTCCGAGTGTAAGCGGCTCCCCATCTAGCGCGTAAGCCGTTGATGCAGCCGGTCCGCCAACCGCAAACACAAGGCGCTCAGCGTCAGCGTAGGCAGCTGCGCGCTGCCGTCCGGAAACACCGCCGCACTCGCCAGGCTCAGGTTCGCCACGCCATGTACTGCCAACTCCGGATCCACCACACTCGTCGCCGGATCAACTCCCATCACGGCCCCGCCCATCGCATGGCGCGCATCGTCCATCTCCGCCAGGAGCGGATCCTCGGCCGCAGCACCGTCCGCGAACAACCCCGGAAGCCAATGGCTCCCCTCACCGATCCCACTCGCCTCCAGCCGCTCCCGTAGATAGCCCGCAAACCGCCGCAGGGTCGCAAGCTCTCCCGCACTCACTCGCCAATCCACAACCGCCTTTGGCATCCCCAACGCATCCCGGGCCTCACTCAGCCTCACCCGCGACGCCGACGGTACATCCTGCGCCACATTCACCTGCAGAAACACGCGCGCCGCAGGGGAAACATACCGGCGCTTCTGCACCCGAGCCTCCCAACCGAGCCGCAGCGCCGTCCCCACAGCCTGCGGCAGCATCCCCAGCCCATCCCGCAGCGCCGTGCCCCCCAAACCACCCTGGCGCGCCTTCAGCATCCCGCGCACCACACCAACTCCTGCACCCTCAGGCTCCTCAATGGTCAGGTGCGCCATCGCCGGATGGATCCCCAATTGTTCCCGTAATGCCCTCGACGCTTCCAGCTTCATGCTGTACACCGCACGCCGCTGATGCCGAGGTCGAAACACCCACGGCCGCAGCTCCGCCAGCATCCGCGCCCGAGCCTCACCCGTAAACTCCGCAGCCGACAGCGTCAGGTGGTCCTGAAAGCCACGCCCCACCTGTCCGCACGCATTTCCCACGCCCTCCGGCATCACCGAACGAGACGCCAGCAGCAACCGGCACGTCTCCACCGTTCCCGCAGCCACCACAAACTCGTCAGCTTCCACCCGCAACCGTTTCCCGCCAGGTCCCCGCACCTCTGCTGCGACCACACGGTCTCCCACAGACGACAAGAAAAGCTCGGTCACATTTGCATGGAGCACGGTCAGCACCTTGGGCGACGAACGCACCGTCTTCCCAAGCGTCCCTGCCAAATTCCTCAGGCCAAAGGGCACGAACTTTGACAGTCGCGGTGTGAGCTCTGGCAAGTGCCGCAGCAGTTCCGGCGGCGTCGCACGCTGGGCCGCAAAGAACGCATCGACTCGATACGGCAACTTCCAGTTCATCTCAAACGCCCGGATCTCCGGCACAGGCACCGGCCACTCGGCATCGTCGGGCAACGACAGCAACTGCCCACCCCAGGTGAACGAGCACCCACCAAAGGCCCGCACCCGGCCACGCCGGGTTCCCTCATGCGGCACACCGCTCAACTCCGCCCCGAACGGATCGGTCTCGCCGCCGCTCGGAGGAACCCGCCCCCCAGCCTCCAGCAGCGTCACCGTGTTCCCGAACTGCAGCAGCCGGTACGCCAGGATCAACCCGGCAATGCCGCCGCCAACAATACACACCTGCGATCGAAGCGTCGCCGACAGCACCTGAAGGTCGGCAACATCAAGCGCGAGGTCAATCTCCATACCGGGCGCGCCCTGCCGCTAGCTATACCGCAGCCAGCGCATAATCTCCGGCAGGTTCGGCTTTTTCCCGTACATCAGCACGCCCACGCGATAGATCCGGGCCGCCACCCAAAGCACAGCCAGGATGGTCAGAATCATGATCAGGATCGATCCACCAACCGCCAGCGCCCCCGGCTTGCCCACAATGATGCGCATGTACATGATCAGCGGCGCCGTAAACGGGAAGAAGGAGAAGCCCTTCGCGATGGCCCCATCCGGGTTCGTCATCACGTTCATGATGACCCCCGTGCACGCGATCAGCGGAAGCATCAGGAAGATGTTCATCTGTTGCAGCTCCTGCTCGGAGTTCGTCATCGCCCCGAGCGAAGCGGCAACGCTCGAATACAGCACGTATCCCAGCAGAAAGAACACCACAAAGCCCAGCAACTGCACTGGCGAAGGCAGAAGGTGAATGCCTGCTCCCATCAGGTTCAGCTTCAGGCCGGCCACGGCCAACACGATCCAAATCCCCACCTGCGTGAGCCCCACAGCGCCCACGCCGATCACCTTGCCGGCCATCATCTCGCCTGGCTTCACCGTCGCCAGCATCACTTCAAACACACGGTTCGTCTTCTCTTCAATGATCGACCGCGCCACGTTCATCCCATAGAAAAGGATCACGAAGTACATCAGGAAAAACATCGCATAGGCGCTGCCGAACGCCGCGCCGGCCCCATCGCTGTCGCCTCCACGGCTACTCAGATCGATAGGCTTCATCAGATCATCGACTTCACGAGATCCCATGCCCGTATGCGTCAGGCGCTCCCGTAAAAGTGCACTCCGTATAGCGGCGGCCACGCGCTCGCGACCGATGATGTCTGCCTTCGCCCGCGCAAACCATTCAAAGTTTGGCCGCCCGCCCGTCGCTTCCGGATCAGCAACCACCAGCACGCCGTCCAGCTTGCTGTCCTTCTCCTTTAGCTGAGCCCGCAGGTTGTCCTCGATGCCGGGCGTCGCCGGCCCGTACGTGTCGACCACGGTCGCAGTGCCCCCGGCGCTCCGGCTGTCCAACTCCGTCCGCAGATCCGTCGCAAACTGGGCGTCGCTGGTAATCACGGCCAGGTGTCCCGTTGACCCGGCACTCCGGCTCAGAAGCGCCGTCCCGCCCACCAGGCCGCCCATCAACAGCGGAATCAATACCGTCATCACCAAGAAGCTTTTCGCGCGAACCCGCTCCAGGTACTCCCGCCGCGCTATCAAAAACACATGGGTCAGTGAACTAGGCATGCACCAAACCTCCCGCCGAGGCGTACTCCGGCGTTCCCTTCACCGTCTCGATGAAGATCTCCTCCAGCGTCGGCTCCATCACCTCAAACCGCGTCACTTCCACGCCCTGCGCCATCGCCTCCGCCAGCAACGGCTGAGCATGTTCCGGCGAGTGCAACGTAATCTCCGCAATGCCTGCGTAGTTCTTTGCCTCCGCCACACCGGGGTGCTGCAAAAAGCGGTCCGGCCCGCGGAACACCATCTGGACCCTGTTGCGGGGATAGCGGCTCTTCACATCCCGCATCGTGCCTTCCAGCACCAGCTTGCCCTGGTAGATGATCGCGATCGAGTCGCACAGCTTCTCAACCTGGTCCATCCGGTGGGTGGAGAACAGGATCGCCTTGCCTTCGCGCCGTAGTTCCACCAGCGTATCCTGCAGCAACTCCGCGTTCACCGGGTCCAACCCGCTAAACGGCTCGTCCATGATGATCAGCTCGGGCTCATGCAAGAGCGCCGCGATGAACTGGATCTTCTGCTGCATGCCCTTGCTCAGCTCTTCCGTCTTCTTCGGCAGCGCCTCGGTGATCTGCATGCGTTCGGCCCACTGCAACGATCGCGCCCGCGCCGTCGTCTCATCCAGCCCATGCAGCCGCCCCAAAAAGATCAGCTGTTCGGTCACGTTCATCTTTTTGTAGAGGCCACGCTCTTCGGGCAGGTACCCGATGCGGTGCAGCGCGCTCCGGTCAAAGGGTTTCCCAAACAGCTCCACCGTGCCCGAATCCGGCACCGTCATCCCGATCATCATTCGGATGGAGCTGGTCTTGCCGGACCCGTTCGGTCCCAACAAACCGAACATCGTTCCCGGCTCAATCGTCAGGGAAAGACCTTCGACTGCAACCTTTGTGTCGTACACCTTGCGAATGTTCTGAAGCTGGACAATAGCCATGGGCGATGTAGTCAGTGTAGCGCGATCCCTACATCCTCCTACGTATGCGTTGGCCTCAAGTTCCGGCAGTTTCAGCCGATACAGTCCTTGATTTCCGGTGAAGGACGCAAACCTACATGCACCAGGGCTCAACCGAGACGAACGAACAACAACGGCTCCACGCACTGCATCAGCTCGATCTGCTGGACACTGATCCTGAGCCGGAATTCGATGAACTCGTCCACCTCGCCGCCGCGATGTGCGGCACACCGATCAGCATGGTTTCGCTGATCGACGAAGACCGGCAGTGGTTCAAGGCGGTCACGGGCATCGACGTCGGCAGCACCTCACGGGAGGTAGCTTTTTGCGATCACGCCATCCGCCAGCCCGATCTCCTGCTGGTCGAAGACGCCACCGCAGATCCTCGCTTTGCAAAAAACCCCATGGTCACCGGCGAAGCCGGCTGGCGCTTCTATGCCGGCATGCCCGTTCTCTCACCGGACGGCTTCCCCGTCGGCACCCTGTGCGTCATGGACCATGTTCCCCGCACCCTGACCACGGAACAGCGCACGGCCCTCCGCATCCTCGCCAGCCAGGCAAACGCCCGCCTCGAACTGCGCGTCAAGCGACGCGAGCTCGAACAGGCCCTCGCCCGTGCCGAAGCCGCCTCGGCTCGCCTTGCCGCCAGCGAACAGCGCTTCCAAACCTTCATGGACAGCGGTCCCTTCATGGCCTACCTCAAGGACGTCGACGGCCGCATGCTCTATTACAACCAGACAACGGCAGATCAGTTCGATGTCTCGCGGGCGTTCATGCTCAACAAAACCGACGAAGAACTGTGGCCGCGCGAGCTCGCCCAGCTATATCGCCGACACGATCTTGAAGCCCTGCAGACCGGCATGCTGGTAACCAGCGACGAGCAAGCCCTCAACCCTGACGGTACGTCCTCGACCTGGCGCTCCTACAAGTTCCCGTGCACCGGTGCCGACGGCGAGTCACTCCTGGGTGGTATCTCCCTTGATGTCACCGCCGAACTCCAGCGCGAGGCGGAGCTGCAGCGCTCCCGAAGCGAACTGGAATCAGCCAATCAACAACTCCGCCAACTGGCCTCCCTCGATCCCCTCACCGGACTTGCAAACCGGCGCGTGCTCGACGAACAGCTTCGCCTGATGTTCAGCAAAGCTCGGCGCACCGGCAAACCACTGTGCCTGTTGATCCTCGACGTTGACCACTTTAAAACGCACAACGACCGGTTCGGCCATACACATGGTGATGCTGTGCTGCGGCTCTTGGCGCTTTGTCTCAGGGACCACCTTCGGTCAAAGGACCTGCTTGCCCGCTTCGGTGGAGAAGAGTTCGTGATTCTGCTCGAAGAAACCGATGAAGCAGGCGCTCTCGCCCTCGCCGACCGCCTCCTCCAGGCCGTCCGCAACTATCCCTGGCCGCTGGCGCCCGTCACGCTCAGCATTGGCCTCAGCACGCTCAGTCCCGCCACACCCGACGCCAATCGCTTGCTCACCCTCGCCGATGAGGCCCTTTACGTGGCCAAGTGCGCTGGTCGCGACCGCGCAGTCGCCTACTCAGAAATCTATGCCCGCACGGTACGCTCCACCCGGGCTCCCACCCTCACACCGCAAACGCCGGAGCTCTCGAAAGATTAAGCCACCAAAGATCGCCGTAAAACAAAACAGGCGCACCCCGAAGGATGCGCCTGTTCAAACCTGAGCGTTTTACGACTGCGACGGAGTGTCGCCGCCTTCCGCCGCATTCTGCTCTTCAAGCTGGCGCTGGAACTCTTCCTGGCGCTTGCGGCGAATCTCTGCACGCTTCTGCGCCTTCTCGTTCAACTCCTGCTCGGCACCCAACAACTCAAGGAACGCGGTCTCCGCCGCATCGCCCTGACGTTGTCCGGTGCGCACAATCCGGGTGTACCCGCCATTGCGCTCCGCATACCGCGGAGCCACCACCGCAAACAAGCGATCCACCGACTCCGGCGTCATCATGTACGCCAGCGCCTGACGGCGCGCATGCACGCTGCCGTTCTTGCCCAGCGTGATCATCTTCTCCACCAACGGCCGTGCAGCCTTGGCCTTGGTCACCGTCGTATGAATCCGGTCATTGATGATCGCGCTGGTCACCAGGTTGCGAAGCAGCGCCCTTCTATGACTTGTATTTCTGCCTAACTTAAACCCACCTACGCGATGGCGCATACTTCGTCTCCTTCGGTCCAGGCTTTGCCCGTCGACCGGTGTGCTTCACAGCATGAAGCGGTTCGGGAGCGCAGCAGGAATACTCTGCTGCGCTCCGGCTCTGTTAGAACGTTTCTTGCTCCGGAGCGAGGTCGAGATCAGCATCCTCGTCCTCATCTTCGTCCTCGTCGTCATCAAACGCGGCATAGCTCTGCGCCAGTGCCTGCGCCGGAAGAACCGAGGTCGGTCCCGGAACCGGGTTGCCCTGCTCGTCGATCTTCATCCCGAGCGAAAGCCCCATCTGAGCAAGGATTTCCTTGATCTCATTCAGGCTCTTGCGGCCGAAGTTCTTGGTTTTCAGCATCTCGGCTTCGGTCTTCTGGATCAGCTCACCGATGGTCGCGATGTTGGCATTTTTCAGGCAGTTATAGCTGCGTACGGAGAGCTCAAGCTCCTCCACCGAACGGTTGAGGTTCTCGTTCCGGATCCCCGGGCCATCGTGGTCCGCATGCGCGCCCGACTCCATCTCCTCCTCGAAGTTGATGAAGATCGTCATGTGGTCCTTCAGCAGCTTCGCCGAAAGGCCCAACGCATCCGCAGGCTGCACCGTTCCGTTGGTCCAGATCTCGAGCGTCAGTTTGTCGTAGTCGGTGATCTGACCCAAACGAGCCGCTTCCACGATGAAGTTCACCTTGCGCACGGGCGAGTGCACCGAGTCGATTGGAATGAACCCAAGACCGAGGTCGCCGTCAAAGTTCTTGTCCGCGGAAACATAGCCGCGACCACGCTTCAACCGCATCTCCATGTCGATCCGGCCACCCTCGGAAACGGTGCAGATGTAGACATCCGGATCGAGGATCTCGACGTCACCGTCCGCCTCAATCATGCCCGAGGTCACCGCGCCGGGCTGGTCCACGTGCAGGTACAGCGCCTTCGGTCCGTCTCCGTGGAGCTTGAATGGAATCTGCTTCAGATTCAGGATGATGTCCGTCGCGTCTTCCACCACACCGGTGATCGACTGAAACTCGTGCAGCACGCCCTCGATCTTGACCGCGGTCACCGCGGCGCCCTCGATCGAGCTCAGCAACGTACGGCGCAGCGCATTGCCGATCGTCGTTCCAAATCCGCGCTCAAAGGGCTGTGCGGAAAATTTCCCGTAGGTGTTGGTCAACGACTCCTGGTCGACGGCCAGGCGCTTGGGCTTCTGGAAACCTCTCCAAAGCATGGGTGCATCCTTTCTTCGTCGCCGCGCGAAGCATTCTGCGTGGCTAACGGTACATCGGTTGATCCATCAGTTGTGAAGCGTGAAACAGGGCGAGGCGGCAGGTCTCACAGCCCCTCATCATTGGACGACCCGGCAACCCAAAACGAATCACCGGGGCCCAATGGAGGCCAGAAGCCCGCCGCCAAAGCCTTACTTCGAGTAAAGTTCGACGATCTGCTGCTCGTTCACCGGCAGCTGGATATCCTCACGCTGCGGCAGAGCGATGATCTTGCCCGACATGCCTGCCGGATCCGCGTCCATCCACCGAACACGGTTCTGGCCGGAAAGAAAGTCCTGCGCAGTCGCCAGGATTGACATTTCCTTGGCCTTGTCCCGAATAGCGACGACATCGCCAACCTTGCACTGGTAGCTGGGGATGTTTACCTTGCGGCCGTTTACCGAGACATGACCGTGACGCACAACCTGGCGTGCCTGACGGCGCGAAGTCGCAAAGCCAAGCCGGTAGGCCACGTTGTCCAAACGGGTCTCAAGCTGCTGCAGGAGCAAGTCGCCCGTCACACCGGTACGGTTCGCCGCATTCTCGTAATACGCGCGGAACTGCGTTTCCAGGGTGAAGTAGATGCGCTTGGCCTTCTGCTTTTCACGCAGTTGCAGACCGTAGCCCACAACCTTCTTCTGTTTCTTGGACTGCCCGTGCTGCCCCGGGGGGAAGTTCCGCTTTTCAACGGGGCACTTGTCGGTAAAGCACTTCGGTCCCTTCAGGAACAACTTGACGCCATCGCGCCGGCACATGCGGCACACAGGTCCTGTATAACGAGCCATTTCTTCTCTCCAAAACTTCAGGTGTCGATCGCTTTACGGGCGGCTTTGCCCTTCGTCACGATCCGGTGATTCGTTCCTAATCCTGCCCGTCGGCTCCAGGAGCCTCGATCGACAGCGGAACACATGTTGTAAACCCAATCACAAAGGCCCCGATCATGACGCTGTCAAAGAGCTTCCTCTTCGACCCGGCCAGAATCGCAACCGTCGCAAGACCAAGCGCCCCAGCCCACGCAGTTCGGCGGACCGATATCGGCAAACCAAGCTGCGAGGACAGGGACATAGGCATCAAACCCGGCGACGCTTCGGCGGACGGCAGCCGTTGTGCGGCATCGGCGTCACGTCGCGGATCGAGCGAACCTCGATGCCCGCAGCCGCCAACGCGCGGATGGCCGACTCTCGACCCGAGCCAGGACCGGCGACGCGAACGTCCACCGACCGCAGACCATGATCGCGAGCCGCATTCGCGGCATTCACCGCAGCCTGCTGCGCCGCAAATGGCGTACCCTTACGCGATCCACGGAAGCCCAGCGAACCGGAGCTCTTCCAGCTGAGCGTGTTGCCCTGCTGGTCGGTGATCGTCACGATGGTGTTGTTGAAGCTGGCCTGGATGAACACCAGACCAAATGGAACGTTTTTCCGTTCCCGCTTCTTAAACTTCTTGCCCTTGCCGGCCTTCGAGCCGGCGGTCTTCTGTGCAGTCTTCGCCATGGCTTACTTGGTCGCTTTCTTCTTGCCGGCAACGGTGCCCTTGCGGGGGCCCTTGCGGGTACGGGCGTTGGTGTGGGTGCGCTGTCCACGAACCGGCAGGTTGCGGCGATGGCGCAGGCCACGGAAGCTTTGAATTTCGATGAGGCGCTTGATGTTGAGCGAAATCTCCTTGCGAAGATCGCCCTCAATGCCGCCTTCCTGTTCAATCACCTGGCGAATCTTGTTCAGCTGATCCTCGTCCAGGGTCGCGAGCTTGACGAACGGGTCAATGCCCGCCTTGGTCAGGATCGACAGCGCACGGGGGTTTCCGATGCCGTAGATATAGGTAAGGGCGATGCGAGTCTGCTTGTTTCCAGGCAGATCGACGCCGGCAATACGAGCCATAAGGCTACCTTTCGTTGGGGCTCACACGATCTTGTCGCGAAGCGGGGTTGGTGGTGGAGCGGCTGACCTGAACCACGACTCTCGCCGTGAATCCTGCCTCCTCCGGGTTCATCGCACGCCTTGACTTCGGCGAACTCGCCCGGTGGGGCCGCATGGAACGCTCCGGGCAATTAGCCCTGGCGCTGCTTGTGCTTTGCGCTGGCCGAGCAGATGACCCGCACAACACCTTTGCGGTGGATCACCTTGCACTTGTCGCAAATCGGCTTTACTGATGCACGAACCTTCATAACTTCCCTCAGTCTCTTGGTAGCTCTATCTACTTGTAGCGGTACACAATGCGTCCGCGGTTCAGGTCATACGGGCTGAGCTCAATGGCAACGCGGTCCCCGGTAAGAATGCGAATGAAGTTCTTGCGCATACGGCCGGAAACATGCGCCAGAACCTGGTGCTTGTTCTCCAGTTCCACCTTGAACAGCGCATTCGGCAAGATCTCAATGACCGTTGCCATTACCTCAATTGCATCTTCCTTCGACAAACGCTCTCCTTCGGGACCCAGGCTCAAGCCTGAACCCTTCGATAACAACCAACCAACCTGATCGCGGGCTTCTGATGTCTCCGCCCCGGCAAACAGCGCAGCCGGGCGCACGGAGCCTGCGGAAGGATCACGCACCATCTGCAAGTCTACCCGAAAGTCTGAGGTTTGAGAAGCCATGAACCCGGATGTCAAAAAACGTTGCCCGACCTACTTCGCGGGCCTCTGTCTAACTGTCGCCGATTGCCATCGCGGCCGCTGCCTCTGTCTTGCCGTATGCTGAACGGACCCATCCCAAGCCACACCCAAGGTCCTCCATGAGCCCTAAGCGCGCCGTCGTCGCTCTGTCCATCGGTCTCGCCCTGCTGCTACCCACCGGCCTGCCCGCCCAGCAGCCCGATCTCGCGGCCCAGTACAAGCCCGTCGCAGACCAGCTCATCGCCGCGGCGCTCGCGGACACCGATGGGTACGCCCGCCTCCAGTTCCTCACCGATCACATCGGCAAACGCGTTTCCGGTTCCGAATCCCTCACCCGCGCCACCGCCTGGGCCGCGGAGGCCATGCGCGATGCCGGCCTGCAGAACGTCACCCTACAGCCCGTCATGGTGCCCCACTGGGTCCGCGGCGCCGAATCCGCCAGCATCGCCACTCCCGTCACCAAGCCACTCCACATGCTCGGCCTTGGCATGAGCGTTGGCACACCTCCCGGCGGCCTCACCGCTCCCATCGTCGTTGTCCCCGACTTCGCCACGCTCGAACAACTCGGCCACGGCGGGGTCCAAGGCAAGATCGTCGTCTTCAACGCCCCGTACAAAGGCTACGGCCAGACCGTGATGTACCGCACGGCTGGGCCCTCGCACGCCGCGGCCCTGGGCGCCGTCGCCGTCCTGGTCCGCTCCATCACACCGCTGGCGATGCAGACGCCGCACACAGGCACCACGGTCTACGACCCCAAACAGCCCAAAATTCCAGCCGCAGCCATCTCCATCGAAGACGCCCTGCTCCTTGACCGGCTCACCCACGAAGCCGGTGCAGCTCCCGTGACGGTCCACCTCGAGATGGCCGCCCAACAGCTTCCCGATGCCCCGAGCTTCAACATTTACGGCGACATCCCCGGCTCCGAACACGCCGAAGAGATCGTCGATGTCGGCGGCCACATCGACAGCTGGGACGTCGGCCAGGGCGCCCAGGACGACGGCTCCGGCATCACCGCCGCCCTAGCTGCCGCCAACCTCATCCACAAGCTCAACCTCCATCCCAAACGCACCATCCGCGTCGTCTTTTGGGTCAACGAAGAAAACGGCGGCGCTGGGGGCAAGGCTTACCTAGCCGGCCTCGGCAACAAGGTCAAAGACCACGTCGCCGCTATCGAGATGGACGGTGGTGCCGAACAACCCATCGGCTACGGGTACGGCGCCGGCGGCCACCGCCGCTCCACCCCGAACGGCCCCGCTGCCCAGCCCGACCTTTCTCCCGCAGAACAGCACTCCCTGGCCGAGCTTCAGCAAATCGCCACCCTGCTCGCCCCAGTCGGCGCCAACACGGTCAAGGCCGGCGGCGGCGGCTCCGACATCTCACCCCTCATGGGCGCAGGCGTCCCCGGCCTGGGCGAGATGACCACTGCCGCCCATTACTTCGACTGGCATCACACCGAAGCGGACACACTCGACAAGGTGGATCCGCAGGACTTCCGCAAAAACGTCGCCTCGCTCGCCGTCATGACCTACATCCTTGCCGACATGCCCGACCGCCTCGCAGGGCACCCCGGTGCCGGCGAAGAGTAAACTCGTCTCGCTCGCAAGGACCCCGTCGTCATGGTTGTTCATCTGCTTAAGGCCACGCTCGCCGCAGCGCTCCTCACGCTGCTGCTGACGTCT
This sequence comes from Granulicella sp., assembly GCA_965198515.1. Lineage (GTDB taxonomy): Bacteria > Acidobacteriota > Terriglobia > Terriglobales > Acidobacteriaceae > Granulicella. The sequence continues at coordinate 1,681,003 of CBDAPO010000006.1, read as the reverse complement.
CTCACCATCCTTTGGCTGAACTACAGCGTGCGGCGGCAGAAACGGGTCGACTCCTGGGGCGTCACGGTCTCGGGCGCCGTTCGCTTCGTGGTGGGGCTGTACCTCCTCTGCCTGGCTCTCTCCTGGTTCGTTCTGGGACACAGCCGCTGAGGCACGCACCCACACGCAGCAGCAAGACTCCACAAAAGCCGTAGGATATGGCCCCCAGGCCGCTGCTACGCTCGCGCCATGCAGGTTCTTCGCCCGGCTGCTGCGCCACTGCTAACGGTTTTCGCCCTCCTTCTCGCCCTTCCGGTCCATGCGGCCAAGATGCACGTCGTTGCGCTCGGCGCGGTGCGCAAGGTCCCCTACACGCCCCCGGAGGCCACGCCCGACAACAAGAGCGAAGAAGCCACCACACTTCGTATCCGTCCGCTTCTGGTCGACGAAAAAACCCGCGAGTGGACTGTCGGCGAGCTCCACGAGGTCACCGACCGTACCTTTGTCATTCGCCGCGCCCTGCGCATCAATGACTCCCTGCCCGGCGAGGCCGCCCGCTGGACCTGGCAGCCCGGTCCATGGCTCCAGGTGGACCGCACCACCGGGCATATCACGCCCCTCCATCTGCCCAACTTCGACTCCCAAATCTCGGACGTCGCCTGGTTTCGCGACTACGCCGCGTACTGTGGTCTTATCCCCACGCTCAAGGGCGGCGTCGTCGCGGTGGTCGCCGAACTCGGAACCCACAAGGCCGTCGCGCAACACACCCTGGCCAACTGGCCCCTGGACAAGCCATCGCACCCGGTCTGTGCCACCGCGCAATGGCAGCGCACGCCGATGCGCGCCACGCTGTCGCTCACCGGCGGCCAGCCCGTAACTTTCGACGTTGCGGGCATCAGCTCACTCATCGAGGAGGGCGAAAGCGAAGAAGACTAGGACCCCGCCTTGTTGCTCAAGAGCCAGATAGCTCAACGCTGAACGCGAGACCCCACTCCTAACGCAACGACTCACAGCTCACGACTGAACGGACCACCTTCGGCCCAAGCGAACGAACTCCCTCGTCCTCCGTAGTGGGTTCGCGATCACGAACCACACAGCCAGGGCGAACAGGCAGAGAAAATCTGCGGAAATCCTGCCCATATCTCTCCTCACGACGTGTCGTTCTGGCTCCCCTCCCCCTCCACACCTGTTGCCGAAGTAGTATCGTGGTCAAAGCACGGACAGTCGCGCTGAAATCACGCCCTCATGCGTGGCGGCCGGGGTTCGGCGGCAGATCCTCCGAAAGGGAGCAAAACGGAATATGTGGAAACCGAATCAGGCTGGCAATCAGACGCCCTCAACCCCCGAACCCGCACGCCCGGGCGCAGCCGGCACAACCAGCAGCACCAACTTTGACGCACCCCGGCCCACCACAGCCGGCGTCCCCGGCGCGGCAGCGACCGGCGAGCAGGCCACCATCGGCAAGAGCCTCGTCATCAAGGGCGAGCTTACCGGCTCGGAGTCGCTCTACATCGATGGCAAGGTCGAAGGCGCCATCACCCTCCCCGGCAATCGCGTTACCGTAGGTCGCAACGGCCAGGTAGCCGCCAACATCTCGGCCCGTGAGATCGTCGTTCTCGGCAAGGTCCGCGGCAACTGCCAGGCCTCCGATCGCGTCGACATCCGCTCCGAAGGCTCGCTCACCGGCGACGTCATCGCCGCGCGCATCTCCATCGAAGACGGCGCCTTCTTCAAGGGCGGCATCGACATCCGCAAGCCAGGCACCAACGAGCCCGCCAAGGCCGGCACCCCCGCCACCGAAGCCAAGCCCGAGCCCGTAGGCGCCGGGAGCTAACCCTCCCCCAACCGGCAACACAAAAGCCCCGGCCAACGCCGGGGCTTTTACCTTTTACTTCCTACTTTCACTTCTACTTCCTACTTCCTACTTCCTACTTCCTACTTCCTACTTGTCGTTCTAAACCGCCGGCACACTCCGGTTCGTCGCCCGCTTCAACTCATTGATCTTGTTGAAGTGATATTGAAAGTACAGTCCCCCCAGCACCAACGTCCAAAATCCGCTCAACTGCAACGAAATCCCCTCGCGCACGTTGAAGTGCTCCAGCAACTCGCGCCGGAAAATAAAGCGCGCCACAATCATCAGGATGAAACTGATACCACCCACCCCGCCGTTGTGCACATGCACATTGGGGCCGCCAAACATGTTGTAGTTCATCGTCGACCAGATGCCTGGCAGCTTGAAGAGATAAAACACCGCCACGCCGATATACAGCAGAAACGCAGTGCTCTTACTCTCAATGCGCTTCAGCCAACTCGCTTCCACGATGTCCCAAACCACAAAGAACAGCCCACCCGTCACAATCCCCAGCAGCAGCGCACCCCACCACGGAAAGTCCGGCGGATCGGGGTACAACACCTTCGGCCCAACCACAGGCGGCGTCGGCATCACCGGCGGCACAGACGTTAAGGGGAACAGCTGCAGCACCGGCACCCACTCGCCCGTTCCTTCGGCCTGCACCATATCCGACATTCCGATATTGCCCGAGGCAAGGTACTGCCGGATCTCGGCATCGGTGTACGGTCCGAACGTTTGTCCGCTGCGTGCCACGCGGTAGGTCATAGTGCCATCCGACTCCCCAACCCGTGGGCAGCCCTTTCATCCATGCAGATACGAGAGTGCAGCGCTTCCGGTTCAACAGCGCTCTGGCACACAGCATATCGCGTAACCCGCTCCCCAGCGCCGCCCCGAACCGTCATGATCCGGCCAACTCCCACCGGCAACACAATTCCCTGCACCATGAATCCCTGTCTCTGATTCCCAACCTCTGATCACCCTTGACACGCATGGCAAGATGTTTCCATGGGTTCCCCCGGCAGAGATCGAACCAGGCTCCACTCCTACGCAGTCGTCGTGGCCCTTTGCATCCTCGCTCTAGGCTTTGCCTTCCTCAACGGCTTCGTTCGCGGGCACTGGTTCCGCTTCGGCATCGCGGTGGACATGGTTGTTTGCCTCAGCATGCTCAGCCTGTTGCTGAAAGAACGGCGCAGGCTTCAGCGTGTCCCATCCTCAACCGCCTAAGACGGTCCCCAGACGCGCGCAGCCTCCACCCGCACCAGCTTCACTCCATCCGCACCAGCAGGCCCTCGCCGGCTTCCAGCGTCACCGGCCCATCCACCACGCCGCCCTCGCCATCCAGCAGGGTCGTCAGCACCACGCGCCCGCGGGACGAGTGTGCCACCGCCGGCTCATTTCCCAGGTTCAACAACACCTGGAACCGCTCCCCCGTCGCATCGCTCGCCAGACTTCGGCAGAACCGCAGTATCGTACCCTCGGTCGACACCTCGCTGATCGCCCCCGCATGCAGCGCGGGGTGCGCGCGCCGCAGCGCCAGCAGCTTCCGATACAGCTGCAGAGTCGAGCGCTCCTGCCCACTCTGCACCTTGGCGTTGATCGTCGGCCAGTTCGCCTGTAACGGCAACCACGGCTTCGCTTCCGGCGTCGTAAAGCCCGCATTCGGTGCATCCACCCAAAGCATTGGCGACCGCTCCGGATCACGCCCGCGCCCCTTGCCGGGCTCATTCTTTTCTGCCGGATCCTGCACCTGGTCCGGCGCAATCGGCACGTCTTCCATGCCCAGTTCGTCGCCGTAGTACAGCGTCGGCGTGCCACGCAACGTCAGCAGCAGCATCGCCGCCGCGCGCGCCTGCTGCGCTCCAATGCGCGACGCCAGCCGCGGCTGATCATGGTTCCCCAGCACGTAGTTGGGCCACGCGCCCGCCGGCAGCAGCAACTCGTACGACTGCACAATCTCCGCAATCCGCGTTGCATTCCACTCCGTCTGGATCAGGTGGAAGTTGAACGGCAAATTCGCCCCGCGCAGCTCCGGGATCTCCGGCGACGTCCCTTCGGTTCCGCCCGTCTGCGGCTCGCGCCCAAAGTAATACCGCACCAGCTCCGGCAGGGGCAGGTAGATTTCCCCGATCAGCACGCGGTTTGACGTCGCCATCGGCGCCAGCGTCTCCGGGTCCAGCGCGCCTTCCACCTCGCCCGTCCCCGGCAGCGTCGGCCGGTAGCTGTCCATCAACGCCCGCATCGCCGCCACAATCCGGTGCGTTCCGGGCTGGTCGGCGTTATACAGCGGCAGCGTCTTGGCGTGGTCATGCATACCCGGCGCGTATTCCGTGTTCGACGGGTTATCCCGAAACTGCTCGTCCTTGATCAGCAGCCAAAGCACATCCATCCGGAAGCCATCGACTCCCTTGTCCAGCCAGAAACGCATGGCCTCATAAATCGCCGCGCGCACCTCCGGGTTGCGCCAGTTCAGGTCCGGCTGCTCCTTCAAAAAGGAGTGCAGGTAAAACTGCTTCGTCGCCTCATCCCACGCCCAGCTCGGCCCGCCAAAGTGCGAGGTCCAGTTGTTCGGATATCGCTGGCTCGCCGGACGGTGGTCGTCCGGCCCGCTCGGTGCGGCAGCATCGTTCGGGGTCCCCGACGAGCTCTGCTCGACGGGGTGGGGATCACGCCACAGGTACCAGTCCCGCTTCGGATTCCATCGCGATGACCGCGACTCCAGAAACCACGGATGCTGATCCGAGCTATGGTTCGGTACAAAGTCCAGGATCACGCGCAGCCCCTTCGCATGCGCCGCCGCCAGCAGCGCATCGAAGTCCTCCATCGTTCCAAACAGCGGGTCGACGCCGCAATAATCCGCCACATCGTAACCAAAGTCCGCCATCGGCGACGGATAGATCGGCGAAATCCAGATCGCATCCACACCCAGCGAGACGAGGTAATCCAACCGCGCAGCAATCCCTTTCAGATCGCCCACACCATTGCCATTGCTGTCCTGAAACGACCTAGGGTAAATCTGGTAGATGACTCCGGTCTGCCACCACTGGGCGCCGGCGAACGCACTATCGGCCATGCGCGCTAAGATGCAGCGGCGTAGCATCGTGACATGACGTCCTTCACATCCGATGCGGCCGCTGAACATGCACAGTCCGTCAACGGAGAGCTCCAGGAGCTTCTCGGGGAGGCCGAACGTGCCCACGGCCACCTCTGCGCCGGCCAGGTCCTCGGCGTCCGCATGGCCCAGCTCGCCCTGCGCCGCCTCAACATTTACGAGCCCCGCCGCAAGTTTCTCGACAATGGCGACCTGAACCCCGACCGCAAGCGACCCGTCGTCTTCGTCGAAATCGACCGCTGCGCTACCGACGCGATCGGCGTCGTCACCGGCGCCCGTGTCGGCAAGCGCGCCCTCAAACTTCGTGACTGGGGCAAAATGGCCGCCACCTTTGTCGACCTCGACGCGAAACTCGGCCCGGACCTGTATAAGGGCCTTCGCGTTACTGCCCGCGAAACCTCCAAGGACCGCGCCCGCGATCTTTTCCCCGACCTCCCCAAGAACGAACAACAAATGCGCGCCTACCGCGAGCTCCCTGACGCCGAACTCTTCAGCGAGCAGTGGGTGCAGGTCCCGCTCCCACCCAGCGAGTTCCCCGGCTACAAAGGCGAACGCGCCCTTTGCGACCGCTGCGGCGAAGGCATCAACTTCGACCGCTTCGAAGATCGCGACGGCCAACGCCTCTGCCTCACCTGCGCCCGCCCCGAAGTCCTCTACTACAAACCGTTGTAGTCGCCTTCTAGTTGCCATTCCCGGCGGAGACCGGCGCTCGCAACCGCTTTCTTTTCCCATTCCCACAGGAAATCTGCGTTCGCCCATCGTTCACAACAGCAGAAAGCCCACCTCCGTATCACCGGAAGTGGGCTTTTCTTCAATGCGAACAATCAACTAGCGGCGCCATCCGCCACGGTCATACCGGCGGTCGAAGTCGCGGTGCTCCAGGGCCTCATGCGCGCGCCAGTCCTCAGGGCCGCGACGATCCCAGCCATACGCCGGGACCGCATACCCATACGCAGGGTATGCCGGGGCGACATAGCCATAGGCATAGGGCCGGTACACAGGCCGCGGAGCCGGCGCGTAATACCGCGGTCCGCCCACTGTCACGCCGAAGGCCACCTGTGCCTTCGCGGACGGGGCCGCCATCGTCATCGCCGCCCCTGCAATGACCAGACCACCCAGGGTGCTCATCACCTTCGCCTTACCACCTGTAAGCTTCGCAAAAACGTTGGATAGCTTCATGTTCCTGCCTCCTGCCGGCCTCCTGAGAATCCGCCGCGCAGTAGAGTAAACGCACCCTCAGCCGCCCAGTTGCGCGCAACGTTTCCGCGCTCTCCGTGTCAGCACACTACTTGCCCCGGGAGCCCGGCGTTACTTTGATCTGGAACACGCTCGGCCACTGCTTGCCGGTTACAAACAACCGGTCCCGTGCAGCGTCATAGGCAATGCCGTTCAGCACCGCCTCCGGGTTGGCCAGCGTTTCCGCAGGCCGCAACCCGTGCAGGTCAACATAGGCCCGCACCTCGCCGTTCGCGGGCGAGATCCGCACAATCCGCTCCGAGTGCCAGATATTCGCCCAGATCTCTCCCTTGATGAACTCAAGCTCATTCAGCTGAGAAACCAACACCGGCCCGTCATGGACCGTGATCTTGCGTATTGGCTGGAAGCTCACCGGGTCACGAAACGTGAGCTCCGCCGATCCGTCGCTGGTGATGATTTCCTTCGTTGTCCGCGTCATTCCCCAGCCCTCGCCCTCGTAGGTGAACTGCCTGACACCCGCAAAGGTCCGACGGTCGTAGACGTAGCCGACGTGCGAGGTCCACGTCCACTCGTACACATACGGACCCCAGTCCACGATGCCCTCTCCGAAATACTGCGGTGCCAATCGTGCGGTTTTCACTATTTCCCCGGTCTCCGGCTGAACGGCCACCAGCGCCGACCGGCCCTCCATGCCCGTGCCCTCGTAAAATAGCCCGTCGAGATAGAAGAATCCTTCTGTATAGCTCGCCCTTGCGTGTGGAAGTCGTGCCACAACTCGATAGCCCAGCACCGGCACCGCCTGCGCCGACAGCACAAACCACACCAGAAGCGAGCCGCAAATGGTTCTCTTTCCGCGCGAGGCGAATCGCAGGAAGGTCCTCATCCGCAAAACAGCTTTAGCCAAACTCACCGCCCCATCGTCCACCGCAACCCACCCTCCACCAGCCGCGGAGCCGCCAGGGTCAACACCGGCGTCCGCCCCGCCTCAATGCGCCGGTCCAACACATTCTGCGCGCCCGCATACAGCCCCAATCCGCGCCACAACGCCCGCTCCGCGCTCACATCCACCCGCGCATACCCGCTCAACAAGAACTGGTTCGCCGTGTCGTCAAACGTCCGTCCCGTATAACTCACCACACCATGCAGCCCCACCCACCCAGGTCGCACGTAATCCACCGACGCCGTCGCCATGTTGCGCGGCACCTCCGGTAACCACTTCCCGGCCAGGTTCGCCTGCAACGGCGAACTCGTATTGAACCGCGTCACCGTAGCCACGGCCAGCTGATAGCCCGCCCGCACATCCAGTCCTCGCCACGTCCCACTGCCCGCCTCCACACTTAACCCACGGCTCCGGATCTGCCCCAGGTTCTGCCGCTGCAACGTCTGCGTCGTCGCCGTCTGCGCCAGCAGCACGGTGGACACCGGCCGGTTCACCTCCGTCCAGAAGTAGCTCGCGCGCAGATGCCCCACCTCGCGCCCCTTAAACCTCATATCGGCAAACTCGCCACCAAACTCGAACCCTGTCGCACGTTCGGACACCAGCGACGGATTGGCCAACGTCGTCTGCTGCCCAACCTGCCCCGTCCGGTACAGCTCATTCATCGTCGGCCCGCGAAACGCCCTGAAAGCATTCGCCGTCAACGCCAACCCACCCGGCAGGTGCCGCACCACCCCCAGGTGAGGACTAGCCACGAGTTCACTTACCTCCGGCTCGGCCACCACACTGGGCGGATCGTTCACCCCGGCAAGCGAAGCCCCCGCCGTCAACGCCCGCCCATCAAACGTCCGAAATTCATCCACCCGCACACTCCCCGCCACACTCCATCCCTTGGCCTGCCAGATCCCCTCGGCATAGCCCCCCAGCTCCCGCTGATGCGCACTGGTCGCCGTCGTCGCCCCCGGTACGCCGCCACTCACCGGTGTCTCCGCATCCGTGGCCCGGATATCCCGCAAGTCCAACCCCACGCCCGCCGTCACCGCCCGCCCAAATCCCCGCGCCCCGGTCGCCGAAAAGCCAAACTCATCCACCGGCACCCGCTGCAGGCGCGTCAACACCTCACTGTTCCTGTTCGCGGCGATCGCCGAAAAGCTCTGCCGGTATGCCTCGCGATCCCCAAACACCCGCAGCGCCCCATGCCCCAACCCCGCATCCACATCCCCACCTCCCACATACCGCCACAGCCGGGTCCCATTCGTCTGATCCGGCGTCCCATTCCCCCGCGCCTCATTCAGCCCATTCCCCCGCAGAAACGCCGTACCCGCGACCCCTTTGGTGGTCATTCCGTTGTTTGCCATCCCCGAAGCGGATCTGCGGTTTGCATCTCCGACACCACCGCCACCACGACCCCACCCAAACCCCCGCCGCCACTCCAGCCGCCCACTCTCCTCCGCCACACTCGACTGCGTATCCACCGCGCCCCGCAACCCCGGCGCCACCGTCACGTACCCAGCCGAGTCCACCCCACTGCCCGCCAGCAACACATCCCCCAGCCGACCCATCCCCGCCGACACCAACAGGTCCCCCTCGCCCGAGTCCTCCGTTGCCCCCAACGCATCCGCCGCCACCCGCACCCGCCGCGCACCATCCCCGCCCGCCACCACCGGCTCCACCGCAATCACCCCACCGATCGCGCTCGACCCATACAGATCCGCCGCCCCTCCCCGTTCCACGACCACGTCCCCAATCGCCAGCTGCGGAATCTCGTCCCAGTGCACCCACCCGCCAAACGGGTCGTTCAGCGGCACCTCGTCGCTTTCCACCAGCGTCCGGCTCGCCGCAGTGGACCCCAGGCCCCGCAAGCTCACACCCTCCGTCGTCGGGTTCGCCGTCCACGAGCCCGTCCGCCGGTACAACGTAAACCCCGCCACCTGGTGCAACCGGTCATCCAGGCTCAACCCCGGCTCAGCCTGCATCTCTTTCTGGTCCAGCACCGTCACGCTCGTCGCCTGGTCCGTCACCCCCACCAGCCCACGATCCGCCGTCACCGTCACACTCTGCCGCACGACCGGGACGGCGGTCTGCGTCCCGGTCGGTGCCTGCCCTTGCCCAGCTCCTGCCTGCGCCCAGCCCACACTCGCCCCACCCGCCAACACCAGAAAAACACCCGCAGACCGCATCCCCTTAGCCTCTCACGCGCGCCTCCCACGCACCGCGTCTCCGCGTTCACTGCACGCTCCTGTCCCGCAGCCATCATCAGACACCGAGCACCGAGCACCGAGCACCGAGCACCGAGCACCGAGCACCGAGCACCGAGCACTGAGCACTGAGCACTGAGCACTGAGCACTGATTATGAATACAACGTAAACAAACCCCACCTCATCCTCCCAACTCAGAGGACCCGCATCCGTGCCCAAGGACAAGACCAAAGACAAACCCAAGGCGCCCAAGCCACCCAAAGGCCTGGCCGATCCCACCAAGCTTCAGCCTTTCCAGAAGAAGCCGGGCGAAAGCACCAGCGGCACCACCAAACCCGGCGATGAACTCATCCAGGTCGTCATCGAAACTCCCCGCGGCAGCCGCAACAAATACGCTTTCGACGAGAAACAACACATCTTTCTCCTCAAAGCCGCCCTGCCCGCCGGCATGGTCTTTCCCTACGACTTTGGCTTCATCCCCCAAACCATCGGCGGCGACGGCGATCCCCTCGACGTTCTCGTCCTCATGGACGAACCCGTGTTCCCCGGCTGCGCCGTCCTCGTCCGCCTCATCGGCGTCATGGAATCCGAGCAAACCGAACACGGCGAAACCAACCGCAACGACCGCCTCATCGCCGTGGCTGAAACGGCCCATATCTACAGCCCCTTCCAGACCGTAGACGACTTCCCGGAACAAGCCCGCACCGAAATCTCCGACTTCTTCAGCAACTACCACAAGCTCCAGGGCAAACACTCCAAAACCCTGGCCTGGAAGGGCCCCAACAAAGCCCGCAAACTCATCGACCAGGCCATGCAAGCCGCCAAGCAGCAACCTCCATCCACCCCTTAGCCTCGTTGTCTTAAGCTCAAGCTGCTTTTAAATCTCTTTCCCGGAAAATCGGCCCATCTCCGTACCAGCCAATGCAGTACACCACTCGATTGTCATTCCCGAAGGAATCTGCGTTTTCGCACCGCTCTAGCGGCACTGTGCCACAAACCAATAACTGGGCGACCAAACGAGAATCGGTGCAGGCACTTGTATCGTCGGGGCATGGCTTCAGCCGTGCCGCACAACCAGGCGCAGTACCCCACTTCGCTTTGCCAAAGGCCGGAGCGCAGCAAACCCAATTGCCTTCGCTTGCGGGCCATTGGCATTGATGCAGCCCTCACCCCAAGAGGCCGCCAGTGCGAGGCTTAAGGAAATTGCATTGAGGTGGAACGTCGATGCAAACGCCCTACCGTCGTCGCAGCCGCCCCGACACACTCGCCGCACCAAACAAGCACAGCGCCCCAGCTGGCAACATCACCAGCAGCTTCGCCGCGGTAAACGCTGGCTGCCACGTCTCTTCCAGCCCTAACAGGCCAAAGACGGGAAACAAGGCCGCAATCAGCAGCGCACATCCCACAACAAGCAGCAGACCATGCAAGCACCGGTACCCCATGGCAAACACCCCCTGCGCTCTGCGTGACACCCACCTGGTTTGGGATGCAGCGCGTGCTTCCAGGGTGGCCGTCATTTCTGCATGACTCACGTAGCCGCCGCTCAGAAACCCCATCCCAGCCCACGTGTTCCCCACCGGGGAACTTACCGCTGCGCCGCCTCGATTGCCGCCCCAACCCGCAACACGGTCCCCTCGTCGAAGTGCCTCCCCAGCACCTGCACGCCCACCGGCAGTCCAGCGGCCGTCGTCCCCGCCGGCACACTCATTCCACAAATCCCCGCCAACGACGCCGCAACGGAGTAAATGTCTTCCAGGTACATCTTCAGCGGATCATCCGTCTTTTCGCCGAACTTGAAGGCGGGTGAAGGCGTCACCGGACACACCAGCGCATCCACCTGCGCGAACGCCTGGAGGAAGTCCTGCGTCAGCAACGTCCGCACCTGCTGTCCCTTGCGGTAATACGCGTCGTAGTACCCCGCCGACAGCACATACGTCCCCAGCAGGATGCGCCGCTTCACCTCCGCACCGAAACCCTCATCACGCGTTTCCCGGAACATGCTGGACAACGTGTTCGCCCCAGCTGCCCGCAACCCAAACCGCACCCCATCCAACCGCGACAGGTTTGAGCTCGCCTCCGCCGTTGCGATCACGTAGTACGTCGGCACCGCATACTTGGTATGCGGCAGGCTCACCTTGTGGATCGTGCATCCGGCCGCCCGCAACCCGTCCAGCGCCCGCTCCACCGCCGCCCGGATCTCCGGATCAAGCCCCTCGCCGAAGTACTCCTCCGGCACCCCAATCCGCAGTCCCGCAACACCCTTGCCCAGCTCCGCCGTGTAGCTCGGCACCGGGGTCGCAGAGGTGGTCGCGTCCATTGGATCCGGCCCGGCGAGCACTTCCATCATCACCGCCGCATCCTCCACCGATCGCGTCAACGGCCCCACGCGGTCCAGCGACGACCCAAAGGCGATCAGCCCGTACCGCGACACGCGCCCATACGTGGGCAGCACCCCAACCACCCCGCAAAACGCCGCCGGCTGCCGGATCGATCCTCCGGTATCGGTCCCCAGCGACGCCACGCACAGCCCCGCCGCCACCGCCGCCGCCGATCCACCCGACGACCCACCCGGCACCCGGTCCAGCGCCCGCGGGTTCCGGACCGGCTTGTACGCCGAGTTCTCATTCGACGACCCCATCGCGAACTCATCGCAATTCAACTTGCCCAGCACCACCGCGCCAGCCGCCTCCAGCTTCGCCACGGCGGTCGCGTCATACGGCGGATGCCAGCCCGCCAGGATCTTTGATCCCGAGGTCGTTTCCACACCTTTAGTCGCGAGCACATCCTTGATCGCAACCGGCACCCCCGCCAGCGCGCCCAGCGGCTTCCCCGCCTGCACCGCTGCATCCACGTTTTCGGCCTGCGCCAGCGCGCGCTCCCGGCTCAGCGCCAGGTAGCAGCCCAGTTCGCCATCCTGTGCGGCGATGCGCTCGAAGTGCGCCTCGGCCAGGCGAACCGCCGACGTCCGTCCATCGGACACGGCCGCGCGAGCGGCGGTCAGGGAAAGGGTTTCAAGCATTTCTGCTGCTTCAATCATGCGGCTGCGCATCCTCGTAAGCTCAATCTGGTTTGCCGGCCACGCGACCGGTCGGTCCGCGGGCGAGCTACCGCTCAATCACCTTGGGAACCTTGAAGAAGCGTCCATCGGTCTCTGGGGCCTCGGCCATTACGAGCGAGCGATCCAGGGAAGGCCGACGTTCATCCGGCCGCAGTGTCTCGCCGGCCTGCGCGGGCGCGAGCCCTAAGGCTTCAGCGACCTGGGCCATGGGCGCGATGTCCCCCGTGTCCAACTCGTTCAGCTGATCGATGTAGCCCAGCACCGCTTCCAGGTCGCGAGCCATGCGGGGCAACTCGTCCGCGGTCAGCTCCAGGTTGGCCAGGTCCGCCACATGGCGAACCTCTTCGAGCGAGACGCGCGTGGTCTCGGAACTCCCGGTCATGCGGGTCTCCCTTTGGGGGTAAAAGTGGATCGGCGGGCTGAGCGTTGACGTCCTGGCGCTGGCTGCGCACGCTCGGCGAGGGGCGGCCACAGTGGCCTGTCTGGCGCGGAGCCCGCTTGGATGAAGTGTACGCCGGACAACGGCACTCCGGCGACTCGTTGCAGGTCATGCTGCAGCATCTCGCGCATGCCCAGCAGAGGGCTCATCCACTCCGGGCTGTCGATTAAGATGTGGAGCTTGCCTTTCTCATCCAGCCGCTGCACCTCGCAATGACTTGCCAGGACCGAGCCACAAACCACCGGCAGAGCGGCGGCAATGCGGTCTTCTTCCGCGAGCAGACGCAGGCTGCGGGCCAGCGAGCCCCGGATCACGTCGCGCATGCGCTGCATCAGCGCGCCTCCGCCGTTACAGGCTCACCCGCATCCGCTGACTTCTCGGCGCGCTCCCCCGTTGCGGCCAGCAGACTTCGGCATGCCGCCAGCACCAAAGCCACCGAGGTGCGCTCCATGCAGTCCTCCGGGTGGCCGTCGAAGTTAAACCCGAGGTGCAGAAAGCCGCAGCCCTCCCCAGGTGCTTCCACCCCAATGGCTCGGGGCCCCACAGGTCCCCAGCGCCCGTTTCGGTTCGGTCCATTGATGGCTACGGTGCGTGCCCCGGCGATCGCGGCAAGGTGCATCACGCCCGTGTTGACCGTGACCACCAATCTGCACCTGAGCAGGACAGACGTCAGCGTCCGAAACCCGTCCGGGCTCACAAAAGCCTCCGCCCGAACACCAGCCCGACGAAGTCGCTCCGTGAACGGCCGCATGCGGTCCAGGTCCGATGGCGCGCCTGTGACTACAAACAACGTGTTTGCCTGGGCCAGGTTCTGGGCCAGGCTGATCCAGCGGTCTTCCGGCCATTCGCGCAGATGCGACCGCTGGCCGCTGGCCCAGAGGTGCAGCGCAATCAGATCGTTCTCGTCCCGAAAACTCGCGTCACTCGCTTCTGTCACGGTTATCAGCGGAGAATGTTCCGCGATGGCGTCAGGTACGAGCCCCGAGCCAAGCAACAGCGCCCGAAAGTTTTTCGTTTCATGCCGGTCTGCCCGGTGAAGTACCGTGCGGTCGTACCCCCGGCTGCGCCGCTGCCCGGGCGTGGCAAAGCCAACCGTGTACCGAGCACCCGACAGCAACGTGCAGAACGCCGTCAGGCGCTGCCAACTCGTGAAGTCAAGCAGGACGTCGAAGTGCTGCTCGCGGAGCCGGCGAATGGACTGCCAGGGTTTAGTCAGCACAATCACCAGGCGTGCATCCGCGCCCGGGATGATCTCGGCGGCGGCGAGGTTCTGTGCCATACAGATGTGGGTGATGTGCGCGTGCGGCAGGGCAGCCCGGAGATCCTGAAGCGCCCCGGAAAAGAGCAGCGTGTCACCCAGCGCGGGCGAACACATCACACCGATGCGGCTGACACGGGTGGGAACCGGACGGCGGCGGCGGCCCGTAGCCAGAAGATTCAAAGCGGGTGTGCCGACCCACAGGTCGAGCCACCGGTTTTTCTTGCTGCCGCGCTGCATAGGGTCAGTATCGCCTACTCACGACCGGTCATGCGGCCGCTTGTCGCTTAGGCTAGTACGCCCCGTCCTGGTTTGCTACCGAGGAAAGTGTGCGGAGCAGAATCTTCAAGTCACCTATCAGCGACCAATGGTGGGCATATTGGCGGTCCAGTTGCACGCGTTCAGGGTAGGTCAGCTGGCTGCGGCCGGAAACCTGCCAAAGCCCTGTGACGCCCGGCTTGACCAAGCAATAATCCGCAAAATAGTCCCCGTACTTCTCTACTTCGGCCGCAACGATCGGCCGCGGCCCGACCAGGCTCATGCTCCCCGTCAGCACGTTCCACAGCTGCGGCAGTTCATCCAGGCTGGTACGCCGGAGAAAATCGCCGACCTTGGTGACGCGAGGGTCACACTTCAACTTGTGCGTCTTTCGCCACTCGGCGCGCGCTTCTGGGTTCGCCGCGAGATAGCTCTCCAACACCTCAGAAGAATTCACGCACATGGTCCGGAATTTCCACATGGAAAAGAAGCGGCCGTGCCCGCGAATCCGCCGGTGCGAGAAGAAGATTGGCCCCGGTGAGGTTAAACGGATGGCCAGGGCAATGGACGCAATCAGCAGCAACAGGACCGGAAGGCACAGAGCAACGAGCGTAAGGTCCACGCCGCGCTTAATCACCTTGTAGCGGAACAGACGCTCCGGGCTGGCCGGCGTGACGCTGATTTTATGAGTTTGAACAGCCACACCGGAAGCAGAAGGATAGAAAAATCGCTGCGATGGTGCGTCAACTTCATTGGAGTCCCATTGCTCAACCATGCCGGGCGATACTCTCCTCGCCTTCCGCAAACGCTCAGAGGGAAGACGACTGTTGAGGGCGGACCCACGTGCAAGGGTATCCCGCCGTTGCTCTGGAGCCTGTCTCCTTGTTGCCCAGGAGATCCGCTCCGCGTCAGGGTCGCTCGGAAGTTACTGCAGCACTGCTCCGTTGGTCGTGCTCCCAGTCTACTGTGTTGTCGGCTATCTGTACTAAACCTACGTTGCGCTGTACCAGAAGTTTCACATCCCGCTGGCGTCGGGGCCTCTGGCACCTCCTTCGACCGTTGTCTGTCCTATCGGCAAATTCTCGGAAATCTTTAGGGCAGCTATACTCTTTTCGATGCATGTAACGGAAATCGGGCTGTGCGGCATGCGGTTGGTCAGCTCGCCGCACTTCGAGGACAGCCGAGGCTGGTTCGCAGAAACCTACAATCGCAAGGTCTTTTCTGAGGCCGGCCTGCCCGAGACATGGGCACAGGACAACCAGTCCTGCTCCCGTCAGGGTGTGCTGCGGGGCCTTCACTTCCAGACCCGTCAGCCACAGGGCAAGTTAATCCGTGTCCTGAGTGGCTGCATCTGGGACGTCGCCGTAGATCTCCGGCGCAACTCTCCTGACTTCGGCCGTTGGTTCGGACTTGAGCTGGCAGCGCCGGGCACCACCAACCGGCTGGACATGCTGTGGATCCCGGAAGGCTTCGCCCACGGATTCCTGGTTCTGTCCGATCACGCCCAGGTGCTGTACAAGGTCACGCAGCCCTATGATCCCGGCGGGGAACAAACGCTGCTTTGGGACGATCCGGCCGTGGGCGTCGACTGGCCTCTGCACCGGCTCAACGGCGGAGCGCCGGTCCTGTCCCCGAAGGACGCTGCCGGTTTACCGCTCGCCGCCGTCACCCTGTTCTGATCCATCCTCGACCTGCCGCCGCAGGAGCCAGCCTTCAACTGCCGCCAACGTATCGACGGGCTGATAGCTGCCGGGGCAGGGTTCCTGTTCCGTTCCGCTGAGCAGGAACGCCGTCCGGAGCCCGGCTGCCCTGGCTGCGGCCAGGTCGCTGCACCGGTCGCCGACCAGCACCGATCGCGGCAGGTCCAGATCCAGGTCCCGCCCCGCGCGAAGCAGCATCCCCGGACCCGGCTTCCGGTCCTCGTGCTCTCGGCGCCACTCGCCTTGTCCGTGCAGGGGATGGTACGGGCAGTGATACACGGCGTCCAAATGCACCCCCTGGCGCGCAAGTTCCGCGCGCATCCAGTCCATCAGAGCCTCAAACTGCGCGGTGGTGTAGAGCCCGCGCGCGATTCCCGACTGGTTGGTGACAACGACCAGCGCATACCCAAGGCGCTGCGCTGTCTGGCAAAGCGGCACGATTCCGCCCACCCAGCGCACGTCCTCCGGCCGGTGAAGGTACCCGACTTCATGGTTGATTACACCATCGCGGTCAAGGAACAGCGCTCGCTTCTCTGCTGGCCTTTGTGTCATCGCGCACCACCAATCTGCACCACCCCGGCGTGCTCCGGGGTCAACACCCGGGGGGGCAGATCGCGGCCCTCAGACCTTGCCCGCAGCAGCTCCACCACCTGTTCAAGCACCATCGCCGGGGTTACCTGCGCCATACAGCCGTTGTGCTGGCAGGGAGCATAGTCCCGGCCGTCATAGCAGGGCCTGCAGGCGAACCCCGCTCCACCCCATAGCGCGACCGCGTTGTTGCGCTGGGGCAGACGCCCGTGCGGATCAGTCGGACCGAAGATGGTCACAATCGCCGTAGACGTGATGCCCGCCAGGTGCAACGGACCGGTGTCATGCGCGACGGTGACCTGCGCTGAGTCGAGCAAGGCCAGCGTTTCCACCAGGCTCAGGGTGCCAATCAGGTCGGC
Source organism: Granulicella sp. (assembly GCA_965198515.1). Classification (GTDB taxonomy): domain Bacteria; phylum Acidobacteriota; class Terriglobia; order Terriglobales; family Acidobacteriaceae; genus Granulicella. The sequence goes on along the minus strand of CBDAPO010000006.1, from coordinate 1,664,070 downwards.
AAAGGCGCCGGGACCGGCCGTTGCCGCAAACGCCGTAAAGTGACGCGTCGCCCAGCCGTCATCCGGCCCACCCGCAAGCACCACCTCACACCCTTGCTCGAGAAGTCGTTCTGCCAGCGTTACGTAGAGCTCAATAGGCCAACGGCGCAGCGCGTCGTCCCGCAACACATTCCGGGCACCCGCGGGCACGATCACGACGCGTGGTCGCGCCGGGTTTAGGGGGCGTGTCGGCAGTGGTAGAGCCGGTACCGGGACCGGCGAAAGCTGCCCGGGCGCTTCGCCATCCGGTCGGCCGCACAGGATGCGGGCATACTCGTCCGTGTGGTGGCGTCCATGTAGCAGCGCAAAAGTGCGGTCGGTGCGCGAGAGCCGCAGCTTCCGCCCCGCCCGGATCGGCAGCGCGAGCAGCTCATAGCGGCGGTCGTAGTAGAGCGTCGCCACCACGTCGTAGCGGCCATTCTCGCGAACGCGGGAGCGCAGCGTCTTCCAAAGCGCGGCCATGCCACCCGCACGCTGCCGCAGACCACTGCGCAGCAACCGCGGTTCGTCGACCGGCAGCACATGGATCCAGGGATACAGCGCAAGGACCGGCGCGACCACGTCGCTCGCCACCCAATCGATGGCGTATCCCTGAGCAGCCATGGCGGCAGCCGCCGGAATGGCCATCACTACGTCCCCGATGGCGCCCAGCTTGATCAGCAGTAGACGCTTCCGCTTCTCCGGGCGCTCTGCGGCCGCAGACGTACTCGCGATCGGATTGCGCCCGTTCAAAGCCACTCCGCCACCTAGCCTTTGCCCTCGTCGCCCGTTGTGCCAGGCCAATGGCGGTCCCGCAAAAAAGCTCCCTGGTGCCGGAGCACGCTGATGTGCGCAAGGTAGCGCATCAGCAGTTCGTACCGGTGCGGCCCCAGGGCCCGCAGCGCCAGCCGCAGCACGCGATGCACAGCGCTCACCCGCCGGTCCTGCGGATTGAACTGCTTCCATGTAGAGCTTGCCGGCTTTGCTTTGCCCTTGACCAGTCGCTGCTGGCGCGCGAAATTCGCGAACCTCCCAGCTGCGTCGAATGGATCCTCCCCGGGCTTGCTTGTGCCGCCAGCAAAATGAGCTTGGTGTGCTGCAAACAGCCGGCGCGCCAGGCGGCCCACGGAAGTGCCATCCGAGAACTGATCGAAACCATACGGCGACTTCTCTGACGGGTGCCCTTCGTTCTCACGTAAGGCGGCCTTGTAGGCCTCAAACACAGGCCGCAGGTCGGGCCTGTCCCCCATGCGGAAGCGATCCGTATTCTTCGAGATCACGTCCGACTCCGTGGCACAAAGCCCGGAAAAGTGAAAAAAGCGCAGGGGCACCGGTGTTTCGCCACCCCGCTGCACAACAAGCCCAGCCGTTGTTTCCAGCAGCGTTCGCTCATGCAGGTTCCAGTACGCCATGTTCAGCCCCGGGTCGCGCGAAACCGCAAGCTTGGGAAAGAAGCCCGGCGCCAGGTTCATCCACTTCTGGTCGACGAACAAGCCCGTCCGCCCCTCGCTGAAGCCAAGCTGCAGGCAGCGCTCTTCCCACCAATCCAGCAGCTGCCGGCCCTCTTGGTTGCCACTTACCGCAATGAAGCCCAGGTTGTAGGTGCCGTTGTACAGCAGATCCTGCTCGGAAGGCGCTTTGCCGTCGAAGATCGGCCGCGTCATGTGCGGCGTCAGCACCGCCGACGCTCCGCCATCCAGCGCTTCAAACACCGGGTCCAACGGGCGATACACAAAGATATCCGGGTCCAGGTACACCAGGGCGTCCAACCCGTGCTGGTCCATCAGGTACTTCATGAAGGTCGGCTTGACGTTGGTATTCAGCTCCAGAATGTCGTACTTCATCGCCGCCGAGCGCAGGTCGGGCACGCCGATGTGCGGCAGCATCACGGGCGTATAGCTCGGGTCAATGCGAAAGGGTTCGGGGTCCGTCAGGTCTGCCACAATCAGCACGAAAAACTGCTGGTCCGGGTGTTGGGCAACGTAGGAGCCGGCGAGGGTTCTCGCAAAGGAGAGGTAATTCGGCGAAACAATGGTGCAGGCAGCTCGAGTCACACGCGGGCCGCCGGGTTCAGGTTCAGCATCCGCGCTAGTTTATCAATTAGGGCTGCCGCCCGGTCTGCTGCGCCTGCGCCGCGTCTATCCAGGCACGCTGCGATTCGTCCCAGCGCCGGATCACCTTCGCCGGTGCACCCACAGCAATGGTCCTGGCCGGGATAACCCCGCTAACCACCGAGTTGGCGCCGATCACGCAGCCATCCCCGAGGTGTGCGCCCGCCAACACTGCCACGCCATCGCCAAGCCAGACGTTCTCTCCGAGGAAGACCGGGGCCGCCGAGTGCAAGCGGCGCAGCGCGGGCGGCACGGCCGGGTCGCTCGCGTCCGGGCCGCGGTAGCGCCCATGGGCGTGATCGCTGATCAGCACCCGGCTTCCACAAAGGAGATGCGCCCCGATCGTGATCCGGTCAAGGCAGCCGATGTGTACATTGTCGGAAAGCCGCGCGTGCGCCCCGATCGTTAGCTGCGGAGCAAAAGTATCGCCGGCGTACGCAAGGACCGCCTCCAGCCAAAGGGCGTCGCCCGCGTTGAAGTCAGCGCCAATGCGCATGTGACTCAAACCAAGCAGCCGCGGCGCACGACCAGCACGGAATCCGGGAGCGCCCAACCGCCGCGCCGTCAGGTGATCCCGGAGACGCCGCTGGGCTCCACCCGTCAGCCGGGCGGCTAGTTGCGGCCATCCATCGGCACGGGCTGCCTCCCAGCGCGAGCTCATGCCGTACGCTCCTTTGCGCCACGCATCAATACAGCGTCTCCGCCAGCACCCGGCGCAGGTACAGCCCATAGCTGCTGCTGCCAAGCTCATCGGCGAGCTCTTCGAGCTGCGCCGGGGTGATGTAGCCGAGACGAAACGCGATCTCCTCCGGGCACGCTACTTTTAACCCCTGCCGGTGCTCAATGGTCTGGATGAAATTGGCAGCATCCAGCAGCGAGTCATGGGTCCCGGTGTCCAGCCAGGCCATGCCGCGACCCAGCACCTCGGTCCGCAACAGGCCCCGCGCCAGGTACCAGCAGTTGACGTCCGTGATCTCCAGTTCGCCGCGAGCCGAGGGCTGCAAGGCTTCTGCCACTGCAACAGCCTGCGCGTCGTAGAAGTAGATCCCGGTCACGGCGTAGCGCGACTTCGGCTTCGCTGGCTTTTCTTCCAGTGAAACCACACGCCGCTCGTTGTCGAACTCCACCACGCCATACCGTTCCGGGTCGTTGACCGGATAGGCAAACACGGTGGCCCCGGTGGTCTGTGCGGCCGCGTGACGCAGCAGCCCGGCAAATGCCTCGCCATAGAACAGGTTGTCGCCCAGCACCAGGCAACAGCTGTCCCCGGCAAGGAATTCCTTGCCGATCACCAGCGCCTGCGCCAGGCCTTCCGGCGCAGGCTGTACGGCGTAGGAGAGATGCATGCCCCACTGCTCGCCGCTGCCCAGCAGATGCTGAAACCGCGGCGTGTCCTGTGGTGTGGAGATCACCAGCACCTCGCGAATTCCGGACAGCATCAGCGCCGAAAGCGGGTAGTACACCATCGGTTTGTCGTAGATCGGCAGAAGCTGTTTGCTGATCGCCTGCGTCGTCGGGTACAGCCGCGTTCCGGAGCCTCCCGCAAGAATGATGCCCTTCACCGGTCACCACCTTGCGTCGCGCCGATGCCTGCGGCCTCGGTATGCGGCAACGTTGGACGAGCCGCATAGTTACGGGTCATCCACTCGCGATAGGCTCCCGTGCGCACGCCTTCCACCCACGCTTGATGCTCCAGATACCAGGCCACGGTCGCACGCAGGCCTTTGGCAAAGGTGTGCTCCGGCCGCCAGTTCAGCTGGGTCTTCAACTTCGTCGTATCCACGGCATAGCGGCGGTCATGCCCTGGTCGGTCCGCCACAAAGCGGATCAGCTGCCCATGCGGGCGGTGCGGAGAATCAGGCAAAAACTCATCCAGCAAAGCGCAGATCATCTGCACGACCTCAAGATTGGTCGTCTGGTTATCGCCACCGATGTTATAGGTCTCACCCGGTCTTCCCTGCGCCAGCACGCGCCGCACCGCTGCCGTGTGGTCGCCCACATACAGCCAGTCGCGCACCTGCTGACCATCGCCATACACGGGCAGCTCCCGGCCGGCGAGCGCCTGGGCAATCACCAGCGGAATCAGCTTTTCTGGAAACTGAAACGGACCGTAGTTGTTGGAGCAATTCGTGATCAGCACGGGCAAGCCATACGTGTGGTGCCAGGCGCGCACCAGCATGTCGCTTGCGGCCTTTGACGCCGCATACGGGCTGTTGGGCGCGTACGGGGTCGACTCCGTGAACGCAGGCGCGTCCGGCGTCAACGTGCCATACACCTCATCGGTAGACACATGAAGAAAGCGAAAGTGCTTCTGACTTTCAGCGTCAAGGGTCTCCAGATAGGCCCGCGCAGCTTGCAGCAGCACGGCCGTGCCTTCAATGTTGGTTGATAAAAACACGCCCGGATCCAGCACGGAACGGTCCACATGCGTTTCCGCCGCAAAATGCACGATTGCCCTGGGGCTGTGTTCTTGAAGCAGTTGGCCCACCAACGCGGCGTCCCGGATATTTCCTTCAACGAAGACATGCCGCGGGTCGTCGACCACAGCTTCAAGATTGGCCCGGTTCCCGGCGTAGGTCAGCGCATCGAGGGTCACGACGGGCGATGCTTCCTCCGCCATCCAGTCCAAAACAAAGTTGGACCCGATGAAACCCGCACCGCCGGTCACAAGGATAGGTTGCGTTCGCGTCAATGGTTAACTCTCTGCTCCGATGTGCGACGGTTCTTGGTGACGAATTCCTTACGAGACGCCAGCCAGTGTAGACGATGGACGCCGATGCTTCGGTAACCGGAAGCGCCGCGCCCACCGGAAACGCCGGTCTGGACGCTTCGTTTTACGCTCCAGCACAAAGGGCCGGTCGCCTGGCCATCCATACAGATACACCGCGTAGACGAACCAGTAAAACGCCATCACGGGGATGAAGTCGAGCGCGCCATCGAAGCACGCCATCAGGATGTAGAGAATCAGCCCCTTCAGCGCCGCACGCTGCAAGGGAGAACGCATCACGCCGGGGTAGGCCGCCAGAAGAATCAACGGGCTCGCCATGATGAGCGAGAACGACCACAGCCCCGTCACGCCCCAGTACTGCGCCGCCGACGCATAAAGGACCTCTGCGAAGCCATACAGGGCATGCGACGGAAGAAACGTACTTCCCTCGGCGGCATACACCTGCCCGATGCGGTTGCCGCCCGTGGCGTCCAACAGGAACTGCAACCCACCACCCTGGTAGCTGATGAAGAGCACCGAGAAGAAGATGAACCCGATGATGGCGGCCACCGCGAACAGCCGGCGTCGCGCGGCACCCAGAAACAGGATGGGAAACGTCGGAATCTGCCGGACGAGCTGCACGGCCAGGGACAACAACTCGCTAAAGATCAGCCCTACCCAAACGCTGCGGGACAGGGTCAGGAACAGGGCCACCTTCAACGTGCCGCGTCGCCGCCACGAGGGCTCCAGACGCTCATACAGCGGCAACAACAGCAACGTAGCCACGCCGTAAAGATTGCCGTTGTTGTACGTGGAAATCAGCTTGAAGAAGAAACCACGGCCAATGTTTTTCGTGCTTTCCAACTCGCCGTAGTCGGAGGCGTTCACCGTCAGGTATGGAATCTCGATAAAGCGGTGCGCCACCGGATGAAGAAAGAACAGGAAGATGCCCCACACGGCCGCGTAAAAGACACAGCCACAGAACCAGTGAGCTAACTGCTCGCCGTCGAGTCGCGGAAAGAACGGTCCATAGATCAGCAGAAACACCCAAGGCAGCACAAACAGCCCTACAAAGGTGCTGAACGCAAACGGCGGGTTCGAGATGCCGTAGAACTTGCCGGCATACACAAACAGCAGCTGAAACGGAATCAGCATCGCCGTCACCAGCAGCACCCGGCGAGGAAACCGCAGCGGCAGTTGCAAAAAGCGCACAAGGAACGCTGGCGGCGTGATGATGCCCAGCAGCAGATAGCCCCAGGTCAGCGGCAGCGGTCCCAGGCGGAAGCCACCCTTCGGCAGCAGCACCAGAAAGATCACCAGCAGCAGAGCCCCCACCATCGCGAAGGGTGACTGGGCGCGGGTCCAGCGCCGAAACGTAAATGGCCGCCTAGAACGCTCCACGCAACCGCCTGAACATGACGCGGTAGTCCGGTGTCCCCAGGATGCGGCGCGCAATCAGCTTCAGCACAACCGCCACACAGGCCAGCACCAGGCCGAAACCCATCGCGGCGTACTCGTACGGCTCACGCGGTGGCCACGCCCGAAACTCCGGGGCAATCGCAGAGTCAATCACCTCAAAGGCGGCATGGGAGAACTCGGCATCAAGCCGCGCCGCACCAAACTGCCCGTTCAAGGCGGCCACCCGCGCCGCATGTCCCTGCACTTCGCGCTGGGCGCGTTGGGTGTCGAGATTGGCGGTAGGAATCTTCGCTGCTGAGATCGGCGCGCCCACACCGCTGAACCCCTGCCCAACCTCCTGCTTGTGCTTCTGCTCCTGCAAGGCGGCCAGTTGTGCCCGGAGCCTTTGCACATCGGGATTGGTTTCACTTTCACTTTGCAGCAGCGTGGAAAGCTGAATCTCCACTCCGGTGATCTGGCCCTGCAGACCTGCGATATTGCCGATGCCTACGGCCGCCTGCGTCTCAGGCGCTACCTGCCCGGTGCGGATCTGGTGTTCAGCGAACTGGTCTTCTGCCTCGTCCAGCGCCTTTTGTTCTTCTTCCAACTGCCGGTTGAAGAACTTGCGCGTGGTCGCCGACTGCGACTGCGCCATCTTGTCGCTGAGATCCTGAAGACCCTCGAGATAGGCGTTTGCAATCTGCGCGGACTTATCTGCACTGGCATCCCGGACTGTGAGGCTGATGATGCCGTCAGGGCCCTGAGCCATGGTGGTTCGGCTTCCCAGGACCTGTCTGCCCATCTGCCAGCTCGAAAGCTGGTAGTACTTCAGCAGGTCCGCGCGCTTGATCACGTTGTCCTGAACGCTTCGGCTGCGCAGCAAACCAAGATACAAGTTCCCCGGGCCGCTCGCTTGAAAGATGGAGGCCAGGCTGGCCGCCTCGGTATTACCGCCCTTCGGCAAAAAAGTGGCCTGGGCCACATACTCAGGCTTCAAAGTTGAAACGTAATACAGGCCGAGCGACGTGACGATCACAAACGTGATCAGCGCCAGCTTCCACTCCGAAAGCAGCGCCACCACCACGGCGACGAGATCGACACCCTGCTCGCCCGTCTCCAGATCAGTACGGTGCAGATGCTCCAGAACGTCGGGTTCATTCACCATGGGAAACGCGAAAATCCTTTGCTGAAAGTGTACAGAGGGAGCATGCCGCGGGATCCATCACCGCGGCACATGCTGTTATTGACGCGCCAGGAGGTACAGTGTCGCGGCGCTCAAGCCAAAGCTGCTGACGATCCCGGTCAGATCCACGACGCGCTGAAAGATCGCACGGCGGTCCAGAATGGGCGGCACAACGATGGTGTCGCCGGGGAACACCGGCGCCTTCTTCACGTTGCTGTACTGCTCACTGACCACGGATCCATCCGCACGCAGAATGAAGGCACGGCGCTTGTCGGCTTCACGGTCCGGTCCACCGGCCCGGTGCAGGTAGTCCAGCATGCGGCGGCCCGGATCAAATACAAAGGCATTGGCGTTGTAGACCTGGCCTTCCACCGTGACCGACGAAGGCACGCGGGGAACAACAAAGCGATCGCCATCCTCCAACTGCAGGTCCGGCACGCTCTCAACGCCGGCACTGTTTGGGTGAAGGTCAAGCACAATGCGGCCAATGGGCTGCACCTGCCGCAACCGGGCCACGGCTGTGCGTGCATCCGCGGCCGAAGCTCCCGCTGCTACCTGGTCTGCGGACGAGATTGCCCGCGCCACGCTGTTCGCCGTCACTGCGGAGATTTGCGCATCCAGTTGGTCGGCGTATTCGCGCAGACGCTGTGACTCCACACGGCGCACCGACTCCCGCGTGAACTGCGACGCATACAGGTAGGCGTCCGGGGTGAATCCGCCTGCCCGCGTCAACAGGCTGCGCAGGGTTTCGCCGGGCTTGACGCTGTACACGCCCGGCGCCAGGAACTCGCCTTCAAGCCGTACATAGCGTGTCTGCTGCGAGGTCGGCACCCGGATGTCAGCCGTGGAAAATACCGTGACCACATCACCCGGTTCAAGCTCGAAGTTCTGCGATCCGTCGCCTTCCAACACCAGCCGGCCGATGTTGAACGGGATCAGCGAAGTCTTCAAATCCTTGGTGCTCAGCCGTTCGATCACGGCGTAGCTCCAGTCGATGTCCGGCGCGCTCAGCACAACGTCGTTCTGGGCGGGAAAGGTGCTATTGGTGCCGGTGAGGGCGGAGCTTACCGAAGTGCCGGACTGGCTGATCGCGGAGGGGGGTGACCCGTTGTTGGGGCTCGTGCCGGAACCTGTTCCGCTGCCGGAGCCGTTCGAGTTTCCGTTGCCACTTCCGTTGGAAGGATTATTGCCGGTCCCGCTGCCTGTGTTGCTGGCCACCGGGTTTTCCGCGGCACGCTGTTCCGCGGTGCCGTTCAACTGCAACGAGCCCTGGCCAACCTGCGCGGCCGTTCCCTGCGGCGTATAGTCCAGCACCGTTTCGCCGAGCTGATTGCGTTTGCTCCAGTAATTCCGTGTAATCAGCGCGGCCTTATCCGGAAATAGATCGCTTAGCCGCATACCCGCGTGCCAGGTATACCGTCCAGGGTTAGCCACATTGCCGCGTAGCGTCACCGCGTTGCGGAAGCGCTCAATAATGGCGGCAATACTCAGGATGTCGCCATTGTGCAGCACCTGTGACCCCTGCGTGGAAAGGTTCACATCTTCCACACTGCGCATCTGGTGCTCGTACACGCGCTCCAGGCGGGCGTAGCTGGTGGAGGCCACCGCAGTTTCGCCGCCAGCTAACTTCAGAGCGTCATCGATCGTGGTTGACCCTTTCATCTCGTAGATGGCAGGCGTGTTGACGCTACCGGCCACCGCGATCTGCGGCCCCACAAACGGAATAAAGATGACATCGCCAGAAGCGAGCCGGATATCGTTGGTCTTGTCCCCGCGCAGCAGCAGGTCGTACAGGTCAAAGTGCACGATTGTCTTGCCGTCACGCTTGACCTGGATGTCGCGCAGCGAACCGTCATTCGCCGGGCCGCCGGAGGCGAACACCGCGTTCAACAACGTGCTCAACGAGCTGATGGAGTAGCTGCCAGGACGACGCGCCTCGCCCACCACAAACACCTGGATCGACCGCAGCGACCCGATGTTCACCGTCAGGGTGAAGCCTCGGTACAACCGGGAAAATTGCTGGGTCAGGTAGTTGGTCAACTGCCCAAAGGGCACACCCGCCACATGCACGGGACCCAGATTGGGGATGTTGATGGCGCCTGTACGGTCGACCGTCACGTTGTACTGCAGCGTGACCTGGCCAACCGTCTGGATCACCAGGTTGTCGCCCGGGCCGATGACATAGGACGCATCGACCGGCAGATCGTTCACCGGAGCAAACGTGCTGGGGACGTTGTTAAACAGCGACGCGCCGAAGATGGGCAGGATGCGGTCCGTGGACGTCGCCACCAGCTGCTGGAACTGCGTCGGCAGCTCGGCAACAGTAATGCCCTCAACTCCGCCCGTCCGTTGTGCGGTCGGGTTCGCGGCCGTGGAATTCGCGTTTGAGCTGGTTCCACTGTTCGACGAGTTGGCACCACCAGAGTTGCCCGTGGTTATCGTCGGAGCGGTCGTCGGGATGGCGACCTGCGGCACCGCAGGAGCAGCAGCCGGGGCCGCCGGTGCGGCAGCAGGCGCCTGCGCGCGGACCGAAGACAGAATCATCGGGCTGGCAAAAAGAAGGAAAGCGGCTCGCAAAAGAAACCGCGGGTGTTGCTGAAGCCTCGAGATGGTTCGGTTCACGCTTAAATGATCCTGAGTCCGGACCGGAAACGAGCAAGAATGCCAGGGTCGGGAGACCGCTCCAGTGTATCGCAAGCCGTTTTAGTCATCACGACGTGCCCTGCCCGGCAGATGCGCCCCGGTTGGGCGTGCCGGTCCCGTCCTTTGCCCGCAAGCGCCGCCGCAGATCGGCCGTGACCTCCCGGTGGCAGGGCAGGCACAGCGTCCGGAGGTTGTCGAGATCGCACTGGCCGCCACCCTCCGCCACGGGAAGCATGTGGTCGGCGTCCCAAAGCGACCGCCTGGACCGCACCGAACGCAGACCCCACAGCTCCAGCGCCTCCGTCCGGGCGCGGCCCCGGCTTGTCTTCAGCTTCCGGAACTCGGCCACGGTATCGGTGGTGCACAAGGCGCACACACCCCGGTCGCGGGCAAACACCAGGTCGCGCAGGTAGCCGGGGTCAGAGCGCATCCGCCACTCATGCACGCAAAAGGCGGAGCAGAAGGTGCGTCGCCGCGGCGCCAGGATCTCCAGCCGGCACCAGCGGCACAACGGCCGCCCCTGCACGCCGCGCTGGGCGGTCTCAGCGGCCCGGGCAGCACCGGCTTCGGGCAAGGTTCTCGGAGGCCTGTTCCCCACAACACAGGCAGAATACCCTCGCGAGGCAGCCCACACGCTCCAGGGGACCTCCTATGATTCCGAGTGGAGGCCCTATGTCCAGGACCGAGTCGACGATGGTAGAGCTGGGGACCCTTGCCCCGGCATTTGAGTTAGTGGACGTGATCAGCGGGCGCCCCATGAGCCGGGACGACGTCTTTGCCCTGGCCTGGGACAACACCGCCACCGACGCCGTGAACACAGCGACCCACGGCGGCCCACAGCAGAAGCACGGTCTGCTGGTGATGTTTGTGTGCGTCCACTGCCCTTATGTGAAGCACGTGGAAGAAGAGCTTGCCCGCATCGGCCGCGACTATTTCGGCGAAAACGGCGAAGGTCCCATTGCTATCGCGGCCATCCAGTCCAACGACATCGTGCAATACCCCGACGACGGGCCGGACGCGATGCGCGAACAGGCCAGGCGCCTCGGCTGGACCTTTCCGTACCTGCTGGACGAAGAGCAAGAGGTGGCGCGGAGCTACGGCGCTGCATGCACGCCGGACTTTTTTCTCTTCGACGGCGAGATGCGGCTGGTCTACCGCGGGCAGTTGGACGCCAGCCGACCGCGCCGTGGCGACTTCGGCAACGACACGCCCGTCACCGGCGAAGACCTGCGCGCCGCCATGGACGCGGTGGTCCGCGGCAAGCGTCCTGACCCCAACCAGCGCGGGTCCATCGGTTGCAACATCAAGTGGCGCGAGTTGAGCCCCGTGAGCTGAACGGCTCACACTTCATCCCGGCTTGCACAAAGGAACACAACCAACGGTAGACTTGCCACGATGCCATCGCCACTCGACAAATTGAAGGAAGGGGTTCGCCGGTTCCGCAGCGAGGTGTACCCCACGGAAGCGGCGCTGTTTCAGCGCGCCGAAGCGGAGCCGCAGCGGCCGCATACGCTGTTCATCACCTGTGCCGACTCGCGCATCGATCCCGCCTCCATCACCCAGGCGGCACCTGGCGAAATCTTTGTCATGCGCAACATCGGCAACCTGGTGCCAGCCTATGGCGAGATGCTGGGCGGCGTCAGCGCTGTCATTGAGTTCGCCGTTCAGGGCCTGAAAGTGCAGCATGTTGCCATCTGCGGACACTCGGACTGTGGCGCGATGAAGGCCCTGCTGCACCCACAGTCGACCGCAACCATGCCGACCGTGGCAAGCTGGCTCACCAACGCCAAGGCTGCGCTCGCTGTGTCGCAAAGCCTGCATCAACGCGCGGAGTGGCGGCGCGATCTGTTGGGTCTGTTGACGGAGCAGAATGTGTTGCTGCAGATGCAGCACCTGCGCACCCATCCCTCGGTGGCCAGTGCCATGGCCATGGGCGAACTCACCCTTTCCGGGTGGGTCTATGACATCGGGCGCGGCGAGGTGAGGATCGCGGAAGGTAGTGACCAAACGTTCACGCCGGTCGACAAAGCATCGACCGGCGTGAGGGTGTAGACACGGCAGAAGGAAAGGGCTTAGCTGCGCGTCTGCGCGTCAGAGCCGTGCTGCTTCACCATCTTGTTATAAATGCCGAGCAACAGGAACGGGGCGACCCACTGACCCACAAACAGGGCCTCGTGCTTCTTGCCGGCGAGTTGGAACGAAACCGATCCCAGGATCGAGGCGATTGCCAGACCAAGGTAGGCGCTCGAGGGGAGTTGCGAAGTGTACTGCTCGATGGACGCAGTGAACTGGTCCTCGTTGGCCTGTCCGGCCGATACGCGATAGTCTGACATTGCCCTAATCTCTCTCCGGCCAGTTGCCGTGCTCAGGAAGATGCGTCGCAGGTGGGATAGGTCGTCTCAGCCGTGTGCAATTTCGCTCGCTGTTTGCTGACGCGCACAGCTTTGGACGGGGCCACCGACTCTGGCCATCGAACTCCACCACATCAAAGGCCCGTTAGTGGGTCAGTTTGACCCACTAACCCAGGGCCTGGTCCGTTGACTTTCCTGCGGGTGCAGGCATAGGGTAGCGAGTGATGATTCTCTCGCATCACCATCGGACGCATCACCATCACGCGCATGGCGTGTTGGCGTGCCTGTCCGGTGCAGCGATCTAGGGAGACGCATCCAAGCATCAGAGACACGCGGCCCGCCAACGCCTCAGCGCGAGCGGGCTTTTTGCTGCGCGGTGTACCGGGCCCCAAACATGGAGACACAGATGACGACGCAGATGCAAGGACAGATCAGCATCGACTTTGAAAAGGCCGGCGGCCTGGTCGCGGGCATCGTGCAGGACGCCCGCACGATGGAGGTGCTGATGCTCGGCTTCCTGAACCCCCAAAGCTGGGCGAAGACGCAGGAAAGCGGTTTTGTCACGTTCTGGAGCCGCTCGCGCAACAAGCTCTGGATGAAGGGAGAAACCAGCGGCAATCGCCTGCGTATAGTCTCCGCCGCTACCGACTGCGACACCGACGCCCTGCTTTTCCGCGTAGAGGTAGAAGGCGATGGCCTGGTGTGCCATGAAGGCACGGTCAGCTGCTTCACCAAGCCGATCGCGTTGGAGGTCGAAGGCTAATCATGGCGAACAAGCTAAAGCTGGGAATCCCCAAGGGCAGCCTGCAGGACGCCACCCTTGCACTGTTTGCGCAGGCAGGCTGGAACATCTACGCCAGCGGTCGCAGCTACTTCCCCACCATCGACGATCCCGAGATTGAATGCATGCTGGTGCGCGCGCAGGAGATGGCGCGCTACGTGGAACACGGCGCCCTGGACGCCGGCCTGACCGGCAATGACTGGGTGCTCGAAAACCAGAGCGACGTTGTTCGCGTCACGTCGCTGACCTACTCCAAGCAGAGCCGCGTGCCGGTGAAGTGGGTGCTCGCTGTCCCGGAAGACTCGCCCTTTCAGCGTCCCGAAGATTTAGCCGGCAAAGTGATCGCGACAGAGTTGGTGGAATACACCAAACGCTACTTCGCGGGAAAAAACATCCCCGTGCAGGTGGAGTTCAGCTGGGGCGCAACCGAAGTGAAGCCGCCGACGCTCGCCGACGCCATCGTCGAGGTCACCGAGACCGGCAGCAGCCTGCGCGCCAACCGTCTGCGCATCATCGAAACCCTGATGGAAAGCGAGACGCAGCTGATCGCCAACAAAGCGGCATGGGGCGACGACTGGAAGGCCCGCAAGATCCAAACGCTGAGCCTGATGTTGAAGGGCGCCATGGCCGCACAGACCCAGGTGGGCCTGATGCTGAACGTGCCCCGGGAAGCCCTGGATGCGGTGTTGGGTGTACTGCCCGCGCTGAACTCACCGACGGTCTCCGAGCTTCGCGACAGGAACTGGGTCGCCGTCAATACCATCCTGGAGCAATCCGTGGTGCGCGACGTGATCCCAAGGCTGAAGGCTGCGGGCGGCACCGGCATCGTGGAATACCCGCTGAGCAAGGTTGTGCTGTAGCACGGGAGGAGCCAAGGGCCGATGAAGATCTTCTGGATTGTGCTGGCTGTGGTTGTGTTGGGCCTGGCCATCAACGCGGGCATCATGTACCTGCTGCAAAAGCGGCGCCAGGAAAGCGCAGAGCGCGACGGCGTTGTGCTTTATGCCACACTCGTCTCCGCCGTGCCGCTTGGCGGCCTGATGAAGTATGCGGACATGAAGAAGGTCACGCTGCGTCTCCAGGACCCCGGGTCAAAGACACCCCGGGAGGTTTCGCTGCGAACCCGCATGCCTGCAGGACAAAAAGTGCAGGCCGGCATGAAGATCGCCGTTGTCGTCGACCCCAAGAAGCCGGAGCGCGTCTACCCGGCCTCGCCCGAGGCCGCCAAGCGTGCGGTCATGACGGGCTCGCGCCTGGAGCGGCGGCATATGCGCGTGGGTGCATCCGGCGGGGGGGAACAACAACCGCCGCGTGATCCGATTCCCTACCCCAGGCACCTCAACCGCCGCTAAGCTGCGCACCCGCGCAAAGGACACGATGAAGATCCTCAAGACATTTGGCGAAAGCGCCAGCGCCGCGGAAAGCGCCATCAAGCAAATTGAACAGCGCGGTGCCGTGAACACGGCCAAGGTCGACGCCACGGTGCGCACCATCCTGGCCGAGGTGCGGCAGGGCGGTGACGACGGCGTGCGTGAGTACGCCCAGCGCTTCGACGGTCTCACCTCAGAGCAGCCCTTGCTGGTAAGCCGCGAAGAGATGGAAGCTGCCTGGAACGAGACCTCGGAAGAGCTGCGCGCGGCCATGCGCCTGGCCCAGGCCAACATCCGCGCCTTTGCCGAAAAGCAGCTTCCGCGCGCCTGGAGCTTTCGCCCACAGGACGGCATGGAGGTCGGCCAGATTGTGCGGTCGCTGGAGTCGGTGGGCTGCTATGTTCCGGGGGGCCGCTATCCCCTGCCCTCCACGTTGCTCATGACGGCGACACCGGCGCAGGTCGCCGGCGTGGAGCGCATCGTCGTGTGCTCCCCCAAGCCCGCGCGTGAAACGCTGGCCGCTGCCTACCTCGCCAACATCACCGAGTTCTACCGCATCGGCGGCGCCCAGGCCATCGCGGCGATGGCCTACGGTACCGAAACGATTGCGGCCGTCACCAAGATTGTCGGTCCCGGCAATCTCTATGTCACTGCCGCAAAGATCGCCGTGTCGTTTGAGACCGGCATCGACATGCCCGCCGGCCCGACCGAAATTGTGGTCACCAGCGAGGCTGGCGACGCCACCGGCATTGCGGCCGACCTTGTGGCGCAGGCCGAGCACGACCCCGAAGCGCTTCCGGTGCTGATCACCAGCAAAGTCGGCCTTGCCGAAGAGGTTGCGCTTGAGGTGAAACGCCAGGCGCGCGGCAATGAGATCGCCGAACAATCACTCGGCGCGCAAGGCTATGCCTTCGTCACCGCCGATGTCGACGAAGCCCGTGCGCTCACCAACCGTTTGGCGCCGGAACATCTGACCGTCGATGCGGGCAGCGATCTTCGTTGGGTGCGCAACGCCGGGTCCGTATTTATCGGTCATCACACGCCGCAGTCCATGGGTGACTACATCTCCGGCCCCAACCACGTGCTGCCCACGGGGCGCAGTGGGCGCGTGCGTGGAGGCCTGAGTGTGCTGGACTTCGTGAAGATCATCACGGTGCAGCAATACACCCGCGACGCTCTGCGCGAGGTCGGCCCACACACCATTGCGCTGGCCACAGCGGAAGGACTCACAGGGCATGCGGAGAGCGTCCGCGTGCGGATGCGATAGGGGAAGCGATGAACAGCGTTCTTGAACCGACCCAAGCGGAACAGCAACAACGGGTGCCGGAGCCGCGCCCTCGCGTCGTTGCCATGCCGGAGTACCATCCACCGCTTGCATCGCGACAGGCCTTACGGCTGGACTTCAACGAAAATACGCTTGCGCCAAGCCCCACAGTCCTAAGAAAGCTGCAACAACTCACCGCGGAAGGCCTGACCGTCTACCCGGAACGTGAGCCGGTGGAGCGCATCGCGGCGCAGCACTTCGGTGTGCGCGCGGATCAAGTGTTGCTGACCAACGGCGTCGATGAGGCAATCCACCTTGTGGCCTGCGCTTTCCTCGACGAAGGCGATGAAGCCCTGATCTGCACGCCGACATTCTTTATGTATGACGTGTCGATCAGCATGATGACCTCGAAGCTGGTACGTGTGCAGACGGACGACTCGCTCACCTTTCCGTTCGAGCGCTTCCTCGCAGCCATCACGCCGCGCACACGGCTCATCATCGTGGCCTCACCCAACAATCCGACGGGCGCCGTGGTCAGCCGCGAGCATCTGCTCGCCATTGCCAAAGCCGCGCCTGATGCCGTGTTGATGGTCGATGAAGCGTACTTCCACTTCTACGGCGATACGCTGCTCAACGACATAGACAACCACCCGAATCTCGTCGTCGCGCGCACCTTCTCCAAGGCCTATGGTCTCGCCAGTTTGCGCATTGGCATGCTTGCCGGCAACCCGCGGCTGATGGGTTTTCTGCGCAAGGTCAGTTCGCCCTACAACGTCAACGGTGTCGCCCTGGCCGTACTACCCGATGCATTGGCGGATACCGCCTACCTCGACTGGTACGCAACGCAGGTGCACCAGGGGCGTGAGCGCGTGTTCGCGGCACTTGAACAGCTACACGTGCGCACGTGGCCCAGCGCCGCCAACTTCGTCCTGATGGATATCGGCCCGCGGCACAAGCAGTTCTGCGCGGCGATGCGCGACAAGGGTGTGCTGCTCCGTGATCGCTCGTCGGACCCCGGCTGTGAAGGCTACGTCCGCATCACCATCGGCCCCGAAGAACACGTCACCCGCGGCATTGAAGCCCTGCGCGCAACGTTGGCGCAGATGCAGTGGACGTCTGCGGAAGGCAGGCACCCACATGGAACTGGCCCCGATCCACGCGAGTTTGAGTAGACCCACCTAAGAGGCTGAGAGAGTGATGGCCTTACGGCGCAGCAAACCGTTGTTGATAGCCCCCCTGATCCCGTTGTGGGGCGTTTTGGCCTTTGCTGGCCTGCAACAATTTGCGGGCACACGTTACCTTGTGCCGTTCCTCGTGCTGATGGCGCTCCTGTTTGTTGCGCTGTTCAGCTACGTCGCGACCCACGTTGTGAAGGCAAGGCGAGCCCGCAATCTCGCCAGAAAGGGAGTCCGCCCATGAGCGATCTTCTGCAGGAACCCGGAACCGAAGCCGCCGGAACAGACCAGAGCCGTCAAGGCACAGTGCGCCGCAACACGCTGGAAACCAAGATCAGCCTGGACCTGAACGTCGATGGCACCGGCCAGTATCAGGTCTCCACGGGCATTCGGTTTTTCGATCACATGCTGGAAAGCTTTGCCAAGCATGGAGCTTTCGACCTCACGCTGGAGTGCGCCGGCGATCTCGATGTGGACCAACACCACACGGTGGAAGACGTCGGCATTGCGCTGGGCGAAGCGTTCCAGGAAGCACTCGGTGACAAGCGCGGCATCCTGCGCGCGGGCTACTTCGTGATGGCCATGGACGAGACCCTCGCCGTGAGCGCGGTGGACCTTTCCGGACGCGTCAGCTGTGTTGTCGACGATGCGCTGACGCAGCCGCTGGTCGGCGACTTCCAAACCGAGCTTGTCCCCGACTTCTTCGATGGGTTTGCGCGTGGCGCCAAGGCCAACGTGCACATCAAGACGATGTATGGGCGCTCCAACCACCACAAGATCGAGGCGATCTTCAAAGCATTTGCACGGGCCATGCGCGGGGCCTGCTCACGCGATGAGCGCATGCGCGATTTGCTGCCGAGCACCAAGGGTCTGCTGTGATGATGGAATTCACCAAGGAACAGCGTAAGGAAGCCGTGCAGTCGATCCAGCTCTACTTCGACCGCAACATGCCGGAACCACTGGGCGAGCTCGCTTCGGGCATGTTATTGGACTTCTTTCTTCAGGACATCGGGCCGCTGATCTACAACAAGGCCGTAAGCGACGCGCAGGCACGCATGCAAGGCCGCATCGCTGAACTGGATGGCGAGCTCTACGAAGCGCCGTTCACCTACTGGCTGAAGTCAGCCAAGCGGAGCCGTTAACGTGATCGCGGTGATCGACTACAAAGCCGGCAATCTCACCAGCGTGGTGAAGGCACTTCGCTACCTCGGCGCCGATGACGTGCTTGTGACGCAGGAGCCCAGCGATGTGCGCCGGGCAGGCAAGGTCGTGCTTCCCGGTGTGGGGCATTTTCGGTCTACGGAGCTTCTGCACAAATTGGGGCTGACCGAGGCCGTGCGCGCCGCAGCGGCCGAAGGCACGCCGTTTCTGGGCATCTGCGTGGGTCTGCAATGGCTCTACCAGGGATCGACCGAAGCGCCGGAGACCGCAGGCCTCGGGCACTTTGCCGGAAGTTGCGAGCGCTTCCCTGCCCACTTCGAAGGCACAGAGCTGAAGTCTCCCCATGTGGGCTGGAATTCGCTTGAAGGCATTCGCGCCGACTCACGCTTGCTGGCGAACGTGGAACCAGGCGCATTTGTGTATTACACGCACTCCTGGCGCGCACCGGTCTCGGCGGACACGGCAGCAACGACGCTCTACGGCGGTGCGTTCACCGGGGCCGTGGAGCGCGGCAACGTCATGGGCGTGCAGTTCCATCCGGAAAAGTCCGGTGACACGGGCCTGCAGGTGTTGAAGAACTTCCTTGCGCTTTAGCATCTGACTTAGCGGAGACAACGAAATGAGCACAGCGACCGACCTGAACGACAGCGAGATGGACCTCACCCTTACCGACACGACCACAGGTGTGACTACCGATCAGCCGCATATCTCGGCGCTCGCAGTGCCCATGGCGAAGATGGACCAGATCAACAACTGGACCGGCGTCGACCAACTCCCCTTCGACCCGATTGCAGAGCGCCAGTTGGAGATCGCCGCGCACGATGAGCAGGGCGAGTTGCAGCAGGGTGCGCTGTCCGTGGTAATTGCACGACCGCTGCTGGTGGACGGCAAGGGCTGGGCGTGCTTGTACAAGCTGGATGCCATGGGCCGCACGCATGTCTCCCCCGCTCGTGGCGTTGACGCCATCGACGCGCTGCAACAGGCGTTCACCATGGTGCACCGTCAACTGCAAGGTATGGGCCGTGTGCACAAGATCACCTTCGGTGGCGGCGACGATCTCGGCTTTGCAGCTGCGGGCGCAGACGCGGCGCCCAAGGGCCAGGGCTGCCCCGTGATGAACGGCAGCATGAGTCTGTAAGGGGAGCGGTTCGTTGTTAACCAAACGTGTGATCGCCTGCCTCGATGTGCGTGGCGGACGTGTGGTGAAGGGTGTGCAGTTCGTCGACATCATCGACGCGGGTGATCCGGCAGAATTGGCCCATCGTCACGCAGCTGCAGGCGCAGATGAAATTGTGCTGCTGGACATCACGGCCACGCACGAAGGCCGTGGCACGCTGCTGGATACCGTAAAACGTACGGCTAATGCACTGTTCGTGCCGTTCACGGTCGGCGGGGGCATCCGCTCGGCAGAGGACGCGGCAGCGGTGTTCGATGCGGGAGCGGACAAGGTGTCGATCAACTCCTCGGCGATTGCGCGACCGGAGCTGATCGGGGAGATTGGCTCGAGCTTCGGTGCGCAAGCGGTCATTGTCGCCATTGATGCTCGACGGGCTGCAGGAGCGGCTGATCCTGTTGGCGAAGCTGAGGTGTTTGTCAGCGGCGGCCGGAAGCCAACAGGGCTGCGCGTTGTGGACTGGGCTCGCGAGGCCGAGCAACGCGGTGCCGGTGAGATCCTGCTGACCTCCATGGACGCGGATGGAACACGGGCCGGGTTTGATCTGGAACTGACGGCGCGGGTGTCGGAGGCTGTGCAGATTCCGGTGATCGCCTCAGGCGGCGCGGGCTCTGCCGCGCATTTCGCCGACGTCTTTGGCCGAGGCAAAGCGGATGCCGCCCTGGCCGCGAGCATCTTCCATTTCGGCGTGACCGACTGTCGCTCTTTGAAAGCTGAAGTCGCCCGCAGCGGCGTGGCGATGCGTTTGCCCTGTTGACGGGCGCGCTGTCCTTCGACCGATGACACGTTTGCCCGTCAGAGCGCCTGCCAACATGACGCCTGTGAACCGGGACATACAGCCGAGCTAGCCGCAGCAGGCTGCAGACTTGTCTGCCCAGAGGTCAGACCCAAGAGGAAAAGCCCAGCGCGTGGAGGATCGCGTCTGGGCTTTGTTTTGGAAGTGCTACAGGCCTAGTGAGGTGAGTTGGCTTCAACCTTGCTCTTGTCGATCGAAACGCTGTCCTTGGCCTTCATGTGCGACTCTTTGGCCTTGTCTTTGGCAGCCGTGGTCTTCTCGTTCTTATCGCCGAAGACCTTCTGGGTGCCTTCCTTGGTCTTATCGAAGGCAGTTACCGTGCCCTCTTTGGTCTTGTCGGCAGCAACGACGGTGCCTTCCTTGGTCTTGTCCGCGGCCTTCTCCGTGCCACTCTTGCTCTTGTGATAGGTCTTCTTGGTGGTGTGCTTGACCGCGTGGCCGGTGTCTTTGGCAGCGTTGGAGGTGTCCTGACCGGCGTTGTGCATGTCCTGGCCGGCAGTCTGGGCAAAGGTGGTCGCGGGCGCCATCAGGCTGCACGCCAGCGTGAGTGAGGCGAAGGCTGTGGCGATACGAATCGTTCTCATAGGTAGTAAGGTTCCGTTTCTGCCGTCAGGGTTGTAAACAACCTGGAAAATTTGACGTCCAGCGGCGTCTTTATGGACACGAGGTACGTCGGCTTGTTGCGCGCCAGCTTCTTGCGCTCGCTGGCACCTTTACCGTTCAGACGGGTGGAGCAGAGCGATCACCTGTGCCGCAGCCTCTTCGGAGTAGCGCTCTGTCCCAGCCGGCGAAAGATGCACATCCCCGTCGTTGAAGTCCTGGATGGGATAGCGTTCCAGCGCGTTGTCGGTCAAGCCCCCAAGCGTCGCCTGGTACAGCGCGAAGAGCGGCGCGCAGGTGGGCACCGGCGTCACATCCACCAGGGCGCGCGTGGTCGGGGTGTTGTAGCGCTTCCGGAACTCCGCAACGCCGGCAGCATCACGGACAGCGTCAACGGCGTAGTACGCCTTGGTGCAGTGCTGCTGGGGTGGTTCCGGATAGGTGTATTGGCCAAGGTGTTGCGCGCGCTCGGCGCGGAAATCATGTCGCGATGTGCCGCGCCCGGCTCCCCCGTGCGAGTAAGCCAGAAGCAGATTGTTCCACTCCCAGTTGATGTATTGCATCGTCCAATCCATCCCCTTCAAGGTAAGCATCTGGCGCCAGCAGTTGTAGCGCCATGCATACCAGACACCTTCCACGGCAAACGCGCGCAGCGGCGCCTGGTGTGGGAACAGGATGGTGGGCGTCCACGAGGTGAGCAGAACACGGGGCGGCGCGTTGTGGGCCAGGTAGCGCTGCAGCGGAAGGTCCGTGCCCACGACCTCCTGAATCGTGGTGCCTTCACTGATGTTGCAGGTCTTCAGGCCGGTGCGACGCTGCACAACGCGCGGGTCCAGGCCGGTAAGCGCGGACGAGTCGCCATAGATGAGAATCTCGCAGTTAACACCGCGCAGGCTGCCGCCGTAGCCCACCACAGCCAGGCCACCATATTTTGTATGCTGCAAGAACCAATCGGTTCGTCCGATGGCGAGCAGCGCGGCAAGCGGCAGCAGAAAGCCAGCCAGCAGGGCAAAGAAGTAGGCCCACCGTGAAAATCCTGGGCTGTCCATAGCTTGGATCGTCCTGAACACTCGAAATGCCTGCTCGATGCGGCCAATCGTAGCAGAACACCTGGCCTGCATTGGCGTGCAGGCGCTTGTGCACCTCGCTGACCAGGACTTCCTCGCGCGCTGCGTCTTTCCCTGGGTTAGGCTCGTCATTGAACCAAAATCCAACTTTTGTTGTTGAGGTCTTCTGTGCGCGTTTCGCTCCGTGCTGTTGCCGTTGTGTTGCCGTTCCTTTCGCTTCCCTTTTACGCAGGTGCACGCGCGCAAAGCAACGTTGCGCCGCGACCTTCGCTATCGCAGCCGGCGATCTCGCCTGACGGCAAAGAGATCGCGTTTGTGAGTGGGAGCGACATCTGGACGGTGCCGGCCGGTGGTGGCGAAGCGCACCTGCTGGTAAGCGATCCGGCTGAAGAGTCGCGACCGTTGTACTCGCCCGATGGCAGCAAGCTGGCCTTCATGTCAACGCGCACGGGCGGTGGCGACATCTATGTGTTGACACTGGCAACGGGGCACTTGCAGCGCATCACCTACTCGGACACGGCGTCGAACCTGGACGCGTGGTCACGCGACGGCGAGTGGCTGTACTTCACGTCGGGGGCAACGGATGTCGGCGGCCAGGGCGATATCCTCCGCGTGCACGCGACCGGCGGAACACCGATGGAGGTGTCGCACGAGCGCTACATGAATGAGTTTGAAAGCGCGCCTTCACCGGACGGCAAAGAGATTGCGCTCGTGGCGAAAGGCATCTCGAGTTCGCAATGGTGGCGCAACGGGCATGCGCACATTGACGAGACGGAGATCTGGCTGAAGCCCGTGGACGGTGAGGGCGGGTACAAAAAGCTGGTGAGTGCGGATGCCAAGCATGCGTGGCCCATGTGGGCACCGGATGGCAAGCACCTGATCATGATGGGCGATAAAGTCGGGGACGGTGGGCCAGGGCACGAGAACCTGTATGAGGCCGACGCGGCGACCGGTGCAACGCGGGAGTTGACACATTTCACGCACGGCCGCGTGTTGTGGCCGACGATGAGCTATGACGGCAAGACGGTGGTGTTTGAGCGTGACTTCGGCATCTGGCGCGCGGACCCGCATACAGGCAAGGCGGAAGAGGTGAAGATCAGCCTCCGCGGGCTGCCAAGCGGACCCGGCGTGACGCATGAGCCGGTAACCGCGTGGAGCGGGCTGGCGCTTTCGCCCGATGGCAAGAAGATCGCCGTCACGGGGCAGGGCGAAGTGTGGGCTTCGGGTGCAAGCGAAGGTGGCGAAGCGATTCGGCTGACGCATACCGAAGCCGCAGAGTTCGATCCGCGCTGGACATCGGACTCGATGAAGGTCATCTACCGGAGCGAGCGCGAGGGAGGCTCCAGCCTGTATCAGTATGACTTCACCACCAACAGCGAAAAGGCACTGACGCATGGGACAGCCCTGGACGCGAGTGCCCTGCCTTCGCCCGATGGCAAGTCTGTCGCCTTCATCCGCGATCGCAAAGAGCTGCATGTGTTAACACTCGCCAGTGGGCAGGACAAAGTCGTCGCCAAGGGTGAGATCAACGAGTACCAGGCGGATTCGATCGCGTGGTCGCCGGACTCGAAGTGGATTGCGTATGTGCCGACGGGCTTCGACGCATTCACCAACATCTACGTCGTGCCGGCGGATGGCAGTGCGCCCACGCGGGAGATCACGTTCCTGGCCAATGGGCAAAATGCGAGCCATCTGGCCTGGTCACCGGACGGCAAATACATTCTCTTTGACACGTCACAGCGCGCGGAAACACCGCAGCTGGCACGCGTGGATCTGACGCCGCACGTGCCGTTGTTCCGCGAAGATCAGTTCCGGGACCTGTTCCGGAAGCAGCAAACGCCGGGCGCACCGGACACGCCGTCGAACCCGAACGAGCAGCGGCCAGGGCCGGGCAATCCGGATGCGCCGCAGACTGGTTTTAACGACGACTTCGCACAGGAGCCGAACACGCCGGGGCCGGAGATGCAAACGCCAGGTTCGCGGCGGGGAGTTGCCCCGAAGAAGCCGGTAGAGCCGGTGAAGATCGTGTTCGAGGGCATCCGCGAGCGGTTGACGTTGTTGCCGCTGGGGGACCTCGGGGTGCGCTATCCGGTAATCAGCCCGGACGGCAAGACCCTGGCGTTCCTTGCCGAGGCTGCGGGGCAGCAAAACATCTACACGTACTCACTGGATGAGTTGTCGCGTGAGCCGGCATCACCGCGGCAGTTGACGTCGGACCCGGGCATGAAGAGTGACATCGCGTGGGGGCCGGATTCGAAGGAGCTCTTCTACCTGCAAACGGCGGGTGGACGTGGCGGCGCGCCCGCAGCGGGCGGTGGTGGCGCGGGTGTGCGGGTCGTGTCGCTGGCGACGCGCACACCGAAACCTGTGCCGTTGACGGC
Source organism: Granulicella sp. (assembly GCA_965198515.1). Classification (GTDB taxonomy): domain Bacteria; phylum Acidobacteriota; class Terriglobia; order Terriglobales; family Acidobacteriaceae; genus Granulicella. The sequence goes on along the minus strand of CBDAPO010000006.1, from coordinate 1,639,890 downwards.
GTCCATGGATGTCGACTTCGACCAGGAGAAAATGGTGGTTTTCGACGAAGCCTGGTCGACGCTGGACCACAGGTTCTTCCGCGGCGACTTCAATGGAGCAGACTGGACCGCACTGAAGTCGCAGTGGACACCCTACGTGGCGGGCGCACGAACCGGCGGCGAGCTTCGGCGCGACATCAATCTGCTCATCGGCGAACTGGACTCATCGCACTCGGGCATTGCCAAGCCGAGCATGCCCAATGTGCGCACGGGGCGGCTCGGCGTGCGGTTTGAGAGGGCTGCGTATGAGAACGGTGGAGCGCTGGTCATCCGTGAAGTCGTGCCGCTGGGACCTGTTGCGCTGGAAGGCAGCGTGCACGTGGGTGACCGCATCCTGGCCGTGAACGGGCAGGCTGTGGGCGCGGGCGTGAATCTCGATCAACTGCTGGAGGATGCCGCGGGACGCCGCGTTGTGCTGAGCGTTTCTTCGGGCGCGGACACAGCGAAGAAGCGCGACGTCATCGTGCGACCGGTGACGCTGCAGGTGGAAAGCGGTCTGCTCTATCGCGGCTGGGTTGAAAGCCGGCGCGCGTACGTGGACAAGATCTCCGGCGGCAAGCTGGGCTATGTGCACATCGCCGCAATGGGCGACGCGGACCTGGCGCAGTTGTACCTCGATCTCGATGTGCTGAACCAGTCCAAGCAGGGCGTCATCGTCGACGTGCGGAACAACAACGGCGGCTACGTGAACGGCCGCGTGATCGATGTGTTTGCACGCAAGAACTACCTGATTGGCACGCCACGCGATGGTTCCCCGGCGCCGATGCGCCAGGCCCTGGGGCAGCGCGCGCTGGGGCTGCCTACAGTTCTGGTTACCAATGAATCGACGCTGAGCGATGGCGAAGACTTCACCGAGGGCTACCGCACATTGAAGCTCGGGCAGGTAGTGGGAACACCGACGGCAGGCTGGATCATCTTCACCGGCGCCCAGCGCTTGATCGACGGCTCGCAGGTGCGTGTGCCCGGCGACCGGATCAAGGACACGCGGGGGCAGGATATGGAGATGCATCCGCGGCCGGTGGACGTGGAGGTGTTGCGAGGTTTGGGTGAAACGGAGACGGGGGTGGATGTGCAGTTGGAGAAGGCGGTGCAGGTGTTGATGGGGGAGATGAAGTAAGCGCGGGGAGCTTCGTCGTGGTTTGGCTGTCGCCAAAGCCTTCGGGGCTCCCCTGGCTCTCTTTGCTCGCGCGGGGCGATCCGACTGGGGGCCCTATGAGGCTGGATCTGCGTCGGGGGTGGCGTCGAGCAGCGCCGGCAGTGCTTTCATGTCGGCGAAAGTCAGCTCCGCTCCTGCTTCGCGCAACCTGGCGGCGTGGTCAGGCGTGCAGTGGGCGCCTCCTGTGAAGCCGAACACGTGCATGCCGGCGCGTTTCGCCGATCTCGTTCCGGGAACACTGTCTTCGATCACGACACAACGCTTCGGGCTCGTCTTCAACCAGCCTGCGGCAAAGATGAAGATGTCCGGCTCCGGCTTGCCCTGTGCAACCAGGGTGCCGCTGATGACGTTGGGCATGAGGCGCTCGTATAGGCCAACGGTTTCAAGTCCGAGGCGTAGCTTTTCGGGAAAGCTGCTTGAGGCAACAGCGATGGGAAGCTTGATACGGTCCAGCGCATCGTTGACTCCTGGAACGATTTTGAGGTCTGTTCGGTAGGCCTGCACGGTGCGCGAGTTTACGCTGTCACGGTAGGTCTCCGGGACTGGCCTGCCCCAGTCCTGCTCGATGTCGGCGCGCATCTCGTGGTCGGGGCGGCCGGCGAAGCGGTCGATGACCTGTTCGGTCGAGATCTTGTAACCGAGCTTGGTGAGTTCTTCGGCGGCGATGCGGCACACGACGATTTCGCTGTCGATAAGGACACCGTCGCAGTCGAAGATGATGGCTTGGAAGGGCATCGTTTTCCTTTAGGCTGCCTGTTTGGAAGGCTCGAAGTGGTGCTGGTGGAGCATGGTTTCGACCTCTTCCAGGCTTTTGCCGCCGACCTCCGGGAAGAAGTGCTTGACGAAGAAAAAGGCGAGCACATTCATGCCTGCGTAGACCCACATGGTGCCGCCCGCGGTAATGGCGTGCACCAGTGTGAGGGCGGTGACCGTGACGAGCAGGTCCGCGCCCCAGACCATGGTGGCCTGGGCACTTGTGCCTGCGCCGCGCACCGCCAGCGGATACATCTCCGAGCCTGAAAGCCAGCCCACGACCTGGATACCACCCGCGTTGAACAGCATATAGATGATGAGCAGGACGAGGACCATCCAGGCGTGATGGCCTTTATCGGCGATCCTGAAAACGAGCACCGCGCCCAGGGCAAGCAGGGCCGCAGCAGCGCCGGGCAGCATGGCTAACGTAAGCCGGCGGCGACCGACGCGCTCCACGATCATGAGTCCGGTGGCAGTCATGACCGCATACGTGATACCCAGGCCGAGGCTGGACAGAAGCGCACCCTGTTTGCTGTAGCCTAGCCCGGTGAGCAGGGTGGGCGCGTAGTAGATCATCATCTCGATGCCGGTGAGTTGCGTGAACGCGGCGACCCCGAGCGCGGCGATCACTGCTGGCCTTACCCAATCCTGGGTAAGACCCTTCCATCCTTTGACGGGCGCTTCCTGTTCCTTCTTCACGATCTCCTGCATCTCGTGAATCTCGCTATCCAGGTCAGCGTCCTCGGATCGTACCCTGGAGAGCGCATCGCGCGCCTGGTCCACCTGCTCGTGCCGGACCAGCCAGCGTGGGCTTTCAGGGAGCTTGAGCGCGCATAGGAAGAAGACGGTTGCGGGGAGTGCGGCGGCGCCGATCATCCATCGCCAGGAGAGCTGATGCAGTGTGGAGCCAACGATGTCCGCGGTGACAATGCCGAGCCCGATCGCGACATTGAAGGTGGTGACGAAATGGCCGCGTCCCTTCGCCGGTGCGATTTCGGCTACATAGACCGGGACGGTCTGCGACGATCCGCCCACACCGAAGCCAAGGAAGATGCGCGCCACAATCAGCAGCACGGGGTTGGGCGCGATGCTGGAGAGCACGGCGCCCGTGGCATAGATGGCACCAAGGACGAGGATCATCCTGCGCCGGCCCAGCCGCTCAAAGGCCCAGCCGCACGTGAGCGCACCAACGATTGCGCCGGCGAGAATTGCCGAGGCGACCGCCTCCTGCATGGTGTGTTGCAGATGGAACTGCTGGGTGATGGACAGCAGCGCACTGGAGATGATGCCGGTGTCGTAGCCGTACAGAAAGCCGGCTATGGCAGTTGTTGCTGTGACGAAAACAAGAAAGCCTTTCATCGCAAGCCGTGGTCCTTTCCCTCGCCCCTGAGATGTGGAGCTCTCGGTGCTATGCGGCTTGTGGCTGATGGGCCTGATCGCTATCGACGTAGGTACCTGAGGCCTGCAACCGGAACAGGTTGAAGATGCCCTGTGTGGCGGACTTCGCCGGTACGCCATGTTCTGCCTGGTAGGCCATCAGCGGCGGTTCGATGCGACGCAGGAAGCGATCGACGAAGCTCTGAACGGTTGTGACCTCATCGGCGGTTGGCGCGCGGAAGCGTGCGAGGATTCGGGTGATGGTGTCGTCGTTGGACTGAAAGCGCTCCAGGATGGAGGACGCCGCACCGTTCAGGTACGTCGTTACGTCAACGTCCTCGACGAAGCGCCCATACTGCGGGTCGGAACGAAGGAGAGCTTCGATGCCCTCGCGCATTTCGTTGACAACTTCAGAGGCATAGAGCTGATGGTCAGGAGTGCTGGTGATGAAGTCATTGAGCTTGAGTTCCGGATTTCCGCCGGTCTCATGAAATGCAGTCAGCGCAATCAGCCAGTGCGAGCCGTTGAGCAGCCAGCCCTTGATCTCCTTTTCGATGTCCAAGTGCCGGCTGAAGTCGATGCGGCTGCCCTTCAGCAGTTCAGGGAGCCTCTCTGTATTGGGGCAAATCTCCAGTTTCAGCGAACCGTATTCCTCAGCACGGACCAGCACGGTTGGCTCCCCCTGGAACCCGGCCTCCTCGATCTGCACGCACATGCGATCGACGAGTGCGTGCACGCAGCGAGCGTGTTGATGAGTACAGTCCTGGATGCGTGCCGTGAGATCCCGGTGCTGCATCACCTCGTAAGCACTGACGGTGTTCTCGCACGCGACAAGGTACACGTCGCCGATGCTGTCTGGCTGCTGCTCTTTGGTGCGGGTGATGACATTCAGAGCATCGACCACGGGAGCATAGTTCGTGGCAGTAAGCACGGATGCTGTGACGATGACGCCGTTACCCTTTTGCTGCGATTGGTTGAGGATTTGGTGAATCACCTCTGGGACTTTCCCGTCGTCGAAGGCAAAGAAGCCATCGTAGGGCACCTGTTCCCGAGGGTTGCTTACATGTTGCGTGTCCCCGGTACCGGGATCATCGATGAGATAGGTCTTTCTGGAGTTGTTGCTCAACAGTTCGTTGCGCCGCGCTGGATCGAGCGCGGTGCTTCCGGTGGCATTCTTTCCCGAGCATGCGCGATTCAGCAGAAACAGTTCGGACTCGTCCGCTTGGAAAAATGGGGCAACCAGACCCAGGCCAAGACGGCCTGTTCCGAAGTGAATATGTAACATGTCCTTGCCTCGTCGTCGTGCAGATAGGGATGGTTGGGATGAGTTACGGCGTGCAGTTCACGTGCGACGATCGTTCGTCTGCGGTTCAAGCCCAGTTCAGGCGGTTCCTTGCGAAAGCCTTCTGTGCTAGTCCAGGCAGCGATGTTATGACGACCGGAAGCAGCCAACCTGTTGCTTGCATGGCATGTGTGCGGGCAGACAAGGCCACGGTGTTACATTGCCGAACGATTTTCCTGCAGAAAGAACGATAAGTGTCAGCCAGAGTACAGACACATGAGCAGCATGAGGGTAGCAACAGGCTGAGGTCACGGCAGCGGAGATATAGGTCCGCTGCCGTGGTTGTGAAGGGTAGTTCAGGATGCGGCGGTGCCGGGTTCTAGTTTGACTTTCAGCCAGCCGTGTTCGTGTTTGTCGAAGTGGCGGTAGGCGTCGATGGCCGAGGCTACGGGGACCTTTTGGGTGAAGAACTGTTCGGGGTGGATGACGCCTGAGCGGACGAGTTCTATGAGGCGGGGGAGGTATTTGCGGTGGTTGCAATTACCCATCCGCAGCGTGATGTTTTTGTTCATGGCCATACCGATGGGGAACGACTTCATCGGTGGCGGATACACGCCGATGATGCTCATCGTGCCGGCCTTGGCCACGGACTCTACGCCCCACTCAAGGACTTGTGACGGCGCGCCGCCGATCCACCACTTCTTCTTCTCTGCTTTGCGGAGGTTGGGAGCGATGTCTTCCATCTCCTGCTCGTACTGGTTTTTCTGCTTGGAGCTGTTGTGCTTGGCGCAGGTGGCATCCACGCCCACGGCATCAATGACGCGATCCGGACCGGAGCCGAAGGTGAGTTCGTGGAGGACCTTTACCGGGTTTTCGTCTGAGAAATCGATGGTCTCGGCGCCATGTTTGCGGGCTTCGGCGAGGCGTGAGGGGACCTGGTCGATGGCGAAGACGCGACCGGCGTTCATGTGCTGGGCGCAGGCGATGGCCATCATGCCGACGGGGCCGCAGCCGAAGATGGCCACGGTGTCTCCGGGGTGAATCCCGGCCATCTCCGCCGCCTGGTAGCTGGTCGGCAAAATGTCAGACATCATGATGGCCTGGTCGTCGGTGATCTCTTCGGGAAGCTTGACCAGGTTCACAGCCGCATACGGCACGCGGGCGTACTCGGCCTGCAAACCATCAAGCCCGCCGGCAGCTTCGGGTCCGCCGAAGAAGACCGTGCCGCCGAGCGGCCCAGCCTCGTTCATGCGGTTGCATTGCGAGTAGAAGCCGGCGCGGCAGTAGTTGCAGGAGCCGCAACCGAGCGTGGACGGGATGATGACGCGGTCGCCGGGGCGGAAGTTGCGGACGGCCTTGCCGACAGCCTCGACGATGCCGATCGCCTCGTGCCCGAGGATGCGGCCGGACTTCATGCCGGTGAAAGTGCCGCGGATGAAATGGAGGTCGGTGCCGCAGATGGCAGAGGCGGTGATCCGGACAATGGCGTCGTTGTCGGACTTGATCTTGGGTTCGGAGACGTTGTCGAGGCGAACATCGCCGACGTCGTGGAAGACGACTGCTTTCATGGAGATACTCCTGGAAGGGGTTGGCGTGCGGAGGATGCCGGCGAACCGTGCTGCCAGGCTACGTTTTGTCTCGGGTTTTGAGATGCCGCAAGTGGGCGGGGTGTTTGCGACTTCCGCCGGTTCAGACGGTCTAATCTGTATACAGAGGGGCCTGAACCAATGAAGCTGACGCGCTATACGAAGTTCAACGGGGATTTGTCGACGAGCTTCGACCTTGAAGATTTGATGGAGGCGCTGAGCGACTTCTTCCTGGATTCCGGCTTTCAGGACCCGTATTCGCAGTTCCAGAACTCGGGCGATAACTCCATGGATGACCTGCGCGAAGCCGTGCGGCAGGCCCTGGACAACGGCGACCTGCTGGACGAAGATGCGCAGGAGAAGTACGAAGAGCTGCCCGAAGAAGGCAAGCAGGAGCTTGTTGAAAAGATCATTCAGCGCATGAAGGACGAAGCGTTCTTGAACGCCGAGGACCCGGCGGAGGGCCAGGGCCAGAACGGTGAAGGCCAGACCGAGGATGCGCGCTTCGAGGTGACGGACAAGGGCATGGACTTCCTTGGCTTCAAGGCGCTACGCGACCTGCTGGGGCCCCTGGGCAAGAGCTCGCTGGGCCGGCATGACACGTTGTATGAGGCCGCGGGCGTGGAAACGAATGGGTCGTCGAAGCAGTATGAGTTTGGCGATTCGCTGAACCTGGATATTGGCGCCACGTTGAACTCCGTATTTGCGCGTGAGGGTGCGCCAACCGGTTCAGGGACGTTGAACCTGGAGTACAGCGATCTGCATGTGCAGCAGGCGGATTACCAAAGCAGCTGTGCGACCGTGGTGTTGCTGGATTGCTCGCACTCGATGATCCTGTATGGCGAGGACCGGTTTACGCCGGCGAAACGCGTAGCCATGGCGTTGGCCCACCTGATCCGCACGCAGTATCCGGGTGATCAGATCAATCTTGTGCTGTTCCATGACTCGGCGGAGGAAATTCCGATCTCGCAGCTGCCCCGCGTAAAGGTGGGGCCGCACTATACGAACACCCGCGAGGGCCTTCGGATTGCGCAACGCATTCTGCGCTCTTCCGGCAAGGACATGAAGCAGATTGTGATGATCACCGACGGCAAGCCCTCTGCGCTGACGTTGGAAGATGGGCGCATCTACAAGAACGCCTTTGGGTTGGACCCGATTGTGATCTCGGAGACGCTGGAAGAGGTAGGCCGCTGCAAGCGGGCAGGCATCATGATCAACACATTCATGCTTGCGGATGACTTTCAACTGGTGCAGTTTGTACAGAAGATGAGTGCGATGTGCCGCGGCAAAGCCTACTTCACTACACCACAGACCCTGGGCAACTACCTGCTGCAGGACTACATGACGCGGCGGTCGAAAATGGTGAACTAGGATGGTGAACTAGCGCTCTGCATCTGAGGGGATGATGGCGGGACGGACAGCATACCTTCGGCGAGCGCGGCACTGGATTGCCAACCGCGGGTGGCGTGGCTTCTTTGAAGAGATGTGGTATCGCCTGCGGCTGAAGCTGCGAGGCAAGCCTGTGCCGGGGCAAGAGAACGGCAATGCCAAGCCGCACCCGTTCGACGTCGCCTACGGTGTAGACACGGGCGGCCTGCTGTGGGGTGAGGCGCTGAAGCGGCCCCGCAGTGAAGACGCAGCCTACTGGGCGACTGGTTACTACGGCATCTCGCCTTCCGCGTTCACCTCGGCGATGGAGCGACTCGATCTCGAGTGGTCTCGCTTCTCCTTCGTCGACATCGGGTGCGGCAAGGGGCGAGCGATGCTGCTGGCTCTGCGCTTCCCTTTTCAGCAGGTGCTGGGGGTTGAACTGTCGCCAGAGTTGGCGGCTGCGGCGCAGCGGAATCTCCAGCAGTTCTCGGCACCGTGGCGGCAAAGCCAGGTGCCCGCCCAGGCCTCTATCGGGGACGCCACCACGTTCACCTTCCCCGCAGGGCCGCTCGTGTTGTTCATGTATCACCCGTTTGCGGCGCCCGTGATGAAGAGCTTTTTGGCGCATCTTCATGAGGCAGTGCAGCGTGATCCGCGTGAGGTGTACCTGCTGTATGCGAACCCGGAGCTCGGTGCGTTGGTCGCTGGCACGCCCGGCTTCGAGGCGCTATGGAAGCAGCTGTTTTCGTTGACACCCGAAGAGGGCGCGGCAGACCGCTTCGGCAGCTATGGAGAGATGTTTGCGGCCTTCCGTGTGTTTGCTACGGACTAAAGGCTAGTGCCCGGATTGCGGTCACGCCGGATACGGTACAGACCCCACGCGGCAGCGGTGCAGCTATCCATGATGCGACCGTCCAAGAGCATGTCTTCGAACTCGCTAACCGTAACGCGGTGCACCGTCATGTCCTGCTCTTCCGGATCACGTTCGGTAGGACCCGGCGTGAGATCTTCGGCAAGATAAATGTTGTGCAGCTGGTTCATCACGCCATAGCCGATCCAGAGCTTGCCTAGTTGCGTGACGCGGCCAGCGGTAAGCCCGGTCTCTTCACGCAACTCGCCGCGGGCCATCTCCTCGACGTCAACGTCGGCCTGCTCCCAGCCCCCCTGCGGGAGCTCGAAGTAGGTGCCCTGCACGGTGTAGCGGAACTGGCGAACGAGCCAGATGAAATCTCCCTCCGCCGTGTGTTCGATGGGGATGATGATCGCGGCGGGATCCTTGTCGATCACGCCGTAGATGCCGCGCTGCCCGTTCTCGCGCTCAATGATGTCTTCGCGCACGCGGGTCCACGGGTTGCGGTAGACCTCGCGTGTGGAGATGGTTTTGATCGACATGCTATTCGCGGGTAAGGATGGCCAAACTCATCTGGGGTAGCGTGAGTTGATTGTCTTCCACCTTGAGTTCCTTCCGTGACGCAAGGCGCAGTGTTTCCCCTTCGGCTAGCGAGCAACTCATCGTTCCTTCGCCGAGGTACATGATGACGCGAACAGAGCCGCGGATCATCGTCAGGCCCTTGCCATCCTGCGTGCAGCTGACCTTGAGATGACCGAAGTCGCCGTCGTTGAGATCCATGGTGCCACGGCGAAGCTCTATCAGGTCTTTGGTCCACTGCAGCATCTCGGCATGCTTGCCTTCGTGTACCTCGCCCCAGTTCAGCTTTGAATCGGTGAAGGTTTCGGGCGCTTCCGGGTCGGGGATCTCGTCCTCGTTCCATCCAAACGCAGCGAAGTCACGCTTACGTCCTTCCGACACCATGCGGCGCATCTCTTCTTCTTCGTGATCTGCGAAGTAGAGGAACGGGTTCGACGCGGCAAACTCTTCGCCCATCCAGAGCATAGGAACAAAGGGGGCCATCAACGTCAGGCCAAGCGCGACCTTGCTGGCGTCCATGCCGACGAGATGCTCAAGGCGCTCCCCCGCTGCACGATTCCCTACCTGGTCGTGGTTCTGGATGTAGCCCAGAAAGTGATGCGCGGAAAGACCCTCAACAGGCCGGCCATGTGTGTGATGGCGATAGCCCGAGTAGCAGCCATCGAACACAAACGCACCCTTAATGGATTTAACAAGATCGTCCATGGACCCGAAGTCGTCGTAGTAGCCGCGTCCCGGCTCATTCCACAGCAGCGTGAACAGCGAATGGTGGAAGTCATCGGACCACTGCGCGTCCATGCCATAGCCGTGGGCTTCAACCGGACGGACAAACTTCGGATCGTTGAGGTCGCTTTCAGCGATAAGCACATAACGCTTGCCGGTGGTCGAGCCAAGGCGAGCGACCTCGGAAGAAAGCTGCTCCATGAAGTGCACGGCAGAGCGATCGATGTACTCATGCGTGGCATCCAGACGCAGCCCATCGCAGTGAAAGTCCTTCAGCCACATCAGCGCGTTATCGATGAAGAAACGTCGCACCTCATCGCTGCCACCCTCATTGAAGTTCACCGCGGCACCCCACGGCGTGTGGTACTTGTCGGTAAGGTATGGTCCAAAGCGATTGGCGTAATTGCCCACAGGGCCGAAGTGGTTATAAACCACGTCAAGAACCACGGCGAGGTTCTTCGCGTGGCAGGCATCGACGAAGCGCTTAAAGGCTTCAGGACCGCCATACGGCTCAAAGGTCGCGAACAAGAACACGCCATCGTAGCCCCATCCGCGGTTGCCGGCGAACTCATTGATCGGCATCACTTCCACATGCGTGACGCCGAGCTCGACGAGGTGATCAAGGTACGGAATTGCGCTATCAAACGTGCCTTGGGGGCTGTACGTGCCGATGTGCAATTCATACACGATGCCCGACGAGAGCGGCGGCGTGTGCCAGTTCTTGTCGGTCCACTGAAAAGCGGCCTGATCGTACACACGAGACGCAGCATGGACACCTTTGGGCTGCCACATGCTGCGCGGGTCCGGGTAGGCCGTTGTGTCTTTGTCCACGAAGTAGGCGTAGTCGGTTCCTGGGCCCGCGTCCTCGACACATAGCTTCCACCATCCGTGCTTTTCCGGGCCCTGCATGGGTTGGGGTTCGCCGCCGTTGATCTGTAACCGCATCTCTTGCGCGCGTGGTGCCCAGACTTTAAATTCGTGCATGCTTGATTCGTGCCTCGTTCGCGATGTTGTACCAGTATGCCGTGCGACTACCTGGAGCGCGTCAGGAGCGCTACGGGGAAGGACTTCAACAGTATCTGCGTATTCTGTTGGCCCGCGGCCACTGTCTCGCCCGTGAACTCATTCTTCCAGCTCCCCTGGGGCAGGTTCAGTGTGGCATTCGGCAGCCCACCCTGTTGCATCCAGCGCGGAACAACCGTGATCACATTCTCACCACGCTGAAACGCAACGACGCGATCGGCGTCAGCCCCGGCCGCTTCAAGCGGCGTGTACGCCGCGTCTGGGCCAAACCATGCCGGATGCTCTCCACGCAGATTCAGTGCCCGATGCACCACGTGCAATTTGGGCAAACCATCGTCGCTTCTGGCCATGATCTGTGCTGCGTCCATCCCGCGAAGCTCATCGAGGAACTTCGAGCGCAAGGTGTAGTCCACAGGGCGGCGATTATCCGGGTCGACCAGCGAAAGATCCCAGAGCTCTCCACCCTGGTAAAGATCAGGCACACCGGGCGACGTGTGCTTCAGCAGCGTTTGGGCAAGCGAGTTGACGCGGCCCGCATACTGGATGTTGCTCACGAAATCCTCAAGATCCCTGGTGAACGCGTCGTCTTGCAGCAGCTTCTCTTGGTACTCAGTCAGCGCGTTTTCGTAGTCGCTGTTATTGCTTGTCCAGGTGGTGCGCAGCTTGGCTTCGCGCATCGCCTTCTGCATGTAAGCCTTGAGACGATCGATATCGATAGGCCACGCACCGACGAGTGTCTGGAACAGGAACCACTCTGTGCCGGTGTCAACCTGTTCGCCACGGTAGCCGGCCGTCATGTCATGCCACTGTTGGGCCTTTGCGGCAAACTCTTCCGGGATCTCACTGAGCACCGCCAACCGCGCACGCACATCGTCAGAGCGCTTCGTATCGTGTGTGCTCAACGTCAGCATGGTCTGTGGGAAGGTCTTCTGGACCGTGCCGTTGTAGTGGTGAAAGTCGGCAGGGCTGAAGCCGCTGCAGGCAGGGTTGCCGCCGACTTCGTTCAGCGCAGTGAGCCGGTTATAGCAGTAGAAAGCGGTATCCTCGACACCCTTGGCCATGACCGGCGAAGTGAACTGCTGGAAGCGGTAAACGAACTCCGTTTCCTTTTCGCCAGGGATGTTGCCCTGCAGCACCTCACTCATGAAGTCAAACAGCTGACCATCGATGTCGGTGCGATTGTTCTTTGCGCATTCCGTCGCTTTGCGGATGATCTCGCGATCTTCGTCGTTGACCTCTTTGCGCGGCGGAATCACATAGGTGCGATAGATGGAGAAGCACGACGCGACCTCGCGAATGGCACGGCGAATCTCCGCGCGTGTGAAGTCGCGGTAGTCCCGGTTCTCTTCGCAAATGTCCACAAGCAGGCTGGCAAGGCGGTTGACGTCAGAACCCAGTGCCTCCTGCGTGACGTTAAGCTTCTTGTCATGCGCGGTGACCGGGAATGTGCAGTCGTCGCCGGTGAACTTCGAGTAGTGCTCCCCGAGCTTGAGGAGACCATCAGGTTGAACCAGCAGGCCGATGGCCTGGTTCATGAAATCGTAGCCGCTGGTGCCTTCGATGGGCCAGTTCGGCCGGAGCCACTCGCCGGGTTCAAGAATCTTTTCGCCAATGATCCAGGCTTCCGGCGCTGCCTTGCGCAGACGCTCAAAGTATTGCAACGGATCACGCAAACCATCTGGGTGGTCCACGCGCAAGCCATCCAGAACGCCTTCCTTGACCCACTTCAGAATCAGCGCATGGGTCTCTTCAAAGACGTATTCGCGCTCCATCCGCACGCCAATCAACGTGTTGACGTCGAAGAAGCGGCGATAGCCGAGTTGCTGGTCGGCGGTCTTCCAGTACGAGAGCCGGTAGTTCTGCTGGGAGAGCAACTCATCCAATGCATCGGGGCTGGCGTTCAGCTCGTCGATCACATTGTCGATCTCGTGGCACGTTGCGCCTTCTTCCAGGCACAAGCGGCTCAGCAGGCCAAACAAGACGCGCTTGTCGCGGTCGCGGGCATTGAGCTTCCAGCGATCCCACTCTTCCGCGGAAGGCAGCCGGCCAAAGCTCGCGGCGAGAAAGCGCAGTGTGTCCGAGCCGGCGCGGTCCGCAGCCTTGTTCAGGATCAGCGGCAACGTCGTTGGCGAAATGGGCAGCTCCTGCTCCGAGACCTGGATGGTAAACACCGGCCCTGCCCGCTTGATCTTGACACCGCCATCGCGCAGAACGCGACCGTACTGATCGGCCAGGATCGGCACAAGCACCTTGTCGCGCAGCCGCTCCTCGTTGGGGTTCCAATCGATGTCAAAGAAGCCCGCATATCGGCTGTTGGTGCCGTTTTCGAGCACATCCCACCAGTAGCGGTTCTGGCGCCCAAGACTCATGTGGTTCGGGACGATGTCGAGAACCTGGCCGAGGCCGACTTCACCGAGCTGCTTGCAAAAGCGCTCATGCGCCTCCGAGCCTCCGAGCTCTTCGTTCACCTTGCGGTGATCCACCACGTCATAGCCATGACGGCTGTGCGGCGCCGCTTGCAGGTACGGTGAACTGTAAACGTGGGACACGCCCAGCTTCTTAAGGTACGGCGCGATTGCGGACGCCTGGTCAAAACCGAACTCTTCGTGAAGCTGTAACCGGTAGGTCGAGCTGGGGATACGCGCCATGTTGATCACTCCTGGTGCTTGGGTTACGGAGGGGTCAGGGCGCCCGGAGCGCGCCCTGGGCGGCGCCCCTCATGTTGCCCACATCGTTCTCTTCGTCTGCGGTGATAGAGTCCCGCGCAGAACGCGGGGGTTGTATTCAGGTCAGGTCAGCACCTTGGCGGCGTGAACGGTTCGGGCTTCCACTGCCCGGACAACGTGAATGCCGCGTGAACGAGGCCCAGGTGAGAAAGCGCCTGGGGGAAGTTGCCCAGCTGGCGCTTTGCCTTGGGGTCGTACTCTTCGCTCAACAGCCCAACGTCGTTGCGCAAGGCCAGAAGCCGCTCGAACAGCTCCTTCGCCTCGTCGGTGCGACCGGCGAGATGCAGGCAGATCACCATCCAGAAGCTGCACGCAAGGAACGTGCCTTCCTCGCCCTTCAGGCCGTCGTCGGTCTTTTTCGTGTCGTAGCGCTCCACCAGGCCGTCGCGAACAAGATGCTTCTGGATGGCGTCGATCGTGCCCAGGATGCGCGGGTCGTCCGGCGGCAAAAAGCCACCGAGCACCATGCGCAGGCAGGATGCATCCAGCGCGTCGGAGCCATAGCTCTGCACAAACGCGTTCATCTCTTTGTTAAAGCCCTGTTCGCAGACCTCTTTGTGAATCATGTCGCGATTGGTCTTCCACCGCTCGAAGTCGCCCTTGCCGTCAAACTCCTCGTGATGCTTGATCGCGCGATCCAGCGCAACCCAGGCCATTGCCTTGCTGTGCACAAACTGCTTGCGGCCACCGCGAGTCTCCCAGATCCCCTCGTCGGGATACTGCCAAATTTGGCAAAGGTGGTTCGTAAGGGCGGCCTGCAGGTCGGCAGCCGGTGTACGCAGATCATCCTGGGTATTTGGAGTGCGGCCAAGGGCGGCCGCGACCTCGCCGTAGATATCGAGCTGAAACTGCTCTGACGCCGCGTTGCCGATGCGCACCGGCTGGGAGTGCTCATACCCGGCCAGCCAGCTGGCGTTCCATTCCACCAGGCGGCGTTCGCCATTGATGCCATACAGCGTTTGCAGCTGATCGGGGGACCCAGCAATGGCTCGCAGAAGCCACAGGCGCCAGGCAATCGCCTCTTCATCGTAGCCGGCCAGCATCAGGATCAGCAGCGTGAACGCCGCATCGCGCAGCCAGCAATACCGGTAGTCCCAGTTGCGTGCGCCACCGATCTCCTCCGGCAGCCCTGCCGTCGGCGCGGCGACAATGCCTCCCGTGGGCAGGTAGCTCAAGGCTTTCAAGGTAAGCAGGCTGCGCAGAACAGCTTCGCCATATGGTCCGTCGTACTTCGACTTTGCTGACCAGTCCTTCCAGAACGCTTCGGTGTTCTTGAACTCCTCATCGATACTCACCGGTGACGGCTGGTCCTCGTTCGACGCGCCATAGGTCAGGACAAAGCAGCGTTCCTCGCCGGGATTCAGGGTGAAATCGGCCGTGGTGGCCATATCCTTGCCCTTGAACGAAACCTTCTCGCCCTCCGCGCAGTGACTGCGAAGGACGACCAGGTTTGGCCCCGCCACGGCACGAATCTCGTGGTCCTGCGCAGTCACCCAGGGCACGGTCAGGCCGTAGTCGAAGCGGATCACGAACTCCAGCCTCATCGGGACGCGGCCGCGCACGGCGCGCACCTTGCGAACGATGTCGGAGTGATCGCCTCGCGGCGGCATGAAGTCTGTCAGGCAGACCTCGCCGTCGTCGGTGACAAAAGTCGTCTCCAGGATCATGGTTCCTGGCCGGTACGCGCGGCGGCACTCGCGCAGCTCGCCTTCGGGGCGAATCCGCCAGTAGCCGTTCTGTGCCGTGCCCAACAGGCCGGCAAAGCACGCCGGCGACGAGAACGTCGGCCAGCAGAGCCAGTCAATCGAGCCTTCGCGGCTGACCAGGGCGGCGGACTCCAGGTCGCCAATCAGGGCGTAGTCCTCGATACGCGCGCCGTGGAGCGGCTCATCCTGCTTCTTTGCGTAATCTTCCGGCAACAGATTCTCCTTACGAATCGCTGATCCACAGGGGGGCGACAACCAGCCCCATGGGATGCGCATCCCCATGGAGGTGATCCAGGTTGGGCCAACTGCGGAGCCATCCCGTAGGATGCATCCTTTGGCCCGGGTTGCGAACAGCGCAAGCGCGTGACACAGGCGGGAAACCCGCTGCGGGGAGGAAACACCAAGCATGAAACCGACCGAAGGGCGCCGGCGCGTCGTTATCGAAGAGGTTCAACCGGAGGTGAATGCCGGGCGTTATCCGGCCAAGCGGGTCATCGGAGACCTGGTCACCGTGCAGGCCGCGATCTTTTCCGATGGGCACGACCACGTGGCCGCGCGGCTACTCTACCGGCACAGCACGGAGAAGGCGTGGAAGTCGGTTCCTTTTGCGGCCTTGCCCAACGACCTGTGGACGGCGCGCTTCCCGGTCGACCGGCTGGGCACCTGGATGTTCACCATCGAAGGCTGGGTCGACCACTTCGACACCTGGACGCACGATCTGACCAAGCGACTGGCGGCGCAGCCTGATCCGAGGCAGCCGACGCAGCAGATCGAACCGCAGGATATTCCGCTGCAGCTGGAGATCGGGGCTCGGCTGCTTGACGAGGCTGCGGGCCGCGCTAAGGGTGCGGACGCGACGAAGTTGAAGGCTGCGGCTGCCGATCTACGGGCGTCTGCGGCGAAGAAGCTGCCGGTCTACGAGGAGCCGCTTACCGAAGACGTGATTGCGCTGGTGGCGCAGTACCCGGACCTGGGTTTTGCGACGCGGTATGAGCGTGAAGTGCCGCTATGGGTGGATCGCGAGCGGGCGCGGTTTTCGGCCTGGTATGAGCTGTTTCCCCGGTCGACGGGCAAGAGCGAGGACGAGCATGGGACCCTGCGCACAGTCATCCCGCGGCTGCCGGAGATTGCGGCGATGGGCTTCGACATCCTGTACATGCCGCCCATTCACCCCGTGGGAACGCAGTTCCGCAAGGGCAAGAACAACAAGGTGAAGGCACAGCCCGGAGATGTGGGCAGTCCCTGGGCGATTGGCGCTCCCGAGGGTGGGCATACAGCCATTCATCCTCAGCTCGGAGACTTCGAGGATTTCCAGGCGCTGGTCGAGGCTGCCAAAGGAAATGGCCTGGAGCTGGCCCTGGATATCGCTTTCCAGTGCGCGCCGGATCACCCGTGGGTGACCGAGCACCCGGACTGGTTCAAGTCGCGGCCGGATGGGACGATTCAGTACGCGGAGAACCCGCCGAAGAAGTACCAGGACATCTATCCGATCAACTTTGAGTCGAGCGACTGGCGGGGCCTCTGGGACGCGCTGCTTGGGGTGTTCACCTTCTGGATTGAGCGGGGTGTCAAGGTGTTTCGCGTGGATAACCCACACACCAAGGCTCTGCCCTTCTGGGAGTGGTGCATCGACCAGATTCATGGGGACGCGCCTGACGTGCTGTTCCTGGCGGAAGCCTTTACGCGCCCGCATGTGATGTATTCGCTGGCCAAGGGCGGCTACACGCAGGGCTATTCGTACTTCACATGGCGGCAGACGAAGAAGGATCTTGAGGACTACTTCACGGAGATCTGCAACGCGCCGGTGAGCGATTTCTACCGGCCCAATGTGTGGCCAAATACGCCGGATATTCTGCATGCGCAGTTGCAGGTGGCCGATCCGGCGGCGCGGCGGTCGGTGTTTCTGCAACGTGCGGTGCTGGCTTCGACGTTGAGTGCGAACTGGGGCATTTATGGCCCGGCGTATGAGCTGTGCGAGTGGCGGCCGGCGACACCCGCTGCGGGCAAGAAGGGCTCGGAAGAGTACCTGGACAGCGAAAAGTACCAGATCCGCGCCTGGGACCGGGCGGACCCGATCTCAATTGCGCCCGAGATCACGGAGCTGAACAAGATCCGGCGCGACAACGTGGCCTTGCAGCGGAATGAGCGGCTGCACTTTCACCCGACGGACAACGAGCAGATCATGTGCTATTCGAAGTCGAGCGAGGACGGGTTGAACACAATTCTCGTCGTCGTGAACCTTGACCCAACGGCGGAGCAGACGGCGTGGATGCAGCTTCGGCTGGACTGGCTGGGGGTGCCGTGGGGAGCCGACTTCGAGGTGGAAGACCTGCTGACGGGTGCGCGCTTTCCCTGGAAGGAATGGTGCTACGTGGCGCTGAAGCCCGAGCTGCCTGCGCACGTTCTGCGGGTGGTGCCGCCCGCGCCTATGGCTTCGCTGACGACGGCATAATGGCAGCCTCAAGCGCGGCCTGCACATGAATGGCTGTGGTATCGAAAAGCGGGACGGGGCTGTCGTCGGGACCGATGAGAAGCATGATCTCGGTGCACCCAAGGATGATGGCTTCTGCCCCGCGCGCCACAAGCCGCTCAATGATGCTGCGGTACATATCGCGGGAAGCGTCGAGCGTTTGCCCGAGGCAGAGCTCGGAGAAGATGACCTGGTGCACGCTTTGGCGATCCGCTTCTTCCGGGATAAGGATGTCGAGATTGAACTCGCGTGCGAGCCGCTCGCGGTAAAAGTCCTGCTCCATGGTGTACAGCGTTCCGAGCAGGCCTACGCGTCGAAATCCGGCTTTGGCAACCCGCGCGCCGGTGGCTTCCGCGATGTGCAGCAGGGGAACGGGAACGGCGGCCTGCACCTCGTCCGCCGCGCGATGCATGGTGTTGGTGCAGATGAGCAGGAGTTCCGCACCGGCGCGCACGAGCGATTGTGCGCAGGCGGTCATCTTTTCGGTAAGGGCGTCCCAGTCGCCGGCGCGCTGCAGGGCTGCGATCTCTTCGAAGTCGACCGAGAGCAGCAGACACGGAGCGGAGTGCAGGCCGCCGAAGCGGGAGCGGATGGATTCGTTGAGCAGCCTGTAGTATTCGGCAGAGCTTTCCCAGCTCATGCCTCCGATCAAGCCGATTGTCTTGCAGTGCACAGGCGGTCCTTCCACGTTCGGGGTGCTTTCAGGATACAAAAGGCCCCGATCGGCGTATCGATAGGTTCCCTGGACCATCACTTGGGCTACCTCTCGCATCCAAACCGACCTAGAATCCGAGGTTGAAAGGCTCACCGCGCGTGAAGAAGGTCTCAAGCACCACCGATCCGCTCTGGTACAAGGACGCGATCATCTATGAGCTCCATGTTCGCGCCTTTGCGGACTCAAATGGCGATGGTATCGGGGACTTCCAGGGGCTGATCTCCAAGCTGGATTACCTGCAGGACCTGGGCGTGACCTGCCTTTGGCTGCTGCCGTTCTTTCCGTCTCCGCTCAAGGACGACGGCTACGATATCGCCAACTACCTGGACGTGAACCCGAGCTACGGGACCATTGCGGATTTCCAGGAGTTCATGGACCAGGCGCATGCACGCAACATGCAGGTCATGATTGAGCTGGTCATTAATCACAGCTCCGACCAGCACCCGTGGTTCCAGGCCGCGCGCAAGGCTCCCAAGGGCTCGCCCGAGCGCGAGATGTACGTGTGGAGCGATACAGACAAGCTCTATGATGGCGTACGCATCATCTTCACGGACACCGAAAAGTCCAACTGGACCTGGGACGAGGTCGCGCAGCAGTACTACTGGCACCGCTTCTTCTCGCACCAGCCTGACCTGAACTTCGACAATCCACGCGTGATGGAAGAAGTGCTGAACGCGATGCGCTTCTGGATGGACATGGGCGTGGACGGGCTGCGGCTGGATGCGATCCCCTACCTCGTGGAGCGTGATGGCACGAGTTGCGAGAACGTGCCGGAAACACATGACCGGATCAAGGCGATCCGCAAGGTCATCGACGACGAGTATGAGAACCGGCTGATTCTGGCCGAAGCCAATATGTGGCCCGAGGATGTGCGACCCTACTTTGGCGACGATGACGAGTGCCACATGGCCTTCCACTTCCCGCTGATGCCGCGCATTTACATGGCGGTGCGGCAGGAAGACCGGCTGCCGATCACGGACATCATGGCGCAGACGCCGGACATCCCGCCGAACTGCCAATGGGGCCTCTTCCTCCGCAACCATGACGAGTTGACGCTGGAGATGGTGACCGACGAAGAGCGGGATTACATGTACATGGCCTACTCGGCCGACCCGCGCATGCGCATCAACGTGGGTATCCGTCGGCGGCTGGCACCGCTGCTGGATAACAACCGGCGCCGCATTGAGTTGTTGAATTCCTTGCTGTTCAGCTTTCCCGGAACGCCGATCATGTACTACGGCGACGAGATCGGGATGGGTGACAACATCTATCTCGGCGACCGCAACGGTGTACGCACACCGATGCAGTGGAACTCCGACCGCAACGCCGGCTTCAGCAAGGCAGTACCTGCGAAGCTGTACTTTCCCGTGATCATGGATCCCATCTGGGGCTACCAGGCGATCAACGTGGAAGCGCAGCAGGGTGACCCGTCCAGCCTGTTGCACTGGACGCGCAACATGATCGCCTTGCGCAAGCTGTTTCGCGTCTTTGGGCGCGGATCGCTGCAATTTCTCCATCCTTCGAACCGTAAGATCCTGGCCTACATCCGCAGCTATGAGTTCGAAGATGGGCACTGTGAAACCATCCTGTGTGTCGCCAACCTGTCCCGCTTCGCGCAACCCGTGCAGCTGGATTTGAGCAAGTATGTGGGGCGGCAACCGGTGGAGATGCTGGGCTACGTGCCCTTCCCTACCGTGGACAAAACACCGTACGCACTGACGTTGGCGCCCTACAGCTTCCTGTGGCTGGAGTTGCAGGAAGGTGCGCCGATTCCGGAGGCCCCCGTGGTCGAAGAACCCGCCGTGGCGCTTGCTGAGCGCGCCGTGCAAGCAACATCCATGCCCATGGGCAGCCTGGGTACGCTGTTGAACGAAAGCAGCAAGGCGCTGCTGGAACAGGTGCTGCCCAACTACATCGCACAGCGCCGCTGGTTCGGCGGCAAGTCGCGGACCATCCGCTCAACACAGCTTGCAAGCGTCACCCCGATTCCCGGGACCAGCGCTGCGCTGTCTTCGGTCAACATTCTGTACGAAGACGGCACGTCCGACCTGTATCAACTGCCGCTCGCCATGGCAACCGATGGCGAGGCGGAGACGATCCGCGAGAAGAACCCGAACGCAGTGATTGCGACCGTCAATCGGGAGGCTGGGCCGGTCACCTTGTACGACGCCACGGCAAGTGCTGAGTTCCGCACCGCGCTGCTGCAGCTGATCGTGAAGGGCTCGGAGATTGCGCTGGAACTGGGCTCTTCGGCTGCCTCGTTCGCCGCAACCAAGGCGAAGACTCTGGACGGCCGTGAGCTTCTGGAGTTGCCGTCGCGCGTGGGTTCCGCGGAACAGTCCAACACCAGCATCATCATCGGCGATCAGGCGATTTTAAAGCTGTTCCGGCGTTTACGTGTGGGTGAAAATCCTGACGTCGAGATCACGCGCTTCCTCACCGAAGTCGCGCATTACGCCAACATCCCGGCGTATCTTGGCGATCTGCACCGTACGGACGATGAAACCACCCTGGCGTTCCTCCAGGTGTTTGCGCCCAATGAAGGCGATGGCTGGGAGTGGACGCTGGAAGAGTTGGCACGCTACTTCGAGTCGGTCGCAAACTGCCCGGCACCCGCCACCACGGGACAGCCCGCGCAATTGGGCGAAGCCAACGAGATTCCGGCCGAGGCGGGCGAGCATGCCGGGCTGTTTCTGGATGCGGCGCAATTGCTGGGCCGGCGTACCGGGGAACTGCATGTTGCGATGGCAACGCCTACAGAAAACCAGGCGTTCTCTGCCGAAAGCTTCACCGACCATGATCTTGCGGCGGAGCGGGACCGCATCCTGGCGCAGGCCCGCAGCGCGGTGGAGTCAATCTCCGCAGCGATAGACAAGGTTCCAGCCGACGCCCATGACGATGCGCAACGCTTATCCGAAGCGAGCGCGTCCATTGAGCATCTGCTCGCTGGCCTCAACGGCGATCCGGCACGGTTCGGCCAGCGTATCCGCATTCACGGCGACTACCACCTGGGCCAAACGCTACGGTCGCGGTCTGATTTCCTGCTCGTGGACTTTGAAGGCGAGCCGGCCCGGACGCTGGAGGAACGGCGCCGCAAGCAGTCGCCACTACGGGATGTTGCCGGGATGCTGCGAAGCTTTAGCTACGCGGCCCAGAGCGGCCTGCAACGGGCCACGCAACGACGTCCGGATACGCTGGAGGCGATGCGGCCCTGGGCAAAGCTCTGGGAGAATGCAAGCTCCGCGGCGTATCTTCAAGGGTATGCCGAGGCCGTGAAGGCCCGGCCCGAGCTTCTGCCGCAACCGGCGGAGGCGAAGATCCTCCTGTCTTCTCTGCTGCTGGAGAAGGCTTTCTACGAGTTGTTGTACGAGTTGAACAACCGGCCGACGTGGTTGTCGATTCCGCTGCAAGGTTTGCTGACGCTGCTTTCACCGGCGGCTGAGGCGCAAGATGCGGGGGCGCACTGATGTCTACACTTCCCAGTCTCGACGTTCAGAACACCGACGAAGCCCACGGCGCAGCGGCGGCACGAAGCACGCAGCCCAGCTTCGCGATTTGCCTGCCGTCCATGGCCGCCGACGACCTGGCAGGCATGGTGCGCAAGGTGCGGGAACTGTTCGTGGGAGAACCGCTGCTGATCGCCTCACCCGAGCAAGCCGAACCGGAGCAGATCGGCGAGGATGGCACACGCATTGTGCCGTACCCCGTGGGGCGCACCGCCAGCGAATGGGTGTTGAACCCGGCAGATTACGCCGCTGCTGCGCGGCTGGTGGCGGAAGCCAACGCTGCGGGCGTGCTGCTCCTGGGCACCGAGGCCACATCGCTCAGTGCAGGCACGCTGTTGAGCCTCCGTCAGATGCTCACCGCCAACGTGGACATGGTGGTGCCCCGCTATCGCACCGGCCCCGAGGAGGGCCTGGTTAATTCGGCACTGCTGTACCCACTGACACGCGCCCTGTTCGGGGTCGACATTCGCTTTCCGTTGCCGCTGGATGCGGCGCTGTCTCCGCGCATGTTGAACCGGCTCGCGTCCGTCGCCAACCGTGCCGGGGCACAGGGCGATGGGCTGGTGTGGCCCGTTGCGGAAGCAGCCATTGCGGGCTTCTCCGTACGGCAAACCGAAACCGGTGAACGCACGTTGCCGAGACCTCAGGAGACCGATCTCAATGTGCTGTTCCCCGCGGTGACCTCGTCCATGTTTGCGGACATTGAGAGCAAGGCGACGTTCTGGCAGCGCGCGCGCACAGTGCCCACCGCCAGGCCGTTCGCGCCGTCGCCCGCCCAACCGGACGCAGAGGGCGCGGAGGAGATTCGGTCCCTGGTCGAAGGCTTCCGGTTGGCCTTCTCCAACCTGCGCGAAATCTGGTCGCTGGTGCTTCCACCGCAGACCCTGTTGGCGCTTAAAAAGCTCTCGCTCACCGCGCCGGAAAGCTTCTCGTTTCAACCCAGCCTGTGGGCCCGCGTGGTGTATGACTTTGCGCTGGCGTTCCATCTACGCACGCTGAATCGCGGTCACCTCTTGGGTGCGTTGACCCCGCTCTATCTCGCGTGGGTGGCGAGCCTGCTGCGCGAAGGCAACGGCACTACGGGCGGTGCTGCCCTGCTGGAAAGCACAGCTTCAGCGTTTGAGCAGGAAAAGCCCTATCTCGTCTCACGTTGGCGCTGGCCCGACCGGTTTAATCCGTAGTGAGTTGCGGCATCCTGGCCCGGCGCCCCGGCGCCCTTTGCGCAGAAAGGAACATGTATGGGACCACAGATTGAGCTCGCTCTCCGCCAGTCGACGCACAGCGTCATCGGCGTCCTCGCAGCATTTTTCCCCGGCCTGGTGGTGTTTCTGCTGGCCATCATCGTCCTCACGTTGCTGGGCTGGGGCTTGGCAGCCCTGCTGCGGGCCGTGCTGGTGCGGGCGCGCTTTGACGAGCGTGTGTCCTCCTGGCGGCTGCCCGGCGCGATGACAACGCTGGGCGATTGGTCACCGGCACATTCGCCAAGCGCCCTGGTCGCGCGCAGCGTGCTGTGGATCTTTGTGGTCGTGGGCGTTGCCGTTGGCATCACCGGCTTCGACGCAGCCTACCAGGCGCATTCCCAGGTAGAGCTGTTCTTCCTGCCCTACCTGACGCATCTCGTCGGCGCTGTGCTGCTGCTGTTTGTAGGCGGGCTGGTGGCGCGGTTCCTGTCACGCTCAGTGCTGATCAGCGCGGTCAACGCACAGCTGCAGTATGCGCGCGTGCTGTCAATGGGCGTGAAGTGGTTGGTGCTGGTGCTGACAGCCGCGATGGCGCTTGATCACTTGCGCATCGGCGGCACCATCGTGGAGCTCGCATTCGGCATCCTGTTTGGCGGCATCGTGTTTGCCCTGTCGCTGGCCGTCGGGCTCGGCTCGCGTGACCTGGTGACGCGGTCGATTGAGCGGATCGAGCGGCCCTCGGTGGTGCCGTCTCCTGAAGCCATTCGTCCCACGGTGGACGATGGGCCACGGCAAAAGCTGCGGCATTTCTAGCTTCATCGGTGAACGTGAGGTGCCGGGTGAGTGACGCCCGGCGCGGTTTCGGCTATTCTCTTCCGAAACCTGCACGTTAAAGGCGCGTCACAACATGACCGAGCAAACAGCACCGGTTTTGGGATCTTCGCCTCTCCGTAAGGAGGGACGGGCCAAGGTGCTGGGCGCTGCGCAGTACGTGGACGACCTTGAGCTGCCGGGCATGTGGCATGGAGCCACAGTGCGATCCTCCATCGCGCGTGGGCGCATCCGCTCCATTCACTTTGACCCTGCGGTGACGTGGTCGGAGTACGCCATCGTGCGCGCAACCGACATTCCTGGCGAGAACACGATCGTCCACCTCACGAAGGATCATCCGTGTCTCGCGGCTGAATGGGTGAATCATGCGGAAGAACCCATCCTGCTCATCGCGCATCCGCAGAAGTCTGCCCTGCTGCGTGGGCTTGCCGGCATACGACTTGACTACGACGAGCTACCGGGCGTGTTTACGATCGAAGACAGTGAAGCCGCAGTGGCGGATGAAGATGCGGCGCGTGTGATTTGGGATGGCGCGCCGTGGGGTGCCACCGCGAACTGCTTCAAGACCTACACGATGTACACGGGTGAAGCAGACGCCACCGAAGACGGGCTTGCGGAAGCCTTTGAACGCGCAGACTTCATCGTGGAAGGTGAATACACCACCGGCGCGCAGGAGCAGTTGTACATTGAGCCGAATGGCGTCATCGCCGAGTGCTTCCGTGATGCCAACGGCAAAGTGGAAAGCGTGTGTGTGCGCGGGTCCATGCAGTGCCCGTTTTATCTTGTCCATGCGCTGACGGTGGTGTTCGGTTTGCCTGAAGAAAAGTGCCGCGTGATCCAGACGGAAACCGGCGGAGCGTTTGGCGGCAAAGAAGATTTCCCCTCCGTGATCGGATCGCACGCGGCCCTGCTGGCCATGAAGTGTGGCCATCCGGTGAAGCTGGTCTATGACCGCGCGGAAGACATGGCCGCAACCACCAAGCGGCACCCTTCACGTACACGCCACCGCACGGCCGTCAGCAAAGACGGCAAGCTGCTGGGCGGAACAATCGAGTTCGCCATCGATGGTGGAGCGTATGCAACGTTGTCGCCGGTAGTGTTGTCGCGCGGAACGATCCATGCGCCCGGACCGTACAAATGGCCCCATCTGCGGGTGCGCTCCAAGGCGATGGCAACCAACATTCCGCCGCACGGGGCGTTCCGTGGCTTTGGCGCACCGCAATCGTTGTTCGCTCTGGAGCGGCACATGGATCGCATTGCGCATGTGATCGGCATGACGCCTGAGGAGTTGCGGCGAAGGAACTTTCTGACCACCGGCGACCGCACAGCCACGGGGCAATTGCTGCAGTCCCCCGTGGACATGCAGGCTTTGCTGACGCGTGCGTTGGACGAACATGGCTACCAGGAAAAACTCGCGCGCTTCGCCGAGGAGAACAGGCACGGCGCGGTGAAACGCGGTGTGGGCTTTGCCTGCTTTATGCATGGCGCGGGCTTTACGGGCTCGGGCGAGCGGCGCTTGAACTCCGAGGTGCGGCTCGCCGTTGATGCGGCAACCGGCAACGTTGAGGTGCTGGTGTCCTCCGCAGAATTCGGTCAAGGCACCAACACGATTCTGTGCCAGGTGGCGGCTGATGCGCTGCACTTGCCCTATGACGAGATCGTGTTGCAACTGCCAGACACATCCCGCGTGCCGAACTCGGGCCCAACGGTGGCGAGCCGCACAGCAATGATTGTGGGCAAGCTGGTGGAGCGAGCTGCAGAAAAGTTGCTGCACACGCTACGGGACTTCGCAGGCCTGCCCGAACCACACACAGCCGAAGAGTTCCGCGCCGCAGCCACGAGGTATACCGCGGCCCATGGTGCCCTGGGGAGCACGGTGCGCTATGAACCCGTGAGGCCGGTGGTTTGGGACGACGATCTGTATCGTGGTGACGCCTATCCCGATTACGCCTGGGCGGTGTACGTCGCCGAAGTCGCCGTCGATATGAATACCTATTCCGCCACGGTGACGCGCTTCGACGCGCTGCAGGAGGTGGGCAAGATTATGCATCCTGTGCTGGCAAAGGGGCAGATTGAAGGCGGCGTGGCGCAGGGCATCGGCTATGCGCTGTATGAGAAATGCGAGTACCGCGAGGGTCACCTGAAGAACAACCAGATGACTAACTACATCATGCCGACCTCGGCCGACCTGCCGGAGATTCATGTGCACTTTGCCGAGGTGCCGAGCGTGCATGGACCCGGGGGCGCAAAGGGCATCGGTGAATTGCCGATGGATGGGCCCGGGCCGGCAATTCTGAACGCGATTGAGCATGCCACGGGCATGTCCTTCCACAGCATCCCGCTGCTCCCTGAGGACCTGTTTGAAAGCCTGACGCGCTTCACAACACCAGGGAACGGCGGCACGGAAGACCTCGCGCCCGAAGTCGATCGCGACACGCGCACCGAGGTGCTGGCATGAGCGAACGCACGCTGCACTTCACAGTGAACGGCGCCCAGGCGAATGTAACTGTGCCTCCCATGAAGCGGCTGCTGGATGTGTTGCGCGAGGACTTGCGGCTCACAGGAACCAAAGAGGGCTGCGGCGAAGGTGAGTGCGGGGCATGTTCCGTGTTGGTGAACGGTGAGTTGGTGAACTCATGCCTGGTACCCGCCCTGCAAGTCAATGGTGCCACGCTCTGCACGATCGAAGGCGTACAGGTGGCAGGCGCGTTGGACCCCGTACAACAATGCTTTCTGGAGCAGGGCGGCGCACAGTGCGGCATCTGCACACCGGGGATGATCCTGGCGACGAAACATCTGCTAAACAAGACACCAGACCCAACTATGGACGAAATCCGCGAAGGTCTGGCCGGCAATCTATGCCGGTGCACGGGCTATATGCGGATCTTTGAAGCAGTCCTCGCCGCGGCAAGGCTCCAAAGCGCAACTGTGCAGATTGAGGGCCGCTGACGATGCATTCGGATGCCTCAGAGTTTGCGCTCACAACCGCGGCTTCGCTCAACGACGTGCTGCAGCAACTTGCTGCGGAGCCGGGCCGGCACACGCCTATCGCGGGAGGCACCGAGTTGATGGTCGCCTTCAACACCGGCAGGCTTACCGCACGCTCACTGGTCTCCATCCAGCACCTGCAGGACCTGCGCTTCATCCGCGCCGAAGACGACGTGGTGCACCTCGGTGCGGGCACCACCTTCACCGACATCCGGCGCTCTCTCGTGCTGCAGGATGAGTTCCCGTTACTGACCCAAGCCGCTTTCTGGACGGGCTCAGTTGCGAACCAGAATCGAGGCACGCTGGGCGGCAACGTTTGCAACGCGTCCCCGGCCGCGGATACGCCCCCAGCGCTGCTGGCCTACGACGCCGAGGTCACGCTGATCAGCGTGCAAGGCGCGCGAAAGCTGCCCTACCGTGAGTTTCATCTCGGCTACAAGCAAACGGCGCTGCGGCCTGATGAGTTGTTGCACAGCGTGTCGGTACGGCGCGCGTTTGCCAACATGCGGCAGTACATCCGCAAGGTGGGTACACGCAACGCACAAGCCATATCGAAGATTGCCCTCGCAGCGGTGGCCCGTCTCGATGATGCCAAGATCGCCGAGGTGCGGTTGGGTGCCGCTTCCCTCGCCGACCGTCCCTTGCGGCTGCTGCAGACGGAGGCTGTTCTGCTCGGCGCGTCCATCGCACCGGAAGAATTGGAGACGACAGTCCGACGCGCGCGGGCTGCCCTGGCCTCCGAGTCGCGACCCATCGATGACATCCGCTCCACGGCAAGGTATCGCACAGCGGTGGCCGCCAATCTTGTCGAGGAGTTCGTGCGGAGCCTCGCAGCCCAACCAGAACCTACCCCACGTTGAGAAGCAGGTGTTGCTTCGCAGCGCGCAGGTCCTCGTCGGTATCAATGTCGAGTGCAAGCGCTTCGTCAACAACGGCCGGTACATTCTGGAGCAAGCCGCGAGCCCCAGCGTCACCACGCAACTGCAAAAGTTGTTCGAAGGCGGTAGCAGGAAAATACGCCGGCACACCCACACGACCGGAATAGCGCGACGCAGTCACCTGCTGCGGATCGGCGCAAAGAGCCTGCAGGTGCTGCGGACGCAACGCGGGCTGATCGCAGGTCATCAACACCAGGCCTTCCACGCCATGTTGCTGCGCCCACGACACACCCTGAACCACCGAGGTCGCCATCCCTCCCTGCGCGGCCTCGTTTAATAGCACGTTTGCGGCCAGCGGTTGCAGTTCCTCGATGTAGCGAGCTTCGCGAACGACCACGACCACAGGGGAAAGAGCTGCGTTCTTCGCAACGCGCACAGCACGGGCAAGCAAGGTCTCTCCGCCGAACACAACATCCTGCTTGGGCCGGCCAAGTCGCCGCGAAAAGCCTGCCGCAAGGATCACCGCACCGATGTTCACAGCGCGCATTGGGCCTGCAGATAGCGCGAAGCACCACCTTTGGCAATCTGCTCTTGCACGGTGTCTGGGGTCATGCGGCGCGAA
Organism: Granulicella sp.; assembly: GCA_965198515.1. Classification (GTDB taxonomy): domain Bacteria; phylum Acidobacteriota; class Terriglobia; order Terriglobales; family Acidobacteriaceae; genus Granulicella. The sequence continues at coordinate 1,611,528 of CBDAPO010000006.1, read as the reverse complement.
CGGCCGAGCTTGCCTTCGACGCACGCCTGCACCTCTGCGATCGCGCTAAGCGCGATGGCTTCAGCACCGTCACCACCAAGATCAAGACCCACCGGGGAAAAGAGCCGCTGACAGGCCTGGTCCAGCGGCCAGCCCAAGGTTTGCGCCGCCTCCGCGATCAGCAGGGCGCTGCGATGCCGCGACCCCAGCAGCCCCAGATACCGCGGTTCCAGCGGCAGCACCTGCTCCAGCCAGGAGCGATCCTGCTCATAGCTGTGCGTCATCAGAATGACCGCATCCTGGGCTGTGGGTCTCAGGACCTGAAGCTCTGTTGCAACAACCACTGCACGGGCCTCCGGAAAGCGCTCCGGCCGCGCCCATTGTGCACGGCCGTCCAGCACATACACGGTCCAGCCGAGCAGCGCGGCCATGCGGGCCATCGGCTGCGCATCATCGCCCGCGCCAAACAGGAACAGGCGCTGTGGTGGTTGCAGCTGCTCGCTGAAGTCGCTGGATGCCCCTTCGCTGGCAAACCCCTCGCTTCGGAACAGGACCTGCCCACCAGGCTCTGCGATCAGTCGGGCAAAGGGCTCTTCCTGCGTTGGAAGCCAGGTCTGCACCTCGCGCGACTGATCGTTGAGGGATGCGGTGAACGCTGCCATCAGGGCAGCACATTCCGGCGTGTCCACGGGCTCAATGAGCACGTCCACAGTACCGCCACAACCAAGGCCATACGGGATATCGGCGGTATCGTCGAAGAGCGTGGAATAACGCTCGACGACCGCACCGTTACGCACAAGCCATGGCGCTTTGCGGACGATCTCCGCTTCAAGACATCCACCCGACACAGAGCCGGCACAGGTGCCGTCGCGGCCAATCAAGAGCCGTGCACCGGTACTGCGATAGCTGGAGCCTTCAACGCGCACAAGCGTAGCCAGCGCTGCAGCATTGCCGCGCTGCCACATTTCTACGATCTTGCGCCGTTCAATCATCAAATCCAGTCCCGCCTAAGCGTGTCAGGCCTTCTCGCTGAATGTATGGATGCCACATTCCAGCTTTTTGCCACCCCAGCGCCCGCTGCGGGGGTCGGCGCCGGCTTCGGGAACCGCCGTGCAGGGTTCGCAGCCAATGGAGCTGTAGCCCTGGTCATACAACGACAACCGCGGAATGCCATGTTCGCGGGCGTACCCCTCCACATCGGCCCAGGTCCAGTCCGCCAGGATGCTGATCTTCTTCATCATCTTGCCCGTGGGCAGCTTGTGGTCTTCAATCTTCTTCAGATTGGCGCGTGTGGGCGACTGCTCCCGCCGCAGCCCCGTAAACCACCAGGCATACGGCTCCAGAGAACGCATCAGCGGTTCCACCTTGCGGATCTGGCAGCAGCTGGTGGGCTGCACAATGTGCAGCAGCCCGTGGGTAGACTCATGTTCTTCGCGCGTGGTCACCGGTAATGCGTTGATCAGGTTCAGGCCCCACTCCTGCGCGAGACGGTCGCGATATTCCAGCAACGCCGGGAAGTGATACCCGGTCTCCAGAAAGATCACCGGCACGTCGGCAAGATGCTTGCGCAGCAGGTGCAGAACGATCATGTCTTCGGTCTGGAAGCTGCTGGTGAGGCACACGTCTTTGCCCTGCGAGGCTCCCATCACAGCCTGTACGATCCCCGCGGCCGAGTGCCGTTCAGGGTCGGCGAGAACCCCCGCGTGCTCGAGTGGCGGTGCGGTGAGGTGCAACTCCGTCAGGAAGTCTGGGGTGCTGCTCATCGGGCCTCCATCCATTGCTCAATGGCATTTTGCCCCTGCAGAATGCGGCCGTTGTATTGCGCCTGCAGCTCCAGCATGGTGGCAGGCTGCAGGTGTGCGCTGGTGGACACGGCGCAGGCACCGGCAAGCTCCAGCGCGCGCACGACCGCGCTCAACGTGTTCTCAGGGATCGCCGGGTCATCAATCAGAACCGTGCGCTTGCCTTGTGCTTCAAGCTGGCTGCGCAGCCGTTCCAGTGCTCCCCTGTGGCGTTCTGCCAAAGGACGAACAAGGGCGCCTGCTGCGGCTCGGCGTACGTTGCCTTCTCAGCCGCGGCCATCAGCATGCCCGCGCCGACCGTGGCATTCACCAGCGGATCGATCAGGATGAACGATCCCCGTAGAACGGTTCTCCGCATACGGGTCGAAGAACAGCGGCAGACTTGTGTCCAGCTCAAGCTCAGCGATGTCATTCATACCAAGCTCGCTCGCTTCGAGGTGTGCAGCCGTGTTCACATCAACGCGGTAGCGGATGGCCCGCACAGTCGCACGCACGGTGCGCGTGGTGTGCTTCAACAGGTAGGTGCTGCCCGGGGCAAGCGGCTGCTCATGCATCCACACGGCCATGGCGCGCAGACGCGTGCTGATCAACGGCGCGGCTTCATCTTCGGCGATGAGCATCTCGCCACGGCTGAGGTCGATTTCGTCCTCAAGCTCCACCGTGAGGCTTTGTGGCGCGTACGCCTGCTTCAGCTCGCCATCATAGGTGACCAGCGAGCGTACGCGTGTGGTGCGGCCGCTCGGCAGCGCGCGCACAGCCTGGCCCGGATGCAGTGTGCCGCTCTCCAGGCGGCCCGCAAAGCCGCGGAAGTTCGCATCCGGCCGAACAACAAGCTGCACTGGAAACCGCAACGGACCGGCAGTGTCTGTGGAGGTACGCAGCGGCACCGTTTCCAGGTAGTCGAGCAGCGTGGGACCGGTGTACCAGGCCATGTTGCTACTCGCCTCAACGACGTTGTCCCCGGCCAGCGCGCTCACCGGGATCAGCGCAACCGAGCGCAGACTCAAGCTGCTTTCGCGAGCTCAAGAAACTGCTGCTGAATCGTGTTGAACACCGCTTCGTCATAGCCAACAAGGTCCATCTTGTTGACCGCGGCGACCACATGCGGAATGCGCAGCAGGCTGGCGATGTAGGTGTGCCGGCGCGACTGCGGAAGCAGGCTGCCGGCCTTGGCAAAAGCGTTCGCGTCAATCAGAACAATGGCGACGTCGGCGGTTGACGCACCGGTCGCCATGTTGCGCGTGTACTGCTCATGCCCTGGGGTGTCGGCGATGATGAACTTGCGCTTCGACGTAGAAAAGTAGCGATACGCCACGTCGATGGTGATGCCCTGCTCACGTTCCGCGCGCAGGCCGTCGGTGAGCAACGAAAGGTCGACCGTGCCATTGCCGGTGCGGTTCACACGGCTGGCGCGGATGGAGGCGAGCTGGTCCTCATAAACGCTCTTGGTGTCGTGGAGCAGGCGGCCGATCAGCGTGCTCTTGCCATCATCGACAGAGCCGGCGGTCGTGAAGCGCAGCAGTTCCTGGTCGAGGTGCGCGTCCAGAAAGGTGCGGAAGCGGGCTTCGCGGGCGGCCTCGTTCGGCTCCGTGTTGAGGTGCAGTTCAGTAAGCGCCATTTAGAAGTAGCCCTCGCGTTTCTTCAGCTCCATGGATCCTTCTTCGTCATGGTCGATGGCGCGGTTTTCGCGTTCGGAGCGGCGGAAGGTGATGAGTTCCTCGATGATCTTGGGCAGCGTGTCGGCCTCGGAGCGAATCGCACCGGTGCACGGCAGGCAACCCAGCGACCGCATGCGCACACGCATGGTTTCGGTGCGCTCGTGCGGCAGCAGCTTGATCATGGGGTGCACCATCTGCAGCGTTTCGCCGCGGCGCACGATCTCACGGTCTTCGGCGAAGTACAGCGGCACAATCGGGATCTGTTCGGCGTAAAGGTAGAGCCAGATGTCGAGTTCGGTCCAGTTTGATAACGGAAACACGCGAATGGACTCGCCTTTACGCAGGCGGGAGTTATACAGGCTCCACAGCTCCGGCCGCTGGTTCTTCGGGTCCCACTGCCCTGCCCCGTCGCGGAAGCTGTACACGCGTTCTTTGGCACGGCTTTTTTCTTCATCGCGGCGAGCACCGCCAAAGGCTGCGTCGAAGCCGCCTTCGGCCAGGCCGTCCAGCAGGGAGCGGGTCTTCAGCGCGCCACAACAGTTCTGCGTGCCCATGCCCCACGGGCTCATGCCGCCGGCAATGGCCTCTTCGTTGCGATGAACGATCAGCTCGGCGCCAATCTCCCGGGCGTAGGCGTCACGAAACGCGATCATCTCCGGGAACTTGTAGCCGGTATCGATGTGCAGCAGCGGAAACGGGATCTTGCCCGGGAAAAAGGCCTTCTGGGCCAGCCGCAGCATCACGCTGGAGTCTTTGCCGATGGAGTACAGCATGACGGGCCGGGCAAACTCGGCGACTGCCTCGCGCAGAATGTAGATGCTCTCGGCTTCCAGCGCCTGCAGATGATTCAGGCGCTCGGCGACGAGTGCGGCCGTTGGCTCATGCGTAACGGGGATGGCTGACAAGAAGACCTCCGCAGGGTGCGGTAAGGGGTTCAGACCAGCAAAGCTGCACGGGCCTGAGAGAAACGTACGTATCTGATGAGAGAAAAGCGGAAGCGTCGCGTAAGGGGAAAGCGGAAGCGTCGCGGCGCGCACTTCAGGGCAGCATCAACAACAGCGACAACAGCGGCTCACCTGCCGCCAAAAGTGCCATTGCGTGTCACGTCCCATGCTGTTTCAGTGTACTGCAGGCTGCCGCGCGGGGCTTTCCCCCGTGGCGACGGACCTTTGCCGGTACCCGATACCCCTAGCTTTAGCCCCCAAAGTACCCACCAAAGAGGTACATAGGCAGTAGACTGCCGAAGAAAGCCCAGGAAGGCGCGGAAATTGCGCCAAGGAGTTCGTTCCGCATGCGTCCCGATCTCGTGAAATTGCCCGTTTTTGCGCTTGCGCTGCTCAGTGCCGTGTCCCTGCTGCACGCACCCGCAGCCCGGGCCCAGGCAGGCGGCGGCGGGACCGAGCATCCGGACTCCACCTTCGAGGTCTACGGCGGCTACGGCTATTTCCATCCGGTAAACAGCGGAATTAATGGCTTTCAGTACCAGGACGTTTCCAACCCCAATGCCACGGTCGCTATCGGCGGGTTCTTCAACCGCTACGTCGGGCTGCAGCTGGAGGCCGGGTACTTTTCCGGCAACAACGAGCACAAACCCTACTTCCCCAACTGCACGGGCAGCGAGTGCGACCAGCTGATGTACACCGTCCAGGCAGGGCCGGAGTTTCGTCTGCCGCTGGGTGCCTGGGTTCCTTTTGTGCACATGTTGGGCGGCGGCGCACGGTACAACGGGCCGGTAACGCAGTCGCTGAAATGGGGCTGGGGCGTCACCGGTGGCTTTGGGCTGGACTACGTCGTGCCGGGCTTCAACAACCACCTGGCGATTCGGCCCGTGCAGGCCGACTTCCAGTACGCACAGGACGTCTATGGCCCGCTGGTGCTACCGGCCGGCACGCAGGGCGGCTTCGGCGAGATTGACGCCTTCAAGCTCTCAGGTGGGCTGGTGCTCCGCTTCGGCGATCTGAAGCCGCCGCTGGCACTGGAGCTTGGTTGCTCTGCCCAACCGACGCTGGTGCACCCGGGCGAAAGCCTCATCGTAACCGGCAGCACGCTGAACCTGAAGCCCAACGTCAAGCCGGTGTGGCACTGGGAAACAAGCGGCGGCAGGGCCAGGCCGGACGAAGGCAACGTGACGATCGACACGACCGGCATGGCGCCCGGCGAGTACACCGTGATCGGCCGGGTGATCGACGGCCGCCGTGCACGCAACCAGGCAGCCTGCAGCGTGCCGTTCATGGTCAAAGCCTATGATCCGCCGTCGGTGACCTGCGTCGCGTCGCCGGCTTCGGTGATCTCCGGCACAGACGTGCAGATCAGCACCACGGGAACCAGCCCGCAGAACCGGCCGCTCACCTACAGCTATGTCGCCAGCGCCGGCGTGCTGAGTCCCGGCGGACCCACAGCCAGGCTTTCCACCGCAGGCCTGGGATCCACGACCATCAACGTGCAATGCAACGTCACCGACGACCTTGGGCAGAAGGCCAGCTACGAAACCCAGGTGACCGTCACCAAGCCGGTCGAACCCGTCATCCCGCAAGTACAGGAGATGTGCTCGCTGGGCTTCAACCGCGATCGCAAACGCCCGGTGCGCGTGGACAACGAGGCCAAGGGCTGCCTGGACGACATCGCGCTCACGTTGACCCAGCAGACCGATGCACGGCTGGTGATGATCGGCGATGCCGGCCCTGACGAGCCCCCGCAAGCCGCGGCGCAGCGCGTGCTGAACGCGCGGCAGTACCTGACCGAGGAGAAAGGCGTCGACCCCGCCCGCATCCAGGTGCGCGTCGGCGAATCGCCGGGCCGTACCGTGCGCGACGTCCTGGTGCCCACGGGCGCAAGCTTCAGCGAGCCGGCTACCCAGCCGTTCGACGAGGGCAGCATCACCCGCCGCGGGGAGGCCTACGGACATCGCCGGTTGCGCCACCCACACATCGCGCAGCCCGCGGTGCCGATGCCACCGGCTGCAGGAACATCGCCGGCGATCAGGCCCAACACGCCGTAAGTTTTGAAAGCACTTCCAGGGTCGGGCTGTTCGCAGCCCGGCCTGTCACCTGGCTGCGACCGAAGACCGGTGCGCGCCACCCCCGCACGCCGCCTTTTCTGCTAGACTCACAGAGTCGGCGAGGATGCGACCCCGGCCCGGAAACGGGCTGCGCGGTGGTGGACTCACCCAGGGCCGGCACCTCACCACACAACGGTTCGGGGCGTAGCGCAGCCTGGTAGCGCACCTGCTTCGGGAGCAGGGGGTCGGAGGTTCGAATCCTCTCGCCCCGACCATTTCCTACCGTCGTTTCACTTGGCTTCTTATCCCTGGCACTGTGCGCTGTTCACCGCGGGCTTGTTTCCGGACGGCGGCAGCACCACCAACATCGTCGTGCCCCGTGCCTCCCCGGTTTGCGAGCTTTGCAGCTCCAGCCTGCCATGGTGTTTGCGCACGATGGTTTCGCTCACCCACAGGCCTAATCCCGTTCCGGTGCCTGGTTTGGTCGTGAAAAACGGCTCAAAGACACGGCTTTGGATCTCTTCCGGCATCCCGGGGCCGTTGTCGCGCACGCTGATGACCACCTCACCGCGCTTGCTCTCATAGGTCTTGATCTCCAGGTTGCCGCCCTGCTCCATGGCATCCAGGGCGTTGACGATCAAGTTGGACACCACCTGGCGGATCTCGCCGGGGATGGCAAAGGCCGCAAGATCGGGGTGAAGGTGCGTTCCGGTAGTGATGCCCTTGGCGGCGAGCCGCCGGGCGTACAGGTGGAGCGTATCTTCCACGTTTTCTGAAAGGTTGAAGCTGCGCGCCGTGGAGAGTTCCCGGTAAAAACCAAGGCTTTGCCGGGTGATGTGGGACAGGCGTTCGAGTTCGGACAGCGCTTCCTTGGCGTAGCCGCGCACCTCCTCCGGGAGACCCGACGAGGTTTCAATCAGGTACAGAAGATTGGTGATGGCCTCGAGCGGATTGTTCAGCTCGTGCGCGATCGCCGCAGAAAGGCGGCCCGCAGCGGCAAGCTTTTCTGACTGGATCAACGCTTCCTGGGCGGACCGCTGCGCAGAGTACAGGCGGGCATTGTCCAGCGCGAGCGCGACGCGGTCTGCGATGTCGGCGGCATACACCAGGTCCGCCTCGGCGTAACGGCGTTTGCCGGTTTCCAGCACAAACAGGATGGCTCCCAGCGCCTGGCCCGCGTTGCGCAATGGCGCCCCGATCACGGAATCAGCCGATTGCTGGCTGGCAAGGTATGGGCTGTTGCGCGCGATGGCGGCTTCAGCGACGGACCGCAAGGCAGGCGTCAGTGCAGGGGCGCCGTTGCCGGCATCACCGGTCAGCATCACCTCGCAGCGATCGGCAAAATGCGGCACCACGGAGGTGCACACCGCGTCCACGGTTTCCTGCAGGTCAAGGGACCGCGTGATGCTGGGCCCCATGTGTGCCAGCAGACGCAACATGCGTTCGGAGTGGCTGGACCGCACCAGCGACCCCACCAGGTTCAGCAACTCCTGCGGATGCACCGGTTGAGCGATATAGGCGTCGGCTCCGCCAGAAAGTCCCACCGCGCGCCGATCCGGGTCGGCAAAGCTGGCGGACACCTGGATGACGGGAATGCTGCCATACACCGGATGCTGCTTGATGCGCCGGCAAACCTCGTATCCGCTCATGTCCGGCAGCTTGACGTCGAGAATGATGGCCAGCAACTCCGGGTCAAGCTGCGCGAGCGCGGCCTGGCCGGTGGCGGCCTGGATGGCACGATAGCCCTCGCGCTCCAGGATGCGGCACATCGCGTAGCGCTGCTCTTCCGTGTCGTCCACGTACAGAATCGGTTTGTCGGTCTGGATCAAGCGAGGCCGCTTCCCTGGTGCAGGTTGCTGAGTCCGACCTCAAGCAATGCGCGTTCCAGCACCACACGCTGCTCTTCACTGGACGTATTCTTCCGGCCCAGCACTTCCACATCAAGCTCCGCCAGCCAGGAGCGTTCCCCATCATTCAGCGGCTTGGACGTGATGATCAACAGACGCAGCTCCTTCAGCGCAGGGTCGCGGCGCAGCTCTTCAGCGACCTCGATTCCTGTGAGGCCAGGCATCACGACATCAAGGATCGCCAGTGCCGGGCGCTGCTCTCGAATAAGCTCCAGGCCTTCCCGGCCGTTGACGGCTTCCACAATGTGCGCGGTGGTGAGATTGCTCAGCTGGCGGCGCAAAAGATAGCGTGCAACCTCGTCGTCGTCGACGATGACGATCACCGCCTGCGCCGCCACCGGCTCGGGCTCCGGGTCCGGCGAGACGGCCTCACCGATCGCTCCAACAGGCAAGCGGATGTAGAACTTGGAGCCTTTGCCCGGCACGGAGTCAAACCACATCTCGCCGCCCAGCAGCTCAGTAAATTTCTTCGCCAAGGGCAGGCCGAGCCCGCTGCCGCGGTGCTTCACCGCACCGGCACCCCCCAGCTGCACCCACTCCTGCAGCACCATTTCCTTGTTTTCCGGAGCGATGCCGATCCCCGTATCCGCGACCTGGAACACCACGGAGCGAACTTCCTGCCACGCGGAAAGAACCACCTCGCCTTCCTCGGTGAACTTCAAGGCGTTGGAGATAAAGTTCCTCAGGATTTGCGAAAGCTTTCCTTCATCCGTCACAAGCTTCAGATCGCCTTCCGGATCTTGCACGCGAAAGTCCACATGCCCACCCTGGGCAATGGGCCGGAACATGCCACGCAGCGCCGAAAAGACGTCGGTCACTGAAACCAGCGCCGGTTGCACCGAGATCTTGCCTGCTTCCACCTTGGCCAGGTCGAGCAGATCGTTCACCAGTTCGGTAAGGTTCTGCGCGGAGCGAAGAATAAAGCCAACCTGCTTTTCCTGCTCGGCGCCCAGGTCGCCATCGGTGTGGTGCAGCAACAGCCGCGCGAGGCTCACAATGCTGTTCAACGGCGTGCGGAGCTCATGGGTGACCGCAGACAGGAAGCGGCTTTTCATGTCGTTGGCCTGCTGCACGGCCTCCGCCTTGTCTTCCAGTTCGGAGTACAGCACCATCACGCCCCGGTTGGTCTCCTCGAGCTCCCGGTTCAAGCGCTCCAGCTCGGTTTCCCGCAGCCGTAGCTGTTCCAGCAGCTGCACCAGCTCCTGGTTCTGGTCCACCAGCACCGTGACTGCGTCGGCGGAGCGCGACGCGGTGAGTGACTGCAACAGTTCAACGTCGCCAGGCGCCTTCCGGCCGTTCTCGCTGCTTAGGTTCTTTACCAGCGTGACCCTGGTGCCTTCCGGGGTGCTGTGCACGTCGAATTCATCGCTGAGTCGCTTGGCTCCAAGCAGGCCAAGCCCCATCCCGGTACTTGACCGGTAGGTTCCATCCCAGATGCTGGCGAGGTGCGGGATGCCGCTCCCCGCGTCCTGCACGATGACCCGCAGCGCCGTGCTGGGCATACGATCCACGAAAAATTCCACCCTGCCGCCCCTCGCGTAGCTGTAGGCGTTGCGCACGATCTCAGACACCGCCGTTGCGATGCGGGTCTGGTCCTGCCGCTCCATCCCCAGCAGACGGGCGATCTCCGTGGCACGCCGGCGTGCCAGCAGCAGGTCGTTCTCGCCGGCGATGCTGACCGTCAACAGCGGCGGGGTGGTCTTTTTCAGCTCGGTCACAGGCGCACCGCCATCACCGTGGCGTCATCCCGGCCGCGATTGAAGTCCCGGTGCAGCACAGCCGCCACGGGCGCCGGCCCCGCGGCCAACAGCCCGGGAAACTTGTTCAGGCTCCAGTGGGTCGAGATGCCATCAGAGTGCATGATCAGCAGATCGCCTTTCTGGAACGGATAGGAGAACGCCCGGATCTGCCGTGCCTGGTGGCCGACCGTGCCATTCTGCGAGATCAGGTTGGTGACACGGTCTGCGGTCTGCAGGCTGGCAGAGATGTTGCCGACCCCGCAGAAGGACGCTGCCTGTGTTTTACGGTCAAAGCCGATCACGGCCAGCGCCGCGCCGCGCGTGCTGCGCAAAGGTCCGTGCATCTGCTGTACCAGCGCGACCGGGTCGCTGAGACGGGTGTTGAGGAAGATATCGACCGCCAGCGTTGCCGCCTCGGAGGCCTGCACGCCGTGCCCGAGACCATCGACTACCAGGTAAAGCTCCTGCCCGCCCTCGTGCTTGCACGCCCAGCGGTCGCCGCTGACGGTTTCGCCCTGCATCGCCGTACACACCACGCCCGGAACCGAAGGCGCGGGATCTTTTGCGGCAAAGGAAGCAGCGACGACGGTGCCCTTTTCCGGCCAGGAATACGCCTGCACACTGTCCGACAGCCGCCGGATGGAACCCAGGCCAAGGCCTGGCGTCGACCCGGACGAGTAGCCATCCTCACTGCAGTCCATCAGACTGGCCATGCCCGGCCCCGAATCCACGGCAAGCAGCTCCAGCGTGCCCGCATGGGTAAAAGCATTGAGCAGCAAAAGACCACCCTGGCCATGGTGGAGCAGATTGGTGGAAAGCTCCACCGCCACAATCTCCACATCGTCGGCCCGTGCCTCCGGCAATCCCACCCGCAACGCCTGCGCGCGGGCCGTGCGGCGCGCCAGCGCAATCTGGGAGCTGTGGTCCACAGTGACCGACAACGTCTGTCCTAGCGGCTCCATTTCAGGATCGTCACCGTAGTTCCTTCCTGCACTTCGGACACTACATTGAATTCGTCAACGAGGCGTCGTGTGCCTCCCATGCCCAGTCCCATGCCATTGCCCGACGTATAGCCATCAGTGAGCGCCAGCGCGATGTCGGGAATGCCAGGGCCCTTGTCGCTGAAAGTCATCCGCAGCCCTTTGCGCGCGCCTTCAGCCAGGATCTCGACTAACACCTCGCCGCCCCGCCCGTAATCCAGGGTGTTGCGCGCAATCTCGCTGGCGGCCGTCACGATCTTGGTTTGGTCCACAAGCCCGAACTTTGCCTTCACCGCCTTTTGCCGAACGGCAGTGCGGACCAGCACAACGTGCTCTGAGGATCGAATTGGCAACGTCTCAGTCTCGAGGACTTCCATCAACGCTCTCGTCTTCCGGCTCGTCAACGTACCGGCTTCCTTCCAGTTCTGCCCGAAGAATCTGCATGCCGCGTTCCACGGTCAGCGCCGTCCGGATCCCGGGGAGCGATAGCCCGAGTTCCACCAGGGTGATCGCCACCGCCGGACGCATGCCCACCACCACCGTTTGCGCATCCAGTACGTGCGACATCGCGGCGATGTTGCCCAGCATCCTGCCAATGAACGAGTCCACGACATCGAGAGCGGAGATGTCGATCAGGACTCCTTTGGAGTTGTACTGAACGATGCGGTTGGTCAGGTCATCCTGCAACTGCAGGGCGAGCCGGTCATGCATGTCGACCTGCACCGTGATGAGCAAAAACTCGCCCATCCGGAGTATTGGAATATGTTCCATGCGAGCGTTCCCCGTCTATCCCCTCAACGTGCCAGATGCCTGCTTGTCTGAGGAACGAACCTTGCTGACCTGCAGCTCCATCTTCTTCAGCGCGACGCGAAACGCATCGGCCAGGCTGGCCTTGGTCACCACGTCGCCAAGTTCCACGCCCAGGTGCACGATGGTCTGCGCAATCTGCGGACGGATGCCGCTGATGATGCACTCAGCCCCCATCAGCCGTGCCGCCGTCACTGTTTTCAACAAATGCTGCGCAGTCAGGGTATCGACCGTGGGCACACCAGTGATGTCGATGATCGCAATCTCTGACCCGGTCTCCACGATGCGCTCCAGGAGCGATTCCATGATGGTCTGCGTGCGCGACGAGTCCAGCGTGCCGATGATGGGCAAGGCCAGGATGCCGTCCCAAAGCTTCACGACCGGCGTGGATAGCTCCATCATCTCCTGCTGCTGCCGGTTGATGACCTCTTCCCGGGCCGCCTGGTAGACCTCGGTGGTAAACAGGCCGAGTTTGTCCAGAAGCACGTTGCTGCGCCAGGTTTCTTCGGCCAGCACCGCCGGATCCTGCGCCAGGACCTCGCGCAACAGGGTGAACAACGGCTGCTTGAACGAAAACACGAACTGCGCCGTTTCGCTTGGCGAGAAGCCCAGCATCGCCCGGGTGGACGACACCTGCGTCAGCACGCGGCGCAGCCCTTCATAAGAAGGACTGCGGATATCGTCAGTGCCGCCGGCCGTGGTTGCTTCCTGGAGAAGCTGAAGGACCTCTCTGGACTGGCCCTTCAGGTCTGCGTCGGCGATACGGTTGGTCGAGCGTACCGTCTCACGCTGCGCTGCAATCCAGGCCTGCAGCAAACGGTCCTCGTGCTTGCGAAGAACCTCAGGGATTAAAGACTGACTCACGTGCTTTCCTTCCGGGCGAGCGCTTGGCGCTGTACAACGATGTCCGTTGTTTTCGCTTTTCTAGGTCTTCGTGATTCTATCGCGGCTGCGCCACTCCTAAGCGACAGGATGAAGCCACATTCACGAGTCCCTTGCGTGAGTGCGCTTGTTGTGTCCGCACCGCCCGCAGCCATGACCCGTTCGTAACGCCATTCGGTGCCCATAGTTGACGCATTCTGGCGGTTGTTACAACTTTTGCACGATTTACCACGCCGTTGCCCCCCCACTAGGGTCCAAGAAGAACGGAATTCTTCACACGGAGTGAGCCGGTAACGGCCAGACCAGGCACCCATGCCTTTGCGAACGAAACTCCAGATCGGGCTGACTCTCCTGGCCGCAGCCGGCATCTCGGTACTGTCTGCGCGCCACGGCGAGGCACCCTGGCTGCGGTTCTGGCTGTTGCTCATTGCCGTGATGCTCAGTTCAGGCCTCAAGGTCGTCCTACCCCGCGGCGACGGCTCCATGTCGCTGAACTTCCCCTTCATCCTCCTTGGCATTGTGCAGCTTTCGCCCCTGCAAGCCTTGCTGCTGGCCGCGCTTTCGGTTGCCGTGCAATGCCGCATCCGCGTGGTGCAGATCTTCACCGCGGTGCAGATCTTCTTCAACGTGGCGAATACCATGCTTGCGACGGGTTGCGCTTACATGGCCTATGCGGCTTTGCATCAGGCTCACGTGGCGCTGGCCCCGGCGCTCGCCTCCGCATCCATCGCGTACTTCCTTTGGAACACCGGCTCCGTGGCGATGATTCTTGCTTCCACCAAGGGCGAAAGTGCCCTTTCGGTTTGGCGCAAGGAGTATCCCTGGTACCTGCCGTTCTACATCGTGGGCGCCGTGCTGACTGCCATGGTGAGTTGGATGAGCGAGCAGTACGGGTGGGGTACGGCCCTGCTGCTCATCCCGTTTGTCTATACGCTTTACCGCGCCTACATGAGTCAGGTTTCGCGGCTAAAGGAAAGACAGCAGCACCTTGAAGAGACCGAAGCGCTGCACCTGCGCACCATCGAAGGCCTGGCCATGGCCATCGAGGCCAAGGATCAAAACACGCACGACCACCTCTTCCGCGTGCGCCAGTACGTCAAGGCCGTGGGCGGGGCCCTGGGCCTGACAAAGCTCGAAATGCAGGCGCTGGAAACCGCGGCTTTTCTTCACGACATCGGCAAGCTGGCGGTCCCGGAACACATCATCAACAAGCCGGGCAAGCTCACTCCGGAAGAGTTCGAAAAGATGAAGATCCACCCCGTCGTCGGGGCGGACATCCTGGAGCGGGTACGCTTTCCCTACCCGGTTGTGCCGATCGTGCGCTCACACCACGAGTGGTGGAACGGAACTGGCTATCCGGACGGCCTGCGTGGAACGGATATCCCGATCGGCGCACGCATTCTCACCGTCGTGGACTGCTTTGACGCCCTTGTCTCCGACCGGCCGTATCGCAAAGGCATGAGTGGGGAAAAGGCGCTGGCCATGCTCCGCAGTCTTTCCGGCAAGCAATTCGATCCAGCCGTCGTGGAAGTCTTTGAGCGCTGCCACGCGGAAGCCGAGATACGCGAAGAAAGCATCGTGCCCGCAGGCTTCACACCGCTGAACACTGAAGTCGATGTTTGGCGCGGTGTAGCGCCCGGTGCGGGCTACGAAGCCGGTTCTGAGATCAGCACCGCGACCGTCGTATCTCTGGCCGCTTCAGCGGAGGGACGGCTTGGCGAAACTCCAGAGGGCGTTAGCTCGCTGATGCTGATAGCCGCGGCAAGCCAGGAAGCCCAGACCTTGTTTGAAATGAGCCAGTCGCTGGGGAACTCCTTGACCTCGGACGAAGCAGTTGCCATCATGGCGTTCCGTCTTCGCCGGCTGATTCCCTTCGATGTCTGTGCTTTTTATCTCAGGCAAGGCGACTTCCTGGAGGCGCGTTTCATCGACGGTACCTTCGCGAGACAGTTCGCTCCCGGTCAGATCCGCCTCGGCGATGGCATCTCAGGGTGGGTCGCCCAAAGTGGGAAGGCCATCCTCAACGGCAACGCCGCCGTGGAGCCCGGCTGCCCCCTGGGCGCGGATGGCTCACCCGCACTGCGCTCGGCACTGTCGTTGCCGCTGTTCGATTTGCAGAAGAACATCTTCGGCGTCCTGACTCTGTACGCTGCCCCGGCTGACTCCTTCCTGCGCGATCATCTCCGCATCCTGCAGGCGATGGAATCCAAGCTGTCGCTCTCGCTACAGAACGCTCTCCAAATGAACCGCGCCGATTCCGGAACCGAAACCGACTTCCTGACAGGCCTGCCCAACGCCCGTCATCTCTTTCTGCACCTCGAGTCCGAGTTGCAGCGATGCAGAGACACCGGCGAATCCCTTTCGGTCGTGGTGTGCGATCTGAACGAGTTCAAAGACGTCAACGACCGCCGCGGGCATCTGGCCGGCAACCGGCTGCTCTGCCTCATCGCGGAAAGCTTCCGCCAGGTATGCACCGAGCCCGAGATGGTGGCCCGCCTGGGTGGTGATGAGTTTGTGTTTCTTCTGCCCGGCCTGACAGAAGCGGCGACACAGGACAGGCTCGCGGCCATCACCAGCGCCGTGGCCAGCGCTTCCCGCCGGGCTGGACACGGTATCCGGATCACAGCGAGTCTGGGCGCGGCCTTCTGTCCCACGGACGGCCTGATGACAGAAGATTTGCTGGCCGTGGCGGAACGCCGCATGTATCTCGATAAGCAGCGGCACTACAGCCAGAACACCAGTCTTTCGGTTGAGGTCAAGGGAACTGCTGCGGTCGCATGTACGGGATGAGCCTGCAGATGACGATGCGCATCTTCCGTGTCTTAACTCTGGTTGTGCTGTCAGTGTTGGGAACAACGGCCCTGATGTACGCCGCCCCGGGCTACTTCACGGACGCCCGCGAAATGGACGCGGCCCACGGAGCGGAAGTCCGCACTGAGCTGCACGACCTGCAGCAAAAGCAAGGTTCGCTTACGGCCGTGCTGCGGTCTGAGATCCACCTTTGGAGCCACGGAGATCTCGGGCGGTCGCGTCAGTTCGATACCGATGTTCGTGACCTCCTCAAGCAGCGTTCGGGGCGCTCCATTCGCCTGCTCGCTTCCGGGGTGATCGCGGGTTGGTCCGCCGCTCTGCTGCTGGCGGTCCCGTTGAGCCTGCGCCGTGGCGTGGCGGTCAACGTGGGCACGGCAGGTATGACGGCAATCCTGCTCGCCCTCCCGGTCGGCGTTCTTGCCACTCTTTGCCTGCTGGGAAACACCGGAGGCCCCGTCCTTGTGATGGCGCTCGTAGTCGCTGCCCGGGACTTCAAGGTGCTGTACCGCCTTATAAGGAATCTCTGGAGCGCGCCCTTCATCATCCACGCACGCGCAAGCGGCCTCTCGTCCCCTCATCTATTTCGCGCGCACATCGGCCCTTACCTCAGCCGCGAGTTACTGAGCGTGGTTGTGATGTCGTTCACCTTGGCATTGAGCGCTCTGGTGCCAATTGAGGTCATCTTCGACATCCCGGGACTGGGCCAGCTCGCATGGTTGGCTGCCATGAATCGGGACCTCCCCGTGCTCGCAGCAGTGACTGGTCTGATGTCTGCCTGCGTGGGCATCGCGGCATGTGTGCTTCCCCCGGAACGTGCCATGGAGGCTGCCCCATGCGCCTAGCCATGGTCACGCTTCTTGGAGCGTTGCTCGTCTTTGCTTCAGGACTTTTGTACTTTTCGCCGCACACCTACGCCGAGCAAGACCGGACAACCATCACGTCAGCCCCGACCCGATCGCACCCCGCAGGGACGGACGAATTGGGACGCGACCGGGCCGTGCGCATCGGCGCTGCCTTGTTGCTCAGCATCGCTGGTGCAGGCGTGGCAAGCCTTCTGGCAAGCGCCCTTTCTCTTCTGCTTGGGGCCTCGGCAGCCCTCAGCCCCGGCTGGTTCACTCGCGTCATGCTCTACGGTGGCGATCTCTTCCTCACGCTGCCTTGGATCTTTCTGCTGATGCTGGTGCGCGCAGCCCTTCCGTTGTCGCTGCCGCCCGTCCAGTCCGGCGCCGTCACTTTTCTTCTGCTCGCCGTGCTCGGGGCGCCAGCCTTTCTTCGGGTGAACTACCAGCGTACGTCGTCTCTCTTGAAAGCTGACTGGCTGCTGCAAGCGCACGCCGCCGGACTGCAGCCCGTGCAGATCGGACGGCAGATGCTACCCCACGTCAAACCCCTGTTCTGGACGCAGTTCTTGCTGTACGTGCCTGCATGCGTGATCGCTGAAGCAAACCTCGGCACGCTGGGTCTGGGCATCGCTGAGCCCATCCCGTCCTGGGGCAACATGCTGGCAAGCCTGCAGTCGGCCGCCCTGCTCAACACAACGCGCCTCAACTATCTGCCGCTGGCCATTCTGGTTGTCGTCCTTGTCGCCCTGGAACTCATGATCTTCGGAGGGAGCCATGAATCGTAATCGAAGACGCATCACCGCTGCTGTTCTGAACGCTCTCCTGTTTGCTGCACCCTTGGCAGCGGAGGTACCCACACCCGGCAAAGAGCTGAACTGGGCGCTGCGCTACGATCCCAAAACGCTCGACCCCGCCAAGGTGGACGATCAGGCGTCTGAACTGGTGCGCTATGTGACCGCCGGCGTGCTTGTGCGACTAAACCGCAGCAACCTGTCGTACGAACCGATGCTGGCGCAGAGCTGGACCATCAGCCCCGATGGCAAGCTGATCACTCTGAAACTTCGCCCCAATCTTCGCTTCTCTGACGGCTCTCCGCTGACCTCAACCGACGTCGTGGCAACCTTCCATCGCGTGCTCGCGCCGGCTACCGCGGCGCCCGTTGCGGACGAGTTCATCGAGCCTGCAAAGGTTGCCGTCGATGCGCCGGACCCGCTCACCGTCCGTCTGCACCTGCCTGTTCGCCTCGCCAGCCTCATGGCCATTCTGGATGAGATTGCGATTGAGCCGGCAAACCGCGTCACCAGCAGCAGTGTCACCGCCGGACCTTATACCGTGGCGGAGTACAAGCACGGAGAGTACCTCCGGCTGCGCCGCAATCCATTCTTCTGGAAGCATGATGCCAGCGGTGCTGCGCTGCCCTACCTTTCCGAGGTCAAGCTCGACTTTCTGGCCAATCGTGAAACCGAAGAACTGCGCTTCATGCGCGGGCAATACGCCATGCTGGACCATGTGCCCAGCGAAGGCTTCGACGCGCTGACCCGGCGTGTTCCCGGCGCGCTCCATGATCTCGGGCCGTCGCTCAACACCGAGCAGATGTGGTTCAACCAGTCGCAGGGGGCGCCGATCCCCGCGTTCGAAAAGCAATGGTTCAACGACACGGCATTCCGGAAGGCCGTCTCAGAAGCGCTGCATCGCGGAGACATGGCCCGGATCGCTTATGACGGCCACGCCACCCCGGCCAACGGCTTCATCTCACCCGCCAACGCCACCTGGTACAACAAATCGCTCCCGGGCGTTCAGGAAAACACGGGCGCCGCGCTGGAATTGCTGGCGAGCCATGGCTTCCATAAGCAGGGAGCGCAGCTTGTCGACCGCGACGGGCACCCGGTCAAGTTCTCACTGCTCACCAACGCGGGCAACCGTTCCCGCGAGCGAATGGCTTCCCTGATCCAGCAGGACCTCGCAGCGCTCGGCATGCAAGTCAACGTAGTGACGCTCGACTTCCCGGCCCTGATCGAACGGCTGATGCACTCCGGCGACTACGAGGCAGCGCTGCTGGGCTTGAGCAACGTGCAGCCCGACCCGAGCTCCATGATGAACGTCTGGCTGAGTGACTCGCCCAATCATCAATGGGACCCTGGCGAGAAAACGCCCGCAACGCCGTGGGAAGCAGAGATTGACAAGGCCATGCGCCTGCAAGCCGCATCCAGCGACCCGAAGGTGCGCAAGGCCGCGGTCGACCGCGTGCAGAACATCGTCGCGGAACAAGCGCCGTTCATCTATCTGGTTTACCCGAACACCTTGTGCGCGGTCTCACCACAGCTGGAAGGGGTCCAGCTTTCCGTGCTGCAACCGGACGTCGTTTCCAGCGTTGAGACGATCCGATGGAAGGGAGATCGCCATTGAGCGCCGCCTTGCTGAGCGTCGACGTGAAGGCTGGCTACGGGAAGCAGACCATCCTGGATGGTGTGCGTTTTCAACTGCACGCGGGGGAGCGCCTCGGGCTGCTCGGAAGCAGCGGTGCCGGCAAGAGCACGTTGCTTTTCGCGCTGCTTGGGCTGCTGCACCATCGTGGCGGATGGGCCAAGGGTGAGGTGGCGATCGGCGGCCGCAACCTTCTTACGGCCTCCAAGCGGGATGCGCGGCGCATGCGTGGCAAAGATTTTGCGCTGGTGCCACAGAGTCCGCTCTCAGCCCTCAACCCGGCCATCAGTCTGCTAGCCCACTTCGAGGCAGCCTGGACCGCACATCGCGATGCCGATCGCCGGCTGCTCCACACGCGCATGTTCAGCCTTGCCGAGCGCGTCGGTTTGCCGACCGAAATCTCCTTTTTTGAGCGGAAACCCGGACAGATCAGCGTCGGCCAGGCACAACGCTGTGCTCTCGCGCTCGCCCTGCTGCACCGCCCGGGATTGATCATTGCGGACGAACCAACCAGCGCCCTCGACCCTGTCACGCAGACGGAAGTCCTGGCCCTGCTCCGTGAAGTGAGCCAGGGAGATCAAGCCGGCCTGCTCTTTGTCTCGCATGATCTGCTATCGGTCTTCCGCTTGTGCACCGGGGTGGCCGTCCTCAGCGAAGGACGCATCAAGGAGCGCATCGCGATTGCAGAAGTCCCGCACACCCGGAACCCGGAACTGCGCGCCCTGATGCAGGCTCTTCCGATGCCAGCAGAAGCTCTGCTCCGCTACAGCCGCGGCACCCGAAGTCCGGGCAAGGCAGCAGCGGAAGAAGGTACGGTCCTGGTGCTGTCGTAGCGAGCCGAACTTGGCTGCTTCTCCCAAGCCCATTCCCGACCTCTTCCATCAGCACGAAGTCACGCGCCAAGACTCACGCACGAAACCTCGCCGAAGAAAAAAGGCGCCCCTCATCAGGACGCCTCTCTTCGTTCAAGACACAGCAGCCGGTTAAGGCATGGAGAACGTGGCCTTCAGCGGCAGGTCGCGTGAAGAACTGCCCGCGGACACGGTGTAGGTTCCCGGCTGCCACATCCACTCTTCCTTGTGATCGTCCCAGCTGGCCAGCGCAAGCGATTCCAGCGGGATGGTGACCGTCTTGTGCTCGCCGGGCGCAAGCGCAACACGCGACCAACCGGCCAGCCGGCGGAAGTTCTCTCCCGCGCCCTTGGGCAGCTGCACGTAGACTTCGGCTGTCTCCGTACCTGCACGCTGTCCGGAGTTTTCGATCGTCACGGTTGCCGTCTTGGCGTGGCCGTCCACATGCAGGTCGGAGTAGCGATATTGCGTGTAGGAAAGTCCATAGCCAAACGGAAACAGCGGCTGCTTGTTTTCAGAGTCGAACCACTTGTAGCCGAAGCGCACGCCTTCGGTCCAGTCAGCAGGGAAGGTGTTCTTCTTTTCTTCCGCGACCCAATGTTTGGGCAGGCCGCCGTTCGTCGTGTTGTACGTCATGCCGAAGATGCGCGCGTGCGGCAGATCGGCTTCAGTCTTGGCAAACGTGATGGGCAGCTTGCCGGACGGGTTCACCGTCCCGAACAGCAGGTCCGCAATCGCCTGGCCGCCCGCGATGCCCGGGTACCAGGCTTCCATGATGCCCGCGACATCATTCACCCACGGCATGCTCACGGGGTTTCCGGTGATCAGCACAACCACCGTGTGCGGATTCGCCTTGGCGACGGCCGCAATCAGCGCGTCCTGGTTGCCGGGCAGACCCAACGTCGGCGCATCGCCACCCTCGCTCATGTACTGGTCTGCGAAGACGATCGCGACATCGCTCTTGGCCGCCAACGCTGCCGCGGACGCCGGGTCGGTACCCGCGTCATAGCTGACCTGGGCGTCCGGCGCATGCTCGCGGATGTACTTCAACGGCGCCGAGGGAAAATACACGGCCTCACCCCACTTCGTGGGCTTGTCGGGTGAGATCGCATTGCCACCGGGAGCGTCTACCTGCGCGGATCCGCCACCGGACATCACGCCCACGTCGGCATGGGCGCCGATCACGGCGATGGTGTGCAGGCTGCCGGGCTTCAGCGGCAGAGTCTGACGCTCATTGCGCAGCAGCACCAGGCTTTCTTCGGCAATATGTTGGGCGTCATCACGGCCCTTGAACGGATCAACGACGAAGCGTGGCATCGACGGATGATCGATGACGCCTGCGGCAAACATCGAGCGCAGCAAACGGTGGACCATGTCGTCGAGCCGGCTCATCGGTACCTGGCCACTCTGCACAGCATCCATCAGCGGCTTCCCAAAGTGCTCATCGCCGGGCTGCTGCTGATCCAGGCCAGCGAGGGCTGCCTTCACCGTGGTGTGCGTGGCTTCCCAGTCAGAAACCACAAAGCCCGGGTACTGCCACTCGCCTTTCAGCACCTTGTTCAGCAGGTAGTCGTTCTCGCAGGCCCAGTCGCCGTTGATCTTGTTGTACGAGCACATCACCGAGGACGGATGACCGATACGAATGCCGATCTCAAACGCCAGCAGATCGCTTTCGTGCATCGCCTTGTGCCCCAGTTGAACATCGACCACGGTGCGGCCGGTCTCCTGGTCGTTCAGGGCGTAGTGCTTGATGTCGCCCATGATTTTGTTGCTCTCAAGGCCCTCAATGAGATTGCCCACAGTGACGCCGGCAAGCACCGGATCCTCGCCGGGATACTCGAACAGGCGGCCATTGCGCGGATCACGCGCCAGATCGACACCGCCGCCGATGGACTGGTTGTAGCCTTCCGCCCGCAGCTCGCGGCCAATCACGTCGCCGTACAGCCGCGACGCATCCGGATCCCAGCTGGCGGCCGCGCCCAGCACACTGGGCAGCAGCGTAGCGTAACGGCTCTCCGGGGCGGCCATGCGCGCGCCTACGGCAGAGTCTGCCTGCTGCACGGAAGGGATCCCCAGGCGCGGAATACCGAGAACCTCACCGGCGCCGCCGTTGTTGTCCGCCGGGGTCGGCGCGCCCTGCCGCAACGGCCCCCAGCCGATGCCGTGCACGAGCTGAATCTTTTCAGGAAGGGTGAGCTCTTTGACCACCAGATCGGCGCGTTGATCCGCGGTCAGCGCGGTGTTCATCCATGGGCGATCCTGTGCGGGAGCCGCGGTCTGCGCCATGGCGGGACGGGGTCCAAGCGTGAAGAATGTGGTGAGCAAAGAAAGTGCGGCAACGGTCCTGCGGTGCATGCATGCTCCAGTTCAGTTCAGGTGAAGCGTTTAAATTGGGTACCTCGGCTGTATATCGCGGAGGAGATTCCCTTGGCAAGCAGAACTCGCAGGCGTCACGAAACATGAGGCAGCAAGGCTAGCCCAGGCGCTCCAGCAGCTGTGCCTCATCAATCACGTCCACGCCAAGTTCGCGCGCTTTTTCCAGCTTGGATCCGGCGTCTTCCCCGGCAACGACGAAGCTGGTCTTCTTTGACACCGACCCGGACACCTTGCCACCCGCGGCTTCCACACGCTCTTTCGCTTCTTCACGGGAAAGCGTGGGCAGCGTGCCGGTGATGACCACCGTCTTCCCTTCCAGCGCGCCCCCTTCGCGGCGCGGGGGCGCCGGCATCGAGAGCCCAAGCTGCTGCAGGTCACGGATCAGCACGCGGTTCTTTTCTTCGGCGAAGTACTCGGTGATGGCCTGCGCCACACGCGGACCTACCTCGTTTACGGCTTCCAGCTCTTCCGCGTTGGCGGCCATCAAGGCGTCCAGCGAGCCAAACTGCGTGGCCAGCAGCGTCGCCGTGCGCTCCCCCACAAACCGGATGCCGAGCCCAAACAAAACACGCTGCAGCGGTGCCGCCTTGGAGCGCTCAATCTGCGCCAGCAGGGCATCCGCGGTCTTCTTTCCCACGCGCTCCAGCGAGACAAGCTGCGCCTGCGTAAGCCGGTACAGATCCGCGATGGAGCGGACCAGCGGCTCATGTGCCTGCACAGGCTGGCCGTCCTCAAGCTCTTCTTCATCCGGCGTCTGCCCCAGCAGCTGGACGATCATGGCCTCACCCAGGCCCTCGATGTTCATCACGCCGCGCGACGCCCAGTGCAGCAGCTCTTCCCTAACCCGCGCCGGGCACAGCGCGTTCACGCAACGGAGGTCGACCTCGCCCTCCTGCTTCACCAGGCCGCTGCCGCACACAGGGCAGTTCGCAGGAAAGGCTATCTCGCGGTCACCGCGTGGATGTTGCGCGTCCTCGACCACCTCAGTGATCTTGGGGATCACATCGCCACCACGCTCCACCGCGACGAAGTCACCGATGCGCACGCCCAGCCGGGCGATCTCGTCCGGGTTATGCAGCGTGGCGCGGGTTACGGTGATGCCGCCGATGGACACAGGCGCAAGCGCAGCCACGGGCGTCACCTTGCCCGTTCGGCCCACCTGGAACAGCACGTCTTCAAGCCGCGTGACAGCCCCGCGTGCTGCAAATTTGTACGCAATCGCCCAGCGCGGTGCCTTGCCGGTAAAGCCCAGCCGGCGCTGCTGCGTGACGGAGTCGACCTTCAGCACGACGCCGTCGATCTCATACGGCAGGGTGTCGCGCAGTGGCTCCAGCTCCGTGATGAAGGCGAAGGCCTCGTCCATGGATGCAACCGTGCGGGCGTACTTGTTGACCAGAAAACCAGCGCGACGCAGCGCCTCCAGCGCACCGGACTGCTCGGCCAGGAGCATCTCGCCGTCGCGCAACAGGAAGTAGGCAAACAGCTCCAGGCGGCGCTGGGCCACGACGTTGGGCTCCAGTGTGCGGATGGTGCCCGCGGCGGCGTTGCGCGGGTTGGCGGCCGGGGCCTGGCCCGCGGCTTCGCGCTCCGCATTCATCTTTTCAAAGGCTTTCTGGGGCAGAACCACCTCGCCGCGGACCTCAAAGCTTTGCGGCAGGCCAGCATCGGCAAGCCGCGCCGCCGAGATGTGCAGCGGCACGGTGCGAATGGTCCGCACGTTGGTGGTGACGTCTTCGCCCA
Source organism: Granulicella sp. (assembly GCA_965198515.1). Classification (GTDB taxonomy): domain Bacteria; phylum Acidobacteriota; class Terriglobia; order Terriglobales; family Acidobacteriaceae; genus Granulicella. Next base: position 1,587,732 of record CBDAPO010000006.1, on the reverse strand, counting down.
CGGTGCCGTCGCCACGCGTCAGGCCTGACCGCAGCACCGCTTCGCCCCGCTTACCTGCCTCGTACTGCAGTGCCAGGGAAAGCCCATCCAGCTTCAGCTCACAGGTGTAGCGAACAGTTTCGCCCGCACCGAGCGCGCCTGTCACACGATCCGCCCACGCCCGCAGCTCCGCCTCGTTGTAGGCATTGTCGAGCGACAGCATGGGGCGCGAGTGCGGCACCTTCGCAAAGCCTTCCTTCGGCTTGCCCCCGACGCGCTGCGTGGGTGAGTCCGCCGTCAGCAGCTCCGGATGTTCGGCCTCAAGCCGCTTGAGCTCGTTCATGCGCGCGTCGTACTGCGCATCGGTCAGCTCAGGGGCGTCCAGAACGTAGTACAGGTACTCGTGGTGGCGCAGTTCTTCGCGCAGTGCATCGATCTGCTGGTCGGGCGAGAGCGGGTGGGCAGCGGATTTCGCAGCGGGCATCGGGTGTGATTATAGGCAGCCCCCGGCCCGGCAACCACGTCCCCACGGCAACGAGGAGGCAGGGAGCCGCGCTACACTGGAAAGGAGGAGATTCTTGATGGCGCACATGGTGTTTTGCACGAAGTACAAGGCAGAGATGGAGGGGCTGGATGAACCGCCGTTTGACTCCGACTTCGGGCAGAAGGTCTACAAGAATGTCTCGCAGCGCGCCTGGAACGAGTGGGTAGAGCGGCAAAAGATGCTGCTCAACGAGTACCGCCTGCAGCCCTGGACACGCGAAGCCCAGGAGTTCCTGGTGGAGCAGATGAACGACTTCTTCTTCGGCTCCGGCGGCGAGCTGCCCAAGGAGTACGTGGCGCCCGCACACTAGGCGCAGGACGGTGAGTCCCAGATTCCAAGGAGGCGGTGATGGCTGCTGCAGCAGTACCGGCGTTGGTCTCGGTGGATGAGTACCTTCATTCGGCTTACAAGCCCGATGTCGATTTTGTCGAAGGCGTTCTGGAGGAGAACAACGTGGGCGAGATGGACCACGGAGCCCTGCAACGCAGACTCTTGTTTTTGCTATGCAGCCTGGGCGAATCTTTTGAAGCACGAATCTTTCCGGAGACACGGGTTCAGGTGGCGCCGGCGCGCTTTCGAGTGCCGGACATCTGTGTTCTTAGCAAAGGATTCAAGGATTCACGCATCATCCGGCACCCACCGGTGCTTTGCCTCGAGAGTTTGTCGCCCGAAGACCGGATGAGCCGTGTGCTCCGCCGCGCTCGCGACTTCTTCTCCATGGGCGTTCCGGAGATCTGGGTCTTCGACCCCGAAGAGCAGAAGGCCTATCGCCTCGTTCCGGGGACAACCCTTCAAGGAGGTCACCGGTCGCCTACAGTCGCTTTCGGGAGAGATCACCCTGGAGCTCTCTGAAGTGTTTCGGGCCAGCGCGGCATAGAGCTCAAAGGGTCTTGCTGGTGTACACTGAAGCCACCCCGCGCGGGCCTCATGGCCGGCGCTTCAGCAGCAAGTCGGGACGTGGCTCAGCCTGGTAGAGCGCACCCTTGGGGTGGGTGAGGTCGCTAGTTCGAATCTAGTCGTCCCGACCATTTCTTCCCCGTGAAATCTTCTCGGAAACAAATTGAGGGCTGTCCACCTTTATCGGCTGTGGACAATGTCCTTGAGTTCGCTGATTGTGTGGTGGATTTCGCTATCCGCCGTGTAGAAATGCGGGGCAATGCGGATGCCGGCGCCGGGGCGAAAGTCAACCAGGATCTGCCTGCGGCCCAGCTCTGCGGTCACCTCGCGGCCGTTTGGGACATCAAGAATCACCGTGCCGCCTCGATTTGCCGGATCACGAGGGCTGCGAACAGCCATGCCCGCTTCTTCCGCCAGCGCGATCAGCAGCTGTGTCTGGCGCACAGATTTTTCGCGGATCACCGGGACGCCGATCTCGTTGACGATCTCATAGCCGGAGCGAGCAGAGTACATCGCCGGAACATTTGGTGTGCCGTTCAGAAATCGATGCATGTCCGGGGCGTACTCGATGGGGCCGTTGACGAACTCGAAGGGGTGCGCGTGCGCTGCCCATCCCGTGGCCGCCGGCTGCAGTTTGGGGTCAAGGTCAGGACGCACATACAGGTAGCCGGCACCGGGACCGCCGAGCAACCACTTCACCGAGCCCCCCGTCGCGAAGTCAACGCCCAGGGCTGTGACATCAAGCGGGACAATACCTGCGGACTGATACAGGTCGGCCACGATGTAGGCACCCACCGCATGCGCACGCGCGGTGATCGCCGCAAGATTCTGCAGGGAAGAGCTGCGAAACGCGACATGCGAGATGCTGACGAGTTGCGTGCGTTCGTCAATGGCCTGGAGAATGCTTTCGAGCGGAACGGTCATGCCGTCGGGCGACGCAACGGAGACGATCTCTGCACCCTGCCGCTCCAGGCCATGGTAGATGTAGTCGTTCGACGGGAAGTTCAGGCCATCGGTGACGAGCTTGTTGCGTGGGCCGTTCCAGTCGAAGCATGACGTAACGATCGTCTGGCAAATGGAGACGTTTTGATGCATGGCCACGCGGCCTTTGGGCGCACCGATGATGCTTCCGATGAGGTCGCCGCAGGTCAGCGGCATCTCCCACCAACCCTCTGCCCACGCACGAATACCGCGACTGGCCCACGTGGTGGTGAACTCCTGCAACGCCGTTTCCACGCGCCTCGGCATCGGCCCTAACGAGTGGCTGATCATGTATGTGGTGTGCTCAAGGATGGGAAATTCCTTGCGCCATGCGAGCAGCGAATCCTGATCCACTTCGGAAGCTTTGATCTCGGGCAGCGTAGTCAATGCGCTCATGATGTCCATGTCTCCTCCCCCAGCGTTGTGGGGCTTTGCGAGATCCGTGCCTGCCTGATGAAGTATGCCAGGCTCAGCAGGCCAAGAAAGGGTATGCCATACAGCAGCGTCGGCCGAAACGCCTGCGTGAACGGCGTGGTAAGCAGCGCCGCGGCCATCAGCCCGGCACCGGCCAGCGTGAGATACGGAAAGCCCCACATGCGGAACACCAGCGTTTCGCCCGCGTGCCGCTGACGAAAGCGAAGATGCGTCACAAAGATCATCAGCCACGTGAACATGGGTCCAAACATGGAGACCGCTAGCATCAGCAGGAACGATCGCTCGTGATAACGCAGGTTCAGCACCGCGGCAAGCCCGATGCCGATCGTGGAGGCCAGCAGCGCCGGCACCGGCACACCGTGGCGCGTGAGCCGTCCCAGGCCGCGCGGAGCAAAGCCACCCCTTGCAAGCGAGAACAGCATCCTCGCCGTGATGTACAGCTGACTGTTCATCGCAGAAAGTGCAGCGATCAGGATCACCAGGTTCAACACGCCCGCGGCGCCCGGGATGTGCGTGCGCCGCATCACGACCACAAAGGGTGATTGCGCCGTACCGGCTGCGACAACCGGCCACGGCACAATGGCAAGGATGACCGCCAGCGTAAGCACGTAAAACAACACGAGGCGCAGCATGGTCGCGCGAAAGGCACGCGTGATCGCCTGGCGTGGATCCCTCGCTTCACCCGCGGCAACGGCGATCATCTCGATGGAAAAGTAGCTGAACAGCGACACCAGCACGGCGACCCAGACACCCCAGACACCCTTCGGGAAGAAGCCGCCAGACCCGACGTAGTTGCCGAACCCGATAGGCGCGTCGCCAGCCTGCACACCACCGTGCGACGCGAACAGCACCCATGCGCCGAGGCACAGGAAGCCGCAAATGGCGGCGACCTTGAGCGCGGAAAAGGCATACTCCACCGCACCGAACAGCCGCACGTTGCCGGCATTCACCAACACCAGCACTGCTGAAAAGCCCACAATCCAGGTCCAGCCAGGCACCGCGGGATACCAGAAGCGCATGTAGACCGCCACGGCCGAAACCTCGGTGCCCAGGGCCAGCACCACGCCCGCCCAATACGCAAAGCGCACCAGAAAGCCCGCCAGTGGCGAGACGTAGAGTTCAGCCCACGCACCAAACGAGCCGGCTGTGGGGTGGACGACGGTCATCTCCGCCAGGCAGCCCATCAACAGCAAGGTGATCAGCGCGCCTACAAGGTAGCTGATAAGAACGGCGGGCCCCGCAAGCCCGATGGCAAACCCTGAACCCAGAAAGAGCCCCGTACCGATAGCGCCGCCAATGGCGATCATCGATAGCTGCCGCGACGAAAGGCTGCGCTGCAGCCCACCTTCGCGGTCTTCGATGGCCCGTGAGGTTTCAGGCGCGAGAGAAGCCATACGTCACTGTACGCTGGAAACGTGGACATCCTTTCGCGTCCTGTTTTGCCCGCTGATCACCGTATCGCGTACGGTGCTGACCCTTCGCAGTTTGGCGACCTTTGGCTGCCGCCTGCGCCGTCACACGGCAAGGTGCCGCTCGTCGTGTTCTTCCACGGCGGATGGTGGAAGTCTGCGTACGATCTCGGCTATGCCGGGTACCTTTGCGCTGCGCTGAAGCGAGCCGGCATGGCCACGTGGTCGGTGGAGTACCGGCGCGTGGGCGCCACGGGCGGAGGATGGCCCAACACGTTTCTCGACGCGGCTGCAGGGTTTGAGTTCATCACGACACTGGCGCGCAGCTATCCGCTGGACCTTGCGCGTGTGGTCTCGGTGGGGCACTCTGCGGGCGGCCATCTTGCTTTCTGGGTTGCGGGCAGGCAGCATGTGGCGCCGGGCAGTCCGGTGTTTGTGCCCGTATCCGGCATCAACTTGTGCGGAGCGATCGCGCTGGCCGGTGCGGTCGATCTCGAACTGACCATCGCACTGGCAGGCGACGGACTTTTCGCCCATGACCGGGACGAGGTCTACGCGCTGATGGGCGGCTCACCCGGGGAGCATCCGGAACGCTACAGCAACGGGGACCCTGGTCACCTGCTGCCCTTCCAGGCGCCCCAGGCGCTGCTGCAGGGCACAGCCGACGACCAGATTCCCGCGGAGCTGCCGGCCCGCTGGGCAGCCAGGTCGCGCGGCTCCGGGTCGCACGCCACGGTGACGATGCTGCCCGGTGCAGACCACTTCGACGTCGTTGACCCGGACAGCAAAGCATGGCCCGCGGTGCTTGGCCAGATCCAACATCTCCTGCAACAGGGCGCATAACGCCGCATCTGCTGAAACCAAGCTCTACCCGGTGACTACATCACGATGCGATGTTGTGCGCCAGGGCGTAGCGCGTAAGCTCCGCGGTGGTGCGCAGGCCAAGCTCGTTCATCAGGCTGTTCTTGTGGAACTCCACCGTCTTGGGCGAGATGCCCAAAGCTTCCGACATTTCTCGTGTGGTTTTGCCCTCGGAAACCATCTGCAAGACCTGGCGCTGCCGTTCCGTCAGCGGATCGGCGAACACCTTGCGTGGGTCGCGAGCGAACTCTTCCGGTGAAAGAGAAAGCTCCTGCGCGAGCAAGGGCGTGGTGAAGACGCCCCCCCGCAACACTTTCTCGATGGCCATCAGGATCTCGTTGCTCGCCGACTGCTTGCACACATAGCCCGCAGCACCCGCCCTGTACGCTGCTCGCACATAGCTCAGATCAAGCTGCTGCGTGACAAAGATGACCTTCAGCCTTGGATACAGCGTCGTCAGCCTCACTGCCGCCTGGATGCCGGACATCTCCGGCATGCTGATATCAAGGAAGACCACGTCCGGTTTCAGCTGGGCTGCCATTTCCAGAAGCACGCGCCCATTGGGGGCGATGCCGGCCACATCGTAGCTGGGAGCAAGAATCTTCGCGATGCCTTCCGCCACCATTGCATGGTCGTCCGCAATCAACACCCGCGCCTTAAGTTGGTTCTGCAACCGGCACCTCCATGGTGATCGACGTTCCATGCCCCAATTCGGACTTGATCGTAAACGTGCCGCCGGCAATCCGCGCGCGCTCTTTCATGGAAATCAGGCCAAGACCACCGCTGACGTCCGGCTCTTCCTGGTCGAAGCCGATGCCAAAGTCGCGCACCTGCAGCATGAGGTGATCGCCGCGACCTTGCAGCACCACCTTTACGTGCGTCTTGCCCGCATGCTTGCCCACGTTGCGCAGGGCTTCCTGCGTCACGCGATAGAGGGCGGTGGCCGCCGTCCGGGGCACCACGTCGGGGATATCGCTGCCAAGGTACGTCGCAAACATGCCTTCGCGCTCCTGGAACTCCGAGACCAGGGCCGTCAACGCCGCCACAAGGCCGAGGTCATCCAGAATCGCGGGGTGCAAGCGGTGTGAAAGATGGCGCACGTCTTTGCTCAGGGCCTCCACCTGCGCGGCCAGTTCCGCCGCTCGGCCTTCGCCACTACCGCCGGACGACTTGGCCTGGTTCAGCTGCAACGACAACGCAGTCAGCCGCTGCGCGATATCGTCATGCAGCTCACGGGCAACACGCTGCCGCTCTTCTTCCTGCACGTTAAACAGGTGAGCCGCCAGTTCTCGCAACTCTTTCTGCGTGCGCATCAAGGTTCCGGTCGTGTCCTCAATGCGCTGCTCCAGCTCTTTTCGTTGCGCTGCCACCTGCTCTTCGGCGTGCCGCTGTACGGTCACGTCTTCCACCGTGAGCAGGATCACTCTTGATCCGTCGGTAAGAAGGGCTTGCCCTTTCAGCAGGAGCACCTTGCGGTCGCCAATGGTGGCGTGGTGCTCCATCTCCAGCGTGGCTCCCTGGCCGGCGGTTGTCAGGGCGGTCAGTTGCACGCTCAAATCCTCGAAGCCCCATTTCAGGCGCACGAGGTCCGGAAACGATCGCCCGTTCAGTTCGCTGTCGCCGAGTTCTGCAAGATCACGGAAGCTCTTGTTGACCTTGCGGATCGTGCAATCCTTCGACAGAACCACCACCGGGACGGGAACGCTGCCCACAATGGAATCCGCGAAATCTCGCGCTTCCCGCATGCCCTGTTGGCTCTGGCGCAACTGGTCGATGTCTACCAGGACCAACACCAGGCCCTCGATCTTGTTCTCCGCTGTCCGGTACGGCCGTACACGCAGCAGGTGCCACCTGCCGTGCCGGTCCTGCACCTCGACTTCCCGTGTGCCCAGCGTGTCGAGCACCTCGCGCAGGACGGGCTCAATGTCCTCAATGGAAAGCTGCAGACGAATCTCGCTCACCTTGCGGCCAATGTCGCTGGGCCGCATGTTCAGCAGCCGCTCCATGGGTGGGGTGAACTGCCGGATTGCGAGATCATCGGTAAGCATCAGCAACGGGATGTTCACGCTGGTCAGCAGATTGCTTAGATCGTTGCCGGTCTGCAGCAGAACGGCGTTGCGCTGCTGCAATTCATCGTTTACGGTCTGGAGCTCTTCATTGGCGCTTTGCAGCTCTTCCTTGGTGGTTTCCAGCTCTTCGTTGGTGCTTTGCAGTTCTTCGTTCGCGCTTTGAATCTCCTCGTTGGCAGAGACCAGCTCCTGGTTGCGCGCGTCCCGCTCTTCGATCAGCGATTGCAGGTGGAAACGTGTGGAAGACAGATCCTGCCGCAGCTGGGCGACGACGCGATCCTTCTCGTCAGCACTCAGCGTAGAGAGTAGCGGCTGCTCCACTGTTTGCGACACCTGCTTGGGCTCAGCTCCATCAAGAAACAAGATGATGTAGGAACGATTGCTCGAGGTTCGGTGCGATAAGGGCAGCACCTCTACCAGGATGCGGCGCACCTCTCCATCCGGATCCGTGAGCAGAGCGCTACGCGACACCGGAACGTTGTCGCTGATGGCATGCTCTGCGGCTTCGCGTACGGCCGAAGCCAGGCCGTCGCGCACAACGCGCATCAGCTTCCAGCTGACCACACCGCTGGCAAGCTCAACATAGGGCGATGTTTGTCCGCGTGCCTGCAAAACATTCAGGTGCTCATCGATGATCAGGCCTGGGGGTCCGAAACGCGCCAACAGCACACGATCCCCGGCGCGCTGCAACTCCAACTCCGACCAGATGCGGTCTTGAAAGGATGGGGGAGACTGGACCTCGTTCGTGGTCTTGGTGCGGTGCATCGGCAGGTGATACCCGCCAGGCATGCTGGCCCCCACCTTCGCATAGATCTTGATTCTGCGGTCGACGGGGCTGAACCAGTCGTCATACTCGCGCAACGTTTCTGACATGCCGAGCAGCAGGTACCCCGAAGGCTCCAGCGCATAGTGAAAGGTCTGCATGATTTGGCGCTGCAGGCTCTGGTTAAAGTAGATCAGCACGTTGCGGCAGAACAGGAAGTCGATGCGTGAGAAGGGCGGATCGGTACACAGGTTCTGGCGGGCAAAGATGCACAAATCCCTGACCCGCTTGGCGAGTTGGTACCCGCGGTCCACCTTGACGAAGAAGCGGCGCAGACGGTCCGGGCTGATCTCCCCCAGCAACGACTCCGGGTAGATAGCCTGCCGCGCCGACTCAATGGAGCGCTCACTGGCATCGGTGCCAAAAATCTGCAGCGTCGTGTCCATGCCGTGCGCTGTCATGTACTCCAAAAACGTGATCACCACGGAGTACACCTCTTCGCCGGTGGAGCAGCCGGCACACCACACGCGAACTGGACGCTGTGGTGGGCCGCCCTGGAAGAAGGTGGGAAGAAGATCCGTGCTTAGCGCGTGCCAGAAGCTGGAGTCGCGAAAAAATCGCGTCACGCCGATCAGCACATCTTCCTGCAGGGCGGTCAGTTCGTCCTTACGCGCCTGCAGAAAGCGAACATAGTCGGGCAGCGACTCCAGCCGCAGCAGCATCATGCGCCGCGCGATCCTGCGTCGAATCGTTTCCGGTTTGTACTGACGCAGCTCCAGGCCGGAGTTGGTGCGCAGCATCTGGAAGATGCGCTCAAAGCTTTCCTGCTCCACCGGGAGCTGCTGGCCGCGCTCCAGGCTTCGCACATCGGGGCGCGTGAACTGCTTGGCCAGCCGTGCCAGCTCTACGCCGATCTCCCGTGGCGAGATAACGATGTCGACGTGGTCCGCAAAAATAGACGACCGCGGCATGCTGCTGTGCTGTGCCGTTTCAGGCGCCTGCACAATGGCCACGCCGCCATCACCCCGGATTGACTTCAGGCCCAGCGCACCGTCCGCATCCGCCCCGGAAAGCACAACGCCGATGGCATTTCCTTGCAGATCCTCCCCAAGGGAGCGGAAGAAGATGTCGATTGTATGGGGGATGCGGTCTGCCGGGTCGCGCGGCGTTACTACAAACCTGCCGGCCTGAATCTTCGCGATCTGGTTGGGCTGCAGCACATACAGGCGATCCGGCAGCGGCTGCACCCCTTCCTCAATCGGGTGCGTCGGCATGTCGGTGTACTTGCCCGTAATCTCCAGCAGGTGGCTTACCTGGTCCGGCGCAAGATGCGGCACCAGCACAAAGGCCATCCCGGTATCGGTAGGAAGGATGGCCAGAATGTCCTTGATCGGCTGCAAACCGCCAGCCGAGGAACCGAACGCGACCACAAGGTGGGGCAACGACGGCGTGCCGCTGGCTTCCTGCTCACTGTCGATTGTTCCGGTCACTTCCACCTGCTCGCTCAGACCCTCGGGTGCTGGATCAGCGAAAGTGGCTTTCGCGACAATCAGTTCGCGGCGGCTTTGACGGCTGTCGCCAGCCTCCCCGTGCCCATTGCCATTTCCAGGCCCGGGCACTTCCAATTCTTCCAGCGCGTCGTCCAGAAACTCCGGCGTAAGATCATCCTTCATCGGCTACTCCCTGCATCGTCTGACGCGCGCGTTCGGCAGTCACTTCGTGTCTGAGCAAGTCTATGCCTCCTGCCCGTGGTACGCCGGATTTACTGCTATGCGATAGACAAAGACAAGGAGCTCTTGAATTTACCCTGTCTTCCTGAGAGCATCGCACCCATGGTGATGTTGCGGCAGGAGTTGGAGCGAGTACTGGAAGAGTCTCGGGAGCGGCTCCGGATCAGCCGTGCGTTGCGCGCGCAGTCCCGAGAGTCCATCCGTCGATCGCAGCAGGCCGTTATGCGGTCCCACGACGTCATCACGCGCAGCGACCGCATTATCGACGACCTCAACAAGCAGTACCTGCCGGAAGAAACTGTGCCGGCCACATTTGTGAGCAACGGATCCACCCAGCTGCTTGAGGAAGTCGTGGGGCAGACCTTTCAGAACCAGGTGCTGACGATGGACGGCAAGCACTTCATCGACTGCTGCGTGATGAACTGCGTGCTGGAATACAGCGGCCAGGCACTGGTGCTGGAGTCCACCGAGTTCAAGGGCTGCAGCTTCCGCTTCCACGGAGAAGCTGCCCTGACGCTGAACTTTCTGAACTGCTTCGGACTGATGCCGGAAAAATCGAGCGACGTGGAAGTCACCGCGTCGGCGCCCTTCCGGTCGCAACGCCCAAACTGACCGCTGGCCCACAGCGCCTGCCCCTGCTGAGCTTCAGCACGTCTCCGCGACGGCGCTCGAGGACGTGCTCTGGCGTAAGGACTCCGCCAGCAGGATGGCCTCCGCTACCTCGCGCATGGAACGCCGCCGCTGACGGCTCTCCCGCTGCATGCGCTTGTACGCTTCCTCTTCGGAGATGCCGAGATCCCGCTGCAACACACCCTTGGCGCGGTCCACTGCCTTGCGCGTTTCCAGCCGCTGCAACAGCTCAGAGTTCTGTGTTTCCAGCCGCGCGCGTTCCATCTCCGCACCCACCAGCGTGCCGATGGTCGACAGCAGCCGGCGCTCCAGCGTGGTGTGCGTATACGGCTCGCGGTGTTGCAGGTTCAACACGCCCACAACGCGATTGGCGCAAAGAATCGGCACACAAAGCATGGCCTCGAAGCGATCCTCGGGCAGGTTCAGGAAGGCGCTGAACCGCGAATCCTCACAGGCCTTCTCGGAGATCGCGACAGCTTCCCGGTGCTCCGCGACCCAGCCCGTAACGCCCTGCCCCACAGAGATCTTCAGCCGGTCCACAACGTCCTCATGCGGATTCTGCGAAGCGCGCAGCACCAGCTCATCGCCTTCCACCGTGTACAGGAAGCACGAGTCGCAAGGAAACACCGTAGACACAAACTTCACAATGCGTCCCAGCACAACATGGAGCGGATCGGCCGTCGCGATGCGGCTGGAAATCTCCTGCAGGATGTCCAGCGATGCCAGCCCATCGAGGAAACCCGCCATGGTGGAGGTTGAAGGCGCAACCTGCAGAACGCCGCTCGCGGACGCCTCACGGGTTGAGGTCGGTTTGCGAGCGACTCCGGTGCTGTCAGCCTGTGTGGATGCGGCCACATGCTCCGCGGGCGGGACAGGCGTTCGCTTGCTCGCCAGCACCTTGCCCGCATACTGGGCGGCCTCGTTGATCATGAAGCCCATCTTCGGCCGCGACGGCTGAAAGTCCGGCTTCAGGCCGTAGTGCTCCAACTCTTCAGTCGTGGTCGGGCCAACGGAAACCACCACCGCCGCTTGCAATCCGTGGCGCAGATCGTCCGCAACGCCCATCTCCGTCGCGACCTGGAACAGGTGAATCACCTGCACCGCGGTCATGAACAGCACGACGTCGATGCTGCCGTGCACGATGGACCGCACCGTTTCCCGCAAAGGCTCCAGGTCCAGCGGCAGGCCCCACTGGTACACGGGCACCTTGGTCACCTCGGCACAGCGCGTCACCAACTCGGCGAGCAGCTCGGGGTTGGACGCGCCATACTCCTGCACAGCAATGTGCATCTCCGCGAGCCTGTCGCCGAACGCCGCGTCCAGCGTGGAAAGCACCTCGCGCCAGGTGGCAGGCTCCGGCGCCACGGCCGCGACCGGCACGTTGAACTCACGCAGCACGCTGCCGGGTTTCACCCCACGCGCAACTACCGACGTCTTGCGTAGTGCATCGAGCACCGCTTCCCGCGGCAGCTCGGTTTCCAGAATGGTCATCATGGCGCGCACGCCAACCCCGGTCATAAACAGGACGACATCGAACTGGCCGGCCAGCAAACGGCGGCCAAACTCGAGGCAAACCACGTTGGAGCTCAACGGGATCTCGCGCATCGCCGGCACCACCAGCGGCTCACCCGCGTACGTGCGGATCAGCTTCTCCACCTCGCGCGCACGGCGAGACTCCAACGACAGAACGCGCAATCCATCAAAGCTCGCGTGCGGCATCGGAAGGTCCTCGCGGGCTCATCGCCGGCTCCCTAGTCCGCGCCGTGCAGCGTTGGCTGACGACCAAACGGGCCGTTGGGATGAGTTCTCCTATACTACGGTCCGCTGCCGCTCCAGGTGAAGCTTCTTCCTGGAAGGCCCTGCTCTGCTGGGTAAAACCGCGAAATTTGCCGACCGGTGAAAACCTGCTTGCGTCGCTTGCAGTCCTTCCCTATACTCGGCTCACCGAGAGCGCACGTAAGCGTCTCGTCCTGACCCGTTCGGCTCCATGACGCGCCGGACTCCTTTACAGAAAAGCTTGTTCTGCTCCGTCGTGAGCTTGTGACCCACTGCGCTTTGCAGACGGTCCCGGCACACGCCCAGCCAGTTTTCGCGTGGGAGGCCGTCCCTTGTTCATTGCCGATCCAGCATTGTCCCTCCTTGGAGGCGCGGCTCCCGCCGGCGGCTTCACCGAGGTGCAAAAGCAATACCTGCAAGGCTTCTTTGCCGCAGCGATGCAGCGCGCGCCCTTTGCCGGGCACCTCGCCGGCGGGAGGATCACCAACAACCCGGCGTCCGGAGCCCCGAACCTCGCTGCCGCGGCCGAAGCCGAAGAGCCCACGTTCTGGGGCACGCCCGTCAGCGAGCTTTGTGCTGAAGAGGTCTGGAAGTACGAGCGCAATCCGCTCGATTGCTGGGACGATCTGCTGGCCCACGCCGCCGAAGACCGAGCCCCCGATGCGGAGTTCCGCTTCCGCTTCAAATACTTCGGCCTGTTTCACGTGGCCCCCGCGCAGGACTCGTTCATGCTGCGTTTGCGTGTTCCTGGCGGCAGTCTTGCCAGCCATCAACTGCGCGGCCTGGCACGCATGGCCGAGCAGTGGGGGCCTGGACGCCTTGACCTGACCACCCGCGCGAACGTGCAGGTTCGTGAGATTCAACCGCGCCACATTGTCGACGTGCTGAACGGTCTACAGCGACTCGGCATGCGCTCGCATGGCTCGGGCGCGGACAACATTCGCAACATCACCGCATCGCCCATCAGCGGCTACGACCCGCAAGAGCTGATCGATGTGCAGCCCTTCGCGGATGCGCTTGGGAACTACATCTCCAACTCACGCGACATGTTTGGCCTGCCGCGCAAGTTCAACATCGCCTTCGACAACGGCGGCGCGATCTCGACCCTGGCCGACACCAACGACATCGGCTTTGTCGCGGTGCGCGTCGGTGAAGGACGCAGCGTTCCCGCGGGGGTGTACTTTCGCGTGCTGCTCTGCGGCATCACCGGGCACAAGCAGTTCGCAACCGACTGCGGCCTCCTGCTGCGACCCGATCAGGTCGTCGCCGTGGCGGCAGCGATGGTGCGCGTCTTCGCCGAACATGGCGACCGGACCGATCGCAAGAAGGCCAGGCTGAAATACCTGGTCGATCGCTGGGGCGTGCCGCGCTTTCTTGAAGAGAGCGAAAAGAAGCTGGCCTTTCCCGTCCTTCGCGTCGATGCAGCCGAGTGCGACCCGCGTGGGCCTATTGATCGCGCCGGCCACCTCGGTTCCCACACGCAAGCTCAGGCTGATCTGCACTACCTGGGCATCTGCATTCCGGTTGGCTGGCTCCCCGCTGCGCAAGCGCATGCCCTGGCCGATGTGGCCGAACAATTCGGCTCGGGCGAACTGCGCCTGACGGTGTGGCAAAACCTCCTCATCCCGAACATCCCGACGGCAACGCTCGCCGCCGCGCAGGCCGCAGTGCGCGCGGCCGGCCTGGACTACACCGCTGGGCAGGTTTTGTCCGGCACCGTGGCCTGCACCGGAAATCGTGGCTGCCGCTTCGCGGCCACCGACACCAAGGGGCATGCACTGGAGCTTGCGCGATCGCTGGATACAGCCTTCACCATCACGCAGCCCGTGAACCTCCACGTGACCGGATGCGTGAACTCCTGCGCACAACACTACATCGGCGACATCGGGCTGATGGGCGTGAAGGTGAACGGCCAGGAAGGCTACCAGGTGAACCTCGGCGGCGGTGCGGACAACCATCAGGGCCTGGCTCGCGAGCTCTTCCCTGCCATGGTGTACAGCGACGTAAAAGCCGCGTTGCATCAGCTGTTCCTGCGCTATGACGCGCACCGTGGCAGCGATGAAAGCTTCCTTGCCTTTGCGCGCCGCCACACCGCGGAAGAACTCCGCGCCATGTGCGCGACACCCTCACTTGCTTCACGGAACTGAAGACACCGTACACGATGACCAACATGCAAACAGTGCCCTACATCCCGGATTCCGCGCCGTTCTCGCCGGAGCAGCGCGCCTGGCTCAATGGCTTCCTCGCGGGGCTGTTTTCGGGCTCGCCCGCGCCCGGCACGCACGCCGAAGCAAAGCCCGCAAGCCTGCACTTCGGCGTGTACTTCGCTTCGCAAACAGGCACGGGGGAACGCCTGGCCAAGAAGATGGTGAAGGAGCTCAAAGCGCAGGGACATACCGCCGAGCTCGCCTCGCTGGAGAAGATCACACCCGCCGACCTGGGGAAGCAGCAGAACGCGTTGCTGTTTGCGAGCACCTACGGCGAAGGCGATCCGCCTGACAGTGCCAAAGCCTTCCACGATGTGCTCTTCAACCACGCCGCCGCGCCGGAGCTTTCGTCGTTGCGCTACGCGGTGTTTTGCCTGGGAGATTCGCACTACGAGCACTTCTGTAAATTCGGCACAGAGCTTGATGATCGCCTGGCCGCTCTGGGCGCTACACGCCTCATCGCTCGCACTGAAAGCGATGTGGATGTGGATGAGCCTTTCGCCGCATGGAAGAACGACGTACTCGCAACCCTGGCGCAACAACAGAACGCAGTGCCTGGAAGGTCGCCCGCAATCAGCGCCGCAACTCCTGACAAAGCCGCAGCGGCCCGCGAGCCCGAGCACATCCATACACGCGACAATCCGTTCCTGGCGCCGTTGTGTGAGCGACGGCCCCTCACTTCCGGCGTTTCCAGCAAGCTCACGGTGCACCTCGGCTTTGCGCTTGGGGACTCCGCATTGCACTACCAGGCTGGCGACGCCTGCGGGGTCCTTGCACACAACAATCCTGCGTTGGTGAACGAACTGATGGAGCGGCTTCCATTTTCTGGCGACAGCACGGTCGATCTCCCCAAGCATGGCAGCACAACTGTGCACGAGGCGCTGCTCCACCATCTGCAGCCGACACGCCTGAGCCGCAAGATCGTCCACCACTTCGCCGACAAGACAAACAGCAAGCGCCTCCACACCTTGCTCGCTCCGGAAGCTGCCGCCCAACTCGACGCATACATGTACGATCGCGATCTCCTCGACCTGCTCGACGAGTTTGCCGGGGCGATCACGGAGGCTGCAGAACTCGTCCACATCCTGCCGCGTCTCGCGCCCCGGCTGTACTCCATCAGCTCCAGCCCTGCGGCGCATGGCCGTGAGCTGCACTGCACGGTTGCCGTTGTGCGTTATCGCTCCCATAACCGCGAGCGTCACGGCATCGCGAGCACCATGCTCGCGGACCGCGTCTCCCTTGGCGAACAGCTGCCGATCTACATCCAGCCCAACAAGCGTTTTCGCCTGCCCAGCGATTCTTCCGCACCCATGATCATGATCGGCCCCGGAACAGGCATCGCGCCTTTCCGCGCCTTTCTGCATGAGCGCCAGGCATTGGGCCACATGGGCCGCAACTGGTTGTTCTTCGGCGAAAGGAGCGCACAAACGGATTTTCTCTACTGCCAGGAGTTGAAGTCCATGGCCGACAGCGGGCACCTCACACGGCTCGACACCGCCTTCTCTCGCGACCAGGCCCACAAGGTCTACGTGCAGGACCGCATGCTGGAACAAGGTGCGGAGATGTGGCGCTGGCTTGATGAAGGCGCGCAGGTTTTCGTGTGCGGTGACGCAAGCCGCATGGCCAAAGATGTGGATGCAGCCCTGCATACCGTGATTGAAACGCACGGCAGCATGGATGCCGAAGCAGCAAAAGACTACGTGTCCACCATGCACGACAGCGGTCGGTATCACCGCGACGTGTACTAGGCCATCAGGCAGCAGCACCACCGATTCGTCAACGAGATACACCCGGAGTCAACGTGGCCCTTCCTCTTCAAGAACGCGCATCGGAAACAGGCAATGAAGCCCTTGTGCGCCTGACGTTGCACGAGGGGAGCGAAGCATGGCCTGAAGTTGTAAGCGCGCTCATTCCAGACCGCCCCTTGCAACCCGGCGAGCAATACCGCTTTCACTTCGACATGACGAAGTGCATCGGCTGCCGCTCCTGCGAAGTCGCCTGCAATGAGCAGAACGGCAACCCCGCCGAGATCAAGTGGCGTCGCGTCGGCGAGCTCGAGGGCGGCACGTACCCGGACACGCAACGCACGTATCTTTCCATGGGCTGCAATCACTGCCTCAGTGCCGATTGTCTCCGTGGTTGCCCTGTGGATGCCTACACCAAGGATCCACTGACGGGCATCGTGATGCACTCTGCTGATGCCTGCATCGGCTGCCAGTATTGCGTGTGGAATTGCCCGTACTCCGTACCGCAGTTCAACCCGGAGCGCGGCGTTGTGGGCAAATGCGACATGTGCCGTGGCCGCCTGCTGGAGGACCTGGAGCCGGCCTGCGTCAACGCGTGCCCCGAAGAAGCCATCCAGATCGAGATCGTCAACACCATCGCGTGGCGTGAAGATTTCGCTGCTGCGGATTCGCCCGGCTTGCCTCCCGCGAACCAAACGATCTCCACAACACGTGTCACATTGCCAGAGCGCTCCAGTGCGTGGCTCGGGCGCGTGGACAGCGGCAACATCCCACTGCAACACGCGCACACCTCTCTCGTCGTGATGACAACAGCCATACAGGCCACCTTTGGGACACTGTGCGCGCTTGTGCTTGGCCATGGTCTGGATGTCATCAGCATCACGCTGTTGGCCGTGCTTACCGCCGGCGCGCTCAACATCTCCGTGTTTCACCTTGGCCGTCCGGCCTATGCGTGGCGCGCGCTGAAGATGTGGCGTCGCTCTTGGCTCAGCCGCGAAGTGCTGCTCTTCTTGCTGTTTTTTGTCGCGGTCGGAACGTGCACGCTGTCCGCCTGGGCTGGGGCTCTCGGCTTCAGCACGCTGGGCAGGTTCACACAACCGGCGGCCTGGGCAGCGGTTCTCTTCGGCCTGTGCGGCACCCTGGCAAGCGCCTATATCTACCTCGTCAAGGCCCGGCCCTCATGGAACATGGTGCATACGCCGCTCGACTTTCTGTTGTCTGCCGGGCTGCTCGGTTCCACGTTGGCCAGCGCCATGCAACAGCCCGCAGCGTTGCTGGGAGATCTTGGCCTGCGCGTTGGCTTGCACCTGCAACCTGCCGTGTTCCAGGCAACGGCGCGCCCAGCGGTGATCTTTGCCACGGCGTGGGTGCTCAATCATGCCGTGCGCATCGCCCGTCTGCGCGCTTCCGGCAACTTTGAAGCGCGCGCCTCGTTCAATCATCTTCGCGGGGAAGCCCTTTGGTGGATGGTGGCACTTTCGTGGCTGGCAGCGCTCGCCGCACCGTTGTTTCTGCAAGCGCCGTTGCCGTGGATGTCGGTCAGCATGTCCCTCACGGCTGTGCTGCTCGGGCGCTATCTCTTCTTCGTCTCTGTCGTTCCACTCTCCATGGGACTGACGTTTCTGCAACAGCAGCCGGCTCACGGAGGTACAGCATGAAGCCTTCCCTCGTCAGCACGGAGCCGACCTCCACCAACACCAACCTGCCGAGCTTCCTCACCAGGCTCAAGCGCATGCTCGGCATCGACACCGCGGGGGACAGATACACCTACGGCAACGACGAGCGCTTCGGCTTCCTGTCCGAGTCGCGCATTGCGGACACCTGGACGAAGACCACGTGCGGCTACTGCTCGGTGGGTTGCGGCATGCTGATCGGCACGCGCGATGGCAAAGCGGTAGCCGCTCGCGGCGACTCCGATCACCCGGTCAACCGCGGCAAACTATGCCCCAAAGGCCTGTCCGAACACCACATCGTCACCGCACCCGGCCGTGCCACGACGCCCTTGCTGCGCGTGGACGGCCGCGGCACGCCGCTGGTCCCGGTAAGTTGGGAAACGGCGCTGAACGTGATGGTCGAAAAGATCACCGGGCTGCAAATCGAGCACGGTGCGGGCACGCTCGGCGTCATCGGCACGGGCCAGTTGCTCACCGAAGAGTTCTACACGCTTGGCAAGCTTGTGCAGCTTGGCTTTCGCTCCAGCAACTACGACGGCAACACCACGCTCTGCATGGCCAGCGCCGTTTCCGGCTACAAGCTGAGCTTTGGCAGTGACGGCCCGCCGGGTTCCTACGCGGATATGGAAACCGCCGATGTGGTTCTGCTGATCGGCTCCAACATCGCGGACAATCACCCGATCCTTTGCCAGCGCCTGCGCAAGAAACCTGGACAGATGCTCATCGTGGCTGACCCACGCGTCACAAAGACAGCGATGATGGCAGACCTCCACCTGCCGGTGAAGCCGCGCTCTGACATCGCGCTGCTCAACGGCATTGCCCACATCCTTTTGCGCGACGGCCTCTACAACCGGAAATACGTGGAGACGCACACAGAGGGCCTCCATGCTTTCATCGACTTCGTCGCCGACTACACCCCGGAGCGCGTGGCCGAAACCACCGGACTCGCTGTCGAGGTTATCGAGCGCGTCGCCAGGCTGTATGGCGAGGCCGACGCAGCCTTTCTCGGTTGGACCATGGGTGTCAATCACTCCACGCAAGGCGCGGTGACGGTCGCCGCGATCAACAACCTCGCCATGCTCACCGGCAACATCGGCCGTGCGGGCGGATCACCGTTCTCCATCACGGGCCAATGCAACGCGATGGGCACGCGCGAAAGTGGCTTCACCTCGTCCATGCCGGGCTACCGCAAGTTCGATGACGCAGGAGATCGCGCTGAGCTTGCCGAACTCTGGGGCATCAGCGCGGATCGGCTGCCCACAAAGCGCGGGCTCGCGTATCCAGACATCATCGAAGCTGCCGTCGCAGGTCGCGTGAAGGCGCTCTGGTTCATCGCCACCAACCCTGCCGTCAGCTACCCAAACTACGACCTGCTCACCACGGCGCTGCGCACGGCGGAGTTCGTCGTCGTGCAGGACGGCTTTCACCCCACACCCACGGCCGACTTCGCCGACCTCGTGCTGCCCGCGGCGATCTGGGGCGAAAAAGAAGGCACCTACACCAACTCCGAGCGCCGCATCAGCAAGGTGAACGCCTTCACAACGCCTCCCGGCGAAGCCCGGTCCGACTTCGAAATCTTCCTTGCGCTCGCCGATCGTCTTGGCGTGAAGGACGAGATCTTTCCCGGCTGGACAAGCACCGCGGATGCCTGGCTTGAGTGGCAGCGCGTCTCCGCCGGCCGCCTTTGCGACTACAGCAACTTCACATGGCAACAGATCGAAGACGCCGGTGGGCTGCAGTGGGGCGGCGATCGCCTGTACACCGACGGGCTCTTCCCTCGCCCCAATGGACGCGCCCTGTTTCACTGCGTTCCCTGCCTGCCCTTCCTCGAGCAGCCCGATCACGAGTACGACCTCGTGCTGAACACCGGGCGCACCGTGGAGCACTGGCATACGCGCACCAAGACAGGCGCTGTGCCCATGCTCAACAACATGGTGCCGCACTGCTGGCTGGAGATGAACCCCGCCGATGCACAACGGCTCGCGTTGCGTCCGCATGAGCGCGTCACCGTGATCTCGCGTCGCAACGCCGTGTCCGGGGTTGAGCTGCGCGTGACGGGCATTGTCGCTCCGGGCCAGGTTTTCATGCCGTTTCACTTTGCCGAACAGAACTCCAACCTTGTCACGCTGGGCGCCTTTGACCCCATCAGCCGTGAACCCAACTTCAAGCAGTGCGCCGTGCGCGTCGAACGCACCGGCCAGGCCTAGACGAGGTCAGCACCCGCATCGCCCAACTCTCCCGCAGGAGTCCCCACACGCATGCCAAGCGCCAAAGTGTTTCTCAAGTCCGGCCACCCGATGACGTTGCTGGCCGCCTTCCTTTACTTCGATTTTTCTTTCGCCATCTGGGTCCTGAACGGCGCGATGGGTCCCTTCATCACCGAGCAGTTCCACCTTTCGCTCGCGCAGGTCGGCCTGATGGTCTCCATCCCCACGCTGGCCGGCGCGCTGATGCGCTTTCCTCTGGGCGTACTCAGCCAGTACGTCGGGCGCAAGAACGCCGCCATCGTGGAGATGAGCTGCATTGTGTTCGCGCTGTTGTACGGCTACTTCTTTGTGCATACTTTCCACGCGGTTCTTGCCATGGGCGTGCTGCTCGGCATCGCCGGGGCAAGCTTTGGTGTCGCGCTTTCGCTGGGTTCGGGCTGGTTCCCTCGCGAATACAAAGGCCTGGCCATGGGCATCGCCGGCGCGGGTAACAGCGGCACCGCGATCGCCGCCTTCTTTGCACCGCGGCTCGCAAAAGCGTACGGCTGGCACCACGTCTACGGCATCGCCGCGGTGTGCATGCTGCTTCCGCTCTTTGTGATGATCGTCTTCGCGAAAGAGCCACCGGACATCGAACACCAAAGCCTTGGCAGCCATCTGAAGTGCCTCGTGGAAGCCGATGGCTGGTACTTCAACCTGGTCTACATCATCACCTTCGGCGGCTTCCTCGGGCTCGCCACGTTTCTGCCGTCCTTCTACTACGCACAGTTCCATATGACCAAGGTGCAGGCCGGCACGTACACGATGCTCGCCACGCTGACGGGCTCACTCACCCGTGTTGCCGGCGGCTGGTTTGCAGATCGCATCGGTGGGATCACGACGCTCAGCGTTGTCTTCCTGATTGCGATCGCAGGCCTGTTCGGTTTGATGGGCACACCGTCGCTCGCTGTGACGACCGGCTTGTTCATGCTGTGCTTTGCCGCGCTGGGAGCGGGCAACGGAGCCACCTTCCAGCTCGTGCCGCTTCGCTGGCCGCTCACCACCGCCGTCGCCGGTGGCATGATCGGCGAGATCGGTGCGCTGGGCGGCTCCATCCTGCCCAACGTGCTGGCACAATCCAAGCAACACACGGGGTCGTTCGGACCGGGCTTCGCGGCCTATGCTGCCTTTGCGCTGATGGTGCTTTTGTTGCTGCGCATCGTGTCGCGCCAGTGGACCCGCACCTGGGTCGGGCCCGGCGGACGAGCGCTCGCAGCCCAGGCCATTCGGCCCGACGAAGTCGAAGGACCTGGGCTCCCCGGAGCAATCGTGTACGAGTAAGGCCTGGTCTGTAAGCGCAACCAGGGCCGGCAACCCATCTACGTTGCCGGCCTTCTCCTTTCCGACCCGAATCTTTCTCCCCGAAGGCGGCTACCCGGCATGCCACAGGACGCGGTGTTGCCCCGTAAACTTCTGCCGCACGCCCGCGTGCACGGTTCACCCTCTGACCTGGCTACCTCGCCGCGGTGATGCGCTCGAAGCCAACCTGCCTCCAGGTCCACACGGAAGCGCGTGCGCTGCATCCACCGTTGAAGCTTTCGACATCGAACAACCTGTACGCCTCAAGGAGATTCATGCAACGCAGAGATTTCATCAAGACCGCATCCGCCGCCGGCGTCGCCGCCGTGAGTTCCCCGGCCATCGCGCAAACGCCGCGAGAAACCAACGCACCCACATCGAAGGAGGCACCCATCAAACGCGCAGAGCACCCCGACATGATCTATCGCGAGCTCGGCACCACGGGCGAGCGCGTTTCCGCTATCGGTATGGGCGGTTTCCACCTGGCCAAAGATTCGAGCACCACGGCACAGGACGCCGTGCGTCTGGTACGCACCGCGGTGGACGGCGGCATCACCTTCCTGGATAACTGCTGGGACTACAACGACGGCATCTCCGAAGTGCGCATGGGCCAGGCGCTCAAGGACGGCTACCGGCACAAGGTCTTCCTGATGACCAAGCTGGATGCGCGCACCGCCAAGGAGTATGACAAGCAGCTGGAGCAGTCCATGGGACGGCTCGACACCGACGTCATCGACCTGGTGCAGTTTCACGAGATCCTTCGTTTTGAAGACCCTGACCGGATCTTCGCCGAGGACGGCGCCATCCACGCCGCCATGGAGGCCAAGAAGGCCGGCAAGATCCGCTACATCGGCTTCACCGGCCATAAGAACCCGCAGATTCACCTGCAAATGTTCGAGGTCGCCGAGCAACACGGCTTCCATTTCGACAGTGTGCAGATGCCCGTCAACGCCATGGACGCGCACTTCCGCTCCTTCACCAGGCAGGTCATCCCGGTAGCGCAAAAGGCTGGCACCGGTGTCCTCGCGATGAAGACGTTTGGCGACGGCTACATCCTGCGCTCCGGCACCATCGACCCTGTCGCCGCGCTGCACTATGGTCTGTCGCAACCCGTGTCGGTGGTGATCACGGGCATCGACAAGCCCGAGATCCTCACCCAGGCTCTCCACGCCGCAAAGACCTTCAAGCCATTCACCGCGGAGCAGACCGATGCCTTCCTGGGCAAGACCCGCGAGGCAGCGATGACGGGCAAGTTCGAGCCGTTCAAGACCTCCAGCATCTTTGACGGAACGGCGAACAACCCCAAGTGGCTTGGTGGCTCATCGGGAACCGAGATCAAACCGTCATCCCCGCAGACTGAAGAAAAGCGGGTCGGCTGACCCGGCTTCGCCTGCCTGAAACGAGTGGGGGACCGCGCAACGCGGTTCCCTCCGCAACTCGCTTCGGTCGCAACCGGACGTTCTTACCCCGCGATTACCAATGGGCCGTGTGCAGCGCCATCGCAGGCGGCTACAATTAGCCCCACCGCAATGCTTCCTTTCTGCTTACGACCATGCCGCACGGCCGTCGCACCCCTCTTTGTCCTCTTTGGGCTGGTGCTGACGGGTGCACGCGCGCAGAAGATCGTGCCCAACAACCCGCCACAGGTGGTGCAGAACGGCGGTGCAACGACCGAGGTCGGGGTGCTCGGCAAGGCGGAATACCGCATCGACGTCCCTTCAGAGTGGAACGGGTCGCTGGTGGTCTGGTACCACGGCTATGCGGAGCACGGCGCCAGCTTTCACGTGGGCGAGCGCGTTCCGCCTGACCTGGAGAACTTTCTCTCACGGCACTATGCCATCGCGCAGAGCGCCTACTCCGAAGGCGGATGGGCGCTCCAGCAGGCCTACCCGGAGACCGAAACACTGCGGCATTACTTCGACCACAAGTACGGCCACCCCAAGGAAACCTACGTCACCGGCGTTTCCATGGGCGGCGCCCTGGTGATGGTCACCCTGGAACTGAACCCCAGGCCCTACATCGGCGGCCTGGACCTTTGCGGCGCCGTCGGCCCCACCTTTGTCTCGTTCGATCGCCGCTTCGCCCTGCGCGCCGCGTTCGATCACTACTTCCCCGGTGTCATGGGTCCGCTTGTCCCCGTGCCGGCAGACTACGACGACACCCCGGCCGTGCGCGAGCGCGTCCTGAGCGCCCTGAAGGCCAACCCCACCAACGCGGGCCTCCTGCGCGAACTGATGGAGCTGCACACCGACCAGCAGGTCGCCCGCGACATCGCCTACTTCACTTTCGTCATCGCCGACATGCAGCGCCGGTCGGGTGGCAACCCCTTCGACAACCGGAACTGGATCTACTCCGGCGCAAACTCGACCTCCAGCGCCGCCGACGAGGAGCTCAACGCCGCCGTGAAGCGCTACGCCGCAACCCAAAGGGCGCGTGACTACCTCGTGCGCCATTACACCCCCAGCGGCCGGCTCGGGCGCCCCATGCTGGCCATTCACACCGTGTTTGACCCCTACATTCCGCCACCGCTCCTGACGCTGTACAGCGAGATGGTGGAGGCTGCCGGCCAGGGTGATCACCTAGTGCAGCAATACGTGCCCCGGGACGGCCACTGCGCCATCACGCCGGACGAGATTGGCCGCGCGTTCGACGAGCTGGTCACCTGGACGCACAGCGGCACCCGCCCCGCGCCCGGTTTGCTCCACTAAAATCCCCTGAAAAGATGCTGTGAGCCCTGGCCAACTCTGCCCGATATAATGAAGTATGGGGTCAGCACGAACTGAAGCGCCCGCTTCAAACGGCCTGAACAGCACGCCGGCACTGGCTGCTACGCCCGAACTCGCCGCCGCGGATCTCGCTGAAACCAGCGATTCCGGCATGCGGCTTGAAGCCGCCCTGCCCCACGTCGCACCCGGGTCCCCTGCAGCCTCCCTCGCGCCCGCAACTTCGGTTGCTTTGGATGAGCCTTCGGGCGCCTTCTCCCCAGCCACAGCGTCGGTGCTCGTTCCGTCCGCGGGCGTGGGTACGCGAACAGCTCTCCCTACGACTGCCCAGCCTGGCCAGGAACCTTCGCAACACTCATACCCCTTCGATCCGCTTCACCTCCAGGAGCGCTTCGAGTCCATGCTGGCCACGCTGCACGCCAACCGGCCGCACGACGACCAGCAGCTCGTCCGCTCCGCCTGGGCCTTTACGCAGGAGCAACACGCCGCCCAGAAACGCGCCTCCGGCGAGCCCTACATCATTCATCCGCTTGAGGTCGCGCAGGTTCTCGCCGAGCTCAAAATGGATGCCACCGCCATTGCGGCAGGCCTGCTCCATGATGCGGTTGAAGACACCGACGTCACCACTCCGGAGATCGGCAAGCGCTTCGGCGAGCAGGTCGCCCACATCGTCGACGGCGTCACCAAGCTCGACAAGATCAAGTTCGCCAACCGCGAAGATCACCAGGCCGAAAACATCCGCAAGATGCTGCTCGCCATGGTCACCGACGTCCGCGTGGTCATCATCAAGCTGGCCGACCGGCTGCACAACATGCGCACGCTGGAGCATCTGCGGCCCGACAAACAGGCCCGCATCGCTCGCGAAACGCTCGAAGTCTACGCGCCGCTCGCGCACCGTCTCGGCATGGGCAAGCTGCGGGGCGAGCTCGAAGATCTGGCCTTCCGCTACGTCGATCCGCTCGCCTACAACAAGCTCACCAACGAGGTGGATTCGCTCCGCGGTGAAGGCGAAGCCTTCCTCGACCGCATCGTCGGCACCATCGAGGCCAAGCTCCACGACACCAACATCCACGCCCGCGTGGAGTCGCGCATCAAGCGGTTGTTCTCGATCCAGCAAAAGCTGAACCTGCACTCCATCCCGGTCGAGCAGGTCTATGACCTCTTCGCCGTGCGCGTCATCACCGAAAGCGAGCAGGACTGCTACGCCGTGCTCGGCCTGCTGCACTCCACCTGGCGCCCCGTGCCCGGCCGCTTCAAAGACTTCATCGCGATGCCGCGGCCCAACCTCTACCAGTCGCTGCACACCACGCTCATCGCCGAAGGCGGCCACCAGTTTGAGGTGCAGATCCGCACCGAAGATATGCACCGCGTCGCCGAAGAAGGCATCGCCGCGCACTGGAAGTACAAGGCCAGCGACAACGTCACCGCCAAGGACGAAGAGCGCCTCGCCTGGCTGCGCCAGCTGCTCGAGTGGCAGCGCGAAATGCCCGACCCCAACGAGTTCATGTCCACCCTGCGCATGGATATGTACCCCGAGGAGGTCTACACCTTTACGCCCAAGGGCAAGGTCATCGTGCTGCCCAAGGACGCCAGCCCGGTCGACTTCGCCTACGCCATCCATACCGACGTAGGCCACGCCACCACCGGCGCCAAGGTCAACGGCCGCATCGTTCCGCTGCGCTCGCGCCTGCGCAACGGCGACATCGTCGAGATCCAGACGCAGGCCGGCCACGCCCCTTCGCGCGACTGGCTCAGCTTCGTCAAGAGCTCCCGTGCCCGCAACAAGATCAAGCACTGGCTGAACGAAAACCAGCGCGCCCGTGCCATCGAGATCGGCAAGAAATTGCTGGAACGCGAAGCCCGCAAGTACAAGCTCGCCCTAAGCCGCTTCGACAGCGCAGATTTCGACCGCATTGCCGGCGAGTACGGCCTCGGCAACGAAGAAGACCTGCTCGCAGGCATCGGCTTCGGCAAGTACTCGACGCGCCAGGTGCTCAACAAGCTTGAGCCCGGCACCACGACCGGCAACACCGAAGCCACCGCCGAAACCGAAACCAATCCGGTCAGCAACGCGCTCTCGCACATGAGCGAGGCCGTCAAGCGCGTCTTCTTCGGCAAAGGCTCTGAAAGCCTGCAGGTAGAAGGCCAGGACGATCTGCTGGTCTATCGCGCGCGCTGTTGCAACCCCATCAAGGGCGAAGAGATCATCGGCTATGTCACACGAGGCAAAGGCGTCGCCGTTCACGCGCGCACCTGCCCCAACGTGCAGAACCTGCTCTACGAGGCCGATCGCCGCATCGAAGTCGAGTGGTCCTCCGGCGCATCCACCGCCAACACGGCAGGCACCAGCAGCCCCAAGCCAACCACCTACCCCGTCAAGCTCACCGTCCTCGTCGACGATCGCGCCGGTCTGCTCAAGGAGTTCGCCGCCATCATCTCCGAAGACGGCACCAACATCCGCAGCGTCGATACCCGCCCCACCGAGGACGGCGAAGTGCACGTCGATTTCGTCATCGAAACCGTCGACGTTCGCCACCTCACGCGGCTGCAACAGAACCTGCGCAAGGTACCCGGCGTACGCGACGTGCATCGCGTGCAGAAGGTCTGACGAGCTACACACCGCCTACTTCTGGCAGACGGACTCGTTGCCGATCCTCACCACAAAGTACTCCGCAGGTTCATCCCCCGCATTGCGGAATCCGTGCAGCCTGTTCGGCGCGCAGTAAGCCATGCCGCCCGCAGTGACACGGACCGGCGGCGCCTCGGACTGGAACTCGATCGTGCCGGAGCGCACCAGGAGCAACTCGGCGTGTGGGTGCCGGTGTGCCGGGTGCGGCATCTTTCCGGCCTCGAGCGATGTCTCGTGAATCTCGAGAATGGAGGCACTGGGGACCTGCCCTTCCATCATCTGCCGCGTCACCGCGCCGTCCTCTGATGTGCGCATCGGCAGGCCCTCATAGGGCAGCGCTTTGCAGTCTTCCAGCAGCGGTTCCTTGCAGGCTTCTGCACATACGGACCCTTCTGGGCAGCAACCTGGGCCTCGGCAGCAAGCGCGGGCCACAGCGTAAGCAACGGCAGGGACGGAAGGAGGTCGCGGCGGTTCACGCCCAAAGCCTACAACGGCCACCGACGCTGAACAGCGTGGGAACATGCATCATCCGTCGCCCGCGGTGCGCAACAACGTGTATCGTCTCGATGAGGGTTTCGCGCATCCATGGATCGCCGTAGCTTTGCAAGCCTATTTTCCGCTGCCCTCGGCGCCACCGCGCTGCACGCGCAACAGACCGGCACCATGGATCATCCCGTGATGGGCTCGCCGACCCCCGGTCCTCCCAACGGAAATAAGCCGAAAGGCGCCGTGCACCTGCCGGAGCTTACCTCCGGGGTCTACACGCCCGGCGCAGGCTACGGCTCGCTGCCCAAACGTAAGTCGCACCGCTATCTGCTCGGCATGTTGGCGGCCGGCAATATCCAGTTGGAATGCCACGAGACGATTCAGGAAGTGGGCGCACTGCACGAGCCCGATGAAACGCACCTCCACAATGAGCTTTGGTTTGTGCAGGAAGGCGAGTGCGAGTTAACCATCAACGGCGTCACGCGCAAGATGCATCCCGGTGACGTCGGGCTGGTCTGCGCCGGCAACCACCACTACATCCGCAATTCGGGACAGACCGCGTGTACCTATTTCGTTGTCACGCTTGGTCCGCCCGAGCAATACACCTAATGACACGGAAGGCTGCATGATCAGCGTACGTTCTCTCCTTCGTCGCACCGCCCGCTTCACCATCCCTGCCATCGCGCTCCACGCTGCCGCGTCTGCCCAGAGCTTCCAGCACATGCAAAGGCCTGACAGCCTGTCACCCGCGGAGGTGACCACGCTGGAGCATCTGCATGAGCTTTCAGCATTGCCGGATGGGCCATGGCGCATGCACGAAGGCGACCTGCCGCACGGCGAACTTCCTTCTGTAAGCGATGCCGATTGGAAGACAGCAACAGCGCCGGCGACGATGGGCAAAGACTCCGTCTGGTTCCGCCGCGAGATCGTGATTCCGCGCACACTGCACGGCTACGACCTCACCGGCACGGAGATCAGCTTTCAATTTCACGCCGATGCTAACGGCCCGATGCCGGAGATCATCTACTTCGACGGCCGCCGCGTCGCGCTCGGCGACGACCTCGAAGAAATCCCACTATTTCAGCATGTAAAGCCCGGCGACAAGGTCCTCGTTGCCGTGAAGCTGCTGCCCACCGTCGACGACAAGCGTTTCCGCGGCGTGACGATGAGTGTGAACTTCTCCCCCTCGCGGCCAAGTCCACAGGATCTGGAGCGGCAGTTGATCTCAGCCGCTTACCTCGTGCCGTCGCTCGCACCGGACGACTCTGCCAAACGCGCAACCCTGCAAGGAGCCATCGCCGCCGTAAATCTCCGCGCACTGGACGCAGCCAACCAAGCAAGCTTTGACAACTCGCTGAAGGCATCGCAGGCAAAGCTCGAACCGCTGCGGCCTTTGCTGCAAACGGCCAACTATCACCTCAGCGGCAATGCGCATATTGACGCCGCATGGCTTTGGCCCTGGACCGAGACCGTCGACGTTGTGAAGCGTACCTTCACCTCCGCCGCGCAGTTGATGAACGAGTACCCCACCTACACGTTTTCGCAGTCCGCGGCCGCGTACAGCGCGTGGATGGCCGACAAGTATCCCGTGCTCAACACCCAAATCGCGCAACGCGTGAAGGAAGGCCGATGGGAGATCGTCGGCGGCATGTGGGTTGAGCCTGACCTCAACATGCCCGATGGCGAAAGCCAGGTGCGCCAGTTGCTCGTGGGCCAGGCGGAGTTCCAGAAGCTCTACGGCGTGACCGCAAAGATCGGCTGGAACCCTGATTCCTTCGGCTACAACTGGCAGCTGCCGCAGATCTACAAGCGCTCCGGCATCGACTACTTCGTCACGCAGAAGATGCACTGGAATGACACCAACCAGCTGCCGTTGAAGCTCTTCTGGTGGCAGTCGCCCGATGGCAGCAAGGTGCTCACCTACTTCCCCGACGACTACGCCTATACCAATCTCGATCCCGTGCGGCTGGGCGCCAGTCTCGCCAAGGCGCGCACCCGCGCACCCGGCATGACGGATATGCTCGACCTGTTCGGTGTGGGCGACCACGGCGGCGGCCCCACGCGCACCATGCTGGATGAAGGCCTGCACTGGATGGGGCCGGGTAAGGTCGTCCCGAAAGAAGAGTTCGGCACAGCGCTCCCCTACTTCCAAAGCGTGCAGGCGCAGCTGAACCCGGACTCGCCGACGTGGAACTACAGCACGCTCGCGGGCGGCGACACGCACCTGCCCACACCCGCGGCCGGCCAGATCAGCGTGCCCACCTGGAAGTCCGAGCTCTACTTCGAATACCACCGCGGCGTCTTCACCTCGCAGGCCGCGCATAAGCGCAACATGCGCGAAAGCGAAGAAGAGGTGCTGAATGCGGAGAAGGTCGCCGCCATCGCCTCGCTCAGCGGCCAGCCGTATCCGGCCACCGAGCTCAACGAAGCCTGGAAGAAGGTGCTTTTCAACCAGTTCCACGACCTCGCCGCAGGTTCCGGCATCGGCGTCATCTATCGCGACGCGCAAAAGGACTACGACCAGGTAAAGTGGGCCACCGACGAAGTCAGCAAGGCTGCACTCACAGGCATGGCAGCCCGTGTAGACACACGCGGCAAAGGCGATGTTCCCGTCCTCGTGTGGAACCCGCTCGCCTGGGAACGCACCGGCCCGGTTGAGGTCTCCGTGCAGATGCCCAAGTCGGTGGACACGGTCTCGTTGCTCGACGCGAAAGGCCATACCGTGCCGTCGCAGGTGATGTCCAGCGATGCCGGCACGCATACGTTTCATCTTCTGGTGCAGCCTGAAAGCGTGCCCTCGATGGGCTACACCGTGCTGCACGCGGTCGAAGGTAAGCGCGACTTTGCAAGCGATCTGAAGGCCGACCATCTCACGATGGAAAACGCAGATCTTCGCGTCGTCATCGATCCCAACACAGGCTGCATCACCTCGCTCTACAACAAGCGCGACAACTTCGAAACGCTCGCCGCGGGCGCATGCGGCAACGAGTTGCAGGCCTACAAAGACACGCCGACGCAGTACGACGCCTGGAACGTCGATCCAGGCACCTACGACGTCCCGCCCACGCTGCTACACGGCGTCGACTCGGTACAGCTGGTTGAGTCCGGGCCTTTGCGGGCCGTCGTGCGCATCAAGCGCACCTGGAGTCACTCCACGTTCGCGCAGGACATCGTGCTCTATCGCGGAGCCGACCAGGTCGTCGTCAACAACGACATCAGCTGGCACGAAACCCACGTGCTGCTGAAGGCCGCTTTCCCGCTTGCCGCATCAAGCGTGAAGGCCACCTTTGAAATCCCCTACGGTTCCATCGAGCGTCCCACGACACGCAACAACAGCATCGAAAAAGCCCAGTTCGAAGTGCCCGCGATGCGCTGGGCCGATCTCGGCGACACCCAGCACGGCTTCTCGCTTATCAACAACTCGAAGTACGGCTACGACGCCGTGGGCAACACACTGCGCCTCACCCTGCTGCGCTCGCCCACCTGGCCCGACCCCGAAGCGGACCGCGGCGAGCAGCACTTCAGCTACGCGCTCTACCCGCACAACGGCCCATGGCGCAACGCCTCCACCGTCGCTCGCGGATGGGAGTTCAACTATCGCCTCCAGGCCATGCAGGTCGCCGAGCACGAAGGCACACTGCCTCCGGAACACAGCTTCGCCGAAGCCTCAGGCGCCCACGTCGTACTCACCGCACTGAAGCGAGCCGACGACAACAACGGCCTCATCGCACGCTTTTACGAGTGGGCCGGCGAATCCGGCCAGGTCACGCTGCGCGTGCCAGAGGGCGTCAAGTCCGCCGCTGTGGTCAACCTTATGGAGCAGCCCACAGCGCAATCACTCACCGTCACCGGCAACACAGTCCAAGTGCCCGTAACGCCGTACATGATTCAAACCGTGCGCCTCACCTACTGATCGCCAGACGCGCGAAGGCCCGGCCCACAAGGGGAGCCGGGCCTCGCACCACCCTCGCAAAACTTACGACAGCGGCGGAACGTTGATCGTCTGCCCTACCTGGATATGGTCAGGGTTGCTGATGCTGTTGTGCTGGGCGATGGTCTCGTACTTGTTCGCCGTCCCGTAAAACTTCTCCGAAACCTTGCTCAGATTGTCGCCGGCCTGGATCGTGTACGGCTGATCGTCGCCGCCCGTTACCGTCAGGCGAGGCTCAAAATCCGCATAGTTCGGGTCGACCTTCTTGGTCGCATCCCACACGCGGTTCAGCACGACCTTGCTGGGCACATCGGCCTTCAAAATCAGCTTGTCGCCTTCCATAAAAATCCCGTCGAACTTCGCCCCTTCGGGCGCAAAATCCGCGATCACCTGACCTACGGACGCGTACTTCTGCTGCAATGCTGCTTGATCTGCCATACGATCTCCTGGCGCCATCGTGGCGCGTTGTTGCCAAGGCTTCAGATGCACACCACGTGCCTCACGGCGTGCTCAGGCGGAAGCAACGCAGGATCTTCATCCCCAGCGGACCGCACAACCGGTAGTACAGCGCATCAGGTATCCTCACCCAAACCACTGTTTGGGAGCCCCGCCCATGCGCGCACCGCTGCGCCCGCTCGTTCTTCTCACCTGCCTTGCCACCACGGCGCACGCGCAACAGCAAAGATCCGCTCCGCAGACCATTCCCAGTCCGCCCCACGACACACCCGCGGCCGTCGCGCAGTACATCAAGATCCCGCACACCGCAGCCATCGTGCTGGAGCACGTGCGCGTCATCGACGGCACAGGGGCGCCGC
Source organism: Granulicella sp. (assembly GCA_965198515.1). Lineage (GTDB taxonomy): Bacteria > Acidobacteriota > Terriglobia > Terriglobales > Acidobacteriaceae > Granulicella. Next base: position 1,555,904 of record CBDAPO010000006.1, on the reverse strand, counting down.
CCGTTGAAGATGCCTACGTCACTATCGAAGACGGCAAGATCGCCTCCATCGGCCAGAAAGCGCCGCAGCTCGGCCACACCTCCGCCGTGCGCCTGGACGAAACCGGTTACACCGTCTTCCCCGGCCTCGTCGGCATGCACGATCACATGTACTACATCGCCCGGCCCGACCTCGACGCCCAGGGCCACAGCGAACCCCCGCTTGTCGTCCCGCAGATGACCTTCACCTCGCCGCACCTCTACCTCGGCGCCGGCGTCACCACCCTCCGCACCACCGGCTCCGTCGAGCCCTACACCGACCTCAACCTCAAACAGCAGATCGACGCCGGCGATCTCGTCGGCCCGCACGTCGACGTCACCGCGCCCTACCTCGAAGGCCCCCACTCGCCCTTCATCCAGATGCACCAGCTCAAAGACGCCGACGACGCCCGCCGCACCGTCGACTTCTGGGCCGACCAGGGCGCCACCAGCTTCAAGGCCTACATGAACATCACCCGCGACGAGCTCGGCGCCGCCATCCAGGAGGCCCACAAACGCGGCCTCAAGCTCACCGGCCACCTCTGCTCGGTCACCTACCCCGAAGCCATCGCGCTCGGCATCGACGACCTGGAACACGGCTTCTTCGTCAACACCCAGCTCGACCCCGGCAAGCAGCCCGACCTGTGCCCAAGAACGGTCGGTGGCCCCACACTAGCGCAGATGAAAGCCAACGGCCCCGAAGCCCAGGCCCTCATCAAGCTCATGGTCGACCATCACGTCGCACTCACCAGCACGCTGCCCGTCTTCGAAAGCTCCGACCCCAAGCACCTGCATCTGCAGCCGCGCGTGCTCGACACCATGACGCCCACCACGCGCACGGACTACCTGATGACCCGCAACGGGGAGCTCATGCGCCAGTCCAGCCCCACGCCCAACGCCACCATCGACCGCGCCGCCAACTTCCGCAACGGCATGGCGCTCGAGCGCGAATTCGTCGCCGCCGGCGGCCTGCTCCTCGCCGGCCCCGACCCCACCGGCGACGGCGGCGTCCTGCCCGGCTACGGCGACCAACGCGAAGTCGAACTCCTCGTCGAAGCCGGCTTCACCCCCGTCGAAGCCCTCAAGATCGCCACCCTCAACGGCGCCGTCTATCTCGGCCGCGACAAGCAGATCGGATCCCTCGCGCCCGGCAAAAACGCCGACCTCGTCCTCGTCAAAGGCGACCCCAGCAAGAACATCAACGACATCGAAAACACCGTCCTCGTCTTCAAAGACGGCGTCGGCTACGACTCGCAAAAGCTGCTCGACTCTACGAAGGGCCGCTACGGCCAGTACTAATGCAGTACGGCTGCCGCGGCCCCCTCGCTTACTTTGTGCAGACCTTGCCATCGGCAGGACGCGCGCCCTTTGCCTTAGCGTCGGCCTCACTCATGTACTGGCCCGCCTTGGTGGTCCCGTAGCTCCGGTCACCCTGGCAGTGGTACACCTTCGTGGAGGTATTCACCCAGACCAGGCCGTTACCGCCACCGGGGGCCTGCGCTCGTGCCGGAGCCGCAGCACGAGATGCCGGAGCCGGGCTGGCAGCAGCCGGAGATGGCGCCGGTTTGACCGGGGCCGCAGCCGACGCGGGGCTCGCGGGGGCCGAAGCCGGACTGGCGGGAGCAGCCGTGCTCGCCGTGAACCAGGTTTTTACCCCTTGGTGGCCCCGGCAGGATCCACTTTTGGACGCCGCGGTCGAGTACGTGCCGTCATTACACAATCCATGAGCGCCCGCGGGAGGCGTAGCTGGTGCTTGAGAGTGCGCGACAAACGTGAGGGCAAGGGCAATGGACCCGCAAAGGGCGAGCAAACGACACTGCATGGATGAGCTCCTGGTCTGCGATAACGTGACTTGTTGGGGTGGACCCGGCTGCTCGGCTGCAAGTATGCAGACCACGGTAGCACGCTAACTCGGCTGGAATGGGCCCCAGCTTTCATAGGAACACCACGTGAGGTACACCTCCGTACCGAAACTCACCCTGTCTGCTGCAAGCGGTCGCTCGCCCTCGATCGCAAGGGGAAGTGCTCCGCCCCGAACGACATCGAAGACAAAGGTTTAGCTTCTGGGATAGTCTGCTGTCGGTCATTCATTCCACGTACTCCGCAGCAAAACTCAGGAGATCTGGTGTCCCTCAAGCTCACCCGTCGCAACTTCGCCCAACTCATCGCCGGTTCCACCGCAGCCGCTGCCCTGCCAGCCGCCACGCCCAAAGCCGAAGCCCAAGGCCCCGCAGCCAACGACCGCAGCTTCCCGCAAGGCTTTCTGTGGGGCTCCGCCACGGCTTCGTATCAGGTTGAAGGCGCCGTGCACGAAGGCGGCCGCGGCCCCACCATCTGGGACACCTTTTCGCACACGCCCGGCAAGACCGCCAACGGCGACACGGGCGACAACGCCGACGATTTCTACCATCGCTACCGCGAAGACGTACAGCTGATGCAGCAGCTCGGCCTCAAGACCTGCCGCTTCTCCATCGCCTGGTCGCGCATCTTTCCCACCGGCACGGGCCAGCCCAATCAGGCCGGCGTCGACTTCTACCGCAAGCTCGCTGACACGCTGCTCGAACACGGCGTTGAGCCCTACGCCACGCTCTACCACTGGGACCTGCCGCAACCCTTGCAGGACCGCGGCGGCTGGGAAAACCGCGACACAGCCAAGGCCTTTGCCGACTACGCCGGCTACACCAGCGGCAAGCTGCAGCCGCAGGTCAAGCACTTCATGACCACCAACGAGATCAGCACCTTCACTGAGCTCGGCTACGGCAGCGGCACGCACGCACCCGGCCTGCAGGTCGGCCCGCAACGGCTCGCGCAGCTTACGCACTACGCCGTGTTGGGTCACGGCATGGCCGTTCGCGCCATCCGCGCCAGCGTTCCGAGCGCCATGGTCGGCCTTGCGGAAAATCCGCGTGCCACCGTTCCGGTGATCGAGAACCCCGAACAGATCAAGGCAGCCCACATCGCCATGCGCGAAGAGAATGCCCAATACCTCGGCGTCATTCTTGGCGGGAAATACACCGAGCACTACCTCGCCACCAAGGGCCAGGGCCTCAAGTTCACGCCCGAAGACCTCGCCGCAATCTCCTCCCCGCTCGACTTCGTGGGCACCAACGTTTACCAGCCCACCTACGTCCGCGCCTCAGACAAACCCATCGGCTACGAGGTTGTGAACAACCCGTCGTCGTATCCACACATGCTCAGCCCCTGGCTCACGGTCGGTCCGGAGGCCCTCTACTGGGGCCCCAAGCTGGTCTACGAGAACTGGCACCCCAAGGCGCTCTACATCACGGAAAACGGCTGCTCCTCCGCCGATCAGCTCGCCCCTGACGGCCAGATCTACGACACCGACCGCGTCATGTACTTCCGCAACTACCTCACGCAGCTGCAACGCGCCGTGGCCGAAGGCGTCCCGGTCAAGGGCTACTTCCTCTGGAGCCTGCTCGACAACTATGAGTGGGCCGACGGCTACGAAAAGCGCTTCGGGGTCACCTACGTCGACTTCCAAACCGAGAAGCGCACGCTGAAGCTCAGCGGCAAGCTCTACAAAGACATCATCGCCAACAACCGCGTCATGTGATGCTGACGGTGCGAACAGCTCCCACGCTGTGCGCACTCCCTTGCTGACAACAAGGCGCAGATGTATATACAATGGCTATATGGACGTCTTCTCGACGCTTGACGGCCAGGTGTTCGTCTGGGACAGCGAGAAAGCGGCCCGGAATCTTCAGCAGCACGGCATCCGGTTTGAGCAAGCAAGGGAGGCTTTTCTCGACCCGCTCGCACGTTATGAAGATGCAAGTCCCGAAGCGGAAGCACGGCATGCCTGTATCGGTATAGCCACGGATTACAGGCTGCTCTATGTGGTCCACGTCACCCGAGAAGGCGATATCTTGCGCCTTATCTCGGCGCGCGTTGCGGAGACGGCGGAAAGGAGACGGTATGAAGACGAGTGAACGCATCCGGCGCAACATGCAGCCGGACAAGCCCATGACCCTGATCTCCCTCAGACTTCCCGATCACGTAATCGAGGATCTCAAGCAGATTGCCCCATCGCTGGGCTTCGGCGGCTATCAGGCTCTGATCCGCGCATACATCTCCAATGGCCTTCGCCAACACCTCGCAGAGCGAGACGCCCAGCGCGCGAACAATAGCACCGTAGAAGAGTTCAGCCGCAGACTCAAGGCCCATGGTGTCTCAGAGCAAGCCATTCAGGAAGCTGCTGCCGAGATGAGGGCTTCCAGCTAGGCCAGCTCCACCTCAAAGTACCGGTTCGGCCGCACTCAACTCCCGCTCCGCCGCAATCAGATCCTCAGCCACCAGCCTGTCTGCCCGCCGCAGCGCCGGGAAGAACACGCTCCAAAGCCCCGTCACGGCCATACTCCCAATCCCGCCAAGAACCACCGCGCGCACAGCGCCAAACCAGTGCGCGGTCAGGCCGGACTCATACTCGCCCAACTCATTGGAAGCGCCCAGAAACAGCCAGTTCACACTCGATACCCGCCCCCGCATCTCGGGCGGCGTCGCCAGCTGCAGAATGCTCGACCGCACGACCACACTGATCATGTCGGTCGCCCCCGTGATCACCAGTGCCACACAGCTAAGCCACAAATTCCGGCTAAGCCCAAACACAACCGTCGCCGCACCAAACCCCGCCACACACGCCAGCATCGTCTTGCCCGCATCACGCTTGATCGGCCACACGCTCAAACTCAGCGAGACCACCAACGCGCCGAAACTCGGCATAGCGCGCAACAGTCCCAGGGCGTGCGCCCCTCGGTGCAGAATGTCCGAAGCGAAGATCGGCAACAAACTCACCGCGCCGCCCAACAGCACCGCAAACAAGTCCAGCGAAATCGACCCCAGCAGCAGCCGCGTGCTCATCACGTAGCGCAACCCATCCAGCATCGTGTTGAAGGTGAAGCCCTTCTTTTCCGCCGCCCCACGCGGCCGAATCGTCGCAACCATCGCTAAAAACACCGCGATCGCCGCACACGTAAACAGGTACACCAGCGGTGCGCCCTCCAGCTTGTGCCATCGTCCGGTGAGGCTGATCGTAAACAGCAGCCCACCCACCATCGGGCCCACCGCGTTGGAGATCTGAAACACACTCGCGCCCCACGTCACCGCGTTCACAAAGTGCTCTTTCGGCACCAGCGTCGGGATCAGCGCCGAAGCGGCCGGGCCAGAAAAGCACCGCCCCAGCCCGATCACAAACAGAATGCCGTACACCGCCCACACGCTACCAATGCCATGCATCGTCAGCAGAAACAGCGACGCCGTCGCACACAACTGCAGCGCGTAACAAACCAGGATGACCGTGCGCCGGTCATGCAGATCCGCCACATGCCCCGCGGGCAGCGTGAAGATCAACCCCGGCAAAAACAGCGCCAACCCCGTATAGCCCAGCGCCAGCGCGGAGTGCGTCATCTGGTACACCTGCCACGCCACGCCGACGCTCTGCGCCTCAGACCCCACCACTCCCGCAAAGCGCGCCGCCTGGTACAGCCGAAAATCCCTGTGCTGCCACGCAACCGTCGCCGTCAGCGAGCGTTGACTGTCTCCATCCGCCATCCTTCTATGCTCCCACACACCAACAGCCGTGCTCCGGTTGTGCTCTTGCCTTTGCCATTCTTCGTGTCATTCCCGCAGGGAGCTGCTTTTGCTTTGCTCTTGCCTTTGCCTTTGCCTTTGCCTTTGCCTTTCTGGTTGTCATTCCCGCAGGGAATCTGCTGTTGCTGTTGCTCTTGCCTTTGCCTTTGCCCTTGCCTTTGCCTTTGCCTTTGCCTTTGCCTTTGCCTTTGCCTTTCTAGTTGTCATTCCCGCAGGGAATCTGCTGTTGCTCTTGCCTTTGCCCTTGCCTTTGCCCTTGCCCTTGCCCTTGCCCTTGCCCTTGCCCTTGCCTTTGCCTTTGCCTTTGCCTTTCTTATTGTCATTCCCGCAGGGAACCTGCTTTTGCCTGGCGAGCAGCAAAGCCGTCCACCCCAATCCGCCTATCATGGAACCGATGCCCTCCAAAGAAGCTCTCGCCACCCTCCCCACCGAAGCACGCAACCCCGCCTCCACAGACCTCGACGCGCTCCCCACGCTCGACATGCTCCGCATCATGAACGACGAAGATGCCCACGTCGTCACCGCCGTCGGGGAACAACTCCCGCAAATCGCCGAAGCCATCGACCGTATCGCCGAGCGCTTCACCCGCGGCGGCCGCCTCTTCTACATCGGGGCCGGCACCAGCGGCCGCCTCGGCGTGCTCGACGCCAGCGAGTGCCCACCCACCTTCTCCGTCCCCGCCGAACTCGTCCAGGGCCTCATCGCCGGCGGCGACAGCGCCCTGCGCCTGTCCAGCGAGCACTCCGAAGACTCCAGCGAAGAAGGCGCCCACGACCTCCAGGCCGCCAACTTCGGCGCGAATGGCCAACCCGACACCCTCGTCGGCATCGCCGCCAGCGGCCGCACCCCCTACGTCCTCGGCGCCCTCCAGTTCGCGAAGCAACAAGACGCACTCACGGTCGGCCTGAGCTGCGTCCCAGGCTCACCGCTCGCCCAGGCCGCCGACATCGCCATCTCCCCCAACACCGGCGCCGAGGTCCTCACCGGCTCCACCCGCCTCAAGGCCGGCACCGCCACCAAGCTCGTCCTCAACATGCTCTCCACCGGCGTCATGGTCCGCACCGGCGCCACCTTCGGCAACCTCATGGTCAACGTACAAACCAGCAATGCCAAGCTCGTCGACCGCGCCGAACGCATCATCACCCAGGCCACCGGTTGCGACCGCCCCACCGCTGCGCAACTCCTTCGCGACGCCGGCATGAGCGTCAAGACCGCCATCCTGATGCAACAGCGCCACCTCACCCGCGAGGGGGCCGAAGGCAAACTCGCCGAAGCTCAGGGCGCCCTCCGCAAAGCCCTCGCCTAAACACCACGCGCACCAACTCACATCTCCTCTGCAACTTGCCGCGCACCCCCGGGTTACATCAAGCAACAGGTGGAACGCCGGCCCACCTCAAAGTTCAGCAGTTCAGCAGGAGACACGTATGAAACCGACACGTTGGATCACCCCCGCACTTTCGCTCGTCCTCGCCGCGAGCGCCGCCGTCGCTTCGGCCCAGTACTACCAGCAAGGCCCACCGCCACCGCCCCCAGGCTACGGCCAGGGCGGATGGGACCAGGCCCCGCAGGAGTTCCGTGACGCCCAGCGCCGCGGCTTTCAGGACGGCGTCCAGGGCGCCCGCAAAGACTACGAAAACCACCGCCCACCCAACGTCAACAACCGCGACGAGTTCCGCAACCCCAAGTTCATCGCCCCGCCCGACCGCCGCGACTACCGCCAGGGCTTCCGCCGCGGCTACGACGTCGCCGTCCGCCACATCTACGGCGGCAACCCCAACCCCTACAACCACCCCTACTAAGCGCCTCGCACCACGCAAAAAAGGCCCGGCTCCCAAGCCGGGCCTTTCGCTTGCATCCCACCTCTCGTGGGCGATCATCTCCTTGCCATCTCCAAATCCGTCATCCAATACGCTGCCCGCGGCGTCGAGTTCGCCGCCGCGCTCGTCATCGCCCTCGCTGCATTGCAAGCCACGGTCAAAGCTTTCGTCCTCTTCTTCCGCCGCGACGCCACGCCACAGCAGAAGAACGAAGTCCGCCTCACCATGGCCCGCTGGCTAGCCCTCGCCCTCGAGTTTGAGCTCGCCGCCGACATCCTCAACACCGCCGTCACGCCCACCTGGAGCGACATCGAAAAGCTCGCCGCCATCGCCGCCATCCGGACCGCGCTCAACTACTTCCTCGAGCGCGAAATCGACGCCGAATCCGCTCCCACTCACCTCGCGGCCGAACAAACCGCCGTAGGCTCACAGGCCAGCGTCCTGAAGCACTAAGCGCAGAGCGATCTACTCGAACAACATCGGCCCACTCGCATGAGCCCGCACCGGCGGCTCAATCCCCAGATGCCGGTACGCCAGCTTCGTCGCCACCCGCCCCCGCGGAGTCCGGTCGATAAACCCGATCTGGATCAAAAACGGCTCATACACCGTCTCCAACGCGTCTTCCTCTTCAGCCAGCGCCGCCGCCAGCGTGTTCAACCCCACCGGCCCACCGTCATACTTCTCAATAATCGTCCGCAGCAACCGCCGGTCCAGGTCATCGAACCCATGCGCGTCGATCTCCAGCAGATCCAGCGCCCGCATCGCCACCTCGCGGTCAATCACCCCCGCCGCCCGCACCTGCGCATAATCCCGCACCCGCCGCAGCAGCCGGTTCGCAATCCGCGGTGTCCCCCGCGACCGCACCGCAATCTCCGCCGCGCCATCCCGATCGATCCCCACGCCCAGCACTTCCGCAGACCGCTCCACAATAAATCGCAACTCATCGCTGGTATAAAACTCCAGCCGCAACAAAATCCCAAACCGCGACCGCAGCGGCGAGCTCAACAACCCCGGCCGCGTCGTCGCGCCCACCAGCGTAAACGGATCCAGCTTCACACCATGAATCCGCGCCGAAGGCCCCGTCCCGATCATGATGTCGAGCTTGTAATCCTCCAGCGCCGTATACAGCTTCTCTTCCATAATCGGCTGCAACCGGTGGATCTCGTCGATAAACAGCACCTGCCGGTTCTTTACATTCGTCAGGATCGCCGCCACATCCCCCTGCACCTGCAACGCCGGCGCCGAGGTCTGCTGATACCCCACCTCTAACTCATTCGCAATAATCGTCGCCAGCGTCGTCTTCCCCAACCCCGGCGGCCCAAACAGCAGCACATGATCCAGCGCCTCACCCCGAGACTTCGCCGCCTCCAGCGCAATCGCCAACTGCTCCTTGGCCTTCGTCTGCCCAATAAACTCCTGCAACCGATGAGGCCGCAGCTTCAACTCAAACTGCGCATCATCATCCATCGGCACCGCCGACACCAACCGGTCAGCATCCTCCGGCGGCCCCTTGCCACCCCCCGCAGACGGGCTCCTCGGATTGAACGCAGATGCCATCTTCTAGGGCGATAGTACGGCGAAGAGAAGCAGGAGGGCAATCACCAATCCTGCTCCTCCTTTCCCATAGAGGCTCTCAGGCGGCCGGCACCTCGCTTCACTTCCGCCGCCGCAGCAACTGTCGCGCCCGGGCGATCGTCGACCCGGATGCCTGATGCACAAGCCAGAAGGATGTGGGGTAATCCACCTGGTAGTCGCCCTGTGCCGCAGACCAGTTCAAGACGAACGGCATGTCATAATGGTTCCCCGCCGCAGATCGAAGCGCATACACGGCGATCAAACGCGGCTTCGCTCCAGGGTCATTAGCCAGCCCCAGCCCTTGCAGCTGTTCACACCAGCTGTAGGGCTTGAAGTCCGGCCCAACAACAGAAACGTACACAGCCTTTCCACGTGCATCCATCTGAAACAAATCACACTGCTGCTGGATCTCCGCCGGCTTCGCGGGATGCGCAACCGACAGCTCCCCGGGCACCAGCATCAGGTCTTCGGCACCAGGCGCACGCAGCACGAGCTCTGCCGCGCGTCCACATCCGGAATCGCTCCTGATGGCTCGTTACCTGCGGCGATCTTGTCGGCAGCCGCACGACTCTGGGCTGCGGTCAGTGGCAGCAAACGCGCCTGCCGGCTAACCTGTTGACCGCTCAAAGCCACCGCAGCAGAAAGCAACGCCAGTATCAAACCGGTTTGTTGTCTCAACCCGTCCCTCCTCTTCTCCCCTGGAAGTACCTGAAGATGTGCCAATGGAGGACCGTCGCCGTTGTTCGGCATCAGGGCATGTGGGGGTGAAACAGATGTTGCTCTACCCAGCCCGTGGCTTGAACCTGGTGCGCGGCACGGGGATGAAGGGAATAGTAGAACCTATCGCCAAGCCAAGAGCCGGCGGCGCCTCCAGCGACGCCAGCTACAAGCCCGATGGCGAGCAGACCCACACCTCCTGTACCTACGCCGAGAACGACACACAGCGCCACAGCGCCGCCCGAAGCGGCCCAACTGGCAACGGTGCTGCCACCCTGTTCAGCGATCACGCGGCCACGGTCTTCCGGCTTGGCTTCATAGATTTCATAGCCACTGGCCGCAACCCCAAGGACCGTAAGGACCGTGCCACCACGGCTGAGGAACTCGGTCGCACGCGCCACTCGGCCCGACACTTTGAGGTTGGGGCGAAGAGCACCCGCGATGACCGCTTCATAGGCATCTCCGGGCGGCTCGCTGCGCGCAACGGTCTTCTTCGCACGCTCCAGCATGGTGTTAAAGCTACGTCCGGAGGCCATATTGAACACGGTCACGAAGGTCAAGCGTTACAGCCGCACCAAGGTTCTGGCGAAGCCGGATGCTTAGAAGAATGCGATTCCGTTCCGCATTCGCAAACGCCGCAATCTCCGCAGCAGGAACGTTCTGCGCACGCATCGACTCTACTTCCCGACCCACCTCACCAATCTGATCTACGTCCGGCGAGGAGCGACCCGGCACAGTCATGGTCTTCTGACCATGCGTTGAACCAATGCTTGAGGGAGCAGTTGCCATAGGAAAGAACCAGGAGACCAATCAATCGAGCGGAAGAGGGCCTTTCAGCTCCCACGCGGGCAGCGTAGTGAGCTCGCCTTCGAAGGGTCTGGGCAGGTACACGCTTTGGAACCCGAAAATGCGCCTACGCCAGGGCTCCGGCAGTTCGTCCAGTGTGGCTTCGAAGTAGCCGCCCTGAGACTTTAGCTGTTCTCGCAGCGGTCCATAAGCCAGAGGCAGAGGACTAAGATTCGGTACAACCCAAAGCGCATCTACGAACTCGAGCACCGTAAAATCCTGTTCGCCCCCCATGGCTGCGAGACCGGTATGCACAAGAAAGATCCGGCGAAGGTCTGCGAGGGGAAGCTCGTAGGTCACCTTCCTTTTGATCACGAACGCGAGCATCGGCGCTCGGTACGCAACGTGGGTCGCCGATTCATTGCGAATGGATCCGTCCAAGCTCGTTCCCTCATGCGATCAGTAGTAGAACCCCGGTTTCTATATGCAGGGGGAGTCAATTCCCTATCTGGATATCGCTGTACTGCTTCGCATCCAGGGAGGGTTGCAAACTCAAACTCAACGTGTGATTGCCGCCACCACCGCTCCCTGTGACGTAGTTGCTGATCCATCCCGTGAAGGTGTAGGTGCACACCACATCCTGTTTGCTGTCGTCTCGCCAGAACTCGATCTTGATGTTCTTGATCTTGTCGCGCGTCACCACGTTGGCAAGTTGGAAAAGCGCCGAAAGGGTACTGAACGGCAAGTTGCCTTCATCATGCATATCCGCGACACATTCAATCGCAAGACGTGAAGATCCCATCATGGGCATGCCATGATCGTCGTGGACCGTTGAGAGGGAGATGTGCGCGGTCAACACATCGAACTTGTTACCGTCAATCGTTACGGTGCTTACGCTGGGCCTGGACACGAGGAAACTCCGGGAGAACGTTGCGGAAGCAGAAACAGATTACCCGACGCGAAGCGCTTGGCGACTTCCAACCGCCAGGTATCTCTCTCGCGCTTGAACGTACGTGTGGACGTCGGAAATCTCGCTGCCTAGGCGACGCTCCTCCATCCTGATTCCGGTCTCCTGACTCCTCACTGCAACATCAACAACACACACCCATGCGGCGGCACCCGCTCCACAAACTCATGCCCGGAGATCGCCACACCGCCACCCCAGATATTCCGCACTGCCCAATCCCGCCCACCTAAGTCGGTCCCAAAGTCCGCAAGCTGCTTGGTCAGGTTCATCTCCGTATCGCCCAGGTTAAACATCCCAATCGCCTTCTCCCCACCGGGCAGGTCTGCGCGCCACACCACCAGGTCACCCTCATGTATCACCTGCGCGCTGTGCGTTGAGGTCTGGTTGATCCGGATCAGATCACGGTTGGTCAACAGCTCTAGCGTTCCCTGATCCAGCATCGTCAGGTTCGCCCCCACGATCAGCGGGCTGCGCGCAATCGCTCACAACGTCATCTGTGTCCGCTGTTCTTCCGGTGTCAGCCGGGAGGTCCGCGGCTTCCCATCCCCCGGCGACGGCTTCAACTCCCCGATCGGCAACATATCCGCATCCGGCCAATTATTCGGCTTCGCATACGGCTCCCACGCCGCCAGACGCGCAAACTGCTCCTTCACGCTCTGCGGAAACTCCGTTGTCTGGTCCGGCGCCTTCTCCCAACGGTCCCACACGTCGTCGGAGATGCGCCACATATTCGCCAGCGACCCAACCTCCTCCGCATGAGGCAACTGCGTCGGCCCCGGCGACAGGCTCAACACCATCGGCCGCCCCGCCTTATCGATCGCCCGCCGAATCATCCGGATCTCGCTCACCTTGTACGGGTGGTCCGAGATGCAATCCACCTTCAGCAGGTCCACACCCCAGCCCGCATACTGCCGCAGCAGCGAGTCATACCAGGCCTGCCCCGCCGCATCGTCCTTCACCCCCCAGTTCGTCGGATCCCACGGGCACGCATCACTCTGATCCGCCGCATCCTGTGCCTTGAAGCTCGACCCCTCAATCGGCAGGTTCCGCTCCACGCTCGCCCGCGGAATGCCCCGCACGATGTGAATGCCAAACTTCAGCCCCTGCGCGTGCACAAAGTCGCCCATCGCCTTGAAGCTCGTCTCTTCCAGCGTCACGGGCAGTTTGCCCGCACTCGGCCGCCCAATGCCGCCCCGTCCGATGGTCGAAGGAAATCGCGCCGGAACCGGCACATACCGTCCGTAGCCGTCGATCGCATAGTGCAGCTTGTCCGGCGTCCCACGGTCCTGCGGGTTGAAGAAGAACCACCCCTCATCAATCACCGCATACTGCCACCCAAACGGCAGCAACTTCGTCTTCAGCACACCCACATTCGCCCGAAACTGCGCCTCCGTGATCGTCAACCCATACGAGTCCCAGCTATTCCACCCCATCGGCGGCGTCGGCGCCACCATCGCCTGCTGCCCTTGCGCCACCCCAACCCCCACCATCAACACCAAGCAAAGCCAAGCCTTCCGCATGCGCCCGAGCATACATCCTGCCCCCATCCCCCCGGCAAGCTCCGCGGGACCAGATGTATGACGATTTAGGGCAAATACTGCCAACGATCATCCATCCGGCTTGCATGCAATTAGCCCTCCACTCGATACACTCATCTCAGAGATCTGGAGATCCACCGCTGCTACGCTCCCGCCGCCGTTCCCCTTCCGGGCACATCGCTCTAAGTGCCTGATTCTAGAGATTTTGGCCACAAGTTCTTTCCTGGCAATCATTTGCAGACCCGGCCACCTCGCAACCTGTTGAAACGAAAGATTTTGCGCCCAAATACCCCCTCACCGGGGGGAGGGGGGGTATCCCGGCCACAGCCACGGCATCCAACCAGCCGTGCCGAAGCCATCGGCCAAGGACTCCCCCTCCCATGCAATACAAGACACTCGGCGACACCGGCCTCCTCGTCCCCACCATCTGCTTCGGCTGCATGACCTTCCACGGCGGCGCCGGCTTCTGGAGCAAGATCGGCCAGGTCGACCAGGCCGGCGCCGACGACCTCGTCAAAAGCTGCCTCGACGCCGGCGTGAACTTCTTCGACACTGCAGATGTCTACTCCGAAGGCGAGAGTGAAAAGACGCTCGGCCAGTCCCTCAAGAACCTCGGCATCGCCCGCAAGGACGTCATCATCGCCACCAAGGTCTTCGGCCGCACCGGTCCAGGCCGGAACGACATCGGCGCCAGCCGCGGCCACATCATGGACGCCGTCGAGGCCAGCCTCAAGCGCCTCAACACCGACCACATCGATCTCTACCAGATCCACGGCAACGACATCATCACCCCCGTCGAGGAAACCCTCCGCGCCCTCGACACCCTCGTCCAGCAGGGCAAGGTCCGCTACATCGGCGCCTCGAACTGGGAAGCCTGGAAGCTCTCCAAGGCCATCACCACCTCCGAGATCAAGGGCTACGCCCGCTTCGACACCCTCCAGGCCTACTACTCGGTCGCCGGCCGCGACCTCGAGCGCGAGTTCGCCCCGATGTTCAAGCACACCGGCACCGGCCTCCTCGTCTGGAGCCCCCTCGCCGGCGGCCTCCTTTCCGGCAAGTTCAGCCGCGAAAACCAGAAGCCCGAAGACTCGCGCCGCTCCGAGTTCGACTTCCCCCTCGTCGACAAGGAGCGCACCTGGAACATCCTCGACGTCATGCGCCCCATCGCCGAGGCGCACGGCTGCTCGCCCGCACGCATCGCACTCGCCTGGCTGTTGCACCAGCCCGTTGTCACGTCGGTGATCATCGGCGCCAAGCGCAAGGACCAACTGGAGGACAACCTCGCCGCCGTCGACGTGAAGCTTAGCCCCGAGGAACTGAAGCAGCTCGATGAGGCCAGCAAACTCCCGCCCGAGTACCCGGGCTGGATGCTGCCCTTCCAGGGCGCCAGCCGCCTCGATCCCAACGTCGGCCGCCCCAACACCGACACCAAGTAAACTGGGCTGGACTTGCGGACCTACCTGTACAAGCTGACCTCGGACCGCGGCGGCGCGCCCTGTGCCCCGCCGCCGCTCCCCGGGGCCGAGCGGCTACTGTCGTTGGCCATCTGTAAACCGGCCGTCCGGCGGACAGCACAGCCCGGCGACCGCATTCTTGGCTTGACCAGCCGTGTACTGGAGCAGCGCGACGGCTATCCGCCCATCAGCGTCATCTATGCGGCCGTCGTCACGGATGTGCTGGACGCCACGGCCTATTACGGGTCGGACTCCGCCCATCGCGACCGCCCTGACTGCATCTACCGCTACGACCCGGACTCAGGCGAACTCGTCCATAGCGGGCAGACCGGGTTGCACGCTGACCCGCGTCACCGCCGCCGCGACCTGGGCCGCGAGGGCCTGTACGAGAACGCGCGGATCCTGCTATGCCGCGAGTACACCTACCTGGGATCCGGTGCCCTGGTCATCCCGCAGTCGCTCCATCGGCTGCGCGAGCTGGCCTCCGCGCTTGGGCAAGGCCACCGGGTGATTGCCTCGGGCAAGGACAAGACGCTGGATGCTGAGGTCACGGCACTCTTCCGCCGGATGAGCAAGCAGACCAGCCGGTTCACCCCGGTGGAGGTCCACGCCGATGCCTACGACCACCCCGCGCCCGCACCGGCGGACCGGCGCCTGCCGCAACGGGACGCACCCCGCGGTCATCCATAAAGGTGCGAAGATTGATCGAGAGATCGCGAGTCCCATGCCCCTTTACGAGTACCAGTGCCAGCAGTGCCACCGACGGGTGGAAAAGATCCAGAAGTTCTCTGACGCTCCCCTGACCACATGCCCGCATTGCGGGGGCACGCTGGAGCGCACGGTCACCGCGCCCGCCATCCAGTTCAAGGGCTCGGGTTGGTACAAGGACTTGTATTCTTCGGCCAAGCCCACGACCGGCGGCAGCAGCGAAGGCAGTGGCGCGGCGGCTTCGGGCGGGGACTCCGGATCAGGCGGCAGCAGTGGCGGGGACGGCAAGCCGGCAAGTGCCCCGGCAGCGGCAGCTGCCGCAGCACCCTCGGCTCCTGCGGCTTCCCCCACATCCAGCTCAAAGGACTGACCCGACCGGCATGCTTTGTCCCCGGAAAGAGACTCTGGTCTGCCACGGATGCGGGTTACCCGGTTGCAGCACGGCTGCGCTATGATGCATCGCATGAAGCTGTCCCGTTCCCTTCGCAAGCTCAGGCACGGAGTCGAAGACACAATCGACTTTGCCGCCTCCGAGAGCCGCATTGTGCTACGCAATGTGGGTCTCGTGTCCGCTGGAGTCACGGTGCTGGCGGTTAGCGTCGTGGTTGGGCGCGAGCTGCGGCAACGTTACAAGTTCCATCGCCGTACCCCGTACGACTTTTACGCCCACTCCGGTGAGCACAAACGTCAGTCTGCCCAGGATCTGGAGTTCGGCGTCGGCATCTAGCGCTCAAGTCCTCACCCTGCCGATCAGGCCCCGTATTGCTCGTCGGTGACGTGTTCCATCCACTCCACAACTTTGCCGTCCAGCTTCTCCTGAATCGCAATGTGGGTCATGGCGGTGCCCGGGGCAGCGCCATGCCAGTGCTTTTCGCCAGGTGCAAACCACACCACATCGCCCGGCCGGATCTCCTCGACCGGCCCACCCTCCTTCTGAGCGCGCCCGCAACCGGCTGTGACGATCAGCGTCTGCCCAAGCGGGTGTGTGTGCCAGGCCGTGCGCGCGCCAGGCTCAAAGGTCACGCTTGCGCCCTGCACCAGGGCCGGATCCGGAGCCTGGAAGAGTGGATCAATCCGCACGGTACCGGTGAACCAGTCTGACGGTCCCTTGGTGGATGGCTTTGTTCCGACTCGCTGAATGTCCATAGATCCTCTGTCTCGTTGATGCGCCAGCTGGGGCTGCGGGCAGTCTTCGCCGCTGCTGCTGCAGGGTCTTGCGCTATGATGACTCAACATCCGGGGCCCCGGCGTGTGGCGGGTCCGGTTCTGATTGTCCCTGTGCTTCGTATCCTGCCCTTGATCGCACAAACCTAGAAGCTGCCGCGCTACGAAGCCCCGCTCCCTGCAGTGCATCTAAACCCTGAGACCTATGGCTACATCGACGCCGACAATGCCGGACACTGCACTCTTCCCCATGCTGGAGAGCTCGATGGAGCGTCTTCGCGCGGGAGCGGTCGACGTTGCGGCGGTTCAGCGGCTGCGGGATAGCCATGGCCGGGCAATCACCGACCTGCGGCTGTCCGTTACCGATCGCTGCAACTTTCGGTGTGTGTACTGCCGCACCGGCAATGGGGCCGAATCACTGGGCGAGCTTGCCCTGGCGGATTACTCCAGGATGTTGCGGTTGTTCATCTCCCTCGGCGTGGAGAAGATCCGCTTCACCGGCGGCGAGCCCCTGCTTCGGCGCGGTCTGCTCGACCTGATTCGCGACACCGCTCGTCTGCGCCCCGCGTTTAAGACAGCCGACTCGCTGGACCTTGCGCTCACGACCAACGGCCACCTCCTGGCGTCCATGGCACGCGATCTCAAGGCGGCTGGCCTGAACCGCGTAACGGTGAGCATGGACGCGGTCGACCCGGAGACCTTTGCGCGTATCACCCGCGTGCCGAACAGCTTTCAAAAGGTACGCGACGGCATTCGGGCAGCCCAGGACGTTGGTCTTGGACCGGTCAAGGTGAATGCCGTGCTGCTGCGCGGCTTCAACGAGGATCAGGTAGAAGCGTTTGCCGAGTTTTCCCGGACAGAGGGTGTGATCGTTCGCTTCATCGAGTTCATGCCGCTGGAAGAAGACCGGACCTGGACGCCGGAAACAGTCGTGCGCCTGGACGAGATTGTCACACGGCTCAACCGTGTGCGCCCGGTCGTGGCACTGCCGCCGAACCATCTCTCCGAAACTGCACGGCGCTACACCTTCGACGACGGCCTGGGGGAGATCGGCATCATTGCGCCGGTGTCGCACCCGTTCTGTGGCCACTGCAGTCGCGTGCGGCTTACCTCAGACGGCAAAATCCGTACCTGCCTGTTCTCCCAGACGGATCACGACCTGGCTGGGCTGCTGCACCAGGGAGCGACGGACGAGGCGGCAAGCGTCTGGATTCGGAACGTGGTCCACCGGAAAGAAGCACGGCACCATATCGGCGAGCCCGGCTTCTTGAAGCCATCGCGGAGCATGGTTCAAATCGGCGGATAGTGCGAGCCGATCCCGATGCTGCCCAGGACATAGGAAACCAGCTCCCTTTCTGTCCTATTCAACCGGGCTTGTGCGATACTCGGAATCTTAACTAACGCTTAAGCAATGGTTTGCCCATTGTTTTGGCGGCGAGTTGCCCTCGCCGCTATGCTTAGGGTCCCGGGCTGTGCTCAACTCCACTTCCGGGTCAAAGGTGACCTCTGAGTCCACGATCCCTCATTCATTCGGGTAAGGGCCCAGCTTCAGACGAGCTCAAGCTCTTCCATGAGGTCGCGCAAGCGCTCACCTCCAACCTTGAGCTGGAGCCCCTGCTACGAGCCATCCTCGGCAAGATGGAAGAGTACTTCGGGCCGGAGCGCTGGTCGCTCCTGATGGTGGATGAAGAGTCGGGCGATCTCCACTACGCGCTGACAACGGGCAAATCCTCCGTCCCCAATGGGACCAAGTTGCGGCGCGGGGAAGGCATCGCAGGCTGGGTCGCACTCACGGGCGAACCCCTGGTCATCCCCGATGTGCGCCTGGATCGCGACTGGGCGCGTTTTGCGCGCGAACATCCGGAGCTGAATCTTCATTCCATCGCGTGTCTGCCGTTGCGGCATGGCGGAAGAACTTTGGGCGTCCTGCAGCTCCACAACAGCAAGCTGGAGTTGATGCCCGGCAGTTCCCTCTCGTTTCTTCGCGTGCTCTGCGACTATGCCGCGATCGCGCTGGAAAACGCCCGTCAGGTGAACCTGGTTCACCGGCTCAGCATCACGGATGACTGCACCGGCTTGTTTAACGCCCGGTATTTGTACACGATGCTGGAAAAAGAGATCACCATCGCGATCAAGCCTTCGCTGATGCCCGTGACCAACCACTTCAGCTTGTTGTTCTTCGACCTTGACCGCTTCAAGAGTATCAACGACACCTACGGTCACCTCGTTGGGTCGCGGCTGTTGGCCGAGGCCGGCAGCCTGATCAAACGCACACTTGGACCGCAGCACTCGGCCTTCCGCTATGGCGGCGATGAGTTCGTTGCCCTGCTGCACGGGCTGGATAAGGCCCAGGCCACGGACACGGCCGCCAAGCTGCGCGAGCACCTGCGCACCACCGACCTGCTGACCGGCGAAGGACTGCACCTGAGAATCAGCGCCAGCTTTGGCCTTGCTACCTATCCACAGGATGGCGGTGACCTGCACAGCATCATTCGCGCGGCCGACACGATGATGTACTGCGCCAAGGCCGAGGGCCGAGACTGCCTGGTGGTTGCCACCGAAGGGCGTCCCGTGCAGATGCCGCCCAGCAAGCACTCACGGCATGACGGGCTTCATGAAGCCTCCCTCCCGCCGGCGTCTGGGCCAGGGAGAGCTACGCCCTAACGGCGGGCTCAAGCCGCTGGTAGGCGCCTGGTTCCCCTCGCAAAATCTGGCCGAGGAGTTCCAAGCCATCCACTAGCCGAAGTCCAGGGCGCGAAAAAAATGCAGACCCGTCCACGGCATACACATTGCCCTGTTGCACGGCTGAAAGCTCCTGCCACCCTGTCGGCATGGCCACCGCCCGGTACTGGGCTACCGTCGCCGGGAGATCATAGCCACACGGCATGGCGACGATGATGTCAGGGTCGGCTGCAGCAACCTGCTCCCACGTGAGGCGAATGCTCTTTTCGCCCGCTCGCGCCAGCACCGGATCTCCTCCGGCCAGAGAAATCATCTCCGGAATCCAGTGCCCACCCTGGAAGAAGGGATCCAGCCACTCCAGCGCGAGGATGGTTGGCCTGCGTGGCGCTGGAGCGTGTTTCTCGGCAAGTTGCTGCGCCTGGCTCACCCGTGTGCGCAAGGAGGCCGTCAATGCGTCTGCCTGCTGCGTTCGGCCCGTCGCTTCACCGACGAACTCAATTTCCCGGAACACACCTTCCAGTGTGTGTGCGGAAAGGGACAGGACCTGCGGGCGCGAAGGCAGTTGGCTCATGTCGCGCGCCAGTGTCGGGCTATCGATCGCGCACACGCGACAAAGGTCCTGCAGCACGATGAGGTCAGGAGCCAACGCCTGAAGCTGTGGGAGATCGACAAAGTAGAGACTCCGCCCCTGCGCACCCTCGGCACGCACGATGGCGTCAATCTCAGCCGGCGTCAGGCCAGGGGCGAGATGCGAGTGCACCACCTTCGGCTTGGTGCGCGCAGCGGCCGGGTAGTCGCACTCGAAGGTGACTGCAACGATGTCTTCCCCGAGGCCGAGTGCGAAGAGAATCTCCGTTGCGGAGGGCAGAAACGAGACGATCCGCATTGAGCTAACTCACTTCCTGCACGTGCGTGGCCCTGGAAGACAAACCGATGCGAGAGTACGTGCTGTACTCCGCCCCCTGCGGACGAAGCGTGCTGCGCACAAACAACAGTTCCTGCGGAGACCAACGGATTTCCGGCCCGAACGCGGGCAAATCAGGCGTGCACATCCGTTGCAGTGCGTTCATCCCGGTCGGCCCTTTGCTGCGGGCCAGCGTGATGTGTGGTTGAAATGGCCGCCGCTCGGGCACGAAGCCACAGCCCGCCGACGCTTCGGCCAGAAGATCATGCAAGGATTGCAACTCCGGTGTGGGTTCCACCTTCGCGAACAAGATGCCCTTGGCACCAAACCGCCCAAGGGTCCGGATCGTCAGCTCCGGAGCGGGCGTGTCTGTCACTTGCTGACAAGCCTGCATGAGACAGCTTGCCGCGGTCTCGTCGATATCGCCGTAAAACTGCAGCGTGATGTGCCACTGCTCGGGCGTGGACCAGCGCAGGCCGTCGCCCGGCGTACTGAGACGAAGGCGCAGGCGCAACAGGCGCTCAGTGGCCCCGGCAGATAGCGGCAGAGCGGCAAAGAGACGCATAGTGTTGAGCGTATCAGTCTGCCGCTCCGAAGCTGGCCGCCGCTACTTTTCACTCACCGCGCCGCGCGGCAGCAGGCCAATGCTATGGAACCCCGCCTGTTGTGCTTCGCTGATCGCCGTGACCACGGGCTGGAAGTCCAAACGCGGATCGCCCGCCACCATGATCGCTCGCGTGGTGGAGCGCGCCTCGGCTTGCCGCAGCAGAGCCCCAAGCTGAACCCGATCTACGACCTTGCCCTCCAGGCGGTACAGGATTGCCTTTCCGGCGCTCGGGTAACGGACCTCCAGCGTAAGTGGGACAGGCTCGTTCGACGGGACAGCGGCGTGCGCTGTGGTTGGAACGAAGACTCTCAAGCCCCTGCGGAGAGACCGGCACAATCGTCATAAAGATGATCAATAGGACCAGCAGGACATCGATGAGCGGGGTCACGTTAGGGTTTGCAGAGAGTTGCGTTGAAGAGGACGAAGAGAACGACATGGTGCACCTCAGAGTGAAGTGGTGCGCGAGCGCTCGATCTTTGTGCTGCACGGCCGCAGGAAATGCCGCTAAAAGGGCTGGGCGGTGAAGAATTCTCCACCGCCCGCGAGAGCCCTACAGCTGCGACCGAGATTGAGGTTTAGTGACCGGCCTCAACCTGCGGGGTGATGATACCGATGTTGGTGACGTCTGCCGCGTGACCGTAGCCGATGACCTGCGCGATGGGACCGAAGTCGAGCTTCGGATCGCCCTTCACGAACATCACCTTCTCCTGGCGAATCGCGAAGATCTTTTGCAGCTCTCCCGTCAAGGCTTGCTTGGGGAAGGGCGTCTCATTGATCTTGTACGACAGCTGCCCGCCGGACGGCTCCACCTGAACCACGATGGTGCGCTGATTCGGCGGAGGGTCGGCCGTTTGCTTCTTGGGGGGCTGGGGCACGAGTGCCTCAAGTCCCTTTGGATTGTTCGGCACGATGACCATGAAAATGATCAGCAGAACCAACAGCACGTCGATGAGCGGGGTTACATTGATGCTGGCAACGGATCCGCCGCCACCACCTGCACTCATTCCCATTGTGAACCTCCTTCGGAGACCGTCCGGAAGACCGGGTCCGATGCCTGGCAGGCGCTTGCACCCGGCCAGGCGGGATCGTTAGTGATTCTCGTTAACAGAGTCGGTCAGCAGGTTGAGCTGGCTGACACCACCGGTGCGCAGGGCGTCGATCGCGTCCATCACGTTGCCATAGTTGGCCCGTGTATCCGCACGGAAGTAAACGGAGTGATCGTCGCCGGGATTCGTCTTCTTGGCTTCAAGGTCAGAGACCTTCTGGCCAAGGGTGTCCTTGGTGACCTTGTCGCCACCAACGTAGTAGCCGCCGTCGCGGGTGACGGCCACGTTAATGGCGTCCTCCTTGTTGGCGTTATCCATGATGGTCGCCGCGGTTACCACGGGCAGATCGACGTTGACTTTGTTGTTCAACATGGGGGTAACGACCATGAAGATGATCAACAGCACCAGCATCACGTCCACCATGGGTGTGACGTTGATGTCGGAGTTGACCTTCTTCCCTTCGTCCCGCTTTGACATTGCCATGATGCTTACTCCTACCGGACCTGGATGGCCGGCTCAGCGGCTGTTGTAAACCGCCGTAGTGTCAGGGGACTTGCCGGATGCGTGCCCAGAGGACGCATCCGGCATCGACCGGGGCTTAGCGGTGCGACTGCTTGATGAAGTAGTCCAACAGTTCCGACGAGCTGTTGTCCATTTCCACGTCGAACGCTTCCACCTTGTTGGTGAAGTAGTTGAAGAGCATAACGGCCGGGATGGCGACGAGCAGACCGAAGGCCGTCGTGACGAGGGCTTCCGAAATACCGCCGGCCACAGCGCCGATGCCGGTTGCCTTGGAGCTTGCGATGGACTGGAAGGCGTTCAGAATGCCCATCACGGTGCCGAGCAGGCCGATGAACGGTGCCGTGGAACCGATGGTGGCGAGACCGCCCAGACCCTTCTTGAGCTTGGCGTGAACAATTGCCTCAGAACGCTCGAGGGCGCGCTTGGAGCTCTCGACCTGCTCTTCGGTGATGGCGCCGCCGGAACCAAAGGAGCGGAACTCGGTGAGACCCGCCGTGACAACTTCAGCAAGGTGCGACTTCTTGGACTTGTCGGCAACCTTGATCGCCTCGTCCAGACGGCCTTCCTTGAGGGCGTTGGCCACACGGGGGGCGAACTCGCGAGACTGCTTGCGGGCGGCGGAGAAGTAGATGGCACGATCGATGATGACGGCCAGCGACCAGATCGACATGATGAAGAGGATGATCACGATGGCCTTGGCGAACATGCCCATGTGACCCCACATCTGCATGGGGCTGAATCCCACTTCGCCGGCAGGTGCGTCCTGAAAGAACATGGCGAGCGATGCGGTGGATACGTGGGCTGACTGAACGAGATGAGCGAGAATCACGGGGTTACTTCCTCCTGATGCAGGTGCGAGAGGTTACTTTGTGGTGCCCGTCGTACCGTGGGAGGGTACGGAGCGAGACGGTGCGACGACAGCCGAGGCTGTCGCGGGAAAACAAAGCTGTCGAGATCCACCCCACACGATGTTGGATCGATGAATCATTGCTGGAGGTGAGACTACCCTGCCCGCTGGGGGTGAGCCCATACCACGGGCAGGGAAGTCTATGTACGTGCTTCAGACTAGCCGCCGCTGTTCAGGTTGAAGTTCACCGTGATGGTGGTGCTCACCTCGGTGGCCTCGCCGTTCAGCATGTACGGCTTGTACTTCCACTGCTTCACAGCGTCGATGGCAGCGCCCGTGAGCATGGCGGGACCGCTGACAACGCTGAGATTCTCGATGCTGCCACTCTTCGAGATCATGGCGCTGAGCACAACCGTTCCGCTCAGACGCGCTGAACGCGCAATGGCCGGATAGACCGGGGATGGACCAGACATCTTGTTGCCCGCGATCACACCACCGGAGATACGGACCGGTCCTTTAGGCTTGGCGACAGCAACAACAGGTCCGCCTGTACCGGATCCGGTGCCCGCGGGGCTGCCGAACAGCGAAGCGGGGTTGCCGGCGGCACCGCTGTTCAGGTCAGCGCTCGCTGAGCCTGGAGGCGGCGGCGGCCCCGTGTCCTTCATCATGTTGATGTTCTTTGGGATTTTGGCCGGCGCGCGCAGCGTTTGGTCGATCTCAGAAGGCGCTGCTGCAGCCGCGTGGGGCACGACCGTGGGGGTCGGCGGCGGTGGCGGCGGGGGCGGTGGGGGTGGGGGCGGCGGCGGAGGCGGCGCCGTCAACGATGCCGTAAGGGAGTTCTTCGGCAACGCTTCCGGATAAAGCAGCGGAATCAGAATCAAAGTGGCCAAGATAGCGGCGTTGATGCCAAACGTCGCAATCATCCAGTACTTGGACTTTGATTTAATCCTTCCGGTGGATTCAAGCAGAGAATCTTCAAACATGGGAGCAACCTCAGGGCTTGCGAGCGCAGCTTGCTCCTTTAGACACCGGGGTGCCGAATTTTGTTCCCGAGAAATTCATACTCTGCATCCCGGCTGCAATTCCCTGTTTGGGGAATGCCCAAACACAGCAACGGCGCCCCTTTCGGGACGCCGCTTAAACACTGCAGGGCTCTGTTGCTTCGAGTTCTAGCGCCGCCCGCTTCGTGCCGCCGGCAGAGCCGCGCGCTTACCCTGGCTGGCGCGCCAGTCCTGGTACGCCACCAGCATGGGCGCAGCGACCGCAATCGACGAGTAGGTGCCAATCAGGATGCCGATCACGAGGGCGAAGGAGAACCCGTTGAGCACTTCCCCACCGAACAGATACAGGCTGAGCACCGTGAGGAATGTCAGACCCGATGTGAGCACCGTTCGGCTAAGGGTCTGGTTGATGGACCGGTTCACGACCTGCGAAAGAGTCTCGCGGCGGCTGAGGGCCAGGTTCTCGCGGATACGGTCGAAGACGACGATGGTGTCATTCATCGAGTAGCCGATCAGCGTCAGGATAGCCGCGACCACCGTGAGCGTGATCTCTTTATTGAGCAACGAGAACGCACCGACGGTGATCAGCGTGTCGTGGAAGACTGCGACGACAGCGGCGACACCATAGATCAGCTCAAACCGGAACCAAAGATAGATCAGCATCCCGATCAGCGAGTAGACCGTGGCCAGCCAGGCCTGGCGCTGCAGTTGCTTGCCGGCGGTGGGACCGACGATGTCGACCTGCTGAACGGAGAATGCGGAGTCATGATAATTTGCCGTCAGCGCGCTTTCGACCTCGGAGCGACCCTGATCATGCGCGGTGTCCTGCGCCGTGGACTGGGGCAGGCTGACGATCACGTTGTTCGCTGCGGTGCCGTTCGCGCCGGAGATCCGCTGGATACGGGCGTCGCGCACGCCGGCGCGCTCCATGGCGGCACGGATGTGGTCTTCGTTCGGTGTCGCGTCAAAGTGCACGGTCACCTGGGTGCCACCGCGGAAGTCAACGCCCAGCGGGATGTGGTGCCAGAACGCCATGCTGAGCACGCCGGCTACCGAGAAAATGAGAGAAAAGGCGAGGAAAAACCACTTCCGTCCCAGCCAATCGACCTTTACTTCGCGAAACAGTTCCACGGGCTTGTTTTATCCTCACCGGGCGGCAGATCGGCCCGGAAACACAGATTCCCTTCGGGAATGACAGCAAAAACTTAAATGGACAGGGCGGCGCCGCGCTCCCGCTTTTGCAGCAGCCAGTCAAAGATCACGCGGGAAACAAAGACTGCCGTGAACAGGTTGGCGAGCAAACCGAAGACCAGGGTGACCGCGAAGCCTTTGACCGGGCCGGTGCCGAAGATGAACAGGATGCCGGCCGAGACGATGGTAGTGATGTGGGTGTCGATGATGGTGATCCAGGCATGCGCGAAGCCGTCTTGGACGGCGATCGCGGAGGTCTTACCCAGCCGCAGCTCTTCGCGGATGCGCTCAAAGATCAGCACGTTGGAGTCGACGCCCATACCGATGGTCAGGATCACGCCGGCGATGCCCGGCAGCGTCAGCGTTGCATGGCTGAAGCCCATGAAGCCAAGCAGGATGACCAGATTGAGGATCAAAGCCAGGTCGGCGTTGATGCCCGCGCCACGGTAGTAGATCAGCATGAAGACCATGACGGCGAGCATGCCGGCCACCGCGGCGACGACGCCCTGGTGAATGCTGGCCGCGCCAAGCGACGGGCCAACAGTGCGAGTTTCCAGATATTTGATGGAGGCCGGCAACGATCCCGTGCGGAGCTCCATGCTGAGATCCTGCGCCTGCTGCTGGCTGAAGCCGCCGGTGATGCGGCCCTGGTCGCGAATGGCGCCTTCAATCGTGGCCACCTCAATGACTTTGTTCTGCAGAACGATGGCCATCCGGCCGGTGCCTTTGTTGGCGTCGGTGTACTTGTAGAAGCGGTCGCCAGCCTCGGTGGTGAGGGTAAAGCCGAGGTCGGGACGGCCATTCTCATCCTGCGAGGGCTGCGCGTCGCGGAAGTCCGGGCCGGACACGATCGTGGCCCGCTTCAACACCCAGACCACATCGGGCGTTCCCGGCGCCCCGGAGCCCTTCATGAGCTCTTGATCCGGGGGAACCGCGCCGCCGAGGGCAGCAAGGGCCTGCTGGTCGTCCGGGTAGCTGTTGACGACCTCGTGGACCTCAAGCCGGGCGGTGGACTGGATGATGTCTTCCACACGGCCGGGATCGCTGACGCCCGGCAATTGGACAAGGATCTGGTTGTCGCCCAGGCCGTACTGCTCGATCACGGGCTCGGAGACGCCCAACGAGTCAACGCGTTGGCGGATGGTCTCGATGGACTGCTGCAGGGTGCGGGCTTCCAGATCCCGGATTGCCGCTTGCTTCATCGTCATCTGCAGCGTGCCGTTGGCTCCGGAAGCAACGTCATAGGCGGAGTACTCGTTGGCTCCGATCACCTCACGAACGGCGGCCACCTGCGCCGGCTGGTAGCCGGAAATCGTGATCACTTCCGGGTGCGCCGGGTCGAGTTTGCCAGCTTTGGCGCCGGCGGCGGCGAGAGCCGTGTTCAGGCGCTGCACATCGGTGTCCGTGGAAGCGTTGACTGCCTCAGCCACCTGCACTTGGAGTACCAGGTGGGTGCCGCCCTTCAGATCCAGCCCGAGATTGATTCGGTCCATCAGGGACTGTTTCAGACTGCCGTGCGGAATACCAATGATCCCGTACACAAAGATCACCAGCACTGCGACGATGAAGCCTGCTTTTCCGGCCAGGTTCTTGCCCATATACGATTCTCAGCCCTTACGGCGCGCCCTTGGTCGTGCGGCGCCCTGGTGCATTTTCCTTCTGGATGACTTCTGAATAGTGGTTAGCTTTTTGCAGGCTCGTCGGTGGTCACCGCGGCGATGGCCGTCTTGACCATTTCCAGCTTGACACCGTCCGGCAGCGTGCGAAGGATCAGCGCGTCGTCCTTGATGCTGACGATGGTTCCGCGAATGCCGCCGTTGGTGGTTACCCGGTCGCCGGGCTTCAGGGCGGCCAACTGGCTTTGCCACTGCTTCTGCTTCTTCTGATTCGGCGCAATCAGCAGGAAATACATGGCCCCGAACATCAACAACAGCAGGGGCAAGCCGGTCAGCGAGCCCAGGATGCCGCCACTTCCCGCTGCCAGCGTCAGAAACGCTACTTGATGAAACGCTATGGTCACTTCCGCACATCCACCCCGGAGATCGCACGCGTCCCGCGGGGCACTTTCTACTCAGATCGTTTGGCGATACCCTGCCCTGCCCGGTCCAGCGAGGGGCCGCAGCAGAGAAGCCCGATCAGGGGAACCACGGGCAGGCAACGCATACCTAAGCTTTCAGCATCCGGGTTGCGGGCCAGCCTGTCAAGGCATCCGAGGCTGAAACACCACTTATGGGGAGGTTGACGCAGCGGTGACCGCCACGTTCACTCCGCCCAGATCGCTGTCGGCCACGGTGACCGACTCCTGCACGGGCTGAAACCGGACCGCGGCATCGGAGCTTGTGGTTGCCCCACCGCGGCCCTGGTTGCTCTGCTGGGTACTGGCTGTGACGCGCAATGTATACGTGCCGGCCGGGACGTAGGGTACGGAGAAGCTTCCGTCGGCGCCGATGTTTGCCCGCCGCGTCAGGGTTGAATCTGTCTGGTCGGTGAGTACGACGGAGCCGGAGCGCACCGCCGCAGCGGACGAACTAACCTGTCCGGACACGGTGTGCAAGCCGCTGAGGCCAAGCACAACATTCACGTCCGGACGCTCTTCCCCGGCTGCCAGGGTGATTACCGTCGCGTCTGTTTTGCGCAGCTTGTTGGGGGCGTAGACATTCAAGCTCATCAGGCGCTGGAAGCGGCCCTGCTCCTGGCCATTGGGTGCCGGCATCGGCGACTGCACCGTGGCGCGAAGGACGTAGCTGCCGGGCGGCAAACCACTCAGCCGGAACCGGCCCCGGTCGTCGGTCTGGGCTCCGCCGCCAAAGTTCGGGAAAGGCCCACCCCGGCCAAAGCCGGCTCCCGAGCCAAGCTGCCCGGACGCCATGCCTTGCGCGCCCGTGGTCGATGCGTTCTGCACCCCGACCTGCACGCCCGCAGCCGGGGAGCCGTCATCCCACTGGACCGCCCCGGCGAGGGTGCCGCCACGTTGCAGGCTCAACTGCACCGAAGCGCCGCCCGCCGTGACCTGCACCCTGGGCACGCTGGAGATGGTGTTCAGAGCGTCGCCACCCTGGCTCAGGGCGCTGCGCACCGCCACCGCGTCGTCGACATAACCGGTCATCTCCGCGGTGGCGTAGTAGTCGCCGGGCGGAACGTTGTCGATCGAGAACCGGCCATCCAGGTCGGTGTGGCCCACAGCGGCCCGGCCGCGGTCATAGTCGCTGCCCCCGGTGGAGGCGGGCACCAGCAGTACCTGGGCAAAACGCGCTGGCCGCTGCGTGTCGGCGCACACAACGCGGCCCACGACGGGGTACCCCAATCCCTGCGACTGTGGCGCGGGCGGTGCTGGTGCCGGGGCGTTCTGCGCCATCCCGGCTCCCCCCAGAAGCGACGCAAGGCAAAGCAGGGCAAGGCAGGTCCTGAACCGGAGATGCATGCGGTGATTCACCTCATAGAGACAACACTGGTTGGACGGCGGTGCCCGCGAGATCGCCGCGCACGCGCTCCATGGTCTCAAGGTAGAACGCCAGGTTATGAATGGAGTTCAGCGTGGCGCCGAGCGGCTCGCCGCTGGCAAACAGGTGCCGAAGGTACGCGCGGGTGTAGCGCCGGCACACCGGGCAGGTGCAACCCTCGTCCGGCGGGCGCCCATCCGCGGTGTTCTCCTGGCGCTTGATGTTCAGCCGCACCACGGGGCTGGCCCGGTCGACTGGATCTTCGCGCACAAACAGGAGCCCGTGGCGCCCGGCCCGTGTGGGCAACACACAGTCCATCATGTCCACCCCCATGCGGGCGTACTGTTCAATCTCGTCGGGGTAGCCCACCCCCATCACGTAGCGCGGCTTGTCCGTGGGCAGAAACTGCAGCGTATGCGCAATCATCTCGCGGGTGACCTCGCGGGGCTCACCCACGGCGAGACCGCCGATCGCATACCCTGGAAAATCCATTTCGACCAGGCGCTCGGCCGACTCCTGCCGAAGATCCTTGTACATGCCGCCCTGCACAATGCCGAACAGGGCCTGGTGCTTCATGGTGTCGCCGGAGTTCTCGTTGCCGAGCGGGTCTGCGGCCCAGGGCACCTCGTGCCGGTGCTCCCCCCAGTACTCCAGGGAGCGCCGGGCCCACTCGTGCGTGAGGTCCATGGAGTCACGCGTGCGCTCCCAGCTGGCCGGGGTTTCGACACACTCGTCGAAGGCCATCATGATGTCCGCCCCGAGGGCAATCTGGACCTCCATGGAGTGCTCCGGCGAGAAGAAGTGCTTGGAGCCGTCCAGGTGGGAGCGGAACTCGACGCCGTTGGGCGTGATCTTGCGCAGCTTTGCCAGCGAGAAAACCTGGAAGCCGCCGGAGTCGGTGAGCATGGGGCGGCCCCAGCTCATAAACCGGTGCACACCGCCAAGCCGCCGGATCAGCTCGTGGCCGGGTCGTAGGTACAGGTGGTATGTGTTGGCCAGGATGATCTCGGCGCCGCGGTCGCCGGGGCCGAGCTGTTCCAGCACGCCCTGCTCCACCGTTTTGACCGTGGCCGCTGTGCCCACCGGCATGAAGACGGGAGTCTGCACCGTACCGTGAGGCAGATGGAGAGCACCGCGGCGGCCTCCCTCAGACGTGGAGGCACATACGTCAAAGACTAGCGACATCGCCCTTCATTGTAGAAGGGCGCGCTTCTGTGCTCACTTGCCGGAGGTTTCGGCTCCAGTTCGCACACAGCTACCGTCCGCCAGACACCGGTCAAAGATCACCTGCATCTGCTTGTACGCAGCCTTCCCGATCTGTCCCTGCTGCCGGCCAAGTTCCCCTTGCACGGCGCCGATCTCACCCTGTTCTTGTCCGATGGCGCCCTGGGCTGTGCCGATCCGTCCCTTTTCCGCTGGATCCGCGGTCTCTCTTTGCTGCGCCGCGAGGGCCTGTTGATCCCGGGCCAGTGGCTTCTGAGTCCTGGCGAGCGCCTCCTGTTGAACGCTGTACTCCTTCATGGGTGCATACAGGCGTCTGACTTCGGCGATCTGATCCGGCTTGTCGAGGCGGTAGAGCCCGTCGCCCTGGGTGAAGACGACATACGTGCCTGGATGGTCGTGCACGTAGCGGAACAAGGGACTGCTTGGCTGCCAACTTCCCTGGAAGGTCCGGATCGACGAACCCTCAACGATTGCAAAGGTTCGTTCAGGCGGAGGAACCGGAGGTGTGCTCGGCTGCTGCGCACGGACGACGGCACCAGAGATCAGCAGAAGGGCAGAGACGAAGAGTGTGCGCGGGGTCATCGGGGAACTCCTGGTTTGGGGTAGGAGGATGCACAGCGGGATCAGGGCTGGGTGGGCGCGTTGTTCTGCAGTTCGCGCAGATCATGCTGCAGCTTCTGTAAGTCCACCTGCGGAACCGGAGGGTTCTGCTCCAGCATCCGCAGTTGTTCCTGCAGCTGCTTGAGGTCGTCGGGCGATGGCGTCCTGACCTCCAGGTGCAAGTTCTTCGTCTGCGTGTTCAGGGCTTCCATCTGCGGCTGGAGATCGAGCTGCAACGCCTCCGTATGCTGCATCATCTCCGGCAGCTGCGCCCGCAGCGCAGCGGTGGAGGCGGCCACCTCCGCGGCGATCACGGGCTGCGCGATCTGCATGGACAAGGCCATGGGCACCCCGGGCATGAGCAGGCTTGTGCCGGGAAACTCGTCCACGTTGAGCCCGCTGCCCTGCCCGTTCACCTTGCGGATGTTGTGAATAAAGGTCAGCGACTTGGGTGAGGTCGTAATAATGGCATTCTCGACCATATCCGGGGCACG
Source organism: Granulicella sp. (assembly GCA_965198515.1). Taxonomy (GTDB): domain Bacteria; phylum Acidobacteriota; class Terriglobia; order Terriglobales; family Acidobacteriaceae; genus Granulicella. The sequence continues at coordinate 1,524,996 of CBDAPO010000006.1, read as the reverse complement.
CTGGCGGCTGCACACGTCGGTCGTCTCACCGCTCTTCATGTCGCGGGTGTGCACGGAGCAGTGCCAGTCACCGCCTTCCAGTTTGCGGCGATACACGTCCACATCGGCCTGGTTGTACATCCCGGGTTTGTCATAGCTGTAGGTGCGCACCACGCTGAGCACCATGTGGTGGGCGCGGCTGGCATCAGGGCCGCCCACGAGGTTGAGCGAGTTTGGGTCCATGTTGACCTCGGTGACGTCGCTCGCCCCCTTGGCAAACTTCTCGGTGCCTGCAAACAGATCCTCCTTGATGGGCGCGGTGTTCTGGGCCGCCTGGGGTGGCTCCGGCGGGCCGGGCTCCGCGACCCGCTCTGCCCCGACCGGGCGCAGCGAAGCATAGCTCGCGGCAGTGCTCAGAACAGGATGCTGGGCCCATGCGAATCCGGTGCCAAGAAGGCCCAGAACCGCCACACGGGTTGCGTGACGCACGTTCCAACGAACGGCGGTGATCGATGTAGCTTTCATGGTGGTCTCCACTTTTGCTTGTCTCTGCGCCTGGTTCCGTTAATCAAACGTCAAGGGCACACCGGCCCGTTGCAGTTGTTCCCTGGCCTGGGCCAACGCCCGCACCGTCACCCGTTCGGTAGTTTGAAACTGTGCGGTGGCCGCAGCGATGCGCCGCTGTTGCTCGCGCATCCTGCTATAGGTGCTTTGGGCCTCAAACAAGCCCAGGATCAGGGCGGCCGCGATGGCGCCTCGCGTCCACAGCTTGTGCGCCGGCCAGGAAAGCAGCTTGGCCGCCGGCCGGGGAGGCTCCCCGATGCTCGCACCGAGCGGCGCCGGGTGATCCCCTGCGACGGCGCGCGCCATCAGCCGGTCGGCGAAGCCCGCCGGCGGATCTTCCGGGCGAAGCGCCTGCCGCAGGGCGGGCTCCATCTGTGCCAGCGCGAGGTCCTCCTCGCCGCTGCCTTCCGCGAAATGTGTGTGCTCAGGCCCGTTGTTCACGGATGTACTCCTTCATCGTGACGGCGGCCTTCTGCCGAAGCAGCTTCAGACCGCGCTGCAGGTTACTTTTGACGGTCGCCAGTGGCTGATCCAGCACCTTGCTGATCTCTTCCGGCCCCATCTCCTCGCCATAGCGCAGCACCATGGCGACACGCATGGCCTCGGGCAGGCTGCCGACCATCCCTTCGAGGCGGCCGACGACGCGCTCATCCAAACCGCCCCCGGCCCCCAGAAAACTGCCCCCATGTTGCTCTTCCATCCACATGTCTGCACCTGCCTCGGGCTGCCGCTTTTGACGGCGCAGGGCATCGGTAGCGCGGTGTACGGCGACGCGGCGCAGCCAGAACCGGGTGTGGTCGGCGTTCTGCATGCGCTCTGCCGAGCGGTACAGCTCCAGAAACACATCCTGTGCCACTTCTTCGGCCGTCCCGCGGTCCCGCGTGACCCGCAGCGCGATGGAAAACACCATCCGCTGATGCTGCTCAACAAGCCCTCGGAACTCACCCGGATCCATCGTCATTGGTCTTCACTCGCCTATACGCCAGGGCAGGCGGGCTCCGGATGCAAAAACCATGACAAAACGAGAACAGCGGTGTACACAAGGAACAAAACGGAGAAGCAACGGTGATTGAGCTGTTTGAGACGACCCGCATCGACGCCCCCGTCCAGCGTGCCTTTGACCTTTCCCGCTCCATCGAGGTGCACCTCCAGGGCAACGTCCACTTCGGCGAGCAGGCAACGGCCGGAATATGCTCCGGGCTGATTGGCCCGGGAGAGCGCGTCACCTGGCGCGCCCGACACCTCGGTGTCCGGCAGTCCCTGACCAGCGAAATCACCGCCTGGGATCCGCCGGTCTACTTTCAGGACACCATGGTGCGCGGCGCTTTCCGCAGCATGCAGCATGACCACTACTTCCTTGCTCTCCCTGTCCCGGAGGGCGCCGCTCCACGTACCGAGATGCGGGACGTCTTCCGCTTTGCCGCGCCGCTGGGACCTCTCGGCTGGCTGGCCGAGCAGGCGGTATTACGTCGCTATATGAGGGCGTTGTTGCATGAGCGCAACGAGGTGATCCGGCAGATTGCGGCGGACGGAACCTGGCGCAAGTACGTGCCAGCATGAGGTCCGGCTAGGGCACCGGCGCCGGCGTCTAAAGGGTATGCGTCTCGTTCTCGGTTCGGTAGTGCTCGCTGCGTCCTGCTTGCTTCCATCCTTTGCCCAAAGTCCGGCGACACCGGATCACCCGACCAGCCAGCCCTATACCGGCGACCTGAGCATCTTTGAAGAGCCCAACCGGGACAAGCTGCTGCAAACCGATCGCGTGCTGGACACGCTGCGACTCCATGCCGGGTCGACGGTGGCCGATATCGGCGCGGGCGGCGGCTGGTTCACGGTGCGCGCGGCCCGGCGCGTCGGGCCAGGGGGGCGGGTCTACGCCGAGGACATCAACGAGCACGCCATCGACACCATCCGCGAGCGGGCCCAACACGAGAACCTGCCGCAGGTGACCCCGGTGCTGGGGACCCCCGATGATCCGAAGTTCCCCCCCGATTCGCTGGACGCGGCAGTGATGCTGCGCGTCTATCACGAGGTCGCGCACCCGCAGCTGCTCCTGGGCGTTGTGCAGCGCGCACTGCGGCCCGGCGGGCGGCTCGGCGTGATCGACCATCCGGGCAACGGCGCCGACCACGGCATCAACGCCGACGTGGTGCGCCACGAAGTGGAGCGTGCCGGTTTCCGGTACGTGGGGCTCTACGACTTCACCAAGGGCGATCAGAACGATTACATGATCGTCTTTGAGAAGACGAAGTAGGCCCATTTCGCCCCGGAACTCTGGGCAGCTAGCCCGCCTGGGTCTCCACGGCCCTTGAGAGCAACAGAACACGCGGGATCTCGGCGGCGTGCAACAGGTACTCAATGGTGCGACCGAGCGAGATGCCGCGTTCGCTGGAGCGCATCACGCCGCCGAGCACCAGCAGATCGTAGGGCTGCCGTTTGAGTTCGGCCAGAATTGCCTCGGCCGGGGTGGACGCCAGCACCACCTGGTCGGTGTGCCGGATGTCCAGGCGACTGATGCGAGCCTTCGCCTCCCGTGTGATGGTGTAGCCGGCCTGCAACAGGTCGCGGTGCTTGCGCTCGCGCCAGAAGAGCGGTCCCAGGCGAGGCGCCATGACGGTCATCAGCACCAGTTCCGCTCCGCTGCCTTTGGCGATGTAGGCAGCAACATCTGCCGCGGCCAGGGAGTGCCCAAGACCGTTGATCGGAACCAGGATGCGCCGCACCGGCGGCAGATCGGCTTCAGCAGAAACGGCCAGCAAAACGTCCGTAGGCAGGTCGCGGAGGATGCGATCCTGCACCGGGCCGAAGCTGAGAGCCACGTCCGCCGTGACGTGGTCGGCACCGATGGTGACAAGATGTTGGCCTTCGGCGGCCGTCTGCAAGGCTTCAAAAAGATCGGCATCGTCGGAGGTAACGCGCTCAAGGCCAATGTGCTCGAAATCCGCTGCATGCGACAGGAGGCTGGACGCCTGCACAACATCGTTTGGCGTGTCGGCGCGCGTGATGGAAAGATCCTGGTTCAACGAGAGCTCGGTGACGTCGAACAGCTCGTTTTCCGCATGCTTTGCGGTCGCAATGGCAGCAACCAGGCGGGCAGGCAGGGCGGGCAGCAGTTCCGGGGCAAGCGGCAGCAGCACGCGCTCCCGGTCTGCCAGATACGCCAGCTTGCGAGCCTCTTCCCTGTTCAGCCGCTTCAGCTCCACTTCGCCGGGCCGGCTCTTGGCGGACAGCCAATTCATTAGCGGCGGGCACGCGACCACGGTGAGGATGGCGACGACGGCATAGGTGGTGTACAGGTCGGACGAGAGCAGCAAGAGCTCCGTGCCGACAATGGCGACGACGACGTCTGTGCCGCCCTTCAGGTTGAGCCCGACGCCCACCGTTGCGGCCTCCCACAAGGGCAGCTTGCCCGCACGGGCGCCCAGGAACGCGAACAGCATTTTGGCGATGCCGGCAACGACCAGCAGCACAAAGATCGCCTCAACAGACCGCATGCCGCGCAGGTTGAACAGGTTGACCCGCATGCCCGCAAGGCCGAAGAAGATGGGCGCGAATAAGGCGATGGTGATTGCCTGAATACGCTCCTTCAGGGCGATGGTGGCACGGGGAGCCTTGCCCAGCAGGACGCCGAAAACGAACGCGCCCAGCAGGGGATGGAGGCCCATTGCCGTGGTGCACGCCGCGGCAATGCACAGCAGCACCAGCACGAGCGATAGCTCCCCGTTCGGAATGCCGGTGGCATCGGCCACCCGTCGCATGGCCCAGAACAGGAAGCGGCGCCCCAGCGTGAACATGAACACAAAGAACAGCAACGCGAGACCGGTGGCCTTTACGCCTGCGATAAACGGGTTAGCCCGGTGTTGGACCGACGAGACGATCGATATCAGGGGCCAAACGAGCACCTCGCCCGCAATGCCGGCCGCCAGCATTACCTGCGCGTAGTCGCGGCGCAGTGCTTCGCGCTCAATCAGCAGCTTGGCGACGACGCTGACCGCCGTCACGGACAAGACCAAACCGAGGAAAAATGCACTGGTCGGCTCAATGTGAAACAGCTTGGTGCCCAGAAAAACGCCCATGCCGATGGACGCGCCCATGGCCCCGGCCGCGGAAAGCAGGCCCGGAACAGCCTTCTGCCGCAGGATGGCCAGGTCCGCCTCCATACCCGCAATCATCAGCAGAAGAATGGCGCCAATCCAGGACAACAGGGCCAACGCAAGCGAGACCGCATGGTTCAAAAACAGTCCGCTGTATGTATGAGGAAACAGCGCGCCGAGCACAGACGGGCCGATCAGGAAGCCGCCCAGCAGTTCCCCCAGCACCTCAGGTTGACCCAGCTTGCGGCAAAGCTCGGCCATGCCCCGGGCCACAAGCAGAACAAGGGCAATGGCCAGGAACGCCCCAAGAAGTTGATTTTCAGTAAATCCGTGCATCGATCCCTCAGCAGCCTCTGATGCACAGACCGGGATCTCTTGAAGGACGTGATACTTTCCGTTGCGCGCGGTGCGAGGACCGGTGCCGCCGGCGCTAGTTAACCACCAGGGTGAGTGGCACGGAATGAGTGACCCCACTCACCGCTCCGGTGACCGTAATGGCGTAGGTTCCGGGGGATGTCGGCGCGGAGGTCGTCCCTGTCCCACCGCCGCCGCCTGTGCCGCCCACGCCGGAGATCGGGATCAGGCGCGTTGACCCGCACCCGGTCAGCAAAAGCGGCAGACCGAAGAGCACGACCAACGTTGCAACTCGGGCGTACGGCAGAGCAGATCTGAGTTTCCGTCGCGAGGCTGCGAGAGGCCAAAGAAGGCCGGCAAAGCAGAGCAAGGGTATGCTCGACCGCCCGTCGCCAGGCCGTAACGGCGGTTCTGCGTTGCCTGTAGTAGTCAGGCCTGTCTGCACCGTGACCGACACGTTGACCTGGCCACCGAGTTGCGCGGTGGACGGAGTCACGGTGCAGACCGTGTTTGCGGGCGCGCCGGCGCAGGTAAGGGCCACCCCACCACTTAGTCCGGAAACGGAGGTGAGCAGCAGAGGGTAGGTAGCGACCGAACCGCTGGTGACGGTGATAGACGTGGGTCCGTTGGCTGCCAGGCTGAAGTCGACGCCTGTTCCGGTGAGCGAAACTGTTTGCGTTCCGCTTGCCGCATTGTCCTTGACGGTCAGGGCTCCCGAACGAGTCCCCGCGGCCGTTGGCGTGAAAACAAGGCTGAGGCTGCACGCATCTCCAGGCGCGACCGATGTTCCACACGTCGTAGCCGCAATCGAGAAGTCGCCGCTGATCGACGTCGCACTCAACGCAAGCGGTACGCCGCCATTGTTTGTGAGCAGCACCGACGTTGCGCTTGAGTTGAGCCCGACGCCGGTCGCAGCAAAATTGATGGTGGAGGGGCTGATCGATACCCCGGGGGGCGCCAGCCCTGAACCGGAAAGGGCCACGGTTTGCGTCCGGAACTGGTCTGTAATCTGCAGCGATCCCGCAGCCGCTCCGGTCGACTTGGGCACATAGGCCACGCTGATTGCACAGCTGCTATGCGCGGCCAACGTTGGGCCACAGCTGTTGGTCGCAGTGAAGTCGCCCGCGGTAATGGCTGCCGTAACCAATGTGAGAGGAACGTCGCCGGCATTGCTGAGCGACACCTGTTGGGCTGCACTTGTGGTCCCAACCTGCTGTGCAGCGAACGTCAGCGCCGCCGGGGTAAGTGTGTCCGTAGCCGGGCTTTGCCCAACTCCGGTGAGCTGCGCCGTTTGCGTTCCTGCACTATCCACGACGGTCAACACGCCCGTCCGCGTTCCGCTCGCCGTAGGTGCGAAGAGGATCGACACAGAACAACCCGTTTGTGGCGGCAGCGAGGTGCCACAGGTGTTGGCGCCCAGGACGAAGTCTCCGGTGACCGATGGAACCTGTAGCGTCGCCGTCGTCTGGCCGGTGTTGGAGATGGTGATGATCTGCGCGGCGCTGGTCTGGTTCACCAGGGTCGATGGGAAGCTGAACTGCAACGGCGTCAACACAACAGCAGCCGCCGTCTCGCCTGTCCCGGAAAGCGCCACCGTGATCTGTCCCCCGGGCACATTGGCGAACACCTTGAGTAAACCTGACCGCCCGCCGGTCGCCGTGGGTGCGAATTTCACGGAGACGGTGCAGTTGCCGTTTACCGGGATGCTTGTTCCAGTGCAGGCATCTGTCTCGGTGAAGTCCCCGGTCACGGTAATGGAGGACACGGCTGCGGGTGCATTGCCGTAGCTCAACAACGTCACGGTGAGCGCATCGCTTTGTGTGCCTACCTGCTGGGGCAAAAAAGCAAGGGACGCCGGGGAGGCGCTCAACTGCGGCTGCAACAGGTTATGCGCAGTCAGCAAGGGCGTCTGCCAAAGCCCACGCCCATAGGTGCCGGCGCGCAACATGCCCACGCGGCCGTCTCCGGTGGCCAAACCAGCGGCAGCTTGCAGCTGTGTGACCGGGGCGTTCGGCAGGGCGGTCCCCAGCACGCTCCAGCAGCTTTCGGTGGCGCAGGTGTCCACGGCCTGCGTCGCGTACACGCCGGTGTCCATGGCGATGTAAACCGTGTTCGCATCGTTTGGGTCGACGACCAGGCTGTTTGCGGGGGCGTTCGGCAGGTTGGCCGTGAGGTTGGTCCAGTGCGCGCCGAAGTCTGTGGAGCGATACAGGTGCGCCCCCGCGCCAAAGCCCATCACCGTCGCGTATACGGTAGCCCCGGTTGTGTCATGCGGGTCCACAACCACGGCGGAGATGTCGAAACCGCCTGGATTGAAGCCTGCACTGCTGTTCTGGACCGGGCTTCCCGTGATGTCGGTCCACGCACTGGTTGCGTTGGCTCTGTCAGCGCCTGTGGTGACAAAGAGGTGGCCGGGTTTGGTGCCGCCGCCGTCTTCCGTACCTGCCATGCCGGCATAAAGGACTTCCGATCCCTGGTTGGCCACGGCTCCTGACAAGGCAACGGGACCACCCGCGCCCAGCGCACGGATCAGAGCGCTCCGGGCCGTGCAAGGAACCGAGCCGCCATCCATTGCTGGGCTGATTGCATTGGCAGCGTTCCATGCCGACCCGCCCGAGGCCGGCCCGCGCCAGACGCGGCAGGTCCCGGTCGCGAGATTACCGGTCATCTGCGGATCCAGCAACGTCGGCGCGTCCAGCACGGCCGCGTCGTAGTTCGTTTGGATGGCCCCGACATCCGCCGAGCCCGCAAAGTCGGCAGCGCCGCACGAGGCGCCGGCGCTGCAGTGCTTCACATTCACTCCGGCACCGATGGCCACGTACCAGTTCGCCGGGGTGATGGGATCAAGCTGTGGGAAACCGCCCTCTCCGCCCGACAGTTGCAACCAGGCACTAGAGGGACCGGCAGAGGCTGTGGCGGCCGAGCCATTTGCGCCAAGACCTACGATGAGCGTCCCCGTCTGGCTCGGATCCTGGGCAAAGCCGATCACCTCCGCAAGCGAGCCGCCGGAGCCGATGGCTGGATTGAGGTTCTGGAAGTGGTTCGCGTCCGTTGCGGCGCACGCGGCGCCGGTCTCCGCGACGCCGTCGGTAGAGCGCCACAGCCCGCCGTCATTGCCGATGAAAACGATGGGCGCGTTGGACCCGTTTACGGCAGCAGCCAAGGCGTGCTCCGCCGGCGCGACCAGGGCTGGCGCGTTGCAGCCGTTTGCCGCGTTGGTGGTATTTCGGAAGGCGCATGCAGAGCTGCCGGCCGACAACGTACAGCGATACAGATCCATCGTGCCGGCGAAAAGAACGGTGCCGCCCGCAGTCGACGGCGCTGCCAGCAGGGCGAGGTCATACGTGCCCTGGGTGATCTGCGTCGACCCTCCCGTAGCGCCCTGCCCAACCTCCAGCGCACCTCCGTCGACGCGTGTCGCAAACGCAGGTAAAGCGGAGGCGCACTGCCCGTTGCTGGCCAGATTGCAAAGGTCCTGCCACAATCCCTGATCGCGGCTGCTGGCATCGACGGTCAGAGCGTACGTGTCGCCGGTGACGGGCTGCACTGCCAGAACACCGCGGAAGATAGGGCACTTGGTACTTCCCTGGCCCATGCTCCCCGGGCAATTGGTTGTGGTCAGGGCGGTGCCCGGCTGATTCGGAAGGCGCGTCCAGTTCTGGCCGTCGGTGGAACTGTAATACCCGTGCGTTTGCAGGGCGGCGAAGAACATGCCGCGTTGCGCGTTCCACACGACGGAGGTCGCCGCTGCTCCGAGCCCTGCGGAACCGTTGGTCGTTGGCGCTTGTACGATCTGCGCGCCGTCCATCACGGTGGCCGTTTGCCAGGTCACGCCCGCGTCGGTGGAATAGTACAGCCCGGGAACCGCGCCAGATGCGACGCCACCCACGACGGCTGCTTCAGCCGCGGAGGACATGGCTGCAACGACGAGTGACGGTGTCGCCGTGCTCCACGCAAGGCCGGCGGTGGAAAGGCCTGCCAGGCTATGCGTGCCATTTACCCCGTCCTGAGAAGCCACAGCGACGGTCCAGGTCTGCCCACCATCCGAGGAGCGAAGGATGCCTTCGCCGTAGTACGAATCGGTGGCATCGTTTGGGTCGCCCGTACCGGCAAGCACGACGGGATTGGGCGCGGGCTGCACGGCAACGGCGCCAACCGACAGCGACGCCGTAAGGCTGGTGCCGGCATTCTGCGCAAACACCGGCAAGGTGTCCGTCAGCGGCGCGAACGTGGCATTTGCCAGGAGGCCTGCGGCGTTGGTGCTCTTCCACACACCGCCGCCGGTTGTTCCAAGCCAAACGGTATTCCCCGAAGCGTCGTTGGGATCAACCGCGATGGAGGTCACGCGGCCAGTGACGGCTCCGTACAGGCTTGAATTCACCGTTGCCGGCCCAAGTGGAGCCCACACACCGGAGAGATTCGCGAGGACGGCTGCGCGCGCTGGAAGCATCGCCGCGTGGCTCGCGCGGGCATGGGCCAATGCGCTTGCACTGGAGACTGCCCCAGCCTGCGACGCCCCGGCTGCGGCACGTCCGCCTAGAAACTGTCGTGCCTGCCGTTGGGCAGCAGCGGCATCGCCCAGCGTTGATGTGGGGTTGCTCGCTTGTGCCCTTGCCTGCACATGGCCCACGAAGAGCCACAGCACAAGGCAAAAGAAAATTCTGTGCCGGCGCGGAAGCACGTACGCTTCGCGCCGACACAGACAAATGCGATTCAATTGGCTTGCGAGAAAGCTCGGCGGCAAGCAAGGATCCTGGGGTTTTTAGCGAAGCTAGGACGTGGCCAAGCGTATCCACTACGGCCAGAACGGAGCGTAGTTGGGCACCCACACGGCCTGCACTCCGCAATGCAGATCGTGTGGGACCCAAACTGTCCTGAGACTAGCCCTGACTCACTAGCCCGTCACTCCCAAAGACGGGTCATTACTAGTTGTGTCCCAAAATGGGATGAGGCTCATAGGGCTCTTCAAGCCGCTTGATCTCTTCCTCACTCAGCTTCAAATCCAAAGCGCCCAGGGCGTCGTCCATCTGGTACATTTTGCTCGCACCGATGATGGGCGAGCTCACACCGGGCTTGCTCATCACCCATGCAAGCGCAATCTGCGCGGGCTTCACGCCGCGAGCCTGTGCCACCTCGGCCACGCGATCCACGATGTCCCAGTCCGTGTCGCGGTAGTAAAGACCGTGCCCGAATTCATCGGTGCGGGCGCGGGTCGTTTCACTCTTGCCGTCGCCACGCTTGCGTGTTCCCGTCAGGAACCCGCGAGCCAGCGGACTCCATGGGATGCAGCCAATACCCTGATCCAGGCAGAGCGGAATCATTTCGCGCTCTTCTTCGCGGTACACCAGGTTGTAATGGTTCTGCATGGTCACAAATTGCGCGAGACCGTTTGCTTTCTGAAACGACAGCATCTTGAAAAACTGCCAGGCGTACATACTGGACGCGCCAATGTATAGCGCCTTGCCTGTCTTCACCACTTCATCCAAAGCCTCGCAGGTCTCCTCGATCGGGGTTTCCTTATCGAAGCGATGGATCTGGTAGAGGTCGATGTAGTCCACACCCAGACGCTCGAGGCTACGGTCAATCGAAGCAAGGATGTGCTTGCGCGACAGCCCGCGGTCATTGGGCGCGTCGCTCATCGGGTTATAAACCTTGGTGGCCAGCACGAAGTCATCACGGCGCGGAACGAACTCGCGCAGCAGCTTGCCGGTAATCTCCTCGCTCGCGCCCAGGGAGTACACATCGGCGGTATCGAAGAAGTTGATGCCGGCCTCAACAGCGCGCTGCACAAAGGGCCGGGACTCGTCCTCTTCCAGGACCCATTCCCGCCACTTCTTTGAGCCGTAGGTCATCATGCCCAGACAGATTGGCGAGACGCGAACACCGGTCGATCCAAGTGGAACGTAATTCATAGTCATAAACTCCTCTGCCCTTGGACGCTGAAGACGCGTTTCATGCCATTTGGCCGTAGGCGACCCTCCCCGCGCAGCGAGTTCCGCATCGAACTATGTGACAGACCGATACGTCTGGTTGCAGACGTGCGGGAAAGGAACGACATGCGTTTTTGGAAAAGAAAGCTGTTTACGCTGGTGCTGGCAGCAGGCCCGCTGCTTGCATCGCCCACAGCAGGTATCGCGCAGTACGAGCAGGGACATAACCGCCACCAGGACTTCTACAACGGTGCCTACAACAGCGGGCGCGGCGGGAACTACAACAGCGGACATGACTACGGGTATGGGCAACGCGGCTATGACGACCGCTACCACGGCCATGGCATCGGTACCGGAACGGGCGCGGCCATCGGTGGTGCCGGCGGCGCGGTGCTGGGTGCGGCGTTCGGCGGTGGACTAAAAGGCGCCATCATCGGTGGTGCTGCCGGTGCGGGCATCGGCGCGGTTGCCGGCCACGCCCACCAGGAAAACCAGAAGCGGAACTACTACGAACGGCACTAAGCAAGCACTGCCCGCGTTCCCTAGATCAGCACTGCACGACCGAACTTGAAAGGATCTTATGCGCCTCCGACTGCCCTTCACTGCCCCATTACTGGCCACCCTTCTCGCCGTGGCACCTTGCATTGCGCAACAGAGTGCCCCCATTGCACCTTCTTCCGCCCGCAACCAGACCGCGGCCACACCGAACTGGACCAATGACCAGCTGCTCACGGCTACCGTGCATCAGGCCTGGCTGCTGAGCGGGAAAAATGAAGCCACGTTTTTCGAGATGGTGACCCAACTTGCGGAGATCTCCGCCCGCAACCGCAATCTTTCTTTACCGGAAGACGCCAACGCCGGCCGGCAGGTAGGCCAGATGATCAAGACCGCGGCAAAGCAGGATACCGACCAGCTGCTGTTTGCGGTTGTTGATGCAGCTGTCCGCAAAGTCGGCAAGCCAATGCCCGGGGCAGCCAGCGGGCAGTAAGCAGCTTCACGCGAACCCGGGCGACCTCCGTGGTTTGTTAGAGTGGCGTTACATTCTGACAAAGTCCCGGAGGTCGTCTTGTTGTTGCAAGCACGTTCAGATCATTCCAAGGCTCGCGCTCGTCGTTTCCCCAGCATGTTCGTATGCTGTGCCGTCGCCTGCTCGCTGACGCTGTGCGGCGCTCATGCACAGCAGCCCTCGACCAGTTCTGACGCAAATGACAAATACGTGTGGCTGGAGGACGTTTCCGGCCCGCGCTCCATGGAGTGGGTCAAAGCCGAGAACGCAAAGAGTGCCGCGGTGCTGGAACAGGATCCGCACTACAAGCCATTTCTCGCGGATGCGCTCAAGGTGGAGGAAGATCCCCGGCGTTTGGCAACCCCGGCACTGCGCGGGGATGAGGTCTACAACACGTGGCGCGACAAGGACCATCCGCGCGGCCTCTTCCGCAAGACCTCTGTGCAGGATTACCTCACTGCCGACCCGCACTGGCAGGCGGTCATCGACTTCGACGCGTTGGGCAAGCAGGAGCACATAGGTTGGGTGCCCAAGGGTCTCAGCTGCTTGTTTCCTGGCGACCAGTACTGCATGGTTGCGATCTCTGCGGGCGGTGAAGACGCCACCACGGAGCGCGAGTTCAACCTGAAGACCGGCCAGTTCGTTGATGCCGGCTTCACGCTGCCGCATAGCAAGCAGGGTGTGAGCTGGGTAGACAAGGATACGCTGCTGGTAGACCGCGACTGGGGCCCAGGCACGATGACCAACTCGGGCTACGCCTTCATCGTGAAGCAATGGAAGCGCAGCGCGCCGCTCGACAGCGCCACCGAGATCTTCCGGGGCCAAGCCACGGATCAACTTGGCTCGTCATCGCGCGTGTTGCATGACGCGCAGGGGCATCAACTAGTTACCTTTACCCGCGGTGTCACGTTCTTTGAGTTCCAGAACTTTGTGCAGACGGCTCGTGGTGTCGAACGTCTCGCCATCCCTTCCAAGGCCAACATTGCTGGCATGGTAAATGGCCGCGTGCTCGTGGAGATTCGTGAGAACTGGAAGCCCGAAGGCAGTTCGCAGAGCTTTGTGCAGGGCTCGCTGTTGGAGCTGAAGCTTGCGGACGTGTTGAAGGATCCTGCGCACCTGAAGCCGTCCGTTGTGTTTGCCCCTACCGATCGCGAGTTTCTGGAGAGCGTCGGCCACACCAGCACGCGCGTGATCCTGACGACGTTGGCCAATGTACAAGGCCGCGCGTATGTGTACACGCCCTCCGCCAATGGATGGACGAAGCAACGCCTCGCTCTTCCTGAAAACATTGCCGTGCGCATCGCTTCCGCCAATGAGACCGATGACAAATTCTTTCTCGGTGTCACCGGCTTCCTGACACCGAACAGCGTGTTCTTCGGCGATGCCGCGAAGGGCACCATCGCCGAGGCCAAGAGCGAACCGCCGCGCTTCGACGCTTCCAATGAGAAAGTCGAGCAGTTTGAAGCGACCAGCAAGGATGGCACCAAGGTCCCGTACTTTGTGGTGCACCGGAAGGACTGGAAGCTCGACGGCTCCAACCCCACGTTGCTGACGGCCTACGGCGGCTTCGAGGTCGCCGAAACACCGGCCTACTCGGCTGAGGTCGGCAAGCTTTGGCTGGAGAAGGGCAATGTCTTCGTGCTGGCCAACATCCGTGGCGGCGGTGAGTTTGGGCCGGCGTGGCACGAGGCCGGGCTGAAGACGCATCGCCAGCGCATCTATGACGACTTTGCCGCCGTAGGGCAGGACCTGATCACGCGCAAGATCACGTCCACGCCGCACCTCGGCATCGAGGGTGGCTCCAATGGCGGCCTGCTGATGGGTGTGGAGATGACGCAGCACCCTGACCTGTGGCACGCCATTGTGATCCAGGTGCCGCTGCTGGACATGCTGCGCTTTGAACACATCGCCGCGGGCGCAAGCTGGGTCGGCGAGTACGGCTCGGTCAACAATCCGGACGAGCGTACCTTCCTGGCGGGGATCTCGCCCTACAACCAGTTGAAGTCGGACGTGAAATACCCCACACCGCTGATCTTCACCACCACCAAGGACGACCGTGTAGGCCCGCAGCACGCGCGCAAGTTCGCGGCCAAGATGGAGGAGTATCACGAGCCGTTTTTCTATGACGAGATCACCGAGGGCGGCCATGGTGCCGGCGCCAGCATTCAGCAGGAGGCTCGCACGCGCGCCATCACGTTCACCTATCTCGCCCGGCAACTGGAGTAGCTGACCGAGCCGGCGGCGCTCTGCGGGGATATACTTCGATGTGTCCATGAAGAAGTCTCCACAGAGCGTCGCTCGGTCCGCGGGCGCGCTCCGCAAGTCCTCGCCAACAGATCATCCGCTCGACCTTGCCCAGGGCCGCCGTGTGCGTTCCACCACGGTGCTTTGTGTGCGTCGTGGCGACCAGGTCGTGATGGCCGCTGACGGCCAGGTGACGCTCGGCGCCACCGTGATGAAGAGCTCCGCACGCAAGCTACGCCGCCTGGGCAACAACAAGGTTCTTGCAGGCTTTGCCGGCTCCACCGCAGATGCCTTTGCACTGCTCACGCGCTTTGAAGCCAAGCTGGAGCAGTACAGCGGGCAACTGGGCCGTGCCGCCGTAGAGCTCGCCAAAGACTGGCGCACGGACAAGCTGCTGCGCCAGTTGGAAGCGCTGCTGATCATCGCCGACGCGGAACATATCTACGTGCTTTCCGGCGACGGCGACGTAATTGAACCCGACCCGGTGGGTGATGGCGTGATTGCCACGATCGGCTCCGGCGGAACCTATGCCATGGCTGCCGCAACGGCGCTGCTCGAAAACACGCAACTGTCCGCGCGCGAGGTCGTCGAGCGCTCCATGAAGATCGCCGGCGACATCTGCATCTATTCGAATCAATCCATCGTGATTGAAGAACTCAAGGCGGGTGCCTGATGGCGATCTACCTTCCCGGCACCGCTGAAGACCAGCCACTCTCTCTGGATGAGATGACGCCGCGAGAGATCGTGGCGGAGCTCGACAAGTACGTTGTGGGCCAGGCTGCAGCCAAGCGCGCCGTGGCGGTCGCCCTGCGCAACCGCACGCGCCGGCAGCGCCTCACGCCCGACCTGGCCGAAGAGGTGATGCCCAAAAACATCCTGATGATCGGCTCCACGGGTGTGGGCAAAACCGAGATTGCGCGTCGTCTCGCCAAGCTGACGCGTTCCCCGTTCCTCAAGGTGGAGGCCTCAAAGTTCACCGAGGTCGGGTACGTGGGCCGCGACGTTGAATCGATGGTGCGTGACCTGGTCGAAATCGCCATCGATGAGACCCGCGAAGAGAAGCTGGAAGAGATTGAAGACCGCGCCGAAGCAGCCGCCGAGGATCGCTTGCTCGATCTGCTGCTGGCGCAGGGCAATACTGCCGCACCTGCTGTCGAAATGCGGCCAAGGCCAGACAACACCTTGCCGGCGGGCACAGAGCAGACGGTTCCTCCCCGCGAGCACCTCAGCCCGGAGTCACTGACGCCCAGCGGCGAGCCGGTGAACCTGATCGTGCTGACCAAGGACGACACTGAACGCCAACGCGACCGCGAGCGGCTTCGGCAGCAGTTCCGCGAAGGGCGTCTGGACGATCGCATGGTCGAACTCGAAACACGCGACCGCGCCCAACCCACAGTGGAAGTCATCTCCAACGGCCAGGATGAATCGGAAGCTTCCGGCATCAAGGACATGCTGACCAACA
Organism: Granulicella sp.; assembly: GCA_965198515.1. Classification (GTDB taxonomy): domain Bacteria; phylum Acidobacteriota; class Terriglobia; order Terriglobales; family Acidobacteriaceae; genus Granulicella. Next base: position 1,509,366 of record CBDAPO010000006.1, on the reverse strand, counting down.
TGCTGGGCGGCCGCACACGCAAGCGCCCCATGAAGGTCGTCGATGCGTTCGACTACCTCGTGCAGGAAGAAGAAGCTCGCCTGCTGGACATGGACGCGATTACGCGCACGGCCGTGGAGCGCGTGGAAGATTCAGGCATTGTCTTCCTTGACGAGATCGACAAGATCGCCGGCCGCGAAGGCGGGCACGGCCCTGACATCAGCCGCGAAGGGGTCCAGCGCGACATCCTGCCGATTGTGGAAGGCACCACCGTCAACACCAAGTATGGTTTCGTCGCGACCGACCACATCCTGTTCATCGCTGCCGGTGCCTTTCACGTCTCCAAGCCAAGCGACCTGATCCCCGAGTTGCAGGGCCGTTTTCCGATCCGCGTGGAGTTGAAGCCCCTCACGGTCGATGACTTTCTGCGCATTCTTACCGAGCCGCGCGCGTCACTGGTGAAGCAATCGGTGGCGCTGCTGGAGACCGAAGGCGTCTCCCTCGAGTTCACGCCGGACGCGCTCGCGGAGATGGCGCGTTTTGCTTTCGAGGTGAATGAGACGACGGAAAACATCGGCGCGCGCAGGCTGCACACCATCATGGAACGCGTGCTGGATGAGATCAGCTTTCAGGCGCCAGACCTGGTGAGGGCTGCAAGGCAGGCAGGCGGAACGGACGCACCTGCCGGCGACAACGTCCCGGCACTTTCACCACGCTCAGCAGGCAACGGCGCGGAGTTCACCTTAAGTGTGGACAAAGCGTACGTGCAGCAGCAGGTCGCGTCCATCGTGCAGAACCAGGACCTCAGCCGCTACATCTTGTAAATGCGCACATACTGCGCAAAACAAAAGGGGCCATCGCGGCCCCTTTTCTACGCAATTAGCGGCAGACGCGGTGATGGTGCCTGTACCAGCAGTGCCGGTGGTGGTGGTGGTGATACTGCGCTTCCGCTGGGGAAGCTGCGACCGACAAAGCAAAGAAAACAATAAGCGCTACTCCGAGCTTGCGCATCCGGTGTTCATCCTCCTGAGGCGTACTTGGTACCAATCGTTACGATGCATGAACCCGCGATCGGGCTTTCTGGTTCGCGTGCTGACCTATACTGGACGCACCTTTCAGCCGGGAGCTCGCATTGCCTCGCACAATTGGCCGCAAACTCATATGGGCCTATGCGCTCCTGATGCTTCTCGCTGCGTATGGCTATGCGCGCTTCGACCTGTACATGATGGACGGCGATGGCACGGCTTTTATGGACATCGCGCAGGACCTCACCACACACCACGCGGCCCTTGCCATCAACGGGTACTGGAATCCAGGCTACCCCGCGCTGCTGGCGATGGCTGAAAAGATAGCGCATCCATCGCTGTGGAGAGAGTTGGCGGTGGTGCGTTTCGTCAACGTCGTGATCTTTGCGCTCACGATGGGGGCAACTGTGTTCTTCACAACAGGCCTCACCCGGCTACGTGCCCGCAGCACGGGCGATGACGTTATCCCTGCGATCCCGGCAGCGACTTTGCACCTGCTGAGTTTGGCGTTGCTGGTGATGAGCCTGGGGCGGGAGTTGCCGATCGCGGCCCCCAGGGCAGACACGTTGTTGCTTGCCTTGGTGATGCTAGCCGGTGGCTTCCTCCTGCGCATCCTGGACGGTGCTGGCGTTTTGTTCTATGCAGGCCTGGGTATCGCGTTAGGCTGTGCGTACCTGACCAAGTCTTTTGCATTTCTGCCCTCGGCTGCGCTGTTCCTCGGCTTATTGGTGCGCGCGGTACGCGTTCGTGCTGCAGGTCGCAGGCGTGCCCTGGGTGGCACTGTTCTTGCGGCGGTGGTCTTCGCCTGCATCGCCGGGCCGTATATCCTTGCGATCTCTCGTCAGCTTGGCCATTTGACAACAGGCGACTCCGCCCGACTGAACTACGCGTTTTTCATTGACATGACGCCACGCTGGCACGAGTGGTATCACCAGGATCTTGGGCATGCCAGTGGCGTGTTCCTCCATCCGGAAGCCGCGCTGAACGCGAACCCGCCCGTGTTCAGCTACTTCGCGCACCCGAACGGAACGTTTCCGCTTTGGTTTGACCCAGCATGGTGGACAGCTGGCTTGAAGCCGCACGTCTGGTTAAAGGGACACGCATTGCGCTTTGCCCGCAACGTGGTTGTGTTCTTCCGCTATCTGCTTGGACGGCCGGAGATTTTCGTTTTGCTGGGCGTTCTGCTTGCTTTTGGTTCGGCCCTGCCACGTCTACGCCGCAGGGCAAAACGTCATGTCGGCGCGCCATGGTGGGTGCTGGCTCCTGTTGCGTGGGGAGCGCTGATGTTCCTCATCTACCTGCCCATCGACCTGCAGGACCGCTATCTTACCGGGCCGTTGCTGCTGGTTGTTTTGCCATTGTTTGCCGGCCTGCAACTTCGGAATGCAGCCGCGGATGCATCGAGCTCAGAGCTCACAACGACAAGCTTTCAGAGCTTCTTCCCCGTGTTGGCCGATGCGGCCGTTGTGCTGTTTGCCGGCATCTTCCTCGTCCAAAGCGCAACCTATCTTGCAGATCGTCGCCGTCACATTCCACCGGCGGAGCAGCGTCACTCCGGCTATGACCCGCAGGTGTTCACGGCTGCGGCTGCGCTGGATCAGCTTGGCTTGCAGCCCGGTGACAAGGTGGCGTGCATGGGCGATTTGGCCTGTTACACCGACTTTTACTGGGCGCGGTTGGCCGGCACGCAGATTCTTGGTGAAGTAGAAACAACGGGTGAGGCCAACCCGATCACCGTGTGGAACAGCATCCCGGACAAGCACGCCGTCACCGATCCGCTCACGCATATGGGTCTGCGGTACATCGTCAGTCTCTTCCCGAACTCAGCAACCAAGCCCGCGGGCTGGATCCAACTCGGCGCCAGCAACTTCTTCGCGTACCCGCTGCAACAGGCTGTTCAACCTTCCACGGCGGCGGCGATCGCGGCGTACACGCCGGCACCATAGTTGCATCGGGCTTGCCGCTACGGCTTGCAGCTCCCCTGCTGCACATAGGTGCTGTTCACCGCGAGCGCGGCCTCGGCGGTTACGTTCGGCTGGCACGGCAGGTACATCAACACGGGTTGGTCGCCCGTACCCGGCATCGGCGCGCCCGGGGCGAAGGCGTGCAGCGGATACGCAGCTTGAAACGCATCGCCGTCAAACAGCCACTTCGGGCTGTACGTCTCCGGAACGCGGTCCAGAAAGATGGCAGTAAAGCGATGATCGCGGATGGCCTGCTGCACCTCAGCCACCGACGGCGCATCGGGGCGGCCCAGCACGGCGTCAAACGCGTCCATTTCGGCGTGCATGCCCTTGCCGGCAAGCAGCGTGTCATAGCTGTGGTTCACCAACCATACATCGCCTGGTGTCGCGCGCACATGCTCAATGAATTCCCAACGCAGGCGGGCCGCTCCGCTGGACATCGCGTACGCTCCCGGACGGTACAGGTGCATTGCGATCTGCGCGAACGCCGCCAGCCATATCAGCGTCGGCCAGGCAAGGGGAAAGACGCTCGGCGAAGCCTCAGCATTGCCCGTAATAAACGTTTGCGTCAACCGCGCCAGTGCCAGCCCAAACAGCAGGCAGATCCACGCATACACCGGCATCAAGGTGTTGTAATACGACCCCACATGCGCCCGCGCAAACCAGATGCCAAACACGATCAGCGCGGTCAAGTAGCCATAAAAGGAGGCGCTTCGGCTGCGCCAGTCGACGGGCCGCACTAGCATTGCGAACACGATCAACCCAAGCGCCAAGGCCAACGGTTGCAGCAGGTCATAAGGGACGTACGTCTTGGCATAAAACGGCGAAAGACCAAGTTCCTTTACCGATCCGAAGACGTAGTAGCTGTACCATCCACCGGTGGTGTGATTGAACCACCAGATGCTGGCATACGCCATTACCGCGAACGACCCGAGCCCAAGCAGCAGGCGTCGCGGACGCTGCCAATCAGCCAGGAACGCAAGCACCGCCAATGGCAGAAAGCTTTGCTTGGTCTGAAACGCAAGCACCCACACAAACGCGGCCAGCACCGGCGACGAGAACCGCATGCAGTAGAGGGCGAGCAGAAACAGAAACAGCGACAGCGAGTCCACACGCCCGATGTCATACCAGGAGAGCACCAGGCTATACAACATCGCGAACAGCCCTGCGCTCGCCAGCGCCGCGGTGCGATTGCGTGTCTCGCGATATGTCATCGCCGCCAGCACGGCGCAGCTGCCCAGTGTGGCAAAAATCGACACCATGCGCAGCGCAGCGTAGCCCACGCCCATGATCTTCGTCATCGCCGCAGAACAGTAAAAGAACAGCGGCGAATACAGGAAGGGCGCCCACTCCAACGAGGGCCGCACATACACGGGCATGCCGTGCGCCACGCGCCACACCGTGGTCATCATGGCCGATTCCATGCGGTCGAGCTCAAATGGGTAATGCAACCGCTTAAGCGCGACCGCCAGAAACATCAGCACTGCAAGAACCGACAACGCTTCCGTGGCGAGTGTTTGCCAGCGAAGAAACCGCTGCCAACGGTCCGCTGCCGCATGGTTTACTGGATCTTGGACGTGCAAGCCTGACCTGCTATCAGCGTTGACGCTGGGTGGAGTCGCAGGGTCAGTATAGAAGGAGCGACGAACGCGTGACGCATCCGCACCAGGCTCTCACGCCACCGCGCACGCAAGCCGACCTGGGCCGTTCGGTCCATGCTGAAGCAACAGTAGCCGAGCGAGGCGCTACACGTGCCGCACAAGTGTTCCTGCTGTGCATCGCCACATGGCTTGGGGTGCTCGGCCTGTTCAACCTTCGTCATCCCAGCGATTGGGCGATGGGTGATTGGCTGATCAACTACTCCGGCGGCTTCGTTCGGCGCGGGCTTACCGGAGAGTTGGCCCTGCTGCTGCGCGCAGCCCACATGCCGCTGCTGTGGACCATCCTGTTGCTGCAGTGGACGATGTACGGCATCGTTCTGCTCGGGGTGTGGCGTCTGATCAGCGATGTGCGCTGGAACTGGTGGCGTTTTGCGCTGTTCTTTTCGCCCGCAACGTTGGCGTTCGTTCTGCTGGACCCACCGTTCGCCTTCCGTAAAGACATCCTGTTCTTCGCCCTGCTCGCGCTCACGCTTCGACTCGGCACTCGCACGGACCGAGAAAAAACACACTCGTCGTCGTGGCTACTGCCGTCCTCTCTGCTGACTGCGGGATGCGCCGTTTGCATCCTGTCGCATGAAGGCCTGATCGTCTTCTTCCCGTACCTTTTCGGCGCTCTATATCTGGTTTCGAGTAATGTGCGGCGCAGCGTTCAAATCTTCGCGCTTCCGGCACTGGTCAGTGTCGCCCTGTTTGCTGTTGTGTCTCGCTTCCCGGGCGATGCGCAGGTGGCCGATACCGTGTGCCGTTCCATCGGCGGCACACGGACATCGCCACCGTCCGGCATCTGCGGCGGGGCCATCGACTACCTTGCGCACAACGCGGCCTATGCCCACCAAGAGGTCCTTCGATCAATGTTGGCGGGGCATTATTGGCGACATGTTCCCTGGCTCTTCGTATTGCCGCTCGTGCCTGTGATCATGGGCCTCACCCAGCTCTGGCGGCGTGATCGCGCAGCCTCACAGGTGCTCATGGCTATAGCAGCACTGGCCTGGCTGATGTCCATCTCGGTCTTCTACTACGGCACAGACTGGACGCGATGGATCTACATCCACACCTTCAGCCTGATGGTCCTGTTGCTGTTTGCCGCGCGGCAGCAAGGGAGTACAACCGTGGAACAGACCTCAGCCCTTTTCGGCCCGCGTCTTGGCGCACGCTGGGCATCCTGGGCGCTGCTGCTCGTTTATTGCTTTGGTTGGGAACTCAGCATGTACGGGCAGCGTCCTTTGTACGGCAGCTTTGTGCGGTTCGTCACACACAACTTGGCCCGCGGTCAGCAGTGATGCCTGACACACGGGCCTGATGTTTCGCTCTGTGCGGGCTCAGCCTTACGCAGGCGTAAGCTCCGAGACGCGCTTGGCCAGCAACTCTTCAAGGTGCTCCAAGGCCTCGCTGAAACCCTCGATGCCTTCCTTCAGCTTGTCGTGGGCCATGCGATTTTCCTCGTGCATCTTCTCGAAGGTCGCCTCATCCATCGTCATCTTCTCGATCGGATCCGAGGACGACGTTGCTGGATCGAGCTTGCGCTCCAGCGTGCCTTCTTTGTCCTGCAGTTCCTGCAGCAGCTTGGGTGAGATGGTCAGCAGGTCGCACCCGGCAAGTTGCTCGATCTCCCCGATGTTGCGGAAGCTGGCGCCCATGATCTGCGTCTTGTACCCGAATTTCTTGTAGTAGTGGTAGATCTCCGTCACGGAGTGCACGCCCGGGTCCTCTTCCGGCGCGTAATCCTTGCCCGTGTCGTGCTTGTACCAGTCAAGAATGCGGCCAACGAACGGCGAGATCAGGGTCACCTTGGCTTCGGCGCAGGCGATCGCCTGGTGAATGCCGAAGAGCAGTGTGAGATTGCAGTGAATGCCTTCTTCTTCCAGATCCTTGGCGGCCTGAATGCCTTCCCAGGTGGACGCAATCTTCACCAGGACGCGCTCACGGCCAATCCCGGCCTGGTCGTACTGACGAATGATGTCGTGCGCCTGCTCCTTCGTCTTCTCACGATCAAAGCTCAGGCGCGCGTCCACTTCGGTGGACACACGGCCGGGCACGATCTCAAGGATTTTGCGCCCGAAAGCGACCGCGAGCGTCTTAAACGCCGCTGCGGCAACTTCCTTGTCATCGGCCTTGTCCCCCAGCTTCTCGCGAGCCTGGGTCAATACGTCATCCACGATGGACTGGTACTCCGGCATGCCCGCCGCCGTCGCGATCAAAGAGGGATTGGTCGTGGAGTCCGTTGGCTTGAACTGCTTGATGGAGTTGATGTCGCCGGTGTCTGCGACGACCGTCGTCATTGTTTTGAGCTGTTCGAGTAGATTGGCCATGGATAACTCCTGCGTGGGCGCGCCGTCGGTCGGCGTCTAGGCTCCCAATTATAGGATGCTTCTGCGACAAAGTTGACGCGAAAGCTCGGTGTGCTGAAACCGACGGTAACCAAAGCACCTGATCCGCGGCAACAATGTCAGCCGGCACGCTCACTTTTCGACGCGCCCTGCCGTGCATCGATCAACCTCTGGTACAGCGCGATGGTCTGTTCTGCAATGGCCGTCCATGAAAAATGCGCTTCCACGCGCTTGCGCCCGGCCTGGCCCATGGCCTTCGCCTTCTCCGTGTCGGCAAGCAGCTCGGTCAGGCGCTGGGCCAGATCCCGTGCAAAACCTTCTGGGTTCGACGGAAAGGTCGTCACCGGATCCTGCGCAAAGGGCACCAGGTGCCCGGTTTCGCCCTCGACGACCACCTCCAGGATGCCGCCGGTAGCCGACGCCACCACCGGCGCTCCGCACGCCATGGCCTCCAGGTTGATGATCCCGAACGGCTCATACACACTCGGACAGCAAAACACGCCACAGTGCGAATACAACTGGATCGCCTCTTCCTTGGTCACCATCTGCTCAATCCAAACGATGTTGTGGCCGATCCCCAGCGGGTCGCCCGTGGCGATCGCGTGCCCTTCCGGCTGCACGCCCGGGGGGGTATGAATCTCCACCGCAGCGGGCTGGCTGAACGGCGTCCACTTGCGCACAGCTTCCACCTTGTCGCGCATCTCCTGGGCGATCTCGGGTGTGTCCGGGGCACCGGCGCACAGCACCACCTGCGTGCCGGGCGGCAGGTGCTGGATGGCGTCTACCAGGTGTGTCACGCCCTTCTGCCGGGTAATACGGCCAACAAACAACACGTACGGCCGGGTCTGGTCGACGCCATATTTGGTCAGCGCGGCCGTGTCCGGGGTCCACTGGTACTGCTGCAGGTCGATGCCGTTGTAGATCACGTGGATGCGCTCCGGGTCGACGTCCGGATAGGCCCGCTGGATGTCCGCCTTCGTTCCGTTCGAAACGGCAACGATCGCGTCGGCGTCCAAGATCGCTGTCCGCTCCATCCACGAGCTGAGCGCATAACCCGACCCTAGTTGCTCGGCTTTCCAGGCGCGCAGCGGTTCCAGCGAGTGCGTGGTCAGCACGAACGGTACGCCGTACAGCTTTTTCGCCAGAAAACCGGCCATGGAGACGTACCAGGTGTGCGTGTGAACCACGTCCAGCTTTTGGAGATGAAGCTGCTGCAGCAGGTTCAGCGACAACGCTTCCAGCGCGCCCTTGAACTTGGCCGTGGTGCCGTCGCTGATGGCGCTCCAGGGCTGCTCGAAGCAGACCTCCAGCTTCGGGTTGGCAGGCTCCGCGTGGCCGGGAATCTCTTCATGGGCGGGGACGTCGCCCCAGGCGTGGACCTCCACCTCGATCTGCTTGGCCAGCTCGCGTGAAAGGTACTCCACATGCACCCCGGCGCCGCCGTATACATAGGGCGGATACTCCCGCGTCATCAAACCAACCCGCATCCTGTTTGTCCTCCACGTGTTCAGCCGGCTCGGTGTGCCGGGTGCGCCGCCATTCTATGATGCGGACAGGAGCACTCGCTTCCTGCGCCCCAGATGCCGGGCCTGCACCAGGAACTGCGCGCTCCGCCCGCGCGTACCCTACTCTGAAGCGTCTCTCTCCGGTACACTCGGGCCAACCGTCCCGCGATGAAGCACCTCTTGTACAAGTTCGCCTGGTTGCTTGGTCTTCTTGTGGCCACGGCGGCCCTTCCCGCGCAGGCGAAGCCGAACCAGGCCACAGCGGCGGTTCACACCGATAGGGCGACCGATGCGGACGCGGTCACGACCTTCTCGTTGCTGGACGACCGCGAACCGGTCGTGCTGCTGGACGGGCAATGGCGTTTCCAGATCGGGGACGACCCACGCTGGGCCGATCCCGGCTTTAACGACACCCAATGGCACCTGGTGCAATCCGGCACCGACTGGGACGAGATCGGCTACCACAACCTGGATGGCACCGCCTGGTACCGCTTCCAGGTCATCCTGCCGCCCGGCCAAGAGGAGTTCAGCCTTCGCCTGCCCGTCATCTACACCTGCTACCAGGTATTTGTGAACGGCCGATTGATGCTGACCGAAGGCAAGCTCCCGCCCAACCCTGGGACCTTCCGCTCGCGCCCCGTCGTCCTGGATCTGCCGTCCGGCTTGCGCGCGGAGCCGCAAAAACTCACCATCGCGCTTCGCATCTGGCACAGTCCCGTTTGGAGCCGCTACCGCCATGGCGGCCTGCAAGGGTCGGCAGAGATCGGTCGCAGCGACTTGCTCCATGCGCAGTTCGACCAGCAGGAACAGGCGTACCTGTGGGAGTACAGTGACGACTTCGACCTGGGCGCGCTGGATCTGCTGGCGTTTGTCGTCGCGGCTGCCTTGTTCCTCACCCGGCAGTCGGAACGGGAATTCCTGTGGTTCGCGTTGCTGGTGCTTGGGCAGGGGGCGTTCCACCTCATTCGCGCCTGGGACTTCCTGCACAGCGGCAATCTGCTGGGATATGAGCTGGTGGAAACAGCCTTCCAGACCTTGTTTCTGGCCTCCTCCCTGCTCTTTTTCCGGACGCTGTTCCATGGCAAATGGACCAACGCCTTCGTCTTCGCGCTGGTGTGCTGCGGCCTGTCAGCCCTGGTCGCGCCGCTTACCTGGATGGGAGCGGTCTCGGTTGCGCAGGAAAACCTGCTCACCATCATCTTTCTGCTTCCGGTCTTCGGCTGGATTCTGCTCTTCGTGCGCCAGCAGGCCAAACGCAAACTCCCTGATGCCCGCACGCTGGGGCTTCCCATTGCCTTTCTGATCCTCGCTCACCTGTACAGCCAGATCATCTGGACAGTGCAAACCTTCGGCTACGTGTGGTTCAGCAGCTTCACCCTTCGCTGGCGCCACCCCTTCTACTTCACGCTGGAAGACCTGGCAGAAGCGATCTTCCTGCTGGCGATGCTGGTCATTCTGCTGCGGCGCTTTGCCCTGCGCAGCCGCGAGCAGGACCGCGTGGAGTCGGAGATCGAGGCTGCCCGCTCTGTCCAGCAGGTGCTCGTCCCGGAAACGCTGCCGCGCATCCCGGGGCTGTCCATCGGCACGGCTTACCATCCGGCGCAAGAGGTTGGCGGCGACTTCTTCCAGATCCTTCCGCTCAGCTCAGGCGAAACGGTCATTGTTATCGGCGATGTCGCGGGCAAGGGCCTGCCCGCCGCGCTGCAGGTCTCGCTGGCGGTGGGCACGCTGCGCACGCTGGTGGAGATCACGACCTCGCCGGCAGCCATACTTGCCGGCCTGAACCGGTCGCTGCAGGGTCGCAGTGCCGGGTTCACCACGTGCCTTGCCCTGCACTTCTCCGCAGACCGCACGGTGCTCACCTTCGCCAACGCCGGCCACATCGCCCCGTACGTCAACGGGTTTGAGCTGCGCACCGAGCCGAACCTGCCGCTCGGCCTGGTTCCCGATGTGGTGTTCGACGAAGTACGTTACGCCCTTAGCAACGGGGACCACCTGACGGTGCTCACGGACGGCGTGCCCGAAGCCATGCATCACCGCGAACTCTTCGGCTTTGAGCGTACCGGGCTGCTGAGCCGCCAGCCAGCGGCCGAGATCGCGGAAGCCGCCCGCACCTTCGGGCAGACCGACGACATCACCGTGCTGACGATCGACATCGTGGCGGTCCCAGCCTCACACACGGAGCAGTTGCAGCCTGCCCTGCAGCCCGTCTGACCCTAGGCCCTGGCCGCGACCCGCGCCGGTTGGTTCGAGGAGCCGGGGCGCTCCAACGTGGATTGCATGACGGAGGCCCGGTCGCGCCATGTATTGCTGCGGCTTGCTTCCCACCGGGCCGCGCGCCAGCCATCGTCAAATTCACGGTCGCGCAGGTCAACCAGGACCTCGGCTGCCTGCTCGGCGTCGCGCACCAGCTTGAGCAAAGGCTCTTTGCTGCGCAGGGCGAAGACTGAGGTCGTGGCCAGAATAGGGTGGCACGCCGCAAGGTGGTCGTAAAAGCGAGTACTGGAGCCGGAAAACGTGGGCTCCCGCAGGTTGTAGGGCAACACTGCCACATCGATACCGCGCGCAAAGCGGAACAGCTCTGTGTACGGCTGCATCCCGGCGAAGGTGGTGCGGTCGTGCCCCATCACCCACGCGCGAGCCTTGCGCTGGCTCCGGTCGCGAATCGGCATCTGCGTCGAGCCCACAAACAGCCAGTGAAGCCACGGCGTGCGGCGCAGAAGCTCCGCTAAGAACAGCCAATCGGTGTTCTCAGCAAGATTGCCGATGACGCCAGCCAACGGCCGCGGCAAATCCGTGTAGGGCGCCGGCAAAGGCGTGGCGCTGAACAACGGCGCCGGCAGGAGACTGCGAACACCGGTGGCATTGGGCAGGACTACGCACTTCTCTGCCGGGCAGCCTGCCTGTGTCTGCAGGTAGTCGGCGATGCGTGCGGAATTTGGGTACACCTGGGTGGCCACCCGGCAAAGGCGCCCATCCAGCTTGCGCACCCGATCGTACGAGGACCGGCTGTACCGCGCCACAAGATCGGCCAGCCAATAGGCGACGGGCCCGGGCCAGCGCTCGGCTACGGGTGCGAAAAACGGCGTTGTACACACGAGCACGGAGTGCTTCGGATTGGCGGACTGCCGCGCGATGCGTCCGGCCAGGCTTGGCCCGATCGGGACAAGGGACGAGAAAGGAAACCGCGCATATCCGCGCAGCAATGGGAATTTGCGGATGCGCAACTGCGTGCCGGGGTGGACACGCTCAGTTTCCTTGAAGCTGCCGTCGGCGGAGGACAGCCGACGGACAGGCTCCCAAAGGATCACCGGGACGAACTCGGAAAGGGCCGCTGAAAACTCAATGTCCAGCGTGTCGGAAAGCTGCAGGACGTTCCACGTTTCGTCTGCATCTTTGATAGCTTTCAAAAGCACAGACGTATTATGCGTGACGTAGATGAAGACAAACGTACCGGCGGCGAAATGGCGATGATCTGACGGTGTCGCAAATCATCGCTCCGGCACTAGGGACGAAAGTTACCGAAAGCTTACTCGGCGGTGCGCACCGTAACCCACTTGCGTCCGAGGTACAGCTTCACTGCCCCGGGCTGGTCCGCGACCACCTGTAGCGGCCGGGGCCGACGCAAGCTCGCATCGGTTTGAATCGGGCCTTCCCCGATGCTGTGGTCTCCGATGTCCATCAGCACAAGCCGGTCACCGACGAAGCCGCCACCATAGGCCCCCGGCCGCAGCGTGACGTCGCCAAAGCGTACCGGGCCTTCGGTGACGATGTAGAACTGGTAGCGCTCCTGCACGGAGCTCGCATAGCCGGAACTGTCCACCAGCGACACCCAGAAAATTGCACCGTTCGCGAATTTCGTGCCGCCGGCATTGCGCGTTTGCAGCGGTGCGGTGCGGCCGGCGAAGTACACCGACGGGGGCAGCAGGGCTGTGAGCTTTTCCGCTGTGAACGGAACGCCCGGACCTGATTCCGCCGCTGCCGCGGACGTCCTCTGTGGAGCATTCGGTGCCTGGGCATATCCATGCGGCAAGCTTCCCAACGTGAGCACACCGCACGCAAGCAGCCCGATCCACACACCTTGTTGTCCTGCTCTCTTCTTCACCCGTGTCTCCTTGTCAGCCTAGCGGTATGGCACCGCAACGCCCTTGCCTTCGGTGATCGTGTAAAAACCATCAACCTTCTTCGGCGCGGGAATCACTTCCGTATGCCCGCTTGGCCAGCGGACTTCGAGCTTTTCGATCGCCGTCGCAGAGCCAAGGCCAAAGTGCGGCCGCTGGTCGGGGCTGGAGGCGAAGCTGCCCCCGGCAAGTACATCAGCACGCTGCCGAAAGCCGTTCGCGGTGACCCAGACCGTTGCGCCTACGGCATCGCGCGGGCTGCCCGGCTTGCCGGCCTGCGACGAGGGAGCCCCCACAAGCTTGAAGGCAATCCAGTGATTGTCGTTCTTGACGACGTTGCGGAACAGCGAGGGCGTGCTGTCCATGTTGTTCACCACGACGTCGACGTGCCCGTCGTTGAACAGATCGCCGTAAGCCATGCCGCGGGCGGGTGCGACCTTCGCCAGCGCTGTGCCTTCCACGGCTGGCATCAGCTTCAGCTTGCCGCCCTCGTTGTGGAAGAGCAACGGCCGCTGCGCCCACGTGGTGCCCCAGTTTTGCGCGTCGGCTTGCGGGTACACGTGGCCGTTCACAAACATCAGGTCGAGCCAGCCGTCGTTGTCGTAGTCGAAAAAGCTCGTGCCCCAGCCGAGAAACGGGATGGTCAACTCGGCGATGCCTTCCTGATACGCAACGTCGGTGAAGTTCGCGTCGCCGTCGTTGCGGTACAGGGGCTTGTAATCGTCAGAAAACGTTGTGTTGTAGATGTCAATGCGGCCGTTGTGCGTCAGATCGCCCGCGGCAATACCCATGCTGGCGGTTTCGCGCCCGCTCTCGTTTAACGCGTACCCGCTCTCGAAGCTGGCGTCCTCAAACGTGCCGTCCCCATTGTTCAGATACAGGTAGTTCGGGGTAGAGTCGTCGGCCACCAACAGATCTGGCTTGCCATCGCCGTTGACGTCAATGAAAAGCGACGCCAGCCCGTAGAAGTGGCTCTTGTCGCCGACGCCGGCGTGCTCGCTGACGTCGGTGAAGGTGCCGTCGTGGTTGTTGTGGAACAGATGGTCGGGTTCACCATGGAGCCCATGTGGGCCGCACATCACGCGCACGCCGCGAAACTCGCAAAAGCTTTGTGCGGCAGAGGCGCTGCTTGCACGCACCAGGTCGTCCACCTTGATGTAGCCCGGCACAAAAAGGTCCAGGTAGCCATCGCCGTCGAAGTCGCCCCAGGTGGCGCCGGTCGACCAAGCGCCCACGGTGACGCCCGCCTTTTCCGCCACGTCGGTAAAGGTGCCGTCGTGGTTGTTGTGGAACAGACGGTTCTTGCCGAAATTGGACACGTAGATGTCAGGCCAGCCGTCGTTGTCGAAGTCCCCGACCACGGCGCCAAAACCCCAGCGATCGTTCGCCACGCCTGCCTTGGCCGTCACGTCAGTAAACGTACCGTCGTGGTTGTTGTGAAACAACGCGGCGTGCGGTGGCTTTGCCTTGCCCGCCTCCGCGTCGTAGTTCGAGCCATTCACCAGGTAGATGTCGAGCCAGCCGTCATTGTCGTAGTCCAGCAGCGCGACGCCGGAGCCAATCGTCTCAGGGATGGTCGCCTTGGCGGTCGTTCCCATGTGGTGCGTCCAGGTGGTCAGCCCCGCCTGCTGCGCCGTGTCTTTGAACAGAATCGGACCGGACGCAACAAAACCGCCGGCGGTGATGGGCCGGTGTTGCGCGTCGAGGATCGCCGGATGCGCCCCGCCGGTTGACGAGCCGCTGCCCTGCGCTGGCTGCGAGCCCTCCGTGGGGCGCTCTGCCTGCTTTTCCAGCGGCGACGGGTTGGGGCTCTGCGCCGCGGCAGAGAACCCCACCAGACAAATCAAAAGACATCCCTTACCGAGCCAACGTGCCATGGAACCTTGCATCACCTGTATTGCTTTCATCATCGCGCAGGCCGGACCAGTCATGCTAGCGGCCACCGGCACTCGGGGCGCTCGGCGGCGTCGCTTCGGTGCTCGCCGACGAGGCAGCCGTGCCGGCCGCGTGCTTCGGGTCGAGATCGTGCGTGTGCCACGGCACCGTTTCGTTGGCCAGGTCGCTGTGTTTGCGCAGGAACTCCAGCGCAAAGGTGCTGGCCATCGGGTCGTCCTTCTCGTCAGCGAAGTACGCTGCTTCTTTGGCTGCCTGCTCCTTCAAACCAAGCCGCCGGCACAGGATCGACAGGTTGTAGTGCGCCGCGAGATCGTCCGGATCGATGGCCTGCAGCGCCATGTACTGGTTATAGGCGTCTTTGTAGTTGTGCTGCTGGTACAGCGAGAATCCGAGCTCGCGGTGCGCATCCTTGGAGCGCGGAAAGCCTTTGAGCACCTCATTCAGGTCGGCGATCGCAAGGTCCAGATTGCCCTCGTTGCGCTCCACCAGCGCGCGGTAGTACAGCGCACGCGCATTGTTGGGTGCGAGCTCAAGCGCCTTTGCCAAGTTGGGCCGCGCCTCGCTGTAACGCTCCCACTGGATCTCCACGATCGCCATGTTGGTGAAGGCATCGGCATAGTCAGGCCGCAGCTTGGCAACATGTTGGAAGGCTGCCAGTGATGCCTGGTATTGCTGCGCGTCCAGCAGCGCGATGCCGTAGTTGTTCCAGCGCATCCACTCCTTGATGTCGCTGTCGGTGGGCGGCACGGGGGCGTTGTCGCCCACTTTGATCGTGCGGCTGACCGAGATCATGTCGACCACGGGCTCGGGAAAGTGATCCTTGGCCATCGTGAAGTCGAGGAAATGCTGATCGAAGCGGCGGTACTTGATCGTCGCCGTCAGCGTTACCGCTCCCTGCGCAGCCGCGGGCATGCTGAAGGTATAGCGCACCAGCTGCGAGCGCCCGGACTGGATGGAGTTGTTGTACGCCACCACCCGGTTATCCCAAACCTGGTGCAGGTCGTTGATGCCGCCCTTGGCATTAATCAGCCGGTTGGTGAAGCTGTGGGCACGCTCGTCCAGGTCGCCCGAGGGCTTCAGGAACCCGCTCTCTGCCAGCACCTTGCCGTCAGCATCCTTCACCGTGAAGTTCACCCACGACTCATACATGTCGCGCTGCTCGGGCACGTGGCTGTGGGCGATTCCTTTGTTCTGGATGACGACGTCGGCGGTGAGCCGCTCGCCGGCAGCCACGCTGTAGCTCGTCAGCCCAAGCGGAGCCACAATCGCTGTCGGGTCGCCCTCGTGCCCGTCGCGTTCGAGCGCGAACAGGTCCACATTGAAGACACCGTTTCTGAGGAACTGCAGGATGCGCGCCGACTGCTCGGTGTAGCCATAGACAGCCGGGATCAGCGTGTTGCCCCCCAGCCAACGATGCGAGGCAAACTTGCCGTTCTTGGCACCAGGGTCGCGGTCCGTGCCGACACCGGTCAGTGCTTCGCGCTGCATGTGACACGTTTGGCAGGTGGAAACCGAATCTTTCACGTAGAAGGGCAAGGGCGACTGCTTGGCAAACGAGGACGCCTGCCACTCGTCATAGACCGAAAAGGCTCGGAGCCACTTATAGCCGTTCAACTCACGCGGCAGCGCTGCCTTGTGGCAGCTCGCGCAGAACTCCGGCGTGCGATAAAAGTCCTTCATCACGGCCTTGGAGTGGCGGTCGAGGTGCGCCAGGATCTCGGCATCCGTCACGGGCCGCGTAATCGGGGCGCCGCTTTCGTCCACCAGCACCGCCGGTACACCCATCACGTAGCTGCCCGTGCCGCGCGTGGTGACTTTCTGGATGGAGTGGCAGACCGTGCAGGTGATGCCGTCGGCGTCATAGGAGTGGCTGGTGGGCTTGCCCGCAGTCAGCTGGCCGGAAAGCACTGCGATCGGATCATGGCAGCCTTCGCAGTGGCGCATGTATTCGGTGCCTTTTTCCGCCTTCAGCAGCTGCACATTGCGCTGGTACCACGTGGGCCGGTTGGAGTTGGCATGCGCCGACTGGCGCCACTGCGCCTGCGCGGCCTGATGGCAATGTCCACAATAGGCCGCGCTCTGAAAGTTGCCGGGTTCGACGAACTGGCCGGTGTCCGTGGTCGCCTGAGAGGGCAGGAAAGGGCTGCCCGATCCGAACTTGTACGAGTAGTACGCGGCCACCTTGGACTGGTAGACCTGCCGCTGATCCTTGCCAGCCTGTTCGTCCGTTCCGGCACGTACAGCCTGGCGCATGGCCGCCGCTGCCAGCAGAACCAGGACGGCAGTGCAGACCGCGCGCACTGGCCATCGAACGATGACGGATTGAATCGTCTTGCGTTTCATACACACACCGTGGCAATGCCTGGGCAGCACGTTTGCCCTTGCAGGCATCTCTTGTTCTTCTGCTGATCGGCGGTTGCAGTGTAGCGAAAAAAGTGGACGTCTGGCCATGATTTTTGTTCTCCTTTTCTTCGCTTCCCATACGTCCATCCTTCGATGGATCTGCATCTAGACCTGTAGGCGTAAAACGGCTCGCAAAGGCGACCAAGGACGCGCCTGGGAATTCAGAAACGCAAGCAGCAGGAACGAAAGAGGCGACCGATGGGTGAACGCACAATTGAACGGGACGAGCCCGTGATGGATGAACAGGGCGAGGCACTACGCCGTGCCATGGAGCGTGCCGAACGCGCGGAAGCCGAATTGGCCAAGCTGAAGTCGCATCCAGCCGGATCGTCCCAGCCTGCCGGTACTGCCGCCGCTGAGCAGCAGCAAAGCACCAAGGCAGAGGGCTCCAACGGGCATCTTGTGGAGCCGGGTTCCCTGGATAAGAGCAAGCAGCCCGCGGCACAATCTCCGGACGGCCATGCGGTAGGCGAACCCGAGACCCGGGGCATCGCCGCTCTTCGTGAAGACAGCATGATGGCCCATCTGCTGGACGCGCTGGATGCGGGTCAGGATATTGGGCACTATGGCCGGCTGACCTTTGCGATGATCGCGCGACACTTCCTCAGCGATGATGAGGTACTGGCCGAACTGACCAAGGATCGCGACTTTTCTGAAGAAGATGCCCGCCAAATGCTGGTGCAGGTGGAAGGCCGGGACTACTCGCCACCGCGCCGTGAGCGCATCCTGGAATGGCAGGCCGAGCAGGAGTTCAACATCATCCCGAACCGGCACGACCCTGACTGCGGCAATGTGTACAAATCGCTCCGCTTCCCCAAGGAAACGTATAGCCACATCGGCCACTATCAGGAAGAAAAGGCCGAGAGCTAACCCCCAGAGCTCCCAGGCGACGTAGGAGCCGGGAACGTAGAATGGGGAGATGCACCTCCCGGCCATTCCACACCTTCACTACATCTGGTTGGTCGCAGCTTCCACGATCGCCGGTGTGATGAATGCGATGGCCGGTGGCGGTTCCTTCATCTCGTTCCCGGCGATGCTCGGGATGGGTGTTGCGCCTGTGCAGGCCAATGCGACCAACACGGTTGCCCTTTGGCCTGGCCAGCTGACTTCGCTTGCCACGCTGCGTGGAGACGTGCGCCGTGACCTGCTTCCAACGGTGTTGCTGACCTGCGTGGTCGGCGGCATTACCGGGGCCGAGGTTCTGCTGCACACGCAGCAGCGTACCTTTCTGCACCTGATTCCGTGGCTTATCCTGGGCGGCACGGTGATCTTCGGCATCTCGGGTCCGGTGTCGAAGTGGTTGCGTAAGCGCGCCGGCGAGTCCCGCGCCGAGCATGAGCGATCTATCCCTTTAGTGCCGCTGGCGTTGTCACTCTTCCCCATCACTTTTTACATCGGCTACTTCGGTGCGGGCGGCGGCTTCATGGTGATGACTGTGCTTGCCCTGTTTGGAATGGAAGAGATGCATGCGCTGAATGCGATGAAGGTCGTGGCCGCGTGTGCCTCCAACCTGTGCGCCATTTTCACCTTTATCGTCCGTGGCGCTATCGAGTGGCGTTTCTGCGTGGTCAGTATGCTGTTCGCCGCGGCGGGTGGGTATATCGGTGCGCGGTTTGCACGGCGGGTCAACGGTAACGTGCTGCGCGCCATCGTAGTGATCACCGGATGCGTGATTGCCGGCTACTTCTTCTGGAGGCAGCGCGCGCTATGAGCCTACCCAAATCGGCTGTTGACATCCTTGGTTACTGCGCGGCGGCGATGACCACCACGGCATTGATCCCGCAACTGACCCGCGTCATTCGCACCCATTCCGCAGGCGATATCTCGCTCGGGATGTTCTCGATCTATACCGCCGGCGTTCTTTGCTGGCTGATGTATGGCGTGCTGGCGCCAGCCAGGCCAGTCATGATCGCCAACTGCATCAGCCTTGTGCTGGCCAGCTCCATCCTTGGGTGCAAGATCTACTTTGACCGGGGCAGTCATGCCACATAAGCCAGGCGCCCCGTTGCAGCGCGGAGTTCGTTTATGAGTCACGATGGTGTACGTTTTGTGTCGGCAGAAGAAGCCGCGGCCGACCGCGCGCGCGAGCAGCGCAAGCTTTCCGGCGAGGCTGTGCGCCCGGCCAAGGTGCGCGTGGATAAGACCGGCGGCACCGGCATGACGATCGACTGGCGCGATGGTCACCAAAACCATTGGAGTTTCCGCTGGTTGCGCGATGCTTGCCCCTGCGCTGTCTGTCATGAAGCGCGTGAAAACGAAGGCCGTGCGCCGGGCGTACCCAAGCCAAAGCCCAAGAGCCTGCTGCCGATGTACGAGGCACCGCCTTTGCCCACCGAGGTTGAACCGATTGGCAAGTATGCGATCAAGTTCCACTGGAACGATGGGCACGAGGCCGGGCTGTACTCGTGGGACTACCTTCGCAACACGTGTGACTACGAAGTGCGGCGGCAGCAGGCCGAAGCCGCGAAGGCTACACCACAGGCAGCTCCGGCGTAGCTGCCAGCAGCTGTTGTGTGTAGGCTTCGCGCGGATGCTCGCATACCTGTTGCCACGTGCCTTCTTCAACCAGCCGGCCCTTTTGCAGCACGGCCACGCGGTGGCACAGGTAGCGCACCAGCGGCATGGAGTGCGAGATAAACAAGCACGTCAGCCCGTAGCGAGCCTGCAGGTCGCGCAGCAGATTAATGACCTGCGCCCCCACAGAAACATCGAGCGCACTTACCGGCTCATCCAGCACGAGAAACTCGGGCCGCAACGCGAGCGCGCGAGCGATATTGATGCGCTGCCTTTGACCACCGGAAAACGCATGCGGGTAGCGACCCAGCGCCGAAGCGTCCAGCCCCACCTCGCCCAGCAGCGACACCAGCCTTGGTTCCATGCCTTCGGGCGGGCGCTCTCCGTGAATCTTGTAAGGCTCCGCCAAGGCCTGACGCACGGTCATGCGCGGGTCCAGCGCGGCGTAGGGATCCTGAAAGACGATGGCCAGCTTGCGGCGAAGCCGGCGCATCTCCCGCGCCTTCAGGGTGAGCAGGTCTACGTCTTGTGCAAGGCCGCCATGAAGATATTCGCGGTAGATGACGGAGCCGGCAGTAGGCTCAATCAACCGCAGCATCATGCGCGCAACGGTGCTCTTGCCAGAGCCGGATTCGCCGACGAGCCCAAGCGTTTCGCCGCGCCGCACGGTTAACGACACCCCGTGCACAACGGTTACGGGCCCATACGCCTTCACCAGGTTGCGCGCTTCCAGCAGCGGCAGGTCGGCGCTGTTTGCATCGGGCGGGGAGCTCACTTCATCAGACTACAGAAGCTATGTCTATCGAAACCGGATCGCTCGCCATCGCCGAAGTGCCTACGCAACACGCGGCCAGCTACCTACGCCAGCTTTGCCGCCACTGGGCGCACAAGTTCCCTGTAGTGCTTGAGGACGACTACGGCCGCATTGAATTGCCCAGGGCAGTCTGCACGTTGAACGCGTCTGCGGAAGCGCTGACGATTCGCGTAGAGACCGCAGATCCTTCAGAGGAACCGCGGATGCTTGAGGTGGTTGCTGAACACCTGCAGCGGTTCGGCTTTCGCGAGCAGCTGGTCTTCAACTGGCAGCTGCAAGGTCGGCAACCGGCCGCCTGACGGCTAGGTATTCTCGGTGAAGATCAACTTCCATCCCGTCTCGGTCTTCTCGAAGACTTCCGTGAAGTTGCCTTCGGCGTCGCCACCGTTTTTTTTCGTGCGAGCCAAGCGGTAGCGGCCCAGGGCCAGGGCGAAGTTCGGGCCCAACTCGCGGACTTCCACTGAGCTCTGCTCCAGTGTTCCCATCGCTTCCCTGTTGGGAAAGCTCGTATGGTACGCGGCGCGAATGGCCTGAATGCCGCGCACGGGACCGTTCAGGATCGCCTCGGTATCGCCGGCATCCTTGAACTGCGCCAGGTAACCGTCCAGGTCGCCGTGGTTCCAGGCATTCTCCTGGGCAATCACAACCTTGGTAACGTCAAGCTGTTCCCGGGTGGCCGTGTACAGCTGGCCCTGCGTTTGCGAAACCGCACAGGTGCTGCAACAAAACAAGAAGGTGATGAAAGCCGAAACGCTGCGCATCGGTGAAGACATCCTCGTTGACACGATGTTAAGACGCGTCCAAAAGCCCCGACGACTGCCCTGCCGGGCGTTCACTTCGTCGCGCTTGTATCGTCGCGAACAATCTTCCATCCTTGTGCGGTTTTTTCCAGGACCAGCAGGAAGTAGCCATTCGCATCGCCTCCGCCCGCAGCGCTCCGCTGCAGGTGAAAGTGCCCCGTGGTTGTGGCGAAGTGCTCATCGAGGGGCTGAACTTCGAGCTGTGAGAAGGTGAGCGTGCCCATGGCGGCGCGGGTTGGGTAGTGCGCCTTGTAGCCGGCAAGCATGCCCGCATAGCCATGCTGCACCGTGCTGCCGAGAAACAGGATGTCAGGCGAGTTCTTGTAACCGGACGCAAACGCATCGAGGTCACCGCGATTCCAGTCAGCAGCCTGCCGGGTGAGCAGCTGCTGGATCGCCGCAGAAGGCTGTTGTGCCGCAGCGGCCAGCGGGACCGCAAGAACAACAGCACACAAGAGTTCGGGACCGCGCATCGCGCCTCCTCCCCGGCATGGGCGCCGCGGAACTAGAATCTTCTCATGTCGACACGCCAGGTCCACGCCGTTTGCACGCTCGACTGCCCGGATTCCTGCGGCGTCCTGGTGACGGTGGACGAGCTCACGGGCCGCGCCTTGAAAGTGCAGGGCGATCCGGCGCACCCGGTCACACGCGGCTTTTTGTGCGGCAAAGTGGCACGTTATCTCGATCGCGTGTACGCGCCCGACCGGCTGCTCTACCCCATGCGTCGCAAACCCGGCGTTCCCAAGGGACCACTTCCCCAGGGCCGCGAAGCCGACGTTTTTGAACGTATCTCCTGGGAGGAAGCGCTGGACCTTATCGCGACGCGGTTGCAGGCGATCAGCGATGGGCATGGCCCCGAAAGCATCCTGCCGTACAGCTACGCGGGGACCATCGGGCAGCTTGGGTATGCCTCGATGGACCGGCGCTTTTTTCACCGGCTCGGGGCGTCGCAGCTAGACCGCACCATCTGTGCCTCCGCCGGTGCCACCGCGCTGAACAGTGTTTATGGCACACGCCTGGGCACCGCGCCGCAGGACTTTGCCGAGGCGGGCCTGATTATCGCGTGGGGCGCCAATATCCACGGCAACAACATCCATCTTTGGCCCTTCATCGAAGAGGCTCGCCGCAAGGGCGCACGCCTCGTGGTGATTGATCCATACCGAACCCGCACAGCGGCACTGGCCGATGACTGGCTGCCAATTCGACCAGCAACGGACGGCCTGCTGGCGCTGGCCATCATGCATGTGCTCTTCCGCTACGGCCTTCACAACGAAAGCTACCTGCAGGCGTGTGTGCAGGACTGGCAAGCGTTGCGGAACTTTGCCTTACGAGGCGAACACACGCCGGAGCGCGCAGCTTCCGTCACGGGCATCCCGGCAAGTACCATCGAGCGGCTCGCGCGCATCTACGGCGAAGCTGGCCGCGACGGCCGGGCGCCTGCCGTCATCCGGCTGAACTACGGCATTCAACGCAGCGAAAATGGCGGAACAGCCGCGCGTGCGGTCGCGATGCTGCCGCTGATCACGGGCTCGTGGCAGCAGCGCGGCGGCGGCCTGCTGCTGTCGACTTCTGCCGCTTTTCCGTTCAACTCCGCCAGGCTGCAGATGCCTGAACTGATGCAGGCGAGCCCGCTGAAGCGGCCCGCGCGCACCATCAACATGAACGAGCTTGGCCATGCGCTGACCGAGCTCGAGACCCCGCCCGTGAAGGCGCTGTTTGTTTACAACTGCAACGCGGCTGCTGTCGCACCTGACTCCAACCAGGTGCTTGCGGGACTGCGCCGCGCGGATCTGTTTACCGTGGTGCATGAGCAGTTCTTTACCGACACCACGGACTACGCCGATGTCGTCCTGCCTGCGACAACATTCCTCGAACACAAGGAATTGATGGGCGCGTATGGGCACACGCTGGCGCAGATCTCCGATCAAGCCATTCAGCCGCTCGGCGAGGCGCGCTCCAATGTGTGGCTCTTCGGCGAACTCGGACGGCGTATGGGTTTCGATGAGACCGGTTTCAGCGACGGCGAAGAGGAACTGATCGAGCAGGCGCTCGACACGGAGCACCCCTACTTCAACGGCATCACCGTAGCCGCGCTGCAGGCAGAAAAGCGGATCCCGCTTGCGCTGCCACGCAACGAAGCTGGCGACGTGTTGCCGTTCAGCGATGCGAGTTGGTTTCGCACAACGACCGGCAAAGCCAACATCCAGCCGCTGCCAGCCTGGGTGGCCGCCACGGAGTCGCGCGCGGCTGCGAGTGAGGCTGAGTTGAAGCCGGAACTCACTCACACGATCACGCCGCTGGAAACACAGATTTCTTTTCCGCTTGAGTTTCTTCCGCGCAAGGCGGACAACTACATGAACACGACCTTTGCCAACCTGCCCACGCACCAGACGATGGAGCGGCGTACCGCCGGCATCCTGGAGATGCACCCAACGGACGCCGAGCCCCGGCACATCCGCAGCGGCGATGCTGTTGAGGTCTTCAACGGCCGTGGGCGCATCGAGCTGGTCGCGCGCGTTGGCCAAAGCATCACGCCCGGCGCTGTGGCCGCGCGCCTGGATTGGCAGAAGCTTTCCCCGGAGAATCAGAACGTCAACGCGCTTACCAGTCAGCGGCTGACCGACATCGGCGGCGGTGCCACGTTCTACTCCGCGTTGGTTGAGGTCGCGCGGGTTCACCCGATCGCTGCAGATTAGCTCTGCAAAACAAAAGAGGCGCCAAAGCGCCTCTCCTGATGGATTGGAATCAGCTTAGCTGTTCGCCGAAACCGCCGCGGCTGCGCGATTCTCCTGGGCAGAAAGCGAAGTCAGGATTTGATCCGTCCGCTTTTCTTCCTCAAGCGACTGCTCCAGCAGCGTGGCGTGGCGATCGTAGCCAAGGATGCGAGCCCATTCGCGCGCCGAACCGTAGGAGGCGATCTCGTAATGCTCAACCTTCTGGGCAGAAGCCAGCAAGCCGGCATCACGCACCGGGCCTTCGCTGGATTCGCGCGTGATGTTGGCGCCGGAACCGATCAGCGACGCACAGACGGGATCCTTCTTGTCATCCGCATCACCGGTCAGATCCTGCAGGATTTCCTGCAAGCGCTGCGCCTGGACGCGGGTTTCTTCCTGATGTGTCTTGAAAGCCTGGATAAGCTGGCTGTCCTGGGCGCTTTCGATCATGGTTTGAAGGCCATCCACGATCTGGTTTTCGGTGGAAAGAAGGTATTGAAGCTGACCGGTATACAGCGACCGGAGATCGTCGTAGTCGTTCGGTGTAATAAAGCCCATATATGTATAACCTCGGGGAGGGTGTTGACTACCTGCACATAAGAGGGCGAAGCGCGGCTCCGCGTTGGCCGCTGCATCGCACCGAGTTTCAGCCCACCATGATCCATGTGCGCAGTCCGCTAGAATGGCCCCACACATGGCACTGTACGCAACTGTTCTGGGCATCATTGTGGTCACGCTGCTGAGCGTTTCGCTGGCGCGGCTGGGCAAGGTCAAAACCAAAGCCGACTACCTGGTGGCGGGCCGCAGCCTGGGCGCCTTTGTTCTGGTTTTCACACTGCTTTCCAGCTGGATCGGCTCAGGCTCCCTTCTGGGCGGTGCGGAAAACGCCTACAAACACGGCTTCCCTGCCCTGTGGCAGGCCGGCGGCGGATGGGCGGGCCTGTTGCTCATCTACTTCATCGCACCGCGTGCCCGCAGATTTGCGCGCTTCACCATCCCCGACCTGCTGGAGGCGCGCTACAACCAGACCGCCCGCGTCCTGGGGGTGATCGCCGTCCTGTTCACCTACACCGCCATCACCAGCTACCAGTTCATCGGCGGCGGCGACATTCTGCACCTCATCTTCCCGCAAATTACTGCCGTGTGGGGGCAGTACATCCTTGCGGGCTTCGTCATCCTCTTTACAGCGATCGCGGGCATGAGTTCCGTGGCGTACATGGACGTCGTCATCGGCCTGCTTGCCACCTTCACGATGATCGCGGCGCTGCCGGTGCTGGCGCACATGGCTGGCGGGTGGCATGCCATCCGCGCCTCGCTGCCGGCGACCCACTTCCAGGTTTTTGGCGACTTCACGCCGATCACCGCCGCAGAACTCTTTCTACCTACCTGCCTGCTGATGCTCGGCAACCAGGCGATGTACCAGAAGTTCTTTTCCGCGAAGAGTGAACGTGACGCCTCACGTGCGGTAGTGGGATGGATCTTCGGCACCGTCATCCTGGAAACCATCATCGTTGGTATCGCGGTGGTGGGCTCCGCGCTGTACCGCGGGGGCGAGGTCGCACAACGCCCGCGTGAGGTGCTGGCCTATACCGCTGTCCATGCATTCCAGGGCGGGGGCGCGGCTCTGAGTCTTCTTGGCGCGCTGCTGGTCGGCGCCATTTTCGCCAAGGTCGTTTCGACCGCGAACAACTACCTGTTCTCACCGGCGACCAATCTGATTAACGATGTCTTCGTGCGCTACGTGAAGCCCGATGCGCCGCAAAGCCAGGTGCTGATCATCTCGCGTGTCCTGGTGGTGGCCCTTGGGCTCTGGGCGTTGTGGCAGTCCCTGGGCACCACCAGCGTGCTGAAAAAGAGCCTGTATGCGTACACGATCTACTCGGCCGCGCTTACGCCGGTGATCCTTGCAGCGTTCTTCTGGCGCCGCGCCACCGCAGCCGGTGCGGTGAGTTCCATCGGTGCCGGCACGGTGCTGACCGTCAGTTGGGACGTATTGGCGCCGCACCTGCCCACGTGGCTCGCGCAGCGCGACCCGATCCTGCCGGCGCTGCTGGTGTCTGTGTGCGCGCTTCTGATCGTGAGCCTGTTGACGCGTCCGCCCGATGCGGCCCACCTTGCTTCGCTCGGCGAAGCGTAAGCCCCTTCTCCGTTCACAACGCAGCCGCGTCACACCGCTATGCTGGATGGATGGACAGCAAGCAACAAGCAACCGGGCAACGAGGACGGAGCGTGGCGGTATTTTGCGCCGCGGCAGAAGGTGCACGGCCCGAGTATCGTGAGGCTGCCCGCGCTCTGGGGCAGGCGTTGGCACAACGCGGTATCGGCCTGATTTACGGCGGTGCGGACGTCGGCCTCATGGGCGCGGTCGCCGATGCGGCCCTGGCCGGCAACGGTCGTGTAGTGGGCGTCATCCCGCATGTGCTTGTCGATAAAGAGATCGCGCACAAGGGTGTGCAGGAGCTGCACGTGGTGGACACGATGCACACGCGCAAGCGCTTGATGGGCGAGCTTGCCGACGCGTTCCTCATCCTTCCCGGTGGCTTTGGCACCTTTGAAGAGCTGTTCGAAGTGTTGGCCTGGCAGACCCTGAAGCTCCACGCCAAACCCGTTGTGCTGCTGAACGTGGCGGGCTTTTACGACAAGATGATTGACTTCCTGGACGTGTGCGAAACAGAAGGCATGCTACGCGGCAACCGTGGCGCCTTGCTGGTGGCCAACAGTGTGGACGAGGCGCTCGCCCTGGCGCTGCCCGGGGATGAGCCCGCATAGCCGCTGGCTTGCACTCACTTCGGCCGCAAAGCGCGCTCGCGTACAGTAGGTACATCCTGTTCACAATGAAGGAGCTTCCTGCCCCTATGGCTTCGGATCGCCTTTTGCGCCGCATTGCTGCCCTTGCCGCGCTTTCCGCCCTGGCTGGCCCCCTAATGGCACAGCACGCCCCTGCCGCTGAAAAGACCACAACGACGACCACCGTCGAGCCCGCGCCGGAGCGCAAGGGCATCAACTCGCTCCCGCCGGACAGCACCAGCGAAGCGTCTGTCGCGCTGGCCTCCGGCAAGACGGTGGCGTACACCGCGGTTGCCGGCATGCTGGCCGTCGGTTCTACG
Source organism: Granulicella sp. (assembly GCA_965198515.1). Classification (GTDB taxonomy): domain Bacteria; phylum Acidobacteriota; class Terriglobia; order Terriglobales; family Acidobacteriaceae; genus Granulicella. The sequence goes on along the minus strand of CBDAPO010000006.1, from coordinate 1,482,536 downwards.
GACCCGCAGGACGCGATGCTCGGCCTGGACGGCAAGTACCTGCCCGACGCTCCCATGGAGGTGCCCGCCAAGCCGGAAGATCAACCGGCGACGTCGCACATGTTCTACACGGCCTACTTCGCCAAGGGTGCAGACATCGGCACGCGGCCCATCGTGTTCTTCTACAACGGCGGCCCGGGCTCAGCCACGATGTACCTGCGTATGACCTCGCTTGGCCCGGTGCGTGTGCAGATCCCTGACCTGCAGCACCCGGTCGGCGGCCCCTATCACGTTGCGCCCAATCCGCAGTCGCTGATGGATGCCGCGGACCTCGTCTTCATCGACGCGCCAGGCACCGGTTACAGCCGTGTGGAGGGCAAAGATGCGTTCAAAAGCTTCTACGGCATCGACCAGGACGCTGCTGCCTTCGACCGCTTCATTCGCCGCTTCCTGACCAAGTACAACCGTTGGAACTCGCCCAAGTACCTCTTCGGCGAGAGCTACGGCACGACACGTGATGCGGTGCTGGGTGCCAGGCTGCAGGAGCATGGCGTGGACCTGAACGGCATCGTCTTCCTCAGCCAGATCCTCAGCTTCCAGAACTCGGCTGACGGTTCGGACGCAAACCCCGGCAATGAGAACGGCTTCTTTCTTGCGCTGCCCAGCTTCGCCGCGACCGCCTGGTTCCACCACAAGGTGCCGAACCAGCCGGCTGCGCTGGAGCCCTGGATCCACGAGGTCGAGCAGTTCGCTCTAACCGACTACGCGTCCGCGTTGCTTGCCGGTGCAGACCTCGATGCCGGCAAGAAATCCGCGATGGCCGCGAAGCTGGAAAGCTACACCGGCGTGCCCGCGGCCACGTGGATCAAGGCCAATCTGCGTCTTTCGGGCGGAGAGTTCGCGAAGTTCCTCCAGGAAGGCTCCGACATCACAACCGGCCGTCTTGATTCGCGCTTCCAGGGCCCGGCGATGGACCCGCTGGCCAAGGAAACTGCCTACGATCCGTTCACTGAGTCCGTCGAATCAGCGATCCTCGCGGCACAGAACAGCTACGCGCATGAGACGTTGCACTTTGGCCGCGACATGACCTATAAGACCAGCGCGCGTGAGGCTGGCTTCAAGTGGGACATGGGCCACCGTCCGCCCGGCGGCGCGCAGGCGTGGGATGGCACATTCACGAACGTGATGCCGGACCTTGCTTACACGCTGAAGGTGAACCCGCATATGCACGTGCTACTGATGGGCGGCTACTTCGATTTGGGAACGCTTTACTTCGGCGCGACCTACGAGATGAAGCACCTGCCGATCCAACCGGAACTGCAACAACACATCGAGTACAAGTTCTTCCCTACCGGCCACATGGTCTACGTCAACGAGCAAGCATTGCACGACCTGCATGATCGTACGGCGGCGTTCATTCAACAGAGCGAACACGGCCAGTAGATCGCAACGTGGAGTGAGCAAGTGCTGTGGTTCAGCACTTGCCACATCCAGAGCAAAGCGAAGGATCTCCGTATTCTGCCCACAGCCTCGGCTGCGGAAGAATTACAGAGATCCTTCATTACTTTTGGGATGAAGATCCACCAACCACGAGATACTACTTCGCGTTGACCTTGATCATCGGCGTGAGGATGTCATCCAGGAAGTCGCGGCTTCCCTGCACCCGCTCCAACTGCGGATAGCGCTCGCCATCGTGATAGTCGATCCGGATCACCTTGTAGTAGCCCGTGTTCGACACGATGAGTTCAACAGCCGGGCCGTGTCCCTTGGCGTCCTGGATGGCAGCATGCAGCAGCGGCAGTTGGAAGGCACGGCCATTGACCGCGACGATGGTGAACCCCGGCGCGAGCCCGGCTTTGTACGCAGGGCTATCGATCATCACGTCGCCGATCGCGCCGGTGTTCGATGCGGTCAAGCCCAGTGAATAGCGCGCGTCGATGCCGTTGTACTCTGACTCCGCGAGCTGCGACCAGTACGCCGGCTTATCGCTGTATGTCAGCTTGTAGCCCGAAAGCGTATCCAGCCCTGGCGTCTCCGGCGCGGGCTTCTGGTTCGCATCCAGGCGCGAGCGCAGAAAGGTTCCCCAGTCATTCGGCACCACGGTGTTCAGCCCGGTCACGATGTCGTCGAACGTATATGGCACGACCTTTGGCCCGGTGTTGCCGCCAAGCCCATGGAAGAGGGCGACAAAATCATTAAGGCTCTTTTTGCCGTCGGTCTTCTGGCGGATCGTGCAGTCCACCTCAAGCCACAACAGCTCGCCTTCGTCGTAGTAGTCCACGGCGCGGCGCCAGTTGTCATACGCACCGCCGGCTGAGTACAAGGTCTGTGCGGCCGTTGCCGTGTCCTGCAGGTCGCGCCACTCGCGGCCGGCACGCGCGTCGTTGTACTGGCCCCATACTGTAGCCAGCCGGTCGCGATAGATCGCGGGATTCCAGATACCCGAGCGTGCCGCGAGCACATCGCCCAGGTACTCCGTCAGGCCCTCATACACCCAAAGCAGGTCGCCCTTCATCGGGTCCTGGTAGTTGCCGGTGGCCAGGCCTGCAGGGCGGCGATACTTGCCGTTCCAGGAATGCGTGAACTCGTGCGGCAGCAGCAGGCCATTGGCGATAAAGGAGTTGTCGTCGGTGAACGTCTTCTCATCGACACGATCGTCGGAGCTCTGGTGATGCTCCAAACCGAAGTGCGCAACCTGATCGCTGAGCGTCACAAGAAAGTGATACGCGTTGTAATGACGCGACTTGTAGAGCGCACCGGTTTCGCGCACCAGCTTGCTGAACTCGTCGATGTGTTCCTGCGACAGCGCAATATCTTCTGGGCCGTCGCCAGCGAGGTCAAGATAATGTGCCGGACGGATATCCGGAGCCAGGGGAATCTCTTTGAACCAGCGCCCGGCAAGCACCGGCGAATCGATCAGCTGTTCCAAAGAGACCGTCGCAAAATTCGGCTTCTCGGCTGCGCCGCCGGCTTTCTGGAGTGCGGTGCCAAACTGCCATCCTGCAGGCACGGTCAGCGAGGGCGTGATGAACACATCAGCCGCCTGCGCGCCGCCGGGGTACACAAGCACTTCGTTCCAGCTCAGCAAGGCGAGGTTCGCGCTGGTGCTGGCGCCCGCGGAGAATCCCGTCGCCGACGCCGTCGCCAGGAAATCCATCTTCGCAGTCAGCGATGTGGCGCCTTCGGGCACCGTGATGTGATAGCTGAACATGTCCACCGGGTCGCGTTCCCACTTGACGCGCTGGCCGGTATTGGTCGTGAGGATGAAGCCTGCCTGCTGGTCGATGGGCCCCGTGGGTCCGTGCTCGCCGGGGATCCACTTGGGGTACATCAGCGTCATCGGCCCGGGCTTTACCGGGAGCACTTCGGTCGCATGCAGGATGCGGCGCGGAGCATCGGTCAGATCCACCGCAAGCGTGATGGGCGGCGACGATGTCTGGGCGAGCGCTGAAAAGGAAAGCGAGCAAACAGCCGCAAAGGTGCAGAGCGAAGGTGAAAATTTCATTTCAGCGTCAGTGTACGCAATCAGGCTGCGCTGCTGAAACGCTGCCGTATGCGTGCGCGCGAAATGTTCACTCGCCCAAAGCTGGCCGAATCTCCGCATCCGGATGCGGCTCATTGCCGCGCGGACGTTGTGGCGGGTCTGGCATGTTGCCCGGGCCGGGCAAGGGTTGATCCGGGGCGAACTCGTTATCGCCTTCAGGGGTCGCTTCGAACTCGTCGCGTTCTTCGGGAACTGTATCTGCGACCTCTGCGGGGCTTACCGGGTAATCGGCCATGTAGGTCCTCAATTCTGCAGGCTAGGCCTGTTCTGATTCTTCTGACGCTTGGATCTCAGCATCCAGCGCGGGGGAGTCTACGCCCATCTCCGGCTGATCGTAGGTGGGAGGAACGCCAGAGATGCGGCCATCCACCGCCGCATTGTCGACCGGCGCGACGGTTTCGTCCCCGTTGAACTCACCGGGGCCGTCTGGCGTTGCCGTCAGCCCCTCGGCATCGCCCTGCTCATCCGGAACGCCGTCTGCCTGTGCCGCGTGCTGATCGCGCATGGGCTCCACCGCTCGCGCCGCGTCGCCTACTGCACCGGCCGGCTTCATCTCATCCAAACGCTCTGCAGCCATCGGGATCTCCTCCTGCACGGCCTCGTTGATGTCGGAAGCCAGGCGTTCAAACTCTTCGATGCTTGGCAGCTCGCTCAAGTCCTTCAGGCCGAAGCGCAGCAGGAACTCCTTTGTGGTCTTATACAAAATCGGTCGGCCAATGACCTGTTTGCGGCCCGCGGTAGCCACCAGCTTGCGTCCCATAAGGCTGCCCAACACACCGCCGGAGTCCACACCGCGAACCTCCGACACCTCCGGCGCCGTCACCGGCTGCTTATAGGCCACCACGGCGAGAGTTTCCAGCGCCTGCAGGCTCAGCTTGAGCGGTGGCTTCAGCGAGCGCACAAAGCCGCGCACCGCGTCGTGGTATTCCGGCTTGGTCGCGAAGCGGAACCCGCCGGCGATCTCGCGAATTTCGAGACCACGATCAGTGTTGGCATACTCAGCCACCAGATCGTCCAGCACAGAACGCAGGTATTCGCGCAGACGACGCTCGCGTGCCCGCAGCTCCGCCGGGGTCGGCTCCGCGGAGGGCGGCTCCGCGCCTGGTTCCTGCGTGCTTGCTGAGGGTTCGGCCTCGCTTGCGTCCGCAGCAGCCTCGGCCGGCTCGTCAGCTTCCTGCGCCGCCGCCGGGGTTTCGGGCGCGGCGACCTCTGGCTGGTCAGTCCCGGCGACCTCCGGCTCACCTTCAGTGTCGTCCGTGACCGCACCGGTGTCTTCCGGAGGCGCAACTGCCGCGAAGGTCTCTTCCCCGAGCGTTTCTGCATTCAGCGCGTCGGGACCACCCGACTCCACCTCCTGCACCACGACGACCGTTTCGGTCTCGTCCAGCGGCAGTTCACCCTGCCGGGCGTCCGCCGCGTCCAGCTCGGCCTGTGCCTCCCCGCCCAGCAGACCTACGAGTTGTTGCAGGGTGACCGGCTCCTCAGAGGCGTAAATCACCGCTTCGATCTTGGCTTTCAAACTCATCGCGTCAGCAGCGCCCAGTGTACCAACCGTGCTGCCCGGATCTTCCGGACAAACGCAAAAACGGGCCCGGTAGACCGGACCCGCCCTGGCCTGCGCTTCAGCCCTAGTGATGGCTCACCAACGCGTTGAACAGCCAGAACAGGCATCCCGAGAGCAGGGCGGCCGCCGGCAAGGTGAAGATCCACGCCATCGCAATGTTCCGCACGGTGGACATCTGCAGGCCACTGCCGTTCGCCATCATCGTGCCTGCGACGCCGGAACTGAGCACGTGCGTGGTGCTCACCGGCAAGCCGATCTTGTCGAAGCCGTAGATCGTGCACATGGCAATCAGCTCTGCGGAGGCACCCTGTGCATAGGTCATGTGCGTCTTGCCGATCTTCTCGCCCACCGTCACAACGATGCGCTTCCAGCCGATCATCGTGCCCAGGCCGAGCGCGAGCGCCACGGCTACCTTGACCCAGGTCGGGATGTACTTGGTCGACTTGTCCAGGAAGCCCTTGTAGTTGGCGATGATTTTGCTGTCGTCGGGCGAGATCTTGGGACCGTACTTGGGGATCAGGCGGAACGTTTCGCTGACCAGGTACATCTGGTTGCGCACGTTGGCCTGCATCTGCGGGGGAACGTTGCCCAGTGAGCCGTAGCTGACTGCTTCGTTGCGGATATCGTTGACCATCTGCTCGAGCGCCACGGTGGTCGCGGGCTGGTACTTGTGATCGGAGACAAAGCGCTCGATCTCCGGGCCAGGATCACCGATCGCGGCACTCTCGGTCTCATACTTTTTTAGCGTACCCGCTACCTGCGTCGATACCGCCGCAAAGGTCTGCACCGAGCCCTTGTCCACGGCATGGTTCAGCGCATAGGCCGTGGGCACCGTGCCCACCAGGATGAGCATGATCAGGCCCATGCCCTTCTGCCCATCGTTGGACCCATGCGCGAAGCTGACGCCGGTGCAAGTGAGAACCAGGAGCGCGCGAATGTGAAACGGCGGCGGCTCCGTTCCTTCCGGAGCTTTGAACAGACGCGGATCACGAAGCAGGCGCTTGGCGATCCAGAACAGCAACGCAGCGCCACCAAAGCCAATGAGCGGCGACACAATCAGCGCCTTGAAGACCTTCTCTACCTGCTCAAAGTCCACACCGCTCACGCCCGAGCGCCCTTGAAGCAGCTGGTTGGCCACGCCGACCCCGATAATGGACCCCACCATGGTGTGCGAGCTGGACGCCGGAAGGCCCATCCACCACGTGCCCAGGTTCCATATGATGGCCGCAATCAGCAGCGCAAACACCATCGAGAAGCCCGAACCCGAGCTCACCTTCAGAATCAGTTCGACCGGCAGCAACGCCACGATCGAGTACGCCACCGCACCTGAACTGGTCAGCACGCCGATGAAGTTCCAGATGCCCGACCAGGCCACGGCAAGATGCGGCTCCAGCGAATGGGTATAGATGACGGTAGCGACCGCATTCGCCGTGTCGTGGAACCCGTTCACGAACTCAAACCCAAGCGCAATCAGCAGCGCGATCCCGAGCAGCACGTATGGAAAGATCGACGCGTTGTGAACGACCGACAAGTCGGACGAAATATGCGTCCCGATATAGATCAGCCCGCCCACCATGAGCAGGCCAAAGATCAGGGCCCCCCAACGGCCTGCGGGGCTTTGCGACATTTTCTGATCGAGGACAGAACCCCCACCTGGGGCGGCAAGAACGGAAGGATCAGTTGCTGAAGAGGCCATCGAACATCTCGCTGGGTTAAGGTTGGCTTCAGCCTAGGCCTACCCCGACTTCGCCAAGATGAACGACCGATAAACTTCGCGCCATCCCGCGCCAGTTTGCCCCAAAAGCTGGGCAGATTCGTTCCACGGAAGGGTCACAGAGCTGACCCGAAGGGGGCACTCGGCTGCGCGCCGTGCGGAGTGGCGATGGACTTTCCGTGAGTTCACCCGGGCGCGACCGGCAGGCTTAGCTGCCCGGGATGTGTTCATAGGCGCTGTCCCAGTGCGTCAGCAGCCAGTGCAGCACGGTGCTGCCACACAGCCACGCCGACTCCACGGCGACCCGCGTGCCGATGTAGGGCGCGGTGACACTTTCCACTGCCGTATGCCCGGGCCGTGGCTGCGAGTAGTTGCTCCCGGAGCGCAGCACCATCACACGCTGCGGGTCGATGCGGTGCAGATCTGTCAGGCGCGCGACCGCTTCCATGTAGCCGGAGTCTTCCATCTCGGTCATCACGAAGTTGCCCTTGCCGGCGGTGTACAGCCGAACCCAGTCGTTCGCCCAGCGCGTCGTGGTGGTACCGTGCCAGTAGGTGTCCGAGGCGAAGGTGTCGCCAAGCAGAACAAACGGCGGCTTCTGCGCGTTGGGAAAGCCCGTCATCTCGGCACGAAAGGCAGCCACCTTGGGGTCGTCCTGCAACTTAAGGTTCTTTGTCTGCGCGTAGGCCCACTCGGCGAGCGACTCATTCAGCGAATAAAGATTCGATCGCTGGATAGGGCTGGGAGGCAGCGTCGCCGGGTCGGGAGCGTGGGCGCCGATGGGAAAGAAGCCGTACGGCCAGTCGGCAGGCGCATCGTGCGGATCGATGTAGCGCGACACGTCGCCGACCACGAAGCGCGCCCAGGCTGCGGAACCGATCGACGCGTCGGCCGGGTCAACGCCGGCAATGCCGTTGATCAGCAGGTACGCATGGGTCAGGTCGAAGCGAGGATCCAGGCCCAGCGCCATCAGGCTCGCGGTAGCGTTCACCAGGGTGGTGCCGCTGACCATGCCCAGCACGGTGTGGTCGTGGTTGGTGCGCAGCGGATGGACGCCGCCCGGAAAAGGCAAAACTTCGTCCAGGTGCTCGCGCTCCACCCAAAGCTGAAACTCGCCCGGGGCGTCGCCCGTATCGGCGCCGATTTCGAAGGTGGTGATGATCACTGCGCGGATGGGCCACGGACGTGCGGCGGTTTGCGCCTGGAGGCGAAGGCCAAAAAGGACCGCCGTGCCGATGAGCAGCAAGGCGCACAGACGCAATCCTGGCGGCAAAGCGACGTTGTTGGCGCGATGTGAGCCGCGTTCAGTCCCAGTCATCACGAACCTGCGCGCCGTCGGTCATCACGTCGTCGAACTTGTCGGTCTTCTTCAGAAGGATGTCGCCAAAGGTCTCCGGCTGCCGCAGCAGCACGGCTTGCAGCCGCACCAACTCCAGCATGGCCAGGAATGTACAGATGAGCGCGCGCTCCGATCGTGTGCTTTTCAGCAGCCGGCGGAGGCTCACCGGCTTGTCTTCCAGCAGCAACCGGCGCTTCACGTAGTCGATCATCTGCGCCACCGTGACCGCGTCTTCGTCGATGCGGTGCACCGGGCGATCGCGCAAGCGGTCGAGCACCTCGCGAAAGACGCGGATGAGGTCGGTGGTGTCGGCAGCGATCTCCCGCTCGCCATCGACGGCCGTCTCGCCATCATCGTTCAGAAAACGCTTCAGGCCCGGCTGGGTCCAGGTAGCCGCTTCAATCTGCTGCTTCTGCTGCAGCATCTGGGCGGCGGCCTTGAAGCGCTCGTGCTCCAGCAGGCGCTCCACCAACTCCCGCCGCGGGTCGTCGACGTCCAAAGAGCCTTGGGGCTCGGTGGGCTCGCGCGGCAGCAGCATGCGGCTCTTGATGTGGATCAGCAGTGATGCCGTGTAGACGAAGTCGCCGGCGGCATCCACGTCGGTGGCCTGCAGGTGGCGCGTGTACTCCAGAAATTGCGCCGTGATGCGCGCCATGGGGATGTCGTAGATGTCGAGGTTCTGCTTGCGAATCAGGTCCAGCAGCAGGTCAAACGGCCCGCTGTACACCTCGCCAATCGCGACGGAGAACGGCGACTGCGATGCCTCCTCCGGCTCCGTCTTCTTCGACCGTTTGGGTTCGGGCGGCGGTGGCGGCGCAGGCGGGTGCTCGAGCTGGAAGCCTTCCGCAGCCGCGGTTTGCGGCTCGGGAGAGCTGGTCCCTTCCGCGCTTTGCTGGTCATCCGCCATGGTTATGCCTGTTGCCTCATGCGGTTCGCGTTACAGGCCGATAGCAGCCTGCACCTCGGTCAGGGTCTCGCGGACGCGCTTGCTGGCACGCTCGCGGCCGTTGGCCAACACATCCTTGATCACCTGCGGGCGTTGTTCCAGGTCGCGCCGGTGCGCCTGGATCGGCGCGATTGCCCGGACAATGCCGTCAGCGCACCAGCTCTTGCACTCGATGCAGCCAATGCCGGCAGTCGTGCAGCCGTCATACACCTTGGCGATGGTTTCGGCGTCGGAGAACACCTTGTGCAGATCGCCAACCGGGCACACGTCCGGATTGCCGGGGTCGTCGCGCCGCACCCGGGCCGGGTCGGTCACCATGGTCTTCAGCTTGGCCCGGACATCCGCCTCAGGCTCGCTGAGCATGATGTGGTTGTTGTAGCTCTTGGACATCTTGCGCCCATCCAGGCCGGGTAGCTTGGGGCTGGGCGTGAGCAGCACCTGCGGCTCCGGCAGGATGGCGCCACGGCCGAAGCCGGGGGTGAGCTTTTTGGTCTGCGTTGCCGCCTCATACAGCTGATGTGTGGTGAACTCCGTGCGCAGGGAGTCCTTTGGTTCGCCGGCGTTTTTGCGCGCCTTTTCCAGCACGGCGGGCAGTTCCCACGGCTTGGCTTCGGGGGACAAGAAGAACTCGCCGGGATACAGGTCGTTGAAGCGCCGCGCAACTTCGCGGGTCAGCTCCACGTGGGCTACCTGGTCAGCGCCGACGGGAACAAGGTCGGGTTTGTACAACAGGATGTCGGCGGACTGCAGTAGCGGATAGCCAAGGAAGCCGTAGGTGTTCAGTTCCTTGTTGGTCAGCTGCGCTTGCTGATCTTTAAAGGTCGGCACGCGCTCCAGCCAGCCCAGCGGGGTGAACATCCCGAACAGTGTCAGCAAGCGGTCGTGCTCCAGAATGTCAGACTGCCGGAAGATCACGCAGCGGCCAGGGTCCAGTCCCGCGGAAAGAAAGTCGAGCGCGATTTCCTGCACATTCTGCTTCAATTGCCGTGGATCGGCGTAGTCGGTCGTCAACGCATGGAGATCGGCGATGAAGAAGTAGCAGTCGTACTCGTTCTGCAGCTTGACCCAGTTGTGCAGCGCTCCCATGTAGTTGCCAAGGTGGAGCCGTCCAGTAGGGCGCATCCCGCTAAGGACGCGTGGCCGCGGGGTAGATCGTGATGTCAAGATGCTCATTTCCGTGAGCCTTCAGGATAGCAGCGCCCGGTGGTCGGTGCTCAATGCTTGGTGCTCAGTTCCGGCCAACGAACAACTTGCCTGCTGCGCGTATCCTCTGCCCGGCGATTTTGAACCATCCGAGCACCGACCACCGAGCACCTAAAGGCTGTATAACAGCCGGTCAAACACACCCAGCACCGGCGCGAAGATCGCCAACACGATGCCGAAGCCGAAGAACATGAAGCCGAACATGATCCAAAGGCTGTACCGCTCATACGCCCGCGCGGCGTTGTAGGGGAGGTAGTAGACCAGGATCTTGCCGCCATCCAGAAACGGCAGCGGCAGCAGGTTGAACACGCACAGCAGCAGGTTCACCAGGATCCCAAAGTAGAAGAACAGCAGCAGCGGAAAGATGGGTGGCAGGCCGGGCGGCACAAAGTCGAGCTCCCGCAGGCTAAGCGCGTTGGCGATGAAAAACGAGCTTGCCGCGCCGGCAGGATTGGCGTGCTTGACGATCACCAGGGCCACCAGGCACAACAGCGCCGCGCCAAACTGCGCAATCGGACCCGCCAGCGTCGCGGTGATCTCCTGGTTGGGGTGGCGGAAGTTGCGCGTCGTCATCGGCACGGGCTTGCCCCAACCCAGCACCAGCGGTGATCGCCAGATAAAGATCAACGGCCAAAGCGCCGTGCCGAAGAAGTCAAAATGCGGCACCGGGTTCAGCGTCAGTCGTCCGGTCATCCGCCCGGTCGGATCGCCAAGCCGGTTCGCCATCCAGGCCTGTGCCGCATCGTGCAGCGAGATCGACAACAACATCACAACCAGCTCAAAGACGACCAGGGCCAGGATCAACGGCGACAACGACATGGCTTCAGCTTACCGGACGTCTGCCCCAGGGCTCAGTCAATGGCGGAGACACGTACACCGTGGCAGACTTTGTGATCCGTTGCAGCTGCGTGGCCAGCGGCTCAGTCTTTTGCCGAGCACTCATTCTGACCTAGATGTCGTTTGCACCTGGACGGGGCGCCTCGGCGTAGGTCTCGGCTGGTCTTTGCCGACCTTCTAATAGCCAACGCTTACCACTGCCGTGTCTGCAACGGTGAAGGCGTCGTCGCTTGTGCTGATCCCAACGGTCATGTTCTCTTTGCTGATCTGGATCCGCTGATCCCTAAGCGGAGCGGCCGTGCCAGCCGCGAGAACCGCTGCCACTGCCCCCATCGAGCCCGTTATCGCACATCCTCTCGTTCCGCCGCAGCAATCACGTCTTCAGTGTTCTTCTTATGCTTCACGGGACCGTGTTCCGCTTTGGACCTGCGGTCGGGGATCGCGCCCCCAGGAGGCGGCGTGCCCAGTCGCTCACGGGCGTTTGCCTTCACAGCCTTTGTCGCGGAAAACACTTTGGGCCTGCGCTTCTTCATAGTTTTGACATCCTTTCGCCGGATTGGTCGGCACAGCGTCCCTTGTTTCGCTGCTGTTGTCCATTTCTACAGTGTGTCGTCCGCCCGACACAGCCATCTCGCGCATCCTAACCCACAGGAGTGCCCATGAACGTAGCTTCAACTGAATCCGTTCTCCGAGCCCTCTACGGCTACTTTTTTCTCGTCTTCATCGTTCGCATCGTAGGCCGTCGGCCCGGCAAGCAGCTTACCCCGTTTGAATTCATTCTGATCTTCTTTCTTGGCGGCTTAATGCTCACCGCCATCGTCTCTGATGAAGCGTCGGTAACGAACGCTTTTTGCCAGATCATCGCTGTCGCGTTTGCGCATTTCAGCCTTGCCGCGCTTCGGACACGGTCTGACCGCGCAGCCAAGATCCTGGATGGCACGCCACTGGTCCTGCTGCAAGACAATACCTGGCGCGCGCTTACGATGCGGCGACAGCGCATCACCGATGACGACGTCATGGAAAAGGCTCGCGATCAGGGCCTCAAGAAGCTTGACGACATCAAAGCCGCCATCCTTGAACGCAACGGCGAGATCAGCATCCTGCCAAAAGAAGACAAGTAGCGCATCGCTGTTTTCCCCACCAAACGCAAGCCCCAACAAGCTCGCCAAGGATTCGTACCCGCATGGCTACATCACAAGCAGAACTTAAGCCCGTTGGGAATGACGTTCCCCAGATTGACGGTGCCATCGCAGTTGGTGAAGATCTCGCATTCCAACGCCGATGGTGGAAGTTCGAGAAAGCAGTCTGGAGTTTCTTCATCCTGATCTTGATTGCCGATCTCAGCGGCGCGCTGGGCCGTGGACCGCTCGCCAACGCCAAGGCGAAGACCGCTGACGGCACGCTGGAAGTGAAGTACGAGCGCGTGTTGCGCGAGAACACGTCGTCGATCATGACCGTGTTGCCGGGTCCCGGCGCCGTTCACAACGGGCAGGTACAGCTGTTTGTGTCGGACAGCGTTGTAAAGCAGTTCGGTGCACAGCGCATCATTCCGCAGCCGGAAATTTCCACGGTCGGCAACGGTGGCGTGACCTATAGCTTTCCCGCAACCACTCTGCCCATCACCGTCCAGTTTGAGTTGAAGCCATCGTTTATCGGCGTACATGAATTCAGCGTCGCTGTGCCTGGATCCGAACCAGTGCAGGCCAAAGCCGCCGTTCTGCCTTAAGGAGAGCCGCATGGGAACCATCCTTCACGCCATCGCCGGCTACTTTTTCCTGATGATTGTTGTGCGTGTGCTCACGCGCAGGCCCGGCGGACAAATGACACTCAGCGACTTTGTCCTTGTCTTCCTCATGGGCGGCGTCATCATTCTTTCTACGGCCGGCAGCGACCGCTCACTCACTAACTGCACCTGCGCCGTGGTGACCATCGGCTTGCTCCATCGCACGGTTTCCTGGGCAAAGATCAAGGTGCCTCGGCTGGGCGCCATCATCGATGGCACACCAATCGTGTTGATGAAGCATGGTGAAATCCTCGATGACGTAATGCACGGGATGCAGGTGCAGCACGCTGACCTGGAAGCAGCCGCCCGGCTGAAAGGCGTTGCAAGCCTCGATGACGCCGACTACGCCATCCTTGAACGCAACGGCGGCATCAGCATCATCGAAAAAGAGAGCGACGAAGACTAACAGGACGAGAAGACTAACAGGACGAACAGCGTCGTGCGGTGCGGTGCGGGCCGGTGAAATACAAACCAACCGGCCTCCGCCTTTGCCTAATGTAGGTTCACTGGCTTAAGCTCCTTCCACTTGCTTCGGGAGCATGGACGGGCCGAAATCATCGCCACGTGCATCGCAAGCTCTAGCCACTTCGCGAAGGGTCCTCATGAGCCAGGCCACATCTGCAGCACAGCAACAGGACAGCAAAGAAAGAACTGTTAAAACCGACATCCCGGCCCGGATGGACCGTCTTCCCTGGTCAAACTGGCATTGGCTCATCATCGCCGCGCTTGGAACTTCGTGGCTGCTCGATGGCCTGCAGGTCACGCTTGCTGGTTCCCTCGCCGGAATCCTTGAAGCCAAGTCGGGCCTCGCACTCACAGATCCCCAGGTCACCGCGGGCGCAACGACGTACCTCGCCGGTGCCGTGATGGGAGCTATCCTCTTCGGCTACCTCACAGATCGTCTTGGTCGCCGCAAGTTATTTCTTGTCACGCTTGCAACGTACTCGGTCTTCACGCTTGCCACAGCCCTGTCCTTCAACTTCTGGACGTTTGCGTTGTTTCGGCTCGGTACGGGTCTTGGCATCGGGGGGGAATACGCGGCCATTAATTCCGCCGTGGATGAGCTGATCCCCGGCAGGGTGCGCGGCACCGTCGACCTGATCGTCAACGGTACGTTCTGGCTTGGCGCTGTATTTGGCTCAGTCGCGTCCATGTTCCTGCTTGCCGGTCATGGAATCCCGCAGAACCTGGGCTGGCGCATTGCCTTTGGCATCGGCGCTGTGCTTGGCGGCGGCGTCCTGCTGCTGCGGCTTCGTGTGCCTGAAAGCCCACGCTGGCTGATGCTGCGCGGCCGCGAGGAAGAAGCAAATAAAGTCGTCGGCGGTATCGAAGAGCAAGTCGAAAAACAGAAAGGCAAACTGCCCGCCCCTGAGGGTGAAAAGCTTGAAATCGCCGTCCGCGACCATACGCCTTGGAAAGACATCTTCAACAACATGCTGCATGACAACCGGCAGCGCTCGATCCTTGCGCTCGTTCTCATGGTGGCGCAGGCCTTCTTCTTCAACGCGATCTTTTTCAGCTACGGCCTGATCGTGAAAAAGTTCTTCCACGTCCCTGACCAGCAGCTACCCCTACATCTGCTGCCCTTCGCCATCGCCAGCTTCCTCGGCCCGCTCACCATCGGTCGCCTGTTCGACAAGATCGGCCGCAAACCCATGATCACGGCCACCTACGGCATCGCCGGCCTGCTGCTGGTCGGGACCTTGATCCCCTTTGGCACGGGGCATCTCGGCGTGCGTGGCATGGGGATCCTTTTCTCGATCATCTTCTACGTGGCATCCTCTGCGGCCAGCGCCGCGTACCTCACCGTAAGCGAGATCTTTCCGCTGGAGATTCGCGCCTTTGCGATCGCCATCTTTTACGGCCTCGGCACCCTGGTCGGCGGCGTCGGCGCCCCTCTTCTCTTCGGCCTTCTCATCGACACCGGCTCCCATTGGGCCGTAGCAGGTGGCTACGCCATCGGCGCGGTGCTCATGCTTTCCGGTGCTGTGTGTGAGTTCTTCATCGGTGTCGAAGCCGCAGGGCAATCGCTGGAGTCGGTGAGTAAGCCGCTACAGAGCCGCTGAGCTTTCGGTTGAAGCCCTACAGCAGGGCGGCGACGAACTCCGGATCGAGTGACTGCCCGGGGCCAAAGCGCTCTTCCGCAAGGCGAAGGGCAGCACCTTCGCGTCGTTGGCGGAGCCGTGTGTCAGTGAGCAGATCGATGATGGCGGTGGCAAACGTCTCCGCGTCATCGGCCACGCTGACCGCCTCCGTCGCCCAGGCCTCCACGCCCTCAATGCCGAGGCGCGTAGAGACGATTGCCTTGCCATAGCTCAACGCTTCCAGCAGCTTGATCTTGATGCCGGTGCCCAACAGCAACGGCACAAGACACACGGCAGCGCGGGCATATTCGGCTTCCAAGGACGCCACCCTGCCAAGCAACTCGATGCCTAGTGAAGGCAGACTGGCCGCATCACCGTCGCTCAGCCCGAGGCTCACGGTTCCAGCTACCGCAAGCGTTGCTCCGGGACATTGCTCACGCACGCGCGGCCACACCGCTTGCAGTAGAAATTCGAGGCCGGTGCGGTTCGGTGCGATGTTGGAGCCGACAAACAAACACCGGCCCGGAGTCACAGCTTCCGGATCGAGAGTCCGCGGCTGCATCACGATTGGCGTAACCAACACCTTGGCCGTCACCTTGGGCCGAATCTCTTCCGCTTCGCGCACCTGCGCTGCGAGTACCGTGGTCGCACCGGAAAGCCAGTGCATCTCTTCGGCTTCAGAGATCAGCGGCATGTCTAACGGCGCACCCGCAGCGGCAAAACGCCGCGCCCGTGCCGAGAGCAGGTCGTGCATCAGGATCGCCGTGCGCCGCGGGCCCAGGCGGCCATCGCCCAGCAGTGGCCCCCACAGGCAATAGTTGGCCACCACCACCGTTGCCGCAGCATCGTTCACTTCCCTGACGGCAACGTCACTCTCCGCCGGCGTTGGCACGGTGAGATCCCAGGCCCCGGTAAACAGGCCGGCGCCATAGATTTGTTCGCATACCTGGCGCAACGGCTGCAGCCAGGAGCGGCGAAGGGCAAGCCGCGACAACGCTCGCGCCCACGCCTTGAAGCGAAGGGGCGCGAGGTAGAACGGTCCGCAACGGAGATAGCCGGGAAAGCGCAGCGAGACGCCTTCCGGTGGGGCGCTGAGCACGCGAAAAAACAGCCGTGGCGAACGACTGAACGACGTCGTCGCCACAAGCGTGACGTCGGCTCCTTGCGCCCGCAACAAGCTGAGTAAGCCGAAGATGTAGGTGGTGCTGCCGCTCCGCTCGTGAACGACCGGATCGCGCGTTACGAAGACGATGCGCTGCTTTGCCGCGGGCGCGTCCGAAGGAAGGGCCATCGCTGTGATTGTAGCGGCGGCGCCCTGATCGTTCGCGAGCGCGGACGAATCGCCGCGCTCGCGAATCCAACGCCTAGCTGATGACCAGGGTGTTGCCCTGCAGCACGGCAGACACCTTGGTGACCACCGCCCCTGGGGCGGTGCTGGAACCACTGACGGCGACCACGTCCACACCATCCTCAGCCTTCATCGCGAGGCTCTTGCCGGGTTCGATGGTGTATTGCTGATCGCCTGCTTTCAGCACGATGGTGGTGCTGGAGCCATTGCGAATGTTGAAGTGAATCAGCTTGGTGGCAGTGGTCTTGTCGCTGCCCGTGTGATGGAACATGGCCAGCGGAGCAGCATGCAAGCTGCCTGCGGCAGACACGGAGACCAGGGTAGCCATGGCAAATACGGCGATACGATGACGCATAGGAGTGAACCTCATTTTCTGGCGTCGTACCCCCGGCTGCCATGGTTCAGCCCGGGGTTAACCGCCACCCCGTTATACGCAGCGCTACGGGAGAAGTTCGTGCCATTTACACGTTTCTCTTCGATTTCTTTTCTGCATCTTTTTGCATCCTCAGCGGCATTTCTCGACGGTTTCCTCTAATAGCGATGCACCGCCGGCAGCCGTAGAATAGAAGCGTGGCAGACCTGCTTAGCAACATGAATCCGCAGCAACAGGAGGGCATCACGTCGGTGGACGGTCCCGTGCTGTTGCTGGCGGGTGCCGGCTCCGGCAAGACGCGTGTGATCACGCACCGCATCGCCTATCTCATCCAGGAGCGTGGTGTCTCTCCGGACGCCATCCTCGCCGTGACCTTCACGAACAAGGCGGCGAAAGAGATGGAAGAGCGGGTCAGCAAAATTCTTGGGCACACCACGCTGGCCAAGCCCACGCTCGCGACGTTTCACTCGTTCTGTGTGCGCATGTTGCGTCGCGACATCGAAGCCCTGCGCGTGAACGGCAAGGGCCTGACCCGAAGCTTCGCCATCTACGACGAAACCGATCAGCAGGCGGTCGTCAAGTCTGCGTTAAAGCGGCTGGGCGTGGATGACAAGCAGCTGAAGCCGCGCGTGGCTCTGGGTCGCATCTCGTGGGCGAAGAACCACATGATCGATCCGCAGGAATACTTCCTCGCCTCCACGAACCCGCTGGAAGAAAAAATCGCGCACATCTTCAAGATCTATCGCGAAGAACTGTTCAAGGCGAACGCGCTGGACTTCGACGATCTTCTGCTGGAAACCGTGCGGCTGCTGAAGTCCAGCGCCGAGGTACGGGAGCGGGCAAACCGCAAATATCGCTATCTGCTGATCGACGAGTACCAGGACACCAACCGCCCGCAGTATGAGCTGATGAAGCTGCTGGGTTCTCACGGCAATGTATGCGTTGTGGGTGATGAGGACCAGTCGATCTACTCCTGGCGTGGCGCGGACATCAAGAACATCCTCGATTTTGAAAAGGATTTTCCAAACGCACGCACGATTCGGCTGGAACAGAATTACCGGTCGACGCAGGTGATCCTGGAAGGCGCCAGCGCCGTGGTGGCGCAGAACACGCAGCGCAAGGGCAAGAACCTTTGGACCTCGCGTGAAGGTGGCTCGCTGATCGGGCTGTATGAAGCGCCTGACGGTGAAAGCGAAGCCATCTTCATTGCGGATCGCGTGAACAGCTACCTGAAGAAGGCCGGCGAGACCGAAGACCTGCCACGCTGCGCCGTGCTGTACCGCACCAACTCGCAGTCGCGGCTGGTGGAAGAGTCGTTGCGGCGCTATGGCATTCAGTACCACATGGTCGGGGGCTTCAGCTTCTATGACCGCGCTGAAGTGAAGGATCTGCTCAGCTATCTGAAGCTCGTGCAGAACCCTCATGACTCCATTGCGCTGCAGCGTGTGGTGAACTCGCCGCCGCGCGGCATCGGCAAAACCACGATGGACACGTTGGAGCGCATGGCGCTCGGCACCGGGCTGAGCACGTGGGACGCGATCAGCCGCGCCATCCAGGACAAGCTGCTGCCCGCGCGCGCCCTGACCGCCCTAGCGAACTTCCGCAAGCTGATCGAAGATGCGCGGGCGATGGTGCAGCTGGACGGTGTTGGGCTTGCTGAAAAGCTGACGGCCGATGTTGACGGCGACAGTGACGGAACAGAGCGCGACGACAACCTGGTGGCCTTCCCGGGAAGCGCTGCGGCACAGGCGGACGACGACCCCGAGCTTGCATCGCTGGCAGCCTCCGCAGACGCGGCAGGCAGCACCGACGACGACGCCAGCTTCGACTTCTCGTTCGACTTTGCCGCGGAAACGCCGGCGCCCGCGACCGTGAAGGCGAACGACGGCAACAGCGACTTCGACACCAGCTTCAATTTCGGCTTCGACTTTGGCCCAAGTGAAGAGATTTCGACGCTGGCCGCAGAAAACACGGTGGTGAAGGATCCTGAAATGAACGCCGCTGCCGGCTTCAACCCATTCGCGCCCGTGCCCTTGAGACAGTCGGCCGCGGACCGGATTCGCGAACAGAACCAGGCGCGGTTGGACCGCATCGTCGCAGCCCAGGGCGGCGACCACGAGACGGCCAATGAGGCCGACGAGCGAGCCTTCCGCAAGCCCGGCGATCCGGCGACGCTTCCTGAGCTGATCAAATTCCTCAACGACCGCTCTGGTTACATCCGGGCGCTGGAAGAAGAAGGCACGCCGGAGGCCTTCAGCCGGATCGAGAATCTTAAGGAACTCGCGAACGCAGCACAGGATGCGACCTCGCGCGGCGAGACCCTGGCCGAGTTTCTGGATCACGCCGCCCTGGTCAGCGATGCCGATCAATACACCGCAGAGGCGCGCGTCACGTTGATGACTCTCCATGCGGCCAAGGGCCTGGAGTTTCCGCTGGTCTTCCTCGCCGGCATGGAAGAAGGTCTATTTCCGCACTCGCGCACACTGACTGACCCGACCCAGATGGAGGAAGAGCGTCGCCTTTGCTACGTGGGCATGACGCGCGCCATGGACACGCTGGTGATGACGCGGGCCCGCTACCGCAGGCGCTATGGCAGCGACATGCCGGAGTCGAGCGTGGCGTCGCGCTTTCTGGAGGAGATCCCGTCGCGCCTGGTGGAAGACCTCGGCTCGCCCGGCTTTGGGGGAGAGCGGGACGAGTATGGCGGCTACCGTTCTGGCGGATCACGCTTCAGCGGTGGCGCCTATGCCACGCCCTACCCGCAGCGCCGCAAGTTCACCCCCGGCGGCGAGGACGACGGCGGTGAACGCCATTACTCCTATGAGGACGAGAGCCAGGAAGCCGGCGGCGGGGCTGCCCGGCAGTATGCCTCGCAGCGCTTCAGTGGTGGCCGCCCCGGCACCAACAGCAGCAGCGGCGGCGACCGAACCGCAGCGTTCTTCGGGAAGGCTGGCAACGGGACAGGCGGCTTTAGCAAGGGGCCAGTGGGCGGAGGAAGCGGGTACCAGCTGGGCGACAAGCGCTACCCCGGGCGCCCCAAGATGGACATCGCCGCACCCACGGGACGCACCGGTCTGGGCAAAAATGTCCGGGTGCGGCACCCGAAATACGGCGAAGGTATGATCGTCAGCCGCGAAGGGGACGGCGACGACGCGAAAATTACTGTATCCTTTACAGGGCACGGCGTGAAAAAGCTGGTGGAGAAGTTCGCCCAGCTTGAGCGGCTGTAGCAACACCGCAGCCCGTCGGCACAGGATTCCGCAGCAACGAGCACCACACGGCAGAGTCAATTTGCCGCACTTCAAGAGATCAGGACAAGCACCGATGGCAAATACCACCAAGATTACCGACCGCAGCGAGCGCAAGAAGCTGAAGCGCGCCGCCCGCAAGAAGGCCACCCCGAAGACCGCCCGCACCTACGCCCGCGGCGAACACAAGCAAAGGGTCAAGAAGCTTTCGCGCGGTCAGTCCAAGCGTTAGTTCGCAACTCCGTACACAGCAGGGAGGCCCACCGGGCCTCCTTGCTGTGTTTGTGGGGTACTCTGTCGGCGTGGTGCTCCCCCTCCTGCTCGCGGCAGTTCTCCCGTCCGCCCATGGGGTGAACTGGTCGCAAGTGGATGTGAACATCAGGAGACTGGCCCCATCTCTTCCCCCGATCAGCTTGCCTGCGAGCCAGGTGGAAGCCCTTCGTCCCTTGCTGGTCCACTCGTTGGGCGGTCGTTGGCCTGGATGCGGCAGCGGTGACGACCATTTCAAGTTCTACCGCACCCCACTTGGTCCTCGGCTGTTCGAGGTGATGCCAGGACAGGGTGGCTGCCGCGGCGGGCAGGGCTCAAATGGGGCACTTTGGCTCGTAGAGCGACGTAGCTCATCCTCATGGCGAGTGCTCGCTTCGCCGAGCGATGGTTTTGGTGGCTGGGGACTCAGAATACAACCGCAACGCCGCCACGGGCTGCCGGATCTTGTTGTCGGTTGGCACATGGGGGCGGGTGACATTTCCCTGAGCTACTTCCGGTACAACGGCCAGCGATATCGGCCTATCTCACGGATGGAGTTCCGGTCCTGCAGTGCAGACGACCAGGCACTCTGTCTCCAGGATGGCACCCGAGCGCGCGACACGAGACCGCCGGATTGATGGAGCAGGCGGATTGTTCCTCTTGTATGACAAGGCGCCACCAGTTCCGGCGCCGGTCGCAGAGAGACTGGTCGTTGGCGACGGCTGGCCTGCTGATGAGCACTCGCGTATAGCCCTTTTGGCGATAAAACGGACCCCAGGGTCTTTTTGCTTACAATCGTCGTAACCGCATCTTCACGATCCCGTAAGCGAGGACAGAGCACCTGCCCCGACAAATTTTTGCCACGAAGTCCATCGACAAATTGATCACCGAGAGCGAGCGCCCGGAACATGCGCTCAAAAAGACGCTCGGACCTGTTTCGCTAACAGCGCTGGGCATCGGTGCCGTGATTGGGTCGGGCATCTTCACCGTGATCGGGACGGCCATCGGCGGCAACCCGGCGCAGACCGCATCCATTGCGGAATCCCCGGTGATTGACCTTGTCCTGGGAGCGTTGCACGGCACCGCGGGGCATGTCGCCGGGCGGCCGGGTGCGGGACCGGCGTTGGCGCTCTCCATGATTCTGGTCGCGGTTGTGTGCGCCTTTACAGGGCTCTGCTATGCGGAGCTTGCCAGCATGATCCCGATTGCTGGGTCGGCGTACACGTACACCTATGCCACGCTGGGCGAATTGGTGGCATGGATCATCGGCTGGGACCTGATTCTCGAGTACGCCTTTTCCAACATGAGCGTGAGTGTGGGTTTTGCCGCGCATGTGGTCGACCTCCTCGACTGGTTGGGGATTCACCTGAACCCGAAGTGGCTCTCCCCGGCATACCTGCCGCTAGGTCTCCAGGACCTTGCCGGGCACGATATCTACAAGCCCGGCTGGCATTTTGGCTTCAATATCCCGGCGTTCCTTATCGTCATCCTGTTGACGATGGTGCTTGTGCGGGGCATCCGTGAGTCGGCGCGCACGAACAACATCATGGTGCTGATCAAGGTCATCGCCATCGTCGCCTTCGTGATCGTCGGCCTGAAGTTCATTCACCCCGGAAACTACCATCCGTTCTCGCCCAATGGCTGGAGCGGCGTGCTGGCGGGCGGATCGATCATCTTTTTCACCTACATCGGCTTCGACTCCGTTTCGACGGCCAGCGAAGAGTGCCGCGACGCCCAACGCACGGTTCCGATCGGCATCGTTGCGACGCTGATTGTTTGCACCATCTTGTACGTGGCCGTGGCGCTGGTGCTGACCGGCATTGTCCCCTGGCAAACGGTCATTGGCGATGCGGCCCCTGTGGTGAATGCCTTGAAGCGGCTGACCGTGGCAACCGGCAGCCCGCTGCTGCACTGGACGCGGCTATTCGTTTTACTCGGCGCCATCATCGGGATGATCTCTTCCATCCTGGTCTTTCAACTGGGCCAGGCACGCGTGTGGTTTGCCATGAGCCGCGACCGGCTGCTGCCAGATGTTTTCTCGAAGGTCCACCCGCGCTTCCGAACGCCGGCGTTTGCCACCTGGGTGGCTGGCATCCTGGTTGCGATCCCGTCCGGGCTCTTGGACGTTGGCACCCTGGCCGAGTTGTCCAATATCGGCACGCTGTTTGCGTTCGTTCTTGTCTCGATTGGCGTCCTCGTTCTCCGCAAGAAGCAGCCCGAACGGCCCCGGGGTTTCCGGTTGCCGGGCGGACCTGTCTTTCCTGTACTCAGCATCATCTTTTGCGTGTTGCTGATGGCAGGGCTTCCCGTCCGCACGTGGGAACGCTTCTTCGTGTGGCTGGTGATTGGCCTGTGTGTGTACGTGCTCTATAGCCGGAAACGCAGCGAGTTCTACCGGGTCCGCTAAGCCAGCAGCTCTCCTGGTGCGCAGGTGACCTGCGTCCAGCATCCGTCGCTGGTGGTGAACTGAAGTTGTCTAGGACGATGCTTCGGGGCTCGCGCCGACGGCGGCAGCGGCACGTTTCGCAGATGCCATTCGACCTCGCCCAAAGAACAATCCCAGGGCGAGCCCGGTTCCCAGAAAAACGAGACTTGCCGGCTCCGGCGTAGGCGCCAGCGTGCCGTCGAGCGCTTCCGCATTCCCGCCGTTGGGCAGAAACACGCCCGACGGATAGCCAAGACAGGTGTGCGTCGTCGTGCAGACCGAGCCACCGCCATACCCGGCGAGTGTGGCATTGGGCAGAAGCAGTTCATAGACGTAGCCATCCTTGGCATCCGTGAACTCGGCCAGGTACGCGCCGCTGATCGGCTCGCTGTAATCCGGCTGGGTAAAGGTCGCGTCGATGGCGCCGTTCAGGCTCAGGGTGAAAAAGGAGTTCTGCACCTGACCATCGGTGACATCGATCGAGACCAGCCCCTGGGCCACGTAGCCCCCGGTCAGGTCGGACGAGAGATTGAAGTTCTTGATGGTGTCGGCCTGGGCAGCAAACGACAGTGGAAGCAACAAGAGTGAAGCCAGAAGCGAGGCGCGCATGGAGGGTTCCCGAAATGAGAGTGGCAGCGCTCAGCGGGAACGGCGCAGGACCTGGTTTGGTCGCTGCACCGCCCAACAAAGGCGTACTTCCCTTATCGGCACCCGTGCGAAATCTTTACGTCCCAAATCGAGACATCAGTGCGCGGCGAGCTGTTCCGGGTCCACCTTCGCCGTCTTCGGCGGCAGGCGCATGATCCACACCAACGGCGAGAGCATTAGGACGGTGCACGCCAGGATCAGAAAGGCATTCTTGTAGGCCAGCATGGAGGCTTGTAGCTGCATTTGCCCATACACCTGGGCCATCGCGAGGGGTTGCGCCGCAGCGACGGCAGTGTGAGTCGCCTCAGCAAAGCGATTCACATACGCTGAGATCGCGTAGCCACCAGCGCTGATGTTTGAGGCCAGCGAAACCTGGTTGATCTGCGACGACCGGGCCAGAAACGTGGTCAGGAGAGCCGTTCCGGCCGAACCGCCCATATTTCGGGCGAAGTTGGACAGCGAAGAAATCTGGTTACTCTTGTCTCGCGGCACGCCCACGTAGTTCAAGGTGCTGATCGGAATGAAGATAAACGGCAGGCCAATAACCTGCAGCATGCGCCATACGGTGACGGTGCCAAAGGTGCTGTACAGGTCCAGGCGCGTCAGGTTGTAAAGCCCCGCCGCCACGGCAATGTAGCCGAGCATGACCATAAGACGAGGATCGCCTTTGCCGAGCGTTCGGCCGGCAACCGCC
Organism: Granulicella sp.; assembly: GCA_965198515.1. Classification (GTDB taxonomy): domain Bacteria; phylum Acidobacteriota; class Terriglobia; order Terriglobales; family Acidobacteriaceae; genus Granulicella. The sequence continues at coordinate 1,458,558 of CBDAPO010000006.1, read as the reverse complement.
ATCATCACCATCATGACGAAGCCCGCCGGCGAGAGCACCATGCCGGCGCGCTCCGCGGTATAGCCCAACAACGTTTGCAGGAACTGCGGGATCAACACCGTTGACCCGAAAAGCACCATGCCGAGAATGAGCTGCAGAAACACAGCGGTCCCGAAGTTGCGATTCTTCAGCAGCTTCAAATCCACGATGGGATCGGGATGGTTCCACTCCCAGAAGGCGAAGAAGATCAGGGTGCAGACGGCGAGAAACGCTGTGGTCTGGATCATCCCGGAGCCGAACCAGTCCTTTTCCTGGCCCTTGTCGAGGGTGAATTCCAGCAACCCGACGCCGAGCGCCACGGAAAGAAGACCGATGAAGTCGATGGGATCGCGACGCTTGGTGCGCGCGGTGATCTCCGGCGGATCCTCGACCATGCGGTTGGACAGGTAGAGCGAGATCAGGCCGATGGGCAGGTTGATGAAGAAGATCCAGTGCCAGTTGTAGTTGTCCGTGATCCATCCGCCCAGCGTTGGGCCAATCGCCGGCGCAACGACGACCGCCATGCCGTATAGCGCAAAAGCCTGGCCGCGTTTCTCGATCGGGAATGTGTCAGCGAGAATCGCCTGCTCGCTCGGGGCAAGCCCGCCGCCCCCCAGACCCTGCAGGATGCGCGCGAGAATCAGAAACGGCAAAGTCGGCGCCAGCCCGCAGAGCAGCGAACACAGCGTAAACATCGTGACGCAGGTCATGTAGAAGCGCTTGCGGCCGATGCGGTTGGAAAGCCAGCCGGAGATGGGCAGGATGACCGCAGAAGAGACCAGGTAGCTGGTCAGCACCCAGGTGGCCTCCTCCTGCGAGGCGCCCACCGAGCCTGCAATATGCGGCAACGCAACGTTCGCGATGGAAGTGTCCAACACCTCCATGAACGTGGCCAGGGTCACCGTCAGGGCGATCAGCCACGGATTATGTTTTGGCTTCCAAATAGCTTCCGGCATATCAGGGTACTGAGATAGAGTATCAGTAGCCTGATATGGATTCAGCAGATCACAGGAAAAAAGCCGAGGCGCGGCGCTGCACGGAGGCCATGCGCGACCTTTTCCAGACCTTTCGTGCCCGCTTTGAAGAGGAGCTGCGCGACACCGGCGTCACGCTGCCACAACTTCGCATGCTGAAGATGGTGGAGGGTCAGCAAGGGGCCAGCGCGGCCGCGATCGCCCGGGCATGCCACGTCACGCCGCAAACGCTGCATACCATGCTGGCACGGGCTGCACGGGAAGGCTGGATTGTCCGGGGCAGCACCGATCGCAACCATCGCTTTGTGACGGCTTCGCTTACCCCCAGCGGGCAGGCCATCCTGCAGATTGGGACGGCGCTGCGGGAGCGGCTGGAGGACGATATGTGGCAGGGTGCGTCGGTGGCTCAGATTGAGGCAGTGCGTCAAGGTCTCGAATCCGGCCTGATGAACTTGACCAACGCTGCCCCCATTCCGGCGGGTGAAGCTCTGCATCCAAAGCCGTAATGCCTTTCACCTTCCTGACCGCCCAGTGGCGGAAGCTCATCATGGCGCAGTATGAGGTGGCGCCAGAGCTGTTGCAGAGCCGGTTGCCGCCCGGGCTGGAGCTCGATCTGTACGGGGGCCGCTGCTTTGTTTCGCTGGTTGGGTTCCTGTTTGCTCACGTCAGGATCCTGGGTCTGCCCATTCCGTTCCACACACAGTTTGAGGAGGTCAACCTTCGCTTCTACGTGCGGCGGCCCATGCCGGATGGGACCCATCGTCGTGGGGTTGTGTTTCTGAGCGAGATCGTCCCCAAGTTCGCCATCACGGCCGTGGCGCGCACGCTGTACGGTGAGGCGTACTCGACGGCGCGGACGGCGCATCGCTGGGGCCTGCTTGGCTCCGATCCACTGCGCGTCGCTGCCAAGGGGGGCCGGCGCCGTGCGCGGGCCCACTTCACGCGCCTCGCGCAGCAGCCTACGTCTGGCGTACTGGACGCTGCTCCCTGGCATACCTCGGGGTGCGAGGTGGTGTACGAGTGGGAACATCAACGGCGGTGGCAGCGCGTCGGCGTGCGCGCCGGCAATCAGCTCAGCGACATTCTGCCGGGCTCGCTGGACGAGTTCATCACGGAACATTACTGGGGCTATGCTCCGCGCCGGGGTGGGGGCACGACCGAATACGCGGTGGAGCATCGCCGCTGGCAGGTGTACCCGGTGCAGGAGTACCAGGTGGCCTGTAACTTCGGCTCCCTCTACGGGCCCGACTTTGCGGACCTCGCCGACCGTGCCCCGGATCACGTTCTGCTGGCCGAGGGCGCCCCGGTCAGCATCCGATGGGGTGGGCGGATCGCGTGATCGCCCATGCTGGAATCCAGAGCTGGATCCGCGACCGCGCGAAGAGTTGAGCGTCTAACACTCAGGTGCCAGCGCTCGACGGCGCGGGAGACTACGGCGGAGCAGGCACAAAGGTAGGATTGGGATCATGAGAACCATCGACGTCACACAGGGCGGTGTTCGGGTTTTGGACAGCCGCTCGACCGCCAGCCTGCTGAGCAAGGTGCTGTGGATCACCACGGCGGCTTTCCTGTTCACGGCCTTTGGCGCGTATATCGCTCCGCCCTACCTCGGTATGGGCGTTATGTTGTTGTTCATTTTGAACCTGGGCCTGATTTTTGCTATTAATGCCGCGAGCCGCCGCTCGCCGGGCCTGGCCCTGGTGATGTTCTACGGCTTTGCCACGCTAATGGGTGTCGAAATCGGCCCGATGCTGCAGGCGTACATGCACATGGCCGGCGGTCAGGCCGTTGTCTTCCAGGCGGCGTTGACCACGGCAGTCGGTATGGCCGTGATGGGCATGGTGGCGCAGATTGCCCGCTTCAACTACCAGCGCGTCGCCAACTACGCCTTCGCCGCTCTTCTCGGGTTGATCGTGCTGGGAGTGCTTTCGATGTTCGTGCACTTCATCTCGCCCGGGCTGTACGCATGGGCCACGCTGGCCATCTTCTCCGTGCTGCTGCTGGTGGACTTCATGCGTCTGCGGGATGGCGGCATGGGCCTGACGCCCGTACAGCTCTCTCTGAGCATCTACATGGACGCGCTGAACATCTTCATCGCCCTGGTGCAGATCTTCGGCAATGGCAGCGGGCGGCGCGACAGTCGCTGGTCCTGAGTTGTGACGATCACCGGAAGGGCTCGCTTTGGCGGGCCCTTTGGTTTTTCCGGAAGGCTACACTGGAGCGATGGTTCGTGACGTGCACATCGACAACTCCGAGGTTCGCGGCTGGTTGCAGGGTCTGCCTAAAGCCGAGCTTCACTTGCACCTTGAAGGATCGATTACGCCGGAAACGCTCGTTGAGCTTTCGCGGACGAACGACGCTGTGCCCTTGACGTACGATCAGGCGCGCGGCGTGTACAGCTATCACGACTTCCCAAGCTTCCTGATGAGCTTCAAGGCAGTGACGGAGCGGCTGCACACCCCCGCCGACTACGAGACGATCACGTACAACATGGTGCGCGACCTCCATGCGCAAGGCATCCGTCACGCCGAGGTGTACCTTTCCATCGGCATCCTGTACCGGTTTGGGCGCCTGGATGTGGACGCCGTGATGCGTGCCGCGGAGCGTGGCCGCGAGCGCGGCGAAGCGGAGTTCGGCACCTCCGTGCTTTGGCTGATCGACGCGGTACGGCACTTTGGCGTGCCCGAAGCGCAACGCGTCTTTCGCAAGGCGGCGACCCTGCGCGCGCAATACCCGTCCGTTGTTGGCATCGGCATTGGAGGCGATGAAGCCGGTGGGCCAGCGCATGCTTTCCGGGAGATCTATGCTGAAGCCAAGCTGGCGGGGCTGCACCTGACCTGCCACGCGGGCGAGTCGACCGGGCCGCAAAGCATCTGGGGCGCCCTGAACATCGGGGCCGAACGCATCGGCCACGCGCTAACCGCGCAGGAGGATCCTGAGCTTGTTGAGATCCTGGCGCAGCGGCAGATCCCGCTGGAGTTGAACGTCACCAGCAATCTGCGGACGGGCTGCTGCCCTGCCCTGATGGAACACCCCGTGAAGCGCTACTTCGAAGAAGGTTTGATGGTGACGCTGAACTCCGACGATCCGCCATTCTTCGGGGCGAACCTGCTGGATGAGTACGAGCTCGCCTTTCGCGAGTTCGAGTTCCCACTCGACCAATTGCGCGAGCTGGCGGCGAACTCGTTCGAAGCGAGCTTCCTGCCGCCGGAACGCAAACTCAAACTGCTGGGCGAGGTGGAGCAGTACGGGTGGTGAATAGGTGTAAAGAGATTAAGCAAATTAAGTCGATTACATAATCATCTTAATTCGTTTACACTACAGCTATGGATCCCATCCTCAATCCGTTCGCTCCCGGAGCCGGCACACCCCCGCCGGAACTGGCAGGGCGAGATGGTCTCCGAGAGAGCGTACGCATTGCGATAGCAAGGATCCGGTCCGGACGCGCCGCGAAGAGTGTGATCCTGGTCGGTCTCCGTGGCGTAGGCAAGACTGTTTTGCTGGACAAGTTACGAACAGAAGCCGAGGAAGCGGGCGTGTTCACCATCCGGGCGGAAGCGCCGGAGCGGAAGTCCCTGCCGGCGCTCCTCGCCCCACAGATCCGCATCGTTCTGCTGCGCTTGAGCCGGGTGGCGCAGGCGCAGGCCCTGGCGCAGAGAGGTTTGCGCGCGCTTGCCGGCCTGGCAAAGTCTCTAAAGGTCAAGTACCACGACATCGAGGTCGGCCTGGACTTCGAAGCTGAGGCGGGACTGGCCGACAATGGCGATCTGGAGGGCGATCTGACCGCGCTCCTGGAAGAGGTAGGCAAGGCCGCACGCGCCGCATCCACGGCAGTTGTCCTGTTTCTGGATGAATTGCAGTACCTGGATGAGGAACAGTTCGGCGCCTTGATTGCAGCGCTTCACCGGTGTGCCCAGCAGCAACTACCTGTCACCGTGGTGGGTGCGGGCCTGCCCCAACTGTTGGCGCTTGCCGGAAATGCGAAGTCGTATGCCGAGCGGCTCTTCGACTTCCCGTTCATCGGGCAACTAGCGACGGACGATGCACGGGTCGCCCTCAGCAAGCCGGCTTCAGCGCACCATGTTCGTTTCGAGCAGGATGCGCTCGATGAGGTACTCCGTCTGACGCGCAACTACCCCTACTTTCTGCAAGAGTGGGGAAAGCACGCATGGGACGTGGCTTCCAGCTCACCCATCACACGGGATGACGTTCTCAGGGGAACGCAGACAGCGGTTGCGGCTCTGGACGAAAACTTCTTCCGCGTGCGTTTCGACCGCACGACCCCGAAAGAGAAGCAGTATCTACGAGCGATGGCGGAGTTGGGTCCAGGACCACACCGGTCCGGGGACATCGCTGCTGAGATCGGCAGGCCTGTGAGCACCTTTGGGGTTCTGCGTCAAAGCTTGATTGTCAAGGGAATGATCTGGAGCCCGGCTCATGGTGAGACTGCATTCACGGTGCCCTTGTTCGACGAATTCATGAAGCGCATCATGCCCGGCGAAGACTGGAAGAGCGAATAGATATGAACATACTGACCAAGTGGCTGCGCAGCTACCTGCCCGCGCTGCCCGTAGACGATGCGCAACTTGCCGAAGACCTCACCCTGCGCGGCATTGCGGTGGAAGGCATCTTTCCGGCTGACTGCGGCGGGTCGCGCTTTGAGATGGACATCACGACCAACCGCGTGGACGCGATGAACCACTACGGCGTCGCGCGGGAAGCCGCGGCCATCTACGATCTGCACCTCCTGCCGTTGACCGAGGGCCTTGGCGCGCCCGTGCCGGAAGGCCAGCCCGGCACGCCGTTCCCCGTACGCATTGAAGCCACGGATCTTTGTGGACGCTTCACAGCGCGCGTGATCCGCGGCGTAGCCGTCAAGCCTGCCTCCGGGCTGATCGCCGAGTACTTCGCCGCGCTTGGGCAAAAGCCCATCTCCGGGCCCGTGGACGTCACCAACTTCGGCTGGCTTGCGATGGGTCAGCCCACGCACGTCTTCGACCTGGACAAGATTGAAGGCTACATCGTGGTCCGGCGCGCGCACGCCGGGGAGCGCTTGCGCCTGCTGGACGGTACGGAGCGCACGCTGACCGCGGAAGATCTTGTGGTCGCTGACGAACGAAAGGCGTTGGGCCTGGCAGGCGTGATGGGCGGATGGCATTCGCGGGTATCCGAAGAAACGCGCAACATCCTGGTCGAGGCGGCGTGGTTTGACCCCGGGGCCATCCGCGCGAGCTCGCGCCGGCATGGACTGCACACCGATGCGAGCCATCGGTTCGAGCGCGGGGCGGACTTCAACGCGGCACCCCTGGCCAATCACCTGGTGACGCGGCTGGTGATGGAGCAGGCAGGCGGCGTGGTGACCGGGCCGTTGGTGGATGTGGTGATCCCTGAGCTCGCCGCGAAGACGGCTGAGCGCCCACGCATCGACCTGCGCGTGACCGAGGTGCAACGGTTGCTGGGAACCACCAAGCAGGACGTCGACCTAGGCATCGGGCAGCGCACCTCGGGGCTGAATGACGAGCTTGTGGCGCAGTACCTCAAGGCGCTTGGCTGTGCGTTAGAGCCTGTCCCTGGTGCCGTTGGCGAGTACGCGGTGAAGCTGCCCAGCTGGCGTCTGGACCTGGAGCGCGAGATCGACCTGATTGAAGAGGTGGCCCGCGTGTACGGCTACAACCGCTTTGCGGACACGCTGCCGGGCTGGTCGGGCGAGGTGCACGATCAGCCGCACAAGGCGCAGGAGCAGGCAATCCGCGCAACACTGCGCGGGCTGGGCTACACGGAGGCGATCTCGTCGACGTTCACTTCAGCCGCGGAGGCCGCAACCTTCGGCACTGCGAATAAAGGCGCGGTTGCCATGGGCAATCCGCTGAACGAAGAGGCCGGGATGCTGCGGCCGTCGCTGGTTGCGGGCATGGCCGGCATGCTGGCGCGCAACCTGGCGCGCGATGTCAGCACGGTGCGGCTGTTTGAGCTTGGCACCGTGTTCACAGGCTCCGTCGCCGTGGTACACGAGCAGCCAGGCCTGGCGATCGGGGCAACGGGCGGCGTGATCACAGGCCCGCTGCATCGTGCGGAAGATGCCCTGCTCTTCGAGGTGAAGGGCTCCATTGAAACGTTGCTGGCGAAGTTCAACGGTGAGGTCCGTTTCGAGTCCGCGTTGGAGGGTCAACCCCTGCCCGCGTGGATCGAGGCTGGGCGCGGCGCACACGTGCTGCTCAACGACAAGGTCATCGGTGTGTTCGGCGAACTGAGCGCGGCGGAGTCGGCCGCCCGTAAGCTGCGGCAGAGCTGCGTCCTCGCTGAACTGGACGGCGCGCGCTTGCTCCAGACAGCCTTGCGGCAGCCGCTGCTGCGTGAGCTTTCCCGCTTTCAGGCGGTGGAGCGCGACTTCTCCTTCATCTTCCCGGATGCGGTTTCCTGGGGCGCCGTGGAGACCACCGTGCGCCTGGAAGCGCCGGCGGAACTACAGCGTGTTCAGCCCGTGGAGATCTTCCGCGATGCCAAGGGCAAGGCGGTCCCCACGGGCAGCTATTCGCTGCTGACGCGTGTGGTCTTCCAGTCCAACGAGCGCACATTGACCGAGGAAGAACTGACTGCATGGTCAGAAGGCATCACACGAGGACTCACCGAGCTCGGGGGCAAACAGCGCGCATGAGCCGCTGCCCCACTGGATAGAGAAAAGGGGATGTAAGCAGGTTCCCTTCTCGATTCCGTACCCGGAATCCACTGCGTGAATCGCTATACTGCGAGCGGAATCGCCTTTGCAAAACGCGATTTGCAGCATGCGAAAGGTGCCATGAACGGCGAAGCAGCGAACGAAAGCCCGAACGGCACGATCAGTGCGGATGAGTTCCAAGCCCTGGAAGCCAAGGTGCTGCAGGCGGTGGAGATGATTCGCCGTGAGCGCGAAGCACGCGCCGTAGTGGAAGCCGAGCGCAACGCCGCGCAGGCTGAACTTGCCACGATGCATGAGCGGCTGCAGTCGCTGGAAGAGGCCAACAGCACGGCGCGCACGGAGTTGGAAACGTATCACCAGGAACGCGAAGCGGTGCGCGGACGCGTGGAGCGCATGCTCGCCCAGATGGACGAGATGTTGTAGCCGGATGAATTGTTGTAGTTGGACGGGTTTGTTGTAGCGAATACAGGAGAGCAGGAACGAGTTGGCCGAACAGGTAGCAAAGAGTGCAGCGGAGATGTCCCGGGCGGAGCTGGCAGCGCGCGAAGCCGGCGCGGTGGTAGTCGACATCTACGACCAGGTGTACCAACTGCGCGGCACAGACCCGCAGCACATCGAGCGGCTGGCCGGCATCGTCGACGCCAAGATGCGCGCGGTGTCAGCGCATGGCGCGACGGTCGATTCTCTCCGTGTGGCCGTGCTCGCTGCGTTGAATATTGCCGATGAATTGATGACTCTGCGGGCGCGCTTCGATGCCGTGACCGGCAGCCTGAGCCAGGCGCAGAACAACGTACGCACACGCACGGGATCCCTGGCGGGCATGCTGGACGAGGTCCTTGAAGAGCGTAAAGTCGGCTGAAGCCTCAAAATTTTCTTGTTCTCTGCAGCACGGACACAGCATGATGGTGGGCACTTCCTCGCGAGGCCTCCATGCGTCTGCGTCTGTTTCCCGCTGTTCTCGGTATCCTGCTCTTCGCTCTTGTTGCTTCTGACCGTAGTTCCGCCCAGGCGTCCTCGACGGAAGCACCCGCCGCGAAGCAAGCGGCCCCCGCCTACACCTCTGAGCCCAAGTTCCAGGCCGCCATGGCGGAGGGTGCGCAGCTTGCCCGGCGCAAGCAGTTCAGCTTTGCCGCGGACAGCTTCAAGAAAGCCAACAAGCTTGCCGGCGGGCAATGCCTGGACTCCCTGAAGGGCCTCTACGGCGCCCAGATGGGCAATGGCAGCTTCAAGGACGCGGCAAGCACCGCGGAAGCCATGGAAGGTCTGGCTGCCGATCCAGCGTCAAAGTCGCTTGCCGAGACGCGACGCGCGTCCGCGCTGTACGCGGCTGCCGGAGACAAGCCCAAGCCGGAAAAGCTGGAGGCTGTGCATGCCGTCCTGCAGCAGGCCCTGACAAACTACCCTAAGAACGCGGCAGCGCTGTTCCAGGACGGCAAGGTGCTCGCCGCGCTGGGCAAGATGGACGAGGCCAAGGCTGATTTTTCACAATGTGTGAGCTGCGTCAGCGCCAAGGATCCGTCGCGGCTGCGAGCAGAGCACTTCGCGGAGAACCCGGAGCTCTCGCTGCACAAGATGGCCCCCGCGTTCGAGGTTACGGCGCTGGATGGATCGAAGTTCAACCTGGACGCCATGGGCGGACGCGTGGTGCTGATCGACTTCTGGGCGACGTGGTGTGGGCCCTGCAACCGCGAGCTGCCCCACATGAAGCAAATTGCCAGGGAGTTTGCGGGGCAGCCTCTGGTGATCATCAGCGTCAGTTGGGATGCGGACGAGGCCAAGTGGAAGGACTTTGTCGCCCAGAACGAGATGACCTGGACGCAATACCGCGACGCGGATCACAAGCTGAGTGACATGTTCGGCATCAACGCAATTCCGCACTACTTCACGATCGATTCCGATGGCGTACTGACGGCGGAGATGTTGGGCGAAGGCGCCAACGTGGAAGGCAAGCTGAAGAAGCTGATCGCCAAGGCACAGTCCGCGCAGAAAGAAACCGTGGCCACCGTGACACCCCCGGCTGCCAGCCCGGCAGACAAGGCGCCTGACACCCTGCGCTGACCGTAGGTGGGCTCTTCAGCGTCCAAGTGAGGCTGGAGGGCCGTTGTATGGACAAGGTAGAGATCAGCGAAGACCAGGTAGTACCCATGGATGCGATTGCGCCGGGGCTGAACGGATTGAAGATCACGTTTGTTAACGTCTTCGGCGTAGCGCATGAAGACGGAAGCTGGACCTTGATTGATGCGGCCCTTCCGTTCTCCGCGGGCCGCATCAAGAGCTGGGCGGAGACCACGTTTGGGCGGCCGCCGAATGCGATTGTGCTCACGCATGGGCACTTCGATCATGTGAGTGCGGCGCCGGATCTGGCCGAGGAATGGAATGTTCCCGTATACGCGCACCCGCTCGAATTCCCGTACCTGAACGGCCAGAAAGAGTATCCCGCGCCGGACTGGAAGGCCGGTGGCGGCGTGATGCCGCTACTGTCGCCGACACTGCCGCGCGGCCCCGTGGATCTCGGCTCGCGATTGAAGGCGTTGCCCGGCGAAGGAGCGACCTTGAGCCTGGTGGAGATGCCGGGATGGACGCTGATTCACACGCCCGGACATACGCCAGGGCACGTCAGCTTTTTTCGCGAGAGAGACGGGACCTTGCTGGTAGGCGACGCGTTCTGCACCACGCCACAGGAAAGCTTTTTCGCCGCAAACATTACGCGCCCGGCAGAGTTGCACGGACCGCCGAGCTACTTCACCTCCGACTGGGGTGCCGCGAAGGTGAGCGTGCGCAAGCTGGCAGGGCTGCAGCCGAAGACGGTGGCGCCAGGCCACGGCAAGCCCCTGGCTGGGCCGGAGGTGGCCTCCGGGCTGGGGAAGCTGGCGGCAGACTTCGAGCGCATCGCTGTTCCCGATGACGTGAAAAAGGGCACACCGGGCGGAGAAACACACCTTTGATCCAATCAATGCCACGGATGGGCCACTGTGGACCGCTTGCGCATCCGGGGGATGCCGGGTAGCATCCGATGCAGAGAGACTGGCCTGCAAAGCAGGTGGTGCGATAACGCTGGTAGAACCAATATTCTTTGAACCAGGGGTTTGGCTCGTATACATGGCTTGGTGTGCAGTGTCCGCCAGTCCGGAATGCCTAAAGAGCCACGGCTAAGCCCCGCTGTCTAACGACAGGTTCACCAGCGCTCAATCCACGGCCCAGCGGGTCGGTCTTTTCTGTTTTCGCTCTACGCGTTGGCCGGGGTTGGCGGCTACGCCGTTGGCGCTTCGCGTTGGCGTTTGCACCCTGTCCAGCGCTGACGGAAGAGAGCGCTGAGGTTGATTCCATTCGTCAGGCGTGAAGCCATTAAGACCCAGCCTCAGTACGTCATGCCGATGCGAAGCGATGCCCGATGATTTTGCCCTTGCATGATCTTCGGCTTGGGCCGATGCGCTTGTCGCCGTATGGTGCGTGTGCGGCCGCGGGTGTGATGTTGTCGATGGCCCTGGCCGGCCGTTCCGCACGGCGTGTGCGGGTTCCACCGGAAGCCACGTGGGACACAGGCTTCTTCGCCATCGCGTGCTGCTTCGTGGCTTCGCGATTGCTGTTGATCCTTAGCGACCCGAAAGCGTTCGCGCAGTTCCCTGTCCTGGTCCTCAGTCTGCCTTCGCTAACGATTGCGGGCATCGCGTTGGCAGCCGTTGCCGTGGGGGTGTACGTGTGGCGCAAGCGCTTGCCGGCGTTGGCCCTGATGGATGCGTTTGCCCCTTCAGGCGCCCTGCTGGCCGCCTTTCTTGAACTCGGGCACTGGCTGGACGGGTCTGAGATCGGCATGCCGGTGCTGCGCGGCAAGGACCACGCCGTGGTGGGGTTTCGGCCCGTGTCGGTGTACGGCGTGGTGCTCTCGCTTGTGTTGCTGGTAGTGCTTTGGCGCGCGTTGCGCACGGAGCGCAAGCAGGGGCGTGTTGCCGCGTCAGGCCTGATACTGGGTGGGTTGGCCGCATTCGGACTGGACACCCTCACGGTTCCGGCCGAGTTGTTCAGCGACCTGCCCCTAGAGCCCGGGCAGATGGTGGCGCTAGGCGCTATGTTGGGTGGTGCGGTGTTGTGGACGCTGGCGCGTGAGGCTGCTCCAGGAGCAGCCGATGCGGCTGACCCAGGCCCTGCACGGAGCGAGATGAAGGAGCAGCGCTGATGCCGTCAAAAAACATGATCAAGAAGGGCAAGCGGCGGCAAACGGTGAAGCACGACTACCGCGTGCACCGCGACGCCGTGCGCGAGGCCGCAGCGACACAACGCGCTGCTGCAGAGGCGATCTTCCTCGTTGCGGACGATGCACAAACGGCCGCAGATCCGCAGGGACAGCCTGCAGCGAAGGCCGAGGTGGCGCCGGTCCCGGTACTGGCAGAGCTCGAGGAAGAAGACGGGGTACGCAGCTTCACCGCCGATGCAGCGGCCAGCGGCAAGCGGCTGGATGCCTACCTGGCCAAGGCGCTGCCGGAGATCAGTCGTGCGCGGGTCCAGTTGCTCATCGAGAAGGGGCAGGTGCGCGTTAACAGCAAGACTGAAAAGGCCAGCCTGAAGCTGGAGGGTGGGGAGCGCATCGAGATTGAAGGCGAGCCGCAACCGGCGCCGCTGCGCGCGGAGCCCGAAGATATTCCGCTAAAGATCGTGTACGAGGATGCCGATATCGCGTGTGTGGACAAGGCGGCGGGGATGACGGTGCATGCAGGAGCGGGCAACGAGGAGCACAACCGCGGAACCCTGGTAAACGCGCTGCTGTTTCACTTCCAGCAGGACCTTTCGCAGGCAGGCGGCGCGTTGCGGCCCGGCATCGTGCATCGCCTGGATAAAGAAACCAGCGGGCTGATCCTGGTGGCGAAGAATGACGCCGCGCACCGGCGGCTGGCGGAGATGTTTCAGGCGCACTCGTTGCGCAAATCCTACGTGGCGCTGGTACACGGGAACATCGCCGAGGACGAGGGCACGGTAGACCTGCCGATTGGGCGGGACATGGTGCGGCGTATCCGCATGACCACAAAGCGCACCGTGGAGAGCGGCGCGCGACCGGCGGTAAGCCACTGGCGCGTACTGGAACGAATCGGGAGCAAAGACGCGCCGGGGCCATGGGGCGTGTTCACCCTGCTCGAGGTGGAGATTGAGACGGGACGGACCCACCAGATCCGCGTGCATCTCCAGGCGCTGGGGCTTCCGGTGGTCGGCGACACACTGTACGGCGCACCGGCACGACTGCGGCCGGGCGGCACGGGCGCAGGCGACGGCGAAGGAACCGAGCCGACACTGCAGCGGAACTTCCTCCACGCGGCGGAGCTGGACTTCAATCATCCGCGGACCGGCAAACCCATGGTGTTGCGGTCAGAGTTGCCTCCGGAACTGACGGCCTTTCTGGAGAAGGTTCGTCCGAGTGCCGTGAAAGCAACCTTGCGGAAACGGGCGGCGTCGCGGGTTGCTAAGATAAAGGGCGAATGAACGTGGCATTTGGGCGAACTCGTATGGGCCTGGCAGTCGCCGGGCTGTTGCTTTCCGTAAGCGGATGGGCCGTGGGCCAAGCGGCCACACCTGGGGCCGGTGCCCCTGCGCAGACCGCCGCCCCTGCACCCGCCGCGACGCAGACGCCCGGGGGGCAGACGACAAGCCCTGCGGCCCAGAATCCGGCGCTGCAGCCGCGCGATGAGAGCGGACCGCCACCGTCGCAGGCACCCCGCATCCAGGTGTTTAGCCGCGAGGTCAATCTCGTCTTCACCGTCACCGACAGCAAAGGGCACTTCATCACCAACCTGCAGCAGCAGAACTTCGGGTTGCTGGACGACCAGCGTCCGCCGGAGCGCGTGGTGCACTTCCGGCAGGAGACAAATCTGCCGCTGCGCGTCGGGATCATGCTGGACACGTCGAACTCGATCCGGTCGCGCTTCGAGTTCGAGCAGCAGGCAGCCGTAGATTTCCTGCTCCAGATTCTGCGTCCTCCGGACCGGGCCTTTGTGGAAGGCTTTGACGTCCAAACGGACATCTCGCAGGACTACACCAACCGCATTGACCTGCTGGACACGGGCATCCACAAGTTGCGGCCCGGTGGCGGCACGTCCCTGTTCGACTCGCTGTACAAGACCTGCCGCGACCAGATGCTGACGCTGAAGGACGACACTCCGGTGCGCCGCGCCCTGGTCCTGGTCTCGGACGGCGATGACGACTACAGCCGCTCGCACGAAGCCGACGCGATCAAGATGTGCCAGCGCGCGGAGACGATTGTGTACACGATCTCCACCAACGTCGGCCCAAGCAAGGACAAGGGCGACGACGTGCTGCAGCAGATTGCCGACGCCACCGGCGGGCGCGCGTTCTTCCCCACGCGCATGGAAGACATGGCGATCGGCTTTGCCAACATCGAGCAGGAACTGCGCTCGCAGTACTCGCTGGAGTATGTGCCGGCCGAGTTCAAGCAGGATGGCTCGTTTCGGACGATCTACCTTGTGTCACTCGACCAGCGCTTCCAGGTGCACGCACGCAAGGGGTACTTCGCTCCACGCGCGCCGCAGTAGTAGGCCAATTGCTGATGGACGGTGGTGGCAAAGGCAGACCGCAACTCTGGCGGGGTATTTGCGGTCTAACGATGCATGCGGAGCTTTGCGTTCCACCTGCGCCTTTCCGTTTTGCTCGCTTCCCTGGGCCCGTTGACCCTGGCCGCCGTCGGCCAGCAGTATGCGCCGGCTGGTCCGGCGCCCTACCCGGCCGCCCCGCCCCCGCCGGCTGGGTCCCCATACGAGCCACCTGGCGTGGCTGAAGCGTATGCCGGGCTGACCTCGCAGCCGGGCTCCCACACAGCCTTCACCTTTGACCGGGACATGCTGCAGGGCATGCTGGGCCAACAGGCTGCCGGACTAAACGCTGTCACCGTGCAGAACTATCGCTACCGCGAGCCGGCGTTCTACGTCCCGGAAGCCCTGGCAGCGTTGACGGCCTCGTACAACGCGGCGGGCTGGAAGCACATGGTGGAGGCCAACGTCAGCCCGCGCGAGCAGGTGACGCCGCTGAAGCCGATCACCGATCTTTGGCTGCACTTCCATGGCGCGGAGATCGACGATGTTGCGGTGTTGATCCGCGCGCCGAAGCAGATGAACGTCATCGAGGTTTCCGGCATGCTGCGGCCACTCGACCTGATGCACCTCGGTGGGCGCTTCGGAATACCCAAGGTCGATCCGGGCGCGGTGATGGTCCCGGCGCCTCCCGGCCGGTAGGAGACCCCTCCCCCCTGTCCGGGAGATCCTGGAGCTTAGATTCTTTCGAATGAGTCACTTAGCCGATGCGGGTGGCCCTAAAATATTGCAACGAAAGAATTTGCGTGCAAAATATCTGAAATGAGCAACTTAGGACGCCTAGCAGGCCCAGGGACCTTTGCGGCGCCCGGTTCGCCGATAGCAAGTCGTAAGAGAAGCTTAGCGAATTCGGGCGTAATACTACGCAACGACTTACTACGCTTTTTTGCAAGCTGGTAACGGGCGCAGAGAGGCGACCGACAGCCGCATCGTTCAATGACGAAGTACCGTGAACGAGGGACACCTCTGCAGGGAGTTGCCTAGTTTCCCCTAAAAATGGGCGTTGTGGAGGATGCGTGGGCGTTCGGGGGTGTCGGCCACCGTTTCGACGAGGCGGTAGAAGAAGACATCGAACCTGGCGGCTGCGTCGAAGTCCATAGGTTGCGTCAGGTCGTCCTGCGGGCGGTGGTACTGGACCTGGTACCAGTGGCGGTAACGCTGTTCGGCATCGGTACCGGGATCGAAGCCGAAGATGAAGCCGATGGCGGGGACGCCGGCTTTGAGGAAGGGGTAGTGATCCGCGCGACGCAGCAGGCCGCGTTCGGGTTCGCGGTCTTCGCGTAACTCGATGCCCATCCCCTTGCCGACTTCCGCGGCCGTGTCGCCCAGCGTGGTGTCGTGGATGGCCAGCGCCGTGAGGATGTGCAGCGGAAACAGCGGCCGAAGCTGGTCGAGGTTAATGTCTGCAGCCATCTGCGCGATGGGTACGGTGGGATGTTGGACGAAGAAGTTCGAGCCCAGAAGCCCTTTCTCTTCCCCCGTGAAGGCGCAAAACAGGATGGAGCGCTTGGGCGGCGCAAGGGTAGTGCCGCCGTATTGCCCCGTGTTGACCCCTAGCTTTTCCACCGCACCACGCTGTCGTCCATCGCGGAGGTCATCCGCCATCTGGATGAGCAGCGCCACGTAGGCGGCATCGTCCAGGGTGCCGTTGTAGAGATTGTCGCCCTGCACGGGGGTGCCGAAGCCGTAGCCGTCCAGGTGAGCAGCCACGACAACGTATTGATCCTTGAGCGCCGGGTCGGAACCGGGAAGGACCGCGAGCACGTTGGGTGAGCTGATGTCCTTGGCGGTGGTTTGGATGTGGGCTTCGAAGGTATCGCCGGGGAGGTCGAAGCTCTCGAGCGGCTGTTGGGCGCCGCCGGCTTTCAGGATCGCCTGGGCGTCGTGGCCCGTGTTGGCCAGGAGTTTGGTGAAGGCGGCTGCGCTTAGGCGGAAGGCGGCGATGCTGCTCGGAGGACCCTGATGCGGCGCACCGGGCTCGCTGATCCGGACGGAACGGGCGTAGGCGTAGGGCCAGCGTGGCGGCTCGATGGTGAAGAAGGGGTCGTCAACGGTGATGACGCTGACGGCCCCGGCATGCGAGGCGTTCTGGCTGCGTTCGGCGGCGGTGGGCAGACCCTTGCGTTGGGTGCCGAAGCAGAGGACCATTTTGCCGTGCAGATCGCCCAGGGCCTCCGCGCCGCAGTAACCGCCAAAGACGAGTGGCACGTTAACGAGGGACAGGTTGGCGCTGGCGGTGGTGGTGATCTCCTGCAGGAACTGGAGCGGCAAATCCGGCGCGTGGGGCCGGTGGACGACAAAGCTGGTGCCTTCCGGAACGACATCGACCTCATGCATGGGCACGGTCTGGAAGAAGGTGCCATTGTCGCCCGCGGGCTGCAGGCCGGCTGCCTGAAAGCGTTTGGCGACGTAGTCGGCGGCGCGCCGGTAAGCGGCCGTGCCGGTGTCGCGGCCTTCCATGTTGTCGCCACTCAGGGCCTCGGTGGTGTGCCACCAGGCGCGGGTGTCCGCATCGTGGATCTCGTGGTCGCGGGGATGCGCTTGGGCTTGGGCAGGGGTTTGGGCAGAGGCGTGTACCAGGGCAACACAGAGCAGAGCAGTCGAGAGCCAGGGGCGCATGTGGCCCTATAGTACCGGGCGAGGCGTGGTATGTTTCAGACTTCCCCGGGGAGTTTGTGTAACTGCATACAAGGTGTGAATGACCGGATGAAGAGCGTGGTGTGTTTGCTGTTGGGTGCGGTCCTGCTGGCCGTGCCCGGTGCGTGGGCGCAGGACAAAGATCAGATCGACGGTGCGGTGGTGGGCGCACCCGCGACGCTATCCCCGGCGGACAAGGTGACCCGCGCATGGAGCGCGCTCACCGACAGCCTGGGTTCAAAACGGGAAGATACGCGCATCCAGGCGATCAACGCGCTTTCACTGATGGGCGGCGACCCCAAGGCCGAAGGCCTGGTACGCGGCGTGATGAACGACGCCCAGGCCGACATCGACGTGCGGCTGGCGGCCATCGTCGCGGCGGGGCAGATGGACAAAGACCGCGGTGCCCACGGCAGCTTTGCCAGCGACCTGCACAACCTTCTGGCGAGCGACGACCCGAAGCTAAGCTTCACGGCCGCGACCACCCTATGGGCGTTGAAGGACACAGCCGGGGAGGATGTGCTGATCGCGACAGCGGAAGGGGAGCGTGCCAGCGATTACTCGTTTTTGAGGCGCAGTGAGCACAACGCGAGCCGTACCCTGCACAGCCCGGAAGCGCTGGCCAAGATTGCCATGATGCAAGGCCTTACGATCCTGGTGCCGCCCGTGGGCATGGGCATGGGCGCGTATGGGTACCTGAAAGGGACGCCCGGCGCTTCGCCGCAGGTGACGGCCATTGAACAGTTGGCCAAGGTGCATACACCCGACGTGCAGAAGTCATTGCTTGTGGCGACCAGGACCAAGGACGCGGCAGCGCGGATTGCCGCGGCGGAGGCTTTGTCGAAGTTTTCCGGACCCGACGTCCAGGAGAGGCTTTTCAACTTGCTGGACGACGACAAGTTGCAGGTGCGTTTGACGGCAAGCGCAGCCTACCTGCGGGTTACGGGAAACCAGGGCGGGCGTCGGTAAGAAACCGCGCGCCCGCACCGGGACTTATCGCTTTCGGAGGCCGAAGACCGCTGCGGCGGCACCGGCGACGAGCAGACCTGCCGCGAGCGGATGCGTGGAGGCCTTGGTGTACCAGCTTGCCCTGCGGAACCAGCCGAGGTGCTTGCCGCGCTCGCGCATGCCGAAGTCTGCGTGCCAGAGGCCGTTTTCGTCGGGTCCGCGCGAGGGCAGATCGTGCTTGTGCGCCCGGAACTGCGTCTTTTCCATGAAGAAGTCCGTGAGGCGGGGCGCGATGGCGCCGAACACGGCAGCGGCACGGGCCTGGGAGCCGATGTACATGTCGCGGCGCTTGTGTTCGCAGCAGTACAGGATGCCTTCAGCGACGGCTTCGGGAGGGTAGACCATGCCGCGGTGTGCGGGCAGCTCTTTCTGATAGCTGCGGGCGTGCTCGCCGTAGGGTGTGTCGATGCGGCCGGGCTTGATGAGGGTGACCCAGATGGGCAGATGGTCGGCCTCAAGCTCCATACGGAGGGCGTCGGTGAAGCCCTTCATGGCGTGCTTGGACGCGGAGTAGATGGACTGCACGGGCGTGGCGCGGTCGGAAAAGACGCTGCCGATGTTGATGATGGTCCCGCCTGTCTGGCGCATGTGTTCGACCGCCTCGAGCGAGCCGTAGACGGCGCCCCAGAAGTTGGTCTCGAAGAGCCGGTGCATGTCGTCGGTCCTGGTGTCGACGAGTTTGCCGAAGAGCGAGACGCCGGCGTTGTTGACCCAGGTGTCGATGCGTCCGAAACGCCCGATGGCGGTTTCGGCGATGTTGCGGATGGCTTCTTCGCGGCCGACGTCGGCGACGACAAAGGCTGCCTGGCCGCCGGAGCTGTTGATCTCGTGGGTGAGTTCGGAAAGCGCCTGCTGATCACGGGCGGCGAGAACGAGTTTGGCGCCGCGTTTGGCGGCCATACGTGCGGTGACCAGGCCGATGCCGCTGCTGGCGCCGGTAAGAACGATGACCTGTTCTGACAGGCGTTTGGGTTGAAAAGCCATGCTGAACCTCGATGTACGTTGTGCTCGCTGAAACGACGTACGTCAACGTTCGACCGGACAGGGCGGCGTGCCAGCACTGTGGGATTGGCACGGCGACGTCGAGGTTGCACAGCAGTGAGGTAGGGGCACTTGCCGTGCGTGCTGGCTCAACAGACGGCGAGGATGGGACAGGGTGTCTCATTGGCAATGCAGCGCATGGTTCCCTGCCACTCCAGCCCTGGGGCGTGGCGATGGAGCCCGAGCACCAGCAGATCGGCCCGGGTCTTGCGGGTGATGTCGAGGATGCACCCTACTTCGTCGCCTTCGATGAGCATGGTTTCGAGCTCGATGCCGTGATGAGCGGCCTGGGCACGGGCATGGGCCTGCGCCCGCTCGATATGGTCACGGCGCTCCCGGTCCATCTGGCCGGGAAGCTGGGGAACGACGGCGCACGCCATGTGGACCGAGGCGGGCAGGGGTTCCAGCACGGTGAGCAGGGTAGTGTGAGCGTGGAGTTCGGCGGCGAGCTTCATGCCGGTTTCGAGAGCCCTGCACGCTTCCCTGGACTCGTCGTACGCGATCAAGATGCGGTTGAACATGGCTGCCCTCCGTTGGCATGGACCCGCGCCAGGAGAACGCGCGGACTCTCGGTGGCAACCATCAAAGCATGGAACGGAACTGGCGTCTACCGTGCTTTTGCCGGTGCGGAGATGTGAGGCGGCCCTAGGCGAACTGCTCGAGGAAGCGGACGTCGCCGCCGTAGAGCTGGCCGATGTCGCTGATGCCGTACTTCATCATGGTGATCCGGTCGACGCCCATCCCGAAGGCGAAGCCGCTGATGCGGCGGGGGTCGTAGACCGGGTCGCGGCCGAGCTCCATGCGGCGCTGGTTGACCGCCTCGAAGACGTTGGGATCGACCATGCCGCAGCCCAGAAGCTCAATCCAGCCGGAAAATTTGCACTTGCGGCAGCCCTTGGCCTTTTCTGAGCCGCGGGCGCTGCAGAACGGGCAGCTGATCTGGACGTCTGCGCTGGGCTCGGTAAAGGGGAAGAAGCTTGGAAAGAAGCGAGTCTTCACGGCGGAGCCGAAGAGCGCCTTCATGGCGTGATCGAGCGTGCCTTTGAGGTCCGAGAAGGTGATGTTCGTGTCGACGCAGAGGCCTTCCACCTGGTGGAATACGGGGGAGTGGGTGGCATCGGCGGCGTCATTGCGGTGAACCTTGCCCGGGATGACGGCGCGCAGGGGTGGGTCCTGGGCAAGCATGGAGCGGATCTGCACCGGCGAGGTGTGCGTGCGCATAAGCAGGCGCTCGCGGAGGGGTTTCGAGGCCTGGTCGGCGATGACGAGGGTGTCCTGCGTGTCGCGTGCCGGGTGGTTGGGCGGGAAATTCAGAGACTCGAAGTTGTAGAAGTCGGATTCGACCTCGGGACCGAGGGCGACGGAGTAGCCGAGCTTTTCAAAGACGGCCACGACTTCGGCCATGGTCTTGATCAGCGGATGCTCGGCGCCGAGGTGGTGGGCGGTGCCGGGGAGGGTGAGGTCGAAGGCAGGGCCCGTCGACTTGGGCTGGGCTGCGGAGGAGCTTTGCGCTGACTCCGTGAGCAAGGCCTCGACCTGCTCTTTGAGTGCGTTGAAGCGCTGGCCGATGAGGCGCTTGGCGTCGGGCGGCGCCGCTTTGAGCCAGGCATCGGAGATCGCCTTCAGGCGGCCCTGCTTGCGGCCGAGCCAGTCGAGGCGAAACGCTTCCGGGTCGAAGTCCGGGGCGATGGCTGCAGCGCGAGCCTCGGCGAGAACGGAGGCGAAGGCGGCGTCGAGAGAAGCTTCGGAGAAGTCTGTGAGTTGCGGAATGGTCAACGGCGGTCCTGAAAGCAGCTGGGTTGATGTGATTCTATCCAGCAGCCGCTAGAGTGCCCACCAGATGACGACGGCCATCACGACACCCAGCAACAAGCTGCGGCGATCCGTGCAGGCCCAGACGACAGGGTCGTCATGCATTTCGCCGCGGCTGGCGAGCATCCACACCTGGCTGAGCCAGAGCAGAAGCACCGGTACGACCAGCCAGAGCCGTGTGGTGTGCGCGTAGAGAACGCTGGTTTCGGGGTTGGAGATGTACATCGTCATGACGACGACGGCGGCGTAGGCAGCACCCGTGCCGAGCGCCCGCATTTGTTCCAGATCGGAGACAAAGTAGCCGCGGCCGTTGGTGATGCCCTTGCCGCTCTCGCGCAGGCCTTCCAATTCGCTGAAGCGCTTGACGAAGGCGAGTGACAGGAAGAAAAACACGCTGAAGCCGGCCAGCCAGGGTGAAACGGAAACGCCTGTCGCGGCGCTGCCCGCGAGAATGCGCACGGTGTAGAGGCCGGAAAGCACGAAGACATCGAGCAACAACTTGCGCTTCAGGTAGAAGCTGTAGGTCAGGGTGGTGGCGGTGTAGATCAGCAGCCAGTCAAAGAAGCTGATCGCGAGACCCGGCCCGTGGCTGCCGCCCATTGCGGCAAACACCCTGGGAAGAGCAAGGGCGATCGCGACCGAGGCGGCGAGCATAAGAACGACCGCGCCGACGCCGGTGATGGCCGACAAATCTCCGGCGGCAAAGGGCCGACGGCGCTTCCGGGGATGCCGGCGGTCGGCTTCGATATCGAGCAGGTCGTTGATGATGTAGGTGGCCGAGGCACACAGACCAAAGCTGATGAACGCGATGAGGGCGGCCGTCAGCGTGGCCAGGCTCCAGGCATGGGCCAGCAGGACCGGAACAAAGATAAGGGTGTTTTTCGCCCATTGGTGCAGGCGAATGGCTTTGAGCCAGCTCCTGACGGCAGGTGTGCGGTCGTCAAAGGTGCGCGCGGTCGTGACGCCCGCGCGGGCGAGGCCGCCGGTGAGGGCGCGCTCCGGGTTGGCCACCATGGGCGACTCGCAGGCCGAAAGGACCTCGATGTCAGGCCGGGCGTTGCCGATGTAGCAGAAACTCTGGCCGAAATGCGACTGAAACGCGGCGAGCTTGTTGCCGCCGGCGAGGTTGATGGATCCGTCCGACGCCAACACGCCGGCGAAGAAGCCAAGGTGGTCCGCAACGCGGTCGGCGAGGGCGCGATCGGCAGCCGTCGCGAGGTAGATTGCGCGACCCTGGCCATGCTCAACGCGCAGCCACTCCAGCAGGGGCTTGTTATAGGGCAGGTGCTCAACATCGAGTGTGACGGACTGCGTGACGTGGCGCTTGAACGAGGCCTTGCCTTCCCCGATCCAGCCGGGAATCTTGAGCAGGGCGGCGGGGTGCTGGCGCGCCAGGGCGAGCACGGAATCCACCAAGGTGTCGGACTTCACCAGGGTGCCGTCGAGGTCGACGCAGAGCGGGACGCCCGGACGCAGAAGGGCCTGGCCGGTGCCAGCCAGGGCTGGGTCAGCGGGTGCCGGGATTACTTCAGGCGAGGCCATGGTCCCTCCGGGGACGGTTTTGGGCGGTGATGCTTCTCCTAATCATATCGTCCGGATTGCTGAAAACTTTAGTGTGAGACCCTGGGCGAAACGTGGCAGAAGGCGTTCGCGTCTAACAGCCACGATGTCGGTGCGGTTCAGTTTCTGCCTGTTGACTGGTTGCGCGCTCTCGCTGGGCGATGTGGCAGCCCATGCCCAGATGCACCACGTGGATGCGCCGGAGCGCGTGACCCGGGCTGTGGGCGTGTATGAGTGGACCGGCGACCTGGCCAAGCCGACGGCGGCACGCTTTGTGCCGGTATCCCTGTTCATTGATGGGCGCTTCGAGGATGCGGGCCTTTACCTGGCGCGCCCGGTCCCGTTTGCGCTGCAAACCGGCGACCTGTACACGATTGAACGGTCCGGCGAGCCGGAAGGTGTGCTGGACCTGGAGATGGCCGAGCGCGTGGTGAGTGGCAACGCCCTGGCCGACGATAATCCCGCGGGTGTCTGGTACGGCTTCGGGAAGATCACGCCGGAGGCTGCGCCCAAAGCGCCACCGGCTCTGCACAAGTCAGCGCATGTGGGCACCATCCAGTCCACGGGTGATACGGGCAAGCAGACGGCCAACAGTACGGGACAGACGGCCGACGATGGTCGCCCGCATATGAGCCGGCGAGGATCAGGGAGCGATAGCGGCACTGCGACGGGCAGCGCCGGCCAAGGTGGCACGGCCGATACAAAGTCTGGCACTGGATCGGGCTCGGGCAGCACGTCGGGAAGCAGCGGCAACAGCACCGACGACACGGACCGGCCGACCCTGGCGCGGCGCGATCCCTCGCAGGACGCGGCGAGAAAGCGAACCGCGGCCGGCGGCAAGAAGGGCACGGCGAGCGTAAGCGCGGTGGGCCCGGCGCCGGGCGATGATCCGGACCGGCCGACCCTGACGCACAAGACTGCAGACGAGTCGACCGTGAAGGAGCTTACCGGCATGCCGGCCGATCTCCATCAAGCCGTGGCCGTGTCTGACCCGGTGAGCCGCGATCCGCATCCATTTGCGCGACCGTGGGAAGATGCCACCGAGCGCGCGAGCACGTTGCAAGCCCTGGAAGCCCTGGCCAAGCCGCGGGTGGCGGCGTACCTGGCCGAGAACAAGCTTGTGCCGTCCACCGTTCTGGTTGCCGCACCCACACCGGCCCCAAGCAACGAGGGCACAGCCGCAGCCACGGAAAACGGAGCGGGCGCACCCCCAACGCTGCAGCGCGGCAAGCCAGTGGAGTATGGCGGACATGGGTCGTCGACAGCTTCCCCTGCCCCGGCCAGCGCCAAGGCGGCTACCCCTCCGCCGAGCAGCACCCGGGCGAAGAGCACACCGGCCCGCTCGGCCCGCTCGGCGCACACGGCCAAACCCGCCCCGGCGGTGCCGTTGACCCTGCATGATGAGCAGCTTTCCGGATTCAGCTTGAGTTACGGCGGTCTGCCGACGTTTGTTTTCACGGCCAGCGTTCCGGCCGCCCGCACGGACGCCAGTACCACGCCTGCGGCCCAGGCCCACCCGACGGCGTTCGTGACAGTGGTCGCGCAGCGACTGCCTTCGGGTGAGTTGCAGGTGGCCTTGGGCGCCGTCACCGACAGCCAGCACCTCGATCGCAGCCCGCGACTTCACCTGATCGACGCCGTGGATCCGGATGCGTCGCACCGGGCCAGCTTGTTATTTGAGCTGCGCGGGGGCAGCAGCCGGCAGTTCGCGTTGTACCGGCTGATTACAGCGAAGGCGGAGAACACATTCACGAGTGCGTCGATCGAGTAGCAGCGTTTGGTGCTCGGGGCTTGGTGGTTGGTGGTGGGTGCTGCGTTCGTTGTCGTGATCCGAAGCATCCCTGAAGGTGGGCGGCCCTGTTCGGCGTTGGGGTCGCCGGGGTGTGTGACTCCGTTGGCCCGCCGAGCGGTTCACTGCATCCTAGTAAGCGATGAATGACGAGAACGTAGCTTCGCCGGCCCCCTCCCCTGCTGACTCCGCCTCCACTGAAACACCGAAGCCAAAGATTGCACTGCTCTTTCCTGGGCAGGGGTCGCAGTCTGTTGGCATGGGGCGCGCTTTTTATGACACGGTGCCCGCGGCGAAGGCGGTGTTTGACGAGGCGGACGAGGTGTTGGGGTTTCCGCTTTCAAAGCTGATCTTTGAAGGCCCCGACGACGACCTGAAGCTGACCGAAAACACACAGCCGGCAATCCTGACGATGTCGATCGCGGTGTGGCGGGCGTTGGAGCCGGAGTTGGCGAGCCGCGGTCTGAACGTCTGCTTCGCGGCCGGGCACTCCCTGGGCGAATACAGCGCCCATGTGGCGGCGGGGACGTTCACCTTTGCCCATGCGGTGAAAACGGTGCGGGCGCGGGGACAGTTTATGCAGGCCGCGGTTCCCGTGGGCGAGGGCGCGATGGCGGCTATCCTCGGGCTTTCGTATGAGAAAGTAAACGACCTGTGCGCACGGGCGTCGGACGAGCTGACGCCTCCCCCGCCGGAGGATCCCGCCAATCCGGCCGAACAAACGCTGGCCGCGCGCGAAGCGCTGGCCGACCCTGACAACCCGGCGAGCACGCCGGCGGAAGCGGCGTCGCGTGTCTCGGCGGTGGTGTCCCCGGCAAACATCAATTCGCCGGAGCAGATTGTGATCTCAGGCGGTAAAGAAGCCGTGGAGCGCGCCGTCGCGCTGTGCAAAGAAGCCGGGGCGAAGCGGACGGTGATGCTGCCGGTAAGTGCGCCCTTCCACTGCGCACTGATGCAGCCCGCGCAGGAGAACCTGGCCACCGCGCTGGAAAGCGTGGCCTTTGATGACCCTCACTTTGAGGTGATGTCGAACGTGGACGCGCGCGGCATCAAGCGCGGGCCGGACGCACGCGACACGTTGATCCGGCAGGTGACCGGCGCCGTGCGTTGGGTGGAATGCATTGAGCACCTGCGCGAATGCGGCGCGACGCACTTCCTCGAGATTGGGCCGGGGCGGGTGTTGAGCGGGTTGAACCGGCAGATCGACCGGGGGTTGGTGACGGGGAATGTGGAGGATCCGGCGGGATTGGAGAAGGTGTTGGGGATGTTTGCGGGGTAGGTGCTGTGGTGCGCAAGAAAGGGCGGCTTCGGGATTCGTTGAGGGTGCGAAGAGCCGTCATTACTTACGAAAGCCATGCGTAGGGACTAAGCTGTGCGATGTCGGGCAACTGTACGAGAAGCCGACTTATCGGCAACTGACAAGAACCGCGTTTCTCGGGACCTATTTTGTGAGGATAGACAGGGAACACCTAAGTGTTTCCGCGATTCGGCCCCAAGCGGAACCAAAGATTAAGGCTGTTCTCCGCCAATAAGATGACGATAAGGGTGGATGCGACACGCGTATGCGTGTTCCTCGTAAACCAGAAAACGACCCACCCCACGAGATTAACAACCGCGCCGGGCCAGCCTGTCACCGCAGCTTTCATGTCACACATAGTCTCAGGCGAGGTTCAGAAGGGCAAGACGATGTAAATGGACTTTGCGTACGTGAATCTTGCATCACAGTCGAGTTCGGATCAAATTCTGCTAACCGCGTTTGTCGTTACCAATGCGCTATGTTGATCGGAACGGGTGCGAAAGACTAATGATCTCTGAAAGCATTGCGTCTCAAATCGTGGAAGGTGCCCTGCGGTGGGACCAGGGAACCAACGTCGACATCAGCACATTCTTGAAGCGCTTTACGCTCCATGATTCGATGTGGATCGGGCTTCATACAGAATGCGCATGGCAGGACACCTCCGTTGCTGTCATCCAGCTCGATCCTGTTTGGAATCCGTCCGTGAGCACTCCCACATCGTTTGTGGCAGATTGGCCCTTGCTGTTTCTCCGATTCAGCTGCGTCAGCGCAATACACCTCGCTGGTTTCAGCAACATAGGTGGCACGCAGCGAGGCATCTCAAGAGCGAATGCGAAGTTTCTGTCTGGGGAGGAAACCATGACAGAGATCTCAGACCATTACGGCGGCTCCGTGCGACTTCACCACTTTCCTCTCATTGACGCCCTTGCTCTCAGCCCTGAGGGCCTGGTCTTGAAGCTCACAATGGACGGCGATCACGGCTTTAACGGTTAGTCCTCAGAAGTCGCATTGCCGTCAGTAGTGCTCGCAACTGGACGACAAACGGGCTTTTCGGAAGTTGAGGTCCGGGGAGACCCCAGAACCCGGGTCAAGTGTCCGATATGCCGACTTATCGGCAACGGGTCCTGCTATCGTGCTCACATGCTTGCGCCCGTGCGCTCCTGGTTCGCAAACGCCCCACTGGGCATATGCGCCCTGGTTGCGTCTTCAATCAGTTCTGCAACCGTCTTCGCCCTTCAGCCGCGTTACTGCTTCGCGCTGGATTCTAGCTGGATAGCCAGGTACACGCATATCTCGGCGCTGGTGTTCTTTCTGAGTGTGGCAGCAGCTCCTTTTGGCCTATGGATTGACAGACGGAAGTTCTACGCCGCCACGACGCTGGTTGCTTGCTTGCCGTTGCTTTACCTCTGCTCGATTAGCGCAGGTTGCTTCTGACGGCCTGAGGCATGGCTGATGGCTTGTTGCTCCTCGCAGCGCAAGTTTCCGACATGCCGACTTCCCGTCCAGAGATGAGTGCTGCGGCGGGCTCAAACTACTTCGCATTGGTGTCTAACGATGGCATGAGTCCTGCCATCGGCCCCCTCACGGCCACGATTTGCCTTTTCGCGCTGCTTGGCCCGCAATCAGGTGTGCGCCGAGAAGGGCGGGCTGGTACGAAGGTTTGGTTAGGCGTACCGTGCGCTTCCGGTCAAAACGCACGGCAACTTCTTGTTCGTTATGTAGCGCACGGAAAGCTCTGGCTCAACGACTACCCTTTCGACGAGGCTGGGCTTCGCGCTAAGGTGGCGCAGATCATGGCGAACATGGGAACCAAGCGCCTGTGGATAGCGGCCGACCAGCGAATGTCTTACGGTGAAGTGGCTGTGCTGATCGAGCCCTTACAGGGTGACACTCCAGACCTCATGATCGGGATCGCAACCAAGTCGCAGATCGGCCCGGTGGACCCATCACAGTTCGCAATCTGGCGAGATCAAAAGAATCATCCTCATCTGGCCCAGCCCCTGCCTCCGTGTTTTCCGAGACCCGCTTACGGAGGCCCTGCTCAATAGCGTTTAACCTTCGTCGGGATATCCCTCTCGTGTCCGTGTAACGGGCTTCTCGTACACTTGCCGACTACTTACCACTTAGTTAACTGCCGAGCTTCAAGTTTGCGTTAAGCCGATTTGTTGGCGATTGATAGAGAGCACGAGATTGGCGGTGGAGAGGTTATGATCACAGACCGTGATCTACCCCGAGAAGGTGTCTTCGCCGCGATCATGGCATCCGCTGTGGAAGGTCGTTCCTTTCCTGGTTTTGGGTTTTGTTTCATTCGGGTTTCGGGCAGCCGATGAGAACGATGCGGCAAACAGGCAGCAGAGGACGTTCGGAACGATTACTGACTGTGAGCAACGCGGCAAGGAATACGACAATTATTGTCACTACACGTTTTCAGTTGGCGATGATCAATACGTCGGAGTGAACCGGGCAGCTCGTGAGGATGGATTCGGCCAGATCGTCTACGTCTACTACGACGACAGGGACCCCAGAGTGAATGCCCTGAAAGACTATTCTGCGCAAAGTCGGACCGACAGAAGGTGGACCTATGTTCTCCTGCTGGCGCTTGCTGCTGTGATCACTGGTATTTTTTGGGCGGGGAAACCTCAAAGAGGTTTTTGAACGGAAGGACACCGCAGCTTTCGTCGGAACGGGCTTGTCTAGATTTGGCCGCCGGCTGGCGTAGATTGGTCGTGCAAGTCGCACTTTCGGGAGCGATCCGGAGTGTGCTCCGCTCAGGAGCGGACTGAGGGATCGCCTTTGGATGCAGCGTGACGCTCCGGGCTGTACACGGGTCTCTCCGCTGCGCAGACGATGAAGCTGTCTGCTCCGGTCGAGAGGACAGAGTTGTTTTGCACGAGAACGGCAATAGAAGAGCTTTCAGGCGCCGACCAGTTGCCGGCTTGCGGCGAGCCATGTTTGCCAGGCTTCGAGGGCGCGGTCGCATTGAATTTTGTGGCGTTCTTTTTTGTCGCGGATGCGGCGGCGGAGGTCTTCTTCGAGCGGGGGCAGCAGGTCGAAGGTGATGTTGGCGGGTTGGAAGCGTTTGGATTCGGCGTGGGTGATGTAGTGGGTGAGGCTGCCGTGGGCGGTGAGGCGGGGGGCTGGGGTGGGGGCTTCGCCCTGGGCGAGGGCGGCGGCGAAGCGGCCGGCGAGGAGGCCGCCGGCTATGGATTCGGTGTAGCCTTCGACGCCTGAGAGCTGGCCGGCGATGAGGACGCTGGGGTGGGCTCGGAGTTGGAGGGTTTCGGTGAGCAGGGTGGGGGCGTGGATGTAGGTATTGCGGTGGATCTGGCCGTAGCGCAGGAATTTCGCGTTTTCGAGGCCGGGGATCAGGCGGAGGACGCGGGCCTGTTCGCCGAACTTCATGTGGTTCTGGAAGCCGACGAGGTTGTAGCTGTCGGCGCGGAGGGTTTCCTGGCGAAGCTGGACGGCGGCGTAGGGCCAGCGGCCGGTTTTGGGGTCCGTGAGGCCGGCGGGCTTCATGGGACCGAAGCGGAGGGTGTCGCGGCCTCGGCGGGCGAGCTCTTCGATGGGGAGGCAGCCTTCAAAGTAGGCGAGCTTGTTGGCTGCAGGTGAACCCACCTTAACCGGCGATGAAACTGCCGGTGAAGATGGGGCACCCGAATCTTCTGCGGCACCTGGAGCGAAGGCGTCGAGGGCGCAGTTGGCGAAGGGGATGTCTTCCCAGCTCTTCGGCTCGACGCGCTCGGCGGTGGTGAGGGCGTCGATGAAGGTGTTGTATTCGTCTTTGGTGAACGGGCAGTTGATGTAGTCGGCGGTGCCGCGATCCCAGCGCGCGGCGAAGTAGACCTTGTCCATGTCGACCGTGCTGGCGTCGACGATGGGAGAGATGCTGTCGTAGAAGGCCAGGTGATCGGCGCCGGTGAGGCGCTGGAGCTCGGCGGCCAGGGGCGAGCTGGTGAGCGGGCCGCTGGCGAGCACCGTGATGGTGTCCGGGTCGTCTTCGTGGAGTTCGGTGACTTCTTCGCGGCGGACTTCGATGTTGGGCTGGGCGGCGATCAGGTCCGCGACGCGGCGGCTGAACTCGGCGCGGTCCACGGCGAGGGCGTGGCCTGCGGGGACGGAGCTTCCGTCCGCGGCGGCGAGCAGGAAGGAGCCGGCGCGGCGCATCTCCTGCTTCAACAGCCAGGGCGCGGAGTTTTCGGTTTCGCTCTTCAGGGAGTTGGAGCAGACAAGCTCGGCGAAGTCGGCGGTTTGATGAGCCTCGGTGGAGCGGATGGGGCGCATTTCGGAGAGGATGACCTGGCAACCGAGAGAGGCGGCCTGCAGGGCGGCTTCGGGACCGGCAAGGCCGCCGCCGATGATGTGGATTCGTTTCACAAATCAAGGATAGGTGATCCCGGGATAGGTGATCCTGCAAACGCGCGTGTCGCGCAGGTTTTGGCCAGGTCACGACAACGCCGGTTCCGTTACTTCACAAAACGGGCCACGCCCGCATGGCTGCTTCGGTCAGCGCCATCAGCTTTCTACGATCCGCCCCATCACGTGCCAGCGTGGACATCCCCTGGATCAGCGCCATGACATAGCTGGCCATCACTTCCGCATCAATCTTGGGTTTGGCACCGCGCTTCCTGTTCTCCAGTTCGATCTTCCTTCGGAGACTCTCCTTGATCCCAAGACGAATGTCACTAAGCGCCTTTTGCACGTCGGCGGCGGCAGGGGAACAACTGATCGCTGACGTTGCGAGTAAGCAACCGGATGGGGTGTCCTTTCCGGTAAAGCCTGTAGCGGCCGCCTGCAGCAGACCCATGGCCGCGTCCCGTGCCGTGGGCGCTTCAGCAATGATCGCGTCAGAGGTCACCGGGCCTGAAACGTAACGATGTACCGCTTCCAGGAACAGCTGCTTCTTGTCCCCAAACGCTGTGTAAAGGCTCGGTGGTGTGATCTGCATGGCAGCGGTCAGATCGTTAATGGAGGTCGCCTCATAGCCATGGCGCCAGAACAGAAGCATCGCCTGATGCAGCGCGGCGTCGCGATCGAAGCCCAGGGGGCGTCCGGGCCTGCGTTTGACCGCTGCTTCTGTCATTTCCATAGCTACCACTATGAATCATCTTGACTCTTGGAGGCAAGTGCTGTGTACTGAGTTTCGTAGCGAACACTAAGGAACGTTCATGCCACTTACAAACTATCGCACCCTTGGCCGCTCCGGCCTCGTCGTCAGCCCTCTTTCCCTTGGAACCATGACCTTCGGCACTGCACGCTGGGGACTCGACGAGGCCGGTTCCGCCGCCGTCTTCAACGCCTACCTGGACCTTGGCGGCAACTTCGTGGATACGGCAGATGTGTACTCCGGAGGCCGAAGCGAAGAGATGCTGGGCAAGTTTATTGCGGAAGGGAGGCTGAGGGATCGCATCGTGATTGCCACCAAGGCCGGGTTCGCGGCAGGTCAGGGCGTCCACACCGGCGGTAACGGCGCGAAGCACATCCATGCCGCTCTGGAAGGTTCCCTCACGCGACTGCGCACCGACTACGTGGATCTGTTCTGGATCCATGTCTGGGACTCTGTGACACCCGCAGCGGAATTGCTGGAGACGATGAACGCGTTGATCCGGTCCGGCAAGATCCGGTACTGGGGCATGTCGAACGCACCGGCATGGTACGTCAGCAAGCTGGCCACCCTGGCAGCGGTGCGCGGTGTACCGGGTCCCATCGCCCTGCAGTACTTCTACGCGCTGGTGAACCGCGACATCGAAGATGAACACGTACCGCTTGCGAAAGAGTTCGGCATGGGCATCGTGCCGTGGAGCCCGCTTGCATTCGGCCTGCTGACGGGCAAGTACGACCGTGCCACCGTCGAAGCGGGGCCCGCACGCGCGGGTGATTTACCTCGTGATGCCGCAGCAGAAAATGAGAAGCGGCCAGAAGAAGACAAGCGGTTGGATGGAGCCAATCCATTCGGCGACACGCTCTTCACCCCGCGCAACTGGACTATCGTGGACGGCCTGAAGAAGATCGCAGCAGAGGCCGGGGAGACGCCCGCGCGGATCGCGCTCGCCTGGGTCTGCGGACGCCCCGGCATCACCTCCCCGCTCATGGGTGTCAGCCGCGCCGGGCAGGTGAAGGACAACGCAGCTGCCCTGGACATCGTGCTTTCCTCAGAACATCGGCAAGCCCTCGACCAGCTGAGCGCGCCTGCTGATCCGCGAACACTCTACAGCCTCTTCACCCCGATTCCACGCCAGTACGCCGTCTTCGGAGGAGCCTCGGTGAGTGTGTAAGACGCTCGGACGCAAGGAGAGGCAGGGAGTTTGTCAACTGTCTGATGACCAACTCCCTGCTTTGCTTTGGGTACCCTGACGACGCACTATGTTGACTTGTGAAGACAGCAGGTTTGGCGTTCGGGATTTTCTAGTTTAGGTGTTGGCCAGTGTGCGCAGGGCGTCGCCGCTCAGGCGCATGATGCGCCAGTCTTCCTGGGTTTTGCCGCCGATGCGCTCGTAGACGGCGATGGCGGGTGTGTTCCAGGTAAGGACGTCCCACTCGAGGCGTTCGCAGCCTTCGTCGACGGCGATGCGCGCGAGTTCGCGGAGCAGGGCTTTGCCGATGCCGTGGCCGCGTAGATGCGGCGTAACGTAAAGGTCTTCCAGGCGGATGCCGTGGTGGCCAACCCAGGTGCTGTAGCTGGTGAAGTACAGGGCGAAACCGGCAGGTTCGGGCGCGGCGCCGGGGTCGGCTTGCCAGTCCGCGATGAGGGTGCGGAAGCGGGGTGGCGGCGCGGGTTGCAGTGGGGTGTGGCCGTCTGGCGCGAGACCCCAGCCATCGCGAAGGAGGTCGGCTTCGGTCGCTTTCACTTCGTGGACGGCACGCTCGTAATCGGCGAGTTCGCGGATGAAGCGGAGGATGGTGGCGGCGTCGGCTGGGGTGGCGGAGCGGAGGGTGAGGTGGTTGGTCGGCAAGAACGCAGATTCCCTTCGGGAATGACAACAGAAAAGCAAAAACGAAACGCAGATTCCCTTCGGGAATGACAACAAAAAGAGCGAAAGCAGGGGCGCGGCTTGAAGCGCGGCTTGAAGCGTTTCTGGGGCGCGGCTCAGGGCTCGTGTCAGGGCTTTTTTGCCGCGCCCGACGTTGATTCGGGTTTGGCGGTGCTGGGCTTTAGCGGGATGTCGAAGGCCTGCAGCTCTTTGTTGCTTGACGCCCAGCGAACCTTGCGCAGCTCGAGGGTGGCTTTTTCGAGCACGGGGTCGTTGATGTCGCGGGTGTCGTAGAAGAGATAGCCGGCGGCGGTGCTGTGGGGCGCGACCGTGGTGGACGCGAAGCCGAAGTCGGTCTGGTCTTCGGTGATCAGCTTGTCGATGCCGGGGTGGTGGATGGTGATGGAGGGCAGGGGTGCCGGCAGCGGGATCTTGGTGCCGTCGGAGTACTTCTTTGAGAACATGCGGCGTTCGAGATCGTCATCCGTGGCGGCGTTTTCGGTGTAGTTATCGCCGGCGACGAAGAGGATGCGGGTGTCGTCAAGCGAGAGCGGCTGCGCCGAGTCGTTGGTGACGATGACGCGGATGGGCAGAAAGCCGTGGTGGAAGTAATCGAGCCGCGTGTCCGGGCGAGTTTCTTTCAGGTCGCCGGGATCCGCCGCGATGGTGATGCCGTCGTGGGTGTCGCGAAGGGCGTAGTCCTTGGCATTGCCGGGGGGGACTGGCTTGCGTGGCTTGTCCCCGGCGTGGGCCGGCAGAGCAAGGAGCGAAAGCGCCGCGAACGGGAGCCAAGGATGTGCCAAGCGGGGCATGCCTGAAGCGATTATGCTCTGGAGGATGCATGCCGGGCAAAAGCGCGGAGCGGGCTCGTGCCGGGGAGATGCGCGCCGGTGATGTTCCTGTACAGCCTGTTGCTGGGCACGGGGTTAGCCGTGAGCGCGCCCTGGTGGCTGCTGCGCATGCTGACGACCCGGCGCTATCGCGATGGTTTGCGGGAGCGTTTGGGCATGGTGCCGGCCCGGATGCGCGCGGTAGCCCGGGGGCAGAAGGTGGTCTGGCTGCACGCGGTCAGCGTGGGCGAAGTGCTGGCGGCGACACGGCTGGTTGAGGAGTTGGAGTCACAGCTGAACGCGAGTTCGCGCGGCAACGTGTGGCGGGTGGTGGTCTCCACGACCACGCAGACGGGGCAGGCGCTGGCGCGTGCGCGCTTTGGGGAGGAGCGGGTGTTCTGGTTCCCGCTGGACTTTGCCTGGGCGGTGCGGGCGTGGATGCGTGCGCTGCAGCCGCAGATGGTGATCCTGGTGGAAAGCGAGCTGTGGCCGAGGCTGCTGGCCGAGTGCGTACGACGGAACATTCCCGTAGCGGTGGTGAATGCGCGCATGAGCGACCGGTCCTTCCGGCGTGCGTTGCGGGTCGACCGTTTGTGGCAGCGGGTGTTGCGCCTGGTGACTGTGTTTCTCGCGCAGGGCGAGGAGACGGCCGGCCGGTTACAGGCGCTGGGCGTGGGGAGCGACCGGGTGCAGGTGGCCGGCAATCTGAAGTACGACATGGAGCCACGCGAGACCGAGATCACGACGGCACTACGTCCCTTGCTGGACCGGCGGGTGCTGGTGGTCGCCGGCAGCCTGCTGGCGCCGGAAGAGAGCCTGTTGCTGGAGCGGTGGGCGGCAGTGCGCGGCCGCGTACCGGAGGTGATTCTGCTGCTGGCGCCGCGGCATCCGGAGCGGTTTGAGGATGTCGCGAAGTTGGTGCCCGCCGGTCACGTGCTGTACCGCGCGACCGACTTGCGGGACCGCGTCCGAGGCGGGTTGAAGCGCCTGGAGCCTGGGGCCGTGGTGTTGCTGAACACCGTTGGCGACCTGGCGTCGATCTACGGCCTGGCGGACGTGGCGTTTGTGGGTGGCAGCCTGGCACGCAAAGGGGGGCACAATCCGCTGGAGCCGGCACGGTTTGGCGTTCCCGTGGTGATGGGGCCCTCGTTTGAGAACTTCCGCGAGATGGTGACGGAGATGCAGGCCACCCAGGGCATCCGGATTGTGCACAGTGCGGAGGAGCTAGGGGCCGCCCTGCTGCATCTACTGACCAACCGCGTGGAAGCCGATGAGCTGGGGCAGCGGGGCTTGCAGGTCTTCCAGCGAAGGAGTGGAGCTACGGGGCGCACGGTCGACATTTTGATGAAGCTGCTCGCTGTTGAACCCGCCGGGGTTGCCAGGGAGGGACGGCCATGAGCGCTCGCCGGCCATGGGCCTGGCCGCTGGTTCCCGCGTACGGTGCAGCCCTTGCTGTGCAGGATGCAGCGCGCGCGGCGGGGCTGGTCCCGCAGCGGCGGCTGGGGTGGCCGGTGATCAGCATCGGCAGCGTCTCGGCCGGTGGGGCCGGCAAGACGCCTGTGGCGATTGCCCTGGCCCGCCTGCTGCGCGAGCGGGGATGGACGGTGGATGTGCTGTCGCGAGGGTACCGGCGCGGCGGGGGCGGGGTGGAGCGCGTTGACCCTTCCGCGGTAGACGCCGCGCACCGCTTTGGCGATGAGCCCGTGCTGATTGCCGAGCGAACCGGGGTTCCGGTGTGGGTTGGTGCTGACCGGTACGTTGCCGGCACTGCCGCCGAGCGGCAAGCGGCTTTGACCGTGAACCCGCGCACAGCCGTGCGTGGCAATGGCGATGCGGAAGACGACGGCGGACAGGACACTCCCGTGAGGGCGCACCTCCTGGATGACGGCCTGCAGCATCGCGGGCTGGCACGGGACTTTGAGCTGGTGCTGGCAACAGCGGAGGATTTGAAAGACACGTTGCTGCCGGCCGGGAATCTTCGCGAGCCGCTGAGCGCGCTGCGGCGAGCCGATGCGCTGGCCGTGCGCGAAGACGAGCTTGAGGACGTCAGCGAGCGGCTGCGCACCATTTGCGGAACAGAGGTGCCGCTCTGGACGGTGCGCCGGAGCCTGCGCTTCCCTGCCCCGCTGGGAGTCTTTGGCGCAGGGCTGCGGCCGCTGGCGTTTTGCGCGCTGGCGCGGCCGGAAAACTTTGCCGCCATGCTGGGCAAGGCCGGATGCGGTGTGGTGGATACCGTGATCTATCCGGACCACCATCGCTATGAGGATCGCGATATTCAGACCATTCTGCGCATGGCGAAGAGCCTGCACGCGAGCGGGCTGGTGACGACAGAGAAGGACGCTGTGAAGCTGTCGCCGGGCATGCGGGCGCACATCGAAGCGGAGTTGGGATCGTTGATGGTGGTGCAGCTGGACGCACATTTCGTGTACGAGTCACCCGTGGTCCGGGCGCTGGAAAACAAGCTTCGGGCGGCACGGGCCGGCGATGAACGGGTCGAGGAACGCGTTCGTTGAGGCGTGAGCGCGTGCTTGTGGTGCGCGTGGGCGCCATGGGCGATGTGTTGCACGCCTTGCCAGCGGTGACGGCGTTGCGGCAGGCCTGGCCAGAAGCGGTGGTCGACTGGGTGGTGGACCCGCGGTGGGCGCCGTTGCTGGTCGACGAGGCAGGGCGAGGTCCGGTGGTCTCGCGGGTGCACCTGGCGGAGACGCGGGTGTGGTCACGGCAACCGTTTTCGTGGGCGACGGCGCGCTCTGTGCTTGGCCTACGGGCGGCTTTGGACGCGGGGCGGTACACGCGGGTTGTGGATGTGCAGGGGACGTTGCGCTCGGCGGTGATTGGGCGCATGGCCGGCAGTGGGGACCTCGCCGGGTTTGCGGATCCGCGGGAACCTGCCGCGCGGCTGCTGTACACACGCGCGCTGGAACGGCGTGGTGTGCATGTGGTGGACCAGAATGCGGCTTTGCTGGGCGAGGCGCTGGGCGGAGCGTTGGGGGTGGCGTTGGGGGTGGCGCTGCAGCCGGTTCCACCTGCGCTGCCGGTGTGGCAAGTCGCCGAGGATTGGGCAGACCGGGCGTTTGGCGACTTCAGCGTGCGCGACCGGATTGCGCTGCTGGCGCCGGCGGCTGGGTGGGGCGCCAAGCAATGGCCCCCGGAGCGGTTTGCAACGCTGGCGCGAGCGCTGGATGCGATGGGCTTTGAGGTGCTGGTGAATGCTGCGGGGGTTCGTGATCCTGTGGGCATGAAGGTTGCCGAAGGCGCGACTCGGGCCAGGCTAACGACGTGCGACCTGGCGCAGCTGGTGGCGCTGACACGAAGGGCCGCCCTGGTGATTGGCGGCGACTCCGGCCCGGTGCACCTGGCAGCCGCCCTGGGGCGCCCCCTGGTGGCGCTGTTTGGGCCGACAGACCCTGCGCGCAACGGGCCGTGGGGCCCTGGGCCGAAACGGGTGTTGCGGGACCCGGGCTCCGTAACCAGCCACAAGCGGGTGGCGGAGACCGAAGCAGGCCTGGCGCGGCTTGGCGTGGCCGAGGTGGTCGCGGCAGTCGAGGAGCTGATGCACGGTGCCTGAGGTGCCCTGCATGCGCATGCATTTCGGTCGCCGCTACCACACCGCCGGTTTGAGAAGATAGGCGGATGGCCGGAACACAAGCAGCGGTGCGGTGGCAGCAGGTTGCGCGACGTGTGCGCGTGCCACTCGGCTTTGCCACGGCGCTGATTTTCTTTGTGTTCGCACGGCCAACCTTGCGCTTGATGCTGTGGGGTCTCCTGCCCGTGGCTGCGGGGCTTGCCCTGCGGGGCTACGCGGCCGGGTACGTGAAGAAGAATGCAGAGCTTACGCGCACGGGGCCGTACGCATATACGCGCAATCCGCTGTATCTCGGGTCGATGTTGATTGCGTTTGGGTTTGCGGTGGCGGCGGGACGCTGGTGGCTCGGGGTGTTGTTGCTGGGGCTGTTCCTGGCAATCTACTGGCCGGTGATCCTGTCGGAAGAAGCGTTTCTTCGGGGAGCCTTCCCCGGGTTCGACGAGTATGCGGAGGCGGTGCCACGGCTGCTGCCAAGGCTGTCTCCGGCGCAGTTCGGCCAGAGCACAGAGGTAGGTGCTGGGCGGTTCTCGCCCGAGCGGTACGGGCATCACCGCGAGTACAATGCCCTCATAGGGGCGGTGGCGCTGTACGCGGCGCTGCTGGTTCGCATGTGGCTGGCGCGCCGGCCAGGAATGTTCTGACTTTTGCTGGGGGTTGATTGACGTTGAAGCACCGCATACCCTCGGCGATCCGGGCAGCCCGTTGGTTGACACCGGCCCTGCTTTCGCTTGCGGCAGGCCTGGCGCCCGCGCAGATTTTTGCCCCCAAGCCGGCACAGCAACGACCCATCCCGGTGCTGCAACCGCCAGGGGGCGGCTTTGTGTGGCCGCAGCATGAGACGCTCACCTTTTCGGTAGACTGGCGCGTTTTCCAGGCAGGCACCGCTGTGTTTCACCTCGACGCCGGCGCACCGAACAGTGCAAACGGATCACAGGAAAAGGTCTCAGCGACGGCAGATTCGATCGGCGCGGTAAACATGCTGTTCCCTGTGGTGGACCGCTTTCAATCCGGCTTCGACACCCGGACGGGATGCTCGTCAGGCTTCAACAAGCAGACCCAGGAAGGCCGCCGCAAGTTCGCGTCGGAGTTGAGCTTTGATTACGCGCACGGGCGGCAGAGCGAGTATGCGCGCAACCTGGTTAAGGGCACGGCGACGCGCAAGGACGCAAACATCCCGGCATGCGTGACCGATGCCCTTTCGGCGATCTTCTACACGCAGTCGCAGCCCTTGACCGTGGGGCAGACGGTGGAGTTCCCGTTGGCCGATGCGATGCGGACGGTGACGGTCGGGATGAAGGTGGAAGCACGCGAGGAGATCAAGACGCCCGCAGGGACCTTTGAGGCCCTGAGGGTGCAGGCGACGGCCGATGAAGGGATCGTCAAGAACCGCGGCCATATCTGGATCTGGTACACGGATGACGCGCGCCACCTGCCGGTGCAGATGCAGGCGCGGCTCTTCTGGGGAACGATCACGTTCCATCTGCAGTCCATTGAAGTGAAGTAAGCGGACACCAAGGGCGGGTCGCGGAAGGTAGATTCCTTTCGGGAATGACAACGAGAAAGACAAGCGCATCCAACGATGCGGAGGACTCCTGTGAGCAAGACCCTATCGAACAATGACGAAGTGATGGCGACACAGCCGGTGCTGTACTCGGACGAAG
Organism: Granulicella sp.; assembly: GCA_965198515.1. Lineage (GTDB taxonomy): Bacteria > Acidobacteriota > Terriglobia > Terriglobales > Acidobacteriaceae > Granulicella. Next base: position 1,420,108 of record CBDAPO010000006.1, on the reverse strand, counting down.
AGTTGGTGACCGTGGCAGAGTTCGCCGATCCGGCGACGGGGAATGTGGCCCGGAGTGCGATCGAGTCCGCGAACATCCCGGTATTCATGCAAGGCGAAAACGCAAACAGCCTGATTCCCGTGGCTTTTGGCGTGCGTGTGCAGGTGCGGCCGCAGGATGAGGCAGCGGCACGGCAGGTGCTTGAGGACTTTGAGGCCGATCCCGAAACCCTGGAGTCGGTCACGCAGGCGGAGCGGGACGACGAGTTCGGCACCCCTGAAACCGGGTCGCGCGGAGGCTTTGGATCGCGGTGAGCCGGCGACGCGCTGTAGTTTGTCTTTCGGGCGGCATGGACTCCACCGTGTGTGCCGCCCTGGCCGCGCGCGATTACGACGCCTATGGCCTCCACTTCAGCTATGGCCAGCGCACGGAAAGCCGGGAACTTGCCTCGGCGCGCGAGGTGACGCGGCTGGTTGGGCTGAAGGAGCTGATGGAGCTTCGCACCGACCTGTTCCGGCGCATTGGTGGGTCCGCCCTGACCGATCCGGCCATTGCTGTGCCGGCGACCGCGGCGCTGGCGCTCGAAGAAAGCGCGCAACGGGTGGGAAACGAGGTGCCGGTTACCTATGTGCCGTTTCGCAATGCGCATTTCCTGGCTGCGGCCGTGAGTTGGGCCGAGGTTTTGGAAGCGACGACGGTGTTTATCGGGGCGGTGGAGCAGGACAGCTCCGGGTATCCGGACTGCCGGCCCGCCTACTACGACGCTTTCAATGCGTTGATCGGGGCGGGCACGCGGGATGGGACCATCCGCGTGGAAACACCGCTGATCCAGATGCGGAAGCATGAGATTGTGCGCCTTGGAGTTGAACTTCGCGCGCCGTTGCATGTAAGTTGGTCGTGCTACGCGGGGGAAGCGACGGCGTGTGGCGTTTGTGAGAGTTGCGCCCTTCGGCTCAGAGCCTTTGCCGAGGCCGGCGTGCCCGACCCGATCCCCTATGCCGCGGGTGACGCACATGCCCCGGCGATGCAGGCACGATGAGCGATCTGACGGCAGCACTGATGCTGCCAGGGAAAGAGGACAGAGGATGAAGCAAAAGCTGGAACAGATGTTCACGCGGCAGGGCATGCGGACGGCGGTGGCCGCGGCAGCGCTGCTGACCTCGCCCATGATGCTGGCGCAAGAGCAGCCCGCCAAAGTGCATGGGCACGTGCAGAACCCGGCCGCCCAGCCGTTAACCTCCGGCGAGGTGAAGTTCACCAAGGATTTGGCCGCGCCGTTCAAGGACGAGAAGTTCACGAACACGGTGGAGATCGATAAGGACGGCAACTATACCGCGACCGGTGTGGCTCCGGGTGAGTACTTCATCTACATCATCCAGGGCGACAAGACCATTGACAGACAGCAGGTGAAGTTCGCTGCGGGCCAGGATGCGACGTTGGACTTCGACATGACCAGCGAGCGTTTCATGAAAACGCTGTCCCCTGAAGAGCGGAAGTCGGTCGAAGAGTACAAGGCCAAGAACGCGGCCGCTGCTGCGGGCAACAAGGTGGTCGCCAACCTGAACGCGATCATCACGGCGGTGCGCGCGGATATCAAGACGCCGACCCCGAACTTCGACAAAGATATTGCCGATATGAAGCAGGCGGTCGAGCAACGTCCGACGGAAGGTCTGCTGTACGCGGTGCAGGGCGAGGTGTACACGGCGCAAGGCAAGAAGCTGGCCGCAGCGGATCGCGCCAACAAGACCAGCCCCATGCAGGACGATGCCGTGAAGGGCGCCTATGAGAGTGCCGCCACCGCGCTGCAGAAGGCTTCCGACATCATGGGCGCGGGAGCCAAGCCTAACCCGGAGCAGCAGGCGACGGTGTTGAACCAGCTGGGCAATGTGTACGCGGAACAGGGCAAGCCGACCGAGGCGAGCGCGGCTTACGACAAGGCCGTTGCGTTGCAGCCCAAGAGCGCGGGCACCTATTACTACAACGAAGCCGCGGTGATGTTTAACGCCCACCAGGATGAACCGGCGTTGGCCGCGGCCGAAAAGGCCATCACCGCCGACCCGAGCCAGCCGATGCCGTACTACATCAAGGGACAGGAATTGCTGGCCAAGGCGACTGTGGACGCGAAGGGAGTCATCGTGGCGCCTCCGGGCTGCGTCGATGCCTACCAGAAGTATTTGCAGCTGGCTCCGGATGGACCGCAGGCGCCCGCCGTGAAGGAAGTACTTACTTCGTTGGGACAGAAGGTGGAAACGCGGTACAAGGCTCCCGGCAAGAAGTAGCTTCACCTTTCTCTGCAATAACAACAAGCCCCGGCTTCCCTGCCGGGGCTTTCCTTTTGAGGACACGCGGCATCGCAGAGTGGGTGACTGAACGCGTATTGCTCTATGAAGAAGCGCTGGCTGAAGTGCTGCGCCATGCCGAGGCCATTCGCGCCCCGGCTGACACCCAAAGAGTACCCCTCATCGCCGCGCGTGGCCGGGTGCTTGCCGAAAACATCTTGGCGGATCGCGATCAGCCACCCTTTCCGCGGTCGACGCGGGATGGGTTTGCCCTGCGCAGTGCCGACGTTGGAGGTGGATCCGTTCGCGTTCTTGGGCTGATCCGTGCGGGCGAGCAGTGGAATGGACCACCAATCGGTGAAGGCGAAGCGCTGGAGATTATGACCGGCGCGCCCGTGCCGGCTGGGGCAGATTGCGTACTGATGGTGGAGCATGCGATCGCCGATGCAGAGGGCATGCTACATCCGGAGGCGGGCCGGAGGTTGCGGCCGGGCGAAAACGTAGTCGCGGCGGGGGCAGAAGCGCGTGCCGGGGCGGTGCTGGTGAGCGCCGGGCGGCGTCTTGGTGTTGCGGAAGCTGGCATGGCTGCCAGTTGTGGCTACGACGCATTGCGGGTGTTCGCCAGCCCGGAGGTAGCGATCGTGGCTACGGGCGATGAGCTGGTCGAGGTAGGCGCGGAGCCACCCGCGCCGTGGCAGATCCGCAACTCAAACAGCTTCACGCTGGCAGCGCTGGTTGCGGACGAGGGTGCTGTACCCCGGCGGCTGCCGATTGCTCGCGACACCCGTGACGACCTCCGCGCGCGGTTGCAGGAGGCCCGGGAGGCCGATCTGCTGCTGCTCTCCGGGGGCGTGTCGATGGGCAAGTATGACCTTGTGGAGGAAGCCCTGCGGGAAGCAGGAGCGGAGTTCTTCTTCACCGGCGCACGCATCCAGCCCGGAAAGCCGGTGGTGTTTGGGCGTCTGCCGCGACCTGGAGGCGACCCCCTGTACTTCTTCGGGCTGCCGGGAAATCCGATCTCGACCGAGGTATGCTTTCGGCTGTTTGTGACGCCGCTGCTGCGCGCCCTTGGCGGCAAAACGGAGCGCGCGCCACGCTTTGCGGAGGCGCGGCTTGCCGAAGACGTGCGCGGTGGGGCCAAGGTGACGCGCTTCTTGCCGGCAGTGGTTGAGGGCGACTGGCAAGGAGTGACGGTGCGGCCCGTGCCCTGGCAAGGGTCGGGAGACCTGGCGGCGAACGCGCGGGCAAATGGCTTTGTGGTGCTGCCGCTGGGGGTTGAAGGGTTCCGTGCCGGTGAGACCGTGCGGGTGCTGTTGCGCTAGTATCGGCCCATGATGCGACGGAAAGAGTCGTTGGCGCTGCGTGCGGGATTCCTTCTCGGCGCAACCCTTGGCTTCTGCTTCGCTGCCGGGGTTTTCTTCCTCCTTCAGACTCTTCGGAGGTATGACCCCTTCTGGGCCAAGCATCAGGCGCTCGTCTACCTGTTCGCGGCCGTTCCGGTTGTTTGGCTGATCTGGGGAGTACGGGTTTTGAAGAAAGTAGAGGCAGCCGATTGACCGAGAAGCTTTCACACTACGACGACGCTGGGCAGGCGCACATGGTGGATGTTGGGGCCAAGCAGCCAGGACGGCGTGAGGCAACGGCCGCGGCCTTCGTAGAGCTGAACGAAGCCGTCCTGCTTGCGTTGCCGCAGAACCCGAAGGGCAATCCGCTGGAGGTGGCACGCTTTGCCGGCATCATGGCAGCCAAGCGCACGGCAGAGTTGATCCCCATGTGCCATCCGCTGCCGCTGAGCTTTGTGGACGTGCAGGCCACGGTGGTGGCAGGCGGTGTGGCCATCGAGGCGACCGCGGCAACCGTTGCCGGCACAGGCGTGGAGATGGAAGCCATGACCGCAGCGTCGGTCGCCGCGCTCACGGTCTATGACATGACCAAGGCGCTGGACAAGGGCATCCGGATCCGCGAGGTGGTGCTGCTGCGGAAGAGTGGAGGGAAGAGCGGGGCGTGGGTGCGGGAGTAGATGTTTCCGTGGCCGGTCCTACGTTGTGCGTAGAACCGGCTCGTCCCCAGGTAGCCCTAGAACTCTGCGTCGAACGTGAACCTAGGCCGGATGCGCCAGGGCTACGCCGAACAGGTGTCCGGGGTCATGGAACCAGCGCGGGCTCCCGAAACCGGCGGAGTCGAGCAGGGTGCGCAGACTCCGCTCCGTGAACTTGTAGCTGTTCTCGGTGTGAATGGTCTCGCCGGGGACGAAGTGGATCGTCTTGCCTTCGATGTGCACGGCCTGGTCGCAAAGGCTCTCGAGGTGCATCTCCATCCGGCTTTCGGCGGCGTTCCAGCGGGCCCGGTGGGCAAAGCAGGCAAGATCGAAGTCGGCCCCGAGATCGCGGTTCAGGCGCGCGAGGATATTGCGGTTGAACTCGGCGGTGACCCCGGCCGCGTCATCATAGGCGGCGGTCAGGAAGTCGACGGACTTGTTGCGACAAGGCGCGAGATCGACGCCGAGCAGCAGGCTGTCGCCCGTACGGCGGAGCTGGCGGCGCAGGTTGCGCAGGATGCCGGTCGCTTCCGCAGGGGAGAAGTTGCCGATGGACGAGCCAATGTAGAGCCCGAGCACGCCTTCATCGCGCGACCGCTGAATGGTGTAGCTGTCCGTGATGTAATTCGCTACCAGGGGCTTGATGCTGAGCCCCGGGATTTCGCCGAGCGTCACGACGGCCTCCTCCAGCGAGGATGGGCTGACGTCGATGGGTTGATAGAGCAGTTCCGGCTGGTGCTGCAGCGCGGCCCGGAGCAGGATGCCAGTCTTGGTCGCGGTGCCGGCGCCGAGTTCGGCGATGGTCAGCGGAGATCGACCTTCAATGACGATGTCATCGGCAAACTGTTCGAAGATGCTCCGCTCAGTGCGGGTCAGGTAGTACTCGGGCAACCGGGTGATCTCTTCGAAGAGTTCCGAGCCTCGCTCGTCGTAGAACAGCCAGGGCGGAAGGGTTTTCTGGGTGCCGGGCGCCACCTGGAGCCCTCGCAGGGCTTCTCGCGAAACAGCATCACGCAGCGATACAGGAGCTTCGATCATCAGCGGGTCAAGGCCTCAAGAGATACAGGGGAGCTCAGCGGGTCAGGGGTGAGATGCGGTCCGGGGGCAGACCGTCGCATCCCTTGCTCACGCTGTTTTGCTTCTCTGGAAGGTATTATGCGCCATCCCGCGCCAGACGAAGGCCACTGAACTGCCACCGCGTGCCGGGATGGAAGAAGTTCCGGTAGCTTGCCCGGATGTGGGTGACCGGGGTCACGCAGGAGCCTCCACGGAGGATCATCTGCGAGCTCATAAACTTGCCGTTGTACTCACCCAGGGCGCCTGGCAGGGCGCGGTAGCCCGGGTAGCCGGTGTAGGGCGAGGAGGTCCACTCCCAGACGTCGCCAAAAATTTGCTGCGGATGGGCGGCGTCGGTGGGGATCGAGGCGGCGGGCTGCGGGTGCAGCGTGCCGGTCTCCAGGAAGTTGCCTTCAACAGGTACCTGGGCGGCCACGAACTCCCACTCAAACTCGGTGGGGAGGCGGTGCCCACTCCAGCGCGCGAAGGCATCGGCTTCAAAGAAGCTCACACTGCACACCGGCGACTCGGAAAGCTCTTCCAACGGCTGCCAGCCCCGCAGCGTGTACACGCGCCAACCGGAGCGTGTGGTGGGGTCTTTACGCCAGTACAGCGGGGCGTGCCAGCCATCGCGCTGCGCGGTGTCCCAACCCTCGGAGAGCCAAAGCTCAGGCCGGTTGTAGCCTTCTTCGTCCATAAAGGCGAGGTACTCGGCGCAGGTGGTCAGGCGCGAGGCGATGCGGAAGGGCGAGATGTAGACCGAGTGACGCGGCGTTTCGTTGTCGAACGCGAAGCTGTCGACAGCCGCCGGGTCGGGGGTGACGCCGACGTCCACCACACCGGGGCGCGCCGGGTAACCAGGGGCATAGCTCAACCAGGAGAGCGGCGGAGCGATGACCGTTCGACCGCCTGAGTCGCCGTGCATCGTGTACGGCGGTTGCAGCGGATTGGTGTACAGGGCGTGCTTGATGTCAGTGGCGGCGAGCTCCAGGTGCTGCTGCTCGTGCTGGATGCCGAGCACGATGCGGCGCAGCGCTTCGTCTTCCGGGGTCTGGTCAAGCAGACGGCCGATCGCGGCGTCGACATGCTCGCGGTAGGCGAGAATCTGGTCGAGCGGCGGGCGCGAAAAGCTGGCGCGGAGCTTCTTCTCCGGCATTTCGCCGAGCGCCTTGTAGTAGCTGTTGAACAGCCAGCGGAAGTCCGGGTGAAACGGCTTGTACGCCGCAACGAACTCGTTGAGAACAAAGGTCTCGAAAAACCACGAGGTGTGGGCGATGTGCCACTTCAGGGGAGATGCCTCGGCACAGGACTGCACCATCATGTCTTCCGCGCTGAGCGGAGCGATGAACTGCATCGTAGCTGTGCGAACAGCCCGGTAACGGGCGAGCAGGGAGGCGGTTTGCGGCTGGTGGATGAGCATGAGGTTCTCCACGGATCGTGCCCGGAAAGAAGTTGATCGGGACATGCCAGCCCTGGTCGTGTCGGCTGCAGGTATAGCTCCGTTATACGCCCGTTTTGAACGCCGGGGAGCCCTGGCCGGTGAGGATTTTACGTCGCGGCAAGGGTGGCGCGCGTCTTCCGCGACGAAACTCCGTCTCACTCGGTAAGGACCTGAAGCAAGAGGAGACAGCGATGCGGCGCAGATACCAGGCGGCGGTGGTGGGTGTGTTGGCGGGGGCGCTCGGCAGCCAGGGCAGTTTCGGGCAGACACCCGCGGGCACGGCCTCCGCTACAGCACAGCAGGGCGCGGGGCAGGAACAGCCAGGCGCCCGCCGTGGGCAGTATGCCGGCATGGGACGCGTGATGGGCGAGCTGACGGCGGTGGCCGGCAACACGCTGACCGTGAAGAGCGAAGACGGCAACACCCTGCAGGTGGTCACCACGGACAACACGCGGCTGGTGAAGGATCGTGGGCCGATACGCATGAGCGACCTCCACGTCGGCGACGGCCTGATGGCGATGGGCAATATGGATGCCCCTAACAAGACGCTGCATGCCGCCGTCGTCATGGCCGAGGACGCCGCCCAGGTAAAGGCGATGCGCGAAAACCTGGGCAAAACCTACATCACAGGCCGAGTCACGTCGATCGATCTGGACAACGCGAAGATGACGGTGGAGCGCGCCGACCACGTGCCGCAGACCATCGGCTTCGATGAGACCACCAGCTTCAAGCGGGCTGTGCGTGCGGGCGGGGGCAACGGCGGTGCCGGCGGCAGTGGAAGTGGCGGTGAAGGCAGCGGCGGCCCGGGCCGTGGCATGGGCGGTGGCGGGTTCGGCGGGGGCATGGGCATGGGGGCAGCGGCCATGAACGGCGGCATCGACCGCGCATTCAGTAACGGCGAAAGTATCACGCTGGCCGACATCAAGGCTGGCGACTACGTCGCGGCCACGGGCTCCGTGAAGGGTGGAACGTTTGTGCCGGTGCACCTGGTGGACAGTCCCCCGGGCCAGCGACGCCCGCGGAGTGGCACGGCGCCCGGCGGAACACCCGGGACCGCCCCGCCTGCCGGGCCGGGCACCAACGCGGGGCCGGGCGAGCGCTGAGGCGGACATGAAGCGACGAACGTTCAACAGCCGAGGCCAGCGACGAAATCTCTCCCGAGCCGGGTGGCTGGGCCCAGCGATGGTTTTGGGGGCGTTAACGTGTGCGGGCACGTGCACAGCCTACGGACGGGCGCAGGCTGTGCCGGCGACGTCTGGCCCGGTGCCCTCCGCGGCAGGCCCGGCGGCGGAATCGCAAGCAGCGCCTGCCGTCACGGCCACTGCAGCGCAGGGTGGGGTGATCCGCGGAACGGTGGTGGCCGGAGCCGTGGTGGCCGGAGCCGCGGGTAAGCCCGGCGGGGTGCCCTTGCCGGGCGTGGCCGTGACCGCGACCAACACGCTGACCGGGCGCAAGTATGCCACCGCCACGGACGTAGACGGCGCGTACACCATGAAGATTCCGCGGAACGGGCGTTATGTGATCCGCGTCGAGATCGCCGGATTTGCCGCGGCAACGGCTGAGGTCCTGCTGAGTGCGGAAACGGCAGCGACGCCCAAGGTCTCCGACTTCGGCCTGCAGCTGGCCAGCCGGGTGGAAGCCGCTGCAGCGCGACAGGACGCCGCCGCAGCGACAGGAACCGGCACCGCGGCAGGTGGGACGGCCAGTCTGCTGCGCAATCTGCAGGGGCTGAGCCTGAACGCGAGCGGCGGCGGTGCCGAGGACGCCAGCGCCGCAGGGCCGGGCAACAGTGGAGCCGCGCTGCCCACCCTGGGCAACCTGGGCGATGCCGGGGCCAACAGCGCGGCAGACACCGTTGCCGTGAGCGGCGCGAGCGGACAGACCAATGGGCTGGCGAATTTCAGCGAGGACGAGCTGCGCGAGCGGATCCAGGAAGGCGTCCAGCGGGCGCAGGCAAGCGGGCAGTTGCCGCCGGGGGTCGACCCCACGAATGCAATTGCGGGCATCCTGGGTGGGCTTATGGGCGGACCCGGCGGCGGTGGTGGTCGAGGGGGACGTGGCGGCGGTGGTGGGGGCGGTGGCGGGTTCGGCCGCGGGTCAGGGGCGTTCCGGAACCTCAACCCGACACAGCTGCATGGCGGCTTCAACTTTCAGGGCGAGTACGCCGCGTTGGACTCGGCGCCGTGGTCGCCAACGCTGACGCCGCAGGCAAAGCCCTCGTACGCGAGGGACACGTTCGGGGGCACGCTGGCGGGGTCGCCGTATATCCCAGGGCTCATCAAGCCGAGCACGAAGCAGTTCGGGTTTTTGAACTTCAACGTCGCGCGCAACACAACGCCCGAGGTGCTGACGAGCACGGTGCCGACCGATGCGGAGCGTGCCGGCAACTTCGGCGCATTGGTGCAAACGGTGAACGGCGCCAGCACGGGGACGCAGATCTTTGACCCGACGACCGGGGCGCCGTTTGCCTACAACGGGCAGCCCAATGTGATCGACCCGGCGCGCATCTCGCCGCAGGCACTGTATGTGCTGAACAACTTCTACCCGCATGCGAACGTGGCGGGCACGGGAACGCAGCGCTACAACTACCAGACCGTAACAACGGCGGGGCAGAACTCGGCGAACCTGTCATCGCGATTCATTCGCAACCTTGGCTCAAACAGCAGCGGACCGTTCTTTGGCGGTGGACGTGGCGGCGGTGGCGGTGGTGGTGGAAGGACGCCGCCTCCCGGGTTGCGGCAGAGTTTGAACTTCAACTTCAGCTATTCGCACTCGGCGTCGGATGTGCGCAACATCATTCTGCCGCTGTCGGGCGCGTCGTTGACGGATGGCTACAACCTGGGTGCTGGCTATGTGATTGGCAAGGGGCGGCTGAACAACAACAGCTCGGTCACGTGGAACCGCAGTCACTCCCTGACGCGCAACTACTTCACCGATACGGAGAACGACCCGGCCACCGCGGCGGGCATCGGGCTGCCGAGTACAGCGGCGATTCCCTTCCGGCCGAACTTTTATAACGGCCTGCCATCACTGCAGATTGAGAACTTTCTTTCCGTCAACAACACGGATCCGCAGGACAACATCGGGCAGACCATCAGCTTCAGTGACCAGCTGAGCTACCGGCACAAGAAGCACAATATGCGCTTTGGCGTGGACGTGCGGCGTGTGCACCAGGACTACTTGGGTGGCGGCAATCCGCTGGGGCAGTTCACGTTCACGGGCCTGAACACGGAGAGCACGTCCGACAAGTGCAACTTCGGCGGCGTGGGCTGCCCGCCGGGCACGACGGCCAGCACCACGACCACGGGCGAGCCGAGCACGGGCGCGGCCTTTGCGGACTTCCTGCTGGGACTGCCGCAGCAGACGCAGATCCAGGCTGGTTTGTCGAAGATCTATCTGCGCGAGAACGTCGTGGACTGGTATGCCAACGACGACTTCCGCGTCGCCAACGGCTTCACGCTCAACGGTGGTCTTCGCTACGAATACTTTGGGCCGTTCAGTGAGAAGAACAACCGGCTGATCAACCTGACGGGCGTTACACCGGGAACGACCAGCGTGGGTTGCGTGACGCCGGGCGGACTGACCACGCAGACTGTCGCCGGTACGTTGACGTGCGCCCCGGGCGCGAATGCATCGCTGTTGCAGCCAGATCGAGCGATGTATTCGCCGCGCTTCGGATTTGCGTATCGCCCGCATTGGGTGAAGGACACGGTGGTTCGTGGCGGGTATGGGATCAACTTCAACACCGGGCAGTTTGCGACGTTTGCGCGCAATCTTTCCTACCAGGCGCCGTTTGCGGCGACGCAAAACAACGTGCTGGCGTCGCTGACGAACACGACAAATTGCAACGCGCTGCTGCCTTCGCAGAGTACGAACTTCACGCTGGGCAGTGGCTTTGGTTGCTCCGGCAAGCTGTTTGAAAACACCTATGCGGTGGACCCGAATTACCGGCTGGGGCTGGTGCAGGTGTACAACGTTGATGCCCAGCGCAGCCTGCCGCTGGGCATCGTGTTGAATCTGGGCTACAACGGCTCCCACGGCTCAAACCTGAATGTAGTGAACGCGCCCAATCACACGCCCAACAGTGTGACAACGCCGAACGCGGTGGCCTTCACCTATCAGCAATCGATTGCGGAGTCGACCTTCAATGCGCTTACCGTGAACGCGCAGAAGCGGCTGCAGAAGGGTGTGCAATTGGGCGCGAAATACCAGTATGCGCACTCGATTGATGACGCCTCGAGCATTGGTGGAACGACGGAAACGTCGTCGGTGCAGGACCCGAACAATCTGCATGCGGAGCGCTCGAACTCGAGCTTCGATGTGCGGCATTCACTGAGCGGAACGTGGCTGTATGAGCTGCCGGTGGGGCCGAATCGTGCCTTTCTGAGCAAAGGTGGCGTGACGTCAAAGCTGCTCGATGGGTTCTCGCTTTCAGGAGCGTTCACCATCACATCGGGGCAGTACTTTACGCCGAGCTACCAGGCAACGACAGCGGAGACCGAGGCCGGTGGCACGTACACACTGCGGCCCAATCGTGTGTTTACGCAGCCGATCCATGGTCTCGGCAGTGTGAACAACTTCTTCAACCCGGCCGCGTTCACGCAACCGGCTGGCACGTTGTATGGCACGGCTTCGCGCTACTCCATTGAAGGGCCGGGGCAGCTGCTGATCAACGCTTCCCTGTCACGCACAGTGCCGCTGGGCGAGACGCGGTCGTTTGAGGCGCGCGCGACGGCGAGCAACGTGTTCAACACGGTGCAGTACAACGGCATCGATACGCAGCTGGATTCAGCAACGTTTGGGCAAGTGACGGGGGCGGCGCACATGCGGCAGATCACATTTGTGGGGAGGTTCCGGTTTTGAGACGCTCCGTGATGAACCGACGCCGCCGTGCGACCGTGTTGTTGGGCACGTTTCTACTTGTGGCCATGCGGCCTGTTGTGGCGCAGCAGCCATCGCCTGCCGCGAATGGACAAGAGGCGCAGGCCGGCCAGAACGGCGGCTACAAGCTGACCGTGAACGCCAACATTGTGCTCACGAACGTCGTGGTGCGCGACAAGAAAACCGGCGCTGTGGTGAAAGGGCTCACCGCGAACGATTTTCAGATCTCCGAGAATGGCAAGCCGCAGCGCGTGGCGAGTTTCGACTATCAGAACGTGGACCAGGCTGCTGCGCTTGCGGAGAGGAACACCGTGGCTGGCAAGGCGACGGTGGCGGACCTGCTGGAGCGCAACTTTGCAGCGAACCCCGCGCAACTGCGAGATCACCGGCTGATCGTCATGTTCTTCGACATGAGCACGCTGCAGGACGAAGACACGGACCGCGCCGTGGAAGCAGCGCAGAAGTACATCAACACGCAGATGCAGCCGGCGGACCTTGTTGCGCTGGTGAGCTTTTCTACCGCGTTGAACCTGGACCAGGACTTTACGGCGGACAAGCAGGTCCTGCTGCATGGGCTGGGGAAATACAACGGGACGGACCAGACTTCATTCACCAACGGTGGAACGGGCGGCACGACCAACGGAACGAGTGATGATGCGTCGAGCTTTGTGGCCGATGATACCGAGTACAACAACCTGAACACGGATCGCGAGCTGTATGCGATCCGGCAAGTCGCGCAGTCGTTGGAGAAGGTGGAACAGCGTAAGAGCATGCTGTACTTTTCGGGTGGCCTGTCGCGCAACGGCATTGAAAACCAGGCGAGTTTGCGCGCGGCCACCAACGAGGCTGCCAAGGCCAACATGGCGATCTATGCCGTGGACGCTCGCGGGCTGCAGGCACTGCCGCCCGTGGGCGATGCGACGCAGGGCAGCCTGCGCGGCACTGCCGCATATACCGGCACGGCCGTGGCGAATCAGTTCACCAACAACTTCAGCTCGCAGGAGTTGTTGAGCACGCTGGCCACGGATACGGGTGGCAAAGCCTTCTTCGATTCCAATGATTTTGGGCCGGCGTTTCAGCAGGTGCAGCACGATACCGAGGCGTATTACATCCTCGGGTTTCATTCGACCGATCAGCGTAAGGATGGAGCGTTTCGCCACCTGACGATCAAGGTGAACCGGCCCGATGTGAAGGTGGAATACCGCCCTGGTTACTTCGCGCCCGCAGACTTCCAGCACCAGAAGAACGAGGATCGCGAGCAGGCGCTGCAGGACCAGATGCATAGCGACCTGCCGGCGCTGGATGTTGCCGTGTATCTGCAGGCCTTCTATTTCCGCAACAACGCGAACAGCTTCTACGTGCCGGTGAGCCTGCTGGTGCCTGGGTCGCAGATCCCGTTTACGAAGAGCAAAGACCAGGACAAGGCCACGCTGGACGTGCTGGGGCAGGTAAAGAACGCGCAGGGCATCACGGTGGGCAATGTGCGCGATACGGTGAAGCTGGCCGTGGACCAGGCGCAGCAGGTGCAGCGGCGGACGATTCAGTATTCGACCGGCTTCACGCTGGCGCCCGGGCGGTATCACCTGAAGTTTGTGGTGCGTGAGAACGAAGGCGGCAACATGGGCTCGTTTGAGACCGACCTGCAGGTGCCGGATCTGAAGAAGGTGCCGGTGAAGTTGAGCTCGGTGGTGCTGGCCAGCCAGCGCACGCCGAACGCCACGAAGAATTCTCCGAATCTGCTGGTGCGTGATGGGCAGGAGTATGTGCCCAACGTGCCGCATGTCTTCAGGCAGGGGCAGCACTTATATCTGCTCTATGAACTCTATGACCCGACGCATAACAAGGACGGGGCCCAGCCGGCTGCCGCGCCGGGGCTTACGCGGCGGGAGGGCGGACCGGTGCGCGTGCTGACCTCGATTGAGCTGTTGTCTGGCGGCGTGAAGGTGTTTGAAACGCCGCTGGTGACGGCGGACGTGGTGAACGTGCCCGGTCGGGATGCGGTGGCGTTTCAGTTCGACGTGCCGCTGGCGGACCTGAAGCCCGGCAACTATGTTTGCCAGGTGAACGTGATCGACGATGCAGGGGGATCCTTTGCGTTTCCGCGGCTTGCGTTGCGGGTGCAGGGCGCGGCTCCACCATCGCCCACGGCTGCCTCGGCTTCCGGCTCCGCTGGCAGGTAAAGCCGCTGTTTTGCTGCAGCGTAAAGAGATCGCAAGGGGCATTGACGAAATGCCTTGCAGAGGCGGAGTATGTTGGCGTTTGCACGGGGGAGGTTACCCATGCACGGTATCAGCCGTTGTACCGCCGTCTTCGTCTTCGTCTTCACCTTGAGCGCCACAGCCTCATCTCAGACCGACGTGGCCCTGAGAGCACGGCCCGCCGCCGACCCACACAGCATGGAAGAGTGGAAGATCGTGGCACCGCATCTACCCGACCCTGTGACCGCCTCCCCTGCAAAGCTGGAGATGGCCGGTGATGTGCTGCGCGCTCGACGCTTCCCTGAGGATGCGATCACGTTTTACAAAGCCGCCATCATCAACGGCGGCGATCGCAGCCGTTTGCTGAAGAAGGAAGGCGTCGTTCACCTGGAGATGCAGAACGGGCTGATCTCGCGACTGTGTTTCCAACAGGCCGTGAAGATCGACAAGAAGGACGCCGAAGCGTGGAACAACCTTGGAGCCTCAGACTTCATGCTGGGCAACACGCGCACTGCCATCGGTGAGTACAAGCGTGCGGTGAAGCTGAGAAAGACGTCGGCGGTCTTCCATTCCAACCTGGCCCTGGCGTACTTCGAAGGCAAGGATACGAAAAGCGCACGCACAGAGCTGCAGCGGGCGTTTGCGTTGGACCCGGACATCCTGCACCACAACGAGAGCGGCGGCTATAACCTGCAGGTGCTGGCCTCAACGCACTACGCGGATGTGTGTTTTGAGATGGCCCGCGTGTACGCCGCGCAAGGTGATGCCGAAACCACAATTACGTGGCTGACAAAGGCTTCAGAGCGCGGCTTTGATGTGCGCTCCGCGATGAAGACGGACCCGGTGCTTGCGCCGTATCTGGCCATGGAGCGCGTGAAGATGATGCTGGCCAACAACGATCACATGAAGAACAAGGACGTGGCCTCGAAAGGCAAGGCGCCCAGCCTGGGCGTGCAATAGCTGTACCGCTCAGCACCCGAGGAATGGATTACACACACCGGCTACCAGCACAGGTCATCGTGCATCTCACAGGTGCGCCCGGCGGTCTGGTTTCCGTCACTTCCCGGCGTCCGTGTGGAGTTTGCGCAATGTTCCTTCGAGGGATTGCTACGTCGTTGCTGTTTGCGTTTGGGTCGTTGACGAGTCTGGCGCAACAGACATTTCCATCCACCGGCGCGGCCCCCGGACCGATGCGTCTGAACGTCGTTGTAACGGCGGGCGAACGCGGAAAACCGGTCCCAGGGCTGAATCAGAACAGCTTTACGGTTTTGGACAACGGTGCTCCTCAAAGGATCACGTCGTTTCGCTCGCTCTCGGGTCAGACGGATCCCGTCAAGGTTCTTCTCGTCATCGACGCGGTGAATACCGACTTTCAGCGCGTGGCGTATGAGCGGCAAAGACTTGACCTTTTTCTGAAGGCGAACGGCGGCAAGCTGGCGCAGCCCACCGCCATCGCCATCCTCACCGATACCGGGACACAGATTCAGCCAAACTTCAGCACCGATGGCAATGCGTTGAGCCAGGTGCTCGATCAGCAGGTGATCGGCTTGCGTGAACTGCGGCGCAGCGCAGGATTCTATGGGGCGGCTGAGAGGCTGGATCTGTCGCTACGGACCGTGAATCAACTGGTGGAGCGAGCGGCGACCGAGCCAGGCCGGAAGTTCATCATCTTCCTCACCCCTGGATGGCCGCTGCTTTCCGGCCCGGATGTGCAGTTCACCGCGAAGGACCAGGAGCGGATGTATCAGCAGGTGATCAGCACATCCAACGCGATACGCCGGGCCAACACGACGCTGTATGCGGTTGACCCGCTGGGCGCGGGTGAAGGACCCGGCAGAACGTTCTACTTCGAGGAGTTCCTGAAAGGTGTGACGAAGCCCTCGCAGGCGGTGCCCGGCGATCTGGGCGCGCAGGTGCTGGCCGTTCAGAGTGGAGGGCTCTTCCTGAGCAGCAACAACGACATCGATGTACTGCTGCAGAGAGCCTATGACGATGCCAACGCGGAGTATGAGATCACCTACGACCCACCTCCGGCCGAGCAACCGAACCAGTACCACAAGGTAGAGGTTCGGGTGGCTGAACCGCGCCTGGTCGCGCGTACACGGCAGGGCTACTACACGCAGCCGTAGCGCTATTTGTACGGGCAGTGGCGGCAATCGGAGTTACAGCAGTAGCCACGCCGCAGGTGGAACTGCGCAGTGAACACAACGTAAGGGCCTTCCTGGTAGGCGTCACCGGGAAGAAGCTCATCGCCGGTGACCCAGGTGCGCGGCGTCGCTCCCGTCGACAGATCGGTTGGGTCTTCGGCGTTACTAGGTGGTGTCAGCATCACGAGAAGAGCGTTGGAGCAGGCAGGGGAGCCGTCCCAGTCGTAGAGCGCGGTGCGCCTGCTTCAGCGCGCAGCAGATCGGCGATCGATCGTCGTGGCTTCCGAGGTATCGCGGTCCTTGGCGGAAGGCTTGCCGGGCCTGCGGTTGGGACAACGTCGTCGATGAGAGCCCCATTAGCGAATCGGACTTCGCGCCCGGGCATCGCTGCGGTGCGGTCGCCAGGCACAAGGATGCCGACAAGGTTGAGCGGGTCTGTAGCGGCAAGGATGATCGCTGGCTCTGTGCCCCGCGCGCCCTGCCTGCGCCGTGCTTCGCGCAGACCTTCGACGGCCTCGGGCAGGGCGAACTGCTCGCCAAAGGGACCGCTGACGAACCGGCCGCCACGGACTTCACCACGGGCTTCGAGCCGTCGCAGCACAACGACGAGGTCGCGCCATTTGGGAGCGTTGGCTTCTCGCGCCAGCAGCTCGCGAAAGACCACACCATAACGGCAAAGCAGCACACGGGCGTAGCACTCCAGCGAGGTTTGCGCGCGGCGTGCCTCATGGATGGCCTGTTGCGTCTTGTTGCGCTGCTCGGCGGGGCCCGGCTCCGCATCCGCCAGCAACGACCAGCGCCCGGCGGTGGTGCGCGCAGCGGCGCGCTTGCGCAGGCTTACGGCGGGGGTTTGCTCCAGGTGGACCGACTTGCGGCGGGGGTCCATTAAAGCACGCAGCTGGTCAAAGCCGTCAGCGGAGGCCAGCCCCGCCGTGGCCAACTCCCACAGCGCCGTGGTGACCTGAAGTTTGGATAGGCCGCTGAGCCGCTGCAGGTCCGCGGTGAAGGCGGCGCCGCGCTCCCGCAGCAGCGTGCGCAGCTGATGCGCTTCGGGGGACAGCGAGTGCGTGAGCACAGCTTCGGTGACGCCCCTCGCAGCGAGAGAGGATGGCAGCCACTCGGCGGACTCACGGAGAAAGAACGTGATCGGCGCGGCACCGGTGGGGATTACGCGGCGCGGTGCATCGGCGTTGGCCTCGGTCCATGCAGGATGCGGCGAGATGCGTCCCCAGCCGACGATCCCGGCAAGACACAGGTTGTCGAGCCAACGTCCGTCGTAGTTTTTGACGCGGGCCGGCAGCAGCGTTCGCTCCCATTCGATTGCGGGCGCTTCGAAGCCTTCCAGCTGCTCCAGCACCGCCAGGACGCCTTCTTCGCCGCTGAGCTGCGCTTCGGGGGCGATGTGCTGCCAGTCGTGAAGCCAGCGATTGAAGACCACAGGCGCGACAGGCTCCACAGATTGCCGGAGGCCGGCGAGCGTGAGCCGATGGATCCGTTGCAGGATGCGGCGCTCGCACCACTCCATGGCGAAGGGAGCGTCTTGTGCGGGCTTGGGCAGCTCAAAGACGCCACGCATCGCCAGGCCCTGCATTTCCATCACGAGGAAAGCTTGCGCGATAGGTGCCGGATCGAGATGCAGGAGCTGGGCGAGGACGCTGGCGGTGGTTGGACCAAGCACTTGCAGCCAGCCCTGTAGCAGGGCGCTGACGGCGCCGTCCTCCGGTGAGATCGGCTGGGCGGGACGGTACTCGGTTCCGGCCAGCGTTGTGGTCTCGCGAGGCTCAGCGACCGCAGGGGCAGCCTGGGGCAGCGCAGCGTCCGGCCACAGGAGCCGGGCGTCGGTTAAACGCTCGGTGGCGATCCAGGCGTCGTCGTTCGCCAGCGTCACGCAATGTGCCCTGCCCTGCTGCTGCAGCTGGGCGAACAACTCCGGCCAGTGCTGCGCAGCGCGGGGCTTGATGGCGGCGTGTTGTTGTAGGAAGCTGACAGGCAGGGCGACGAGTTGCAGCAACAGATCGTGCAGCTCATGCACGTCGCGCACGTCCGGCCAGAGCGTGTCACGCACCGTGTTGATGGCAGCCTGCTCGAGCCTACCTGCGCCCTCAGTGACTGCATCCGGCAATGTTCGCCGCAGCTGCACGGCCCGGGCCCGGCGGGCTTCCAGGTCCGCCTCATCCAGGTAGGCATAGGGCATCGCATTCAGCAGCTCATGGGCGAACTGCGACGGCACGGGCGTATCCACGGCCAGGCACTGGATGCTGCCATTGGCGATGCCGCGCAGCAGAGCTTCCAGGCCGTCGATATCCATGGCCTCGGTGAGCGTATCGCGCATGACCTCCCGCACCAGCGGGTGGTCGGGAATTTCGATGTCTCCGGTCATCGTCTCCGGACACGCCGAGGCATGCGGGAAGACGCTGGCGAGCAGATCGTCGGACCGCGTGCGTTGCACCTGAGGGGCCACGCGCTTGCCCTTCTGCATGCGCAGCAGTTGCAGGCTTCGACCGGCAGCCCAGCGCCAACGATTCTTGAACAGAGGCGATGGAATGCAGGCCTGCTCCAGCAACTCGCGGGCGGTGAACTCGGTGAGGTACTGGAAGACATCACTGAGTGGGAAGCTGTGTTGCTCAGCCAGCGAGATGTTGATGCCGTTATCGGTGGCCGCCGCCTGCAGCTCAAAGTTAAAGCCGCGGCAGAACCGCTTGCGCAGTGCCAGACCCCAGGCTTTGTTCAGGCGGCCACCGAACGGCGCGTGGAGAATGAGTTGCTGGCCGCCGCCTTCATCGAAAAAGCGTTCCGCGATGATGGTCTGCTTGGTGGGCACGGCGCCGAGAACGCTGCGCCCCGCAACGATATACGTGATCAGCTGCAGCGCGGCGGAGTCGCACAGAAAGCATTCCCGCTTGAGCCACTCCATGCAGTCGCGTACTTCAGGATGCAGGGCACCCCAACGCTCGTCGCGGTAGGGGCTTACCGAAACGTCCTCCACGCTGCCGGAGCCGACCACCGCGGACGGCTTCACGTTGCGGGTGCGCCGGTCGATCTCGGTGCGAAGATCGCTGACGCCGTCGCAGAGTTCCGCCGTTCGTTGCGGCGCTTCGCCTTCCCAAAAGGGGATGCTGGGCGGGGCGCCGTGTGCGTCCTCAACCAACACTTTGCCCTGAGGGTCAATGCGCTGCACGCGCCAACTGGTGTTGCCCAGCAGAACGACGTCACCGGGATGGGAGTCGACGGCGAAGTGCTCGTCCAGCGTGGCGATCTGGACATTCTCAGGCTGCAGCATGACCGCAAAGAGTGAGGCGTCAGGGATGGCGCCGCCGTTCGCGATCGCCGTCATGCGCGCGCCGCGCCGTGCATGAAGGTGCCCCTGCACACGGTCGCGCAGCAGGTAAGCGCCGTAGCGTCCGCGCGAACTTTCGATCCCGTTGTGAAGCAGCGATACCAGCTCGTTGTATTGCTCGCGACTGAGATCCCGGTAGGGCCACGCGCGACGAAGCACATCAAAAAGCGCCTGCTCGTCCCAGCTCTCCGCACCACAGGCAGCCACGATCTGCTGCATCAGAACGTCCATGGGTGCTTCCGGAATTTCGAGCCGGTCCAGTTCGCCGGCGACCATCTTGCGCAGCAGGGCGGCCTGCTCCAGCAAGTCATCCCGGGTCATCGCGAAGAAGCGTCCCTTAGGGATCGCGCCACGCCAGTGCCCTGCTCTGCCCACGCGCTGCATTGCAACCGACACCGCCCGCGTGGTCTGGATCTGACAGACGAGGTCAACGGCACCGATGTCGATGCCGAGTTCAAGCGAGGCCGTAGCGATCAGAATCTTGATCTCGCCGTCTTTCAATCGCTGCTCGGCGTCCAGTCTCAGCGCGCGGGAAAGCGAGCCGTGGTGCGCCGCGACCGCATCCGGGCCGAGTCTTTCGGCGAGCTCGTAACTGATTTTCTCCACGAGACGGCGTGTATTGACGAACACCAGCGTGGACCGATGCCCCTGGGCCAGCGTGGCTAGCTTGTCATACACCTCTGTCCACATGGCCGTGGAAGCGACCGAGCTGAGCTCGTCCGAAGGGACCTCGACGGCAATATCCAACGTGCGCCGCTGGCCGACCTGCACAATGGTTGCGCGCCGACGTAGGGGATCAGAACCGGTCAGGAAATCGGCAACGAGCTCGATCGGGTTCTGCGTTGCAGAAAGACCGATGCGTTGTGGTGGGCGCCCGAGACCTGGGATCACGCTCCCGGCTGCCAGCCGGTTCTCCCCGCAGACCAGAGCTTCCAGCCGCTCAAGGCTCAGGGCTAGGTGAGATCCTCGCTTGTCGTCGGCGACAGCGTGGATTTCGTCCACGATCACCGTGTGGACATGCTGTAGATTCTGCCGAGATTTGCCAGCCGTAAGCAGCAGATACAGAGATTCGGGTGTTGTTACCAGAATGTGAGGCGGATGCTTGAGCATGGCCGCACGATCCTTCGTGGGCGTGTCGCCCGTACGCACACCGGTACGGATCTCGGGGCAAAGATACCCGCGCGCCATTGCCAGCTGCTGGATCTCCGCTAAGGGGCCGTCCAGGTTCTTCTGAACATCGTTTGAAAGGGCCTTAAGCGGGGAAACGTAGATTACCTGCGTTTGCGGCGCTAGCTTTCCAGCAAGTGCCTGGCGAAGCAAGCCATCGATGCAGACCAAGAATGCCGTGAGGGTCTTACCGGAACCAGTCGGAGCCGAGATGAGCGTGGGTTCCCCGCGCAAAATGGCAGGCCAGCCTGCTAGCTGAGGCTCTGTAGCCGATCCGAACCGCTCGAGAAACCACTCCCGCACAACAGGGTGCGCCCAGGCAAGGGCGTCTTCTGCTACATCGGTCACTGCCGAGGCCTGGACGAGCATAGCCCATTGTAGAACTTTCGCGTTGTGTTCGCCGTCAGGGTGCATTCGCCCGTTCGGCCATCAGCCACTGTAGTCGTCTCTCCCGAAGCTTACATGTTGCCCACGCCAATATCGGCGGTTTTGGCTTCCTGGTCCGAAGGGTCCAAATAGCGCTCAATCGTTTGTTCCAGGACCCCTTTCGCTTGGAGAATGAAGTCGATCGCGTCCCGGCCCGCACCGAACCCGCCGGAATGCTCGGTGGTGACATGAGCCATGGCCTTCACCTCAGGACGGGCGTTCGCTACTGCGATGGCCAACCCCACTTTGCGCATCACCGGAAGATCGATAATGTCATCCCCCACGTAGGCAATCTCATCCAGGCTGCAGCCTTCGTCCTGGACGATTTTGTCCAGCGCTTCCACCTTGTAGTGCTGGCCCTGATAGACGTGATCGATTCGCAGGTCGCGAGAGCGAATGCGCACCGCTTCCGATTCCCTCTTTGTAACCCAGCCGATCTTCAGTCCAGCGACATGCGCCAAGGCTGTACCCATGCCGTCGTGAGCCGAGAAGCTCTTCACCTCTACGGCTTTACCGTCTGCACTAGGCATAACCACGATGGAGCCATCCGTGAGTACGCCATCTACGTCGAAGAGCAGGACCTTGATCTTTCGAGCAAGGTCCTGAGCGCGCTGCTGCTTGTTCGTTTCTTCCCTCTGAACCGCCACGGAAACCCCTTCTCGAATCCGAACCACTCAAATGGCCCGGCTCGCTAACAGACAAGATGCTCTGCTCCACTCTGAGTTTGTACACAACTCAGCGTTCGGGGTTTTTGTGAGCTCGGTTGCCGCACTGGGCCATGATCTTCCGTTTGAAACGGACGGAGCTGACCTGACTGCGATTAGGCTGAGACTCGAAACGCGGTCCTTTCACTCGTGGTAGAACCGGTTCGCCTCTGTTCGGCTTCACCCAGGTATTCGCCCCGCTGAGTTTTCAGGTGCTGTTGTTCCTTGTTCTGCCAGGTGATGCGAGTGTCGATTACGTGCTGAGACAGAGTGTCGAACTCCATGCTGCTGTTCTCTCGCTGAAGCTGCAGGATGCGGGAACGCAGAAAGATGTAGAACTGGTTTAACGCACCGGCCAACGTCGGCTCATCCAGATAACCAGTCCAGCTCTCCAGGTGCCCAAGGATGGCGATTGCCTGGTTGGAATGCTGACAACGCGCCTGGATGTCGCCGCGACGGACAGCCTCACCGGCTTGCGACAGTTCACGCGCGAGCGCGTCGTAGGCGAGGATCAGGAGCCCAATCTGGGTGGCACCTTGCGCCGCTGCCTCGCGATAGGCAGACGCTTTCTGTTCCATGTACACGTTAGTTTCCTGAGTTCTGGCCGAGCTGGGCCTGCAATTGCTTCATGGTTGTCGGCAGCTGCTGGAGAGCGATCTCTGCTTTGCTGTACATGTCGGTCAAGATCGTGCGTTGAGAAGCGATGTACCCGTTCTCGTAGTCGTTCACCTCAGTCTGCAGCGCGTTGTACTGTGCCGTTAGGTTCGTTGCGTCAAGACTGAGAGAGCCGTTGGCTAAATTTGTGAATGGGTCCAAGGCAGCACTCGCCGCCCCTGCGAAGCCGTTCAGGGAGGACCCTTGGAAGAACTGCTGCACACCGGAAGGGTTGCTCTGGATTGTCTGCTGCAAAGTGTCGCTGTTGATAGACAACGTTCCATCGTTGTTCATCGAGATACCAAGCGACGCCAGTGTCGACAGGGATGAGGAGGTTGAAGAGTTGGCGGATCCCGAGCTGTACGTGGCGAGACCCATCAAAGCGCTCTGAAGGGATCGCACGGTGCTGTCGGTGCCCAGTGCTCCTTCCGACTGGCTCGTCGTGCTGTACTGAAACTGCGAGTTCACCAGGGTCACCGCGGCGTTGTAATCGGTGACGAACTGGTTGATTGCCGATGAGATCTGTGACGTATCAGCCGCGACGGTAAGCGTGCTGGAACTGCCGACGGATGCACCTTGCAGGTTCAGGGTCACCCCCGGAATGGCTCCCGTAACGGTATTCGATGTGCTGCTCACCGGGACTCCGTCCACTGTCAATTGGGCGTTCTGCGCGGCGCTTGCTTGCGTCAAGGTAAGCACCGGGTCGGTGCTCATACTCACGCTATTGCTCCCGGTTGCGTTCAGTTGCAGATGAGCACCTGATGTATCTGTAACGACGCTGGCTGTAACGTTCAGCCCCTGTGAGTTGATCTGGTTCGCCACATCGTTCAGAGAACTGCCTTTCGGCACATTGACGGTGGCGGAAGAAGTGCCATCCCCTACAACGAAGCTGCTGGCATCAAGAGCCGAGGAAGCGCTCGCAACAGAGGCTGAAGCCCAGGTGGGCCCCGATGCGCTACTGTCAGAAACGGTGAAGCCGGCACTGGTTCCCGTGCTGTTGCTGACGAGCGCCAATCTTGAGCCGTTGGCGTCATTCACCACACTAGCCGTGATGCCAAGCCCTCCTGCATTGATGGAGTTTGCCAGAGCGGAAAGCGAGCTTGTGCCGGAACCACCAAGGGTGAAGCTTGCCTGGGTTCCGTCCCCCTTCACGATGCTGATCACAGAACTTCCCAGCGAACTGCTCTGACTCGTGACCGGCGCCGAATACCAGGAAGCTTTGGTGGCTAGATTGGTGACGGTGATCGCGTGGCTCTCCGAAGTCGCCCCCGTAGTCACGCTTCCGGTTACGACACTTGGATCACTGGACGTGACGGATTGGGAAGCAAGTACACCGCCGAGGTCATTGAAGGCGTCCAGGTCAGTCGTGACCGCAGCCATTGCCGTTTGCACGGATCCGACCGCAGTGATCTGCGACTGCAACGTAGCCTGCTGCGTCTGCCATTGGCGCTCGGGCGCCTGGGCCGCGTAGATAGCCGCATTAACTGCCGCTGTTACGTCGATACCTGTAGAAGTGGCCCCGGTTGCAGCCGCAAGCAAAGAACTAATGTCTGTCCCGGTGCTCGAGGTGGACGTTGCAGAAGACAGCAAAGAATTAAGGGACGACACCGAACTCATAGACAGCTCAACTCATTTCGAGGTTTCGGAAAGGCAAAGACGGGATGGCCTAATAAAGAGACCACCCCGCACGTATTGCTACTGCAACAGCTTGAGAATGTTCTGCTGGGAAGAGTTTGCCTGCTGCAATGCAGCCATCCCCGTCGACTCCAAAATGTTGTACTGGGTCATGTTGGCGACAGTCGTCGCAACGTTGGCGTTGGTCAGATTGTTTGAAGCGCTCGTCAGGTTTTGAATCTGACTGGTCATCACGTTGGACGCAGCCGTAAGCCGGTTGATGGAAGCGCCGATGGTGCCACGCTGAGCCGATACTACATTGATCGCGTTGTTGATCGCCGTAAGCGCGGCAGAGGAACCGCTCGCGGTCGTCAGCGAGGTACCACCGAGGTTCAAGCCATTCGCGGAAAGAGCGGCAACCGCCGTTTGAATGGTTGTGTTGGTGCTTCCGGTTTGTGTGCCATCGCTGATGAAGGTGATGGTGTTGTTTGTGTCGGTGGAGTTCATGGAACCCAGGACTGTATCCGTGGTCGCCATCTGGATGGAATCACCCGCAGTCGACGTTGCAACCTGAAGATTCCCATTGGCGCTGAAGCTGGCGGTAGTTCCAGCACTCAGAGTTCCGGCCGTTACGGCGGCGGCGATCGCGCTGTTCAGTGATCCAACTGTGCTGGAAGACGAGGCTGTGTAGGAGAAGGTTGACCCAGTCTGAGCATCCTTAATGGTCGTCACGCTTCCGGCAGTCAGTGCGGTGGACGCTGAGAGACCGCCTTGAGTGGATTCAAACGAGGTCGGGGAACCACTTGAGAAGACGTTCTGCCCGTTGTAATCGGTGGTCTGACCGATCTGGTTGATCTCTGAGAGGATCGATTGAAATTCCGTGTCGAGAGCCGTTGCCTGGCCATTGGCGCCACCGGTCAGATCACCGTTCGCGCCCTCCGTAGCCAGAGTGACCGCCCGATTGAGCAATGTGGTGACCTGCGAAAGAGCGCTGTCCGCGGTCTGCAGCATGCCCACGCTGTTGGTGGCGTTCTGTGACGACTGCGTCAGCGCGGCGATGTTTGCCTGCATGCCATTTGCGATGGAAAGGCCGGCTGGATCATCGGCACCCGAGTTGATGCGCAGACCCGTGGAAAGATGGGTCAGCGTGTTCTGCAAATTGGTCTGCGTTGACGAAAGAGAATTCTCTGCGCTCAGCGCCGAAAGATTATTGAGGATCGAGATCACGTTTGGAGTGCTCCTGGGTTCGGGTTTAGTTAGTGTGGAGGAGTTCACCACACAGAGTGGTCTCGCTCCCGGCTTGAATCATTTATCGGCAGAGCCCGCAGAAACTTTAGGGCTTCGCTTCACTTTTTTAACCTTGCAGATACTGCAGCAACGATTGCGGCAATACCTTGGCAGCTGCGGCGAGAACGGCGCTGTTTTGCGTTTCGGCCTGCGAGAGATTTGTCGCTGCGGTGGCAGTGTCGACATCGACCAGCGAGGTCTGCTGCGATGTCAGCGTGACTGTTTCCTGCGAAAGGTAGGATTTTTGCGCGTCCAGTTCGTCGACGTTGGCACCATAGGTTCCTCGCACTTCACTGATGTGCCCTATGGCCGCGGTCACCGACGCGTTGGCAGCCGCGAGTTGCGTTGGATCACCAGACTGGATCGCCGTAATCATCTGTTGTAGCGATCCAAGAACGTTTCCTGAGGAGTTCATAAACACATCGTCGCCGGGCAGACCCACGGCCACGGAGAGTGCATCGCCAACCTGAGCCTGGTTCGCTTCACTGTTACCCTGGTACGTGACACCGGTTGCGGAACTTGAATCTTCGACAAAGGGTGTAGTGACCCCTGATGTGCCTGCAAACAGTGCCTGTCCGTTGCTGCTGGCGTTGGCCTGGGCGATTACCTGCGACCGAATGGCTTCCACCTGTTCCGCCAGGCTGGCTCGTTGCGACGAGCTCACTCCATTGCCGGCCTCCGTCCCCAGGCTGATTGCCTGCGTAAGAGCGGTGGTCACGGAACTGAGCGCCGAATCCGCCATCTGCGCCTGCGACAGAACCGCATCAGCATTTCGGGTGAAAGTATCGACGTTGGCCGCCGTAGCTTGATTCTGCACGTTTTCTGCGAAGGCTTGCGGATCGTCGGACGGCAACGTCACTCGACGGCCAGAAGACAGTTGGTTCATGGCTGTTTGGAGCTGCTGCTCGCTCTGTTGAATGGCTGTGTTGATGCTGTCATATCGATTGGGATCTACGCGCATTAGCCGGTCACCGTATTCATGTTGAGGACTATGGAGAAAAGATTGTTGAGCGCTGTGATGACTTCAGCGGAGGCGGAATAGGCCTGCTGGAAACGGAGCAGATTCGTCGTTTCCTCATCGATGGAAACGCCGGATTCAGAGGACTGCTGCGAGGTCATCTGCTGAAGGGCTCCGGTTGCGGCGCTTGCCTGGCTGCTTGCTTCCGCACTGGACGTGCCGATGGCCTGGGTTAGCGCCGCATAGGTGTTCGAAGGCGTTTGTCCGGACGGCAGGTTCTGCGTGCTCACGGCCAAGAGGTTGGTCAGGTTCCCGCTACTGCCCGCCGATCCGTCCGAGCTGGTTGCCAAGCCGGAAGCAGCCGGAAGGACGAGCGTGAGTTCTGCGGCGGCGCTGCTACCATCCGCAGGAACAGCAAACATCGCGGTTCCCGCATGGCCGCTCAGGTCATATCCCATGGACTGCGCCTGGTTCATCGCCGAGGCAAACTGCGTTGCCAGGTTGTTCAGCGTCTGCGTAAGCTGCGGTATGGAAGTGTCCCTCATCGTGAGCGCGCCGCCCAGGGAGCCGCCGCTGATCTGCGACTTGATGTCATTGCCCTCAGCGTCGAAGACACTAGTCTGCCCGTTGGCTCCGACCCCGGCGCTCAGCGCGTAACTCTTGTCGCCAATCACCAAAGGCGAGCCGTTGGCGGCAGATAAACTCGGCGTAGTTTCCGTGTTGGTGGATGAGACGCCGATCAACTGCGCCAATTGGGTGGTGAGGGCGTCTCGTTGATCCTGGATCGCGCCGCCCTGCTGGCCAGAAGCCTGCAAGCCGGCAAGCTGCCCATCGAGCGAGCCGATCTGGGCGGTTAACTGGTTGATCTGCTCAACCGTTTGCGACGCGCTCTGGTCTGCGCTTGCCTGTGCGGAGCTCAGGGCTGAAGCCGCTTGGTGAAAAGCCGTGACCACTTGACTGGCGGCCGTGTAGGCAGCCTGCCTCGTGCCGTCATCCGTCGGAGCCGTAGACAATGAGGACAGCGCCGAGAAGAAGTTAGACAAAGAGGAGCCGACGTCTCCGGTGGTCGTGGAGAAGGCGCTCTCAATTTGTGACCAACTTGCGCTTTGGGAGTTTGCGCTCGCGAGTTGGGCTGTTGTCTGGTTGATGCTGATCTGCAGCACCTGGTCACGAACACTTGTATAGCCGTTGAACGAGACGCCGTTGAGTTGACTGGAAGCGCCGGTATCCAGCGCCTCTGCGCTCAGGTTTACGGTTTCCCGTGAGTAGCCCGTCGTGTTTGCATTCGAGATGTTGTTGTTGATGACGGCCAGTGCGCCCGTGTCTGCGGACAATGATTGCGACGCCATGGCGAGGTTTTCCGTGAGGCTATACATAACGTCCTTCCATTGCGCGAACAGGTCGCCTGTCCGAAGCCCAACGCTCTTCGAGCTTGGCCCCGTGCAAGCGCTGAAGTGATCGCGCGTGAAGAGCTACCTGCTGCAGCAAGAGAAGAAACGTACGGTTCCGGTCTGTGACTCTTCTTACTTCGGCTTGAATGCGTCGGGGAAGGTGAGAAGGATCTTGGCCGATCACAAATCGAAGTGTTCTGTTCAGTTCCGCGCACAATGCTTGCTGCTGCCCGAGTGCTTCTTCCAACATGCCTAGATCATTCGTGGAAATCGCGAAGGTCGCTCGATCGACACAGGAGGTGAACTCCGCGAGCTGGTCCATGAACGCGGCTTCATGGTCGCTTGCCGTCCATGGGTGGTTTTCAATCATGCGGAGATACTCCTTGCTAACAGGCTTGTGGACGTCATCATCCCCTTCTTCTGCAACTTACTTGGTCGCGCACTGCACAGGGCTCGGGTGGCTTGTAGAGGACGCGGTATTTGACTGAGTCTCGGCCAAGGCTGCGGACACATATCGCGCGATGCCCACGCCGCCTTTTGCGGCGATGCCGGAAGCGAGTTGCTGGAGTGCGAAGCTCCTTATCTGGTCATCGCCTGCAGAGGCTGAGTCGTCCTCGCCCGGAGCGCTGCCGAAGGTTGATTCGGAGCTTTGCAGCCACTGCGTGAGTAGCATCGCTTCGAACTCATTCGCCTGCCCAGAAAGCTGCTTGCTTGCAGCTGGTTTGCTGCTGGTGGGGGCGGCTGCCGTCGGCAGCGTTGCACTTAGCCCTACACTCGTCGACATCAGATCACCTCCAGATCGGCCTGCAAACCACCGGCAGACTTTACTGCCTGAAGAATCGAGATGATGTCGCGAGCTGTTGCACCGATTGCGTGCAAGCCCTTGACCAGTTCTTCGACGTCTGCACCATTGCCCAGGCGGATGGAACGCGCTTCTTTGTCCTGAACTGACAACTGTGTGTTCGCAATCGGAGGAGACGGTCCGGTTTGCGAGAGGCCTGGCACCCCAGGCGTTAAAACCGTATCGACTTGAATCTGCAGCCCGCCGTGAAGCACGGAAACCGGGGACAGCAACACGTCACCCCCAAGCACGACCGTTCCTGTGCGCTCGTTAAGCACGACCCGTGCGGGCGCTTGCACGGCGACCGTGAGGTTCTGGATGCGTGATATCAGCAGGGGAACGGAGCTCATTCCTGCCGAAGCGGTTTCCACGTCAATGTGCCGGCTATCCCGGGCCGATGCGACGGAACGCCCGAAGTCCTTGTTGATGGCTTCAGCTATATCTCGAGCCGTAGAAAAGTCTGCCTGCCGAAGAAGCAGTGACACTGTCTTAAAGGTGCGGAGATCGACTTTCACATCGCGCTCCACGATCGCTCCGTCCGGAACACGAGCCACTGTCGGATAGTTGACGGCCCGGAGTTGGCCTAGAGCCCCTTCAGAGTAGCCGCCGGTTGTGAGGGGGCCCTGTGCTTCGGCGTAGATCTGGCCATCCATGCCATGAAGCGCCGTGAGCAGAAGAACGCCTCCTTCCAGGCTTTTGGCATCGCCAACAGAGGAAACAGTTATGTCAGTCTTCATGCCGGCTTCAGGAAAGGGCGGGAGTTCCGCCGTGACCATCACCGCAGCCACATTCTTCACAACGGCTGCGTTTGGTGGTATCTGCACGCCGAGGCGTTGAAGCATGTTTGCCAGTGTTTGCACGGTGAAGTAGGTCTGCTGACGATCCCCGGTGCCCTGGAGACCCACAACGAGACCGTAGCCGATCAGCTGGTTGCCACGTACCCCTTGGATCTCGGTGATGTCGCGAATCCGGCTTACTCGGGGCGACAGCGCTAGCGCCGTGTAACTGGATAGGAGCCAGCAGAGAAGCATGGAGCTCCTGCTGACGCGCAGCGGTGAAATGGAGCGGCGATGTCGTACCGTATACATTCCTGGGAACCAGAGTGGTGGACTGAATTGCGTTAAAAGTTGAAGATGCGCATCACTGCTCGGACCACCGCATTTGGCGGCCTGGTGTTGTCCGAGATAATGCCCTTGCCTTTGAGTTCCACTTCAAGCTGGCCCAATGACGTCGAGGCCACAACGTTGGTGGGAGTGATGTCACCCTGCCGCACGATACCCCTGACGATCAGTTCTTCGTGCTGGTGATTCATGTCGATCTGTTGATGCGCTTCGACCACCAGATTGCCATTGGGCAGAACAGCGATCACTTCCCCCGTAAGGTTGGTCGTCAGCGTTGTATTGGAACTTGTTTGGCCTTGGCCCTTGAGCGCACTGGAGGAGTTCGCGGCAAGCAATGGATTGGTTCCCGCCGTCGACAGCCCTCCGAAGAGGCCGGTGATCGCGGAGCTGGTGTTGAACGCGCGCGAGTTGTCCACGGTGCCGCTTTGTGCGGCCGTCGTTTGAACGGAAACAGAGACTGTCAGCAGGTCATGGAGCGCGTGCGCCTTGTAGTCTGTGGCCGTGTCGTTCAGGGCGGCCCCGGGAGCCCAGATGCTTCCGGTCGTTCGCTCAGGTGAATGGTCCTGCCACGTGGATGCCACGTTGGCGAGGTATTCGTCGCGCAGTTGCTCCGGCGTTTTCTTCGGATGGCGAGAGGCAGCGGCGGATGTGCACAGCAAAAGAACGCAGGGCAGCATGCAGACCGAATAAGAGGTCAATGGGCGTGCGGTTAAAGCCCGTGTCATGGGAGAACTCCGCGCACAAGTGTTGGACTCACCACAACTGTCCGAAACGTAGTCTTGTGGTCCAGGCTGACGACACGAACCTCGGTACCTACGGAGCCGCTATCAATTGCAATCACAGGCAGGCTGATGCGCATCTGTCGGTCCTCAAGAAGGAGGCTTGTCTGCTCGCCTGGCCGGATGACGGCTGTGGTGCGCGCGGGAGTTGGCTCTGCCTGTGCTGTAGCCGGACGCAACGCTTCGAGTGCGGCCATGCCTGCCCCTTGTGAAGAAAGGGTGATCGTGGCGTAAAAGGGGCTGCAGTCAGCGTGATGGACACATGCGATGCGGATACGAAGACTCCGGTCTCGCTGTAGCTCCGCGCTCTCGACGGCTAGCGCAGGCTGCTCTTCCGCGGCGGTCAGCCCGGAAGGGATTGCAACCTGTTGCGCGTCGACCGTGAGCCCTGCATTCCGCAACGTGAGGACGACGCTGTTGACCGATAGCAGAGGCCTTGCAAGCCTCTGGGCGAGGCCTGGGGCGCACGGTGCCGCGAGCAGACATGCGACAAGCAAGGGTGGAGTTCGGTGAAGCTTCATGAGCGGTCTCACTGGGCTAGCTGGTTCAACTGTTGCAGCATTTCGTCCGCGGCTTTCACCACTCGGGAGTTCGATTCGTAAGAGCGTTGCGCAACAATCATTTCGACGAACTGCTCGACAACGCTGACGTTGGACTGTTCCAGCGTGTTTTGCTGCAGGGTTCCCAAACCATCTGTACTGCCGGGTGTGCCCACGATGGCATCGCCGGACGCGCCTGTCGCCAGGTAAATATTGTTGCCCACACTGTTCAAGCCGCCCGGGTTGGCGAAGAGGGCCGTCTGAATGCTCCCAACCTTGGAAGCTTGCGTTTGATTGGGCAGCGTCACCGTGACCGTGCCATCACTGCCGATCGAGATCGCTGTCGCGTTACTTGGGATCGTGATGCCCGGCTGCAGCGCGCTACCGTCCGCGGTCACCATGTTGCCCTGGGCGTCCAACTGAAAGGAACCCGCGCGGGTGTAGCCTGTCTTCCCGCTTGGCAGCAGAATCTGGAAGAAGCCCGCCCCGGTGATGGCGATGTCGAGCGGATTTCCCGTTTGGGTCAGATTTCCTTGCGTTTGCAGGATCTCCGTCGAGCCGGGCCGCACACCCAAACCGATCTGCATGCCGGAGGCGACGGTTGTTTGTTGTGTTGCCGCGGCACCGGGCATCACTTCGCTCTGGTACAGAAGATCAGTGAACTGCATGCGGCGTTGCTGAAAGCCGCTGGTGCTGGAGTTCGCCAGATTGTTGGCGATGTTATCCAGGTTGAGCTGCTGGGCATTCATGCCGCTGGCGGCTGTGTACAAGGCTCGGATCATCTGTGGCTCCCTTATGCCTTTGGAAGTTCTTGAGCTGCGGTTTTATCCATCTCGGAGTCGATCAGGGACAGGACGCGGCGCATGGTTTCTGCAGAGCGTTGCGCCGACACGAGTTCAACCATGCCGGTGACGGAGCTTACGTTGGAGTTCTCCAGCGTGCCTTGCTGTACCTGGGTACCTACGGCCGGGCGTTCGCTGTCCACAGGGGCGGTGTAGTATCCGTTGCCTCGGCTTTCCGGTGTTGTGCCGGGCGCCAGCGTTACCACCTGCAGCTTGTCGACAACGGCTCCATCGGAAGCGATGGTTCCATCCTGGCTGATGGTGACCGCACCTTTACCCAGGGTGATTGGCCCATTGGCGCCGAGCACAGGATCGCCTGATGCCGTCACAAGCTGGCCATTAGCGGAAACTTGCAAGCCACCATCGCGGGTGTAGGCCACGCTGTGAGCGGTTTGCACCTTGAGGTACCCAGGCCCGACCAGCGCAACGTCCAACGGATTGCCTGTCTTGCCAAGAGTGCCCTGGGACTGGTCTAACTGGGTGCCGGAGAGGACGCCGTAGCTATTGGTGGCCTGGTTCAGCGCCGTCAAACGGCCGTGGTGCGTGGCCTCGGCGAGCACACTGCCGAAGATGTTCTTCTGACCACGAAACCCCGTGTTACTCGCATTGGCGAGATTGGACGCGATCGTGTCGAGTTGTTGGGTGCGCGCCATCAATCCAGCGCATGCCGCATACAGTCCGCTGTTCATGTGACCTCGAGCGGTATAAGAGCAAGTGATGGGCCATACTTCTGCCGTTTCTTGCAGCAATCTGGTTGCAGAGCATGACCCGAAGGTGGAAGGCCTTGAAGCCCGGGGAGAGTTTGCGTCTTCAGGCTCTGCATGCACTCTCATCGGGATTTAACGAAAGGCATTGCCCGGCTCTCATGCGGCATGATTGCGGAGCGCCCTGCTGACCGTAGCCGCAGATTGTAGCGAAGCAAGTGCGTGTAGCTCCTGGCCGTTGGTGAAGCCTAGCGGCCATGATCAGGCGGCGGTTGTCAGATCGCGTGCCACTTGCTTTTCGACAATCTCGGTGATGCGCAGACCGTAATTGCCGTCGACGATCACGACTTCTCCGCGCGCGAGGACGCGTTCCCCGAGCATGAGGTCAACAGGTTCTTCGACCTGTCGGTCCAATTCCACAAGCGACCCGGTCGTCAGCGCGAGAAGTTCACGCAGAGTCATCTGTCGCTGACCGAAGCGCAGCGTTACGGCGAGGGGAACATCGATAACACGGTGCAGTTGCTTCTCATCATGTCGACGGGGGATGAGGCCTTTCTCATCAAACCCTACTGCGGCTGCGAGCCTTTCGAGGGAGGCACGCATTGCGGGATCGACCAGTACGACAACCGTTGCGGCAGCGGAGCCGCTCTCTGTTCGTAGCTGAAGTTCGCCGATTGCGACCAGGTCGGACGCTGCGCCTGGACGCTCATTGCTGAGCGCCGGTGTGCCGAAGTCAACAGCAAGCGTTTGCTTCAGAGCCGGCTCGGCGGACTGCACAAAGCTAAGCCAGTTGTCCTGTGCGACTTCTTTCGTCACTTCGCCGGAATTAGAGGAGAAGAGGTGGTCAGCCCCGTTCTGCTCGATGTGTAGGTGGACAGAGCCTTCGGCGATTCCCTGGAAGCTAAGCTTGACGGCACCGGCTGGCTCTGCCCCGCGAGCGGGATGTGCCTCGGTGGCGAGCACAGAGTGCAGCTTCCAAAGCTCGGCTCCGTCTGCATTCTTTACCGACAAAAGAGCCCTGCCGATGAGTTCCGTGAGCTGTTTATGGGCTGCGGAGGCCGTTGCCGGACTGGTAGCGCGCGAGTTGGTTGTGGTCATCATGGCTTCATCTCTCCAGTTTGTCCTGTCCGGGTTTGGTCAGCTGAGCCGCCTTGCGGGCGCCCTTCCGCACCGGGACGATTTCGAAGAAGGGGTAGGTCCCGATCCGCAGTTGAACGGGCGTTTCGACCGGAACGTGCAGGTCCATGACGCTGCCAGGGTGCATGCCGATCAGTTCTCCCACGGACACTTCCAGCAACGGCAGCTCGGCCGATAGGAGCATCGTGCAGTCAAGAACGCGTTCGCGCAGCGGCAGTGCCGGCTTGATGTCGCCGGGAATACGATGGCTGCTTTCGGTCTGGCTGGCCCGGACCAAGGCGTTGCAGAACGCCATCGGCAGAACAATGCGGATGCCCGCGATCGTCGGACCCAGCTCCACTTCGAAGTGCAGCGACACGACACGTTCTTCTGCCAGAAAAAGTTGGCTGACCATGGCGGGCCGCAGCGAGGGGGACGACATCACGTTGACTTCGCAGGCTTTCCAGGCTCGTTCAAGCTGCAAGCCGATCAGTTCGGTCACACTACGAATCAGTTCCTCGTCGATGTCCGTCAGTTCGCGTGCGCTGTCCATCGGCTCGCCGGAGCCGCCGAGCAGCACGTCGAGCAGTGGGAACAGCAAGGCCTGATCGAACTTTACGAGAATGCGGCTTTGCGCGGGCATCACCGTGTACGGGATGAGGTACGCGCCCGCATTGAGCGAGGTGACGAACTCCCGCGCGCCGATCTGCTCTACCCCGACCAACTTGAGCTCCAGCGGCGAGCCGAGGAAAAGATCAAGAGCGTGGGACAGGTTGCGCGCGAAGGCTTCATGCATGACGCGCAGCAGGCGGGTGCTTTCGTTGGAAAGACGGCCGGCAGAACGAAAATTACACGGCGTGATTTCGCCCTCGGGCTCGCCGGGCGGGCGTTTCGATTTGGGTTGGGAACTCACAGGTGCCATGGAATGGAGATCCTTCAGTGTTCGCGGAGATTGGGTTTAGCGCACCACGCCAAGGGTGCGGACTGGGGTAATGGGCGGGATCTCACTGGGCGAGATCACAACGACCTTGGGCAGAAATGGCTCAAGCAAGCGACGCAGATAGAAGCGCCCCGGCGAGGAGCAGAGCAGAACCGGGGGCGCTCCGGCTATATCTTCACCGAAGCTGGCACGGAGGCTGTCGAGCACGCGGCGGGCGACGGAAACCTGCAATGAGCTCGAGGAGATCTGGCCCGGCAGAAGGTTCGCGGCCCGTGCGCACTCCTCTTCAAGCCCGGTATCGAGCGTCACTACCTTCAGTTCGCCACCGTCACTCAACAGCGTGGACACGAGAGAACGTCCAAGGCTTTGGCGAGCGGCCTCAACAAGCGCGACAGGATGCTTGTTCGTTCCCGCGGCGTCCACCAGGGCTTCAAGGATCGACCCCAGATCGCGGATGGAGACCTGTTCCCGCAGCAGTTGCTGGAGCACTTTTTGCAGCTCGCCAAGGGACAGCAGTTTGGGGATGAGCTCATCGACAAGTTTCGGGTGTGAATCATTGAGCCGATCGACGAGGCGTTTTGTTTCACTGCGGGAGAGCAGCTCATGTGCGTGCTGCTTGATGAGTTCAGAAAGGTGCGCCACGAGCACGGAGACTGGTTCGACGACCGTACACCCCTTGGCGATGGCTTGTGCCTGGTGTTGCGGTTGAATCCACTTGGCATTGACCTGGAAAGCGGGTTCCTGGGTTTCGATTCCGGGGATGTCGATTGGTCCAGGAATCGAACTGACCGCCAGCAACAGTCCTCGACGAAGTTCCCAGCGGGCAATCTCTGCGCCACGCAGATGCACCACATATTCGCCTTCGCGAAGACCGATGTTGTCGGTGATGTGAATGGAGGGCACGAGGAAGCCAAGCTGTTGTGCGAGTTTCTTGCGCAGAGAGCGGATGCGATTGAGCAGTTGGCCGCCCTGCTTTTCATCCACCATGGGAACGAGCGCTGTTCCGATTTCCAGAGTCAGATCGTCCAGCTTGAAAACAGCATCAAGTCCGTCGTTGGCTGCAGGCGTTTGCGCCTTCGTGGTGCCTTGCGTTTCGGCTTTGTCTTCAACTTGAGTGCTGGGCGCCTTACGCATGCGATGGGCCGCATACATCAGGCCTCCCCCAAGCGCGAAGAAGGCGACCTTGGGCAGGCCCGGGATCAAGCCAAACGCACACAGAACGCCGCCTGCAATCCACAGCAACATGGGCTGGCGGATAAGCTGCGTTTGCACATCCGCGCCGAGCGTCTTCTGTGACGCAGCCCTGGTGACGACGATACCGCCGGCGACCGAGACCAGCAGCGACGGCAGGATGGAGACAAGACCGTCCCCCACAGTAAGGACGGTGTAGGTCTTCAGGGCTTCCTCAAGCGGCACACCCTGCTGAAACACGCCGATGAGAATGCCGGCAACGATATTGATGACGAGAATGAGGATGGTCGCCAGGGCATCACGCTGACTGAAGCGCGCCGCGCCGTCCATGGCGCCGCAGAACTCCGCTTCCTGCGCGATGGTCTGCCGCCGGTTGCGCGCCTGCTCTTCGTTGATGAGGCCGGCGTTCAGGTCGGCGTCAATCGCCATCTGCTTGCCAGGCAGGGCATCAAGGGTGAAACGAGCCGTCACTTCCGCCGTTCGTACCGCGCCATGACTAATGACCAGGAACTGTATGGCCACCAGCGCCAGGAACAGGACAAAGCCCACGACGTAGTTGCCGCCCACCACAAACTGCCCGAAAGCTTCAATGACGGCGCCGGCCGCGGAGGACCCCTCATTGCCATGGAGGAGGATGCGGCGGGTGCTGGCCAGATCGAGCGACAGCCGCATCAAGGTCAGCAAGAGAATCAAGCTGGGGAAGACCGAAAACTGAACCGGCCGGAGGACCTGAATCGCGGTAAGGAGGACCAGCACGGCCGCGGCGAGACTCAACGTCAGGAGCAAGTCGAGGATCATGCTGGGCATCGGAACCAGCATGACGAAAATCATCGTGACGGCCGCGATGGGAACGAACCAGTCGCCTGCGTTCTTCAGAATTGGGCTTAGCCACTTCGGCATCACCATGAGGTCACCGTCTCTCCTGCGGCATTCTTTGCCGCTCGTTGCCGTTCTCTTTCGCGCACTTCGGCCTGGACGCGGAAGACGATGACAAGCACTTCGGCCACGGCCTGGTACAGCTGACCGGGGATACAGTCGCCCACCTCCACCGTCTTGTACAGGGCCTGCGCCAAAGGCTTGTTTTCCATCACGGGGATGTCATGCTCCCGTGCAATATCTTTAATCTGCTGCGCCAACAGATCTCGTCCCTTGGCCACCACCTCCGGTGCGGCCATGGAGCTCTCATACCGCAAGGCAACGGCGTAGTGCGTGGGATTGGTCACGATCAGCGTTGCCGTCGCCGCAGCCTGCAACGAACGGCGCTTCCGCATACCCCGCTGCAGCCTTCGAATCTGTCGCTTTGTGTGGGGATTCCCGTCGTTTTCCTTGTGCTCTTTCTTCAACTCTTCCTTGCTCATCTTGAGCTGGCTTTCCGTCTGTCTCCAGACGAGGCCGTAGTCCACCGCAGCCCAGACCATCAGGACCAGGCCGGATTTCCAGACCATCGGGCGCAGGATGGCGCCCATCATCTGGACAAGCGAACCCAGGCCGATCTCTGAACCGCGGGTCAAGGTGCTCCATTGACCACGCAACGTCTGCCATCCAAGAACCGCGATGATCGCGAACGGAACCGTCGACTTGCCCAGACCGCTCAGCGTGGTCAACGAGAAGATCTGTTTCATCCGGCTGGCCGGGTTCAGGCGAGTGAATTTCAGCTGCAGCGCCGCAGGAGCAACGTTGAGGCCACCTTGCGCCAGGCCAGCCCCTACGGACAGCAGCATGGCGACCACCAATACAGGCGCGACCCAACGGATCACTTCCAGGGCCATCCAAAAAAGGAGGGGACCGTTGGGAGAAAGCTCGTCCGTGCTTGCGCTGTTCAGCATGGCGACGTAGAACGACCGCCAGTGCTCCCCCATGCCCGTGCATAACGTGAACACCGTCAGCGCAGCCCCGCCCAGCGCGAGCAAGTTGGGGAAGTCGCGGGAACGCGCAACTTGCCCTTGCTCTCGAGCCTTCTTGCGGCGTTGGGGACTGGCTTTCTCTGTGCGATCGTTCTCGGCCATGGCTTAGCGGGCCTCCATCACGAGGCGATCGGAAAGCCGCAGCGATGCAAGAAAAAAGCGGTCCAGCATTGCCGGCCAGTACTTCAGTGCGGCAAAGAGAATTGCCAACCCGAGAAGTGTCTTGAGCGGCGTACCGAGAGCCATCAGTGGCGCTTGTGGCGAAGCCTTCCCAAGCAGTCCCAACGTGATGTCGGTGAGAAACGTCGCGGACAACACCGGGGCCGCGAGTTGAATGCCAAGGCTGAAGATCTCTCCGCCGGCACGAACGGCTGTCATGGTGAACATACTGGAGATGTGGGCCGATCCGGGAGGCAGGTAAATGAAACTTCGACCCAGCGCCCGAAGCATCCAGAGGTGGACGTTCAGTCGCAGGAAAATCAGCATCGTGAGGGTCTGGTGAAACTGCGCCATCACCGTGGATTCCACCTGGGTCTGCGGGTCGAGGATGTTGATGAGGGAGAAGCCCATCTGCGTGCTGAGCACCTGACCTGCCATCTGCACAGCATCGAAGACCAGATTTGTCGCGACACCCAAGGCTGCCCCCAGCAGCAACTCGCTGAGCACCAGACCGGGCCAGTCGCTGAGGTGCAAGCTGCTCAACGGGGCAACCAGTGTTGGAAAGAACAGTGCACTGCCAGCGACCACAAAGCCGGCCTTCACGCGGGGAGGGATGGCCATGCTGCCGAAGAAGGGTGCAAACAGCATCAAGCCCGTCAGCCGTACCGAGATGGCGAGGAAACCGATGATGAGTTGTTGCAGGGTGTAGCCCATCATTGCAGCACGCCCCGGAAGTCGGAGAAGAGATGCAACGTGTATGTCGCGAGGTGGCGCCACATCCACGGCATCAGCACGAAAAGCGTGGCACCTGTCGCGAGCAGACGCGGAACCGCTGATAGCGTCTGATCCTGCAGCGAGGTCAGGACTTGAATGATGTTCACAGTCAGGCTGACGATGAGAACCAGCGCCAGCACCGGCGCAATCAGAATGGCGACCTCTACCAACATAAGGCGACCGAGCGTAACGACCTGGTCAGTACCCATTAGTTAAAGCTCCGGACCAGTGCCCCGATCAGCAGATGCCAACCGTCCACCATGAGAAAAAGCAGCAGCTTGAGCGGGGTGGAGATGACAACCGGCGGCAGCTGCATCATGCCCACTGAGGTGGTGATGGACGCCACGACCATGTCAACGACCAGGAAAGGAAGAAACAGCACGGCTCCGATCTGGAAGCCGGCTTTCAGCTCTGACACGATATAAGCCGGCAAGAGCACACGCATTGACAGATCGTGAACGCTGGCTGGGCGCGGTTCGTGCGCCATCTCGAGAAACATGGCTGCATCCTTTTCGCGCACAAAGTGCACCATGAACTCTCGCAATGGGCCCTCGCTCCGTTCGGCAGCTTGCATTGGGGTGATCTGGCCGTTCTGCAAAGGAACAAACGCGTCGTCAAAGATGCGCTTTCCAACCGGCTGCATGATGAAGAACGTGAGGATCAAGGTAAGGCCGATAAGCGTCTGGTTCGACGGTGTTGTTTGCAATCCGAGCGCTTGGCGAAGGAAGTGAAAGACGACCAACAACCGCGCGAACGGAGTGACACAGATCAGCAGCGAAGGAATTAGCGTGATCAACGTGAGCAACGTGACGATGGACCACGGCACGGAACTTGTGCCGGCGCTGCCCGGGATCTGCAGTCTTCCGGGTGCGCTGAGCGGCGGGGCGGGATTCACGAGCTCGCGAAGTGAAGTGGTCAGCACGGATGAGGAAGGGTCCGCTGCAGCCGTGTTGTTCAGTGCGGCAGCCGGTGTGTTGCCTTGATTGCCGGCGGTGGTGCCTGGAACCGCGGCGTTTTGTGCAGATCTGGACGACACCGGTGCGTTTGCTGCTGCCTGACTTCGTGTGACCTGGCCTGCAGACTGCACTGCGCGTGAAGCCTTGGGGCCACCTGCGGGCAGGGGCTCCGGCAAGGGTGGGAAGGTGTTCGTCGCAGGTCGGGGCTTGTTCACGGTGGGCGCCGTTGCGGGCAGGCTGCTCTGCGGTTGAGCTTGCTGCTGCGGTCTCCGGAGCAGGCTCGTCCTGGCCATTGCGGCTGAACCCTTTCTGAGCGTCCCGGAGCTGAAGGCCGATCGATGGGCGACCTTTGCGTGGCTCGGTGCCACCGCAAGCAGGAACACACACGACAGAATCAGCAGCGAAAGCGTACGGGTCATTGTGGAAGCCACGCATTCCCCTCTCTGTACCGCGCCTCGTCCAGTGCGTGTGCGAAAGGGTTGGTTGATGCGGCCGAGGGCTGACCAAGTTCTTTGAGGAGCACAACGCCCGTGCTGCTCCCGCCAACCAGCAACGGCACCCCGTCGACTTCCACGATAGCCACAAAGCGCTTTTCCCCAAGGGAAAGGGTCTCGGCCAGGCGAAGACGACGGGAGGGGCGCCCCGGAACGCGAAGACGGCTGATTTGTTGCATGCACGTCGCGAGCCAACGGGAAGCGCGGACGAGCAGCGCATCCTCTGATCTCTGGGTGAGCGTTGATCCAGGGTCGCTTTCTCCTTCTGCGAGGGCGAGAGGCTTGACTTTGCCTAGCTTGATCGAGATCGTCATGCCAGCCCCAGAATCCGCACGGCCAGGCGGTCACTGACAACGTCGAGTTCCACAACGCCGACCAGCTGCCCATTCACATGGAGGGCAAGATCTTCGTTTTGTTGTGCACGCGTATGCACGATGCTGCCAACCTGAAGCTGCATCAGGTCGCCTACGCTGAACTGCACAGCCGGCACCTCGAGCACAAGAGAGCACGGCATGTCGTAGGCCCGGGCTAAGGGATCCCTGGCCGTGTTTCTGTCTGCGAGTGCAACCGATGGAAGTTCGGTCCCCTCAAGATGTCTCATCGCGCTCTTCGCCTCATCGCATCAGGCTCCTCCCTCGTTACGAAGGTTTACCCGATGGAGACGTTACTGGCACGGCGCGTGCCATACGCTCGTCCAGTACGCCCTTTGGGGGAGCCGAAGCCAGTCGCATCCACAATCCAGCCAATTCTCTGAGGGCGTCGCGAATTCGGCGAGCAGAGATCCTGGGTTGGATCGACTTCGATGAGAGCTTGATGAGAGAGCTCATGGAGGCTGGAGATCGGCACCCTCCCGTGGCCCGGCCTTCATGAGAACGCCGTGCCACGAGACGCCAGGGCTTATGCCTTCATCTGGATCGTGTCCTGCTCCACCTGGTCGAAGGCTGTGATTGCTTTCGCGTTCGCTTCATAGGACCGCTGCGCGACGATGAGATCGGAGAGCTCGGTAGCCACGTCCACGTTGGATTGCTCGACACTGGAACCGACAATCGTTCCGAGGCCGCCTGTGCCGGCCGAGCCGATGACGGCTTGCCCGGAGGCTGCGGTCGGCGCGTACTGGTTGTTGCCGTTCAGGGCCAGGCCCTCCGGATTGGCGAAGCTCGCCACGGCTACCTTACCGATCGCGCGTTGCTGACCGTTGGTGAACGTCGCCTGGACGGTACCATCCTGTAACACACTGAAATTGGACAGCGTACCCGCCGCGAAGCCGTCTTGGGTTTGCGAGCTCGTGGTGCTGGCACTGCCGGTCTGGGTAAGCAAGGATCCAGTGGCGGAACCGTTGACCTGCCAGGACGGCGACATGTTCGCTGCACCGTCTGCAAAAGGTCCGATGGAGAACGCAATCGGCGCTGATGGTGACGTGAGGGCGCCTGAGGTGCTAAAGGTCAACGTGCCCGAACCCACGGAGGTAGAAGTGCCCGCGCCTCCCTGCAGATCACTTGAGGGGATCGTCGCGTTGTAGCTCCATGTGTTCGTCCCTGTTTTGGTGTACGTCATCGTGAGCAGATGTGCCTCACCCAGGGAGTCGTAGACGCTGATCGGTGTGGGCGAATACGTTGCGCCGACAGCCGCTGTTGCATCCAGGTTTGTGGTGAACGAGAAACTGGAGGTAGGCGTGGCTGCGGTTGTGGTGCCCGTGCCCACGTTGATGGGCTGCAGACTGGCATTGGTCGACACCACTCCGCCAACGGCCGGGTAGCCCATCACCAGATCACCGCTGGACGTGGCCAGTTGCCCATTGACGTTGGTCGTGAAGTCCCCTGCGCGGGTGTAGCTGAGAGCGCCTGCGGTGTTGCTTGTGACGAAATACCCGGCACCGTCAAGAGCCATGTTGGAAGCAATGCCGGTGGAGCTCACAGGACCGTTCGTGAGGTCAGTGGACATCGCTTCAACGCGCGTACCGAAGCCGACCTGGATAGGGTTCGCGTTTCCGCTGCTGCCAAGGTTCTGGTAAAAGACGTCGGAAAACACGGTGCTTTGCGCCTTGTAGCCGTCTGTGTTCATGTTGGCAAGATTGTTGGAGATCGCCTGGAGCGACGTTGAGCTTGCATTCAAGCCCGACAACGGGGTGGAAAAAAGAGACATGCATGGACTCCAATACGTAAGGGTTTGGGACTACAAAGAGGAGGTCGTGGATGGCGTGTTCGAAACTGCGCCAAGCGTGTTTGCATGCGCGGTTCCCTGGGTGGCCTGCTGTGTAGGCGCCAGTTGAACACCGGCGGAAGCGCTCCCCGATTGGCTGCCGAGCTGATTTGTGAGCAATTCGTTGATGCTTGCGACCTGGTCCAGCTGGTTCAGCGAGATCATTTGTCCGACCATTTCCGTACTGTCCATCGGCTGAGTCGGATCCTGATTCTGCAGCTCCTGTGCGAGCAGGCTCATGAAGGTAGTGCCCAGTGAATTCACCGAATCGAGTGTGGTTGCGCTTGTGGTGCTCGTGCTGCTACTTGATCCCTGGCTGGAAGTGACACGCGGCTTGGCTGTGAGCAATGGGCTCGCTGAATTGTTGTAAGCGGACGGCAGATTGAGACTCGAGATGGAAGACATAGGCTCTCCTGGGTGGGTGGAATCAGATACGAACATCGACTTGGTTCCCTGGCCAGGTCGATGGCTGTGTTGAAGACGTCGAAAGATGGTTTGCTGGCGCATGCTCGGAAGCGACGGTCCCGTCTTGCGTTTCCTTGCGGGATGCCTCGGGCGAACGCCGGTTCATCGAAGAGGGTCTCTGTTGTTGCTGCTGTTCGGATGAGGAACCGCTTCCGTCCTGTGCAATCACAGAGACCGACGCTCGGAAACCATGAT
Organism: Granulicella sp.; assembly: GCA_965198515.1. Taxonomy (GTDB): domain Bacteria; phylum Acidobacteriota; class Terriglobia; order Terriglobales; family Acidobacteriaceae; genus Granulicella. The sequence continues at coordinate 1,377,332 of CBDAPO010000006.1, read as the reverse complement.
CTTTGGCCAACTTTTGCTCCATCTCATGCACGTGCGTGCTGAGGGCTGTGCTGAGCTGCGTGTCCTGCAAGGTGATCTGGGTCCAAACAGAGTCGCGCTTGAGCGTGGAATGGACTGAAATGAAGCCGAACTCTTGCGAATGAAGATCGACACGCATTTCAGAGCGAGACGGTGTCTGGACAAAGTGAGCATTTTGAACGTCAGGTGTACCTGAAGGCGTGGTCACCTGGCTGGCTGCTCTTCCAGGAGCCGTGTCGACAGGTGTGGACGCCTTCGTGTTCCCTCGTTCAGTGATTGGCAATTGGTCCTGTGCTGGGGCCTGGCTCTTTGCCGAGACAAGCTTGCTGACCTGTTCCGTGAAGTCACCCTCACCGGAGGTTTTCGTGCCAGGGCTGCTGTCGGCACTTGACGGCGGAGTGTCGCGCTTGCCTGATGCCGCAGCGGTGATGGAAGGAGATGGTGCATTGGCAGGTGTCGCGTCCAGCGCGACCGTTCCATTCGGCACCGCGGTTCCAGGGGAAGCTGTAGCACTCAGGGGCGTCACGATCCTGCTGGGTTCGCTCAGGTCGGTCGTAGGAACCACAAATCCGCTGGGCCGAGAAGGTTGAGATTCTGCAGGGCTGACGGGATCAGTTGTACTGAGGCTTTGCGCTGGTTCGACCCCTGGGGCTTCTGCGTCCGACCCCGCTGTATTCGCGTTCTTGGCCGGCAAGACGCTTCGCGCTGCATGAGCCCGGGAGCTTGCAGGCTGCACACCTTCAACTCGCTTGCCAACCGTAGAGGTTTGGTGTTTTGCCTGATCCATCGGGACAAGCTGCGACGTGGGCGTGGCAGTTGCGGGAGTGCTGGTAAACGAGACTGGTGGAACTTCGAGCGTAAACTTCGACGAACTTGTTGCAGGAGACTTGTCCGGTGCTGCAGAAGACGTCTCATCCACGCTGGATGAAACTGGTACTTCACCCTGTTGGGGCGGAGCTGCTTCCCTTCCGCTGCTCGCCGGTTGGTCCACACTGTTTACCGAGATGAAGTTCGGCATCCCAGTCGAGAAAGAAGATTTCTCATTCCCGGGGCTGAAGGGTTGATCCAACTGAATGATTTGTCTTTCATTCAGGTCAGCCACATCGTTGTCTAATGGCGATGAAGTCTGAGGCAACGTAACAGGCACGTTCAAGGTTGCCGGTGGCGGGGGAACGTTCAGCTGTGCGTTCGGGGCGACGATGACGTGTACGATCGGTTGTCCCTTTTGGAGAGTCCCGCCCGCTGGGCGGTCCTTGCGCGAACTCAGCGGCTGCGGGGTGGCGAGGTTCGCAGTGCCCACTCGGTTCGCAGTAACAGCAGTTGCTGGCATGGCAACCGGCAGCTTGGACGAGCCGGCGGGCATAACTGCTTGGTCTCCAACCGCCGTTCGGAGAAGATCGTCAAAGCTGGCGAACGTGCCGGGGTCCGCAGTCGTTACCGGACTGTTTGCCGTGAGACTGCTTGTACGCTGTATGGCCAGCTGCATCAATCACAGATGCTGCACGAGCTATGCCAAACAAGCGTAATTTGCACGATACTGACGTTGAAACCTTAGATCGAGGCATAAGCCAGTTCCAATTTGGGAATTCTGTCTCGAATTGAGACGACATCCGCGCGTAGGCTCACTGCTGGAAGTTCTATGTCCGTCCGTGATCGCGAAGGAGCTTACGGCGAGAGAGAAAGAAATCCTGCAGTCGCTTTTGCTCCTGGACATTCTCATCCTTTTCCCATTTTTCGAGAGCTTGCTTTTTTAGATCCGTAAGCATCTCACGCCCGGAATGAGCAGCAAGGTATTGTTCCTGTTGCTGCTTACGTCGTTGCTCCAAGGCGAGGAGCTGCTTGTGCATGTCTGCCTGGGCAGTACGTAAGGCGGTCAGCTGCCGCTCAGAGGCCAAGTGATGTGCCGCTGGCTGAGTGCCGCCGACTTGTTTCAGACGTGCAGCAGCTTCACAGTCCACGTGCTTTGCGAGTTCGCGAAGCACGTTTTGGAGCTCATTGCATTGTGCGTTGATCCGAGCCAGCGCACGTTCTTCGGCCAGCTCCCGTTGCTCTCTGACGGCCAGCACTGCCGATAGCGCAAACTGCTTTGCCATGGCTAAGAAGGCAGGCTGAGGAGCATCTGCTCAGCCTGATGAAACGTACACAGGTCGCGCGCGTCCTGACGTAAGAAGGCGAGCAGCGCTGGCATGACCTCCATGGCACGATCCAGAAGCGGATCGTTCCCTTTCTGGTAAGCCCCAATTCTGATCAGATCTTCAGACCGCGTGTACGCGCTCAGCAAACCGCGCAGAGCACGCGCTTTTTCTGCGTGCTGAGGAGCCGTGATTGCGGACACCAGTCGGCTAAGGCTGTCCAGGACCGCGATGGGTGGGAAGTGACCGCGGTTGGCAAGACTGCGGTCCAGAATGATGTGCCCGTCCAGAAACGATCGCACCGCGTCGACCACTGGATCCTGCTGGTCATCGCCTTCCATCAGCACGGTGTAAAACGCAGTGATGCTGCCCTGCTGAAATTTGCCGGCACGCTCCACCAACCGCGCGAGCTTGTTGAGGACCGATGGCGTGTACCCCTTGGCAGTGGGCGGCTCCCCGGCAGCAAGGCCAATCTCGCGCTGGGCCATCGCGAACCGTGTCAGCGAGTCAACAACCAGCAGAACGTCCTTCCCTTCCGCCGCGAAAGCCTCTGCGATCGCTGTTGCAACCTGCGGAGCACGCAAGCGGAGCAGAGGAGGCTCGTTCGAGGTTGTAACCACCAGAACGGCACGTCGCCGACCTTCTTCCCCAAGCACGTCCAGGAACTCACCAACTTCGCGGCCGCGTTCTCCCACGAGGGCCATCACGATGACATCTGCGGCCGTGCCCCTGGCCATCATGCTGAGCAACGTACTCTTTCCGACACCACTGCCGCCAAAGATGCCCAGGCGTTGCCCCCGCCCGCAAGGGACAAAGGCGTCCAACGCACGCACGCCGCAACCAAGAGGTTCGCGAATGGGAAGGCGGCTAAGCGGTTGCGGGGCTTGCTGATCTATGGGCCTTTTTGCGTGGGCCCGGCAGGGACCAAGCGCGTCGAGCGGCTTGCCGTTCGCGTCGATGACCCTGCCCAGCATCTGCGGGCCCACGAACACGGATGGGCGCATGCCCAACGCAACCAGCGAGTCGCCCAGCCGCACACCGACCGGGTCCTCCGTCATCATGGCGAGCACAACGGAGTCGCGGAAACCGACAATCTCGCCACGGAAAGTACGACCATCCTGTGCTCGCAATTCGCACTCCTCCCCTATGAAACCGGGTGGGCCTTCCGAGGAGACAAGATTTCCCGTAACCTCCAGAACTCGCCCTTGCCAACGTACTGGCGCATGCCCGGCGAGTTCCGTGTGCAGGTGTTTGAAAACGTCGCTGGTCAAGTTGCCTCCGGTCGACGTGCCAACAGATCGTGAAAGCTTTGCTCGATCTCCTTTACCTGTTCTTCGATACCGAAATGAGCCGACCCGCGATCCGTCTCGATGATGCAGCATTCGGCGGAAAGGCTGTCGTCAGGGACTAGCTCGATCGTCGTCGTTGCAGCATTGAAATCTTCGTTGGTCTGCGACCAAGCAGCAAGGCAACTGGGAGCGAGTCGGATGCGCACCTTGCCTTCGCTTGCCATGCGGTCGAGGGCAACACGCACGAGGCCTTGAAGCAGCGTGGGGTCGAGCGCAGCTTCACGTTGAAGGATCTTGCGCGTGATCGCAAGCGTGAGCTGGACAACCTCTTCCTCTACATGGCGGAAGTATCGCGCCTGCTGTGCCTGGAATGCCTGAACCAGCATCGCGAAGTCCGCGTCTCTCTTCTGGTCGCGTTGCCTGGCTTCCGCTGCCCACTGCTCCTCTGCTTGCGCCAGCGCTGCCTGGATTTGAACCTGGACCTCCGCCGATGTGAAGCCTGGAGGCGGAGGCGGTAGCACTGAATCATCTTCGGTTGAGGCAGGTTGGCGAGCGAGAGCTACGTCTTTGTAGCTCCACGACTCCACAAGGATCTCGGCACGCGCGCTAAACAAAGGAGTCTCCTTCGTCATTCCGCAGCGACATCTTGCCTTCTTCTTCAAGCTTGCGGGCGAGCGAGACTATCTCCCCATGTGCCTTCAAGACGTCCTTCGCGCGCACCGGGCCGAGAGCATCCATGTCTTCTTTCAGCATCTCCACCGCACGGGAAGACATGGTGCCGTAGAACCGGTCGCGGAGCTCTGGTTGTGCGCCTTTCAGGGCGATAGCCAAAACTTTGCGATCGATGGCGGCAGAAAGGTCGCGGAGCTGCGCGCTGTCGATACGAGCGAAATCTTCGAACGTAAACATCTGCTCGCGTATGCTCGTCGCCAGCTTGGCGTCCCTGCTTTCAATATTTTCCAGAATCTCGCGTGATGTTTCCCCATCGACGCTGTTCATCAATGCAGCGACGTTCTGGAACCCCGAGTATGTGCGCTTGTTGATCTCGCCAGCGGAGCGAAGCCGCCTGTACACGGCAGACGAGATCCGCTCTGCGATCGCAGGTGAAAACTGCCGCAGGTTCGCCAACCGCCGCACCGATTCTGCGCGTACGCTTCGGGGCAGGTGTGACAGCAACGCCGCAGCCTGCTTTGGTTCGAGATGACCAAGGACCAGCGCCAGGGTTTGGGGGTGCTCTCCTTCCAAAAGCCGTGCCAATTGCTTGGGATCGGCGCGTTGCAATGATTCGGACCGGCCCGCCCCGATCTCGTCGACGCTCACCAGCTGGTGCTGCAGCGTCTTCGCTCCACTCTCACCAAAGGCCTTCACGAGAAAGCGATTGGCTGTTGCTTGCCCTCCTTCGGCAAGGTACTCCCTCGCCTGGGTCAGGTCCCTGTACTCCTTGATCACCTGCAACGAGACGTTTGGTGGAACCAATCCCAATCCCAGGATTTCCCGTGCAATGCGCTGCAGGTCTTGTTCAGGCAGGTTGCGAAAGATAGCGGCCGCGGCGTCCTCGCCAAGGACGGTAAGCAGAACCGCTGCCTTTTGTGCGCCAGTAAGCTGCGCCGCATCGGTGATCGGGTTCATGCGCGGTCCTCGCGTAGCCAGGTCTGCAATGTCCGGGTCATCACGGCGGGCTCTGATTGCACCAGTTCGGTCAGTTCGCGTTTCAGCTTGGCCGCTTCAGGATCACGCTCGATCGCTGCCACATTTTGCAGCGAGGCAAGCTCCGGTTTGATCGCCGTTTCCTGCGGCAGAGCGTGCATGGGGAGACCAGCCGCCACTTCCTTCATCGAGGCCGCAAACTGCTTCTGGACGGGCCGGAACAAGAGAGCCCACACGAGGACAAACAGAAGCAGCATGCCGGCATATCGCAACGGCGCAGCAAAGGCCGTGCTCGCTTCCCGGGCACGATCCAGCAGGGTTGGCTCAGACCCGTTGATGGTGTTGTCCGCGAACGTCATGTTTTGAACCGTGACGCTGTCGCCGCGCTGTTTGTCCGTTCCGAGCACACCATTCGCCAGATCTGACACCTGCTGCAGCTGCTCCGGCGTCCGCTTGTGGCTCGTTGTCACCCAGTGACCTTTGACCTGCTTGCGGTCAATGATGTCGTTCACGAGAATCGCTGCCGTGATTCGTCGTATCCTTCCGGCGGGCGTAGTTCGATGAAGGACGGTCTTGTTGACACCAAAGGTGGCGTTCTCCGATGAGGACGTCTCGCCATTGGCGTCTGCAGCGGCAGCGTCCGGCGTGGCTGATGCGTTGGGTAAATTCGCGGCGGTTCCAGCAACCCCACCGGCATTTGCGCCTGATCCGGTCTGCTCGTTTGATTTCTGCGAAGTGAGCACCGCGCTCACGGCGGGATCGTACTTGTCGGTGTTCTCCTCGGTACTGCTGAGTTCATACTCCACATTGACGCTGGCGCGCAGATTTTCCGGCCCCACTGCAGGCCCCAGCGTTGCGAGCAGCCGCTTCGAGAGTTCAGCTTCCAACTCTCGTCCCTCCAGCGAGCCTCCCTTCTCATTGAGAAACTCGTTCGAGTCAGCATCGATGATGGTGACATCGCGCGGCGTCAGCGAGTCGACGGCTCCTGCCACAAGTCGTTCAACAGCGCTGATCTGGCTCGCTGAGAGCGCACCATGTTTCATCGCGAGGGTCACGGAAGCCTTGCCGCTTCTTTCGCGATCCAGAAACACGGACGGCGTTGGCAGGACAAGGTGCACGCGCGCACTCTTCACTCCATCCAGGGTCTGAATGGTGCGTTCCAGCTCACCCTCCAACGCGCGCTGATAGTTCACTTTTTCGTCGAACTCAGTCTGCCCCCAGGAGCTCTTATCGAAAAGCTCAAAGCCCATCCGCCCGCTGTGCAGCGGATTGCCGGAGGCGATCTCCAGGCGTGCGGCGTCAAGCTGATCGGCGGGCACGTCGATGCCCTTGCCATCCGCCGAGACATGCACCGGAATCTTTTTGGCTGCCAACTGAGAGGAAAGCGTCTGCACGTCACCGGCATCGAGGCCCGTCATGAGGGGCTTGAACTCCGGCTCCGCAAACGATTTCACAAACATTGCAAGCACAACAAGGGTGAGCGCAGTGCCTGCCACGGTCAGCATGCGCTGTCGCGGTTGCAGTCGGGCCCAGGTCTGTTGCAGCTGTTGAAGCATCTGTGGCATCCGTCAACCTAAAACTGCATCTTCTCGATGTCTTGGTAAGCACTAACCGCCTTGTTGCGTACTTGCAACATCAACTGGAAGGCCACATCGGCTTTCTCGACGGAGACCATTGTCTTGCTGATGTCGGCTCCCGGTGCGCCTTGCACCAGGTTGCTGATCTGGGTGTCGGCGCCCGTTTGAAGTGAATCGACATTCTGCAGCGCTGCACTGAGCGCGCTTCCAAAACCGCCGCCCGTTCCTGAGGCGACCGTCGCATTGCGACCCTCGAAGGAGGGTAGAGGCGCAATCCCGCCGCCTAGACCATTGATCATTCCGTCTTCCTCAGCTCTTCAACAGGTCGATCGACTGTTGGATAATCTGCTTGCTTGCCGTTGTCGCGGATGCATTCAGTTGGTACGACCGTACGGATCCCATAAGGTCCACCATCTCCTGCACAGGGTTGATGTTCGGTAATGAGATATAGCCGTCCTGGTCGGCATCCGGATGGCCCGGGTCGTAGCGGCGGATCGCAGGCGATGTATCTTCAATGACGCGCGAAAGACGCACACTCCCATTCGGCACCCCCGCTGTACCCGTAGACGCATTGCTGAGCAGGTTGCGGAAAGGGGAGCCGGTAGTTGTCAGCACCACTTCACGCCGGCGGTATGGTGCCTGACCGTTGGCCGTATGTGTTGCGTCGACGTTCGCCAGATTGGTGGCCGCGATCTCTGACCTTTGGCGTTCCGCAACGAGAGCAGAGCCACTGATGTTAAGTGCATCGAAGATACTCATGAGCCGGCTCCACCGTTGATGGCGAGAAGCATTGCGTGAAACCGCGATTTCAGCAGCTGCGTTCCAATCTGATATTGCAGCTGGGTTTGTGACATCAACAGCGATTCGCGGTCCATATCGACGTTGTTGCCATCGGGCCGTTCCAGAAGATTGGGCACCTTGTGCGCAACCGGGGTAAGGCCACTCTGCCCCGATTGGTTTCCTGCCTGCGCGAGCGCCTGCTGGAAGTTGATGTCCTGCGTTCGGTAGCCGGGTGTATCGATGTTGGCGATGTTTGTGGCAATGACCGTTTGTCGTTGGTTTGCGAGCGACAGGAAGTTTTCCAGTTGCGAGAACACCGTCTGCGGCACTTCGATCCACTCCTTTGCTGCGATTTAGAATCGTTTCGGGCGTGATGACCCGTTGAGAAAACTAGATGAGAACCCGATGAGGATGTACTTGTTGTCTGACCTTTACTCTGCACAACCACGGCCAACGCGCACGTAGTTAGCTTAAAAGTTGTAACGGTGAACTCTGGTTGTACCTCTTACGAACAACACAAGGTGTAGGACTACAGGACGATATCCTCAGCGAGAATCTCTGGCCGCTGGTCCGCAAGAAGGCTTGCTCGCTCGATCGCATTGCGCAACTCCCGCACGTTTCCCGGCCAGCGATGCCGCACCAAGATCTCCATCGCCTCCGGACTTATCCGAATGCCAGGACAGAACTGCGTGAGGAATCTGGCGATCAAGGGCACCACATCCTCGATCCTGTCGCGAAGCGGTGGCAGATGAATGGGGAAAACGGCTAGTCGATAAAACAAATCCTCACGGAAGTTCCCGCTTCGCATGCGAGTTTGCAGATCAGCGTTGGTGGCGGCGATGACACGGCAGTCCACCTTGATGGCTTCGGTCTCTCCGATGCGTTGCACTTCCCCTTGCTCAAGAAAACGCAACAGCTTGCTTTGCAGGGTGACGGGCATGTCGCCGATCTCATCCAGAAAAAGAGTGCCGCCGTGCGCTGCTTGTATGCGCCCTCCGCGGGACTGGCCGGCTCCCGTGAAGGATCCTTTGGCGTAGCCGAACAGTTCGGCCTCGAGTAGCGTCTCGGGGATGGCGGCGCAGTTGATGACGACAAAGGGCTGCTTCGCCCGCGAACTGGTAAGGTGAATGCCGCGTGCGATGAGATCCTTACCGGTTCCGCTTTCCCCTTGAACGAGAACGGTTGTGTCGCGCCGGGCGACCAGTTGAGCGGAACGGAAGACCTTCTGCATGGCCGCGGTCGTGCCGACCATGGTGTGCCATGTCTCGGCCTGTGTTGATTGGACGGACCCTGAGAGTCTTGCAGGCACCTCGCTCATTCTGGAGGCGTTCAGCACCATGGGTGCGGCGGCATGCGTTGGCGAAACATTACTTGACGAATCCAGAACGAAGACGTTCACGTCAGGATGTTGCGCTCGGATCATGTGCTGAAATTCTGAGAGCTCGAGATCGGGCAGTTTGGGATCCAAAAGCATGATGTGGCTTGCCTCTTCGACAAGCCTTTCCAGGGCGTCACATCCACTGCGGGCCTCACGAATTGCCCACCTGGCACGGCTGAACTGGTTCACAAGGTCTCGTTGAGCTGAAGCGTTCGCGCCGACCAGCAGCAGACTCACCGGTTCCTCTGTCGCCATCCACCCCGACAGGGCTTGCTCAAGATTTCTATGATTCACGACAGCAGACATTAGCGAAGTACCTGAACTGGACCTTTTTTCGGAAGAGATCAGATCTCTCGAACGACATAGCCCACACCACGTACCGTGTGGATCAGCTTCGGCATACCAGGCAAGTCGACTTTGTCACGAACGTATTTCATGTAGACATCGACGACGTTGCTGGCGGAGGCATCCTTGTCCCCCCACACTTCGCGCTGGAGCATGCCTCGTGAACAGGGAGTGGCAGGCGAGCGCATGAGGCACTCCAACAGCTTGTATTCGCGAGGCGTCAGGTCGATGCGACTCCCGTTTCGCTCCACACGCACTTGATCGCGATCGAGCACGAGGTCGGCACATCGACTGATGTGTGTATGTGAACCTTTGCTGCGCCGAAGCAGTGCACGTATCCGGGCAGTCAATTCGACGCACGAGAACGGTTTGGTAAGGCAATCATCCGCGCCACTTTCCAACGAAAGCGCAGCACTTTCGGAGCGGGTGCGACCTGTGAGCACAAGCACAGGAACACGAGGGTACGCCGGCCTGACCCGCTGCAGTACCTCAATACCATCAAGGTTTGGGAGGTTTAGATCGAGAAGAACGAGATCCGGGTTCGTGCGAAGAGCCTCTTCTACCAGAGCGCCATCGTGAGCAAGATCAACGTGAAAGCCTTCTGCCTGAAGGTAGCGTTCCAGAAAGCGAGACAACACCTCATCATCTTCAACAACAAGGATGCGGCTTGCCAAAGAGATCGGTGCCCTGAGTTGCTGGGTCCCACGCTCGACCAATTCCACTACGCCAGACGCCGGCGCTTCAAAGCTCAAGTGACCCTCCGGCGATAGATCTCGGCGACCGGTGCCCCGATACTAGCACAGCAAATCTTTGGAATCCGTGTCCCAAAGGTATGCAAATCTGTGCGAAGCCGTGCCACCAAAGAGGTAGTTTCTAGGCGAGTTATTTGCCTTACCCTGCTCGGAGCAACGCTTTTCAGGAGAGCCTGTTGTCCGAGGTACAGAACTTCTTCTACCGCGGACCGCGACTAGCCGTGCAGCTTCCGGTGTCGCTTAGAACCGAGCGTTTCACCTTCTCTGGTCATACAAAGAATCTCAGTGAACACGGTGTGCTGGTCCGATTGGATGGCTATGTTCCGCCACAGACGGCCGGCCAGCTTACGTTGACCATCGGCGCTGCAAGCTTTGCGCTTGATGTGGTGGCTTCCTACAACGACGTTCTGGATGTTGGCCTGGAGTTCCGCTTCAGTTCCGAGCCAGAGCGCGAGTTCTTCGAGAAGTTCGTGAAGAGTCTCTTCCGCCAGAGCAGCGAAGCGAACGGTCGTGCGCCGGCGTAGCGAGCGCCGCCAATGTGCAAGGCCACACAGGCTCATTCCGGTGCCTCCGCCTTATGGCCCGAGATCGAAGCCACCGCTTCTCCGGCAGAGCTCGCCTCCTTGGTCCCCGTGTCGGGCTGAGAATCGGCTGCCTCCACAATGAGCGCGACTCGACGGTTGGATGAGTCTTGAGGATGGGCGGGGTCACGCAATTGTTGATCTGCGAAACCACGAACCTGGGCGATTTGATCCATCCCTAAGCCGTTGGCCTGCATGAGGCGCCTTGCCGCGTTGGCGCGATCAGCGGACAGCTCCCAATTGGTGTAGTCGCCACCGTTGCTGTACGGCACGGCATCCGTATGCCCTTCAACAGAGATCCGGTTGGGAACCTTGCCCAATTCGTGCGAGACAATGGTCAGAAATTGCGCTAACGCCGGCGTTGGCTTCGCACTGCCGGATTCGAAAAAGGTGCCGCCCGCATCCTCCAGGAGTTCAATGTGGAGGCCATCCGGGAGAGCGCTGATCTCAATCTGCTTGCTCAACTTCTCAAGCTGCGGTACCTGACGTGCCGCTTGCTGTAGCCGTTGTTTCAGGGTGTTCATGTCCTGCAGCCGCAGAGGCAACGCGTGGCCAACACCCATGCTGCTGCTTCCCAGGAGCTTCGAGGTTCCCTTGGGATCCTGAAAGTAAGCGGCCACAGATTTCTTCACTGCATCGTTGCTGCTGATGAGCCAAAGCACGATGAACAGCGACATCATGGCGGTGACGAAATCAGCGTAGGCCACCTTCCACGCGCCGCCGTGATGCCCACCGTGGTGCGCGCGCTTCTTGTAGATGATGATGGGATCGTTAGCTTCTGTCATGGCTTGTCCTTAGCTGGCGGCCGGCGCGTCGGCGCCTTTGTCTCGGCACGCGCGTTCCAGCGCTGCAAACTTGGGTCGAACATGTTCAGGGATGGCACGCCGTCCCATCTCAACGGCCAGGATGGGGGAGGTCCCTTTCATGAAGGCCATGAGAGTCACCCGGAGCACGTGGTAGTACGCGTGCTGCTCCTCGACGCCCTTGGTCATGTTGGCCGCAAGCGGACCCACTACGCCGTAGCACAGCAGAATGCCCAGGAAGGTTCCGACCAGCGCTGCCGCTACCTTGTGACCAATCTCTGCTGGTGGTCCGCCAAGGGCTCCCATCGTGACCACGATGCCGAGCACGGCGGCTACAATCCCGAGGCCTGGCAAGGCATCAGCCATGGAAGTCAGCGCCTGCGTAGGCTGCATGGACGTGTGGTGGTGCACTTCCAGGTCAAGCTCCATCATCTGGTCGACGTCGAAAGGCTTGACGCCCCCGGTGACCACCATGCGCAAGGTGTCGCAGACAAACGCGCTGACATGATGATCTTTGAGGAAGGCGGGGTACTTCGAGAAGATAGAGCTCTTTTCGGGCTCTTCGATATCCGCTTCGACTGCCACCATGCCTTCTTTGCGGGCCTTGGTGAAGACGTCGAACAGCATCTTCAAGCTTTCGGTGTAGCGCTTTTCACTGACACCGGACCCTTTCAGCACACCGAGGACACCGCCGAAGACGCCTTTGAGGACATGGATGGGATTGGCGGCCAGCACTGTGCCGAGTGCCGCACCCGCAATCGTAAGGAACTCGGCTGGCTGCACAAGGACAGGGAGCTTACCCTTTTCCATCAGGAAGCCGCCCAGGACCGAGCCAAGGACTACAAGAATGCCGACAACAGAAAACATGAGAACCGATCCACAAAGTTAGCGTTCTCATGCCCTATCGGCGTTTTCGGCTGAAGCTTTAGGGGTTTGTGGCGGGTGTGTTTGAAAATGATGCGTTCAGCTGCCCGCGTCCCACAATCGTTGGCTTGCTACCGACTTTGTGGGACGCGGACACTGCGGGCTAACGCCAGTGGCCTTCAACCCAGACATAACCCCGGGGGCTGTTGCGCCAGTGGCCGGGTACCCAGCGGACGCCGGGGCGGGGTGGGGCGGCATAGGTGCCGGGCACCCAGACGTAACGAGCGCCGTCCCAGCGATGGTAGCCGGGTTGCCAGACCCAACCGGCGTGCGGCGGCGGCGGGGCGACTTCGCGCACCGGTGGCGGTGGAGGTCCGATGTGGACATAAACCTGCGCATTGGCCACCGCAGTGGCTGTTAAGGCAAGGCCAGCAAGAAGCGAGAGGACCTGTTTCTTCATACGTTCAGTCTCCTGCGAAGCTCTTCGGCTTCACATAAAAGACTGACCACAGACCGCTGCGGAAGTTGCGGTCTGTGGTGGGTAGCCGGGCCCGGGTTGGGTGCTAGAGGCTGCGACGGCCTCTGCCGAAGATCAGGTAAAGCAGGACAAGGACGAGGATAAGGTCAAGGCCGCCGCCACCGTAGTAGCCGAAGCCGGGACCGGCGTAGTAGCCACCGCCGCCGATAAGCAGGATCAGGATAATGAGAATGATAATCATGCGGCGGAGTCTAGCACACGGGCTCAGGCGCGGTATCCATCACCGTACCTTTTGCTCAAATCTTCGTAACAGGGACTTCGAGTCTGGACTTCCACGCCGTGAGTCAGAGGTGTCCGAGGCTGCCAGTAGAGGAAGGCACTCTCCTGGAATTCCAGTGGCGGCGTCGCCGGTCTCTGTACGCAGCGACAGCGGGCGTGTTGAAGCCCACCTCAGACTCGGAGGTGGGCTTCCGGCTCAGGCGTGCTTACTTTGGGCGAGGAAGTCCTCGATGGTCGGGACGCCGGCGCGGCCGAGCAGTTCGCCGAGCGTGTCCTGGTCGCCGTAGCCGGCGGCGAAGTGAGGACCGTACTGTTTGCGCAGCTCCCCGACGGTGGTGTGCGGGGAGGGCTGGGTGTTGGGCGTGGTGGACGAACTGGACATTGGGCAATCTCCTTGGCTTGGGTTAGCGTTCGCGGACGGCGCGGTTGCCGGTCTCTTCGTCATGGTCGCCGGCATGCCGCACTTCCGGAACTGGGTCGTGCGAGCCCGTGGTGGGGTGCGTTTCCTGGGTGTGGGGCGGCTGACGGGAGGCAGGGATGGCGCCATCGGTCGTCGCCTGTGTATTTGGGTAAAGCGTAGGAACTGTCTGGTCAGCCATGAGTAGAACTCCTCCAGGGGAGAGATGCCGGCGAGTCGGCTGGCGGTTTCATGCGGGTCCTGTTGGTCTGAGGAGGGCGAACGCGATGGCGTTCCACTCGGTTTCCAGTGGGCCTGTGGCGACGGGCTTGCCGGCGCGGCGGTACCAGTACGCAGCGTTGCCGAGGTCGCCCTCACGGCGGTGCAGGTAGGCGTGCACCCAGGCGCCGTCCGGAGTGTCGACGTCCTGGGAGGTCTCGTGGGCGGCGGTCCAGTCGCCCTGCGCCTCATGCCACAGGGCGCGGAGCAGGAGTGGGAGCAGGGCGCTCTGCCCGGGCGGGAGGTGGCGCAGGTCTTCGGGGGTGAGGGGCATGGGGGTTGGATGACGCTGCGAGTCCCGTGGCTTGCGGGGACCGTGGCTTAGCGCCTAGGAGACGTCCAGGGGTGGGCCGGCGGGTTCGAGGCCGTAGGCGCGCATGCGTTCCGGGTTGGGCTTGTAGCTGGCAAAGCCACCAGGCTCCTTTTCCCGCATATCGAAGTAGGCTTCCATGCGACCGGCCGGCGCGTACAGGATGAGGATGCGGCCGACGCCGGACCCGGCGAAGGCAAAGGCGTGCGGGATGCCCTTGGGACCGAGGGCGGAGTCGCCGGCCTTGAGCTTGAGCAGGTGGCCGCCGACTTCGACGAGGTAATCCCCTTCGAGCACGTAGAACCACTCGTCTTCAACGTGGTGGTAGTGGCGCGGCGGTCCGCCTTTGGCGGTGTGGCGGTGCTCCATGACGAAGAGGCCGTTGTGGGTGTCGGCGGAGGCGAGCTTGAAGCTGGAGCTGCCGTTGGGAACGTTGCGCTGGAAGGCGTAGCGGTCTTCGCCTGCGTGCACGAGGGGTGGGATGGTGGCGGCGGGGGTAGCGAGGAGCGTCTGGCCGGGCTCGGCGGTTGGGGTGGCTTGGGCGAAGAGCTGGGCGGGGAGGCTCAGGGCTGCGAGTTGGAGGAAGGTGCGGCGTTGTAGTGGGTCCATCGGTGTGCCCTCGGAAGTAGGGGCAGTGTAGGGCCGGGATGGACGGGTTGGAGCGGGAAAGGTGGTGGTTGACGGCGTACGGCGACAGGCGGCCGTGGGTCGAGGGGGATCCCTTTGGCGCGGCGGATAGATAGCGCGAAGTAGACTGCTCCCGCGGTGGTTTGGGAGGATGCATGCGTGCTGTGTTGCTTGCGTTGTGCGTGGTGTGGCAGGTGACGTTTCCGCTGCCCGGGGGACGGCCCAATCCGTCTCCCATGCCGGGTTCGACGCCGTTGCCGGACCAGTCCACGATCTCCGGGCAGGTGCGGACCAAGGAGGGGGATCCGGTTCCGCTGGCCAGGATCAGCGTGCAGACGCGGCAGGATGCCACGCGGGCGGACCAGCGCGGTGATGCCGTGGGATGGCCCGGGACGGTGGCGCAGGTGAAGCGGGATGGTACGTTTCGGGTGGTTGTGCCGGGCGGATCGACCTTTGAGGTGTGTGCCGAGGTGCCGAGCAAGCCGAGGCAGTGCCGGCTTGTGGATGTGAGCGTGAACGATGTCCAGACGGTGGTGTTTACGTTCTGAGACGTTGGCATCCGTGGATCGGCGGGTGGCGCCTGGGCCCGGGGTGTTATCCCCCTCCCCCGGGGGTGGGGGTATTTTGGGCGGAAAATCTTTGGAATGTAGGAGTTGCGGGAGAGCATCGCACGCAACATATTGCAACCAAAGACTTTGCGTGCAAAATCTCTCGAATCAACAACTTAGGAGCTTCCGGGGAACCTCAGCCGGTGGCTCGGGTGCTGCGCGGAGATGAGCTTGTCCCCAGTGTAGCTAGATGTTGGAAATAGTACGCAAGGGGTTTGTTTTTGGCTTTGGGGACTTAGGCCTTGAGGTTGGGCTGGGGTTGGTGGGCGGAGGAGTGGGGATAGTCTTCCGGGAGCTGGCATAGGCGGGCTCGGACCGGGTTCTGGTGGATGTAGCTGCGGTGTGTTTCGAAGTCTGCGCGGTTGCGAATTCGGTGGTCGGTGAAGCCTCGTTGCCAGATGGGGAGTGTGGCTTGGAGGCGGTGGGAGAAGCCGCCTTTAATGAGCATCATGGCTCGTTCGAGGGTGATGTTTTGTGGGGTGAGGAGGAGGTGGATGTGGTCTGGCATGACTACGAAGGCGTGTAGTTTGTAATTGCCCTCGTGGCGGTAGTGTTGGAGTGTTTGGAGGAAGAGTTGGGCGGTTTGTTCGACCTGGAAGAGGCGGCGGCGATTCCAGGTGACTGAGGTTACGAAGTAGGTGCCCGGGATGGGTTGGCGTTTGGGGATCGCCATGGCTTGGCCAAGCGTACCTCAGCGGCTAAAGCCGCGACATGCAACGGAGGAGTTATGGCACGGCTGAAGCCGTGCCCTTCCTGTTTTGGGCTCACCCTAGGGGGTCTGTGGTTGGGTGGTGATGGGCGGGGGGGCGGTTGGGGCGCGATGGCAGGCATCTCAGAGGCGAGATGTGGGTGCTCCGAGGGCTGAAATTTGTGGCGGGGATGGGAAGGCAGGTTGGCCTGCGACGCTGTTGAGCCCACTCATCGCGGTGAAGCTGCGATAAGTGGGGCACCCGCGAGTCGGCCATACACCACTGCCCCGCTTCTCCTAGACCAAGCCGTGGCTGTTCTCGCCATTTGGGCGTAGTCCGTTCCCAGACTTAAGTCCCAATAAGTCGTGGAAAGCGCTGTGAATGTAGAATCTCCTCTCTCCGTAGATGGCCGCCGTCCGCTTTGCTCTTTGCGTAATAAGAGAATCTTTAGCTGGATCATAGATGAATTCGAACTTGTTCGAGTTGACCTCGAGACCCAGAAATGTCAGCTCTGAAAGGAGCTTAATGAAGACCTCGATATCGAATGAAGGATTAAGCTCTTCCATGACTTCCAAGATCCGGTACTCGTTGATGATCGTTGGACCATCGATGAAGGAAAGAAGTATGTCTTCAAGATTCGGAACCTGTGGAGCGCCTTCAATTACGATTGCGTTGAAAGCGAATGTCGCATATCTCGATTTCCCTTCAAGCACATCTTCTTCCTTCACCTTGGCGTGACCTCTATTCGCCGCAGCCTCTATACAAGCTTTAACGAACACGATAAGGTCTCTGGGACGTGGAAACACGGAATTTATGATGAAGTCCCTCGTCGCTTGACCTTCCACTGATGCTGGAAAAAACTTTTCCCAAATCTCGTCGCGGCTTGCTACATCGACACCGGCCTTCAGGAAGCGCTCTTCGATAACTCTAAGCAGCAATTCGGGATCATTCCAGTTGATGTACCGCGCAGGTAATTTATCCTTCTCCTTCGCGACACTCGAAATCATCCCAAAGATATCGCTCCTCATGAATACGATTAGCTTCATCTCCACGGTCTTGCGTCTTGAAGCAGACCTGTGGAACTCTTCGGAAATTTTTGTGCCAACACTCATGAGGCCCAGCAGTAACTCGCCGTTGAGATCTAGGTCGGCATCAGGTTCCCAACTTTTGTCCAGATTGTCGATAAGTACAGCCACGATCTTCGCATCAGCCAGCACCTCGCCCAGTAGTCGCCGTAAGTTCCCGAGCATACTCTCATGCAGGCTCTCTGTAATCCAATTGCGATCCGCAGTTCCCTCCGGCCGCACCTTTTGTAAGTCCGCTACGATGGTCTCAAGCCTCGTTCCGAACTCTGGCATGATGATGCCTTGGTGAAGAGAAACGTAATCATATAACGTAGACTCTGCTGCCGTACGACTGAAGTATGGCTCGCGTGAAACAATTTTCTCGTACACAGTCTTTGCAAGCTCTGTGTAGATGAGAAACTTCCAGAAGCTATCAAGGAGGTACCCTCGATGCGCAATATCTTTCGCCTCGTTACGGAACATACGTGCAATGCCTGCCAGTTCAAAGCCTGCTGGCATAATCACGCAAACATGGTTTCGGCGATCTGAGTTGAGATCTGATACTAACTTATACAGCGTGGCTGTTTTCCCGGTCCCGCGCCTTCCAACGAAGATAGTGTAATTAGACTTGAGACTCTCTTTATAAGGTGCTGTTTCTACAAAGAAGTCATCTACACGTTGGACTTCATGTTCGGCGGCAGGCTCACCCAAGTACACGTCGAGTAGTTCTGCATTTTTTGTCCTCTCTTCTCGGAAGAGATCCCGCTGCCGCTGTCCTTCTGCATACTGTTTGAACCAAAAAAGGCCCCACTCGTCGAAGATCGAAACTGCTTGATTGGCGTCTTCGTGTACTTGGAGGAGATCGTGATAATCAATGGGTGATTTGTACGGGGCATGGGCCAGCATGAGCAGTGGCTTACGCATTCCATGTGCCAGACCAGCTACAAAGGCATTTCGTGCGTTGTTGAGTTTTGCCCCTTTATGCTCCTGTGATAGGAAATGGCAGACCACAGTAAAGGAGTTCGCGACGGCTCCGGAATACCAAGATGCGGACTGAAACCTAACGTCTTCGGGATCGTCGATCAGAGGGGGTATCTGATTCGAGGCCACTCTTCGCGTGACGCGGTTAGCAGGCTCAGTCGCAATCTCCGGCTTAAGGTAGAGTAGGTGATCAAACGAGCCTTTGAAACTCCCAGTACGCTGCAACTGATTCAGTAGAGTTTCTCGGCCTAAATCGTAGGGCTGGTCACGGTAGAAGGCATTGACAATATCATTGGAATTGCTATAGCTAACATATCCCAAGGTGGTTAGAGTTTCAAATTGTTCGAAATCGGCACTAGCCTTAGACAGCGACGGATCGTACAGAATGTAGATCAGTTTGCCTTGAGCGATGGCGTAGCCCAACTCGAAGAGAACGTTGGGATTCAGTAGTGTCACATCAGCGATGAACAGATCACAGTTGCGGATTTCCTCACAGATGACCTCAACAACTAGGCTTCCCGCGATCGGTAGGTTTCGCCAAGACCGGATGCTTACAATCCCGCCGCCTTGCAGTTGGTATATAGCCTCTTCAATCGAGTCGCCAGCACCAGGTATTGCTGACGCATAAGCAACAAAACACTTCCGCTTTTCCGACAATTGCTGCTCCGCTTTTCAAGTTTGCTGGATCATACATAAAAGCCTGTCCATAAGGACAGGCCTTTATCTGGAGTAAGTCGTTCTAGCTGCAGCCGCTGGTGCTGCCGCATTCCATGCAGCGGTAGCAGGAGCCGTTGCGGGTCATGATGGAGCCGCAGGTGCTGCAGCTGGGGGCGTCGCCCATGTCGTAGAGGGACTTCATGGCGGTGGCGGCGTGGTAGATGCCTCGGTCTTCTGTGGCTGGGAAGCCAGACGCAGATCCCCGTTCCGGGGATGACAAGCCAAGTGGGTCGAGGCCTGAGCGGGCGGAGAGGTCGGGGGCTATGCCGGCCTGGGGTGGGGTGCGGTCGGCGAATTCGGGGGGGGTGGGGGTTCCTGTGCCGAACTCCTGCTCGAGGGTGTCGGTGAGGGTGGGGGTAAAGGCGGCGCTTTGGACGGTGTTGTCGGGGGCGTTGATGGTGCCGGCTACGGGGATGGTGTGGCTGCCCTGGATGTCCTGGGCATGGGCGGGGGCAGACGCAGATCCCCGTTCCGGGGATGACAACAAAGAGGGATGGGTCGCGTCCGCCGCTGTGGCCAGGCCGGCTGAGAGGGTGCCGGTGGGGGTGGGGTTGAGGCCTTTGAAGAGGCTTAGCTGGTGGCCGGAGAGGAAGCGGAGCTGCATCCAGCGGAAGAGGTAATCCATGATGGATTTGGCGTAGCCGATTTCTTCGTTGCCGGTCCAGCCGGAGGGCTCGAAGCGGGTGTGGGCGAACTTTTCGGCGAGGACCTTGAGGGGGACGCCGTGCTGGAGGGCGAGGGAGATGGCGGTGGCGAAGGAGTCCATGAGGCCGGAGATGGTGGAGCCTTCTTTGGCCATGCGGATGAAGATTTCGCCGGGGCACTGGTTGGGGTAGAGGCCTACGGTGACGTAGCCCTCGTGGCCGGCGATGTTGAATTTGTGGGTGACGGAGGCGCGCTCGGACGGGAGGCGGTGGCGGATGGCGCGTGGGGGCCCCTGCTGGTCGAGGTGGTCGAGGTCCGCGGTCTGGTTGGAGAGAAGCGTGTTGAGCTGGGATTCGACGGTGTTGAGGCGGGCGGAGATGCGGTCGCGGGCCTCGGTGAGGAGCTGGATGTGGTGCTGGGCGGCGTCGGCCTGGGTGCGGGCCTCGGTGAGGGCCTGCTGGGTGAGGGCCTTTTCTGCGGCTATGGTTTCGGCGATTTCGGTGCTGCCGGCGGCGGTGGGGGCGGTGTTCACCCCGGGAGCCTGGGCGGGGGCAGACGCAGATCCCCCTTCGGGGGATGACAACAAAGAAGGCTTCTCGTCTTTCTTGTCTTTGTCGGCGGAGACGTTGAGGGGCTGGGTGCCCTTGGAGCCGTCGCGGTAGATGGCTACGGCTTTGAGGCCGAGGCGCCAGGCTTCGGTGTAGGCGTCGGCGATCTCCTGGACGGTGCAGTCGTTGGGGAGGTTGACGGTTTTGGAGATGGCGCCGGAGAGGAAGGGCTGGGTGGCGGCCATCATCTTGACGTGGCCGAGCCAGGAGATGGTGCGGCTGCCCTTGGCGGGCTTGAAGGAGCAATCGAAGACCGCGAGGTGTTCAGGCTTTAGCTGGGGCGCGCCTTCGATGGTGCCGGTGGCGTCGATGTAGTTGACGATGCCCTGGACCTCGGTGTCGGTGTAGCCGAGCTTGAAGAGGGCGCCGGGGACGGTGTTGTTGACGATCTTGATCATGCCGCCGCCGACGAGCTTTTTGTACTTGACGAGGGCGAGGTCGGGCTCGATGCCGGTGGTGTCGCAGTCCATCATGAAGCCGATGGTGCCGGTGGGGGCGAGGACGGTGGTCTGCGAGTTGCGGAAGCCGAACTGCTCGCCGAGGACGAGGGCTTCGTCCCAGGCGTCCCCGGCGGCCTTTTTGAGGTCGGTGAAGTTGGGGACGGTGAAGCCGGCGGCGTCTTTGGCGGCGCTGGTGGCGCTGGAGACGGCGGCGGAGTCTTTGCCGCTGGGCACATTGGCCTTGAGGGACTTGCCGATGTTGTTGACCTCGGCGCGGTGCATGCGGATGACGTCGAGGAAGGGGCCTTCGTTGACGTAGAAGCCGGGGCAGGCGCCGCCGCGGACGCCGTTGGATTGCGTGAGGGGGGTGGCGGCGCCGAGGGGTGGGCAGGATTCGGCGATGCGGGCGGACTGCGCGTAGGCGTCGCCGCAGAGGATGGCGGTGAGCGTGGCGGCGAAGGCGCGGCCGGCGTCGGAGTCGTAGGGCAGGCCGAAGTCCATGAGCAGGGCGCCGAGGTTGGCGTAGCCGAGGCCGAGCGGGCGGTAGTCGTGGGAATTGCGGCTGATCTGCTCAGTGGGGTAGCCGGCGGCGTCGACGATGATTTCCATCGCGGTGGTGAGGATGGCGATGCCGTGGCGATAGGCCGGGATGTCGAACTGGCCGCCGGGGGTGAGGAACTTGAGGAGGTTGAAGGACGCCAAATTGCAGGCGGAGTCGTCGAGGAACATGTACTCCGAGCAGGGGTTGGAGGCGTTGATGCGGCCGGAGTTCTTGGAGGTGTGCCAGCGGTTGATGGTGGTGTCGTACTGCATGCCGGGGTCGCCGCACTGCCAGGTGGCTTCGGCGAGCTGGTGCATGAGGTCCTTGGCGCGCATGGTCTTGACCGGGGCGCCGTCCTTGACGGTTTTGGTCGAGAACTCACCGTCGCGCTCGACGGCGTTCATGAACTCGTCGGTGACGCGGACGGAGTTGTTGGCGTTCTGGAAGAAGATGGAGGTGAAGGCCTCGCTATCGGGGCCGGAGCCGTCGTAGCCGGCGTTGACGAGGGTCCAGGCCTTGCGCTCTTCCTTGACCTTGCACTGGATGAAGTCTTCGATGTCGGGGTGGTCGACGTTGAGGATGACCATCTTGGCGGCGCGGCGGGTCTTGCCGCCGGACTTGATGACGCCGGCAAAGGCGTCGAAGCCGCGCATGAAGCTCAAGGGGCCAGAGGCGGTGCCGCCGCCGGAGAGGAGTTCCATCGAGCCGCGGATGGCGGACAGGTTGGAGCCGGCGCCGGAGCCCCATTTAAAGAGCATGCCTTCGGTCTTGGCGAGGGTGAGGATCGAGTCGAGGGAGTCCTGCACGGAGTTGATGAAGCAGGCCGAGCACTGCGGGCGGGTGTAGCCGGTCTTAGTGAACACGGTCTGGCCCTTGGCCGCATCCCAGTGCCAATTGTGGGCGTCGGAGTTGGGCTCGAGGCGATCGCAGCCGACGTTGAACCAGACAGGCGAGTTGAAGGCGACCTTCTGGTTGAGCAGAAGATGGCAGAGTTCGGCGTAGAAGATGCCGGCGTCGTCGGCGGAGGCGAAGTAGCCATCGCGCAGGCCCCAGTCGCGGATCGATTCGGCGACGCGGGTGATGAGGGCGCGGACGCCGGACTCGCGCTCTGGCGAGCCTACGCGGCCGTGGAGGTACTTGGACGCCACGATGTTGGTCGCGGTCATCGACCAGGAGCTGGGGACTTCGACGTCCTTCTGCTCAAAGATGAGCTTGCCCTTCCAGTCCTGGATGACGGCGTCGCGCTTTTCCCAGGTGAGTTCGTCGAAGGGCGAGACACCGGGCGTGGTGAAGTGGCGCGTGAAGCGCAAACCTTTGACGCTTCCCTGCTGCTGGTTCTTTGCGGAGGAAGGGGAGGTGGCAGCGGGAGCGGCGTTGGTGAGCGTTTCGGCCATGGCGGAGAGACCTTTCGTCGTGCGTGTGGGGTCACCGGCTGGGCTGCCGGCGGGAACTGCAAAACCTTGGGTGGAGGGCGCCTTCGATGGCGGCGCCGGGCTGGTCTTCTGCCGGAAGATTCGGGAGAAAAAGGACATCGTGCGTTTCCGTCCGGCGGCCCCTACAACCATTGGATGACGGGGAGAACTTGAAGGTAGCGCCACGGGTGGGGCGGGTCAAGTGGAAAAACCACAAGATGTAGTGTTGACCTTCCGGGTTCCGCTACTTTTCTGTGGAGATCAGCGGCCTGTTCTGGTTTTCTCGGGCTTTTCCGCGGTTTCGTCCGGGGTCGCGCATCGGAGCAATCCAACAGAAGTGGCAGACCCAAGGCTACCGGGGCGGCGGGGAGACCACAAGGGAGGAAAACCGGGACAAAATGTGCCCTGCGCCTGCGGGATGTGGAAAGCGTGGCGACCCGGCAGCGGGCGGACGGCAGGCACGCACCCGAAGCAGGTCAGCTCATGGCCTTTTGACAGAAGGGATTCAAACGGCTGTGGGATTGGCATCGGTCAACACGTAACGCTTTCGTGGCATTACCTGTCGCAAGTCGACGTGGTGTGCTGGACTGCATGACTGCCGAGCATGATTTCATCAGGCTTCAGGAAAGCAAGCGGCGACTGGAAATGCTGCTCTCCTACTACCGAAACCGTACCGAACAGGAAGACCTCTTTGTGACCCAACTGGAAGAGCGTTTGCGAGGGATCTCCGCGGTGCTGACCCCGGACCGCGAGCTGCAGCTTTGTTGACCGGCACGGTGTGCCGCTCACCAGAACTGGCGCACGGCTGTTGACCGCTGCCCGTGCATCCAAGCGGTGCATTGCCCAAAAGGGCCGGTGGTGCCATGAAGTCTGCGTTGGATGTACTTGCGGAACGGGTCGGGATTGCAGCGGAGTTTGACGATGCGTTGGAGCAAAGACACCAAACGCCTCCGGACAAGAAACGGGCGCTGCTGAAGGCAATGGATTTGCCCGCCGAGGATGAGGCGCAGGCCGAGGAAACCCTGGCTGCGCTGGACCGCCGCGAGTGGGACCACACCCTGCCCCCGTGTGTGGTGCTGTATGAGAACAAGCCACCCGTGGTGCCGGTGAGCCTGCCGAAGGAACATGGGGGCGTGCGCTGGACCCTGTCGCTGGAAAGCGGGGAGCAACGGACGGGCGAGGCGGCCTTTGAGTCCCTGGAGCTGACGGGGACGTGCGGGCTGGAAGGAAGCTCGCTGGAGCGTCGTTTGCTGCCGCTGCCGGAGAAGCTACCCTGGGGCTACCACCGGCTTCAACTGGATGGATTGCAGGACGCTGAAACGTCGTTGATTGTGACGCCGGGCCGCTGCTGGCTGCCGGGCGATGATGCGCACACTGAGCGGCCGGCCGACGGCGAACGTGACCGCTTCTGGGGCGTTTCCGGTCAGCTGTATCTGCTGCGGTCGGAACGCAACTGGGGTATTGGGGATTTTTCCGACCTTCGCCGGCTGGTCGAGATCGTTCGCGAGCAAGGGGGCGACGCGGTGGGTGTTAACCCGCTGCACGGCATGTTTGCGGATATGCCGGAGCAGGCGAGCCCTTATTCGCCGCTGAGCCGGTACCTGCTGAACGTCCTGAACCTCGACGTGGAGGCGATTCCGGAGTTTGCCCAGGCGGAAGCGGCGCAACGGATCGTGGGTACCCCGGAGTTCCAGGACAGGCTTACGCGGGCGCGTGCGGCGTCGATGGTGGCCTATGAGGATGTGGCCGCGCTGAAGCTGCCGGTGCTGCAGGCGGTGTTTACCGAATTTGAAAGAGCCGGAACGCCTGAACGCAAGGAGGCCTTTGAGGCATTCCAGCAAGGGTGTGACGAGCTGCTGACGGCCAGCTGTGTGTATGCAGCGATTCGGCAGTACCTGACAGACCAGAATCTTGACAACCGCGACTGCGGGCGGTGGCCGGAGGACCTACGCCACTCCGAGTCAGAGGGGGTAGCGCGTTTTCGGCAGACGCATGCGGAGTTGGTGCGGTACCACCTGTGGCTGCAGTGGGTGGCGGATGAACAGCTGCAAGCGGTGAAGAAGGCCTGTGAGGGCATGGCCGTGGGCATCTACCGCGACCTGGCCGTAGGGGCGAACCCTTCCGGCGCAGAGACGTGGAGCAATCCGCACGTCATGGTCGCGATGGCCGAGGTGGGCGCGCCCCCGGACATTTTGAATACGTCCGGGCAGAACTGGGTGTTGCCGCCGTTTCATCCGGAGAAGATGAAGGAGGACGGCTACCGGAGCTTCATCGCCCTGTTGCGGACCAACATGCGGCATGCCGGGGGGCTGCGGATTGACCACGCCATGGCGCTGCAGCGGTTGTACTGGATTCCGCGGGGCGGCAAGCCGTCCGACGGTGGCTACGTGCACTACCCGACCGATGACCTGATCGGCGTGATTGCGCTGGAAAGCCAACGCAACCGGTGCCTTGTGGTGGGCGAAGACCTGGGGACAGTGGCGCCGGGCTTCCGGGAGCGCATGGCGGAGGCGCAGATTCTGAGCTATCGCGTGCTGCTGCTGGAAAAGACAAAGAAGGGATGGACGAAGGAGCGAGACTACCCCCCGCTGGCGCTGAGCACGGCCAGCAGCCATGACCTGCCGACGCTGCGTGGCTGGTGGGAGGACGTCGATGTGGACCTGCGCGAGCGGCTGGGCCTGACCAAGGCGGAGGACGTGCCCAAGGCGCGTGAGGAGCGCAACACCGACCGGGAAGAGCTGCTGGAGCTGTTTCGGGAGGAAGGGTTGCTGGAGGGCAATAGCTGGCCGGTGACGGAGGATTTTCTCGACGCAGCGCACCGCTTTTTGGCGCGAACCGCTTCGGTGCTGTTTATGGCGCAGATCGAGGACATCGTGGAAGAGCCCGAGCAGGTGAACCTGCCGGCGAGCATGCCCGACCAGTACCCCAGCTGGAGCCGGCGGATTGCCGTGTCGCTGGACGACCTCCCTGGCGACGCGAGGCTGGCGCGCCTGGCGAAGATCGCCAAGGAAGAACGCGGGGGAGCGGGGGAGCGCGGCGGGGATGGTGGGCCCACCAGGACTTGAACCTGGAACCAACGGATTATGAGTCCGCTGCTCTAACCGATTGAGCTATAGGCCCGTGCGCCCAGTTTAGCTGGAAAAGTGCGAGACCGCCCTTTGGTTCGGTGTTTGGGCTCGCCGCGGGCTATCGCAGATTGCCTTTGGGTGTAGTCCTGCTCTGGGCCGCGAAACAGCAGATTCCCTTCGGGAATGACAACAAGAAAGGCAAAGGCTATATCTGCGCGAGAACGGCTTTAGTCGATTTCCCGGGTGACGTTGAGCAGGATGCCCATGCAGGCGAGCGTGACGAAGACGCTGGTGCCGCCGGAGCTGATGAAGGGGAGCGGAATGCCCTTGGTGGGGAGCAGCGCGAGGACGACGCTCATGTTGAAGAAGGCCTGGACGAGGATCGCGGTGGTGAGGCCGAAGGCGAGGAAGCGGGCGAACGGGTCGGTGGACATGTAGGCGGTTTTGAGACCGCGGTAGCCGAGGATGCAGAAGGCGGCGAGGACGCAGAGGGCGCCGATGAGGCCGAGCTCTTCGCAGATGTTGGCGAAGATGAAGTCGGTGTGGGGCTCGGGGAGGAAGAAGAGCTTCTGGACGCCTTCCATCAGGCCCTTGCCGTGGAGGCCGCCGGTGCCGACCGCGATGAGGGACTGGAGGATGTGGAAGCCGGCGCCCTTGGGGTCGGCTTCGGGGTCGAGGAAGACCTTCATGCGGGCCGCGCGGAACTTCACGTGGAAGAGCATGTAGTACATGACCGGCGAGGCGGCGGCGATGGCGATGGCGATCCACTTCATCTGCATGCCGGCGAGGTAGAGCATCATGAGCAGGATGGCGGCGCAGACCATGGCGGTGCCGAGGTCAGGCTCTTTGAGGATGAGCGCGATGTAGACGAGCGGGGGGAGCGCGGCGGGGAGGATGGTCCCCTTGATGTCGTCGATCTGGTGGACGCGGGTTTGCAGGAACCAGGCGAGAAAGATGACGATGACGGGTTTGGCGAGCTCAGAGGCCTGGAGGGTGATGCCGGGGATGCGGACCCAACGGTGGGCGCC
Organism: Granulicella sp.; assembly: GCA_965198515.1. GTDB lineage: Bacteria > Acidobacteriota > Terriglobia > Terriglobales > Acidobacteriaceae > Granulicella. The sequence goes on along the minus strand of CBDAPO010000006.1, from coordinate 1,350,995 downwards.
GTTCATGCCGGGCATGGCGAAGACCACGATCAGCAGCACGCCGGTGATGGCCATGACCGGGAAGATGAGCTTGGGGTTGTTGTACCTGGTGTACGGAACGCGCATGAGGATGAAGAGCGCGATCATGCCGAGGATGACGAAGATGAGTTGGGAGCGGACGTAGGCGTAGGGTGTGCCGACGGTGGCCTTGGCCATGACGGCCGAGGCGGAAAAGATCATGACGAGGCCGAAGAGCACGAGGAGAAGGACTGTGCCGAAGAGCCATTTGTCGACGCCGACGCGTTTTGCCATTGAAAGAGTGCCCGGTAGTTAGTGGCTAGTGGTTGGTGGCTAGTGGTTGGTGGCTAGTGGTTGGTGGCTGACGCAGTGTGTGCGGAGTACGCGGTGTTGCGCGGCCGAGACGTGCGAACAGCAGGTTCCCTGCGGGAATGACAACAAGAAAAGCAACAGCAGCGACCCTGGGACCTACAACCTGGAACCTACAGCCTGCTGGCTGGGCGCACTAGTCTCTAGTTGGGCTACCAGTTGCTTGAAGACGCGGCCGCGGTGTTCGTAGTTCTCGAACTGGTCGAAGCTGGCGCAGGCTGGGGCGAGGAGGACGGTGTCTCCGGGCTGGGCGTTTGCGTGGGCCTGGGCTACGGCCTGGTCGAGAGTGCCTGCCCACAGTATCGGGGCGGCGCCGGTGAGTTGGTTGCGGATTTTGTCGGCGGCGGAACCAATGGTGAGTACCGTCTTGACCCGGTTTGGGAGTAGCGGGGCGAGGGTGGTGTAGTCGGAATCCTTGTCCTTGCCGCCGAGGATGAGGTGGATGCCGCGTGGGAAAGCGGCGATGGCCTTGGCAGTGGCGTCGACGTTGGTCGCCTTGGAGTCGTTGAAGTAGCGGACGCCGGCGATTTCGCGGACGAACTCGAGGCGGTGCTCGACGGCCTTGAACGCGGCTACAGCGCTGGCGAATCGATCTCGGCGGGAACGCCGGCGAGGCGGGCGGCCGTGACGGCGGCGAGGACGTTTTCGACGTTGTGGGCGCCGGCGAGCGGGATCTCCGCGACGGGAAGGATGGGTTCGGCGGGCGCGCCTTCGGCGGGGCGGAAGTAGATGCCGTCGTTGCCGACGAAGCTGCCCTGCTTGAGGGTCGGGCGGTTGGGGCTGAACCAGAAGACCTGGGCGCGGGTTTTGGCAGCGATCATTTGGGTGGGTTTGTCGTCGGCGTTGAGGACGAGGAAGTCGTCCGGGGTCTGGTTTTCGGTGATGCGGGCCTTGGCGGCGGCGTAGTTTTCGAAGTTGCCGTGGCGGTCGAGGTGGTCGGGAGTGATGTTGAGGACCAGGGCGATCTTGGGGCGGAAGGTTGCGATGGTTTCGAGCTGGAAGCTGGAGACCTCAAGCACGCTGGCGGTTTCTGGGGTGCTGGCGGGGACCATGTCGACGACGGGCAGGCCGATGTTGCCGCCGACCAGGGTGGGGCGGCCCGAGGCCTGCAGAATTTCGCCGAGCAGCGAGGTGGTGGTGGTTTTGCCGTTGGAGCCGGTGATGGCGAGGATGTCGCCCTGGAGGTATTCGGCGCCGAGTTCGAGTTCGCCGATGACGCGCAGCCCGAGGGCGCGGACCTGCTTGAGCTCGGGGACGTTCAGGGGGACGCCGGGGGAGACGACGATGAGGTCCTGGCGGCGGAAGGTGAGCAGGCCGTGGGAGCCGGTTTCGACCATGATGCCGGCGTCGAGCAGCGGGTTGAGCTCGGGGATGGTGGTGGCCGGGCGGGCGTCGGAGACGGTGACGCGCGCGCCGTGAGCCTTGAGGAAATGTGCGGCGGCGATGCCGCTTTTGCCGATGCCGACGACGAGGACGCGCTTGTTCTGTAGATCCAATGCTGCTCCGAACGATGCGGGGGTTCCTTGGACATCCTAGCTGAGCGTCGGCAGAGCGGTGGTGTGGATAGGACTCCGCATGCTGCGTGAGGCTTTGCGTATACTTGCCGCGCTTGTTGTGTAGCTTGTTTTGGCACGTGGAGGCAGGTTGCGAGTTTCGCGCAGGGGCTTTTTGCAGGTGGGCGGAGGCGCCGCGGTGGCGGCGGCCGTGGCAGGGCGGGCGGCGGGCGCGCAGAGTGCGGACAACACGTTGGCTCCGTTTACGCCGCAGCCGCTTTCCGGTGAGCCGGTACGGTTTGCGAGTATCGGCGTGGGGATCGAGGGTTCGGTGCTGTTGCGGGCCGCTGTAAAGCTGCCCAACGCGAAGTGCGTGGCGGCGTGCGACGTGTATGACGGGCGGCACACGCTGGCCAGGGAGATTGCCGGGCCGGAGATCAGCGTGACGCGCGACTACCGGCAGATTCTGGCGGACCCGAAGATCGAGGCTGTGCTGGTGGGGACGCCGGATCATCAGCATGCGCCGATTGTGATTGCGGCACTAGGGGCGGGCAAGGATGTGTACTGCGAGAAGCCGATGTCGCACACGATTGCCGAAGGCGAAGCGATGGTGCGGGCCGCGCAGGGGTCAAAAGGTCGGTTGGTGCAGGTGGGATCGCAGCGGGTGAGCTCGGCGGTGTTCCTCAAGGCGCACGAGCTTTGCCAGAGTGGCGTGATTGGGCCGGTGCGGCAGGTGGAGTTGATGCTGGGGCGGAACTCGCCGGGAGGTGCGTGGGAGTACCCACCGCCGCTGGACTTGTCGCCCGCCAACCTGGACTGGAATGCCTGGCTGGGCACCGCGCCCAGAAAGCCGTTCGATCCGCTGACGTTTGCGCGGTGGCGCTGCTGGCGGGAATATGGGACGGGCATGGCCGGTGACCTTATGGTGCATCTGCTGAGCGGCATGCAGTTCATCACGGGCATCAACCAGATGCCGGATATGGCGCTGAGTGTGGGCGGGATTGAGCGGTGGAAAGACGGCCGCAACATGCCCGATCTGCAGGTGACGACGTTCATGTATGGCAGCGTGCCGGTGACGGTGCGGCTGACGCAGGGCACGGAGACCCCGGAGATCACGCGCGTGATGGGGCCAGGTGGCGTGATCGAGGTGTCGAACAACATCGTCACGCTGACGAAGGAATCAGGGTTGGATCGTGGGCCCGATTACGGGCTGAACGGCTTCCCTGCCGCGATGAAGGCGGAGTATCTGCAGCGCTGGCATGCGGAGCACGACGCCGAGTTGGCGGCGCATCCGCATACCCCGCCGGAGACATGGAAAGGCACTAGCTGGGATGACCACGCGCCCCATCTGAGCGCGTTTTTTACCTCGGTAAGGACGCGGCAGCCGCTGCCGGAAGATGTGGTATTTGGACACCATGCGGCGGGAGCCTGCCACATGGCGAACACGTCGTATTTTGAGAAAAGGCCGGTGCGTTGGGACGGCAAGCGCGTCGTGTAAAGACCACGACGCTGCTTGCTATCCCAGACTTCAGGCTGTTACCGCAGCTCCTGATGCAGGGCAAAGCGCGAGAGGAGCTACCGACGCTAGATAGGACGAGTACGCACCGCTTCGAACCGCTGCTTGAAGCGAAGGATCGGCTTTTCGAAGTAGCGGTACGACAACGTCGCGAGCAGCGCAGTCGTTGCCAGACTCAAGATGGCCTGCAAGGCTGGGACTAGCGCTCCGATAGCTGGTGTGCGCTGCTGAACTACCTTCAGGATGTCTCTCCAAAAGATTAGTGCGCCCCAGTGGAAGACGTATAGACCGTAGGAGATCTTGCCCAACTGGATCAGCGGCTTCGCCCGGCTTAGCTCCGACATTCCAAGGAAGCTCAGGAAGATGAGGATACATCCTGCATTGACAAGCAGGAATCCTGGAACGACCAGCCGTGCTTGTGCGAGAGGAAGACCAGCCTTGGCCCGGAAGACGGATTGCGCAAGATAGAACCCGAGCAGGCCCGTGCTGAAAAGGCTAAGCCGCTGCCATACGTGCAATGCCGGGCAGCGGTGTTTGAGCAGCAGGGCGAGAAGCGCACCGGTGGCGAAGAATTGGATCTGCAGGAAGCTGTTTACCCAAAGCGAGATCTCAAGGTTGATCCCTTGCCTGCACAGTACAACGACGATGATGTAACTGGCGCACAGGGTAAGAAGGGCAACGAGGATGGCACCATTGCGTCCCAGAAAGAGGCGCACGGAAGGCCACAGCAAGTAGAACTGCTCTTCGATGGAGATACTCCAAAGCGGGACGGAAAGCGCACCGATCCACCCGTGATGGGCAACAAACCAGTTGCCCGCGAGCAGAGCGAAGCTGGCCAGATGCTCGGTGGTGAAGACGCCAGGCTTCCAAATGTGCATGTAGCCGAAGTCGAGCAGCAGAACGGCGAAATACAAAGGCCAGATGCGGAGAGTACGCCGTACATAGAAGGCCCCGAGGCGAATGGTCCCGGTGATTTGCTTTTCCCTGTCCAACAACTCAGTGATGAGAAACGCGCTGAGGAAGAAAAACAGGCACACACCGAAGCCACCGGCGATGCGTATATCCGCGAAGCGACCACTCGGAAACAACAGCGAGTGATGCAGAAAGACAAGAAGAAAAGCAACGCAGCGGAGGACGTCCAGTTCCGGCCGGTAGAACTCACGTTGGCTACCGTGATTGCGTACGGATCCAGGGACGGCAGAAGGGTCCGCGTCCATGACATTCGTGGTGGTGCCGCCATTCCATTGTGGCCTCATTGCGAGGCGCTTTGGCGGGGAGTAGGCAGCCGGTACAGACCTGCCTGCAGGACCTGAGTCAGAACGCGCCTGGCGTATTCAGGCTCGGTGCCTCCGAAGGGTTCTCCCCCTAGACTTATTTCTGGCGGATTCGTTGCCGGATTTTCGAGGTATTGGCGCAAGCCGAGCGCCACGCGCTCTCGTCTCTTCACAAGGTAGCGGTAGCCCGCGACGTCCCCGCCGATGGCGAAGAGCACGCTGAAGCTCAGCGCTGCCGCCCAGAGTATGCGTCCCCACCGTGAAGGACGACCACCCCAACCAGGGCTCGAGGTCCAGAAGAGATAGGTGCAGATCAGCAGGAGATCAGAGTAGATTTTGTACCGTCCGGTGAGGCTCATTGCGACGCCTTGAGCGCTTCGGCCATGCGTCACAGCAGCCGCTGAAAGCAGGCACCATGCAGCAACAGACAGCGTGAAGCTACTGCGGGCCATTGTTCGCCACCGAGAGCACAGAACAAGCAGGCTGCCGAGCAGTAGTATACCGAGGACCAGTGACGCATCCTTGACGGGACGATGGTGCATGTCTTCTACAGAGGCACCCAGGAATGACAGAAAGAACAGGAGTTTGCCTGCCCAGTTCGTTTGGATGGCTGTTCCCGGAGGAGTGAAGCGCTGATACCGATACAGGTAGGCCGCCAAGGCTAACAATGTGGAAAAGCCCAGGACCAACACGGCCTGGAAACGGCGCGTGACCAGGAAGATGCAAGCGAGGATGGGCACGACCAGAAAGCCGTTCGCGGAGGAGAACGAGGCCAGGACGACGCACAAGCTTGCCAGCAGTGTTGCACCCAGACCCGGACGGACCCCGAAATGTATGCTCGCCATGCTGAACAGGATCACCGGCATTGTTTGCAGGCTACACATAGCCCAATCCAGGTTTTCCACGTAGTTGAGCTGAAAAAGCAACCACACCACCGGAGCAAACAACAGCATGCGCTGCTGCAGGTGATGCTTGCCTTCGAAGCTGTTGGCCCAGAAAAGCCAACCGATGCCAAGGGCGAGGAGGTTCCCTACAGTGATCAGGAAAGCGAAATGAACATGATGTGTAAGCGCAAGGTCACCAGCAACGAGAAGATGTTCGGTGATCAGTTTGTACTCGTCATGCTGGGCGGCAGCGATGAAGGCCAACTTATGTCGAAAGCCGTGGTTGCTTTGCAGGTCGAGCGCAAACTGCAGGATGGCATGGTAGTCGTCAAAAACCGGGACAGGCCGCATCTGCGCCCCTAGAAAGGCGTAGAAGGCCGCGATGGGCGCCAGGCAGAGCAAGGCAGAGCACCATGCGCCAAAACGACTATCTCCTGGGGCTCCGGAAGATATTTTGCCCACGTGGGTGGTTCCTTCCCGTCAGGGTTGACCTTGCTGGTGGCGCCGTGTTCGGAGATGCGCAGACTGGAGGAAGAAGTGTTGCTGGCTTCGCCGGCTCGCTTCAGAAGCGATGACACAGTCGGGTGACGCAGAGCTCCTCTTCTAGCGGAGCTTCAACGTGGTGAGCGCGAAGAGCGCGAAGACGAGCGCCATGATCCAGAAGCGGGCGATGACCTTGCTTTCGCTCCAACCGCCGAGTTCGAAGTGGTGGTGCAGGGGCGCCATACGGAAGATGCGTTTGCCGTTGCGGAGCTTGTAGCTGCCGACCTGCAGCATGACGCTGAGCGCTTCAAGGATGAAGACGCCGCCGATGAAGGGGAGCAGCAGCTCCTGCTTGATGATGACGGCGACGGTGGCGATGGCGCCGCCGAGGGCGAGTGAGCCGACGTCGCCCATGAAGATTTCTGCGGGGTGGGCGTTGTACCAGAGGAAGCCGATGGAGGCGCCGACCATGGCGCCGCAAAAGATGGTGAGCTCCGAAACGGCAGGCATGCGCTGCAGTTCGAGGTAGTCAGAAAACACGGCGTGGCCGCTGACGTAGGTGAGCACGGTGAGTGCGCCGGCGGCGATGATGGTGCAGCCGATCGCGAGGCCGTCGAGGCCGTCGGTGAGGTTGACGGCGTTGGAGGAGCCCGAGATGACGATCATCACGAAGATGGCGAAAGGTAAGAAAGCGAGTGGCCAGAAGTGCGTGTGCAGAAGGCCGCTGACGATGAGATCAGGACGGAGGCGTTTTAGGAAGGGCACGACGAGCCGCGTGGAATACAGCCCTTCTGACCGGAGAACGAGCAGCGAAACCGCGATGGCGAGTGAGGCCACCATCTGGAAGAAGAGCTTTTGCCGCGAAGTGAGACCGAGGTTTCGCTTGTGCACGACCTTGATGTAGTCATCGGCAAAGCCGATGGCGCCGAAGGCGAGTGTGGCGAAGATGACCAGCCAGACGAAGGCGTTGGAAAGATCGCTCCAAAGCAGCGTTGGCACAAGGATGGAGATGCAGATGAGCAGGCCGCCCATGGTGGGCGTGCCGCCCTTCTTCTGGTGGTGCTGCGGGCCTTCTTCGCGGATGTATTGGCCGATCTGAAAATCGCGCAGACGCTGGATCACCCAGGGGCCGATGAGCAGACCGATCAGCAACGCCGTGAGACTGGCGAAGACGCAACGGAAGGTGACGTAGCGGAAGATACGGAAGAAGCTGAAATACGGAAAGAGTTTGCGGTAGAGCAACCAGTAGAGCAACGTGAGCCTCTTGCGCCACAGCTGTGGGCGCGCGAAAGTGTGCTGGGCGCTGAGGACCCGTGTTCAGGCCTTAGTTTAGCGGTTGAGGCTGCCGGGAGCGACGTTGCACCTACGGGTGAGCACTTGCGGAGGTACCTGCAAGCGCGGTGTCGGCCGATGCGGACGCGCTGGCGGCTAGTGCTTCCAGCGCGCGCTCGAGCCGAACACCCCGTGAGGCTTTGAGCAGAACGAGGTCGCCGGGGCGAAGCTCCGCCTGCAGCCAGGCGGCCGCTTCCTGGGGCGTCGCGAAGAAGAAGGAAGTCGCGCCGGCGTCTCCGGCGGCCCCGGCGAGAACTTCGCCGAAGCCCCGGACGCCGATGACGACGTCGATGCCGGCCTGGGCGGCGGCGCGGCCACACTCGGCGTGCAGGAAGGCGGCTTCGGGGCCGAGCTCCAGCATTTCGCCGGCGATGAGGATACGGCGCGCTCCGGGGGTGGAGGCGGGCGTGGAGGCCAGCGTGGCGACCATGGCGTTGAGCGCGTGCGGGTTGCTGTTGTAGCAGTCGTTGATGAGGCGGGCACCGTTGTGCTCGACGACCGAGCCGCGCTTTTCGGTGGGACGGAGCGCTTCCAGGGCTTCGCAGCAGGTGCGCAGCGGGATGCCGCTGGCGAGGCCGACGCTGATTGCGGCGAGCGCGTTGAGGATGTTGTGGCGGCCAAGCAGGGCGAGGCGCACCGAGTGCTGCTCCCGGACGCCGTTGTTGCGCTCAGGATGCCCGGCCTGCACGAGGAAATGGGTGCCGGCGAGGCCGAGCTCTTCGATCTCAACCGCGCGCACGAGGGCGGTTTCTGCCGTGCCGTAGAGGATGGTGTTTTCCTGGTGCTGGGGAGGCAGGTTGCGGCTTTGCGCGAAGGCGGCAACGCGGGGGTCGTCGGCGTTGAGGAAGGCCAGGCCTTCGGGGCGCAGGGCGTCGACCAGCTCACGCTTGGCGCGGGCGACGCCTTCGATGCCGTCGGCGAAGAACTCGGTATGCACGGCGGCGACGTTGGAGATCACGGCCCAGTCTGGGTCGGCGATGCGGGCGAGGGCGGCGATCTCGCCGGCGTGGTTCATGCCCATTTCGAGGACGGCGAGGTCGTGCTCCGGCTGAAGGCGCAGCAGTTGCAACGGCAGGCCGAAGTGGTTGTTGAGGTTGCCCTCGGTTTTGAGCACCTGGAAGCGCCGGGCCAGCACGGCCGCGAGGCACTCCTTGGTGGTGGTTTTGCCCGCGGAGCCCGTGATGCCGATGACGCGCTTGTTGCCGGCGGCAGCCCATAGACGGCGGGTAGCCTGGGCAAGCTGTTGCATGGCGTGGAGCACGCAGTCGTTGTCTTCGTCGGGCACGCGCAGCAGTTTGGTTTGATCGATGGCCGGCGGGGCGAGCCAGCGCTGGCTCACGACGGCCGCTACGGCGCCGTTGGCGAGGGCCTGCTCGAGGAAGTCATGCCCGTCGACCCGCTCGCCACGGACGGCGAAGAACAGATCGCCCGCGGCCAGGGTGCGCGAGTCGATGGAGTAGCCGGTGGCTTCGGCGGTGGTGGAGAAGTCGCCTTCCGCGTGAAGGATGTCGGCGATCTGGCCGAGCGTCAGGTTCATGCCCTTAGCTTAGCTGGTGCGTTGCGGCTCTCCGATGGCCTCAGGGCCCTGCATGGGTCAGTCGACGGTCAAGGTGAAGGTTGTGCTGGCGGTGATGCCTGTGTTGACGGAGTCGTGCGCGTTGAGGGTAATGGTGTAAACGCTGGAGGTGGGCGCCGGCGTTGGCGTTGGGCTGGAACCCTGGCTGCTGCCGCCGCCGCACCCGGTGAGGGCCGATGAGCCGGCGAGGAGAAGAAAGGCCGGGACGAGCAGCAGCGGCACGCGCCGTCGGCGACGAGGAAGGCAGAGGAGGCAAAGCAGGCCGGCTGAAGTCGCGAGCAGCGGCTTGCGTTCAAACGGCGACTGGGGAAGGTGCTGCAGTGATGCTGCCTTGATCCTCGTCGGGAGGACGGCGTTGCCGGACGCGGAGGGACCGCACGCCGCGCCTACGCCCAGGTGCAGGGCGGCGGTGGTGATGCCATTCACGCTGGGGGAGGCGAGTTGGTAGCAGGCACTGAGGGCAGCGCTTGCCGTGGAGGCGGCTTGCAGGCTGAGCGACCACAGGATGCGGCCGTTGTAGCCGTTGTTGGGCGTGATGGTGACCTGGGTGGAGCCGCTTGTTCCGTTGGAAAGCGTGAGGTTGGTGGCGGCGAGAGTGAGGCCGCCCGTGGCCTGGAGATTGCCGACACTGATCACACTGGTTGCGCGTGTGGGAGCGTAGACCGCGTCGCCACTGTAGACGATGGTGAAGACGTGGGAGCCGATGCTTGTGGGCGTGGTGTATGGAAAGTTGAGTGTGGCCGAACCGCTCGCGGTGCCCGTGAAAGCGGCGGCGGCAGCCAGCACGTTGCCGTCCAGCGAGACAGCAACGGTGCCGGTGGGCGTTGGCTTATTGGGCGCAAAGATCGCCGGGTCTACCCCAAGAAAGAATAAGGTCGCTGTGCCGGGGGCCGCCGTCAGACCGTTGTTCAGAAAGAAGGTGGTGGGCTCGCGCGGATCCGCCTTGGGCGCAGGCCAGGCGGCGACCAGGTTGTTGAAGTCGATGCTGCCCAGACCGGAGGCTTCATCGAAGCCCTGCCCTGCCCCGAAGCCGGACTGACCGGTTGGCGTGCAATTGGGTGTGCCGCTGATGCAGGCGTTGGAGCCGGAGGTGATGTCGTGAAAGGCGGAGGCGTAGGTGGCCGGCTGCGATGCCAGGCTGTACAGGGTTGGGTTGACCAGCCCTTGCCCCTGGACCCCCTGGAGGCCGTTCAGCGTGGCGATGAAGCCCGCGAAGACAGGGGCGGCAAAGCTGGTGCCGCCCCCGATGCTTCCCTTGGTGCCAGCTGTTCCGAGAAGCGTGTTGCAGGAGCTTCCCCCGGTGGTGCCCACCACGCCGGGATCGGTGGTGCAAAAGATGAAGCCAGGGCTTTGAACCGAAGACTGGAGTGAAACGTCAGGCAAAAGACGGAAGGAGCCCGCCGGGATGCCGGGGACGCCAGCCTGCCAGGACGGCCGGGGGAAATGTGTGCTGCTGCCGCCGCCGCCCGCGAGAATGCCGAAGGTGGGCGAACCTTCATTCCAGACGACCTCGGGGACGTAGGAGAGAAGCGTTTGGTTCAGGACGTTCCCGGGAGCTGCCGACCAATAGGTGTTTGCCCCGGCCGCAAAGGTACCGGCGAGCATCTGCGTCCCGCCCACGGCGGTGACGTAGGGGCTGTTTGCCGGAAAGGAGACGGCAAGCCCGGTTTGCTGCGCTGCCGTGATGCCATTTGCGGTGCTGAAGTCGGAGCAGGCCGTCGATCCGCTGTCGCCCGCAGCCACGACCACGGTTTGACCCTGGGCGGCTGCCTGCATCATCACGGCGTCCAGCTGGTCCAGCTCGGTGGCGGAAAGGAGTGGCTCGCAGATGCTGTAGCTGAGGCTGAGCACGGGGGCAATGTTGTACTGGACGGCGTAGGCGAGCGCGTCAAAGACGTCGTGGTTGGAACTGGTGCCGACGTGCACGAAGTACAGCTTCGCTTTGGGCGCTATGCCGGAGGCATACTCCACGTCGAGCTCAGACTCGCTCTCGTCGCCGATGGAATAGCCCTCCACGCCGGTGCCGGGAACGAGCACCGGAGCAAACTGACTCAACGAAGCGCCGAAGCTGCCGAAGAACGTGTTGATGGAACCGTCGATATCGACGTAGCTTTGGCCGACGACAGCGATCGACGTATTGTTGCCCTGCGCGGTGGTGCTGGTGGGCGCGGGTTGGGCGTCGTACATCTGGACCAGGTCCGTGGGCCCGAGGGCGTGCGCACCGCTGCCGGTGTTGTAGGCCGGCGCAGGCTGGGCGGCGAGCTTCAGATTCGGCCTGGGACGAATGTCCGACAGGTGCAGCACTGCGGCGGTGACGGGCACGAGGGCGCCTGGGAGAGACAGCTCCGACGCTGGCGCGAAGTGTACTTCGCCGTTTAGGCGATAGCGATGCAGTTCCGTCCCGAAGGCCGTGGCCATCTGTGCGGCGGTACCCGAAAAGCTGACGCGGTCGCGGCTGGGCGGAACCGGGTCGATGTGCAAGCCTCGGCTGGCGAGCCAGGCTTGGGTTGATTGCAGATCCGCGTCGGCCATGCCGAAGCGGGCGGCAAAGGTGTCCGGCGTGAGCCACTGGCGGTATTGTGGCGAGGCCGGATCCTGCTGTTCGGCAAGGAGCTGTTGCAGATCGCTTTGCTGTGCGGCGGAGCGCTTGAAGACGAGCGTTACCCCGGAAAGGGTGGTGTCGGCCGGCACGGCACCGAGGTCCGACGCGGACTGCAGCAGGGGTGCTCGTGAGCCCGGCAGCGTGATGCGGTCAGCCTCCGTGATGGGGCGGGTGATGCGCCGTTGCGCGACCTGAGCCGGGAGCGGCAAAGCGAACAACAAAGAGCCGAGAGCGTACAGCAGCAGGGACCGAAACGTCATGAGCGAGATGTCTTTCTCTGGAAGCGAACACCTAAGCCAGCCCAACGTATCAGAAAAGCGAAGCCTGGCTCGGAGTCTTTCGTAACCTGTTCGATACCCGCTGCCTTACTTTGAAGCACTCGTACTCAACGCGCTGCAAGCTCCCCGAGTACCTGCTGGGCTTCCGCTACGTCATCGAAGGGGTGCGAGCCTTCGCGGGTGATCTGGTACTTCTCATGCCCCTTGCCGGCGAGGAGAACGACATCGCCCTTGCGGGCCTCACCGAGAGCGCGGGCGATCGCGGCGCGGCGGTCTGGCTCCACCCAAAAGGGTGTGGTGGTTTGACGAACGCCGGCGAGGGCCTGATCGAGGATGGCCCAGGGATCTTCGGTGCGCGGGTTGTCGCTGGTGACGATGACGAGGTCGCTGCCCTCACCGGCAGCCTGCCCCATCTTTGGGCGCTTGGTGCGGTCGCGGTCGCCGCCGCAGCCAAACAGCGTGATCACGCGGCCGGCGGGTTGGCCTTCAGGTTCGCGCGCCGTGACGGACTCGCGGGCGAGCGTGATGAGGTTGCGGAGGGCGTCGTCGGTGTGCGCGTAGTCGACGATGACGGTGAAGCCGGCTTCCCGCGAACCGGGGACGACCTCGAAACGGCCGGGAACCTGCTTGAGCGTTGGCGCGGCGGCAGCGAGTTGGTCCAGAGTGAGACCGCGGGCGAGCGCAGCGCACATGGCTGCGACGAGATTGTAGACATTCACGCGGCCGCTGAGGGGTGAGTGAATCGAGGCAGAACCTGCCGGCGTTGCGAAGGTGAAGCGTGTGTCGCCGAGAGCGAGTTGGACGTCTTCAGCGCGGTACGTGCCGTAGCTGGACAGGCCGAAGGTCATCAAGGTGTCGCCGGCAAAGGCGTGCACCATGTCCGTGGCGTAGCCGGCATCCTGGTTGATGACGGCGACGCGTGGCGGGGGCGCGCCGACGCCGGCAAAGAGGCGAGCCTTGGCCGCAGCGTAGGCCTCCATGGTGGTGTGGAAGTCGAGGTGGTCCTGGGTGAGGTTGGTGAAGACAGCGACGTCGACAGGGAGGCCCCAGACGCGCTCCTGCTGCAGCGCGTGGGAGCTCATTTCCATGATGGCTTCGCTGCAGCCCTGCTGGATGCCGTCGCGAAAGAGGGCGAGGACGTCACGTGACTCGGGCGTGGTGTGCTCGCTCGGGCGGATCTCGCCGGCGACGTGGGTTTCCACGGTGCCGATGAGAACGTTCTTGCGGCCTGCGCTCTGGAGGAGCTGCTCGAGCAGGAAGGATGTGGTGGTCTTGCCGTTGGTGCCGGTGATGGCGGACAGGGACAGCTGGCGTTCGGGGTGGCCGTACAGTTCGGCGGCGAGTTCGGCGAGGGCGCGACGGCCGCTGGCGACGAGCGCAGTGGCGAGCTCGGGCTGCTGCTGTTTGAGCCTGGTGTAGGTCTCCGGGGAGTCGGTGAGGACGGCGGAGGCACCTTGTTGCAGGGCCTTGTCGATGAAGCGATTGCCGTCGGCGGTGCCGCCCTGCATGGCGACGAAGGCGTCGCCCGCGTGGACGCGGCGAGAGTCGTACTGGACGTCGCGGAGGGAGATGTCCGGCCGGCCTGAGGTGGCGAGGGTGGAGACGGCACGGAGGGCTTGCTGCCACTGCATGGCTGCAAGTCTACGTGCTGGGAGGCGCTTGCCGAGAGAGAAAGGACGGTCTGCCGGCACCAGGACGGAGACGCTACTTCGGCGCATCTCCGTCGTTGGCTTCTGGCTTCGCCTTGGCTACGGGCGTTAGGTCTGCAGGCAGCGGATCACCCCAGATGTAGTGGTTGAACCACAATTCGTTCTCTTCCATTACGGCTCGTTGTTGTTTTGGCTTGTTGATCGGGTGACCGAAGCCTTCGTACAGCACCATCTTGACCGGCACACCACGATCTTCCAGCGCTTGCCGGAGTTCAAACGAGTTCGCCACAGGAACACGGTGGTCCACACTGCCCTGCTGAATCAGGGTGGGCGTCCGGGCATGGCTGATGTAGCTGATCGGCGAGGTTTTCCGGTAGATCTCGGGGTCTGTTTGCGGTGTGGCGCCGAGGTATTGGCGCGTGAATGCCGTGATGTCGGTGTTGTAGTAGTACGTGGCCCAGTCGGAGATGCCCGCACCGACACTGACAGCAACGAAGCGATCACTGGATGCGGTGATGAAAGCCGAGATGTAGCCGCCCTCGCTCCAGCCCATGGAGCCGACGCGCTTAGGGTCGACAAGGCCTTTGGCGATGAGGCTGTCAACGCCGCTGATGACGTCGGCGTAGTCGCCAACGCCAAGGTTGCGGACGTTGAGCGCGCGGAACTTTGCACCGTAGCCGGCGGAGCCGCGATAGTTCGGACGCAGGATGAGGGCGCCGCGGGCAAGGAAGCGCTCGGCGGGGTAGTAACGATCGGGTGCAAGCACCGGTGTGTCGAGGCCGGTAGGGCCGCCGTGGATGATGACAAGGAGCGGGTAGCGCGTGCCGGGCAGGAAGTTCGCCGGCTTTTCCAGGACGCCCTCCACGGTGGCGCCGTCGCTGGACTTCCAGGTGATGATCTCTCGCGTGGGATGCGGGAAGGCTTTGAACTGGTCGGCCACATGGGTGATCTGCACGGGGTCAGTAAGCGGCCCTGAGCCAGCCGCCGCGGTGAAGATCTCACCCGTTTGCCCGGTGGCCGCACCGCGGTAGGCGACGTGTTTGCCATCCGGGGAGATGGACACCGCGTTGACGTACTCGTGATCCGGAGTGACCGCGGTTGTAGTCTTCGTCGCCGGGTCGAGCCGGAAAAGCCGGGCCACACCATGCTCGAAGCCGGTGAAGTAGAGGCCATCGGGTGTCCAGGCATCGACGTCGGCGTTCTCATCGAAGCTCTCGTCGACCACTACCGGCTTCCCGTCGCCGCTGGCGGGGACGATGGCGATCTTGTGGTTGGAGTAGAAGAAGTGCGGATCGGCGTTGGAGGTGACAAAGGCGATCTGCCGGCCGTCTGGAGACCAGACGGGTGACTCGTCCGGCCCGGCGGTATCGACGATCTTTTTCACAGTGTGGCCGGCGAGCGTGACCGTATAGATGTCGGCTGTGAAGGACGAGATCAGGTCGGGGTCACGCTGGGCCGCAAAGGCGATCTGCTTGCCGTCGGGCGAGAACTTGAAACCGTCGACCGTGTACGGACCTTCCGTGATCCTGACCGGCTTGGGGCGCACGACCCCTGGGTCTTCCGGGATGTCGATCAGCCATAGATGCGCCATGGCGTAGTCGCCGTGGATGATGTGGTACTCGCCAAAGCTTTCTTTGCGGTCCTTGCGCGCCTGGGTGTCGGGATCCGTTGAGGTATACGCGATCGATTTACCGTCGGGCGACCATTCAAAGTGATTTACGCCGGTTTCGGTCTTTGTGAGTTGGACACCTTCGCCGCCTTCGCCAGGCGCGACGTAGAGCTGGCGTTTCCCTCGGGCGACTTGGGCAAAGCGCCGGGGCGGTCGGAGATAAAGGCAATCCAGCGGCCGTCGGGCGACCACGTGGCGTCCGTGGCGGACCTGTTGGGCGCGGTGAGACGGTGCGGTTTGCCACCGGTAGCCGGGGCAAGCCAAAGGTCAGTTTCGAAAGCATTGCTGTCCCAGTTGGTGCGCGTCTGGCCATACAGCACGCGTGTGCCGTCCGGTGAGATCGCGGGCGGGGCGAGCGTCACCATCTCGAGCGATTGGTCGATGCTCGGGGCAGCGGTTTTGACCGGCGTTGTGGGTGTTTGTGCGCCGCTAGCGAGGATGGCGCAAGCGAACAGAGGCAAACAGGACAGGCGACGGGCGCAAAGCCGGACCAAGACGTTCTCCTGATGTATGGATTTGCCGAGTATACCGTTGGTGTGGCGTGGAGCCGGTGCGCGGGCTTTGGGTGCTGCTGCCAGCTTGGTAAGCGTTCCTCTTTATGGCCGCGGGCCGGAAACGATCTCCGCGGCGACACGATCCAGACTGTACTGGTGCACGCGGATGAGGCCGGAACGCGGGCTGTCGAGATCCAGCGTGAGGGAAAGCGCGGCGGCGACCACCAGCGGCAGAACGAGGCGCAGCGCCTGAGATCGCGCGCTGATCCCGATACCGACGAGCATGCTGGCGACGAATGCGATGAAGAGCAGCAAGCCCCAGGCGGTCGTGGGAATGCGGTTTTCGAAGGCGGCGGTGCGGCTTTCGGTTACAGCGGTCGCGTCGGCAAGAGCGCTGAGGAACTGCGCTGTAATTGGGTCACGCTGTGCAACGGCGAAGTTGGCGGCGGCTTGCCACATGCCCGTCTGCAGGGCTGTGGTCTGTTGCAGGCTCGCGTCAATGCGGGTGAGATTGGTGCCGGCGCCCAGGAAGTCCAGCCGAACCGGGACGTACTGACGCAGCAACGTCTGCTCGGTGGAGCGAAGCGGCAGAGGCAAGGTGGCGGTGCGGAGCCAGAGAACGCGCAGGGCGTTGGCTTCGACGATCTCCAGCCCTTTGCGCTGATCGTAACGGCTTACGCCCATGGAGAAGGTAAACCCGAGCAGCAGGCCGAGGAGCGCGAGCACGGCGCCTTCCAGCGTCTTGAAGGTGGATACTTCGTCCGCGATGACGTGCTGGCGCCGGCTGCGCAAGGCACCACCGACCAACGTGCCGGCCCAGAGCAGAAGAAGGACTGCCAGGAAGAACATAACGGGATGGATGCTGATCCACCGCGAAGCCGAAAGCCCAAGGGTCATGGCGGCTGAGATGCACTGCAGAAACTTTGCCCGTGCGAGGGGCGA
Organism: Granulicella sp.; assembly: GCA_965198515.1. GTDB lineage: Bacteria > Acidobacteriota > Terriglobia > Terriglobales > Acidobacteriaceae > Granulicella. The sequence continues at coordinate 1,334,437 of CBDAPO010000006.1, read as the reverse complement.
ACATCCGTGCAGTGCGCGTAGGTTCCGGGGAGGTTGCTATCGGCTGAAGCGGACGACGACCTCAGTGCCGCTGGGGACGAGGGTGCCTGCGGCTGGGGCTTGTTCGTGGGCGAGGCCGCTGCCGAGGGTTTGGACCTGGAGCCCGGCGGTGGCGGCGCGTTCGACGACGGTGCGGAGGGCGGCACCGGTGAAGTCGGGGACGGGCACACGTTTTCCGCTGTCGATCACGATCGCGCCGTTGGTCCGCGTTTGGACCGCGGGTGCGATGTGCGGGGCCGCAATGGGGTGATTGGTCGCGAGCTCGGACCCGGGCATCACGGAGGTGGTGTTGCCATTGCGGTGGAAGGCGGCGAGGACTTTGTCTGGGAGAGCGAGCCAGGGCGAGGGCGGCGGGGCGTGCAGCGCGGCGTTTTCGCGGGCCGTGTCTTCGGCGCGATCGGCCTGGGCGTTCTGGGCCACCGCGGCGGCGGTGGCGGGTTTGCGGAGCGGATCGTCAGCCGGGAGAGCGTTGATCTCGTCGAAGAGGCTGGCGACGTCGGCTACATCCGAGCCGCTGGGGCCGTCTTCATCGGCTACCGGTTCGCGCTTGGCCTCTTCGAGCTGCTTGGGTGTTTTCAGTGGCTGATCGTGCGGGACGCCAAGGTATTCGAGGACTTCCTGGGCGACTTCGGCGAAGACGGGACCGCTTGCCGCGCCGCCGTAGCGCATGTCTTCGCCGCCTGCGGTGGGGGTGTCGATCACGACGGCGATGGAGACTGCAGGCGAGCTGACCGGCGCGAAACCAGCAAAGCTGGCGACGAGCTTGGTGTGCGAGTAGGTGTGGGTGGCGGGGTCGATCTTTTCCGCGGTGCCGGTTTTGCCGGCGGAGCTGTAGCCGTTGAGCTGGGCTTTGCGGCCGGTGCCTTCGATGACGATGCCCTGCATCATGGCGCGCATTTTGGCGGCGGTGAGCTCCTTGATGACGCGGTGGGCGCCGTCAGGGAGCTGTGCGGGAAGCTGGTTCACGGGGTGGAAGGCCTCCGGCTGCAGGCGCGCGTCGCCCTTCATCTCGTCGGTGGACTGGAGAAGGATGTGCGGCGGGAGGTAGGTGCCGCCGTTTGCGATGGTGCTGACCATGGTTACGAGTTGAACGGGTGTCACGCCGATCTCCTGGCCGATGGCGAGCGAGAGGATGGAGGTGGAACCCCACTTCCGGGGTGGGCGGAGGAGGCCGCGGGTTTCGCTGGGAAGCTCGATACCGGTGCGGTCGCCGAAGCCGAAGCCGCGCATGTAGTCGTAGAACTTCTGGTTGCCGAGCTTGAGCGCCATCTTGGCGGCGCCTACGTCGGAGGAGTGCTCGAGCGCCTGCTGCACGGTGACGACGCCCATGTGATCGGACTTGTCGTCGTGGAGGGTGCGGCCGTACATGGTCATCGCGCCGCCCTGGCAATCGACCTTGTCGGTTGGCTCTACGCCGGCGCCGTCGAGCGCGGCGGAGTAGGTGACGAGCTTGAAGGTGGAGCCGGGTTCGTAGATGTTCGAGACAGCGAGGTTTTGGAGTTCGTCGGCGTTGAGATGGCGGCTGTCGTTGGGGTTGAAGCGGGGGCTGACCGCGAGGGCAAGGATCTGGCCGGTGTGGGGGTCCTGCACGACGACGGTGCCGTGAAGCGCCTTGAGCTTGGCGACCTGCTCGTCGAGGGCGCGCTCAGCCATGTACTGAATGTTGGAGTCGATGGAGAGGACGAGGTTTTCGCCGGGCATGGGCTCCTGCTCGAAGCTGTCCATGGTGTGGCGCTTGGCGTCGACGGCGGTGAGCATGTGGCCGGGTTCGCCGTGGAGTTCGTCGTCAAAATTCCGTTCGAGGCCGCCGAGGCCTTCGTCGTCTGTACCGACGTAGCCGAGGGTGTGCGCGGCGAGGTCGTTGTTGGGGTAAAAGCGCTTGAACTCTTTTTGGACGTAGATGCCGTGGAGGTTGAGCTCGGTGATGCGCTCGGCGGTTTCCGGCGTGACCTTGCGGGCGACCCAGGCGAAGGCGCGGCTGTCGTTCATGCGCGCGAGGATGCGGTCTTCCTTGGTGAAGCTGTCGAGCGGGTCGGTGTGGACGATTTTGGCGAGGAGGTGCGCGTCGGCTTGGCGGTTGTCGCCGATTTCTGTCGGAACGGCGTAGATGGACGGCACGAGGACCGTCATGGCGAGCTCGCGGAGGTTGCGGTCGTACAGGACGCCGCGGCGGGGGGCGACCTCAAAGCCGCGCTGCTGCTGCTTGGCCGCCATGTGGACGAAGTGGTCGTGCTTGATGACCTGCAGCCAGGTGAGGCGGAAGGCAATGGCTACGGTCCAAAGGCAGAAGGCGATGGCAACCCAGAAGAAGCGGACCCGCCGGATGGGCGCAGTGAGCGGGCCGCTGGCGCGGGCCGCGGGCCGGAGATTTGGGCGCTTGCTGGGCTTGGGCTTCATGCGTGATAGGGCCTAAAGGGTGGTGCAGGTGGAAACAAACGACAGGTTCCCCGTTCGGGGAATGGAAAGCAAGAAGGCAAAAGCAACGACAAACGCAGATCCCCTTCGGGGATGACAAGCAAAGGGTTAGTTAGGCAGCGACGTTGCGGGCTGCTGTACCTGGGCGAGTACGGGCTGGATGCCATCCGGGCCTTCGGGGCGGACGACCTGGCCGGGCAGGGGGGCGTCGAGCCCGAGCTGCTTGGCGATGCGGTCGATGCGGCCGGGGTCGGAAAGCTGGGCCTCGGTGAGGCGAAGCTGGCGGTTCTGCTCCCGAAGGAGTTCGACCTGGGTCTTCTGCGCTTCCACGCGGTAGCCGACTTCGATGGCCGAGAAGTGCTGCCACACGTACACCATGGTGAGCGCGAAGAAGACGCTCATCACGATGGTAAAGTGGCGCACCTCGCGACGGCGGATGGGGTCATCGGCCTTGACGATGCGGCTGTTGTCGATGTGCTTGGCAAAGAACATCTCCGGCGTAGGGCCGCGACGCTGAGAGCGCTGCGCCTCATACCGGTCGCGGTTGAGCGCGGCGATCGAGGCCGGCCGGCCGGAGTTTTCGCGCCGTGAGTTGAAGTTGCGGACCGTCGCCGGATCGGCGAGGTGCCCTGTTGGAATTGCTGCTGCCGCCATCGTCCTGTACCCCCTAGAAAGCTCCCGTTTACTGCTCTTTCCAGGCCCCTTGTGCTACACCCTTGCCGTGCCTATCGGCGTTTTCCGTGTTTCCTTCATAGGAGACTGAGGAAAGCCGAGTATCTTTTGTGGTTCGCTCTGCCCCGAAAGGGTGATTTACCGGCAACCGTCGATTCCGGTGCATCGTCTCTTGTGCAGAGGTATTACGTTCTAGTTAATAACAATCTGCCTGAGGATTTCAGGCTTTTGACTACAGCTTCTCGGCTCCCCTCAGCTTTGCGGAGCGGGATCTCGGGTTTTTCCGGCTTTCTTCCTCGCCGGCGACCACAGGTTTCCTGGTCAACACCGTCATTGTTCCCGCCCGCTGAGCTTCGCGGAACGCATCCTTTACCAGCCGGTCTTCGAGCGAGTGGAAGCTGATCATCGCCACGCGCCCACCGGTTTTGAGCAGAGATCCCGCGCTTTTCAGCAGCGATTGGATCTCGCCCAGTTCGTCATTGGTACGAATTCGGAGGGCCTGAAAGGTCCTGGTCGCCGGATGAATCTTGTCGCCTTTCATTGAGTGGGCCGCGGCCGAAACCACGCTGGCTAATTCCGCCGTAGTGTGGATCGGCCGGGCCCTCACAATGGCTCTGGCGATTCTCCGCGACCTCCTTTCCTCTCCGAATTCGTAAATCAGGTTGGCGAGATCTTCTTCGTCCGCCTGATTTACCACCTGGTGTGCCGACAGCTCGCTGCGCGGATCCATCCGCATATCCAACGGGCCTTCGGCACGAAAACTAAATCCACGGTGCGGCTGATCGAGCTGCAGGCTCGAGACACCGAAGTCAGCGAGCAGGCCGTCGAGCGTGCCCGGCTTGAGCTCCTCGGCCATGGCCGAGAAAGGACGGGAAACGTACCGTACCGCGGGCATTTCCGGTCCAAGCTCATCGGCCAGGGCGGTGAGGCGCGTTTGCGCTTCGGCCATGGCGTCCGGGTCGCGATCAAAGGCGATAAGGGTCCCAGCGCCGCCCAACAAACGGGCGATGGCTGCGGAGTGCCCGCCGAGACCCAACGTAGCGTCAGCGTAGGTTCCGCCGCGCCGCACGTGGAGAAGGTCTAAACATTCTTCAAGAAGAACCGGAACATGTTGCGGTGGCTGCATTTGCTTTCCGCCTCATGCGCTCCCTGGGGAGCTTTGGTGCAAACCTCAGGGGCTAAAGCCCCGATTCGTTGGGCCCCGTGTACGGCACGGCTGAAGCCGTGCCCTGACGAAACCTTGCCTTGCCTTCAGGTCTCGGAGGGCGTTTGGCTGAAGCCGTGCCCTGACGAAACCTTGCCTTGCCTTTAGGTCTCGTGTACGGCACGGCTAAAGCCGTGCCCTGACGAAACCTTGCCTTGCCTTCAGGTCTCGGGAGGGCGTTTGGCTGAAGCCGTGCCCTGACGAAACCTTGCCTTGCCTTCAGGTCTCGGAGGGCGTTTGGCGGAAGCCGTGCCCTGACGAAACCTTGCCTTGCCTTCAGGTCTCGGAGGGCGTTTGGCTGAAGCCGTGCCCTGACGAAACCTTTGCCTTGCCTTTAGGTCTCGGAGGGCGCTTGGCTGAAGCCGTGCCCTGACGAAACCTCCCTGCTAGATGCCGAGGGCGGAGAGGGCTTCCATGTCCGCCGTCGACATCTTGTTCTCTTCCAGGCTGACCTCAAACCGGTCACGGTTGACCACTTCGAGATGCCGGCCTTTGCCGATGACTACAACGTCGTCCGCCAGCCGCGCCTTGGTGCGCAGGAGCTGCGGAAGAAGAAGCCGGCCCTGGTTGTCGTAGCCGACCTGCTGTCCGTAGTAGTTGGTAACGTCCTCAAACTTTTTGCGGGCGGGGTTCATTGAGGGCACCGTTGCCATCCGTGCCTCAATCTCCTCCCAAACCTTTAGCGGATAGATCTCGGCTCTATCCCCGTCACGGCTGGTGATGAAGTACTCGGTTTCTGAGCCAAACTCTTCGTCCAGTCGGCGCTTGAAGTCGGTGGGGACCTTCAATCTGCCCTTTTCGTCGACGCGGGTCGGGTTGTTGCCACGAACTGCCATGTGATTGAACCCGTCCTGATACCCCGTACATCCCGATGTCGCCCTAAACTGAATCTGGAAGCCTGGTTTCTAGTCCCGTTTTACCCCTTTTCACCACTTTTGACCACCGCTTGAGAAAGCATCGGCCAGAGCCGTTGGGAAGTCCAGCCCTAAATTGGTTCCGTGAAGGTAATTTCCAGCAGCAAATGTGGAAAATGCAGCGGGCGGGGTCACTGCTTTCGATACCCACAACATGTAGTGTTTACGGCGGTGGTTCGTACCTCGCGACCCACTTGCGCCGTTGACGCGAAAGTTGTAGCGAAGAAGAGGCGAAACTACCCGGTCTGGGGATAGCTGTTTTTGCCCCGCTTCTTCAGCACCCACAACAGATAGATCAGGATCGCCAGGTTCATGACGAGGGCCCCCACCTTGAACCAGGTGAAGTGGCGGATGATCTCAAATGTTTCTACCGGCAGACCAAGCGCGGTGAGGATGGTGGTGAAGTATTCCGCCCAGGTCTTGCGCATGAGCAGGCCGGTTCCTTCGACGAGGCAAAGGATGGCATAGATGAACGCCCCGGCCCCGATGCGACGCAGGTCGTGTGCGTTGATGAGGTCGGCCTTGTCCATGACGATGGAGACGACGCGGCCTTCGGGGTCGATGGGCAGGGAGTCAATCAGGCGCATGACCAGGTCACCCAGGTTGCGGTGAACCAGGTGGAAGGCACCGGCGCCGATCGAGGTAAAGAAGACGACTTTGCTGATTTTGAAGAGGCCGACCAGGAACAGGCCACGGCGTTCGGCATCGGACGCCTGCGCCTCCGGCGCACCGCTCGAGTTTCCGGAGCCCGACACGAGGTGACCGGCGGGGCGTGGTTGATCAGCGGCAGCCATCCAGATCAAGTTGACGGCGGCCGCGCGGGTTTGTCAACGCTGCGAAGGTAACAGGTGCCAGGTTGCGCAGGATGGGAAAGTGCAAAGTGTTCCAATCCGTTTTGCCGGCCCGGGCGTTGGGTCAGTGGGCGTCTTTGAGAACGAGCCAAAGACGAGCAGCAGGCAAATGGGTCCCTGCTCGAATCTCCAGTTGTCCGATAGACCTGAAGAACGAAAGAGAGCTGAACGATGAAGAAGACTTTGTTTACGGCAGTTGCGGGCGCGGTGCTTGCGCTTTCCACCCTGGGCGCGACCGCGCAGAAGACTGACCCCACCGTGGGTGGCGCGGCGATGTACTCGAACAAGACGATCGCCGCCAATGCCTCCGCAGCGCCGAACCTGACGACGCTGGTCACGGCGGTGAAGGCTGCAGGCCTGGTAGACACGCTGAATTCGGCCGGCCCGTTCACGGTGTTTGCGCCCACCAACGATGCGTTTGCCAAGCTGCCGGACGGCACCGTGAACACGCTGGTGCAGCCGGAGAACAAGGATCAGCTGACCAAGATCCTGACCTACCACGTCGTGCCGGGCACGTATGACTCCAAGAAGCTGGTCAAGGAGATCAAGAAGGCCGGCGGATCGCTGCAATTGAAGACCGTGCAGGGCGAGATGCTGACGTTCTCGATGGACAGCATGAAGATGATCAAGATCACCGATGCCAAGGGTGGCTCGGCGATGGTGACGACCGCCGATGTGTACCAGTCGAACGGCGTGGTGCATGTGATCGATACGGTCTTGATGCCGTAAGAGGAGTGCTTAGTGCTCAGTGCTCAGTGCTTGGTGCTTGGTGCTTGGTGCTTAGTGCTCAGTGCTCGGTGCTCAGTTATTGCGGTTTGGTGAGGCGGCAATCCAGTTCGGGTTGCCGCTTTGCTTTTGGGTGTGGGCGCATCCTAGACGGTGTGCGACAGCATTTTGAGACTGAGCAGTGGCTTCCCTTCCCCGTTGAGGTGGTGTTTGCGTTCTTTGCAAACCCGGCGAACCTTCCCCCGCTGATGCCTGGGTGGCAGAAGGCCCGCATCGATGAGGCGACGTTGGTGCCGCCGCCACCACGGCCTGTGGGTGTGCCGGTGTTGCCGGGCGTGGTTGCCGGGGATGGGACGAGCCTGCTGATCACCGCGCGGGCCGCCCCCGGGGTGCCGGTGCGGCTGCCGTGGCTGGCGCTGATCGAGGATTTTCGCTGGAACGAGGGATTCTGCGATGTGCAGGTGAAGGGGCCGTTTGCGTACTGGCGGCATTGCCATTCGGTGCGCGGAGAGACGCGTGAGGGCCGAGAGGGATCGGTAGTGCGCGATGCCGTGGAGTACGAGTTGCCGCTGCCTGCGTTGAGCTGGGTAGGGGCGCCGGTTGGGCCGCTGGCCATGCGGGCCATGTTTGGCTACCGGCAACGCCAGGCAGAGGTGTTGTTGCCGCGGTATGCGGCTGGGGTGCGGTAGGCACTAGCGTGTACGTCTAGTCCTCGTGCCGTGAAGCACTGAGGACCTTCGCTTCGCTCAGGACGACGCAGGGGTAGCCAGCCGACGCCTACGCGTGGACGGGGCGCTTGAGGAGCAGGCGGACGCGGTCCAGTGCGGCATCAGCGGTGAGGCCGTACTTGCGGCGGAGGTCTTCGACCTTGCCGTGCTCAATGAACTGATCGGGCCAGCCGATGCGGACGACGGGGGTGCTCAGTTCCTGCTCGTTGAGGCATTCCATGACGGCGGAACCGAAGCCGCCGGCGAGCACGTGATCTTCCATGGTGACCAGCAAATCGCAACGTCCGGCGTAGCGGGCGAGGCAGTCGCCATCGACGGGCTTGGCGAAGCGCGCGTTGATGACGGCGACGCTGTGGCCTTCGCTTTCGAGCTCATGGGCAAGCTTTTCGGCTTCGGGAAGCATGTTGCCGAGGGAGAAGATGGCAACGTCGTGGCCGTCCTGCAGCACCTCGGCGCGGCCAATGGCGAGGGCCTGCGGTCGCGCCTTGGGCGTGGCGCCGGGGCCGGTGCCGCGCGGGTAGCGGATGGCGCTGGGGCCGTCGTGCAGCAGCGCGGTGTACATCATGTCCTGGAGCTCTTCTTCGTCCTTGGGGTCCATGTGGATGAGGTTGGGGACGCTGCGGAGATAGCTGATGTCGAAGAGGCCGTGGTGCGTGGGGCCATCGTCGCCGGAGAGGCCGCCGCGATCCATGCAGAAGACGACCGGGAGCTGCTGGAGCGCGACGTCATGCACGATCTGATCGAAGGCGCGCTGCAGGAACGTGGAATAAATGGCGCAGAAGGGGCGGAAGCCCTTGGTGGCCATGCCGGCGGCGAACAGGACGGCGTGCTCTTCCGCGATGCCCACGTCGAAGTAGCGCTTGGGGTGGTGCGGACGGAAGAGGTCGAGCGCGGTGCCATTGGGCATGGCGGCGGTGATGGCGACGACCTTGTCGTCGTTGGTGGCGAGCTTGGTGAGGGACTCGGCGAAGACCTCGGAGTAGGTCTTCTGAGAGGCCGCCTTGGTGCCGCCGGGCGGGCCTCCAGTCTGCGGGTCGTACGGACCGAGGCCGTGGAACTTCTTCTGCTGCTCAAGCGCCGGACCGAAGCCGCGCCCCTTTTGTGTGAGGGCGTGGAGGACGACGGGCTGGTTCTGCGTTTTGAGGAACTTGAGCGTTTCGATGAGCAGCGGGAGATTGTGGCCGTCGACAGGGCCGTAGTAGTTCAGGCCGAACTCTTCGAAGATCATGCCGCGGCCGATGACGCCCTTGGCGGCTTCCTCGGCCTTGCGCGCGATGTGGCGCGCGGCCTTGCCACCGAATCTTTCCAGCAGGCCAGTGACGCGGTCGTGAAGATTGACGTAGGTGGGGTTGGTCGCGATCTTGTGGAAGTACTCGGCGATGGCCCCGACGTTCTTGTCGATGGACCACTCGTTGTCATTAAGGATGATGATGAGGCGCTTGGTTTGCGAGGCGATGTTGTTTAGGGCCTCGTAGCTGATGCCGTTGGTGAAGGCGGCGTCTCCGGCGAGCACGACGATGTTCTCGTCGCCACCCGACATATCGCGGGCAACGGCCATGCCCAGGGCTGCACTGAGTGCCGTGCCTGCGTGGCCGGCGCCGAAGCTGTCGTGCTCGCTTTCGGTGCGGAGCATGAAGCCATTGAGCCCGCCGGGCTGGCGGATGGTGTCGAAGAGGTGTTCGCGGCCGGTGAGCAGCTTGTGGACGTAGCTCTGGTGCGACACGTCGAAGACGAAGTGATCGTGCGGGGTGTTGAAGACGAAGTGCATGGCGAGGGTCAGCTCCACCACGCCGAGATTGGGGCCGATGTGGCCGCCGGTTTTGGCGACGCCGCGGATCAGGCGCTCGCGGATCTCTTCGGCAAGCCGTTCGAGCTCGATGGGACCGAGCCGTTTCAGGTCTGCGGGCGATTTGATTTTGCTCAGGTACTCACTCATCCAGACACCGGCTCCCGACCCACTACGAGACAATCGACGCGCGGCGCGCGACGGTTGTTTCAGCCTTCCAGTCTATCAATCGGACGCGGATGGTGGGGGGAAGTTGCTCTGCCGGTTTCTCGGGCAGCGTGCCTCGGTGAAAGGAACGCAGATTCCCTTCGGGAAGGACAACAAGTGGAGACAACACTTGCCGACGCAGCCGCCGTTACTCGTCGTTCTCTCGCAACTTGGCGATGACGGTGAAGTCTTCGAGCGTGGTTGTGTCGCCCTTGACCTCGCCGGTGGTGGCGAGTTCGCGCAGGAGCCGCCGCATGATCTTGCCGGAACGCGTTTTGGGCAACGTTGGCGTGAAGCGCAGGTCGTCCGGACGTGCCAGGCCGCCGATCTCCTTGCCGACCCACTTCTTCAGCTCGGTTTTGAGCTCCTCGGTGGGTTCGTGACCTTCTTCGAGCGATACGAAGGCAGCGATGGCCTGCCCCTTGAGTTCGCACGGACGGCCGACAACGGCGGCCTCCGCAACCTTGGGGTGCGCGACGAGGGCTGACTCAATCTCGGCGGTGCCGAGGCGGTGGCCACTGACGTTGATGACGTCGTCGACGCGGCCCATCAGCCAGAAGTAACCGTCGTCATCGCAGCGGGCGCCGTCCCCGGTGAAGTAGACAGGGTTGCCGTCGAGGTCTTTCACTTCCGAGAAGTACGTTTCGATGAAGCGCCCGTGGTCACCCCAGATGGTGCGCGCCATGCTGGGCCAGGGCTTGGCGATGACGAGCAGACCGCCGTGGCCGGCCGGGACAGGCTGGCCGTCCTTGGAGACAACCCGCGGGACGATGCCGAAGAAGGGTTTGGTGGCGGAACCGGGCTTGGTGGCGATCGCGCCAGGGACGGGCGCAATCATGTGGGCACCGGTTTCGGTCTGCCACCAGGTGTCGACGATGGGGCAGCGTTCTTTGCCGATCTCGCGGTGGTACCACATCCAGGCTTCGGGGTTGATGGGCTCGCCGACGGTGCCGAGAAGGCGCAGCGTGCTGAGCGAGTGCTTGTGCACCCAGTCCGAGCCCCACTTGATAAAGGCCCGGATGGCCGTGGGCGCCGTATAGAAGATGGTGACCTTGTGTTTGTCGATCAGCTGCCAGAAGCGGTCGGGCTCGGGGTGGTTCGGGGCGCCTTCATAGAGCAGGACGGTTGCGCCGTTGGCCAGCGGACCGTAAACCACATAGCTGTGGCCGGTGATCCAGCCAATATCTGCGGTGCAGAAGTAGACGTCCTCGTCATGGAGGTCAAAGTTGATCTTTGAGGTCAGGTAGGTGCCCACACCGTAGCCGGCGGTCGTGTGGACCAGGCCCTTGGGCTTGCCGGTGGTTCCGCTGGTGTACAGGATAAAGAGCGGATCTTCCGCGGCCATGGGTTCCGGCGGGCAGTCCGCGGCGGCTGCGGCGGTGGCTTCGTGCCACCACAGGTCGCGGCCTGCGGTCATAGGCGTCGATTTTGAGGAATCTCGTTGGTAAACAATGACTTTGCGGACGCCGGGGCAGCGCTGCAGCGCGTCATCGACGATGGCCTTGAGCTTGATCTCGGTGCCGCGACGGTAGCTGATGTCCTGGGTCAGGATGACCTGGCAGTCGGAGTCGTTGACACGGTCAGAGATGGCGTGGGCGGCGAAACCGCCAAAGATGACCGAATGGACGGCCCCGATGCGGGCGCAGGCGAGCAGGGCGATGGCCAGCTCGGGGGTCATGCCCATGTACACGGCGACGCGGTCGCCCTTGCGGACGCCGGCGTCTTTCAGCACGTTGGCGAAGCGACTAACCTGTTCGTGCAATTGCAGATAGGTGAGGGTGCGTACCTCGCCGGGCTCGCCTTCCCAGATCAGGGCTGCCTTGTCGCGGCGGGCCCCTTGGACGTGCCGGTCGACACAGTTAGCCGCCAGATTCAGGCGGCCCCCCTCAAACCAGCGCGCCTCCGGTCCGGTGCCCTGAAGCACGGTCGTCCAGGGTGTCATCCAGTCGAGCTCGCCCGCGGCTTTGCCCCAGAACGCCCCTGGGTCATCAACACTCTGGCGGTAGAGGCGGTCATATTCGGCCTCGCTGCCTATCCAGGCCTGCGCGGAAAAGCTCGCAGGTGCAGGAAAAAGACGATCTTCCCGCATAAAGGAGTGAAAGGTGCTGGAGGACTGATCGGACGGGGAGGTCGGCTGCGAAGGGGTGCTCTCGGCTGGCATTGGGTCTCAGCGCGCCCCACGTTTTCAGAGGCGCAGTGTTCCGAAGTGTAGCCCATTTGGGGGAACCCCCGGCAAATCCGCATCCTAAGGAGAAGAAACTAAAGTCACGTGACCTAAAGGGGTAAGTGCGAGGCGTCCGTTTCGGGTCAAGACTCCTGCGGAAGTGCTATAGCGACGGCGTTCAGGCTCCGCGACACTCAAACCACGCCAAGGAGACGAGTGGTCCCTGCAAGGGCAAATCTCGTCTAAGACTCCAAGGCGGAAGACCAGCCTGCCGGCCCCAAGGGCCGCGTAGAGACCAACGAAGGACCATGAACGCGCGATGATGTGCCATCCTACAACAGGTGACCTTCTCCGCAGGGGCGTTGATCGGCTTCTTCCTGGGATTCGCATTTGGGGTGGGCTGTGCGCTGGCGGTAATGTACTCGATCTATATGGGCGGCTACCGGGCCGCCGTGCGGGACGCCGAGCTTCCCTCCGCCCCATCACGATTGCTGCAGACTCGGGCCCGTTTGTTGGCTCAGGCCTCCAAGGCACGCGGAAATCCCTAGTCTCCAAGCAACAACAGGGCGCACTCCGGGTTGTGACAAAGAGGTCCGCTTACGCAGCACAGCCGGTGCTCCCCTGCCGGACGAGGCATGCGATGCCCAGCAGTCTTCTTTTTCTCGCAACCGATGAGCGTCGGCACATGGCGCGCGACACACGGCGCGCTGGCCAGGACCCCATGGGTCTTGCGGTTGACACCCAGGGGCAGGTACGCCGCCCCGGGATCGCCCCTTCGAGTTCGCAAGCAGCTGGGGGGCGGATCGACGCCCAGTTCGGCCGCCTGCTTTTCCCCCAAGATTTTCGTCGTTCCTTGCGGTCCATTGCAGACGCCGAACAGATTTCAACCGGCGCAAGCCGCACAAATACCGACCAGGGTGTGCACCAGACGTCTGTTATCGTTCTGGTAACTCTCTCAGGTACTGTGCCGGTCTGCTCCAATGACACCCCCGAGAGGTTGATCCCCGATGCCCAAGCCACTGCGCAGTAGTGAACCGAACCCGCCCAGCGTGGCGTTCCGCGATTTCGGCGTTCTGAACGACGGAAAACGCAGCAAGAGCGCAACCATCACGGCCATCACGATCAACGTGATCGTCGCACTGGCGGTTCTGTTCCTGGTCAAAGCGGCTGTGGTGAAGCCGAAGGTCAAGCATGCCGAGCTGATCGATCCGGTGACCATGGCGAAGCCCGAACCCCCGCCACCGCCGAAGCCGAAGATCAAGCTGCCGCCGCCGCCGCCCCCACCGCCGCCGCCGAAGATGCCGCCGGTGCCGCCGCCGCCCGTGCCGGTACCGCCGCCACCCGTGCCGCCGCCGCCGGTCCCTGCCCCGCCGACGCCGAAGCCGCAGCCGGCGCCGCCACCGCCCAAATTGACCCCGGCACCGCCCGCACCGAGGGCCGTGAACCTGATGGGGACCCCGGCCCACGTGCCTAACGCAGACGCTCACCCCAGTGCTGTGCGCCTCGGCTCGCCGGATAACCCGCTGAAGCCGATGACCGGCCCCGCGGTGGCCCGTGTGAACATGGGTGTCGCTGGTATGCCGGGTATGCCTGGCAGCAACACCGGCAGCGGACCGCGCTCGGTCAGCATGGGTATGGGTTCGGGCTCGCCGAACAGCCAGAACCTGGCAGCCACGGCCGCCAAGCCCATCAATGGCCTTGCCAACGGATGCGTGGGTTGCAATGGCCCAATGAACTCCAAGGTGCGCAACGTGGCGATGACCACCGCGCCCGTGCAGCCAACCCTGCAGCAACCGCAGGTCAAGGCGGTAGTCGCACAGGCCAAGCCCACCCTGCTTTACAAGCCTGAGCCCGTGTACACGGAAGAAGCGAAGGCGATGCACCTGGAAGGCAATGTGTCCGTCCGCATCCGCGTCACGGCGGAAGGCACGGTCCAGGTTCTCGGGATCGTCAGCGGCCTGGGCCACGGTCTGGATCAGGCGGCAGAGAAGGCTGCCGAAGGAACTCGGTTCAAACCGGCCATGGACGCTGCGGGATCCCCTGTGCCGTGGGAAGGCGTGGTCACGGTCAAATTCCAGATGAGCTAACGCAGTTGGCTGCTCCCCACGCAGAATAGGGAGCAGCCCTCCTGCCTAACTTTCAAGTTGTTTCAACCGGCAGCCTCTGCCTGATTCGTACAAGCCGCACTACTTAAGGAGCCCCAACCTCATGTTTAACCGGACGAAACTCACTGCTGCCGTGACACTCGCCCTTCTAGCCGCACCGGCGATCCCTGCCGTGGCGTTCCCGATCGGCAAGAAGAAGCCGGCGCCCATTGCGGATTACCGCAAGCCGACGGCGGCGCAGAATGCACTCATCGATAAGGCCATCACGCGTGAAGGGGTGATTATCAAGACCCTGAAGGATCGGACGCCGATCGTTGAAACGTACATCCAGAACATGAAGACCGATCCGGTGATGGGCCAAACGCCCGAATCGGACGTGCACTTCCTGGGTCGCGTGAACTTCGGCAAGGTGATCAACGACACCAGCTACGCAGACGGCTCCAAGCCCGATGAAAAAGGCGGCAAGCTGGGTCTGTTCAAGCACTCGCTCGGCTACCTTTCGGGACTTTCGATGAACCTGCACCTCACCTACCATGAGGCGGGTTTCGTTCAGATGCTGTTGGTGGACTCGAACAGCTTCAACCGCGGCACCTATCAGTTTGCCTTCGTCCGCAACGACTTTCTCGGGACCATCCCGACCGTCGTGTTCGACGTAAGCCCGATCAAGCCGGGTGCCACTGGCCGCTTCTCCGGACGCGTCTGGATTGAGCGCAACAGCGGCAACATTGTGCGTTTCAACGGCGACTTCGCCGGCTCCGAAAAGGACATCGCCGAGTACTACCACTTCGACTCGTGGCGCACCAACGTGCAGGAAGGCCTGTGGCTGCCGACCTCGGTCTACATCGAGGAGACCGACCCCAAGAGCCCGAGCCACACGCTGAAGTTCAAGGCCGTGAACTACATCTGGGGTTACTCCCTGAAGACCCCGCCCAAGGATGCCGACCAGGCCACCCTTGAGGTGGAAGGCGCCACCGACGCCTCGCAGAACGCACCGGACGTCAGCCCGCTGCAGGCCCAGCGTGAGTGGGTGCAGCAGGCCGAAGACAACGTGGTACAGCGCCTGTATGAAGCCGGACTGATTGACGCGCCCAGCGAGTTCGACCAGACGCTGGAACTGCTGGCCAACAACATCCTGGCCTACAACAAGATCGCGACGGACCGCCCACTGAAGGTGCGCACGCTGCTCACCGAGCCGCTTGAGACGCTTTCGGTCGGCAACACGATCCTGATCTCCAAGAGCCTTCTGGACACAACCGCGGTCCCCTCTGCTGATGGAAAGCAGGCGGAGCAGCAGGGTGATCTGAACGCAATCCTGGCCTTCCAGGTGGCGCATATCCTCCTGGGTCATCACATCGACACCAAGTATGCCTTTAACGATCACCTGATGTTCCCGCAGGAGTCTGCGTTCCAGAAGATCCCGATGCACCACACGGATCAGGAAAACGTGGATGCGGCCAAGAAGGCAATCGAGCTGCTGGGTGTGGCTGATCTTTCCGATGGGCAGAAGTACTTCGGCCTGTACCTGCAGCAGCTGCAGGCGCGGGAGAAGGGCCTGCATGCCTTGACGGATGCGCAGATCGGCGACGGCCTGCTGAAGGAAGATGGCAGCTTCTGGCTGCAAGGGCTGGTATCCAAGGCTCCAAAGCTGAACAACACGGACCTGCAACAGCAGGCGGCGATGCCTTTGGCGCAACTTCTGCGATTTGATCCGTGGACGGACAAGGTGATTCAGCTACACTCTGCGTATGCCCCCTTGCTTAGCTCACGGGACAAACTGCCCTTTGAGATCACGCCCGTTTACCTAAAGCTGGCGTACTGGCAGCCTCCCGCACCGCCGGCACCTCCAGCACCGGCGGCCCCGACCACGGGTGACAACAGCCAAGCTCCTGCAGGAGCACAGCCCGCAGGAACGGCCCCGGCGACTGACACCGCCGCCACACCAGCCGCGCCTGCAGCTCCTGCCGCCACGCCACCGCAGCAGCGCTAAGCCTTATCACAAGGCACCGGGCCCACACCTTGCGCGCTGGACCCAACATCGGCGCCCCTGAACGACCTAGAGGGGCGCCGCTGTTTCAGGAGACCGAATGATGAAGCACTGCCTTTCCGCTCTGGCCCTCGCGGTTCTCGCCGCGGTTGTCGCGCCCCAGCTTTCGGGGCAGGCGATTGCCACGGCAACCGGTAAGACTCTGGCGGTGGGTGTTGCCTACCAGAACATTGACCCAGACTACGGAATCACCCGGGCCTCCGGCATTGGGATTTTCGCCAACTACGATTTTTCCCGATTTGTTGGCCTAACCGCTGAAGCGAACCTGCAAACCGCGTTCTCTTCCAAAGTTCCCTTTCTGGAGCATACGTATCTGTTCGGTGCGCGTGGCGAATACCACAAACGTCGCTACCTGGCATACGGCAAAGCCTTGATCGGCGACGCCACGGCCTCCAACAACACCAACAATCCTGGGCTTTACAACGCTCCAGGGTCCTACCCGCTGGTTGCCATCGGTGGTGGTCTGGAGATGCGTCTGGAGCACCACATTACCCTGCGGCCTGTGGACTACGAAGAGCAGCACTGGCTGACCTATCACCCCAACAGCCTGACTCCGCATGTGTTCAGCTTTGGTGCTGCCTACCGATTTGGCGAGTACTAAGGCCGAAGGCTCAGCCGGGAGTTCCGATCAGCAAGAACAGCAAAGATCAAGGCCTCATCCCAGGGATGAGGCCTTGATCTTTGTGCTGAGAACCGACGTTTAGAAGTGGTACGCCACGCCGATCGACGGCGTTGAGATCACGTAATAGCGGTTGGAGGTGAAGGCCGAGATGCCGAAATCGGGAACCTTGAGCACCATGCCACGATACTCTGCGCGGATGTCGAAGCTGGGGCTGATCTCGTAGGCCACGCCCGCACCGAACAAACCGCCCACGCGGGTGTTCTGGCGGGAATCCAGGCTGGTGGTGCCGGCGTCCAGGATGGGCGTGAAGATCATGCCACCAACGCCGCCTTCGACGAATGGATTGAAGTTGCGGTAGTTGCGCGAATACACATAGGCGCCGGAAAGCTCCTGCTGCCGCTCGTGCACACGGCCGACGGGAACGTTGGCCGAAAACGCGTTGTACACCATGGAGTTCTGCGCCCAGCCGTAGTTCAGCTCAAGGCCACTGCGTGGCGTAAGCAGATACCGGTAGCTGCCGAGCACGCCGGTGACCAGCGTGGTGCGCATGGGTTGTACAGCATTTCCGGATACCTGAGGCGCAACAACCTCGAGGCCGCTAATGCTGGCGTCCTGCCGGCTTTCCTGCGCCCGCCCTGCCACAGCGGCGCTCATCAGCAGAGCACCAAGCAATACAGTTTTCTTCATGCTTCCAAGAATCCCTTCGCGATGCGGTCTGCGCTTCCCTGCTGCCGGCGCTTGGGCCCAACCACACTCGCAGAGGCAGACGATCAACGTTAATTGTACCCGCAAGGCTTAGACGGAACAGACTTCCGCCCGGCACACGACCGCCAGGAGGAAATCCGCAGCGGTCGCGCAAGGGCAGGAAGTGGGCAGATGGGAACTATGCACCGGGGGGCGGAGGCGGGGGCGGCGGCGCATCGCCGTCGCGGCGGTGTTCCCGCATGCGGGCTTGCATGGCGTCGTATTTGGTTACCTGGTCCGGGGTGAGGATCGCGCGCAGTTTGGCGTCGCCGTCCTGGTGAATGGCCATCATCTGCGTCCGGCGGTCCTCCGGTGCCAGGGCAGAGTTCGACCGGAGCGCTTCCATCCTGGTGCGCTCCGCCGCGAAGATGGCGTGTGCCTGGGTCATCTGGTCCGACGTGAGGTTGAGTTGCTGCTGCAACATCTCGAGGCGACGCTCCGGTCCGCCACGGCGAGGACCGCCGCCGTCGGGTGGAGGTGGAGGCGCGTCGGGGGCCGTTGGTGGATTCGGCGGGGCAGTTTGCGCGAACACCGGCGCGGCGCACAGCATGGTCGCTGCGGCGAGCGTCAGTGTGATTTGTCTTGCACGTGTCTTCATCAGGCACCTCTATCCAAAGCGGCTTTGTTGCGCGCGGGATCGCGGGATCGGATGGCACCGCGCGTCAGGGTAGACGCCCGCCCCTGGCGGTACGTTTCAGCCGTTGGAAGGATTTGTCCGAACCGTCAGCGCTTGCGCCGGTCCTCTTCAAAGCAGAAGGGCGGCCCCGTGGAGTTTGCGTGGGCTTCCACAACGTCCAAAAACGCGGACCCGGCGTGGGACAGTGCTGTCCGCTTGCGGAAGACGAGACGGAGGCTGCGCTGCATGTGCAACTCCGGGACGCGGACGGCAACGAGCATGCCGCTGGCCAGTTCGGCATCGACTGTAAGCCGTGGCACCAGAGCGACCCCGTTGCCAAGCTGCACAAAGCGCTTGATCGCTTCAAGGCTGGGCAGTTCCATGTCCATCTTGAGCGGGGTGCGATGGCGGCGAAAGGCAGCGATCACCTTTTGCCGCAGCGGCGACTCCACGATGTGCGCGACGAAAGTTTCGCGGCCCAGCCGGCCAATGGAGGCCTCGCCGGCTTTGGCCAGGGCATGCTGCGGGCCAACGATGCAGACCAGTTCATCGCGGTAGACAGTGATGGAACGCAGTTGCGGATCGTCAGGGCGGAAGCTCAGCACGCCGAGCTCCACCGAGTGTTGCAGCACTTCGTCGGCGATGCGACTGGCCAACGATCGCTGCACCGCCACCTTGAGATTGGGGTGCCGTTGACGAAACGCATCCAGCACTGGCAACAGATACAGGCAGGTGTACTCGTTGGCAGCCAGGTCCAGCCGACCAAGATGCAAGGCCCGGAGGTCCTGGAGGGCTGCCCCAGCCTCCTTGCGAAGGTTTAACATCTTCTGCGCGTAGTCACGCAGCACTTCACCGGCGTCGGTGAGGGTGCCGTCGCGCAGGGAGCGGTCAAACAGTGTTTCTCCCAGTTCGCCTTCCAGCTTGGCCACCACCTGGCTTACCGCCGGTTGGGTGCGGTGCAGCCGGGTCGCCGCGCGGGAAAAACTACGCTCTTCAGAGACGGCGAGAAAGGTTTCCAGCTGAAACAGATCCACGGGCGACCCTCGATTCCTGCCTGATGGACCCATTAGAAGTGCGAATGACCAGAGCGCGCAACATAAGTTCGCGTTATCCTCAGAAAGAAGCTTACGTACAGCTATGACCGCACCTCTTCCAGACCGAAACAGGATCGTCTTCTTCGATACAACGCTGCGAGATGGCGAGCAGTCGCCGGGCTGCACGATGCATCACGAGGAAAAGCTGCGCATGGCGCACCAGCTCGCCACCACTGGCGTGGATGTGATCGAGGCGGGTTTCCCGATCGCTTCGGATGGCGATCTTCAGTCCGTGCAGGCGATCGCGCGCGAAGTCGGCAAGGGACCAGACTCACCGCGGATCGCAGCGCTGGCGCGGGCGAAGCAGGGCGACATCGAAACCGCGGCGCGCGGCATTGAAGCGGCGCACAATAGCCGCATCCATACCTTTCTTGCAACGTCCGACCTGCACCTAGAAGCCAAGCTGCGTATCACGCGCGAACAGGCGCTGGACCAGGCCGCCCAGGCCGTGCGACTGGCGTGTCAGTACACGGACGATGTGGAGTTTTCTGCAGAAGACGCGACCCGCTCTGAGCTTGAATTTCTGATCAAGATCGTCACCGTGGCGATCCAGGCCGGAGCGACCACGATCAACCTGCCGGATACCGTGGGCTACACCACGCCGGTGGAGTACCAGGCGCTGTTTGAGGCCATGCATGCGCGCGTTCCGGGTGCGGATTCCGTGATCTTTTCCACGCACTGCCATGACGATCTGGGCATGGCGACCGCCAATGCGCTGGCCGGTGTGTTGGGTGGTGCGCGGCAGGTGGAAGTCACGGTGACGGGCATTGGCGAGCGTGCCGGCAATGCAGCGCTGGAAGAGGTTGCGGCAGCGCTGATGGTGCGTCACGATCGCTTTCCGTACAGCAGTGGCATTGTCATGCAGCAACTGGCGCCGAGCGCGAAGTTGCTGAGTGAGTTGATCAGCTTTGGGTGCGCGCCCAACAAGGCCGTGGTGGGCAAGAACGCGTTTGCGCACGAGTCTGGGATTCATCAGCACGGCGTGCTTGCCAATCCGTTGACGTACGAGATCATGACGCCGGCGTCGGTTGGCGTTACGGCGAACAGCATTGTGCTCGGCAAGCACTCCGGCCGGCGCGCGCTGCAGCATCGCTTGCAGGAGCTGGGGCAGAACGTGACCGGGCCGGAGCTGGACTTGGTGTATGGGCGGTTCACGCAACTTGCGGACCGCAAAAAGTCGATCTATGACCAGGACCTGCTGGCCTTGCTGCAGGACACCGTTGCCGTTGCCTAGGTTCAGAAGGGATACGAAACGATGAAGCTTCGCATTGCAGTGCTTGCCGGAGATGGCATTGGGCCCGAGGTGACGCGGGAAGCTCTTTCTGTGCTGAAGGCCGTGGCCGAGGCCGGCGGGCATGACCTGGCGCTGACGGAAGGCTTGATTGGCGGCGTGGCCATTACTGCAGAAGGCACGCCCTTGCCGCAGAAGACGATCGACGCGTGCTTGGCAAGTGATGCTGTGCTGCTGGGCGCGGTAGGCGATAACAAGTTCAATCACCTGCCGCCGAACAAGCGGCCCGAGGCCGGACTGCTGGAGATCCGCCAGGTGCTGGGCGGCTTTGCAAATCTTCGGCCGGCGGTTGCGTATCCGGCGCTCGCGGAGAACTCGCCGTTGCGTGCGGAGATCACGCGGGGCGCCGACATCCTGTTTGTGCGCGAGTTGCTGGGCGGCTTGTACTTCGGCCAGCCACGGTACTGGCATCGTGATGGGGACAAGGACACCGACGAAGCAATCAACACCATGCGCTACACGCGTGGCGAGGTGGACCGCGTGGCGCGGGTTGCGTTCGAGCTTGCAGCTAAGCGCCGCGGCAAGCTGACTTCGGTGGACAAGGCCAATGTGCTGGAGTGCTCGCAGCTTTGGCGCGCCACGGTGGACGCGGTGGCGAAAGACTTCCCTGCTGTAACCGTGGAGCATCAGCTGGTGGACAGCATGGCGATGCACCTGATGAACCGGCCGCGCGACTTCGACGTGGTGCTGACGGAGAATCTGTTCGGCGATATTCTTTCCGATGAATCCGGTGTGATCACGGGTTCGCTGGGCATGCTGCCCTCAGCAACGATCGGTGGCAAGGTGAACCTGTACGAGCCCGTGCATGGTTCCGCGCCGGACATTGCAGGCACAGGCAAAGCCAATCCGTTGGGGGCGATTCTGACGGTGGCCATGGTATTGCGGCACTCGGGTGGGTTGGAGGCCGAAGCCTCGGCGATTGAAGCCGCCGTCGCCAAGGTGCTGCAGGCGGGCCATCGCTCTGCGGACATTGCGCGTGGTCAGAACTCCGCTGCAGTGACAACGGAGCGCATGGGCGCGCTGGTGCGTGAGGCCTTGGTGGACAGCATGGACCGTACGCAGTCGATGCATGCGGTGTAGGGCCTTACGATGACGCGCTGCCAAACACAATTCGCTGCAATGTTGGTCCTGGTGGCTGCGTCGCTAGGTGCATCGCAGTGTGCGTCCGCGCAGATCTCCAACCCGGACCACATGGTGACCGGCCCACCGCGGCCGCCCACAGCGCGCCAGCGACCCAAGGCACCCGTGGCCGGCAACCTGCAATGGTTGTGGCAGTATGCGCAGCCCAGGCCAAACGGCAATGCCGTTGCTCTACGTGGTGATGAGCGCTTTGCGACGCTGTTGCAAACGAGCTTCAAGCAGCCACAGGCGTTTTGGGGCAAGAATGTCCCGCTCTCCGATGTGATCCCACGCTTCCTTGCACGCTATGGTGCGGTGAACAGCAAAGGCAATCGCTACCTGGTGGCGGATGGCTGTGTGCCAAGCTTTTGTGCCGCGCACGGCATGCTGTGGATGGACCTTGGCACGCCCGATCCGTTGCTGGTGTTTGCCGCAGTGAACTGGACAACCGAAGCGCACGCAACCGATGAAGCCAACGCGGACTACAACCTGTGGCTGTTTACCAACCGGGAAGTTCCGGCCGATGCGTTGCCCCTTGCGCTGTCGGAGGCCATCGCCGACTGGGATGCACGTCTGGCCAGCGCGCATCGCGGGGTGCCGCACATCGTGCATGCACTGCTGGTGGAACCGAACGGTCAACCTTTTCCGCTGAACCCGACATTGGCAGGGGCGAACACGCTGCCGCCGCAACCGGACACCGTAACGCCCAAGCCTTCTGACAACGACTAAGACACACAGGTACTGACCCATGAACTCGACCGTGCAGACCATGCAACCAAGAACGATGTTTGAGAAGATCTGGCAGCAGCACGTGGTGGCTGAGCCCGCAGGCGAGCCCACGCTGTTGTATATCGACCTGCAGCTTGTGCACGAGGTGACGAGCCCGCAGGCGTTTGACGGCCTGCGTTTGGCAGGACGTATGCTGCGCCGCCCGGATCGTCATATCGCTACGGTGGACCACAACGTACCCACGACGAGCGCGCAGGATCGCCTTGTCATTGCCGATCAAGTCTCTGCCGCCCAGGTGAATGCGCTGCGCAAGAACTGCGCGGAGTTTGGCATCGAGTTCTTCGACGTGCAGGATGCGAGCCAGGGGATTGTGCACATGATTGGGCCGGAGCTTGGCGCGACCAAGCCGGGCATGACGATCGTTTGCGGTGACTCGCATACGTCGACGCATGGCGCGTTCGGTGCACTGGCTTTCGGCATCGGCACCAGCGAGGTGGAGCATGTGATGGCCACACAAACACTGCCGCAGGGCAAGCCCAAAACATTCCGCATCAACGTGGAAGGCGAGCTGCCGTATGGCGTGACGGCGAAGGACATCATCCTCGACATCATCGGCCGTATCGGCACGGACGGAGCCACAGGCTACGTGGTGGAGTATGCAGGCTCTGCCATTCGTGCGCTTTCCATGGAAGGCCGCATGACGGTTTGCAACATGAGCATTGAGGCAGGGGCGCGTGCGGGTTTGATTGCGCCGGATGAGACCACGTTTGCGTACCTGAAGGGCCGCCGATTTGCCCCGGGAACACGCCCTGGAAGTGTAGGCGCCCTTCATCAGGACGCTTCGAGCACGCAGCCGCAGCAGGGCGTTTCGCCGTTGAAAGCGCCGGCACAATGGGGTGGGCCGGACGAAGCCGGTGACCAGGCCGCTGCCGTCGACGAAGCCGTGTGGAACCTGGCCGTGCAACAGTGGCGCGCACTGGTGACCGATGAAGGCGCGACGTTTGATCGCGAGATGACGATCGATGCCACCCAGCTTGCACCGCGAGTCACGTGGGGAACGTCGCCCGGCATGGTGACCAGCATTGAAGGCACAGTGCCCGCGCCGGAAGATGCATTGAGTGAAGCCGATCGCAAGAGCTTTGCGCGCGCTCTGGAGTACATGGATCTGAAGCCCGGGACAAGGATTGAGGACATCGCGGTTGATGCGGTGTTTCTGGGCTCATGCACCAATGCGCGGATTGAGGATCTGCGTGCGGCAGCCAAGGTGGTGCGTGGCCACCATGTAGCCACCAAGGTGCGCGCCATGGTGGTACCGGGCTCGCAGGTGGTGAAGCGTCAGGCAGAAGAAGAAGGGCTCGACATTGTGTTCAAGTCGGCGGGCTTTGAGTGGCGCGAGCCGGGTTGCTCCATGTGCCTGGGCATGAACCCTGACATTTTGCAGCCCGGTGAGCGCTGCGCCTCGACGAGTAATCGCAACTTCGAAGGCCGGCAGGGGCGCGGTGGGCGAACGCATTTGTTGTCGCCTGTGATGGCTGCGGCCGCAGCGATTACGGGTCACCTGACGGACGTGCGCACGTGGAGCTTTGAGGATGCGGCGCGTACGCCAGCAGCCTTTGATACCGACCAGGTTCTTGCGGAAGGAGGATCGCGCTAATGCAACCGATCAACACACTGACCAGCACCGCTGTTCCTTTGCCGCTGCCGAACATCGACACCGACCAGATCATCCCGAAGCAGTTTTTAAAGCGGATTGAGCGCACGGGGTATGGCGAGTTTCTGTTTTACGACTGGCGCTATGACCTCGACACCCCGGATCACGTGGAGCCGCGCCGCGAGTTTGTGCTGAACAAGCCGGAGTACAAGGGTGCGGAGATCCTGATCGCGGAGAAAAATTTCGGCTGTGGGTCGTCGCGTGAGCATGCGGCATGGGCGATCTTTCAGTACGGCTTTCGCGCGGTGATTGCGCCGAGCTTCGCCGACATCTTCTTTTCCAACGCGGGCAAGAACGGCATTGTGCTGGTGCGGTTGAGCGACGCGGATGTGGAGACCTTGCTGCAGCGCTGCACAGCGAACCCACAACACAAGATCACGATCAACCTCGAGGCGCAGACCGTCACCGATGAGCTGGGCTTCCAGGCGACGTTTGAGATTGATCCGTTCCGCAAGCATTGTTTGCTCAACGGGCTGGATGACATTGGCCTGACGCTGCTGCATGCGGACGAGTTGACGCGCTTTGAATCCAAACACAACGACGAGTTCTGGCTCGCACCCAAGGCGTCGCTCGCATGAGAACGCTCCTCGCTTCAGCGGCGCTCGCGCTATCCCTGGCTTCGCATATAAGCGCTCAAACGCCCGCCCCTGCTTCGGGGCCTCCGGCGGCTCCTCTGCCTGCGGCGCTGGGGACGGCGCACAAGTTGTTTCTTGGCAATGCGGGGGATCAGGATAATGCCGATTGTTTGCGCGCCTACAACGATCTTTACGCGGCGCTCGATGGGTTTAAGCATTACGAATTGGTCGGCGATCCATCGGCCTCGGATCTTGTGCTGGAGTTGCACTACGAGTTCAGCCTGGGGGCCGGCGTGAACGGCGGCACGAACACGCCGCGCCAGTTTCGCCTTATTCTTCTTGACCCCAAGACACACGTCGTTCTGTGGACGTTAGTGGAACGCACCAACTACGCCTCGCTGGAACGCAACCGCAACAAGAACCTTGATGAAGTGGTGGGCGTGCTCGCCACGGACCTTGACCAGTTGCTTAGCGCAAAGCCACCAGCCAACAAATCAAGCATTCACCACGGGCTTTTTCAATCGCCCAAGTCATAAGGTTTTCTGCTCATGTCGCAAAACAATCTGCCTCCCGGCAAAGCTAATTCCGCCATTCTCACTGAAGGTCCCTCGCGTGCCGCGGCGCGTGCCATGCTGCGCGGCGTGGGCTTCAGCAAAGAGGATCTGCATAAACCGATCATCGGCGTCGCTAATACGTGGACCGAGATTGGCCCATGTAATTTCCATCTGCGCCAGGTCGCGGAGGCCGTAAAGCAAGGCATTCGTGAGGCGGGCGGCACACCGATGGAGTTCAACACCGTCACCATCTCCGACGGCATCACGATGGGCACCGAAGGCATGAAGGCCTCGCTGATTTCGCGTGAGGTCATTGCCGACTCTATTGAGCTGGTCACGCGCGGCAACAGCTTTGACGGCCTGGTGTGCATTGCGGGCTGCGACAAAAATATGCCTGCCGCGATCATGGCGCTCGCCCGCCTGGATGTGCCGGGGATGATGCTGTACGGCGGAAGCATTATGCCGGGCCATCTGCCACAGCCCAACGGCGCGCCCAAAGACATCACAATCCTGCATGTGTTTGAGGCGATCGGCTCACACGCTGCCGGCAAGCTGGACGACGCGGGCCTGGAAGCCGTGGAAGCCAATGCATGCCCCGGACCGGGCGCATGCGGCGGGCAGTTTACCGCGAACACGATGGCCATGGCCGGTGAGTTTCTTGGTATCTCGCCCATTCAGCTCACCGGTGTCCCCGCGATGAGCCGGGACAAGCACGAGGCCTCGCGTGAGGCGGGCCGTTGCGTGATGGACCTGGTGCGCAAGGGTATCAAGCCGCGAGAGATTCTTACGCGTGAGGCGCTGGAGAATGCGATTACGGCGGTGTGCGCATCCGGTGGCTCAACCAACGCGGTTCTGCACCTGATTGCGATTGCGCATGAGCTCAACATTCCGCTGTCGATGGAAGACTTCGACCGCATTTCGGAGCACACGCCGTTTATCTGCGATCTTTCCCCGGGCGGCAAGTACGCAGCGAAGGACTACCAGGAGGCGGGCGGCTCGCGCGTGCTGGCGCAGCGTCTGCTGCAGCGCGGTCAGCTACACGACATCCCCACGGTCACGGGCAAGACGCTGCATGAAGAAGCACAACTGGCGGAAGAAGCGCCCGGGCAGCACATTATTCGCGAGTGGGCGGATCCGTTGAAGCCCACGGGTGGCCTGGTGATTCTGCGTGGCAATCTTGCGCCGGAAGGCTGCGTGATCAAGGTCGCCGGGCATGAGCGCATTCATCACACCGGGCCGGCTCGCGTGTTTGACAGCGAAGACGCGTGCTTTCACGCGGTAGAAGCCGGGGAGATCAACCCGCACGATGTTCTCGTCATTCGGTATGAGGGTCCGCGCGGCGGCCCGGGGATGCGCGAAATGCTCGCCGTCACTGCGGCCATCAAGGGCATTCCGGAGCTGAGTGAGACTGTAGCGCTGTTGACCGACGGTCGTTTCAGTGGGGCAACGCGCGGTCTGATGGCCGGGCATGTTGCGCCGGAAGCACAGCTGGGCGGACCCATCGCTGCCGTGCGCGAAGGCGACACGATCACCTTTGACATCCCCAACCGCAAGTTGACGCTGAACATTTCGGAAGAGGAGTTTGCGACGCGCCTGCAAAGCTTCAAGGCCCCGGAGCCACGGTATACGCGTGGCGTCTTTGCCAAGTACGCCAACAGCGTCAGCAGCGCGAGCGCGGGCGCTGTAACGTCCTGACCGTGCCCCGGCGTTGCGCAGCGAGAAATGTTGCGGACGCGAAAGTTTGACCGTTCAGCACCGAGAAGTGGGATTGCGATGCACCAAAGGCTTCAAAAAAATGGGAATGCGGTGATCTGCGGAGAATTTGCGGACCACCAGGCCGTTGCGTTCAGCTTGCGGGTGATGCCATCCGACAGCGTGCGCGATCTCGCCTGTTCATCGCACATCCCAGCTGAACGACACGGGGCCTTACCTTGCAGCAAGCATCGCAGAGCAGATTGCCCGCAGCTCAACTCAACCCTCCGAAGCCTTCCCAGTTCGATCGTTTCCACCTGCTCGATGGACTCCGAGGTCTGCTCGCGCTTCTCGTGGTGTACCGGCATGCGCCGGATTACCTGGCGATCGGCATCCCCAGCGAGAATATCTTTCTCGCGGTGGACTTCTTCTTTTGCCTCAGCGGCTTTGTTATCGCCTTTGCGTATGGCGACCGTTTGCGCTCCAAGCTCACGCTGCGCGACTTCATCGTTGCGCGGCTTATCCGGTTTTACCCCATGTTTCTGATCGGCACGCTGCTTGCGCTCATCACCGCGCTGGGACCAGCCCACCTGCTTACCATGCCAGGGGGCCGAAGCATGGTCCTTGCGTCGCTTCCTTCGCTGCTGTTTTTGCCCAGCGTTCCGCTTGCGCCCGGCTTCAAGCTGTTCCCCATCAACATGCCATCGTGGACGCTGTTTACGGAGTTGATCGCGAATGTTGCGTTCGGCATTTTGCTGCGGCGGCGGCTGCGTACCGGAGTCATTCTCACCATCATCGGCGTGGCCTCGTGGTGCGAGCTCGCCTTTTCTCCGTTGCGGCTGGATAGCGGCTCGACCTGGCCAGGATTATGGATTGGTTTGGCGCGGACGGGCTTTTCGTTCTGCGCGGGTGTTTTTGTGTTTTCCCTCTGGCGCAAGCTTCCGCTCGGCGGCCTGCGCCGGGAGCGTGGCCTGGTCGCGGCAGCGGTGATTGTGGCTGTGTTGCTGCTGTCCATTACACTGCACACCTCGTTTACGGGAGCCCATTGGTATCACCTGGGCGTCATCACGGTGGTGATGCCTGCGCTGGTTTTCTTTGGTGCCGATGTGAAGCTGAGCCCCATGTGCGGCAGGATCTGCGGTGCGCTGGGCGACCTTTCGTATCCGCTGTACATCATCCATATACCGCTGCTTGGGCCATTGTTTGGGGTGCGTGTCACGCACCTGGTCGCCAGCTCACCTTTTCTGCGGCATGTGCTTGTACCCGTGTATGACCTGGGCCTTGCAGCTTTTGCCTGGTCGCTTGAGGCTTACCTGGATGTGCCGATCCGCCGGTGGCTTTCACGCGCGTATAAGAGCTACAAGCTGTCTGCCCTACAACCGCAGACGCTTGCTCCGTTGTCCCTTACCCATGAACCACACACCGCGCAGTAGGTCTTGCAACGCCGGAGGAACACGATGAATAACACGCACCCCACGCTCACCGGAGCCGAGATTCTTTGGGCCACGCTTGCGGGCGAGGGCACGACCACCGTGTTCGGCTATCCCGGCGGCGCGATTCTTCCGATCTACGACGCGCTGCGCAAATTTCCTTCCATCCACCACGTGCTTGTGCGCCATGAGCAGGGCGCCGCGCACATGGCCGATGGCTACGCGCGTGCTTCGGGTCGCGTCGGGGTCTGCATGGCAACGTCGGGGCCGGGCGCGACGAACCTGGTCACTGGCCTGGCAACGGCCATGCTCGATTCCATCCCAATGGTTGCAATTACCGGGCAGGTTTCGTCGAAGGTGCTGGGCACGGATGCGTTCCAGGAGATCGACATTACCGGCATCACGCTGCCGATCACCAAGCACAATTTTCTGGTGACGCGCGCCGAAGACATTGCACCCACGGTGCGGTTGGCGTTCCAGATTGCGCGTACAGGGCGCCCCGGGCCGGTGCTCGTGGACATCACCAAGGACGCGCAGCAAGCGACCTCGGTGTTTGACTTCGACATGTGCAAGCCCGGCGACGCGCGGCCGCACCCGATGCTGCGCGCTGAAGCGAACACGCTGACGCAAGCGGCGGAACTGATCCAGGCGGCGAAGAAGCCGATCATCCTTGCGGGGCACGGCATTGTGGAGTCCGGCGCGGAAGCCGACGTGTTGGCTTTTGCGGAGGCACGCAAGATCCCCATTGCAAGCACGCTGCTTGGCCTGGGTGCGATCCCGGCGGAACATCCGCTGTCGCTGGGCATGATGGGCATGCATGGTGAGTCGTGGGTGAACCAGGCGATCCAGGAAGCCGATCTGCTGCTCGCCTTTGGCATGCGTTTTGATGACCGCGTGACCGGCAACCTGGCCCACTACGCGCAGAACGCGAAGAAGATCCACGTGGAGATCGACCCCAGTGAGATCAACAAGAATGTGCGCGTGGACGTAGCGCTGATCGGTGATTTGAAGCAGGTGCTTGGGCAGCTTGCCCCGATGGTCGAACAAGCGACGGACACGTCGTGGCTTGCGCACATCAATGCCAGCAAGGGTGAGGTCGCCGTGCGCGACATCATTAACCTGCCGGACAATGGGCACCTGTACGCGGCGCACGTGATCCACGACATCTGGCGCGAAGCACAAGCTGCCGGCCGGCTGGAGCAGACGGTGATCGTCACCGACGTAGGCCAGCACCAGATGTGGGAAGCGCAATATTTCAAGCATGAAGCGCCACGATCGCTGGTGACCTCCGGTGGGCTTGGAACGATGGGCTTCGCGTTGCCCGCGGCTATCGGCGCAAAGTTTGCGTGCCCGGAAAAGGACGTGTGGGTCATCGCCGGCGATGGGGGCTTTCAGATGACTGCGGCCGAGTTGTCTACGGTCATGCAGGAAAGCCTGGCGATCAACGTCGCGGTGATCAACAACGGTTTTCTGGGCATGGTGCGGCAATGGCAGGAGGCGTTCTATGACAAGAACTATTCCGCCTCGCCGATTCTTTCGCCGGACTTTGTAATGCTCGCAGCAGCGCACGGAATTGAAGGCACGAGCGTTACCGAACGCGCGCAAGTGCTGCCGACGGTGCGGCGCGCGCGCACGGGCGGCAAGCCCTTCCTGATCAACTTCCAGGTGGAACGCGAAGATGGTGTGTACCCGATGATTGCGCCGGGAGCGGCATTGCATGAGATGGTGCGTCGGCCGACGAAGGATCCGTTGCTTGAGACCGCGGAGGACGCGTAAATGCTGCACACATTTGTAGCCCTTGTACAAGACAAACCTGGCGTTCTGACGCGCGTCGCTTCCCTTTTTCGGCGGCTCAACATCAACATCGTTTCGCTTACCGTAGGCGAGTCCGAGCGCGCCGATACATCGCGCATGACGATTGTTTGCGAAGCGCCCGAGACCGCTGCACATCGCATCAAGGCGTCGCTGTATAAGCTCGAAACGACGGTCGATGTCGACGAAGTGAACCGCGCCGAGGCCGTGGTGCGCGAGCTTTGTCTGATCAAGGTGGCGGCGGGTCCAAGCTCGCCGCATGGCACGTCATCGCGCTCGCAGATCTTTGAGTTGGCCACGGTGTTTCGTGCGCGCGTGGTGGACCTTGCGCCGGAGAGCATCATGCTCGAGATGACCGGATCGGCTTCCAAGATCGAAGGCCTGCTGCAGGTGTTGCGCGAAAGCGGCTATGAGGTCCTGGAGGTTTCACGCACCGGCCGTATGGCTATGCGGCGCGGCCACCACACCAGCCGCGTGCTGAAGGCCCTGGGTTCCAGCCCCACCAACTTGAATTCCCATGACGTGATTGACCCGGATGCGTTGCCGGAGTTCGAAACACTTCCCAACCAGTTCGACGAGCACGACGCGTAGCTTCCCTCCCCCACGCTTGTTCGAGCGACAACCTACGAAAGCAGGAGTACATGGCAAAGACGTATCACGATCAGGATGCAGACCTTTCTCTTATTCAAGGCAAGCGCGTGGCCATCATCGGCTACGGATCACAGGGGCATGCGCATGCGCTGAACCTGAAGGATTCCGGTGTGGACGTCAAGGTCGGCCTGCGTCCCGACTCGCCTTCTGCGAAGAAAGCCCAGAACGCCGGACTTGAAGTGGTCAGCGTGCCGGAAGCGGCGCAGTGGGCCGACGTGATCATGGTGCTGGTACCGGACCAGACCGCGGCCAAGGTGTACAAGGAGCTTGAGCCCGGCCTGCAGAGCAACGGCGCGGATGGCGAGCCGAAGACACTGATGTTTGCGCACGGCTTCAACATCCGCTTTCGCACCATCACGCCTCCGCCCAACGTTGATGTCTCGCTGGTGGCGCCCAAGGGCCCCGGCCACCGTGTGCGCGAGGTCTTTACCGAAGGCGGCGGCGTCCCAGGCCTGGTGGCGGTGGAAGAAGACCCCAGCGGCAAGGCGTTGGAGAATGCGTTGAGCTACGCCAAGGCGATCGGCTGCACGCGCGGCGGCGTGCTGGAAACGACCTTCACCGAAGAGACCGAAACCGACCTGTTCGGCGAGCAGGCCGTGCTGTGCGGCGGTACCGCGGCGCTGGTGAAAGCCGGGTTTGAGGTGCTTGTCGAGGCTGGCTACCAGCCGGAGCTTGCCTACTTCGAAGTGCTGCATGAGTTGAAGCTGATCGTCGATCTGCTGTATCGCGGTGGACTGGAATACATGCGCTATTCCATCAGCGACACGGCGGAGTGGGGCGACTACGTGGCCGGGCCGCGCATTGTGACCCCTGACGTGAAGAAGGCCATGCGCGGGCTGCTGGACGACATCCAGTCCGGCGCGTTTGCCAAGCGCTTCATTGAAGACCAGAACACCGGCCGCAAGGAGTTTGAAGCGATGCGGGTTCAGGAGCGCAATCACCCGATCGAGAAGGTGGGTGCGGAACTCCGTGCGCAGATGCCCTTCCTTGACCCGGTGAAGGTTGAGAACGGTACCGTCGTGAAGGTGTAACAATTTGTTGTGATGGACCGCAGAGGCCTGGCGGAAGCCGGGCCTTTTCGCTGCAGCAAAGCGTCGCGGTCCATGCATCCAAAGGCCATGGCTACAGCAACGGTTCTTCGTCTGCGCAATGGTTTCGGGTTAGACAAGCTCCATGTGGAGCAGGAGCCGCTCGCCGAGCCCGGACCGGGACAGGTGCATGTGCGCTTCCATGCCGGGTCGTTGAACTACCGCGACCTGATGGTGGCGTTGGGGCACTACAACCCCAAGATGGAGCTGCCGCGGATCCTCGGCTCGGATGCAGCGGGCGAGATCGTCAGCGTGGGTGAGGGCGTGACGGACGTGAAGCCCGGTGACCGCGTCGCCAGCCTCTTCTTCCAGACCTGGCAGGCCGGTGAGATCACGCAGATGACGGGCAAGTCGGCCCTGGGTGGAGCGATTGACGGCGTGTTTGCCACGGACCGCATCCTGCCCGCGAGCGGCGTGATTCGAATTCCCGATGCGCTCTCGTTTGAGCAGGCAGCCACGCTGCCCTGCGCGGCTGTGACCGCCTGGAACGCGTTGGTGGAGAAGGGCAAGCTATGCGCCGGGCAGACGGTCTTGATCCTGGGCACGGGGGGTGTGTCGCTGTTTGGATTGCAGCTGGCCAAGGCGCATGGCGCACGGGTGATCCTGACCAGTTCTTCCGATGAGAAGCTGGCGCGTGGACGCGCGCTAGGTGCGGATGAAACCATCAATTACAAGACCATGCAAGACTGGGACGAAGAAGTGCTGCGCCTGACTGAGAAGCGCGGCGTGGACCACGTCGTCGAGGTGGGCGGGTCCGGCACGCTGCCCAGGAGCTTCCATGCGGTGAGAGTCGGCGGCCATGTTCACCTGATCGGTGTGCTTTCCGAGCCCGGCAAAGGGGTGGATGTGCTGACCGTGCTGCGCAAGTCGCTGCACTTCAACGGTATCTACGTGGGCAGCCGGGAGATGTTCAGTCGCTTGAATGCGGCGCTGACTGCCAATCGCATCGAGCCCGTCATCGATCGTGTATTTCCCCTTGCGGAGGCGCGGGCCGCGTTTGAGCACATGCAGAGCGGGAGTCATTTCGGGAAGATCGTGTTGAAGCTCGCAGACTAGCGCGTCCGTGGGAACCGTCCTGGTCGGGGTTGCGTATGCAGAGCACCATGATCCCGTCCAGGATGCTGCTCGCGTTGCTATCGCTGACCCCTTCCGTGGCCGTCCACGCGCGGACCCCGGCTCCGGCCACCGTGCTCACCCTTACCGCTGAAGCGATCATGGCGCGTGTGGCGGTGAATCAGGACCGCACCGAGACGGCGCGTAGCCAGTTCGTGTACGTCCAGCACGCCAGGGTGCAGTCTCGGAAGGGTGGCAGGATTCTGTGCGAAGAGACGAGTGAAACGCGGATAGCCCCATCTCCGCGGGGGCAGACGCAAGTGCTGTTATCGCTTACCGGATACGTGCGTGAGGGCAACCGCAGCATCCGGTACACAAGCCTACCTGGGACCCCCGCGGACGGCCGAGACGATGGCACCGGGAGCAAAGCGGACAGTGACAGCCTTACCGTGAACGTCGGCGACAAGCGGACTGTTCTCGATGCCGACGCGAAGAATCAACCCGTCCAGGTGAGCGATACCGATCTCGACCTGGTGGAACACATGCGTCAGCACATGACCTCGGACACAGGCAGCAAGGACGGCGTTGAAGCAGGGCTGTTCCCGCTGACGTCGAAACAGCAGCAGGGTATGAGGTTTGTGCTCAAGGGCCGCGAAACCAAGAACGGGCGAGACACGTTCCACATTCTCTTCCGGCCTAAAGACAAGAGCGAGTATGGATGGCGAGGCGAGGCATGGATCGACGCGGACGCCTTTCAGCCCGTGGTCGTTCGCACAGCGCTAAGCCGCAGTTTGCCGCTGGGAGTGCGCGCCCTCTTGGGCACCAATGTTCCCGGGCTCGGCTTTACCGCCATCTACGCGCCGCAGCAGAGCGGCGTCTGGTTTCCATCCAGCTTCGGCACAGAGTTCAAGATCAAGGTCCTGTTCATGTTTCACAGGGACATCGTCGTTGCCGTCGAGAACCGCGACTTCGAACGGACGCACGTGCAGTCCACCATCCACACGGAAGACAGCAAGGTCCTTTCGCCGCAGGAGAACGCACCCAAGCCCTGACCTGCAGGGCGAGCATCCTAGGTGATATGCGAGTGGGTGCCCTGCTATTTGCCTGGATTTTGACCGCTCCTGCACTCTACGCGCAGACATCCGGGATGACCACTCTAGCTGAATTGCGCGACCACGCACGGCCGCTGTTGATCTTTGCCTCCCGGCCGGACGACCCGCAGCTGGAGATCCAGGTGCGCACCCTAAACGAGCACGCCGCAGAGGCCCATGAGCGCGACCTGGTGCCCGTCGCCCTGCCGTATAACAATCCGAGTCCAACGCCCGTGCAGTTCTCAGCGACCGATGCGGAGGCCGCTCGGCGACGCTTCCATGTCGCCCCGGGGGACTTTACGGTCATCCTGGTGGGAAAAGATGGCGGTGCCAAGCTTCGGTCGGCCAAGCCGTTGTCCATGCAGAAGCTGATGGACACCATCGATGCCATGCCGATGCGCCAGGATGAGATGCATGGCAAGAGCGGACATTAGCTCGGCCCCAAAAGCGAATCGCTCCCGGGCGAGAGCGATCTGCGAAGCCTTGTTCGAGGAGCCTAGGCCGTAATTTCTACGCCACGCCAGAAGGCGACTTTGTGACGGACACTGCGAGCCGCTGCCTTGGGGGCAGGGTAGTACCAAGCGGCGTCCTGATTCTCCTGGCCGTCCACAAGAACGGTGTAGTAACGCGCAAGCCCCTTCCACGGACAGGTGGAACTTGTGGAGCTGGGCCGCAAATACGCCCGGTTCACACTCTTCTCGGGAAAATAGATATTGCCCTCTACTGTTTCGATCTCATCACTCTCTGCCAGGACCTGTCCGTTCCAAATCGCCTTTGCCATGCGCGCATCCTTTCCTAGGGTCTCGCTGGTGTGCATACGCCAACCCGGCCGCGCTATGGCGGCTGGGCCTCAGAATGCCTCTACTATCTTGCCACAATCTACTGTTTTTGGAAAGTTTTGAATGTAAGTCTCTGAAAGGCCGTAGAAGAGAGCCGCTACACGGGGTTGCGGCGTGTTTCCAGCACTTCGCGCAGCCGCGCACAGCGCTCACGGGCGGCAGGATGCGCTGCCACAAGAGCCTCTGTCTGCGGCATAAAGCCGCCCGGATAGGTTTGGGCGTATTCCTGGTTGAGGCGCCCGAACTTCGCGAGGAGATAGACATTCTCTCCGACAGAGTCGAAAAACAGGTCGCGATCCAACGCGCCTCTCAGAACGAACGCAGCCGCCATCTCCCAATAGCTGATCACCTGGCGCCAGTACTGGTTGTGCAGCGAGCCAAAGTCTCGCTGCACGATCAGCAACTCATCCAGTGACTGCGGTTCGAACTCGTGGAGCACCCAGTTGCGGGCATCGCGCAGGCGCTCCTCCTGCCGCAACTCATAGAGCTTCAGGATAAGTTCCGCGTCCGCTGCGGTCGCCATGTCAGGCGACCGCTTCCACTACGGGGCGTGTCTTTGACGGGTCCGGGCGGCTGATCTCGCGAGGCTCGGGCGCCGGCTTGGGTGGGCCAATCTTTTCCTCGAAGTGGCACTCCGGACCGGCGGGCTGCTCGTCCGCAGCGCCCTTCTTGGGGCGGCGCTTCGGGGCGCGGTCCTGGTTGTTGGGGCAGACCAGGAAGGTGCCTTCCTTGTCAGAGATCTCCAACAGGAACGGGGATTTGCACTGTGGGCAGGGCCCGGCCACCATCTTCTGGTTGGAGGTGAAGTCGCACTTGGGGTACCGCGTACAGCCGTAGAAGGTGTCGCCGCGACGGTTCTTGCGAGCCGCCACCTCGGCGCCGCACTTGGGGCAGGGCACGTCGAGCAGATCCTGCTTCACGTATTTGCACTTCGGGTAGCCGGAGCAGGCGATGAACTCGCCATACTGCCCTTCGCGCTGCAGCAACGGCTTGCCGCACTTCGGGCAGGGCTCGTCGAGTTGGACCGGCGGCTTGGACTGCACCTTCTGGTTCAGCTTCCGGATGGTCTTGCACGGCGGATCTTCGTTGTAGCCGGGGCAGCTCATGAAGGGGCCGAACGGGCCGTTGCGCAGCACCATCAGGCGGCCGCAGTTGTCGCAGAACTCCTCTTCGGCCTCAGCATCCTGTGCTTCCGGGGAGCTGAGATCGGGCTTGGCCGCGAAGTTTTCCTTGGTGAAGTCGCAGGTTTGCGGTTCCACCTGAAGCTTCTTGCCGCGCCCGGCGCCTTCCTGCAATGCCTTCAGCAGATCAGCCTTGTCCTGGACTTCGCGTGAAAAGTGAACGTCCTCTTCGGTCAGCGCTTTGACCGTCATCGGGAAGCTCAGGGCATCCGTGACCTTCTTGACGATCGCCTTGGGATCCTTCTTGAGCGGACCGAGTGCCACGTTCACCGGCTTGGTCTTGGTGAAGTTGGAGCAGGAGTAGAACGACCCGAACTTGCCCCACTTCAGGATCAGCGGAGCGCCACACTTTTCGCAGATTTCGTCGGTCGGCTGCTCCATGGCCTTGATGTCTTCCATTTGCTTTTCGGCGACCTTGAGCTCCTTTTCGAAGTGACCGTAGAAGCCGTTGAGCAGGTCGGTCCAGCGCTCGGAGCCGCCTTCCACCGCGTCGAGCTCGCTTTCAAGCTGCGCGGTGTAGCCGGTCTCAAAGATGTAGGGGAAGTTCTTGACCAGCAGCTCCGTGACGACCATGCCGATCTCAGTGGGGATCAGCTTTTGGGCGATCTTCTTGACGTAGTCGCGCTCCTGGATGGTGTTGATGATGGAAGCGTAGGTTGACGGACGGCCGATGCCCTTTTCTTCGAGCGCCTTGACCAGGCTGGCTTCGTTGAAGCGTGGCGGTGGCTGCGTGAACTTCTGCTGCGGATCGACTTTGTTGGCCGTGAGCGCCTGGCCGCGGGTGAGGGCCGGCAGCCGGCGGTCTGCCGCGCTGTCCTCGCTGGTAGCGTCTTTGGCGTTCTCGCCGCCGTCGCCGTCGGCGCTGCCTTCGGCGAGCTTCTTGTCATCGGCCACCTGCTTGGCGCTGGTAGCGGCGCGGGCTTTCTTGTTCTTCTCCTCGAAGTGGAGGAAGCCGTCGAATTTGAGCACGCTGCCCGTCGTGCGGAAGTCGTAGCTCATGCTCCCGGACTTCGCCTCGATATCGACCGTGGTGCTGTCGAAGACTGCCGGGACCATCTGACTGGAGACGGCGCGCTCCCAGATCAGTTTGTAGAGCCGGTACTGCTCTTCGCTGAGGTAGCGCCGGACGTCGTCCGGGACGTAGTTGAAGTTCGTCGGCCGGATCGCCTCGTGAGCGTCCTGGGCGTCGGACTTGCTCTTGTAGATGTTCTCGGTTTTGGGCAGGTAGTTGGGGCCGACCTTTTTGCTGACAAAGTCGCGGATTTCCGCGATGGCGTCCGGGCTCATGCGCGTGGAATCGGTACGCATGTAGGTGATCAGGCCGACGGTGCCTTCGCTGCCGAGCTCGATGCCCTCATACAGCCGCTGCGCCACGCCCATGGTGCGACGCACGTTGAAGCCGAGCCGGCCGGCGGCGTCCTGCTGCAGTTTGCTCGTTGTGTACGGGGCGGACGGCTTGCGCTGACGCTCCTTGGTCTCAATGCCGCGCACGGACCAGGTCGCTTTTTCCAGCTGCGCCATGATCTCGTCGACCGCGGCCTTATCGGGCAGCGCGTTGGCGAGAAATTGTTCTTTGCCCTCGGCATCGACGCCGTTGGAGACGCGGATGGACTGGCCCTTGACGCCGACCATGCGGGCGACGAACTCCTGCGCGCCGTCCTTGTTGGCGCCGGGGATCAGCGTGGCATCGATGTTCCAGTATTCGACGGGGTTGAAGGCGTTGATCTCGCGTTCGCGCTCCACGATCAGTCGCAGGGCAACGGTTTGCACACGCCCGGCGCTGAGGCCGCGTTTGACCTTGTCCCACAGGAGCGGCGAGATCTGGTAGCCGACGAGGCGGTCCAGCACGCGGCGGGTCTGTTGCGCGTCGACGCGGTTCTCATCGACGTCCCGCGTGTGCTTGAAGGCTTCGTTGACCGCTTTTTTCGTGATTTCGTTGAACGTGACACGACGTAATTTGGTCTTGTCCCGCATGGCGGGCAGGAGCTGCATCTTGAGGTGGGCGGCGATGGCCTCGCCTTCGCGATCGGGGTCAGGTGCGAGGAAGACGGCGTCGCTCTTGGCCGCCAGCTTCTTCAGGCGGTCGACCACTTTCTCCTTGCCGGGGCTCACGATGAGCGTCGGCGCAAAGGTGCGGTGCTTCAGCTCTACACCGATATCGTTCTTGGGCAGGTCCATGATGTGGCCAATGGAGGCCTCCACCACATAGTCGCTGCCGAGATACTTATTGATCGTCTTCGCCTTTGCGGGCGATTCCACGATCACGAGATTCTTTGCCATACCCCAACCTGCCTGAGGTGCCCGGCGACCGATGTGCGGTGCGCTGCTTCCTCTGCCAATCCAATAGCCTGCAAACTACCACGCCCTGCCAAGCGCACGTCAATCCCGCTGTGGACAAAGTTTGGCGGCATCGCTGCCACCCTGCCCCGGCGCTCGCAAGCTATAGACGCGGACCGAAGCGGTTTGTTCCGTCCGGTATCCCTGCCGGGTCACAGGCGGCGGACATAATTCTTGCCCGGCATCTGCCGGATCTGCCCGTTCAGTTCCAGCTCAAAAAGCGCCGTAAACACCTCACCCGAAGCGAGTTCGCCTTCCAGGCGCTCCAGCAGATCGTCCAGCTGCAACGGATCGTCGGCGCGCAGATGCTGCATCACAAGCCGCTCATGATCGCTCATCGGGGCGGAACCTGCACCATTTCCGGGAGCGCCGTCGAATAAAGATGCGCTTGCCCCGGGTTGCGATTCACCCCGGGCTGCGGCCTGGGCTTCGGCCCGGCGTTCCAGCTCCAGCCGTACCTGGGACGGCAGGTCCTCCCAGACATCCTCCCAGGTGGCGGTCAGCTTGGCTCCCTGCTTGATGAGCGTGTTGGGTCCCCAGGCATTTTTGTTGGTGACATTGCCGGGAACGGCGTAGATGTCGCGGCTCTGTTCGATGGCACAGCGGGCCGTGATGCGTGTGCCGGAGTACTCAGCCGCCTCGATCACCAGCACCCCGACGCTCATGCCGCTGAGCGTGCGGTTGCGGATGGGGAAGTTCTGCGGCGCGGGGAAGGTGCCGATGGGAAACTCGCTGACGATCGCTCCACCGGTGGCGACGATTTCCTCGGCCAGCCGTTTGTTTTCTTTGGGATAGATAACGTCGATGCCCGTGCCCCACACGGCCACGGTGGTGCCGCCCGCGGCGAGCGCACCCTTGTGGGCGGCCGTGTCGACGCCACGCGCCATGCCGCTGAAGATGGCCACGCCGCGCCGGGCGAGGTCGCGGCTCAGCATCTCTGCCATGCCCGCGCCGTAGGGCGTCGGGTGGCGGGTGCCGACGACGGCGATCCCCGGAAGGCTGAGCGCTTCGACGTCCCCGCGCACCCAGAGGATCGACGGCGGATCGAAGATTTCGAGCAGCGGACCGGGGTA
Source organism: Granulicella sp. (assembly GCA_965198515.1). Taxonomy (GTDB): domain Bacteria; phylum Acidobacteriota; class Terriglobia; order Terriglobales; family Acidobacteriaceae; genus Granulicella. The sequence goes on along the minus strand of CBDAPO010000006.1, from coordinate 1,295,280 downwards.
GGCGTCCATGTCTGGCGTGATCAGCGTCGCTTGCTGCTCGTGGACACGACGCATCTCTTCCTCGGCCGCCTTGCGGCCGCGGCCGTCGAAGCAGAACTGGGCGGCAGCGGCGGTCAGGCCGGCGCCTTCCAGGTCCGTGAGCGACGCGCCCCAGACGCGCTCCGGCGCGCCGATGCGGCGTACCGCGCGAAGGGTGCGGGTGGGTCCCATGCCGGGCGCAAGCGCCAATGCCAGCCAGCCAAGCTGACCTTCTTCTGCCGAAACTGTTGCGTGCACGCGATGGATCTCCGCTGCGTAGTGGGTGCCATGGTAGCGCAGGGCGCGCCGGCGCAACATGCCACCTTTGTTGCGCGATAGGCTTGCAGTGTGCCCGTTCGCGTCGCTGCTATTTCGTTTTTGAACCCCGCTCCGCTGCTGTACAACTTCGAGCACGAGCCGGCGGCCTCGCAGCTTCGCGAACGCTATGCGGTGCACTACACGACACCGGCCCGGTGCGCGGCCGAGCTGCACGCCGGCGACGCCGACCTGGGCCTGATCCCGATCGCGCAGCTTACCCCGGACCTGGCGGTGGTTCCTGGCTGCACGATTGCTTCGTTGGACGAGGTACGCAGTATTTTGCTGCTGGTCCGCTGCCGGCCGGGGCAGGATGATGCGGCCGCCCTGCGCAGCATCGGCAGCATCGCCGCCGACAGCGCATCGCGCTCCTCAGCAGCTTATGTAAGAACGATCCTGGGCAAGTTTTACGGCGTAAACCCGCCCATGGTGGAGCATGCGGCCGACCCGCTCGCGATGTTGGCCGCCGAAGATGCGGCCCTGCTGATCGGCGACCCGGCGCTGCTGGCGCGGGAGCGCCGGGCGGAGGTTGATACCGCCCTGGCCTCTCACACCGGAGAAAGGCTGCTCTGGCTGGACGTTGCGCAGCTTTGGCGCCGGCATACGGGACTTCCCTGGGTGGCGGCGGTGTGGGCCGTACGGCCCGAGGCTCTGCCTGCGGCCGGTGTCACTCCTGGGCAGCTGACCGCGGACCTGCTGGCCAGCCGCGACGCGGGGTTGGCGCACACGGAGGAGCTCGTGGCGGAGTGGCTGCCGCGTTTGCCGCTCGCTGAAGCAACGATTCGGACGTACCTGACCCGCAATATTCACTACATGCTGGACGAGCCTTGCCTGCAGGCGGCGCAGCTGTTTCGGGACCTTGCCGCCGGGCAGGGCGTTCTGCCGCCGTTGCCGCGATTACGGCTCCTGCAGGCGGCTAGCGGGCCCTGATGCAACATGCGCGCTAAGCGGCAACGGCCGGAGCGGGCAGCGGCTGCCGGGGAGCAAATTTCCGCTTGTAGTACACCGTGGTGATCACAATCGCGGGGACGCCGATCGCCGTGGGCCATAGCCAAAGCCAGACGTGGTTGCCGAACAGGCGCGGCAGTGTGACCACGCTGAAGGCCGTCCAGGCCGCGATGTAGCTGCCGATGAAGTTGCCCAGATGGGTGTACCACCAGAACATCTTTTCTTTCGGCTTGCGGAGGAAGCTCCACATCTGCCCCGCTGCGGCGCGCATACACAGGCCGCCAAACAGGATGGCGACGATCCCCATGTGCTGCACGGCCGCCGGCTTCAGCCAGGCCAGGGACGTGAGCGCCAGACCGGCGGCGAAGGCCACGGTGCCTGCAACCCAGTCCACAGCTCTTGCGCGGCCACCCCGGGGCAGGTCTTTCAGCTTAAGAACGCGGTAGCCGGAAAAGGCGACATAGAAGCTGAAGATCGCCACAAGCGCCAGGAACAGGACTGGCCGGTAGAGCGCCATGGGCAGCGCCGTCGCAGCGACGCCGCCCATGCACCACAGGTACACCATGCCCCATCGCTTATGGGCTTTTCCGCCTTTGGCGGTGGCCAGTGCAACGGGGGCCAAAACAAACGAACCGAAGCCGGCGGCGATATGGGCCGCGAGAAGAGATTTCACCCACAAGGGATCCTGAACCATAACGCTCCGGGGGACACAGCGAGATCACTGCAAGACAAGGGAAGCTGGAGCCAGTGTGTGCCTATACGCAAGGACCTGGAGCCTGGTTCTGTTCGACAGAACCCTGGGGTTCTACCCGGCTGGCTGGCGCGGGTAGCAGGTTGGGGGTGGTAAACTACATCACGTGCCGGGTCCTACGCGACGCGTACCCGCCAACCCCGCCAGGTCCGGAAGGAAGCAACGGCAACGGGCCAACGCGGGCGCAGTAGGGAAACCCGGTACATTTCCTTTTCTCCCCACATACATTCAGATTGAGCGTGCAGCGCCGCTCCCGCTGACTTCGGTTCGCCTCGCTTCTGGTGGCCCGAGTAAGATGCTGCGTATTGCCGTTTTCCGGAGGTTGGATCCGTTTGAGTCTCACGTTGAAGCCACGTACCCCTGTTCGCGCCAAGATTTCTGCTGTTGGGACCTATGTGCCGCCCCGGCTGCTCACCAACGCCGACCTGGAACGCCTGGTGGAGACCAACGATCAGTGGATCACCGAGCGGACAGGTATCCGCGAGCGTCACGTGGTGGACAAAGGTGTAGCCACCAGCGACCTGGCTGCAGAGGCGGCCAAGGCCTGCCTCGCCCACGCAGGGGCAAACGCGGACGAAGTGGAAGCGATCATTGTCGCCACCGTCACGCCGGACATGGCGTTCCCGGCCACCGCCTGCCTGGTGCAGGACAAGATCGGGGCTCACAAGGCCTGGGGTTTTGATCTTTCCGCGGCGTGCTCGGGGTTTGTGTACGCCCTGCAGGTCGGGGCCAAGCTGGTGGAGTCCGGCGCACACCGCAAGGTGCTGGTGATTGGCGCCGATGTGATGAGTTCCATCATCGACTACACCGATCGCTCAACGTGCATCCTGTTCGGGGATGGCGCGGGTGCGGTGTTGCTGGAGCCCTGTGCCGAGGGAGAGATCGGCCTGATCGACTTCTTGCACGAGGTGGATGGATCGGGCGCCCCGGCGCTCAACATGCCTGCCGGCGGCAGCCGTATGCCCGCCAGTCATGAGACGGTCGACCAGCGGATGCACTTTGTGCACCAGGACGGCCAAACGGTGTACAAGTTCGCGGTGCGCAAGATGGCGGAGCTGTCCGAGACCGTGCTGGAGCGTAATGGCGTTTCCGGCAGCGATCTGGGCTGCCTGATCCCGCACCAGGCGAACCAGCGCATCATTCTGTCCACTGCCGAGCGTTTGGGCTTGCCGCAGGATCGCGTGGTGATCAACATCGACCGCTACGGCAACACGACGGCGGGCACCATCCCGCTGGCGATGCACACGGCGCTGGAACAGGGCCGGTTGAAGCAGGGCGATCTTGTGCTGCTGGCGAGCGTGGGCGCGGGGTATACGGCAGGGGCGGCACTTCTTCGCTGGGAGTTCTAGCGGGCGGGCCCGGCGTTCCTTTGGAATCGCTACCGCTACATAACGAACCGTTACGGTCCCGTAAACGTGGTCGTCAGTTGTCTACAGACGTGGCTTCGGTTGTAGAGCATAATGTCTGTCTGACGCGCTTTGATTCACATGGCCGAGCAACGTCCCCCAAAAGTGGGGTTTACCGGGATTTACCTGGTCTCAACAATCAGAAGCAGGACAGGCGACCTCCGGCGCGCCAACTTGTCTCAGTGAAGGGCCTCGGCAATGTCCCAACTGGTGCACTGTATCTACAGCAGTGTCCAAACACGTGTACTTCAACCGGCGGAGATCGACACGCTGATCGAGCAGTCCAAGGAAAGCAACCGACTGCACAACATAACCGGCATTCTTCTGCATGCGGGAGCGACCTTTTTCCAGGTGCTGGAGGGTCCGCCGGAAGCTATCAAGGCCCTGTATGCAAGCATCCTGGCGGATCCGCGACACAAGGATGTGACACAGATTATCTACGAGCCGATCGCCCGGAGATATTTCGGCGAGATCACCATGACCCTGGCGACGTTGAGCCGGCGGGATCTGGCGGCGGCTCTGGAGGAAGACGACGCCGAGCGCGTCGAACAACTGCTTGCCGACCTGGATGAAGGCCGGGCCAAGCGGCTTTTGCGGGCGTTCAGTCAGGGTCGCTGGCGGGCTCGGTTGGGCGCTCCACCAGTAGAAAGGCAACCTGTCGCATGAGTTGGCAGCACCCATCGCCGCCCGTTCCGCCCAAGGGACCGACCTCGGTTCCCTACCGGCCGATGCCGGCCTGCACCTTTGCGTTTCAGCCCATCGTGAACGCGCCGACGCGGACCACGGTGGCGTACGAGGCGCTGGTGCGCGGAACCCAAGGCGAAAGTGCGTCCACCATCATCAATGACATCGCTCCGGAAGATTTGGCACGGTTCGATGAGCATTGCCGGTCATCCGCGATGCGCCTGGCCGCGAAGCTGGGCATCACCTGCGACCTGAACCTGAACCTGGTGCCGCAAGGGTTCCACGCCGACCGCGACTGTCTGGCCTCCACGCTGGATGCCGCCATTGAGTTCAACTTCTTTCCGGAGCGGCTGGTCGTCGAGGTGACCGAGGGCGAGGTGCTCGGCGACCAGGAGCGCTTTACCGACCTGATGGACGTGTATCGCGGCCTGGGCATGCGCCTGGCGATTGACGACTTCGGCTCCGGCTACTCCGGGCTGAACCTGCTGGCGGATTTTCAGCCCGACCAAATCAAGCTGGACAAGAACCTGGCTCGCGGCATCTCCAGCCGAGGACCGCGGCAGGCCATTGTGCGAGGCATCATGCAGGTTTGCCGCGACCTGGGCATTGAGTTGATCGCCGAGGGCATTGAAACGCCCGACGAGTTTCACTGGTTCTGCGATGAAGGCGTGAGCCTGTTTCAGGGCTATCTGTTCGGCCGGCCGGGCTTTGAACTGCTGCCCCCGGTTTATGTGCCGGAGTACACCTGAGCAGACCGGGGCCCCGTGGCGGCACGCACGCCGGGGTACGTTCGAATAGCGTTCCTTTGCTGGTAAACTGGAGGATGTGAGTCTGCCCGTCACCCTGGAGCCACGAAGCTCCGCACCGAACCAGGAATTCAGCACGGAGACCCTCGTCCAGCACAGGCCGCGGGTAGGCTTCGTGTCGCTCGGCTGCCCCAAGAACCTCGTCGACAGCGAGGTGATGATGGGTCTGCTGCAGCGTGCCGGGGCGGAACTGACCCCGCGCGCCGAGGATGCGGAGATCCTGGTGGTGAACACCTGCTCCTTCATCGATTCGGCCAAGCAGGAGTCGGTTGACGCGATCCTGGAGATGACGCAGCACAAACTGGCCAACGGCGGTCGCGCGCAGCGGCTGGTGGTTGCCGGGTGCCTGGTGGAGCGCTACCGCGACGAGATCCAGAAAAACATCCCCGAGGTGGACGCGGTGGTCGGGACGGGTGAGTTGGAAGCGATTCTGGAGGCAGCCGGGCTGCAACGGCCCGCACCGGCCGTATCGAATTCGCCTTTCACCGTGCTGACTTCGACGCAGATTGCCGAGATTGACTCGGCCGAACAGATTCGCCGGGCGCATTCGGCCGTGCAACAGCACTCGAGGCCTGAGGGCAATGGCACGCAAATGGCCGCTGCCGGGTCGACGTCTCGTCCTGAGGGCGATGCGCGTGAGGCAGCCGGACGCTTTTCCCGCGAGGGCTGGGACGGCGCCGCGGCAGCTTTGCCGAGCTATCTGTACAACGAGGACACGCCGCGTGTGTTGACCACCGCGCGGGCTTCGGCGTACATCAAGATCGCCGAAGGCTGCGATCACCCCTGCACGTTTTGCATCATTCCGCAGCTGCGCGGCAAGTTCCGCTCGCGGCCGGTGGCGTCCGTTGTCGCCGAGGCTCGCCAGCTGATTGCGCAGGGCGTACGAGAGATCACGCTGATCGGCCAGGACACCACCTGCTACGGCGAAGATCTTCCGCAGGACGCCCGCACGGGCAAACGCCCGGAACTGGCCGACCTGCTGGATGCGCTGGCGCCGCTGCCCGGGTTGAAGTGGTTGCGCTTCCTGTATGCCTATCCCAACAAGGTGACCACGCGGCTGCTGGAGGCCATTGCCCGGCACGACAATGTGGCCAAGTACCTCGACGTGCCGCTGCAGCATGCCAGCGCGGGCGTCCTGCGGCGGATGAAGCGCGGCGGCTCGGGCGACCGCTTTCTGCAGATTATTGAAAAGGCGCGCAAGATCGTTCCCGGCCTGATGCTGCGGACCAGCTTCATTGTCGGCTTCCCGGGCGAAACCGAGGCCGAGTTCGAAGAACTCTGCCACTTTGTGCAGACGGCGAAGTTTGATTGGCTGGGCGTCTTCAGCTACTCCGACGAGGAAGGCGCGAAGGCCTTCGACATCGGCGAAAAGGTTCCCAAGCGCACGATCGAGGCTCGCCGCCGCAAGCTGATGCGCATCCAGAACAAGATCAGCCGCAAGGCCAAGGCGCAGTGGGTGGGCCGCGAGATCGACCTGCTGGTGGAAGGTCCCAGTGAAGAGACCGAGTTGCTCTGGCAGGGCCGCAGCCTGGACCAGGCGCCGGAGATTGACGGTGTGGTGCTGATCAACGACTTCGGCTCGCACGAAGAACTTGTGCCGGGCACGTTTTATCGCGCCGAGATCACCGAATCGCACGACTACGACGTCGTCGCGAGGATCATCGAATAAGTCATCATGGCCAGCAAGACACTTCGTTGCCCTACCTGCCGCACGTCCGTTGAACCCACCTCGGAAGACGCGCCGTTCTGTTCGGACCGGTGCCGATTGATCGATCTTGGCAAATGGGCCGCCGGCGACTACAAGATCAGCTCGCCCATCCTGGATCCCGACCTGCTGGAAGAGCTGGAGCATGCGCAGCAGCAGAACAATCCGTTCGGCGGTGAGCAGCGCAAAGAGTGGAAGAACTAGTGGCGCACGGTGAGCGCGGCCCCGCCAACCTGCCCGTAACGCCCGTCCGCAAGACACGTTGGGCGTGGCTGCTGGCCACCTTTTTTGGTGCGGGTTATTTAGGTCCCGGCCCGGGCACCTATGGGTCAGCGGCTGCAGTGGTGCTGTGGTTGATGGCGGGCTGGCTCTGCCATCACAACACAACAACGCTGACCGCGATCACGGCCGGGGGCATCGTGCTGATTACTGCGTTCGGCATCCCGGCGGCAACACGGGCTGCGCGCGAGTCCGGCCGCGAAGATCCCGGGTTCGTAGTCGTAGACGAGGTTGCGGGCCAGTGGGTGGCTCTGTTGCTGATGCCATCCCTGTGGCCCAATGCACTGGTCGCCTTCGTCCTGTTTCGCTTCTTCGACATCCTGAAGCCACCGCCGATCCGGCGGTTTGAAGCTCTGCCGGAAGGCACGGGCATCATGGCTGACGACCTGGTGGCAGGCCTGTTCGCACTGGCTCTGGGACAGTTGATGCTGCACCTGTTGCACCGCGGCTAACCCCTGCGCTGATCCCCATGCCCGCATCTCAGAATGGCATGAGTCAAGGGGCGGGGAGTCTGAAGGCCGTGAGGACGCTGCTGCAGGAGCTTCGGCACGCACCGGTTCGCCGCATGGACTGGGCCGACACCGACATCCAAAGCACCACGGAGCGCTATGTGTTCTTTGTGCTGGTGCCCATGTGGGTCATTCCCGGCGTTTTGGACTGGTTCTGGCACAAGCGCACCGACATTGAAAACACATCGGGGCTCAGCGAGTCGCTGGTGCACTCGCTGATGATGCTGGAGGTGGGCGTGCCTATCCAGCTGGCGTTGTTGTTTGAGATCAATCCGCTGGTCCTGACGCTGATGGGCGGCGCCCTGCTCGCGCACTCCGCGACGGCGGTGTGGGACGTGCGGATGGCCGTCCACCATCGCGAGGTGAAGACCGGCGAGCAGCACACCCACAGCTTCCTGGAGGTGCTGCCCTTTATGGGCTTGGCCTTTGCGACGTGCCTGCACGGCGCGGCCACGCGGCGGCTGATCACCGGACAAACCCAGCCGGGCGACTGGTCGCTGAAGGTCAAGAAGCCGCGGCTTTCCATGCCGTACCTTGGCTCCATCTGGGCGTTGATTGCGGTGGGCGTGGTGCTGCCCTACGCCAATGAAGCCTGGCGCTGCCTGCGACGGCTGCGGGCCCCCAAGCACAACACCGGGTTTTACCGCGAGACCGCGGAGGGCGAGACCGAGACCGTGCGCAACTGCCAGGGACCGCCGACGGACGATGCGCGGGGAGACGGTGTGCGGTGAGGAAACGTAATAGGCTAGGAAGGCATGAGTCTGCTGCACCCAAACCGGTCCGACGCGCCTCACCTCGAGGATCTGCAACCCAAGGCAGCCCTGCCCGGCGGCTCGTTCGTGGTGACTGGAAGCCATCTGGCGCCGGTTGGGGTAGCGGCCGGGGCGCAGTCCGGGATGCTCACCGGAACGCCGCAACTGCCGCATGCCTTCTTCGGCGAAACTGAAGCGGCCCTGGAACTTCTTCGTCCCAACCGGGTGCAGGTGCGTGTGCCGGAAGGTACCATTGCCAGCGACTTTTCACTGCGCTATGGCTCGACGGACACCAACGGGCTACCGGCCAATATCGCTGTCCCGCTGGCCGAAGACCTCCACATGATCTCCAATCCGGCGGTCGACGCAGATGGCAATCTCTACGTGATGGTCTCCGGGCCGCGCGGAACGCAGGTGCCTGTGTCGATCTTTCGCATCTCGCGCGACCTGCAGGTGCGGCCCTTTGTGCGCGATCTGATGAACGTTTCGGCACTGGCGTTCGGGCCGGACGGCTACCTGTATGCGTCCTCGCGTGCCGAAGGCACGGTGTACCGCATTTCGCCGGAGGGCGCGGTGTCGACCTTTGCCGAGGGCATGGGTGTGGCGACCGGACTGGCCTTCGACGCGGAAGGCAATCTCTACGTCGGTGACCGTTCCGGGACGATCTTTCGGCTGGGACCGCACGGAAAGCACAATGCGGCGGAGATCTTTGTGTATGCCACGCTGGAGCCGTCCGTGGCGGCGTATCACTTAGCCTTTCGCGACGACGGCGTGCTGCTGGTGACGACGCCCACGACCAGTTCGCACCAGCCTGTGTATGCGATCGACCCGGACGGCACGCCGCATGTGTTCCACCGCGGCCTGGGCCGTCCGCAGGGCCTGGCGCTGGATGTGGAAGGCAACGTATACCTCGCGGCCTCGCTGGCCGGGCGTCGTGGCATCGTGCGGCTGACGCCGGATGGCCGGGATGCAACGCTTGTGGTCAGCGGCAATGATCTGGTGGGGCTGTGCTTTCTGGACGACGGTGCCATGGCGCTGGCGACCGGCAACACGCTCTATACCGTGGACCTGGGGATTGTGGGACGGGCGCTGGTTTAGAGCCTCTGCCGAGCCCGGGAACGCATCCAAGCAGACGACATGATCGCTGAAATTATTGCTGTCGGCTCGGAGATGCTGACGCCCTTTCGCCAGGACACCAATTCCCTCTACATCACGCAAGGGCTCAACGACCTGGGCGTGAGTGTGGCCTTCAAGAGCATCATCGGGGACAACCGGGGGCACCTGACCGAAGCCACGCGCACCGCGCTGCGGCGAGCGGACGTGGTGATCTTTTCCGGTGGGCTCGGGCCGACCGAGGATGACCTCACACGGCCGTGCGTGGCGGAAGCGCTGAACATCGGCGTGCACAAGGACAACGAAACCATGGCGGCGCTGTACAAGCGCTTTGCCGAGCGGCGCATGGCCATGCCGCCCAACAACGAGAAGCAGGCCGAGGTGCTGGATGGAGCGACGCTGCTGCCCAACCGGAACGGCAGCGCGCCTGGACAATGGCTCGACACGGTGTTTGAGGGGCATCGCAAGGTGGTGATCCTGCTGCCTGGCCCGCCCAAAGAGCTGAAGCCGCTGTTCGATGACGAGTGCAAGCCGCGGCTGCGGGCGTCGTTGCCGCCGCGATCGATGGCCAAGCGGATGTTGCGCATGGCGCTGATCCCGGAGTCGCAGGTGGACGCGCGCACGGCACCGATCTATAAGCAGTTCCCCGACGTGGAAACGACGATCCTTGCCGGCGGCGGCGAGATCCAGCTGCACTTTGCCTGCGTGAAGCCGACGCCCGAAGAAGCGGAGCAGCGGGTCAACGCCGTGGCCGAGGCCGTGGAGCGGGAGATGGGCGACGATGTGTATTCGTCGCAGGGCGAATCGCTGGAAGAGGTTGTGCTGCTGATGCTTGGCCTGCAGGAGGCTCAGCTCTCTGTGGCGGAGAGCTGCACGGGCGGTTTGTTGTCGGAGCGGCTGACCAACGTGGTGAACGCGTCGCGCTCGTTTGTGGGCGGATCCGTTGTGTACACGAGTGAGATGAAGACCTTCTGCGCGGGTGTTCCGCCGGAGTTGATCCAGGAGCACGGCGCGGTGAGCGAGCCTGTGGCGCGGCGGCTGGCCGAGGGCACACGGGCGCGGTTCAAAACGACGTTTGGGTTGAGCATCACTGGGATTGCGGGTCCGCCGGTGTCGTCAGGGCCGGATGTGGGCAAGCCTGTGGGGCTGGTGTACATCGGGCTGGCCGACGAGCAGGAGACGCAGGTGAAGCAGTTCAACATCATGGGTGACCGGGAGCGGGTGCGGCTGTGGGCCAGCCAGCACGCGTTGGAGATGATTCGCCGGCGCCTGCTGTGATCGCGTGCCCACCCCACCCCCCGATCCTGGTAGATCCTGGCGACAAAATCTTTGTTTGCAGCCACTTGCGACACCCCACCTCCTGCAAAATGTTGCAAACAAAGATTTTGCGCACAAAATACCTGGAATGAGGCACTTACAGGTCATTCGGGCGGATGCGCGTCCCGAAAGCCACGTTTTCCAGATGGATCGCGGGCAGTTTGCCTTGCGAGCTCACCCTGGCTGGCTGGTTTGTGAATGGGACCAGAATAGCGAAGCACGCGGTAATACTGCGCAACCAGGCACAACATCGTTGCGGACGACTTTGAACGAGGGAGTCGCTTGCTACACTCAGACCCGACACGTATGAACGGTTGGATCCTCACCCTCGCGATCGCGTACCTGCTGGGCTCGATCCCGTTTGGGTATCTGCTGGTTCGCTTTTTCCGCAAAGAAGACATTCGCACCACGGGCAGCGGCAATATCGGCGCGACCAACGTGGTGCGTTCCGGGGCGAAGGGTCTGGGTGTGCTGACCTTGCTGCTGGACCTTGGCAAGGGGCTAGTGGCTGTCTTGATTGCGCGCCATCTTGCGCCGGGTACGCCGGGCTATCCCTCCGACCTGGCAGTGGGCGCGGCCGTAGCAGCGGTGCTGGGGCATGTGTTTCCGGTGTGGCTTGGCTTCAAGGGCGGCAAGGGCGTCGCCACGGCGCTGGGTGTTTTCATCGCGCTGACGCCGATGGTGGCACTGGCCGCTGGGGGCGTATTTCTCGTTCTTGTCGCGATCACCCGCATCGTCAGCCTGGCTTCCATCGTTGCCGCTGCGGTGTTGCCCGTCTTTGCCATCCTGCTGCTGCCGGATCGTTCGCCGGTGTACCTGTGTGGCGTGGTCTTCATCGCGCTCCTGGTCATCCTGAAGCACCGCGCCAACATCCAGCGGCTGGTTGCCGGCACAGAGAACCGCTTCGGCACGAAGAAAGCAGTCGTGGTCGGGGCTTCCACGGACAAGCAGAACAAACCGAAAAAGGCACGTGCATGAGCAGGATTGCTGTATTGGGAGCGGGGGCCTGGGGAACAGCTTTGGCGCTATCGTTGGCGCGGCGTGGCGGGCACCAGTTGACGTTGTGGGCGCATTCGCCCGCGCATGCGGAAGAGTTGAGCGACAGCGGCGAAAACCTGCGCTATCTGCCGGGATTTGTTGTGCCGCTGGACATCCGCGTTACCTCGCGTTTGCACGAAGCCATCCGCGATGCTGAGGTGGTCCTGTGCGTCACGCCGGCGCAGGCGATGCGCTCGGTGATGGAAGGCATCACACCGCATCTTCAGCCGTCACAGGTGCTGTTGTCAGCCTCAAAGGGCATCGAGGAAAAGACATTTCTGCGCATGCAGCAGGTCGCGGCCGAACACGCACCGGAGAACGCCTTCGGAACGCTGGGCGGACCCTCGTTTGCGCAGGAGGTGGCAGCCGGCATGCCGACGGCGATCACCATTGCCACCGAGGACGCCGTATTGGGCAAGCGGCTGCAGAACGATTTCTCGTCGTCCAGCCTGCGCGTGTATCGCAACCAGGACGTGATCGGCACGGAGCTGGGCGGTGCGCTGAAGAATGTGATCGCGCTGGCGGCAGGTGTGGTCACCGGGCTGGACCTTGGCGCGAACTCCGGCGCAGCGTTGATTACGCGTGGCATGGCGGAGATCACGCGGCTGGCCATGGCGTGCGGTGGGCGGCGTGAGACGCTGGCCGGCCTGGCCGGCATGGGCGACCTGGTGCTGACGTGCACCGGCGGCCTGAGCCGCAACCGTACGGTGGGTGTGGAGCTTGGCAAGGGACGGCACCTGCCGGAGATTCTGGCGGGCTTAAAGGGCAAGGTGGCTGAAGGCGTGAAGTCGACCACTGCGGCGCTGGGTCTCGCGGCGCGCTATGGCGTGGAGATGCCGATCACCGAGCAAATGGCGGCCATCCTGCATGAGAACAAGCCGCCGCGCGAGGCGATCCGCGAGTTGATGGCGCGCCCCGGACGCATGGAGTAGCGGTTGTTGTAACCGGCGTAACAAGCGGTGTGCGGCCACGGCCAACAGCACGGACACAGGCCTCGTCCTAGACAGGCGATGCGACACACTTCCCTGCTTTGTCTTGCCCTTTGCCTTGCGCCGCTGAACGTCCGCGCGCAGCAGGCTGCCACGGACCGTCCCACCGGGCAGCTTGAAACGGTTGCTACGTTCTCCGGCCCGATGCCCGAGGGCGTGACCGTCTCCCACACCGGGCGGATCTTCGTAAACTTTGCGCGTTGGGGCGATGACATTCCGTTTACCGTGGCGGAACTGGTGCACGGCAAGGCGGTGGCCTACCCCAATGAACAGATCAACGACTGGCCGGGCCGCAAGCTGCCCAACCCGAACGCCTTCAGCGATGAAGCCGCCGACCAGACGCACTTTGTGAGCGTGCAATCTGTTGTGGTGGATCCGGAGGACCGGCTGTGGGCGCTGGATACGGGCGCGCCGCTGTTGAAGAACACCGTTCCGGGCGGACCGAAGCTGGTGGCGATCGACCTGAAGACGAACAGGGTCGTGAAGACGATCCTGCTGCCGCCCGAGACCGCCGGCACGAATAGCTACATGAACGACATTCGCTTTGACCTGCGGGCGGGCGACCCCCGACCGCAGGACTGCACGACGATGGTGGGCAGCAAACCAGCGCCGAACCCGAACGCGCTGCCGAAGGACCCGGCCCACCCCGTGGCCGAGCGCAGCTGCGGGGCTGCCTCTAGTGCCAGCGACAACATCCACGGCACGGCGTACATCACCGACAGCTCCAGCGACGGTCCCAACGGGATCGTGGTGGTGGACCTGGGCACGGGCAAGAGCTGGCGGCGGTTGAACCAGCACTCCAGCACGCTGGCAGAGGACCAGTTCCTGATGTTTGCGGAGGGCCGGCCCGTGTACCAGACCACGCCGAACCACCCGCCCAAGGCCGTCAACTTTGCCGCAGACGGCATTGCGATCTCGAGCGATGGCGAGACGCTGTACTACTGCCCGATCAACGGGACGAAGCTGTATGCGGTGTCGACGGCGATGCTGCGCGACCGGACGAAGTCGGACTCGCAGGTGGCGGCCACTGTGCGGATTGTGACGGGCAAGATGCCCTCCGATGGGCTGGAGTCCGACGCTGCGGGGAACGTGTACATGACCGACCCGGTGACCGACTCCATCCACCGCTGGAACCCGCAGACCGGGCTTACGGAGACGCTGGCCCATGACCCGCGCATCCTGTGGCCGGACACGATGAGCGTGGCGACGGATGGCTACCTGTACTTTACGTCGAACCAGCTTCACCGGCAGCCGACGATGCACAATGGGCAGGATGAGCGGCAGAGGCCGTATCAGCTGTTTCGGATGAAGATTGATCAGCAGCCTGTGTTGTTGAAGTAGCGCTAAGGTGCGCGTGGACCGTTTAGGCTCGCTGGCCGAGGCGGTCCAGCTTTGCGAAGATCTCAGCTACCGTGACGCGGACAGGGGTTCCAGGTAAGGTCAGTACTTCACTTTCCCGCGCCAGCATCCCCGTTGCATCGCCACTGTAGGCAAGGCGGCGCCACGGGTCGACAACCCAGATGGACTTTACGCCCATTCGCGTGTAGTCAGCCACACGCTCTTCCATCCGGCTCATGCGATCGTCGCTGGAGAAAATCTCGATACAGAGGAGTGGTGTCGAGCGAACGATTCGCGTATCGGTGGCGTCCGGGTGCAGCACCATCACGTCGGGGATCCGGAAGCGTTCCGCTGCAACCTGTAGACGGACCTCTGGAAGTGCCTCCAAGCCCCACTCGTCCTGATGCCTGGCGAATAGGGCGATGAAGAAGGCTTGCAGCAGACCATGAGGAACTTCGCCCATATTGCGTTCCAGCACCTCGCCATCGATGTAGTCACAGTCCGGGTGGTACATCGTGCGTAAGTACGTTTCTACCGGAACAAGCGTGGCGGTTCCCATGGCGGCTCCAATCGCCTTCAGCATACTCCAGGTATTCCGGGCGCGAAGGCCGCCTAGCTAAGGCCGCCTAGTTCAGGTCGTCGAGCATGGCCTGCATTTCGCTGGCGGCGTGGGTGTTGCCGGTGCGTTGGCAGGCGGCGAGCCCGGCCGCCAGGCGGCTCTTGGCGGCGTCAGTCTGGCCGAGCTTGATCAGCGTTTGCGCGGCCATCTGGTAGGCGGGGACATAGTCGGGATTGGTCTCGGTCGTCGTCCCGAACTCCTTCAGGGCTTCATCGTTACGGCCTTCGGCGGCGTAGGCCATGGCCAGGCCGTAGCGGGCAAAGCTGTCAGCAGGGTTCTGCGCGAGGATCTCGGAAAGGGCGGCGATCTTATCCATATGCCTTCCCAGTCTAGTCAATCAGGGCGCAGGCCCGGCACATAAACCGTAAAATGGAGGGATGAGCGAAGCAGTGGTGAGCCGGACCGTGAAAGAGTCCCAGGCCGAACGCACCGAAGTGATCTTTCCCAACGACGCCAATGCGCTGGGAAACCTGTTTGGCGGGCGCCTGATGCAGTTGATTGATGTGGTCGGCGCAATCTCGGCGTGCCGGCACTCGCGGGCCATCACGGTGACCGCCAGCATGGATCACCTGGACTTTGTGGCTCCGGTTAAGGTAGGCGAGTTCCTGATCCTGAAGGCCAGCGTCAACCGCGCGTTCAAAACGTCCATGGAAGTAGGCGTCAAGGCGATGGTGGAAGACGTGCTCGGCGGCACCGGGACCCGGCATGTGGCGTCGGCGTACCTGACCTACGTCGCGTTGGACATGTTTGGCAAGAAGCTTGAAGTGCCGCAGGTTGTGGCGGAAACGGATCACCAACGGCGTCGCTTCGAGGACGCGGCCAATCGGCGGGCCATGCGTACCGATGAGGTTTTGCGGAAGAAGGAATTGCGGGCTGCCATTGGAGATGTCTGGAACGTGTAGGTCGCAGATCCACACCGCAGATTCCCTTCGGGAATGACAACAAGAAACGCGGATTCCCTTCGGGAATGACAACAAGAAACGCAGATTCCCTTCGGGAATGACAACAAGAAGAGCGACAGCAGGAAGACAGACGTACGCAGAGAGCAGGGTTTGACGATGGGACATTCAGGACATGGCATGCCGGGCCAACCGGTGCCGCAGGCGCTTCCGGGGATCCGGCACGTGGTGGCCGTCGGCTCCGGCAAGGGCGGGGTGGGCAAGACCACGGTGAGCGTCAATCTCGCGGTGTCGCTGGCGAAGCTCGGCTATAAGGTCGGCCTGCTGGATGCCGACATTTACGGCCCCAACGTGCCGACGATGCTGGGCCGCACGCGCCAGCCGGACGTGTTGCAGGGCAACATGATCGAGCCGCTGACCGCGCACGGCGTGAAGTTCATCTCGATCGGGCTGCTTTCGCCGGGCGACAAGCCGCTGATGATGCGCGGCCCGATGCTGCACGGCATCATCAAGCAGTTTTTGCAGCAGGTGGCCTGGGGTGAGCTGGACTTCCTCATCGTCGACCTGCCGCCGGGCACGGGCGACGTGGTGATCTCGCTGGTGCAGACGGTGCCGTTGTCCGGGGCCGTGGTGGTTTCGACAGGCTCCAGCGTGGCGCTGCAGGATGCGCGCAAAGCCCTGGAGATGTTCCACCAGGTCAACGTTGACGTGCTGGGCATGGTTGAAAACATGAGCCAGATGACGCTGCCGGACGGTTCCGTGATCGACGTCTTCGGTGCCGGTGCGACGGAGCAGACCGCACGGCAGTTTGGGCTGGCATTTCTGGGCTCGGTCGACATGGACCCGATGGTGCGTGAGGGCGGCGACCGTGGGCTTCCCGCCGCACTGGCCGGCGATCAGACGGCCCGTGGCCGCGAGTTCCTGGAACTGGCCAAAAAAGTGGTATCGCGCACGGAGCAAGCCGCGGCGCAGAATGAAGATGTGCTGGAGATCAGCTAACCGGCACCAGCAGAACGTGTGGACGCACCCATGAACGAAGGTCGGCTCACAGCACGGCAGCAACAGATCCTGCGGATGGCGGTGGAAGCCTACATCGCCAGCGGCGAACCTGTGAGTTCCGCGGCGCTTGCCCGTGCGCTCGCCGAGCACGGTGGAGCGGTCAGTTCCGCGACGGTGCGCAACGAGATGGCCGAGCTGACCGACGCGGGCCTGTTGGAACAACCGCACACCTCGGCAGGGCGCATTCCTTCTGCACAAGCGTTTCGCCTGTATGTGCAGGAGTTGAGCGGGGCGGGACGGTTCCCTGGCGGTGCTGACCGCATGCGGCTGGCTTCAGGGATGCAGGCAACCATCGACAACGGCCTGGCCGGCGTCACCGGCACGGAAGCCCTGCTGGCACGCAGCTCCGGGGTGCTGGCGGCGCTTTCCAGCGGCGTGGGCCTGGCGGTGGGCGCGCTTGCGGCGAGCGATCTGCTGGAGCATGTGCACTTTACGCGGCTGGCCGAACGGCGGGTGCTGGCCGTGGTGGTAGGCCGCAGCGGCACGGTGCGCGACCGCCTGCTGGCGATCCAGGACGATCTGTCGTCCACGCAGCTGGAGTCCGCCGCCAACTTCCTGAACGAGCACTTCCGGGGATGGCAACTGGAGCGTGTGCGTGCCGAGATCCATCGCCGGATTGAGCGCGAGCGGACCGCCTACCAAAGCATGATGGAAGCCGCCGAGCGGCTGTGGACGGGAGCGGTCCCGCCGGACAATGCAGGCATGAGCGGCGAACGCGCCGTCTTTGTGGAAGGCGTGGCCAACATGGTGGGCCTGCGTGAAGACCGGGCACGCCTGCGCGAGTTGCTGGCCGCGCTGGAAGCCAAGCAGCGGGTGGCAGAGTTGCTGGCCGCCTATATTGACTCGCGCCAGGAAAGCGTCCGGGTAGTGTTCGGCATTGAGGAGCAGGCGCCGGAGCTGGCCGGATTGGTGCTGATTGCCGCGCCGACCCGCTTGCCGGGATCGCTGCACGGCACCGTCGGTGTCCTGGGGCCGACGCGCATGGACTACACCGCGACCATGGGCGCGGTGAGCTATGTGGCCCAGCAGATTGACCGGATGCTGGAGGGCGGTAGCGGCCGCACGTGAGTCGCCGCGGCCTGAAAACTCATCTTAGGTGAACGGGACAGGCGGACGTGACAGGCGGAAGCGGACCTTCGCTCTGCGGCGGGGCGGATGGACGGAAGCGGAACCGGAGACGTGATGACAGACGACAAGCAAGGGTTTGCGGGCCGGTTCGCGCGTTGGGCGCGGATGGGCAACAATGAAAGAGAAACGGCGGGGACGGAGGTCGAAGAGATGAATGAACAGGGCGTAGCGACCGCTACGGAGGAGCAGATGGACGGCGGGAATGCAGCAGCACAGGTGGACCTGGAAGCCGGGACCGAGGGCGCTTCCAACGAGGTCAACGAGAATCAGCAGCTTTCGGCGGAGCTGGAGCAGGCACGCGGTGAGCGCGACCTGCTGAAGGACAGGCTTGCCCGGCTGCAGGCAGAGTTCGACAACGCCCGCAAGCGCGAGGCCAAGGAGCGCCAGGACGCGCGCGACCGCGGCATCGAGTCGGCCGTGGAGCCCTTTCTCGGCGTGATGGATAACTTCGCGCTGGCGCTCAAGGCGGAAGGCTCCGTCGAGCAGTTACGCGCGGGCGTCGACCTGATCCTGAAGCAGATGGAGGAAGCGTTGCGCACCCTGAATGTCCAGGTGGTCGAGTCCGTCGGGGCGCAGTTCGATCCGCGGCTCCATGAGGCGCTCGCCAGCGTGGAAACGCCGGAATATCCCGATCACCAGGTGCTGGAAGAGATCCGTCGCGGCTACAAGCTGCGCGACAAGCTTTTGCGGCCCGCGCTGGTCAAGATCGCAACGAACTCGGCACAGCAACAAGCGTAAAGAAGCGGTGCTCGGTGCTCAGTGCTCAGTGCTCAGTTGTTCTTCTTGGCGGGGCAGAGCGAGTGGGACTGGGCCGAACAGAAGGCGTGAGTTTACTGATCACTGGTTGCTGACACCGAGCACCGAGCACCGATTTAGGAACTGGAAATGGCGACAGCAGCGATGAAGAGGGACTACTACGAGGTACTGAGCGTCGAACGCACCGCGTCCGACGGCGAGATCAAGACGGCGTACCGGAAACTCGCCATGCAGTATCACCCGGATCGCAACCCGAACAATCCTCAAGCGGAGGAGAAGTTCAAGGAGTGCTCGGAGGCGTATGCCGTTCTGAGCGATGCCGACAAGCGTGCCGCCTACGATCGTTTTGGGCACCAGGCGGTGGGTGGCGCGGGCGGTGGCAACCCCTTTGCCGGCGGCAGCCCGTTCGGTGGCGGCGCGGGCTTCCAGCAGGGCGACCTCGGGGACATCTTCGGCGACCTGTTCGGCGAGATGTTCAACATGGGCGGCCAGCGCAGCGGGCGCGCTTCCCGGGCACAGCGTGGGCGCGACCTCAAGGTCGACATGACGTTGACCTTTGAGGAAGCCGTGTTCGGCGTGGAGCGCGAGGTCAAGGTCAAGCGCATGGAAACGTGCGAAACCTGCAACGGCTCCGGCTCTGAGGGCAGCAAGCAGCCGGAAACCTGCCAGCAGTGCGGCGGGCGTGGACAGATCCGGACGCAGCAGGGCTTCTTTTCCGTGGCGCGGACGTGCCCGGTGTGCTCCGGCACAGGGCAGGTGATCCGCAACCCGTGCAAGACGTGTCATGGCGACTCCCGCGTGCAAAAGGAGCACACCATCGCCGTAAAGGTGCCGGCAGGTGTGGAGTCCGAAACGCGGATCCGCTACACCGGCGAGGGAGACGCGGGACGTTTCGGCGGCCCGGGTGGCGATCTTTACGTAGTGCTCGCCGTGAAGCCGCATGCCTTTTTTGAGCGCGATGGCGACGACCTTCACTGCGTGATGCCGATCAGCTTCCCACAGGCGGCGTTGGGCACGGAGTTGGAGATCGAAACGCTGGAGGGCCTGGAAAACATCAAGGTGCCGGAAGGCACGCAGAGCGGGCGCGAGTTCCGGCTGCGCGGCAAGGGCGTTCCGCACCTGAACGCGCACGGCAAGGGCGACCTGATCGTAGAGGTTCGGGTAGAAACGCCGAGCAAGCTGAGCAAGCAGCAGAAGGACTTGCTCCGGCAGCTTGGCGAAACGATGACGGTGTCCAACGAACCGCAGTCCCGTGGGCTGTTCGACAAGGTCAAGGAGATGTTCAGCTAGGCGGCTTCAGAGCATAGCTCTTACGCAACAGGGGAGGGCGCTGCCCTCCCCTTCTTACGTCTGGCTTTAGAGCAGTGCCGAGCAGATTGCCGTGGCGGCGATCGCGGCGGTTTCGGCGCGCAGGATGCGGGGGCCGAGCGTCACGGGGCGCCAGCCCTGCGCCGTGAAGAGCTGCAACTCCTCGGGCGCCCAGCCGCCTTCCGGACCGATCGCAAGCGCGAGGGCGCGATTGTGCTCGGCGTCCGGACCATCAGGCACGTGATGACTTTGCAGGGCGGCGGTGAGGGTGTTCTGCTGTTCGGTTTCGGCCAGCAGAAGCTTGTGCGGGGCGGTGACGGTGGCGAGCGCCGTTTTCAACGGCTGCGGGTCGTCGATCTCCGGCAGGTCGCTGCGGCGGGATTGCTGTGCGGCCTCGCGGAGGATCTTGCGCCAACGCTCGACGCGCTTGGCCGCCGCCTGGCCAAGGTGCTTTTCGGTGCGCCGGGCGATCACGGGAGTGATGCGTGCGGCGCCGAGCTCGGTGGCCTTTTCGAGCCCCCACTCGTAGTGGTCGAACTTGATGATGGCGAGCAGCAGATGCAAAGGAAGCGCCGCATCGGCTTCGAGCTCTTCGCCGAGGTTAAAGACCACTTCCTTGTCCGATACGGAGGTGATCTCGGCACGGTGTAGAAAGCCGTTGGCGAGGACGTCGAAGAGTTGGCCGGGCTCGGCGCGGAGGACGCGCGCAAGATGCACGGCCTGGTCGCCGGTGAGGGTTGCGGTCGAGTCGGTCCATGTGTCGGCGATCCAGCGACGGCGTGTCATGTGTCGAGCGTTCCTTCGCGCCGCCCCGTAGGTGAAACCAGCTGAGCGGCCCTGCGTTGAGATGTGGGACATAGCCGCCTGGGAGGCGAACACCTCTGCGGCTGTACCGGTGAGGCGAAACGAGGTTTACTCCGCAGCTACCGTGTAGAGCGGCGCGGAAGGGGCTTGGCGATGACCTTTGCCCAGCTTTTCTGCGAGGTCCGCGGCGATCACCGCGCCATGGAAGCGGCCGTTTTCGATGAAGATCTCGTTGGTCCGCTCGCCGGCGACCACGACGCCCGCCACGTACATGCCGGGGACGTTTGATTCCAGCGTTTCCGGCTTGCAGATGGGGCAGCGCGCGTTGTCGGGGTCGAGCCTGATACCGAGCGACTCGATAAAGCTGAAGTCCGGATGGTAGCCGGTGAGCGCGAAGACGAAGTTGTTCGGGATGATCTTGTCCCCGGCAGGGGTGCGCAGCGTGACGGTGTCTTCCGCGATGTTGATCACGCTGGTGTTGAAGTAGGCCTTGATCTCAGAGTTCTTGATGCGGTTCTCGATGTCGGGCTTGATCCAGTACTTGATATGGCGGTGCAGCTCCGCGCCGCGATGGACGAGGGTGACGCGCGCTCCGTGACGCCATAGCTCCAGCGCGGCGATGGCGGCGGAGTTCTTGCCGCCGATCACCACGACCTCCTGGCCAAAAAAGGGATGCGGCTCGTTGTAGTAGTGCGCCACCTTGGACAGGTCCTCACCGGGAATGCCGAGGTGGTTGGGCAGGTCATAGTAGCCCGTGGAGACGATGATCTTGCGTGTTCGAATCTTTTGCGGGCGGTCGAAGCGATCCAGTGTGTGGACGGTGAAGTCGCCGTCCGACCCGGTGACCCGCTGCACGCGCTCATACTGGCGCACGTCGAGGCGGTAGTGCTGCGCGACCTTGCGGTAATACTCCAGCGCTTCGGCCCGCGTGGGCTTCTGGTTGGGCGACGGAAACGGGATGTTGCCGATCTCCAGCAGCTCCGGCGTGGTGAAGAAGGTCATGTTGGCCGGGTAGTGATAGAGCGAGTTGGTGAGACAGCCCTTGTCGACGAGAACAACGTCGAGATCTTCATTCTGGGCGTCGATGGCACACGCGAGCCCGGTGGGGCCGGCACCAATGACGAGCACGTCGTGGAGTGTGTCGCTCATAGCTTCATTATGGATGCGCTGTGCGCGCTGCCGATGCTATAAGGCATGGCGCGAGAGTGCTTCCACGAACATCGTCCGGTCCGGGCAGCCTATTCACAGAATCGTAAGAAGTGTAGGCTGCCCTACACTTCTGGACCGCATCACACCTTTTCGATGACATGGAGAACGGCACCACTGATGTTTGATGCGCTGAGGAGTACGTAGCTTTGCGCTGCCCCCATGTCCCCGTAAGAGGGACGGCCGGAAGCGAACCCAATGAGGTGGACCATGTTTGTACGAAGGCAAGACGTGCGCCGGTGGGCTGTAAGTTCCGGCGTCTTCATCGCACTCTGCAGTGCGCCGGGCGTTGCACTCCAAGCCCAACAGCCGGATAACTCGGCGGTCAACAAAGGCCAGGCCAAGACGGCGGAAAGCCAGTCCGGGCAGATGTCCGACCGGCAGATTACGGCGAAGATTCGCCGGGACGTTGTTGGGGACAAGTCCTTATCGACCTATGGGCACAACGTCAAGATCATCACCAAGGGTGGGGCCGTCACGTTGAAGGGGCCCGTGCACTCTGACGATGAGAAGAAGAACATTGAAGCCAAGGCTGGGGCCGTCGTAGGGCAGGACAAGGTCACCGATCAGCTCACCGTGAAGCAGTAACAACCAGGACGCCTGAAGCGGCCGGGGCGGCGTCACGGCAGGATACGCAAGGAGATCTTCCATGGCAGGTAAAAACACAGCAGCATTCGGTATCTTCCCCACGCGCGCAGCAGCGGAGACCGCGGTTGACCGGCTGACCGCAGCGGGCTTTTCTCACCAGGACGTTTCGGTACTGATGTCCGACCAGACAGGGTCCAAGGATTTTGCGGCGGAAAAGAACACCAAGGCGCCGGAAGGCACCACCACCGGCGTGACGGTCGGCGGTATTACCGGCGGAACGCTTGGCCTGCTGGCCGGGCTGGGCGCGTTGGCGATTCCTGGCGTCGGTCCGCTGATTGCGGCTGGCCCGATCATGGGCGCGCTTGCGGGTTTGGGCGTAGGCGGAGCGGTGGGTGGCCTGGTCGGAGCCCTGATCGGTATGGGCATCCCGGAGTACGAGGCCAAGCGTTATGAAGGTCGCGTCAAGGATGGCGGCATCCTGGTCTCGGTGCATTGCGACAGCTCGGAAGAGGTAAGCCGCGCCAAGGACATCCTGAAGCAGTCCGGCGGCGACGATGTGGCTTCGTCCGGCGAGAAGGGCGTGAGCACACACACGGCGAACACGGATGCCGTGGTGGATCGCACGGCCAGCGCCTACGACCGCGGTACCGGGTTGGACCGTGGCACCGACTACGACCGTACTTCGGGCTACGATCGCACCCCTGGCTACACCACCACCGGCACCACGGCGGTTGATGATGCCGCGTATGGAACGCGCACCGGGCTGGATTCAACCCGGGACGATGTTCTGGTTGGCGACCGGAAGCCGATCATCTCGACCCCTGAATAATTGCTCTTGTTTGAAAGGAAGGGCCCTCGCTTCTTAGCGAGGGCCTTTCCCTTTCTGCGAGGGCGAAGAGGGCTATACCTCGATGTCAACCAGTTTGTGGCTGATGGCGAAGAGGGCCAGT
Organism: Granulicella sp.; assembly: GCA_965198515.1. GTDB lineage: Bacteria > Acidobacteriota > Terriglobia > Terriglobales > Acidobacteriaceae > Granulicella. The sequence goes on along the minus strand of CBDAPO010000006.1, from coordinate 1,271,995 downwards.
TCGAGGCGGGTGGAGACGCCGGTCTTGTCGAAGATGTTGGACAGGTGACGCTTCACCGTTTCTTCGGAGATGGTGAACTGCTTGGCGATGTCCTTGTTGGAGCAGCCTTCGACGATGCAGGTGACCACTTCGAGCTCGCGCGGCGTCAGGCCGTAGGTCTTGCGCTCGGGGACTGCGGAGGCTTTCTGCATCAGGTCATGCAGCGCGCTGAGCAGGTTGTTTACCCGCTGGCCACCGATCCAGTAGTCGCCGGAAAGCACAGCACGGAGCGCTTCGCCGAGGTCGCCGGCGACGGAGTCCTTGAGGACGATGCCGCGGGCACCGATCTGCAACGCCTCAATGACCTGCTGCGTGGAGATGGTCGAGGTGAGCAGAAGAATCTTCACGCGTGGCGAGCGGCTCATGATGGCGCGCATCGCTTCCAGGCCCGGGAGGCGGGGCATGGCGAGATCGAGCAGCAAAACGTCGGGCTCGAGCTCAAGGGTTTCGGTGACGGCCTGGTCGCCGTCTTCGGCTTCGCCAACGACCTCAAAGTCAGGCTCGTTGTTGAGCATGTTTTTGACGCCAAAGCGCACGACCGGATGATCGTCGGCGACGATGATGCGGATGGGGCGGTTGAGCGGGGACGAGATGCCGGAGGTGGAGGAGGCGGGCTTGCGGGTGGCCGTGACCATGGTTGTGAAATCTCCTGTTGGAGCTAACGCGAATTTGGAATGTGCTTACGCAGTTTGGAGTTTCGAGTCCAGCATACGCCGGAGCCGAAGACAGGCTGAAGGGATTTGCGCGATCGCGAATGTGTTGACTGAGGTTCCACCTTCGATCGCGGCGGCTAACGATTGCAGTTCCGAGGCACCGACCATGCCGCACGATCCCTTGATGGCATGGGCTTCGCGCTGCGCCGCGGCGAGGTCCCCGGCGCCCGCGGCATGTTGAATGCGCTCAAGCCGCTTGCCTATGTCCACAATCGTCATCTCGTACAGTTCACCGAGTTGACGCAGCGGAATGACGCGGCTGAGAGAGTCGAAGATGGAGATGTCCAGTGGCCCGGGGCCCATGGTGTCGGCGATGGTGCATACGGTGCAGACGTCTCCGGATGCAGGCTGTGCCTCGGCGTCGGCTGCGGCGTGTGCGGGAGCACTTTGCGCAGCCTTGATCGCCTGGTGAAGGTCATCGGAGTTGAAGGGTTTCAGCAGAAAGGCATCAAGGGTGCGCGTCACTGCGGGGGCGGGCTCGCTGCCGCTCATGCCCACCAGCAAGGTGTTTTCCGGGGCAGCGGCTCGCAGGGCTTCTGCCAGCGCTGCGCCTTCTAACCCGGGCATGTTCAGGTCGGTAAGGACGAGATCGAAGCTGGCGCCGCTTTGCAGCAGGCGAAGGGCCTCGTCTCCCCCTTCCGCACTGACCACCTCGCAACCGTCCATGGGCAGCAGGGCTTCCAGAAGATTGCGCAACATCTGGTCGTCATCGATCACAAGCACTCGCGGGCTGGGGAACACGATCGATTACCTCCGTAATAAGCATGCAACGGTTTTGCGAAAGCAAAAGTTGTAGATGCCTACCACTTAGGTACCCAGGCCCTTGGGAGAGCTTGGGCGGAAAGCGTAGAGTGTTGCCCATGGGGGCGGCTGGGCGGGCGGCGCCCTCGGCGGGGCAACATGTGCGGGTTTGGCGGCACTGCCCGCCGGCAACGGACGCCCGTGCGCGCCGCTGCAGGCCCATGGCACAGGGCGGCGCATGCTAAGAACCTGGGCGCTTTCGGCGCTTGCACTGCTTCTGCAAAGTTCCACGCTGGTAAACATCGGCGCCCCCGCGCGCCCGGAGCACCTGAAATATCAGCGCCCCATTCGCGTGGTTTCGGGCGGCACCGGCATGGCCTGCGCCGTGCTGGATACCACGGTCCTGGGACATACGGCGTCTGCGGCGCACAGCGATCTGCGGGTGTTTCGGACGATCCCGGGTGGCGGCGAGATGGAAGTGCCCTACACCCTGACCGAAAGTGGGCCGGAGCCGGTAGCCGACACCCAGGCCACCGTGGAGCACGCCGCGGTGAGCGGCAACCAGCTCAGCTTTGATCTGCGTATGCCGGCCCGGCCGTACACGGAAGTTCGGCTGCGCATGAGGCTGAAGGACTTTGTGGCGACCGCCACCGCGGAAGGACACGACCGGCAGGGACATCGCACGCCACTGGGCAGCGTGGCCGTCTTTGACCTGAGTGCCGAGCACCTGGGGCGCTGGACGTCGCTGCTGCTCGGGGAGACGAGTTGGCCGGTGCTGCACATCACGCTGGACCTGCGCACGCGCACTGGCGAGCCGCTGGAAGGCGTTGCGCCTACCGTGGTGGACGGCGCGGAGGTGCCGCCGAGCCGCCTGCGCCAGACCCGGTTTGTGCCGACCGTGAGTACAGATCATGTGGACCAGCGCGGATTTTTGTCCGTCGCGCTGCTGCGCGTGCCGGCGCATGTCCCGGTGGAACGTGTGGCGTTCGAGTTCGAGCCCGGGTTTGCGGCGAACTTCTCCCGCGGCGTGACCGTGAGTGCGCGGGCCGACCGTGCGCCGATCACCGATACCGAGGCGGTGGATGCGGGCACGATTGCCCATGTGAGCCTGCCTTCCGGCGACCCTCGCTTGTACCCGATTGCGCTGCGCGAAGACGCGCTGGATGCGACGCTGGGGGCCACGCTGGTGCTGCCGGCGACCGTGCTGGTGGCCATCAACAATGATGGCCGCGCGCCCCTGCCGATCCGCTCCATCAGCCTGGAAATGCGCGAGCGCAAGGTGTGCTTTTTTGCCGACCGCGAGGGTGGCTACATCCTGCGCTATGGCGATCCGGCACTGGCCGCGCCGGCGTATGACGAGACCGCGCTGACCGTGCCCGCGCAGCCGCTGGACGCCCAGCTGCAGCCGGAATCGATTAACCCCGCGTTCCACGCGCGGCTGGATACGCGCTCCTACCTGAAGCGCCACCCTGAGTTTTTCTGGCTGGTGGTACTTCTGTGCGGAGGCATGATGGGCGGATCGGCGCTTCACCACGTCCAACACCGCAGGATCTGAATGCGCCGACGACTCACCCATATATTCCATGAACTTCGAACGCTGATTTTCGCAGGCCTTTGCGGCGGGCTCATTTGCCTCTCAGGCACGGCCCAGGTGGCTGCGCCTGTGCCCGAGATCGCGCCGCAGGGCGAGATCCGGCATGGCCGCGAACTGCTGACGGAGAAGCACTTTGCCGAGGCCAGGCAGGTCTTCGCGCAGTACCTGCAGACGCATCCGGAGGCAATCCAGGCGAAGTTGGGCCTGGGCGACGCGCAGCTCGGCCTGCGTCAGTTGGAGGCAGCGGAGACGACTTACCGCGCCGTGGTCGCACAACAACCGGAGCTCTGGCAGGCTCACAAGAACCTCGTGGTTGTGGAAGCCGCCCTGGGCCGCTGGGAAGATTTCGATCGCGAGCGCACCGTGCTGCGGATGGCCCGCGAGCGCGGCGCCCCCGGCATCAGCGCGCGCGAGAGTGATGTGATCGACAGCTTCACCGTGCATGGGCAGCACTGGGTGGTGCGGTCGTACTTTGAGCCGCTGGGGCGGTCGCAGGCGCGCTATAACTTCGAGCGTTTTTCGCCGGAAGGCCGCGTAGAAGCGTATATCTCGCTGGAAGACGCCGCGGCTGCCGAGGCGGCTCTGCGGCCCAACGATGTGCGAATCGGCACAGGGAGCGCGCCGCCATCGGCCAACTCCCCCGCCGGCAAGGTACTCTCTCTTAACTGGTATACGGGCGCTGCACACGGCACGGTACGCCGGTACACTGCCGGCGAGCCGCCCTATGAGACGCTTCGCGCCGACGTGATGCGCTGGCTTGCCGCGCATCCGGAGCAGGCTGGCCACGGCGAAACCTCCAGGAAGTAAGCGGCCCCAAGAAGGCGCCGGGTCCGAAAGAACGACACGATTTTTGTAAGGCGAACGATGCGCACGCTGTACAGCAAGGCCAAACGATCGAAGGGCGTGCGGGTTGCGCTGTGGATTCTGCTGCTGAGCCCTGTGCTTTACCTGGGCGTGTGCGTCGTGCTGGGCATTGCACTGGCGGAAAGCACCTTGCGGCTGCCAACGCAGCACGTGTTTACCGGCCACATGTTCCGCATCCGCATGAGCCGGCAGTTTGACGCGGGCGTGCGCAGCGTGAACCTGACCGCCGCCGACGGCGTCCGGCTAAGCGCCTGGTGGGTCACGCCTCCACATCCCAATGGCCGCTCCGTGCTCCTGCTGCATGGCATCGGCGGCAATCGCGTGGACATGAGCGGCTATGCGGACATTTTCATCGCCCAGGGCTATGGCGTGCTGCTGCCGGACTCGCGCGGACACGGCGAGTCCGGTGGGCGCGTCGCGACTTTCGGTCTGTTGGAGAGCGATGACGTGCGCCGCTGGACGGCCTGGGTGCGCACGCAGATCCCGGGCTGCACCTACCTGCTGGGCGAGTCCATGGGGGCAGCCATCGCGGTGCAGGCCACTGCGGTCACCCCGGAGATTTGCGCCGCGGCGGTGGAAGATCCGTTCTCGCGCTTTCGGCCCGTCGTGTATGAGCGGCTGGGGCATGAGACCGGGCTGGGAACGCGCTTCTGGCAAACTGCCGGCTGGCCCATCGTGCGCGTTGCGATTGGCTGGGCGCACCTGCGCTACCGCGTGTGGCTGCCCGACGCGCGCCCGGATACCGCCGTACGCCACTCCGACGTTCCGGTGCTGTTGATGACCGGCACCGCGGACAACAACATCCCGATGCACCACGCGCAGGATCTGGAAGCGGCCTGCGGCCACCGTTGTGCGTTGTGGGTGGTGCCCGGTGCGTCGCACGGCGGCATCTCGTCCGTGCGCGGGGCGGAGTTCGGGCACCGCATCCTGGTCTGGTTCCAGACCCACGACTACCCTGGTGCTTCGCCGGTGCTGCCTTACGTGCACGGAGACGTCTCTGCCCCGGAGACGACGCCGTCCGCAGCATCCGGCGCGACGACGACCTTACGGACCGTTCGCTCCGGCCTTGGCGGTACGCGCTAGGCCGTAAGGCTCTATTGCGGCAACTGCCCACGAATGGCGTCATCCAGGGCGATGTGATTTTTTTCCAGCAGATCGCCCAGAGCGTGGTCGAGCTCGATGCGCGCCTTCATGTAGTTGGAGCGCGCAGCGATCTCCGTGGAGCGCGCCTGGGCCAGGTAGGCCTGATCCTGCAACACGGCGAGATCGGTCGATTGCCCCACGGAAAGCTTGTCGCGCTCGGCATCCAGGAGTTGGGCCTGGTAGTCTCGGCTGGCGGAGGCGGCGCGGTAGGCTGCGTCCGCGGTTTGCAGCGCGACAACGGCTGTTTCAACATCCTGGCGCACACCCTGGGCGAGCTTTTCGGTGCGGCTCTGCACCTGGCGTAGCTGCACGGTGTCGCGAGCGGCATCGGCTTCTGCAACGCGGTTGCGCAGTGGCAGGGTGAGCTGCACGCCAGCCTGGTAGACGGTGGACACACGCAGGCCACCCTGCGCGAGCTCCTGCGGGATGGTGGGCAGGCCGGTGCCGGTGGTGCCCTGGATTTCGTACGGCTGCTCGCTGGACCCGCGGGTTTCCACGTTGGCGTACACGTTCAGCTGCGGCAGCACGTTATTGCGGCTGGCAGAGGCCTGGATCTGCCCGGTCTGGATCTGCAACTGCGCCTGCGCGAGGTCCGGGCGACGCGCCAGGCCTTGCTGCACCAGCGCGGACAGGTCCAGCGGCTCAAGCTCGGTAGGAACGATGATCCTGTCGGTCGGGACGATCTCGTCAAACTGGGCGGTAAAGGCCGGCGAAGCCGTGCGCAAAAGCTGGTTGCGCAGGATGATTTCTTCCTGCTTGTACAGGCCCTGCGCCTGCGTCAGGTCGAAGCGGCTGGAGCTTTCAAGCGCCTGCGCGCGGGTAAGTTCGATGGGGGCCAGTGTGCCTTCGGTGACCTGGTCCTGGTCGTCCTGGCGCTGCTTGGCCGCGGCACGCAGCGACTCTTCCTTGACCTGCACGTTTTCGCCCAGCGAGACCAGGTCGTAGTAGAGCCGCGAGATGCCGTAGACGGTTTCCAGCACCTGCTGTTCGAACAGCAGCCGGGAGATCCGCTGATCCGTACGGGCGATGCGCAGGAAGCGACGGTTGACGTCGCTTCCACGGCCACGCAGCAGGGGCTGGGTCAAGGTGACCGAGGTGCTTGGCGTGGAGAAAGGATCAAGCTGCGAGGTGCTGCCATAGACCACCTGCGGGTCGTTGTTGACGATGGCTTCAAGCTGCGCGCCGGTGGAAAAGCCTTGCAGGTAGCCGAGGTTCAGCGCCACGAAATTGAGCGGCTGCGGTGTGGTGAGGGTGCCGCCACCGGCGGCCGGTGCGCCTGTCCCTGTTCCTGTTCCTGTTCCTCCCGTGCCGGTGGTGTCGGTGGTATTGCCAAGAGTGACCGTGTGCTGACGGCGAAAGAAGCCTGCCGTGCCGATCAGCTGGGGGTCATACAGCGGGATGTTGGGCCCAAGCGAGTAGGTGAAGCCGGTGCCCAGTGTGCCGAGATTGTTCTGCACCTGCTTGGTGGAGTTCAGCGAGGTGAGATCAACCACCGTGGGCGTGGTCGGGTTGGCGTTGGTGGTCGTCGTGTTGAGCAGCGGCGAACCGGGGCCACCGACGCCGGCGGGCGGCTCGGTAATGCCGAAGTCCAGGCCGCGGATGGTGCCTCCGCCGCTGGCGCGGGTCACGTCAGTGCGCGCCAGCGAGATGTCGAAGCGTTCCGCTTCCACGTCCAGGTTGTTTTCCAGCGCAAGTGCCAGGGCATCCTGCAAGGTGAGGTACAACTTGCCGTCGCGGATCAGGCGCGTCAGCCGGGTCTCATCGCCGCCAAACAGTTGCGGCACCGTGGGCCGGTGGTAGGGCCCAAGGAAGCCGAGGAAGTCGAAGGACAGCCCACGGGCATCCTCGCGCACGGGGCGCACGTTGCTGTTCTGCGCCTGGCCGATCTGCGGGGCGGGAGCCGACGGTGCCGGGACATGCTGATCGAGCGGCGACACGGTCGGCGGCCGAAGCTGGTTGGCCGGTCCTGTCGGCTCCAGGGGCCCCGCGGGAACGGAACGCTGGTCCGGAACAGGGCTCAACGCCGGCAACGGCAGATTGGGCGGCAGCACGGGGCTGGGCGAGGGTGCCTGCTGCGGCGTGGGCTGCTGCCCTTGCGGCGTCGTGGTTTGCGTGGCCGGCAACGCCGGGGACGGCGTCGGCACGGTGGAGGGCACCGGCGACTGCTGCGGGGACTGTTGCAACGTTGGCGGCGCCGTTTGCCCCGGGCCGACAGCCGGAGGCGGGGTTGCCGGGGACGGCGTCGGTGTTTGCGTCTGCGCCAGCGCGGTGGCCGCCAGGGTCAGCGCAACGGAGCCCAACCAGCGGCGTGTCCGCCCACGGCGGCGGGATGGCAACTTCATCGTGACTGGCCTTTGTTTCTTCAACCGTACTTCCTTTATGGCTTGCTCTGGCTGGTGGCGTGCTTGTTCTGAGCTCCAGTGGATTTGCCGCCCTGCTGGCTTTGCTGGTTTTGTTGCCCCGTCTTGCCTTGCAGGTTGCGATCGGTGATGCCCTGGTTGCCGTACTGTGAACTGCCGCCCGGGGGCGTGGTCTGCGAAGGCGGCTGCTGGGGCTGCTCCACCGGCGACTGCGTCATCGCGGTCTGCACCTCGGCCCCGTCACGCACGTCATCGGTGATGTTGGTGGCGATCAGGTCGCCTTCCTGCAGGCCGCTGGTAATTTCCACGGCACTGCCGAAGTCGCGGCCAAGGACCACCGGCACCATCTGGATCTTGCCGTTGACGATCTTGGCGACGGTGGTCTGGTCATGCCGCACGGCGACAGCATCGCCCGTGATCAGCAGGGGCGACTGCTGCCCGGCTGCCGGCGCGAAGGTTGTGACCACGTACATGCCAGGCACCAGCTTGCCCGCCTTATTGTCCACCTGTACTTCGGTGAGCATGGTGCGGGTGTTGGGGTCTACGGAGTCGGCCGTGCGCGTCACTTTGCCCGTGAAAGGCTGGTTGGGGTACTCCTGGAAGGTCAACTGCGCCGAGCCCCCGGGATGGATCGCCGTAACGTAGCCCTCAGGCACGGAAACCAGGATGCGCAGCCGTTGATTCTGCGAGATGCCGAACAGGGCCCCGCCCTGCCCCGGCGACTGCGCCGTTGTGGCGGCGCCGCTGCTGCTGCCGGAGATGCCCCCTACGTTGGCCTGACCCGCCTGCGCGGTGCCGCCGGTGCTGGACACCTGGCCCGTGGGTGCGGAGGCCGTGGAATCGCCGGAGGTGGTTCCGGAACCGGAGATCAACGCGCCAACGTCGACGTTGCGCTGCGTGATCACGCCATCGAAGGGCGCCCGTATCTGCTCGTAGCTTTGCAGCGCCCGTACGCGCTGCAGATTGGCCCGGTAGGCGTCCACGTTGCGTTGCGCCGCGGCAACCAGGGCAATCTGTGAGCCGTAGTTGGTCTCCTGCGTGTCGCCGTCCTGGCGGGAAAAGACGCCCTTGGCGACCAGCACGCGATAGCGGTTTACCGTGACGGTGGCCAGCGCCAACTGCGCCTTTTGTTGGTCGAGTTGCTGTTCCGACTGACGCAGCTGCTGCTCGGCCTGCGCAACCTGCGCGTCCAGATCGGGTGCATCGACCACGGCAAGCAGTTGGCCCTTGTGGACGTGATCGCCGATGTCCACTAAGCGGCGCTGCAGGTAGCCGTTGGCGCGTGCATACACATAGGCCTGGGTAAGCGGAAGCGTTGTGCCGGGAACGATAAGACCGGCTTGATCCTTGGAGCGCATCACCTTGGCCACTTCGACAACAGGCTTGGCGTTGCGGCGATCCTTGGCTTCCTGGTTGTTGTGCTTGTCGCGGGCCAGGCGCGGAATCAGGCCGGCCAGAAGCGCGACGACAAGGATCACCACGGCCACCAGCAGCACAACGAAAAATGTGCGGCGGCTGCGAGGATCGCGCGGTGCATGCGGCACATGGACGCGATCCTTCAGCGGCGGTTTTTTCCGGCTGGACTCGGTCTCTTCAAAGCTGCGGCCCAACCGCCCGTCGTCCAACGAGTTCGGATCGGCGAAGCTGGCGCCGAGCTTGCGCTCGTCCGCGTAGTTGGGGTCGGAGAACTCGCGCCCAAGCTCGCGGTTGTCGGCAGCATTGGTCTGCTCGAAGTTGCCGGCGAGCTCGCGGTCTTCACGCGAACCGCTGTGTTGGAAGCGCTCGCCCAGCCCGCGCGGATCGGTCTCCTCGGGCCAGGGCAGGTTTTTCTCCTGCGAGGCATGGGGATTGTTGGGAGTGTTCGGGTCTTGCGGCATCAAGCCGTTCCTTCCTGCGGTTGACCGGCGCGGGGACGTGCAAAGTTATGGTTGGGATCCATCTCCTCCGGTGCTTCAGCCATGACCACTTCGGCGTAGTCGACAGGCGCTTCTTTCTTCAGCAGGGAGTACATGGTGGGTACAAGAAACAACGTGCCGAGCGTGGCAAACAGAAGGCCGCCAATTACGGCGCGGCCCAGCGGTGCGTTCTGCTCGCCACCTTCCCCAAAGGCCAGCGCCATGGGCAACATGCCGATGATCATCGCCAGTGCGGTCATCAGCACGGGGCGCAGGCGAGTGTGACCGGCGTTCAGCGCAGCTTCGAAGCGTCCACGACCCGCAAGGCGTTCGTCGTTGGCGAAGACAACCATAAGGATCGAGTTCGCGGTAGCAACGCCGATGGTCATGATGGCGCCCATCAGCGAGGGCACGCTGAACGTGGTCTGCGTAAGGAACAGCATCCACAGAATGCCGCTGAACGCGCCGGGCAGCGCCATAAGAATAATCAGCGGATCGAGCCATGACTGGAAGTTCACCGCCATGAGCAGATAGACCAGCATGATGGCGAAGATGATGCCCAGGCCGAGACGAAGGAACGAGTCATTCATCGTCGACACTTCGCCGCGCAGGGCAAGCGTGGTTGTCTTGGGCAGGCCCTTCTGGGTCTGCTGCATGATCTTGTGGATCTCGTCAGAGACCGACCCAAGATCGCGTTGATCGACGTCGGCGTACACGTCAAACACGGGCTGAATGTTGTAGTGGTTCGTGATGATCGGCGAAAGGTCGCGCCGGAAGTCGGCTACGTTGACCAGCTCCTGCGAGGCGTTGCCGTTGGGCGAAGTGATGGGTGTGCGCGACAACTCCGGCAGAGAGCTGATGCGGTAAATCGGCGTCTGCGTGACGATCTGGTAGTTGACGTTGTTTTCCGGATTCAGCCACTCGTTCGGCGCGGTCTGGCCCGTGCCGCTGAGCGACACCAGTGTGGACTGCGCCACATCGCGCTGCGTCAAGCCGATCTGCTGCGCTTTGCTGCGATCGACGTTGATCTGCATGGTGGGGTACTGCACTTGCTGGTGCACATGCACGTCGACCGCGCCGGGAATGCCGGCAATCTGCTTGGCCAACTTGCTGGCCAGTTCGTAGTTATTTTTGCCGTGACCCGTCACCTGCAAATCGATCGGCGCGGGCAAGCCGAAGTCGAGGATCTGGTTGGTGATGTTGGCCGGCGTAAAGAAGAAGTTTGCGCCGGGGAACTTCTGCTTCAGGTCGGCACGCAGAAGACGCATATACATCTGCGTGTTCTTCTTGCCTGGCTTCAGCGCAATCTGAATATCACCGTCTGAGTTCGAGATCGTCGACGAGTTGGAAAAGGCAAGATTGATGCCGGAGTTGGGCAGGCCGATATTGTCGAGGATGAGCTCAACACGATCCGTGGGAACAATTCTGCGGATCTCGCGTTCGATGTTCGCGAAATACTGCTCGGAATCTTCCAGTCGCAATCCGGCCGGCGGGTCTACGTGAAGGTTCATCTGGCCGGAGTCGACATACGGGAAGAAATCGCGGCCGATGAAGAAGGTGAGCGGAAGCGAGACCACGACCAGCAGAACGAACAGGACGATCGTCAAGCCCGCATTTTCAAGGCACCAGCCGAGAACATTCTTGTAGCCATGCTGCAGGCGCTCAAACTGGCGGTCGAATTTGGAATGCCAACGCCAGACAAAGCTGCGGCGCTCTTCCCGCTCCGCTTCGCTTGGGTCCTGGTACAGGCCGACCTCGCTGCCGAGCATGAAGTGCATCATGGTGGGCAGCAAGGTGCGTGACAGGAAGTAGCTCGCCAACATGGCGAAAACAACGGCCATGGCGAGCGGCGTGAACAGATACTTGGCCGCGCCGGTGAGCAGCACCACCGGAATGAAGACGATGCAGATGGAAAGCGTCGACACGAACGCCGGTGCGGCCACCTGCTGCGCGGAATGGAGGATGGCGCGGGTCAGCGGCAGGCCTTCGGCGATGTTGCGGTGCGTGTTCTCGATCTCTACCGTGGCGTCGTCAACCAGGATGCCGACAGCCAGCGCCAAGCCACCGAGCGTCATGACATTGATGGTCTGCCCGCACGCCGTGAGGATGATGAGCGAGGTCGCAATCGACAGCGGAATCGAGATACACACGATCACCGTGGAGCGCCACGAGCCAAGAAACAGCAGGATCATCAGGCCCGTAAGCGCAGCCGCGATGCAGGCCTCACGCACCACCTCGTCGATCGATGTCTTTACAAAGATCGACTGATCGAAGAGCGGCGTGATCTTCAGGTTGCCGAGGCCGGCGGAAAGCTGCGGCACCATGGCCTTGGTCTGGTTGACGATGTCCAGCGTGGAAGTTGCGCCGTTCTTCAGCACCGTCAGCAATGCGGAGCGGCGGCCGTCTTCACGCACGATGTTGGTCTGCTCCGCAAACCCCATGTGGACTTGCGCAACGTCCTTCACGTAGACCACGGCGCCATTGGCAGCGCGGACCGGGAGGTCGTTCAGCGCGGCCACGGTGTCCGGGCTGGAGTTGGTGCGCACGACGTATTCGCGATCACCGATGCGCGCCGTGCCGGCAGGCAGGACCAGGTTCTGCGCATTCACCGCGCTCGACACATCTGAAGCCGAAAGATGATGCGCAAACATCATGTCCGGGTCGGTGTCGACCATGATCTGCTTCACCTTGCCGCCGTACGGCAAGGGCACGCTGGCGCCGCGAACGTTGGCCAGGCGCGGACGGATGAACTGCAAGCCGTCATCGTACAAATCAGCTTCGCTCAGGCCCTGGCCGCTGAGACCGAGCTCCAGCACGGGCACTGTCGACGCGTCATACTTCAGCACAAAGGGTGGAAACGATCCCGGAGGCAGAACGCGCAAAATGGTCTGCACGACAGCGGTGACCTGCGCCAGCGCGAGCTCCACTTTGACGTTGGGCTGGAAGAACACCTTGATGACGGCGATGCCCTGGTAGCTCTGACTTTCGGTGTGCTCCATGTCATTGACGGTGGTGGTCAATGCGCGCTCGCATACCGTGACGACACGGCCATCCATCTCCGTCGGCGTCAGACCGGTGTAGGTCCAGACGATGGTGACGACGGGGATGTTGATGTTGGGGAAGATGTCCTTTGGCGTCTCAATCGCAGAGCCAATGCCGAGCAAAGCAATCAGCATCGACAGGACGACAAAGGTATACGGGCGGCGCAAGGCCAGCCGGACAATCCACATACAAGGGCCTCAATGGGGTCAGGGGACGAACGTTTGCTCCTATGAGACGCTGAAAGCAGAGAAGAAGACTCGCGCCCTTCATGGCTCCCTCACACAGCACAAAGGGACGCGGTAAGCGTCCCCTTGTGTCGGCAACGTGGCAGAAACCTGCCAATCTTCTGTGTTATGCCTTCTTCGCCTGCTCGAAGCGCTTGTTGACTTCGTCCCAGTTCACAACGTTCCACCAGGCTGCAAGGTATTCGGGGCGGCGGTTGTTGTACTTCAGGTAGTACGCATGCTCCCACACGTCATTGCCCAGAATGGGAAACAGGCCCTGCATAAACGGGCTGTCCTGGTTGGGGGTAGTGATGATTTCGAGCTTGCCGCCGCGATACACCAGCCAGCCCCAGCCGGAGCCAAACTGCTTGGCAGCGGACTCATTGAATTGCTTCTTGAACGCGTCGAACGTGCCAAAGTCTTCCCCGATCTGCTCGGCGATCGCACCCTGCGGTTCGCCGCCGCCACCCGGCTTCATGATCTGCCAGAACATGGTGTGGTTGACGTGACCGCCGCCATTGTTGCGGACGACCGTGCGCACTTCTTCGGGCACGCTGGCCAGATCCTTTAACAGCTCTTCCGGTGTCTTTTTGCCAAGATCCGGATGCTTTTCCACCGCACCGTTGAGGTTGGTGACGTACGTCTGGTGGTGCTTGTCATGGTGCAGCTTCATCGTCGCTTCGTCGATTGTTGGCTCGAGTGCAGCGTAGTCGTAGGGCAGGGGAGGAAGTTCAAACGCCATACAAAGCTCCTTTGAGATACAGAACAGCAGAACAAACGGCACGACGCCACTCGCGTCGGCTGGGACGTGCTTGCTTGCACGGCTGTTTGGATGCGCCGGAAGGCTGGCCAGACGTTTGCGCCCTGCACTTTAGGAAGGCGGCGCTGTTTCGCCGCTCTGCAGAAGGGAGTCCGAGGCGGCGAAATTCGCAAGACACTTTCCAAAAAGTGCCCTTCGGCAGCATTCTGAAGTTGCATGCAAATCGACGACCTGATGTACGACTGGCTGGAAAGCGGCAACCCCGCACCCGGCGCCCCGGGACTGGAACCGCGCTGGACCTCAAGCAAGAAGGATGCGGTGTCCACGGCCTATGCTGCTTCCAGCCGTGTGTGGTTCACGTTGTCGCATGGCACGCTGAACGAGATTTATTACCCCACCATCGACCGCCCGCAAACGCGCGACATGGAGCTTCTCTTCTCTGATGGCGAAAGCTTCGTGCATGAAGAAAAGCGAGACTTCGAGTACGACTTCCACTACATCGACAGTGATTCGCTGGCTGTGCGCGTGGTCGCAAATGACCTGGAGGGCCGCTACACCGTCACCAAGGAGTTCATCACCGACCCTCACCATCCCGTGGTTCTGATGAATGTCCGCATCGAGGGCGACGAGGACATCCTGTCACGCCTGAAATGCTATGCCCTGCTTGCGCCGCATCTGGACGGGGGTGGCGCGGGAAACTCGGGCCGCTCGCTGAATGTAGCCGGCAAGCGGTGCGTGCTGGCATGGAAGAACGACACGGCCCTGGCCTTTGGCGCGAGTTGCGGCTTTGCGCGCACGTCGTGTGGCTTTGTGGGGATCAGCGACGGCTTCCAGGACCTGAACTGCCATCTGCGCATGACCTGGGAGTACGGCGAAGCGTTGAACGGCAACATCGCGCTGATGGGCGAGATCGATGTGGCGCGCAACCGCGAGTTCACCATCGCCATCGCGTTCGGGGACGGCCCGCACGCGGCGCTTGCGGGCATGATGCAGACCCTGGCGACGCCGTATCCGTTACACCAGAAGCGCTTTATTGAGCAGTGGCATCGCGCCACCAGTCCAGAGCGCCTGGCCGCGGTTTCCACCGATGGCGGCAAGCTGGCGCGCGTGTCGCACAACGTGGTGCTGGCGCACGAGGACAAGACGTACTCGGGCGCGTTTATCGCGTCAGCGTCCATCCCGTGGGGGAATGCCAAGGGCGACGATGACCTGGGCGGCTACCACCTGGTGTGGACGCGCGACATGATCCAGTCGGCCACGGCGATGCTGGCCTGTGGACGCACCGACACGGCCCTGCGCGCGCTGGTCTACCTGGCCTGCACGCAACATCCGGACGGCGGCTTTTCACAGAACTTCTGGATCGACGGCAAACCGTACTGGTCGGGCATCCAGCTGGATGAGGTCGCCTTTCCCATCATCCTGGCGTGGCGGCTCTGGAAGAACGATGGCCTGGGCAACTTCGACATCTTCCCGTTTGTGACACGGGCGGCGGGCTTTCTGGTGCGCTATGCCCCGGTGACGCAGCAGGAGCGGTGGGAAGAAAACGCGGGCTACTCCCCTTCCACGTTGGCTGCGGTCATCTCCGGCCTGCTGTGCGCCGCCGACATCTCGCGCGCGTTCGGCTCCGGCGAGCTGGGGGCCTTCCTGGAGGACTACGCCGACTGGATTGAAGCGCATCTGGATGAGTGGACGACCACGCAGCGCGGCGTTCTGGACCCCGACGTCCGTCATCACTACATGCGCATCCGGCCGCCGGCGGAAGGCGAGCCCTTCCACAACAACACCATCACGCCCGGCGACATCCTGATCGCGAACCGGGAGCCAGGGGAGAAATTCACCTTCCAGGCCCGCGAGATCATCGACGGCGGCTTCCTGGAGCTGGTGCGATATGGGATCCGGCGCGCGGACGACCCGCTGATCGTCAACTCGCTCAAGGTCATCGACAAGATCCTGAAGATCGACACGCCCTATGGCCCGTGCTGGCGGCGCTACAACCACGATGGCTATGGCCAACGGAAGGATGGCGGTCCCTTCATCGGCTACGGGCAGGGCCGCGCCTGGCCGATCCTTACGGGTGAGCGCGCCCACTATGAACTGGCTGCCGGGCGCGATGTGAAGCCGCTGCTGCGCGCCATGGAGCGCTTTTCCTCCATCGGCGGCATGCTGCCGGAGCAGGTGTGGGACCATGCCGATCTGCCCAGCGAAGGCATGTACTGCGGCCGCTCTGCCGGCTCGGCACAGCCGTTGGTGTGGGCGCATGCGGAGTACCTCAAACTGCTTCGCTCCATCGCCGATGGCCGTGTCTTTGACCGCATCTCCGTGGTGGAAGAGCGCTACGCCGTGCCCGCCGAACAACGCAGCTTCAAGAGCCGCATGGAGATCTTTCGCGTCACACGGCCCATCAGCACCATGGTGCAGGGCGGCACGTTGCGCGTCACCGACGCGGACCGTTTCCAGCTGGTGTGGAGCGCGGATAACTGGACCACAAGCAACCGTGTGGATTCGCGGCAGGTCGGTCATCCAGGCTCCTACGTGGACGTGGTTGCCGGGCCGGAGCAGACGGGCGCCATCGCCTTCACGATGTTCTGGCCGCGGCAGAACCGTTGGCTCGGCCGCAACTACAAGGTCACCATTCACCCGGAGCCGCCGGCGCAGACCACCGCCGAAACCAAGCCACAGGCCTGAGCCGGGCAAGATCGGTTGCCTGCAGGCCTGGTGCATGTGCCGGGCCTGCGAAGGCATGACCCTTTTGTTGTAGCTGCGCCGCTTTTAAGAGTGAAGCGCCCCCTTACGGGCGAAAGATGCGCTGAATCTGCATCCACCTGCTGGTGAGAGGTATCTGAAGCGTTAGGCAGCGGCGACAGGGCAGCCTGCGATACTGGAGACGGAGCCCGGACGTACCCGGGCGTAGGGTTGGAGCGGACTTGGGCATGGCAACCAGCGTTCAGGAACCGGTACCGGCGAAAGCTGCCGCGGCACGGCCCGTCACAAGGCCGCAGACGGCTCGCGACACGTTTGACTCCACCCTGCGCAGTGCGACGTCGACGGTTGCCTTCCGCGAGATCGTCTCGCAGGCGATCGACACCTTCTGCGCCAGCAAGGCGCGCTTTCTGCTGACGATGCTGGGCATGGTGATCGGCTCGGCCTCGGTGATCCTGGTCGCGACCCTGGGCCTTACCGGGCGGCAATACGCGCTGAACATGATCGCGTCGATCGGGCCGAACATGATCGAAATGCAGGGTGGCGGCGGCAATGTCACCGGGCCGGACAACGTCAGTGTGCCGGACTTCATGACCCGCGAAGATATGGCGGCAGTGCTGGAGCAGCTTGGCCCCTGGATCGTCGCCAGCTCGCCCATGCTGGAGTTCCACGACCGCATCCCGGTGCACAACGGGCAGGTGAAAGAGACCATGCTGCTGGGCGTCAGCCCGCAGTACAAGCAGGTGCGCAATCTGAAGGTGCTGGCCGGGCGCTTCTTCGACGACCAGGACGAGATGACGCACGCCAAAGTCGCCGTCGTCATCCAGCCCATGGCTGAGGAGCTGTATGGCAGCTCCGCGGGCGCCATCGATCAGACCATTTCTGTGAATGGCATCCCGTTCACCATCATCGGTGTCTTCAAGGAAAGCATCCAGACCTTCGGCATGAGCGAGGTCAACAACCAGACGATGCTGATTCCCTACCCGGTGGCGCGCTACTTCACGGGGACGGACAACCTGAAGCAGATCTTCTTCACCGTCGCGAACTCTAAGGACGTTGAGCCGGTGGCGCGCAAGATCGAGCAGATCATCACCTCACGGCATCGGGCCGGCAATACGTTCACCGCCTTCACCCTGACCGAGGTGTTGGACGTGATGAGCAAAATCTCGCAGATGCTGGTCGTTGTATTAACGCTGGCCTCGGCAATCACGCTGGTGGTGTCCGGCGTCGGCATCATGAACTCCATGCTGGCCAACGTGCAATCCCGCATCAAGGAGATCGGCATCCGCAAGGCCCTGGGTGCCACCAGTCGCGAAATCCGCATTCAGTTCCTGACGGAAAGCGTGTTCTTATCGCTTGCGGGCGGCCTTGTGGGGACGCTGCTGGGGTTGGCGCTGCCCCTTTCGGTGCGCATCCTGACCGGTTTGCAAATTCCGATCTCGCCGTGGAGCGCCATCATTTCGCTGGTGACCGCGATGCTGGTCGGGGTGATCTTCGGGACGCTGCCGGCGAATCGCGCGGCTAAGCTTGACCCTGTGACGACGCTCAAGTACGAGTAGCTGGCCGCACACAAAGACCAACGCAACGAGCGCTAAGAACGCGAAGGGACGCAACGGATTTCGTGGCGCAACCTGGCGTTCTTTGCTTCCGTTGCGTTGGTCTTCTAGATCCGCTCGACCATCACTTCAGTGGCCTTGATCAGCGCAGCAGCGGCGTCGCCCTTTTTCAGGTCCATCTCGCGCACGGCGTCGGCGGTGATGATGGCGGTAACCTGCTGATCGCCGAAGGAGATCACCACCTTCGCCAGCAAGCCATCCACCTGCACGTCAACCACGTGGCCGATCAGCTGGTTGCGTCCGGAAACGCGGCGGTAGCGCTCGCGCGACTCCCGCATCGGGCGCGTGGCGTCTTCCTTGATGAATGGCTTCAACGAGGCCTGGTCGATCCGGTGATGCCCCCCGGGCGTTTGTACGGTGGGCAACTTGCCGGAAAGGATCCACTGCTTCACCGTGGGGTAGCTGATGCCTAGAATGGCGGCGGCT
Source organism: Granulicella sp. (assembly GCA_965198515.1). Classification (GTDB taxonomy): domain Bacteria; phylum Acidobacteriota; class Terriglobia; order Terriglobales; family Acidobacteriaceae; genus Granulicella. Next base: position 1,253,878 of record CBDAPO010000006.1, on the reverse strand, counting down.
TCGCGGGGCTTCAGCAAGGGCAGCGGATCGGCCATGGGGGAGATTGTACGTCCGCACGGGTATCGGCGATCAGTGCGGTGCAAAGCAAATGGCCGGCGCGCACAGGCGGCCGACCATCTGGGTCAGGTAAGAAATGCTTTATTGCGCAGCGAGCGTGTTGAGCAGTGCGGGTGTGGGGCTTCCCCAGCCAGTGACCAGGTCAAACCCGGTAACCACTGAGTAGCTGCCGGATGTTCCACTGATGATGTCGTGGAAGTCGGTCGCGTACGTGCTCGCGTTCGCGTTTTCCGGGTAGATCAACGGATTGATGAAGCCAATCCCGCCTTTGCCCTGCGATGCGCGCTGCTGGTTCACGAGCGCCACATATGCCGCCCACATCGGTGCCGCGAAGCTGGTGCCGCCGTACTCGTTGGCCAGGCAGGTTGTCTGGTCGTCGCAGGTGTAAAAGGTGAAGTTGGCGTTGGCCGCAACGTCCGGCCCGTTGCGCAGGGTGGTGGAACCCTTGTTGGTTGAGTTGATGGCGGCCTTCTGCCACGAAGGAATGGCGATCTTGTCCGGCGAGATACCGCCGCCGGAGTCGACCCAGGCCGTTTCAGACTTCCAGGCCCCACCGGCCGAGGCCGTTACCAGGTCTGTGCCCCCGACGGCAGTGACGTACGCGTCATCGGCAGGCCAGGCTTCATTTCTGGATGACCACGTGGAGCTGTCGCCCGAGGCGGCAAAGAAGCTTTGTCCCTGCGCGGCCATCTTCTGGAAGTACGGATCCAGGGTGGAAGGATCGGCCGGCGTCCAGCCCCAGGAGCAGCCAATGGTGGTCGGCAACGGGCTGTGCGTGGTCATCGCACTGATGATGGCCGTGTCGGTGGAGCCGATATACACCTGCAGGCTGGCGAGGCCGGGCGCCATACCCAGGGCCTGCGTCATGTCCAGATTCTGCTCGCCGTCATCGCAGGAGGTGCGCTTCCGTCCGCCGTTGTAGTTGCAGGCAGTGGAGGTGCCATCGACCGAGATCAGCTGCGGGGTCAGGGGCAGGGTTTGGCCGATGTTCCTGTAATAGGTTTGGAGATCAGTGAGGTTGGTGCCTTCGTACTCAAACAGCCCAAGATTCTGCCCAGCGCCGGTCAACGATCCGCTGCCGTAGTACGCTGCGCGCATGTCCGATCCAAGAAACGACGCCGACGGTCCCGAGCCTGTGGTGGCATGGCTGGAGACGGCCTCCGGCGTGACGCCATTTGCCTGGGCATAGGCGGTCTTCTTGACCAGCAGCGGACGTGGCACAGAGTAGTTTTGCAGGCCCGAGACGTGCCAAAGGGCAAAGGGCAACGTGGTCGTGGGTTCGCGGTCAGCCGAGTAGAAGGTACGAGCCTCGGTGGGGTGCTGGAAGGTGAGGAGATTCACGTGGAAGGCTTTTTCCACCGACGCCACGGGCGCGATCACCTGGACTTCCATGCCGTCCCGCGACCCACCCGTCACCGTCAGTCCATTGGCTTTGGCGAACGCCAGCACGGTGTTGTAGGAGGCCTTCGTCGGCCCGAAGCGCTCTGTGAACTGCGCCGGGGTCAGGAAATGGTGGAAGTTCGACGAAGAGGGATTGTAGACATCGTCGATAAAAGCTTTCAGGCCGTCCGGGTCACGGATAGGCAGGACGAGGTCCAGGCCTAGCTGTTGGGTTTTGTCCACGTGCCCCACAGGCTGGGTTCGTCCGGAGGAGACCACGTCATGAACGTGCCGTGTAAGAACGTTTTGGGCCGAGGCGGAAGCCGAGAAAAGGGTCGCGCACACCGCAAAAGAAACGGGTGCAAAAAACCGCGCGGTACGAGAAGCAACTCCGGACATCTGAAGCTCCTGGTTCGGGATGAAATGCAGGGATCCCCAATCCTGCATACGACCTTCGGGGCGCGGGCGTAACCTAAAATGGTTACCAAGCCCCTGGGTGGCACAACGGTATCACCCCGGGGCAGATTTGGGGAAGAGAGCCTCGTGGGCAAAGCGACCAGAGTGCTGCCTATCGAAATCACTGATTCTGTGCGGTCTAACTCGCAGGCTTTCTTCGCGTGGGGGAAAAAGGCGCCGAATCATGCCGTACAGGCGCGCCAGAACCGTGATTCCCGTTACAGTCGTGTGTTACCGTTCAAGACACTTCCTGTGCGCAGATCGTTGTTGTGCAACAGATTTCTTCCCACAAAGGGAAGCTTCGCTCTTGTTCTTGTCACACATCGTTGAAACCAGAGAGACAGGTTGCAGCGCGGCACCCGAGTTGTGCAGCCGCGGAGTGAAGGTGGGTCATGGTCGAGCAGTCCAAAACCGAGAGCGTGGGCGTACGTTTCAGCGCCTACATCGAGGAGCTTCGCGAGTTTTTCACGAGCCGGGGTGTGCAGTTCGGCTCGCCAAAGGATGTAGTGGGTTTTGCCGACCGTGTTGCGGAGTCCGGCCCTTTTCAGGAGGAGATGGGATCGCTGGTACGGTCCATCCTGTTCCGGGAAAGTGAAAATCTTGGCCGCGGTGAGCTGCTGGAATTGGTAGCCGTTGCGGTAGGTGGGCCTGAGGTGGAGACGGCGGCGCAGCAGATGCACACCTCGGTCCGGCAGATTGTGGTGTTTGTGAACGGAGCGCTGCAACAAAGGCAGCACATGATTCCCGGCGAACTCAGCGATGCCGGCGATCTTTCAGTAACCGCTGGCGACATCCTGGCCGCGTCGCCGGTGGCGCGGGAGGGCGCGGAGGAACGGTCTGTGGCAGGAAGAGTTCCAGAAAACGGGTTGTACACGGGTTCAGAGGTTGCGCGCAACACGGCCCCACGGCAGGAGGCTGCGTCGGCGGGCAGCGGCATGCTGTTCAAGGCCGTCTCCATGTCCGAGGCGGAAGAGCGTCGCAGCCTTCATGATGATGATGACGACGGGGACGGCCCGGGACCGCGCCGCCCCTGGCTCATTCCAGCCGGGATTGCAGCGGTGGTGGTGTTGGTTGGGGGCATGCTGCTCCCCAAATTTATGAACACGCACACGGCCGCAACGACTTCAACGGCTGGCGTGCCGCAAAGCGCGATCGCACCGGTTTCCGCGAGCGCCTGTGTCGCTGGTTCCAGCCCCGGCAGCTCCCGCAGTAACCTGCAGGAGCGTGCCCGCTGGGCTCATAATTTGCTCGATCAGAAGCTGTATGACGCTGCCTTACCGGAATTGCGCGCCGTTGCCCAGCTCGATCCTGGCTTCCCCGGCATCAACCTCGACCAGTCCGATGCCCTGCTGCAGTTGAAGCGCCCGCAGGATGCGCGCGACGCGGTGGACACGCAGATCGGGATTTCGGAGTGCCTGGCCAAGCTGCCCGGCCCAGCCCTGGATGCGTACTGCAGCGCAGAGTTTTCAGCTCCGACCGTGGGCAGTTGCCGTCCCCAGCTGTCGCATATTCGTCAGGCCGCGGAACTGCAGGCTGCGCTGGTGCACCTTGAGCTTGGACACCAGGCTGCCCCGGATGCAGGCGGAAGCGATGCAGCAGCCGCCGAGTTGCGCAAGGACGTCCCTGCGGCGTCACCGGCGACGGCGGAACCGGCATCGGCGAGCGCCCCTGCCATGGCGGCAGCACCGGCTGTTCATTTACGGCGTACGCCGCCGCTGCCGCCGGCAACGGAAGGGGACACGGCCCAGGCGCCACGTGCGGTGGAGACGTTCCACCCTTCCTCTACGCCCAAGGCGGCGCACAAGCCGGCAGGCGACGATTCTCTTCGGCGTGGTGAGGGTACAGATTCTGCCTTGGGCGCGTATTCCAGGCCCGAGTAGCACACAAGGATTGGTGATGAGATTAGGTGTCTGGATGCGGTGGACCACTCTGGCCCTGCTCGCCGTAGCGGCGGGCGTGAGCCAGGCGCAGGAGATTGCGTTTGGCGGCATCGAGCTGGCCTCCAGCAGTGTGAAAGGCTTGACCTTTGTCTTTCAGCCCGGCAGCGAAGCCGCTGGCCAGGGCGGCGCCCGGCCGGAGCGCATGCAACGTCTGCAGTACGCCGAGCGCAATGCCAGCTTCATCAGCATGAAAGACGGTTGCAAGCTGAGCGAGCGTGGCATGAACCTGCTCCTCAAGGACACCAATGAGGTGGTCCAGGAGCTGCGCGACGGGGCCAAGGAGAAGAACCTGCCGGCGCTGAAGCTGTTTGTGGTCGGCTCCAGCGGTCTGGGCGCGGTGTGCAACACGGATGAGATTGTTGCGAAGGTGCGGCAGTCCACCGGTCTGTGTGCGGAGTTCATCACCGCGTCCGACGAGGCCAAGTACAACCTCGGCTTTGTGCTGCCACGCGACCGCTACAAAAGCCTGATCATCGACATCAGCGGTGGCAACACACTGGGTGGTTACTATGTCACGACCCGCGGAGCCGCATGGCCGCCGCGCGAGTGGCACGGTTTTGAGCTGAAGTACGGCTCACGCACGCTGAAAGACAAGGCCGTGGCGCTGACCAGGGCGCAGATCAAGGACGCACAGGGTGTTCCGATCCAGCCGCCCGACTACTGGCACGCGATCGAGATTGTGCTGCACCAGGAAGTACTGCCGGCCCTGGACCAGATCAAGGAAGAAAACTCTGGCCTGGAGAACTTTTCGCAGATGTACATGGTGGGTGGCGCGATCTGGGGTGTCTCGACGCGCATGAAGCCTGTGCAGCAGGAAGAGTGGGCCATCAGTGCGCTGGCTTTGCCGGACTTCGATGCCGTGATGAACAAGCTGAAGGATGGCACCTACAACGAGTTCGATGACGACCAGTTTGGCCCCAAGGTCAGCGCCAAGACACGAGATCTAGCGCAGGACGAATTGCACGATGTGGGTCAGCGCTTTGATCCGCAGAGCCTCTACGCCGGCGTGGCCCTGGCCCGCTATATCGTCCAGGAAACGGCGCCGTTTGCGCGGGTATACTTCCCGACGACAGCGGCTTGGATCTCCGGCTATGCCCGAGAGAAGTTCCGCGAAGCCGGTTCGTCGCAGCCGACCTGCAGCGCCGGTGCTCAAGAGAAAAAGGGAGACTAGCTTCCACAGATGAAGTGCAAGTCCGTTGTTGGCTGGTTGTGTTTGCTTGGCATGGCGTTTGGCGTCGCACCCGCGGCAAAAGCGGCGGGCCTTTTCCCGGCGCCGCACCCCGTTTCCGTGGTGATGCTGAGTGACCTGCACTTCGATCCGTACCACGATCCGGCAAAGGTGCCGGCGTTGCTGGCGGCGCCCGTGATGCAGTGGGCGAACATTCTGAACGATCCAGATTCGGTATCGCAGGCCGACGACTACAACAAGCTGCAAACGGCTTGCCATGCTCGCGGTGTGGACAGCTCCCTGGCTGTGCTTGAGAGCAGTCTGCACGCGGCGCATGCGCAGCAACCAGAGCCGCTGTTTGTGACGGTCAGTGGCGATCTGTTGACCCACAACTTCGATTGCCGCCTGAAGACGCTGGTGCCCAGCGCGACTCCTGCGGACCTTTCGTCCTTTGCGGCGAAGACGATTGCATTCCTTGCTGCGCGCCTGCATGACAGCTTTCCAGGCGCGCCCGTGTATCTTGCGCTGGGCAACAATGACTCCGGGTGCGCCAATTATCACCAGAGCCCCAGCAGCCCCTTTGTTGCCGCGGTGAGCGACAGCATCGCGTCGGACTTCACGAAGTCGAGGGAGATCAAGACGGCCGTGAAGGCCTTCAGCCGGCGCGGCGACTATAGCGTATTGCTGCCCAAGAGCATGCACCGCACGCGCCTGGTGGTGCTGCAGGATGTTTTCCAGTCGCCCGGCTTCGGTGCCTGCGGCACCGACAAGGTAGACGATGCGGTGGACGCGCAGAATCACTGGCTGCGCGAACAGCTGATCGCCGCCAAGCACGAACATCAGACGGTTTGGGTAATGGCCCATATTCCACCGGGTGTCGACACCTACGCAAGCTTCCATAAGTTCATCAAGGATCCGTCCAAGATGTGCCCCGTGGACGCACCCACGATGCAGCTTGGCAGCGAAGGCCTGACCAGGACGCTGACGGACTATGCGCCGATTGTGAAGCTTGCCATTTTTGCGCACACGCATATGGACGAGATCAAGGTGCTGCACAACAGCGAAGGGGCGGCGATCCCCGCGAAGCTGGTGCCGTCGATCTCTCCCGTGAACGGCAACGTGCCGGCTTTTCTGGTGGCCAAGGTACGACCTGACACTGCCGTGATGCTGGATTACACGGTCTACGCAGCCAGTGACGCCCAGGCAGGCTCGTGGGCAGAGGAGTACCGCTTTGGCAGCGCGTACGGCCTGCCGGATTTTTCTGCCGACTCCGTGGCGCAGGTGGCCTCGCGTCTTGCCAAGGACAAGAGCAGCAGCGATCCCATGAGCCAAACGTATCAGCGCTGGTTTCTGGCCGGCGACAACGGTGATTTTGCGCATGGGCTGAAGGCCGTGTGGCCCGGATATGCGTGTGCCATCGCCGAAGATGGCGGCCCTGTGTTCCAGGAATGCGCTTGCCCGGCAAGTGCTGCTGCCACCACCAAAGCAGCGAAGTAATTCGCGGGTTTTGGCATCACCCTGGTTGCGCGGGAGCACCGTGCGTTTGCTGCATCGCGCATAGAGTGCTTCAATGGTGACGTTGCGCAGACTTGTTGCCATGCTGTTGCTGGCCGTGTTTGGCTTGCCGATCGTCTTGTCCTCGGTGGCACTGGGGCAGGATCCTGAGGCTGGCCTGCCGGCGTGTTGTCGCCGTACAGGCACGCATCAGTGCGGCCTGATGATGGGCGAACGCCTGCAACGCGCGAACCATGGAAGCGAAAGTCCGCAGTTTCGCAGCCCCATGACGTGCTGCCCGTATTGCCCGGCGTCGGTTGCGGCGCAACATCATGAGCCTTTCAGCTCTCCCACAGGGCTGCGCACCGCCATCATGGCTTTCCGGAGCCAGCCGGCAGTGGTTGCGCAGACGGAATCACGGTGGCGCATTGCGCGTGACCGGTCCCGTCACAAGCGCGGTCCTCCACAAACCCTCTCCAGCCTGTAGCGCTCGCCCGCATGCACGACGATGCGGAGCGTCCCTCGCATCGGCATGCCCGATGTGCGCCTTTGCTCCTGCGGGTATGCGCGAGCAAAGGCAAGGTGACGGCACATGGTGCCATGAGGATTCTGTATGTCACGCCATTCCAGATTGCTGGTCGCGCTTGCGCTGACGTCGCCCGTGTGCGCCGGCGCGCAACAATCAGTCACACAGGCTTCGCTGACCGGGCAGATCGTCGATGCCGCAGGAGCGGCTTTGCCGCATACGCCAGTTGTCGCTTTGGCTTTGGACACAGGCCAGAGCTACCGCGCCATAACCGGCCCCGAAGGCCGTTTCCGCTTCCCTTACCTGCCGGTTGGGGCGTACCGCGTGAGTGCGTCCGTGGGGGGCTTTGCGCCTGCGGTGCAAGCGGTGGAGCTCACGGTGGGATCTGCGTTCAATCTCACGTTGCAACTCGCCGTAGCCCGCGCGAACAGCACCATTCAAGTGACGGCAGCGACGCCGGTGCTGGAACAGAATCGCTCACAAATTGCTGAGACCATCTCGAGCCGAGAGGTATCGCAGCTGCCGTTCAGCGGGCGCAATTTCCTTGATCTTGCGCTGTTGACCCCAGGTGTGTCGCCCACCAACACCAGCAGCGTGCAAACTTTTGCCGAGACCTCGCCGGTAGTCGGCCAGGGTTATTCGATGAACAGCCAGCGCAACTTCAGCAACAGCTTTGTCGTGGATGGCTTATCCGCGAACGACGACGCCGCGGGACTGGCTGGCAACTCCTACAGCTTCGACGTGATTCGCGAGTTTCAGGTCGTCACCTCCGGTGGGCAGGCGGAGTTTGGCCGCGCCCTTGGCGGCTACATGAACATCATCACGCGCAGTGGCACCAACGACCTGCACGGCACAGGGTACGGCTTTCTGCGCAACCAGCGGCTGAACGCTGAAAATCCTCTCTCCCACAGCACGTTGCCGCTAACGCAAGGTCAGTTTGGCGCAAGCCTTGGCGGCCCGCTTCGGCGGGATAAGACGTTCTTCTTCGGCAACTATGAAGGCCGTCGCCTCAACACCGATGGCATCATCACCATCAGCCCTGCTAACGCCGCCGCCATCAATACACGGCTGAACGCGTTGAGCTTTGCGGGGCCGCGGCTTGCCGTCGGTGCAGGACCTGCCACGCTTTATCCGACCACCGTGCACACCGACACAGCCTTTGTGCGTGGCGATCACCGCTTCAACGATCGCGATCAGTTCACCCTGCGCTATAGCTTCTACCGTCTCAACAGCATCAACGCTCGTGGTGTCGGCAGCCTGGCCGATGTCAGCTACGGCACTGCCGTCGATGACACCAATCACACGCTTGCGTTCAGCAATATCGCCACGCTTACGCCGCATCTTTTCAACGAAACGCGAGGGCAGTTCACATACGACAATCTGAACGCGCCGCCGAACACGCAAAACACGCCTGCCGTCACCATCAGCGGTGTCGCCACCTTTGGCCGCTTTTCTTCGTCGCCGACGGCAAGACTCAATGACCTGTACGAGCTGGTCGACAACCTGGTGTGGCAGCATGGGGCGCATACCCTCAAGGGCGGCGCGGACTTTCTGTACAACAACGACAGCATCACCTACCCGCAAACGATCGCGGGCTCGTACACGTTTGCTTCCCTGGCCGCGTTCAACAGCGGAACGTATACCAACGGTGGCTTTTCGCAGAGCTTCGGCACACCGTCCATTCAGCAAGGCAATCCGAATGTGGGGTTTTATTTGCAGGATGAGTGGCGCGCTGCCCCTTCCCTGACCATCAACGCCGGGCTGCGTTACGATCTGCAGTTTCTGCAGACGATCCACACAGACCGCAACAACGTGTCGCCTCGCTTCGGCTTTGCCTGGGCGCCGTATCGTGCACGCACCACCGTTGTGCGCGGCAGCTTCGGCCTGTTCTATGACCGCGTCCCGCTGCGTGCGCTTGCCAACGCATTGCTTTCCGCGAACAACACCACCGACCCCACGCAGGGACACCTGCTGAGCTATACGTATTCACCCGCCACGCCCGGTGCGCCTGCCTTCCCTGGCACCGCAACAACGCCACCGCCGGGCGCGCTGCTGAACTACGCCCTGATGAATCGCAATCTTCAAAACGCTTATGCAGAACAGGCGAGCCTGGGCGTCGAGCAGCAGGTCTCCAGACAAGGCACGCTGGGCATCAGCTACCAGCACGTACGCGGCATCCATCTGTTGTCTTCGTACAACACCAACATCAACCCGAACGGCACGCGTCCAGACCCTACGCGCGGCAACATCAAGCCGTATGACTCGCGCTTCGATTCGTATTTCGATGGGCTGGAAGTGTCCTTCGTTGAGCGCCCGACGTCATGGGCCTCAGCGCGTGTGTCGTACACCTGGTCCAAGGCAATCGACAATGTAGGGGAGTTCTTCTTCAGCGCCCCGATCAACAACTTCGACTTCAGCGTGGATCGCGGCCGCTCCGACGACGATCAACGCCACCGGCTGGTGTTCAGTGCGAACGTTGCTACGTCGACAAAAGTGGCGACGAACCTGGCCCAACACCTGGCCCATGGCTGGAGCTTGAGCGGCATCCTGCAGTACTACTCGCGGCTGCCCTTCAACATCACGACCGGGGCCAACACATTGCAACAAACTGCGGCGCGGCCGTGTGTGCCTTTGTTCTACGGGACCGTTTCGTGCGCCGAGGCATTGAAGGGCGCCGTGATTGGTCGCAATGCCGGCATTGGTTTTGACTACTTCGTCCTGAACCCGCGGCTGACGCGCACGTTCCCGCTGACCGAACGCGTGCACCTGGACGCCGTGGCAGAAGCCTTCAATGTGCTGAATCACCGCAACGACGCCGTGCCGAACGGCACCTTCGGCACTGGCCGCTTTGACCTCGCGCCCACCAACACGAGCTTCGGCCAGGCGACCGCGGTGAATGACCCACGAAGCATCCAGCTGGCAGCGCGGATCAGCTTCTGATCACGGCAAGAGACCTCGCATACAAAGAAAAGCGGCGCTCCCTTGCGGAGCGCCGTTCTGTCCTTGGACGTGATTGGCGTTTATGCTTCCGCGGCTTCGGTCTGCGGCTCGACTTCGGGCTGGTCGCTCTTCACGTTGACCTGCACATGCGCCGTGACCTCACGGAACAAGCGCACGGGAACGTGGAACTCGCCGACGGTCTTGAGGGGCTCGTCGAGCTGGATGCGACGACGCTCCACCGTGTAGCCCTGTGCCTCAAGGGCCTGCGCGATGTCAGCCGAGGTGACCGAACCGAAGAGCTGGCCTTCACCGCCGGCCTTGCGCTCAAAGCTGAGCACAACGTTGTTCAGGGTCGCTGCGACCTGCTCGGCCTCGGCCTTTTCCTTGGCGGCCTTGCGAATCGCCGACTGCTTCATCTGCTCGATGACGTTCTTGTTCGCTGCCGTCGCCTCAATGGCAAACTTCTTCGGCAGCAGGAAGTTGCGGCCGTAGCCGTCCGCAACCTTGACCACATCGCCGCGATGGCCGAGGGTCTCGATGTCCTGCTTCAGAATGACTTCCATGGTGATCTCCGATGTTGCTCGGGTGACGTTGTCGGCCCGCAGGGCAGCGTGAAACGCAGATTCCCTGCGGGAAGACAACATGGTGGGCTTAGTACTTGGCGGCGTAGGGCAGCAGGGCGATGGCGCGTGCCTGCTTGATGGCGCGGGTCAGCTTGCGCTGAAACGGAGCCGAGGTGCCCGTTAGGCGGCGCGGAATGATCTTGCCGCGGTCCGACACAAACTGCTGCAGCAGGCGCGTGTCGCGGTAGCTGATCGAATCGATCTTCTCCACCGTGAACTTGCAAACCTTCTTGCGGCGGAAGAACTTGCGGTTGCCGCCAGGTCCACCACCGGGGCCACCGGCAGGACGCGGGCCGCGCGGGCCACGGGGACCGCCGGGACCACCCTGAGGGCGATCACCCTGGGGGCGATCGGAGGGACCACCGGTTGAAGGAGCCGGTGAGGGTGCTGCTACGTTTTGAATTTCGTCAGCCATGTTGCGTTCCTTTGTGCTGAGCGGTCTGGTGACTGTTCAGCGGCTTTGCGGCTCTCGCTCCAGATCCGCTTTGGGACCCTTGGACTTGGTTGCCGGGCAACCGTGGAAGCGATGAGACGCGTTATGTTGGTCCTGTCGGGTCGGGCCTGATGGCTCGTCCTTAAAGCTTGTTGGCCTTACGCCTGCGCGGCGGGCTGGGGCTCGCCTTCTTCGGCGGCAGCGGGCACAGCGGTGACTTCCTGCTGCTGCGCTTGCGGGGTGGGCTCGGCGGCGGCGCTGAGGTCGGCGGCGACTTCCGGATTCTCCTGCGGCTGGGCGGAGCGCTTCACGTGCGCCGCACGGTGCGCCTTGATCTTGTTGACGCGCTTTTCTTCCTCGTCCGTACGCACGGTGATGAACTTGATCACCTGCTCGGTCACGCGCAGGCGGCGCTCGATCTCAGAGATCAGGCTGGCCGGTGCATCGACGACCAGCAGAACGTAGATGCCGTCATTGAACTTGTTGACGGTGTACGCCAGGCGACGGCGACCCATCTTCTGGTCGGCGGGCGCGTTCTTGATCGTGCCCCCACCGGTGGTGATGTAGCCGGAGAACGTTTCAATGCTCTTATCGACATCTGCGTCCTCAAGGTCGGGACGGAGAATGTACATAATTTCGTAGCTGCGATTCATCATGCTTCCTTCTGCGGGTTTGGTGCCCCGCACCGCCCCGGGTTGCTCTCCGGGGCCGGTTTGGCTCTGTGGTTAGGACGCCTGGTCCTTGGGCGGTTCAGGCTTCCGGTTGAACTCATTCATCGCCGCACTGACACCCTTGGTCAGAATGCCCTCCACGGCGCGTACTGCTCCATCCAATCCTTCATCCAGCAGGGCGAGCTCCCCTTTGCGCATGGGTGCTAACAGGTAGCTCGTGCCGCCGGCCTTGATCGCGCGTCCGTCGTTGGCTGGCGGTTTGCCGATGCCGATCCGAACCCGCGTCCACACATCCGTTCCCAGTGCCCCGGTGACGGACTTGACGCCGTTGTGGCCGTTGGCCGAGCCGCTGGTGGCGATCTTCATCGTCCCCAGCGGAAAAGCCAGCTCGTCATAGAGAACAATGAGGTCCTCTACCCCGAGATTCAGCTCCCTGAGCAAGGTGGCCACGGAAAGCCCGCTCAGGTTCATAAACGTCTCAGGCTTGGCCAACAGGACGTCGTGTCCCATCAGCCGTGCCCTGCCGGTTTCCGCTCTGCCCCGGCGATTGGTAACTGCCACGTCGCAGATGGCGGCGATGCGATCGATGGCCATGAAGCCCGCGTTGTGCGGCGTCTGGAGGTACTCCATGCCAGGGTTGCCGAGACCAACGATGAGCTTCATAAAAGCAGCAAACAGCAAACAGCGAACAGGGTAGCAACAGGCTTCTGTTAGCTAATTCCTGTTGGCTGTTGGCTTACTTGGCTTCCTCCGTCTTGCCCTTCTTGGCTACCTCGGGCTCGCTGGGGGCGTTGGCCACCGGCTCGGTGGAGGCATCTTCCTTCGGCGTGGTGATGTGCGCGACCAGTTCGTCCTCACCCGAAAGAAACTTCAGGTTGCCGGCATGCGGCAGATCCTTGACGTGGATCGCGCCGTTCAACTCGAGGTTGGAGATGTCCACGTCGATGTGGCTCGGGATGTCCGAAGGCAAGCACTCGACTTCAACCTCGTGCAGCACCTGCGAAAGTACGCCACCCTGGGTCCTGACGCCCGTGGCCGTACCGGTCAACTGCACGGTCACCGAAACGCGCATCAGCACGTTCATCGCAATGCGCTTCAGATCGATGTGCAGCAGCTTGCCCTTGATGGGCTCGTTCTGCCAGTCAACGATCATCACCTTGGTCGGCGCGGAGCCTTCGATGTTGAGGTCGAAGATCGTGTTGTGGCCGCTCTCGGAATAGAGGATCTTGGTGATGACCTTGGGGTCGACCGTGACCGGGACGCTGGGCTGACCGGCGCCGTACACGACGGCCGGGATCAGGCCGGAAACACGCACGCGGCGTGCATGGTTCTTGTTAAACGTACCGGTGCGCGGGGTAGCCGCGACGGCTTCGACGGGATTGCTTGCCATGATTTTCCTTTCGGGCGAAGAGCGGAAGAGAAGCAAACAGCAAACAGGAAGTAGTGAACAGCCCGTTGCTCGCCTTACGTCTCGTTTCTGCTCGACTCCGTTTGCGGCTAAGCCGCTGTTCGTTGTGGGTCACAGCTCACCGGCTCGCGCCTGTTTGCTATTTCCTGTTGGCTGTTCGCTGCTCTTAATTGAACAACGTAGAAACCGAAGTCTCCATGTGAATGCTCTCGATCGCGCGGCCAAGCAGCCCGGCGACGGAGCGAACCTTGATTTTGCTGGTCCCCTGGGCGGCCTGGGTCAGCGGAATGGTGTTGGTGACAATCAACTCTTTCAGGCCGGATTCCTGGATCCGCTCAATGGCGGGACCCGACAGCACGGCATGGCTAGCGCAGGCGTACACCGCTTCCGCGCCCTGGGCGAGCAACGCATCGGCCGTCTTGCAGAGCGTTCCCGCCGTGTCGACGATATCGTCAAGAACGAGGCAGGTACGGCCGCGAACGTCGCCGATGACGTTCATCACTTCGGTGACGTTGATGTCGGTGCGACGCTTGTCCACGATGGCCAGCGGCACCTCAAGCTTCTTCGCAAAGAAGCGCGCCCGTTCCACACCGCCCGCATCCGGGCTCACGACGGTGAGGTTCGGCAGGTTGAGCTTGCGGAAGTAATCCACCAGCACCGGTGACGCGAAAAGGTGATCGACGGGGATGTTGAAGAAGCCCTGGATTTGAGCCGCGTGGAGGTCCATAAACAGAGCGCGATTCGCGCCGGCGGTCACCAGGAGATCCGCCACGAGCTTGGAGGTGATCGCGACGCGAGGGCGGTCCTTGCGATCCTGCCGCGCATAACCGTAGTACGGCACCACCACCGTGATGCGCCCCGCTGACGCCCGGCGCAGGGCGTCGATCATGATCAGCAACTCCATCAGGTGCTGGTCGGTAGGAAAGCAGGTCGGCTGAACGACAAAAACGTCCGCACCGCGGACGTTCTCTAAGAGCTGGAATCGAATCTCGCCATCGGAAAAGCGACGGAAGTCGGTCTGCACCAGCGTGACGCCAAGGAACTCGGCAATCTCTTCCGAGAGCGCGCGATTGGCGGAGCCGGAAACGATCTTGAAGTGCTTGTCTTCGCTGAGCTTGGAGGCTTTCTTCGGCTGCGCCGCAGACTTGGGCGCTGCGCCGTTGATCCCGGCGGACGCCGAGGTGCCATCGGATGATGGTTGACTCGAGGTCTGGATCGGAGCTTGGGCAGGTTCGAGGACAGCGGTTTGCGCGCTGGCCTCGTTGCCTTGATTGGTCGAGCTAGGGAATGGAACCGCTGTCATACCGTTTTCGTTCGCCACGCTTGAGACTCCATGAGGTTGGTTGACCTGGTCAGAGTTTCGTACAGCTTCTGGTTGATGCTGCCGGCAGCGGGTAGCTCCACCGGGTGTTGCGACTTCAGACTGCGATTCCATCTTCGGTCAGGTGCGTCGTGTTGCACATCACGCCTGCCGGAACTTCCTTTGCGATATCGCCCTGGTCCTGAGCCTGGGCGGGTCTTGCTCAACATTCAGCAGCCCGGTTTGGAGCTGCCGTCCATCTCAAAAGTTCCCTCTTGCTACGTACGGTCCGCCGTTACGTCTGGGCATCGACCTTGGGTGGTTGGGCGACCAGGATTCGAACCTGGACTGTCTGCGTCAAAGGCAGATGACCTACCGTTAGTCGATCGCCCAGTGGTCTCCGGCTTCCGCCAGAGGAGCACGCTTTGCGAACCGGTCCCTCGTGTGCCAAGTGGAGAGGTTCGCGCGGTACCCAACCAGCTTACGCGAACATCCGCTGCCAGTACTCGTGGCGCGGGAGCGTCTGTGTCAGAAGCGCCCGGCTGCCCAAAGACTGCACACGTCGTTGAGCCTCGCGCGCCGCTTCGTCAGATCCATAGATCCCGAAGAGCGCCGACCCGGAGCCCGACAAGGCCGCATACAGCGCACCCGTCGTCCCGGAGCTCGGAAGACCAGACTTCTCCCCAAGAAGGGCAAGCTTGAGATCGTGCAGAGGAGGATGTTGCCGAAAGGCAACCGACTCAAAGTCGTTCTCAACCCCGGTACGGACAAGCGAGAGAAGAGGATTCTCCGCCAGATCGCCCGATCCTCCCTGCAAGCCTTCGCTTGCACCATTGCCTTGCGGCAGATCTTCCCCGCCCGCAGGCTGACGAGAAGAGGAGTTGGCGATACCGGTTGCTACTCGTAAGGCCCCTGTGGAAGTCCACGAGGATGCCAAAACGCGGCTCAACTGCTTAAGTCTATCCTGGGGAGCCGCTGAGGTCAAGTGTGCCGCCACCGCATGCGACGAGCCCTTTGCCATTTGCTCATCCAGATCGCGAAAAGCCTGCGCCGTGGAGACACCCACACTCGGCACCGCTACCACCACCGGCAGCGCCGGGCTGTCCGGCAGCGGAAACACGGCTTCGCCCCGATCGAGGCCAAGAACGGTTCCGCCCAGAAGAAACAGCGGCACATCCGAGCCAACCTCGGCGGCCAGCGCCAGACGCTCGGGTCCCGGCAACGCTGCGCCGAGCTCCCGCTCCAGGCCCAGCAGCGCGGCGGCCGCGTTCGCAGAACCAGCGCCCAATCCACCCTGAATCGGTAGCCGCTTTTCGATCTGGATGTGCACCTCTGCCGTGATGCCGAGCCGCTCCAGTGCCCCGGCCACCATCTTGTACGCCGTATTGCGCTCGCAATTGCCGGCCCGCGTGCACGGAACTCCGGGATGGTCCGCTTCCAGCGTGATCCGTTGCTCCTGCGCCGCGCGGACCTGAACTGTGACGACGTCGTGAAGCGCTAAGGTCTGATACGCCGTGGTCAAGCCATGAAATCCGTCGGGGCGAACCGGGCCCACAGCCAGGCCAAGGTTGATTTTGCAAAATGAGCGAACGCGGGTCGGCACATGCCTATTGTAGGTTTCTCACCCCCTTACGGCACGCGGGGTAATGTCCTAAGCCGCGACAGTAACGGCCCCAATCGGGGAGGCGGGACAGCACAAACGAGGGATTCATAGGTGGGCCGTCCTCTTCATACACTCCGGCACAAGCACGTTGGTTTGTTCGCGAGGAGTTTGACGGTGAGAACGGCAACGGAACGTTTGGAAACGGCGATTGGCGCCTTGCCCCCCGGGGGCGCGCCCTTTGCGGTGTTGCGCATTGGCATGGACGACTTTCGCCTCGTCAACGAAACGCTTGGGCACGCCATCGGGGATGAGGTCCTTGAACTCGCTGAAAAACGCCTGCAGGCTGCTGTGCGCGAGCACGAAATTGTCGTGCGCCTGCCCGGAGATGAGTTCGCCGTGCTGCTCCACTCGGTGGAGTCGATCCTCCGCGCCGGGGCCGCAGCCGACCGCCTCAACGATCTGTTGCAGCGCGTGTACCTGGTCCAGGGTGAGGTGGTGAACGTAACCGCCTGCCTCGGGGTGACGCTGGCGCCTGAAGACGGCACGCACGCAGAGATCCTGCTGCAGCGGGCCGGGGCAGCCCTGCAGTGCGCCAAAGCCGCCGGCCTGGGCATGGTGCAGTTCTTTGAGCCAGCGATGGAGGAGAACCGCAAGAAGCGTCACTCCCTTTCGCTGGACCTGCGCAAGGCCCTGCTCCTGCACCAGTTTGAGGTTCATTACCAGCCGCAGGTCGATGTGCAAAGCCAGTGCCTTACCGGCTTTGAAGCGCTGCTGCGCTGGCGTCATCCCGATCTCGGCTGGATCTCACCCGCGGAGTTCATCCCGCTTGCCGAAGAGACCGGCCTGATGGGCATGATCGGCGACTGGGTCTTGAGGAAGGCGTGCGATCAGGCAGCCATGCTCCCGGACAACCTGGTCATGGCGATCAACGCCTCGCCGGTTCAATTCAAGAACGGCACCTTCGCCCAGTCCGTCGAGACCGCGCTTCATCGCGCCGGGATCTCCGGTGAACGGATCGAGGTCGAGATCACGGAAGGTCTTCTGCTCAAGAACGAAGCCGTTGTTGTTTCGGCGTTGAACAACCTCCATCGGCTGGACGTGCGCCTGGCCATGGATGACTTCGGCACAGGTTATTCCAGCCTGGGACAGCTGGCCAAGCTGCCCTTCGACAAAATCAAGATCGACCGGTCCCTTGTCGGTGGAACAGCCAAGGAACGTGCCATTGTGCGCGCCATTGCGACGCTGGGAGAAGGGATCGGCATGGCTACGCTGGCTGAGGGCATCGAGACTCACATTCAACTTGAGCACGCAGAAGCAGACGGGTGCAGCGAGGCACAGGGCTTCCTGTTCGGCAAGGCGGTTCCCGCTTCGGAACTGCAGGACCTGGTGAACAGGTTTGCGCTGAAGAACAAACGCGCCCTGGTTGGGGTGTAAGGAGCTATGAGCGACAAGGTGTACCAAATTCTGTATTGCAGCCGAAACAATCTCCAAGGCACGGCTACCGAGATCAAGGCGCAAATCGAGGGTGTGCTTCAGTCTTCGCGCCGAAACAATGCCCAAGCCGGCGTCACGGGCGCCCTCTTCTACAACACGGTATTCTTCGCGCAGGTCCTCGAAGGCCAGTTCGCGGATGTACAGCGCACCTTCGAGCGTTTACAACTCGACCCGCGACACTCCGACCTCGTCGTGCTGCAAAGCGGCTACGTCACCAAACGGGATTTCGGCGACTGGTCGATGGCCTATGCGGGCGCTACAGCTGATTTTGCATTGCCGATTGGCCACTCCCACAAGGCAATGCCCTCCAGTGCCAATGCGGAACAGGTTTCAATCTTCTTGCGGGAGGTGGTTCAACAGCAGGAGACCTGGGCCTTACCGTCCCGCAGCAGCGCGTTACAACGATAGTCAGCGCAGACGGGAACTCCCTGGACAATGCGAGCGTGGAGTGAGCAAGACGCAAGAGCATCACCGATGAGCGCGAGGGCTTGTCTTCAATGCCTCGTCTGATCGCGGTGCGTCCTGCCCAAAGCTTCATGACGATGCAAGAGCGCTGGGCTGCGTGTTCACAGGTGAGAAGGCCACAGCAGGAACCCTGGGGTTCACTTCCAGGCGTACTTTTAGAAGTGCGCTGGGCGCGAGAGAAACCCTATGACTCGTTGTACGCTGAGCTTCGTCACGGCCGCCCTGCTCATCCTCCCTGCCCGGCTTCCGGCCCAGCAAGCGCAGGCAACACCAGGTCCCTCCGCCGGCTCGAGTTACACGCTCGACGTACGAACGGGGCTGGTGATCGAGGACGTTTCTGTTACGGATAAGCACGGCAATGCCGTGACCGGGCTGCCCAGGAGCGCATTTCACCTTGCAGACAACGGTGTCGAGCAACACCTGCTCACGGTATCTGAGAATCAAGACACGGTGCCATCGCCTCCGGAACACCTGTCCGCGGGCAGCTTCAGCAATGCCGCGCTGTATCGCGAGCAAGGGACCACCGTTGCCATGCTGGTCGACAACTACAGCATGGCCATACCGGACCAGATGTATCTCCGGCTGCAGATGCAGCGTTACCTGCAAACCATGGAGCCGGGGACGCGTGTTGCGCTGTTTCGCATCGGCCGGAACGGTGCGCCTGTCCTGATTCAGCCGCTCACCTCGGACCGCGCGCAAATGACGCAGGCGATCAACAGCATTCTGCCGGCGATGCTTCGCCCAATCAGCAGCACCTACGGCAACGCCGTCTCGGAGCTGCAGAATATCGCCGAAGTGCTTCGCCCTGTCCCCGGCAGAAAGGCCCTGCTTTGGTTTTCCGGGGTCTTTCCGCTCTACCTTGATCCGGAGTATTGCAATGCGGTCAGCTCCTCGTCGCCGAGTATCGAAGAAAGCGAAAAGGTCGTTGACTGCAATGCCCTCAATGACGTCCGCAAAGACGCGTTTCAGGCAATGCAGCAGGCTCGCATTGCCGTGTACCCGATTGATGTCCGTGGCGTGCTGGTGCTGCCGGGCCTGACCCGGCCGGCGGTTGCCGGTGGGGTCAGCAACGGCGCAAGTAATGCACCCACCATACTGCCGCGTGAACACACCAGCGAGCTGCTGAAGGCCGCGGGACAGTACGACATCATGGACCAGCTTGGCGACGCCACTGGTGGCCATGCCTTCTACAGCAACAATGCTGTTTCCGAGGTGATTCGAGCCGCCGTCACCCTGGCGACGCGCTCCTATACGCTCAGCTACCGGCCGGAGCCCGGCCTGAATGATGGCAAGTGGCATAAGGTGCAGCTCAAGGTGGATGGACCCTACACCGTCCACTACCGGACGGGCTATTTCGCGGGACAGGCTGTCGCACCTGAACGTCCAATTCTGCGTGCCGGGGGGACCAAGGTCACACCCGTGGCGCCCTCGTTGCCTGATCCCTCGCCTGCAACGGCCGACGGCATGCCCATTGTGTTTCGCGCGCGCGTGCAGGCCGATGGCACGGCGAACGCGAAGGAGGCGCAGTTCAAAGTGGAGTACAGCATTCCGCCGCAGGAGCTCGCCTTCAACGCCGCTGCGGACGGCACACAACACGCGCGTGTTCGGCTATTCGTGCTCGCCTACAACACGCAGGGCGACGTGCTCGGCCATGCTGTCGACGTCTTTGAAACGAAGTTCTCGCCAACGCAGATGAGTGTTGCTGCGCGCATTGGCACACCCGCACCACAGACCGTGGCAGCAGGCAAAGGCTCGGAGTTCCTGCTGCTGGCCGTGGAAGACCTCACGACGCACCACATCGGCACGCTGCAAATTCCCATCCGCGCGCTTGAGACGAAGGCTCGGGCCGACGGTCCTTGAGCTTGGGTCAGGGGCAAAGCAAAAGGGTGACAAGCTTTCGCCTACCACCCTCTTGCCTTGAAATGTTGTTTGTCTACAGTGAGTTCATATTGTGCAGAAACTCGCTGTTGTTGCGAGTTTTGCCCAGCTTGTCAGAAAGCAGTTCCATGGCTTCCACCGGCGACAGCGGATTCAACACCTTGCGCAGGATCCAGGTACGCTGCAACTCATCCTTGGGGATCAGCAGCTCTTCTTTACGCGTACCAGAGCGCTGAATGTCGATGGCCGGGAAGACGCGCTTATCGACGAGTTTGCGCTCAAGGATGACTTCCATGTTGCCCGTGCCCTTGAACTCTTCGAAGATCACTTCGTCCATACGCGATCCGGTTTCGACCAGGGCGGAGGCGATGATGGTCAGGCTGCCGCCCTCTTCAATGTTGCGGGCCGCGCCGAAGAAGCGCTTCGGGCGTTGCAGGGCATTGGAGTCCACGCCGCCCGAGAGGACTTTGCCGCTCGGCGGAACGATGGTGTTGTAAGCGCGCGCCAGGCGTGTGATGGAGTCCAGCAGAATGACCACATCGCGCTTGTGCTCGACCAGTCGCTTGGCCTTCTCGATGACCATCTCGGCCACCTGGACGTGCCGTGCCGCGGGCTCGTCAAAGGTTGAGCTGATGACTTCCCCTTTGACCGAACGCTGCATGTCCGTGACTTCTTCCGGGCGCTCGTCGATCAGCAGAACGATCAGGACAACTTCCGGGTGATTCGCCGTGATGGAGTTCGCAATCGACTGCATCAGGACGGTTTTGCCCGTGCGCGGAGGCGCGACGATGAGGCCGCGCTGGCCCTTGCCCACCGGGGTCAGCAGGTCGAGCACGCGGCCCGAGATACCTTCGCGCACCGTTTCCATCTTGATGCGCTCATCGGGGTACAACGGCGTCAGGTTGTCGAACAGGATCTTGTTGCGCGTTTCTTCCGGCGACTCGAAGTTGATCGCCTCGATCTTGACGAGCGCAAAGTACTTTTCGCCCTCGTGCGGGCTGCGGACATTGCCGCTGATCGTGTCGCCGGTCTTCAGATCGAATTTGCGGATCTGGCTGGGCGAAACGTAGATGTCGTCCGGGCCGGGGAGGTAGTTGTAGTCCGGCGAGCGGAGAAAGCCGTAGCCGTCGGGCAGGATCTCAAGGACGCCTTCGGCAAAGATGTGGCCTTCTTTTTCGCTCTGAGCCTGAAGGATCTTGAAGATCAGGTCCTGCTTGCGCAGTGCGCTGGTGCCGGCGATCTCCAGACCGCGGGCAAGCTTGCCGAGTTCGGCAATGCTCTTTTCTTTCAATTCAGAGATAGTCATGTGGTTCGGTGTACTTCTTTCAGATGTGAGGTAAGGGGAAAGCAGGAGGGAACAGCGCACAGCCAGAAAAGGCTACAGCAGGAAGCTGCAAGAGTAAGCGAAACAGGGTGCGGGGGATCTTGCGGATGGGGTGGTGCGGAGGCTGAAGGTTGGATTTCGGCTAGCGTATCACGGTGTGGGGGAAACGCAAGCCCCGTTTTGGGGCAGAAGGGCGGCAAAGCCGCGCAGCTTAGGCTGCGCGGCGCTCCGTGGAGAGCATCTCTTCCTGCTCAGATTCGGAGAAACCTTCACCCATCGGCACTGTGTCCTTGAAGCGCTCGAGCACGTCGTTGGTGGTGTCCTGCAGCCGCGTGTTGGGCTTGTGGAGCTTGCGCGTCGCTTTGGAGGCAAGCTGGCAAAGCTGGTAGCGGTTGTTTACGTGCGTAAGTGCTCCGAAAATCAGATCTGAGCGCATGATGTTGTCTCTCCTCGATGTTAAGGGAGGCCGGAATCGTACTTGTCTCCGATGCCTCGAAAAAGGCTTGCCTCCCGGGACCTTCAGCCTCTGCGAACTACTCTGGCGGATCCCGGTTTACGTTTTAGACGCGGGTTGGATGTCCCAAGATGCGTCTTCTACCATTCTTTTGGCCCGGTCGTATTTGCGCATACGGAAACTGCCGGCCGCCGATGTGCGGCTGGAAAACAAATCTCTACGCAAGATGTGAGTTTCGCTGCAGGATGCGCCGCCCCGGACCTGTCCAGCAGCCGAAGCCACCAGTGTTGTTCCGTGCCACAACTGAACCTTATCGCGCGCTTGCCTCCGGGTCAATCCTTTTTTCGGGAGCGAAAAGGCCAACTCTCCAGAAAACAGAAGATAGTAATCAAGTTTGAAACTATGGTGTCCAGTAGCTGCGATCCAAGGTGCGATATTGGATCGCCTCGGCGATGTGCCTGACCTCCAGGCCCGCGGCTCCATCCAGGTCAGCCACGGTTCGCGCCACTTTCAGGATCCTGTCGTGGGCTCGTGCGCTTAGCCCCTGTTGCACCATCGCTCGCTCCAGCAGGCGTTCCGCGTCGCTGGCCAACTCACAATGCTGTCGAATCTGCCCGGTGGTCATCTGCGCGTTTGAGAACACGGCGCGGCTGGCGGCCCGGCCCGAGCCCTTGGTGCGGTCTGCCGCTTCCAGAAAACGGGCATGTTGCCGTTCCCTCGCCCGGATCACGCGCTCGCGGATGGCCGCAGAGCTCTCACTGGACGCTCCCCCGCGCAACTCCTTGTACTGCACCGCGGGCACTTCAATGTGGATGTCGATCCGGTCCAAAAGAGGCCCTGACACCTTGCTGACGTAGCGCTGAATCATCGGCGGGGTGCACACGCAATCGCGGCTCTTATCGTTGAAATACCCGCACGGGCAGGGGTTCATCGCCGCGGCGAGCATGAACCGGGCCGGAAAGCTTAGGCTCATTGCCGCGCGCGCAATGGTAACAGTACCGTCTTCCAGCGGCTGCCGCAGCACCTCCAGCACGTTGCGTGGAAACTCCGGCAGTTCGTCCAGAAACAGGACGCCGTTATGTGCCAGCGACACCTCGCCCGGGCGCGGGATCATCCCGCCGCCGATGAGCCCGGCGTCGGAGATCGTGTGGTGCGGCGCCCGAAACGGCCGGTGCGTCACCAGCCCTTCGTCCTTGTTCAACACCCCGGCTACGGAATGGATTTTGGTCGTTTCCAGGGCTTCTTCAAAGCGCAGCGGCGCGAGAATCGACGGCAAGCGCTTGGCGAGCATGGTTTTGCCTGAGCCGGGCGGACCGATCATCAGGATGTTGTGCCCACCCGCTGCCGCAACCTCGAGCGCGCGCTTGGCCACCTGCTGTCCGCGCACGTCTTCGAAGTCCGGTACGCCTTCCTGGGCCTCGGCGAGCAACTGCTTGGAGGCCACCTTCAACGGCTGCGCACCGATGGCGCCCAGCGCCGCCCCGTTCAGCAGCTCGCGCACCTCCAAGAGGCTGCGTACCGGAAACACGTTCACTCCGTCGACAACGGCCGCTTCACGCGCGTTGGCTGCCGGAATCAAGAGGTTCTTGATGCCTTGAGCTTTGGCGGCAATCGCAATGGGCAACATGCCTTCCACTGCACGCAGGCCCCCATCGAGGCCGAGTTCACCCACGAGAACGAAGTCGCTTACATCCTTGTTCGCCAGGCCGCCGTATGCGCCGAGGATGCCCACGGCGATGGGGAGATCGAAGCCGGAACCCTGCTTTTTCAGGTCCGCCGGCGCCAGGTTGATCGTGATGCGCGTGGGAGGCAGCTCAAAGCCGGAGTTCTTGATCGCAGACCGCACACGATCACGGCTTTCGCGCACGGCCGCATCCGGCAGGCCTACGGTAGAAAACTGCTCTTCAGGCGTTTTTACCCCGGAAAAGTCCACTTCCACATCGATGATGTGCGCGTCGATGCCATACACCGCCGCCGACCGCGTCTTGAACAACATCCTGGGTCTTGTCCGCCTGATCCTGCCTGCAAGGCTCGAAAGTGCCCCCAGCCTAGCACCGGTGCGCTACAGCCCCCATACCACTTTCGCGCCTACAATCGTGAGGGCGTCTCACGCCGACACATGAACACAAGCCTCTTCGAACTCTTCAAAATCGGGATCGGCCCTTCCAGCTCGCACACAGTCGGCCCGATGCGTGCCGCGAATCACTTCATCTCCGAGGTTTTCGCGCAGACGCCCACACCGACGATCGGCCGCATCACTGTTAACCTGTATGGCTCCCTGGCGCTCACCGGCATTGGTCACGGAACGGACCGAGCCATCGTCTTCGGCCTGATGGGCGAAGCTCCCGACACGTTAGACACGACCCAGACGGACGAAATCCTCGAAACGGTTCGCCGCGACGGCACGATCACCAGCTTCGGCAGGCACACCTTTCCGTTTGCCGAACAGACCGACATCCGCTTTCACCGCGACCAGATGTACCCCGATCCAGCAAGCCCGGCGCACCCCAATGGCTTGCGGCTAAGCGCATGCGATGAGACCGGCGCGCTCTTGCTGAGCCGCATTTTCTACTCGGTCGGCGGCGGCTTCATCCTCACCGCCGAAGAATTCGCTAACGCCGGAAATGCGCGCAAGCGCGACGTGCCTCACCCCTTCACCAGCGCGGCGGAGCTCCTCGCCATGGCTGCCGAGCACGGCCTTTCGATTGCCGAGATTGTCACCGCAAACGAGCTCGCCCTGCTCGATGACCCCACGATCAGCTATCGCGTCGATCGCATCCTGCACCTGCGCCATCCCGACGTGCGCGACAGCCCGGGCCCGGAGCGCCGCACGGGTTCAAACGACCCCGAGACCATGATCCGAACGGCCGTCCTGACGCTGTGGGACGTCATGCGTGCCTCGATCCAACGCGGTATCGCCACGGAAGGCACGCTTCCCGGTGGGCTTAACGTCCGCCGCCGGGCACCCGGGCTGGCGAAGCGCCAGTCTGCTTTGGACGCGGCGGGCAAGCAACGGGATCCGCTGGCTCCGCTCGACGCGGTGACGCTCGCCGCCATGGCTGTGAACGAGGAGAACGCCGCGGGTGGACGCGTGGTGACGGCTCCGACCAACGGGGCTGCCGGCGTAGTTCCCGCCGTGGCGCACTACTACCTGAACCATGCCAGCCCCGGATTGACCGACGCGGAACGGACTGACGGCTTGTTTCGCTACTTCCTGACGGCTGCGGCGATCGGCGTTCTGTACAAGGAGAATGCGTCGATCTCCGGGGCCGAGGTGGGCTGCCAGGGTGAGGTGGGCGTTGCCTGCTCCATGGCCGCGGGGGGACTGGTGGCCGCTCTCCACCCGCCACCTGACCCCGCGCTGGACGCGGAAACACGACGCGCTCTGATACTGGCAACCAATGCCGCCATTGAACACGCCGCCGAGATTGCCATGGAGCACAACCTCGGCATGACGTGCGACCCCATCGGCGGCCTGGTGCAGATCCCCTGCATCGAGCGCAACGGCATGGGGGCGGTCAAAGCCGTGAACGCAGCGCGCCTGGCCACCAACGATCCCGGTACGCACAAGATCACGCTCGACCAGGTGATCGAGACCATGTACCGGACCGGCATGGATATGCAGTCGCGCTACAAGGAAACGTCGCTTGCGGGGCTGGCGTTGAACATCATCGAGTGCTAGCCCGCTAGGCGTGTGAAAGCTTCAGGCGCGTCTAGCTGACGACGCGCCGACGAAAGCCCCGCATGCCTACCCATGTGAGCAAGAGGAAGAAGAAGACCAGCATCGCCAGCAGCAGCACGTCCGGCATATGGCCCATGCCCGGCGTCAGCGCGGCTCGCAGACCTTCGCTGATGTACACAATCGGGTTGAACAAGACGGCATATTGCAACCAGCGAATGTGCGTGAGCGCGGCCCACGGGTAGTAGACACACCCAAGAAACGTAATGGGCACTACCACCACACCGAAGATGAGGCCAATCTGTTTCGGCTGTACGCTGGTGCCGATCGTCAGGCCCAGTGCGCCGGAGACAAGGCTGCCGAGCACCAGCACCGCGGCCAGCAACAGCCAACTGGACACATGCGCCTGCACCGGCGTGGACGGAATGTAGTACGCCAGCGGGTACACAATGCCCGCGGCAACCAGGCTTTGCGCGGCAGAAAAGACGATCTTTTCGAGGGCCACCCCCTCAATGGGAAGCGGGCTCATCACGCGGTCATCGATCTCGCGCGTGATGCCGAACTCCGTCGCCAGCGGAAGGGCGACCGCGGCGATGCCGGAAAACATGATGGCCACGGCCATTAACCCGGGCAGCAACACCGTCCCAAAGCCACCGCCCATGCCCGCCATGCGTGCAGCCGGGCTCGCGGCCGCGGCGCTGCCGGTCATGTGCGGCATGACATAGGTGAAGACAAACAGAAACAGCAAGGGGTTCATCGCTACGCGCACCAGAAAGGGGGCAATCTCGCGGCGAAGCACGTAGAAGTCACGCAACAACAGCCCGCCAAACGCACGCAGGTAGCTGGGGCGCTGCCCCCCTGCCACGGTTGTGCCTGCCTGTGCCAACGCTGCACTACTCACGCAATTCCCTCCCCGTCAACCGGATAAACACTGTTTCGAGACTTGGTTCGGCGGTAGACACGTCGCGCAGACCGTATGGATTGGCTGTGGTGACGACGTGCGCCAGCAAGCCATCCTGTCCCCGGGCGAGCACACGCAGACCGCCGTCGACGGTTTCCACGCCGGTCACACCGGGCATGGTTTCCAGCTCAATTCGGAGCGCATCCGGTGGGGTTCCGTCGCGTAAGCGCAGGTTGTAAATCTTGTCCCCGCCGACGCTGGCCTTCAGCGCGGCCGGTGTATCTTCCACGAGGATTTTGCCATGGTCGATAATGGCGACGCGGCCGCAGAGTTCGTCGGCCTCTTCCATATAGTGAGTCGTCAGAACCACCGTGATTCCCTGCTCGCGCAGACCGCGCACGGCTGCCCACATCGCGATCCGGCTTTGCGGGTCCAGGCCCGCGCTGGGTTCGTCCAAGAACAACACCTTGGGCCGATGGGCGATCGCGCGGGCGATCTGCACACGCTGTGCTAGCCCGCCGGAAAGCTGCTGCGGGTAGGCTTTGGCACGATCTGTCAGGCGAAACTGCTCCAGCAACTCGGCGGTCCGCGCCCGGCCCTCTGCCCGGCTCATGCCGAAGTAGATGCAGTGAAACTGGATGTTTTCGGCCACGGTGCAGGCTCGGTCCAGCGTGTTGTATTGAGGCACAACGCCAATAAACTGCCGCGCTTCGGCCGGCTTCGCGACGACGTCTACCCCGGCGATCAGCACTCGCCCAGCGGTTGGAACCGCCCGTGTCGTTGCGATGGAGATGGTGGTGGTTTTTCCGGCGCCGTTGGGTCCAAGCAGGCCGTACAGCTCCCCTTCGTTGACGCGCAACTCAATGCCGTCCACTGCGGTGACGGGCTGCTTGCCGCCGTACACCTTGCGCAAACCGGCAATCTCTACGATGCTGCCCACGGCTGCGCTCATATTCCTAAGCATAGACGCGCGCAGCGTTTGCCGCGTACCGCGTCCTTGCCGCAGACCGAGCGCTGTTGAACCACAACAGGCGCTCGGTCGCCGCAAAAGATTTAGGGCCCGCTTTCCAGCGGGCCCGGAGAGGCTTGGGGAGGGAGGTACTGAGGAAAGATGAAGGGAGCCCAGAAAGGGCAAAAAGGGGGAATTACTTCAGGTGGGACAGTTAGGAATGCCTCTCAGTTACAGGGTTAGACGCCAGACCGGGTGAGAGGTTGCACGACCGGTAAATATATACGTTCGTGTACCCCCAGGGTCCCACCCGCTCGTTTACGGGGCTCGCTTCGGTTCCAGAAGACGGGTTTGCCCCTTAGGATGGTCGAGGTCATGCCCGCACAGCCTGCCTCCGACACACCGTTCGCCAAACTCATGGCACGTCTACAGCCCATCTGCGTTCCCATTGTCGGACATACCCCCGACCAGATGCAGGCAAACTCCTTTGCCCAGCTGCCCGACTTCCCTTTTCAGGAGTTCCGGCTCGACTACATGGCCGATGTGGCGAATGCCATCCCCGCCCTGGACGAGTTTGTTCGGCAACACGCGGAAGCGACCTTCCTTGCGACCTGCCGCCCTTTGCCGAGCGGTGGTTGTTTCCACGGCTCCGCCCAGGGGGAGCTTCACATGTTGAAGCTGGCCGCAGCCGCAGGCTTTCCGCTGGTGGACCTTTCGCTGGAAAGCGCGGAAGCGCTGGGTGTCTCCGCGGTGCAGGAGTTGCGGGCCTGCGGGGTTGCTGTCCTGATCAGCTCCCATGATTTCCAGCGTGCGGGCGACCTCCACGCCGTGGTGAACCGAATTCTGCCGCTGCAGCCCGATATGGGAAAGGTGGTTTGCACGGCTGAAACACTGGCCGACAACCTTGCGGTGCTTGAGCTTCTGAAGACCGTGGCGCAAGAGGTGTCTTTGCCCCTGGTTGCGCTGGCCATGGGCGAGCCAGGCGTTCCCTCCAGGCTGCTTAGCCTGCCCGCTGGGGGCGTATTCACCTTTGGCGCGGCAACCGAGAGCGAGGCGACCGCCCCCGGACAGATCACGGCGCGTTCCCTGCAGGACCTGTACCGGCTGCCAGCGTTGAACGCCAACACACGCGTGTACGGCGTCGCGGGCGACCCGATTCACTCGTCGCTGTCTCCGCTGATGCTGAATACAGCCTTTGCTGCGGCGAAGCTGGATGCGATCTACCTGCCGCTGAAGACGGCGAATGCCGAAGAGCTGTTTCGCGTAGCGCGGGAGCTGCCCCTGGCAGGCTTTAGCGTCACGATGCCCCTGAAGCAGGATGTCCTGCCGTTACTGGACGAAGTGGACGCGATCGCCCAGAACATGGGCGCGGTCAACACCGTGCAATGCACACCGGACGGGCAATTCCGCGGGTCGAATACCGATGTGGCCGGGATCATCGAGCCGTTACAGAAGCGAATCGACCTGCGAGGCGCACGCGTGCTCGTCCTGGGAGCGGGCGGCGCAGCTCGAGCTGCCGTCTTCGGTTGCGTGGAGCGAGGTGCGGCGGTGTCGATCTGCAACCGCACGATGGAAACCGCGCAGGCGCTGGCCACCGAAGCCGGTGCCCAGGCCATTGAGCGCGGCCAACTCGCGTCAACACGCTTCGACGTGCTGATCAACGCCACGCCGGCGGGCATGCAGGGCAACTTGTCCGAGCTGCCCCTCGAGGAAGCCGAACTGAATGCGGGGATCGTCTTCGACCTGGTCTACAACCCGATGGAAACGCCTTTGCTCACGCTGGCAAGGGCGCGTGGGCTGGTGACGATCCCCGGTGTGGAGATGTTTGTGCACCAGGGAGCGCGGCAGTTTGAGATCTGGACCGGCCAGCGTGCGCCCGTGGAGATCATGCAGGAGGCGGTGCTGAACACGCTGGCAACACGGGCGACCCAGCCCCGCACCTAGGCCGGAGCCAGGCCGCAGCTAACTTACCGCTAGGCCGCGGCGTACTCCTTGCTGATCCACTCTTTCAGGGCGTCCATGCTGACGTGTTCGCTGCCGAGGAACGCCTTCACGAGGGCGCGGGCCGGCTTGGAGCCGCCGGGCTCGAGCACTTCGCGCCGGTACCGCTCGCCCGTCTTGCCGTTCAGCAGATCCGCGCTGTCCGCACTGGCGAACTGCCGGAAGAACTCCAGCGCGATCACCTTGTCGTACAGGTAGGTGTAGTAGTTCGACGTGTAGCCGACCAGGTGATTGAACGCGGCGTACATGCGGTTTCCCTCTACGAACTCGTACTTCGAGAAGCGGTCGTAGCCGTCACGCAACAGCGTATCGAGGTCCAGCGAGGCGGCACGCCGGTCGTGCGTTTCCATGGAATACGTCGCATACATCACCTGCGTCAGCGTAGAGATCGCCCGTCCGTGCGCACTGGCTTTGATCATGCGCTCCACGGTTTCATACGGGATCGGCTCGCCGGTTTCAACGTGCCGCGCAAAGGTGCGCAGCAGGTCCGCATCTTCGAAGAACTCTTCCAACATTTGTGAGGGCACCTCGACGAAGTCGCCTTCGGTGGCGATGCCGCTCTGCCCTGCCCAGCGCTGCCGCCCACCCAGTACCTCGTGCATCAGGTGGCCAAACTCGTGGAAATAGGTGACCACGTCGGCGTACTGCATCAAGCCGGGGTCATTCTTGGTCGGCTGCGGGAAGTTGCAGACCAGCGCTGTTTCCGGGATGTGTTGCCCGCCGACACCGCCCACCAGCGAGCACATGGAAAACCACTTGCTCTTGCCTTCGCGCGGGTGCATGTCGAGGTAGATCCGGCCAACCGGCGTCGAGCCTTCTGCCCCAGCGTCGAAGACGTCGAATGCCTTCACCGCGGGATCCCACACCGGTGCGGCCTCATTGCGCTGGAAGCGCACGCCAAACAGCTGACCCGCGGTCGCCAGGATGCCTGTTTCGACCTGCGTGTAGGGGAAGTACGGACGAACGCTCTGCGAGTCAAAGTCATACCGCGCACGGCGGAACTGTTCTTCCCAAAAGCGCGCGTCGCTTAACGAAAGTGTCTGCAAGTGGGGATCACGTTCGCGCGCAAATGCTTCCAGCTCCGCCCATTCGCGCAGAGCTGTTTCGCGGGCAGCGTCCTCCACTTCGGTCAGAAAACGGCGCATGTTTTCCGCCGAGCCCATCATCTGGTCGGTGGTCGCCAGGTCAGCCCAGCTGCGGAAACCGAGAACCTCGGCCATCTCCTCGCGCGTGGACAGCAGGTCAAGCAGCACCTGCTTGTTCGCCGGGTAACCACGGTCGTTGTACTGGAGGTAGAGCTTGCGCCGCAGCGCCGCGCTGCCGGCATAGCTCATCACCGGCGACATTTCCGGAGGATCGGTCGTAATCACCACCGGGGAGTCGGCAAGGAGCTTGCCTCCGTCCTCCCGAACCCCATGGCGCACCAGATAATCCCCCGGCAGGCCGCGCAGTTGCTCCGGGTCGTCCACCGTGATGCGGCGCACATCGTCCTGCACCGTGCGGCTGAACTGCATGCCGAGTTCCGTAGCGCGATCTGCCAGGGCACGAATCTTGTTGCGGGTCGCCTCGTCACGATCCACACCGGCCAGGCGATAGCCCAGCAGGGTGCGTTCCATGTAGTACTTCGTGGCTTCATCGGCGGCACTGACGTCCACGGAGGCAAGCGCCTGGTAGACCTCCTGGTTGAGGCTCAGGGCCACGCCTTCCGCGCTGACCTGCTGCGAAAGCGCCTGCACCGCGTCGCGCACACCGGCAACCGGGTGGACCATGAACATCACATGAGCCTGAGCGCCGGCCATGCGCAGGTGCCAGACCGCGCGGTCATACAGGGCAAGGGTGCTTTCGATGGTGCGAGGCCCCTGGGCTGCCGTGAGTTCCGCCACGGCGGCTCGCACGGCGCCGAGGTGCGACTCCACCCAGCGCTGCGCCTCCTCCGGCCCGTTCAGGCCGGTCCAGATGCGTGATGTGTCCATTCCTGCGGTTGCTTCCAAGCCCGTCGTCTCCACTGAAACCTCTGCTACTGCCATCGATCGTTCTCCACCTGCAGGACCGCTCACGGGCGCACTGCCTTGATTGTCTTCACACTGTCTGACGCGCCAATCCCCCGGACGACGCAGATGCGTCGCGTCAAAATGCTGCCCTGTCCGTCAAAGCTACACTGGAGCTGACATGCGATACCTGATCGCCATCCTGGCACTGGCCGGCCTCATCGATTCGGCCCTCGCCCTACGCATTCACCTGCAGGACCCGAACGCGGCCCCGCCCTGCGCCGTGAGCGAAGTGTGGGACTGCGGTGCCGTCAATCACTCGCGGTTCGCGGTGTTTCCACCCAACAGCTTCGATGAGCCGCAAGGGTCGAAAAAGGTGCATGTACCCGTAGCCATTCTCGGGATTGTGGGCTACGCCCTGATCGGGGTGCTGGCCTTGACGGGCCACCTGTGGGCGACGTTGCAGGCTGCGGAGATCGGCTTTGCCTTTGCCGCATTTCTCACGTTCATGGAAGCCTATGTACTCCAGAAGTGGTGTATCTACTGCGTCTGGTCGCAGGTGCTGATGTCGGCCATTCTGCTGTGCACCATTGGCACCCTGATCGTGCGGCACCGCCGGGCCCGGCGCGGCGTTCCGGATGTGATTCCCGCAGCGTAGCCGCCGCGCAAAGGGCGTGCGCCGCATAGAATGGGTGCTGCCATGTGGCCTAAAGCCTTTTCCCAGCTGGTTGAACTCGCCCCGCACATCACGCGCCTGCTGCCGCTGGCCGATCGCTTTCTGAAAGACAAGGTCGCCGGAGACGAAGGCACGCGCAAGGCGCTGGACGAATTGCAGGCCAATCACCGGGCCGCGCTGGAAGCGCAGCGGGCGACCGTGGCCGACCTTTCTGACCGCCTTCATGCCGACCTGGGCGGCATCGCCTCGCAGCAAACCACGCAGGCGACCCAGACCGCGGCGTTGCAGAAGCAGCTGGCGGATCTGGACCGGCAGCTTGCCGGGATCGCCCGCCCCTATGGCGACCTGGAAAAGCACCTCACCTCCACCCGCGCAGACGCGCTTGCGGCCAAGCAGGCGACGGAGTCCCTGGCTGGACGCCTGGCCAGCATCGAAGCTGCCCAGCGGCGAGTACAAACGCTGATGATCGTGGTTCTGGCCCTGCTTGTCGCCGTTCTGGTCTTGACCGCAGCCCCCCTGCTGCGTACACACTGATCCGGCACCATGGCTCCTGACCGGCAACCCAGCTCAAACCACACCACCCTGCGCCGTCGCGGCGGGCTGTCGGAGCTTGCCAGGAACCTGCGCCGGCAACGCGAAGGCGAACCGCCGCGCGGACCCGCACCGTACCCCTCCCGCAGGCGCGAGCGCCCGGATCTGCTGCTCACGCTGGCAGCGATGCTGCTGCTGATCATCGTGCTGAGCGCCGTGCTTTGGCCGATTGTGCGGGTTCATCTGCAGGCCGCCGCGGTGTTGAAGCTGGTGGCGAATCAACCGGTGCCGGAGTCACTGCGCTGGGCAGTGGGCGACCGCGTGGCGGTGGAGGACATCAGCTACCCGGCCTCCACCGGCCCCGTGCGCGCACGGATGTACACGCCGCTGGAGCACCCCAACGCACCCGCACTGCTGGTGCTGCACGGGGTGCATCACCTGGGCATCGATGAGCCGCGCCTGATCGCGTTTGCGACGGCAATGAGCGCCTGCGGCCTGCGCGTGCTGACCCCGGAGTTGCCGGACATCAAGGACTATCACGTGGGGGCGAACTCCATTGCCACCATCGGCGAGAGTGCCGAGTGGCTTTCGCATCACGCAGGCAATCAACCGGTCGGCATCATGGGCCTCAGCTTTTCTGGCGGGCTTTCGCTGCTGGCCGCGGCGGATCCGCAGTTCAGGCAGTCGATCAAGTTCGTCTTTGCGGTAGGTTCGCAGGACCAGATGCAACGCGTCGCCACGTTCTACCGCACCGGGCAGGATCAACTGCCCGACGGCAACAAGGAACTGCTGCCACCGAATGAGTACGGTCCGCTGGTGTTGGAGTACGAGCACCTTGAGGATTTTGTGCCGCAACAGGACCTGGCGCCGCTGCGGCGCGTGCTGCGCGCCCACCTGTATGAGGATGAGCCACACTCCGCTGCCGAGCAAGCAGCCCTGGCCAGCCTGACACCGCACCAGGCCGAGGAGGCCAAGGTGCTGATGGATACGAACTCTGCGTTTACGCGGTCGTTGCTGGCAAAAGCGGAAGCCAAGCACGTCGCCGACATGGCCGGCGTCAGCCCCCATGGGCACCTGGCCAAGCTGACTGTGCCCGTGTACCTGCTGCACGGTGAAGGCGACAACATCATCCCGGCCGCGGAAACGTTGTGGATGGAGAGCGAGTTGCCAACGACGACGTTGAAAGCGGCGCTGATCAGTCCGGTGCTCAGCCATTTGGATCTGGATGGTGCGGGGCCGGGGGTGACGGATAATCTGCGACTGCTGCACTTCTTTGCGCAAATTTTGCAGGCTGCTGAGGCGCACAGCGCAAGCTAGGGACCGCATCGACGTCCGAACCTAGAGAACTTCCGCCACGTGTCCCTGCGCCCTGATCCGTGCGACCGCTTTTCGGTCAAACGAGACAAAGGCTTCAGCGCCTTGGCTGCGCCCTTCATACGCGATCACGCCGTCCGCGAAATCACCACCTGCATTCAGAACGGCTCTTCCGTAAAGCACAGCTTCCCTGTGCACATCGATGTTGGGCACCCCGAGAATCATCTGCAGAGTTTGTGCTAAATCCTGCCTGGAGAATCCGAAAGTTCTATCCAGAACCCAGAGAAGCTCGCACAGGCAAGCTGTAGTTACAACAACGCGGGTGGCCTGCCGGAGCGTACGCTCGGCTATCCGCGCCTGTCGTTCGTCGTCTCGCACAATCAGCCGCACAAGGACGTTCGTGTCCGCTGTGATCTTCAAGGCAGACCAGCCCAGCCTCGCTCAATTGCATCGTTCATTTCCTCGATGCTTGCGACCTTTTTTGTCTTCCCCGCGAGGAAGCCTGAAAGACGATCCCATCCCTGCTTAGACGAGGACGCGTGAATCTGGATTTTGCCATTCGGCAGCACATCCGCCTCGATCTTGTCTCCCGGTTTCACTCCGAGGTGCTGCAGCAGTTCCTTCCGAAGCGTGACCTGTCCTTTGGCTGTAACTGTTAGTTCTGCCATAACTTTCACCTTTGCATCAGTGTAAGGCATAATTGCCTTACGAGACATGCTCCCCCAAGATCAGTCCTCTCGCGCGTTGACCACTATGCCCGACCTCATCACCCTCCCCGACATCAACGCCGCCCGCGAGCGGATTCGCGGCACGGCGGTGTATACGCCCCTGGTTAAGCTTGACCCTGCGCGCGTGCATGAGGCCGGCTATCGCCTGGGCCCGCACATGCCGGAGATTTATCTGAAGAACGAGGCTGCCCAGCCGATTGGCTCGTTCAAGCTGCGTGGCGCGTACAACAAGGTTGCTGCCCTCCGCGAGCGCGATCCTGAGGCCTTTCAGCGTGGTGTGATTACGTTCAGCTCCGGCAATCACGCCCAGGGCGTGGCCTATGCCGCCCGCGCGCTTGGCACCAAGGCTGTGATCGTGATGCCGGACAATGCGCCTGCTGTGAAGCGCCAGGCCACAGAAGCCCTGGGCGCGGAGATCGTCACCGTGGGCCCGGCGAGCACGGAACGCAAGCTAAAGGCCGAAGAACTCGTCGCGGAGCATGGGTATGCGATGATCCCGCCCTACGATGACCCCGACATCATCGCCGGCCAGGCGACGTGCGGGCTGGAGATCTTCGAACAGATCGTTGAACTCGATCAGCAACACGCTCACAGCACATTGGTTCTGTCGCCGGTCTCCGGGGGAGGGCTGCTTTCCGGCACCGCTACCGGGCTGAAGCTTGCCTGCGAAGCCGCCGGACGCACCGCACCGCCCGTGTGGGGATGCGAGCCTGAGCTTGCCGGCGACGCGCATGAAAGCTTCCAGGCCAAGACACTGGTCGAATGGCCCGCGGCCAAGACAACGCGTACCCTTGCCGACGGGCTCCGCACGCAGTCGCTCGGTGTACGTAATTTCGAGCACATCCTGAAATTTGTCGACGGCATCGTCACGCTCACCGAAGCGGAGATCCGCATCGCCACGCAACTGATCCTGAGCACCACCGACATCGTCGCAGAACCTTCCGGCGCAGTGACGCTGGCGGCCGCGCTCTTCCGTGGTGACGAGTTGCCTAAAGCCGAGCGTCTCGTCGTCATCGTTTCGGGCGGCAACATCGATCCGACACTTCGCGCCGAACTCGCAGCCGAAGCCGCTGCACTCAACGTCTAACTACAAGCTATGCACCGTTCCCTTCGTTCCGTGGCGATCGCCGCGGCCTTGCTCGGCCCTGTTCTGCTCCATGCGCAGAAGCGCAACCCGGAGCGCCCCGTTGCCGATGCCGCAAACCGCGCCACCGTGCTGCACACCGCCAACGTGTACGCCGTGGCCGATCCTGCCGACCCGCCGATTGCAACGGTGGTGCCGGGTCGCGAGATTGTGATCAACCAGCGCAACGGCGCATGGATCAACGTCTTCGCCAACACCGATGAGAAGGAAGAAGACCCCGACACCAAGCCGGAGTTCACTGACCCGAACAGCCACCAAAATCCTGCCTCTGGTTGGATTCGGGACAAAGGTGTGGTCAGCCCGAAGACGCCACAGGGCGATGCGCTGCTGTACGGCGCCGCAGCCGATCTCGAGGCCAAGGCCGCTGAGCCGCATGCACCGAAGGGCGCCGCGGAGTCTGCCGAGTTGCTGTACCGCCGTGTGTGGGAGTACTTCCCTGCGTCGTCGCTGGCACCGGAGGCCGCGTTTCGTTCTGCGGACATTCGCTGGCAGATGGACAAAGCGGACATCAGCACGTTGCCCAGTGCGCATGAGCAGGACGCTGTGCTGCGGCCCCAGCTGTATGAAGGTGAGTTGAAACGTGTGATGAAGAACTACCCCAACACGCCCGACGCCGCCAAGGCTGCCTTCGATCTGCTCGACAACAAGGTGTGTGGCGATTGGCAGGGTTTGCCGAAGTGTCCGGAGATGGAGACCAACCTCTATCTGAAGTACGCGGACCGTTACCCCAACGGGCCGAAGTCTGCGGAGGCGCTTTATGATGCGGCCTTTCGGCAGGGATCGCTTGTGACCATGTACACGGTGGATGAGAACAAGCGTCGTGCCGACCAGGCCGCATCCAACTGCCAGTCCATTGCAGACCGCATGCAAAAGGACTATCCGACCAGCGACTACACGCAACGTGCCGCGTCCATTGCGTTCCGTGTGAACCAGGGCGTTAGCATCTACGGCAGCGATCGCGACTAAGCTCTTTGCCTTAATTTGGGCGGAGGGTTTAGCCTGCTTTCTTCATCATGCGATCAAAGAGCTTCAGCACGGCGCCCGGGTTCTCGCGATGCGGGAAGTGGCCTGAACCCTTGATCGGCAAACGCTCAAACCATCCGGTGAAGTAGCGCTTCAGATCCTCACTGGCCGCGGGCAACACGCAGTAATCGTCAGTTCCATACGCGAACAGCGTGGGCACGCGGAGCTCCGGTCGTGCTTCCACCTCATCCTGCATGGCCGCATACGCCGGCTTGCCAAGCTCGTTGCCATAACGATGCCGATAGGACCCCAGCACCACGGTCGCAAACTGCGGATTGCGCCAGTACGCGGCGGTATTTTCAAAGTCACGCCGACTGAACTTCCATCCAGGCGACCAAGCGCGCCAGATGTGCTCACAAAGCTCGCTTGCATTGGTCCGCAGAGCCTTTTCACCCTGCGCTGTTTGGAAGAACCACTGGTACCAGTAGCTTTGCACCTGAGCCGGTGGCAGGTCGCGTCCGCCGTACATCACATACGGACTGGAAAGTGCCAGGTGCCCACGGATGCGCTCCGGCGCGAGCACACAGGCATCGAACCCGGCCCGTGCACCCCAGTCGTGGCCGATGATGAAGAAGCGTCCGAGCTCCAGCGCATCCGCAAAGACGAGCACGTCGTGGGCAAGCGCGGCCTCCTGCCCGGTCAGCAGATTTTCCTGCGTCACCAGCGTCTCGCCATAGCCACGCATGGAGAGCACAAGCAGGCGCAGCTTGCGCTTCTCCGGTTGCAAGCGCTCCACAAGTGCGTCCCAGGCATTCGGCCCGTCAGGGAAGCCGTGCAGCAGCACGACCGGTGTTCCGTGCGCCGGCCCGTACTCGCGATAGCTGAACGAGAGGCCCGAAGTTTGTACCACGCTTGCTTGACTCATTGCCTTTTGGATGCGTTCCGCTGCAGGCGCTAAATCCCGAGCAGCGCGGATGCATGGCCGCCGCGAAACCCCTTCGATTCTTCGTCATTCAACTCAAGCAGTTCCAAGAACTCCACGCCGCGCGTGTTTGGGCTGAACGGATAATCCACCGAATACATGAGCCGGTCAAAGCCCAATACCCCGCGCGCGCACTCAAATGGTGGGCGTGTGAAGTAGCCGCTGGTGGTGACCCAGAACTGCTGCTTCAACGTGTCGGCAACGGAGCGTTGCAGCTTCGCGGGGCCGGACAGGATGCCGCTGGACCGCGCCAACGCGTACGGCACACCTTCGCCCATATGTCCCACGATCACGCGCAGCCGCGGAAGGCGGTCCATCACGCCGGAAACGATCAGCCGCAACATGTGCAGCCCGTTCTCCGCGTGCCACCCCCAACCGGCGATCGAGAGCAGATGCCCAAGCTCTCCCGGCAGCCCGGAGTAGTAGATATCGCTGATCTGCTGCGGGGGCGGCGCAGGGTGCACGTACAGCGGCACGTCCAACTCGGCGATCAGTTCGAGAACCGGAAAGAACTCCGGGGCATCCAGGAACTTGCCATCGGTGGTCCCATCGAGCAGCACACCGACGAAGCCCAACTCACGGATGCAACGCTCGATTTCTTTCATCGCCTGCTGCGGTTCTTTGAGGCCCGGCGTGGCGAAGGCTTCGAAACGCCCCAGATTTGCCTGTACGGCAGCAGCCACTTCATCGTGCACGCCGCGCAGCACGGCCGTTTGATCCGCAGGTGCGAGTTTGTTCACGCCCAGTGCAGCCAACGACAGTACCTGCACATCAATCTTCGCTTCGTCCATAGCGGCGAGGCGGCCGGCGCCAAGATCAAGCAGCTTGTCGCGCATCTGCTGCAGACCTTGCGGTGTCCCTGCGCCATAGGCGTCCGTGGCCTTGATGAAGTCCTGTGTGACGAAGTGCTCTTCCAGCGTGATGGTGCGCATGCCCGACATCTCCTCAGTCCACGTTGGATGCACGCGGGCAGCATCTTCTCTCACCCGCTACTCTGCAAATGGATACGATGGGTTTATGGATGATCTAGCCCCATCCGGTCTTGACCAGCGGCCTGTGTTGCGGCTGCTGCAACCGTTTGCTCGCTTTGCCCAATTGGAAACGTCGAGCAGCGTTGTGCTGCTTGCGGCGACGCTGGCGGCGCTGCTGTTCGCCAACACCAGCCTGAGCGGCATCTACGCTCGCGTGTTGAACGTGCACCTCGGCATGAACGCTGGCCACGCGGCGTTCTCCTGGCCGGTGTCGGTGTGGGTCAATGATGTACTGATGGCCGTGTTCTTCCTGGTGGTGGGCCTGGAGGTGAAACGCGAACTGCTGGTCGGCGAACTGGCATCGTTTCGGCGCGCAATCCTGCCTGTGGTTGCTGCAGCCGGCGGCATGATTGTGCCCGCCCTGATCTATCTTGCGTTCAATCACGGCACAACCGCGGTGCGCGGATGGGGTGTTCCTATCGCCACCGACATCGCGTTCTCGCTCGCGATCCTTACAGCGCTTGGGCGTCGGATTCCGTTTGCGCTACGCATCTTTCTTGCATCGCTCGCCATCGCGGACGACATCGGTGGTGTGCTCGTCATTGCGGTGGCCTACACCCAACAGCTGCACCTGGGCTGGCTTGTGGCCAGCGCCGGTTTGTTGGGCCTGGGGCTGCTCTTCAACAAGCTTGGCGTCGTTCGGCTTCCGGTGTACCTGGGCGTCGGTGCCTTGCTTTGGTTCACGTTGCATGCGGCCGGCATCCATCCCACGCTGTCGGGCATTGCCTTGTCCCTGGTGGTACCGTCACGCACGTTTCTTCCGCCGGAGCGCTTTGTAGAGCGCGGACACTTGCGCTTGGAGAAGTTCAAAGCCGCACATGCATCCGGCCTGCAACACACAGAAGGCATAGAGCACCTCAGCCGTCTGACGCTTGGCCTACACCTGGTCGAGTCACCGTTGGACCGCCTGCAACGGCAACTTCATCCCTGGGTCAGCTACGGCATCATGCCCCTGTTTGCTCTGGCCAATGCCGGTATCTCCCTGCGTGGATTTCACGCGGCGTCGATGCTGCAGCCTGCCTTTGCCGGGGTTGCGTTAGGCCTGCTTCTGGGCAAGCCGATCGGCATCACGTTGTTCTCGTGGCTGGCGGTGAAGCTCCGCGTGGCACAATTGCCCCGCGGCGTGACGTGGCGTCATCTGCATGGCGCAAGCTGGGTCGCAGGCATTGGCTTTACGGTCGCGATCTTTATCGCGGGACTTGCCTTTGGCGAAGGCGAAAGCTACACGCAAACGCGCATCGCCATCCTGCTCGCATCGAGTCTTGCGGCACTGCTTGGGTCAACGTTGTTGCGCTTTACGTGCGGCATGCCAAAGGAACACACCTCAAGCAAAGAGCATGAGATGAAGCCAGAGCAGCAGATGCACACGGCCTAGGATCTGCGCCGACTACCCAAGCGACCACCGGACCGACCACGGCCCGAGCTCATCGCCTTCGCCTGCCTGCGCCTCGGTCCAAAGCACCTCGCCCTGCACAGGGTCGTAGCCTTTGCGCGGCTTGTGCCACAGGTTTGCGTCGAGTCGAAGCAAAGTCTTGTTGGCCAGTGTCCACTTAATGGCTAAACCACCCGGGCCAAGCACACGGTAGTGCCCACAGCGTTCGCAGATGCCTTGCAGCAGCGAAGCGATGCGCTCGCGCCGAACCGCCAGCAAGCGGGTATACAGGTCCATCCACGCCGCGTGTTCCGGCTGCGCCAGTTCCTCCCACTTCAGCTGCGCCGAACGAAAGGTCGACTCGGCCTGGCAGTTTGGCGCCTTGTCCAGATCTTCTTTCGAGATACCGGGCAGCTTGGAAATCTGCTCACACCGGCCTTTCTGTACAGCCTCGCTGAGGTCGCCATGAAAGTCGCAGAAATACGGAAACGGGGTGGACGCGCCCCACTCTTCGCCCATAAACAGCATGGGTGTTTGCGGCAGCAGCAGCGACACTGCCACCAGCGCCCGCACCACCTCCGTGGGCAAGAGCGAGGTCACGCGCTCGCCAAAGATGCGGTTGCCGACAAGGTCATGGCTTTGCAGAAACGAGACAAAGGCGTTCGGCGGCACATGGCAGCCCGCCTCAAACTCAGCCTTGTTTTCCTGCGCAGCAATCACAAATCCTTCGCTCAGCGCTTTGCCCAGGCGATCCGTTTCACCCTTGTCGTCGGCCTCACGCTCATCGGTGGTGCCCATGAAGCCGGCGCCCAGAATATGGTCAATGTCGTGATTCCATTGCGCGGTATAGGCTTCGGCGACACCGGCATGCGAACGAGTCAGCATGCGCGCGATGTTATTTTCATTTTCAAGAATCAAATGCACATGACGATCGCCGGCAAAGGCTTTTACGCGTGACGCAAGCTCATCCAGAATGTGGTGGCCGCTGTTGTCGATCATTGCGTGCGTCGCGTCCAGTCGTAGACCGTCCATGGCGAACTCATCGATCCAGTACAACGCATTCTCTACAATGAGCTCACGAACCTCTTTGCTGCACTCACCATCGAAATTCAGCGCCGATCCCCAGGCCGTTTTGTGTTCCCTGGAAAGGATCTGCGGGAAGTACGTCGGCAGGTAGTTCCCCTCAGGGCCGAAGTGGTTATAGACCACGTCGAGGATGACCATGAGGCGGCGCTGATGCGCTGCTTCCACAAACGCCTTGAGCTCTTCCGGGCGGCCGTAGGCAGAGTCCGGCGCGTACAACAGCACCGTGTCGTAACCCCAGTTGCGCGTGCCCACGAAGTCACTCAGCGTCATCAGTTCGATCGCTGTTACACCAAGCTCCACAAGGTGATCCAGCTTGGCAGCGGCCGCCGGCAACGTACCTTCCTGGGTAAACGTGCCAACGTGCAACTCATACAGCACGGCTTCTGCCCATGGCCGTCCCTTCCAGTTGCTGGACCATGTGTAGGAGGCCGGGTCAATCACCTCGCTTGGACCGGCGACGTCTTCGGGCTGAAAACGTGATGCCGGATCGGGAACAGACGTCCCGTCCGGCAACACGTAACGGTAGCGGCTTCCTGCAACGGCATCGGGCACGTGCAGCGTATGCCACCCGTGCCCGTCTGCGTTCATTTTCAGCGGTTCACGCCCCGTAATCGCGACCCTTGCGTGATCAACGGCAGGCGCAAAGAACCGAAAGGTTACGCCGTTTGCCTCAATTTCTGCACCGAAGGGCAGAACATGGTGTCGAACAAAGTCTGCCTTCGAGCCGTTCACTAAGCATCCTTGAGGGTCCAGCGTGCTGTCCACGGCCCAAACGTTGAGCCTTGAACCTCAGGTCCCTGATGCCATAGGACGCGTCCTTCGCTCTGCGGGAAGCCCTCCTTTGCGCGGTCGCACAGATTTGCGTACAGCCGCAGCTCCCGTCCGTCGCGAATGCGCCAGCGAACAAGCACCGCCCCCGGTCCGACGATGTCGAAGGACCCGGCATTGCCCTCGATCAAATCCATCAAGCCAACGATTTCACGCTGGCGGATGGAGATCAGATCGCGGTGACGGTTCAGGCACTCTGCCTGTTCCGGCTGCGTCATTTCTTCCCAGTTCAGCTTGCCCGAAAGGAACGTGGACTCCGCCAACGGATCAGGAATCTGATCGCGCTTCTTGGGATCCTGGAATTCAGGGAAGTTCTTGAACTCGTCGCGCCGGCCTTCACGCACCTTGTCGGCGAGCTCACCATGAAAGTCGCAGAAGTATGGAAAGGGCGTGGTTGCGCGCCATTCTTCGCCCATGAAGATCATGGGAATCTGCGGCAGAAGCAGGTACACAGCTACCAGTGCCTTCACGGCTTCCGGATCGCTGATGGCGTTGATCCGCTCGCCAAACGCACGGTTGCCAATCTGGTCATGGTTCTGGATGAACGAGATGAAGGCTTTGGGCGGCAGGTGCGCGCAGGGCTCGCCACGCCGTTTGCCGGTGCACACCGAGGCCTGTCCTTGATACGCAAACCCTTCGGCCAACGCACGGCCCAGCAGGCCCGTATCGCCTTCGTAGTCTGCGTAGTACCCGGCGTCCTCGTGGGTTGCCGCGGTGTGCAGCACGTGGTGCATGTCGTCATTCCACTGCGCCGTGAAGTGCTCAGGGTGGCCCTTGCAGTCGCGGGTCAGGCGGAATGCTTCATTCTTTTCGTTTTCCAGAACGAGGTGAATGGCGTACGGGGTGTTCAGCGCCTGCACACGCTCAGCAAGTTCGGAGAGGAGGTGCTTGGGGCTTTCATCGATGATGGCGTGCACCGCATCCAGGCGCAGGCCGTCAAGGTGAAACTCTTCAATCCAGTACAGCGCATTGTGAATCGCCAACTCGCGGACGATGCGGCTTTGTTCGCCG
Source organism: Granulicella sp. (assembly GCA_965198515.1). Lineage (GTDB taxonomy): Bacteria > Acidobacteriota > Terriglobia > Terriglobales > Acidobacteriaceae > Granulicella. The sequence goes on along the minus strand of CBDAPO010000006.1, from coordinate 1,211,080 downwards.
TCATAGTTCACCGCTGCGCCCCAGCTGGTCTTGTGGCGCTCGGTCAGCAGGTTGGGAAAGTAGGAGGGGAGGTAGTTGCCTTCCGGGCCGAAGTGGTTATAGACCACGTCCAGCATGACGGCGATGCCGCGCGCGTGCGCTGCTTCCACCAGGGCCTTGAGGTCCTCCGGCCGGCCATAGGAGGAATCCGGTGCGTACCAAAGCACGCCATCGTAACCCCATCCGCGGGTGCCGGAAAAGTCGCCAACCGGCATGATCTCGATGACGGTGACGCCCAGCTCCTTCAGATGATCAAGCTTGCCCATCGCCGCCCGGAATGTTCCTTGGGGCGTGAATGTGCCGATGTGCAGCTCATAAATGACGGCCTCGTTCCAGGCGCGGCCCATCCATGCGCTGTCTTTCCAGGTGTAGCTGCCAGGAGCGATTACCTCGCTCGGGCCGCTCACATCCTGGGGTTGAAAACGTGAAACCGGGTCAGGCACCTTCGTTCCATCCGGAAGGAGGTAGTGGTACAACGTTCCGGGGCCGGCGTCACCACTGATGCACTCGTGCCATCCGCTTCCGACCGAAACCATGGGAAATGGTTTGCCATCCCCCAGGGCGAGCTTCATCTCTCGGACAGCCGGCGCAAAGATCCGAAAGCGAACCCCACCTTCGGGCAGCACTTCGGCCCCGAAGGGCATGCGGTGAATACGGGCCAGTGGATCAGTCCCGGAGTTATTTTCTTGTTGCGAGAAAGTGATTTCCTCGGAGGCCTGCAAAACTGCTGTGGACATACGCAACTCCTGGAGACCCTCTATACAGAGGCCTCTCACGAATCTGGGTTCGCGTTCGTGGGCGTGCCTGAGACGATGCGATCTGTTTCGTCTACGTACTTTGAGAGACGACTCGGTCCTTCGTCTTATGTGTTTTGTGATGCAGGCTGGAGGAATCAGGCTGCGTCTGCCGATTCCAGCTTGCGTGGCCAGCAAGGATTCATCCGTTTGCGTTGCTACCCACACAACTTCCTGCATCCTAGGCGTGTGGCGCGGGAATGAACTCCCCGCCCGAGGAGAGATGGCATGGCCACCAATCAAGACCTTCCCGTAACCGACAGCGCTGCCGTTCTTCATGAGCTGGTCGGCGATGACGCCACCGCAAGCTTTGAGAACGACCCGAAGTTCAGCGACGGCAACCCGACCGCAGGCGGTTCCAGTGAGAACCTCCAAACCCGCGGCGATCGCCAGGACATCCAGTCCCAGCCCGACCTCAAGCTCGCCGCCGATGACGATGACGACGATGAGGACGAGGAAGACCTCGACGAGGATGACGACGACGAAGACGAAGATCTCGACGACGAAGACGAGGACGAGGATGACCTCGACGACGAAGACGAGGATGACGACGAAGAATATGAAGATGACGACGATGATGAGGACGACGACGAGGACGAGGATGAAGAGTAACGTCGCAGCGGACGGTGCCCCGGTGCCGTCCGCGCTCCTCGCCGGCGCAGGTCCCGCCTTCGAGCCTGCAGAGCCTGACGACCAGGACACCGGGGACATCTCCGAAGGCGTCGACGAAGACGCCCTGAACGAAGACGAGATCGACACGGACCAGGTCACCAGGCTGGACTAGGGCTGGTTTCTGCTGCCACAAGCAGCACCGCTCCCGCATCCCGCATCACAGTTTTCACTGTGAGCCTCGACCAAACCAAAGACACATCCGCGCTGCTGAAAGGTCTCCTCGCTGGAGCCATCGGCGGCCTTGTCGCCACTGCTGCAAAGACCATGGCCGAGAAGGTCTACCCGCCTCGCGTTCACGGGGAGCCCGAACCGCCCGACGTCACCGCAGAAAAGCTGGCGGGACATCCGCTGGACGACACCACCAAGGCTATCGCCAGCGAAAGCATTCACTGGGTATTTGGCGCAGTGGCAGGTGCGTTCTACGGGGTGTTGGCGGAGATCTATCCGGCAGTGACGGCCAAGAGCGGAGCAACCTTCGGGTTGACGTTGATGAGCCTCACGCATGAGGGCGCCCTGCCGTCATTGGGCCTCAGCGAACCGCACGAAGACCAGACGCTGCGTGAGCGGACAAGCGAAGGTGCAACGCACATTCTTTACGGTGTAGTCACTGAGAAAGTCCGTGGCCTCGTCCGCGAGATGCTTGATTAGGAAAACGTACGATTAGCGGCGCTTCAGCGCCGCGTTTCTATGTAGCCAACTCAGGGCCGCGAAACCTTCACAACGGCGCATACGGGCTTCGGTGGTGTTACCACTACGCTTCCGGTAACGTGCATCCCTCAAGCTAGACTCATGCGGTACGCCGACGGACAGCGCCAAAGAATGCATATTTCAGGATCCCGGGATCGTTCAGCCAAACACGTTGTGATTGTCGGAGCCGGCCCTGGTGGCCTGGCCTCTGCCATGCTTCTCGCCCGCTCCGGCGTGCGTGTCACCGTTGTAGAGAAACACAATCGCGTCGGCGGCCGTACCGCCACACTCGCGCAGGATGGCTACAAGTTCGACATCGGACCGACGTTCTTTCTGTACCCTCGGGTACTGAAAGAGATCTTCGCCGACGCTGGCTACGACCTGGACCGCGAGGTCCCGATGCGGCGGCTCGACCCGCAATACCGCCTGGTGTTTGGATCCGGTGGTCAGATCGATGCGACCCCGGACATCCAACGAATGGAAGCCGAGATCGCCCGCATCTCGCCCCATGACGCCGAGGCGTTCCGCGGCTTTCTGGAGCACAACCGCACCAAGCTCGCGAAGTTCCTTCCTTTCCTCGAGTCTCCGTTCGAGAGCTGGAAGGATCTGCTGAAGCCCGACATGCTGAAGCTGCTTCCGCTTTTGAAGCCGTGGCTTTCGCTCGATGGTGACCTGCGGACTCACTTCAAGGACGAGCGCATTCGGCTCGGCTTCAGCTTTCAGTCCAAGTACCTGGGCATGAGCCCGTTCCGTTGCCCATCATTGTTTTCCATCCTCTCGTTTCTTGAGTATGAGCACGGTGTCTTCCATCCCATCGGCGGATGTGGCGCGGTGACAGCGGCCATGGCGCGCATTGCGGAAGATATGGGCGTGGAGGTTCTGCTCGACGAGCCTGTGGAGCAGATGCTCGTCGAAAAAGGCGTAGCGAAAGGCGTCCGCACCAGCAAGCGCACGCTCCATGCCGACTCGGTCATCGTTAATGCGGACTTCGCCGACGCCATGCGCAAGCTGCTGCCGGAGCAGCACCGCAAGCGCTGGACGGACAAGCGCATCGAGACGAAAAAGTACTCCTGCTCCACCTTCATGATGTACCTCGGCATCGAAGGCCGCTTCGACGACGTGGCCCACCACACCATCTACCTGGCCAAGAACTACCAGCAGAACCTACGCGACATTGAGGGTCTGCACCGGCTCTCACAAGACCCCAGCTTCTACGTGCAGAACGCCAGCGTCACGGATCCCACGCTTGCGCCCAAGGGTCATTCCACCTTGTACGTGCTGCTGCCGGTGACGCATGAAGTCGATACGATCGACTGGAGCCAGGAGCGCGATCGCTTCCGCGCCCTTGCACTCAAGCAGATTGAGAAGATCGGCATTACCGACATCGAGTCGCGCATCCGCACCGAGCGCGTCGTCACGCCGGCCTGCTGGCGAGACGAGTTCGACCTGCACAAGGGCGCGACGTTCTCCATGGCGCACTCGCTTACGCAGATGCTTCATCTGCGGCCACACAACCGCTTTGAGGACGTGCGTGGCATGTACCTGGTCGGCGGCGGAACGCACCCTGGCTCCGGTCTCCCGGTGATCTTTCAATCAGCGCGCATCTCATCGCGTCTGCTGCTGGAAGACCTTGGCATCGAGCCAAAGTGGCAGGCGGCGCACGATAACACCTTCCGCGAAGACCTCATGCAGATTGCGTCATGAGCCCTGTGCTCCAAACCGCGGCGGAGAGCGGTATTCTGACCGCCATGGATACCTCTGCCCAGCCCGGTGTTGCCGATGCCGCTTCGGCGGCCTGGTCCAGCCCCGACGTTGCTTCTGGCTGTGGAGCGACCCTCTGCGCTGGCGCTGATACCTCCGCGGCGGAGCCGGTGCTGGCTGAAGCGCAGCGCCGTTGGGCGGCACGGCCGCTCACTGAGCGGCTACAGCCCATCCGGCAGGCCCGCCACTGGATCGCGGCACACCCCGAGACCTTTGCCAAGGCGATCTCGCGTGACCTCGCCCGCAGCGAAGCAGACACGCTTGTCGCGGAGCTGCTTCCTCTGCTCGAAGCCATGCGCTTTTTGGAGCGCAATGCCCACAAGGTGCTCGCGCCGCGAAAGCTTGGCAGCACCGGGCGGCCGTTGTGGCTGGCGGGTGTGCAGGCCGAGGTACACCAGGACCCGCTTGGCCATGTGCTCGTCATCGGCCCGGCAAACTTCCCGCTTTTCCTCCCCGGCGCGCAGGTGCTGCAAGCCCTGGTTGCCGGCAACGCCGTTACATGGAAGCCCGGCACCGGTGGCCGCAACGTGGCCGTGTTGCTGACCCACGTACTGCGTGAGGCAGGGCTGCCTCGCGGCGTCCTGCACGTCACGGATGAGTCCGTAGAGGCTGCGCAAAGTGCCCTGGCGCAGACCCCGGACAAGGTCGTCTTTACCGGCTCCTTCGACACGGGCCGCAATATTCTGCGACAGCTTGCGGACACCGCGACGCCGGCCACGATGGAGCTTTCCGGGGCAGATGCCGTTGCCATTCTTCCTTCTGCTGACCTTCGCCTGGCCGCGCAAGCTGTGGCGTTTGGTCTACGGCTGAATGGGGCCGAGGTATGCATGTCGCCACGGCGATTGATCGCAACCCGCGAAACATTGCAGCAGATCCGCCCGCTTCTGCAGCAGGAGCTGGCCAGGATTTCAGGCGTCAACCTGAAGCCACGCACTGCCGAGGCCCTGCACGACGCCATGCGTGACGCCCTGCAACAGGGTGCCGTCCTCGAAGGTGAGTTTCGCCCGGAGGCACAGAAGCCACTCATCATCGATGGCGCTTCGGTGCACAGCGCTACTGCCCGCACGGACATCTTCGCGCCCGTGCTCTCGCTCATCGAGGCGCCCTCTGTGCTGCATCTCGCTGACCTCGTCAACCACAACCCCTACGGCCTCACCGCCGCCATCTTCGGCAACCCCCGCGAGGCGCAAACGCTGGCTGCACAGCTGCGGGTGGGCACCGTGCTGATCAACGACCTCATCGCGCCCACGGCAGATCCACGCGTTCCCTTCGGCGGTCGCGGCCACAGCGGCTTTGGCACCACGCGTGGGGCTGAAGGCCTGCTGCAGATGACTGCCACCAAGACCGTTTTGCTGCGCCGCAAGGGCAGCAGACGTCACTATGCCCCGCTCAGCAACAAGGACACACCGCTCTTCGCCGGCCTGATCGGCGCCCTGCACGGCGGCTCGCTCGCCGGGCGCTGGAAGGCGTGCAAACAGCTGATCGCCGCCGCCCGCCAGACCACCAAGAACTAGGTATCAGTCACAAGCTACAAAAGAGGAAACACCGATGCGCGTAGGAATCATTGGCTCCGGCCTTGCGGGACTCTCCGCCGCCTGTACCCTGGCCGCCCGCGGACACAAGGTCACCGTATTTGAGAAGAACGACTGGATCGGCGGCAAAGCCGCGCAGTTAAATGCGCAGGGCTTTCGCTTCGACATGGGTCCAACGATCCTGATCCAGCCTTCCGTGTTGCGCAAAATCTTCGCGGAAGCCGGCCGCAATCTTGACGACTACGTCACCATGGTTCGGCTTGATCCGCAGTGGCGCTGCTTCTTCGAAAGCGGCGCGTCCATCGACCTGCTCGACGACGAGGACAAGATGGCCGCCAGCCTGGAAGCGCGCTGGCCCAAGATGGGCAACGGCTACAAGCGCCTGATGGCCCTTTCGGAAAACCTGCATGAGATCTCCGACAAGTTCTTCTTCTGGAAGTCAGTCGGCGGCATGAAGGACACCTTTGAAGTCAAGGGCGCGTTCGACATCAAGGTCCTGCGCGACGTCATGCGCATGCGCCTTGGCAAGAGCGTGGCCGGGACGATCCGCGATTTCATCCCCGAGCCTGAAACGGCCCAGATGCTCGATCACATGGTGCAATATGTCGGGTCGTCTCCGGACAGCTCGCCCGCGATTCTCACCGCGATCGGTCACATGCAGATGCAGGAAGGCATCTGGTACCCCATGGGCGGCACGCGCGCTGTGCCGGAAGCCATGGGTAAGCTTGCCGAAGAACTCGGCGTCGAGTTCCACACCAACACCGATGTAAAGCGCATCACAACGGCCGGCAACAACGGGCACAGCCGCGCGACGGGCATCGAAACCACCACCGGCGAGCGCTACGAGTTCGACGCCGTGGTGAGCAACGAAGACGCCGTTCGCACGCACCGCGAGTTGCTCCCCGGCACCCACGCCCAGCGGCACTTCGACAACGCCCGCGGCTACGAGCCCGCCTGCTCCGGCGTCGTGCTCTACCTTGGCCTGAACAAGCGCTACGACCACCTTGCACATCATGACTTCGTCTTCAGCCACGATCCGCACGAGGAGTTTCACGCTATCTATGACCTCGGTATCCCGGCACCCGACCCCACGTGCTATCTCGCCGCCACCGCGCGCACCGACCCCAGCAGCGCACCCGAAGGCGGCGAAGCGCTATACGTCCTGGTGCACACGCCCTACCTGCGCCCCGGCCAGGATTGGAAGCAGATGTTCCCCGGCTATCGCCAGGTCATTCTGGACAAGCTGAAGCGCACAGGCGGGATGCCCGACCTCGAAGAGCGCATCGTTTTTGAGCATCACCTGACGCCGCAGGACATCCACGACCGCTACCGCGTGCTGAACGGCGCCATCTACGGCATCAGCTCGCATGGCGTGTACCAAGGGGCCTTTAAGCCCGCCAATCGCAGCCGCGAACTCCCGGGTCTGTACCTGGCCGGAGGCGCCGCGCATCCGGGCCCTGGCATGCCGATGGTGATGATGTCGGGCTGGATCGCCGCGGACTCGCTCGACCAGGATGCGAAGGCGAACCGTCTCCGCGAACCTGCCATGGCCTGATCGCAACCCTGCCCGCGCCCTTACCGACTGGACCACACCATCCCGGGTGCGACCAGAAAGACGAACAACAAGATCACCAGCAACGAAGCGACACCCCATCCAGTGCTCCAACGGAGATGGGGTGTCGCTTCGTCATTTGCAAAGTGCATGTGGCGCTGCAATGCCGGAAGGCCAAACAGGCCAGAGCCGGCGCCGAACGAAGATGCTGCCGCATAGCCCATGGCGAAACCACGTGGCATGGTGTGATTCAGGGCCGCGGTGCCGCACGCAAACACGCCAACGGCTGCATACGGAACCCAAACGAGACGAAGCAGCCGCGTCATCTCGTCGTTCAACCCAGCCATTCGTTTCAGCTCAAAAGACGCGGCCAGCATGGACCCGAAGTACAGCACTGAACCGAGGACAAAAATTCCGCTGCGCCACGCCGCGTGCGGACGGAGACCGGCGATGATCTCGCCAGCGTCTCCCAAGCCGCTAACGCCGCTGAACATCAGGTAGCCGGAGCTGATCAGGAGACTGAGGGCCATGTACAGCCACAAGAAGAACCGCAGCCTGGTTGCATGCCGCGGCAGAAGGTAGAGAACCAGCCAGGCGAACAGGCCGGCAATGAGCTGTATACCCGGGCCAGCGGCTTTCATTCCAAGCCCAAGAGCACCGGGAGCTTTGCAGCGTTCCTGCCAGACGGTCAGCATCGTATTGTGCCCACCGGCGGCGATGCAGTACGCGCCATGGCCAAGCGCCTCATGCGTCATCATAGAGGCGGCATAGGCGAGTACGCCCAGCGCGGCCAGCATGGTGATGCTGTCGCGTGGACCTGGCTCTTCGCTGGGCGCTTCGCTCATACTCACCGGAACGTCCGAGTTGAAGTGGCTGACGCGGTTATCTTACGGGACCGGGCGGGGTGTGCAAGGCAAAACCTACGCCAGAAGGGGCAGGCGGCACGGCGTAGCATCAACGTATGCCGCTGGAGCGCAACCTGCCGTCGATCTCTGCCCCGACGCTCCGTTTTTTTCGCCACATCGTGCGGCGCTACTTTCGCCGGCACTTCCGGGCGGTGCTCGCGCAACACCCTGAACGTCTGCGGGACACGCAGGGGCCCATGATTGTGTATGGGAACCACAGCTCGTGGTGGGACCCCATGCTGATTATCCTTTTGGGCGAGCAGTTGCTGCCCCAGCGAAGCCACTACGCCCCGATCGATGCCGAAGCCTTGAAGAGCTATCCGATTCTGCGCAGGCTCGGCATCTTTCCCGTGGAGATGGGTTCGGCGCGCGGGGCCGCGCAGTTTTTACGCACCTCGGAAGCGATCCTTCGCTCTGGAGGCGTGCTGTGGCTCACGCCGCAGGGACGCTTCGCCGACCCGCGCGAGTTCCCTCTAGCCTTTAAGCCCGGTCTGGCCGCGCTTGCCCTGCGCATGCCGGAGGTGCCGCTGATCCCTCTGGCCGTGGAGTACGCATTCTGGGATGAGCGTCTCCCCGAAGCTCTGCTGCATGTTGGGAGCCCTGTGCATGTGCCGCTGAACAGCACCACGGCAGAAGCCACGCAGGTGCTGGAGTCGGCGCTGGGCGGGCGCATGTACGCGTTGCAGCAGGCGGCCATCCAGCGGGACCCCACATTGTTTCAGGCGCTGCTCTCCGGCCGTCGCGGCACCGGGGGCATGTATGCCCTGATCCGGCGCATCGGCGCGCTGCTCCGGGGGCGACGCCTGGATCCGGACCACAGCCGGCGTTCGAAGACATGAACAACGCTGATGATGGAGCGACGTGCAGCGTGGGACAATACACGCGATGCTCTTCAGCGTGTTTCTCGGAGTTTCCGCCCTGTGCGCAGTCTTGCCCGCGCTGTTGTTCTGCATCAATCTCCGCAGATTCAGGCCGCCCGCAAATGCACGGCCGCAGGATGAGTACGCAGTTTCCGTACTGATCCCGGCGCGCAATGAAGAAGCCAATATCAGCGATGCACTGCGTTGCGTCCTGCAAAGCCGCAATGTGGAACTTGAAGTGCTGGTGTGGAACGATGATTCCACCGATCGCACCGCTGACATAGTGCAGGCCTTCGCGGCCACCGATTCACGGGTACACCTGCTGCAAGGCCAGGGACTTCCGCCGGGCTGGAACGGCAAGCAGCACGCCTGCTGGCGGCTGGCGCAGGCTTCGTCGAAGGGATTGCTGGTCTTCCTGGATGCCGATGTGCGCATCGCACCGGACCTGCTTTCGAGCATGGCGGCCTTTCGTGAGCAGACGCGGACGGGGCTGGTCTCAGGCTTTCCGCGGCTCATTACCCTGACCTGGCTTGAGAAGTTGTTGCTGCCGCTGATCCACTTCGTCCTGCTCGCCTTTTTGCCCATGCGCGCCATGCGCAAGCACACCTGGCCTTCGGCCGCCGCCGGGTGTGGGCAATTCCTGTTGGTGGAGCGCGAGGCCTACTTCGCCAGTGGAGGGCATGACGCGATCCGCGAAACGATGCACGACGGCCTGCTGCTGCCACGCGTCTTCCGGCGTGCGGGCCATAAGACGGACATCGCCGACATCACCGACCTGGCCAGCGTACGCATGTATGACTCCGCCGCGAAGGTATGGCTGGGGCTGGCGAAGAACGCCACCGAAGGCATTGCGACGCCGGGCAAGATCGTGCCATTGTCGCTGCTGCTGCTCGCCGGCCAGGTGATGCCGGCGCTGCTGGCGGCGTCGCTGGTGCTAAGTTCCCTGCTCGTGTGGCTGTTGGGCGGCGCTTTGGGACTTGATGTGCACATGACGGAGCCACGTACCGCTGCGCTGCTGTTCGCCGTCGGGCTTACGGCGCTGGTGGCCAGCTATCTGCCCCGTTTCCTTGCGGCCATGCGCTTTAACCAGCCAATCAGCTCCGCGCTGCTACACCCGCTCGGCATCCTGCTGCTGCTGTGCGTGCAGTGGTACGCGCTGGCGCGCAAGCTGGTGGGGAAACCGGTAGGCTGGCGGCAGCGCATCTACTCCAGTGGGTCCGGGGCTGAGCTCGGCAGCTAGCTTCGAGTTGCATCAAGCGCACGTTCCCCCAAGGAGAAACCATGAACGTCTTCAAGGGTCTGCACAAGGGCACCTTCACCGTGCAGGGTGGCGCGCTGCTGATCCGGGGAATGATCCATGGTGACCTGCGCATCGACGGGGATGCCGAGGTCGAGCTGGCCGGCATGGTGCGCGGCAATGTGGTGCTGACCAGCGGAACACTTCGCCTGCCGGGTATCGTGAACGGTGATGTTCTGAATCGGGGCGGCATGCTGAACGTCACGGGCCTGGTGAAAGGCAGCATCACAACGGAAGCCGCAGGCACAACGAACGTGCAGAGCCCGTCCAGCAGCAAGGCGGCGCAAGCAAAGCCCGCCTAAGCTAAACGCCCTTTTTGCGCGGCTCCCAGATGAACTTGTGAATCTGCAGGCTGAGCCGCGCGGGCAAGCCATCGGCCAGCATCCAGTCCACCAGCAGCCGAGGATCAAGGGCCATGTTGTCTGCGCTGCGCACATCACTTGCGTTCTTGTGGAACGCCGGCGAAAGCAGGATCTGCCCGCACTTTGCGGCCAAGTCATGGCTGCGGATGAAGTCGCGCGCAAACTCGTAGTCCGCACGGTCGGCGAGCACAAATTTCACCTCATCGCGCTCGGTCAGCGCGTCAAGGTTCTCCATGCGGAAGGTGTGTACCATCCCGGACCCCGGGCACTTTACATCGACGATCTTGTGGACGGCCGGTGGTACCTCGGCCAGCAGCCGTTCACCGGAGGTCTCCATCATCAGTTCGTAACCCTGGTCCAAGAGCCGCTGCATGAGCGGCAGAAGTTCACGGGCCTGCAGCATGGGTTCACCGCCGGTGAACTCGATCAGCTTGCACGGTTGCAGCTGTTCGATCTCGGCCGCGATCGCGTCGTCGGTCCACGGCTGCCCGCCGGTAAAGGTGTACTCCGAATCGCACCACGAGCAACGCAGATTGCACCCGGCCAGCCGCACGAAGACGCACGGCACACCGGCGAAGCTACTCTCGCCCTGCACGGACTTGTACAGCTCAATCAGCCGCAGGGATCGCACGGCGGAACCAGCCTGCGGCTCGGGGGTGACGTGCAGCTGTTCTACGGGTTGGGACAAAACATCAAACATGCAATCGCCAAAATCTACTCGTAATACCGCGCAAAGCTCGTATCGGTTTCAAAGACCGTGCAGTCCTTCACGCGAACACGGCCGGAGGTCATCGACTGCAGTTCCCCGGCAGTGCGGTCGTAGAAGAACTTCGCCAGGTTTTCCGCGGAAGGGTTCAACGTGGTGAAGGGCTGGAGATCGTTGATCATCTGGTGGTCCAGAAACTCCACGGTGGGCTTCAATACCTGCTTCAGCAGCTTGAAATCGAGCAGCAGACCATTGGGCTCCAGCTCCGCGCCGATCAGCGTCACCAACACGCGGTAGTTATGCCCGTGCGGATTTTCGCATTTCCCGTAATAGTCCCGGAGGTAGTGTCCGGACGAAAACCCGGCCTGCACCGTAATCTCAAACACTGCTTCGTGCTCCAAATCCGCGCTGTGGGGCGCCAATCTCCATCATACCCAAGCCAACTGGTGCCCTGCCGCGCTACGCTGGTGACGCCACTGACAGCGCCCGGAGATCCACGATATGTTTCGCTACCTGCCGTATTTGCTTTTCGCCGCCGCATCCCTGCCTTGCGCCGCACAGCAGGCCGGCCTAAGCGCAGGCCAACCCAACCCAATGCCCAGCCCAACACCCAGCCAGGCTATCTGGACGGCTTCCTGGGCTACCTCCGTGGTGAGACCGGAGCAGAGCCAGCCCGGGGTCGACCCTGCCAGGGAGACCGACGCAACGGTCCGGCAGATTGTTCATCTCTCGGCAGGAGGCGCCAGCGTGCGCGTGCAGTTTTCGAATGCTTTCGGCACGAAGCCCCTGCTGATTGACGCTGCCGCTGTCGCGCTTGCGACCTCGCCCACGGCCAGCAGCACCGCGCCGGGCAGCAGCCACACGTTGCTCTTCGGCGGCAGCCCCTCCGTGCTCATCCCGGTGGGCGCCACCTATGTTTCCGATGCGGTCGCCTTTCCTGTCGCGCCGCTGGCGAACCTCGTCATCAGCTTCCACCTGCCGGAAGCGCCCTCGGTCGAGTCGGCCCATCCCGGCTCCCGAGCGACTTCCTACCTCCTCGCCGGCAACCACGTTGCCGATGTCGATCTCCCCGGCGCCGAGAAGGTCGTTCGCTGGATGCAGATCGCAGAAGTCGACGTTACGGCCGCTGCGCCCCACACCATCGTGGCGCTGGGCGATTCCATCACCGACGGCCACGCCGCCAACAATGACGCCAACGAACGCTGGCCCGACGTCTTCGCCGCCCACCTGCAAAGCGCGGGCATGAAGGACGTTGCGGTCGTCAACGAAGGCATCGGCGGCAATCACCTGCTCACCAATGGGCTGGGCCAGAGCGTGCTGGAGCGCTATGACCGGGATGTGCTCGCTGTCGCGGGTGTTCGCTCTGTACTGGTGCTGGAAGGCATCAACGATCTGGGCCAACTAGGCCGTTACCCGAACGCCACGCCCGCGATGCACACCGTGCTGATCGCTCGCATGGAAAACGCCTTCACCCAGATCATCGAGCGTGCCCATGCGCACGGCATGGAGGTTTATGGCGCGACCATCACGCCCGACACCGGCTCGGACTACTACCATCCCAACGCCGACGATGAAGCCGCCCGCCAAGCCGTCAACGCCTGGATCCGGCAGCCCGGGCACTTTGACGGGGTGGTTGATTTCGACGCGGTCGTCCGCGACCCTGCCCACCCCGACCGCATGCTGCCCGCGTATGACTCCGGCGACCACCTGCACCCGGGGCCTGCTGGTTACAAGGCCATGGGCAATGCCGTCCCTCTGAGTCTGTTTCGCTGATCGAAGAAAGTGGCCGCCCGACGCGACCGGGCGGCCCTGCTTCCATCAACCATGCCGTAAACAGGCCTGCACCGCCTGGTTGAAGAAGTCCTGGACCTCCGGCTTCGGTAGACCCGCCCGCAAATGCGCAGCCCTTTCGTCGTCCGGCCATTGGCCTTTGTCCTCCAACATTCGCCGGTACCCTTCTCCGATCGCCGGGTCTCCCTGGGTGAACTCATCGGCCAGCCGCATCCAGCTTGCGACCAGCGCCCGGGCCTGGGCACTATCGGGTGGCACGCCCCGATCAAGCGCGCTCTGTACTTCCGCAAAGAGCGCCTGCCAACGCTGTCCAGCCTCGAATAGCTGCTCCACTGTCATCGTGGCGCGCCGCTCCCGAAGCGCCTCCACGGCCTTCGGGCTGTAGTACTGCTCCGTCCAATCTGTGGCTTGCTGCATGTGGATCTCCTTCAGGATGGTTTGGTAGAGCAGCCAATCGGGTTCCGCGGAGTCTTCTGCCCGCCCTTGCGCATGCTCAAGCGCTTGCAAAACACGGTCTAATCCACGACGTCGCTCACGCAACGTGGCACGCTGCCGCGCCAGTGTGGCCTGGAGTGATTGCGGACCCTGGCCCAGCGGAGCGTTCAGCAAGGTAGCAATCTCCCGCAATGAAAGCCCCACGTACCGGAGCACAAAAATGCGCTCCAAACGTCCAAGGTCCTCATGGCCGTAGAGCCTGTACCCTCGTTCCGAACGATGCGCCGGCGACAACAGACCGAGGCGGTCATAGTGGTGGAGCGTCCGGACGGTGACGCCGGCCAGGTGGGCGAAGTCCTGAATGCGGAATGTGCTCATGGGTCTCACCGCCATCAGACTCAGGCCTGACGCAAGGGCAGAGTCAAGCACAGAGCAAAAAGAAAAAGGCCACCCGGTGTGGGTGGCCTTTTCTGCGGTGCTTTACGCGATTACTGGTTGCGCTTCCAGTTGAGCAGATCGCCGAGTGTGGTGGAGGACGACGAACCGGAGGAGCTGGACTGGTTGCCCTTGCCCTTGTTGCCGGCGTAGGACTCCTTGTAGCTTTCCACTTCGGCGCGGCTGGCTTCTTCGCCAATCGCCTTCAGGCTCAGACCGACCTTCTTCTCTTCCGGGCTCATCTTCACGATCTTGAAGTCGTGCTCGTCGCCCACGTTGAGGGTCAGCGGACGGCCGTTCTCGTCAGCCGCCTCGGAGACGTGGCACAGGCCCTCGACTCCTTCGGCGATCTCGATGAACGCACCGAACTGCGCGGTCCGGAGCACCTTGCCGTGAACCACATCGCCTGCGCGGTGCTGTTCGAAGAAGGTGTCCCACACATCCGGCTGCAGCTGCTTGATGCCCAGCGACAGGCGGCGGTTCTCGGGCTCAACGCCCAGGACGACAGCCTTGACCTTTTCGCCCTTCTTCAGGACCTCGGACGGATGCTTGATGCGCTTGGTCCAGCTCAGGTTCGAGACGTGTACCAGGCCATCGATGCCGTCTTCGATCTCGATGAAGGCGCCAAAGTCGGTGAGGTTGCGAACGCGGCCCTCGACCACTGCACCGGTCGGGTACTTGTCCTCGAGCGCTTCCCAGGGATTGTCCTGGAGCTGCTTCATGCCGAGCGAGATGCGGCGATCGTTCGGATTCACCTGCAGGATGATGACCTCGACTTCGTCGCCGGGCTTGACCATCTTGCTGGGATGCTTCATCCGCTTGGACCAGGTCATCTCGGAGACGTGCACGAGGCCTTCAATGCCCTGCTCGAGCTCAACGAACGCACCGTAGTCGGTGACCGAAAGAACGCGGCCACGGACGTGAGCGCCGATCGGGTACCGCTCGACGGCATCCAGCCACGGGTCAGGCGTGAGCTGCTTGAAGCCCAGCGAGACGCGCTGCTTTTCCTTGTCGAACTTCAGCACCTTGACCTGGATTTCGTCGCCGACGTTGACCAGATCGCGGGGGTGCGTCAGACGGCCCCAGCTCATATCCGTGATGTGCAGCAGGCCATCAAGGCCGCCCATGTCGACGAATGCGCCGTAGTCGGTGAGGTTCTTGACGACGCCAGTGAACACCGCGCCCTCTTCGAGGTTGGCGAGCGTCACGTCCTTCTTGGAGTTCTGCTCTTCCTCGAGGATCTCCTTGCGGGAGACGACGACGTTGCCGCGCTTCTTGTTCAGCTTGATGACGCGAACTTCAATCTCGGTGCCGATGTAGGCGTCGAGGTTGCGTACCGGCCGGATCTCGACCTGGGAGCCGGGCAGGAACGCCTTGATGCCGATGTCGACGGTGATGCCGCCCTTGACGCGCGAAACCACGATGCCCTTCACCGGGGTCTTGGTGTTGGCCGCTTCTTCCAGCTTGTCCCAGACCTTGTGACGGAGCGCCTTCTCGTGCGAAACGAGGTAGCCGCCGCCTTCCTGCTCTTCACGCTCAACAACCACCTCAACGGTGTCACCCACCTGGAACTTGGGCGCGCCGGTGTGGTCGAGCACCTGGTCCAGCGGAATCAATCCTTCGGACTTCAGGCCAATGTCGACGACCACGTGCTTGTCGGTGATCTTGACGACGGTGCCGGTCACCACGGTTTCTTCCGAGGTCAGCGACTGGGCAGCGTCCTTTTCGGCGGCCTGCTCACGGTCAAAGCTCTCAAGAGCCCTGGCGAAGTCGTCCGCGTCGTACTCGGGCTCTGCGTCTGAACGTGGGGCAATCGGAGCCGCCTGGGCAGCCGGTGTGCTTGCGCTCAGCGTGTGGCCTTCCGGGGCTTCGGAGCCGTGAACGGCTTCAGGCTGGTCGACAATCTGGTTGGGGAGCTGATGGCCGAGCTCGGGGGTGGATGTTTCAACGGTGTCGGGCATGGTGGGGTCAAGTGTGCTGTTCAGGGCTGTGCTCTCGGTTAGTACGGAATTGTGGTCGAAGTCGGCCATGGGTAAAGCTCCGGGATCCAGTGTGATTCGGTCTGGCGGTGGCGCGCGTTCTGCGGACGGCAAAGGGTCCGCCCAGAGTGTATCGTCTGGCGAACTACGCGATCTTGTCAGAAGGAGTCGGGCGAAGCATTCAAGAGCGGCTGCGACTGGGTCCCGCGCGCAGTGGCTGTTCTAAGTGTAGCAGTGGTGAGGAAAACCGGTCAAACAACTGGCAATCTCTTCCAAAGCAAGGTGTGTGCGATTGTGAAGCGCCGCTGTTGCGAGGGCTCCGTAGTTTTAGACGCACATGAGTCGTGATTCGACGCAGGTTGTCGCCCGGCTTCTTTCACCTCCTCGGCAGGCATGAACCCCTGCTAGACGCACCCATATACTCAGCCCATGGACAGGCTCTGGACCCCTTGGCGCTACAGCTACATCACGGGCGACAAGAAGCAAGGCAAGCGCAAAGGTGTACCCGACGCACTGGAAAGCTGGCCCGGGGACCACGATTGCGTTTTTTGCAACATGGTCGGTGCGATGGACTGGGCGATCGCACATGGCATGCCGCAAACCGACGCTGAACGCGCCATTTACCTGCTGGAACGTGGTGAAACCTGCTTCCTCGTCCTGAACGGCTTTCCGTACAACAACGGGCACCTAATGGTCGTGCCGTTTGAGCACCAGGCCAGCCTTGCCGCCCTGCCCCTGGCTACCGCGGAGGAGATGATGCGGCTGGCCCGCCGCGCCGAGACAGCACTGCGCCAGGTGTACAAACCGGACGGACTGAACATGGGTCTCAACCTGGGTGAATCAGCCGGAGCCGGCGTTGCCGACCACCTGCATCTTCATGCCTTGCCCCGCTGGGCCGGCGATACCAACTTCATGACCGTTGTTGGAGAGACCCGGATCCTGCCGGAGATGCTGGAAGACAGTTGGACGAGGTTGCGGGGGACGCTGCGGAGCTTGTCCGTGGAGCGTTCGCCGGCGGCGCCTTAAGCGGCTGGCCGTCACTGCCCACGCGGGTCGCTTCAAAATTCGTGATCTTCCAGTCACCCCGCCCGATGCGGTGATACACCCGGGTATAGCGAAAATTTCCGTGGAGCGGCTTTCCGTCCGCGCTGCCTTCCAGGCGCGCCAGCGAGGTCACCACGGCAACATTGCCGCTGATCTTCATCTTTGTGTCGGAGATATCCATCTGGCTCAGCACCAGGTGGCGTGTCCGCATGCGGTCCAGTTGCTGGGCCTTGGTGACCACCTGCCCACTTGCCGTGATTCCAAGAAACTCGTCCGCCAGCAGGCGATCCATGGCGGGGATGTCCTCCGCCAACTGGGCCTGACGCCACTTTTCTTCGAGCAGGTTGATCTCCGCCCGCTCGATTCGCTTGCGCTCGTGATGCTGCGCCAGCACGCCCGGCGACCCGAGCAAACAGGTTAAGCCGACAACCAGAAGCCACCGCATTTGGGCCAAAAACCGGCGCATGGGCGGATACTAGACCCAGTTCCGCAAAAGAGTCAAAATTTTGTGGTGCAACAAAAGTTCGGCGATGTACACCTGCGCGCCGAAAGCGAGCGCGGTTGTGTCAGGCCAGCACAGTCAGGTTTTCGACCGCACGGTCCAGCATGCGCTGGTACAAGCCGCCGACGGCAAAGCGGCGGAAGTGCTCCGACGCACGATGCGCATCAACGGCCGCTTCGTCCTGGTAAAGCTCGTAGATCAGCACGGTGTCCGGCTCGGATTCGACCGTGTGCGGCGCGTAGGTGATGCAGCCGGGTTCCTCCCGCGAGCCGGCCGCGAGTTCGCGGAGATAGCCCGCGATCTCTTCCCGGTCTTCGGTGCGGAACCGCATGCGTACAGTGAAGGCGATCACCCGAACGCCTCATTAAACCCAGGCTGCACCATGGTTTGTGCCCGGTCGGGACCGGTTGAGATCATGCCGACGCGCGCACCCGACTCCGCCTCGATGAAGCGCATGTATTCCTGCGCCGCTCTCGGGAGCTTGTCGAAGCTGGTGATGCCGAGTGTGTCGGTCTGCCAGCCAGGCAGCGTGGTGTAGACCGGCTCAATGGACTTGAACCCCCGTACATCGGCAGGGATGATGTCGGTCACCTTGCCATCGATCTTGTACCCGGTGCAGACGGGGATCTCCGGGCACTCGTCCAGCACATCCAGCTTCGTGACGACCAGCCATTCGGTGGCGTTGATCATGTTGGAGTAACGCAGTAGCGGCAGGTCAAGCCAGCCGCAACGCCGCGGACGCCCCGTGACCGCGCCGAACTCCTGCCCGCGCGCCCGCAGCAGGTCGCCGGAGTAGCCGTCCACCTGCGTCGGGAATGGACCTTCACCGACGCGCGTGACGTACGCCTTGGTGACGCCGATCACGGTGCCGATCCGCGTCGGTCCCACACCGGTGCCGGTCACGGCGCCGCCCGCGGTGGACGACGAACTCGTGACGAACGGATAGGTTCCATGGTCGATGTCCAGCAAGGCGCCTTGTGCGCCCTCGAACATGACGTTCTGGCCCTCGTTGATGGCGTTGTTGAGCAGCACGGCGGTGTCGGTCACGAAAGGCGCGATCTGCTCCGCCAAGCGCGCGTACTCCTCGTACATCTGCTTGGGGTCCAGCGGCTCGGTGCCGAACAGCGCGTGCGCGATGGTGTTTTTCTCGTGGCAAGCGTTGTTGATGTGCGTGCGCAGCAGCGACGTGTTCAGCAGGTCGACCACACGCAGCCCGTTGCGGTGAATCTTGTCCTCATACGCCGGCCCGATGCCGCGGCGCGTCGTGCCGATGGTCTGCCGCCCCGGCGCGGTCTCCGCCGCCAGTTCGATCATCCGGTGATACGGCAGGATGACCTGTGCGCGGTTGGAGACAAAGAGCTGGCCATCGACCGGCAGCCCGGCCTCCTTCAGCTTCTTCACCTCACCCAGAAACGCCGCGGGGTCCAGCACCACGCCGTTGCCAATGACGCCTTTGCACCCAGGCCGCAAGACACCGCACGGGATCAGCTGCAGGACAAACTTTTTGCCCTCGATGATGACGGTGTGCCCGGCATTGTGGCCGCCGGCGTAGCGGGCGACGATGTCGAACTTCTCGCTGAGTACATCGACGATCTTGCCTTTTCCTTCATCGCCCCATTGGGCTCCAAGGATGACGGCAGAGGTTTTGGCGGAGGGCTTGCTGCTGGCTGTGCTCAAAGCTGTTTAGCTTTCTCGAAGCGGGGAGTGCGCCGGCCCGAAGCCCGCGCCCATGCCCCATTCTATATCGGGGTGGCGTCCGGTTTTTGCTCCTTGGGCGCGAGGGGATCCGGCACATCGTCCGGCAGAAAGCTGATGCCCTTGCCTTCGCCAGTCCGTTGCGCGTGGTAGATGCCCGCTTCGCCGGAGAACAGATAGCTCAACACGCACGCGATGCCCGCATACGCCCCGGCTTCCGCGCCAAAAAGCTCCACCGCCAGCAGCGTGGAAGCCACGGGCGTGTTGGCTGCACCCGCAAACACAGCCGCAAAACCCATGCCCGCCAGCAGCGATGGTGGCAGCGGCAGCACCCGCGACAACGCGTTGCCCAGCGTCGCGCCGATATAGAACAACGGCGTCACCTCGCCGCCCTTGAAGCCCGAGCCCAGCGTGATGGCCGTGAACCCGAGCTTGGCGGCGAAGTCGTACGGCGGCACCCTCTGCGCAAAGGCCGCCACAATGGTCGGCACGCCAAGGCCCAGGTACTTCGCCGTATGGTTCAGCCCAAACCCAAACGCCAGGGCAGTGACCACCCCGCCACCCAGCACCGGCCGCAACGGACCGTACGGGACAAGGCGCTTCAGAAGGCCGGAGATGGTATGCGTGGCGCGCGCAAAGGCCATCGCAGCCAGCCCAAACACCACACCCGCCACCATCGCCAGCAGCAGCCCACGCAGGCTCATCGCCGGGGCTTCCGTCACGCGATAGACCGTGTGCTGGATGCCCCACGCGTGCGTCACCAGGTCGCCGACAAACGAGGCCAGAAAGCAGGGCACGATGGCGTCATAGCTGACCCGGCCCACCGCCAGCACCTCAAGCCCAAACACCGCGCCGGCCAGGGGCGTGCCAAAAACTGAGCCAAAGCCCGCGCTCATGCCGGCCATCAGCAGGATGCGACGCTCCTGGGCATTCATCCGCAGCGGCCGCGCGAGTTGGTCGGCGAGCGACGCGCCGGTCTGGATCGCCGTGCCTTCCCGCCCGGCGGAGCCGCCAAAGACATGGGTCAAGAATGTGCCCAACAGGATCAGCGGCGTCATCCGCACGGGAATGGTGTCGCCCGGCGCGTGCACCTGCTCCAGGATGAGGTTGTTGCCCGCTTCCACCTTTGCCCCGAAGTGCCGGTACAAGAGCCCGACCGCTCCGCCCGCGGGCGCCAGCAGCCAGATCAGCCAGGGATGCGCCGTGCGCAGTGCCGTCGCGACGTTCAGCGACCACAGCAGCAGCGCCGAAGCTGAGCCCGCCATGATGCCCACAACGGACGCAACGGGCAGCCAACGCAGCAGCTCGACAGCAATCCAGCTGCGCGCAAGGTTTCTTAGCTTGTCTTGATTCCTGCCTGGGGACAAGGGACCTCCTACGGTTTTCGTAGGAGTTATCAGCTCTGCGTGGGAACGCAGGCGTCGGCGCGAACTCCATCGCCCAGGGTTGTGAGCCGAAGATAGCAGCCGTCCAGGGCACGGTCAACCGCAACGCAGACAAGGTGATCTACGGTGATTTATTTCGATCCGAGCAGGATGGGGTCTGTCTCGATCAGCTCCAGCCAACGCACCATGCCCTGCGTCGTCGCCTTGTATTTCTTGAAGTGCGGCGTTTGCAGATGCGCCTCGTACGCGGCCTGGTTCGCATACACCTCCATCACCCGCACCTGCTCGGGGTGGCCTTTTACGGAGACCGCATACAGGGACAGCACACCCGGTTCCAGACGAACTGCCGCCGCGATGCCCTCGCGCAAAGCCGCCTTGTAGACGTCGATCTGCTGCGGATCCACCTCGATTTCCGCAATGCGGACAAGGCGTTCGCTGACGGTCTGGGCCTCGGACCGGCCGGAGCGCAACATCAACGCGCCGAGGCACCCCAACACTCCAAGCAGCACAACATTCTTCAGTCGCATGCCCCATGCTCGCAGCCCGGCGCAAGGCGGCGCAATCGGCAAAGGCCGGCTCAGGGTAAGGTAAGAGCAAACCACCCGATTTCTGGAGATCCGATGCGCCCTGTGCTTCAGGCTGTCTTTGCCGGCGTTGTTTTGTTGCCGTTTGCCTCCGCCGCACACTCGCCCGCAGGCCATTTCGATCTGCAGGAGACCACCATCGCCCAGACCGAAGCCGCGCTCGGGTCCGGCAAGGTCAGCTGTCATCAGCTGGTGCAGGGCTACCTTGATCGCATCGCTGCGTTCGACCAGACAACGCACCTCAACACGGTGATCCTGCTGAACCCGGCAGCGCTAGCCGACGCCGACCGCCTTGACGCCGAGTTCCACCAGACGCACAAGCTCCGCCCGCTGCACTGCGTGGTGCTTGCCGTAAAGGACAACTACGACACGGCCGGCCTTGAGACCACCGGGGGATCGCTCGCCATGAAGGGGGTCGTCCCCACGACCGACGCCTTTATGCTGCACAAGCTGCGCGTCGCCGGGGCCGTTGTGCTGTTCAAGAGCAATATGGCGGAGTGGGCCTTCAGCCCCGTCGTGAGTGAGAGCTCCATGGGTGGCCTTACGCGCAACCCGTACGACCTGACGCGCGTGCCCGCCGGCTCCTCAGGCGGCACCGGCGCGTCGGTGGCGGCCAACTTCGCCGAGGTCGGCCTCGGCACCGACACCGGCGACTCCGTCCGCGGCCCGGCCTCGCACAACGACCTCGTCGGCATCCGGCCTACGCTGGGGCTCACCAGCCGTGACGGCATCGTTCCGTTGTTTCTCACCGCGGACACCGGCGGCCCGCTCGCCCGCAGCGTTGCCGATGCCGCTGCGATCCTGTCCGTCGTCGCTGGCGTCGACCCCGCGGACGCTCTTACGGCTGCAGCGCAGGGCCATATTGAGCCCGACTACACGAAGTTCCTCGTCAAAGACGGCCTCCGCGGGGCGCGCATCGGCGTCTTCCGCCGCTATATCGACGACCCGAAGACGGACCCTGAGATCAAGGCGCTCACCGAACACGCCATCGCCGACCTCCAGGCCCAGGGCGCGGTGATCGTCGACCCCATCAACCTGCCGAACTTTGAAACGCTTACCAAGGACCTTGGCTGCGGCGACTTCCAGGGTGACGTCAACAAGTACCTCGCCACCCATGCGCCGAACGCGCCCTACCACTCGATCCAGGAGATCTACGACTCCGGTCTGTACCTGCCCTCTGTCGGCAAGCGCATCGAGTACGCCCTGAAACGCGGCACAGACAAGGATCACCCCGCCGAGCCATGCCAGGACGTTTGGCATGATCCGAAAAAAGAAGCTTTCCGGAAGGCGCTGCTCGAGGCAATGGACACCGCGCACGTCGATGCCCTGCTCTACCCCACCTGGAGCAACCCGCCCCGCAAGATCGGCGACATGAAATCACCCGGCGGCGACAACAACCAGGTGCTCTCCCCGCAGAGCGGTTTTCCCGCGATCACTGTTCCGATGGGCTTCACGCATGTGACAGAAAAACTGTTGCCGGCCGGGCTGCAACTGCTCGGCCGTCCATGGAGCGAAGGCCTGTTGATCAAGCTCGCCTACAGCTATGAGCAGGCGACGCATCATCGTCAGCCACCCGCGGAGTTCGGCAATCTGCCGCAGCGCTAACGGAGGGCCTGGCCCTACGAGTTGCGCCTGAAAGCGAACTCCGTGCGACGATGAGCGGAATGACGCCCCAACCCGCTGCCCCGTCCGGCTTGCCCGCAAGCGAACTCGCCGAGACGCATGCCCTGCCGCGCCAGATGCGGTTGCGTGACCTTGTTCTGGCGCAGGTGCTCACGGTGGTGGGCAGTTCGTGGGTGGGCATCGCTGCGGGCCTGGGGCGGGCGCAGCTGGTGGCGTGGCTTGTGGCCTTTGGGCTCTTCTATCTGCCCATGGCAGTGGCCGTGTACTACCTGAACCGCGAAATGCCGCTGGAAGGCGGGCTGTACGTGTGGGCACGGCGCGCCTTTGGCGATGCGCCTGGATTCCTCACAGCGTGGAATCTCTGGACCTACGGCCTCGCCGTGATCGCCACCGTTCTTTCGCAGATCCCCAGTGAGCTCCGGTACTTCATCGGTCCCAGCGCAGCCAATCTGCCGGAAAACAAGCTCTTCGTGGCTGCGCTTTTGAGCGTGTTCTTACTGCTGCTGGCGTGGTCCGCGCGGCGCGGCCTGGCACTTGGCAAATGGATTCACAACGTGTCCAGCGCGGCCATGATGGCCACGTTTTGCCTGCTGATCGCCGCCCCGCTGTGGGCGTGGGCACACGGCGCACACCTGCACTATGCGCCGTTTGCGTTCCATCTGCCCGCACGCGATCCAACCTCGCTGAGCCTGCTTGGGCAAACGCTCTTCGCGGCGGCAGGACTTGAATACATCGCCATCATGGCCGGCGAAACCCATGCCGCCAATCGAGATATTGGCCGCTCCATCCTGATCGCCACGCCCATCATCTTCCTGATGTTTGTGCTGGGCACCGCGTCGGTCCTCAGCTTCCACGAAGCCAACACGCACACGGCGATCAACTACGTCGCACCCATCCCGCAGGCCCTGAGCCTCGCGTTTGGCGAGCACGGCATTGGTGCCGTAGTCAGCAAGATCGCCATCCTGTTCCTGCAGATTCGCATCCTCGGCGCGGCCAGTTTTATCTTCACCGGCGTGGTGCGTCTGCCCATGGCTGCCGGCTGGGACCACCTTGTCCCGGAGTGGTTTACGCGGCTGCATCCGCGCTACAAAACCCCGGTCAACTCCATCCTGGTCTCTACAGCTGTTGTCGCCGCTCTCCTGATCCTTGGATCCGCAGGCGTGCATGCCGGCGAAGCCTTTGCCGTGCTGAACGACACCTCGTCCGAGCTTTACGCGCTGGCCTACCTGGCCATGTTTCTGATTCCCATCTTCGGGGCGCGTTCCTTGCGTGAGCGGCTGCCCCGCGCGGTTCCGTGGATCTGCGGCCTCGGTGTGATCACCATCCTGTTCTGCCTGGCGTTCAATGCGTACCCCTTTCTCGACGTGGCCAGCCCTGGAGGCTTCGCGATCAAGATCCTGGGCACGACGCTGGTGCTCAACCTGCTCGGCTACCTCTTCTATCGCGTTCGGTCTCGCGCACAGACACCGGCTTCCTGATGTGCAAACGCCCCGGCAGAATGCACCGGGGCGTTGCAACAAGGTTGAAGCTCCATCAGGCCTTCTGTCCGGCGAAACGCCGCCGTGCCGCTCCCAATATGCCCACGGTTCCGGTCCCCAGCAACACCAGGCTGGAAGGCTCCGGGGTCACTGAGCTCACCGGCGGGGGAACAGCATTGCCATCCTGCGTCAGGGTAACGGCAAAGCTGCCCGAGTTGTCGTCATAGCAGCTCGGCGAGCCGCTGTAGCGGCAAGCATCGGTCAGTCCAAGGTATAGCTCCGTTGCACCGGTCGGTGCGTAGAAGTCCTGCAACGCACCCGTGCCGTCACCGGTCATGCCGTCGCCGATAAAGAACACCTGGTCCAGTTCGGGCGACAGGCTGGAAAATGACGTGCCGATCCCGCCGGCGGTAAAGTCCAGCGTTGCGGGAGTGCTGCCGGTCGGTCCGCCCGGCCCCAGGAAGACCCCCGCGATGAAGCCGGCTGTGGGCGAGTTGATCCCGGAAAGCCCGGCAGCCCCGGTGTTGTACTCTCCCGAAACAGACCCGACCCCATCCGCATCGTTGAGGGTGCCGCCGTTCACCGTGACCAACCCGCTGGCTGAAAACGTGAAGTACGTTGTGCCTGCAAGCACAGCGATCCCCGTGGGCGCAGTCGCCCCGTAGGAAGGCGCAGCCCCGGCATTCGTGCCCACGGCGTACACCGAATCCGTGGCGTTGACAGTGACGTTATCGGCAAACGCCCTGGATGATGTACCCAAAAGCGCGGCGCCGCACAGCGCAAGAACAAGTTGTTGTTTCGAGGTCATAGAGCATCCTGATCATGATTTGTTTGTTCATTGCAGGACCTCCCGGGACAGTGAAGTCCGCGAAGCGACTCATCTGCACGAGAGGGAGCAACAGGATCAGTCTTGCCTAAGCTGTTGGAATAGCAAGGATTAACGGCGCGTGTCGGCTTTTGCCGCCATCTGCCTTGGTTTTGCAGAACGTCGTTCGGTTACGAGGTTGGCGGCAGGTTACCCAAGGCTCTCGAAGGGAGAACCTTGGTCGGTAGCCGGGGGCGTGAGCCCTAGATGCCGCGCAGAAGATCGGAAAGGCTCAACCCGAACCCCAGCGCGAACACCTCCATGGTGGGCAGGCACACGGACTTGCGCCCACGCTCCACGTCGGAGATAAACGTCCGGTCGATGCCGAAATGGACAGCCACTTCGACCTGCGTCATCGCCCTGGCCTGCCGTAGTTCGCGAACGCGGCGCCCAAAGCGGCTGGCAACATCGCGCGGCAGGCTCGGGTCTTCAGGGCGTGTGACCGGCAAAAAGCAGGGCTGCGGGGCGAGCCTGTTCTGGCCGGGCCTTGGCGCAGCGTAAGCAGCGGGAGCAGCGGGAGCAAACATACGGGCGTTGCCCTGTGCCGGCGCAGCGGCTTTGTAGATCGGGGCAGAGTGTGAGGTACGAGGCATGGTCAAAAGCTGCATGTCACCTTCTCCAGGCGAGCCCCGCGGCACGGTGCCGAAAGCACCGCGTCTCGCTAAGAAGAGCCGCTATTCCGTATGGCGGCAAGCGGTGCGAAAAGGGGTCAACCTTTTTCGTAAAACTTTGACGTTGCGTGACTTCCGCGCACCTGCGGCATCGAATGAGGGCGATGCCTGAGCTGCCCGAGGTCGAAACTGTTGCGAATGGCGTCCACGCCCGCGTGGCAGGACTGCGCATCGACCGCGTGTGGACCAGCGGCAAACCACAGACCTTCAAGTCCCCGGAATCGGAGCTCATCGAGGTGCTCACGGGTGCCCGCATCCAGCGTGTGCGTCGCGTAGGCAAAACGGTCGTCTGCGATCTGCGCTCTCCCCGTAGTTCAGGACGGGACAGTGAAGCGGACGCGCAGGATGGCAAGCCTGACGACCGGACTTCACACGACGCGCAACTGCTCGTGCACCTCGGCATGACGGGGCGGCTGCTTGTCTCTGCACCCGAGGTGCCCTGGCCGCCGCATACCCATGCGGTGCTGAGCCTCAGCGACGGACGTGAACTGCGCTTTGTGGATCCGCGGCGCTTTGGCCGGCTCAGCGTCGTACGGGAACAGAGCGGCTACCAGGGGCCGGGCGCCGAGCCCACCACGATCAGCCCGGAAGCGTTCGCCAGGCTTTTTAAAGGGCGCAAGCTGGCCATCAAGGCGGCCCTGCTGAACCAGTCCATCCTGCATGGGGTGGGCAACATCTATGCGGACGAAGCGCTGTTTCGTGCCGGCATCCGCCCGCGCCGCGCTGCCGGGCGGCTGTCGCTGGCGGAGCTCCGCCGTTTGCACGCGGAGTTGCAACAGGTCCTCGCGCGGGCCATCGAGCTGGGCGGGTCTTCGGTGTCAGACTACGTCGATGCCGCAGGGATGCGCGGCTTCTTTCAGCTGGAGCACAAGGTTTACGGCCGAGCCGGGGAAACCTGCCACGACTGCGCCGCGCCCTTGAAGAAGATCATCGTGGGTGGACGCACCACCGTGTACTGCCCTAAGTGCCAGCACTGACGAGCTACGTCAGCAGCGGCTCGCCGCCTGCTCTGCCGCGAGCGCGGCACCCAGTACACGCGTGATCTGGTCTTCCGGAACGATGTCGAGGTGATAGCCCTGGAGTGGGCTCATCTTCACCATCTCGTGCAGATGATTGCGCAACAGGTTCAGGTCCAGAAAACGGATGTTGTAGCCCGTGAAGAAGAATTTGCCCGCGCCCATCACGTGGATGCTGGACGATACGGCTGCCGCCAGGGCACGGTGCCAAAGATCGCGAAATTCCACACAGCGCGGATCCGGACCCTTGCGCCGGGTGGCTGCCTCAAAGACCTCTTCGGGTTCCATGTCCAGGAACCGCAGCCGCATGGCACGGTGGCCCATGATGCCTTCCAGATGACCGCGCCCGCCGCAGCCGCAGTAGTTCTCGCGCTCATCCAGCGTGACCACGGTGTGGCCGCCTTCCCACACGCCGTCCATGAACGGGTAGCAGCCGTAGCCGATGCCGGTGCCCAGGGTCCAGACCCGGATGAAGCTGTCGAGCTTGCCGGAACGGGCAGCCAGGCCCGCAGCGATGGCGTCCGCGTCGTTGGATACGGTGACCGGTGCCTTCAGGCCACGGGTGCCCAGGGCCTGGGAAAGCAGCTCGCTCATCCGCGCGCCCTTCAGCTGCGGCAGGTTTGGCGCTTCTTCTACGACGCCGTTGCGGATCAACCCAGGCAGGGCCACGCCCACGCCCGACACATTGCTTTTCTGGCCGTTGGTCACCCGCAGGGTCAGGTCACAGATCGCCGTGACCAGGGCCTCGGTGTGGTACTCCAACAGGAAATCTTCATCTTCCGTGTCGCCGGACGCGTTGCCGTCAGGCAGGGTCTGCATGGGCCCGACCAGCTTGCCGTCCACGAGCAGACCGGCATACAGTCGCTGCGCAACAACGACGCCCACCGTCAGGGAGCCGTCCGCCGTCACTCCGTTCGCTTTTTGGGGTGTATCCATGGCAAGCATCGTGCCTCCTGGCGGCTTCTCAGAGAAAGGCTCAGCGGTGCGCGCAATCAGCGTGCCGTCGGGCGAGCGTGGAGAGACGTTAGCTTGCCTGCCCCACGGTCGTCAAACGGAAAAGCAGTGGCCCGCGCCGGGCTGGTTGTTGGCCGCGGCCAGGTTCTTGCGAGCCTGTGGCCTACTCGAACTTCGACAGACGGTTCAACCCGTTGAAGGCAGCCACTTTGTAGCACTCCGCCAGCGTGGGGTAGTTGAAAACCGTCTCCACGAAGTAGTCCAGCTTCCCGCCCAGCGCCATGACTGCCTGGCCGATGTGCACCAGCTCGCTCGCGCCTTCGCCGATGATGTGAACCCCCAACAGGGCGTGCGTTTCCCGGTGGAAGATGAGCTTCAGCCGTCCCGTGGTATCGCCGCGAATCTGCCCGCGCGCGATCTCGCGGTAGTACGCCACGCCGACCTCGTAGGGAACATCTTCCTCGGTCAGCTGCTCCTCGGTCTTGCCCAGGAAGCTGATTTCGGGGATGGTCCAGATGCCGTACGGGTAGAAGCTCGGGTTCGACACGATTCCGTCGTCGCCGAGCGACCGTGCCGCCGCAATGCGGCCTTGCTCCATGGAGACCGACGCCAGCGATGGGAAGCCGATCACATCGCCCACGGCGTAAACGTTGGGCACCTTGGTGCGGAAGTCCTTGTCGACCGGGATGCGGCCGCGGTTGTCCGCTTCCAGGCCGATGGCCTGCAAGTTCAACTCGTCCACGTTGCCCTGCCGGCCAACGGCGTACAGCAGCGCGTCGCCCTGAACCTTCTTCTTCGACTCCAGGTGCGCCACGACCGAGCCGCCGCCTTCAATCTCTTCGACCGACTCCACTTCTTCGTTGAGGCGCATGGTGACGCGCGCATCGCGAAGGTGGTAGCTCAGCGCTTCGACGATCTCCTGGTCGGCGAACTCCAGCAGCCGGGGCCGCCGCTCGATCAGCGTGACGCGGACGCCCAGTGCGGCGAACATGCAGCAGTACTCCACGCCGATGACGCCGCCGCCGACGATAATCATCGTCTTCGGCAGGTTGGTCAGGTTCAGCACCAGGTCGGAGTTGATGATGGTGGTGCCGTTGATGGGCACCTTGGCGGAGCTGGCCGGCTTGGTGCCCGTGCCGATGATGATGCTCTTGCCCTCATACACCGTGGACCCGCGTGAGTTGGTCACACGGACATGGGTTGGGTCTTCGAAACTCGCCGTGCCGGTCAGCATTTCCACGTTGTTGCGCGAAAGCTGGGCGTCGGTGACGTCGATCTCGGTCTTGATCACGTGCTGAACCCGGAACGCGAGGTCCGCCATGGTGATGCGTTCCTTGACCCGGTAGTTCATGCCGTAGATGGATTTGTAGTTGTAGCCGGAAAGGTGCAGCACGGCTTCGCGCATGGTCTTGGACGGGATCGTGCCGGTGTTGATGCACGCTCCGCCGACCACCTCGCGCATCTCGATCAGCGCAACGCGTTTGCCGTGCTTGGCGCCGTAGATGGCAGCGCGCTGCCCTGCGGGGCCGGAGCCGATAACGATAAGGTCGTACACAGTGCCCATAGAGGTGGGTGGATTCTCCCTCGGGTGACGACGGCCTTTGCAGACCGCGAAGGGGCAAAAGGTCGTCTTGAAATGCGATTTCCGGCGTGCCGCTCCCTATCATAGACCCGATTGGGGCCTGCGCCGGTAAGCCGGTGGGGGAGAGGTCTGGCGGGATGGTGGTAGCTGGGACGGGCACTGTGCGTTACGCAATCACAAACCTGAGCACGCCCTTGCCCGCTACTTCATTGGACTCAGCGGACGCGCGCCGGTTGCAGCTGCGGTCCAGCCTCCAGCGCTGGGTTGTTGACGGCATCGACTTTATCCAGCTGCGCGAAAAATCCCTGGCCGCCAGCGAGGTATGTCAGCTCGCCGCCGACGCGATGAGCCTGCTGCGAGACCACCCCAGGGCGGACCGCCCTCGCCTGCTCGTCAACGGCCGCACGGACATCGCTGCGGCCGCGGGCGCGGACGGCGTCCACCTCACCTCCCGCGCCGGCGAACTCACCCCCGCGCAAGCCCGGCAGGTGTTTGCAGTCGCCGGTCTGCCGCGTTGCGTTGTCAGCGTGAGCTGCCACACGTCCGCCGAGGTAATCCTGGCGCGGGAGCGTGGCGCGGACCTGATTCTGTTTGGCCCGGTCTTCGGCAAGATGGTCGAGGGGCGCACGGTTACGGAGGGTGTAGGGCTTGAGGCACTCGCCGCCGCGTGCGGCCTCGCGCAACCAGTGCCGGTGCTCGCCCTGGGCGGCCTGACGGGGGAGACCATCCCGGCCTGCCTTGCCCACGGGGCAGCGGGCGTCGCCGCCATTCGCCTCTTCGCCAGCTAGCAGGGCCAGCGTGAGAAAATAAAGGGGTGATGGTTATCAAACCGGCCCAGCTTGTGGACGAGCCCCTCGCGCTCAACGTCGAGATCCCCGCAGGACAAATCGACTACGCCCCCGATGTACGCCAAACAGGCCCCCTGGCGGTGAAGGGCCGTGCCGAATTGCTGATCGAGCATCGCGGCCACAAGGAAACTGTCGAAGACATTCGCATCCGCGCCCACGTGCACGGCGAGTTTGAGCTGCTCTGTGCGCGCTGCCTCACCGGCGTCCCCACGCCCCTGGAAGCCGACTTCGACCTGATCTTCCGTCCTGGCGGGATTGATGCCGAAGCGGGCGAGCGTGCCATTACGGAAGACGAGACGGAAATCGGGTATTATGAAAGAAGCGGCCTGCCGCTGGAGGACGTCGTGCGCGAGCAGGTGCTGTTGACCCTGCCCGGACGGACACTCTGCCGGGAGGATTGCAAAGGGCTTTGTCCACACTGCGGGGCGGATCGAAACGCCACGGAGTGCGCCTGTGACAACACCGTCGCGGACTCCCGCTGGAGTGCATTGGCGGGCATTGCAACCAAGCCTTAAGCAGCGCAGAAGAGTTTTGCAGGATCCGCCGACCCTGGGTTCACGCCTCTGGACGGCCATTTTTGAGTGTTTGAGAGGGTACACCCATGCCGAATCCGAAACGGCGCCACAGCAAGCAGCGCACCGCCAAGCGCCGCTCCCACGACTTCCTGGTTCCTACCGGCGTTTCCGCGTGCCCGAACTGCGGCGAGCGCAAGCTTCCCCACCGCGCTTGCAAGAAGTGCGGACAGTACAAGGGCCGCGAGGTCCTCGCCGTACAGGAAGCCCAGTAGTCACCGTCCAGTTTCATCCCACAGCAACAGGCCCTCGCGTATCCTGCGCTCGGGCCTGCTCTGTGTTTCCGCTCCTGAGTCGCTGAGTTCGCCGTTCCTCGCATGCCAATCGACATCGTTCTCGATGCCATGGGTTCCGATAAGGCGCCCGACCCGGAGATTCGCGGTGCCATCCTGGCCGCGCGTACCCTCCCAGACATCCGCGTCCACCTGGTGGGTCCGGAAGAGATCCTGCGTCCGCGTTTGCGTGAGTGCCTGAAGAGCGCAGAACGCAAGCAGGGCCTGTCCCTACCCGGCAGCAAACCCGACAAACTCCCGGTCTTCATCAAGCAGGCGAGCGAGTGGATCACGATGGAGGACAAGGCCGCCCAGGCTGTGCGCTCCAAAAAGGATTCCACCATGCGGGTCGGCCTCAAGATGGTTCGCGAAGGCCACGCCGGCGGCTTTGTCACGGCCGGCAATACCGGGGCCGCCATGGCCACGGCGAAGATGGTCCTCGGCTCGCTTGCCGGTGTCGATCGCCCCGCGCTCGCAACCATCCTGCCCACCACCGCCGGCACCCCTTGCGTCTTCCTCGATGTAGGCGCCAACGTCGACTGCGAGCCCAGCAACCTGCTCCAGTTCGCCGTGATGGGCTTTATGTACGCCAAGAGCGTGCTGCATATGCCCGAACCGCGCGTTGGCCTCCTATCCATCGGCGAAGAAGAAACCAAGGGCAATACGCTTACCCGCGAAACGTTCCCCCTACTCCGCGACCTGGCATCCCAGCACGGCATGCGCTTTGTCGGCAACGTCGAAGGCCGCGATCTCTACAACGGCCAAGTCGACGTCGTCGTGTGCGACGGCTTTGTGGGGAATGTGGCGTTGAAGACCAGCGAAGGTCTGGTCAAGCTCGTCAATACCTCGCTTAAAGAAAGCCTTCGCTCCACGATCACCTCCACCGTGGGCGCGCTGCTCAGCCAGCAGGCCTTCAAGGCGTTCAAAAAGCGCCTGGACTACCGCGAATACGGCGGTGCCCCGCTGTTAGGCGTGCGCGGGGTGTGCATCGTCGGCCATGGTTCGTCGAATGAGCGCGCGATTATGAATGGCATCCGCGTGGCGGCCGAGTTCGCCGCCAACGAGGTGAACCCGGCCATAGAAGCCATGCTCGCCAGCAAGCCCGAACCTGCCCTCGAAGCACAAGACTGACACGTTCGGCTCTCTTGCCGGCTGGATTCAGGAACTGACCCGCTTGCCCTCGAACCGCTCTGAATCCTTGTTGCCTTCCACCTTCAGCAACTCGAACTCGCGGTCGTCGTCGTAAGCCAGGACCAGCCCGTTCAGGTGAAACATGGCGAAGAACGTCGGCCAATCAATCGGGTGCAACTCCGCTTGACCTTGCTTCACATCGCCAAAGACGAAGCCCAGGTGAGCCGGTTCGGTGTCGTGGATATAGTCGGCGTACATCACAGGATTCGCTCCATGGCGCGCGGCCCAATAGCGGATCTCATCTTCATCTTTGGTTATTCGTCGCCGTGGCAAGCAAACCTCATGACGGCACCAGTCCCAGACCTGCAAATCGAGCGTAGCAACTCCGAACTGCCTGCCTGTAGTTTCGTCCCAAAGAAGATGAATTATCGCGCGCCGATGTTGCCTGCCGTGTACGACTCAACGCGATTCAGAATGAGTTCACCGCTGAGCTGGCCCTCGGTTCCATGCTGGACGGTTCCTGGCATCGCGTGCAACCGGCGCACCAGGGCCTGCAGCATGGGATCGTCCGGCCCTGCTACGGCGTACAGGTAACGAATCACCGCATCGAGCCGTGCCTTGATCTCGGCGGAAGAGGGCGCTGATTGGGTTGCCATGGCTTTGATAAGACCATGAAGCGCTCTCCGAAACGACTGGGCAGATGCCTAGTTTGCGCCCCCTCGGGAAGCCCCCGGACGAGCCCACGAGGCGCTTCTCCGTGGATCCACCGGACCCGCAACTTGTGGGCTTGGGGGAGGCGCCATCCACCTCTCCGATTCGCCCGGACGCAAGCTTTCTCCGTGATGCCCGCCCTGTACGGGCATCACGGTTACCCCCGCTGCCATCCCAGCCTGTTGTGTGTTCTGCCTGTACGCCTTGGCCCGAGCACCCCAGACGCCATGGAGGGCACTGATGCCACAGATCGTCGACCAAACGCAGCTTCCACCCTTCCCCGCCGGCCAGGGCAAAGGCGCACATTTCCGCCCCCTGCCGCAGGACGTAGAGGATGGCAAGGTCCGCGCCCACACCATCCAGACCATCAACGCTGACCGCCAAACGCTGTACAAGCTTTGGCGCGATGTTACCAACGCTCCCAAGTTCCAGGAGTATGTTGTCAGCGTCGTTCCTGTGTCGCCCAACCGCAGCACATGGACCTTCGGCGACCCGGAAGATGCACAAAGCAAACGCGTCAGCTATGACACCGAGGTCTACGAAGACATTCCCGGGGAGAAGATCGCGTGGCGGTCGGTCGACACCGAGTTCGACGAGCAAGGCGAAGTCCACTTCACCGACCATCCCAGCGGGCGGGGCACCGTCGTCACGCTGCGCGAGAACATGAAGACGCCGGGCGGCCGTCTGACCATCGCCGCGGCAGCGCTGGCCAAGCGCACACCACGCCAGATCGTCATCGAAGACCTTCGCCACTTCAAAGAGCTGGCAGAGTCCGGCGAGATCCCCACCGTGGTGAACAATCCGCACGGCCCGCGTGGTTTTTCTGGATCGATCAAGCTGCGTATGTACGGCGAAAACAATCCGACGCCGCCGGGCACCAGCAACATCGGTCATGCCGAGGCTGCGACCAACACGCCTTCCTAGGCGGCGCCATTTTGTTTGTTACTCCCGCAAGGGATCTGCGTTTCCAGCCGCTATGCGGCCCTAATGTCACCGGAGAACCCAATGAAGGCAGTCTGCTGGATGGGCACAAGCAACATTCAAACTCTCACCGTTCCTGACCCACAAATCGTCAATCCGCACGACATTGTGATCAAGGTCACCAAGACCGCAATCTGCGGCTCCGATCTTCACCTCTTCGACGGCTACATCCCCACCATGGTCCCCGGAGACATCCTCGGCCACGAGTTCATGGGCATCGTCGAAGAAGTGGGTCCCGACGTGAAGAACCTCAAGCGTGGCGACCGCGTTGTCGTTCCCTTCACCATCTCGTGCGGCAATTGTTTCTTCTGCAAAAAGGACCTGTGGTCCCTTTGCGACAACACCAACCCGAACGCCCAGGTTGCCGAGACCATGTATGGCTACTCCGGCTCAGCGCTCTTCGGCTACTCGCATATCTATGGCGGCTATGCCGGCGGTCAGGCGCAGTACGCTCGCGTGCCGCACGCGGATGTAGGCTGCCTGAAGATCGAGAACGATCTGCCCGACGAGAAGGTCCTCTTCCTTACGGATATCTTTCCCACCGGCTACATGGGTGCGGAAAACGGCAACATCCAGGAAGGCGACACTGTGGCGGTCTGGGGTGCCGGCCCGGTGGGTCTCTTCGCCGCCGCCAGCGCCTACATGATGGGCGCCGGCAACGTCATCGTCATCGACCGCTTCCCTGAGCGCCTCCGTCTCGCCCGTGAGTACTGCGGGGCCACCACGATCGACTACTCGGAAGATGACGTGGTCGTCGTGGAAGCGCTGAGCGATCTCACCGGCGGCATCGGCCCGGATGTTTGCATCGACGCCGTCGGCATGGAAGCGCACAGCAACACCTTCGTCGGCATGTACGACAAGGTGAAGCAGGCGCTGATGCTCGAAACCGACCGCCCCTTTGTTCTGCGGCAGGCCTTCCAGGCCATCCGCAAGGGTGGCACCCTGTCCATCCCCGGCGTCTATGGCGGCGTGCTGGACAAGGTCAATTTCGGCGCGGCGTTCGGCAAGGGCATCAAGATGGCCATGGGCCAGACCCACATGCACAAGTACCTTCGCCCGCTTTTGAAGCGTATCGAGAACAAGGAGATCGACCCGAGCTTCCTGATCTCGCACCGCATCGGCATCGAAGAAGCCGGCGACATGTACAAGATCTGGCGTGACAAGAAGGACAAGGTCACCAAGATTGTCATCGACCCATGGCAGGACCGCATGGGCGATCCTATCCAGAACGTGTAGGTTCACCTACGCAGAAAGGGCCCGGCCTGTGCCGGGCCCTTTTTTGCGTCTCCGAGGCTCCACCACCGCTTCTGCAGAAGTGTTATCGGCGTACCTTCATCCACCCAGGTCGCCTCGCTGGCGGTGGGCTGTAGCATGGCTGTACAAGCCTTTGACCGTCAACCCGCAAAAGTGCCATAGCCGGCGCGTGCAGCAGTGTTCACACTCAGAGTGCTGTGTTTTGATCGGTACTTTGGAGACTTTGGACGTATGCCGGACTCAACTGTCCCCCGCACAAGCCAGGCGTATAGCGAGTCCTTGAGTTCCCGCTCCGTTTCTCTGTTCCTTGCTGCGGCGGTTCTGGTCATCGAAATCGTGTTCGCGGCGGGCAAGGAAACCTTTGGCACCGTCACCTTCGGGCTGCATGGACCGGGGGGCTATTGGGCCTTTCAATGGCCGCGAGACTATTCGCACGGCTTCGTGCGCCGGGGCCTGCTGGGCGAGATGGTGCGGCTCGTTGGACTGGACAACTCCAACTACCTGACCGTTACGCTGCTCTCCTGGGCCGTGACCCTGCTGCTGTACATCTTCTTTGTCCAGCTACTGCGCCGTCTTCTCACAGGGGTGCGAGAGCAGGATGGCATCGTTTTCCTGATTGTCTTGCTGCTTTCGCCGGTCACTACCGGCATGTTCCTGGAGATCACAGGCGACCCGTTGCAGGTCGTTCTGCTTGCGTACATCCTGCTCCACTTGGCGTTTGCTAACGGCAAATTACCTTCGCCTGTCGTGTTCCTTTGCTACTTGCTGTTTGGCGTAACGTCCATCCTGATTCATGAAGCAAGCCTTTTCTTCTTCGCGCCCGCACTGGCCGTGGTTTGCCTGGTGCTTGCGCCCAAAGCGCGGCTGGCGCCGCTGGCCGGCTACCTTTGTGGTGCGCTTCCGGCAGTATGCTTCGTCGTACTCGCGACGCAACATAGCGCCGAGAATAGCCTTTTGCCGCATCTGCATTGGCACGGCATCGCCGCATTCCCCGGCGCAGGGCAGTATCCGAACTTCTCAACCCTGATTGCGGCGGACAACGAGGCGAACTTCGGACACGGCGTCCGCGGCCTGGCGAAAACGGGCTACCGCTTCGTCTCCTGCCTGATCCTGCCTGTGTTTCTGGCCGCTTTCTTGATCCGGTACCGGTTCGGCGCTTCGAAAACGTCCGCGCGCACGGCATACCTCGCCCTTCTCATCCCTGCGCTCTGCTGTTTGCCTTTGTTCCTGATCGCCCACGATTGGGGGAGGTTCTTCTCGTTCGAATTCGTGCTCGCGATCGTGCACCTCGGGACGTGGAGACCTGCCGCAGACACATCTTCAGTGCCGCTCAGCGCGCCTGTGATTGCGCTGGCCACCCTCATCGCCGGAATCACCACGACACCGGCATCGCTGACCTATCGCGTCCTTGGGCTTAGCGACTCGCGGCCAATTTACTTCACAGCTGTGATTGCAACAGTGGTTTTCTTCTTCATAGTCCAACGAACCAGGGCAGCAGACAGCGTAGCGACGGTCGCAGACGATGGCGGCCTCACCGGTCTGGCTTCGCACTAAGCAGAAGCCCACGGCTATTCCCTGTTGTGCTTCGCTCAGCTAAGACTGCACCCGCGCGGTGGGCGGCACTACATGACCTGCGCGACACGCTCTAACTCGGCCTGAATATGCTCTGCCGTCGTTCCTGGAACCTCGATCTTGGAGGCGACTGCTCGCGCCTCATGCGACGAAATGCCATACCCACGCCCACTGAGAAAGCTGCACACGATCTCAGCGGCCTGAAACGAGTCAACACCTGAACGCAACAATTCGCTCCGCAAAGCAAGAAGATCTGTCGGCGTAAAACGTTCCACCAAGCTCTTGTCCTGTCCGTCGCTCACCTTGGGTTTTCTCCTCGCGTGCACATCGTGGCAGCGGTTGTGGGGTTAGAGGACGTTAGGGGCTGCATAGTTTGCTGGAATTTTCTCAAATTATAGGGACCCCAGGCGCTTGCTCCCGAAGACGCATCGAATGCTTACAAAGACGCCTTCTGTGTACCGCAGGGCTGCAAGAAGAAACGGCCACATCACGCTATGCTTGACGTTATGGTGGATGTGGTAACCGCGCCGCGCGTCCTGAATGGCAGTACAGTCGCTGCTGAGATCAAGGCCGAGGTGGCCCAGATCGTGCGTGAGATGACAGACCAGGGACATCGTCCCGGCCTGGCCGTCGTGCTTGTCGGCGAAAACCCGGCTTCTCAGATCTACGTCCGTAACAAGATCAAGACCTGCGGCGAGCTTGGGATGTACTCCGAACTCATCACGCCGCCAACCTCCATCACCACGGAGGAGCTCCTCGAGATTGTGCACGGCTTGAACGCCCGCGACGAGATCGACGGCATCCTGGTCCAGCTTCCGCTGCCGGCCCACGTCAACACCAACCGCATCCTTGAAACGGTGGACCCGCGCAAGGATGTTGACGGCTTCCATCCGGTAAACGGCGGTCGTCTGCTTCATGGCGCTCCTGTTGAGGAAGAACTGGCCCCGTGCACACCTGCAGGGATTCTGGAAATTCTGAAACGCAGCGGCATCCCGCTGGCCGGCACACGGGCCACCATGGTGGGCAAATCAAACATCGTGGGCAAACCCATGGCCGTCCTCTTAATGAACGAACAGGCGACCGTAACGGTTTGCCACTCGCTGACAAAAGATCTGGCGCGTCATACGCGCGATGCCGAACTGTTGATCGTCGCGATCGGGATACCCGGATTCTTCACCGCGGACATGATCATGCCCGGCGCCACGGTCATCGACGTCGGCATCAATCGCCTCACCGGGGAAGCCGAGGTGGAGAAGTACTTCCCTCCGGACACCCCCGAGTACGCCAATCGCATCGAGGGCTTTCGCAAGCGGGGTTCTACGGTGATCGGCGACGTCGACCCGCGCGCCTTCGCGATCGCCGGTGCGTACACCCCCGTTCCCGGGGGCGTCGGCGCACTCACCATTGCCATGCTGATGGCCAACACGGTGAAGGCCGCGCGCCTCCGCCGCGGCATTTAGCCGTTATGCTGCGGGTCGGCCTCACGGGCGAGCTCGGCAGCGGCAAATCCACCGTCGCCCGCCTGCTCGCCGATCATGGCGCCGTCGTGCTGAGCTCCGACGAGATGGGCCGTGCCCTGATGCAGCCCGGGCAGGCCGTCTACCAGGCAATCGTGGATCGTTTCGGTCCGGAAGTCGTCCTGCCCGATGGCCAGCTGAATCGGCCGGCGCTCGCCCGCCTTGCGTTTGATCCCGCCCATCCCCGGGTGGAAGAACTGAACGCTCTCATCCACCCCGCGGTCCTTGCCGAGCAGGAGCGCCGCCTGGCCGAGATCACTGAAAGCCAGCCAGACGCGATCGTAGTCATCGAATCCGCCCTGATCTTCACCACAAAGCACGCCGGCGAGCAGCCCTGGCGCAAGCGCTTCGATTGCGTTGTGCTGGTAACTGCGCCTGAGGAAACCAAGATTGAGCGCTTTGTGCAACGCGCTGCGAAAGAAAGAACCTTGAACTCCGCCGAGCGGAGCGCTTTACAAGCCGACGCGGAGGCTCGCCTGGCCGCGCAGCGCATCCCGGCTTCGCTGGCCGCGGATTGCCTGGTCATCGACAACACGGGATCGCCGGAGGACCTTGCCCGTCGCACGGAAGAGGTATCTCGGGATCTTAGGACGCTGGCGGATGCTGTTGAGCAGTGAGCTTCGAGGTACCGAGCCGTGAGTAAGCTCATAGCTCCTTACCTCGTGACTCATTGCTCGACATATCCCGTGCTGGACGAGGCGACTTGAGAGACTTTCGCCAACTTGATGTGTGGCACAAGGCCCATGCGTTTACCCTTGCAACGTACCGAGCGACAGAGCACTTCCCAAAGTCAGAAACGTTTGGCCTGATGACCACACTCCGGCGAGGAGCCACCCAGCTCACAACCAAAATCGCCGAAGGTTGTGGCCAGGACCAGCAAGCCGACTATCTCCGCCGGTTACAACATCCCGTGGCGTCGGCGTTGAGATCGAATATCAGCTCTTGCTTGCGCGCGACCTTCAGCTACTCGCAACCGATCAGCACGATGCTTTGCGCGATCAAGTCATCGAGGTACGCCGGATGCTCTCCGGGCTCCTTCGCTCCGCCGCCTCGCCACCGTTTGATACCCTTACAAGTGGCATTCGACAAGGAGCAGCGCATGGCAACAGCAGTGTTGGAGCAGGTCGCAACGGAATATAAGGTCGCAGACATCTCGCTCGCAGAGTGGGGCCGCAAGGAAATCAGCATCGCCGAGCAGGAGATGCCCGGTTTGATGAGCATTCGGCGGAAATACGCGCCGCAAAAGCCCCTCCAAGGGGTTCGCATCACGGGCTCCCTGCACATGACTATCCAGACCGCCGTCCTGATTGAGACGTTGGTTGACCTCGGCGCTACGGTCCGCTGGGCGAGCTGCAACATCTTCTCCACGCAGGACCACGCTGCCGCCGCCATCGCGGCCACCGGCGTCCCGGTTTTCGCCTGGAAGGGCGAAACGCTGGAAGAGTACTGGTGGTGCACGGACCAGGCGCTGCGCCATAAAGGCGGCCTTGGCCCCCAGCTCGTCGTCGACGACGGCGGCGACGTCACGCTGCTGATTCACAAGGGCGTTGAGCTCGAAAAGGGAGAGCGCGAGTGGGTCGACGCGAACGCTGACTCGCAGGAAGAGGCCGTCATCAAGGCTCTCCTGAAGAAGATCCACGAGGAAGACGGGCAACGCTGGACACGCGTGGCCAAGGACTGGCGCGGTGTCTCCGAGGAGACCACCACCGGCGTTCATCGCCTGTACAAGATGATGGAGCAGGGCAAGCTGCTCGTGCCCGCCATCAACGTCAACGACTCCGTCACGAAGTCGAAGTTCGACAACCTGTACGGCTGCAAAGAGTCGCTCGCGGACGGCATCAAGCGCGCGACCGACGTCATGATGGGCGGCAAAGTCGCCGTCATCTGCGGTTACGGCGACGTCGGCAAGGGATCCGCGCACTCATTGCGTGGCATGGGCGCCCGCGTCATCGTCACCGAGGTCGACCCGATCAACGCCCTGCAGGCCGCCATGGAAGGCTACGAAGTCACCACGATCGAGGAAACTCTCGGCCGCGGCGACATCTATGTCACCTGCACCGGCAACGTCGACATCATCACCTTTGAACACATGCAGCAGATGAAGGATCAGGCCATCGTCTGCAACATCGGCCACTTCGACAACGAGATCCAGATGGCGGAGCTGCAGGGCGCAGGGGACGTCAAGCACACCAACATCAAACCGCAGGTGGACATGTACACCTTCCCCAACGGCAACTCGATCTTTGTGCTCGCCGAGGGCCGCCTGGTGAACCTGGGTTGCGCCACTGGCCACCCGAGCTTCGTGATGTCCAACAGCTTCAGCAATCAAACGCTGGCGCAGATGGACCTTTGGGCCAACAAGGACACCTACGAAGTGGGCGTCTACGTTTTGCCCAAGAAGCTCGACGAAGAAGTCGCCCGCCTTCACCTCGAGAAGATTGGCGTCAAGCTGACTACCTTGAGCAAGAAGCAGGCCGACTACATCGGCGTGCCGGTGGAAGGCCCCTACAAGACCGACCAGTACCGCTACTAGCTTCGAGATCGGTTTGGTTTACAGCAAAGGCCGCGCACCCCGCGCGGCCTTTCTGCATCTCCACACAGGGAGGCTGACCCATGGCCAAGCCGTTGAAGCTGAGCCCGACCGTACGAAGCATCTTCGCCGTCCTGGATGGTCTCCTGCTTTTCCTTGCGCTGGAAGGCGTGTTCTACGCCATCGCCTACCTTGGGCTGCATCGCTCGTTTGATACGCCCACGGTGCCGTACCTCACTGCCAATCTCGTGTGGGCTGTTCTAGCCGCGCTGCTGGCCGGGTACACCGCGGCTCGCGTGTCGCACCGATCTCCGGTGGTCCACGGCATCATCACCGCAATTCCTTTCTTCCTTCTGAGCGCCTTCAATCTTTCCAAGGGTATCGGCGACCGTCGCACACCATTTGTCCTGGCGTACAACATCCTTGTGCCGCTCGCGGTCATCCTGGGCTCATTCCTGTACAGCAGCCGCAAGGCACGGCCCAGCGTACCCCGTCGCTAAGTTCAATGGAAAGCGAACGCAGGAACGTTCCTACAGTGCGTCAGCGTCGCTCAGCACAAATGCAACGGCGTTGTGGGTGCCGATCTGCACCTCGCCCGCAAGGACTACCGTGCGCACCGCGCCGGAAGGTGCTTTCACCACCAGGCTGGCCACAGGCAGGTTCAAGCCACCTTGCGACACCGTCGCGGTCACCAGGTAGCTTCGGCTCGCAGACAGGGGCAGGTACGCACTCGCGCCACTCGTCCCGGTGTTGAGCACCGCAGGTGCTCCACTGTTGCCATCACCGTCCAGCGGCGCCAGGTACACAGCGACCGGCAGCGTGGTCGCAAGCTCATCCAGAACACGAACGGCGATCTGCCCCGGAGCCGCCGGCGCATCCTGATCCTGAAACACATGCTCCTGAAACGCGCCATTGTGACGGCTGATGACCGCCGTGTATTGTTGCCCGCCGGTAAGCTGTGCCTGCGTAGAGACAATTGCCTGCTCCGCGCCGGCTTTATGGGCACTGATCGACGTCGCTCCTGGGCTGACCGGAAGGTAGGACGTGAAGTTCGCAAAACCGACGCCATAGGCTGCCCCGGCGCCATTGACGTGGAAGTCCATCTCCGGCGCGCCAGCCGAGACCTCAACGAAGCGCACCTGCGCCACGCTCAGGCTGCTGTCAGCGCCCACACTGCCGCAGCCGCTGCACGCGACGCCGAGCAGGCACACCGCTGCGCCACGGAAAACTCGTGGAATTCCCGGCCACTGCCACCTGATCGTGCGAAAGGTCATCCTCAGTCCGAGGGGAAAGATGCAGCATGCAGCGAAGACGCTTCCACTGTACCGCGCCGGCGCAACCCAGGTCGCTGCTCTGGCAGACCTTCCAGACTCGGGAAGGGTCCGTTCTGGGCCCAGCAACAAAAAAATCAGCCCCACCAGCGCGAACGGGAGTCCACTGCTGGCAGGGCTAGCTCTTGTTTGCTGCGATCTCGATAGTAACGAAGGTCACGTTACCTTGCAACCCGGATCTTCGCACTTTTCCACAACCCTTCAAGGCCGTGGAGGCCGGTGAGCCACCACACGGCCCTTGATCTGCTCGTAGGCCGCCTGGGGCAGCACGCCGCGGGTCACCAGCTGATTCTTTGCAGAATAAGGTCGGAAGCCGATAACGCGCCGGGCATACGCCGGCCCCATGCCGGGCAGGGCGGCAAGTTCAGCCGCGGTCGCGCTGTTCAGGTCAAGTACAGCCGCTTCTGCGACAATCGGCTGCCCGGGCCGGTCCGGATGGCTGGATGTCTGCCCCTGCAGCCTTCCCCCAGCCAGCGTGCAGAGCCCGGCAATCACCATGAGCGCTGAAGCGAGCGTAGAGCAGAATCTGTTGTACCGAAACGTCGTCACGGATGCAGTCTCAAGAGAAGACTGCCCCAGGCGAACGGCAGGCGCAATCCCCGCAAAGTTCCACTCAGCAGGGTGCCATGACCCGCAATGAGCCAGGCCCGGACAAGCCGGTGTAGACTCGCTGGCACTCGTTTGGAGGGGTGTCTTTATGCCGCGATCATTGTTGTTGGGCGCTGTCTTGTTGACGGGTAGCGGCTTCGCCTCGGCGCAAATGGCACCAGGGCCTACCCAACCACCGCAGCAGCAGCCGGGCATGCAGCAGCAGCCGGGCATGTCACAACAGCCGGGCAGCGATCCGACTGCGCCGAATGCGGTTCCCGGAGCGCCGCCCGCGTTTGTGCCGGGGACCGGGTCCGGAGGCGATGCCCTGTCCACCGCGCCCAGGGTGGTTCGCATTTCGGGCGGCGCCATCGCGAAGAACCTTGTTTCCAAGGTGAATCCTGTCTATCCGGACGAGGCCAGGGCCGCGCATGTAGAAGGCACGGTGGTGATGCAAGCCCGCATCAGCAAGAACGGCCATGTAGACAACCTGGCCGTGATCTCCGGCCCGCAGCCCCTACAGGCCGCCGCCGTGGACGCCGTCAAGCACTGGGTCTACCGGCCTTACCTGCTCAACGGTGAGCCGGTGCCGGTGCTGACAACTGTCACGATCAACTTCAACCGGTAACCCTGGCGCAGGTTGCTAGATGGCAACAGCGGGGCG
Source organism: Granulicella sp. (assembly GCA_965198515.1). Lineage (GTDB taxonomy): Bacteria > Acidobacteriota > Terriglobia > Terriglobales > Acidobacteriaceae > Granulicella. Next base: position 1,167,903 of record CBDAPO010000006.1, on the reverse strand, counting down.
GCCCTGACCAGCGGAAACACCCACCGTCCGTCCGTCCCGCATATGCAGCACGCGGTCCGCGATCGTAGCCGCTTCAGGGTTATGCGTGATCATCAGGACCGTCTGGCCCAGTTCGCGGCTGGACTCCCGCAGCATGCGCAGCACCGCCTCCGAGTTCTCGGTATCGAGATTGCCCGTAGGTTCATCGGCCAGCACGATCGAGGGACGAGTGATGAGTGCGCGTGCGATGGCCACGCGCTGCTGCTCGCCACCGGACAACTCGTTCGGCCGGTGATCCAGGCGATCCGCGATGCCAAGCATCCCCGCAAGCTTGTTCAGCAGGGGCCGGTCAAAGGGCTTGCCGTTGTCCGCGATGGTGTGCGCGAGCTCGATGTTGTCGCCTGCGGACAGCGTTGGCAGCAGGTTGAAGCGCTGGAAGATGAAGCCGATGTGGCCGCGGCGGAAGCGCGTCAACTCGGCATCGGTCATGCGCGAAAAATCCTGGTTCGCGACGCGTAACGATCCGGCGCTGGCGCTCGTCAACCCGCCCAGGATGTAGAACAACGTCGATTTTCCTGATCCGGACGGTCCCACGATCGACAGAAACTCACCCGTTTCCACGGAAAAGTCAGCATCGCGCAAAGCATGTACTTCCAGCTTGCCCGAGCGATAAATCTTTCCCAGGTGACTGGCTTCGATCACAGCAGCCATAGACTGCTTCAGTGTAGCGCAGCGGGTTTGGCGCTGTGCATTGGCTGAGGTTGGCGCTGTGCGTTGGCTGTTTGGCACTGTGCGTTGGCTGAGGTGGCGCTGCGCGTTGTTGAGTATCTGTGCCCTGCGATAATGGCGCCAACGCGCAAGCGCAGCCAACGCGAAGCGCGCACCATCAACGGAGTCATCCCTTTGGTCCTCGGTCTCGGCACCGATATCAGCGAAGTTCCACGTATTCAAGCCAGCATTGACCGCTTTGGCCAGCACTTCCTCGACCGCGTCTACACCACCGGCGAGATCGCCTACTGCCAGGCGCGCAAAAAGAGCGCCGCGCAAAGCTTTGCTGCACGGTTCGCGGCCAAAGAAGCGGCGGCGAAGGCGCTTGGCACAGGCATCAGCCGCGGCGTCTCCTGGCGCGAGTTCGAGGTGGTTCGCCACCCCGGCCAGGCGCCCCAGCTGCATCTGCACGGCCGTGCCGCGGAGATCGCCGCCGCCCGTGGCATCACACGCCTCACACTAAGCCTTACCCATACCAACGCCATCGCGATGGCCGTCGTTATCGCCGAGCGGGACGAACCAACAGCAGACACGAAATAGCCCAATCCGGTTCTTGGCCGTTCCTGTCACTGTTCCCTGCTTTCCTGTCTTGCTACCATGGCTTTATGCCTAGTCAGCAGGAAGTGAAGTGGTCGCAACTCAAGGTCGGCGTGTTGGTCATCATCTCGCTGGCACTGTTGCTGATTCTGCTCTTCCTGATGACCAACGCCACCGGCGTGAACACCTTTGAAAAGAAGCTGGTGGCGCGCAGCTACTTTGAGAACTCGGAAGGCCTGAAGGTGGGCGCGCCCGTCAACCTGGAAGGCGTTCCCGTGGGCGAGGTGAATGCCATCCACCTCACCACCGACCCAGCCCGCAAGCTGACGCCGGTAGAAGTGGATATGAAGCTGAGTCCACGCTTCGGCAACCGCCTCCACACCGACACGACGGCGTCGCTGATCACCACCGGTGTTGTCGGCGACACCGTGGTCGAGCTCAACAGCGAGCTCGCGCAAGGCCCTGAGTTTCAGACCGGTGGCGAATTCAAGACCTACGAAGCGCCCTCCATCAGCACATTCATCAAGTCCAGCCAGGGCACGCTGAATCAGCTCAACACCACAATCGCGAAGCTCAACACTGTCGTGGATGGTCTGCAGAACGGCGAAGGCACTGTCGGCCAGTTGCTCAAGAATCCGGAGCTGTACAACGAGGCCAATGCCACGTTGCAGCAGCTGCATACCCTCTCCGTCAACCTGAACCATGGGCGCGGATCGGCGGGCAAACTGTTGACGGACACCACCCTCTACGATCGTCTGAACGATACAGCGGCCAGGCTCGACACGCTGACCACAGGCCTTTCCAGTGGCAAGGGCTCTGCGGGCAAACTGCTCACAGACGACACGCTGTACAACAACCTGAACACCACGCTGACGCGCACAAACTCCATCCTCGCGCAGGTCGATAGCGGCAGGGGCAGCCTCGGCCTGTTGCTGAAGGATCCCGTCACGGCACAAAAGCTCAGCGACACGATCAATCAGCTCGACACAATGTTGTCGGGCGTGAACCAGGGCAAGGGCACCGTAGGCCAGTTGGTCACCAATGACAGCGCCTACAACAACCTCAACGTCCTGCTGAAGAATGCGTCAGAACTGGCCGTCATGCTCCGCACAGACCCCAAGAAATACCTGACGATTCACATGAAGATCTTCTAAAGACTCCGTCTTTCGTCGGGACCGAAACTTCCTTCGCCCGCGCTGCGTACCCCAATCACACCCTCGCTTCACCGGTCGTTCACAAACGCACACCTCCGCGGGTATGCTTCGTGCAGCGACACTTATCCGCCAGCCCTTTGTTCCAGGAGCCCGAATGCGCCGTACTTTCGCCGCCACTCTGCTCGCCCTGTGTGCTCCTTTCTGCACAGCGCAGCAGATTGCCGTTTCTTTTGCACCCGCCGCTGACGCCGGTCCAACTGCCCCGCCCAAGAAGCCGCTTTCCATGGACCTCGCCGCGATCGACAAGACCGCGGATCCCTGCACCGACTTCTACCAGTACGCCTGCGGCAACTGGAACAAGAGCAATCCCATCCCGGCCGACCAGGTCCGCTGGGGCCGCTTTAACGAGCTCGCCGACCGCAACAACTATCTCCTCTACGTCGACCTGAAGAAGGCCGCCGACGCCCCCAAAACGCCGCTCCAGAAGAAATATGGCGACTTTTTTGCCTCCTGCATGGCCACCGACGTGGTCGACAAGGAAGGCGCCAAGCCGCTGCAGCCTGAGCTTGAAACCATCGCCAGCCTGAAGTCCACCAAGGATCTCGCCGCGCTCAACGTCACACTCACCAAGCGCTTCGGCGGTACCGAGCTCCTCGGCGTCGGCGTCCAGCAGGACCAGAAGGACTCCACCAAGCAGATCCTCGGCACCGGCCAGGGCGGGCTCACACTGCCCGACCGCGACTACTACCTCAACCCCGCGCCCCGCTTCGCCAAGCTGCGCGATGGGTACCTCGACAACATGAAGGCCACCTTTGCGCTGCTCGGCGACAACTCCGACCAGGCCGCTGCGGAAGCCGCTTCCGTGATGAAGATCGAGATGGCACTCGCGCAGGGTTCCATGGACCGCGTGCAGATGCGCGATCCGGCCAAGCGTTACCACGTCCTGACCATCGCCGAGGTCCAGGCGCTCACGCCGGACTACAACTGGAAGGCCTATCTCAACGGCATCGGCGTCGGCGCCGCGCCCACGATGAACGTGATGTCGCCCGACTTCGAAAAGACCGTGGAAGCAGAGATCAGCGGCGAACCGCTGGAAGCCTGGAAGAGCTACCTGCGCTGGCACACCGTGCACGGCGCGGCGCCGCTGCTTTCCGAAGACTTCGTCAAGGTGAACTTCGACTTCTTCAACAAGACCCTGAACGGGCAGGAAGCCGAGCAGCCCCGCTGGAAGCGCTGCACGCAGCTGACCGACCGCGCGCTGGGTGAAGCCGTTGGCCAGGATTGGGTGAAGGAGAATTTTCCGCCCCAGGCCAAGGACAACATGGAGAACCTGGTCACGGCGCTCAAAAAGGCGCTCGACCAGGACATCCAGCAACTGGACTGGATGAGCCCCGAGACCAAGAAGGAAGCCGAGCTCAAGCTCGCCGCCTTCCGCGACAAGATTGGTTATCCCAGCCACTGGCGTGACTACTCGAAGCTCGACATCAAGCGTGACGATCTCCTCGGCAATGCGGAGCGTTCGGCCGTGTTCGAGCGCGACCGCAATCTCAACAAGCTGGGCAAGCCCGTGGACGAGACCGAGTGGGGCATGACGCCGCCAACCGTGAACGCCTACTACTCGCCCTCCATGAACGACATCAACTTCCCCGCCGGCATCCTGCAACCGCCGTTCTACGACTTCAGCAAGGATCCAGCCGTCAACTTCGGCGGGATCGGCGTCGTGATCGGCCATGAGATGACTCACGGCTTTGACGACCAGGGCTCGAAGTTCGGTCCCAGCGGCAACGTCAAGTACAACGCCGACGGCTCCATCGGGTCATGGTTCACCGCCGAAGATCAGACCAAGTTCAAGGAGCGCACCGAGTGCGTCGCCAAGGAGTACGACGGCTTCCAGGTCGCTCCCGGGCAGAACCTGAACGGCCATCTGACGCTTGGTGAGAACACCGCAGACAACGGCGGCATCCGCATCGCTTACCAGGCGCTGCTGGAAACGCTGAAGGCCCAGGGCAAGTCCACCACGACCGAGGTGGACGGCTACACCCCGGCGCAGCGCTTCTTTATCTCGTTCGGCCAGGTGTGGTGCCAGAACCAGCGTGAACAGGCAGCCATCAACCAGGCGAAGACCGATCCGCACTCCAGCGGCGAATGGCGCGTCAAGGGCACCGTGCAGAACTTTGATCAGTTCGGCAAGGCCTTCGGCTGCCATCCCGGCCAACCGATGATGCCGGAAAACGGCGGCTGCCGCGTCTGGTAACACCCGCTCGTAATTCAAAGCAAAGGCCCCGGAGCGCAAATCCGGGGCCTTTTGCTTTTGTTCCTGCGTCACGTCTTGCATTCTCGGAGGGAATCCGTTTTTCGCAGGATTCGTCGCTCACCATGGGCCTATCCCGCTCGTCCCATCCTGCAGCAAGTGGCAGGAAACTCTCGCAACGCCTACAATGAAGTGAAGTTTTGTACCACCTTGAAAGACAGGTTCCCCGCCTGCAGCAAGCCCAGCAAGGGCTGCGCCGCGCGGGTCGACGAAGGAAAAGCATGAAGTGGAGTTGGTTTGGCCGTGCAGCTATGGCCCTGATGTCAGCAGCAGCCCTGGGTCTCAGCATGACGGCTTGTGGTGGTGGAACCATCGCCTATTTGTGGGCGGCAGGCACGACGGCAGCCGCAGGATCCGCAGGAACACAAAGTGGCGAGCTTGTCGGGTATTTGGTCGATGACTATACCGGCAACCTGACCGCCATCCCCGGACAGCCCTTTTCCAGTGGAGGATCGACGCCCGTGCAGGTGCTGGTTCGTCCCGGCGGACGCTTTGTGTACGCCATCAATCAGGGCACAGGTTTTACGAACACCAGCAGCGGCAGCAGTGATGCTATCGAGCTCTTTTCGGTGGGCGGTACCGGCACACTCACCCCTGAGCAGGCTTACGAAAGCGAGGGGGAAGGTCACCTGTGGGCACAGTTCGATACCACTGGCAGTTACCTTTTTGTGCTCGACCGGTACGGCCCCCCGAAAAAGGACGCTTTAGGCAACATCATCGGTCCTGGTGACGGCAATGGCATCATCACCACCTTTTCCTCCGACCCCAGCACCGGGCGGTTGAGTGTCGTCCAACAGACAGCCAGCACCCAGTCCGGGCAATCCGCACCGACCTTCCTTGAAGTAGGCGTCAATCCCCTGCGCATGCTGTCTACCGGAAGCTGCCTGTTCACCGTGAACAACAGCGGCCAGACCGTTTCGGCGTACAGCGTTGCCAACGGACAGCTTGGAACGGTGACCACAGGGACGACTCCCCTCGGAACAACCTCCGCGAGTTCCATCAGCGGCAACGGCCAGTACATCTTCGTTACGGACACCAACAACAGCTCTTCGAACAGCTACATCAACTCGTTCACGGTTGGTTCAGGCTGCTCGCTGGTGCCGTTCACCGGTGGCCGCACGACCAACGACCCGACCGTCGTCAACCCGGTCAACGCGTTCCTGACAACCTCCGGCAAGTACGTGTACGTGCTTAACGCCTCGTCCACAAACACCACGGCGACGACGCGCGGAAGCACAATCTCCGCCTACGTCATCAACGGTGGCATTCTCCAGCCGATCTCCGGTAGCCCCTTCAGCTCCGGCGCAGGCCCAAACTGCATGGTGGAAGATCCGACGTCGAAGTACCTGTACACCTCCAATGGGAATGGCACGATCACGGGATACCTCTACTCCGACACCACGGGCGAGGTAGCCAATCTTTCGCGAGGATCGCAGTTCCAGACCTCGACGCAGAATCTCTCGTGCCTGGTGGTCAGCGGCAACATCTAGCCCTGACCGCAGTCCCGCAGTGCATGCGCGGTTGATACAGATTCGCCGGGCATCCGGCAGAAAGAACAGGCGGTCTTCTCGCAGAGGGGACCGCCGTAAGGGAAGCAGATGAGGTTGAAAACAACGCTTCGGAGTGCCATCACCGGAGGAGCCGCACTTTCGCTGGCTCTCGGGCTGAGCTCCTGCAGCCGCGACTATACGGTCGCCTATGTGTACTCCATCTCCGCCGCAAACGCCACGGTTTCGGCCTATGCGGTCGACTACCAAACGGGCATTCTGAACCAGGTCGCCGGCTCCCCTTTCGCGGCCATCGTTTCTGACCCGATCAAGATTGTGGCCAGCCCTAACAACCAGGCGATCTATGTCATCGGTGGCGCCAACGGCTCGGACGGCAACTCCGTTGAAGAGTTCCAGGTGGGTACGGACGGCAAGCTGTATGCCGCGCATACGTACAACCTGACCGGAACCTATCCCACCGGTGCCGCGGTCGACACTACGGGCACCTTCCTGTACGTCACGTTCACCTACCAGAGCGGCTACACCCCCGCTTCGCCTGGACCCGGCGGCGTCAGTATCTTCAAGATCAACTCGGACAGCAGCCTCGGCACGCCGACCACGCTGAACGTGGGCAACAATCCCGTGGGCATCGCTGTATCAGCACCTGTCTGCGTCACGGCTCCCCTGGTCACCGGCAACCCGATCTGCACCGCTTCTACCGGATCGGCAGCAGGCTCCTACAACACCTACGCCTACGTCATCGACCAGGAAGTCACGACCGGCAAGCCGACCGTGCTGGGCTACGCGCAGAACATGAGCACCGGCGCCCTGACCCCGCTTTCCGGGACCACGACCAGCACCGCAGGCCTGCTACAGGGCGTATCGGCTGGCGTCACGCCGAGCGCCATCGCGGTAGACGGAACAACCAGCTTCGTCTACGTCACTGACCAGGAAACAAACCAGATCTACGGCTACAACATTGCACGGTCCACCAGCGGCAATCTCACCGCCATGCCGTCGAGCCCGTTCAGCACCGGTGCCCTGCCCGTCTCGATCATCGTCGACCCACGTGCAGAGTACGTGTACACCGCCAACTCGAACTCCGGTACGGTGGGCGCCTATGCGATCAACCGTTCGACCGGCAGCCTTTCCGGCGTCACCGGTTCCAACTTCTCCTCCGGTGCCGGCACAAGCTGCGTCACGATCGATCCGAACCTTGGGCAGTTCCTGTACGCGTCGAACTACGTCGCCGGCAACATCGGTGGTGCGGAACTCAACGCGCATACCGGCGTGCTCAGCTCCGTGCTGAATACACCCTTCCCCAGCTCGGCGCTGCCTTCCTGCCTCGTCGCCGTGGGCAACGGATCGCACGCGATCTCAGTCAACTTCCCGACAACAGGAACCAACCCGTAGGCTGACCGTTTGTTCAGTCCAGAACGCCCCGGCCACCTGCCGGGGCGTTCTGCTTTACGGCAGCTTCGGCACGTTTCGTTGTGCTCCAATACATCTGTGACCCACACCCAGGCATTCTCTTTAGGCTCTGTTTCCGTCGGCGGGCCCGACCTGTTCCTGATTGCCGGCCCTTGCGTGCTGGAGTCGGAACCGCACGCGCGCAATCTGGCCGACGCCATCCATCGCATCGCCGACGACCTCAAGATCCCGTACATCTTCAAAGCCAGCTACGACAAGGCCAACCGCACCTCGGTTCACAGCTTCCGCGGCCCTGGGCTGGAGGGAGGCTGCCGCATTCTCCGCGCCATCAGCCAGGAGCACGGCGTGCCCGTCCTCACGGACATCCACACGCCCGAGCAGGCGCACGCCGCTTCCGACGCGCTCGGCGACGTGGATGCCATGCTGCAGATTCCGGCTTTTCTTTGCCGCCAGACCGACCTGCTCCTCGCGGCCGCGGAGGCCTGCACCGGCCCTCTTCGCGCCGTAAACGTCAAAAAGGGGCAATTTGTCGCGCCCTGGGACATGAAGCACGCCATCGAAAAGCTGAAGGATGGCGGCTGCACCCGGGCATCGCTCACCGAGCGCGGCGCCAGCTTCGGCTACAACAACCTTGTCGTCGACTTCCGCTCACTGCCCATCATGCGTACGCTGGCGCCCGTCATTTTCGACGGCACCCACTCCGTCCAGACGCCGAGCGCAGCCAACGGCGTCTCCGGCGGCCAGCCCGAATTCATCCCCGTGCTCGCGCGCGCGGCGGTGGCGGCCGGCGTCGACGGCATCTTTCTCGAAGTGCATGACGACCCGGCTCACGCCAAGTCCGATGGCGCCAACGCCTTGCACCTGAACAATCTGCGTCCGGTACTCGAAAGCCTGCTGGCCATTCACGCCGCAGCCCGTCAGCACAGCGGTCTCTAACCGACTCCCGCGAACCCAGAGCAAAAAAGAGGCCCTCCAACGTAGGAGGGCCAATCTGCCTTGGTACCTCTCCGTCAGGAGAGCCTGAAAGCGAACATCCGCAGTCCGCTAATCTGGCGCGATTGGCCCCAGTAGATGAGTGGGTCCGATTCGCTGCAATGGGAACGCTCCCCCGCACGCTTCGGATTTGTCCTCAAATAGAAATTCTGTGGAAATTTCCCAGGTCGACCTGCGCGGCTACCGGGTCTCGACTTCAACGACGTGGATCTCCGGCATCTGCTGGTTCCACTCCGGCCGAATCCCTTCGAAAATCAGGCGGAAATCCGCCCCTGCCCCGGGGGCCAGGGGAGCCAAGCTCACCGGCTCGGTATCCAGGTACGGCTGCCGCGTACGAATCAGGCTCATCGGGACCGTCTCCAGCTGCGGTGCGCCGCCCGCGTCGGACGAAAACAGCACCTGCACCGTGATCCCCGTCACCGTCGACGTACCCGCATTGGTGACATGGCCATCGATGAACGTGGATTTGCCCCCGGAAAAGCTCGTCGATTCACTCATCGCGAGCCCGCTGAACTTGATGCTCGACGCGTACGGAGCCAGCGGCCGCAACGTGTCGGGGGCACCCGCCGTGCCCGCGTGACGCCGCCCCATCATGACCATCACGGCCAGGATCACCAGCACCGCAACAGCCGCAATCGCTACCGGGACAGTCGGAAAGATTTTTTCCGGGGCTGGCGGCTCGGTAAACATGCCAGCGCCGCCGGCACGCGACGTATCAGGGGTGAAGGGTTGATTCGGGTCGGCCATACAGCGCCGATTCTACTCCGGAACCGGCTTGCGGAAGCGCCGTTCCGCGGCCGGCGCAAAGGTGGCCCGGCCCACCACGCTTTTGCGGTAATCGGGCCCATCCATCTCCACCACGACGCACATCTCACCCAGCCGCGACAGCATGCGCTCGCCGATCCGGTCGCCCAGGGTCTCCTGCCGCATCGCGTCCTTGGCACCGCTGCCGGGGACACCGGCCGAAGCATACGGCAGGTTTGTCGTGATGATGGTCGTCTTGCGGTCGTTGTAGCGCATGTTCAGCAGGTGCTCGATCATGTCGCTCACCCAGTCCGTCCGCCGCGCCGCACCCAGTTCGTCCAGCACCAGCACCTCGGCTTCCAGCGCCGGCCGCAGCACCTGCCGCTCTGTTCGTTCGTTGTTGGCCGAGTACGAGTTCTGAATCTCCTTCAGCAGCTCCTTGCAATCGACAAACCGCCCCGCCACACCGCGCTCGGTGATGAGTGCGTGCAGGATCCCCACGGCCAGATGCGTCTTTCCCACCCCGCACGGGCCCACAAACAGCAGGCCATTGCCCATCGTCTCCGCCGGATACGCCCGCACAAACCCCGTCGCCTTCAGCCGGGCCTCGGCCAGGCTGCGGTTCACGCCGCCGCTCTTGGTCGAAAAGTTTTCAAGCGTGCACTCGCGGTGGCGCTCCGGGATGCGGGCCGCGTTGAGCCGGCGCATCCGCCGCTCCACCACACGGCAGGCGCAGTCCGCCACGGCTCGGAAGCCGTCAGGACGTTCGATCATTCGGAGGCCGGAGCCCCCGCACATGGGACACAGATCAGACATCGTCAGGAGAGCGCCCCCATCCGGGCACGTCTCTCCAGTATCGCAGCGAAGCCGCTGCCCCGCTCGTCCACAGCTGCCCCGTCAGCCTGTGCGAATGAGGACAGCTGGCCTATCAAGCGTTCCGGCGCTTACCAGCCGCGCGTCCCCGGTGGGCCCTTGAACGGGCCGCGTACCCGCGACGTGATCCAGCCGCCGTAGAAGTCGCCCTCCTGCGCCTGCACCCGCTCGCCATCCACCGTGCATTCATCCACGCGACTGGCGTAAAAGGCGAGATGATCCTGAAGCGGCCAGAAGCTCAGCGACGGCTCCGGGTAGCTCCACGCGACGTCCGGCGACTCTACCTGGTTCGCCCCATCCTGCAGGAGCAACGTCCAGTAGGTCGCCAGCCCTTTGAACTCGCAAAAGCTCTGCCGTCTCGCGGAAGGGTGCATCAGGTCCATGCGCACGTCCTCTGGCGGCAGGTAAAAGACCGGGGGGTGGCTCGTCTCCAGCACCCGCAAGGCGCGGCGGCTTTCCGCGATCACCACGCCACGATGCACCACCCGCAACGCACTCTCGGTAGGCTCCAGCCGGGGCGGCCGCGGGTAGTCCCATACGGATTCAACAAGCTTCTCTTCCATTCCGTCCAAAGCCGCACACCTCCTGGCCCAGGGGACAGCGTACGCTGGCTGAAGGGCCACCTGCCGCAAAAGGCGCCGCCCCTTGGAGCCGCCGTGAACGCGGGCAGCAAGAAGCTCAATGAGATGAACAGGCTCGCCGACATGGGCCACTTCCCGGTCGCCGTCAACGCCGGCGCCACGCTGAACGTGCTGCTCACCCTGGCCGTGACCTGGTGGATCGAGCCGCGGCTGCCGGTCTCCTGGGCGCCCGTGGCGTGGGTCTTTCTGGTGCTCGTCGTCAACCTGGTGCCGGTAGTGGTCCTTAGGCTGGCGCTGTCCCCCATCAGCACCTACCCACCCCTCAGCCAAATGGATTTCTGGCGCGATCAGCACAAGTTCTCCGACTGGGTCTACGTCGCCGCCTCGGCCAACATGGCGTTCTGGGTGCTGCTGGGCTGGGCGGTGTTTGCGGTGTGGCACACGCCCGCGGCGCTCGGGCTCATGATGGCCGTCGCCTTTCTGGTCACGTTCTCCCCGGTGATGCTGCGCGCAGTCACCCGCCGGCGGACCTGAATCGGAGCGCGCGGATGCTACTCTAATAGGTAGCGCCTGAGGCCCCGGGAGTCGGGGTCCAAGCTGCAGCGCGACAGGAATTTGATGCCCTGAGCCCGGCCTTTTCGGCCCAAGCGTGGACAAGGCAAGCAAACCGTTCTGCGGCGGGAAAGCTACCGAAAGGATTCACCATGCCACAGGAAGGCATCCACCCCAAGTACGACGACACCACCGTTCGCTGCGCGTGCGGCAACAGCTTCCAGACCCGCTCCACGCACAAGGGCGACATCGTCCTCGAAATCTGCTCGGCCTGCCACCCGTTCTTTACCGGCAAGCAGAAGCTCGTCGATACCGCCGGCCGCATCGAGCGTTTCCGCCGCAAGTTCGCCGCAACGGACGCCAAGAAGGCCGAAGCCGCAGCCAAGTAAGCGGTTCAGTAGCAAAGCGAAAGCCTCCCAAGTCGGGAGGCTTTCTGCTTTTGGATCAACTGGCAGGGCGAATGCCCAGTACGGCGCCCTAGTACGGGGCGTAGTACCGCGGCCGATAGGGCACCGCAAACCGCGCCGGTCCGTAGCCGTAGGGCACAAACGCGGGCGGCGGCGGAGGCGGGTAGGTCGGCCCCTGTTGCACCACCACCGTCGGCGCGGGTGCCTGCATGTACACCGGCTGCGGCGCCTGCACCACGATCACCGTCGGCTGCTGCGCGGGGGGCGCGTAGCTGTAGGTCGGCTGCGGGGCCGGTGCGTAGCTCTGCTGCTGCGGATAATACGGCTGCTGCTGTTGCGGTGGGTAGTAGGGCTGCTGTTGCTGCACCGGTTGCTGGTACGCCTGCTGCGGCTCGCGGTACTGCTGATACGTCGGCTCATCCGGCGTTTGGCGCGAGATCAGCGCGGGGTTTCGAACAGCGTTCTCCTGCGGTGTCGGAATGCCAAAGTCATCGAGCACCTTGATGGTCATGCGCGTTTCGGCGGCCAACACCGGCCGCGGTCCGCGCCGTGGCAGGTTGATCAGGTCGATCGGCCAAAGCAGCGGAATCGACCACTCGATCGCATCGCGGACCGGGTGGCCGGTCCCGTGAATGCGGCCTTCCTTGTCCACCGGGTACTTCGGCGTGCTTACAACGCGCATATTCACCGGCACCACAGTGTCCGGCTGCACGATCAGGCGGTCGAACTTCAGCTCCATCCAGCCCTTGCCCACGAAATGGCCGGGATCCTTGTATTCGGCAAAGCGCCCTTCAAGGTAAGCGCCATAGGGGAACTGTGTCCGCCCATACGCTTCCATGTGGCTGAGCTGGCAGAGGATCGGATCGCCGATGTTTTGTGTCTTCGACGACACCTTCGGCTCCGCGATCGTGCAGGTAAGAACAGAGCCGGCAGGCACAAGCTGGTCGGCATAACCCGACAGCGGAGCGGCGGCAAGCAGGAGGGAAAGAAAAAGTTTGCCCTTCACGGCGAAATCTCCAGGCACAACAAACGGTTACAGCTGCACTTCACCTCGGCGCCGCCGCACATGGCAACGACGTCCGGCACCTGCCGCGGAGCAAGGCACCACCGTCAACACAGAGTTGCACTACAAGGCTCTGTTCGCATTGCTTCGTCCGTGGAACTTGGTGTCCTATTCCAAGACACCTGAACGAAGGCACAACGACCAATTGCTGGTTCCGCCGAGGGGAATGCCTCGCCGAAGACGAACGGTGCGGGTACCCAAATTTCCCGGTACCCGTCAGGAACACAGGGCTACAACGGAAGTTGCGGCAGACCTGTGGAAATCTTTCGCGTGCCTTTGTCTTTGCCTTTTTCTTTGTCAATCCGCGGACGGGGAACCTGCTGTCCCCTCGCCAATCCACCACACCAAGACCGAAGCCCAATACACTGGAAGTCATCCAATGTCTGTGAATCCGTCCAACATCACCGGCCCGATGGACAAGCGCTGGATCAGCACGCTGGACCGCGAGGCCCCCCAGGAAACCGCCGTGCCCGCCGAACTGCACATCGGGGACGTCCGCATTGCCCCTGCGACCGTCCTCGCGCCGATGGCCGGCGTGACCGACACCGTGTTTCGCCGCTTCATTCGCCACGCCAGCCTGTACACCCCCGACGCTGCCGGTGCCGACCCGCAGGCCCGCGATGAAGCCATCGATGGGGAAACCACCAACGAGCGCTCCGGCTGCGGCCTGCTGATGACGGAGTTCACCTCCGCCGACGGCCTCACCCGCATGCGCGAGGTCAAGCGCAAGCGTTACCTCACCTACTACGAGGACGAGCACCCGATCTCCGCGCAGATCTTCGGCTCCAACCCGGTCACCCTCGCCGAGTCCGCCCGCATCATCCAGGACGCCGGCTTCGACCTCGTCGACCTCAACCTCGGCTGCCCGGCCAAGCGCGTCGTCAAGTGCAACGGCGGCTCCGGCCTCCTGCGCGACCTTCCTCTCATCGCCGAGATCTTTCGCCAGGTCCGCGCCGCGGTCACCATCCCCTTCACCGTGAAATTCCGCATGGGCTGGAACGACTCGAACATCGTCTGCGTTGAGCTCGCCAGACTCGCCGAAGACAGCGGCCTGAACGCCGTCGCACTCCACGCCCGCACGCGCGAGCAGGGCTACTCCGGCGATGCCCGCTGGGAGTGGATCGCCGCGGTGAAAGACGCCGTCCGCATTCCCGTCATCGGCAACGGCGACATCCGCACCCCCGAGGACGCCGCCGCCATGGTCGCCGCCACCGGCTGTGACGCCGTGATGATCGGTCGTGCCGCGCCGGCCAACCCGTGGATCTTCCGCCAGATCGCCGAATACACCGCTTCCCGCGCGGCCACCGGCCAGGGCGCCTACACCCGGCCCAACGATCGCGATCGCTACCGCATGATCCGCGACTACTTCGGCCGGCTCATGGGCGAGGCCGCCGAGCATCCGCACATTGCCGTCACCGACACCTCGGACCAGGCGCAAAAAGCGCGCCGTGACCATGAGTCCGCCCAGCGCGAAGCCATCGGCAAGATGAAGCAGTTCGCCGCCTGGTTCACCCATGGTGTCCCGAACGGCGCTCACCTCCGCCGGGCCATCTTCGAGGCCAGGCGCGCCGACGATGTCATGGACGCGGTCGAAAGCTTCTTCTCCGGCCGCCTGGATGCGGGGACTTCAGCCTTCGAGCAGCTTCGGCAGGACGAGGCGTCCGAGCTACAAGCGCAGGAGCTGGAGCCCGCCCCCGCGTCCTGGGGCTGAGCCTCCATCCCATAGCAGCGACTCATGTTCGTCGCGTTACGGATGTGCCGCTTCTTCTTGCGGGAGAGTTGAACCTCGTATCCCTGATCCACGAACTTCGCATCTTATCGTTCAGTGTGCGGAGCCAGGGCAAACCGGTAAACCTGCCGTAATGCCCGCCTGCCACTACTGTCGCACTTCAGTTCAGGAGCAGTCATATGCTGAGACCGGCAGACTTTGTCAGGCCTTGTCGTACCGTCAACGTCGCTCCCTACCAGATGATTAGCAGCCCCGCCGACCAGCCTGAACGTGGCTCGTCAAACGGCGGTGTCTTTCATCGCGGCCAGCTTGTCTGGACCCAGGAGTCCCCCGCACCTATCTCCATCCCCCACACTGCTGTCGGTTTCGTCGACGGCCTCGGTCACGTTCTCATCGATCCGCGCGTTCTGCGTGCGGTCGAAGCGACGCTCAGCACCAGCGCGAACTAGCCTCCGCGCCCGTTACTGCTGTTCGCCGCTCCATTCCAGATACGGCCGCCAGGTAGTTTGTCCAGGCGGCTGCATCGCAAAACTTCCCGACATCACCCCGCCCTTCAGGGCATAGCGAAGCCGAAACCGCGGCCCACCACTCGCCGTCTCCGACAGGAACACAACGCTGGTGGGCTCCGGGGTCATAACGTCGTAGTGGATGACGTGACCCTCGTTGTCGAAGTAGATGGCTTTCAACGGCTGCCCGGGCGCCTCCGCATACACATACAGCAGATCGCTGTGCTGGCAGTCGAAGCTCTCCGGCCCTTTGCAGTTCGCTCCGCCGGAGTGGCGCGCCAGCACGTGCCCGCCAAGCTCCCGCCGAAACGCATACGTGCCGTCCGCCACAGCGCCTCCACCCGTGCCGTGAGCCTTCCACGAGCCTAGGAGAAAGCTCAGCGCAGCAAATGGGTCACTCGCTTTCGCCGCCGCAGGCCCCTGCGCAGGCACACTCATGCTGCCCGGCACACAGCCAAGCCAGACGCCCAACACAATCCTCTTCAGCATGAGGAGACAATAGCACTAGCATGGGAGCATGACCCTTCGCCCGTGCGCTGCTGCGCTCCTGCTCGCTTTCACCCTGCCGTTCGCCGCTCCGTCACTCGCACATGCCCAGCGCGGCCAGCGCGCTCCACAGGACACACCCGCTCCTGGCGCGCCGCCAGCCCCGGCCAACACCCCCAAGCAGCCGGAAGAGCCGAAGACCCTTCCCGACCGCCTGCCGGCGGACAAATCCGTCCCCCAGACCGTCACCATCAACGGCAAAATCATTCACTACACCGCGACCGTCGGCACCATCGACCTCAAGGCCAGGGACGGCAAGACCACCGGCCAGGTCATGTACATCGCCTACATCGCCGACCACCCCAAGGACCCGGCCAACCCGCTGGCCCAGCGCCCCGTCACCTTTGCCTTTAACGGCGGGCCCGGCGCCAGCTCCACGTACCTCAACTTCGGCGCCATCGGCCCCAAGCACATCGCCTTCGCCAACGCCGGCGACTCCGCCTCGGACCCCGCGCTCGCCACCGACAACCCCGGCACCTGGCTGGATTTCACCGACCTCGTCTTCCTCGACCCCATCGGCACAGGCTTCTCACGCTCACTGGTCGACGACGCCGAAACCAAGAAGCTGTTCTACGCTCCCACCCCGGACGTCGAGTATCTTTCGCTCGTCATCTACAAGTGGCTCGTCAAGAACGACCGCATGCTCGCCAAGAAGTACCTCATCGGCGAAAGCTACGGCGGCTACCGGGGTCCCCGCATGGCCCACTACCTGCAGTCGCAGCTCGGGGTGGGCGTCAACGGTATGTTCCTCGTCAGCCCCTACCTGAACCCTGACTTCGGCCCGCCGTCGTTGAGCCCCGTGGAGTGGATGACGACGCTGCCCTCCATCACCGCCGCGCACCTGGAGACCCAGAACAACCTCACGCCGGACGCCATGCGTACCGTGATCGACTACACCGAAGGCCCGTACGCTACGGCGCTCATCCACGGCCCCGAGGACAAAGCCGCCACCGACGCCATGATCGACACCGTGACCAAGATGACCGGCCTGGACCCGGCGTTTGTTCGCCATGAGGGCGGCCGTCTGGAGATCGGCGCGTTCCTGCGCGAGGTCCACCGCGAAAAGGGCGAGATCGGCTCCGTTTACGACAGCAACGTCACCGGCGCGGACCCGTTTCCCTACAGTTATTACAGCGAATCCAGCGACCCCATCCTCGAGTCCATCATCGCCCCAACCACCACCGCCGCCGTTGATTTCATCACCCGCGTGGTCGGCTGGAAGACTGACGCCCGCTACAACGCGCTCTCCTACGACGTAAACCGGAACTGGGACGACGCCAGCCCGGACCTTCGCCGCGGCTCCGTGCCTGACCTGCGCGAAGCCATGGCTGCCGACCCCAAGATGCACGTCGTGATCTTCCACGGCTGGAACGACCTATCGTGCCCCTTCATGGGCTCGGTGCTCACGCAAAACCAGCTTCCCGCCTCGCTCGCCAAACAGCTCGAAGTCCACGAGTTCCCGGGCGGCCACATGTTCTACACCCGCCCCCAAAACGGCGCCGGCCTCCACAGCCTCGCCGAGCAAACAGTAGCCGCTCACTAAGCTGCGCGGGAGCACACAGCTGATCTCCAGCCGTGTGCTCCGCGTTGACTGCGCACGCGGCCAGAGAAGCGAAGTCGGGAGGTGCATGTTCAGTCCCCACCTGAACACGCCTAGACGGAGAAGCCGGCAACTAGCCGGGACGTAAACCCAGCAACCCATCTGAGCAGCTAAAGCCGTTTCGTCATCACCACAAAGTGACCAGGCTCTACCATCTGCTCTGCCAATGCAGCCGGATACTCCTCCTGTCCACTCTCCTCAAAGCCGAGCCGCTGGTACAGCGGAACCAGCTCCTCACGCCGCTGACTGACTACCCGCAGATCAAGCCACACACATCCACGCTGGGTTGCGGCAATCTCTGCCTTCTCCATCATGGTTCGTCCAAATCCCCGCCCCTGCGCTGATGGCGAAACGCATAATAGACCCAAATAGCAGCGGTTCCCTCGCTGCTCCAGGTACACGCAGGCGAGGGGAGCGCCGTTCTCGTCCAGGACCAGAAACGTTCCGCGATCCATAAGCTGTTCCAACTCATCACTGCCAGGGGCCAGGCGCTCTCCGCCACCCTTTTTAATCGCGCGCTCCACGGCAAACGCGTCGTTGATCAGCTGATGAAGAGCGTCCAGGTCAGCCAATGCCCCGTTCCGCAACCGCTTGTCGCCATCCTGCACCTGCATTACTGCTTTCTCCCAAACGGCCCGACCCCAAACAAGACGACGGACACCATGAGCAGGCAGATGCCTGAACCCGCCAATCCTTTCGCCACGCCAGGACGCGACATCTGACTGCGCGACTCCGGTTCCACTTCCGCCGATGTAAGGTACTCGCCCTGGGCATTCGGGAAGCTACGCGGGTCATTACGCCATTTCGCGAAGCCCCGGTCCAACAGACCAAGACCAACCAGTAGGCAAACGGAAGCCAGCCAGGGTATTAGGACGCCCCGTGTGCTCGCGCTGTGTAGAGGTTCTGTGCGCACCATGGCCCCCTGTTCCTTCACTCCGCCTTCAGCGTACACGGTCTGTCAGCGGCGGAAAGTTCTCTCCTCTGCGGAGATAAAGTCTGTACGCAGGAGCAAGCTCTTCGGGTGCGGGCGGCTGGTCCGCGTACTTGTCTTCCCGAGAAAACCTACGTTCCAGCTGCAGCGTGTAGTTCTGCGCCAGGTACGTCGTGAATTCGGGCCACCTGGCAAGGCGAGCGTAGCTATTCTCCTGCCCAAACTCCTGATTGGTAAGGATCAGCACATTGGCAGGGCGCGCGGCCTGGGTCTTCCAGAAAAGTTCGCGGTAGTACTCCGTCGCCGGATTCAGATGTTGTGGGAAAAGGAGCAGATCTCCAGTGAAGCCCGTGTTCTCCACGAGATTCAGGTGATACAGCGAGTTCAAGCACCCGAAGGTGATATCGAAGCACTGTACCTGCTCTTGAAGATGCGAGGCACCGATCGTCGTCAGGTCCTTTTCCATCGCCAGCGTAAGCGGGCTGCTGCCCGGCAAACGATGGAACGAGCGCACATATCGCGGCACCAGATACAACGTTGCGTATAAGAGGCCGGCATAGGAAAGCCAGCGTAGCCATGGACCTTTGCCAGGGGGAAGAAACTCCAGCGCGACCAGTAAAAGTCCGAACGAAATGAACATGTAGCGCTGGTACCAGAAGCCTTTTTGTTGAACGAAGTACGACACAAGCCCGCACACCACGGCCAGCAAAACAACCCAACGCTCCCAATCCCACGCTCTGCGAAGTGCTACAGCACACAGCAGCGCTAAGGCCCCAAGCGGAATCCACTCCCGCGGCGCCACGTGGGACACAAGAAAGCGCTTGCCAGGGTCGTTCAACGAAGCATAGATCGGCGTGACGGCGCGCAACACAAAGAGCAGTGAGTGAAACGCATGGTAGTGGAAAAGAAAGAGAAGGCTTGCGATCAACGGGAACGCGAGTCCGCCCAGGCTCCACAGCACGTAAGGCATCGCTGCTCTACGCTGTTTGCGCAACGTGAAGTAAAGCAAAACAAGACTGCACAGGCCAAATGGCAGCAACGTGGGCTTAACCGCAGCGGCAAGCCCGGCGCATAAGCCGAAGACAACAGCAATCCAGGGACGTTTACGGCGAACAGAAAGAAAGAGTGCAGCGCAACTCACGGCAACCAGCACCGTCATCTCCTGTTCACGTTCGCCTGCAAACCAGGGGCCCTCGCTGCCATGCCGCAGAGCGAACAAGCCGGCCGCAAACACACCCGCAAGCCAGTCGTGAGGCCTGGCGATAATGACCATGGCGACCATCAACGTGGCAAGCAGGAAGAAGTCATACAACCGCCAGCCAAGATCGCCGCCACCGAATACGGACATGCCGAAGCTCTCCATCAAGTACGCTCCGGGCATGTTCATGTCGGTGATGTCACGGTAGGGGCTAAGGCCATGCCGCATGAGGAACACGACATAATGCATCACGGGCGCGTTGACCATCATCGGCCAGCGCAAGGTGTAGCCCATATAGAACAGCAGGCCGAACGTCAAAAGACTAACGAACATCCAACGCAGGATTCGTCCCACCACGTCGGGTCCTGCAGTGACATGGTGAGCAGCTGGTGCAGACCGTATTCCCTCGAATGGCCTCAAGTTCATAGCTAGCTCGGGTTCACGCGGTACACGAAGTACTCGCCATCAAAACCGGGAAACTCGAAGAGCGGCGCCTGGCAGAAATCCGAACGCATTCGCAAGGAGTCCGGGCCCGCGATGGACGGTTCCATCGCATGGAGGCAGCCTTCCGTCCTCTGCCATCGCAGATTGTGCTTGAACACAAAGACGACGTAATAGTTCACCCCGTAGCTCGCCAACGTGGAGCGCAGATCATCCTGCGCACGGATGTGCTCGAGGTACGTGCGATCCATCACCAGGCCTTCCGTTTGCAACACCGGCGAAGCCACGGTGATGGCGAACATGCCGGCGCGGTCTCCCATCGCGTACTTGCCCGGATGGGTGCGTTCGAAGTCATCGAGGATCCCGGCCGCGTGCTGTATCTCCACCATCCAGTGGTCCACCTTGTAATGCTGCAGGCATAGCACCAGCGAGCACGCACCCAGCACACCCCAGCTCCATGTGGGGTCGGCGAACCAACGCTGTTGCACTCCTTCGGCTACGTCGCCCATCACACGTGAAGCAACAACCGCGACAAGGAGAGCCGCTCCCGCGGCGGCAAAGCGAAGATCGTAAAAATACCAGTTCCAGATAGGCCAATCGCTTACCAGCATCTCCAGCCCGTAGAACACAAACGGGGTCACGAGCACGGCAAACAGAAACACCCGCTCCTGGGCCTGAAGATGTCGTCGCAAACCGAATGCAAGCACGGCGCTGCCCATTGCGACGTTGAGCAACAGCTCGCTTGTGCCATTGAACGAGCCCGGCAACAGCAACGATAGAGCATGCCCATGCCGCAACTGCTTCGCCATGCCGGATACAGGAAGCAGCGTGTGGAAGAAATGCAGGTTCAGCCAGAAGTAGACCAGGGGAAGCGGCGCACAAGCTGCGGCAAAACACAGGGCTATGCGCGTCGTCACTGCGGCACGGTAGGCGCGGGTCGCCAGGCAGCCTGCGACAAAAAAGAACACCAGGATGCCCGCGTCCAGACGGGCTAAAAATGTAAGCGCCCCAAGCAAACCCAGGAGGGCACCACGGCGCGGTGTAAGCTCTGCGGGCGGCACAAAGCCCGCATACAGAAACGCAAAGCCCAACGGCAATGCCAGCGTGACTTCCATCTGATCGCAGATCAATGGAATGCAAAGCACCGTCACAGCAATGGCCAGCCCATTGGACAGCAGCGCGTTCGTGACCCGTGAGAACATCCTGCGCGTCAGCAAAAAGATGGCCGTCGCGCTCACTGTATCGAGTACCCACAACGCGCGAAACACACCGCCCAGGCTGTGAACCGACATCGAAAGAACCGTCAGCAAGGCAAGGTATAGCGGATGGTAGCCGTTGGTTAAGGTTGTGCCGTCAAAGGTCGACCTGTGACTCCACGCTAGATTTTGTGCGGGCTTCAGGTAGTAGTAGAAGTCATCCTGCGCAAACCGCAACGGGACGTCCGGCGAACGCAGGGGCGACGCAAAAATCCACGCGCACCGGGCAATCACCAGCAACGTAATGGCCAGGCCAATATACCGGTACAGCACATCTGCTGATCGATCGTGAACAGTGGTCGATGAAGGCTGATTCAGCAGCAAAGGACGGACACCTGGAACTCTCCTTTCACGGTAAATCCTTGGTCGGGACATGTCCACGGAGGTTTCCGGGCAAAAGCAGCAGCGGCGACCGAAGTCGCCGCCGCTGTTTGCCGCTGAACACCGGGTTTAGTGGATGTCGAACTGCTCCGGGTGCAGGCTCGGATCGCTCTTGATCAGAATCGTCTTGCCCGCGATCTCTTCCATCTCCTGCAGCCACTTCGCGTTGTTCGACTTCAACTGCTTCACGACCTCCGGGTTGACGCGCAACATCACATCACCCCTGTCCAGCTGCTTATGCATCTTGCGCAGCTCGATGTAGATCTCGTTGCACACCGTCACCGGCGACTTCACCATGCCCGTACCAGCGCAGATGCCGCAGGTCGTGGACAGCGTACGCTCGAGGCTCTGCTTCACGCGCTTGCGCGTAATGGCGACGAGACCGAAGTCGTTGAACTGCAGAACCTTCGACGGTGCACGATCCTTCTTGAGCTCTTCCTCAAGCGCGATCAGCACCTTCTGCCGGTTCTTGCGGTCGTCCATGTCGATGAAGTCGATCACGATGATGCCGCCCAGGTCGCGCAACCGGATCTGCCGCACAATCTCCGGAATCGCATCGAGGTTCGTCTTGACGATCGTGTCTTCAAGCCGCGCCGTCTTGCCCACATACTTGCCGGTGTTGATGTCGATCGCCACCAGCGCCTCGGTCTGGTTGATCACGATCGATCCACCCGACTTCAGCCACACCTTGCTGCGCAGCGCCTTGTTGATCTCCTCGGAAATGCCGAACTGCTCAAACAGCGGCGTGTCCTTGGTGTACAGCTTGACGCGGCGCATCAGGCTCGGCTGGAAGCGTTGCAGGAAGCGCAGCACGCGCTCGTACTCGGTTTCCGTATCGCACCAGATCGCGGAGAAGTTCTCGCTCACCTGGTCGCGCAGAATGCGCTCCACAAGATTGAGATCGTGATAAATCAGCGCCGGCGACTTCGAGCTTTCGGAGCGCTGCTTGATCTCCGCCCACAGGTTCAGCAGGAAGCGCAGATCGCTGCGCAGCTCATCCTCGCTGGCACCCGATGCCGCGGTGCGCACGATGAAGCCACCGGCCGCATCGCCCTTCTCGCTCAGCAGGATCTCCTTCAACCGCCGCCGCTCGCCGTCGGACTCGATCTTGCGGCTCACGCCCACATGATTCACCGTCGGCATAAACACCAGGAAGCGGCCCGGCAACGCGATGTGCGAGGTGATCCGTGCGCCCTTTTTGGCAATCGGCTCCTTCGCAATCTGCACCAGGACCTCCTGCCCGGGCTTCAGCAGATCGCTGATCGCCGGCAGGTCCGTGTTCTGCATCGAGTGACGGCTGTTCCGCCCACCCGACCGCGAGCCGGCCATGCCGCGCCGGTCACCACGTCCACCACGATCCCTTCCGCCACGGTCACGATCGCCATTGCGACCCTCGCTACGACGGCCCTCGCGGCGGCCTTCACTGCCACGATCCTCACTTCCGCCGCGCCGGGGCTCACGGGGGGCACGCTCTTCCGCAAACTCCGGGAACTCGCCCATGCTGGCAGCCGCGGGCTTGTCCCCCTCCTCGTCAAAGGCCTCGTCGCCTTCCAGGACGTCGTCCTCTTCAAGGTCAGCGACATCGCCGGCTGCGATCTCTTCATCGCCCTCCAGCTCGTCCTCTTCCATCTCCTCGTCGTCGATGTCGAAGTCGTCGTCGCCGATCACAACCGTCTCGCCGTGGGTCATCTCGTCCAGCGTGCGGTCCCGTACCAGCGATCCCAGCTGCGCACTGATCTCGGCGCCGGCCTCCAGCGTTTCCTCCTCGATGTCATCGCCGTAACTCGCCGCTACGTCAAGCACCTCGGTCTCGTCCTCGTCCAGGAACTCTTCTTCGAGCTCGCCCTGTCCGGGTGCAAAGGCCTGGGCCGGATCCTGCGATTCACCTTGCGCCCCGCCAGCCTCGGCCAGCTGCGCCGTCGGGGTCCCATTCAGCAGCTCCGTCGCCTGCTCTGACAACACAGCCGTCTCGTGCTCGATCGGGTTGGACGGATCCTCTTCAGCGCCCGGGACAGATACCTCGCCCGGCAGCTCAGACAGCATCTCGCCATCCTGGATCGTCGTGATCTGGTGTTCCGTGCCGGCGTAGTCCTCCTGCACGGCCGGATCGCCCTCGCTCACGTCGTCGTCTTCCGCCAGGCCACTCTGCCGAAACTCGCTCGGGCCCGCGGGATCCACGCGGTACGACGCCGAAGCATCCTCACCCGGCTCATACTCGTGCGTTTCCTCGTGGAATTCTTCGCCCGCGTGTGCCGGCTCAAGCTCCACACCCGCGTGCATCGACTCCACTGCCGCGATCAGCGCTTCGCTCGGCCCCTGGTTTGCAGGAACAACGTCGGTTTCGGGCTCATAGATCACGTCATCGGCAACGGTCGCCTCAGCTTCACGCTGGGCCTCAAATGCCTCGATCTCAAACTCCGGCACGTCATCCGAAGTGCCCACGGCAGCCATCAGGCTCTCGCCGGCAGGCAACGGTGTGCCTTCGGGCTCGTGCTCTGAGCTGACACCCGGCTGCACCGCATCCATCGGGTGCAACGACTCATGCATCACCACGCCGGAGCGGAACGACGTTGGCGTCGACTCCTCTTCAGCGCTGGTCCCTGCTTCAATTGCAGGCGCAACACTCTCGCCCCGGCCGCCCCGGCCACGCCGCCGGTCCCGGTCGCGCCGGCGATTGGAGCCAAGGCTGGCGCCCTCGGTTGCACGCTCCGCGTCGGCCCCAGCAGCCTGCTCGTCGTCGTTGCCGTTGGTGTTGTTGAAGCTGTCTTCCCCGCGCGCCTCGGCACGCGGCGCTTCCGGCTGCCCACGCCGCCGCGAAAGCGTCTCGCCGGGCAGGGTAAAGCCACCGTCCCAGGCCGCGGTCGAAAGATCGATCTCGGTGGAAGGACGCGCAGTCAGGTAGCTCGGCTTGGCCGCTGCCGGCACACTGGCCGAAGATCCCGCCGCGGACTCACCATCATCGCCTTTGCGATACCGCGAGAGCGACTCACCCGGCAGAATCATTGGTTCCGCACCGGCAGCCAGCTCCGGTGCACTGCCACCACCTTGCTCGTCGAAGCGCTCAGGACGACGTCCGCGGTCGCCACCGCGATCCCCGCCCCGGTCACGGTCGCGTCCGCGTCCGCCGCGATCCCGGTCACGTCCACCCCGTCCACGTTCCTCGCGAGCCACCGGCGCCGCGGCTTCTTCCTGGCCGTACACCCGCTCCATCGAGCCGCTTTCGGGCTCATCGCTCCCGCCCGCAAACTCTTCGTCTACCTGTGGCGTCGCTTCGCCGTGCGGGGTCGCTTCCCCGCCCTCGGCAGGCCCACGGCCTTCGCCACTACGTCCGCCCCGGCGGCGGCCACGACGGCCGCGCCACCGGCGGCTGCCCTCGCCTGTCTCTTCGCCCGTCTCGGGTGTAGCTTCCGGCGCGCCGGCCAGCTCCTGCGGCTCCGGAAACACAGGTTCAACGGCGCTGAACTCATCGGGAGCCGCTACCCGCGGCTCCTGCTCGCGGCCACGCCCGTTCCGTTCGCCGCCCCGATCCCGGTCGCGCCCACGTCCACGGTCGCCACCGCGGTCTCCCCGCTCAGAGCGTTCACCGCTGCGCTCCGGCGACCCACGGCGCGCTTCGCCGCCGCCGTCAAAGTCAGCCGACTCGCCCTGCTCCTCCATGAAATCGGTGATGTACAGGAAAGCATCGCGCTCCAGGCCGACGTCCACAAACGCGGACTGCATGCCGGGCAAAACGCGCGTCACGCGCCCGTTATAGATAGAGCCAGCGAGCGTGTACTCGTTTTCCCGCTCGTAATAGATCTCGCTGAGTTCTTCTTTTTCAACAATCGCCAGCCGCGTCTCGTGCGGCGTGCTGGAGATGTAAATTTCCTTCGACATAGTCACTGCTTTCTGCCCACAAAGCGGGCAGGCAGGACAGACAAAGATCGCGCCCCTTCAAGCACTTAGCTCGTGGGGGCTGCCTCCCTTGCTTCAGACAGGTGGTGAAAGGCGGGGGCTGGGCTATGTTGTGTGCACTGCATTGGCCGGGCGGCCCGCAGCGAGCGCGCCCCGCGTTCCGCACCCTGCGGAAACGTGGAGCCGGCGCCAAAAACAAGTGTGTCCAGATCGTTTGCCTTTGTCCGGGAACGCCCTGCGGCGCCTTCAGACTTCATGCCGGCAACGGAGTTTGTGACCACAACAGCCTCAAAAGGCGGGGTCGTTAACCGTCCGTTTACCATCATGCTCAAAACCTGTCCGGCTGCGAGAGGTGATCCGCGCCTGGCCGGCCTTCGGTGTGTAATCTTCCGTCGCTGCGCCGGGAATAGTCTCATCCGAGGCAGCGGGTACGCTCCGTCCGGCCCTCCGGCAGGACGACTGTTTACAGTATGCACTACTACGGGCAAGGGGCATAGAGAGGACGGAGCCTAAATGGTATTACTTGTTGCGAGAGGTAATACCAACGTGCAATCCGCCATCACCACCAAGGGACAGGTCACCCTGCCGAAGGCAGTCCGCGAACGACTCCACCTCTCTCCAGGTGACCGGGTGAAGTTCTTCGTCGATGCAGATGGGCGTGTTTACCTCCTACCAGCCCTCCCCATCTCAGCCTTGCGCGGCATTCTTGCGCACCGTGTCACAAAACCTCTCTCCATAGAAGAGATCGAGGAAGGGATCGGACAAGGGGCAGTGGAAGACTACGAGGAGTCCATCCGATCGTGATCGGGCTCGACACCAACATCCTGATTCGGTACGTGATGCAGGACAACCCCCAGCAATCAGCAGCTGTTGCTGCGCTCCTGGCACAATTGACCGAGGAGGAACCGGGCTACATCAGTGTTGCCACTTTGCTGGAGTTGGTATGGGTGTTGCGAAGCAGGTACCGTGTGCCGAAGGGCGAGCAGATCGTCGTTCTGGAGCATCTTCTCCGCACGACAACTCTGTTGCTCCAACACGAGCGCGAGGTTTCCAGGGCCTTCGCCAGTTGGCAGTCGGGACCGGGGTCCTTCTCTGACGTGCTCATTGCGGAACTCAACGCTGCAGCGGGGTGCAGCACGACGTTCACCTTCGATCAGAAGGCATCCCGACTCCGCGGCTTCAGCCTGCTCACCTCTTAAACCAAGCCGATCAATTCACAAACCGCCGCATCCGCACATTCATCACAATCCCCAGCCCCAGAAACGTAAACAAGACACTCGATCCGCCATAGCTTAGCAGCGGCAGCGGGATCCCTGTCACCGGCATCAGCCCCACGCACATGCCGATATTCACCGCCACCTGGAACAGCAGCACCGCCGCCACCCCCATCACGATCAGCGTTCCGGGCGGGTCGGCCGCGCCCTGGGCGTTCTCAATCAGTCGCACCAGGATCAGGAAGTACAGCAGCAACACCCCGACCGCGCCTACAAAGCCGTGCTCCTCGCAAAAGGCCGCAAAGATGAAGTCCGTATACGGGATCGGCAGAAAATCCCCTTGCGTCTGCGTCCCCTTGTTGGCGCCCTTGCCCCAAACCCCGCCTGAACCCACGGCAATCAGGCTCTGACGAATCTGGTACCCCGAGCCCTTCGGGTCCGTGTCCGGGTTCGCGAACGCCGTCAGCCGCGCTTTCTGATACGGCTTCAACACCTTGCCGCTCTTCCAGATACCCGCCACTGCCAGAAAGAACCCCAGCACCAGCACGGCGGCCTGCTTCAGCCGGATGCCCCCCAGAAACAGCCCTACCAGCAGCACCGGCGAGTACGTCAGCGCTGTCCCCAGGTCTGGCTGCGCCAGCACCAGCAGCATCGGCAAACCGATCAGCGCAAACGCCTTGCCCAGGTCCAGCCAGCGCAGCGGCCGTTTGTTGGCAATGAAACTCCAGAAAAACCGCGCCGCCGCCAGGATCAGTACCAGCTTCACCCATTCCGACGGCTGAAAATGCGCACCGCCGCCCAGGTTGATCCATCGCCGGGCGCCCAGCACCTTTTGGCCCACAAGCTTCACCGCCACCAGCGACACCACGCTGATGCCGTACGCCCACGGCACAATGTCCAGCAACCGGTGGTAGTCCACCACGGACATCAGAAACATCAGCACAAAGCCAGCCAGCAGGAAGCCGACCTGCTTGTACTGGAAGCCGTGAAACTTCGTCATCGCGGTCGCGGAACGAATTTCCACGACGCTGAGCACGCTGAGGATCAGCACAAAGCTCAGCAGTGTCCAGTCAAAGTCTCGGAAGCGCGATCGAAACACAGCCTCAGTGTACTGGGGGCCGCTTTCCACCTTCTCGCTGCGCCACGGATTGTCGGGGGAAGGAAGGCGGGAAAGGGGCGACGGGGTTGAACAGCCTTTCTCTGCGGCACAGGCAGGCCCCAAACCCGGGTTCGGTACCATGATGAGGTGAATGCCTGTGTTCGTTCAGGCTTCGACATCCGACCGTGCGGAGTACGGGTCCGCTCAAGCGAAAGTGACACCCTTGCAGGACGCCTCCTTCTCAATGTCAGATCCCGATCAACTGTTTCGCCGCCAGATAGCACAGTTCTTCGACGCGACCACGGACGCCGTCGTTTTCCTGGATCAGGAATACCGGTTCACCTTCCTGAACCGCCGTGCCGAGCAGTTGCTCGCACCCAGTGGCAAGCTGCTCGGCAATAAGCTCTTCGATTGCTTCCCTACGGCGGATTACGAGGGCTCACCGTTTGTCGTGACCTACGACCGCACCATGCGGCTCGGCATCGCCGGCGACTTTGAGGCCTTTTATCCCGAGCCCCTCAACATGTGGCTGCAGGTCCAAAGCTATCCGGCAGACGACGGCATCATGATCTTCTTCCGTGATGTGACACGGGAAAAGAATGACGCTGAAGCGCTGCGCCGAAAAAGTGAAGAAGCCGAACGCCAGCATGCCGAAATCGAAACCGTGTACCGCACGGCACCCATTGGGCTCGCCCTTTTCGACCTTCCGGATTATCACTACGTCCGCCTCAACGAGCGCCAGGCAGCGTTTTTCGGCCTCAAACCCGAACAGATCATCGGCCAAACCCTCACGGAGATGGCGCCCATCCCCGGTCTGCGCGAGCTCTTCGATCAGGTCGCCCGCGGCGAGCCCGTCATCAACTACCCGCTCGAAGGCAAGCTCACCACCGATCCCGACGAGCACCGGTACTGGCTCGTCAGCTACTTCCCCGTTTACGCAGCGGACGGCTCGATCACCGGCATCACGGCGGCCTCCATCGAGGTCACCCAGCAGCGCAGGGCCGAAGAAGCCCTGATCCAAAGCGAAAAGCTGGCCGTGGTCGGCCGGCTGGCTGCCTCGATCGCGCACGAGATCAACAACCCGCTCGAGTCCGTCACCAACCTGCTCTACCTCGCCCAGAACAGCGACGAAATCTCAGAGGTCCGCGAATACCTCGATATCGCGGAACGTGAACTCCGCCGCGTCGCCGCCATCACCAGCCAAACACTCCGCTTCCACAAGCAGGCCACCAGTCCGCAGGAGATCGCCGCCGAGCAGCTCTTTGAAAGCGTGCTCTCCATCTACCACGGCCGTACGGCCCACTCGCAGGTCGTCGTCGAGGAACGCCTCCGCGCCGGCAGGCCCGTCCGCTGCTTCGAGGGCGAGATCCGCCAGGTGATCAGCAACCTGGTCAGCAACGCGCTTGACGCCATGAACCAATCCGGGGGCAAGCTGTCTCTGCGCAGCCGCCAGGGCACAAATTGGGTCACAGGTGAAGCGGGACTCATCCTTACCATCGCTGACACCGGTGCCGGCATCACCGATGGAGCCCGCGAAAAGCTGTTCCGCCCGTTCTTCACCACCAAAGGCATTACCGGCACCGGTCTTGGTCTCTGGGTCAGCAAAGAGATCGTCGATCGCCATCGCGGTTCTCTCCGGGTGCGCAGCAGTCAAAGACCCGCGTGCCATGGCACTGTCTTTGCCCTGTTCCTTCCCTTCAACGCCGTGTTCCGGTAGATCCGCTCAGGACAGCGCATCCTGCCGCACGTAGCTGGCCCAATCGCCATGGGGCAACAAAGGACCGCGGTAGCCCACATAGCCGTCCGGCCGCACAATCACCAGCTTCCGCTCGGTCCCAAACAGCCGCCGGCCCTCGTTGTCCATCTCCGTCATGCGCAGCAACCCGACCCGCGCGTGCCGAAGGCCGGACTGCAGTTCTTCGGCATCGGTCTCAGACCCGTTCAGCACGAAGGCCAGGTGCACCGGCTCAGTCCATGCGCCCAGCAAGGTGCCGTTCGCCGACCCACGCTGTGCAAGATCCGGAAAGCGATCCCCCGCCCGCAGCTCGCCATCGCCACCATGGTCGTACACCGCGGACGACTCACGGTAGTGGATAGCCGTTTCCGAGATAAACCCCGCCGCGTCCTTCTGCACACTTTTCAAGTGGGTCAGCAGGGGTACAACCACATCACGAAGTCCTTCCACCAGCTGGCTGGGCGAAGTGCCCACGCGCAGCACGCGCTCTGTAAACCGAAGCAGATGCCGTCCGACCTCGCCCCGCTCCTGTTCATAGGTGTCCAGCAGGTGCGGGTCGCCGCCGCGAGCCACCGCCGCCAGCTTCCACACAAGATTTGCTACATCCTGGATGCCGGTATTCATCCCCTGCCCACCCACCGGCGAGTGGATGTGCGATGCGTCGCCTGCCAGAAACACCCGGCCGACACGGTAGTTTCTGGCCTGGCGGTCGTTCACCCAGAAAGGCGTCATCCAGTCGCTGTCCAGCACCTTCGCAGTCACACCACAGCGGTCCAGCGCGCCCTGGAAATCCTCGATCGTCAGCTCACGCCCATCCTTACCGGTCTCGGTGTCATGCAGCGCCACAATCACGCGCGTGATGCGATCGCTTAGCCTGGCCAGGAACACCAGATCCCCGCCGTGATGGAAGTGCACCTCAATCTCATTGCTCGGCACCGCCAGTCCGGCCAGTTCCAGGTCACCCAGGATGAACCGCAACTCTATGGCCTTCCCTTCAAACGGGATTCGCATCTGCTCGCGGACAGTGCTGTGGGCGCCGTCACAGCCCAGTACCCATGCCGGACGCACCTCTTCCACGCGGCCGTCTGCGTGCCGTAGCTGCACCTGCACGGCACCGTCCGCCTGTTCCAGGCTGATGAGTTCCACCTGCCGCTCCGTGCGCACACCCATGCTCTCCATGGAACCGTTCAGGATCGCCTCGGTTTCCGTTTGCGGGATGAACAACGCATACGGGTAGCGCCCAGGCACCCGGCTCAGGTCCATGTGAGCTATCTCTTTGCCATCGCTGATCAGCCGCCCGCCCGTGATCTTGCGTCCCCGGCTCACGGTCTCCTCGGCTAAGCCGTAGCGCTGAAGCTGCTCCAGCGTGCGCGCCTGCACCACGAGCGCCTGCGACCAGCGCGCCATGTGGTCGGATTTGTCCACCAGCCGCACCGGAAACCCGGCCCGCGTCAGCTCGATCGCTGCCGTCATGCCCGTGGGTCCCGCGCCGACAACCAAGACCTGTTCCTTTGCCATGAAGCCTCCTCGCGTAAAACCCCAACCGCAGGATGCTGCCCTGGTGCACCGGAGCGCCGTGCTCCCCAAGCTTCCATTGGCCGACAAAGTGTACGCCCTGGATACTTTCTGTGAAGCAAAACGCACAGGCTCTTCGTCTTCACTCCAGCAGCCACACAAATCCAACCAAGTCGCACCTTGAGGATTATGCCCAGCCCTGTCGTGTTGCGAGATGCCCTGCGTCCCTTCCGCGCGCCGTTGTTGCTGCTTGCCTGCGCGCTCGCCCCATTTGCCGCCGCCCGCGCGCAGGAGGGCCCGCTGCCCGAAGCCAACGACCGCGTCCTTACGCCCGCACCGCAACAACAACCGCCCGCTCCCATCGAACGCCACGACGCGCCGGTGCCCGTTCCTTACGACCCCGCCATCTTCGACAAACCGCTCGACCCGGCGCTGCTCACCAACCTGCGCAGCTTCGACGGCGCGCCCACCGCCGAACTCTTCCGCGACAAGCAGTTCCGCCGGCTGATGAAGGAATTCGTCCCGGGCTGCATGTTTCACTACGGCCGCGACATGCCGCTGTCCGACGCGCTCGACATGGCCCTGTCCAACTCGCGCACGCCGGTCCGCGTAGTCGACAACCGCTACGTCCTGCTTTCCGGCAACGGCGGCCCGTATCTCTCCGGCCGTGCTTCGCTCTGGGTCGACACCCAGGCCGGCCTCGGCCTCGGCGCCTTCTTTTTCACGCCCACAAACGGCGAACCCACGCCCAGCCTCGCGGTCTTCTCGCGCCAGGTAAAGGAGCCCACGCTCGCCCTCAGCCAGCTTCCCCCTGCGTTCGACGCCGACCTCGGGCAATGGACCATGCGCTCCGGCGTGCCGGCCATCAGCACGCGCTACTTCCTCACCGGCACCAATAAGCGCATCCTGCTGGAACACGACGAAGACTTCTGCGCCCTTGGTGATGGAACTTCAGCCCCGCCCGACAGCGGCTGCGAACAACTGAACGCCAATGCCGCCGACACCGACGAAACCGCCGCCTACTACCTGGAACAGGTTCACTACGCCACCAACGCAACGGCATGGATGATCGGCCCCGACCAGGTTGCCTGGATCCAGGTACGCGATCGAGGCTGCCTCGGAGTCGCCGATCCGCTCGGCTGTCGCATCCGCATCACCCGCGAACACACGCACATCCTCATCCACCGTCAGGCACCGCATCCCGTGCACCGCAGGTAACGCACCCCCGGCGTACGGAGCGAATCCAAAGTGTTGTTCGGATCCGGCTTTTTTGCGATACGCTAACCTGAAATAGCCCGACAAAGATGCTTTCCCCAGTACAAACCGGACCCGCGGTGGACGACAGCGGGCTGGAGGTGGTCGACCTCTACACCGAGCCCTCGTTCATGAGCAGGCCATTACGCGATCGCGACCGGGCACCCCACCTGGACGGCATGCGGCGGCTGGCCCACGCCTTTGTCGAGCATCCCGATACGCTGCTGCAACAATTGGTCAATTGCGCCATCGAGCTGTGCGGCGCCGACAGTGCCGGCATCAGCCTGCAGCAGGTTTCCGAGACCGGTGAGGTGACCTATCACTGGGTCGCAACCGCTGGCAGCTACGCGCGCTTTCTCGACGCGGTCCTGCCTGCTTTTCCCAGCGCCTGCGGCCTTTGCCTGGAACGCAATCGCCCCCAGCTCTTCCGCGTCGATCAGCGGTTCTTTGACGTCCTCAAGGTTGAGGCTGAAGAGGCTCTCGATGGCGTTCTGATGCCGTGGCACGTCGGCGAAACCAACGGTACCATCTGGATCATCTCCCACACCCGGCGCGAGGCCTTCAACCGTAGCGACGCCCAAACCATGGAGCTCCTCGCCGACTTCGCCGCGATGGCCATCCGGCAACGCTCTCAGGGCAAGCTGATCCTCGATCAGGCCAGTGCCACGGCCGCCAACGCCATGGCCAACGAGCTCGCCCACCAGATCAACAACCCGCTCCAAAGCCTGACCAACCTCGTCTTCCTCGCCGCCGAAGGCGAACTCACCACCGACATCCGCACCCTCGCCCGCGAAATGTCCGACGACCTCCGGCGACTCTCCGTGCTGGTCAACAAGCTGCTCGCGCTCCCCACCGGTTCCACAGGCTCCGTCTCCTGACTAAGGGGCCATCTCAGGGGAGTTCTCCACGCAACTCTCCCCAGCCAGTCGTCTAAGAAGACCCGGCGGCTTGGACATGCTGCCATGCCACTCGATCCGCATTGTGTTCGGCCGTCGCTGGGTTGCATCGAAGCCCGCAGGACAGCACCATCCACTCAGTACATTCAGCTCAACAGACACTCCGTTCGCACCTTCGGGGTGTACCTCCGCCGGCTCACCGTAAGCCTCACTGGTCAGGCGCGGCTTCGGTTCGTTCGAGGCATAGCGAACGTTCCCCAGCTCACCGAGTGCATCCGTCCACCCCACGAACGTGCCATCCGGTTCGCGACCCAGGTGTACACACATCTCAGTGCTCGCGAAGCGCTCCAGCCACGTTCCCAGGAACCATCCATGAGACGACCGGGATTGAAATGTCGGCCTGTGCAGCACGATCATCTGATTGAAATTGCCTCGGTGAAACTGCCCCGCCCAGGTATGTCCGCGTCCTCGCCGCAAATCCAGATCGACGTTCTTCCAGTGTCCTGTCAGCCGCTCGTTTTGATACCGCAACATGCCTTGTTCAGCACTATCTGCCAGAACATTTCTTTCGTTTCGATCGGCGACCGCCCCTCTTCGATCGTAGAGAATCGCTGTGAGGCTCTGCCACGCTTGCGGCGACCCGGCAACCTTGGTTCGATTTGCGCTGATCGTGGTCCACAGGACCAGGTTCAAACCCACAGTTCCACCGCGACCATCGGGCGCGTCCCAGATGCCTGCAAGGTCGTCTGGATGCTGAATCGGCACGCCTTCGTAAACACTTCGTCTGACGACCTGCACCCCGGAATGCGCGAAAGCTACGGGGGCTGATGGACCCAGTAAGGGCGGAGGCTTGCTGCAGCCAACTGAGACCACGCTCAGCGCCGGCATCAACACAATCCCCGCCAACCTTCGCACACCCATGCCAACTTAGACACCGGCTGGTAGGCTTTGTGCCCGAGTCAAACTCCGCTACTGCCCCCCGGCAGGGTTGACGCTCGCCGCTCGCGTCTCTGCTTTGGACCTCACCATGTTTGCCGTCGGCAACGCATCCGGCACTTGCTCATTGTTGGGTGGTGTCTTTGGGTCCGGGCCTTCAGCCGGGGCGGCTTCCGCCACCTTCATCACGTTGCCCGACCGCGTGCGTTGCTTGTTCACATACGCCGCAATCACCTGAGCGGCCAGCTTCGCGGAGTTATTGCCCCAGTTGCCGTGCTCCCACAGCACTGCCACGGCAATATCCGGGTTGCGCCGCGGCGCCATGCCCACAAACCACGCATTCGGCTCGGTGTTATGCCCTTTGCCGGTTCGCGATAACGCCGTGTGGCTCATCACCTGCGCCGTGCCGGTCTTTCCCGCAAAATCCACACCCTCCAGCCGCGCCGCATAGGCCGTTCCGATCGGGCTCGACGTCACGTTGGCCATCGCGTCCGTAATCGTCTCCCAGTTTTCCGGCGACAGCTCGATGCGCTTGTCGCCGGAGCCCGGATAGCTTTGCTCCACGGCCTCAAGCTCCTGCGCCGGCAGCTCCTGCGGAAAGACCACGTGCGGCCTGCGCAACACACCGCCAGACGCAATGCCGCTCAGCGCGCGTACCAACTGCAGCGGCGTCGCCTGGATCGCGCCCTGGCCGATGCCCACCGAGATTGTTTCGCCCGCATACCACTTGTCGTGCTGCGTCTTCAGCTTCCACTCGGTCGACGGCATCACGCCGGCGGCTTCGTCCGGCAGGTCCACGCCGGTCTTCACGCCAATGCCCACCTCGTTCGCATAGCGGGCCATCGTGTCGATCCCCAGCCTGTTGGCCAGCGTGTAATAAAACGTGTCGCACGAGTACGGAATCGCGGTATGGATATCCACACCGCCGTGGTGCCGGTCGCACGCGAAGAAGTGCCCATAAAAGCTCGCACCGCCGTTGCACACCACGTGCATGTTCTGCGCCACGCCCTGCTGCAACCCCGCCAGCGTCATGATGATCTTGAACGTCGAACCCGGCGCCAACTGCGCCTGGATGGCCTTGTTCAACAGCGGATGATCCGGATTGTCCAGGATGGTCTGCCAGTACGCCTTGCTCAGGCGCACAGAGAACTCGTTCGGATCGAAGGTCGGCCGCGACACCATGGCCAGGATCTCGCCCGTATGCGGGTCGATTGCGACCATGGCGCCGATCTTGCCTTCCATGGCCTGCTCCGCCGCGCGCTGGATGTCGAGATCCACCGTGAGCCGCAAGTCCTGCCCGGGCTTGGCGTACTCCTCGCCCATCACACCCACCTCGCGCCCATGCGAGTTCACAATCATGTCGCGCGACCCATCCTGCCCGCGCAACACCTCGTCGTAGGCCTCCTCCACGCCGCTCTTGCCGACCACGTCGCCGGGCTCATAAAACGCAAACTTGGAGTTGTTCAGATCCGCCTCGGACACCTCACCCACATACCCGATCAGGTGCGCCGCAAAGCCGTCCCGTGGATACAGCCGGCGCTGCTCATCCAGCGTGTCGAGCTCAGGCAGATCGTCCCGGTGCGCCGCCAGAAAGGCCTGCTCATCCGGCGTGATGTCCTGCTTCAACGGAATCGGCTGATACTTCGGCGCAAACTCAAAGTGCTTCAGAATCGCCCGAATCTGGTCCGGCTCCATGTGCAGCCCCTGCGCGATAAAGGGCAGGTCCTGCTCTACGGCGCTCATCTGCTCCCGCAACAGATAGCACGTCACCGAAGGGTAGTTGTCGACAATCACCCGGCCTTCGCGGTCCAGGATGCGTCCTCGTGCGGCCAGCACGGGCACCTTGCGTACCCGGTTCTGCTCGGCCAGCACCCGGTACTCCGCCGCGCCCAGCACCTGTAACCGCCACAGCCCAATACCCAGCACCAACAACACCAGCGCCACCGCATATTGCGTGGCAGCCAGCTTGGCCGGGGACACCTTTTCTTTCCGTTCTAGATTCGTCGTCTCGGGCGACATACGGGCCGTTACCTTAGTCTACAACTCCCACATCACGCGTAACCGAGCACCGAGCACTGAGCACCGAGCACCGAGCACTGAGCACCGAGCACCGAGCACCGAGCACCTCAATCTTCCAGCACCTTAAACCGGTCCAGCAGCAGAAAGATCGGAATCGCCACCGCGGTATTCACCCCGGCACGGATCAACTCATACACGGGCCGCAGCTGCACCGTGACATCGCCCAGCAAACGCCGCGTGATCAGGTACAAAATCGCGCTCTGCAGCAACGAGGCGACAAAGTTCATCAGCACGCGGTTCAGGATGTTGTCCACGTCGATCGCGAAGCCCAGGCTCGCGCCGAGGTAGCCAATCACTGCTTTCGCAATGCCGTTCACCCCGAACGGCAGATCGGTAAAGGCATCCTGCAGCAACCCAATCGCTGTTCCCGTCAATGTTCCGGCCACCGGGCTGCGCCGCGACACCGCGAAAAACACCGTCGCAATCAGCGGCAGGTCCAGCACATCCAGCTTCGGCCAGAGGCGGGGCAGCATGGCCCCCACCAGCACGCACAGCAACGGCGCCAGCACCGTCACCAGCGGGTGGAAATGGTACTGTTCAAGCTCGCGCCGCGAGGTGTAACTATGCTCAGGCATCAGGAAGCGTCGCCTCTGAGCATACCGTGACAGCGCGCCACGCCCTTCCGCGCAGGCTCATCACTCGCTGTTCAGCAGCCTCAGCGGTTCACCTTCCGCATCCGGACACGCCAGCATCTCCGGCCCCTTCAGCATCTCCGGCCCATTGTTGCGGACGTTCCCTACCGCCGGGTTACACGGGGCCGCCTGCATCGCGTCCGCCTCATACGGCCGCAACAGGTCCACCGGCGGCTGCTCCACATGTCCGCGCTGCAACCAGCGGTCGTAGTCCCGCGGATGCAGGATCACCGGCATGCGGTCGTGCACCTCACCGGTCAACTCATTCGCCGTCGTCGTCACAATGGCGAAGGTCTGCAACCACTCGCCCGTCTGCGGATCCTTCCACGCGTCCCAAAGACCCGCAAAGGCAAACGGCTGCCCCTCGCTCAACGTGTACGCAATGGGCTGCTTGGTTTTGGCGTCCAGCTTCTTCCACTCATAAAAGCCATCGGCCGGCACCAGGCATCGCCTTTTCTCAAACGGCGCACGCCACAGCGCCTTCTCTCCCAACGTCTCCGCTTTGGCGTTGATGGTGGAAAAGCCCTTCCAGTCGCTCAGGCTCTTGGCAAAATACGGCACCAGCCCCCACCGCATCATCACCAGTTCGCGCTCGCCACTGTCTCGATTCAAGCGGACAACCGGCTGAAACGTTGCGGGCGCAATGTTGTAATCCGGCGGAAGCGGATAGTCCTCAGAAAGCTGCCCCAGCCGAAACGCCTCCGCAATCCGTTGCTTGTCGGCACGCCGCAGATACCTGCCACACATGCCCCTGAGTCTACCGCCCGCTACTGCTTCGGCGCGCCCGGGGTCAGGTCCTCGGCACTCGGCGTCGAGCCCGGCGAATAGCGATCCGCATGCACGGGCGGCTTCACCTTCGGCATCCCGGAGTTCGGCACCCCAGGGACAGGCCCCGCCGTCTCCCCCGCCGCAGCTGCCTTGGCTGCCTCGGCACCCGTGGCGGTCACCGCGCCCTCCGCCCCGTCAGGCTCGCCATCATGCACGCTCGGTAACCGCGCCGCCACCAGGTCCGCCGCACGCTGATTCTCTGCGGCCAGGGCCTGGGCCGCCAAAGCATCGGTCTGCGCCGCCGCCGGCAAGGTCGCATCCGTTCCCGTGATGACCAGCACCTCTTCCAACTGGCGCAGGTTCGCCGCGGGCTTGATGTGGATCATCGTGTACGGCTGATGCTTCACGTCAGGCTCAACCCACGCGATGGTTCCCACTGGCAACCCACGCGGAAACACCTGGTCTCCGCCCGACGTAATCACCGACTCGCCCGCCTTGATACGCTCGTCCGCGGTCAGGTTGTTGATCTCCACCTCACCCGCCGCCGTGCCACGGATGATCGCGCGCATGCGCGTCGACTGCAGAATCACCCCGGCGCCCGAATTCGGGTCATTGATCAGCAGCAGCTGCGCCGTATGCGGCATCACGTCGCGCAGCTTGCCCACCACACCATCGGGCGTGATCACCGCCTGCTCCGGCCGCAGCCCATCGGCCGACCCTTTATCGATCCACAACACATGCGACCGGTCCGACCCTGACGTCCCGATCACCTGGGCCGCCACGGTCTGCGTCACATAGTGCTGCTTGAACTGCAACAACGTCTGCAGCCGGCGACCCTCAGCCGCATCCTGCGCAAACGCCGCCTGCTCCAGCCGCAGCCGCGCGACCTCGGTCTTTAACTGCTCGTTCTGCCGCCGCGCGCTGCGCAGGTCCAGATAGTTCGTCCACAGGTGCCGCACACCCAACCCGGTGCCGTGCGCGCCCCGCTCCACTGGCCCGGCCACCACCATCGCCCACTGGCGCAGCAACGTCACTTTGTGGCTGTCTTCCCCGTTAGAAAACCCCAACCCCGGCCGCAACGGGTGCTGCACCTGCGTCGCCAGCCACAAGGTCTGCACCAGCACCACGGCCAGCAACACCAAAGGATTCTTGAATCGTCCGAGAAAAGTATCCATCGACGAACGCGGCCACCCAAAGCTCGCACCGTCATTATTCCACCCCACCCCAGCTCCCAGATGCCTGGGAGTACCTCTCATGGGAAGGGCACGGCTTCAGCCGTGCCGTACTTGCCCTCACGAATATGCGGCTTTAGCCGCTGAGGTGGGCTTGATGGCTCCGGCCAATCCACCTGATCCCGTTAGCATAAGCATCTGTGGTCCTCACGCTCGAAACCCCGGTCAAGTTCCTCAAGCGCGTCGGCGAACGCGTAGCCGGCAGCCTCGCCGAACGCGGCGTCGAAACCGTCGAGGATCTTCTCTATCACCTGCCCTTCCGCTACGAAGACCGCGCCCACCCCAAGCCGCTCAGCGAATACCAGCCCGGCGACATGGCCTCCGTCACCGGCGAGGTCCGCGGCGCCGTCCTCCTCCGCACCCGCTCCAAGCCCATCTTCGAGATGACCGTCGGCCTCCGCCCCACCCCAACAGCCCCGGAAGCGGGTGCCCCAGGTCTCGCTTCTGAGACCTGGGTGTCCGGCCCTGCCACCCCACCAACCCAAAGCGCCAACCCGCAGGGCCAACTCACGCCCAAGCGCAGCGCCGAGCCGGTTTTCGAAACCATCAAGTGCCTCTGGTTCAACGGCACCTACCTTCGCGACCGCTTCAAACCCGGCCAGCAGGTCGCCCTCTACGGCAAGCTCGAAGGCTCACGCTCGGGCACCGCGCCCGGTGCCGCCCCCGGAACGACGAAGTGGAAGATGATCCAACCCACCTTCGAGATCCTGCCCGACCCCACCCAACACACCGGCGACGACGCCGAGTTCACCACCCTCGAAATGGGCCGCATCGTCCCGGTCTACCCCACGCTCGGCGGCACCACCGCCTGGGGCGCCAAGCTCGGCTCGCGCTGGCTCCGCCGCGTGCTGTGGACCCTGTTCCGCGAGCTCGAAGAAGCCGGCGTCACCGCAGACGAAACCCTTCCGCGCTCCCTCATCCAAAGCCTGCAGCTCCCCACCCGCATGCAGGCCCTCCGCGACCTCCACTTCCCGCCCGCCGATACCCCGTTCGCCGAGCTCCAGGAAGCGCGCACCCCCGCGCACCGTCGCCTCATCTTCGAAGAGCTCTGGTACCTCGAACTCGGCCTCGAACTGAAGCGCAAGAAACTCCGCGAACGCCAGGGCACCGCCTTCCAGACCGGGGAAAACGTCCGCGCCGCGCTGAAACAGGTTCTGCCCTTCAAACCCACCAACGCGCAAAAGCGAGTGCTCGCCGAAATCGTCGCGGACATGCGCGAACCCCGCCCCATGCGCCGCCTCCTGCAAGGAGACGTGGGCTCCGGCAAGACCATCGTCGCCCTCGAAGCCGCGCTCGTCGCCATAGAAAACGGCTACCAGGTCGCCATGATGGCTCCTACCGAAATCCTCGCCACGCAGCACTATCTCTCTGCCCGCAAGCTCCTCGCCGACGCCACCTCCCCCACCCACAAGCGCCCCTACCGCATCACGCTGCTCACCGGCTCCCTCGATACCCGCACCAAGCGCGAAGCCCGCGGCCGCATCTTTCGCGGCGAAACCGATCTCGCCATCGGCACCCACGCCCTCGTCGAAGAAAAGGTCGATTTCGACAACCTCGGCCTCGTCATCATGGACGAGCAGCACCGCTTCGGCGTCCAGCAGCGCTACAAACTGATGCGCAAGCCCGGCCCCGACGGGGTCGCCACCGAGCCCGACGTGC
Organism: Granulicella sp.; assembly: GCA_965198515.1. GTDB lineage: Bacteria > Acidobacteriota > Terriglobia > Terriglobales > Acidobacteriaceae > Granulicella. The sequence continues at coordinate 1,127,522 of CBDAPO010000006.1, read as the reverse complement.
TCGTCATGACCGCCACGCCCATCCCCCGCACCCTCGCCCTCACCATGTACGGCGACCTCGAGGCCTCGATCCTCGACGAACTCCCGCCAGGCCGCACCCCCATCACCACGCGCCGCATGCCCCACGCCCGCGCCGCCGAGGTCTGGACCTTCGTCCGCAAACAAGTCGCCGCCGGGCGCCAGGCCTACATCGTCTACCCCATCATCGAAGGCGAAAACACCGACCAACCAGACCTCGACTTCGCCCACGACCCTGAACCATCGGTGAACACCGTCACAGACACGCCGACCTCAACAACCCTGTCGCTTCGCGGAAAGCGCAACACCACGTCACCACTTCCCTTGAATGCCGCACCAGTCGTAGCGCCCTCCACGCAACCTTCGCGCCCTCTGCGTGAGCGCCCTTCGCCCGCAGCGCCAGCCAAACCTGCGGGAAGTCCCCGTTCCGCTCGCCACAACGTCACCACAGACGCTGCCCTCCGCCTCAGCCCCGAGCCCCCCGCGAAGCCCCGCCGCGCCCCGCAACGCCCCAAGCTCCGCTCCGCGACTGAAGCCTTCGACGAACTCACCAACGGTCCGCTCGCCGGCCTCAAACTCGGCCTGCTCCACGGCCGCATGTCCGCCGACGACAAGGAAGTCACCATGGCCCGCTTCAAACGCGGTGAGATCGACGTCCTCGTCGCCACCACCGTCATCGAAGTCGGCGTCGACGTCCCCAACGCCTCCGTCATGGTCATCGAACACGCCGAACGCTTCGGCCTCGCCCAGCTCCATCAGCTGCGCGGCCGCGTCGGCCGTGGCTCCGCCAAGAGCTTCTGCGTGCTGCTCACCGGCGAAAAGATCACCCCGGAAGCCGAAGCCCGCCTCGACGAAATGGTGCGCACCCAGGACGGCTTCCAACTCGCCGAATTCGATCTAGCGCAACGCGGCCCCGGCGAGTTCTTCGGCACCCGCCAGGCCGGCCTCCCCGATTTCCGCATCGCCAACCTCACCCGCGACCGCAAACTCCTCGAGCTCGCCAAAACGGAAGCCGCCCGCTTCGTAGAAACCCCCGACCCCACGCTAACCCCACAGGAACGCCAGGCCGTCTGGACTCGCCTGAAGCAGCAGTGGCAGCGCCGCTACGGTCTAGTGGAAGCCTAAAGGCAGGAAGTAGGAAGTAGGAAGTAGGAAGTAGGAAGTAGGAAATAGGAGTAGGGGTTAGGAGCAGGAAACAGGAAGTAGGGGTTAGGAGCAGGAGATAGGAAGTAGCGAAGCGAGGAAAGGCCTTCGAGCGTCCTGAAGCGCTACCACCCGCTCTCACCTTCCAACTTCCTGTTTCCTAATTCCTACTTCCTACTTCCTACTTCCTAATTCCTAATTCCTAATTCCTACTAAACTGCCACCGGGATCCCCACACCCACCACAGGCACCTGCTTCTTCGGCCCGCGCTTACGCGTTACTAGCACGCGGATGCGGTCCAGCATCTCGGCTGCCGTGCATGCGCCCTTGGGCAGAAAGGCGTCCGCTGCCCCGGCGCGGTCGTAGTTCGACACCATGCCTGAGATCAGCAGCGTCGGCAGGCAAGGGTGCAGGCGCTTGGCGCGGCGGATCAGTTCATTGCCATCCATTCCCGGCAGCAGAAGATCGGAAAGCAGGAGATCGACGGAGCCCGGCATGGCGGTTTCCAGAAACTCCAGGGCTCCATGCGCACTGGTGAAGGCAACAACACGGTAGCCGCGGGTTTCCAGCATGAACTTGCGTACCGAAAGGGCCTGCTCGTTGTCTTCAACACAAAGAATGGTCTTGCGTGGGCGCATCGGTCGAACTCTCTCCTGCCGGCATCTCCGGCTGACTGGCGTACCGGCTCACGGGAGCCGTACAGCGTTTTGGGCGTACAAGGGCAGCGGCGTCCGGAGACACACAGCCCTCACCAACTTGGGAAACAGCACCGCACAAGGCCTTGAACAGCTCTGGAGGCGCAAGGGTGCATATGCGCCGGGCCGTCGAGACCGGCGCTGAAAAAGATCGTCCGTTGCCGCAGATCGCACGGAGGCGCAACGGGGCTACTGCGGCTGGAAAGCCGCAAAAACCATGGATTTCAGGGGTGAACCGAAAGTGATATCGCCAAGGACGGAAGTGTTACGTCGAGGTGCGATTGCCTGAGCATACGGACAGGAACCAACGACGGCAACCCCCGAACAAAAGGCGAAGATTCACGGATTGTTCACCTCCCAATCCACCGGAAGCTGCGGAACCGTTGTCGCTATTGGCGATTCTGGTTCCGCGCGCTGTGCATAATCCGGCTACGCGGGGAGGAGAAACCGTCCTGTTGCCACGGGGATGGTGCGACCAGCCACCAGCACGTTCCCAATTACCCCGTCGTTGTTGGTCGCTTGCACGATCAGCCGGCTAGGGCGCAACATCTCCACACCCTGCAACAACGTCGTCGGCTCGCCGGCAGGCACCAGCCCCGCCCGCACCAGCCACGCGATACATGGACCCGCCGCTGATCCGGTGGCCGGATCTTCCCCGCTTTCCCATTGCATGCGCGCCCGCCACACGCCCGCAGCCTCGTCCTTGGCAATGCAGTAGAACCAACGCACACCACGCTCCCGCAGCCACGGCACAGCCTCACGCTGCGGTATCTGCAACCGGCGCAATGCCTCAACCGAACGGAACGCCACGATGCAGAACGGATTGCCGGTCGAGACCGACTGGGCAGCAAACCCCGGCAACAGATCGTCCACGGGTGCACCCAGCACCGCGGCAATCTCAGCGGGCGCGAACTCCGCACCGAAGACAGGATCGTTCTGCCGCATCGATCCATAGACACCGGCCCCATACACGCCGGGCCCGTGTGCCTCGCTGGGCGCGTCGAAGGTCACCGGGATAGGCCCTACCCTCAACCGCAGCGTCACAGTCGCCGCTCCGCGCACGGGAGGGTGGTTCAGCCGCAGCCAGCTCGCCGTCCCCAGCGTCGGATGCCCGGCAAAGGGCAGCTCCTCCTGCGTCGTAAAGATGCGCACCCGCACGCCCGCACGACGGTCTTCTTCCGGGTCGTCCGCAGGCAGAACAAACGTCGTCTCTGACAGGTTGGTCTCCCGAGCCAGGGCCTGCATCGCCGCATCGCTCAACCCACGCCCGTCATGAAACACACACAGCGGATTGCCCTCCAGGGGCCGCTCCGCAAACACATCCACCACGCTGTACTCCAGCACACGACTCATGCCAAGAGTCTAGCGAGCCCCCAAGTCCCCAGCGCACACCCACACCAAGCACGGAGCACTAAGCACCGAGCACCGAGCACCGAGCACGGAGCACGGAGCACTGAGCACCGAGCACCGAGCACCGAGCACTGAGCACTGAGCACCACCAGTTGACACCATCGCCCCGCTTCCGTACCTTGGTTTCACCGCAGAGGGCCAACCTGCCCCGCGGTGCATCTTTCTCACTATGCGCATCTTCACCTCCATCCCGACCTTCTGCCGTTGTGGTTGCCGTTGCTGTCCTTGCGGCCCGGCAGGGGTGAGCGGATGAGCGAAACCAGACGGTAACACGACGTCAGCGCAAGTCCAGACCCACCCAGGCCAAGCCGGGTGGGTTTCGCATTTCCAGGCCGCAACGGATCCAGGCAGCCTCAAACGGAATCCAACAGAGTGCAAGCTCGGAGCGGAACGACGCTCCCACACAGGAAAGGCATCGGATGTCACTCCGCATCAACGATATTGCTCCAGACTTCACCGCTGAAACCACGCAAGGCACCATCCACTTCCACGAGTGGATCGGCGACAACTGGGCAGTGCTCTTTTCGCACCCCAAGGACTTCACCCCCGTCTGCACCACCGAGCTCGGAGCCATGGCTACCCTCGAGTCCGAATTCAAGAAGCGCGGCGCCAAGGTCATCGGCCTTTCGCTCGACCCCGTTGAAAGCCACGCCAAGTGGGCCAAGGACATCGAGGACGTCGGCGGTACGCCCGTCCGCTACCCCATGATCGGCGACCCCGAACTCAAGGTCGCCAAGCTCTATGACATGCTCCCCGCCGAGGCCGGCGACGTCGAAGGTGGTCGCACCGCCGCCCTCAATGCCCCTGTGCGCACGGTCTTCGTCATCGGCCCCGACAAGAAGATCAAGCTCCACCTCGCCTACCCGATGACCACCGGCCGCAACTTCGACGAGGTCCTCCGCGTCCTTGACAGCATGCAACTCACTGCCAAGCACAAGGTCGCCACGCCGGCCAACTGGAAGCAGGGCGACGACGTCATCATCACGGGTGCCGTCTCGAACGAAGAAGCCGATAAAATTTTCCCCGGCTACAAAACAGTCAAGCCTTACCTGCGCACCACCGCACAGCCGCAGTAAGTGCTGGTGCTCAGTGCCCCGTATTCAGTGCTCAGTGAAGAACGCCTTCAACTGAGAACTGAGCACCAGGCACCGAGCACCCCAAAAGCACCGGTGGCGAAGTGGCTAACGCGCTGGTCTGCAAAACCAGTATTCGTGGGTTCGACCCCCACCCGGTGCTCCAAATCTCAGAAGAAAAGCCCACCTCAAAAGGTGGGCTTTCTTCTGCGCTCAACATCGTCAGATGGACTGGTTCAGCACACGGTTCAGCCGCTGCACAAACGTCGCCGGCTCTTCCAACGGCAGGCCTTCCATCAGCAGCGCCTGGTCCAGCAGCAGCCATGCTGCGTCGTTCACTACGCTGTCATCCACCCGCGCCTGCAGCTTCTTCACGATCTCGTGGTCCGGGTTGATCTCCAGCGTTGGCTTGGGCGACGGCATCTCCTTCTGACCCATCGCGCGCAGCATCTGCTGCATCTGCAGCGACGGCTCCTCTTCATCCGACACGATGCACGATGGGCTGTCCGCCAGCCGTGCCGACACACGCACATCCTTCACACGGTCGCCCAGCACCCCCTTCAGCTTCTCCAGCAGCGGCTTCAGCGCCTCAGTGTTCTCCGGCTCTGCCTCTGACTTCAGATCCTCGCTGGTCGAGGTCTTGCTGACGGCCTTGAAGTCCGTTTCACCGTACTTCTCCACGCCCGCAAAGATGATTTCGTCGAAGTCATCATCCAGGATCAACACCTCGATGTCCTTCTTCCGATAAATCTCCAGCAGCGGCGAGTTGCGCAGCAGCGACTCACTCCCACCCGTGATGTAGTACAGGCTCTTCTGCTCGGCCCCCATGCGCGCCTTTGCCTCTGCAAAGCTGGTCAGGCCCTCCACCTTGGTGCTCTTCACGCGGATCAGGTCCAGCAGCGTGTCGCGATTCGCAAAGTCGGAGTAGACACCCTCCTTCAGCGGACGGTTGAACTCCTTGATGAACTGGAGATACTTTTCCGGCTCCTTCTCCGCCACACTCTTCAGCTCAGACAGGATCTTCTTCACGCTCGCCGTGCGAATGCTCGTCAGCACGCGATTCTGCTGCAGAATTTCTCTGCTTACATTAAGCGGCAGGTCTTCACTGTCGATGATGCCGCGCACAAAGCGCAGATACACCGGCAACAACTCCTTCGCGTCATCCATGATGAACACGCGCTTCACATACAGCTTCACGCCGGGCTTGTAGTCCGCCTGGTACAGATCGAACGGTGCATGCGACGGGATGAAGAACAACGTCGTGTACTCCAACGTGCCCTCCGCCCGCGTGTGGAACCAGAACAACGGATCTTCCGGGTCACCGCTGATCGACTTGTACAACTCCTTGTAATCCTCGTCCTTCAGCTCAGATTTGGAACGCCGCCACATCGCGCTCGCAGCGTTCACCTGCTCCGTCGTGCGCACCTTGTCGGACTTCTTCTCCGCCTCGTTCCACTCCGGCTTGTCGAACGTCAGAAAGATCGGAAACGCGATGTGGTTGGAATACTTCTTCACCACCTCGCGCAGCCGCCAGCTGTTCGCGTACTGCTGGCCTTCCTCGTTCAGGTGCAGCAACACCGTGGTGCCCGCGGTGGCGCGCTCCGCCGGCTCAATCTCGAAGCCCGTCTTACCGTCAGAAGTCCAGCGCCAGGCCTGCTCTTCGCCCGCCTTGCGCGACACCACCTCCACACGATCCGCCACCATGAACGCGCTATAAAAGCCAACGCCAAACTGGCCGATCAGGTTGGAATCCTTCTTCGCGTCCCCGGACAATTGCGACAAAAAGTTCTTCGTCCCCGAGCGCGCAATCGTGCCCAGGTGCGCCACAAGGTCCTCTTCGTTCATGCCAATGCCGGTGTCGGCAAGGGTCAACGTCTTGTTCTCTTCATCGAGTTCAAGGTCGATCCGCGGGTTGAATGGAAAGCCCTTGAACGCCTCATCAACAACCGTCAGATGACGCAGCTTATCCAGCGCATCGGAGCTGTTGGAGATCAACTCGCGAAGAAAGATCTCCGGGTGCGAATACAACGAGTGGACAAGGAGTTGGAGCAGTTGGCTGACTTCGGTTTGGAACTCAAGTTTTGACATAGCGTCTCGCTCCTCATTATAGAAAAGCTCGCTCGCCATCTCAGCCAGCCCAGGGCTTCCCCATTGCTACTGCGGCACCACCGCCACCAACCCGCGCTCCACCAGCACCGGCGGCCGCCGGAGCTTCGTCGCCTGCTCAAACCCATACGCCCACCCCAGCAGATCGCCATCCTTCCACCGCCGCGCACTGATCTCCAGCCCAAACGGCATGCCGTTCGCATAGAACCCCGCCGGCACCACTACCGCGGGCACGCCCAGCATGTTCACCCACCCCGTCGCGCTGTGCGGCCCCGTGCTCAACACACCCTTTTGCGGCATGGTCTCGTCCATGGGCGGCATCTGGATCGCCGGATATACATAGCCGTCCAGGTGCAGCCGGTCCAACGTCGCCTCATACTCGGCAAGGCACTTGCGCTTCGGCGCCAGCACATCCGCCTCTGCCTGCGGATTGCCCTCAAACTTCACCTGCTTCATATTGCGCCGGGGCTCCTCCGGCGACGAACCTGCGCCGCCAAGGATCGTCGCCGGCAACGGCGCACCCACCGCCTTCTGGTACTCCGCAGGCGAGTGGTACCCCGCCGGCCCAAACTCCTTCAAAAACGTCTCCGTACCCTCGCGCACATACGGAAACGTGCCAATGCGCGATGCCGTCATTGCAAAGCTGTCCGGCAGAATGCTGTCCTCAAAGACCACCTCAGCCCCAGCCGCCCGCAGCGCCTCCACCGCCTTCATAAACGCCGCCCGTGTCTCAGGGCGCAACGGCTCTTCCGACGACTTGCGATCCGCCGCAGCCTGCGCTCCGCTCTGTGCCGCCGGTATGCCCTGGAACGGAATGCCCGCGCCATCCAGCACAAAGGCCGGCACCCCAAACCGCTTGCCCTTCAGCGCACCGGGCTTCAGATAGTCCGTGTATGGCCCCGCCTCGGCCTTCGCCGCCGACCCAGCCGTCACCGGATCCAGCGGGTCTTCCCCGCGCATCACGTCGAGCGCCATCGTCGCGGTCGTCACATCGCGCGCAATCGGCCCCGTGTTATCCAGCAGCCAATCCAACGGCGCAATGCCCGCAATGCTCACCAGGCCGCGCGTCGGAAACACCCCAACCACCGCGCTCGTCGCCGCCGGCATGCGGATCGAGTTCCCCGTATCCGTCCCATTGCCCAGCATCGCCAGGTTCGCGGTCACCGCCGTCACCGTGCCGCCCGACGACCCACCCGGACTGAACCGCACGTCATACGCATTCCCCGTGCGCCCAAACGCCGTGCTCCGGTTCGTGTCGCTCGCCGCAAAATCCGGCATATTCGTCTTGCCCAGGATCACTACCCCAGCCGCCCGCAGCCTGCGCACAATCGTCGCATCCCTGGGCGCCACAAGCTCATGCCCAGGCAGCGTGTACCCCTTCCATCCATCGCTCGTCACCAGGCCGGCGACGCTGGTGTTTTCCTTGATCACCATCGGCACACCCCACAGCGGCCCCGGCGTAAAGCTCGCTCCACCCGCGGCGGCCTCCGCATCCTCACGCCCCGCCGTGGCCAGCGCCCCCTGCGCATCCACGTTCTCCAACGCGGCATACACGCCGTTGTAACGGCCGATTCGCGCCAGATACCACTGCACAACCTGCGTCACGGTGTACCGGTGGGCACGGTACATCTCCTCCAACTGCGGCGCGGTCGCCTCCATCAGGTCCCGGTCCACCGCGGAGGCCGCAGGCTCCCCAGAACTCTGGACCTGCGCACCGGCATGCAACGAAACACTGCTTAAAATCAGCCCAAAAGCCAGCAACGGAAGGAAGTTCGACCCAGTTTTCATCAGTGATTCCGACTCTAGCACTCCATCCGGAGCAGCCCCCCAAAACAAAAGCGCCCACGCGAAGGGACGCCAAGGTCGCGCCAAAGACGCAAGGACGACGCCCTTAGCGACCTTCGCGAAACCTCCCCGCCCTTTGCGTGAGCGCCTTTGCAAACCTCCGCGTGGCCGCTTTTGACACATCCGCGAACGCCTCCTGCCCGCTAAAATCAAGCCAGCATGCCTCTCCTGAAGATTCTGATCCTGGCCATCGTCCAGGGCCTCGCCGAGCTTCTGCCCGTTTCCAGCTCCGCACACGTCGTCGTCGCCGAAAAGCTCATGCACCTCGACCCCTCGGACCCGGTCATGACGCTCGTCCTCGTCATGCTCCACACGGGCACCATGTTCGCGGTCATCGTCTACTTCTGGAACCAGTGGAAGCGCGCCTATTTCTCCACATCGGACGCCTTCAAGCGCTTTCTCATCCGCGCCGTCTGGGCCACGGTGCTCACCGGCGCCATCGGCTATCCCATCCAGAAGCTCATCGAACACACCGTCTTCAAAGGCGCTCCCCACGCCGAAATCGAGATGCTCTTCAGCCGCCTCGACTTCGTCGCCCCCGCCCTGCTCGCCGCCGGCCTCCTCATCCTCTACTCCGGCCTCAAGGAGCGCGGTCGCGAAGAGGTCGTCACCCGCAGCGCCTACGAGCGCGCCGCCTCCCGCTCCGGCGACAACGTCACCTTCGCCCAGGCCGGCTGGATGGGCGCGGTGCAAGGCCTCGCCCTTCCCTTCCGCGGCTTCTCCCGCTCCGGCTCCACCATCTCCACCGGCCTGCTCACCGGCGCCAACCGCGAGCGTGCCGAGCGCTTTTCGTTCGCCCTGGCGGTCATTCTCACCCCCGCCGTCATCGCCCGCGAAGCTCTCCGTCTCCTCAAGGCCTCCCACGAAGCCGCCGCCACCGGCGCCCCAATCGACCTCCACGCCAGCATCGCCACCTCGCTCATCGGCATGGTGCTCAGCTTCTTCGCCGGCCTTCTGGCCCTGCGCTGGCTAAGCTCCTGGCTCGAAAGCGGGCGCTGGTGGCTGTTCGGGATCTACTGCATCCTCGCCAGCGGAGTTGTCTTCTACCTTCACTACGGCCAGGGTCTCTAGGACGACGCGCTCCCGGCTGCTGAAGTGACATAACTGGGGTAACCCGAAGTCTTCGCAGAAGACTGCGATTGCTGTAGTAGGCTGGCTGCGCACTTTCAGCCAACCCTATCTCTCAGCGACGCAGTCTTCTGCTGCAAGTTCTTCGTCCGGGACCCTGAAGCGCGCTCGCTCCCCACATGCACCGTTCTTCAGGAGTCCACCATGCATCGCCAAGTTGCGTTCCTTCTTACAGCAGCGCTGGTGCCGGTTGCCGCGTCCGCTCAGGGCTTATTTCCCATTGTCACCAGCGTGTCGGAAAACGCCGCCGCTACCCAAATCGTCATCAACGGCACAAGTTTCGGTAACGCCCTGCCAGCTGTCACACTGGGTTCCGCAAGTCTGAAGGTGGTCACAGCCAGCGCCTCTGGGATCACGGCGCAGCTACCAAGCGGCATCGCCCCCGGCTCTTACCTGCTCACTGTCGTGAACAACAGCACTCACCTGCCGACCATCTTCGAAGTGACCCTCGGAACCCAGGGAGCCACCGGAGCCGCAGGGCCGCAAGGGCCACAAGGCGCGCCTGGCCTGCCAGGGGCGCCCGGGCTGGCGGGAACTCCGGGCGCGCCTGGAGTTCCCGGGCCGCAAGGAGCTACGGGAGCTGCAGGACCCGCAGGTGCTGCAGGACCAGCTGGCGGACAGCTCTGGAGCGCCAGCTTCACCATGCCACTCGAACTGAACGTCCTGAATCCAGGTGGCGGCTGGAACCGAGTTAAGAACTGTTCAGGCCCCGCTGGCTGTACCTCCGGTGGCACGGGTTCCACCAGCGTGTATGTGCCGATGCCTACCGTCGCACCACCCAGCGGCAGCAGTCAGGCGATCGCCTTGGCCCCACAGCTTGCAACCAACACCGCCTTCGCGTTTCTGACTATTCCCGCAAGCTGCACTGCCTACAACCTGAACGCCTATGTCCTCGGCGTTCAAAGCTCTACCTTCGGCGCAACCATCTCCTTGGCCACAGCCGATCCATTCAATGACGTGATCGTCGGGGCAGCAGGCCCGCAGTTCACTCCCACGACCACGCCGGTTTCCTGTCAGATCAGCGGAGGTACCGGTGGTGCCACGCAGCAATGCACCTCTGCCGGCAATGCCGCGACTCTGCTCTCGGGCGGGCAGCTTGTCACCATAGTCGTCACCCCGACCGATACCAGTGACAGTCTCGTTGGAGCGCAGGTGCTGACCACCTTCAGCTGTGACACCTCCAACACCACGGGCACGATCTCCGCGCCGATTCCCTCGGGTTGGAACCGCGTGACCAACACCAAGGACCCCGCCCCACCCACCCCGTAACGAGGCAAAGCGTTTGAACGGCATCGGCCACCTTCGCGGGTCGGTGCCGTTGCGCTTTCGGAAGGCTCTTCACCCTACTCTGCGTCCGGCCGCGTGTACCGCCACGCCCACCAAATCAACACCCCCTGCAACGGCAGCCGCACCCACAACGCCCACAGCGGGATCCCCGGCCAACGCTCCGGATGCTGCACCATCCACACATTCGCAGGCATCACCGCCACCAGTAGCGCAACAATCCACCAGGCCGCCGCCCGCCGCGTCGCTGGCACCAGCACGCCCAAACCACCCGCGACCTCCGCAACCCCGGACAGCAACACCAGCTCGCGGTGGGCCGGCAGGTAGTCCGGCATGATGCCCATGTACACGCGCGTGGCCACGAAGTGCCCCACCCCTGCCACGACGTACAGCGTGCCCATCACCAACCGTCCTACCCGCATCGCCGTACCTCATCACCAAACAGCAGAAAAGGCGGCCGAAGCCGCCTCCTCTGCAACAACACAAACCTAAACTACTTACCGGCCAGCGCATCCCGGTGATTCCGCACGTAATCATGAGAGGTCTGCACGTGCGCCTGCTGGGTGGTCAGCAACTCGCGTACAGGCAGCGGCAGATCCTTCTCCAGAGCTTTTTTATAGGCATCCTTGGCGACATCCTCGCCCTGCTCCGCCGTAGCCAGCAGTTGGTGGTCACTTCCAGCGCCGATGTGCGCCTTAAGGTCGCCCCACACGCGGTGCACCGTTCCGCTCACCGTGCCGCCTTCCTTCACGTCGGCCATGCCTGCACGGTGCAGCTCATTCTCGAGCTCCGCGCGGAAGTTTGCCCGCTTCAGGCTTTCAGCAAGAAAATACCGCTTCAACGTGTCGTCCTTCAGGTGCTCGCCGATGTCGGCAAAACCCTTCTGTCCGTCGTTAAGCACCTTGATTACCTCAAGAAGAACCTTTTCTGTCTCCTTGTTCCGTTCCGATCCATCCAGTTCGTTCGCCATCGTCTCTCTCCCCAAAAGTCACATGCGGTGCGCGGGGTCAGCCGGCTGACTGCGATTCTCCTCCGCCGACCGCAAGGGGGAGAAATCGCGAAAATCCCCCGCCCCCGTCACCGCAACTCTGCTGTCGTCCTGTTTCGTCGCCAGCTTTCCCTCATAGGGATGCACCACTCTCAAAAGCGTTTGCCTTTCCGGTTGTCATTCCCGAAGGGAATCTGCGTTCTTGCTTTTTCTGGTTGTCCCTTCCCCCAACGGGGAGCTGCTTTCCCTGCCAGCGCCACCCGTGCGCCCTTACCGTGTCACCTCCGGTATTCCCCACCCCTCACTACCCCTTTTCGGTCACGCCGTCCCCGCCCAGACATGAAACAATGGCCTTGCTCTGGTTTGTTGGAGGTCTCGCTCCCGTGCCACTGGTCCAACCCAGGCGCGCTCGACTCCGCGCATCCACCCGCGTGAAACCCCAAAGACTCCACTACGCGCCCACGCGCAGCCGCCGGCTCAACGAGCTCTGCGGCCTGCTTGTGCTGGCCGCTGCCGCCCTCCTTCTCCTTTCCCTTGTCAGCTACAACCCCGCCGACCCATCGCTCAACACCGTCGGCGGCGGCACGGCCAACCTCGCCCACCCCACCCGGAACTGGACCGGCCTCACCGGCGCCTACTTTGCCGACCTGGTCCTGCAATTCCTCGGCGTCGCCGCGCTGCTCATCCCGCTGGTGCTCGGCTTCGTCGGCGTCAGCTGGATGCGTTCGCGCCGCGTCGGCGCCGGCTGGGTCCGCACCGCCGGCCTGGTGCTGTGGCTCATCTTCGCCCCTGCTGGCATCGCGCTGCTGCCCGGCGCGCTGTTGTGGCGCGGAGCCCTGCCACTCCCCGGCGTGGAAGGCCGCATCCTCGGCGACACCCTCGTTCACCTGCTCAACATCACCGGCGCCGCCGTGCTCACCGGCCTCATGATGGCCGTCTCGCTCTACCTCGCGACCAGCTTCGCCCTCGGCACGGCTCCCTCCTGGTTCAACGGCCACTTCGGCTTCCTGCGCAACCCGCAACCGCTGGCTTTCTGGCGCAAACGCCCCGCCACCGCCGAAGCGGAGATCCCCGTCGCCGCCGCCAACCCCGCCACCCCCACCGAGATCGCCGACGCTACCCTCTACGCCGAAAAGCACTCCCTCGTCGCCGGCCTGCTGCGCCTTTTCCGCCGCAAACGCGATGCCCTCGTCGAGCTCGCCTCCGACCCCATCGAGCACCCGGAACCCGGGCAGGAGTCCCTCTGGAACTCCATGCCGCGCACCGACGTCGACGCCCCGCACCTTGAAGGTCTCGCCGCCGCCAGCGCCGCGGCCGCACCCTACGCAGCCCAACTCGCCGCCGCGGCTGCCCCTCTGCACCATGACTTCCCGGATCCGGTTCATCACCTGTCCTCCCGGCCAGAGCCCACGATCCGTCGCGAAGAAGCCCCCGTCTTCAACCAGGCGGCCGTCGCCGCAGATCCCTACACCGAGCCCGCCCCGCGCATCACCTTCGCCGACACTGACGACGATTGGCTGAACGCCCCCGAGCGCCAGAACTTCACTCCCATCCTCAGCCGCAAGGCCGAAGCCGCCGCAGCTGCGGCAGCCGCCAAGGCCGCTACCCAGTCCGGCGCCGAAGCCGTCGCCCAGCCCGCCGGCCCCCAGCTGGTCCGCCGCGCCTCCACTCCGCCCATTCCCGAACCAACACCCTACCCGGATCCGGTCCCGGCACCCGAACCAGCAGTCCCCCCGGTGTCCGCCGCCATGCGCGAACGCCCCGCCGATCGGATCCTCGACCGGTCCACCGAGCGCGCCCCCCAGCCGCGGCCCACACCCCCGGTGGCCCCCCTTCCCGTCACCGCCGCCCCCAGCCCCCTCGCCGACCTCCGCGACCAGAACATCGCGTTCGGCAACCGCGCCGACACCCACGCCCTCCGCGGCTTCCAGCCCGTAAAGTCCATTCGCGGCTACCAGCTCCCGCCCGCCACGCTCCTCCACGCTTCGGAAGGCCAAACCGTCGTCCGCGAAGAAGTCCTCCGCGCCGAAGCCCAGGTCCTCGTTGAAAAGTGCGCCGAGTTCGGCGTCGCCGGCCGCGTCGAGCAGATCAACCCCGGCCCCGTCGTCACCACCTACGAGTTCCGCCCCGACGCCGGCGTCAAATACTCCCGCGTCACCGGCCTCGCCGACGACCTCTGCCTCGCCATGGCCGCCGAATCCGTCCTCATCGAGCGCATGGCCGGCAAATCCACCGTCGGCATCCAGGTCCCCAACACCGAACGCGAAACCATCTGGCTCCGCGACGTCGTTGAAAGCGAGAACTTCGCCTCCACCAAGTCGCGCCTGCCCATCGCTCTCGGCAAGGACATCGACGGCCGCATCGTCGTCGCCGACCTCGCCGGAATGCCCCACGTCCTCATCGCCGGCTCCACCGGCTCGGGCAAATCCGTCGCCATCAACGCCATGATCATGAGCGTCCTCTTCCGCTCCACCCCGGAACAGGTCCGCATGATCCTCGTCGACCCCAAGCGCGTCGAGCTCGGCATGTACGAGGGCATCCCCCACCTCTTCACGCCCATCATCACCGAGGCCAAACTCGCCGCCAACGCCCTCAAAAACGCCGTCAAGGAGATGGAGCGCCGCCTCAAACTGCTCGCCGCCAACCACGTCCGCAACATCGACCAGTTCAATAAACTCTTCGACCACGGCTCCGAGTACCTCTTCGAGGACGTCAATCAGGAGCCGCTTCCCTACATCATCATCGTCATCGACGAGCTCGCCGACCTGATGATGCTCGACCGCGCCAACGTCGAGGAAGCCATCACGCGCCTCGCGCAAATGGCCCGCGCCGTCGGCATCCACCTCGTGCTCGCCACCCAGCGCCCCTCCGTGGACGTCATCACCGGCCTCCTCAAAGCCAACGTCCCTACCCGCATGAGCTTCCGGCTCGCCACCAAGATCGACTCGCGCACCATCATCGACACCAACGGCGCCGAGTCGCTCCTCGGCCGCGGCGACATGCTCTTCCTGCCGCCCGGCACCAGCCGCCTCCAGCGCGTCCACGCGCCCTTCGTTACCGAAAAGGAGATCGCCGCCGTCACCGCCTTCTGGAAGGCCCAGGGCGAAGCCGAGTACGTCGAAGGCTTTCTCGACGGCCCCAAGGACGAAAAATCCGACGACGGTTCCGGCTCCGCCAACCAGGGCGAAGAAGCCGACCCCCTCTTCGACGACGCCGTCCGCCTCGTCTTCGAGTTCGGCAAGGCCTCGACATCACTCCTGCAGCGCCGTCTCCGCATCGGCTACGGCCGCGCCGCCCACCTCATCGACCTCATGGAGCGCGACGGCCTCGTCGGCCCCGCCGACGGCTCAAAACCCCGCGAACTCCTCAAACCAGCCAGCTATTTCGCCGAGGTCGACGCAGCCATCCGGTAGCCATCGCCACAAACAAGAGGGGCAACTGCATCGCAGTTGCCCCTCTTTGTTTATCGGCCCCGGGGAAATTCCACATCCGTTGCCTTCGTTGTCGTTCCCTTTGTTTGTCATCCCCGAAGGGAATCTGCGTTCCAGAACCCGCCACGCCCTAGGCTCGTTACGGCGTCACTGCGCGTGCCAGGTCGTCTCCACCCTTACCGGAATCTCATTCCGGATCGGCACCGTCAGAAACCGTGGCGGGTCGATTTTGAAATCCGTCAACGTCGCCGGAACCGTCCCGGTGATCCGGTGCTCCTGCCCCGCAATCGCTTGCTGAAAGGTCACCTGCGGGTAATGCGCCGTTTGCCCCGCAAACGTAACCTCCAGATCAGCCTTGAACGTTGGCTGCGACGTTTCGGCCTCTGGAATCCGGAACCGCACAGTAATCAACGGAAACTCCGCCCCGCGCACCACCTGCAGCATATGCAGGTCACGGTTCGTATCACCGGAGTCAAACGTCTTCACCGGCGCCGCCAACAAAAAGTCGCACTCGCCTTCGCGGCACACGCCCTTGCCTTTCGCAGCGCGGGACGTGCCATCCAGTTCATGTACCGGATGACTCATGTGATACGTCAGGGCGGAGCTGTCCAGCATCCACGTCGTGTTCGCACCAGTCTGTGCGGGCGCGTCGGCGGGCACGGCAGCAGCCACGGCAAGCAATCCGGCAACAAGGCTCCTCGTCATCACTGGCCTCCCCCATCCGCACTGGCCGTGGCCTGCGTCGCTGCATAGCTGTGGTGACCGGGCAGGCGAATCGGCCACGAAACCGCGATGATGGACGCGACATAGGCCCCGGCCGTCACCAGCGCCACCGCTTGGTGCGCCGAGGCAATCCCGGTCACCTTTTGTCCGTTGGCCGCCTGGTTATAGGCCATTGCCCCAAGAATCGGCGTCAGCACCATACCCGGCGCATGGATCGCCACCAGGTATTTGTGCAGCTTGATGCCGCCCTTTGTCGGTCCCTGCCCCGGAATGCGCGGCGCCCTGATGGCATACCAGGCGGTCGCTCCATACATCGCAACCGAAAGCCCACCCAGCGCCACGTGGAGATCGCGGCCAGCCTCATTGTTGCCGCTGCGCGGATCCGCCGGTGCCAGCCCCGACGAAATGCAGGCCGCGGCAATCGGTGCCAACGTGATCAGGCCCAGGGTCTGGTGAACCTTTAAATCGTGCGAGCGACGATCCAGGCGATGCTGCGCGTCGAGGTCCGCCCTTGTCTGATCAGGGCTCAACCCCAGATCCTGGAGCGACGGCGCGCCCGGATTCTGCGGCTTTCCCTGGCTCGGCTGCGAGCTTGAAGTCTGCGGCTCCGGGGCGGATGGCAGGTCGGCAGTACGGCTGGCCAACATCGGGGGTGGAGCCGACGCGGAGGCGACCTGGGCGCCCGCCGCAGCAGGCACAAGGGACGCGATCAGTGCCATCGTGAGGGCAGGACCGTGGGGTCGAAACAGCATGGGGCTCCTTCTGCAGCGCGCAGCTTCGTCAACCAACAAAGTTCCGGCGGATGACGCAATCCTCAACATATGGCCGCCCTGGGGAATGCTCCGACGTGCTCTGCCGAACGGGGCAACAACTCTGCTCGTGGCTCATTGTTGCGAAAGTTACTTAACGCACCCTGAATTCTGTCGTAACGCGCAGGCTCCGTGCTTACCCTTCTGGGCCAACCTGCATCCAACTTGTTTGTTACGTTTGGTTATTTTCAGGAGGAATTTTGAGAACACTTGCACGAATGGCAGCCGCAGCAATCATCGCCCCGGTCCTCGCGTTCACAGCCAGCGCCCAGGATCATCCCAAGATGGAAGGGCGCATTCACTCGGCGACTGAAATCTTGCACCAGCTCAATCATGTGCCCGACAAGGACATCCCGCGTGCCATCGCCAGCAAGGCGCGTTGCGTGGTCGTCATCCCCAGCTTCAAGAAAGCTGCGTTCGCAGTCGGTGCCGAGTACGGCCAGGGTGTTGCCAGCTGCTACGACAGTGGCAAGGGCTGGAGCGCTCCGGTCTTCGTGCAGGCCGAGGGTGCCAGCTTCGGCTTCCAGATCGGCGGCCAAAGCACGGATCTCGTCCTCGTGGGCGTCAGCAAGGATAGCGCCGACCGCCTCCTGAAGGACAAGTTCAAGCTCGGCGGCGACATCGGCGTAGCTGCCGGTCCGGTTGGCCGCGACGCACAACTTTCCACCACTGAACTCGCCAATGCCGGCTTCTTCACCTACTCCCGCAACAAGGGTCTCTTCGCCGGTATCGACCTCAACGGCGACGAAATTCACCAGAACACCAAGGACACTCGCGAGCTCTACGGCAGCGACATCCCGTTCCAGACCATCCTCAACGGCGGAACCCCCACCCCCGGAGCAGCCCGGGCGTTCGTCGCTGAAGTGTCCCGTGTCTTTGGCGGCCCCGGCCGCAAGTAAACACATCATTCGACAGATCGACAGCAGCACAGCGCGGGCAAAGGCTTCCTCCTCTGCCCGCGTTTCCCGTTTGTGCCCCCGAAGCCTTCCCTTTCGGTTTCTCATCCCCGAAGGGAATCTGCGTTGTCTTTGTCCTCCCCGCACAGAAGCCCGCTGCAGACCCATTCGCAAACAGCGTCGCAGTTGCGCAGAATTACCGCCCCAAGCGCTGAAGCAGTCCTATCGCTTCGAAACAAAAACAAAGGCCCAGACGCAAGGTCTGGACCTAAGTTCAATATCGAAAGTACTTGAAACGAGAAGTACCCCCGGGGGGTACCCCTACTCCACAGGCTGCCCCTTGCGAGGCCGGCGGTTGGATTGCAGGATCTTCTTGCGCAGGCGCAGCGACTTCGGCGTCACCTCCACCAGCTCATCATCCGCAATGAACTCAATCGCCTGCTCCAGCGTCTGCTGGCGGTACGGCACCAGCCGCAACGCCTCATCGGCCGAGCTCGCACGCATGTTGGTCAGCTTCTTCTCGCGCACCGCGTTCACGTCCAGGTCGTTGTCGCGCGAGTGCTCGCCGACAATCATCCCTTCGTAGACCTCAATGCCGTCCGGCACAAACAAGACGCCACGATCCTGTAACCCGTTCAGCGCATAGGTGGTCGTTGTGCCCGCACGATCCGAGATCAGCGCGCCCGTGGGCCGCTGCGGAATCTCACCTTGGTACGGGATGTAGTCCGCCGCAATCGAGTTCATCACGATCGTTCCGCGCGTCTCCGTCAGCATCTCGTTGCGCAGCCCGATCAGACCGCGCGAAGGGATCTTGAACTCCATCCTGACTCGTCCCGACCCGTGGTTGGACATCTTCACCATCTCGCCCTTGCGCGGCCCAAGCCGCTCAATCACGGTGCCCACAAACGCCTCAGGGATGTCGATGGTCAACTGCTCCGAAGGCTCCATCAACGCCCCATCCACCCGCTTGGTCACAATCTCCGGCCGCGACACCATCAGCTCAAAGCTCTCGCGCCGCATCATCTCGATCAGCACGGAAAGCTGCAGCTCACCACGCCCCAACACCTTGAACGTCTCCGGCGATCCCGTGTCCTCCACGCGGATCGAGACGTTCGTCAGCAGCTCCTTCTCGAGCCGCTCCTTCAGGTTGCGCGACGTCACATACGAGCCTTCGCGGCCCGCAAACGGCGAGTTGTTCACCGAGAACTGCATCGCAATCGTCGGCTCATCAATGGTGATCAACGGCAACGGCGCGGGGTTCTCGATATCCGTGAAGGACTCACCGATCGTGATCCCCGGAACACCGGCAATCGCCACAATGTCGCCCAGCGTCGTCTCGGTGATGTCGGTCCGCTTCAGGCCATCAAAGCTGAACAGCTTGGTGATCTTGACGTTCTGCAGCGAGCCGTCGCGCTTGGACACGGCAACTTCCTGTCCCGTGCGCAACGTCCCGTTGAACACACGCGCAATCGCCAAACGGCCCAGGTATTCCGAGTAATCCAGGTTGGTCACCAGGATCTGCAGCGAGCCCTCAGGGTCGCCCTGCGCCAGCGGAATGGTGTTCTGGATCAGCTCAAACAAGGGCTGCAGGTCGGTGCCCGGCTGCGCCAGATCCATCGTCGCGGTGCCGGCCTTGCCGTTGGTGTAGATCACCGGGAACTCCAGCATGCTCTCATCCGCATCCAGGTCGATGAACAGGTCATACACCTCGTTCAACACCTCCTGCGGACGCGCATCGGGCCGGTCGATCTTGTTGATCACCAGGATCGGCGTCAGCTTCGCCTCAAGCGCCTTCGACAGCACGTAGCGCGTCTGAGGCAGCGGGCCTTCGCTGGCATCCACCAGCAGCACCACGCCGTCCACCATCTTCAGCGCGCGCTCCACCTCGCCGCCAAAGTCGGCGTGGCCCGGGGTGTCCACGATGTTGATCTTGCTGTCGTGGTAGTGAATCGCGGTATTCTTCGCGAGAATCGTGATTCCACGCTCTTTTTCAAGATCGTTGGAGTCCATGACGCGCTCCACCACGGTTTCGTTGGAGCGGAAGGTGCCCGATTGGCGCAGCATGGCATCCACCAGCGTGGTCTTGCCGTGGTCGACGTGCGCGATGATGGCGATGTTGCGAATTGGCTGGGTAGCGATGGCGGCGGCGGTGCTCACTGTAGAACTTGTCCTGTCTTTCCCACGAGGGGCGCTCAAGCGGAGCGAATCTTCAGAATTGTGTATCCTATCCAGTCTATCAACTTGCGCCTTTCTCCGCCGAACCGCCCTCCCACGCTTCACCGATCCCCAAAACACGGTCCCGGGCCATAGCTGCCCTATACTGACGACACTCATGTACCAGTCACAAGGGGCGTCCGGGCAGACGCAGTCGCAGTCACAGTTCGCTGACCTGCGCAACTACAAGCTGGATCAGGCCTTCGACGAGATGTTTGTCGGCGAAGGCAAGCTGCATGAACACTACGGGCCGCTGCTTTCGATGCTGTCCGATCTCCCGCCCGCCGAGATGCAGCGCCGCAAACAGGCCGCCGATCTCGCCTTCCTGAACCAGGGCATCACCTTCACCGTTTACGGCCGCGATGAAGGCACCGAGCGCATCTTTCCCTACGACCTGCTGCCACGCATCATCACGGCCAAAGAGTGGGAGCGCGTCGAAAAGGGCCTGACCCAGCGCATCACCGCGCTCAATCTCTTCCTTAAAGACATCTACAACGAAGGCCGCATCCTGCGCGACGGCGTCGTGCCACGCGAACTGGTCTACTCCTGCCCACAGTTCCGCCGGCAGATGCAGGGGCTGCAGGTACCGCGCAACGTATACGTGGCCATCTGCGGCACCGACCTTATCCGGCTCGGCAACGGAGACTTCGTCGTCCTCGAAGACAATCTCCGCGTACCCAGCGGTGTGAGCTACATGCTCACCAACCGCCGCGTGATGAAGCGCATCTTTCCGCAGCTCTTCCGCAACTACAACGTGCGCGCGATCGAGCACTACACCCAGGTCCTGCTCAGCACCCTCCGCTCACTCGCGCCCGAAGGCCGCCCCGAACCCAACATCGTTCTGCTCTCCCCCGGCGTCTTCAACTCCGCCTACTTCGAGCACGCCTACCTCGCCCGCCAGATGGGCATCGAGCTCGTCGAAGGCCGCGACCTCGTCATCCACGACAACATCTGCTACATGCGCACCACCAGCGGGCTACGCCGCGTCGACGTCATCTACCGCCGCGTCGACGACGACTTCATCGATCCGCTCGCGTTCCGCCCTGACTCCATTCTCGGCTCTGCCGGTCTCTTCAACGCCTACCGCGCCGGCAACGTCACACTCGCCAACGCCTTCGGCACGGGCGTCGCGGACGACAAGGCCATTTACGCCTTCGTGCCGGACATCATCAAGTACTACCTCGGCGAAGATCCGATTCTGAACAACGTCAAAACGTACCTCTGCTACGTCGAGAAAGAGCGCAACTACGTCCTCGCCAACCTCGACAAGCTCGTCGTGAAGGCCGTTGGCGAATCCGGCGGTTACGGCATGCTCATCGGCCCGCAGTCCTCGGCCAAAGAGCGCGAAACTTTCGCCGAGAAGATCAAGGCGAATCCCCGGAACTACATCGCTCAGCCCACGATCAGCTTCAGCCGCGCACCGTGCCTCATCGGCGACACCCTGGAGCCGCGCCACGTCGATCTGCGCCCCTACATCCTCTACGGCGACAAGGTCACGATCGTGCCCGGCGGCCTGACGCGCGTCGCCCTCCGCGAAGGCTCGCTTGTCGTGAACAGCTCACAGGGCGGCGGCTCCAAGGACACCTGGGTGCTCAGCTAGCCTGGTTCTGTCCTGCCGTCAGATGCGGGGTCGCTTGCACGCGCCCCAAGGCTGAGCGCCACGGCGAGCCCCGCCATCACCAGGAAGATCGTTTTCAGCCCAAAAGCCTGCCCCACGCCTCCCAGCATGGGCGGACCAGCCAGCAGCCCGACGTAGCCCAGCCCGACCGCCGTCGCGAGCCCGACGCCGGCAGGGATTCCGGGCACCTTGCCTGCAGCGCGGTACAGCACCGGCGACCCATTCGCCAGGCCCGCGCCGAACAGCGCGAAGCCCACAAGAGCGCCCAAAGCACCCGGCCCAAACACGACCAACAACGCACCCATTGCTGCAACTAGGCCGCCGACCCGCAACGTCCGTACCTCGCCCAGTCGCGCCACAACAAGGTCGCCCAGCAGACGCCCGGCCAGCATGAGCGTGGCAAATACGCCGAAGCCAACGCCGGCCCACCCAGGCCCCAGGCCACGCCCGTTGCGCAGATACAAGCCGCTCCAGTCCGCGGTGCCACCCTCGCAGATCATCGCCGCGATCACCAGGCAGCCAAGCAATAACAGCCTGGGATCGAAGCTGCGCCGTTCCTTCGATCCGTCCGTTCCTTGCGCGTCATCACCCAGCATCGCGCCGCCGCTGATTGCGACGGAAAGCACCAGCACAGCCGAGGTGATCGCCGCCAACGGCCTTGATGGCACATGGCGCGCGAACGCCGCACTGACTCCGAACGAGCCAAGCACGTTGCCCAGGCTGAACAGCCCGTGCAGTGACGAAAGAATGCGCGAACCCGTGCGGTTCTCGACCAGCACAGCCTGCGCATTCATGGAGACATCCATGCCGGCACCGGACATCCCATAGAAAACCAGTGCCGCCAGCAACGCCGAGCGCGTTGGCATCATCACGTTCAGCAACAGCGACGTCGCAAAGCACAGGCCACACACCGTACTCAGCAGACGACTTCCGTACCTTGGGATCAGCTTGCCGGCCATCGGCATGGCCAGCACAGCGCCCATGCCGGCCCCCAGCAGCACTGCACCCAGCCGCCCTGCGGACAGACCCAACGCATGGGCCCGCTCCGGGATAAACGGCACCCACGCGCCCACCACCGCACCATTCACCAGGAAGAACACACTGGTCGCTACCCGGGCCTTGCGAGTCCGCTGCAAAACATCTCCAAAGACGAGCAGGCTATGCGTCTGGCCCATGCTCCCAGCACGCTTATAGTGATGGGATGCATCCCTCGCCAACGGACCCATCGACACGATCGTGGGTCTCCCTTGGGGCCTTTCTGGTCTGCGTCCTGGCTTCGTTCACTCCTCTGCTGAAGGCGCAACGTCTCGTCCTCATCGACCAGGACGGCTCCGGTCCGGCCGGCTCGAACCAGATGGCTATGATGGCCCTGCTGCAAGCGCCCGGCGTCCGCGTGCTGGGCATCACTACCGTCAGCGGCAATGCGTGGCAGCCGGAAGAAACCGCGCACACGCTGCGCATGCTGGAGCTCATCCATCGCACCGACGTGCCCGTTATCGCCGGCGCCACGTTTCCGTTGCTGCGCACCCGCGAAGAGGCCTTTGCGGATCGCGCACGCGAGGGCAACTTCAGCTGGTATGGCGCCTGGGGCGATCTGGCTGACCACACCAGCAACGCGCCCTTCCACGCGGCCGAGATCATCCCACCTTTGAAAGAAGGCGCACCCACCACACAGGCGTTCCCCGGCGAGGACGCCGCGCACTTCATCCTCCGGCAGGTGCACGCGCATCCGCACCAGGTGACCCTCTACGCCGCGGGTCCGCTGACCAACATCGCCGTGGCGCTTGCCATCGATCCCCACATCGCGGAGCTCGCACAAGGCATCGTCATCATGGGTGGCAGTCTCAACCCGCAGACCGCGGACCCGGAGTACGCCAATCATCCGCGCCATGAGTTCAACTTTTGGTTTGATCCGGAAGCCGCGCACATCGTGCTGCGCGCACCCTGGCCGCGCATCGACCTCACCACGGTCGACATCTCCATCAAGACCCAGTTCAGCAAGGAACTGCTCGCGGAGATCGCCACGTCAAAACAACCCGCCGCGCTGTACCTCGCCCACTACACCGACGAGTTCTACTACATGTGGGATGAACTCGCTGCGTGTGCCTGGATCGATCCCAGCATCATCACCAGGCAAGGGAAGCTCTATCTCGACGTCGATCTGAACCACGGCCCCAACTACGGCGACACGCTGACGTGGGATGCCGCGCACAAGCCAGTCCGCACCGATCTGCGCGAAGTAAACGTGCTTCAGGATCTCGACACAGGCCGCTTTTACAAGCTATTTGTGCAGCTGATGCAGGCGCCCCCGCACACGCCATAATGCAACTGCGTGTACATTGAGACGAACCCCATGCAGTACTCACCCTGGACCGGCGCTGCGTTCCCAATGCAAGACGCTGGCAGGGTCGCCAGGAGGTTCATGCTCTCACGCGTCGCCGACTCGCTCTATTGGATGTCGCGGTATCTGGAGCGCGCCGAACACATCACCCGGCTGCTCGACGTTAACCTGAACCTGATGCTGGATGAAAGCGCATCGAGCTCCGACCATCGCTGGTTGCGCTTGCTCCAGTCGCTCGGACACTCCAAAAAGCTGAAGTGGGATGGTGATCCGTATGCGCTCGTCAGCACACTGATCTTCGATCTCGACCAGAAATCCTCCGTGCTGTCCTGCATCACCTCGGCCCGCGAAAATGCACGCCATGTTCGCGAACAGATCGCTACCGAACAGTGGCAGCGCCTCAACTCGCTGTACCTCGACGTGATCCGCCCGGAACATCGCAGCCTGATGAAGCCGGAAGGACCACATATCTCCAGTGAAGCGCCTTCCAACTTCCTGCAACACGTGCTTGAAGCCATCCACCAGTTTCAAGGCATCACTGACTCGACGATGAGCCACGGTGAAGGCTGGCACTTCATCCAGGTCGGGCGCTTCCTCGAACGCGCGTCCGCCACAGCGACCTTGCTCGAGGCCTACCACGACGACCTGTGGTCGCAACCGGAGCGCGCCGCGGAAAGCAACCAGTTCCTCGCCTGGATGGGCCTGCTACGCAGCTGCACTGCGTTCGAAGCCTACTGCAAGGTCTACACCGCCGACCTGAGCCCTGAGCGCATCACCGAGTTTCTGCTGTTGGATCCCGAGTTTCCGCACTCGCTGCGCTTTTCCATCGAGAGCGTGGAGCATGCGCTCGATGCAATCTATTCCAAGAGCGGACCGAACGGCGCAAAAGGCCGCGGCGATCAACTCCATCGCATCGCAGGCCGCCTCAGTGCGCAGCTCGGCTTCATCAGCATCGATGAGCTGCTTTCGCGCAACGTCGTCGACTTTCTTCACTCCATTCAGAAGCAGTGCCTTGAGATCCACGGGAGCATCTACCAGCTCTACGTCGACTACCCGATCCAGATCGCACTCGCTCGTTAACTCGTTAGCTCGCTACATCAAGCCCTGCCCACGTTGTTCTTCGCGAGGTCCTCATGCACTTTTTCATTCGCCACCTCACCAAGTTCGTCTACAAGACCCCGGTCTCAGAAAGCATCATGGAAACGCGCATGCATCCGCGTTCCGATGCGAATCAACGTTGCCTGACCTTTCAGCTTTCTGTCACGCCCCGCTGCCGTGTTTTCAGCTACCGTGATCACCTGTCCAACAACGTCCACCACTTCGACATCCCCGTCCAACACAGCCAACTCGTCATCGTGGCCGAGTCGCTGGTCGAGATGCAGCCGCAAGCTCCCATGCCGACTTCGTTGCCCTACGACGCGTGGCAGGAGCTCGACCAGGAAGTGCACGAAGGCGACTTCTGGGAAATGCTGCTGCCCAGTGAGTTCGCCACGCCCACAGCGGAGCTCGAAGCCTTTGCTGCGCACCTGAACCTGCAACGTCGCGACGACCCGCTCACCGTCTTGCACCAGCTCAATGAGCAGATCTACCGCTACTTCGACTACAAGCCGAAGTCCACACGCGCGGATTCGCCCATCGACGTCGCGCTCACCAGCCGCGCCGGTGTATGCCAGGACTTCGCCCACATTGCCATCGCGCTGATCCGCACCAAGCTGCGCATCCCCTGCCGCTATGTCAGTGGTTATCTTTATCATGGCGGCGACGCGCAATCGCAGAAACATCGCTCAGACGACTCAGCCACCCATGCCTGGATCGAGGCCTTCCTGCCTGAGCTGGGCTGGGTCGGCTTCGACCCAACCAACAACCTCATCGCCGGCGAGCGCCACATCCGTACCGCCATCGGCCGCGACTACGCCGACGTCCCACCCACCCACGGCATGTTCCGCGGCCGCACCCGCAGCGAACTCACCGTAGCCGTGCGCGTCACGCCCAGCGAAGCCACACCACAACTCGACCGCGAACTCCCCGTCCCCGAGGACTGGTCCGTCCTCGTAGAAAAAGCCCAAGCCATCCCCGAGCAGCCACCAGCAAGCCGTCGGCGCTTCCAGCAAGCGCAACAACAACAGCAATAGAACAGGAACGGAGTGCCGAGGCACTCCGTTCCTATTCGCGACTGATGGTTAGAAGTAGAACTTCGCGGCCAGTTGCGTTTGGCGTGCAGCTGCTGCTGTTGTGATGTGACCTGCACTTCCCACTGAAAGGCTGGTACCCGCAGTGGGGGAGCTGGTCGTGGAAAAAGCACTTGCAGGGTTATTGAATTGCGTGTGGTTGAAGACGTTGTCGCTCTCCATGCGGATCTGGATCGAGCGTGTCCCATCCCCGCCAAGACCAAAGTTCTTAGCCAAGATCAGATTCGTATTGTTAGTGCCAGGTCCATGGTAAGGATCGCGGTGGGCGTTTCCAAAGGTACCTAGGGGAGCCGCTGCGAACGTTGTCGGACTGAACCAGGCTGTTGCATTCGTGAGTGAACCGGATGAGGAAACCAGCTTGCTGCGCGGATTATTGCGCACCAATGGCCCGGTAATGTTCGGCTCGTCTGGGCAGGCGTAGAACGAATACGAACTCGCGCACCACAATGAATTGGAAGACGCTCCCGCGTATGAGATGTCAAACGGGAACCCTTGGGCGAGCGTAAGAATCCCACTCACTTGCCAGCCGCCTAAGAGAAGATTAGTCGGCGCAAAAGTTCCTTTGGTTGACTTGAACGGGACTACGTAGATCGGGGCGAAAACGAAGCGATTCCTTGCATCGAACGTTGAATCGCCATAGTTCAATCCCTTCATGTACTGGTTATATCCCCGGCCAGAGCTACCGTAGCCAGAATTCTCATAGCTGGAAGCATTGTCCAAGGAATGCGAAAACGTATAGCTCATCTGGAACTGCAAACCATGCGTGAGCGCCTTCTGAACACTCGCCTGGAAAGCATGGTAGCTGGACGCGCCTTCAGAACCGACGTACCCGATGCTCGGGAAGGCCGGGATCTTGGTATTCGGATCTACGAAGCCGTACTGGGTATTCCCCGGCAGGTAGTAGGTCTGGGAGTTGCGGATGGCGGAGTAGCCCGGTGCGCCGCAATGGGTGGATGTGTTGATGTTATCCGCCAGGCAAGCGTCGTGTCCGGCTTGGGTTATGGGGTTGCCCTCGTAGGTGATCTGATTGTGGCGTCCCAGAGATCCGACATAGCTGGCACGAGCCACAACACGCGACGGGAACTCCCGCTCTAGCGAAAGCTGGAAGTTCTCCGCGTACGGTGATCGGAAATTCGGGGCGTAGATACTCAAACGTAATGGCTCATACGCCGCGTAGTTGATTGTCTGACCAGGTGTGGGGAACGCAAAAGGAAACTTGTTCGTATACACTTGGCCGGTATTGATGTCCTGAAACGGATTCGCAAATGCAGGTGCGACCGCGCCATAATCCTTCGCACCGTTCGACTTTTGACCGAAGGGAGGCGTCTGCAAATTGTTCAATGATGTTTCTTCTTCGCTTCGGTTGTAGTAAATGCCGAACCCGCCGCGAATCGAGAACTTCTTCGTGTTCCCACCAGAGATGAAGCCCAGGTCCGGCGAGTATGCAAAGCCGACACGTGGGCCTAAGTCGCCGAAACGGGTGTATGCCTGGCTTGAATCGGTGCAACCTGGATCTCCCGGGTAGTTGATGCCTTTGGGCGCGGTCGGGAACACGCCGGAGCTTTGCCCTGGGATAAAGCACGCGACCGCATCACCGCCATACTGCCGGTTGTGAAGTGTCGTATCGATCTGGTAACCAAGGCCGTAGCTCAGCGTCAACGTATCGGTCAGCTTCCAAGTGTCTTGCCCATAAACGTAGTTCAGGAAGGCATTAGCTTGGATCTGCGCGCCAGAGCCTTGAGCATAGGAGTTCGAATCGCCAAGGAGGAAGTCGAGTCCAGGATCCCCGGAGCTATACGGTCCCGCGCTACTGAATCCATAGGATCCGCTGTTGTTAGATCCGAAAGGATTTGAGACTTCGAATTTACGCCCATCGTAGCCAAACTTGAATTGGTGGCGACCTACGGTCTTCGAGAAATTATCATCAATTTGATAGACCTGATCGATACGCGGCTGGGGCCCGTTCGTGCTGAAACCTAAGCTGAAATAGCCCGTTGCGATTGTCGGGAGATTTTGCGCCGAGACAATCTCCGGGTGAATGGCGAACCCATAGGAAGCTGGATCCTGCGTGTTCTGTGCGAAGACGGCCTGGTAGTTGAACCGCGTGTAATGCAGCGCAAAGTCATTCACGGCCGTAGAACTCAACTGGCCCACATAGTCCACCGTGTACTGTTGCACGTAGGTGGTATCGACCTCACCGAATCCGGGAAGCGTAGCACCCGTAAAGGGAATGTTCGAGCTCACGCCGGATTTCTGATAAATTCCCAAAGCTGTGATCTGGTTGCGGGAGTTAAGGGAATAGTCTGCCCGGCCAATATATTGGTTGGCGGTAGTTGCAGTCACCGAGTTGAAGACATAGTTGTAATCGCCGCTGTTCGCAGCGGGGACGTACTTCGAGAGTAGATTGCCAGAGATGGAGTTGAAATCTGCAGCAGTGAAACGCCCGCCGTTGTTGGCAACACAGCCGGCCCACGTCGTCGCGCCGCCACAGCTTGGAATTTTCAATGTTCCGGGGATGGGATTTGCGGAAAACTTATATCCTGTTACAGAATTTCCAGAACCCAGATCGGTTGAAAAATCTCCAGCCCGTTGCGCTGCTGAGAAGACCTGCGCATTCCCGCCGCCGTTCGTACCCGGAACCCGTTGACGCGTGCCTTGGTACGCAAAGAAGAAGAACAACTTGTCCTTCAGAACCGGGCCGCCAATTGTTCCACCGAAAATGTTCTGGTGGTACGGCGTCACGTTCTTGTAAGCCGCCCGTGTTGGGGTCGCAGCCACATACGAGAAAAAGTTACCCGTGTTCAAGAAAGTGTCGCGATAGAACTCGAAGGCATCGCCATGGAAGTGGTTTGTACCCTGCTTAATCGTTGCAGACACAATGCCGCCTGAGTTTCGGTCGTACTCAGCATTCAAGGGGCCCTCAATTAGGTTGAACTGATCGATAGCATCGAGATTAGGCGTCAGTGCTAGTGTGTTCAACGCAAGGTCGTTCGTATCCGCGCCATTGATCAGATACTCGGATTGCTGTGTCTCAGATCCACTTGCGGAATAGTTACCCGAGAACCGATCACTCGAAGACTGGATGCCGGGTTCAATGAGCTCGAGCCCTGTGAAGTTCCTTCCAATCAGCGGCAGTTCAACCATCTGCTTGGAGTTAACAACATTGTTTAATTGCATGTCAGTCGTGTTGACCTGGACGCTATCGGCGGCAACCTCGAGCGTCTCCGTGGTGTTGCCTACATCTAGGTGAATCGGCTCAACAAACTCCTGATCGATTGTAAGCACGATGCCTTTGGCTTCAAAGGTCTTGAATCCGGGAACCGCCACCGTCACCGAGTACGTTCCAACCGGCAACTGAGGAAATACGTACTCGCCTGCCGAATTTGTTTTGGTCTTGAACTTGACACCTGTTTGCAGGTTAGCCGCGACAACTTCAATTCCTGGAACAACGGCACTTGACGGGTCGGTGATCGTGCCTACAATTCTGGCGTTGATGTCGACCGCATGAGCTGGCAGTGCGAGAAGGCTGAAAAGAACAGCGCCTGTAAGGATGGCTGCTGCTCCCCGGGGGCGGTGAGGAGGCATTGGCAAATCTCCTGGAAGAAGGTGTTCCAGACTGACATGCACGCAGGGGGCCAAAGGAGATATGCTCAGGAAATCAGCAAAACAGCCAGCTTCCTACATCTCGTTGCGCGACAGTTCCCCAAAAGTTGCAGATCCTCGTGGAGAATCTACAACTTTTACTATTTCGCTATGCGAGTTGCGCGAAGCGTGCAGCTACAGATCCATACTCTTGAAGCGGCCTTCAGGAATCGCGCGAATGACCGTCATGATCACACGCCAGATTCCAGGCACATACAGCAGGTCCGGCCCTTTTGAGCCCTTGTCCAGGGCTTTCACGATGGTCGCCGCGACTTTGTTCACATCAGCGAACTTGCGCTCGCCCTTCATGCCCTCGGTCATTGCCGTCTTCACGGGGCCGGGCTTGATGGTGACGACCTTCACCCCTTCGCGGTCCACCCGATTTCGCAGGCCATCCACAAAGATGCTCAAGCCGGCCTTGGACGACCCATACACATAGTTCGACTTGCGTCCGCGCTCGCCCGCAACCGAGCTCAACACGGCCAGCGTCCCCGCATGTCGCTGCGCACAATAGTTCGCCAGCCACGTGAGCAGGCTCACCGGCGCAACCAGGTTGGTGTGCAGGATGTGCCCGGCCTCCGGGAAGCTGCGTTCTGCCCGGGCCTGGTCGCCCAGAACGCCGACGGCAAGATAAGCGATGTCGAGCCCGCCGAGCGAGTTGATCGCATGCGCCAGCAGCTCCGCGTGGGTGTGTGTCTGGTCCAGGTCAGTCACCGCTGTGTCGACATAGCCTGAGCCGCGAACGCGCGCATCGGCCGCCACGGCCGCCAACCGCTCTGCATTGCGGCCAATCAGGAAAAGGTCTTCTCCGCGCGAAGCCCAGATGCGAATGCTTGCCTCGGCAATGCCGGAGGTTGCACCCAACACGAGGATGCGCTTCCGCACGCCCGCTTTGGCGGCGGCACTTGCACCGGTCCCACCACCGCGCTGCAGCGTCAGCGGA
The DNA here is from genome assembly GCA_965198515.1 of Granulicella sp. GTDB lineage: Bacteria > Acidobacteriota > Terriglobia > Terriglobales > Acidobacteriaceae > Granulicella. The sequence goes on along the minus strand of CBDAPO010000006.1, from coordinate 1,097,027 downwards.
AGGTCTGCAGTGGCGTTGTGTCCAGGAAGGGTGGGAATGGGATTGGGGCTCAACGACGCATCCCCTCGGCGCCGACGACGCGCTCCCAGAAACTCGACGTAATCGCCGGATCCTTGTATCGCGCGAAGCGCTCCCACTGCGGATAAAAGGCCTGGTACTGCGCCGAGGTCATGCGCGCATCCTTGGCAGGATACAGTCGCCCGCCGAATTCATAGGTCATCTCGGCCAGGCGATCAAACAGCGCAAAGCTCACATCGGGCCTGATCGGGAAGTCCAGCGCCAGCGTGATGCCCGGCTTCGGGAAGCTCATCATGCCCGGCGACGGCACGTCGCCAAATGCCTTCAACACGGCGAGAAAACTGGCCAGGCCGGACTTCGCGACCTCGCGCAGAATGGTCACCGTGCCCTGGCGCGCGTTCTCCCACGGGATCGCGTATTGGAACTGCAACAGGCCACGCTTGCCGTACATCTTGTTCCACTTCAACACGGCATCCAGCGGATAGAAGAACGGCTCATAGTCCTGCAGCGCCGTCACGCTGCGCTTGATCTGCTTGTTAAAGAACAGCGTGTTGAACAGGCCCACGGTGGTGCCGTTCAACGCCCATCCGGGCAGCTCCATCGGGAACACCAGCTTGGGCTCGGGTGAGGGCTTCAGCGGCGCCGGCACCTGCGAGTGATCGCCCTGCATGAAGATGCCGCGGCAGAAGTTCTTACCCTGCGACGTTACATCCACCCAGCTGACCGTGTACTCAATGTGCTGTGACTTCTCGGTCAGATCGAGAAACTCGTCGATGCCGTGGAACTGGATGCCCTGGTAGTCCACCTTGCGGCTCACGATCGGCTTCATGCGCACCTGTGCCCAGGTGACCACGCCCGTAAGTCCCATGCCGCCGATCGTCGCAGAGTAGAAATCCGGGTTCTCCAGCGGTGTACAGTGCAGCCGGTTCCCGTCTGAACGGACCAGCTCAAACTGCGTTACGTGGTTGCCGAAGGTGCCCGCGATGTGGTGATTCTTGCCGTGAATGTCGTTTGCAATGGCGCCGCCCAGGGTGACGTACTTCGTCCCCGGCGTTACCGGCAGGAAGTAGCCGCGCGGCACCGCAAAGTCCAGAATTTGCGCCAGCGTAATACCAGCTTCAGCGGTCAGCAAGCCCGTCTCGGGATCAAACGCCAGCAGGCGGTTCATGCCGGTCGTTTCCAACAGCGTGCCATCCTTTAGCAGGCACACGTCGCCATAGCTGCGGCCCATGCCCACGGGCAGCGCACCGTTATGCACGCCCTGGATCGCACGGGGGAAATCCCCCTGCCAATGCAGGTGCCGCAGATCGGCGTTGTACAGGGGATAACGTCCCCAGGATTCAAAGGGAACCCCGCTATGGTCGGTAGGTTCAGCGGCAGGTGGTACAGGGTTGGCGAGCCGCGGTTCGGCTGTGGCGGGCATGGTTCCAGTTTAGCCGATGTGCCTGCTTTTCCACTGTCCCAATGCAGGCCTGTCCGTGGGCTGCAACACCCGTGTTTCTGGATGACGGCGAAGGCTGCTGCGCTCCTGGACGGCTCCGGAATGGTCGCCAGAACACCATCCACGGGCGTCATCCCCGGCGGGTCGGTACTTCGGCCTCGGTCATGCCGCGCGCCCATCCCTTTCAGGCGCTACGGAGAGACATCCAATACTCTGACATCTCAGGTGCAGCCAGGCATGAACCGTTGACCCAAGATCCCCCCACCACCAGCGCGCTCCCTCCCTTGCCGGGTTCTGCGATCGAAGCCTATCGCGGTCGCCTTCAAACGCTCGAAGGTGAAGAAAAGGCCCTGCAACGCAGGCACATCCAGCTCGGCTATCTGCGCCTGCTGATCGGTGTCGCCCTCGTTGTCTTTCTTCTGCCGCCACGGTGGTGGGCCCTGGTGCCCTTCCTGGCCTTTGCTCTGGCTGCCCGCGCTCACGGCCACGTCCTTGCGAAGCTCGCCGAAACACGACGCGCGGTCGCCTTCTACCACCACGCGATCGCGCGCACTGAGGAGCGATGGGGCGGCCTGCGCCCACGGTCCACACGGCTCGACACAAGCCAAAGCCTCTTCGCTGCAGACCTTGACCTGTTCGGTCCCGCGAGCCTCTTCGAACTACTCTGCGAAGCGCGCACCTCGCTCGGCGAAGACAAACTCGCCGCCTGGCTGCTGCATCCTGCGCCAGTCGCGGAGGTGCTCGCACGGCAGAGCGCCGTTGCCGACCTGCGTGCACGCCTACATCTCCGCGAGATTACAAGCCGGGCGCCTGGACCCACGACAGCCATGCTCGATCTTTCCGCCCTGACGTCATGGACCGTGGCTTCTCGCACCGATGTGCCGATCGTGCCACGCTGGCTTGCGCCCGTGCTGCTTGTGCTGTTCGCCATTGCTGCAGCGGCGGCCCCTGCTCTGCATGCTTTCTGGCCCTTACTGATCCTGGCAGCCATCAGCAGGGTCGTCACGGTTCGGTTGCGACGTTCGTTTCAAGTGCTCTTCGCGGAGGTAGGCGGCGTCAGTCGATCGCTTCGCACCGCCGGCGCACTCATCGCTGCCTTGGAGCGAGAGTCGTTTACTACGCCTTATCTGCAGGCATTGCAAAGCAGCTTCACACAGACCGCGCCGCACGCGTCCAACGCGATCGCCCGTCTCGCTGTGCTTGCTACGTGGATTGAAGCACGCAGCAACTACCTTGTCCGGATCCTTGACCTGTTTCTGCCGTACAGCGTGTACCTCGCGGGCCTTGTGCAGCGCTGGCATCACCGCAACGGGCTTCGTCTGGGCGCATGGCTGGACGCCATGGCCGAGTACGAAGCTTTGCTCTCATTAAGCGCCTACAGCTTCGAGCACCCTGAAGATCCCTTCCCGCAGATCACCGAAGCCGCACCCATCTTCGAAGCCCATGGGATCGCTCATCCTCTGCTGGGTCGCGCACAAGCCGTTCGCAACGATGTCATGCTCGATGGAACAAGACGCCTGCTGCTGATTAGCGGGTCCAACATGAGCGGCAAGAGCACGCTCCTGCGTTCCGTTGGCGTCAACGCGGTGCTCGCCTTTGCCGGCGCTCCCGTGCGCGCACGCATGCTTCAACTTTCATCACTCACCGTTGCGGCAAGCATCCAGGTCGGCGATTCGTTGCAGGCCGGCAGATCACGCTTCTATGCAGAGATTCTGCGGTTGCGTGCCATCACCGAAGCTGCCCATCAACACGCCAACGTTCTGTTTCTTCTCGACGAAGTACTTGCCGGCACGAACTCAAGCGACCGCCTGCTTGGGGCGCGAGGGCTCGTAGAAGACCTGTTGCGGTCCGGCGCCGTTGGCCTACTGAGCACGCATGATCTCGCCCTGACAGAGATCGCCACAACGCACAACGGTGTGCGGAACGCCCACTTCGAAGACCAGGTCACAGCGGACCAACTGCTCTTTGACTACACACTGCGCGACGGCATTGTGCAGAAAAGCAACGGGCTCGCCCTGATGCGGCTGGTGGGGCTCAAGGTGTAGCGAAGCCTTGCAAAACGGAGATGCCTTTGCGCAAAAAGAAACGCCGCCGGCAGACCGGCGGCGCTCACAACAACCTCTTGTTTACGAGATGTAGATGTTGCCGGTAAGACCGTTCGGGAAGAAGCCGCCCTTGGTCGTGCCCGTTGTTCCGGGCGTGGCGTAAACAATCTGCAGAACCTGCGAGATGGTCCGCACAGGAACCAAACCCGTGGTGGGATTGGTGCCAAAGACCTGCGTCGCCGTGGGCGGCAGATCCAGCGCGTCCGCAGCCGGCGAGGTAACCGCCGTGCCGCTCGGGAAGAAGATGCACGCCTGGCGCAAAGCGCCTGCATGCTGCGCCTCCACATCCAGAATCTGCGCCGCATAGTTCAACGCCGGGATGCTCGAAGTCAGGTACTGCGCTCCGCCCGCGTACGCACTCACGCCAACACCCTCAATGGTGCGCGCAAGGGCGACAAACGTTGCGTCGTTGGTCGGTGCACCAAGCGCGGCAAGATTTAGCGAAGGCATCGCAACGGGGACTCCACCAACAGCGCCAATGGTGCTGCGGAGAAACTCCACATGCTGCACCTCTTCTGTCATCAGGTTTGCAGCGATATTGGCAATGGAGCTGTACTGGAACGTGACCTTCGCACCGCCGGAAACGGTACCAGGACTGGTGCCCATATCCGCTGCCGACAGCCCTGAGCCCGTCACGATGTACGAGTAGAAGCTGGCCTCAAAGTACTCGAGGTTCAGAGCAAAGTTGAGCACGTCCACCACGGTGGGCGTGGAGGTCGGGCTGGGGATCGACACAGTGCCGTCGCTCGTGCAGCCGCTCATGCCGAGCATGCCTGCCGCACCGGCGGCCATACCCAAGCTGGTGATGATGCGACGACGATTCATGCGGCTGGCCGCGCGCTCAGTGTAGAGTGCGGTCGTTTGCTTAACGAGTTGCTCCTCAGAGAGTTCGCTCTCAACCGGAAGCGTTGGTACAGAATTGTTCAACACGGGGGAATCCTCCTGGGACTCTGGTATCCAATGGTGACGAACCGCGATGGGTTCGCAGGCGCGCTGACCGCGGCGTTACGACTTGATGTTGCCGTTGACGCCCGAGGGGAAGAATCCACCGGGTACCGGGGTTGGTGGCGTCGTTGTGGCTTGCGTGGTCTGCCCATACACAACGGCGAGATCCTGCGTTGTGGTTCGCGCGGGCGCGAGCCCTGCAGGGGTGCTGGTCGGATTGCCGGAAACCGCGACAGTGAAGTACTGCGTCGGGTTCGGTGGCTGATCGTACGCATCCAGATACGCTGCGCTGTTGGTGCTGAACGAGGCCGTGACACCCTGCGTGATGCACTGGTAGTTCACTGCGCCAAGATGGTTTCCTTCCGCGCCTAAAATCTGCGCGGCGGTGGTCAGCACACCCGGATTGCTCACCAGGAATTGCGCTGCACCGGCATAGGCGCTGTTGCCCAACGCGGTAAACTGACGCGCTGTGGCGAGGAACTGCGCAACCGTGGTCACGACACCCTTGGCGGCATAGTTCAACGCGGGCTGGTTGATCGGGGTCCCGCCCAGCGATGTGATGGCAGTACGAAGATCGTTGATGTGATCTAGTTCGTCCTGCGCAAGCGCCTGTGCCAACGCATACACCTGCGGGCTCGCCTTCACCGCTGTGTACAACGCGGCCGGCGGAAGTGTCGCGGCTCCCGTGGGAGTGCCGGAATACGTGGTCGGAATCGGGCTTCCTGTCGTGGCGAAGTAATACAGGTTCGCTTCCAGATACTCAAGATTTAACGCGAAATTCAACACATCCGGGATCGCGGGGGTGGCAGCGGTCTGCGCCGAAAGCTTCGGCATCTCGATGAACCCAGCTGTCACAGCCAACGCCGTTGCACCGGACAGTCCACCCAGGAATTTGCGCCGGCTCAGCCGATCAATTGCGCGTTGGAAAGAAAGGATTCCACGATCGGTTTCCAACTGATCCGCAGTGACCTTTTCACCGGGGCATAACGGAGATGAGTACTTCTCTTTGAACATACGAATGGCCTCTCCTCACAAAGGGGGACTGCAGTATTGATTTTTCGCCGGGTGGAGCCTGAAACGGACGGCGCCGCCTCAAGGGGCCAGGCATACCAGGTACGCCACCGGCCACTACTTGGATTTCCTTTGCCAGCCGTTCACGCACGCAGCAGGCACTACTTCTTGCAATGTCCCGTGTGATGCGGGCTCGCCGCGCACAGGATGCTCTCACCTACGCGTGGTACCTTCGCCATCAGCGGCCAGTTAGATGGCATCAAGCCATTGCAACCGGCCTTCGCGTTCCATCAACGCACACCTGTTTCGTTACGCTGCTTGGGACTTACCGACAAAGGTGATCCAGCATCGCTTCGGGCTCCACGACGTCAGGACCGCCTGCATTGCGCTGCGTTGCCACCATCTCGTTGAACGTGGTGCCACCCGGTGCCGCGACTTTGGGATCCACGCGATACACCGGATCGGCCAGCGCCTGCTCGAGTGACACAAACGTGAAGCCGCTCGCACGAAACTGCGCAATCAACTCTGGAAGCATGCGCGCATCGAACGCGCCAACGTGCATCAGCAAGACATACGGCACGTCGTGCCCGTAGAGTTCCTTCGCCAACTGACGGTACGCTTCGGCGTCCTTGGCAGCCGTTGCCAGATAGCTGTCGTGCAACTGCTGAAGGGCGCCTTCATCCTTCCTGGCAGCACATCGCGCGTAAGGCTCATTCCATAAGTAGTCCTGGAAGTCCATCGAAACCTCCGCGATCTGGTACCCATGCACCGCTAACCACGCGCGCACCTGTTCCCGCTTGGCCACCGTGTTGCCTTCTTCCAGAAACGGGTAACGGAACCAGTGCCAGTCGCCCTTGGGATCCACGCGCTTCAGGACGCCTTCGTTCGTCGCGATGTTCCGCTCGTATTGCGCCGCGGTCAGCTTGTCCAACTCAGGATGGGACCAGGTGTGACTGCCCAGCGGCTCCCCGGCGGCGTGCCACGCTTGAAGAATGTGGATTTGATACGGATACTGCGCCACCCGGAAGCCATTCACGAAGCCATATACCGGCGGCATCCCCTCGCGCTTCAGCGTCGCAAGAATGCTCTGCACCACGGCCGGTCGCGCCACCCCCGGCGGCAACGGCCCGTGGGCCGGCAGGTCGTCAAACGTAAAGGCCACCTGCGGAGCATTGCTTCCGGCCTGACCGCAAGCCACGGGAACGCCCAACACTGTCCCCAGCCCCAGCACGGCACACCACTGTACAAACCTGTTCATGCCTGCAAGTCTAGCGGCGCACACGCTTCTTGGGGCGAGCACAAAGCTAATCCTTCTCTGACCAGCGCTCGTGCCAGCAAGCAGCTCAGATAGGGAGCGTCGGCTCACCTCTGCGCAAAAAAGAAACGGTGGCCGAAGCCACCGTTTCTCATACTTTTGACTGCAGAAGCCTAGGCGGCCTGCTGCGCGCCCGTTGCGTGGGCGCCCTTGGCCTGCTCGACCAAAGTGGCAAAACCTGCCGCATCGTTCACAGCGATGTCGGAAAGCATTTTGCGGTCGAGCCCGACGCCAGCCTTCTTGAGGCCGCTGATAAACGTGGAGTAGCTCATGCCGTGCATCTTGGCGGCGGCGCCAATACGGACAATCCAGAGCGAGCGGTACTGCCGCTTCTTCTGCTTGCGTCCGATGTAGGCGAACTTCAGACCGCGCTCGACGGCCTCTTGCGCTGCCTGGTACAGCTTGGATTTTGTGAGGAAGTAACCGCTCGCCCGCTTAAGAATCTTCTTGCGGCGATCGCTGCGCTTTGTACTCCGTTTTACACGGGGCATCGTAATCTCCTTTTGTGCGTTGCTCGTACACCCCCGAAAGGGGTCGCGGCTGGAGGTAGGGTGTACCTCTTCACACGCGTGCTACTCGGAATCTCGGTGGGTCTCCTCATCGGAGGAACCCAGGGGCCTCAACGCCGTCTGGCCCTTCGCCCGGTACTGTTTCCAGCGGTCCGGAACGGCTCGATCCTAAGAACTCGATAAAGCTTCAGTACGCCTTACGCGTACGGAAGCATGCGGGCGATCTTGGGGGTATCGGCAACCGACACAAGCACGATCTTGCCGAGCTTGCTCTTGGTCTTCGAATCCTTTGAGGTCAGGATGTGGCGCATCTTCGACTGGCCGCGCTTGAACTTGCCGGTGCCGGTCTTCTTGAAGCGCTTCGCTGCGCCCGAGTGGGTCTTCATCTTTGGCATGGGTTTCCTGCTGATACAACTACGATTAGACAGCAGGGGTCAGTATACCAGACCCCTTCCCGGCCAACCGCCACCTCCTGCTATGCTCCGGGCGCGACAGCTACAGGCTGATCCGCGACCGGTGCCGCTGGCTTGGGAGCCTTCGGCTGCGCCGGGACGGCCTTCTTGTTCGGCGCAAGAATCGCATGGAGCGTCGTGCCTTCCATGCGGGGCATAAACTCCACCACCCCAACCTCGCCAATGTCCATGATCAGCCGGTTGATGATCTTGTAGCCCAGGTCGCGATGCGCCATCTGCCGGCCCTTGAAGCGCAGGCTCGCCTTCACCTTGTCGCCTTCACCCAGAAAGCGTACGGCCTGGTTCTTCTTGGTCTGGTAGTCGTGCTCATCCACCGTCACCGAGAACTTCACTTCCTTGATGACGATGACCTTCTGGGTCTTTCTTGCCGCACGCTCGCTCTTGTCCTTCTCGTACAGGAACTTGCCGTAATCCTGGATCTTGCAAACCGGTGGCACCGCGTTGGGCGAAATCTCCACCAGGTCCAGCGATCGCTCACGCGCAATCTTCAGCGCCTCAAAAGGCTGCATGACCCCGAGCTGCGCGCCCGTCTCGTCGATGACGCGCACTTCACGCGCACGGATCCGGTCGTTGGTACGAATGAAAGACTTTTGCGAACGCTTGTCGTTAAACGGTGGGATAGTTTGCCTCCGTGGCCCGGCCGGGGCCACCTCTTATTGGATATCTGTGGTGCCCCGGCGATTCGGCAATCCGGGACAAGGCACACGCGAGTATAGCATTTGCGGGAATTCGGTCCAGATCAAAACGCGATGGCCAGCCCCGGTCTGCTCCGCTTGCACAGGGCAGGGACAAACTGCGAACATGGGTCGACTTCTGCGCCGCTACACACCCTATGCACGCCCGTGAGCCCCGCCGCAGCACATTTTCTGGAGGCACCCTTGCCCAAGCGTCGCGTTTTGCTCGTCGATGACGAAGTTCCTGTTTTGCTGACCATGAAGGCCGTGCTCGAGATCTCCGGCTTCGACGTCGACACCGCTACCTCCGCTCGCGAAGGCAAGCTGCGCATCAAGAAGAATGAATACGAAATGATCATCACCGACATGCGCATGGAGTCGGAAGCGTCCGGTCAGGAGGTGATCCAGGCGGCTCGTACTGCCCCGTATCATCCCGCCGTCGCGTTGCTGACCGCCTTTCCGCTCGCCGACGATGACTGGCAGGACATGGGGGCAGACAAGATGCTCGTCAAACCCATGCAGACCGCCAAGCTCATCAGCCAGTTGGAAAAGCTCCTGGAAAACCACGCGGCCAAGCTGTCACGCATCTCCGCTGCTGCTGCGGGCGAAAGCAATGGCACCAAGCGGCCCGCGAAAAAGTCAGCCACAAAGGCGCCAGCCAAACAGCCAGCTGTGTCCAAGCCCGCTGCCAGCCAGGCCTGACGCTCACCCAAAAGCTGCAGGTCTAGCCCAGCTGTCTCGCTTCTCTGCGGGACGGACTGGGGTAATGCTGCCTTCGTTCGTCTTCTGCCCCTTGGCGTCGTAGAAAAACACCCCTAAACTCAGCCGAGAAACTGCCGATAAAGTCCTCAACGCAGAGCTGCATGCCGTTGGGTGTGGCTTTCTCGTACGCTGATGAGACTTCCATCCCAACCCGCCTTACGAGCCAGTGCCGCTCGCCCTCTGCTGCTGATTGTGCTGCTGCTGCAAGCCCTGCACGCAGCCGTCCTTGCGTTTCTGCCCAACCCGCTCCTTGTGTCCAACGTGCTCCAGTTGCTCTGCGGTACGACGGCGGTCTGGGTCTGCGCTTCCCAGGTGCCTTTTGTCACGGAGCGGGCAGGACGGCTCTGTTGGCGGGCCGTTTCCGTTGCTTTTGCTATCTGGTCAAGCGCTCAGCTTGTTTACCTGCTCCCGCTGTGCTTCCCGAGCTATGCCCACAGCGGCTCACGTCTTGACGACTTCCTCTGGACACTCTTTGGGCTGCCCCTCCTTCTCGCAGTCAACACGTTCACCCAGGATGAATCGGATCGTGTTCTGTGGCTGGATCGGGTGCAAGGCGTGCTGTTCTTCGGCGTGCTGTACCTGGGCATGCTGCTGCCGTCTGTGCAACTCTCCGTGGGTACGCTGTCGCGGGTGCAGGAAGCCGCGCTGCTTTTCTGCTGCCTCCTTCGCCTGCCCACGGCGGCTTCTGACCGCGAACGGCGCTTCTTCATGCGGCTCAGCCTGTACCTCAGCGTGTATGCACCCGCGAGCCTGATCGGCGACACCCTGCACGACCACGGTCATCCGCCCGGCGGCTTCGTTGACCTGGCCTGGACGATCCCAATCACATTCTTCTGCGTGCTCGTCCTGTGGCATGCCATCCGCCCCTGGAAGCTCACCGGGACGGCGCGCGTGGTCTCGGCATTGCGCAGCATGCAGGGGCTGAGCGCGGCCTGCCTGGCCCTGCTTTCGATCGCCGTTTCGGCCTACCTGGCCATCCATGCGCCCCTCCCCGGCACCATTTGCATCGCGCTCTCGTTCGGCCTCTTTGCAGTGCGCACCAACGCCCGCGAAAATGCCTGGATCAACGCGCACGGCAAGCTGGAAGTGACCGTGCTGCAGGACGCTCTTACCGGCCTCGGCAACCGCCTGCTGCTGCGCAAGGAACTCGAGGAACACCTCGGAAGAGAGGAAGCCAACGTCGTTCTGCTCTTTGTTGACCTCGATCACTTCAAGAACATCAACGACACACTCGGACACGGGCTCGGAGACAGCCTGCTGATCGAGGTAGCCAACCGGCTTACAGCAGCATTTCCGCCGAAGTCCGTCATCTGCCGCCTGGGTGGGGATGAGTTCGTTGTGCTGACGAGGGCCCAAAGCCCTGCCAAGGCAGAACTTGCCGGAGCACAGCTTTTGCAGGCTTTTCAGGCACCGTTCCACCTGGGGAGCCACCACCTTCGCTGCACCGCAAGTATCGGCGTTGTGCTCGCCGCGAAAGGCGAAAATCCCGACGACCTGCTGCGCACCGCGGACCACGCGATGTACCGCGCCAAGCAGCTCGGCAAAGATCGCGTGCAGTTCTTCGACCCAGCCCTGCGGTCGCAACTTACCGCGCGCTGGCAGATGGAAACCGAGCTCCGCGCATGCATCGAGCAAGGCACCATTCAGGTCGCTTTCCAACCGATCTACTCCGTGGAACAGGCCGGAGTCTGCGGCTTCGAAGCCCTGGCGCGCTGGTCGCATCCGGTTCTGGGCAATGTGCCTCCCCTGGAGTTCATCACGCTGGCCGAAGAAAGCGGGCTCATCCTTCCGCTCGGGACGCAGATCCTGGAAAAAGCGTGTACGCAGATGGCATCCTGGAATCGCTCCTGGGGCACTTCACTATCCGTCAGCGTAAACGTGTCTCCACGGCAGTTCGCCGATGCGGATCTCATCTCCAAGCTGCTGACCGTTCTCGAACGCACCGGCCTGCCGCCCACACTTCTTCGCTTGGAGATCACAGAAACGGCGTTGCTGACCAAGGAAGCTGTCGTCAAACAAACGCTGGAACAAGCTCGCATGCACGGCATTCGCATCTCGCTCGACGATTTCGGGACAGGGTACTCCTCATTGAGCTTCCTGCTGAGCCTGCCCGTGGATGAAGTCAAGGTCGATCGCTCGTTCGTCTCACACATGCACCTCGACCCGGACCGGGAAGAGGTCGTCCGTACCGTGATCCGGCTCGGGCACTCGCTCGGCAAACGCGTGGTCGCCGAAGGTGTCGAAACCGCGGAGGATCTCCGCGGACTGACGGAGATGGGTTGCGAGTGTGTTCAGGGATACCTGATCAGCAAGCCACTGCTCCCGGACGCGATGGAAGCCGACATCGCCTCCATCGCCGCCCGCGGTCGCAAGGCTGCCGTGGAACCACCGCCGGTCGCCGGCGACCTCGCCCTGTGTGGCGACTCCATGAGCCTGGTGGAGGTCTAAAAGAGCCCACATCACACGACGGGAGCCTACAGGTAGGTCACACCGGTCAGCTGTTCACTTTCCTTCCAAAGGCGCTCACCGGCGGCCTGGTCCAGGGCCTGCGGCCGCGGGGTGACAACCTTGGGGTGACCCTTGAACTCACCCAAGCCGTCCGGCCCGATGTACTCTCCGCCGCGCACCTCCGCAGCAGTCGCTGCATACTCGGTCGGCAAGGCTCCCATCGCGTCGTCCTGTGTCATGAGCGGTGACAGGATCGCGAGGATCTTCGCCTTCAGGTCGCTCGTTCCGGGGCCGTTCTCGAAGATGCTGGTCCGCGCGATACCAGGATGAACAGCTACGCTGGTCAGTCCCAGATTGGCCTGGCGTGCTCGCCGCTCCAGCTCCCTTGCAAAGAGAATATTCGCCAGTTTCGAAGCGTTGTAGGCCTCCCACGGAACGTATTTCCGCTCGCTCTGCAGGTCGTCCCACACCATCTTGCCGTTGCGGTGCGCCAGGCTCGCGACGGTCACCACACGTGTCGTCCCAGCACGCTGCAACGCCGGCAACAGCAGGCCGGTCAGCGCGAAGTGTCCCAGGTGATTGGTGCCGAACTGACGCTCAAAGCCGTCTTCCGTCACCTGGCGGTCAGGCAGCGCCATCACACCGGCGTTGTTCACCAACGCATGAAGCGGCACACCCGAGGCCACAAACGCCTCGGCAAAGGCCTTCACGGACCGCAGCGAGGCCACGTCCAGCTCCATCACCTCCACCGTTGCACCCGAGACTTCACGTCGAATTCGCTCGGCCGCCGCTTCGCCCTTGCTGCGGCTGCGGCACCCCATCAGCACCCGGGCGCCGTGCCGGGCAAACTCCAGTGCTGCCTGGTAGCCGATACCGCTGTTGGCTCCTGTAACCAGCATTGTCTTGCCTGCCTGCGAGGGCATCTGTGCCGCCGTCCATTTCGTTGCCATCCGCTGCTCTCTCCTTGCGGCCTTTCGGCCTCTTCTCAGTTCCGATGCTCGCCATCGCCAAGGCACATGTATGCTGAGCAAACACTCTGGCGTTAAGCAGCCTCTAGCCGTTTTCCGTCATCTGCCTTTACAATCAAGCGGCAAGCTGACCTGTGGATTGTAGTCTTAAGGCGACGCCGCCATCGGCTGCTCTCATTCCGTCGTCATAGGGGAAGGTTTTCTGATGAAAGCAAGCGCACGCAGCGCACAACTCGCCGGGAGCGCAGCGCTCCTGTTGATCCTCACCGGGGCAACCGGCTGTTCGAAGCTCAAGGCGCGCGATCAGCTCGTCAAGGGCATCCAGGAGTTCAAGGCTGGCCATTACGAGACGGCGATCGATCACTTTCAGCAGTCCGTCGCCCTGGATCCCAGCTACCCGAACGCCAAGACCTACCTGGCCACCGCGTACAGCTACCAAGTCCAGCCGAACAACAACACGCCGCAGAATCTCGCGGTCGCCCAGAAGGCGATCAACGGTTTCACCGAGGCTATTCAGGCGGACCCGAATAACCCGGACGACTGGCGTCAGCTTGCGTCGATTCACCGCAACATCATGCAGTTCGACCAGTCCCGTCAGGATGAGCTGAAGGTTCTTCAGCTCGACCCCAAGGACGCTGAGGCGAACTACTCAATCGGCGTGATTGACTTCCAGAAGGCCGACAAAAATGCGGTTGACCTCCTGAAGGCGAGCAAAATCACCGACGATCTCAAGGGCAATGCCAAGATCCCGCCCAAGGTCTGCACCCAGCTCGCCCAGGAGAATTCTCCCCTGATCGACAGCTCGATGCAGTACCTGAACCGCGCCGTGGAGATCAACCCGAACTACGACGACGCGATGCAGTACCTCAACCTCGATTGGCGTCGCAAGGCGGACATCGAGTGCACCAACGACGCTGCCCGCAAAGCCGATATCGCCAAGGCCGACGACTGGGTGCAGCGCGCCATGGGCGCCCGCAAGGCCAACGAAGCTGCCAAGGAACGCAAGATGTCCGGCGGCATCGACATGACCAAGTAGTCCATTCCAAGCCTGCAGAACGACGAAGGCCTCCCGCAGTGGAGGCCTTTGTCGTTTTCGGCGCACAACAACTTCGCGCCTATGGCCTGCGGCGTCGCTCCAGCTGCACCGGCCGCTTGGGCTCCGGGCGCAAGGCCTCGTCGTTTTCCTTCGCCGTCGGGTGGACCCCGAAATCCCACACATTCGCGTTCACCGCGCGTTCGTTCAAAATCTCAATCAGCGCATATTCCCCAAATTCCAATGGCTGCACCGGCACCAGCTTCAGCCACACGCCACCAGGCAGCAGTTGGGTATGCACCTCGATGACGTCGGGCTGCACCTTGCCTGTGCCCAGCAAACCCACGCGCACGCTCGACACAGCGCGCGCCCCCTGCCGCACGTCCACGTGTTCCAGCACGTAGCCGCTGTCCGAGGCACCGCCGGCGGGTGTCGCGCGGCCCGCCTGGCCTTCGGTGTCCACCACGAAGGCCCCGCCTCCCGCGTCTTTCTCCGCACCGGCATTCAAGCGCACATAGAAAACCGGCTCCGCCACGTGAAGCTGCACATCAGCGCGCTCGTCCTTCAGCAGCAGCAGGTCATGCGGGCTGGCGGCCGGGTTGATCTCCTTTTTCGTTACCGCGTGGGCCGTTTCACGGTTCAGTTCGCTGCCATACTGCGGCAACGGCACAAGCTCCGGCGTGCCCTGGTAGGTGTCCAGCACCAGCACGCTGTCATCCTCGGGCAGCCGAAGATCTTTTGCGACTTCTGGTGTTTGCGCTGCGCGCGCAGCTTCCTCGCGGGCGAGCTCCGGGCTCAGCACGGGCGTTTGCTGTGCGGCGGCCTGCCCCGCAGTCGCCGGGTCATGCGCTTTTTCCCAAGCCTGCGTCGCGGGCAGGTCCACCAGCGCCAGCGGGATCTCCTCGTCCTCACCGCCACGCTCCGCCGAGCGATAGCGGACACGGTCGCCCACCACACGGTAGCTAAGGACGGTCTGGTAGCCACCATCCTTCAGGATCAGCCGGGTACGGTGCTGCGGGGTTTCCGGCGTCGACGCAACCGGTGGGTCTAGCGGGTGCCGGTTGCCCTGTTGCGCCGGCGCCAGGACGCTGGCACTGAACGGCACCACGAGGGCCAGCGTTACCGGCAACCAGCGTCGAGGAGGTCGAGGAAGCACCCTGTGTCCCATGCTGCTCATCGTCCCGCTGCCTCAATCACGGATCTTCACCAGAAAGGCGTCCTTGCCCTGTTTCGATGCGGCGTCCTCGGGCTCCACAAACACCCGCACAGCCGTGCCCTTGCTAACAGACGCCAACGGGAGACGGACGGTATGCAAGCCCAGGCCGGAGTCAGTGGTCCGGGCTGTCTGCTCCTTGCCGCCGATGCGCCATCGTACGCACGCGGGCTCGTCCAGGTCCACTCGCAAGTCCTTACCTGTGCTCACGAAGGCTCGACGCTGCTTGGGTCGCCAGATTTGAAAGCCTGCCGTGCGCCGTTCTGTGATGTACCGCTGTTGGGTCTGGGGCACAGCGTCCCACACGGCGCCTTCATGTAGGCTGCGGAGCAGCTTGATGTACTCCGCATGCGCCCAGGCCAACGGCATGCCAGAACCCGTCGGCTTGCCATTGAAAAGCTCGCGCCCCGGGAGGTCGTCCGCATCCCACACCTGCTCCGGCAACATGCCGCACTCACTGGTCTGGCGACTCATCGTTTGCAGCAGGTGCAGTGCCTCCTCACGTCGCCCGGCCGCCAGCTCAAGGTGCCCGCGCTCACCGGCCAGCAAGGGCCATCCACGACCTATGCCCGTGGAACCATCAAAGGGACGGCCCTCCCTGGTCTCGCCGTAGCCGTCGTCGGTGGCGCGCTGCCAGGCGGGTCCTGTACGAGTTTCATGGCGCAGCGTAGCGTCGATCACCCTCACCGTGTTTACGATTCGCGGATCCTCGGCCGCGCGCAGCCCGAAACGCACCAGCGCCAACGCATCCGGGCTGACTAATTCCGCTGCCTTCTGCCGATTCTTCGGCCATCGATGGTTCGGCATCAGGATCTTGAGGTTTCCCAGCGTACGCGTCTCGATGCGCCGTGGAGGGCTCATGCGAAGGTAGTACCCCGGCACACCGTGTGCCTTCGCCAACGCCGTGCCTTCCACGTAGGTCAGCTCATCGATGGCGTCGTTCCAGGCATCTGCGGTTTCGCGCAGAAACTCGGCCTCACCGGGTGCGCCACGCTGGTCGGCACAGTCGGCGCCCGCCAGCAGCGCTGCCACCTGCACAGCCATCGTGTACGGCGAGTAGCCCGGCGTGGTCTCCCAGCGATCCTGCTCGGTCACCGGGCCATGCTTCAGCACAAACCTCACCGCCTCATGCATCATCGGGCGCGGATCATAGCCGTCCAGGGCGTCGTCGCGTCGCAGTTTGTCCGCCAGCAAAACCGGAAGCGCCACACTGTCCATCTGGATCGCCGTCCAGTGCGGTGTGCCGTCCAGCCACATGTTCTGGCTCCAGCCACCGTCGTCACTTTGCGTGCAGGCCAGGTAGAACAACGCAGCCCGCGCGGACCGGGCATCCCCTGCAGCCAGCTTGCCCATGGCCGACTCTGCCAGGTCGCGCGGCCACACCACGTGATAGCCGCCCACGTCCTTGTCTGTGTGCGCAAAGCCCCACGGCAAGGACAGGCTGGCCACAAAGCCGCCCGGAAAGCGCTTGGATTGATGGCTTTCCAGCACCGCAGTGCTCGCACGGTACACATCCACGGGCCCTTCCCCGAGGTCTTGGAGGTCGAGGTACCTTGCCTGCTCCTCGCGCCAATCTCGAACAAACAGATCGCGCGTCTTCGCAAAGTCCTGGAGCAGCCCCGCTCGCGCCTGCTGCCCCGCCTCGGCGGCATCGGCCCCGCATGCCAACGAGATCGTGAAGCCGGCGCCCTCATTTGCCGCGCTGTCCTGGCGTCGGTAGTCGATCTCCGCGGTAAGCGCCACATTGCCGGATTCCGCCACATTGGCTGTGGGCAGGGACTTGCCTTGCGAAAGCAGCGTGTACGCATCAGAGTCGCCGATGTACCCCACACTCATCCGCTGGAGCGCAGGTGCGGCCGCTACCGCCAACGCCAGTTCTCCGCGGCAGGCAAACAGCATGGGCTCGCCTTTGTACTGGCCCGCCCAGGCGTGATTGTTCTCGCCTTCATCACCGACGTGCGGGTCGAGCGACAGAAACAGCCGTAGCGGCTCACCGTCTTTGGGCGTAAACCGCACTCGCAGCAAAAGAACATCCCGCAGCGGATCGGTGATGATCTCCTTGGAAAGCGTGTACCGGCCGCGCTTGCACTGGGTCTCTATCCGGCACCCCGGAACGCCGGGCTCCAGCCACGCGACGCGATGGTCCGCATCCCAGATCTCGTCGGAAAAGAAGCCATCCTCGCCGGTCACCAGGAAGCGCACGACGCGCGTGTTCGCCTGGTCCACGTCAGGGTGGTAGATCTCCGCAATCGCCCCGTTGTTGACCGTGAACCAGATGCGGCTACGTGCGGAGGTCGCTGTGCCCACCAGGGTTTTCGCGCCGGAAGTCCAGTGCGCAGTCACGCCAGGCCCACCGTGTGCAAGACGCCGATCGTTGGGCTGGGTGATTACCCGTTTCTTGATGCCCTTGTCCATGCAACCGCCCTCTCCCTCTCTGAGGGCGGTTCCCGGGTTGCTGTTGTACGTCGACCCTTTCAGGCCGGCCGTGCTCCTAGCCGAAGTTCTGCTCCCGCAACCATTGCCGGAACTTCGGTCCCAGGTCATCCCGCTTCAAGGCAAACTCCACGGTCGCCTTCAGGAAGCCGAGCTTGTCGCCTGCATCGTGACGTGTGCCCTCGTAGCAGAAGCCAAACACCTTCTCGTAGGCCAGCAGCGCCTTGATCGCGTCCGTCAGCTGCAGCTCACCGCCGGCGCCAGGCTTCAGGTTTTCGATCATCTCGAAGATCCGCGGCGTCAGAATGTAGCGGCCAATGATGGCGTTTTGGCTGGGTGCGTCTTCGGGCTTCGGCTTTTCCACCAGGTTGCGGACGTCCAGCAGGCGCGGGTCATTCGGGTCCGCGATGTAGTCCAGGCAGCCATAGTTCGAGATCGCCGCGCCCTGCACCACCTCCGACGCAATGATGGTCGACTGCGTCCGGTCATACGCCTCCACCATCTGCTGCATGCACGGCACTGGCGCGTCCACGATGTCGTCGGGCAGGATGACGCAGAACGGCTCGTCGCCCACGAGGTTTTTCGCCTGCAGCACCGCGTGGCCCAGGCCCAGAGCTTCCGGCTGCCGTGTGTACGAGATGCGCGCCAGCTGCGACATCGACCGCGCCAGCTCCAGCAGCTCGTGTTTCCCGCGAGCCTCAAGCTGGTATTCCAACTCCGGCGCGCGATCAAAATGATCCTCCAAAGGTGTCTTGCCGCGGCCGGTGATGATGATCACCTCGTTTACGCCGGCTGCCACAACCTCTTCCACCGCGTACTGGATCAGCGGCTTGTCTACGAGCGGCAACATCTCCTTGGGTACAGCCTTGGTCGCAGGCAAAAACCTGGTCCCCATGCCCGCTGCCGGGATCACCGCTTTACGAATCTTTTTCACTAACATGTGCCAACAACCTTCCCCTTTGCTTCGCTCGCAGCTTGGACAATACCAGACAAAGCACGCGGTGCAGCAGCACGATGGTCAGCTCAGGCGGTTACTTTCAGACTATCGCGCAGACGTCTCTTCCGTTCCGCGGACCGCCTCCCTACAACGGCTTGCGACAGTCAATCCCCAGGCAGTTCACCCATCGTCCTTCGCTCTCCACATCCGCAAAGACCGGGTCGCCGGAGTCACCAAAAAACGCGCGCCGGATCCCGGTAAATCCGACCGCTTCCAGTTCCGGCACGAAGCTCTTGTAGTCCCACATCCAAAGATGCTGGCTACGCCCGAACACTGTTCGCGGCAGCGACTTCAACCCGCGCGCGCCGACATGCTCGCCCAGGTAGGTTTCCGCCATGAACACCTGCGCCGCTTTCGGATCAGACGAGTTCAGGTACTGGCGCGCGTAGAACTCAAGGTCCGGCAGCACAAACCGGAACACGCCACCCGGCTTCAGGTAGCGAAACACGTTGCGCAGCGTGGTACGGCAGTCTTCCAGGGCCAGGTGCTCCAGCACGTGCGAGCAGTACACACGTTCCGCGGAGTTCGCCGCGACGGGCAAGCCCTTGATGACATCACCGTACTGAATGCTTTTCGGGTAATCCGGAAAGCCGCGCTTCACCAGCGCTGCCTTCAGAAACGGAAACCTCTTCTCCAACAAGAACGCCGGCCCGGCATCAAAGTTGAGCCACGACGACGGCGCACACGTGCCGCACCCAAACTGCACGTTCTGGCTCTGCATATAGCGCCGATTATAGACAACTCACCCTACAGCACGGGCGAGTTGTCCCCCAGCATGGCCCGGCGCGCCACCTTGATCGGCACCGGCCCCATCTTCATCAGCGTGTCGTGGAAGTTCTGCAGACTGAACGCCGCACCTTCCTTGGCCTGCACATCCGCCCGCAGCTTCAGAATCTGCAGCTTGCCCAGGGTGTAGTAGAGGTACAGCGCATCGCTGGTACCGCGCTTGGTTTCCACCTCGGCGATGGGGCGCGACTGGTAGCCCTCATTCACAAAGAAGTCCTCAGCCTGCGCGGTGGTCAAAGCGCCGCCCACGCCTGTGTGCATCCGGATCGCCACCACAAACCGCGCATCCCGCAGCAGCGCATCCTGCAACTGCCCCAGCTTGATCAGCCGCGACTCTTTCTCATCCTTCGCTCCCACACCCGGCGCGTTGTAGCCCTGTTCCAGCATCATCTGCTCGCAGTAGTGCGCCCAGCCTTCGATATACGTGTTCGCTCCAATGATCTTGCGAATCTTCGACGGGAACTGCGGCTGATACAGAAACTGCACATAGTGCCCCGGGTATGCCTCATGCACGCTCGTCGACACAATCGTGCCCACGTTAAACGCCGCCATGTACTCGCTGGTCCGTTGCGGCGTCCAGTTCGGCTCCGGCAGGGTCACGTTAAACAACGCCTTGGTCGAGTGCATCTCAAACGGCCCCGGAGGATCCATGCTCGCCTGCGTGGTCGCGCGCATAAACGGCGGCGTCTCTTCCAGCGTCGGCTGCACCGTGCTCGGGATGGTGATGATGTGGTGCGCGTTGATGAAGTTGATCTCGGAGTCAAAGCGATCATGGAACGCCTGCAACAGCTTGTCCGGTGCCGGATGCACCGTCGCTAACTCCGCAAGCTGCTGCTGCGGCGTCTTCGAAGGATCGATCTCCTTCGCGATGCGCGCAAACTCCGCCTGGTTCTTGTGCAGGTCATCCAGCCCGATCTGCAGCAGGTGATCCAGCGGGATATCGACCATCTCGTTGTACGCCAGTGCCTTTGAGAACGTGTCCGCGCCGTACCGGAAGTCCCCGTTCGAACGCGGCAGCAAGTCCGTCTTCATCCACTGCCCGTAGCTCTGCAACGCGCTGATGACCGCGGCATTGGTCTTCGCAAACTCCGCCTTGGCCTGCGCATCATCCGCCGAGGCAAACGCCTCGGGCACATCGTGCTGAAAGAAGCTCACCAGCCCATCGATCTGCTCCAAGGCGATCTCGGTGTAGATCTTCGGCGGGTTCTTCAGATTCTTCCGCGCTTCTACGAACACCTGCGGCATCTGCTTCTCGCGCGCAATCGCCGCCCGCAGGCGCGTGTTCACCGGTGCATAGGGCCGCTCCATCAACGTGAACACCGAGCCCGTAATGCCGCTTGAATAGTTATCCGGATTCTTTTCCCACGGCCGGACTACCTCCAGCTGCAACAACGCAGAGCGAATCTGGTTCAGCAGAATGTCGCGGTCCGCCGCCGGTTCCGCATCCAGCGCGCTGGTGTCGATGGCGCTGATCTTCTTCTCCCACTGCTTCAGCGCGGCCACTTCGCGCTGCACACCCGCCGCCGAGTAGTCCTCCATCTGCACGTCATACTGGTGCAGCCCCGCACTGGTCCCCGCGGTCGGCGAGTACTTGAAGTACACCTGTTCGAAGTACTGGTTCGACAGATATTCCAGGGTCTGGTGAGCGCCATCAGCGGTCACACGTTGCGCATCGGACACCATCAGACTCCCACAAAGCAAAGGCAAAGCGAACGCGGCGGCAAGAAGTTTCATCGATTGCAGTCTACTGGAGAGACCGCCGTCGCCGCATCGCGCACGCGGTCACTGTGGCAGCCGCTTTAGATCCACGGTGCGCCCCGTCTGCGCCGATTCGCGTGCCGCAGTCAGAATCTGCATCACGATGAGGTTGGTGTCCAGCGCTGAAAGATCGCCATGATCCTTCACCTGGCCTCGCAGCACGGCAGCAAGGTAGCCCAGCGAGCTGCTCTCATCGGCAGGCAACGGCGGCGCGGTCTCCTGCGTTGCCGGCGTGTGCTCGTCGCGCCGCACCAGCACATCGTTGGCCGCCGCCGTCACCATCGACGCTTTGGTGCCGTACACCTCCATATCCTTGCGGGCAAAGGTCCAATCCCACGACGGCATCAGCACGGCCTGCGCGCCCGGGTAGCGCAGGATCACCGTCGCGTCGTCGTCAACATGGGGGTAGATGCCGGGCTTGTCAGTCTGCATCACCGCCGTGACGCTCGTCGGCGCTTCGCCGTTGCGCAACACCGTCATCAGGTCCGCGCCATAGCAACCAAAGTCAAACAGTGCCCCCGCGCCGTCCTGCTTCGGATCGGTCAACCAGGGCAGCCACTCAGGCCCGACGCCAATCTCCTTGGGCCCCTGGTGGCCGTCATGCACCACCACCTTGCGCACCGTGCCAAGCTCTCCCTGGCGCACCGCCGCAAGCACTGCCGCGTTGCTCGGGTACCAGGTCGTCTCGTAGTTCACCAGCACATGCACGTGGTGCTCGCGGGCCGCACGCCGGATGGCCAACGCATCCTCCATCGTTGTGGAGAGCGGCTTTTCCACCATCGACGAGACACCATACTTTGCCGCTGCCTCAATCACCCGCCGGTGATCCAGGATGGTCGTATACACCAGCACAGCGTCGGGATGCTGTGCCTTCAGCATCGTGTCTAGGTCGGTGTAGAAGAGGTTTTGCTGCAGATGGTAGTCCCGGGCATACTGCGCCGCTAGCGCCGTGTTCGGCTCCACGATACCCACCAGCTGCGCCTGGTCGGTTTTCGCGAGCGCGGGCAGAAAGCCCTTCACATGCCCATGCACCAGGCCGACAATCGCCACGCGGATTGGCTTGACGCCCTCTTGTGCTGCAGCAGGAAGCACAACAACACACGCGGACAGGATTGTGATCAGAAGGGAGAGACAAGACGGTTTTCGCATAGGCACTCCTCTACGATGCTGCGGATGAGGGTTGTGCGTATGGCGATTCAAGGTCAAACGGCCGCAACCA
The DNA here is from genome assembly GCA_965198515.1 of Granulicella sp. GTDB lineage: Bacteria > Acidobacteriota > Terriglobia > Terriglobales > Acidobacteriaceae > Granulicella. Next base: position 1,074,919 of record CBDAPO010000006.1, on the reverse strand, counting down.
CCCGCTTCCCATTGCTCGTCCAGCTCCGTCCAAAGAAGCACGTACAGGCTGTGCTGCCAAGGAGTGAACTCCGATGGGCTACCTCCAGCAAATTCTTGTCCTCGTCGTACTAAGCCAGCAGGCACCCATTCCGGCGGCCCCTGCTCCCTCTGAAGCCGCACTGGAGAAGGCACGCGCTGCTTCGGTCGTTGAAGGTCCACGGCCGAGACCAGTGCTTGTCTCCATGGCTAGCCCTGAGTTCACAGAAAAGGCGCGCAAAAAGCACTTTGGCGGAAATGTTGAGATCTCCACGCTGGTCGATACAAACGGTATCCCGCAGAACGTCACGGTCGTTCACGGCGTCGGTATGGGCCTGGATGAAAAAGCTGTTGAGGCGGTGCGACAGTATCGCTTCAAGCCCGCGCTTTCGAATGATGGCACACCGATCCCGATGACGATCAACATCTCCGTGAACTTCCGGATCTACTAAGCGCCGCCGCTCAGCTCCAGCGCCGTCAACAGATCGCGCGTCTCCCGGATCACATCCTCAGCCTTGGCGCTTTTTCTCCGTGAGGGCTGCTAGCTATGGAAGTCGAAGTCACTCTCCATCGTAACGGGTACAGCTTGACCGCCCTGTTGGCCGGGGCGGAACGAATATGTGCTAACGACTCGCAGTGTCTCCCGATCTATACAGTCGAGACCCGAGCTCTTCAAGAGCCGAAGGTCTGTCGTCCGACCCTCAACGGTGACTACGAATGCCACCCGAACCTTCAGGTCTCCGTGAAAAGAACAATGGCTCCCATCGAAGTCGGCACCCCTAACAAGAACAGGAGGCTTCTGCACCTTGCCAGCGGGTAAGGGAATTGCAGACGTCTGACCTGAGACTGCGCCGCCACTGACGGCAAACGAAGAAAGCAACCACAGGGACCATCGGGCAGGCATGGTGGCTCAGTGTAGCGCACCCGTTCAACCTTGCGACAGCTCCAGCGCGGCCAGCAGATCGCGCGTCTCCCGGATCACATCCTCAGCCTTGGCGCTCGACAACGGCCAGCGAAGCACACCCTGCGGCGTAAGCTGCGCGCCGTCCTTGGCGCTGCGGCCCACAAGCTTCATGAGCGCGCCTACGTTGACCCCTTTGCCCGGCTCCGCCGGCGCAGCGTGCAGCTTCTCGCTGAAGCTCAGGAACAACATGTCGCGCATTGCCTTCATCTGCCCGGCCTTGGCCACCACGGGCGAATCCGCCGGGCGTGGCGCAACGGCCTCGCGCACCGCCTTGGCAGCGTTGCTTGAGGGCGTGTTCGACAGCGCTGCACGACTCGAAAAATTCAGCGCAGCCACGTGCGGCGGCTGCCCATGTCGCCCGGCCAAGGGCTGCTGCGGCCGCGGCGGTTGCGCACCGAAACGGGAAGGCGTTCCCCATGCGGGCGACGCCGGCCGCTGTGGCACAGACGAGCGAACCGGCACCGCGGGCCTGGCCGGAGCCGCAGCCTTCTTCGGCTCTTCCATGGCCACACGCTTGCGTTCGAGGTTGGCCACACCCAGCCGCTCACAAACCAACCGGATCTCGCCCACAGCCAGCAACGACAACACCGTCTCCGGCGGCTTGCCGTAACGGTCCTCAAGCTCCGCGCGCACGTCCGTCAGCACGGCCTCGGTCTCCGCGCCGGCGATGCGCTTGTACATGCGCAGCCGCTGGTTCTCCTCGGGGATGTACGCCTCATCAATGCGCAGCGACACACCGAGGTTCACCGTCACCGCCGGCCGTTCTTCGTGCGATTCGCCCTTCATGCGGCTGACAGCCTCTTCCAGCATTTGCGTGTACATCTCAAAGCCGATCGCCTCGATATGCCCGCTCTGCTCACCGCCCAGCATGTTGCCCGCACCGCGCAACTCAAGATCAAGCGCCGCAATCTTGAAACCCGCACCGAGATCCGAAAATTCCTTCAACGCCGCGAGCCGTCGCCGTGCGATCTCCGTCAACTGCTGCTCCGGCGGAATCAACAGGTACGCATAGGCCCTGCGGTTCGACCGGCCCACACGTCCACGCAATTGGTACAGCTCGCTCAATCCATGCCGGTCCGCGCGATTGATGATGATCGTGTTCGCGCGCGACACATCCAGTCCGTTCTCCACGATGCTGGTCGCACACAGCACATCGAACTCACCGTTCATAAATCCCAGCATCACGCGCTCAAGCTCTGCCTCGGGCATCTGCCCATGCCCCACGGCCACGCGTGCCTGCGGCACAAGCTCGCGGATGCGCGAAGCCATTTCGTAGATCGTTTCCACGCGGTTGGACACGAAGTACGTTTGCCCGCCGCGCTCCAACTCAACCTCAATGGCCGTGCGCACCAGCTTTTCATCGAATTTTGCCACCACCGTCTGGATCGCCATACGGTCCTTGGGGGGCGTCTCAATCACGCTCATATCGCGCAGGCCCACCAGCGACATATGCAGCGTGCGCGGGATCGGCGTCGCACTCATCGCCAGCACATCCACGCTGGCGCGCATCTTCTTCAGCCGCTCCTTGTGCCGCACGCCGAAGCGCTGCTCCTCATCCACCACCAGCAGCCCAAGATCCTGAAAGTGCACGTTCTCCGCAAGCACCGCGTGCGTGCCGATCAGGATGTCGACCTTGCCATCCGCAACCTGCTCCAGCACGTCCTTCTTCTCCTTCGCCGTGCGGAACCGCGAGATCATCTCCACCTTCACGGGAAAGTTGGCAAAGCGCTTTTTGAAGCTCTCGAAATGCTGAAAACACAACACGGTCGTGGGCGTCAGCACCGCAACCTGCTTGGAATCCTGGATGGCCTTGAAGGCCGCACGCATGGCGACCTCGGTTTTGCCATAGCCCACGTCGCCGCACAGCAACCGGTCCATCGGTTGCGGCGACTCCATGTCGCGCTTGATGTCCGCGATCGCGTTGATCTGATCGTCTGTCTCGTTGAAGTCGAACGCATCTTCGAACTCGCGCATCATCCCCGTATCCGGCGAGAACGCAAAGCCCAGCGCCGACTTCCGCTGCGCATACAGCTTCAAGAGCTCTTCGGCCATGTCCTGCATGGCCTTCTTCACACGCGCCTTGGTCTTCTGCCACGCCTGGTTGCCCAGCTTGTTCAGCTGCGGCGCAGGTCCACCCTCTGAAGACCGGTACTTCTGGATCAGATCCAACCGCGTCAACGGCACATACAACTTCGCATCATCGGCGAAGTTCAGGATCATCAGCTCCAGCACACTGCCATCGGGCTGATCCAGCGAGCGCAGGCCCTCATACCGCGCAATGCCATGCTCCACGTGCACCACGTAGTCGCCCACAGCCAGGTCGCGGAAGTCCGAAACAAACGCTGACGTCTTCGACTTGCGTTGGACCGGACGCGCCATCACGTCGGCGTCGTCGTTCAGGTCGTTGGCGCCAAACACCACAAGCTGCCGCGCCGTTCGCGGCTCAATATCGGGGTCCCCGACGAGCTTTGCTCGTTGGGGTGAGGTGTCCAGCACCTGCACGCCACTGGCAATGGCCGCGCGCACAATCACCGGTGTGCGCAGATCGCCCGCGAGGTAGCTCGACTCCGAGTACACCGTCGCCGACGCCCCCGCGCTCGACTCAGCCCGCCAGCCCACGCGGTACGCCACGCCGTACTCCTGAAACAGCCCCGCAAGCCGTTCCACTTCGCCCTGATTTGGTGCCGCGATCAGGACGCGCGCTTCGGCGTCCATCAGCTTTTTCAGCTCATCCACCATCGCCGGGATCGAGCCATGAAAACGCAGCGTTGGTCGTGTCGAAAACTCAATCTCTGAGCCCTCGCTGGTGTCGCTTTCCAGGATGTCCACCGCGCCCAACTGGTCCAGGTCGCAGCCCGGCATGCGCCGCACACGGTCTTCCAACTCCCACGGCGAAAGATACAAGTCCTCGGCGCGCACCAGCGATCCAATCCCCGACCGCTCATGCCGCTGCTCCACCTTGTTCCACCAGCGTTCACCCTGGTTGGTCACCATCGCGGGCTCTTCCACAAACACGCGCGTCTGCGGGCCGAGCAGATCGGTCAGGCACGACTTCGCCCCCGCCACCGGCGCATAGAACTCCCATCCAGCAAAAATTGTGACGTCCGTTGCGTTCGACTCGCGCCCGCTCGCATGCTGCACATGCGCCTGCAGCTCGCGCGGCATCTCGCCGCCTTCCAGCGCCTCAGCCGCAGCCGAGCCCGCGCGCGTCAACCTGGCGTTGATCGCCTCGAGCAGCTTCTCGGTCGCCGGCGTCTCGGTCAGCGGCAGCAACAGCACGTGCTCCACCGCGTTGGACGACCGTTGCGTGTCCGGATCGAAGCGCCGTATGGACTCAATCTCGTCCCCAAAAAAGTCGACCCGCACCGGCCGCTCCATCTCCGGCCCATACACGTCCACGATGCCGCCGCGCATCGTCACTTGCCCCGGCATCTCCACCACATCCACCCGCGTGTAGCCGACAGATAGCAGGTGCTCCATCAGCATCTCGGGGATGTGTTCTTCGCCGCGGCGCAGTTCCAGCGCCAGAGCCGCGTAGTGGTCGCGGCCAAACAGCCGCATGCACGCAGCCTCCACCGGGGCAATGACCAGCCGCGCTTGCCCGCTGGCGATCTTCCACAGCGCCGCCGCCCGCTGCTCCTGGATCTCTCCATGCGGCGACAGGTTCTCAAACGGCAGCACGTCATGTGCGGGCAGCCGGAGCACCTCGTTGGGCTTCAGGGCGCCGGTGAGATCGCAGGCGGCGAGCACAGCCGTATGCAGCGCTTCGGCAGCCTTGTTATCGGAGACGAGAATCAGGGAGGGAGTCTGCGCCGCACGCACAAAGTACGGCAGGTACAACGCGCGTGCCGTGGCCGTGAGTCCGGACACACGACGGCGACCCGTGCCGCCCGCAAGGTGGCGACGAACACGCGCAAAAGCGTCAGAGCTCTCCAGATCCGCAATCAACTCGCGGACGAAGGGAAGAATCATGCAAGATTCATTCTACCGTTCGCAACCGGGAACTCTTCCGCGGGCCGAAAGTGCCCCCGAAACGCGGCCGACCAGCCTATGCGGCGCGATGCGTCCGCGCCACGGCCGCTGCAATTGGATTCGGCGCACGCATGGGCTCCAGCGTCTCCACCCAGCACAAGGACGAACTGCTCAGCAACTCCGCCAGGAAGTTTGCCCGGCCTACGCGGCTGCCATGCCGGCTGAACCAACGCGCGGCAGCGCAGGTTACCCTGGCCCGCAGACCCTGCCGTTGCAAAACGAGGTCGGAAACCGGCTCCTGCGCAAACGCATGCCGCATGGAATGGGGCGTGCCGCCAAAGATCAGCAGGCGGCTGGCTCCCCGCGCCACTTCCGCTTCCAGCAGGTATGACCGCATCACGGTGCCGAGCGAGTGCTTCTCCAGGCCAGCCCGGTTCATCTGCCAATGCAACACGGTCGTGCCATCCTGCCGCCATCCGCCGGCCAGGCTCAACCACTGGCCATCCGGTCCGCGCAGGCCCGTGAGGAAGCTTTCCGGCAAGGTCGACGCAACCTCGACACGGCGCCGAAATTCCTTGGCTTCTACCGGATTCAGCGATGCCGCATTCAACGCCTGAAGATCCACATTCCGCAACAGCGGAGCGGCATGGGGGACATACTCCAGCTGCATCTGCTTTTCCAGGCGACGGCGGTAGTAGCGCAGGTTGAACCGCGTGGACTTGCCCATCGTCGCCAGCGTGGCATCCACGGTCGACTGCAAGGGCAACATACGTCCCACGTTGCGCTGGCGCGAGGCCCAGATCATATCGGTCATGCCGGCAAAGCCGGCGCGCTTGTCTGACTCCCCTGCGCACTCAAACGTGGCGAGCACCACAGTGGCACCGCGCTCCATCATGGCTTTGGCGGCCGCTGCCGCCAGCGGTGCACGACGCCCGGCCGGCGCCACCACGCTGCTGAATCCCACAGCATCGCCCGTACCCACAATGCCTGTGCGCACACCCAGCACACGGTATTCGAAAAACAGCGCGGCACCCTCAACGTCGTCCACACTCAGGCTCTTGGCGTCGTTTTCCTCAGGCTTTAACTGCAGCACAAGGTAGGGCAACCGGTGGCGCATCACAGACTTGTCGAGAAAATACGTCAGCCAATGGAAGGCGCCGGGCTGTTCGCAGCGCGAGGCCAATGCCGAAAGCAGCGGGGCCAACGCAAGGATCGCCTCGCGATTGTCCAGAACCATCAGATTGCCCGAAAGCGAAGGTGCCGGTGCCTTCAGCATGGTGTTCTTCCTCAGAACCCAAGCTAAGAGTTGCATCGCACCGGCGACATTCCCCGTGTGGGGTACGGTCAGTCCTCTTTTCGCTGGCCGTATCCCGCTTTGGGGGGACTACGCCTGGTCGGAGCCGACCTCTTTTTCAATGGCCCGGCCGTAAATCGCCTGCCCATATTCCAGCAGCGTCACCATCAGCACACCGCCACACACATTGCCGCCCACCGCCGGGCCGAGCCATCGCAGGTACGCGGCCCAGGGCACTTCATGGGTCAGCACGGAGGTCATGATCTCGGCGGAACTTGCGATGCAATGCGCAAAGTTCCCCGCACCGACAACAAAGGTCAGCACCCAGATCAGCGCAACGGATCCGGTCACCGAGTGCGACCCGGAAACCATCCACGCCGCCGTCGCGATAATCCAGCCGCCCATCACGCCGGACCAAAACACCGTCGCCAGAGGGTGCTGCACGCTTTCTGTTCCCAGTTGCGCAATGGATTGCACAATGTGCGGCGAGACCGCATGCGTCAGCGAGATGAGGGAGGCGAACGCCAGCGCGCCGGCCAGGTTCGTCGGTAGCACAATCGCCCAAAGCCGGGCGGTGTTCCAGATCTCTTTCTTTTCCGCCAGGATCAACGCCACCGGGTACAGCGTGTTCTCCGTAAATAGCTGTGATCGCCCAATCATCACCACAATGAAGCCCAGCGGATACAGCATCCTCGACAGCAGGAATGCACCCGGCCCATTGCCCAGCATCGCCAGCACAATGCCAACGCCCAGCGCCGACAGCCCCATAAACGTGCCGCCCGTAAATCCACTCACCGCCAGGGAAACACTGCGGCGCTTCAATTCCTCACGCGCGTTGCGCGCTACCTGCTGGTAGATCTCTTCCGCACTCGGCCGCTCCAGGTTCTTCTGCGCAGCGGAGTTATCCGGCTCCGGCGGGCCTTTGGCCTCCACCTCCGGGCCGTCCTGCGCCTCCGCCTTGCCTTCGTCTTGATGCTGGTTGTTCTGCTCCTGTTCGGAGACTTCTGCCTGCTGTGCCATTTGCGACTTCCTCGGTGCAGGGTGAGATGCAGGGCACTCCACCGCGGGTGTGACCGTTGCTAAACTTGGGTATGCCCGCCGCAGCAGCCGCGCTCTCCCCAGACATCCTCGCCAAATACCAGCCCGTCATCGGCCTCGAGGTCCACGTCCAGCTCCTCACGGCCACCAAGAACTTCTGCGGCTGCAAAAACGAGTACGGCGGCGAGCCCAACACGCACACCTGCCCGGTCTGCCTTGGGTTGCCGGGCGCGCTGCCCGTGTTGAACAGGGATGCCGTTGAAAAAGCTGTACTCGCCGCAGAGGCCATTGGCTGCCGCATCAACGCGGTGTCCATCTTCTCGCGCAAAAACTACTTCTATCCGGACTCCCCCAAGGGCTACCAGATCTCGCAGTTCGACAAGCCGCTCGCCGAGTTCGGCCACATCGACGTCACCGACGCCGACGGCAACCCCAAGCGCATCGGCATCACCCGCCTGCACCTCGAAGAAGACGCCGGCAAGAGCCTTCACGACGGCTTCGCCGACTCCAACACCCGCACCTACATCGACCTCAACCGCTGCGGCACGCCGCTGATCGAGATCGTCTCCGAGCCCGACATCCGCACCCCTGACGAAGCCTTCGAGTACCTCACGCGCCTCAAGGAGATCCTCCTCTACACCGGCGTCAGCGACTGCAACATGGAAGAAGGCTCGCTCCGTTGCGACGCCAACGTCAGCGTCATGCTCAAGGGCGCGGACAGGTTCGGCACCAAGGCCGAAGTCAAGAACGTCAACAGCTTCCGCTACATCCGCGCCGCGCTCGAGTACGAGATCGAACGCCAGATCGGCGTCATCGAAGATGGCGGCCGCGTCGTGCAGGAGTCGCGTCTCTGGAATAACGCGGAAGGCCGCACCTTCTCCATGCGCTCGAAAGAGCAGGCCCACGACTATCGTTACTTCCCCGAGCCCGACCTGCCTCCGCTCGTCATCGGCGCGGCCTGGCAAAAAGCCATTCTCGCCGGCATGCCCGAGCTCCCCGAAGCCCGCCGCACACGCCTCGCCGCCGACTACGGCCTCAGCACGCAGGACGCCGCCACCATCGCCGCCGACCGCGCCTTCGCCGACCGATTCGAGCTCGCCGCCAGGCTCGCGAAATCACCCCGCCGCGTAGCCTCCATCCTGCTCTCGGAGATCACTGCCCGTCTTCGCGCCGCAGAGATCGACGACTTCTCGAAATCTCCCGTCACGCTCGAAGGCATCGTCCTCGCCGCCGACCTCACCGAAGCCGGAGAGATCAGCTCCAAGCAGCTCAAACAGCTGCTCGACACCTGCTTCGCGGAAGGCAAGGACTTTCCCTTCATCTATAACCGCGACAAGCCCCAGCAAATCTCCGACAGCTCCGCCATCGAAGCCATGATCGACCAGGTCATCGCCGCCAACCCCGCCCAGCTCGCGCAGTTCAAAGGTGGCAAGCGCACCGTCTCCGCGTTCTTCGTAGGCCAGGTGATGAAGCTCAGCAAAGGCCAGGCGAATCCAGCGCTACTGAACGAATTGGTAGTCAAAAAGCTCGACGCGGCCTGATCCCCGCAGAGTGCATCAAGGCCCGGTGCACTCTGCCAGGCACGGGCCTCATATCACTGCCCCGTAGTGCTGCTGCCCGCTGCAGGCTTGGCGTGCACGATCAGCCCGCTCTGCTCGCCGGTTAATTGCACAGGCATAGACACGTCCCCATAGCGCTTGAGTGTTTCCGTCGCCGTTATGGTCGATGGAAAACACTTCTCACATACCAGCACCTCCATCCGCTGCACATCCGCGATGCCCGTCACCCACAGGGTGTAACTTCCTTCTGGCACAAAGTCGAAGTGAAAGCTGCCGTCGTTGGTGTTCACCTCGGCGGAGACCAGCTCATCGCTTGTATCCGGATACACCAGCGTAAGGTGCGCCGCGTTGACGGCACTGGCGGAGTTGGGCCGCAGCACCACACCACTCAGGCTGTGCAACTTGGACAACGGAACATCCACATTCTCCCCAGGGATGTTCTCCCCTTCTTCAACCTTTACCGGCTTGGCATCGCGTGCCCGAAACACATCGCCGGGGAAGATTCGCAAGCGGTAGCCATCGCCGTAGTTGGTCGATCCTCCTGAGGCAAAGATGTAGTTCAGCGTGACGCTGTTCAGTTCCACCGACGCGCGCACAAGATACTCACCCGCCGGTAGGCCGCTGAACCGATACATCCCCTGCTCGTCCGTGTAGGAGCTGTTGTGGCTCGCGAGGTGACCCGTCCGTAGGCTCTTCCACTCGCCTTTGGCGTCGCGCTGCAGCAGGTTCATCGCGCTGTTCACCACCGGCGACCCATCCTCAAACCGGACGACCCCGCCAATGGTGGCGCCACGGATCAACCGCACCTGCACCTGCGTGGTCTGCCCGGCTGTGACGGAGATCGGCGTCATGTAGCGCGCAATCTTTCGCAGCATGGCGTCATCCGGCCGGTTCAGATCGGCCCGCGTAAACAGGGCCAGGGGCGAGATGTACCCATCCTGTTCCGCGATGACGTAATACAGCCCCTGGGGCACAGCCGGGATCGCAAACGAGCCATCCAGTCCCACAGTCTGCAGGTGAAATACACCCTCGGGCGTGCGCTCCTTTCCGTTCGATCCAACTGCCGGGGAGTGCAAATCCACCATCGGCTGCAAGACAACATGCGCCAGCCGCGCAGGCTGTTGCGTGTCCGCATAAGTCACCTGGCCTGTCACCGCGCCGGTCGGTGCCGCCGCTGCAGGCGTTTGCGACCGCATCTGCCCGCAGAGCATCACGATAATGGACGCCAGCAGCATGCCAGAGCGTTCAAGGCGTACAGAACGTTGCATAGCGCCCTCCCCGAATCGCACCGATTTTAATTGCTCGTATCCAGGTCCTATCGGACGGGGGCCGCAACGCCTGCCATCACCCGCGAAAGCTCCCGGGCACCTCTCTTTGGCAGCATCTTACGCCGAGCCTTTCACGCCGCACCGCGCATCACAATCGCATGCGCCTCAAGCAAACGTTCGCCCTGCTGTGGGCCATGTGCAGCGTCACCGGCTGCCGCTCACGCAGCACAGTGCCCGAGCAGCCGTTGCCGCCCAACACGATTCTGCTTTCGCAGATGATGCGCGAGCTCTCGGCACAGCCCGGGTTTACCGAGACCGTGTTGCAACAGCTCGAGGGCAGCAAGCAGAAGACCGGCAAACGCGGCCCGGCACTGCTGACGCCGGCACTGATTGACGATCTTCGCAGGCGCATCCTCGGCAAAGACTGGCATGCACTCGATCGCTTCCCTGGCTGGACGATGCGCGAGATCAACCCCACTGTCGACATCGCGGATAGGTTCGTCGGCAAAGACCCCAAGCTCGAAGGCATGAGCGCCGTGCATCCAGGTACGCCCGCAACGCCGCTGAATGACCAGCAGGCACGCACGTTTCTTGATCTCGGCCCCTACCCGTTGAACCAAACGCAAACCATCTCCCTCGATACGCCCTCAACTCTCCCGGGCTTCACTACCGAGGGCATCGTCACGCCCATCACGTCCAACGTAACGCGCGGCGACGGACCCAACGAGTACGCGCCCGAGCATGCCGAATCACAACGCCTCGCAGATGTGCTGAACCGCTTGAGCGTCAACAGCCTTCCTGATGCCAAGCCCTTTGGTGCGTCCGTTGGCGGTCACGAAGCGAAGAGTCCCGAGATGCTGGTCGCAATCCTGTTGCAGAGCGGCCACACCGTCACCGTCACTGATTCGCGCTACTTCGCCAACTTCGGCCACCTGCACTACAAAGGCCAGGACGTGATGATGCCTTTCTGGATCAACACGCAAATCGCCGTTCCACACAGTGGTGGCCTCTTCCATCGCCCACGTCCTCTGCTCGTCCCCGTCTCACACGCCGAGTACGAGTGGCACATTCGCGGCCCGCACATCAACGCCGACGTCAGCCACTACTTCGGCGTAGACGGCAAAGCAGAATGGCGCACCATGGACACGCTCGATCAAGCCTGGGTGCTGAAGCGCAATGCCCACACCTACACCGGCGCGCAGGCCGTTGAAGTCACACGCCTCACCGGCCTCATCACGCTTGCGTATATGCACCAACACGCGCGGCGACCCACGCTGCCGTTTGGCGGCTACTACACGCTCGGCGTCTGCCAGGACCCCGTGTCTGCCATCGAAAAGAAACTCAACGGGCAATCGACTCTCTTCCCAAACACAGCCAAAAGCGCGTTGTTCGACGATCCGCGTGACAACGAAGTGAATACGCTCTTTGCTGCCATTCCCAAAGACCGTGCAGGCGCTATGCCACAGCCTGGGCGCATCTTCGGTTCCTTGCCTGCGTCGCCCGGAGCCGACAAAAGCTTCAACGAGATCATGATTCCTGGCCTCGCCGATGATCTTGCTGTGACCTATCGCGCGTGGCAATCAGGTCATCTCGCGCGAACACACAATCGCTTCTTCTACGCCGCACGTTCAACAGCCATCATCGCGGTCATCGCCGCATTGCTTGCAACGTTTCTGCGCAGACGTCGTGATCGCACACTGACTCAATAGATATCCCCTTTGAATTTCATGCAACGAAACTGGTGCACCTCATGCTCAAATAGCGGCGGGAGGTTGTATCCATATGGCAACCGCAAAGAAATCTACTTCAAAGAAGTCAGCAGCAAAGAAGACCGCGACAAAGAAAGCATCCGCAACGAAGACCGCGAGCAAGAAGACGGCAAGCAAGGCAGTCGCAAAGAAGAGCACCGCCAAGAAAACAGCGGCAAAGAAGAGCACCGCCACAAAGGGTGGAGCCAAGAAGACTGCAGCCAAGAAAACGGCGGCCAAGAAGGGTGCAGCAACGAAGAGCACAACGAAGAAATCAGCAGCCAAGAAGGGCGCAACCAAAGGTGCAAAGAAGACGGCAGCCAAGCGCCCTGTAGGCCGGCCGCCTCTCGCTCGCAACGCGGCGAAGAAAACATCGGCCAAGAAAACTGCCGCCAAGAAGACCGCTTCCAAGAAAAGCAGCGGACGCAAGTACAGCCGCCAGGCCGGCGAAGACGTTCGCGAAGAGATGCACGAGATGAAGCGTGGTCAGCTGCGCATCGGCAACTCGCGCAAGAAGGTCACCAACCCCAAGCAGGCGATTGCGATTGGCCTTTCCAAGGCGCGGCGTGAAGGCGCAAAGGTTCCGCCGAACCCGAACACGGGCCGTTAACCTGCGCGCATCGATGAACGATGTACTGCCGGGTTCTCTTGCAGAGCCCGGCTCCCCTACACCGCACCAAACATGCTGACGGGCACCTCACCTGCGGCCAGTACAGCATCGGCCACCGCCAACGCTTCACGCGTCGCTTGCAGGTCATGCACGCGCACAATGTGAGCGCCGGCAAGCACTGCAGCGACATTGCCCGCCAGGGTTGCATCTCGCCGCGCAAGGCTGGGCACCGTCACCCGCTCGCGTTCTGGTTGCACACCGCGCACGGCCTCACCTAAAAAGCCCTTGCGCGAAAGGCCCACCAGCAGTGGTCGCCCAAGCTGATGCAGCGAGCTAAGCTTGGCCAGCAACGCAAAGTTTTCCGCGCCAAATTTGCCGAACGAAAAGCCAGGATCCAGCACAATGGCTTCCGTCTGGATGCCCGTCATCTCCGCGAGCGCGAGCCCTTCCACCAACCCACCAAAGACGTGACGCAACACCTGTTCCCGTCCCAGCGCCGCCATGCTCTTCCACTCCGGTGGTCGTCCTCGCGTGTGCATCAGCACCAGGCCGCATCCGGTTTCGGCAACGGCCTGCGCCATGGTGCCATCCCATTGCAGCCCGGACACATCGTTCACGATCTCAGCCCCGGCTCTGGCTGCGGCACGTGCCGTAGCGGCGTGGTAGCTGTCCACAGAGATCAAGGCCCCGGGCCGTTCCCTGCAGATGGCCTCCAGCACGGGCAACAGTCGCGCCTGTTCTTCATCCGCGCTGATGGGCTGTGCGCCGGGCCGCGTCGACTCCGCGCCCAGGTCCAGGATGTCGGCACCACCATCTACCAGGTCGCAGGCTGTTGCAACGGCAGCCTCCACCCCACGCCCCGCATAGCCATCGCCGGAGAAACTGTCGGGGGTCAAATTGAGGATTGCCATGAGGCGCGTGCGCTCCCCTAGCGGCAGCACGCGGTTGCGCAGTTGCCAATCAAAGCGCGGTCTCGAAACAAATGCCATGCGCGTATGACGCTGCTCGCCGCATAGACGAGCGATGGTCTCCCCCCCCCTGGCCTGACCCGACAACGCGTTCGAGTGCCCCAGTGCTCCAGAAGCCGCTCGTCTGAAGACGCCAAGACTGTACTCCACTTGCTGCGTTTCGTCAGCACATCTCGTAAGTTGCGGTAGACTGCGCGCATGCTCCTGCAGGGCACTCTGCCCCTTGCCGCGTGCCTTGGGGTAGCGATGCTCGTCGCCCCGCAAGCACCAGCGCAAACACCGGCCCAACTGCCAACGCCGTCGCCTACGCCGAGTGCGGCTTCCGCAACGGCCACCACGACATCCGTGCAGCAAGCACCTGATGCCACACCCCAAGCCTTTCCCACCGGGCACGACACGCCGCTCGGCGATGCGATCAACACCCTGCTTCGTGAACCCACAGCGGCGCGTGCGCACTGGGGCATCGCCATCACGCAACTTGATGGCACACCCGTATATGGGCTGGAAGAAGGTAAGCTCTTTCGCCCGGCATCTACCGCCAAGCTATTCACCACGGCGGGTGCCATGGCGCTGCTCGGCCCGGATGCACGCTTCACTACGAGCCTTTACGGCAACCTCAACGCGGGCACAGGCGTCGTGAAGGGCGATCTCGTCCTCGTCGGTGGCGGCGATCCCAGCTTTGGCACCACGGATCTCGCAACAGAGCCTACAGACACAACAAACACGGCGAACAAGCCTGCAGCAGGCGATCTCAACGAGCTCGTCGCGCAGTTGCTCGCCAAGGGCGTGCATAGCGTCACGGGCAACGTCGTCGGTGATGAGGAACTGTTCGCTCAGGAGCAGCCACCCGAAGGCTGGGCTGCCGAGGACCTCACCTGGGGCTACGGCGCCCTCCCCAACGCGCTCTCGTTCGGCGACAACCAGCTGCACCTCACCATCAAGGCGCAACCAGGATCCGCGCGGTCTTCTGCACCACCCAAAACGAGCGCAGCAATGGTGCAGCTCGACCAGCTCGTTCCCTATTTCCGTTTATCCAACAACGTCACAGTCGAGCCACCCGAGCCAGGAGCGAGGGACCACGTCGACGTACAACCTGTCCCAGGGCACCCGCGGGAGCTCGTCGTCCTCGGCACACTGTCGCCAGGTGCAGGCGCCGTGAGCGAGCACATCGCCGTCACAGACCCCGCGCAATATGCTGCCGAGGCGCTGCGCTTCACACTCACACAACGTGCCGTGCGCATCAGCGGCAAAGCAACGGCTACGCACAGCGTGTCGGCTACGCCGCAACCATTTCTGCAAACCCTGCGCACCCCGGACGACTGCGTCACCTCCGCCGCTCGTGGCGCGCCCTGCAGCCTCGACTGCCTGCGGACGCCACACCCGGAACAGCTGCTTGCCCAACACACCTCGGCGCCGCTGGCGACCGACGTGAAGTTCACGCTGAAGACCTCCGCAAACCTCCATGCGGAGATCTTTCTACGGCAACTTGAAGTCAGTCTCACCTGTGGCGGCGCATCATCCCTGGGCGGCGCACGCATCCTGCGCGCATGGCTGCTGCAGGCCGGCCTTGCTGACCATGACTTTCTGCTCTATGACGGCTCAGGCCTCAGCACCAAGGACCTCGTCACGCCGCGGGCCGAAGCCAGGCTGCTCGCCTTTGCCGCCACGCAACCCTGGTACGCCGCATGGAAGGCTGGCCTGCCCATAGCCGGTGTCGACGGCACGCTCGCAGGCCGCTTCACCACGTCACTGCTCAAAGGAAAGGTCTTTGCCAAAACAGGCACGCTCGGTGAAACACGGGCACTCGCCGGCTATGTGCAGTGTGCCAGCGGCCGCGAGCTGATCTTCTCCATCCTGGAAGACAACCACGACCCGTCCGACAGCGCAGACCGCCAAACCGCAGAGAAGATCCTGGAAGCTGTAGCCGCCGCGAATTAGCACATCATCAGCACTAGCCCATGAAGCAGCCGCAGCCGCAACCGAGCACCGACAACTACTTTGATGTATGCGTCTTGATGTATTCCCGCAGCTGCCCGTTCAGATCCAGAGCCTTCATGACCCCGGAGTCGAGCATGCGCAGCCACTCCGCCGCAGGTTCCTTCAACTCCGCCATGGACAGCAGGTAGCTCGTTTGCACGATCACCTCGAGCGAGTTCGAAAGCTCATGCGCAATCCGCCGAATCTCAAGGCTTAGGTCCTCAGGGATTGTCGCGTTGGAAGCTGGAAACGAGGACGACGGTTCACTCATGCAGGCGTGATGCTCCGGAAAGATTTGTTTTGCTGAAGGACGGGCCCGCAGGGGTAGAAGGTTCGCTCCGCCTCAGTGTACCTCTCCGTTGCACATTGACAGCGAGGGCCGGGTTTGGGAGACTAAGTTGTCACAGCGCGGGTGCTTCGGCACCGGCGAGTGAGCCGAAGTGGCGGAATTGGCAGACGCGCATGGTTCAGGTCCATGTACTCGCAAGGGTGTGAAGGTTCGAGTCCTTTCTTCGGCACCACAAAATCCAGGGCAGTGCTCTGCCACGTGAAGGTTCGAGTCCTTTCTTCGGCACCACAAAATCCAGGGCAGTGCTCTGCCACGTGAAGGTTCGAGTCCTTTCTTCGGCACCACAAAATTAGCGCTTTTCGCGATAGCTGGAGTTGGCGCTTCGCGTGAGCGCTGCGCAAAACGCGAAGCGCCCCCTTTTGCATCACACCTCTCATTGGGCTCACGGCCGCACAACGGCCAGAGCGAGAGGATCTCCTATGGCAGACAAGCTCGCAGTGGTAACAGGCGCTTCAAGCGGTATCGGATACAACCTGGCAAAAGTCTTCGCCGAAAACGGCTATGACCTCATCATCGGCGCTGAAGACACCGGCATCCAGAACGCCGCGTCCGAACTCAAGGCCATCGGCGTGAATGTCACCCCCGTGCAGGCCGATCTCGCAACTTTTGACGGCTGCAAACAGTTCTGGCAGCAGGTCGAGTCTTCCGGCCGCACCCTCGATGCCGTCGCCCTGAACGCCGGCGTGGGCGAAGGCGGCCTCTTCGCGGAAAGCGATCTCCAGAAGGAAATCGCGATCGTCCGCCTCAATTGCGAAAGCACCATCCATCTCGCCAAGTACGCCGTGCAGACGATGGTCAAGCAGGGCTCCGGCAAGATCCTCATCACCTCCTCCATCGCCGGCGAGATGGTCGCCCCCAAGGAAGCCGTCTACGCCGCGTCCAAGGCTTTCGATCTGTCCTTCGCCAGGAGCCTCCGCTACGAACTGAAGGACAGCGGCATCACCGTAACCGCGCTGCAGCCCGGTCCCACCGACACCAACTTCTTTGAGCGCGCCGACCTCGGTGACACCAAGGCGGGCACCTCGGGCAAAAAGGACTCCGAGCCCTACGAGGTCGCCCAGCAAGGCTTCAAAGCCCTCATGAACGGTGACGAGCACGTCTACTCCGCTAGCCTGACCACCAAGATCCAGGGTGCGCTCGCCGGCATCGCGCCGGAAGGCCTCGTCGCGAAGATGCACGAGAAAATGACCGAGCCCGCCAGCAAATAACTCATCCCCATCCACAAGCCGGGTTCTTCGGAGCCCGGCTTTGTTGCGCCTGAAACCTCCTGACATAACCCTGTCAGGAGCCCCGCTCTACGCTTCCTCTCGTAGTCACCCCCATCCGCCCGAGAGGCAACAAGCCATGAGCAAGTTCGAAGCAAACGCCGCAACCTGGTTCGAAATCCCCACCCTCGACTTCCATCGCGCCACCCGCTTCTATGAAGCGATCCTGGATGCCCGGCTTTACGCCTGGCCGGGCGAAGAACACTGCGCCATGTTCCCGTCCCTGGATGGCGGGGTGGGTGGATGCATCGTCCATAGCCCTACGCAGAAGCCCGCCGCCAATGGCACCCGCGTCTACCTCAACGTCGACGGCAAGCTTGACGATGTGCTCCTGCGTGCCGAGCAGGAAGGCGCAACCGTGCTTGTTCCCCGCACCGAGATCGCCGGCGTGGGCACCTTTTACGCCTGCATCACGGACTCCGAAGGCAACCACATCGGCCTGCACTCGCGCTGATTGCGGCAGTACTCTGAGTCCACCCATGCGTCGCGCTGATCGTCTCTTCCGCATCGTGCAGATGCTCCGCTCCGGCCGCCTGAAGACCGCTCGCGCTCTCGCCGAGCGGCTCCAGGTTTCCGAGCGCACCATTTATCGCGATATCCGCGATCTCCAACTCGCCGGCCAGCCCATCCAGGGTGAAGCCGGCGTTGGCTACACGCTTCGCCGCGACTTCGATCTCCCGCCGCTGCTCTTCACGGCTCAGGAACTCACCGCTCTGGTGCTCGGCGCGCGCCTGGTCCAGTGCTGGGGCGGGCTCGAATCCGCGGAAGGCGCATCCTCCGCGCTCGCTCGTATCGAGGCAGTGCTTCCCGCCGAACTCGCCGACAAACTCGACCGCATCGCGCTCTTTGCACCCGCGCACCAGATGCCACGCGCCCATCGTGTTCTGCTCGATCAACTCCACACGGCCTGCCTGGAGCATGCCGTTCTGCGCTTTCGCTACACACGCCTTGCCGACTCGCCCGAGCAGGCGACCGAGCGCCAGGTACGTCCCCTGGCACTCGCGTTCTGGTCCGGCGTGTGGACGCTCGCCGCGTGGTGCGAAACCCGCAATGACTTCCGCACGTTTCGCCTGGACCGCGTTCAGGAGCTCAAACGCACAGGCGAAGTGTTTACGCCACGGCGCGGGCAGACGCTGGAGGATTACCTCAAGCAAGCCCGCGCCACGGCGACGAAACCTACTCCGTCTCTCCCGGGGTCAGCTTCGGATTGATCTTCACCGGATTCGGGTTATAGGGCCGCGGCTTCGCCAACATATCTTCCAGGTCTTTGTCATACCCATAGATGTCCTGGAAGAAGTGCATGGTCCCATCCTCGTCCGCATTCGCCGTCAGGTAGGTGATCACCACCGGCAACTGCGTCTTCAGGTTCACCTGCTTGTTGTCCTTGATCTGCGGCGCGGTCGACGTCGCACCCGAGTCCGCATCGCCACCCGTTTGCTGCTTGGTATCGGCGGCTGCATCGGCTTCGTCGCCCTGCAGCGGTTGACCAAACATGGCCTGGTGGATCTTGTCGGCATCCCACTCGCTCTGGCCCTGCAGCACCCAGTTCGCCATCTTCTCCGCATCGTTCAAGCGCACGCAGCCATGCGAGCGATCGCGACGGTACAGGTTGAACAGGTTTATCTCCGGCGTGGAGTGCATGTAGATGTCGTACTCGTTCGGGAACATGAATTTCACCAAACCAAGCGAGTTCTTCGGCCCTGGCTTTTGCCGTACCAGGTAGCGCGAGTGCTCCAGGTCCTCGGCGCTCCATCCGCTCACCGGTTGCCCGCTGGCGTTGATCACCTCGTACCCATGCGCCTCCAGGTAGCCATTGCCGCCGCCCAGGTGCTTCATCAAATCCTTCTTCACAATCGAAACCGGCAGGTTCCAGTACGGACGGAAGATCAGGTACTTCATCGTGCGCACAAACACCGGCGTGTCATGCTCGCCCTTCGCTTCGCCGTCAACCACCTTCATCTTGAAATCCAGGTTGCCGTCGGCGTTATACGCCCGCACATAGAACTCCGGCAGGTTGACCAGCAAACGCGGCTTCACGTACTGATCCGGCAGCCAGCGCCACTTCTCCAGCGCATCGTCAATCTGCCCCACACGCACGCTCATCGGCACATTCATTGCATCGATGGTGCCTTGCGACAACTTGCCATCCGGATTCAGCCCAGTGCGTGCCTGGAAGTGCTGCACCGCCTGTGCGGCTTCCGGCGTGTACTGGTCGCCATTCGCCTGCACGGTGCCATCGCCCTCCAGCGCCAACCGTTGCACCAGCTGCGCCATGCCGGGGTAGCTCCCGCCCGGGGCCACAGGCTTGGCCGCCGGTGGCAGCACCGCCTGCGGCTGCGCATTCACCTTTTCTGCCAGCTCAAGGTAGTGCGGCAGCGCCTGCTCGGTCTTCTGGTACATCGGGTTTTGCGGCTCCACGGCGGCCACCGCGCCCGGTACATCGTCCGCATCGACTACCTGGTCGTTCAGCACCGTCGCCACGTCAAACGCCGCGCGCTTCGCGGGCACATCGATGTCGAAGTTCAACGACTGCGGATTGATTCGCCCCAGGTGCAGGTCTTCCAGGAAGCGGATCGCCGTCACGGTCATCGCCACGTCAAACTGCGCGACGGTGTTCTGGTCGTTCGGCGCCGCCAGCAGCGTGTGGATGTGCTCCTGCCAACGCTGTCCGTCGTAGTCATCCGGCCGGAGCCCCTTTTTGTCAGCATCGGTAAACATCTGGATCAGCGCCGTCGCCGCCGAGGTCGGCTTGCCGTCGCGGCTCCACGCCAGCTCCCAGTCACGATCCTCATAGAACTGCTGCACCGCCGGCTGATTCTGCTGGAAGCTGCTCCACTTCAGCAGCGCCGTCTGCGGCGTGCCGACCACCTGCTGCAGGTTGTCGCTGTATTGCGTCGTGTTCGACTTGCTCTTCGACTTGCGATGGTGAAACAGGCTGGAAAGGCTCAGCTTGTGATTCTTGCACCCGGCCAGCGGCAGCAGGAGGCATCCGCCCAGCAGAGCGGCAGAAGCGAAGCGAAGGGGTGACGGAAAGCTGAAGGTACGCAAAGAAGAGTCGGACGTCGAAGGGGCGTTCAAGAGGCCTCGGTAATGCCTGCTCGCGAGAGCGAAGTGGTTTGTTGTTTGGATGCGTCTGCGGGAAGCCGCGCCATGGTCCCGGACCACGGCAGGCTCCCACATCCGGGGTACAGCCGGACCCTCACCGGGTCACAAACTCGCCGCGCTGCCCAGCGACAGCCAGCACAGCACCGCCTGCGCCGCCACCGTCGCTCCTGACAGCAGCAGAAAGACCTTGCGCTGCCGGCTTTCCAGGACATCGGCAAAGACGCCGCCGATGAATGTGAACAGAAACGGCAACGCCCACAGCCACGGCGCGGAGATCACCTGGGTCGTGTACAGCGGCGCCAGCGCCAGTACCATCAGCAACGGCGTGGTGTTGCCAAAGTACCGCGACCGCTTCGCTGCCACGTAGACCACCAGCGCGACCGCACTGGCCACCAGGATCGGCGCATTCGTCAGCTGGTGCAGGAAGCTGCGGGCCGGGTCCAGAGAAAACCAGAATCGCGCCGCGCCCCCCGTGAAGACGTAGCTGAATGCCCATAGCCGGAACGAAAAGCTGGCCAACACCACCACCAGCGCACCCAGCGCGGAAAAGATGAGAATCTGCGCCACATACGCCCGTCGCCGCTCCGCCAGGTACCAGAAAAACACCGCCCCGGCCAGAAAACCCACGATCGCCGCCAGCAGATGCGCCGTGGCGGTGAGTCCTAAGGCCAGCGTCAGCAACGCGATCCGCGGCCGCCACTTGCGACGCGGCCCCTGCAGCGCATGCGCTACGCCGATGGCTGTGTACAGCAATCCATACAGTCCCCACAACGCCAGGATTTCGTTGTTCGGCGTCGTCGCATACCGCACAATCGCCGGGCAAAACACATACAGCGACAAGGCCAGCGCGCCACCCTCGTTGCCGTACAGCCGCCGCGCCACCCACCACAGCCCACCACCCAGCCACACCGCAAACAACACAAACGGCAAGCGGATCAGCCACTTCACGTAGCTCAGCTCGTGCCGCGCCTCCCACGTGCTGCCGTTCAGCGACCCACCGCTGTACAGCCGGTCTTCCGGCTTGCGGAACTGGTCCACGCTCAGCAGCGCAAGGCGCTGCGCGGTCAGCGGGAACCCGGCAACCCGGTAGGCCAGCGTGCCATCCCCGTTCAGGTTGCCGCACGTGGTGAAGTACCCCTGCAACGGCGAAGGCCGCTCCCACATCTCCCGCCCACAACGCGCGTAGCGGTAATCGTCGGAGTTCAACGGCTGGTGCGCGATCTTCCATAAGCACTCGCCGAAGAGGACAAGCAAAAGCAGTGCCGCGACCCTTTGGGCAGGGCCAATCGTAAATCCGTTCCAACGCATCTCGATCTAGGGTACCGGAACCGAGGCGCCAGCCGGTTTCACCGAAAGGCCGTCCCCCTGTAAGCTGGTGGTGTCACCGGACGTGCGATCCCCGGGATTCTTATGCAGAAACCGAATCGCACGGGCTACCTTCCCAGCCTTGACGGTTGGCGCGCTATTGCCATTCTGGCCGTCGTTGCCGCACACGACACGCCCTACATGTGGCGTGGCCGCTCGCTTCGCTGGTTGCAGGACTACGGTTCGCTCGGGGTCGTGCTCTTCTTTGCGATCAGCGGCGTCCTCATCTGCGGGCGCATCCTCGACGAAGAAGCACTTACCGGACGATTCCACATCAAGCTGTTTTATATACGGCGGTTCTTCCGCATTCAGCCGCCCGCCCTGTTGTACCTGGCTACCGTCGCCATGCTGGCACTCGCAGGTGCTTTCCAGATTTCGTGGTTTCAGTGGCTTGCCGGCCTGCTCATGTTTGAAAACTTCGCCTTCCACGACCGGGTCGAGATCTGGCGGCTAGGCTGGTTCACGGGCCACTTCTGGACGCTCGCCGTCGAAGAGCATTTTTACATCCTCATCTCCCTGGCTCTGCTGCTGGTGCGCCGCCATCGCCTCAAGATCTTCGCCATTGCGCTTGTGCTGCTCAAGCTTGTGCAGTTCGTGGTGCAACACCACATCCCCGATCCGCTGCTGCGGCGCACCTACTGGCAGCTGCAAACGCTGCTCTGGCCCGCTGTATTTGCCCTGGCCTTGCAGAAACCCGCATTCCGGCGGGCGGCAGAGCGTTGGCTTCAACCCGGCCCGGTGATGGCGGTCACCCTGGGCCTGGCGACGATCACTTACCTCAAGTCGCCACATTGGCTCCTCAATGTCTTCGAGTACTCGTTCACCCTCTGGATCGTCGCCACCATGCTGCATCCGCGCAGCTGGCTGACCCGCGCGCTGGAGTGGACGCCGCTTCGCTTTCTCGGCCGCATCTCCTACAGCCTTTACCTTTGGCACATCCTGTTCTTCTCAGCCAACTCCATCGCACCGGTGCACTCGCGTCTGCTGCTCGCGGTTGCGGGCAGGCCGGGAAAATACCTCTGTTCGCTGCTCGCGGCGCTGGCCAGCTACTTCCTCGTAGAGAAGCCCTGCATTCGGCTCGGGCATCGCCTTGCCCCGCCGGCAACCGCCGGGCACAGGGATCTGCAGGAGGAGCCGACACTTCAGCGGGAACCTCAACCTCTCGCCGCCTGAAGCACTCCAGCGAAAGCCGTCAGTAGGCGTCCCCGCCGCCGCCGAACTCCTCGCCATGGGCCAGGTTTTCAAACCGCGTAAAGTCGCTGAGATACGCCATCTGGATCGACCCCGTCGGCCCGTTGCGCTGCTTGGCGATAATGATCTCCGCCTTGCCCTTTACGTCTTCGTTTTCGCGGTCGTAGTACTCCTCGCGATGAATAAACGCGACCACGTCGGCATCCTGCTCGATCGAGCCCGACTCACGCAGATCGCTCAACAACGGCTTCTTGTCGCCGGTCCTCTGCTCCGATCCACGCGACAGCTGTGACAGCGCAATCACCGGCACACGTAGCTCCTTGGCCAGAGCCTTCAACCCACGGGAGATTGACGCAACCTCCTGCGTCCGGTTCTCCGCCCCTTTGCCCCCGGTCTTCGGCCCCGTCATCAGCTGCAGGTAGTCGATGATGATCAGGTCCAGCCCGCTCTCCTGCTGCATCAGCCGCCGGCACTTCGCGCGCATCTCCGCCAGCGTAATGCCCGGCGTGTCGTCCACAAACATCTTCGAGTTCATCAGGCGGTCCAGCGCCGAGATCAACTTGCCCTTGTCTTCGCGTGGGATAAACCCGGTCTGCAGCTTGCGGCTACCCACCATGGCCTCGCTCGCCAGCATGCGTCGCAGCAGACTTTCCTTGCTCATTTCCAGCGAAAAGATCGCCACAACCTTGCCGTCGCGCACCGCGCAGTTTTGCCCAATGTTGATGGCCCACGCCGTCTTGCCCATGGATGGCCGCGCCGCAATGATGATCAACTCGCTGTTCTGCAGCCCCGACGTCATCTTGTCGAACTCGATGTAGTGCGTCGCGAGTCCGGTAACCTCGCGGCCCTGCTCATACAGCGCGTCGATCGACCCGAACGAGCTCGCCACAATGTCGGGAATATTCGAAAACCCGCGCTGGATCGCCGAATCCGCGACCTCGGCCAGCTTGACCTCAACGTTGTTCAATACCTGGGTCGCGTCTTCGCTCTGGTCAGAGGCCGCCGCCATGCCCTCGTTGAAAATGCCCAGCAACTGCCGCAACAGGCTCTTGTCCTTCACAATCCGGACATAGCTCTCAATGTTCGGATTGCGCGGAATGCCCTCGGTCAAATACGCCAGGTACGCCGCGCCGCCGATCGCGTCCAGTTCTTTGCGCTTGCTCAGCGCGTCCATCACGGTGATCAGATCCACCGCGTGTCCCTGCGCCAGCAGGTCGGTCATCACGCGATAGATCCGCTGGTGTGAATCCAGCGCAAAGTCCTCGGGGCGCAGCTTCGCGGTTGCATCGGTGATCGCCACCGCATCCAGCAGCATCGCGCCCAGCACGGTCACTTCCGTCTGGATCGAAGAAGGCAGTCCGCCGTCACCCGACGGCATCGGCATTGAAAGTCCAGCCATGAAGCAACGGGCTCCTTGCGCCCTTGCTCAGTCTATGTCTTCACCCGAACTTGACCTGTGAGTCCATGTGTACACGGTGGGAAACGAGTCCCTGAAACGAAAAAGAACGGCGGCCCGAAAGCCGCCGTGTGGAGAACTTAAAACCCGGTCATTGTGGCATCGCACCGGGTTGCTCCAGCGCGAGCACCGGCCAGGTCGCCGTTCCCGGGCCAAAGGTCTGCACCAGCACACCGACCCCGTAGCCTTCATAATTCGTATTCGCCAGGTACCACACCGCACCGGAGCTATCCACCTGGACGCCCAGCGTACTGAACGACGCCGGCACATAGCATTGCTGATTCACCGGATAGCAGGGCAGCAGGGCAGCCACCTGGTAGCTGGTGGTGCTCGTGCCCCCGCTGTTCGTCGTTTTCACGGTGTCTGTGTTTCCCGCAGGAACGTACTCATACAGGCGTCCGCTGGTTTCGGCGTCGGTGTAGAACAGGTTCCCACCACCATCCACTTCGCTCTGGTTGGGCACCGCCGCAGACGTGCTGCTTTGCGACTTGCCCGTGAAGGCTGACGGGCTGTTTGCCGTTACGTTATTGCCGGAATACGACGCATTGTCGATCTCACCCGCAAGCGGAAAATACACCGTGCCGCTTGCAGTAGGCGCACCGGCAAAGCCAGCCGTACTGTTCAGCGACTGCGACTTGAAGGCGTTGCCATAGTTGGGGCTGCTCGCCGTTCCCTTGTTCGGGAACAGCACGGCCGCAGACGTGGTTCCAGTCGTGCTCAGCCCCCAGAAATCGCCCGACCCATCCACGGAGAGGTGCAGCAAGGGCGCCCTGAACGGGTTGGATTGCAAAGCCGGGGTGACAGCGCCGCCCGTGAGGCTTGCGGCGGTGTACGCCAGGATAGAGTTCGCAGAGCTGGAGTCCACCGAAGCCCATACGTCGGCGAATTTGTCTGTCGCGACGCCGGCTGCACTCGCCAGGGTCGTCCCGACGGTGATAGCGCCCGTACCCGAGTTCACCTTCAGCAACGCACCCGAGCTGGTCGAGTCATTGGTTACCCAAACATCTTCCAGCACATCCACGGCAATGCTTGTCGGGTTCAGATACGTCGTGTTCACAGGTCCGCTGAACTTGACCTGCCCATAGGAGTAAAGGCCAAGCACCGCGGTCTGCGTGTTGGACGTGCCCGGGGCAGAGGCCGCAAGCACATACACATCATCATTGGCACCCAGGGAAAGGCCGACAGGTGTGTCCAGCGCCCCGGACGACGCACCGAAGTACAACAGCGGGTACACCACTGAGACCGCAAGATCATTGGGCTGCGCCGTCAGATCAGGCGTGAAAAAAACCGCATTCGGCTGCAGGCTATACAAGCTCGAAACGTTGTTTGCGGGATACTGCGCCATGTTCATCGCAGCCTGCAGCGTGTTGGTCGGCGCAGTGGTAGAGCCAGGCGGGGTCGTCCAGTAAAACAGATCGCCGCAACGCGTGCTCCCCGTCCCCCCGGGCGTATAGCCCGAGTAGGTCCCGACCGTACCGCCGGGGGAGTCGACGCAGCTTTGCAGAATATTGCCCAGGGTGTTGATCTCAGCCTGCGGCACGTACGCATTGCCGTTGCTCGGCACCGACAACCGCGCCTGCCCTGAAGGCAAAACGTTGCTGTAGTTCACTGAGTCCACCAGGTTGTACGCATTGGCAAACCCATGGGCAAGCCCGGCGGAAACGCACGTATATGCAGGGACCGGGTTCGCCTTGGTTGCGGCCGGCTGCGTGCAGGCGCCCGTTGACGCGTTATTGTTGGCCGGCGCGCTGATGTTGATCATCTGCTGCCCTGTTGCGGCGTTTGTGTTGTCAATGCTGATGAAGCTGCGCAGGGTATAGGCCGCGGCGATGGTGCTCAACTCGCTGACAAACACCTGCACATTGTTGATCTCACTTGAAGTGTTAAGAACCTGTCCACAGTTCCCGATCACGCCGATCTGCGCCACGTTGTAGTTCGGGGTGTTGGTCGCGGTGTGCCCACCCGTCACCGTGATGTACGCAAACTGGTTGGAGTCGCAGGTCCATGAGGCCGGCGCCGTTCCGCTCGCAGGCGTATACGGCATGTTGAAGTAGCCAGCGCTGTTTGAAGTCGTCTGCGCTAACTGCTTGGCTGCACCGCCATAGCCGTTGCTTTGCGTTTCCATCAGCCGAATGGTCGCGTTCTGAATGGGAAACACACCGCCGTGCACGTTGCCTTCAATCACCGTTCCCGGCATGGCGACGGGGGCGTTGGCGGTTGTGAGGTCAACCCCACAGCCCGCCATCCCCAAAGTGCTTACAAGAGCAATCAAAGCAAGCCCCAGCCGAGCCGGCTGAGAAAAAAGAGCGGACACCATATGGACTCCTGTGGTCTTCAGCCACGTGACCCGTGGTGCGTGATCAAAATGAATCGGTGTCGGTGGTCGTGCTCGAAGCGGCGCCGTCTTTGTACGCACCTGCAACGGGATTCCAGAAGGATTGCCAGTCTCCCGCAGCAGTCTGGTGTAGTTATCGCTGCATCGGTGTGGGGCTCACAATCACCGGAACGCACACACCGCAAGACGGGTGTGGAGTCAGCATCACACCCCCGTGTCACGCGGGCCCATGGCCCATCCGTAACGTGCAGGCCCATCCTCGGCGTGGTGCCCAGGCCGGTGATGGATCTGCTTTATCGGAGCGATCGGTGCCTGGTTGATGATGTGTCCCGAAGTATCAAACAACGTCCACCCGAACTGCTGCCTCACAACCGGCAGCTGAAACGGACAACAACAACTCATTTAATCTGTCACAGACAGGAGTTCCCCATGCCGACCATCGCGGAACGCATTAACGCCGACATCATCACTGCCATGAAGGCCAAAGAAGAAGTCCGGCTCACCACGCTGCGCATGGCAAAGTCCGCGCTGAAATCCAAAGAGATCGACAAGCGCGAGCCCTTGACCGAGCCCGAAGAGCAGGCCGTGCTGACCACGCTGATCAAGCAGCGCCGCGACTCCGCCGAGCAGTTCACCAAGGGCGGCCGCCCCGAGCTCGCCGAAAAAGAACGCGCCGAAATCGGCATGATCGAGCTGTACCTGCCCAAACAGGCCCAGGAAGACGACATTCTGCCGATCATCCGCGGCGCGATTGAGCACGTAAAGGCCGGCAACAATGGCCAGCAACCCGGCCCCAAGGACATGGGCCCCACCATGCGCGTCGTACAACAGCGCATCATGGCCGCCGGCCTGTTTGTCGACAGCAAAACCGTCAGCGATCTGGTGAAAAAACACCTCACCCCACCAAAGAACGCCGAAGAAGCCAACGCCAACGGCGGTTATGGTGGCTAAAGCAGCTATTCTTTCTAAGTGCTGAGCACCCGGCCCGGCCCAACAAAGCTCCTCCCCGCTCGACCCTGGATTGTCGTTTGCTCCGGGGCGCTTTCGTTGGCCTGTCTTTGCCGCAGCCATGGGCAGGTGCCGGCGCTTGCCGCGGATGCGGCCGCAGGCGTGGCCGCCCGGCAAAGCCCCGCCGGGGCTGCCCAGCCGGCCAGAATCACCGGAGAGATCGTCGACGGTGATGGCGCCATGATCGCCGGCGCGGCCGTTGCGCTCACCTCCGGACCCGCCCCGGCCCGCCAGGCCGTCACCGACAACAACGGCCAGTTCGCCTTTAACGACATCGCTCCCGGCCCGTACACGCTCCGTGTATCGTTGCAGGGCTTCAACACCGTCACAAAGGACGGCGATCTTCTTCCCGGCCAAACGCTCGACCTTTCCCAGATCACGCTGGCGCTGGCCGTGGTCAACATCTCCGTCGATGCCGTCACGCCCGAGCAGCTCGCACTGCAAGAGCTGCACACCGAAGAGCACCAGCGGTTGGTAGGCATCCTGCCCAACTTCTTTGTCAGCTACAACTGGTCTGCACCGCCGCTCACCTGGCGGCAGAAGTACGCTCTCGCCACACATAACGTGCTGGACCCCGGCAACCTCGCGCTGGCGGCCACAGTCGCCGGCGTGCAGCAGGCTGCCGACGCCTTTCCTGGCTATCACCAGGGCACGGTCGGCTACAGCAAGCGCTTCGGCGCCGACCTGGCCAACCTGGTTGTCGGCACGTACATGGGCGGCGCAGTGCTGCCATCGCTGTTTCACCAGGACCCGCGCTACTTCTACAAGGGCACCGGCACCAGGCGCTCGCGCTTTCTGTACGC
This sequence comes from Granulicella sp., assembly GCA_965198515.1. GTDB lineage: Bacteria > Acidobacteriota > Terriglobia > Terriglobales > Acidobacteriaceae > Granulicella. Next base: position 1,046,627 of record CBDAPO010000006.1, on the reverse strand, counting down.
AATCTCTCGCGCCGTCATCACCCGCGGCGACAATGGCCACGATCAGCCCAACGTCTCCGGTGTTCTCGGCGATCTCTCCGCCGCCGCGCTTTCCAACATCTACTACCCGGCCAGCGACCGCCAGGGCGCGACCCTGTTTTTCGAAAACGGCATCCTCTCCATCGCCGGCGACGCGATGAACGACCTCGTGCAGGAGTTCGTCTTCAACCACATCACGACCAAGGGCAAGAAGCAGAAACAGTAACCATAATTGAAGCTGCACCGACAGCGACGTTCGCACATGCCCCTTGGCTTGTGGAGATAACGTCCCGTCAGGGCACGGCTTCAGCCGTGCCGTGATGCGCGACGTACGATGCCGGCTTTAGCCGCTGGGTAAGCCCTAAAGCCCGGTCCCCTATCGCAGCCGAAACCGCACAAACAACAACTCTCCCGTAGGCGTCGCCCCATAGGCCCCACGCAAAGCCTGCGGCGTCCGGTACGCCGTCACCTGCACCCCCGGCGCCGCCAGCACATGCGGCCCCAGCGGCACATCGTGGTCATAGCCAAAGCTGTACTCGGCCACATGCCCGATGGGCATCTCCGCGAAATCCGAAGGCAGCGGCGTGCCCGGGGTCAACAACAGCTCGTTCGATCGCCCCGCATTCTCCATGCGTGTCCAAACGTAATTTCGCGAGTGAAAGCGAAGCAGGGCCTCCAGCAGGTAGCTGTTCTCCTTCGACGCATCGGCCAGCGACTTCGTCCGCCCCCAAACGGCGGTCACCGCCAAATCCGTCCGCGGCTCCGGAGTCATTCCCATCGGCGGCATCGCCTTACCGCCACCGTTCCCCGCACCCATGTCCATGCCCGGCATCGAGCTCATGTTCATCCCACTCATGCCCGAACTCATCCCTCCCATCGGCGCCGTGGCTCGCGAGGAGAACGTGTGGTGGTACATGGCACTCGCCGTCTGCCGCTGTTGATCCTCCCCTGGGTACAACGCCTCCGGCGAGCGAATATGTGCAAACGAATACTGCCCCGTCCAGTCCGCGCTGGGCGATACCGTCAGCCGTGTCGCTACCGAATCAATCGCCAATCCATTCGGCGAGGGTTGAAAATGCCAGTGCGCTTCATCCGGCTCTGCGCCATGGAAGCCGCCCAACTCCACACGCGCCCACTTGTACGTCAACCCACCCGTCACCACGTTGAACGCGATATGCGTCGAGTCTTCCTGGTGGTGCCCTAACGCCGCAATCGGGTCCTCACTCGCGCTCTGCCTATGCGGATACGCCGTTGGCCCCACAGCCGGATCGCCCACCGGCGCCGCATACAACGACAACAACATGTTCTTCGACAGATGGAGGTCATACAACGCCGCGACCTCCATGAAGAAGTCATGCGGATGCTGCCCATCCACAATCGGTGCGCCGTATGCGGTCTCGCCCTGCTGAAACAACTCCGGGTAGTTCCGGTGCGGCACCGTCGCCGGCTCAAACGAAAGCATCGTGCGCAACGTCAACAGCCCGCCCGTACTTCCCGCGCCATCGGCGCGCTCGGTCCCAAACGCCCGCTGCGCCATGGGCATGATCCAGTTCGTCGAGAAAAACGCATCCCGGTTGCGCGGCGACTCTGCCTGCTGCTGCGTGTTCGCCACAAAGGCATTCGCATGCAGCATCCACTGCCAGCCATCGCGCCGGCCCATCCACATCGGCACCGGCGTACTCGCCGGCTCAATGCTCGTGCCCGAGGAGCCATGCTGCTCCACGGCCTCGACCAGCGTCTTCGCCGTCATCACCTGCTGTGCGCCCGCAGCTCCGGCCCACAACAGTCCCAGGGCAAGCACGCCGTTCCTGACCATGAACCTTAGACGACGCCGCGGCCAACAAGCTTCAGGGCACGGCTGCAAGCGCGCATCCCACAACAATTTTCAGGTACGCAGACCGGCAAACAGCTCCGCCGCCATTGCCATTCCACGCTCTGCTTCGGCCACATCCGGCGTTTCGCTCGGGTCCTTCCACCCCAGCGCGTCGCCCTGCGCACCCAGCTGAATCACCGTGCCGTCGGCGCGCGGCACCACGTTCAGGTCGCGCCACACCGCGCTGTAGCCCAGCTGCGGCGCGGGCGGCAACCACGCAATCTGTCCACGCACCGGAATCAGCGACTCATCGCCAAACAACGCCCGCGCACCATAGCCTGTGCAGTGCACAATCACTGGCTCCGGCAACTGCAACAAGTCCTGCGGGGTGTGAAACTCCGCCCGTTGCACCACGCCGCCACGTTCGCGGAACTCCTGCTGCAAATGTTCAAAATACGGCGCAATGTTGAAGCGCAGCACCGAAGCCCGCCGCGCGTAGGCCGCCGGAAACGGATGCTCCCCCGGCCGGAGATCCTCAGCCGCAGGCACCATGTCCGCAAGGCGCGACTCCAGGTGCGCGAACCCGATCGCGTCTTCGCGAATCTTCTGGGCCGTGTTCTCGTCCGGAGGCACATCGCTCAGCGTGTAGCGATCGTGGAAGCCCAAGAGCCCGTGTGTCTGCTCCAGCAACTCGCCGTAGCGCGCAAACGAGTAGCGCGCCATCGTCTCCCAACGCGCCGCAAATGTCTCGTCCATACTGCCCGCCAGCGCCACTCTGGCATCCGGCGTCCACGTGCCCGTCGCGCGTGCCGACCGCGTATCTGACGGCAGATCCCGCGCGTAAATCGTCACTCTCACCCCGGCCCTTTGCAGCAAAATGCCAGACGTAATCCCCAGCGCACCGCAGCCGATCACGGCCACCTCGCGCGCGCCGCCGGCCAGCGCCATCGGCACCACCAGCGACGCCGACCCCCAGCTCAACGACCACCCCGCCCCGCCGTGCCCGTAGTTGTGCACCAGCAGCTTGTCCCCCAGTTGCTCCGCCTCAATCCGCGGCCCCGCCGCCCGAAACGGCCGCGTGCACACCGTGATCTTCGTCAGGCGTTCCATCGACGCGTCAATGGGAACCACACTCGGCCGGCCAAGATCCAGGCCCCTACTCTCCTGCGCAGCACTAGAGATAGCTCACCCTCTTTCCTGCCGTGTTCATCCACTCACCTCTGCCAGAGTCACAACTCATAAACTCAACGGAACACGCGCTGCATGCACGCAGCGAAGCCGGCTATCCCAGCTTCGGATGCTGCAACTGGAAGCCGGTCTTCTCCTGGTACGCATGCGCCAACGCACACGCTTTGGCCTCGCCATACAGCGGCGCCAGGAATGTGAGAGACACAGGAGTTCCCGGCCCACCCTGGTTCGACAAGCTGTTCACATCCGTTGACGGCGGCGGCGGCGCATCCGCTCCGCGCAACCCGTTTGGCACAATCACAGCCGGCTGCCCGCACAGGTTCGTCGCCGTCAGCTGCGGCCCGCCGCTGGTTGCAATCACGACGTCGAAGTTCTTGAAGAACGCCGCTACCTGCTCCATGGCCAACCGCCGCGCCCGCGACGCGTTGATGTAGTCCACCGCCGGATACAGCCGCGCGATGCGGAAGCTGTTCGGCCAGTCATAGAACTCCTGCCCCGCCAGCAGCGTGTCGCGCCCTGAGCGTGTCAGCTCATCGAACGACGCCGCAGCCTCGGCCTCCAGCATCGGCACAATCGCACCGTAGTTGAACTTCGGAAACTCTGCCGGCTGCAGTTGCACACCCATCCCACGCAGAACGTCCAGCGCCTTCTGCGCAAACTGGATGTCATACACCCCCTGCGCGAAAGCCGCTTTGCGCGAGGCCACGCGGCGGTTATAGGCCTCTAACTCCTTGCCCGCCAGGGTCTCGCTCGGCGGCTTGATCGGGTCCATCGTCGGGTTGTCGAAGGCCGTCTTCAGGTAGCCCACCCGCAGCTTGCGCAGGTCCCCCGTGAAGTCCAGGTTGAACGCCGCCGACTGGACGCTCGGGTCCTGCCCGTCCGGTCCATAGATCGCCTCCAGCACCAGCGCCGCATCTTCCACACTGCGCGCAATGGGCCCAATCTTGTCCATCGACCAGCTCAACGCCATTGCGCCTGTGCGCGGCACCAGCCCAAAGCTCGGCCGCAACCCCGTCGCGCCACACCGCGTGCTCGGGCTGGAGATAGACCCTAACGTTTCCGTTCCAATCCCAAAGCCCACACACCCCGCCGCCACCGCGCTCGCCACACCTGCGCTCGACCCACTTGAGCCCTGGTTGGTGTTCCACGGATTCCGCGTCCGCACCCCGGGCTTCGGTCCCCACAGGTCGCCCTGCGCCAATGCACCCAGGGTCAACTTCGCCACCAGCACCGCGCCGGCCGCATCCAGCCGCTTCACCACCTCGGCGTCGTAGTCGAAGCTCTGCGTCATGTAAGGTCCGGCACCCCACGTCGTCGGGTAGCCCTTCACGGCCAGCAAGTCCTTTGCGCCCCAGGGAATCCCGTGCAGCGGTCCCTTGGCCCTGCCGCCCGCCATCTCGCGATCCGCCGTCGCCGCCTGCGTCAGCGCGCGCTCCTCGGTCAGGTTGATCACGAAGTGCAGCGTCGGGTCATACCGCTTCAACCGGGCCAGGTACAGCTTCGTCAGCTCCACCGAGGTCATCTTCTTGGCCCGCAACAGCGCGCCCAACTGCCGCACTGTTGCAAACGCCACCTGCTCCTCGTTGCTCGCCGAAAGCCCCGCCACGGACGGTGCCGCGCCCAGCTTTGCCGGCCGCCGTTCCGTGTCCAGCTTCACTCCTGGCAGCACCGGCTCCTGCACCAGCGAAGGCGCCACGCTGTTTGGCAGCGGGATTTTGCGAATCTGCTCAATGTCATCACGCTGGTTGTTCAGGTTGTCGAGCATCAGCTTGCGCTGTTCCGGCGTAAAACTCACACCGGCAATGGCCCCCGCCGCTTCGATCATCGCGTCGGTTATTTTCGGCAACGCCGCATCGCCCTCACTGCCCTGCGCCGCAGCCTCGGTCGTTGCCAATCCTAAGAGGGCTTCAGGAAAAAGGCTCGACCCGAGCCCTGCAGCAGCGGAAACAGCAAGAAAACGTCGACGCGTCGCGTCCGCAACGCTTCCCGGCACAGGTTTTGAACTCATGCCGAATTATTGCATTCGGCCCTGTAGTCTTTCCTGCAGCCTTGCTCGTCTTTAGCGGAAGAGGGTGAGCAGGCGCGTATGGTTGATGTCTCCTGAGGGCCGCGGAACGCGCCTCTCCCCTCTTTAGTTCTCGGCGGTCAGTGCTCGGTGCGAAGTTCTTTGTCCTTTGTTTCTAGCCCTTTTTCGACCGCAGCAGAGTGTAAGATCTCCCGAGCACCAGGCACGAGCACCGATCACACCAACTCAGCTTTTCACCGCGGCCTTGATCACCGGCAACTCCGTCACTCCCGCCTTCAACGGCCCTTCCGTATTCATTCCCTTCACCAATTCCTCCGCGATGTGTTGGTCGACCTCCGCCGCCTGCTCAATCTGCACCGGGAACAGCACCGCAAACTGCAGCCCGCCGTCCGTCAGTTGTATGCGTGACTCCACCTTCGGCGCGGGCAGGGCCGTACCCATCCACGTTTCCACTCGCTGGTGCTGCGCCTGGATCTTCTCGCTATACGTGGCGTATACCTCGTTCACCGCCCGGAGCACCGCCCCGGACGCTGCGTGCACGTCCGCCGCACTGTTCAGCTTCGCCGTCAGCTCGTGCCAGGCATACTCCGTGCCCGGCATCTGCTTGTAGATCGGCGTGCCCGTCTGGAACAGCACCGAGTTTGCAAACACTGCCACGCGCCCGGTCGAATGCAGCTCCGTCCCTGTCCCCACCAGCTCCATCATGTAAAACCGCACCAGCCCAACCTCAATCACCTCGCCCGTTACGCCGGCAACGGTGATCCGGTCGCCAACCTTCACCCCATACCGCCCCACAATGAAGAAATACGCGGCCACCGACAGCAGAATGCTTTGCAACCCGACGGCGATACCAGCCGAAATAAACCCGGCAAACGTAGCCAAGGAGCTGAACTGCGTCACAAAGCCAAAGATCAGCACCAGCCCGCTGAAAAATCCGATCACAATCCGCCGAATCAGCAACAACTGCCGCCGCCGCCGCAGATCGTTCACATACTTCACCGCCGCCCGGCTCAACAGCTGGTTCGCGAACGCTAAGATCCCCAGCGCAATCGCAATAAACACCACCCGCAGCAGCAGATGGCGCAGGATGTCCTTGTACTCCGCGTCCACCGTCGACCGCCACGTCGTCAGCGTCCCGCGCGCGTTGTCCAGCAGCACAGCCTCCTGGCTCAACGGCAACGTCGCGTTCGCCAGCACCTGAAACGTCGTCGTCAGCTGCTGAAACTGCTTCTGTGTACTGGCTAGATCCTGCGCATCCGTCGTAGGCGTCGCCTTCAGGTTCACCGTCTGTTCGGTCAGTGCCTGTCCCTGCGCAATCGTGGTCCGCAGCACCTTGATAAACGGCGTGCGCAGATCATCCGCCTGCTTGCTCAAGGCATCAATCGACTTGATCTGCTGATCGATGGTGTGCAGCGTCCCCATCAGCTGAAACAGCGCTCCCGCCTGCGTCGACACACCCGACTCCCGCGCCGTCGCCAGGCTCTGCAGCACCGGCGTCGCGGGCGTCTTCACCGGTTTGCTCAGCAACTCCGGGGCCGAGTGCTCCAGCCGCTCAATATCCCCCGCCAGCCCCGTCTGCACCTGCTGCTCGGAAAAGCTGCTGATCCGGTTCAGCGCGTCCACCATCGCCTGCTGCAGCCCGATGCCGCCCTGCAACTGTTGTTCCTGCTGCACAAGCGTGGCGCGCGCCTCGCCCCGGGCCTTCCCCATCTGCGCCTGCAACGCCGCATCCTGCTGCTGCAGCGCCGCCAACCGTGTCTGCGCATCGGTGCGCACAACATTTAAACGCTGTGCTTCGTTCTGCTGCGCCTGGCTCTGGCCGGCCATCCCGCCTACAGGTGAAGGCGTCGCCTTGTCTGCCCCCGGCATTTTGCTCAGCAGCGCTGCCTCGTTCTTGGCCGCCTGGAACGCCAGCAGCGCAATCTGCGTCGACTCCGTCTGGCTCTCTTCGGCGTACAGCACATCACTCGGTTCGCCCACCTTCTGCACGGGCAGGGTCGCCGACCGGTACAGCCGCAGCACCGCGTTCAGGTGCGCCAGCACCTCCTTGCTTCGCTTGTCCACATCAACATTTGCGCCCGTAATCGGGGGCAACTTCGCCAGCTGCGCCTGCAGCGCCGCGCGCGCATCCGCGCTCTTCAACGACGTCGTTGCATCATCCAGCGACGCATTGCCCGGCTTCGCTCCCTGCGTGGCAGCGGCCGCCACACCCGTCGTCCCCGGCGCACCTCCGCTCCCGCTCGCCCCCGCCGCTGCCTGTGGTCCCGTTGACCCCGAAGCCGCCGCGGCCCCCGAAGTCGTCGCCGCGCCCTGCGCCACGGGGGCGCTCACCGCCTGCCTGGCGTACACCGGAGTCAACCCAAACACCAGACCAGCTGCGCACACACTCGCTGCGCCCAACACCTTCAACTTCCCGAATCCTGCTACCGCCAAATCATTCACTCCAAGGACCCACAACACGCGATCCATTGCATAGGACGCCCTCACGCCGGCAGACGCTGCCGCAAAGCCGCGTGACATCCCCTCGGCGCGTACCACTTTCTGTTGAGAAGAGGCGTATCTAAAGAGGTAAGCCTCCATGCAACCGCTGCGCCATCAAGGTATCCTCACGGCAGGGAGGAAGCATGGCTACCAAGAAGTCTGCAAGTAAGAAAACGGCAGGGACCGAAGCGACCCCGGAAAAGACGGCGGCAAAGAAGGCTCCCGCCAAGAAAACTGCGGCAAAAAAGACGGCCGACCTGCAAGCATCGGCTCCCGAGCAGACCGCCGCCAAGGCTGCCGAAAAGACCCCGGCTCACACCGCCACCAAGGCTGCCGCCAAGCACCCACCCTCGCACCATGACATCTCCGTGCGCGCCTACCTGCTCTGGGAGCAAGACGGCAAGAAGCACGGCCACCACGATGGCTACTGGAAGCAGGCAGAGCACGAGTTGCAGGGCTGATCGCGCCCCCGCTCGCGTCCCCTGCCCCGAGGCCCGCGGACGGCATCCGCTACACTGACCATGTGCCTCGTTTGGGCACGGACGGTGGGCCTTCTCATGCTTCAGAACAGTCGATCTTCGCGCCGCAACCTGCGCCGCAACCTCCGCCGCAACCTCGTCGCCGTGGGCGCGATCTCGGTCGCCTGCGTGACATCCTTGCCGCTCCGCGCGCAGGGCAAAGACACGCATCTGCTCACGGGGAAAGCCGCTGCCACCAAGGCCTCTGCGGCCGCCGCAAGCGCCGCCACCGGCAAGCAGGATCCCATCCTCATCGAAGCGATGGAAAGCGAGCTCCATCGCGCTATGGGTACCCTTGGCAGCGCCATCACGCCCGTTGCCACCCCGGCCGCCCCCGACGCGAAGCCCGCATCCACTGAGCCGCCCAGGCCCTACTTCCTCAGCTACGCCGTCGCCGACGCCGAAAGCGTCAACATCACCGCCCAGTTCGGCGCCATCACCCAGTCCACCACCAACCACACGCGCGTGGCCGACGTGCAGGTCCGCCTTGGTTCGCCCACGCTGGACAACACCCATGGCGCCCATCGCACCAGCGCGCTCACCACGCTTCCCCTGCCCCTGACCGACGACCGTGCCGCCATCGAGCGCTCGCTCTGGTACGCCACCAACCGCGGCTACGGCAAAGCACTCGACGCGCTTGAAAAGGTAAAGACCGAGCAGCAGGTCCGCGCCAAGGAAGAAGACACCTCGGCCGATTTCAGCGCCGAAAAGCCACAGTCCGCCCTGCTCGGCGGCGAGCCTCCGCTCACGCTCGACAAGGCCGCCTGGGAAGCACGCCTGCGCGAGGTCACCGCCACCTTCCGCGCGCACGAGGGCATCACCTACGACATGGCCATCCTGCAGGCCTCGCACCAGACCGACTACTTCGTTTCCAGTGAAGGCGCCCGCGTCGCCGCGCCCAACCAGGTCGCTCGCCTGATCGTCCTGGCCCGCACCCGCGCCGCCGACGGCATGGATCTTTTCCGCGTTGAGACCTTTGAGGCCGACGCCACCGGTCACCTTCCCGACCAGAAGGCCGTGCTAGAAAAGACCGAGGCCATGGCGAAGAATCTGGACGACCTCCGTGTCGCGCCCATCACCGAGCCCTACGACGGCCCCGCCATCCTTTCCGGCCGCGCCTCTGCCGTGTTCTTCCACGAAGTGCTGGGCCATCGCCTCGAAGGCCAGCGTCAGCGCGGCGACGAGGAAGGCCAAACCTTCACCAAGCTCCTTGGCAAGCAGATTCTCCCGCCCTTCATGTCCGTCGTCGACGACCCCACTCTCAAGGACTGGAAGGGCCAGCCTCTCAGCGGCCACTACCTCTACGACGATGAAGGCGAGCCCGCGCAAAAGGTCGACCTCGTCGATAACGGCGTGCTCAAAACCTTCCTCATGTCCCGCCTCCCCGTCGCCAGCTTTGCCACCAGCAACGGCCACGGCCGCGCCGAAACCGGCAAGATGCCCACCGGGCGTCAAGGCAATCTGATCGTCACCAGCACCAAGGCCGTCAGCGACGCCGAACTCCGCGACATGCTCAAGGCCGAAGCCAAAAAGCAGGGCAAAGCCTACGGCCTCTACTTCGAAGACATCAGCTCAGGCTTCGCCGTCACCACCCGCAGTTCCCCGCAGGCCTTCCAGGTGATCCCGCTGGTCGTCTACCGCGTCTTCGTCGACGGCCGGCCCGATGAACTCGTCCGAGGCGTCAGCATCGTAGGCACGCCCCAAGCCGCGCTCAGCCGCATCGTCGCCACGGACGACAAGCCCGACGTCTTCAACGGCGAGTGTGGCGCTGAATCCGGCACCGTGCCCGTCAGCGCCGTCGCCCCCGCCATGCTCGTCAGCGAAATCGAAACGCAACGCCAATCCCAGGGCACAGCCCGCCCCCCCATCCTCCCCCCACCCACAATCCTGAAGCGCACAGCCACGACCCCGACCCCCGCCACAATCAAGGGCACCGACTGAGTTAACTGCAGCTGCCATTCTGTCTTCCATTCCCCGAACGGGGAATCTGCTGTTGCCTCTCTTTCCATTCCCCAAACGGGGAATCTGCTGTTGCCTCTCTTTCTTCCCCAAACGGGGAATCTTTCCATTCCCCGAACGCTGAATCTGCTGTCGCCTCTCTTTCTTTCCATTCCCCGAACGGGGAATCCGCTGTCGCCTTCTTTCAATTCCCCGAACGGGGAATCTGCTGTTGCCTTCTTTCCATTCCCCGAACGGGGAATCTGCTGTTGCCTTCTTTCCATTCCCCGAACGGGGAATCTGCTGTTGCCTTCTTTCCATTCCCCGAACGGGGAATCTGCTGTCGCCTCTCTTTCCATTCCCCGAACGGGGAATCCGCTGTTGCCTCTCTTTCCATTCCCCGAACGGGGAATCTGCTGTTGCCTTCTTTCCATACCCCGAACGGGAATCTGCTGTTAACGCCTTCCAGCCATGGCACAACACCCCACCACAATCAACAATCAACCATGCGCCGCGAGTACCACTTCTGGGTCTACATCCTCGCCAGTCGCTCCAGAAACCTCTACACCGGCATGACCAGCAATCTCGCGGCCCGACTGCGCATGCACCGCGGAGGTGAAGGCAGCAAACACGCCGCCCTCTACGGGATCCACCGCCTGGTCTACTTCGATACCATCGCTACGTCCGCAACGCCATCGGCCGCGAAAACGCCCTGAAACGCCTTTCCCGCGCCGAAAAGATCGCCCTCATCGAAGCCACAAACCCCACCTGGGAAGACCTCCTCCCACCAGACGCTAAGCTGACCGTGCCAACTGCAAACAACCCTTCTGGGGCATGAGCACGGCATAGTCGCTCTACCTTTCCGTCTTTCCATTCCCCGAACGGGAAATCTGCTGTCGCCTTTCTGTCTTTCCATTCCCCGAACGGGGAATCTGCTGTCGCCTTTCTTTCTTTCCATTCCCCGAACGGGGAATCTGCTGTCGCCTTTCTTTCTTTCCATTCCCCGAACGGGGAATCTGCTGTTCCCTTTTTTCCATTCCCCGAACGGGGAATCTGCTGTCGCCTTTCTTTCTTTCCATTCCCCGAACGGGGAATCTGCTGTTCCCTTTTTTCCATTCCCCGAACGGGGAATCTGCTGTCGCCTTTCTTCCATTCCCCGAACGGGGAATCTGCTCTTGCCTTTCTTCCATTCCCCGAACGGGGAATCTGCTGTCGCCTTTCTTCCATTCCCCGAACGGGGAATCTGCTCTTGCCTTTCTTCCATTCCCCGAACGGGGAATCTGCTGTTCCCTTTTTTCCATTCCCCGAACGGAAAATCTGCTGTCGCCTTTCTTCAATTCCCCAAACGGGGAATCTGCTCTTGCCTTCTTTCCATTCCCCGAACGGGGAATCTGCTGTCGCCTTTCTTTCCATTCCCCGAACGGGGATCTGCTGTTGCCTTTCTTTCTTTCCATTCCCCGAACGGGGAACCTGCTGTCGCCTTTCTGTCTTCCATTCCCCGAACGGGGAACCTGCTGTCGCCTTTCTGTCTTCCATTCCCCAAACGGGGAATCTGCTCTTGCCTTTTTTTCATTCCCCGAACGGGGAATCTGCTGTTGCCTTTTTCCATTCCCCAAACTCAGAATCTGCTGTCTGCCGCAAAACACCGTCGCCCCCAATCAACCACCCTGCGTACAATTTCCCCACCCCCCGCTATACTCAACAAAGAAATCAAGAAATCGGTCAACCCAATCCACCGGGCAAACCCTAACTCCTTGATTCCAGAGATTTTGCCCGCAAATTCTTTGTTTCCAATATTTTGCAGACCCAACAACACCGCAACTCATTGAAAACAAAGATTTTGCCTAAAAAATACCCACCCCCCCCCCCAGGGGGAGGGTATCCGCCACTGAGGTTTGCTCTTGGGCCGCACCCGTAAGATTCGCTCCCCTCGCATCACCGCGCTCCTGCTGCCCTCCATCGCCGCACTCGCGCACGCCGCCGCAGCCCAAACCACCGACCCCCTCCTCACCGCCATGCAGGACGAGCTCGCCCGCGAGCGCGAACAACTCGTGCTCCCCGGCATGCAGCACCCCTACTTCATCGAGTACCGCCTCGAAGACATCCACAGCTACGAAATCGTTGCCAACTACGGCGCGCTCACCAACGAGACCGAGAACCACCAGCGCGTCGTCCGCGTTGAGGTTCGCATCGGCGACTACAAGGTGGACTCCAGCTCCTCGCGCGGCAGCGGCTCCCTGGCCCTCGCGCCCGGCGACAACGACCCCGACGCCCTCCGTGAAGCGCTGTGGACCGCCACGGACGAGGCTTACAAGGCGGCCCTGCGCGCCTACGCCGCCAAGCAGGCAGCCCTGAAGCAGTTCCAGAACCCACCCACAGCCAACGACTTCACCCCGGCCAAGCCCGTCACGCTCGTAGAACCCGTCGCCGAGCTCACCCTGGACCGCAACGACTGGAAGCACCGCCTCGTCGAGGCGAGCGGGCTCTACGCCGTGGACCCCGCCGTGAAGCCGTTCGCTGCCAATGTGCAGTATTCCAGCGCCTCGCTCAACAGCATCGCGCTGAACCGCTACACCGTGAACACGGACGGCACCGCTATCCGCCGCGGTTTCAGCGGCTACCAGGACACTGTCTCGGTGGGTGGCCAGGCCGCCGATGGCATGCAACTTGGCCGCAATAACGGGTCTACCGCCACTACCGCCGCCGGCCTGGAAGACTGGCCCGCCCTGCGCAAGCGCACCCTCGACGATCTCCGCAGCTTCGAAGACCTGCGCAATGCCCCCGTGGTTGACGCCGAGGACTACCATGGCCCCGTGCTGTTTTCCGGCGACGCCGCCGCCGATGTTGTGCGCCAGCTCTTTGTGCCCAACGTCGAGGCCGACCGCCCCGAACTCGGCACCCTCGCGCGCACCGTCGGCGCCTACCAGTCCAGCCTGCGTAGCCCGGTGCTTCCGCCCTTCCTCACGGTGGTTGACGACCCTACGCTGACCGAGCTCCACGGCAAGCCCCTGCTTGGCGCTTATCGGGTCGACGACGAAGGCGAGCCCGCCGAAGCCGTCACGCTGGTTGAACACGGCAAACTCGTCAACTACCTGCTCAGCCGCGAGCCGGTGAAGGACTTCCCCGAGTCCAACGGTCACGGCCGCGCCACGCTTGGCGGCCCCGCGCACGCCCACGCCGGCGTGCTGGTCGTCAAAACCGACCAGCCGCTCAGCACCGAGCAACTCCGCGCCAAACTGCTCGCACTCGCCAAAGACCAGGGCCGCGACGTCTACGAGGTGGAAACGCTCGGTGGCGGTGAGCTAAGTCCTCGCCTGCTTTACCGCGTCTCCCCCGAGGGCAAGCGCACCCTCGTTCGCGGAGCCACTTTCGACGAACTCGACCAACGTTCGCTGCGTTCCGAGATCGTCGCGGCAGGTGGCGAGCCTTTCGTCTCGCAACAGATCAGCCCCCTGCCGCAGACCACCATCACTCCGGCCCTGCTGTTCGCGGACATCGCCGTAAAGCGCGGCAACGCCCAGCAGGAAAAGCTGCCCTACTACCCACCGCCACCACCGACCGCAGCCCGCCACTAGCTGCTACTGCGGCTTCCAGCGAAACAGCGCGGTCGGAAAGATCCAGGTGTTGTATCTGCCCGCTTCCAGCGCCCGGTAGTACGGAAGCCGAACCGCCGGCGCTGCTGGACTTGAGCCCGGCAGGAATTCCAGCCCCGATAAGACACTGACTGTCGTCGGCTGAAACTGAACGGCAGCGAACTGCGCCAGGTTGATCGCCCCGACAAGGGTCGCGAGCGCGGCGAGTATGGTCAACCGGCGGCTCCCCCGCAGGCCTAACAGTCCCAACCCACATGCGATCGCAAGGTGCAGGAAGCGACTATCGATCGGCGTCACCCCGAGCGCATCTGCAGGTGAAAACACAAAAAGTGTCGTAAGGGTCAGCGCGGTCATCGCCAAAAAGCGTCGCGGATCCGCCGTCCGGGCCATTCCGAGCCAGCTCTTCCCAAGCGTCCAGGCCCCGAGTCCGGCCGCACAAAGCCCCACCATGCAGAAACCGAGAAACAACGGCAGTGGCCAAAGAACCCGGCCAGCCCCAGCGCCGGACGGAATCACCTCGATGGGACCGATCCACCCGAGCAGAGCGAGCAGCTTCGACGCCGCCAGCACTGCAAGAACCAGCAGCGGCAGTGGCCAGATGACCATCAGGGTTGCCCTGCCAGCTGCCTTCCGATGGCTGATCGGCGCACGGGCCGCCCACCAGAACACCAATCCTGCGGCCAACGCCGCGGGTACCAGGTGCAGCGGTGATTGCTGGCTTTCTGCCCTGTCTCTCATCAGGGAATAACAGCCGGCCAGCAGCACGGTTGGGATCGCGGGCAACAGCCGCCGCCAATCTCGCTCCTGCACCGCCAGGGCCAGCAACGCCAGCAAACCTGCACCGCAGGGAAGCATGTGCGTGAAGAAACACAGCAACAGCAGCAAGCCTATGGCCCATGGCCTGTTCCGTTGCTGCAACAAGTGGGCGAGCAGGAGCAGCATCCAGGCCAGGCTCATCTGGAAGTTTACACTGCCGTTCCAAAAGTCGATCCCTGCGAGCACCGAACACGCAAACACCGGCAGCACTGCCTGGCTTTCTCCGCCAAGCGCATGCAGCAGGCGAACACAGGCCGCTCCAAGAGCGAGAAAGACCAGGACCAGCCACACTTTTGCCGCCAGCTGCCAGCCCATCAGCAACGTCAGAGCGCCAACGCCCACTGTGGTCAGGCTGTTTGGTACGGGGTAGTGCTTCAGGACGTACCCAGGCACGGAGTGCCCCGACACCAGCTTCGCGAACAGCACCCCTTGGTACACCCAATCCGGATAGTCCTGCAAAGACGGAGGGTGCGGCGAGGCAATAATGATCGCCAGGTGGCCCAGCCACAGCGCCAAGAAACACCAGAACCAGACCAGCGTACCCGGCTTTTTCAGGGAGCCCATCCTCGCTGCGAAAAAAACCATCTCTCCAGGAGCGGCGTGGCACAAACTGAAAAAGGGGACGGCATGGGGTTCGCCCCATGGTAGCCCACGGCAGGTACACCTGTATGCGGTTTACGATGAAGCCTTCAGGGAGAGTGCATGCGATCGTTCCGTTGGCCGGCTCTGGCCGGACTTGGCCTTCTTGTTTTGTCTTCTGTTAGTGGACGCGCACAACAGCCCGCCGCCGTACCGGCGCCTTCCGTCCAGCCGCTCGAAAAGATGCCGTATTCGCCCTCGCTGGATCTCAACAGCATGGACCGCAGTGTGGACCCCTGCGTGGACTTCTACAAGTTCACCTGCGGCGGCTGGAACAAGCACAATCCCATTCCGCCCGACCAGGCCGGCTGGAGCGTCTACGCCAAACTCGCCAACGACAATCAGCAATTTCTTTGGGGCATCCTCGAAGCCGACGCCAAAGCAACGCAACGCACACCCGTGCAGCAGAAGGTTGGCGACTACTTCGAAAGCTGCATGAACACCGGCGCCGTGGATGCCGCAGGCTTGAAGCCGCTGGAAGGAGCCCTCGCCCGCATCAACGCCCTCAACACGCGCGATGCGCTGGTCGCCGCGCTCACACCGCTCCACCACAACACACCCGGCGATTTCTTCTTCCTCGCCAGCACCGGTCAGGATGCCATCAACTCGTCGCTTGTGATTGTGGAGCTACGCGCCGGCGGCCTCGGCTTGCCTGACCGCGACTACTACCTCAAGTCCGACGCGCACAGCGTCACGTTGCGCGAACAATACACCGCCTTCGTCCAGCAGATGCTCATGCTCGGCGGCGAACCCGCAAGGGAGGCCAAGTCCGATGCCGCGGCCATCCTGCGCATCGAGACCAACCTCGCCAAACCGCAACTCACGCGCGTCGAGCAACGCGATCCGCACAAGACGTACCACATGATGACAGTGGCCGAACTGCAGCAGCTCGCGCCCGCCATTCAGTGGGGGCACTTTTTTGACACCGAAGGCGCGCCAAACACGCAAAAGCTCAACGTCTCCCAGCCCGAGTTCATCAAGGCTGTGCAAGTCGAGCTCTCCACCGAACCGCTCCCGGAGCTTAAGGCCTACCTCCGCTTCCACCTGCTCACCGCCACCGCACCCTTTCTCAGCAAGCCCATCGAGCAAGCCAACTTCGACTTCTACTCCCACACGCTGCGCGGCATCGCGCAGGAGCCGCCGCGCTGGAAGACCTGCGTGCGCGATGTGGACAACAACCTCGGCGAAGCACTCGGACAGGAGTTTGTCGCGCGCACCTTCACCGCCGACATGAAGGCCAAGACCGAGCTCATGACCGGCCAGATCGAAGCCGAGATGGGCAAGGAGATCCAGAACCTCGACTGGATGAGCCCGGAAACCAAGACCGAAGCGTTGCGCAAGCTCCATGCCATCCGCAACAAGGTCGGCTACCCCGCCCACTGGCGCGACTACACCGCACTGGACGTCAAGCGCGATGACTTCTTCGGCGACGCGCTCCGCGCCTTCCAGTTCGAACAGGCTCGGCAATGGAGCAAGCTCGGCAAGCCCGTTGACCTGAACGAGTGGGGCATGACCCCGCCCACCGTCAACGCCTACTTCAACCCGCAGATGAACGACATCAACTTCCCCGCCGGCGTTCTGCAGCCGCCGCTGTATGACCCCTCGCTCGACGACGCGCCCAACTACGGCAACACCGGCGCCACCATCGGCCACGAACTCACCCACGCCTTCGACGACGAAGGCCGCCAGTTCGATGCCAAGGGCAATCTGCGCGACTGGTGGACCGCCACCGACGCCAAGGGCTTCGAAGACCGCATCAACTGCGTGCGCAACCAGTACGCCCGCTATGTCATCGTCGACGACATCCACATCAATTCCAAACTCACCAGCGGCGAAGACGTCGCCGACCTCGGCGGCACGTTTCTCGCCTACCTCGCCTGGAAGGACCAGGAGCAAGGCAAAACGCTGAAGGACATCGACGGCTTCACCCCGGACCAGCGCTTTTTTATCGGCATGGGGCAGTGGGCGTGCGAAGAGATCCGCCCTGAAACCCTCCGCGTCCAGGCCATCACCGACCCCCACTCGCCCGGCTTCGCCCGCATCAACGGCGTCGTCAGCAACATGCCCGAGTTTCAAAAAGCCTTCGGCTGCAAAGCCGGCCAACCCATGGTCCACACTCCCACCTGCAAGGTCTGGTAGAGCCTGATGACCTGCGCAGCCGTTGCACTCAAGCCACGGCTGCGCACTCCATGGTCTCGTCGGTCACGATTACGCGAGGAGCGCGCCTCGTCATGGCACGGCTTCAGCCGTGCCATGAACGCGGCCTGGGCAAAGCGGCTTTCGCCGCTGGGGTGCTTGACTCAGTCCAGCCACTAATTTTCCCGCATCGCATAAACCCATGGCCGAAACCACAGCGCTCGAACCCGTAAGTCTCCCCGAGCCTGCGGTCTGCATCCAGCGCTGGACCTGGCGCCTCGTCCTCGCAGCGGCCAGCATCGGCGCCCTTAGTGCCTTCGCCGCCGCGCTCGTCCGGCTCAGCTTCCGCGGCCTGCAATGGATCCTCACCGGCTCGGGCGCTGACCCACCGCTCGCCGCCGCCCACCTCGCCCTTTGGCGCAGAGCCTTGACTCCCGTCGCGGGCGCCCTGCTCGCCACAGCCGTCCTTTGGGCCCGCCAGCGCCGGGCCCATCGCCTGGGCCGTGAGCCCCGCCCCTACGTCGAGTACGTCGAAGCCGTTCGCCACCAGCACGGCGCCATCCCCTTGCTCCCGAACGCCTGGCGAACGCTGTCCGCCGCCTTTTCCGTCGCCAGCGGCGCGGCCGTGGGGCGCGAAGGCTCCATGATCCAGTTCGCTGCCGCCATCGCGTCCGCCGCCGCCCGCTGGCGTCCCTGGGTCGGTCCTCAGGATGCCCCAGAGCCCCCGAAGCTCGCCTTCCTGGTCGCCTGCGGCGTGGCCGGCGGTGTCACGGCCGCCTACAACGCCCCGATTGCCGCCATCTTCTTCGCGGCAGAGATCGTCCTCGGCGGCCTCCAGTGGCTTGAGCTTCCCCTGCTCGCCCTCGCCGCCGGCACCGGATGGCTGGTCAGCGGCGCCCTGCTCGGCCGGGAACCACTCTACCCGGTTCATCCCGCTCTCACCTGGAACCTACATCTGCTCTTGCTTCCACTGCTCGCCTTGGCCCTGGGCCTTGCAGGACCGGCCTACCAGAAGCTCCTCGGCAGCTTCCGCACCGCTCGCCGCCTGCCGCTGCCCCTGCTCTGGAGCGGTCTCACCGTCGGTCTCCTGTCCATGCTGGATCCACGCGTGTGGGGCAACGGCGACGTCGGCCTCCGCTTCGCACTGGGTCACCCGCTGGGCCACACTCAGCTGCCGGACACAACCATGACTCCGCAAAACCTCCTCCACATCGTGGCGCTCCGCCTGCTGGCCACCTGCGGCTGCGTCTGGACCGGCACCGTCGGCGGCGTGTTCACCCCGACCCTGTTCCTTGGCGGTGCACTTGGCGCCCTGCTCAGCCATTTCGCGACGGGCGCCGATGCCCCCCTGTGGGCCGTCGCCGGCATGAGTTGCTTTCTCGCCGGCGTTACCCACGCGCCGGTGATGGCCACGCTGATGGCCGCCGAGCTCACCGGCGACTGGACCCTCGTGCCGCTGCTCCTGCCCCTCAATCTGCTCGCCCGCACCGTCGCCCGCCGCCTCTCGCCGCGCGCCCTGTACGCCGTCGCCTCGCAGTCGCCGGTGCATGCGCCGGGGGGCACCTCGGCAGGTGTCGACAAGCTCCACTAACGCCGTTCCGCCTTGCCGCAAACGAGCCGGCGTTGCACCAGGACCGGTGCATCTGCAGCTACCGCTGATTACCCCAATTCAGGGCGGGATGAGGCCCGCTGGCGTGGTAAAATTATGAAGGGAAATCACATTGTTCAGGCGGCGTTTCCCTAGGATTTCAGGGCACTTTCCGGCCCCTCTGTTCCCTCCCTCACCCCGCCTGATTCTGGAGCTCGATTGGCAACGCAAACCCCTCTTCCCGACCCGAACCAAGCCACCCCAGCCGCCAACAGCTACAGCGGCGAAAACATCACCATCCTCGAGGGGTTGGCGGCCGTGCGGTTACGCCCGGCCATGTACATCGGCTCCACGGGCGAACAGGGCTTGCATCACCTGGTCTACGAAGTGGTCGACAACTCCGTTGACGAAGCGCTCGCCGGCTACGCCACACGCATCGACGTCCTCATCCACGTCGACAACTCCATCACCGTGATCGACGACGGTCGCGGCATCCCGGTCGACAACAAGACGCTGCCCACGGGCGAGGTCATGCCCGCCGTCCAGGTCGTGCTCACCATGCTGCACGCCGGCGGCAAGTTCGATGCCTCCAACTACAAGGTTTCCGGTGGTCTCCATGGCGTCGGCGTCAGCTGCGTCAACGCGCTTTCCGAAGAGTTCGACGTCGAGATCTGGCGCGACGGCCATGCCTGGGAGATGGACTACTCGAAAGGTGATCCCATCAGCGAACTGCGCAAGATGGGCCCCTCCAAGCGCCGCGGCACCAAGGTTCATTTCCTGCCCGACAAGTCGATCTTCACCGTTCACGAGTACAACTTTGACATCCTGCAGAACCGCCTGCGCCAGCTCGCCTTCCTCAACAAGGGCATCGAGATCACCCTAACCGACGAGCGCGTCACCGACGCCAAGAGCGGCACCGCCAAGACGCAAACCTTCAAGTTCAACGACGGCATCGCCGGCTTCATCAAGCACCTCAACAAGGGCAAGCAGGTGCTGCACGAAAAGCCGATCTACATGGAAGCCGAAAAGGGCCAGCTCGTCATGGAGATCTCGCTCCAGTACAACGACAGCTACGCCGACACGGTCTTCAGCTTCGCCAACAACATCAACACGGTCGACGGTGGCACCCATCTTTCCGGCTTCCGCACCGCGCTCACCCGCACCATCAACGCGCAGGGCAAAAAGCTCGGCCTCTTCAAGAACGACACTGAAGGCCTCACCGGCGATGACGTCCGCGAAGGCCTGGTCGCCGTCGTCTCGGTCAAGCTGCCGCAGCCGCAGTTTGAAGGCCAGACCAAGGGCAAGCTCAACTCCGATGTCTCCGGCGATGTCCAAACCATCGTCAACGACCGCCTCGGCGCCTACCTCGACCAGAACCCGCAGGTCGCGAAGAAGATCATCGGCAAAGCCATTGACGCCGCCCGCGCCCGCGAGGCCGCCCGCAAGGCCCGCGACCTCACCCGCCGCAAAGGCGCACTCGATGGCGGCGGCCTGCCCGGCAAGCTCGCCGACTGCTCTGAACGTCGCCCCGAGATGTGCGAGCTCTACCTCGTCGAGGGTGAGTCCGCCGGCGGCACCGCCAAGCAGGGCCGCGACCGCAAGTTCCAGGCCATCCTGCCGCTGAAGGGCAAGATCCTCAACGTCGAAAAAGCCCGCTACGACAAGATGCTCGGCCACGAAGAAATCCGCGCCATGATCACCGCGCTCGGCACCGGCATCGGCAAAGATGACTTCGACATCGCCAAGCTGCGCTACGGCAAGCTCATCCTGATGACCGACGCCGACGTCGACGGCTCGCACATCCGCACACTGCTGCTCACCTTCTTCTTCCGCCACATGGGTGAACTCATCAAGCGCGGCAATGTCTACATTGCACAACCACCGCTCTACCGCATCAAGAAGGGCAAGTTCGAGCAGTACATCAAGGACGATCGCGAATACGACCAGGTCATGGTCAAGCGCGCGTCCGACGGCATGGTCATCCGCCATGGTGAAGGTGGTGCCCGCCTCGAAGGCAAGGACCTCACCAAGTTCATGGGCCAGCTCGGCGACTACCTCGGCGTCTTCGACAAGGTAAACAAGCGCGTCCGCAACGACGACGTCGTTCGTGCCTTTGCCGAGATCTTCGCCAACGAAGGCAAAGACCCCGCCAAGCGTGCTGACTTCGAGACCAAGGACAAACTCGAGACGATGCGCAAGCGCCTCAAGGACATGGAGCGTCAGTACCAGTTCAAGGCCGTCAGCGACGTGGAATACGACGAAGAACACAAGATGTTCTCCGTCACGTTCACCGACGCGCAGGGCGCCCCACGTCGCATCGACTGGGCCCTCGCCAGCGCCCCCGAGTCCCGCCAGCTGCTCGCCAAGCAGGCACAACTCGGCAGCGCCCTCGAAGGTCCCTTCCACATCGAGTACGCCCAGGCGGGCGACGCTGCCAAGGCCGACACCGTCGTCAACGCCGCGCCCACACAGGATGAGCTCGACGAAGCCGACGAGATCGCGCAGGAAGAAGGCGTCAACGACATCATCGCCGCCGCACCCGGCACCAAGGACGAGGCCAAGCCCGGCAAGCGCAACACCAAGGGCACCCAGGACCCCGTCGAGAAAGCCACAGTCCGCGAACTGCGCGAATACGTCATCGAGCAGGGCCGCAAGGAGTACCAGGTGCAGCGTTACAAGGGCCTCGGCGAAATGACCGCCTCCCAGCTCTGGGAAACGACCATGGACCCCGCCAAGCGCACGCTCCTGCAGGTCCGCCTCGAAGATATCGCCGCCACCGAAGAGATCTTCACCACCCTGATGGGCGAAGACGTCGAAAGCCGCCGCCGATTCATCGAAGAAAACGCCCTCGACGTCAAGAACCTCGACATCTAAGCGAACCAACACTCAAAGCGGCGACTGATAACAACAGAGTCGCCGCTTTTGCTTTTTTGTTGTCATTCCCGCAGGGAACCTGCTGTTCAGCCCCGGCTACACCGCCAACGCATGCGTCCGCCGCGCCGCGAGCGCAAACGCCAGACGCGAAATCCCACTGAACAAAATCGCCACACCCAACAACGTCCCGATCGCCCACCCCGCCGCCGCCGGCAGATGCGCCCAAATCATCACCGCCAGCACAATCGAGATCACCGCATCCACAAAGAGCCACAACCCTCCAGGCACCCCGCGCACGGTAAAGCCGGCCACCAACTCAAACAGGCCCTTCACCAGTAAATACGCCCCAAGAAACAGCGTCAGCGACACCAGGCCTGCAACCGGGTGCACGAACAAGAACCATCCGGCCACAAGGTAAGCCACACCAATCAGCGCTTCCCACAGATGCGCGCCCGCGCCGCGCACATGAAACGCCAGCACCAGGTGCGCGATGCCGCCAAAGATCAACAACCACGACACGATGCCTTCCACGGCGACTCCCGCCAAGAACGGCGACGCCAGGGCAAGCAGCCCCAACACAATCAGCACCACACTGAACGCGATGCTCCATCCCACCGACTCGCGCCGGATGCCACGAGCCATGCCCAACGCCGACGATCCACTGCCATAAAACGTTGCCATCCTGTGTGTCTCCTGTTCCGCGTTTCCTGGTCGCTTCAGATGCCGAGACCCACAAACGTGAACGCCCTTGGGAACAAAACACCCGCAGCTGTGGTCTATACCGCAGCAGCATGCAAGGAGCTTCACCATGCGTGGTTTGGTTGCGTTCGCCCTTTTTCCGTCGCTGACCCTCGGTTCTCCCCTTTTCGGTCAGGCCCGGCACGCGGCGCCCCACGCCCTTGCCGCCGCAGCCGCTGCCAACCCTGACGCCGACGCCGCACGCAGCCTCCACGTCACCCACGTCTCGCTGTACAAAAACGGCGTCGGCTTCTTCGAGCATGAAGGCACGGTCAACGGGGACGCCACCGTGCGCCTCGACCTCACCTCCGCGCAGCTCAACGACGTTCTCCAAACCCTCACCGCGCTCGATCTCGGCGGCGGCCACATCACCGGGGCCAACTACAACTCCACCACGCCGCTCGACCAACAACTACGCACATTGCCGCTTTCACTCGGCGAGCAGCCCTCACAAGAAGATCTCTTCAACAGCCTGCGCGGCGCGCGCGTCGACGTGCTCGGCTCCGGCGCGTCCTTCACCGGCCGCATCCTCGCGCTCGAAATCCGCCCCGCAGCCGGATTAACCAACGACGGCAAGCCCGCACCCGAGCACCGCTTCCTCACCGTCATCTCCGACGCCGGCGCCACGCGCACGCTCGAGCTCACCCCCAACACCATCGTCCATCTGCTCGACCCCAACCTCCGCGGCGACCTCAACACCTATCTGCAACTGCTCGACAGCAACCGCACCGAAGGCATCCGTCACCTCGTTCTCACCGACCACGGCAACGGCTCGCGCGTGCTGCATGTCTCCTTTCTCTCCGAGGTTCCGGTCTGGAAATCCACCTATCGCCTTCTGCTCACCACACCCACAACCGGCAGCACAACAGGCCCGAACAGCACGGCCACGTTGCAAGGCTTTTCCGTCATCGACAACACCACCGGCGAAGACTGGAACAACGTCCAGCTCTCCCTCATCGCCGGTAGCCCGCAAAGCTTTTTGCAGCCGATCTCGCAACCCATCTACGACCGCCGTCCCGAGATCCCCATCGCAGAAAACGCCCAAACCACACCGCAGACACATGAGTCCGCCGAGGGAAAGGAACCGCCGCCCACGCCCACAGTTGTGCCCCACGCTGCCTCCGGAGCACCTTCGGAGATCGATCAAGCCCTCCGAACCTCAGCCAGGATCCCGAAAAACATCAGCATGATGAAGGACACCGGCGCACCACCGCCGCCGATGGCCGAGTCGATGAATGTAGAAGCCGCCCCCGAGCTCTACGAGCAACAAGCGCTGGCCTCCACGCAAGCCAACACCACCACCTCCGCCTTCGACGACTTCTTCGCCTACAACCTCACTGACCCCGTCACCATCCCGCGCAACGGCTCCGCGCTCGTCCCCATCCTGCAGGCCAAACTTCCCGCCGAAAGCGTCACACTCTGGTCCGCGCAGGCCCCGCACCCCCTCCGCGCGCTATGGATCACCAACAACTCCGAAGCCACGCTCGACCGCGGCTCCTTCTCTGTCGTTGAAAACGGCGCCTTCGCCGGTGAAGGCCTCATCGACCCCGTCCACCCCGGCGAGCGCCGCCTGCTCTCCTACGCCGCCGACCAGGCCGTACGCGTCTCCACGGTTGAGCTCGCGAACAACAGTCGCGTTACGGGCATCTCGGTCAGCAAAGGCATGCTCCACGCCACGCAATCCGAGGTCACCTCCACCGAGTACACGGTGGACAACGCCGCACCCGCCACGCGCCCCGTGGTCCTCGAAACACCACGCCTGCCCGGCTGGACGCTTGACTTCGGCACCCAACCCGCGGAGACCACGCCCAACGCCTATCGCTTCCGGCTGGAAGCGCAGCCACACGCTGCCGCGCACCTCACCGTAACCCAACGCCGCGCACTCGACCAGGTCTTCAGCCTCACCAACACCAGCGAAGAACAACTCACCGTCTATCTCGGCAACAACGCTGCGGACCCCAGGATCCTTGCGCAACTCGAGCCCACCTTCGCCGCCAAGCGCAAGGTCGCCGACCTCACCGCCCAGATCAGCAGTCTCCGTGCAAAAGAACGCTCGATCAACGACGACCAGAAGCGGCTCCGCGACAACCTCACCGCCCTTAAATCCTCAGCCGAAGAGCGCAGCCTCGTCCGCCGCTACACCAACGAGCTCAACAGCCAGGAAGATGCGCTCGCCGACATACACCGGCAGATCGCCACACTGCAGGACCAACAAAACGCCGCAAGCGCCAACCTCAGCAACCTCATCGCCTCGCTACAAATCGCAGAGACAAACCCTACACTCTCCCGTTGATCCCTCATTCGATCCTGGATAACTCCTCTGTCATCGCAACGAAGCGCAACAGTTCGTTGCGCCAATACCCGTTCAGTGATGATGTGTTCGGGCCGTAACGGCTACCCCCTTTTTTGATCAACGAGGGATGAAAGTGGCCGGTCTTGAAGCTTTGAGCACCAGGCGCATTGCCTTGCTGCCGAGAGATGTATTTCTTTGCGGTGTTGACACCACCGTTCGTTGTTGGGTCGATGGATTTCAGGATGTTTGTAGTGGAGCCTCACTTCTGTTCAATTGCTCAACCAACTCGAGGTAAGGTTGCGAAGGTTTTAGCGCCAAAAATCGCTTTGCCTCTCCTAGAGCCTCGACGTGCCGACCAGCGTTCGTTAATGCCACAAAAAGAACAAAAGATGCTCTTTCCGACTTAGGCGACAGCTGCGTCGCTTTCAAACCATGTTCGATTTGCATCATCCATGTGGCCACTGCGAGAAAGGAAGATTCCGAGATAGCCATGAAGACTCGCCGCCGTGGGAATTTGTTCAGTCGGCACCAACAGATGTTGTATCGCTAAGTCTGTTTCTCCGTGCGAGGCAAGCTCATTCGCATACTTGATTCCCGCGATAACGCGAGGATCGCAATTTGCAGTCTTCTTCGTCATAGTCTCCCTGGGTGATTCGGTTTAGCACATCCTTCAGTTCGTCTCTCGTTTTTGGACGAATCAGTATTGCGCTTCTGTCATGTCGACGAATTCACAAGCTTTGTCACCTCGAGCGCAGCGCAGCGGAAAGACCTGCGTTTCTCGCCACCAAAACTAGCAGTGCAATTCACGCATGAACCGCCGCGCGTACCATAAACCCCATGCCGGTCCAGCCCTCCGCCCCCGACTGCCTCTTCTGCAAGATTGTCGCGGGCACCATCCCCGCCAAGCGCCTCCACGAAACCGTCGACGTGCTCGCCTTCGCCGACATCCACCCGCAAGCGCCCACGCACGTCCTCGTCATCCCCAAACGCCACATCGCCTCGCACGCGCACACCCTGCCGGAGGACGCCGCCCTCCTCGGCACGCTCTTCGCGGAAGCCGGCAATATCGCCCGTGCCCATCACCTCGATAACGGCTACCGCCTTGTCGTGAACACCGGCCCCGACGGCGGCCAAACCGTCGACCACCTCCACGTGCACATCCTGGGCGGGCGCCCCATGGGCTGGCCTCCAGGCTAGGCTGAGGGCTTTCCACCGCGCGTCCCTCAAGCGCTGCGCAGAACTTAAAGTAGTGCTCGAAGGGGCATGTTTACTACCTTGGCTCCTCCGCGCACACAATGTTTCGGCACCATGCCAGCTACGCCCACACGGCCGTAAAGTGCAAGCGGCATCTCAACAGCCATCCCCTATGCGGCTTCCTGCTCTCCTTCTGTCCACCGTGCTCTGGACGCTGCCCGCAGCAGCCCAAAGCACCCCCAATCCCGCGCCCCAGGCTGCGTCCCAGGCACCGCCCCAAGGCAGGCCGCAACCCTCCGCGCTCACCTCGCCGGCCATGGCGCCGGCCGTTCGCCAGGCGCTCGGGCTTGATCCCCTGCTCACCCAACTCGCCGCGGTGCAGGCCTCCGGGCAGACGGTCTCGCTTGAGGCGCTCAATCTCCGCCAGCAGATTCTGGAACGCATTCTGGCTGCCTCGTTCGACGTCGACTCCGTCCTCGGCCGCATCGACACGGAAGCCTCCTACGCCAGTGAGGACCTGTACGTTGTCCAGCAGCGCGGCCAGCGTGAGGCCAACGCCCTCAACCTCGTCACTTTCGCGGCCAGCGGCGCCCTCGGTGCGGCGGGCTCCGCCATGCAGCTGACGCACGGGTTGAACCACGCCGGCACCGCATTACAGGCGGCGGCGGGCGGTACCTCGCTCGTGCTCACCGGCATCACTCTCAAGGCCACGGGCGGCAAACAACCCCTGCGCTCGCCCTACAACATGCTCGCTGAGATTCTGGACCAGCCACCCAACGCGGAAAGCCACTATCCGCCGCTCGTACTCGCCTACTTGCACGCACCCCGCCCCGGCGGCCAAACATCGATCGCCGAAGGCATCACCGCCGCCTGGCGCCGCCTCAACCGCCTCAAGACAGGTCCCAAAGGCAACGGCGCTCCCTTAGCCGACCTCGTCGCCGACCGCAGCAGCAACGTCAAGCTCTCCGCCGACGAATTAGCCGACCGCGAAGCCATGCTCCACGACCTCCACGCCAACATCGTCCAACTCCGCGGCGACCTCCAGCAGGTGCTGCTACAAGTCCAGGCGACGCATTAAATAGGTGCTCGGTGCTCAGCGCTCAGTGCTCGGTGCTCGGTGCTTAGTGCTCGGTGCTCGGCTCAGTGCTCAGTGCTCAGTGCTCGGTGCTCGTGCTCAGTGCTCAGTCGATATTGAGCGACGGGCTTATCTTGCTTTCTAAGTACTTGGCGAGCCCATTGAGCATTCTGCCTATCTCTGTGACCAACAGCTCTGCTTGGTGGAGTTCAGGCTCAGTGCAATAACCCAGCCGACTCGTGATGAGCACCTGCGTGTGGAGTTCGCAGGAACTGCCGCGAGCCGTAATCACGAAGTGCCTGAAGTCCTTCCGCGTCTGGCGTCCAGCGCCTTCCGCAATGTTGCTGCTGATCGACACTGCAGCTCTGCGCATCTGCGATGCGAGACCATAGATTTCGTGCCTCGGAAACGCGAGGTGATTCCATAAACCACAATGGTCAGGTCCATGGACATCTGCCACACCTTTAGCTCTCGAAATGACTCAGTCATCTCAGAAAACCTATGCCGACCGCAGTCAAGCGTCACTCCCCGTAAAGCGTCACCGCCGCCAAACATGAGCACTGACCAACAAGCACCGAACACTGACCACTGACCACTGACCACTGACCACTGACCACTGACCACTACAAAATATTCACCGCCCGCGCCGCCAACAACGCCACGGTCATGAAGGAAATCAAGGCTTGCGTCATCATCAGCACCTTGGCCCAGCGGTCCAGCACCGGCGCGTCCGTCGGCGAAAAGGCTGTACTCGTGTTGAACGCCAGGAACAGGTAGTCCACAAAGTTGGGGCTCCATCCCTGCAGGCCCATCTGCTCCTTGGTCTCATCGCCCAGCGTCATCTGCGGAAACAGGAACGCGCCATCGGCATGTTCCGCGCGCAGATCGCGGGCATGCGGCCCGCCGGCATCCAGCCGCCAGTACCAGCTCGCAAACACCAGGATGTTCGCCACCCAAAGCGCGGCTGCCGACCGCAACATCGCTCCGGGCGCCTCCGTATGCCGCGGTAGCGCGTGCACCAGCAGCCCCAGCGACCACAACATGTCGGCCGTCACCACACCATTGACCACGTAGCCCAGCACCTGGTTGACGCTATGGCTCCCACCCAGCCGCGTCCAGACCGTCGGCACCAGCAGCACCAACACCACCACCAGCAACAACCAGTTCGGTCCCACTGCCAAGGCATTCGGCAGCGCCAGCCGCAAGCCACCCACCGCCAGCACCGCCATCGCCGCCGGCCACCGGGGCTCATTCCGAGCCAACACTTTCGCCATATCCACTACAGATGCGCCCCGCGCTCCCGCCCAGCCATGTTGATCAACAAGTAACACCTAAAGTGCCGCTAGAACCAGCTGTTTACTCTCTTGATTCCTCCTGTGTCCGCATCGGAACCCTCCATCGTGCGTCCAATTCCCGTGACCGCACACGCCCTGCTGCACGGCCTGCTTCCCTTTACCGTGGCAGCCTTGATGCTTTACCTCGGGCTGCGGTTCTGGAGGCATATGGCCATCGCAAGCTCTCGCAAGGAACCTATCCCCGCTCCCACCCACGACATCGTCGCGCCCGCCTCGGGCTGGGAGGCCGGCCAGCGCGAAACCGCGGTCTTCGCCGGCGGCTGTTTCTGGGGCGTCCAATCCGTCTTCCAGCGCGTCAAGGGCGTGCTGGAAACCTTTGTCGGCTACACCGGCGGCGACGCCAAAACCGCCGACTACCGCAGCGTCAGCACCTTTGACACCGGCCACGCCGAAGCCATCGAGATTGTCTATGACCCCAGCAAGGTCAGTTACGGCACCCTGCTGCGCATCTTTTTCTCCGTCGTCCACGACCCCACGCAGAAGAACCGCCAGGGCGCCGATGTCGGCACGCAATACCGCTCCGGCATCTTCTTCACCAACGAAGAGCAGCGCGAAGCCGCCGAGGCCTACATTAAGCAGCTCGACGCAGCCGGCATCTTCCCGCGCCCCATCGTCACCGAGGTCTCACCCCTGGTCCAGTTCTTCACCGGCGAGGACTACCACCAGGACTACGCGCTGAAAAATCCTCATAACCCCTACATCCAGGTCTGCGACATCCCCAAGATCGCTTCGCTCGGCCAGCAATTCCCGGAGCTCTTCCAGGAATACAGCCTCAAGCGCTGACCCTCGGTCGCACTTTTACCCCACCAGCCCAGCCCAAAAGGGCGCCAGATCCGCCACCGAGTCCCGTGGCGTACCGTGGCGCCCTTGCGCTCTCTGCGTTCGTCTTGCGCTCAATGGCCAAAGCTCCCCGACGGTCGCCTCACCTCACCCGGCCTGACCCAAAGCAGCACATCCGAACGCCTCACGGAAACAGAAGTCGTAGCTCGCCGAACCCTCGTCCGGCAAAAAGAGCCATCCGGCGCACCCCCTCGCGCGTCCAACAGCTTTGAAATCCCCCTACTGGGCCCATTTTTTCTGCAGACTGGATGCGACGTTGTTGAAGAACCCTTTTTCCCTACAAACCTCAACGATCGCCTTTGCCACTGCCTTTCTGCTCGGTGCGCCGGTCACAGCGCACGCACAAACCAGCCCCTCCGTCGGCGGCCCCATTTCCACCGGGCAACAGGCAGTGCAGGATATCGGCGGCAAGGCCCAGCAGGCCGCCGGCCAGGGTACGGGTGTGGGCTCCAAGGACTCTTCCAACGGTAAGCAGCAAACCGGCAAAGACGCGACCTCATCGTCCAAGCCAGCCGGTGCGGCAAATGGCAGCGAAGCCGCTGCGTCCACCACCAAGCTCCGCCTCGCGCCCACCGATCCCTCCGTTGCGCCTACAGACCTCCCGAAAACACGCCCGGTCATCGGCCTTGCCCTGGGTGGCGGCGCGGCCATCGCCATGAGCGAGATCGGCACCCTGCAATGGATGGAAGAGCACCACATCCCCGTCGACGTCATCGCGGGCACCTCGATGGGCTCCATCCTGTCCGCGCTCTACTCCACCGGCCACACCGTCGAACAAATGCGTCACATCCTCAACAGCGATGAGGTCAGCCGCGTCTTCCGCATCAATGCCAACTACGCCGCGCTCAGCTATCGCCGCCGCGAAGAAGACCGCGAGCTCCCCAACGGTATAGGCATCGGCCTGAAGCACGGCGTGTCCCTGCGCAACTCGCTCCTCACTGACACCGGCCTCAACGAGCTTCTCGACAAGGAGTTCCTGAGCTACAACGACCAGACCGACTTCAACAACCTGCCCATCCCCTTCCGCTGCCAGGCCACCGACCTCACGGCCGCAAAATCAGTCACCTTCGCCCGCGGCTCCTTGCCGGACGCCGTCCGCGCGTCGGCCTCCATCCCCGGCGTCTTCCGCCCCTTTGAGCTTTCCGGGCACGAGTACGTCGACGGCGCCATTCTGGAAAACCTGCCCACCCCGCAGGTGCACGCGATGAAGGCCGATGTGGTCATCGCGGTCAGCCTTCCGCTCGAGCCCGTCGGCAAAGGCGATCTTGACTCGATTCTTGGCGTCCTGCAGCGTGCGTTCGCTGTCGGCATTGAGGCCAACGAGGTGACCGACCGCAAGCTCGCCAACGTCGTCATCATGCCTGACGTCAAGGGCTTCACGGCCAACGACTACCTCAAAGTCGACCTGCTCGCAGCCAAGGGTTACGCCGCCGCCGAAGCCCACAAGGCCGAGCTGATGCCCTACGCCCTCAACGACACGGACTGGGCCTCATACCTCGCCCACCGCCGTTCCAAGGAGCGCCCGCCCGCCGGCACAGTGCTCCGGGTGAGGGTCAAAGCGCCCACCCCCGCAGTCACGGAATACGTGCAGCATCTGTTCGACCCGCTGGCCAATCAGCCGGTCGATACCGCCAAGGTCGAGTCGCTGCTTGCTGACATCCGTTCAGACGGCCGCTACGACGCCGACTACACCGTCGGGTATGACGGCCCGGAGTCGAACAGGCCCATCCTGCTCGTCTCCGTCGATGACAAAAAGACGGGTCCGCCGTTCCTCGACCTCGGCCTCAACATCGCCGCCCAGACTGCCGGCGTTACGCGGGCCACCTTGTCCACCATTCTGCTCTGGCAGGATCTCGGCGGCTACGGTTCAGGGCTGCGGGCCAACGTCGATGTCGGGTTCGATACGCGCGTTGAGGGCGAATACTACTGGAAGCCCAACCCCTATACCCACTTCTTCCTCGCGCCTCGCGCCAACATCAATCGCCAGCCGTTTTACATCTATGAGGGCAACTACCGCGCGTCAGAGCGCCAAAGCCAGTTCGCCGGCGTGGGCGCCGACGCCGGGTGGAGCGACGGCAAGTACTCGGAGCTGCGCGCTGGCTGGCAGTATCAGCGCGTTGACTGGTTCACAACGACAGGGCAGGATAATCTTCCGGACTACTACGGCAACTCGCAAACGGCCCGCGTTCGTTTCGTCTATGACGATCAAAACCGGGCGCTCGTGCCGCGTTTCGGCATCCGTTCGGCGACCTCGGTCGGCTATCTCTTCAACACGTCCAACAACCCCACCGCGCCGGTCATCCAGTCACAGTTCGCCTTTGCTCACGAGATCGGCCATGGCTCCGCCAAGATCCAGTCCGACGTCTTCCTCATGAACGCTGAAGGCGGCACCATGTTCGACCGCAACGTCGCCCAGCCCTTCCGCTTCACGCTCGGCGGCCCGCTGCGCGTCAGCGCGCTAGCCATTGACCAGTTGCGCGGTACGGACTATTTCCTCATCACGCCCGGCTACCTCCACCGCCTCGCCACCCTGCCCGCCCCGCTCGGCCAGAGCATCTACTTCGGCGCAACCTATGAAGTAGGCCAGATGCACGGACCCGGCCAGGAAACTATCACCCGTCAGGATCTCTACTTCGGCCTCGTCGCTGAAACGCCGCTCGGGGTCATCACGATCGCCCCCGCTATCGGCGATGCCGGCCAGCACAAGTTCGTCTTCACGCTGGGCCGCTTCTTCTCCATCCCGGGCTCGCTTCGGTAAGCAGCCCTTCCCTGCAAAGCGCAGGGGAGGGTTTCGTCTTGTGGCCCATCTCTAGCCGGCTCACGACGCCCCAAGATCTCGCCGGTCTCGACCCAGATCCTCGTTTCGTCAGAGCCCGGCTTCAGCCGAGCGACAAAACGTCACGCCAAGCCGCGGTTTCCGCCCCCGGGGTAAGGACTCCCCGGCCCCAACCCGCATCCAAAACACACACGCTCAGCACGGCCAGAGCACTCCCTCAAAGGAGAGCCACCATGCCTGCACATGCCGGAGAAACCGCCCAGGAAACGGGCGACTTCCACTGCGCCAGCTGCAACGCCGTCGTCCACGTCACCAAGGGCAAGAAGATCCCACCGTGCCCGAACGGCCACAAGACGTACAACACCCGTACCGGCGAACCCGGGAACAAAAGCAGCTGACCTATCGACGCCATGCTCGGCCAGACAGCCGGAGACACTCGCTACCGTCCAGCCGTCAACCGCTGCGCCAGGCGATCCGGTAACCCAGCCTCGCGAATCGCCGCCTGCGCGCCTTCCACGTCGTACGCCACGCGTCGAAACGTAATCGTCTGCGCCTGCGTGTCGTAGATCGCAAACGCTGCCCGCGGATCCCGGTCCCGTGGCTGCCCCACGCTGCCCGGATTCACCAGCAGCCGCAAACCTTCGGCAACCCGCAACTCGTACACGCCCTTCGCATCGCACTCCGGCCGAACCTCTTCCCAGTCCGCCTCGCTCTGCAAAAACGCGCCCTGCACATGGGTATGTCCAAAGAACGTCAACGACGTCCCCATCCGCTGCAAAGGCGTCCACGCATCCCGCATCGACAGAATGTAGTGGTCCTCATCCAGCGGCGACCCATGCACACACGTCGCCTCCTCGGTCGCCTTCACCGGCCCCTTCGGCACAGCGCGCAACCAGGCCAGGTTGTCCGGGCTCAGCGCAGCCTGCGTCCAGTCCGCGGCCTGCGCGGCCACTGGGTTAAAGCCATGCGAGCTCGTCAACCCTGCACAAACCCGGTCATGATTGCCCCGCACATTGACTGCGGCACGCTCCTGAAGCAGCGCAATCACCTCATTCGGATTCGCTCCGTACCCCACGGCATCGCCCAGATTCCATATCTGATCGACCTCGCCCGCAGCCGCCAGAACCGCCCTCAAAGCGTGCAGATTCCCGTGAATGTCAGAAACAACAAGAACGCGCATGGACCAAGGGTCAGTCTACTCCTGAAAGGCAGGAACCAGGATTCGGGGTTTAGGGATCAGGGGTTTAGGGATCAGGAGCTAAGGCCCAGGCCGGAACCACAAGCAGGCCAACGCACAAGCCCTACCCCTCTCCCTACTCTCCACGCTCTGCTCTCTGCTTCCCACTGCCTCCTAATTCCTACTTCCTAATTCCTACTTCCTACTTCCTACTTCCTACTTCCTATTTCATAACGCAAATCCCGAACCTCTAGTCCTTAAATCCTGCCTTCAACGGCTCTCCCCGCGGTGTCCGCATCGTCGGAGCCGCAGCCAGCAAACCCTGCGTATACGGGTGCTGGGGCCGCGTCAGCACGTCGTGCGCCGTTCCCATCTCCACAATCGCCCCATGCCGCATCACCGCAATGCGGTCCGCCACCTGCCCTACCACCGCCAGATCATGCGAGATAAACAGCATGGCCAACCCGTACTCCGTCTTCAACCGCTTCAGCAGGGCCAGGATCTGCGCCTGCACCGTCACATCCAGCGCCGTCGTTGGCTCATCGGCAATCACCAGCCGCGGTCGGTTAATCAGCGCCATCGCAATCACGATTCGCTGCCGCTGCCCACCCGAAAACTGGTGCGGGTAATCCCCCAATCGCCGCTCCGGATCCGGCAGCGCCACCGCGTGCAGCACCTCCAGCACCCGCCGCCGCACCTCAGCCCGCGAGGTCCGCGGCGCATGCGCCAACACCGCCTCCCCCACCTGCCGGCCAATCGGCATCACCGGGTTCAGCGCCGTCATCGGCTCCTGAAACACCATCGCCACGCTGCGTCCCCGGTGCCCCCGCATCGCAGGCTCCGGCACGCGCAGCAACTCCACCCGCTCCCCAATGCCATCCGTGCCCAGAGCCTCCGCCCCAACAGCCCCAACACCCCGCCACCAACGCCTTGGCGAACCTCCACCCACCGCCGCGCCCTGTGCACCGGAAGTCCGCAGCCAAACCTCGCCATCCATCGCCGCCTCCGGCCCCAGCAGCCGCATCAGCGCCAACGACGTCACGCTCTTTCCCGACCCCGACTCCCCCACAAGCCCCAGCGTCTCGCCCTGCCCCACCGCAAACGAGATTCCCTTCACTACCGTGCGCCCGCCAAACCCTACCCGCAGATCCCGCACCTCCAGCAGTGGCGGCGATGACGCGCAACTCTGTTCCATATACCTTGAGCATAGCGAAGCCACCCTCACTGCTCTGTTGTTCCCGGCACGCGCCCTACGCCACACTGTCCTGGGCCCCAAACACCGGCCGAAATTCCCCAAGGAGCCCACCCCGCATGACGCAGGCCGTCACCGTATCCCGCCGCGACTTCCTCCGCTCCGCCTCCGCTTTCGCCACCTCGGCCGCCCTCACGCCGGCCCTGCTCCGCGCCCAGCAGCATCCCGCCCCCGCCGACCTCATCACGAACTACCGTGCGCTCGCTGCCAAAACCCCCATCAAGGTCACACCGCTCACTCCAAAACTGTTCCTGCTGCAGGGTGTCGGGGGCAACATGGCCGCGCTGCTCGGCCCCGATGGCACCCTGCTCGTCGACACCTCCGTCCAGACCGCCGCGCCCCACATCAAGGACGCCCTCACCACCCTCCAGGCCCCACCCATCGCCGTCGTCGTCAACACGCACTGGCACTTCGACCACACCGACGGCAACGCACCGCTCCACACCGCCGGCGCGCACGAGATCCTGGCGCACGAAAACACCCTCAAGCGCATGTCCACTCCGCAATACCTCGAAGCCCTCGACGTGCACTTTCCCGCCACCCCCGCCGAGGCTCACCCCACCCGCACCTTCAGCGACACCAACACCCTTAACGGCAACGGCCAGTCCGTCCACCTCGAGCACTTCAGCCCCGCGCACACCGACTCCGACATCCTCGTCTGGTTCCCCGAATCCGACGTTCTCCATGTCGCCGACATCTGGTTCAACGGCTTTTATCCGCTCGTCGATTATTCCAGCGGCGGCCGCCTCGCCGGCATGGTCGCCGCCGCCGACGTCGCCCTCAAGGTCGCCAAACCAGACACAAAGATCATCCCCGGCCACGGCCCGCTCGGCACACGCAAAGAGCTGCAAACCTACCGCGACATGCTCGCCACCGTCCACGACCGCGTCGCCACCATGAAATCCGCCGGCAAGTCACTCGAGGACGTCATCGCCGCCAGGCCCACCGCCGAGTTCGACGCCACCCAGGTCAAAGGCATGCTCACCCCCGACAAGTTCGTCACCATCGCCTACAAATCCACCTAAACGGCAGGCCGCCACAAGCCGGGTGCCCACCTTCGCGACAGCTTCACGTCACCAAGGTGGGGTTTTATCCCGCCCACTTAAGCTCACCAAAAACTCTCACCGCACCTCCACCTCAATCGGCAGGGGGTGGTGGATCACATAGTTGCCAAACCGCTTGTCATGCGCTTCCGGCTGCGTCCGCCCGGCCCCATCCCAAACCCGGGCCCGCAGCACACGCGGCCCGGGCTCCGCCGGTACCGCCCACAGAAAGCGCCACCGCCGCCACACCCCACTCTGCTCCGGGTCCACCCATGTCGCTTGCTGCCAGGAAGCCCCGTCGTCCGGGGACACCTCCACCCGCGCCAGCCCGGCATCCCCGCCCCACGCCGCACCGGCCACTTCGTAGGTCTCACCAGCCGGCACCACCTCCCGCACACCGGGCCGCGCGATCGCCGACTTCAACTGCATCGGCCCCAGCGGCACACGCACCGGCTGCCCATCCACATAGTCCCAATACGCATAGTCCGAGGTCTGGAAGTACCCGCGAAAGGCCTTCTGCAACACCGCCACCCGCGTCAACCACTTCACGGAAGCCATGCCGTACCACCCCGGCACCACCGCCCGCACCGGAAAACCGTGATCCTGGGCCAACGGCTCGCCGTTCATCCGGTACGCCAGCAGCACCTCATCCACCTTCGCCATCGGCAGGCTGTGCGCATAGCGAATCTCACCGGGCGGCACCGGCGCTTCCTTCGGAACACCCTGATCTGCCCCCTCCAGCAGCACCTCCACCGCCCCGTCCATCAGCCCGGCCCGCTCCAGCACCGCCCGTAGCGGCACGCCGGTCCACTCTGCCGTGCTCACCGCGCCCAACTCCCACTGCGCGCCCTCGGTCTGCGGCACCAGAAACACCCGTCCGTTCCCCGCACACTCCAACGTCGCCGTCCGCGTCACGCTGGGCATCGCCATTAGCTCGTTCAGCCCCAGCGACACGCCGTGCCGAACCGCGCCACCCACCTCCAGCCGCCACGCGTCAGGCAGCAACGCCGGCGCCTTGAAGTGACTCCGCACATAAAACAACGAATTCGGCGTCAGCAGCTCGTCTAACAGCGCAAACGGCGACTCCAGGTTCACCGGCTCCCGCTGCCGGATCACCATCCCCGCCCCATACTCCCCAGCCCATTTCCCCATTGCACAGCTCCTCGCCCACCTTCAACGTCTGCTGAATTCAAACCTGCGTGAACCAACCGTGCGCTAAGGCAGCACGTTCAAACGCCGCCACGGGCTCACACCCAACAGGCCCGTTCCATCCACCGACCACACCCGCCACCGGTACATCCCGGGCGCATCGAAAAACGCCGCCCTCACCCGCGTCTGGTCGCGTGCCTCGGTGTCCGGCACCAGCGCAAGCTCCGTTCCGCCCCAGGCTGGCGTGGAGTTCTGCCATTCCACCACCTCCATCCGCAAACCGCCCGGGTTGTCCCACCACAGTTCCGGCACACCTGCCCGCGAATCGCCGTCCACCGGCGCAGCCACCGACACGGGCTTCAACGTCGCCGCTTTCGCCGGCACAACCGTCGGCGTCACCGGCCCAAACGCCGTCACATCCTCGTCCATCAGCCCCGGCGACAGATTGCCCGCGATCTGCAACACCCGCCATCGTCCTTCCGGGTTTTTCCGCACCACCACTACCGGATGCAACACGCCAAACATCCCGGGCGACGACACAATCGCCCGCAGCCCCAACACCGCCAGCTGCGTATTGCCCCTCGCCGCGAGCACATCCAGCCGCACGTTGTACCCCGACCCGCCCATGCGGCTGTCGAAGAACGGCCCAAACGCCTGCTGCCGCGCCAGCGCCTCAGAAAAGGTCGCTTTCTGCGCATCCGCCACGGGGCCATAGCCGCCGCCGCGCAGGTACGCCTCCGCCGCAGTCAGCGCGACACTCGCCGCATCGCCTGCTCCTCCCGTTCCTGGATCGTTGCGCTCCGCCTGCGCCCGCTGCCCATCCCGCATCCACACCACGAACGCACGCGCCGCCTCCGGATCCAGGCATCGCCGCGCCACCAGCGCCATCGCCACATCCCTGGGACGCGCGGGACGATAGGCCGGCAGCTCATACGGCGCCACCCCCACCGGCATCAGCCCATACACCCGCAACAGCGGCCTTTGCCCATACGCCTGCGCCAGCGCATCGCCCACCAACACATCGGGCGCGTCCAGCCGGTCCGGCCGCAACTGCCGCAACCGCTGCTCCACATCGCCGTCGTACACCGCAGCAAAACTCACCTGCAGATCCGGAAAAGCCGCCGTCAAGGACCGCCGCAGGTCGCTCCAGATCCCGGTCAGCGCCGGCCCTTCGCTCCCAGGCACAATCTCGGCCCCGGGCAGCGGGGCCGCATTCGCTGCGCCACCCAACTCCCGGCCAAAGCTGCCTGCCGTCTGCCCAGCCTCACTTGCCGGCTGGCTGGTTACCGCCGTCGGCAAATCACTCGGGTTCCGTCCATAGCTGCCGCTGGTCTGCCCGGCGCTCCCCGCGCTCTGGCCAAAGCTCCCCGCCGTGGACGAATGCAGGGTCGCGCGCACCTCGTCGGCCGTGGGCGGCTGCGGCGGCGAGGGTTCCACCACCCACACCACCAGCCGCCCTCGCTGCAGCGCATCGGTCGCGTACCCAGTCTGCGCGACCGCCATCCCGCCCAGCAACAATCCACACGCCGCCACTACCAAGCGCCCGCACCAGCCCATACGCACGCCCTCCCCGGAAACAAAGCCAGTCTACCCGCCCCAAAACCTGGGAAGCAGCAAAACACCGCGCCTTCCCTCACAGCTCAGAACCTCGTTCTATGGCCTAACAACACCCGTGACCCTCGTCAGCCTCACACCCGCTGCGTCCACCGCAACCTCCCGCTCATCCAAACCTCATGGCCACCCCGCTGCGCCTTTCGGTCCTCGATCAATCCCCGGTCCCCGCCGGCCACACGCCGGCCGAGGCCCTCAGTAACTCATTGGCCCTCGCCCAGCACGTCGACCGGCTCGGCTACACGCGCCTCTGGTACTCCGAGCACCACGCGATGGACATGCTCGCCTGCACCGCACCCGAGCTCCTCATCCTGCGCGCCGCCGCCGCAACGGAGCAAATTCGCGTCGGCTCCGGCGGTGTCATGCTGCCGCACTACAGCGCCTTCAAGGTCGCCGAACAGTTCCGCACGCTCCACGCCATGTTTCCCGGCCGTATCGACCTCGGCATCGGCCGCGCACCCGGTGGGGGTCAGCTCGAATCCCTCGCTCTCCGCCGCACCCGCCAGGGTCCGCAACCCGACGACTTCCCGCAACAACTCGCCGAGCTCCAGGCCTACCTCCACCCAGAGCGCTTTCCGCAGGACCATCCCTTCCGCAATGTCCTCGTCTCGCCCGCCGCGCCCGGCGCGCCCGACCTTTGGCTGCTCGGCTCCAGCATGTGGTCCTCCGTTACTGCCGCGGCCGAAGGCCTGCCGTATGCCTTTGCGCACTTTTTCTCCGCCCAGGGCACCCGCCAGGCCATCGAGTTCTATCACCGCAACTTCCAGCCCAACCAGTTCCCCAACAACGGTCGCCAAACCCCCGAGGCCACCATCGCCATCGGGGTCATCTGCGCGCCCACGCAGGAGGAAGCCGATTTCCTCCACAGCTCCGTCCGCCTGCTGCAGCGCCGCATCCGCACCGGCGACCGCCGTCCCGTTGCCACCCCCGAGGACGCCCTCAAGCAGCTTCAGCTCATCCCGCAAGCCCCCAACCCGTTCCTCAGCTTCACCGCCGGCTCCCTCGACGAACCCGACGAGGAGTTCCCGCGTTATGTCGTCGGCACCCCCGACCACGTCGCCGCCCGCCTCCACACCATCGCCCGCGAGCTCGAAATCAACGAACTCATCGTCAACACCATCACCCACTCCCACGAAGCCCGCCTGCGCAGCTACACCTTGCTCGCACAGGCCATGGGCCTTGCGCACACCGGCACCCCATCACAGCAAGCCGCCTGATCGCAAAAGCAAAGCCCTGGCCTAGGCCAGGGCTTTCGCGTCAACAACGTGGTTATGCACGCACAAACCGACGCCGGGCCGCACCCGCCAGGCCCAACACACCCGTGCCCAGCAGCATCAGGCTGCTCGGCTCCGGCGTTGCTGAGATCGGTGCTCCGGACGGCGCATATGCCGGCGGATCCGTGGTCAGCTTGCTCGTCGTAATACTGAGGCTGCCGCTCGTAAACCCTTCCGCATTCGTGTACACAATCATCGAGTCCGACGTTTCGCCCGGAAACAGCCCGAAATCGAACGTGATCTTGCTTCCGCCAGGACCCTCGGTCGCGTCCAGCGGAGCCTCATCACCATCGTCCAGGTAGCCAACCTCAAGCTCGTACTTGTTTCCATGGAAGTTGCTGGTTGTGAAACTCGTGGCGATCGTGGCGTTCCCGTTCTGCTGGATCATGGTGTCGTTCGTCAGCTGGATCACGAAGTCATAGCAGCCCGCACACAGCGGATTCGACCCATCGGCGTACACCGAGTCCGTATACCCAATGCTTCCCGCCTTGTTCGAAGACGTGATAGGCCCCGCGACCAACGTTCCATTGATCGTGGACGGGGTGGTGAACACAACGGTAGTCCCGGGCGCAATCGCAACCGGATCGGCAAAACAAGGTAGGCACGCGACCAGAACGGCCGCTGCACTTAAAAGTCGCAGGCGCATCGAAATTCCTCCACTGAAGCTTTGCCGTGCAGCCTACTATGGCCCGCTCGCCCCGAAACAAAACTTTGGTAACGGTACAAGTGACATCTGCGCCCGCCTCACTTTGCCTGTTCAACTGCTCACAGGCCGAATTCCATCTTTTTGCATTCCCGGAACCCGCGTCGCACGTACATCAACACGAAGCCACCCGACCCGCTGTTTCCGGCCAGGCGACGCCAGAGTCGTTTCATGGAACCGACCTCTCACCAGTCCCGTATACCGCGATGCACTCCGCTGCGCTTCCCTGAAGTGACGGCCAAGAAAGCACGAATTGCCGGCCCAGCCCAAACACAGGTTCCGCTCCACCCGAAGTCTCCTCCTGGCGGCTCTCCTGCTCTCCCTGCTGATCAGCGGATCACGCCACGCTCTCGCGCAAAACGAAAAACCCACAGTTATTCCCGCCGCCGCTCCGCGTGAGCAGCCGCTCAACGATCGCACGGTCCCCAAGCTTTCCGCGCCGCTCCGCCTTGCCGACTTCGAAGGCATGAAGCCCACCGAAGCCCTCGCTGATCACCTCGCCCACGTCAGCGACTTCATCCAGACCGCGCCCAACGACGGCCAACCCGCCACGGAAAAGACCGACGTCTATCTCGGCTACACCCCCACCACCCTCTACGTCGTCTTTGTCTGCTTCGATCACCATCCCGGCCTCATCCGCTCGCACCTCGCCCGCCGGGAAAACGTGACCGCCGACGACAACGTCGTCGTCCTCGTCGATCCCTTCCAGGACCATCGCCGCGGGGTCTACTTCCAGCTCAACCCCGCCGGCGTGCAGGCCGACGCCGCCTGGACCGAAGGCTCCGGCACCGACTTCAGCTATGACCAGGTGTGGGACTCCGACGGCCGCATCACATCCCAGGGCTGGCTCGCGCTCTTCGCCATCCCGTTCCGCAGCCTGCGCTTTCACACCGGCTCGTCCGACTGGGGCGTCGTCCTCACCCGCAATCTCCCCCGCAACTCCGAGTCCAGCAACTGGCCCCACATCGCCACCTCGGTCTCCGGCGTCCTCACCCAGGAAGCCACCCTGCACGGCATCGAAGGCGTCACCGGCTCCCACAACTTCCAGCTCAACCCCTATGCCCTCGCGCAGAACGTTCATCAGCTGCTCTCGCTCGACCCCAACAACCCTTACTTCAGCACCCGCCACCTGGAGGGCACCGCGGGCGGGGAAGCCAAAGCTATCGTCCATGACTCGATCGTCCTGGATGCGACGGTGAATCCGGACTTCAGCCAGGTTGAATCCGACCAACCGCAGTTCACCGTCAACCAGCGCTACCCCGTTTACTTCCCGGAGCTGCGTCCCTTTTTCCTCGAAAACGCGAACTACTTCTCCACGCCCATTCAGCTGCTCTACACCCGCAACATCGTCCACCCTGAGTTCGGCGTCCGCGCCACCGGCAAGCTCGGCTCCACCAACATCGGGCTGCTCACCATTGACGATCGCGCCCCCGGCGAAGCTTTCGCTCCGGGCGATCCTGACCGGAGCAAACACGCCCTCTTCGCCGTTGGCCGCGTCACCCAGGATCTCGGCAAGGGCTCCAGCATCGGCGCCATCTATACCGACTACGAGTTCGCCGGCAGCTACAACCGCATCGTTGGCGTCGACTTCACTGCCCGCTTCAACGACAAGTGGACCGCCCTTGGGCAAATGGTCGAAAGCGCCTCAAAGTACCTCGTGGACACACCCGGCACCGATACCTCGGGTGCCCCATCTTCGGCGGCGGCCTCATCGCCGCCTAAGGTGGGTGCCGGCCCCGCCTCCTGGCTCGAGATCAGCCGCAACGGCCACGCCTGGAATCTCGACAATGTCTACCAGGACTACGCCACAGGCTTTGCTTCCCAGGTCGGCTTCATCCAGACCAGCAACATCCGCAATGACCAGTGGCACTCCACCTACCAGTGGTACCCCAAACACTCCCTCATCCAAAGCGTCGGCCTGGAAACCTCCGGCAATGTGTCGTGGGATCACCAGGGCAACCGCGTCCAGCACCACACCACGGTCGATCCGTTCCTGCTGCTGCCGCGCAAAACAACGCTGGCGCCGCTGATCATCTTCAACTCCGACACCGTCGGGCCGCAGAATGGCTACGCCGTTCCCGCGAACATCAACCTCACTCAGAACGCGGGCGGCTTCGTCTTCCGGAGCGCCCCTTTCCGTCAACTCAACTGGAACCTCGTCTACTCGCAAGGCGGTAACCCTAACTTTTATCCCGCCGCCGGCCGGGCTCCGTCACTGCTCAAAGAGAACTACCTGCAGGCGCTGGTCAGCGTGCTGCCCTTCCACTCGCTCACCATCGACAACACCTATCTGCTCGACCGCGACCACGACGCCCACACCGGCGCGGACGTCTACGAAAGCCAAACCATCCGCTCCAAGCTGAACTACCAGTTCACCCGCGCCTTCTCGGCCCGCGTCATCGTCGAGTACGACTCCGTCCTCGTCAACCCCGCCCTTACCTCGCTGGTGCGCACCAAGCAGGTCGCCACCCAGGCCCTGCTCACCTGGCTCCCACACCCCGGTACGGCCATCTACTTCGGCTACAACAACGACCTGCAAAACTACGACCGCAGCTTCTGCCAGCGCTTCCCCGCAGGCTCAACCGACGGCACCCCGGGCATGTGCAACCCAGACCACCCCATCCTGCCCCGCTCCAACCAGTACCTCAACGACGGCCGCCAGTTCTTCTTGAAAGCCAGCTATCTGCTGCGGTTTTGAGCGTTACCGAGAATCCCGTTTCTGTCCGGCTCCTCTGCGGCGGCGCTCTACAGATCCGTCGCCCAATCCACAACCTGCAACAGCGCGTCCGCGTGCCGGAATCCGGCGTCATGGGTCACAAGCGTAGCCCCAACTGCCACAGCATGGCTGGCAATCAGCATGTCGAGGCCTAACAGGCTTACACCCCGCTCGGTGAGCCTCGCCCGCAACCGCCCGTAACTAGGCCCCACCGAACTGTCCCACGGAAGGACTTCTACCGTCGCGAGAAAGCTTTCCACCGCGGCACGCAGCCGAAGTGCCTCGGGTTTCCGTGCGAGTCCAAACAGGATCTCCCCTTGCGTAGTGGCTGATACAGCAATCCTTGCGTACGGCTCAGATTGCTGCATTCTCTGCCTCGCTGCCCGGGATCGGCCACTTAGGACGTAGCTGGCCATATTGGTGTCCAGCATGAAAATGGCTGAGCCGCTCAGAGCCACTCCCGCTCAGGACTCGCGGAACCATCACGTTCCAGCGTGAAGTCCGCCGCACCCGCCGCGTCTAGCTCAGCGAAAACCTCGTCCAACGAAGGCTGGATCGGACGCTCGGAAAGGAGTAAACCTCCAGACACAGCGTCTCTGCGTAGGTACACCTCCTCCGTCGTGAACCGGTACTCCGAGGGGATGCGCACAGCCTGACTACGCCCGTTCTGAAACACGCGAGCTCGTTTCACCTGTCCCATACACGACTCCTGATATCCATCATGAGATGTATCACAAGCCAGAATCAGTGCACCTCGATCAGACGCGAGCGTTTCTGCCGCAGCACCACCGAACCGCCCGCTTCGTCCCTACTTCCCGAACCGAACCACTAGCCCACTCGAGAAGCTGATCA
Source organism: Granulicella sp. (assembly GCA_965198515.1). Classification (GTDB taxonomy): domain Bacteria; phylum Acidobacteriota; class Terriglobia; order Terriglobales; family Acidobacteriaceae; genus Granulicella. The sequence goes on along the minus strand of CBDAPO010000006.1, from coordinate 1,002,951 downwards.
ACGTATCCGACGGATAGCTGATCGAACTGTTGTACTGGGCCGTGCTCGCCGTGGTCAGCTCGCCAAAGCCGATCTCCACCACGCGGAAGTCCAGGTGCCGGGTCAGCGCATAATCCACGCCGCCGTACACCTTGGCCATGGCCTTGCTCGTGCGCACCGCGGTAAAGGGTGCCCGCGTGGTGCCCACACCACCGGAGATCTGCAGGTACGGCTTGAGCCGCTCGGTCACATGCCCCTGCACCTTGGCGCCCACCAGGAAGCTGTTCAACAACGAATCGTTGCCGCCCTGCCACTCATCTCGCACATCCAGGCCAAAGGTCGCACGCTTGCTGCTTTCAAACATGTAGGTTGCACCAATCGAGACGCCACCCCGCAGCGCTGATGTATTGCCGTTGCCCAAAAAGGCAAACGTGCCGGTATCCACCTGCGAGTTCGACGCCCGCGTCACGATCGGATTGAAATAGCCCGCTACCTGCGCCCGCACACCCACCGTCACCAGCCCCAGCAACATCGCCGGGCACAGCCTTGCCCACTTCGTCATTCGCTTCCTTACATCGCGTCCCGGGCGGGCACATCGCGCGCTCGCTCAAGACAAACAGGTTGTGCCACAGGGGCGCTCGCTGGAAAGCCGCGGAGGCAAACTCCTGGCCAGGGTGTATTGGCTGAAATTATAGCCAGCCTCCACCTCCGCCCGGCTCTGCGCAACGCCGCATCCGGCCCGGGGCACATTGCACCCCGAAAGCCCATGCTCCCATTGCGCAGAATTACACCCCGCCTCTCTAGACTTTTCCCATGACCTCATCCCCGCTCCAGCAACCCTGCACCCACATCGCTACGCCGCAGGAGCACAGCCGCGACCCACACTATCCCGGGTGCAACGCCGTCTCAGGCCAGCCATGCCTCTGGGCCGCCCGGTATGACGGCATCCCCGACCCGCCCTTTCACTCCGAACGCCTGGAAGCGGCTGCCAATCAGCCCACACTACACCCGACCATCGATCCCGAAGCCTTTCGCGACGCCATCCTGAAAACCGGACTTGTCTAGCTGGTCCGGACCTAACTCCTGATTCCGGAATGCTTTAGACAAAAGCACCCCGGGGGAGGGGGTACCCCTCGGCACCACAAGCCCTTGTCCTTACTCCTGACTCCGAACCCTTAAGTCCCCACTCGATACACTGAAGGCGATGCAGCAATCCCTCGACGCCCTCATCGTTGGCGCCGGCCCGGCCGGCTGCGCGGCCGCGTACGACCTCGCCCGCGCCGGCCGCCGCGTCCTTCTGCTCGACAAACGCAGCTTCCCACGCCACAAGGCCTGCGCCTGCGGTCTCACCCGCAAGACCCTCAAGGCTCTCCGCTACTCCGTCGAGCCCATCCTCGAACGCGAGTGCAGCGACGTCGTCCTCCAGGAAGCCGGCCCGGCGTTCCTCCATGGCCGCCGCTCCGCCGACAAAGCCTGCGAGGTCCGCGTGCGCCTCCGTCAACCCTTCTGCGCCATGGCCGTCCGCGAGCGCTTCGACGGCTTCTGCCTTCAGCAGACCCTCGCCGCCGGCCGGGACGGCGGCCACGTCGAGTTCCGCCGCATCGACACACTCCTCGCCCTCCGCGAGTTTCCCACCCACATTGAACTCACCGTCTCCCTTCCCGACGGCACCACCGAAACCCTCACCGCCCCCGCCCTCATCGGCGCCGACGGCTCCAACGGCCAAACCCGCCGCCTCAGCGCTGGCCTCACCACCGAACCGGGTGCCCCACGTTTGGCGACCGCCTCACAGGCGCCCAACGTGGGCTTCGAAGCCACCACGGCCCAACTCCCCCCGGAACCGGCCTGGTACGCGCGCGGCTTCGCCCTCGAAGCCACTGTCCCCTATGACCTCCTTCCCCAAACCCTCCCCGCGGGCGACCACCCCCACGACCTGGTCTTTGACTTCGCCCCCATCGCCGGCGGCTACGGCTGGCTCTTCCCCAAAGCCGACCACATCAACATCGGCGTAGGCGGCTTCGTCCCCCAAAAGCCCACAACGCAGCCCAGCAACAACACCGCCACCAGCGAAGCTGCCGACGACGCAGTCGCCAACGGCGAAGCCGCCATGCTCTACGAGACCGTCACACGCGCCCTCCTCAACACCTACACGCGCGAGAAGCTCGGGCTCGACCTCGCCGCCATGCCGGGCGCGCACGTCACCGGCCAGCACCTCGGCCTCGGCGGCCACGCTTATACCCCGCAAGGCCGCCTCCTGCTCACCGGCGACGCCGCCGGCCTGGTCGACCCGCTTACCGGGGAGGGCATCCACTCCGCCATCACCAGCGGCCAGGCGGCCGCCGCTGCCATCCTGGAAGCCATTCCCGTCCGGGGTCCGTCTTCTCAGGCGCAGCGCGGCGAGATGGATCCATCTGCAGTCCGGGAGGTCAATCACCTCGCCCAAACCTACGCCCGCCACCTGAAGCCCCTGCAGGAAACCCTTGCCTTTAGCCACCGGGCCGCCCGCAGCTTCTACCGGGAGCCCGAACGCGGCTTTAAGGTCATGCGTACACCCCTGCTCCGCAACCTGGTCCTGAAGACCTACGCAGACGGCCTGCCCACCACCAGGCTCCTCGCCTCGCTCGCCCGCCGCGTCGCCTAGTGACGGCCCACGCGTCAGGCTGGAGCACCCTGCAGCAGGTTGTGCTGGGGACGCAGCTCCTCAGCACCCTGGCCATGTTTGGCCTGATCTGGTTCGTGCAGTTGGTGCACTACCCGCTGTTTCGGCGAATCCCACCCGACACCTTTGTCGCCTACGAGACCGAGCACGCCAACCGCACCGGCTATCTCGCCTTCCCGCTCATGTTTGCCGAGCTGCTCAGCGCCCTCGCCCTGCTCGTCCCAAGGCTCCGCCCCTTCACGATCCCTGCGTCCCAGGCAATCGCCGGCGCAGCTCTCGTCGGCGTCCTGTGGGCCTCGACCGTGTTCCTACAAATCCCACTGCACAACCGCCTGCACCGCGCCTACGATCCCGCCGCCATTCAGCGCCTCATCGCGGGCAACTGGCTACGCACCGCCGCCTGGACAGCACGCGCGGTTCTCACCATCAGTTGGACCTTGAGGCTCCTAAGCTCCTAGCCTCTCGCTGACCAATCCACGCTGACCGAAACTCGCCCCAGGATTCACCACTGGTCACCGACCGGTCGAGCCGAACCCACCCATACCCCTTGGAGCCTCCGCCAGCTCATCGGTCTCCGCAAATACCGCCTGGATCCGCTCCACCACTCGCAGTTGCGCAATCCGGTGACCTGGCGCCAACATCTGCGGCTCAGTCGAAAGGTTCGTCATCACGACCTTCAGCTCGCCGCGGTACCCGGAATCGATCACGCCCGCCAACGTAGTGACGCCGCGCACAGCCAGCCCCGACCGGTCCTCCACCAGCGCTCCATGGGTTTCCGGAAACTCCATCGCCAGGCCCGTGCTCACGGCCCGCGTCGCTCCGGGCTTGCCGACCGGCGCCAACGTCACCGCCTCCGCCGCAAACAGGTCCGCGGCCAGATCACCGTAGGGCCCAAGGTGCGCGTAACGCGGCATCTGCGCCGCGGGGTGAAGTCGTTGCACAAGAATGGTCGGCTGCGTTCGAGCGTCAGGCATGGTCAAGCCAACAGTCTCGCACGGCCTCGCCGCAGTTTCCTTCGCATCCCACGGCAACCGCGGCGCATGAGCCGCAACACCTTGCCACAAACTTTGGCGGGGTACAAAGATTCTCATTGATTTTGGACAGTAAGCCGGTAAATCAGCGTCTACCCACCTATGTTGTCGTTTCAACGCGAGGGCACCAGCGGCCCACTGCTCATTCAGCTGCACTGGCTTGGCGGCGGCGCCCAAACCTGGCGCGAAGTCAATCACGGCCTTGCTGCCCGCGGTGTTCAATGTGCCGCCCTTGACCTTCCCGGCTTCGGCGAGTCCGCCTCCGTGGGCGGCTTCACCATCCAGGCTATGGCTGACCACGTCGTCGAAACAATCCACGCCATCCGCCCTGAGTTCGCCTTCGGTCAACCATGGGTGATCGCGGGTCACTCCATGGGCGGCACCGTGGCCGCGTTAGTTGCCCGGCGCGCTCTCAACGGCGAACCCGGCCTCGAAGGCCTTCGCGGTCTCATCTTGGTTTCCGCCTCGCCCCCCGGTCCTGAGCCCATGCCGGACGCTAAGCGCAATGACATGCTCAGTACCCTGGGCCAACCTAGTGGCGATGCCAGGCAGGATCGCAAGTACGCCGCCAAGTTCGTCGATGACAACACGGGCAAACTCCCGCTGCCCGAAGCGGTCCGTGACCGCGCCATCGATGGCGTGCTCGGCATGAACCGCACGGCGTTCCGTGCCTGGCTTGAGCACGGCAGCAATGAGGATTGGCGCCCGCACGTCGGCCAGATCCCGCTTCCCGCGCTTGTTTTCGCGGGCACCGAGGATGGCGCGCTCGGCCCGGACGCTCAGCGCACGCAGACCCTTCCACATTTCCCCAAGGGCCAACTCATCACCCTTGAAGCTACCGGCCATCTCGCACCGTTGGAGCGCCCCGGCGAAGTGGTCGAACACATCACGCAGTTCCTCGCCGCAAACGGGCTCGAGCTTGCGACCCCGCAGCAGCATCCGGGCCCTGCCACCGCAAACCTCATGCAGTCGGAGAACACCTCGCCCAAGACGCTGGACGTCATGGACAGCCGCCTCGCACGCTCCCTGAGTTGGAATGCCAGCTCCAAGGTCTTTTCCCCTGCCGAACTGCGCACCCTTCGCGCGTTGGCGGAGGCCATTGTGCCCGAAGCCGGATTCGAGCTCGCGATGTGCATCGATGCTCATCTGTATGGCAACAGGGGCGACGGTTGGCGTTATGCGATCCTCCCTACCGACCAGGAAGCCTGGCATCGCGGTCTCTTTTCGCTGGACATCGCCGCTCGCCAGGCGCACGGCGTCGCGTTCGTTGCCCTCTTCCCGGACCAGCAACGGACCCTGCTGGAACAAGCCGGCAATGCCAAGCTCGGCAAAGGGCTGCTCGGTACGCTGCACCTCACCGATGCAGCCGATGCCTACACCGCGGAAGAGATGAAGACCTGGTTCGGCGATGTCCGCGCCGAGTTTACCCGGCTCTACATGGGCGATCCCCGCACCATGGACCGCATCGGCTATACCGGGTTTGCCGACGAACACGGCTTTACCCAGATTGAACTCGGCCAGCAAGAAAGGTTCGAACGTTGAACGGCACGTCCCCCCAACCCTCCCCTACCCGTCAATCTGAGCTGGGCAAGAACGAACTCGGTCGCCGTCGGGCGTCCATGCGCAAGTACGCCGAGACGGAAGAAGTCGATGCCGTGGTCATCGGCACGGGCGCCGGCGGCTCTCCAATCATGGCCAAACTCGCAGCCGCTGGGCTCAAGGTCGTCGCGCTCGAAGCCGGCCCCTGGTTCGACTCTCCCGCGGAGCAGTTCCCCACCGACGAACTCGCCGCCGGGCAGATCTACTGGAACAGCGAACGCCTTTCTGCCGGGGAAACGCCGCAGGTGCATGGAGCCAATACCTCCGGCACGGGCGTTGGCGGATCCACGCTCCACTGGGGTGCCTTTTGCCCCCGCGCCGACCCCCGCGATCTCAAGCTCCACACCGAATCCGGCAAAGCCGTTGACTGGCCTCTGACCGCCGACGATCTCCGGCCCTTCTACGAGGAGGTTGAGACCTTTCTCGGCGTTTCCGGCCCCAGCCCGTACCCGTGGGATCCTACGCGACGCTATCCGACAGGCCCTGTCCCTATCAACGCCCCCGGCCAGCTCATGCTCCGCGGCTACGAGAAGCTTGGCTGGCGCGCTTCCGCAGCGCCCATCGCAGCCCTGAGCGAGACCTACACTCGCCCCGAGTACGGCACACGTCCACCGTGCGTCCACCGCGGCTTCTGCCACCAGGGCTGCCGGAACGGCGCCAAGGCGTCCATGGACGTCACGTATCTCCCCTGGGCGGTCAGCTCCGGCGCGGAGATTCGGCCGCACGCCCTGGCTACCGGGTTTGAGCAGGGTAAGACCGGCAGCCTCACTGCGGTCGTTTACCGTGACAACACGGACCCTTCCCACCCCGTTACCCGACGCCAACGCACGAGGAACGTCTTCCTGTGCGCCGGCGCCATCGAATCCGCTCGCCTGTTGCTGATCACAGGCCTGGCGAACGGCTCAGGGCAGGTTGGCAAAAACTACATGGGCCATGTTTCGCCGCAGGTGTGGGGCACGTTTGACCAACCCGTCCGCATGAACAAGGGCTTCCCTGCCACGGTGATCTCGGAAGACCATATGCGCCCGCTGGAGAATCCCGGCTTCGTTGGCGGTTACCTCACGCAATCCCTCGGCGTCGTTCCTGTTACCTGGTCCACTGCCGTGGCCCGCGCTCGGGGCCTCTTCGGCAAGGAGCTCACCAGCTATCTCGCCAGCTACAACTACGTTGCCGGCATCGGTGCGAACGGCGAGGTCCTTCCCTCAGAGCACAACTTCCTCGAGCTTTCCAATGAGCTCGATGACAATGGCCTTCCCAAGCCGCTGCTTCACTTCAGCTACGGTCCCAACGAGCTCGCCATGGAGGCTCACGCCATCCACGTCATGACGGAAGCCTGGAAGGCTGCCGGTGCCCGCGACATTTGGTCGATGCGCCGTACAGCCCACCAGATCGGCACGTGCCGCATGGGTACGGATCCTGAGACGTCCGTGGTTAGCCCCTATGGCCGCGCTCATCAGATCCCCAACCTCTGGATCAGCGACAACTCCACATTTCCCACGGCCCTGGCCGCCAACCCCGCGCTCACCATCATGGCGCTGGCCCTGCGTACGGCTGAAGCTTTCCTCAAGGGGAGCTAAGCGCTGCCTCGTACACGACCAGTTCTCCTTGCGTCCGTGCGTGTCCCCAGACGAACCCGACGCACCCACCCAGGGCGGCCCCGACCAGCAATCGAGGCACCCTGGCGGAATCACTTGGACTGTCCAGGGTCGCTTCAATGGCAGCACCCGTGAACGCTCCGACCGCTGTCTCCAGGGCTGCGCGTTTGCCTCTGTTGGGCACACTGATGCGCAGGATGCGCGCCCGGTCTACCCAGTACACGTTGCCACGAAAAACGCACTCGAGGCCATCGTCGTCCGCCTGTTGCAGAACGCACGGTGCACGATGCCAGGTAGTCACAGTCATGCGCGTCCCAGGTCGCAGTTGCTGCACCTGTGACCAACTGCCGATCTGTGCATGAAGCTGGCTTGCAGCAAAGACACCAAAGATCAGGATGAATGCGGGGGCTTTCATCCGCCCAGCCTAGGTGGGCTTGTTCGCACGGGGGCGTCAGCCTAAGGACACTTTATGAAGTGTCCCAGCGGGCATCGCGTCCGCCCACAAACGGTGAATCAGACACCCGTCACGCCTTGGGCAGCTCTTGCGCTCGCATGGAAGCTTCCGGGTTGATCCACGACCGGAAGTTCGGCTCGGGACTCGTCGTGTCCCGGGTGCGGCGGTCCTTGAAGTACACGCGGCAACCACACAGGCGGCACTGCCAGGGGAACAAGCCAAAACGATACATCAGGGCGTCCCAAACGCCGGTACGCTGTCGGCGAACCAACCTGGGGTGATTGCAACCGAGCTTGTTTCTGCGGGAGTTGGGCACGGGGGAAGCCTAGCACCCGGGGTTGTCTGGAAGAAACGCAACTTTGGTACCTTGTTGCCGCAAAGAAGTGCGTTACCTCCGCGTTGACGGAAGGCTCTGCGGGCTTGCTCGCACGGTCGCAGATCGAAACAGAAACACTGCACAGATGGTAATCAGCGGTTCCAGCGGGTGACGGAAGCGCGGCTGCACCGTAAGCGCGTAGTACACCGAGGGCAGCAGAAGAAAGGCGAGCGCAAACAGGCCGGCCCCCGGCACCTTGCACCGCAGCATCAGGCCCAGGCCCAGCAGCCCTGCCAGGCTCGTCGCCGCATACTGCAGCACGCGGAGGTATTCCCGCACGGGATGGCCTTCTTCCGGGTGCGGCGTGCAAAACCAGAAGAACTGGACGCGCTCCAGCGTGTACTGCAGAAACAGCCCAGGCCGCGCACGCACATTCTGCTTGGCCAGCTCACCCTTTTCCCGGGAATACAGCAACTCTCCCTCGCTTGCATAGCGTTTGAATTCAGCTTCATGCGGGCTCATGGGCAAGGACTGGCCCCACGGAAACGGCCCATGCTCGTCGAAGCGCGTGCTCTGCCAGAACTCCACGCCAAAGTTCGAACGTGTCGGCACAAACGCATGCATTACCCGTTGATTGCGCACCACCCAGGGCGCCAGCACCAGCCCAAACACCAGGCAGGCCACCGCCGCGCCCATCACCACGGCCCCGAGATGCCGTCGCAAGGCTGCCAGGCGCGCATAAGGCCACATCACCCAAAGCAGGCTTGCCCCAAAGAACAGCACCAGCGACGCGTTGGACAGCGCAAGGCAGCCCCACAATGCGCCCAACGCCACCCATTGGCCATAGACCGCACGGCCACTAACCCGGGCACCGCCAGCTCGACGGAAAACCCCGCCGTTCGCTTCTTCATCGGGCACCCATTGCCCGGAACTGCCACGATGCCGCTGCGTCCCATCCTCGCCCACGCGACGCAAGCGCAGCGTCATCACCACCGCCCAGGCGAACAGGCACGCGGTCAGCGACATCTCCCACACCCAATGCACCGCGTACTGCATCGCGCCGGGGTACAGCGCCCAAATCCACGCACTCCAAAGCGCAACCGGGGCCGACGTCGACGATTGCCGCCGCGCATAGCCGTAGGCGTCAAAGCACCGCGCCGCAATCTCGTACACCGCGGGCGCAATCAATGCGGAGAACAGGCTGTCCAACACCATAACGGCCAGCGCGGATCCGCGGCTATACACGCCGAAGAGCTTGAAGCAGAGCGCCAGCAGGAGCGGGAAGACCGGTGGAAGCCACGCGGTCGGGCCGGAAACACCGTTGAAGGGATTGCCATAGCCGTGACCGTTGACCAGCGATTGCGCGATCCGCCCCGCCTCAAACCCGAAGTCGAAGTGCCCATCGCTCGCCCGGATGCGGTAGGTATGCCCGACCACGATCGTCGCCACGCGAAGGCCAAAAGCTACCCAGAAGATTGCTGCCGGGGCGTGGAATTTACGCATCCCCTCCCCACCAACACGTTCGGCCATACCAGAATTCTAAGGTTTCTACACGTCCGCACGCCAAATCCTGCGATGCAGAGAGCACGGGCACGCCCAGATGGGAGGAATTCGCCCTCCCGTGAAGACCGCACGCGGCAACTGTTCGACGAGGCATCAGCGAAGTGGGCAATTGGCGCGGCCGCGCCTGTTTGGTCTCACGCTGACATCCTGCGCACAGGAGAAATCTGCAAAACACGCCCAAGCTTTTCTCCAAAGGACCAAGCAAGAGCACATCCTAGGCCGCGAAAAGCCACCGCAACAGCGACGGCGATCCCCGTTGGCCGCTTCTGCGATAGCTTGGGTTCACATGGAGCGTGGGCACGAGGACATGATCGACGCTGAAGCACCGCAGGGCCGCCGGCTGCTCGTGTCTGTTCTCCTTGTCATCCTGCTTGCCGCCCTTGTGCTGCTTCTGCTGCTCGGCCATCGCCCGCTTACGGATTGGGATGAGGGCATCTATGCCGAGATCGCCCGCGAGATGCTGGCCACACACACGCTCCAGGGCTGGCTGATTCCGCACTGGAACGGCCATCTCTGGTTTGAAAAACCGCCGCTGCAGATGTGGCTTACGGCTGCCTCGCTACGCCTCTTCGGGCTGAACGCCTTCGCGGCGCGCTTTCCCTCCGCCTTGGCCGGTATTGCCATCGTCGCCGTCCTGCATGGATGGCTGCACCGCCGCGTCAGCCTGCTTGCCGCCTGGCTCAGTACGGTCATCCTGCTGAGCGCGTTCGGCTTTCAGCACGCAGCCCGCGTCGGGGAAACCGACACACTCCTCAGCCTGTATTGCCTGGTCGCCGTTCTGGGCCTGGCCGAACTGCTGCAAGGGAAGGCCGAGGGCTGGATCCTCTTCTGGACCGGTTTTGCCCTTGCGCTGATGACCAAGGGTGCGGCCAGCATCACGCTCCCGCTCACTGCGCTCGCGCTTGCGACGCTGCACCCCCGCTGCCTGTTGCGCCACCTCGGCGCATGCACGCTTGGCCTGCTGATCTTCTTCGGCCTCACTGTCCCGTGGCATGCCTATGTGTACGCCCACTTCGGCCAGGCGTTCCTTCACGACTACATCGGGTTTCACACCCTCACGCGCGCAACCAATGCCATTGAAGGCCACCACACCCACCCCTGGTTCTACGTCTGGATCTTGCTTGTCTCCGCGCCGCTGTTTTCCCTGTTGTATCCCTGGGCTGTCGCCGCCCCCTTCCGGCGCCAAACGTCACCAATGCTCGGCAACAGCTTTCCGAACGAGAACTCCCTCCAGGCGCTCGCCCTGTACGTTCTCATCACTTTTCTGCTCTTTACCGCCGCTCAAACCCGCCTGCCGCACTACATCGCCCCGTGCTATCCCGCGCTGTCGGCCCTCACCGGCTGCCTGATCGCACGTTGGTACCGGGCTCGCTCCACGGCATCACGCCGAACAACCGCCCGTCTTGCTCCTCTCGCACTTACGCTCTATGTCGCGGCGACGTTGCTCACCGCCGCACCTCGCAAAGCACTGCACAACCCCACGATGCGCAACGGCTACACCACCCCGGACAACCGGGGCTCTGTCGCTCTGCTGCAGCAGTTGCAGCGCACCGAGACCCCGCTTCCCCCGGGCCCACTGCTTGTGTGGCGTCAGTACGCGGTCGTTCCCCTCACCACGGACGCCTTCTACGCCCGCCGCCTGGCGGAGCAGGTTTCGCTGACTCCGCCGCCTGCCGGCCTTCCCCTGGACCCCTACTTCAACAACCCCTATCCGCTCACCCAGGCCGTGTCCACGCCGCGCCTCCTCCTGTTTGACACCTCCCTTGCCGCTCAGCTTCCCGCAGGGTTCTTACTCCAGCCCATCGCCCAGGAGTCCGGCCAGGCCCTGGCCATCCTGTCCCGCAACGCGCCCACAGAGGGAACTACGCCAAGCCATTCGCCATCGATCTTGACCGCAACCCGCGCCTCGGATAAACTCATGTAGTTTGGCAAAGCAGTCCGCACATGGATTGCGAAGGCCGAAGCCGTCCCACGCGACCTGCACTACCGCGACGGCGCTTCGGCAGGGCAAAACCCACCAGCACAAGATTCCGTAGAAGACGCTTCCGCGCCCTGTTCAAAGCGCGAGCGGTTGAGGTTGGCACCATGTACGCAGTCATTCGCACCGGCGGCAAGCAGTACCGCGTTGCTCCCGGCGACACCCTGAAGGTTGAAACCGCCGCTCACGAGAACGGCACGCTCGAGTTCTCCGACGTCCTCGCCGTTTCTGGCGGAGAGGGCAAGTTTGAGCAGGACCTGAACGGCGCCAAGGTCCTCGCCTCCGTCGTCGGCGAAGGCCGCGGCGAAAAGATCCTTGTCTTCCATTTCAAGCGGAAGAAGCAGTACAAGAAGATGCAGGGCCATCGCCAGAACTTCCTGGAAGTCAAGATCAACGCCATCCAGGTCGGCGGCCGCACCTTCGAGGCTGAACAGAAGTAATTTCCGGCAGTCGGTGTACGCACCCACTGCCTTCGTCCTGAGCGCAGCGGAGATCGTCGTCACCTGATCGAAGCGCCACGGAAACACGCACCACCCAAGCTCGCGGCCCCGAGCCGCTATATGAGGCAAAGTAATGGCACATAAAAAAGGTCTAGGCAGCTCTAAAAACGGCCGCGACTCCAATGCACAACGGCTCGGCGTCAAGCGCTTCGGCGGCCAGTTGGTCACCGGTGGCTCCATTCTCGTTCGGCAGCGCGGCACACCGCTGAAGGCCGGCAAGAACGTCGGCCGTGGCAGTGACGACACCCTCTTCGCCAAGATTGACGGCATCGTCAAGTTCGCCGACCGCGGCCAGCTCGGCCGCTTCGTCTCCATTGAACCGGTGGAAGTTACCACCGCCGCCTAGATCGTTTCGGGCCCAGCAGGACTGGCACAACAAAGGTCTCGCACAAGCGAGGCCTTTGTTGTTTTCTGCAGAATCAGCGGGGCTTAACCCAGCGGCCAGTTCTTCCGGTCGATGTAGAAGACATCGCGCGTTGTGCAATACCCACCGCCGCCGTGCATCCGACCGATCAGCCGAAGTTGTGCGGGGTCGATGTGCAGCCGTTCGAGGTCCTCGAACGCCGACGTCCGCACATGCACGTAGACAATCTTCCCTAAAAGAATCGTGCTGGACCCCCCGGGCTGCAGCGTTTCGAACAGCGTGCACTCCAACGCTACGGGAGACGCCGCGATCCTCGGGACGCTGACTACCTCCGAGGCGGCCAGCTCAAGCCCGGCAAGCTGCGTCTCGTCCGTTCCACGGGGCGCGTTGGTGGCCGTTGTGTTCATCGCTTCGGCCAGCTCTTCAGGCACCATGTTTACGACAAACTGTCCCCGCTCGCGAATAAAGGCCAGCGAATCCTTGCCTTCCCGGTCCGGCGCGGAAGAAAAGCTGATGGCCACCAGCGGCGGATCAGACGACAGGATGTTGAAGAACGAGAACGGGGCCGCGTTGATCTCGCCAGCCATGCTCTTGCTCACCACCCACGCGATAGGCCGCGGCAGAATCACCGAGGCGAGCAACTTGTACACATCCCCTTTGCCCATTGCGGCGAGGTCAAAGTGCGAAAACAGATCGGAGGAGGGGAGCGGCGACGCAACATCAGGCATGTGGCTTAGATGGAACGGTTAGGCCTCACGTCGCAACCTTGCCCTCGGCCGCTTAGATCAAAATCCCATTCCGCCGTCTACAACGCTATTTACATACCGTGTTCAGATCAGAAGGCATGGCCGCGTGCTTCGGCCATGGATGAACGCCCCGCGCCTTCGCTACAGCTTCCAGGCTGTCCGGGTCACCCGGCAGACTCAGGTTCAAGTCGTTCGCATAGAACGGATCGCTTTCCGCCTGCTGCAACGAGACAAACCGGAAGCCCGCACGTTTGTACAGTTCCAGGAGCCTGGGCAACAGTTCCGCGTCGATCGCACCGATGTGCATCAGCAGCACAAACGGGATCTGGCGCCCAAACGCTGCCTGCGCCAGCGCCTGCCGGTACTGGATGTCGTCCTGCGCTGCGTCAAGATAGCTTTTCTCCAACGCCGTGATGGCCGCGGTATCTCCTTTGGCCACGCACCGCGCATACGGCTCATTCCAGGCATAGTCCCCGAAGCTCATCGTCACTGCGGCAATCCGGTAGCCATGCTCCTTCAAGAACGCCCGCGCACCACCCCGTTTCTCCGGCGTGTCCCCTTCGGAGAGAAAGGGAAAGCGCAGCCAATGCCAGTCGTCGCCTGGTTTGCTGTACTTCTGCAACACCGGTTCATCTTTCAGCAGGTCGGCTTCCCACGCGTCCAGGGTGTTCTTGTTCAGGTCCATGTGCGACCACGTGTGGCTTCCCAGCGGATTCCCGGCTTCCCGCCAGGCATCCAGCACGCCTTGCACGCCAGCCGGTTCGTCCTCGAAGCGTTTCCCATTCACAAAGCCGTAGGTCGGCGGGACACCAGCTTCCTTCAAAGCCCGAATCACCTTTTGCGCAATTTCCAACCGCGTCGTGCCCTTAGGCAGAGAGCTATGCGAAGGCAGATCGTCGAACGTAACCGCAACAGCCTGTGCGCGCGCCAGCGACACACGGCAACTCAGCGCGAACGCTACCGCCAACACGACTCGCGCGGCATACTTCATCTGAACGAAAACCTGCATGCAAGATCCTTATCGGCAGTTCACCGGAAAGCTTTAGCGCACTCAGTAGCGACACACCACGGTACAGGATCAGCGATTCACGACGCCCACGCGAAACACCGGCTTCGCGGCTTCGCCCGGCTCCTGCACAAAGGTCTCGCTGGTCTTCGCTGGATCATACCCACGCCACAACCAGGTCATTTCTTCCGCGAACTCGGCGCCGCCTTCAGCCGCTGTGTGTGGGCCTTGCCCAAAGCTGAAGTGAAAGTCATAACCCTTCAACTTCAGCGCGTTTGCCATACGGATGTTCGCCAGCGGCCATGATCCAAACACCGGATTTTCCTGGTCATTGGAACCATCCTGCATCCAGACACGAATGTTTCGGTGCGGTTCTCGCAAAACCTTCTCCGGATAATCCTGCCCGCCGTCTTCCACGGACGGATCTTCCTTCCACTGCAGCGACGTGAACGATCCGATCCACGTGATCACGCGTCCAAACTGGTTCGGCATCTGCCAGGCGGCGTTGAAGGCGCAGATGCCACCCGAGCTCAAGCCCGTAATTCCACGCGAGTATGCATCCTTGCGCAGGTTGTACTCCGCGCCAACTTCCGCCAGCAACTCATCGCGCAAGAAAACGTCATATAGGCCGCTCACGGTGTCGTACTCCATTGATCGCATCGCGTTCCGAAGATCCATGTGCCACCGGTCTGCATGTGCCTGCACATAGCGATACGTGGACGTTCCCGGTGACGTGGAAATGTCGCCAGGGTTGGTGAACACGGCGATCATCACCGGGATCTTGCCCTCGGCGATCAGGTTGTCGATCACGTTCAACGCCGGGTGATCCCCATCACGGCGAGCGTATCCACTTCCGTCCTGAAACACCATCACAGCCGCGGGCTTCTTCGGGTCATACTGCGCCGGAACATAGACCCAGTAATCACTCACCATGCCGTCGTACACCTTGCTCCGCAGCGTCTTCTGCTCTGACAGAATGCCCGCGGGAACGCCGGGCTTCTGCAATGCATCACCGGTCAGCGGTGGCGGTGCGGGTGCCGGACCGGAGTTTGGCCCACCAGGCTGGTTGGCGGGCGCGGGCGTCGGTGGCCCTGTTTGCTGAGCTCCCATCGGCAAACCAAATGCCAGTACCGCGATCACCAAATCACGAAGACGCAATGCTCTTCCCCCAGCTATTCACCATACCAAGATCCACCCATCGCGAGATCAAGGGATCGCTCAGCTAGATTTGTGTTGCGTCGGTACCGTACTAGGCGTATTAGTACACCTGTGATCCCGTTTCGCGTACAGTTCCAACCCGGCGCCCCCATCTTTGAGCAGACGGTTTACGCCGCCAAGCGCGCGATGATCGCCGGCCAAATGCGTCCGGGCGATCCGTTCCCTTCGGTACGCGCACTTTCTCGCGAGCTCAAGATCAATCCCAACACGGCGCATAAGGTCGTGGCGGCGCTTCTGGCCGAAGGCCTGCTGCACAGCCAGCCCGGCATCGGCACTGTGGTCGCCCCGTTACCGGACAGCAGCCGTCGCGAGCGCACCGCGCTGCTCGGCCCACAGCTTGAAGAGCTTGTCGTCGAAGCCAAGCGGGTCGGTATCAAGCTCGATGCACTGCAGGAGGCCGTCGCCCAGCACTGGCGTCGCCTCACTCACGATCCATCGCCAACCCCAACCCAGGTCCGCAAATCCGCACGCGAGGACGACCCCGCATGAACGCGCAGATCGCATCACCAACCGCAGTCCAGGCCGACGATCTTTCCGTTCGCTTCGGACGGACCAATGCCCTCACCGATGTACGACTTACCGTGCCCACGGGCTCTCTCTTCGCGCTGATCGGCCCCAATGGCGCGGGCAAGACGACCCTGATCAAGACGTTGCTGAACCTGCGACGGCCAACCACCGGCAGCGTCGACATCCTGGGGCACGATTCGACTTCCGTTCGCGGTCGCGCCCTCGAGCGCATCGGGTACGTATCGGAAAACCAGGAGCTTCCTGGCTGGATGACGCTTGAGGCCTTGCTGGCTTATCTACGCCCGTTCTATCCCACCTGGGACCGGGAACTCGAGCGCACACTGCTGGCACAATTTCGCCTTCCTGCCGGCCGCAAGCTCAAACAGATGTCTCGTGGGCAACAGATGAAGGCCTCACTGCTCGCCGCCCTCGCCTATCGCCCCGCGCTGCTCATCCTCGACGAGCCTTTCTCCGGCCTTGATCCCTTGGCGCGTGACGAGTTTGTGGAAGGCCTGCTCGACCAGGCCGCCTCTGCCAACGAAACCGGCCATCCGATGACCACGCTTATCTCCTCCCATGACCTTGCTGAGATTGAGTCCTTCGCCACCCACATCGCCTATCTCGACAACGGCCAAGTCCTGTTCGCCGAAGAGATTGCCACCCTCACAGACCGCTTTCGCGAGGTCACGGTCGTGCTCGACACATCTGTCGTAGCGGATTCCATTCCCAACCGCCCATCGTCGTGGCTTCTGCCCGAACAAAACGCCTCCACGCTGCGCTTCATCCACTCCCAGGCGGTCACCGAACCTGTTGCACAACAGATCGCCACATTGCTTCCCCACGCCACCCGCACAGAGGCCCAACCCATGTCCCTGCGCTCCATCTTTCTCGCGCTTGCGCGCTCCTCCGCTCCACAGGCGACTGCAGGTGCCGGAGGCCGCGCATGAATCTCGTCCCTCATATTTTTCGCAAAGACGTCCGGCACTTCTACCCCGAGATCCTCGTCTACCTGGCCCTTCTGATCGCATTTGGGCTGGCAACGCCCATATCTTGGGGGCCTGGATACGCGGCCACCTTTGACCGGCTTGCAACTGCTATTCTGCCCTTCCTGATCCCGGTCATCTGGCTCGTCATGGTCGCGCGCCTGGTGCATGACGAAGCACTCGTCGGAGATCGTCAGTTCTGGATCACTCGTCCTTATTCCTGGCCCGCGCTGCTGCTTGCAAAGCTCTTGTTTCTGCTTGTCTCGCTCCATCTGCCCTTGCTTCTTGTTCAGGCCTACCTGCTGCATTACGCTCACCTGTCCATCGGGCCAGCCCTTCCGGACCTGCTGCAATACCAGGGGATTGTCGCCCTTGTTTACGTGCTCCCTTTACTCGCCATGAGCGTTGTGACGGCCAGCTTCGGCCGGCTTCTCTTATCAATTCTCGCTGGCCTGCTGTACATCATCGGCGTCGGTGTCATCGCATCTCGCCTATCGTTTCATTCCATCTCTTTGCCGTTCATGAGCGACGCATGTGGGGTCATAGTCGTTCTCGTGCTCGTCGGTGTGGTGCTCGCAATGTACGCGCGGCGGCCGGAGAAGCAGGCGCGACTCGCGCTGCTTCTCCTGCCTGTGGTGTTGCTGATCGTTGTCTTTGCTGCACCTACCTCATTGCTGGTTCACCATGCTTACGCTGCGTCGTACAACCAGCAGGTCCTCGCATTCGACCCTGACCCGCGACAGCAACAACCAGCCACTAGTGAACCTTTGCCGTTTGATCACGATGTGCTTCTACAACTGCCCATCCAGTTTCAGCCCTCGCCGGCTCAACGAGAGATCGGCATTAACGGAGCGCAACTCACCCTGCGTGCCGCGGACGGATTCACCTGGAGGTCTGCCTATCAAAGCGAAAGGAACTTCACTGCCACCAGCAGCCCCGAACATATCGGGCTCTATATGCCCGCAACAACCTATGAACGGCTGCGCTCCGAACCTCTCACCTTCGAGCTCCGCCTCGCCGTTCAGCCCTACACCTTGGGCACGCCAACCACGGTTACAGTCCCGGCATCGCGCACCTTCGCTGCGCCTGGCCACGGCCTCTGCCAACCCATGCCTGACGGCGGCTCCGTGCAATGCCGATACCCTCTCCGCGATGCTCCCCCGGCTGTCACAACGTTGGAAGTACAGGATGGATCTTGCAACAGCAATGGCCAAAGTCATAGCTTTACTTACCTTGGCTCCACGTCCGATGGCTTACATTTCGGCTTAGACCCGGTCGCACTGGAATACATCCCTTTGCAGGAAGTCATCCTTGACCGCAAGCACTTCTTGGAAAGGACACCGCACTTCGTCTGCCCCGGTGCGAAGGTCGTCTTCACGCCACGCACGCAAGGCCAGCGGTATGAGGTAATCCTCACGCAGCCCGCTGTGCGGCTGCCTTTGTATGTCATGCACAAAGAGACCCTAAAGGCTCTGGAAGAACCGGAGGATTGATGTACCCGCAACGGTGCTGCCGATAACCACGGCAACTACGGGCAGCACTTGTGATGTGGGCTAAGCACACGAAAAGGTGTGCGTATGCGCAAGGATCTCAGTCCGCCAAGGCCTTCTCTGTCGTCAACTGGAAGCTGCCGTCCACGCCCGCAGGTTTCAGCAAGCCTTCACGTGCTATAGGCTGTCCACCACCAACCCAGAATTGCACGGTTCCAGGCACTACGGCGCGCTTGCCTTGCGCATCCACGACGCTCAACTCGCGATCGTGCAGCGTGAACGTCACCGTCCTGCTTTCACCCGGGGCAAGGTGCACGCGTTCGAAACCGCGCAACTCCCGCAGCGCAGCTCCGTCCGCACCCTCATGCGTCAGGTATAACTGCGCGACCTCATCCGAGGCCTTGTGTCCGGTGTTTGTCACCTTCGCTGAGATTGTCTCGCCATCCGCACTTGCCGTCGCTTGTGGGGCCGCGTAGGTAAAGGTCGAGTAACTGAGGCCGTAGCCGAACGGATACAACGCTTCACCTTTGAAGTAGCGATACGTGCGCCCAGCCATGGAGTAGTTTTCGAATCCCGGCAAATCCGCAACGCTCTTGTAGAACGTCACAGGAAGCCGGCCTGCCGGACTGAAGTCGCCCGCAAGCGCTTCGGCCACAGCCTGCCCGCCACTCTCGCCGGGGTACCACGCTTCAAGGATGGCGGGCACATGCGCATCGGCCCAGTTCACGCCCAGCGCGGAGCCGTTCGTGAGCACCAGCACCACCGGCTTGCCTGTTGCCGCAACGCTTTCCAGCAAGTCTTCCTGAGGCTTGGGCAGGTCCAGCGACGTCCGGTCTCCACCGCTGAAGCCCTCCGCCTTGATCTTCATCTCTTCGCCCTCAATGCGCGACGACAAGCCCATCACAGCGACTACGAGGTCTGCATTCTTTGCCGCCGCAACAGCCTCGCGCTCCTCGCGCCCCGGCATCCCCCACACCAGCTTCGCTTCGGACGCGCGCACCGTTTGGAAGTATTCGATCTTCAGCGCGTACGCATGACCTGCATCGAAATGAATCGGCGTTGTGGTCGTGGTGGAAGGTCGGTGCGGGGTCCAGTCTTCGGCCTGCATCTTGTCGTCCACCCACACGCGATAGCCATCCTGCCCGGTGAAGCCCAGCAGGTAATCTCCACTCTCCTTAGGCACCAGCACACCGGTCCAACGCACGCTGTAGTTTTGCTTCAGCTGCGCGTTCACGCCGTTGAAGCTCCAGGTGAAGTTCACGCTTGGATCTGTGCGTGTCATCACCGGGGCCCCGGTCAGGTCGGTGTTGTTGAAGTACTCCCCTTTCAACCCATGCATGGTCTTCGCGCCCGAGGTGAAGAGCTCTGCCGAGGGCACCGCGTTCACGACATCCCCGATCAACGAGGTCCCCTGCACATAGCGAATCTTCGCCGCGGGGAAGCGCTTCCGCAGCCCTGCAAGAATCGTGACTGGCTGCGAGGGCGTGCCGTTGTAGTTGCCCTCCAGCGCGTCCAATGAGTCCGCATCCGGCCCAATCACCGCGATGGACGCCGGCGCTTTCTTGAGCGGCAGAAGGCCATCCTGGTTCTTCAACAGCACCAGCGACTCACGTGCTGTTTGCAGGGCCAGCTCGCGATGTGCCGCCGTGTCATTGTCCTTCGCGCCGAGTTTGGACCACGGTACCATCGCGGGCGGGTCAAACATCCCCAACCGGAACCGGGCGGTCATATCTCGCGTGATGGCGCGGTCGATGTCGGCCTCGCTCAGGATGCCCTGCGCCACCGCATCCAGCGCCGCCTTGCGCTCCAAGGCCACACGCGCCTGCACCGGCTCGCCGCAGATCAGGTCCATCCCGGCCTTGATCGCCGCGGCCACGCCTTCTGCCTGGGTGGCCTTGTATTTGTGGTGCGCTGCAATGTCCTCCGCCGCGGCGCAATCACTCACGACATAGCCCCTGAATCCCCACGCTCCTCGCAGATATTTGCCCAGCAACATGTCATTCGCACACGCGGGCTGCCCATCGATCGCGTTGTACGCACACATCACCGAGTCTGCATGCGCGTCCACGATGGATGTGCGAAATGCCGGCAGGTACGTGTCGTTCAGATCATGCGCGCTCACATCGACGTTGACTTCATGCCGCGTCGCTTCCGGTCCGCTGTGCACGGCATAGTGCTTGCTCGTCGCCACCGTTTCCAGATACTTCGGATCATCACCCTGCAAGCCCGTGATGAAGGCGTCGCCCATACGCCCGGTCAGAAAGGGATCTTCACCATATGTTTCCTGCCCACGGCCCCAACGCGGATCGCGGAAGATGTTGATGTTGGGCGACCAGACTGTTAGGCCCTTGTACTGCACCGTCGAGCCATCCGGCGCTTTGCTTGCGTTGTACTTCGCGCGAAACTCGGTGGCAATCACCTGCGCTTCTTTGTGCAGCAGGCGGTCGTCAAACGTTGCCGCCAAGCCGATTGCCTGCGGAAACACAGTTGCCACGCCGGCGCGCGCCACACCGTGCAAACCCTCGTTCCACCAGTTGTATTCCGGCACACCGAGCCGTGGAATGCCGTCTGCCGTGTGCCCCAGCTGAGAAACTTTTTCCTGCAGCGTCATCGCATGCACCAGCAGCGCTGCGCGATCTTCAAAGCTCTTTGACGTGTCCAGCCAGGGCTGCGCGGCAACGTCGCCCCGGGCACTGGGCCGCTGTTGCGGAGCCTGCGCAATCCCATTTATTCCAATAGCCAGCCCAAGGCCGCTGCACGAAAGCGAGAGAAGAAAGTGAGAGAAGCGGTTCGGACGCTGGGGCAAGGCGGTCTCCTGCCGTGGCACACGCTTCCATTGCTTCGGTGCGCAACAAAATGGGCGTGACCAGCGGGCCGCCAGTGTACGTCCTCCATCCAACGCTCGGCAAAGGACCCCTGTCATGAACGCGAACGTCAGGCAGCTTCGCGCAGATTCGCCCGTCGTGCCTCATGCAGCTCGAATTTCTGCTGGCCGAGGTCACGCACACGAGCGAGCAACAGTTCTTCAAGGATCAGGGTGCTGGAACACACTGCCAAGGGGATCAGTTCGCCGAAGACGCGCGTTTCAATCAGGATGCCGTAGCTGAACATGAACACCAGCCAAATCGGCACAAGCCACAACCAGGCACGCAAGCGTGGGTCAGGAATGCGGCGACGCATGATCAGCGCGAAGGGCAGCAGGTAGCCGCATGCGGACAACATCTGCGGCCACGCATGGGGCAGCAGCAGCGACTTGATGTTCCAGTTCAAGCGCGGGTAGAACTCTGACCGGTTTGCCGCGAAATGATGGCGGATCAAGACCTCCCACCCAATCCAGAACAGCGCCAGCGGAATTACGACAGCAAGACTCTGGAGCTGAACAAAGCGCTTGAGGCGAATCTGCCCATGCTGAAACGCATGGTCGATCATGTAGACCGGCAACAGCAGCAGCGTGGTCTCACGGTTGATGGTCGCGACAACAAACAACGCCACGAACCAGGCCCAGTGGCGGCGAAAGTAAAGCAGGTACAACGCGGAGGTAAAGAAGGCCAGGCTCGGCAGGTCGTAGACGAAGCGGAAGTTCTGCACAGTGTGCAGCAGATACGTGGCAGCAAACGCTGCTAGTACCAATGGGTACACAAGCGGCGTGAGCAGCCGGCGCCGTGAACTCGCCTGGTAGATACGGGTAGTCAGAACGCCGGTCAACGCAAGGCAGCTTACGTTGATGACCGCCTGCACCAGCACCTCAGGTACTACAGGCCGCGGAAACCAGAAATGCGAGATGGCAAACAGCTTGCCTGCCATGCGCAGTGCCGTGCTGGAGTGCGCAAAGCGCAGGGGCAGCATCATCAGGCAGCGCCCCTGAAAGGGCATGCGCTCCTGACCGCGCTCATACAGAAAGGTGTTGACGTAGGGCCGTGTAAGCCATAGATAGCACCACGCAACCTGAATGGTGGCGAGAGCGTAGAAGGCTGGCAGCAGCCATCGCTTGGACCTGAGCATTCCTGCAAACTCCTCAACGAGCGTGCTGGATCGCCTGGGAGCGCAACATGGCGTGCGAAGGGCGCGACTCGCCGGAGACCTCTGTGGTCAGATGCAGTGTTTCTCCGTGAAAGCTGCCGAAGGCTGCGCAGGAAGGCACATTTGCCCCATTTACTGGGCACGCAGCATCAGATTGAGCGCAAACTCACAGGATTCAAGCGTCGTCGCGACCCGTATTTGCGGAGTTTGCGAAGATTGTTGTCAGACAGTTGGAGGATCCATGGCTGCAGCAGCGATGAACGTGCAGAGCGCAGGTGTTTTTCGGGCAGTAAACCCCACAACCGGACGGGAGCTGGAGCCGGCCTTCCGCACAGCCAGCACGGATGACGTGGAGACTGCCGTCCGAGCTGCGGCGGAAGCTGCGCCGCTCTTTGCGGCAAGCTCCGGCACAGAACGTGGCCGTTTGCTGCGCGCTATCGCAGACGAGCTCGCCGCGAACGGCGAAGCCATTGTGGCCCGCGCCCACCTGGAAACCGGTCTTCCGCTGCCCCGGTTGCAAGGGGAGTTGGCGCGCACCACCGGCCAGCTGCGTCTCTTCGCCGAAGTCGCAGAAGAAGGCTCATGGGTCGATGCGCGCATCGATGAAGCTCTCCCGGAGCGCAAGCCTTTGCCGCGCCCCGATGTGCGTTCCATGTTGCGTCCGCTTGGCCCTGTCGCGATCTTCGGCGCAAGCAACTTTCCGCTCGCGTTCTCCGTTGCTGGTGGGGACACCGCCTCTGCGCTCGCCGCGGGCTGCCCCGTCGTGGTCAAAGGCCACCCAGCGCATCCGGGCACAAGTGAGTTGGTAGCCACAGCCGTCCGCGTGGCCCTGGTGCAGCTTCGTATGCCGGAAGGCATCTTTCGCCTTTTGCTGGATGCAGGCATTGAGGTCGGCAAAGCGCTTGTGCAGCATTCATCGATCAAGGCAGTCGGCTTCACGGGATCGGCTGCAGGCGGTCAGGCGCTGATGCGTTTGGCGGCAGGGCGCGAGGAGCCAATTCCCTGCTTTGCCGAAATGGGCAGCACCAATCCGTTGTTTGTCTTGCCAGGGGCCATGCGGGAACGTGGAGCAGCCCTGGCCGCGGGCCTGCAGGGCTCGTTCACGTTGGGGTCTGGTCAGTTCTGCACTAAGCCGGGGGTGGTCTTCGTCCCCGAAGAGGGCAGCGGCGCCTTTCTGGATGCACTGCGTGCCGGTGTCGCCGCGCTGGGCAACCATGGCATGCTGACGCCGGCCATCGCCACGCGCTACGCAGAAGGCATTCAGGGACGTGTCGCCGCGGGGCAGGCTGAGTGGGTCGCCGGGCAACAGGGCGCGCCGGAGGGTGCCGGCGCTGTTGCGTCTGCAGCGGTATTCTCCGTGCCGCTGTCGACCTTTCTGGACAGCAAGGACCTGGAAGATGAGATCTTCGGGCCGACAACGTTGCTGGTGCACTATGGAAGCATGGAACAACTCGCCAAAGCCGCACAGGCCTTGCATGGCCACCTGACCGCGACGCTGCATGGCACCGACGAGGATCTAGCTGCTGCCGGTGAATTGGTGCGCGTGCTGGAGGCCAAGGTGGGACGCATCCTGTTCAACGGCTATCCCACGGGCGTGGAGGTGTGCCACGCGATGGTTCACGGCGGCCCGTTCCCCTCGACCTCCGACGGACGCTCGACCTCCGTGGGCACCCGTGCCATGCTGCGCTTTGCCCGGCCAGTCTGCTACCAGGACTTCCCGGACACGGTGCTGCCGGAGCCGCTTCGGCGCGGCAATCCGCTCCGGATCATGCGCATGATGAACGGTGTGTTGGGACGAGCCTAAGTCGCCAAGTTTCTGCGCTAAGCGGTCAGGTCTCTGTATGAGGAATCTGGCCGCAGACCCCATTACGCGACGCGATTCGATAAGGTCCCGATGCCGTCGATGGTGATGTCGACGACATCGCCGTGATCGAGCGTGAAGTCGTCGCCTGGCACAATCCCGGTGCCGGTAAGAAGGTATGCGCCGGTAGGAAAGGTGCTGTCGCGGAACAGGTAGCTGGCAAGCTCTTTCGGTTCGCGCTTCAGCTCGGCCAACGTGGTCTCACCGCTGAACACGGGCTGCCCATTACGACGGATCGTTAGCCGAATGGATGTGCTCTTCGGGATTGGCTGTTCGGAAAGCAGGAGACATGGGCCGAGCGCACAGGAGCCGTCGTAGACCTTGGCCTGCGGAAGATAGAGAGGGTTCTCGCCCTCAATGTCACGCGAGCTCATGTCATTGCCGATCGTGTAGCCAAGGATGTTGCCGGCCGGGTTCAGCAGCAGCGTAAGCTCCGGCTCCGGTACCGACCAGGTGGCGTCTGTGCGAATACGGACCGGCGCGCCGGGGCCCACCACGCGGCGTGCGGTCGCCTTGAAGAAAAGCTCAGGGCGCTCAGCGGCGTAGACGCGATCGTAGAAGGTGCCGCCACCTGCGTCCTTGGACTCCTCGATGCGGGCGGAACGAGACCGGTAGTAGGTCACCCCCGCCGCCCAAACCTCCTGCGACCCGATGGGTGGCAGCAGCTGATCGGGCGTAGGTGCGAGTGCAGGTGTTTTGGACGAGATACGCGAGGAGCGAAGGCTGTCGCGCACAAGCGTATGCAGATCGGGGTGCGTGACGAGTTCGTCCCAGTCCGTTAGCAGAAGCGCGTGGAACGTTTCGTCGTCTTCGGTGGCGAGGATGCCCTGCCTGGTGTTGTAGATCTTCATACGGTCTGGTCCTGATCCATGTTGAGTCGGGTTAAGATGCTGCCGGTGTCGTAGACGCAGCCGCCCCAAACGCCGCCGGAGGCCTGCACAAGTGCGGCCCACAGGCGAGTGTCTTCAGGAAGCTCAGGGTGAGGAGAAAGGTCGGGGCGTGGCGGCCGCGCCGCGAGGCGGCGGGCACCTTCTTCAGGGCTAAAGGTTTGGTCGTCTTCGCCGATAAGGTCGACAGAGCCATGAAGGGCAGTGCGATCGATAGAGATCTGAATGGTATCGCCTTCGCGAATGCGACCAATGGGTCCGTTGGCAAGGGCTTCAGGAGAGATGTGGCCGACGCAGGCGCCAGTGGACACGCCCGAGAACCGCGCATCGGTCAACACGGCTACATGTTTACAAAAAGGCAACGCCTTCAGCGCGGAGGTGACCTGGTACACCTCCTGCATGCCTGCGCCGAGCGGGCCGCCGCAGATCAGGACGATGACGTCGCCATGGCCGACCTTGTGCGTCTTGATGGCTTGGATCGCGGCCGCCTCCGTAGTGAAAACGCGTGCCGGGCCCGTGTGGACGTAGGCATTGTTCTCGTCGATCAGCGACGGATCGATAGACGTGGATTTGATCACGGAGCCTTCCGGCGCAAGATTGCCGGTGGGAAAACATACCGTCGCGGTCAGACCCTGGCTGCGGGCGCGATCCGGCGAAAAGATGACCTCGTCGGAGTCAATGCCGTCGAGTTCCCGGAGGCGTTGTTTGAGCGCCTGCCGACGCTCGGATTGCGCCCACCAGTTGAGGTTGTCGTCCAGGGTTTGCCCAGAGACCGTAAGGACGGAGGTGTCGAGCAGCCCGGCAGAGCGTAGGTGCAGCATCGCTTCAGGCACAGCCCCGGCGAGAAATACCTGCACTGTAGCAAAGCCGCGGGGGCCGTTCGGCAGGGCGTCCACAAGGCGTGGCACCTCGCGATTGATGGCCGTCCAATCCGCAACGCTGGGCCTGCGGAGGCCGGCAGCGTGAGCGATGGCGGGGATATGGAGCAGCAGATTCGTCGATCCCCCGAAAGCAGCGTGGAGGACCATGGCATTGCGCACAGCGGCATCCGTAAGGATCTGGCGAGTGCCAATGCCCTGCTGCGCCAGGTGCAGCAGGGCGCGTGCCGAGCGGGCCGCCGCATCGAGCCAAAGAGGCTGGCCTGACGGGGCCAGGGCCGTATGCGGAAGGCTCAGGCCAAGGGCTTCCGCCACAACCTGCGAGGTCGCCGCCGTGCCCAGGAACTGGCAACCGCCGCCGGGGCTGGCGCAGGCGTGACAACCGACTTCCGCTGCGTACTCCAGTGAGATCTCGCCCTGGGCGAAGCGGGCACCGATGGTCTGCACCTTGCCCGCATCCTCCGCGGGATGCGCTTCCGTGCCTTCCGGCAGCAAGGTAACGCCGCCCGGGACGAGCACGCTGGGCATGGCGCCAGAGGACGCCAGCGCCATCAGCATGGCAGGCAGCCCCTTATCGCAGGTGGCAATGCCCAGCACGCCACGACGCGTAGGTAAGGAGCGCATCAGGCGGCGCAGCACCATTGCTGCATCGTTGCGGTACGGCAAGGAATCCAGCATGCCCGCAGTGCCCTGGGTGCGGCCGTCGCAGGGATCGGTAACGGCGCCGGCGAAGGGCACGGCATGAAGCTTGCGCAGCTCACGCGCAGCTTCGGCAACCAGCAGGCCGACCTCCCAGTGGCCTGTGTGAAAGCCCAGGGCGATGGGCGTGCCGTCGGCGGCGCGAAGACCGCCATGGGTGCTGAGGATCAGGAACTCGGGGTCAAGCAGACGCTGCGGCTCCCAGCCCATACCGGCGTTCTGGGTCAGGCCAAAGAGGTTGCCGGAAGGCTGGGTAAGCAACATCTCCGGCGTGATCGGAAGGGCACCCTCGGGACCTGGAGCATGGGTGGTCGTGGCGGAAAGGAGATGGCCGGGGGTTTCGAGGATTGTTGCAATGTCCACGGTCCAATTATGCGGCGTGGCCCTCGTCGGGAAATCTGACAGGGCAAAGGGCGTGCGGAAGGGATTGGGATTCAAGGCTGGCCGCGGCGCGCATCTCACGGACGAGAAGAGGTGAAGTGATGGCTGACCTGAAAGTAGACGTGCACGAGGGAGATCATGTGCAGGGCTCTGAATCCGCACCTGTCACGTTGGTGGAGTATGGCGACTTCGAGTGCCCGACGTGCGGGCAGGCCTACCCCATCGTGAAGCATGTGCAGAAGCATTTTGGTGATCAACTACGGTTTGTATTTCGGCAGTTTCCGCTGGAGCAGCATCCGATGGCAGAACCCGCCGCGGAGGCCTCGGAGTTCGCGGCCGCCCATGGCAAGTTCTGGCCCATGCACGATGCCATCTATGAAAACCAGGAGGACCTCAGCCCTGAGTTGTTCGCGGAGATCGCGGGTGGTCTGCACCTGAACGCCAAGGGCCTGGAGCGCGCATTGAGCGAAGGCACGTATGCAGAGCGCGTGGAAGAAGACATGCAAGGCGGCGAAGAAAGCGGTGTTGCCGGCACGCCGACGTTCTACATCAACGGGCATCAGCATCGGGGCTCGTTCGACGCGGGTACGCTGATCGCCGCTATAGAGGCTGCTGTCTCCAAGAGCTAAGCGCACCACACGTATCTTAGTTGCGGGCCGTCTCCGGCCCTTGTTGCCCGGGAAGAAGAAAGAGAAGCAGGGCGGAGACGATCAGACCGCTGGCCATCAGGAGATCCCCCGCACGGTGGCCGCCGGTGAGGGCGCTGAGCAGGCCCACAAGGTAGCTGCCGGCAAAGCCGCCAAGGGCGCCGCTGGAGTTGATCAGCGCGAATGCTTCGCCGTTGTACTGACGGGGGGTGCGTTCGGGGATGATGGCGAAGAAAGGGCCGTACGGGGCGTACATGCAGCCTCCCGCGACGATCAGGCACGTGAAAGCAAGGGCGAAGCTGTCGGCGGCGAGGAAGCTGCCGAGCATGGCAAGGCCGGCAAGCAGGAGGAAGGGCCAGACCAGGGCTTCGCGCTGCAGGGTGCGGTCGGAGCGACGGGCGACGAGGATCATCAACGTGATCGCGGCAATATAAGGCACGGCGCTAAGCAGGCCGGTGTTGCCCATGGAGAGCAGACGACCGTGGGCAGCCAGCGTCGCCCCGCGGCGGACGACGGTGGGGAGCCAGAGGACAAACCCGTAGACGCCGAGGCTCCAGCAGAAGTACTGGACCGTGAGGATGATCACGCTGCGGCTAAGCAGGACCTGCGCGAGGGAGATGGAGGCCTCGTCGCGATCTGGGCCGCCGTAGAAGTGCACGGAGGTGGGTTCTGCGGCGTGCTCGGCGCGAAGGCGTTGGGTTTCGGCGGCGGGCACCCAGCGGGCCTGGGCGGGCTCGTCGCGGACGATGAGGAGCCAGAGAAAGGCCCAGGCAATTGCGGGGAGGCCCTCGTAGATGAAGGTGCGTTGCCAGCCGAAGTGCTGGATCAGAAAGCCGGTCAGCACACTCATCCAGAGCACGGTGACAGGGTTGCCGAGCATGAGGATGGTGTTGGCGCGGGAGCGCTCGGCGCGAGTGAACCAGCGGGTGAGCAGCAGCAGCAGCGCCGGAAAGATGACGCTTTCCGCGACACCGAGCAGCAGGCGGTCGACGGCGAGCCAGGCGAAGCTGCGGATGACGCCGGTGAGCGTCGCGAGGACGCCCCAGAGGAGCAGGGCGACGAAGCAGAGCTTGGTGGAACTGGTGCGCCGGGCAAGCAGCATGCCGGGGATCTGAAAGGCGAAGTAGCCGAGGAAAAACAGCGCCCCCAGCAGGGCGGAGCGGCCTTCCGTGATGTGCAGCGTTTGGGCGAGACCGGCGGCGGCGCCGAAGCCGTAGTTGGCGCGGTCAAGGTAGGCCAGCGAATACGTAAGAAAAACAACAGGCAACAGGAAGGCTCGGCGCAATGTGGGAACCTTCCGACGTGAAGGATGGCTCTGGCGCTTCAACAGCTTGCCGAGCGACGTGAACATCTTAGCGGGGTTCCGCTGAAGTTGGCTTCCGCAATCATTTCGGGGAAGTGCGAACGCGCCACGGCCCGCCGGGTGAGAGGCGGGCCGTGCTGGGTTTGCCTGCTGCTACGGTGGAGTCTATCGTTTGGTGCTGGTGCCGAGGGTGACCGTGAGCATGATGCTGCGGGCTGCCAGGATGCCGACGTTGTCTTGACCGTTGATGGCGGTTTGGCTGGTTGTGGTGAAGGGGTCGGTGTACTTGGTGCTGTTGGCAAGGATGCTCTGCGTTGCCGGGCCGTTGACCAGCGTTACACCCGTGACGCTGCTCTGGTTGAAGAGGTTGTTGAAGCTGAGGCGGAACTTGGTACCGTTCAGGCGGCCGCCACTCCGCAGCGTGTAGTTCACGAAGAGGTTGCTGATGTTGAACGGGGCGATCGTGAACTGGTTATGGTACGCGCCGTTGTCCTGGTACTCGGTTCCAACACGCTTGTTAAAGAAGCCGGCGTCCCAGTTGCTGTGTTGATACGTGAGGCCCTCCGTCTCCACATCGGAGGGCGTCTGCGCCACCCACAGTCCGGACGGCGTATTGACTGTGATCTGTGGAGTGGAGGCTGTGCAGCCGGCTGTTCCCGTCACGCAGCTAACGGCCTGCGAGCCAGTGTAGGTCGCGCGGTTGTAGCTCGCGTTCAAATACAGCGACAGGCCATGGAGGAAGTACAGATTGGTTTCCCCTTCAAGGCCCTGTGTCACAGAAGCGGGCTGCGCGAAAAAGACAGGCTCACCGCCGGTGGACTGGTTTGAGAACGACGAGTAGCTGTTGTCGAAGTGGATGTGGAAGTAGTCCGCGTCAAAGGTGACGCGCTTGAGCTTGCTGACAAAGCCGGTCTGGTACGTCGTGTTCTTCTGCTGCTGTGGCAGGGTTTGCACGGGAAGGAAGGTTCCGGGCGTGGTGCCCTGCTGGTAATCGAAGACGTTGGACGGCGGGACCACACTGCCCTGCGCATATTGCGCATACACCGACAGGTTCTGGCGCAAGCGATAGTTGCCAACCATAGAAGGCAGCGTGGCGAAGTAGCTGCCCCCGTTGGAAACGAAGGTGTTGGGGTTGTTGGTGCCGAGGCCGCCAATCGTCTTGCCGTCATCCGCGAACTGCTGGGTGCCAACGGTGTAGTACGCGAACTTCACGCCGGGCGTGATGTCGAACTTCTTGGTGACGTGATACTGGTACTCGACGAAAGGCTGGTAGCTGTCGGTAACAAACTTTTCGTTGAAGTTGCCGAGCGGCTGATCGGC
The DNA here is from genome assembly GCA_965198515.1 of Granulicella sp. Lineage (GTDB taxonomy): Bacteria > Acidobacteriota > Terriglobia > Terriglobales > Acidobacteriaceae > Granulicella. The sequence goes on along the minus strand of CBDAPO010000006.1, from coordinate 972,967 downwards.
CCAGTTATTGAGCGGGTCGGACGGGAACTGGTGGCGGTTGGTGTTGGCCCACTCGTACCACATCCCGGCGCGCAGGTTGCCAAATCGTGAGGTCTGCGTGAGCTCCGAGGTCTCCCCGTACTTGCGATAGCTGTTGTACTTGTCGACACCGCAGGGGAGCTTGCCTTTGACCTGGACGTTGCAGGGCTGAACGGCCATACCGAAGTAGGTTTTAGAGCCGTTGATCGTGGCGCCTTCGGTGATCGGAACGGCGTTCGCATACTTCTCGCTGTTGTCGTAGTTGTAGGTGTACGGCTTGAAGTCCAGCGTGATGTTGTGACCGAGTTCGGTGTGTACACCGACATACTCGAAGTCCGTGGGCACGTGGTAGTAGTTGTACTGCGTATCCAGGTAGAGATACGGATTGCTGTTGTTGGTGTTAAGGAAGTTGAGCCCGTAGCCGGTGTAGGGGTAAAGCTGGTTGGTCCCGGAGACCGTGCAGCCATAGCCCGAACCTACGCCGTACATCTGGCAGCGTGTGGCGGAAAAGTTCGGCGTGTTGGCGTCCACCCAGACGACGCCGGAGTACCCGGTCAGCGAGGTGTTGTCCGTGAGCTTGTAGCCTATCTTGATGTTCCCTGCGTTTTCATTCTGATTGTTCAGGCTTTGGTAGCCATGCGATTGCAGGTGATGGACGTCCGCGAGCATGTTGAGCTTGCCACTGTGCAGCAGCGGACCGGACTCGTAGTCGGCGTCATAGAGAAACGTATTGAAGGAACCGCCCGAGAAGGTGAAGTGCGCCTGGTCGATCGGCGAGAACTCACGCGAAAGCAGGTGGATGCTGCCGCCAAAGGGCGTGGGGCCGATGGTAGACGCGGTGCCGGGGCTGCGATCGAAATCAATGCCGCCGATGGACTGGGAAGGAAAGAACGCCCAGGAGTGGTGCGAAGGCGTGTTGGTGTCATAGAAGGGCACACCGTCAAAGTCGATGTCGTAGTCCCCATCCGGGAAGCCGCGGAAGTACGTCTTGGATTGACCGAGACCCACGCCGTCGCTGGAGAGCGTGAAGGTGGAGGGAGCCATCTGTACGAGCTCTCCGTAGTCCGCGACAGGCGAGGTGAAGTTGTTGATGAAAGCCTGCGTGATCTCGGTGCGCGCGGAAGTCTCGCCGAGCAGCGCGTCCATGGGCGCGAGCGCGGCCGCAACCGAGTGCGTCGCATCCGCATCGACATTGACCTCCGCAGTGGCCTGGCTGATCTGTAGCGCAATCGTTAGCGGTGTGCTGGTGGCGCTAACCTGGACCTGCTTCCGGACCGCGATCGCAAAGCCTGGCGCGGTCACGGTGACGGTGTAGATTCCCGAAGACAGGCCGCTGAGATCGAAGTGGCCCTGGCTGTCCGTGAAGATGCGCGTGTTTCGCGTGGTGCCGTCCTTCTGGGCAGCCACGGTAGCCTTGGGCAGGAGATTGCCGCCCGGATCGGTAACGCTGCCCTGAAGGTCCACGGCATCCTGCGCAAAGACGCGCGGCGTGATCGAGCCCATCGAGACGACCGCCGCAAGACTGGTAAAGGCAAAGCGTTGCGCGCGACGAGGCAGGCAGAAGAATGGTAATGGCATGATGGCTTCCTTACGGCGGCTCGGAAGGCGAGGAAGGGTGTGCCGGCGCACGCAGGTGCTGGCAGTCAGCGAACGCGACTGGAACTGCCGTTAGCCGACCGGGGCCCTCACCCTCGATCGAGAAGTTTTGTACCGTAGCTCCAGCTTGCCGTGTGCACGCGGCGATCGATTGAAGGCTGCGTGAATAGGTTGTGACAGGACGATGAAAGAGGGATCACCCCTGCTTCCACGGTGGGATTGCCGGCGGGCTGCAACGGGACGCGTGATCGTCTAGTTTGCGGGCACGACGAGATGCTCTTTGACCAGCTGCGCCGAGGCAAGTTTGCCCGCAGCGTCGAAGCGAAGAACAACGACCCAGTCAAAGGTTTCGTCGGGCCACTTGCCACCGGGCAACAGGCTAGGTGCGGCGCCAAAGGCGGAGAGCAGCGCAGGAATCTGGCCGTGGCGCCAGGCAACCAGCGGATGTGTGCCGTGGGGTGCGGAGCGGAGCAGCGTCACAAGCGCAGCAGGAGCCTTGGTGCTGATTGAGGTATCGAGCTTCAAGCCGGTGCTCTTGCTCAGCGGCTCGAGGGTTTGGCGCGGTCGGACGCTGTTGTCGGAGTCGGCGCCGGCGTAAAGCGCGTCCACAGAGATGTCGAGCTGATCCTCGCGGAAGGGTTCGAAGTAGCGCGTGTATGCCTGGGCGCGTGCCTGGCCCATCGGGGTGAGCTCAGGGCCGGAGGCTGGCTTCTCCGCATGCCGAATGATGAGAACCGTGTTGTTTGCGAGGAAGTCGGGTGCGCTGCTCGTGGGCGCCTGCGTGCAGGCTTTGCAGGTTACAGCAACGAGAACAACGGACAGGGCGACACGCCAACGGCTCACCAGCTGCTTGACAGGCATGCTTCGATTGTCCCCAGAAGGGGCGCTGCCTTATGTGAATTTTGAGTGTCAACCAGGACGTATGCCGAAGCGGCAGCCGGACTCGGCACCCGGCACCCGGCACCCGCATGCGATCAGGCTGGGAGTTGTTCTGTGGTGGGGTAGTGATGTTGTTGGCGGCCTAGGTCGCCGTCGTATTTGACGGTGGACTTGAACAGTTCGTAGCGGCCGTCCGAGAACTGTTTGCCGTGTTCGCGGAGCTGGTTCATTTGGGCTTCTGTGAGGGGTTTGAAGTTGCGGAGAATTTCGAGGTTCTGATTGAGGACCGCGGTGGAGTCCATGCCGGAGATGGTGGTCGAGACGCCGGGGACGCTCATGGCGTAGCTGAGCGCCTCGGTCGGGGTTAATGCCCCGTGGACGATGGGCTCGCCGCTGCCGGACATGGACTTCATGCTGAAGACGGCCATGCCTTTTTGGACGGCTACGGGGAGGACGTTGCGCTCGAAGGAGCGATAGCTGGGGTCGAAGGGATTGATGGGCATCTGGACAGTGTCGAACTTGAAGCCGCGGTTGAGCATGTCCAGGTGGATGCTGGGGTTTTTGTGGCCGGTGAAGCCGACAAAGCGAACCTTGCCTTGTTGCTTGGCGAGGGTGAGGGCTTCAAGGACGCCGTCGGGGGCGTAGTGGAGCTCGGGGTCGTTGTAGTAGACGACCTCATGGACCTGCCAGACGTCGAGATGGTCGGTTTGAAGGCGTTTCAGGGACTCCTCGAGCATCTGCATGGCGACGTCTTTTTTGCGGCCGTGGGTGCAGACCTTGGTCATGACGATGGCCTGATCGCGGCGGCCTTTGAGGGCGTGGCCGACGACCTCTTCGGACTTACCTTCGTGGTATTCCCAGGCGTTGTCGAAGAAATTGATGCCGTGGTCGAGGGCCTTGTGGACCATGTAGTCGACTTCGTTCTGGTCGGAGGCTGTGCCGAGGTGGTAGCCGCCGAGGCCGATGATGGAGACCTGGAGGCCGGTGGAGCCCATGGGGCGTTTGGGGCAGGTGAAGTCTGGGGTGGAGGTGGGGTTGTACTCGCCGGGTGCGTTGGGGACGATGGGATTGGGGAGATTGCTGGCGGCTTCCCCGGGGTGGTGCGTGCCCTTGGGGTAGGTGGCCTGGGCTTCGGCTTCGCGAGCGGCGGCCGGGGTGAGCGCGGCGGCGCCGGTGAGGGCGGTGGTTTGGAGGAAGCGGCGGCGGGATAGGTTGTTGGGCTGGTGCTGGTCGTCTTGATGCGACATTTGGCCGGGGCTCCTGCGGTGAGTGGGTCTTGGTGAGCGGTGAGCGGTGAGCGATGAGGTGTTGAGCTATGAGTGGTTTTGTTGAGGTCTGAGAGGTGAGGTCTGAGAGGTGAGGTCTGAGGTGCGAGCGGGCAGCGATGGGCGGCTGGGATCGAGTGCCGATCAGAACTCCATGGTTTGCGGCCAGGGGGACTTGCTGGGGTCTTTGACTTCGGGGAAGGGGCGCCCGGTGTTGTTGGTGGCCTTGACCATCTGGCGAACTTCGACCTGTTGGAGGTCGAGCGGGAAGCTGTGGGCGATGCGGGCTTCGGGGTTGTCGAACTTGATGGAGGTTTTGTAGAGCTCGAAGCGGCCGTCGCCGGCGTACTGTTTGGCGCGGTCGCGGAGGGCTTGCATCTCGGCGGGCGACATGGGGGTGAAGTTCTGGGCGATCTTGAGGTTTTGCTCGAGGATTTCGATCTTTTCTACGCCGGAAATGGTGGTGGCAACGGGGAGGGACATGCTGTAGCGGAGGAGTTCTTCGGCGGTGAAGATGCCGTGCTGGACGGGTTCGCCGTGGCCACCGATGGGCTTCATGGCGAGGGGCGCCATGCCGCGCTCGAGGAGGCGCGGGAGGGTTTTCTGCTCGAAGCTCATGAAGTTGGCGTCGAAGGGGTTGAGCGGCATCTGGGCGGCGTCGAAGGGGAACTTCGTGTCGAGAAAGCTGTTGTGGATGTCGGGGTCTTTGTGGCCGGTGAAGCCGAGGAAGCGGACTTTGCCCTCTTTTTTGGCCTTGAGCATGGCTTCGGCGGCGCCGCCGGGGCGCATGAAGAGTTCGGCGTCATTCTGGAAGCTGACGCCGTGGACCTGCCAAAGGTCGAGGTGGTCGGTCTGGAGGCGACGGAGGGATTGCTCGAGCATCTGGGTGGCAAGGGCGGCGTCGCGGCCGTGGGTGCAGACCTTGGTCATGAGGAAGACCTTGTCGCGGCGGCCTTTGAGGCCTTTGCCGAGCCAGTCTTCGCTCTTGCCGCGGTTGTACTCCCAGCAGCAGTCGTAGAAGGTGATGCCACCGTCTACGGCGCGGTGGATGATCTCAACGGCGGTCTGTTCGTCCTTGGCCGAGCCGAGGTGATGTCCGCCCATGCCGAGGGCGGAGATTTGTACGCCGGTCTTACCGAAGGGTTTCAGGGGAATGGTGCCGGTGCTCGCCATGGAGCGATTGGATGCGACCGAGCGACCCCGTGGAGAGCGGCCGGGAGGAACGGCGGGTTGCGGCCAGAGAAAAAGGAGCGCCGGGCTTTGTTGTGTGGGAAAATTGCCACCTGATTGAGGTATTGCGGTAACGCACTGTAACCAAATTGGAGCATCCGGTAGGGCCATTGCTTCACCTTTGTTGCATAGAGCCTTTGGGGTGTTTCGCCGATATTGAAAGCATTGCCCGAACGTAGGGTCCAGAGATACTCCTATGCCCGGTCATTACGATCCCGTCCTTGTTGCCCTGTCCTTTGCGATTGCGATTCTTGCTGCGTGGGTGGCGCTGGAATTTTCCGGGCGCCTCAGTGACGAACTGAGGCCGGGGCGGCGCCACGTGTGGCTGGTTGCGGGATCGGTGTGCATGGGCGCCGGCATCTGGTCGATGCACTATGTCGGCATGCTGGCGTACCGGATGGATATGCCCGTGCTGTATGACTGGCCCACGGTTTTGGCGTCGATGCTGGCGGCGGTGGCGGCTTCGGGCGTGGCGTTTCTGACGATCACGCGCCGGCAGATGTCGTGGCCGCGAACGGTGCTGGGCGGACTTGCGATGGGCGGCGGCATCACAACGATGCACTTCCTGGGCATGGCGGCGATGCGCATGCCGGAGGGCATCACGTATTCCCGGCCACTTGTTGTGCTTTCCGCCCTGGCAGCGGTCGTGATCTCCATGGCCGCGTTGCGGCTTACGTTTGGACTGAAGGGAAAGAACGCGGGCTCCGGGTGGAAGAAGGTGGGCGCGGTCCTGCTGATGGGCGCGGCGATCCCGGTGATGCATTACGTGGGGATGGCCGCGGCGCGGTGGACGGGAACGCCCGGGCGTTTTAGGCCTGAGGATCTGCGCCATGCGCTCGTGCTTTCACAACTGAGCGCAGTGATGGTGGTGCAGGTCTCGATGCTGGTGCTTGCGGTTGCGCTGCTGTTTGCAAGCTGGGAGCGGCGTGTGTCTCACTTCCAGTCGGCACTGCATGGATCACGGCGCAGTTTTGCCCAACTCCTGGACCACAACGAGCGGCTGCAGATGGCGTTTCGCGCCGGGGGCGTTGGCATCTGGGAGTGCGATCCGGCAACTGCAGAGTTTTACGTGGACCCAAGCCTGCGCGATTTGTATGGTTTGCCTCATGACGGCAAGCCGGTACCCCGTGAAGCCTGGAAGGCACGCGTGCACCCGGATGATGTGACGGACCTGGACCAACGCTGGGCAAGTTGCCTGGCCGCGGGGACGACTTATGAGAACGAGTACCGCATTGTGCGGCCGGATGGCTCTGTGAAGCGCGTTCGTTCGGTGGCAAGCATTCTGCGTGCGGAGGATGGATCGCTCCTGCGGGTGTTGGGCATGACGTGGGATGTGACGGCAGAGCGGGAACGCGAACAGGATACAGCTGACCTGGCAGAACGCTTTCGCATGACGCTGGAGTCCATTGGCGACGCGGTGATTTCTACCGATGCGCAACAGCGCGTCTTCTTTATGAACCGCGCGGCCAGCCATCTGACGGGCTGGAGCATGGAAGAGGCGATCCAGCGACCGCTGCTTGAGGTGTTTGTTACCAGGGATGAAGGGACGGGCCGTCTCAGCCGTAGCCCCGTAGAGCGCTGCATTGAGAGCGGCGAGACGCTGTTGACCGAAGATGGCGTGCTGATCAGCCGGAGCGGCTCGAGCCACAACATCCGCAAGCAGGTCGCGCTGATGAACCGGGAGCATGCGGCCGTGCTCACGATTCAGGACATTACGTCAGCTCGGCGCATGGAAAAAGAGTTGCACTATGCGGCGACGCATGATGCCCTGACCGGCCTGATGAACCGCGCCGAGTTTGAAAGGCAGTTGCGCCGCATCTGGGAGGAGGCGCGGACGAGCGGACGTATGCATTGCCTTTGCATGCTGGACCTCGATCGCTTCAAGATCATTAACGACACATCAGGTCATCTGGCCGGCGATGCCCTGTTGCGTGAGATTGCAACTCTGTTTCGACGCAACCTGCAGCCGGGTGATCTTGCTGCGCGGATGGGTGGTGACGAATTCCTTGTGCTGCTGACCGATTGCACGCGCGAGCACAGTGAGCGATGCGTGGGGGACCTGCTGAAGGATCTCTCCGAGCTGCGCTTTCCGTGGGAAGGGCGCTTGTACGACGTCACGGCGAGCAGCGGCGTGGTGTACCTGGACCGCACGTCTCCCGAACCCGAGGTACTGATCAGCCAGGTCGATGTTGCGACGTTTACTGCCAAGCGAAATGGGCGCAACCAGGTGTCCGTGTACACAGGGCAAGATAGCGGAGCGGCTGGCGATCACCAGGAGATGAAGATTGTGGCCGGGCTGCGCCGCAGCCTGGAAGAAAACCGCTTTGAGCTGTATGCGCAGCCCATTGTTCCGCTTATTGCGTCGAAGGCGGCGCAGTCCTTTGAGCTTCTGCTGCGGATGCGGGATGAGAACGGAGAGATGGTGTCGCCCGCTGCGTTTGTTCCAGCTGCAGAGCGGTATGGATTGATGGGCCTGGTCGATCGGTGGGTGATTCGGGCAGCGATGCAGATGCACGCGCAGCACTGCCCGCCTGGTGAGAGTGTTCGCTTTGCCGTGAATCTTTCAGCGGAGTCGCTGAGCGATCCGACGCTTTGGCCTTATGTTGCGCAGCAACTTGGGGAATCGGGGATTTCGCCTGCGGCGCTGACCTTTGAGGTCACGGAGACGGGGCTGATCGGCAACTTCGACCATGCGCGCGGCTTTGTGCGCAGTGCGCGCCAGGTGGGATGCAAGATCGCGCTTGACGACTTTGGCACGGGGCTTTCGTCGCTGAGTTACCTGAAGCAGTTTGCGCTGGATGCGATCAAGATCGACGGGGGCTTCATCCGCACGCTGCAGGACAATGTGCTGGACCAGGCGATTGTGCGATCCATTGCGGAGATTGCGCGGTCGATGAAGGCCGCCACCGTGGCGGAGTGCGTGGAAGACACGGCCATGCTGGAGTTGCTGGGCGGCCTGGGCGTGGACCATGTGCAGGGCTGGGCCACAGGCCGGCCCGAGCCGTTACGCGACGTGCTGCTGCGGTTGGAGACCGCGGACGTGAGCGGCGCGGCTTGCAACGGGACACCTGCGCGGCAGTTCCCTGAACACGCCGGGCAGTTGCGGATGTAAAGCCGCAACACCGCGATGCCTCATGCAGGCTCATAACCCGCTGCCTTGCTTGCCGCTTCAGGCTTCGATCATTACGGGCTCGTACGGTTTGTTGTGCGAAGGAGATCTGTGTGGATTCGACCCCAAAGACAAGGGGGTCTCAGCATGGATCGGTGCGCATTTTGCGTTGCGGCTATGCGCATTTTGGGCGTAGATTGCGGCTGTGTGTTGGCTCGGGACGGCCTTGCTATGAAGCGATTCGTGCTGGTCTTGTTGTTTGGTTTGGGGACGGCGTTGGGGCAGGATGCGGTGCAGTCTGCGGCGTATCAGCAGGCTTGTGGGTCTGTGGATCAGAAGGTTGAGGCGGAGTTGCAGCCTGTGGCTGCGAAGGGAGCGGCGGTTACGCCGGATGCGGGGCAGGCGCTGTTGTACCTGATCGAGGATCAGGATGAGATTGGGGCGGCGTGTGTTCACTGTGGGGTGACGGTGCGGCTGGGGGCCGATGGGCGCTGGGTGGGGGTGACGAATGGGAACTCGTATGCGGCCGTTTCGCTCGCTCCCGGAGTTCATCATCTTTGCGCGAACTGGCAGTCACACCTGAAGAAGCTTTCGCATCGCGAGATCTACCTGATGCCGCTGGATGTTGAGGCCGGGAAGGTGTACTACATGCGGGTGCATGTGATGGATGCGTTCAATTCCACCGTGATGGCGTTGTCGCTGGAGGCGTTGAATGAAGACGAGGGGAAGATGCTGCTTGAGGTGGATCCTCGGAGTGTTGTGAAGAAGTGAGCGGTTGCGGCGAAGGTGGGTTGGGGTGTTTCTGATCTGTCTGCGGCCGCCGGTTGGCGGATTCCAGCACCAGGGCGGCGCTGCAACGTGAGATTGAGTGGGGTTTATTTTGTACCGGGATACGCCGGCTTTGCCTGACCCGGCGGCTGAAGCCGGCCCCTGACGAAACTGAGTTCCACGCAGCCGCCTTCAGCATCGGTTCCGGGGGAGTCTGCTTTCGGTCTCCCGCAGGTGCTTCGTGCATAGGGGCCATACGGCTTAGTCGTCGTCATCGTCCTTGTGTTGTTTGTGTTTGGTGAGGAGTTGGGCGGGTGGGGGTTGGGTGCCTTTGGTGTCTTGCCAGAGGATGAGGTTGAGTTTGTCGGCGGGGGCTCGGTCGGCGTGGCGGAAGTCCATTTTGCTGGAGGCTTGCGCGCCGGGGGCGGTGGGCTGGTTGGCGGTGTAGATGAGGCGGTTGTCGCGGTTGGTGGTGTCGGCGGTGTAGGGGGGTTGGTCGCCGGGGCCGGTGAACTCGGGCGCCATCATGGAGCTGAAGGCGTCGTTGTTGTTCATGGGCGGAAGGCCGAGGAGGGTTTCCATGGTGCGGAGGGTGGAGACGGTGGAGTAGAAGGTGGAGTCGACGAAGGGTTGGGTGGGGGTGTTGGTGGATTGCGGGGAGGATTGTGGCGCTCCAACCGAGGTCTCAGAAGCGAGACCTGGGGCACCCGATTTGTTGGTGGGGTTGGGGCCATGGGGGGCGTACTTGCTGATGGCGAGGGCGATGCTGCGGTGGGCATCTACGTGGTCACCGCCGTTCTGAGCGTCGTCTTCGAGGACGAAGATGGCGGTGTCGTCCCAGTAGGAGCTTTGAGAGATGGCTTCGACGACGCGTCCGACGGCGAGGTCGTTGTCGGCTACGGAGGATTTGGGCGTAGGGCCGCCGGGGGTAGTGCCTGCGGTGTGGTCATTGGGCAGGCGGAGGTTGATGAAGTTGGGCATGGTGTCGTGCCCGGCCGCGCGGTCCTGCTTCCAGGCGTCGAGGTGGCGAAGGAAGATGTTCACGCGGATCTGGTCGGGGACGCGGAGGTTGAAGTCGGGGGCTTCCGGGGCGAAGTGGCCGACTAATTCGGGCTTCGTGGCGGTGTTGGAGGCGATGAGCGGGATGGCCCAGGGCCATTGATTGGTGCCACCGCCCCAGTTCTCGGGGATGGGATCGCCGGGAGCGATTTCTTTGCGGGTGCAGGCGGCGGCGGCGGTGACCATGGGGCCTTCCTGGGAGGGCACGGCGGCGGAATGATGGCGCTGATCGTTGCAGAAGGTGGTGGAGATGTATTCGCCGAAGTGGATGAGGGTGCGGTTGTGGGCGGCGAGATTGGTCCACAGGTAGCCGCTGGCGGGCTCGTTGACGTCGGGAATGCCCTGCAGGATGGGGTAGCCTTCGGCGACCATGCCCTCGAAGTCATAGGGGCGCTGGCCGTTGCGGTAGTTCTGTTCCCAGCCTTTTTCGAGGTAATCGGTGCCGATGGCGGTGTTGGACCAGACGTGGCCGTCGCCGGAGACCTCGCCGGAGTCAAAGAAGTTGTCAAGGACGCCGAACTGGAGGGCGAGTTTGTGGAGGTTTGGCGTGATGTCGGCGCCGTACATGGTGAGGGTGGAGTCGCCGTTGCCTACGGGATGGCCGTTCTGGGTTAGGTCGCCGAGAAGCTGATCGTAGGTGCGGTTTTCGCGAATGATGTAGATGACGTGTTTGATCCGCGCCATGCCTGCGGCGGGGTTGCGCGGGTCGAAACCGGCCTGGGAGCCGTCGGCGAAGCGGATGGTTTCGCGGCCGGCGCGGATACGGTTATCGGCGAGGACGGTTTTGGTCCAAGCGGACAGGTTGGCGTCGACGGTGGCGGTGTCGATGGTGGCGAGGGAGCCGTGGAGCAGGCTGGCGATGTAGGTGAAGGGACGGCGGGACCGGTGAGCTGCCTGTTGGGCGGGGGTTTGAGGCTCCGGCATGTTGTTGGGGCCGGTGCCGCGGCCTTTGGCGGTGGCGAGGAAGAGTTTGCCGGCGGAGGCGCCGGTGCCGGAAGCCATGGCCATGGGCATCCACTCAGCCGGGATGAAGCCGATGGGCTCGACGAAGCCTTTGTGGGCGGCGGTGAGTTTGCGGGTGTTGTAGACGGCTACGGCGTCGGTGATGGCTTCGCCGGCGTAGAGGCGGGAGCCGTCGGGCGAGAGGGCGAGGGCTTCGGGTTCGGCGCCGAAGAAGGTCTGGCCGGGGAGGCGGGCGTCGAAGAAGCCCCTGGTGGCGAGGTGGCCCTTTGCGATGTCGACGGCGGCGATGGCGTCGCGGTTGGAGAGGGCGACATAGAGGGTTTTCTCGTCGGGGCTGAGGACGAAGGCGCAGGGGTGGGTGCCGGGCTTGATGGGCGACTCGGGTTTGAGGAGCGGGAGCTTGCGGAGAACGGTGTTGTGTTCGAGGTCGAGCTCGGCGATTTCGCTAGCGTTCCAAAGGGCGACGAACGCGCGGCGACCGTCGCGGGTGACGGCGAGCGCGATGGGGTAGGTGGAGGGGACGGCGTCGGTTTCGGCGAGGTCGAAGCGGTGGAGGATGTTGCCGGTGGTGAGGTCCATGAGGAGGACGTCGTCGGAGAGGTTGTTGGCGACCAAGAGGCGGTTGGGGCTGCCGGGGATGAGGACGAGGTCGGCGGGGTACGGCACGCCGGTGGTGGAGGGGTCGCCAAGCGGGAGCAGAGTCTGGTGGCCGGGGGCGAGCGGCTGGGGTGGGGTGTTGAGGATGCGCTCGCGGGTGAGCTTGCCGTCGTTGAAGGCGTAGACCAGGATGCCGGAGCCGGTGTTTCCCTTCGCCTCGTCGGGGACGGGGTTGGTGAGGGAGGCGATCGAGGCGTAGAGGGTGTGGCCGTCGGGGCTGAACTGGAGGCCGCTGTAGAGGGTTTGCTTTGCGTCGCGGCCGGTGCCGGTTTTCGCTTCGGGGAAGTCGGTGAGGGTGCCGGTGGTGGTGTCGAGCACGGCGAGCGACTGCATGTAGCCAGAGTCAAAGGTAGCGTAGCCGGCGTTGACGGTGACGACGTAACGGCCGTCCGGGCTGAGCGCCATGGACATGGGCAGGCTGTTCAGGCGCTGTGGGTTGCCGGGGGCCGGGGAGAGGCGCTTGCTGGTGGGGAGATCGAGGGTGCCGGGGGTTTGCGCCAGAACAGGAGCGGTCAACAGGGGCAGCAGAAGCGCGGCCGCGGAGCGCTGGGGGAAGTTCATGTGTATGACGGTATCAAGAGGGGCTTACGAAGAGGTTACGGCGCTTGGTACGGGAGCGTCCCCTGGAGTCCGACGGGAGACCTCAGCGGCTAACGCCGCCTTCGCTCCGGGAGCGGAAGGCGGGGGCCGGAGGGCGGGGTGGCGGAAGGCGGGGTGGCGGAAGCCACCCCTTCCCGAACTGACGTCTTTAGCGCTGCTCGAGCAGGGCTACTTCTGTGCCGTCCGGAGCCTTCTTGTTGGCGGCCAGTTGCAGCTCCCGTTGGAGGTTCTTTTCGGCCTTGGTGGCCGAGCACTCGATGGCGACGGAGGATCCGGAGATCCAGACCTCGCGCAGGAAGTAGCGGTCACCATACCTATGGAAGACAGCCTTGCCTACCGTGACTGGCTGCGTCGTGTCTCCGACATTGACGATGGCTATCGCGGAGCCGGTGCCGTTGGAACCACGGAGCGTCAGGACGTTTCCGTTGTGAAGGCCCATGGTGTAGACACCGGGGTTGAGGTGGGCGGAGCCTTCCTGGAACGCGAACGGGATGTCTACTTTGACCTGGCGGCCGCCGGCCTGAGCGTGCGCGGAAGCCGCGAAGGCACCGGCGACGAAGACGAGGCCCGAGAGAGACTTGCGAATGGTCGATGTGATTGAGGTGTTCATGACGGCTTCTCCTTGTTGGAAGCGGTCTTGTTGGCCGCCTTCACCCATAAGTGCGCGGTGACCGGAGAAAAGGGGACATTGTTTTTGTTATGAGGCACGGACGGATTGCAGGAATGCAGCCCTGCTGATGCCGCTGAGATCAGGGTTTCTGTGGGGTGGGCGAGAGGCTATCGGGAAAGCTATCGGGGGTAAGCGGCAGGATGGGGCCGAGGTGGAGGGCTTCCAGTTGCGGTTCGATCTCGCGGCGGTCGCCGATGAGGAGGTACGTGGCGGCCTGCGGGTGAAGGTAGCGGGCGGTGGCGGCCTGCACGGCGGTGAGCGTGATGTGCTGCAGGGCGTCGGGTTCGGCCTGCACGGCTGCCATGGGGACGCTGGAGTTCCAGGAGCCGATGAGGAAGTCGGCGAGGGAGTCGGGGTTGGCGAAGATGTCGGCGTCGCGCTCGAGCTGGCGCTGTTTGGCGTGTTGCAGGTCGGCCGCGGAGACGGGCTGATCGCGCAGGCGGAGGAGCTGACGCTGGAGCTCGACGATGGCTTCCCCGGTTTTCGCGGTCTGGACGGGGCCTTGCGCGCTGAGCGCGCCGGCCTCCGAGAGCTGATTGAGCTGGGCGTAGACGCCGTAGGTGTCGCCCAGGGTTTCTCGGAGGGCTTCAAGGCGCGACCCGCTCATATTGCCCCAGACGAGGCTGAGGAGTGAGAGCGGAAGGCGGTCTGGCGAGTTTGCGCCGGGCCCGGGCAGCAGCTGGGCGATAAGGGTTTGGGTGGCGCCGGGGATATCGACGAGATAGAGGTGGCCGGCGCCTATGTCCTTTGTGGGGGGCAGAGGGGCGGGTGCGGGCGCGCTGCCGGTCCAGGTGCCGAGGCCGGTCTGGGCGAGTTTTGTGGCCCGTTCGAGCGTGATGTCACCGACGAAGAGCAGCACGGAGCCCTGGGGCTTCCAGTAGGTCCCGTAAAAGGCGCGCAGGTCGTCCGGGTGGATGTTGTCCAGGGCTTTCAGCGTAGCGATGCGGCGGGCGTAGGGGTGACCGGGGCCGTAGAGCAGGGCGCGGGAGAGAGCTTCGGCGATGTCGCCGGGATTGACTGCGGCTTGGCGGAGGCCTTCGCGGAACTGTCCCAGGTTGGTGTTGAGGGTGGACTGCTTGAAGGCCGGGTGGAGCAGAACGTCGGCAAAGACGGCGAAGGCGGGGTCAAGGTTGGCGGCGAGGACGTCGAAGTTGAGGCCGGCGGCTTCGGCAGCGACGTCGGAGCTGATGGTGGTGGCGCCAGCGGCTTCTATGGCGCCGCGCACCTGCGTGCCAGAGCGCGTGGTGGTGGCGCCGGGCATGCAGGCGGCGGTGAGGAGCGCGACGCCGTCCTTGGCTTTGGGCTGGGCGACGAGGCCGGCGCGGGTGCGAAAGCGGACGAGGACCTTGGGGGCGTTTGCCCTTGGGGCTACCAGGATCTGGAGGCCGTTGGGCAGGGTGGTGGAGAGGATCTGCGGGGGGTGGACGGTGAGTTCCGGGTGGATGGGCGGCGGAACGGAGCGATCGAGGGTGGATGTGGTTTGCGCGGTGAGAGCGTCTGGATGAACGCGGATTTGGAGGCGGCCGTGGGAGGTGAGGTTTGCCTGCACGGCGCTGCTGACCGCGGTGGAGGTGGTGACTTCCAGCAGGTGCCACTGGTGAACAAAGTCGGCCGGGTTGCCGGTGAAGACGTTGCCGGTGTTGAGGGTCTCGGCTGTGGATTCTGGTGTGTCGAAGTGGGAGGCCTGGTCGAATTCCAGCTTGCGCCGGGCCTGTTGGAGCTCTTCGCCCGCAGGAGGCGTTTTGGCGAGCGCGGCAATTTCGGCGGAGATGCTGGCTTCGATTGCCGCGAGCGAGGCACCGTGCGCCGCGCTGGCGATGATGTAGAACATGGACGCGTCTTCGCCGAAGCTGATGTCGGTTTCGAGGTCCGTGCAGAGCGGGGTCGCGTTGTAGATCAGGCTCGCGCCAAGGCGGCGATTGAGAATGCGCGCGGCGACGTTGAGGTGGGTGCTGTCATCGGCGAGAAACGAGGGCACGGGCCAGGCGAGGTAGAGGCGCTCCTGGGCGGCGCGGTCGGTGACGTCGAGGATCTTGTCGGTGTCGAGGCGTGGGGTCCAGCGGGCCGGGCGTGGGGTCGGCGCGGCGGGTGGGATGGGGCCGAAGTAGCGCTCGATCCACTGCCGCGTGAGGGCGGGGTCAAAGTCGCCGGCGACGACGAGCGAGAGGTTGTTGGGGGCGTAGAAGGTGCGGAAGAACTGTTTGACATCGGGGACGGTGGCGGCCTGTACGTCGTCGTGGCTGCCGATTGGGGTGTGGTCGTAGGGGTAGCCGGCGGGGTAGAGGTTTTCTGCGAGCAGGATGGGGAGCGTGGCGTAGGGGTGATTTTCGAGTCGCTCGCGGAGCTCGTTGCGGACTACAGCTTTTTGGTTGTCGAGGCGGTCGGCCGTGATGGCTTCGGGCAGGGTGGCGAGGCGGTCGGCTTCGAGCCAGAGGGCGTATTCGAGGCTGCCGCCGGGGACTGTGTCGGTGTAGGCGGTTCTGTCCTGCGAGGTGGTGCCATTGCTGTAGCCGCCGGCTTTTTCGATGGCTGTGGTGTAGCTGCCGGGGGCGTCTTTGGAGCCCTGGAACATCATGTGCTCGAACAGATGGGCGAAGCCGGTGCGGTTGGGCGGCTCGTCTTTGGAGCCGACGTGGTACCAGAGATTCAGGTGTACGCGGGAGGCCGTGGGGTCAGGCACGAGGATGACCTGAAGGCCGTTAGGGAGGGTGTACTTCTGGAAGGCAACGTGGGGTGCGGGGATGGACTGGGGCGGGGTCGGGGCAGCGGATGGATTGGGGAGTGGTCCCGGCGTTTGGGCGCGGAGAGGACTTGCGGTGAGAACGAGCGAGAAGGCTAGGCAGCGGAGCTGCTGGATGCGCACGGGTGAGGGCCTGCGGACAGGGTCGCCGAGAGAAGGATGGGGTGGCAATAAGAAAATGCGTGGTTTGGTGAGGTTTTGCGAGAATCGTGGGGGATGAGTTGCTGGTGTCGGCGTGAAGGCCTTACCCGGCGGCTGAAGCCGCGTTGTGGTGCAGGTTTATGGCCGGCTGAAGCCTGGCCCTGACGAAACCAGGCTGCTCCAGCGGGGGTGCAGCGAAGAACGAGCTGGGTAGCTTCAGCGGTCGGGTGCGGAGTCGAGTGAAGGCCTGACTGCGGTGTTACTGGCCTGACTGCTGTGTTACTGGCCGGGGGGCGGTGTTACTGGCCGGGCTGTGGAGGTGTGAGCAGGTTGTGGGCGCGGAGCCAGTTGGCGAGGAGGTCTTGCCAGACGTAGAGCTCAGGGGTGTTGCTGCCGGTGCCGAAGCCATGCGGGCCGTGGGCAAAGACGTGCAGTTCTGCGTCGGCGTGGGCTTTTTGCATGGCTGAAAAAAACTCGACGCTGGTTTGCGCGGGGACGGTGTTGTCGTCGGCGGTATGAACGATGAAGGTGGGTGGGGTTTGGGCGCCTACGTGGTTGACCGGGGTGTATTGCGGGTCGAGGCGGGCGCAGTCGGCCTGGGTGAGGCCCTTGGTGACGGAGCAATAGTTGATGAGGAGTTTAGAAGGGTCTTTGTAGCTGGGGACCTGGGGCTGCATGGCGTTAAGCCACGGGTAGACGAGCAGCATGAAGTTGAGGCGGCTGGATTCGTGTTCGACCGGGTCGGAGTCGTTGGGGTGGCCTTCTTCGGGGAGGGTGCCGGTGACAGCGGTGAGGTGGCCGCCGGCGCTGAAACCCATCATGCCGATACGGTCAGGGCTGTAGCCGTATTTGGGCGCGAGTGAGCGGACGAGGCGGACGGCCCGCCGCGCGTCGTCGAGCGGCACGGGGTAGAGGTAGGTGGGGCTGAGGCGGTACTTGAGCACAAAGGTAGTGACGCCC
Source organism: Granulicella sp. (assembly GCA_965198515.1). Taxonomy (GTDB): domain Bacteria; phylum Acidobacteriota; class Terriglobia; order Terriglobales; family Acidobacteriaceae; genus Granulicella. The sequence goes on along the minus strand of CBDAPO010000006.1, from coordinate 956,312 downwards.
AGCTCGGCGAGGCGATCGGCCTCCTGGCGGCCTTCGTAGTTGCTGGCCAGGTGGAGGTAGGCGCCACCGGGCGCGATGATGACAGCAGTGCCATTTGGATGATTTGGGTGAAACATCGTCAGCGTGGGCACGTCTGTAGGAGCGTCGCCCTGCCCGTGCGGGACGCGTGAGGCGTAAAGCGGCATGGTGGTGATGTCGAGCGCGGGATCAAAGGCCGAGGCGGCCTGGTTTGCGGGCGCGGTCTGGGCGCGAGCCGTTGGTACCGTGGCCAGGGTGCAGAGCAAGAGCGGGAACAGGTAGGCGATACAGCGAGGGCCGTTGCCGAAAGCGGGTCTGCGAAGCATGTTGGAAAGCTATCATTGCTCGCACGCGCGTGGCTGAGGAGCGGAGGGTGCAACGTGCCTGGCCGCAACTATGGACCAGAGCCACGCAATAGGGTCTGCACCTCGAAGCAGGCGCTGCACCTCAAAGCAGGCGCTGCACCTCGAAGCCCTATTCTTTCGTTGTTCTTCGCTGCTTCAAAATTAGTGCCACTTTGCGATGCGAGACTTGCCCCGGGTTGTGTGCTGCCTGACCGGTGTGCCGGATGTTCGCGAAATGTAGTATCCATCTTGCAGTACGAGGAAAGGGCCCGCCACGTGGACCGAAGAACGCTCCGTATCGGACTTCTTCTTGTGTGCGGCGCGGGGCTGGGCCTGAGCTCGGCACAGATTGCGGGTGAGTTGTACCGCATGAAGGCGGGGCGGGCCGACCTGCTGGACTATGCCCAGAGCCTGCAGCGAACGGCAACGCTGATTGACCGTGAAGCGGAAAGCACGGTATCTACGGTGCAGGGCGATGCGCTGCCGTTTTGTTCGCCGGCAGAGCTGGCGCTGATGCGCGGGCTGGTGTACCGCAGCAACGAGATCAAGGACATTGGCAGGGTGCGCAACCAGCGCTTTTACTGCTCCAGCGACGTTGGGCTTGTGCCGCGGCCGTTGCCGATGCCGCTGCCGGATGTGTCCTTCAGGGACACGCTGATTTATGTCAGCACGCCGGTGTTGCTGGGCGATAACGCGCAGGGTTTCGTTGTGGAAACGGGCGAAGTGGATGTGGTGCTGAATCCGAACGCCTTTCATGCCTTCAGCGAACCGGAGATGTCGTATGCCGCTTTTCTGTATGACCGGCGCACGAATCACTTGATCCAGGGTTTTGGAAACAAGGTGCCGGTGACCAAGAAAGAGATCCTTGCGGGGCAACTGGTGGAGCGGAAGGGGGCGTACTACCTGCCGCTTTGCTCTGCCCAGGCGCGTGTGTGTGTGGTGGCGGGCGAGACGCGCGATGCGTTCCGAAGACAGGGGCAGGCGGTCTCATGGATTCTGCTGTTTGCCGGTGCGTGCCTGGGTGAGTGTCTTGTGCTGGCGTTTTTGCTGGTATTGCGGAGGCATCGCTCCCCAGAGCAGCAGTTGCGGCGGGCACTGCGGCGTGAAGAGCTGACGCTGGTGTACCAGCCCATTGTGGACCTGCAGAGTGGCACGCTGGTGGGCGCGGAGGCGCTGCTGCGATGGAGCGATGTGCACGGCCGCGCGGTGAGCCCCGAGGCGTTTTCCGCGCTTGCCGAGGAGCGTGGTTTCATCACAGAGATCACCCGCTTTGCCTTGTGCCGTGCCGTGCAGGAAACGCGGGATGTGCTGGTGGGCGGGAACTTCCGGCTGACGGTGAACATCAGCGCCGCGGACCTGCATGATGAGCGGTTTTTTCCCTTCCTGCAACACACGCTTGAGGATGCCGGCGTGAAGGCGGCGAGTGTGGGGCTGGAAATTACCGAGCGGTCGACAGCGGCCAAGGAGGCGGCCATCGCGATGGTGGCGCGGCTGCGTGAGGCCGGGCACAGCGTGTACATCGACGACTTCGGGACGGGCTACTCAAGCCTGGCGTACCTCCGCGATTTGGCTGTAGACGCGATCAAGGTGGACCGGGCGTTTACGGCGACGGTGGGGACGGACGCCGTGACGGAGTCGATTGTGCCGCAGATCTTGCAGCTTGCCGAGCAGCTTGGGTTGTCGGTTGTGGTGGAAGGGATCGAAACGGCGGAACAGGCTGCGTACTTCCGGCGGGCCGGCAAGCGGATCCTGGGCCAGGGCTGGTTTTATGGCCAGGCGATGGCGGTGAAGGAGCTTGAGCTGCTGGTGCATGCCGAAGCCGATGTGGTGAGCGACCTGTAGGTCGCGGGGGCGTGTGTTTCGGCCTGTAGCGCTTGTGGGCCGTGCCGGCGGTCGTTTTGAAGCGCTGCTTGCGAGGGCACTAACGGAAGGCAAGTGGCTCCAGAATGAGCTGGCAGGTTGCGCCTGAGCAATTGACGATGCCCTTGCGGACCAGGCGCGCCTTGCTTCCCGGGGGAAACAGGGCGTGCAGGTCGGCGACTTTGACGAGTTCCGGGGCGTCGCGGAGCGCAGGCGCTGCGCTGGGGTGTGTGCCGGGAGCGGGTGAGTCGAACGCGGGCTCGGCGCGGAGGACCTGGCCGTCAGCGAGCAGGAGCTTGAGCTCCGCGGTGCCGCGCCGGGCGTGCGCCGGGCCGAGGGCAAAGGTGCGACGGCTTTGGTCGCCAACGGCCTCCTCCTTTGTGGACTGGTGAAGCGCTGCGTCGACCGCGTGGAGGTGGTCGAGGAGGTCGCGGCGGGGAGCGTTCTGCCAGGCCGCGGCGATGTAGGTTCTGGCCTCGGGCAGGTGGCCCTGCTGATAGAGGATCCAGCCCATGGTGTCCCAGGAGGCGATGAGCAGACTGGTCTTGGAGGCGAGCACGGGAGCGGCTTCGTCCAGGGTCCAGTCGTTGGTTTCGGTGTCGAGTTTGTCGAGGACGGCGCGTTCGGAAGCTTCGTCTCCGGGCAGGTCGACCTTGGCGTCCGCGAGCAGATAGGCGACGGAGTTTTGCTGGCTGGGGTCGGTGACGACGCCTTTAAGCGGAAGGATCGTCGCGGCGGCATCGGCCTTGTGGCCGCTGTTTTCCTGCACATCCGCCAGAACGAAACGGAGCTGGGTCAGATCGGTATCGGTGCTTCCTAACCTCGCCAGGGCAGCCTTGCCCTGCTCGATTGCTTCCTCATTGCGCTCCAGCTTGTGGAGCTCGGTGATGAGCGCAAGGGCGGGGGCGGGATTGTCCGGTGCGGCGGCCGCCCAGCGGCGCAGCGTGGCCAGGGCGGCGTCATGCTCGCCGCGCGTTTGTTGCAGGCTGGCGAGCAGGCCGTTCATCTGCAGTTCGTCGGGGTGCAGTGCCAGTTCCTTGTTGACCTCTTCGGTGGCTTTGCTGATCTCGCCCAGCAGGTAGGAAGCGTAGGCGTACTCGCCCCAGAGCATGCGCTGCTGCGGGTTGAGGCCCTTGGCTTCATCGAGCAGGCGCCTGGCGGTGGCGGTGTCCATCTGGCGCAGGGCGTCGGTGGCCTGCGTGACGAGGCGTTCCGCTGTGCCGTTGCGCGCCGCTGCGGGGGAGGCCGACTCGCTTGCAGCCGCATCCGAGACCTTGGCTCCTGCCTTGATGAGTTGCAGAAAGGGATACCCGGTGACCTGACCCTCCTCACTCCAGCTCTTGTAGCTCTTCCAGTCGGCTGCCGGAATCCTTGGCTGAAGCACGGTGAGTTTGCGTTCAGCAGTGACGACGCCGTGGTTGAGATGGAACGTTGTGTCTGCGGTGGCGAAGGGCGCCTTGGCGTGGATGGCTTCGGGCAGCTCCACGCTCCACCCTTCCGGAAGCTTGATCTCGACGGTGCTGGTTTCCGTTCGTGGCGAACCGAGCTCGATGGAGCTTGTGGGCGGCTCTTTGGGGTCTACCCCGGGGAGGGATATGGGCCAGAAGGGCTCAGTGACGCGGTTTTCACCCCAGTCGGCTTCTTTGACGCGCTTGTATTTGTAGGTGAGCGTCAGGGGCTGGTCCAGATCGTCGGGGCGGCTGATTTCGGGGTCGGTTGCGGTGCCGCCGAAGCCCATGGCCGCGACAAAGCGCTGCAGGAATTCGGGGTACTGCGCGGGCGAGATCTGGCGCAGCACAGCACGGAGCGCCAGTTCGTCGTCGTCATGGAAGGTAAGGGAGATGCGGGCTTCGGAAGTGAGGTCCTTGTCCAGCGTTTCCGTCGCGGCAAGCGTGGCAAAGGCCGGAAAAGGAGCCGTCGCCGGCGTTTGCTGCACGGTCGACGGACCGGAAGGCGTGATGACGAGGGCCTGCTGGTCGCGAATCAAGGGCATCAGGGTGCCCCAGGGGGCGACCTCCGCGGTGGTGTCCAGCCAGACGGGTTTGCCGTCGAGCGAAACCTGCGTGATCAGGTGGTTGAAGGCGGCCGGCGAGGGAACCGCCGGGTTGAAGCGGACGCCTGCCCCGATCAGGACCGCTTCCGGATGCAGGCCAATGGACGTGAGCATGGCAGCGAGGAGCGTGTGCTTGTCCTTGCAGTCGCCGTACTGGTTGGCGAAGACTTCGGCTGCGGTATGAGGCTGGTAACGGCCGATGCCGAACGCCACGCCGATATAGCGGATCTCGGTGGCGACGTACTCGTAGATGGCCTGGGCCTTGTCGGCGTCCGTCGTTTTGCCGGCAGTGAGTTGGGCGACCCTTGCGGTGATCGCGGCGTCCGGTTTCACACGGTCCGACTGAAGGTCGCGGTACCAGTCCCCTACCGCTTCCCAGCTGGCAAAGGTGGTCCAGGCGAAGGATGGAAGCGGACCTTTGCGGGACGCGAGGTCGGCTTCGGCGCTGAGGGGCTTCTTCTTGGCCACGTCCGCTGCTGGTCCGGTTGAGCGTTCGAGATGTTTTGCGTTCCAGAGGATGACCCGGTCTGCGCCCTGGACTGTGTCCTTGGGTTGGGCGATGTTCGGATTGGTCCATACGGTCAGGTGTAACGCGGCTGGGACGTGCAGCTCGAAGCTCTCGTCCAGCGCAACAGCATCCTGGGTGAAGGCATCCTGACCGTAGACCTGCCCCGGAACTTCGGGGGTGGTGCGCGTGACGCGATTGCTCCACTCCAACGTGTCGCCGACGGCAAGGCTTTTGATGGGGAGCTGCAGGTTCTTCAGGTCGCTGTAGAACGGGGCTTCGCGCGTCACCTGCGCCGGCTGTTCCAGCGCGCCGGTCACGGGCGTTTCTGCGACGGTGCCGTCCGGGTGGCGCACGCGGGCGTACAGGAACTCGGCATGTTCGGCGGACCCGGCGAAGGCGATGGCGACCACGCCAAACTGGCGGACGGCGGCTTCCGTTTGGAGACGGATGGCGAGGGTGTTTTCCCGGACGCCCGTGCCGTCGGCATGCATGGTGACGACGCTGCGGCTGCGGACGATGACGGCCGGCTCGCCGGAAAAGTCGGCTGAGGGGGCTGTGGCCGCGGCCTGGAGCTGCGGGGGTGCAGCCCCTTTTGACTGGGCGGCAAGGCCAAGGGATAGGGCGGTGGCAAAAAGGCACACCAAGGGGCGAATCCGCTCAACGGCTCTCATACGGTGAGAGCCCTGTATAGCAGAAGCGGGCTGCGGATGCAGCGTCACTTTGGGGTGTAACCGATGGGGGAGAGGGTTGGGCGTTCAGCTCTTAACGACGCGGGTCATATCGGACCATTGCTCGACGCGGTAGGCGCGGATGTCCCGGAAGGCGGCTGGAAACCAGGAAGGGCGCGAAGGTCACTGACCAGCATCATCAATGTCCCGAGGTCGTTGTCGCCCATGTACACACTGCCCTGGATGCCTCCGTACCCATGCTTTCCCATGACGCGCTCGATATCCGCGTAGGCGGCGCGAGTGCCACGGGGGTGCAGGCGTTCGAGTTCGGCGCGACCATGTCGAAGGAGATGGCGAGCATTACGGCTTTAGCGAGTCTTCCAGCATTTCGGCGAGGGGATCGTCGAGTTCTTCTTCCGTGAAGAAGACGCGGATGTGGACCATGGAACCTTTGGGACCGTCCCGGGCCGGGCCGAGGACCTCGTACATGGGGTCGTAGTCGCCGAAGGTCTTGAGGACGCCGATGGGGAGTGGATCGGGTTTGGCGAGTGCGGCCATGGAGGTCTCCCGGTGAGCGATGTTAGCTCAGGGCAAATGCAGATTCCCTGCGGGAATGACAACCAGACAGGCAAAAGCTAGGTACGGTGATTGATCCTAAGGTTCAGTTCCTTGAGTTGGAGGTCGCTGACGGGGGTGGGGGCGTCGACCATGAGGTCGATGGCTTTGGCGGTTTTGGGGAAGGCGATGACTTCACGTAGCGATTGAGCACCCGCCAGGATCATGACAATGCGGTCGAGGCCGAGGGCGATGCCGCCGTGGGGTGGGGTGCCGTATTCGAGCGCATCGAGGAAGAAGCCGAAGCGCTCGTGGGCTTCCGCTTCGGTCATGCCGAGGGTTTTGAAGATCTCGGTCTGGACGTCCTTGCGGTGGATGCGGATGGAGCCGGAGCCCAGCTCGGTGCCGTTGAGCACGACGTCGTAGGCGAGCGCGCGGACGGCGCCCTTGTCGTTCCACAGCGCGCCGGATTTGATGTCTTCCTCGTGCGGCGAGGTGAAGGGGTGGTGGGCGGCATCCCAGCGCTTCCCTTCCTCGTTCCACTCATACATGGGAAAGTCGGTGACCCAAAGGAACCGGAAGTCGCGGGCGGTCCCGGTTTGGGCGTAGAGGCCGTGTTTGTCGGCGTATTTCTTCGCGAGTTCGAGGCGAAGAGCGCCGATGCGCTTGGGGATCCAGTGGGGGTCGTTGCCCCAGACGGTCGCGGTGCCGGGTTTGGGGGTGATGACAATGGCGAGGTCGTCCTGCACAAAGGGCTCGCCATTGAAGACGAGTTGTTCGGCGGTGAGCCTGGCGGCGATCGCTTCGGCCAGGGGCTGGAAGGCCTCGTTGGTGCGGAGGCGGGCTACGTCGAGGAAGTCGAGACCGGTGTCGCCGAGGGACTTGCGGATTTCGTCGACGAGGGCGCGTTTTTGCGTGCCGCTCATGCCGGCGGCGGCTTTGGGAATGGTGAAGCCGTAGATGGGGAGCGTGGGGTCGATCTTGAGCGTTTCGCGGAGCTCGGGGGTGAGCGTGGCGGAGAGGTTGACCATGGCGGGGAGGCGCATGTCGGGCTTGTCGATGCCGTAGCGCTCGATGGCCTGGTCGTAGGTCATGTGGGGGAAGGCTTCGGGGCCGAGCTCGACGCCGGCGGCCTTGAAAGCGGCGCGGAGGAAGCCTTCGGCAACGGCGAAGATGGTCGCCTGTTGCGGAAAGGTCATCTCGAGGTCGATCTGGGTGAACTCGGGCTGACGGTCGGCGCGGAGGTCTTCGTCGCGGAAGCAGCGGGCGATCTGGAAGTAGCGGTCGAAGCCGGAGATCATGAGGATCTGCTTGAAGATCTGCGGTGATTGTGGGAGCGCGTAGAAGTGGCCTGGGTGGACGCGGCTGGGGACGAGGTAGTCGCGGGCGCCTTCGGGGGTGGAGCGCGTCATGAAGGGCGTTTCGACTTCGAGGAAGCCCTGCTCGACGAGGTAGTTGCGGATGGCCATGGCCACCTTGCTGCGCACGATGAAGTTGTGTTGCATCTCGGGGCGGCGGAGGTCGATGTAGCGGTATTTGAGGCGGGTTTCCTCGTCCTTGATGGCGGGTTCGGCGGGCGAAAAGGGCGGAGTTTTGGCGTCGTTGAGCAGCAGGAGGTCACGGCCTACGAGCTCGATCTCGCCGGTGGCGAGGTTGGGATTACTGCCGCCCTCGCGGAGACGGACGGTGCCGCTGACGGCGACGACGTACTCAGGGCGGGCCTGTTCGGCCTTGGCGTGGGCCTCGGGGGCGATGGACTTATCGAGCACGACCTGGGTGATGCCGCTGCGGTCGCGGAGGTCGAGGAAGATGAGGTCGCCGTGGTCGCGGCGGCGGTTGACCCAGCCCATCAGGGTGGCGGTGGAGGCGGCGTCAGAGGAGCGAAGCGCGCCGCAGCCGTGGGTGCGTTGGAGGGCGCCGAGAAAGTCGAGGGTCACAAGGGTATTGTAGGGGGTTCGATGGGCCCGATTGGCGGGATGGGGTGTTGAGAGTTCTGCTCGGTGCGGCGCCGGGGCGCGTGTTGGGGCGCGGGTCCGCGTGGTGCCGCGCGTGGGCTACAGCGTGTCGCCTATAAGCGGCTCCCGCGAGTACCGGTTGCCAGTAGGCTCTCTGTACTCTTTGAACGCCATGGGTGGACGTCCCCGTACCGGAGCGAGTGCTTCGGGCAGGGTCTGCTGGTGCTGCATACTTCCCGCTTTTTCACGGTCGCAGGCAGCTTGGGGCGTGGCGTTTAGGAGTGAGTGACAAGAACCAGGCCGAGGTGCTGTTCGCATGGGTGGTGGTGTCAGGGTACTTCTGAGAGGGTTTGTTGTTGCGGGACTGGTGTTTCCCGCGGGCCAGGGGCTTGGACAGATACGGCTTCCGGGTGGCATCACAATCAACGACCCGCGGATGCCCAACAGGACGAATGTACCGGGGCAGCGGCCCGGGCAGCCGAGCCGGCCAGACCCGGATAAGGTCTGCCCGACGATGATTGCGTGGCTGCAGGTGTTGCGAAACGAGTACCCGGGCGTGGATCTGGCACACACCATGGCCAACAAGGTGCAGCAGATGGCGGTTCCGCTGTTTGCGGATGATCCGTTTCAAAAACAGTTCGGGGTCTCGTATCCGTCGATGTCCGATGCGGACCGGCGGCAGTTCTTTTCGACGCATATCCCGCCGTGTCAGACGTCGCGGGAATACGCGCAGCAGACGGTGGTGTTGCAGGTGTTCAACCCACCGTTTCAGCCGGGAACAGCGGGCGTGGGACCGTTGTCTCCGGGACAGCTGATCCCCGCGCTGTCTCGGCTGTCGGCCGCCCGCGCGGCCCTGCAGGGAGACGAGCGCGTGCTGCAAACCACGCAGCCGTCGGCCGATGCGTATGACCAGGCCGTGGGGCTTGCGGGCAAACGCAAGGACGAGCTGGCCCGGGTGTGGCCGAGCGAGAAGACGCAGTTTCAGGCCGCGGTGAAGGATGCCGTGTCGCGCTCGGCCACGGTAGCCGTACAGGCAAAGATCCAGCCGTTGCTGACCGCGCCGGCCAGCCCGGAGGTGGCGCGGCAGCTCCAGGAGGCCCCGCGGACCTACGCCACGCTGTTGCAGGCTGTTCCCGGGGAGCAGCGGACGACGCTGGAGACGCAACTGGACCAGCGTCGCAGCCAGGTGTTGCGCGAGATGTTGCCGCCGCAGCAGGCCAAGGCTGACGCTTTCCCGCCAACGCGTGACGGGCTGGACCAGGGAGCAGAGTGGTATGCGGCCTACAGGCAGGTGTTTCTGCAGGCGCCGGTGCTGCCCGAAGCGGATGCCCTGGGGAAGAGCTATGTGCAACGGCGGGAGGCCGTGCTGGCGAAGCTGGCTCCCCAGTTCCGGCATGCGGTGGAGACCTCAGAGGACGCACAAGCGGTGGCGTCGATGGATGACGAGGTATTTCGGCTGCCTGAAGACCGGGACACCGACGTGTACCGGCAGTTGAGCGCGGCACGCAGCGCGCGTGCGGATTTGCTGGCCAAACGAGCGGAGCAGGCGCAGCGTGCCGCAGAGGAGAAGGCTGAACGCGCAGCGCTGGCGCGGGGTGAGATTGTGGCCTCAAGCCTGAAAACGGCGAACCTGGCCAACGCCGCCGTCTACCGCGCTTTGTACACAGGCGACTTTGCCCACGCCGGCGTTCAGCGGGCGAATGTCCTGTTTGAAGACATGTTTGACGACTACCTGCAGCAGTTTGGGACGTCGTGTAAGGAGGCTTTGCCGGCGGACAAGGTGCAGATGTCGGAGCCGGAGTGCAAGCGGGAGCTGGAGCGGACGGTCTACGGCAGGTACGGGGTGGTGAGCCAGTCGACCGAGTGCGTTGAGTGGGGGCGCAGGATGCTGGACATGGATGCCGACCCACGCGCGTTTGAAGCCAAGGTAGCCCTGGAGGATGTGGCGCCGCGCAATGCCTTCCGCGGGTTCCTGCAGGTGCTTGCAACCTCGGGCTCCGACCCGGTGAGCGGCATGATGGGGCAGGCGAGCGACCTCCTGCAGCAGGAGATGAGCCTGAAGCAGGACACCCCGCGCCTGATCACTGAGAACGGGTGCAACAGCAAGGCGCTTGCGCGGCTGCAGGAGAACATGAAGCGGTTCGCGAGCGGTGATGATCCGGTCCACCTTGCCGGGTTTGTGCCGGATACGACCCGGATGACGCGGGCGCAGGACCTGAACGCGCGTGCCCTGGCCGATGATCTGATCCGTGCCAATGCGGCGGGTTGGCTGATGAACCGGTATACCGGCCTGGACGGGGTGCAGGTGGACGGCGCGGTGGATGCGCAGGGCAGGGCTCGGCATCTCCACGCCACCTATGACCAGAAGGGCGTCATGTCGACGGGCTCGGTGGACATCGCGTTTGTGGACGGTGTGCCCGCCTGCCTGTACTTCGCGGACGATCCTGGGAACTGCAAGGCGCCGAGCCCATCGGTGGTGAAGCGGTTTGAGGATGGGGCGTATCGCGCCAAGGGTGGCCGGTAGGAACTTCGTCGCGCCCGTCAGGTTCGGCCCGCTAAAGGATGGGCTGTTGCTGGCGCCGCGAGGACGGGGCAGCTTAGGGATGGCTGGCGAGTGTTGGGCGGGCGACTGAGTCGGCGCGAAGTTTGGGGCCGAGTTGCTTCGCAATGAAGTCGACCAGAAGCGCCAGAAAGCCGCCGACGGCGGTGTTGAGCAGGCGGATGTCGGCGGCCGCGCGCTCGGAAAAGCCGCCAAAAGCGAAGAGGAAGACGGTGTAGGAGGTGAGCACCGCCGAAAAGAGTGCGTAGTTGACCGCCTGCAGCGTAAAACACAGGTAGGCCGTGGCGGCGATCAGCGTGAAATAGACCCAGTGCGGGAAAGGACCGTGGATGTAGGCCAGGAAGGCGCAAAGGGCGGCGCCGACCATGGTGCCTGCGGTGCGTGCAACGCCGCGGCTCAGCGTGTTGGCCCACTTCGGTTTCAGCACCAGCATGGCTGTCATGGGGGCCCAATAGCCGTTACGCAGGTGGAGATACCGGTACAGCGCGGTGCTGAGGCCGAGCGTGATGACGAGCTTGATGACGTAGCCGGTGGTGTCGGCGTCCCAGCGGAGTTCGTCGCGCAGGCAGCCCCACAGCTGGAGCGCGCGGGTGCGCAGTTGGCGGAACACCGGCAGGGGTGGTGGGGCGGCCGCGCGGGCGTTGCGGTGCAAGAGCCGGAAGGCAGTAAACAGGATCATCTGCAGCGCACCGCCGGCGAGGACCATTGCGGTACGGCCGACGGCGTAGTGCAGCCCGTTGGAAAAGTAGCTGGAGATGATGACATAAACGCCGCACTGCTGGCCGATCCAGTTGGCGGTGGGATCAAGCCCGGCGAGCAGGCCGTAGTTGATGGCGGCAACGATGCAGAGGAACAACACAACGGCGGTCCACTGGGCACCGAGACTGCCGGCGAGCGTGGCCGAGGCGATGCCGAGCGTGAGCAGCGCCATGCTGAGGAGGGTGGAGGAAAGTGCCTCATGAAAGACGGCGAAACCCACGGTGAAGGCGGCACCCGCGGCGATGGAACCGGCGCTGCGATGGCCGGTGATCTGCCCGAGAAGCAGCGCGATGACCACGGCGACCGTAGATTCGATCGCCGGGTACGGGGTGCTCTTGTTCCAGGGGAAAAGGGCCGTGTCTTCTGAGATCTCGCGCAGGCGCAGCATCAGTTAAGCGTTTCAGATTGCGGTCCGCGTCTGTGCGTTGGTCCGGCGTTGGCCCTAAGTTGCTCTGTGGACCGGCCGGGAGCCCGGACGCTAGGCGTGTGCGGCTTCCGCGGCCATCATTTCCAAGGCCTGCGCAGATGGTTCATTGGCGCCCAGGACGGCCGCGGGGCTTTCGGCGACTGCGCTGGCTCCGGCGGTCTGCCTGGGCATGTCGGCGGCGGCATCAGCGACGGCAGCGGCAACAGCCTGCTCGATGGCAAGTTCGGGCGTGTCAAGGCCGGCAACCTTGGCGACCGCGGCCGGCACACGCTTGAGCTGGAAGCAGGAGCGACAAAAGACCGGGCGGCCCTGCGTGGGCTTGAACGGAACGGTCGTTTCGACACCACAAGCGGAACACTCCGTGCGGGTTTCAGTGCGCGACAGCGGCAGAGCGGCCGTGACGACACCGTCCGGAGAACGGCCCAGACCAGCGCGCTTCGCCTTGCACAGCTTGCAGCGCTTGGGGTCATTCTTGAACTGCCGGTCAGAGAAAAAGAGTTGTTCGCCGGCAGTGAAGATGAAGTCACTGCCACAGTCAGAACACTTCAGAACGCGATCGATGAAATTCATAGCACCCTCTCCCCAACGTGCGGGACAAGGCGTGAGCGACAAAGAGACCGTGGAGGAAACGGACTCCGTGTGCATCAGGCCTGTGATGATGTACTGCAGGGGCCCGGGGCCGCATGTGACGCGGAAATCACATGGGGCATAAATGCAAAGGAGAGGGAGCCGAAAGTGCGCCCCCTCCCCTGTCTTGCGACTGCTAGCGAGGGAGCTTAGTCCTGCTCCTTGCGAACCTTCTTGCGATTACGCTTGCGTGCAAGAGCTTCCTTGACGCGACGCTTTTCGCCTGGCTTTAGGTAGAAGGAGTGGCGCTTGACTTCCTTGATGATGTCCTCGGTCTGCACTTTGCGCTTGAAACGGCGCAGGGCATTTTCAAGGGGCTCACCCTCCTGTACTCGAACCTCTGCCAAAAGAAACACCTCCAAACCTGCCTATGTGGCCGTCTCAAGGATACTGCCGATACGTCCGTTTGCCGACACATTTCTTCTGACAAAAAGGTTTTCCCTAACGGGTTACGTCTAACGCCGACACATACACTGAAAGTGGAGTTTGCAAACCATGCTGCGTCCGTTTGCGGGACACTTTCCATCCGTGCCAGAAAGCTCGTATGTCGATGTTTCCGCCCAGATTCTGGGCGACGTCGTCCTCGGCGAACAAAGCAGCGTGTGGATGAATGCGGTGCTGCGCGGCGACGTTCACTCCATCCGCGTAGGGGCACGCAGCAACGTGCAGGACAACGCCGTTTTGCACGGCCAGCGCGGCGTTTGGCCCGTAGTTGTGGGGAATGGGGTAACCATCGGACACGGCGCCATTGTGCACGGGTGCGTGCTGGAGGACGACGTGCTGGTGGGGATGGGCGCGGTCATCTTGAACGGCGCCAGGGTGGGAGCCGGCTCGATTATTGCCGCGGGCGCGGTGGTAACGGAGGGGATGCAGGTTCCGGCAGGGTCGCTGGTGGCCGGCGTTCCGGGCAAGGTGCGGCGCGCGCTGAACAGCACGGATCTGGACCTGATCCGCAGCTATGCGCAAAACTATCTGGAATACACGGCGATCTATCTTGCGGAGCAGACCGGCGCCGCCAAACCGGACGTGGGGACCGACGGCGACACACGCATACGGTAAGAACACGGAAGCTTAGGGTCTAAAGCCAGGCCGTGATGTCGGTGCAGGCGACGCTTCCTTCGGGAAACGTCGCCTGCAGGAGATCTACTGGGGTTGCGTCTTCTCAGCGGCGTTGGTGGCTTTGTCCTGTGCTTTCAATGCTTTGGAGTTCGCATTTGCGGACTTTGCCTGGTCCTTGGCAGCCTTTTCTTCACGCTTCTGCTGCTTGCGCTGCGCCTTCATGTCGCTCTTGGTCATCGGGCCGGTGGCGGCGCTCGGTGCGGTCGTCGTGGAGGTTGTGGTGCTGGCGCCGTTGGGAGTCACGGGCGTTTGATTGGTCACCGGAACCGTGCCGGGCTGCGGCTCGGCTGGGGTCTGAGCCGCGAGACTGAGCGGCAAAGCCAAAAGAACGGAAAGAGCAAACTTTGTTGCACGCATACGATCAAACTCCTCTTCGCCCTGCGCTTCATGTAGCGCGGAAAGGGCGGCTCCAGTGCGATGCGTGCGATGGGGGTGGTGATGCTTGCGGCGTCCATGGCGGGAGCTTTGGGTAGACGTTTCCTTTGCCGGTTAGTCCCGCCGCAGGAGCCGCGGCGCAAAGAGCAGAAGGGCGCCAAGTTCCGCAAAGGCGCCGAGTTCTGCGTCGAAGCGGGCGCTGGTGAGGCTGGGAGCGGCGTGCGGGGCGAGCGCGAAGAGCGCCAGCGTCAGCACAACGCCGGAGCCCAGCGCGAGGCAGGGACCCCAGCCAAGCCAGTGGGTAGCGCGCGGTTGAGGCTGGGCGGCGGCGGAACGGGCGACGCGGGCGGCAAACCCGGATGGGATGGGGACGGCTGGAGGCTGGCTGAGCGCACGGGTGATGGCGGTGTCGAGCGCGTGGGCCGGCGCCGGGGTCGGGGCGGAGTGCGTAGGATCGGTGCTGACGGGCTTCATCCGGCCCTCCTTGCAAAGGTGTACTCGGTTTGACGGGTTGGCGCGGCAAGACGTTGTTGCACAGCGGCGGCGAGCCGTTGGCGACCGCGGTGGAGATGGGTGCGCACCGTGTTGACGGGGAGGCCCAGGGCGTCCGCGATGCCTTCATAGCTGAGATTTTCCTGGTGAAAGAGCACCAGAACGGCGCGTTCGGCTTCGGGAAGGGCGAGCAGGGCGCTTTCAACGGCCTCTTGCGTTTCGCGTTCGCTGAGGAGTTGTTCGGGGGTCTGGGCGTGCCCGCCGGCGGAGGCATCCGCGGGCTGGTTCTCCAGCCAGGCGGATGGCTCTTCGTCGGGCTGTGCCGGGATGGGTGCGATATGTTCCCGGTCGCGTCGGCGGCGCTTCCACTCATCCTGGGCGACGTTGAAGGTGATGCAGTAGAGGAACGTAGAAAGCTGGGCTTCGCCGCGGAAGTCCGGGAGAGCGCGGTAGAGGCGAAGAAAAACCTCCTGGGCGAGATCTTCCACGTGGGGACCTGGGCCGGTGAGGCGGTGGAGGGTGCCGAACACGGCGCCTTGGTGCTCGCGAACGAGGGCCTCAAAGCCTTCCGGAGATGCGTAATCGCGGCGCATGGGCTGTGTGGGGCGGTATGACCGTCACGATAGCGGAAAGTTTCATTTGGAGCCTTGAAACTTTCACGAAGGCCGGCGGTCTTACCGCGCACATGGACCGGGGAGCCGCCAGGGGCGGACCGGGGAGGTAGGCGATGCTGTTTGATCTGTTTGCGTTGGTGACGCTGGATGGGCTGGCGACGGTGTTCAACAGCCCCTTCATCATTCCGGTGGCTGGGTGCGTGATGATTCTGGGGATGTCGGCAGCCTCGATGTGGGCCAAGGTGCGGTCAGAGGAGATCAAGTCGCACGAGCGGCTGGCGCGGATTGCGCAGGGTTTGCCGGTGGAAACGCCGGGCACGACAGCTCCGGTGAGTGCCATGGAGAGCGTCTTCGGCAATGCGGCAGCAGCAACGCCCCGGATAGACCGGATGAACGACGGAGGCAAGGCGCGACGGGCGGGCGTGGTGCTGGTCTCGATCGGACTTGGGCTGTTTCTGTTCTTTGCGGCCCTGGCCGCTATCGTGCGGGTGCGTGAAGTGCTGGCCGGCGGGGCGGCCGGCATTCTGCCGTTGGCCATCGGGATCGGGTTCCTGGTAGATGCGCGGATGAAGAAGACGGAATTTGAGCGCCGGCTCGGGGCTGGCTGGTACCAAGGGCCTCGCCTGGGGGTCGGGCAGGCGCAAGGGCAGATGGCGTCGGCCGCACCGCCACCGCCACCGGTGGGCATGACGGCGGCGCAGGCTTCGGACTGGCGTCCTCTACACTGAAAGATCTATGAGTAGTGATGATTCGGGCGCCAAGCCGCGCCCTGCACTGAAAGCTGTGCGCGGCACGCGCGACCTGTTACCCGACCAGACGCCCCTTTGGAATCACGTGGAAACCACGGCCCGTGCCGTGTTTGCTCGGTACGGATTTGGGGAGATCCGGACGCCCATCTTTGAAACGACTGAGCTGTTTGCGCGTGGTGTCGGCGAAGAGACCGACATTGTCAGCAAGGAGATGTTTACCTGGGAAGACCGGGCGCGGGCTGAGTCCGAAAAGGGCCAGTCGCTGACGTTGCGGCCGGAGTCGACCGCGGGGGTGGTGCGGGCGTATATCGAGCACAAGCTGGGCGATACGGGCGGCCTGAGCAAGCTGTACTACATTGGGCCGCAGTTTCGAAGGGAGCGGCCGCAGCGGGGGCGTTACCGGCAGTTCTGGCAAATTGGCGCGGAGGTGATCGGGCCGCCGAGCTCCGGGGCGGAAAGCCCGCTGCGCGATGCCGAGGTGCTGGACATGCTGGCCGCGCTGCTGGACGAGCTGGGTGTGCGCGGGTGGCGGCTGGAGTTGAACTCGGTGGGCAATGCCGAGGACCGGGCGCGTTATAACCAGGTGCTGCGCGAGACGCTGGCCGGGGTGAAGGACCGGATGTGCCCGGATAACCAGCGGCGAGCGGAGACGAACCCCTTGCGGGTGTTGGACTCAAAGGACGAGGGCGATCAGGAGATCATCAACGGTCTGCCGAAGATTGCGGACTACCTGGGGGCGGAGTCGAAGGAACACTTTGCGCAGGTGCTGGCCGCCCTGGACGCGTGCGGGGTGCCGCACCACGTGAATCCCCGGCTGGTGCGCGGGCTGGACTACTACACGCGAACGACGTTTGAGTTCACCGTAACGACCGGGCTGGGGACGCAGAATGCGTTGCTGGGCGGGGGGCGGTACGACGGGCTGAGCGAGATTCTGGGCGGACCGCGGGCGCCGGGCATCGGCTTTGCGATCGGCGAAGACAGGCTGATCCTGACCCTGCAAGCCCAGGCGGAACTGGATACGGCGGCGGCAAGCGAGGGACAGGGGCAGGCCCGGCCCAAACTGGACGCGTATATCGCGCCCCTGGGCGTGGCACAACAGCCGGCGGCACTGGCTTTGGCGCGGACCTTGCGGCGCCAGGGGCTCTCTGTGGAGGTGGGGGACGGCGGTTTTAAGCTGCGCAAGAGCTTTGAGGCGG
Organism: Granulicella sp.; assembly: GCA_965198515.1. GTDB lineage: Bacteria > Acidobacteriota > Terriglobia > Terriglobales > Acidobacteriaceae > Granulicella. The sequence continues at coordinate 939,433 of CBDAPO010000006.1, read as the reverse complement.
CAGACCGACTGGCCCGGCACATTGTGATCCTGGGCGAGGACGAGGTGCGCGACGGCGTTGGCACTGTGAAGACCTTTGCGACGGGCGAACAGCGCAAGGTGAGCCAGGGTGAACTGGGGGCTCTTTTGCGGGGCTAAAGTTTTCGCAAGATTTGCCGATAAGAGCCGGTATGCGACTTTGAACGGAATGGAAACTGAGCGGCGAGGCCCTAGGGCGAGGTGGAACTTTGCTTTACGGGTCGCGTCTATAAAAGTGATTCCCCAAGCAGGTTCTCCGGTTTTGTCAGGCGGAGTGCTGCAGATTTGAGACCAGGTTTTATGAGATTTCGCCTGATGTGGGCCCCTGTTGTTGCGTGTTTACTGCTTGCTTCCAGTATGGCCGGAGCAGCCCAAGGACCAAAGCCGAGATTAGCGAGTGCCATCGCCAGCGGCACGCGGGTGACGCTACCCGGGACGCGCCCGGCGCAGGCCTCGCGCGGCGTGGACCAGGGTGCTGTGTCGGCGAGTATGCCTTTGAAGGGCATCACGCTGGTGTTCAACCGGACCGCGGCCCAGCAGGCCGATCTGGACACGCTGCTGACCGCGCAGCAGGATCCTTCGTCGCCGCAGTTTCACCAGTGGCTGACACCGGACCAGTTTGCCGCGCGTTTTGGCGTGGCCGACAGCGACATCGCCAAGGTGCAGAGTTGGTTGCAGGGGCAGGGTTTCGCGGTCGACAATGTGGCCCGAAGCCGGGACCAGATCACGTTCGACGGCACTGCCGGGCAGGTCGCCACCGCGTTTGGGACGGAGCTGCACCGGTATGCGATGAGCGACCGGGTGCACTATGCACCGGCTACGGACCTGAGCGTGCCCGCAACACTTGCACCGTTGGTGACGACGGTTTTGCACCTGGCGGACTTTCATGCCCATGCGCACAAGGTGCTGACGCGTGCCCAGCCGACACCGGCCTTGACCTCAAGCCAGACGGGCAATCACTTTCTGACGCCGTCCGACCTGGCGACCATGTACGACATGAAGTCGACGTATAGCGCCGGGTTTAACGGAGCCGGGCAGGCCATCGCGATCGTTGGCCAGACCTATATCGACACCTCCGCAATTACCGCGTTTCAGAGCGGCGCAGGCCTGCCCTCCAATTTGCCAACGCTGGTACTGGTGCCTTCGACCGGTGTGTCGGGCGTGAATGCGATCTCGGATGGCGACGAGGGCGAGAGCCAGTTGGACGTGGAGTACGCGAGCGGCATGGCTCCGGGCGCGAAGATCTACCTGGTGTACACAGGCGACCAAACCAACCACGACATCTTCGACAGCCTGACCTATGCCGTCGACGCCAACCTTGCGCCGATCATCAGCGGAAGCTATGGCCTTTGTGAGACTGATCTGCAGATTTCAGGGGAAACGCAGTTTACGCAGGCCTACGCCCAGCTGACACAGCAGGCCAGCGCGCAAGGCCAGACCGTGATCTTCTCGGCCGGCGACCAGGGGTCGACCGACTGTTACGGTGACACGACCGGCACGACCGCACAGCAGGAAGCGCTGGCGGTAGACTTCCCTGCCTCGACGCCATACGTCACGGCGATGGGTGGCACGCAGATGCAGTCGGGCACGTATAGCTCGACCAACACGCAGTACTGGCAGACGGCGACCGGTTCGGATGTGGTGAGTTCCCTGCTGTCGTACGTGCCGGAGGCGGTGTGGAACGAGGACAGCTCAGCCGAGGGCATTTCCGCCGGTGGTGGCGGGACCAGCGTTCTGTTTGGGCGGCCGACGTGGCAGACCGGGGTTCCGGGGATCCCGTCCGGCAGCAACCGGCTGGTACCTGACATCTCGCTCCAGGCCTCGGTAGACAGCCCGGGGTACCTGTATTGCACCACTGACGCCTCAGACCTTGCCGTGGAAAGCGAGACAGCAAGCTGCACCAACGGCCTGCGGAGCCCGCAGGGAACCTTCACGCTCGCCGGCGGCACAAGCTTTTCCGCACCGGCATTCGCGGGCATGCTGGCGGTGTTGAACCAGGCGAAGAACTCTGTGGGCCAGGGCAACATCAACCCGATTTTGTACAGCCTGGCCAGCAACGCGACAACGTACGCGTCGGCGTTCCACGACGTCACGACGGGCACAAACGCCTGCACGGCGGGAGTGACGTTCTGCTCGACGGTGGGGACCTCGGCCTATGCAGCCACGGCCGGCTTTGACGAAGCTACCGGTCTGGGCAGCATCGATTTCGCGAAGCTGGTAGCCGCTTGGCCGAGTTCGACCACCGCAACGGCAGCACAGGTCGGATCGACCACGACCCTGACCGCGGCGACCCTGACGCCAGCCTCGGCCGCCCCAGACCTGGTGACGATCACGGTCGCACCGGCGAGTGGAAGCACGGTGACGCCGACAGGGACCGTAACGCTGACAGTGGACGGTGTTGCTGTGAGCACACCGTTGACGCTAAGCGGAGGCACGGCGACCTACACGTACCCGGGCACGACGGTAGGTGGAACCCATGCGCTGGTCGCGGTGTACTCCGGGGATGCAGCGACGCTGCCCTCGCGCGGAAGCCTGACGTTGACGCTCGCCGGCAGCGCCACGCCGAGTGGAAGCTTCACCCTTTCAGCGCAGAGCATCAGCGTGGGGTACAACAGCATCGCCAACGGGAGCCTTTCGGTGGTGGCGGGGACCGGGTACACGGGCACGGTGGCCTTCACCCTGATCTATCCGTCGACTGCGCCCACGCTTTGCTCCGAGACCACGTCCTCCAAGGAGGGCAACGCTTCCAACTTCACCTTGAGTGGTGGTGGAACGGCGACGGGCACACTGACGCTTGGGGAAGGTACAGCGTGCAGCACCACGGCGCTGGGCACGGTGGTGCTTGGTTCCGGGCAGAAGGTCGCGCTTCGTGGCTCAAGCCCGGGGGCTCCGTCGCAACGCTGGCCGGAAGGCATCGCCTTTGCGGGCCTGCTTTGCGGAGGGTTGGCGTTCCGCAAGGGCCGCCGTTTGCCGGCACTGCTGAGCATGGTTGTGCTGGCGGGGCTTGGGCTTGGCCTGAGTGGGTGCGGCAGCAGCAGCGTTGCGGGCAGCACAACAACAACCACCACCACGCAAACCGTGACCGCGACGCTTACCGGCGTGGACACGGTGAACCCAAGCATCACGGCATCGACAACCGTCAGTGTGACCATTCACCCCTGAGGTGGATTGATTGAAGCAGCACAGAGGCCCGGGGCGACGCTCCGGGCTTTCTTTGTGAGCAAGTACGGGCTGATGAAGGCTGTCGGCGAAAAGGTTTTGTCGCGAGCAAGACCAGTGCGTTACATTGAAATGAATCAAGCAAAACCCATTTTGGTATGGGCTGAACCTCCGCTGCAGCGGTGCTGTCGGGCCACACCTTCCGTTACCGGGCTTCGAACTGGATGCACACACGTATCTGTAGGGAGCGGGGCATATGAGCCTTTCCAGGCGGCAGTTTCTTACCCGGGTCGGCCAAGCCGGCGGGTATTCGGCGGCGTTTCTCGCAATGCGAGGCCTAGATTTGGCGGAGGCGCAACCGATTCGCGCTGAAGCCGTGCAGGCTGAAGCAGGATCCGGCAAAGGCGTGCGGGTTGTGGTGCTGGGCGGCGGCATCGCCGGCCTGGTGGCCGCGTATGAGCTGCGTCCGCTGGGATATGACGTCACGGTGCTGGAAGCACGCACACGGCCGGGTGGACGCAACTACACGGTGCGTGGTGGCGACGACGTACATCTGACGGATGGCCCCGTGCAGCGATGTACGTGGGAGCCGGGGCACTATCAAAACTTTGGGCCGGCACGCTTGCCCTCCATTCACCCCAACATCCTGGGCTACTGCAAGAAGTTGGGCGTGGAGCTGCAGGTAGAAGTGAACATGAGCCGGTCGGCGCACCTGCAGAACGACAATGCCCTGGGCGGCAAGCCGCAGGTGATGCGGCAGGTAGTGAACGACACACGCGGGCACGTCAGCGAACTGCTGATGAAGTGCATGAACCAGGGCGGCCTGGACGCAGAGCTTACCGGAGACGACCGTCAGAAGATGCTGGACTTCCTGCGCATCTACGGGCCGCTGGACGAAGCAGGCAAGTATGCGGGCAGCGACCGCGCGGGCTACAGCAAGCCGGCCGGTGCAGGCGATGAAGCCGGTGTGTTGAGCGAACCGATCGACTTGCATTCGCTGCTGCAGGCAGAGTTTTGGCAGGGCATGCTGTTCGACGAGCAGTTTGACATGCAGGCGACGATGTTCCAGCCGGTGGGTGGCATGGACAAAATCCCGTATGCGTTTGCGAAGTCGCTGGGCGGGCTGGTGCAGTATGGCGCCGCGGTGACGGGGATGCACAAGACGGCGAAGGGCGTTGAAGTGACATACACGCAGGGCGGTGCGCCGAAGAAGATCGAAGCGGACTATTGCATCTGCGCGATGCCGTTGACGAAGATGCGCACGATGCAGACCAATGTCGGCGCGCCGTACAAAAAGGTGATCGATGAGTGCGTGTATGCGGGGGCATACAAGATCGCCTGGGAAAGCCGTCGGTTCTGGGAGCAAGACCACAACATCTACGGCGGGCTGGAATTTGTGAACGTGGGTTGCAGCCCTATCTGGTTCCCGTCGTGGGGCCTGTTTTCCGATCGCGGCATCGTGGTGAGCGGCTACACCGATGAGAGCACATCGCCCTTCGGCAAGATGACGCTGGATGAGAAGATCGCGGAAAGCCGTAAGTCGATTGAACGCCTGCATCCGGGGCACGGGCATGAGTTGGAGAAGCCGGTGTATTACGGGTGGAGCAAGTCGGAGTGGAACGAGGGCTCGTGGATCAGCGCGTATGGGCCGGGGCAGCAGCGCACATTTGAACGCGGTGGCGGCGGCATGGCGGCGCTGAATGGGAAGCCTGCGGGACAGGCGCCCGGCATGGAACCGAGTAAGCAAACGGGGCAGGCGCGCTCCGCGACGGCAGCACGCACCGGGACAAACGCGGGCTACGAAACGCTGATCAAGCCGGATGGGCGCATCATTTTTGCGGGCGACCACACAACGCACGTTGTGGCGTGGCAGGAGGGCGCGGCCCTGAGTGCGTTGCGTGCGGTGCAGATCCTGAGTGATCAGGTGAAGGCGGCGCGGCTGGGCGGCGGTGTTGGGGCGATTGTGGGGTAGCCCTGTTGGCAGGTGCGGTGTGGCCTGGAACCTTCAGTTTGCTGCTTTTTGGTTTTGTTGAGTTGTGAACTACGAGTTCTTGAGTTGTGAGAGAGCAGCGACTTTGTTTGCGAGCAATGAGAATTGAGCTTCGAGGAGAGGCGACAATGAGGATGTTGAAGCTGAGTGCAGGCTTGGTAATGATGTTGAGCATGACCGGGGCGGCGGCGCATGCGCAGACCGAGGTACGGCATGTGCAGACGGAGCAATCCCCGATTGCGACGGGCGTTTGGGTGGGAGATACGTACTATCTCAGCGGGCAGCTTGCTGACCCGACTACGCCCGCAGACAAGGCCAAGGGCACGGCGGCTGTCTACCCCACCGACACGAAGACACAGGCGGCCAGCGTCTTCGCCAAGATCCAGAAAGCCCTGCAGACGCAAGGACTGGACATGAAGGACGTGGTCAAGATGACCGTGTTTCTTGGGCCAGATCCGAAGACGGGCAAGCTGGACTTTGCAGGCATGCAAAGCGAGTACGTGAAGTTCTTCGGCACGGCGGCGCAGCCAAACAAGCCGGCGCGGTCGGCGTTCCAGGTGGCGGCGCTGGCGGCACCGTGGGCGCTGCTTGAGATTGAAGTGATTGCGGTGAAGGGGAAGTGAAGGGGAAGTAAGACGCGCCTGGCTTCACCCTTCAACGGCGAAGCAGAACGCAGATCTCTGCACTACGCGCTTCGCACTCCGGTCGAAGTGACAATGTTGGCGTTGATGATTCGCAAAGCAAAAAACGCTGTTGGCTCGAGCGCTAAGCTCCGAATCAACAGCGTTTTTGTTTCTGCTTGCTTGTTGCAAACAGCGTAAGCGACTACTTCGGCAGTGGGGCGGTTCCCTGCACCGTGAACTCCGCTTCGCTTTTCTGGGCGGTTTCGTTGGGTTGGGCTGAGCCGAGGCTCAGGTGGTAGTGTCCGGCCAGCACGGCGCGATCGCCACGCTCATCCACGCTGGAGATAGACCGCGGATCGAGGACGACGGTGACGTCGCGGCTCTCGCCTGGCTCCAGACGCACGCGCTGGAAGCCTGCGAGCGAGTGAAGCGGACCGTCCTTCTGCGGCGTTTTTACGTAGGCTTCTACAACTTCGTCCCCGGCGAGTGAGCCCGTGTTGCGCACGTTCACCGTGGCCGTTACGGGCTGGCCGGCCTTTATTTCGCGCTCCACCTTGACCGGACCATAAGCAAACGTGGAATAGCTGAGCCCGTAGCCAAAGCCCCACAACGGCTTGCCCGTGTAGTAGCGATAAGTACGGTTCTTCATCGCGTAATTGGTGAACTCCGGCAGGTCCTGCGTGTCCGCATAGAACGTGATGGGGAGACGACCGGCCGGATTGTTCTGACCCGCCAGTGTCTCAGCCAGCGCCGTTCCACCAGCCACGCCGGGGTACCACGCCTGCATCACGGCCGCAGCATGCTCGTTGGCCCAGCGCAGGGCGACCGCGCTGCCACTCATGTTCACGACGATGACAGGCTTCCCGGTGGCGGCTACCGCTTCAAGCAGGTGCTGTTGGGCGGCGGGTAGATCGATGCTGGTGCGGTCGCCGCCGGCAAAGCCTTCGATTTTGACGGGCATCTCTTCGCCTTCAAGCTGCGGCGACAAACCCGTAAAGGCAACGACTACGTCGGAGTCCTTGGCCGCGGCTACGGCTTCGGCGATCTGCGCCTCGGCGGGGGCCTGCCAGCTCAGCGTGACGCCGCCCCCGGAACGGTCGCCGGAGTGGCTGTACTCGAGCACAAAGCTGTGCGGCTCGGTGTCGTTGGCGGTCAGGTCGACGTGGGCTGCCTTGGCACCGCTCATCAATGGTGGTGCGGACTTGTTGGCGCCGGTGCCGAGCTGGAAGTTGCCCATGTCCGGATGCCCTTCACCGGCCAGGCTACCTTCGCCGATGACTTTGCCGTCGACGATGAGTTTGTAGTTTTCCCTGGGCGAGTACGGGAAGACCTCGGGATAGCCTGCCACGGTGAGGTGATAGGTGCCCGCAACCGGCGCGCGGAAGCTGCCGGTGAAGCGCACGGAGTAGTCATGTGTCTTCAGTTCTGGCACCGGGATGGCGTCCTTCCAGTCGTACTGGATGGAGCTTTCGGTCCGCACGGCAACGGGCACGCCCGTCAGGTCGGGCGTGGCGAAGAACTCCGCCTTCAGGCCGTTGCCGAAGGCGGTGCGCGGGATGGGGACGATGAAGCCGTCGGCGAGGTTGGAGCCCTGCGCGTAGCGCACCGTGGCGCCCGCAAACTGCTGCTTGATGCCGTCCAGCGGCGTCACCGGATGGAGCGGCGCGCCGTTGTAATTGCCTTCCAGCGCGAAGATCAGGTCCGCCGTGGGACCGACAACGGCGATGGAGTTTACGCTGGGCTTCAGCGGTAGCACGCCGTTGTTCTTTAACAGCACCATGGCTTCTTCGGCAGCTTTCAGCGCCATGTCGCGATGCGCTTCGGAGGCGACCTCGGTCATGGGGATGTGGTCCATCGGCGAGGCGCCGACGGGGTCGAAGAGGCCGAGCTCCATGCGCGCGGTGTACAGGCGTTCCGCGGCTTGCGTGACGAGGTCTTCGCTGACCAGGCCTTGTTGCACGGCCTTGTTCAGGGTGTTGAAGCCGGGCGCCCAGATGCTGCAGGAGAGGTCGGTGCCGGCCTTCAGCGAGATGGCAGCGGCGTGGGTGATGTCGGGGGCGTCGTGGTGGCCGTTGGTGACGTCCATGATGGCCGCGCAGTCGGAGACGACGAAGCCTTTGAAGCCCCATGCATCCCGGAGGTGATCCTTGAGCAGCATGGTGTTGGCGCAGGCGGCGTGCTTGTCGATGGCGTTGTAGGCGCACATCAGCGACTTCACCTGGCCGTCGATGACGGTTTTGCGGAAGGCGGGCAGGTAGGTTTCTTCGAGGTCGCGGTTGCTGATGATCGCGTCGAAGGTGTGGCGCTGCGACTCCGGCCCGGAGTGCACGGCGAAGTGCTTGCTGGTGGCGACGGCCTTGGGGTGTTCGGGGTCGGGGCCCTGTACGCCCTGGATGAAGGCGGTGCCCATGGTGCCGGTCAGGAACGGATCTTCGCCGTAGGTTTCCTGCCCGCGGCCCCAGCGCGGATCGCGAAAGATGTTGATGTTGGGCGACCAGAAGGTCAGACCGTAAAAGATGCGGTGATTGCCTTCGGCCTGCGCCTCGTTGTACTTTGCGCGGCCTTCAGTGGCGATGACGTCGCCCATCCCGTGCACGATGCGGGGGTCCCAGGTGGCGGCCATGCCGATGGCCTGCGGAAACACCGTCGCGTAGCCGGCGCGCGCGACGCCGTGCAGGGCTTCGCTCCAGGTCTGGTAGCTGGGGACGCCAAGGCGTGGAATGGGTTCGGCCCAGTCTTCGAGCTGCGAAACCTTTTCATCCAGCGTCATGCGGCCAACCAGGTCGTGCGCGCGGACGGCGGCGGGGAGGCCCGGATCCAGGTAGGCGGGGTGTTCGGTGGCGGGCACCTGTCCGACGGCAACAGGAAGCACACACAGCGCGGCGCACGAGGCGATGACGAGACGGTTGATCAAGCGGGCAGCTCCAGATTAGTTTGGCTGCCCTATAAGACCGGATAGCAGGCACAAATGGCAAGAGGGTGGCGGCGAGTTCGGTTTTGGGGGTGCGGTGGAGCGTGGAAATGTTTCGGGATTGCAAAGAAAGACGTGCTGCCGGCGACTGAGGTCGGCCGGCAGCACAAACGCAGATTCCCTTCGGGAATGACAACAAGGGGGTAACGGCACTGACCGAAGAGCAGGTTCCCTTCGGGAATGACAACAAGGAGGTAACGGCATTGACCGAACAGCAGGTTCCCTGCGGGAATGACAACAAGAAAGGCAACAGCAACGGCAACTGCAACGAACTTCACTGACCACTGAGCACTGAGCACTGACCACTGACCACTGAGCACTGAGCACTGACCACTGAGCACCGAGCACTGAGCACTGAGCACTGAGCACTGAGCACTTGCTCTTAGAACTGCAGTCGCAGCGACATCTGCACCTGCCGCGGCGAGCCGATGGTGTGGCGGGTGACGCCGAGGCCGCCGGGGGCTGCCGTGTAGAGGCTGTAGGGGTCGGTGCTGAGCTCCGGGGCGTTGTTGTAGGCCTCGTTTTGCGAGACGTTGTCGGTGGGGATGTCGAAGCTGCTGGTGTTGCTTACGTTGAAGACATCGAGCGTATAGCGGAGGGCGTAGCGGTCGCGGAACTGGAGCGTTTTTACGAGGGAGGCGTCGAGGCGGCGCTGCCAGGTTTGGCGGAAGATGTTGCGCTGGCCCGAGGTGAAGTTGGTTTCAAAAACGTCGCCCTGCGGCACGCCCATCTGGCCTACGGGGATGAGCGGGATGGTGAAGCAGGACGACTTTAACGCGGCGCCCGCGCCGGTGTTGGGGTCGTAGAAGGCGCCGTTGTCGCCGGTCTTGGCGTTCTTTGCGTTGCAGCCTTGCGCGAGTGGGACGATGGGGTTCGTGATGCCGTTGAAGGTGGAGTAGAAGATGCTACCGACGGCGCCGGAGTAGTCGATCACGCTGTAGGGTTGGCCGCTTTGGAAGATGCCGAGACCGTTCAGGGTCCAGTGGTTGGCGAGTTTGCCGGCGAGTGAGCCTTCGCTGAAGGCAGCGGGCAGCGTGTAGCTGTAGGTGAAGTTCAGCACGTGGGTGCGGTCGTAGTCGGCGGAGCCGTAGCCGCTGCGCAGTACGTTCGGGTTGTTGCCGTTGTAGAAGAGCCCCAACGCGCTTTGCTCATCGGTGGCATGCGAGTAGGTGTAGGAGAGGCCCGCTTGCAGGCCGTGGCTGATGCGTTTTTCGAGGTGTGCCTGCAGTGCGTGGTACGCCGAGATGCCCGCGGCGGTGTAGCTTTCGGACTCTGACGAGTAACCGGTGTAGGGCACGCGCAGGTCGACGTTGCCGCCTTCGTAGTTCTGCTGCATCTGGCCGTACTGGCAGTTGCCGCCGTTGGGCTGATTCACGCAGATGGGTGCGAAGGTGTCGGGGTCGAGCACGGTGTAACCGTAGCTGAAGTACTGCGCGTTGGGGCCGCCGGCCAGTGTGGGCGAGTTCTGGGTGGCGATGCGCGCCTGGTTGATGGGCAGCGGGATGACCTGATGACGGCCCAGGTTGCCGACGTAGCCAAGTTCGACAAGCAGGTCTTTCCGCGGCTGCCACTGCACGTCCAGCGTGAAGTTAATGCTGTAGGGCAGCTTGTTGGCGGGGTTGTAGGCGCCGAGCGTGTAGGGCTGCTGGCCAGCGATGATGCCGGCGGCGTTGGGAAGGTAGTTGATCAGGCTGCCGGCGCTGGGGTTCACGGGTGGCGGTGCGGGCGTGGTGCCCCACGGGGACTGCAGGTTATAGGTGGCGCCGGTGGGGTCGCAGATGGGGATGTAGAAGTCGTACAGGTAGCTGGTCTGGCCGTAGGGCGAGGCGCTGTAGGGGCAATGCTGTTGAGTGACGAAGGGGGCTGTCTGGCTGACGCCGAAGGGACCGCCGGAGACCTCGCCCGCGGCGTAGCCGGGTGAAAGGTAGGTGTAGAGCTCGCCGCGGTCGTAGTAGATGCCGGTGCCCGCGCGTATGACCATCTTCTGGTTGGCGAAGTCAGGCAGCCAGGCCGCGCCGATGCGCGGGCCGAAGCCCCACTGGCGGCCGGTGAGCGTGGTGTTGCTGACGCCCTGGGTGCCGCTGACGTTGTTGCCGGCGATGATGAGGCCGGAGTTCACGATGGAGTCGGCGGTGGCGTTGTACTGGTAGAGCGAGGGATTGAAGTTGAAGATGCGGCCGTACTTTTCGGTGAGGCCGCCGTTCCAGTCCCAGCGCAGGCCGGCGGTGAGGGTGAGGATCGATGTGACCTGAAACTTGTCCTGCAGGTACAGGCCGTCCTGGTTGGCGCGGTAGTAGCGGTTGGCGTCGCCCTGCAGGTACGTTGTCGCGACAAAGCCGTTGGTGCTGTAGGGCGTGACCCAGTTTTTGGAGAAGGTGGCGAAGTCCGGCGTCGCGATGTTGCCCTTGCCGGTGCGCTGGTCGCGGATGTTGAGCTGCGTATAGGCGAAGCTGCCGCCGAAGTTCAGGGAATGTTTGCCCAGCGTGAGGATCGCGTTCGCCGAGGGCATGATGCGGTTCTGAAAGACGCCGGTGTAGGCACTCTGCGAGGCGGCGCTGGGGCCGATGTTGAGCGCCTGCGAGCCAAGGCCGGCGGGTGTGGCGGAACCGAGGGCGTCGACGATGGTGACGCCGGCGAAGTAGGAGCCAAAGGCCGGCGAGATGGCCGAGATGGGGCTGCCGGCCTGCCCGGGGGACCACAACTGGTCGTTGGTGCTGTAGGCCTTTTCGCGGATGAAGCCGAGCGTTTCGGTGATGCCCAGATTGCTACGCAGCGTTTGCGTGTTGTTGATGGAGAAGACCTGCGCGCCGGCGTCGAGGTGCTCGGTAAAGCCAGGCACGCTGGACAGCGCGTAGGGCGTCGAGTTGGGATCGTGCTGGTAGAAGTACTTCAGCGAAAGCTGGTCTTTGCCGCTGGGGTTGTAGTCGAGGTTTGCCACGGCACGGTCGCCGATGAAGTAGGCAGTGCCCTTCTCAAACGCGTTCGCGGGCGAGTAGAAGTCCGGCGTGTGGCCGTTGTCGTTGGGGATGAGGTACTGGCCGTTGGGCAGCTTGGCCTGAAACAGCGCGAGGCCTACGGGGTTCGCGGTCCAGTCGGCGGCCGTGGCGGTGAGGCCGTTTTCGGCGAGTGGATCGGCCCAGCCGTTGTTAACGAGCGCGGCCAGGGCGGCGGGGCTGCGATCGTTGCTGAGGCCTGAGGGGACGGCGATTTCGGTGTCGCCCGTCTCTTCGTCGGAGACGTGGAGATGCTCATAGGCGAGGAAGTAGAACAGCTTGTCCTTGAGGATCGGCCCGCCCACGGTGCCGCCGGCGGTGTAGCGATGGATGCCCGGATTCTTCGCGCTCTCCGGCACGCCGGAGTCCTTCTTGAAGAAGAACGGCGCGGCGTTCAGCCAGTTGGTTTCGCGGTTGCCGTAGAGCGAGGCGTGCAGCGCGTTGGTGCCGGCGCGCGTGCTGAGGTCCACATGGGCGCCGGAGTTGGAGCCCTGCTGTGCGTCGTACATGCTGGCGTTGACGCGCACTTCTTCGATGGTGGCCGGCGCGGGTGTGGGGATGGCGTTGCCGATGGCGAGGTAGACCGAGGAGGCGCTGAGCTCTTCGCCGCCGATGCCCGAGTTGCCGACGCCGGTGTTGTTGACCACGCGCGCGGACTCCACCTGGCTGGTGCTCTTGCCGTTGAAGAGGTTGCTGCCATCGACGCCATTGAGTTGGAATGAGTTGCTGGTATCGCGCTGGCCGTTGGCCCAGATGGGCAGGTTGCCGAGGCCGGAGTTGACGCCGGTGCCGCCGGGCAGTTCTGCGTTGACGCCCGGAGACAGAATGGCGAGGCCGGTGAAGCTGCCCGTGGGCTGCGGAACGGACTCGATCTGCGCTTTGTCGAGGACGTAGCCGTTGGTGGTGTCGGCGGCGTTGAGTAGCGGGTCGGCTTCGACGGTGACGGCGGTAGTGACGGCGCCCACCTGGAGGCTGCCGGGCAGGGTGACGGTGCGGTCGGCCTGGACGAGAATGTCGGGAACGCGCTCGGCCGTGTAGCCCTCGTGCGCAAAGGTGACGGTGTAGGTGCCCAGCGGCAGGTTGTTGAGCGAATAGCTGCCACTGCCGGAGGTCGTGGTGGTGCGGGTGAGCTTGGTGCCCTGGTCCACCGCGGTGACCGTCACGTTGGGCACAACGGCGCCGCTGGCGTCGGTGACTGTGCCGGTAAGGCCGCCGAGCGTTTGCTGCGCGGCCATGGGCAGCGCCGCGGTCAGCAACGGCGTGGCAGCCAACGTGAGGAAGAGATTGCGAGCCCTTGGGTGCATCATCGAACGACCTCCATCGACCGAGCACAGCGCGGACCGCGAAAGGAAATACAGCGGGGCTCGGAGATACGGCTCTGCCTGCAACGAATGCCTGAACGCTGGTGCGCTTCGGCCTTCACTGAAGGCTGTTTCTGCAAAAGGGGTGGACGAGTCTGACACTAGCAGGCAGGTGAAGGAAAGGCAACGGATTTCGCTTGGGCCAACTGTCTCCGTTTGAGGGTAGGCAGATCACTCCGGGGACACCGAAGTAACGGAGGCAAGGGCCGTGGGTTGCTCTATACTCACGGCAACTCCCATGCCCCGATCTGCACCCACGCAGGGCCGGCCGGTCAGCCTCAAGATGCTCGCTGAGCACCTTGATTTGAGCCCCGCAACGGTCTCCTTTGTGTTGAATAACGCGCCCAACCGGTCCATTCCGGAGGCGACCCGTGAGCGGGTGCGCGCTGCTGCGCGTGAGTTCAACTACCAGCCCTCCATGGTGGCGCGCCTGCTACAGGGCAAGCGTTCCCAGACCATCGGCATCCTGTTGCCGGAGCTTGGCGAGGGCTACCACGCGCAGGTGCTTGCCGGGGCGGCCGACGTGTTTATGCGCGAAGGTTACTTCTTCTTTACCGCGCACCACCGCCATCGCAAGGACCTGGTGGATGAGTATCCGCGCCTGCTGCAACAGCGCGGCGTTGAGGGCATTCTTTCCATCGACAGCCATATTGAGGCAGCGGGGACAAGTCCCACGGTGACCGTCGCCGGCCACAAGGCCTTGCCCGGGGTCAGCAACATTGTGCTGGACCATGACCGCGCCGCCGAACTTGCGTTGGGGCACCTGGTGCGTGAAGGCCATCGCAAAATCCTGTTTATGCGCGGACCCGGGCTGAGCTCGGATACGGGAAGCCGTTGGCGCTCGCTGGTACGCATGGCGCGCCTGCTGAAAATTCCCATGCCGGAAAGCCACATCATCCGGCTCGAAGAGTCCCTGAACAACCCGCAGCTGGGCTACCCGGGGATTCAGCAGATGCTGATGCGGCGGCGCGACTTTACCGCCGTGGTCTGCTTCAACGACATCTCCGCGATCGGCGCCATTCGCGCGCTGCACGATGGCGGGCTGAGCGTTCCGGGTGATGTGTCCGTGATGGGCTTCGACGATCTCACGGTGGCCTCGTACTTTGTGCCGAGCCTGACCACGATTCGGCAGCCGCTGACGCAGATGGGTGCCACCGCGGCGACGATGCTGCTGAAAAAGATCCGCGGCGAGCACACTGAAAGCGTGGTGAAGATCGAGCCCGAGTTGATGGTGCGGGAGTCCACAGGCAAAGCCAGCACGGGGCCCGGGAGCGGGCGTGAGCCGGGAACCCAGCGGCGCAGGCGCGAGCGACCGAAAGCTTCCGCGGACGCGCAAACAATCGCTTAACTGCGGAGCGCGGGCATGTCCTGGGAGGGCATTCGCCTTTTGTGTGTGGTTCGTGGGAGGATGGCTGCCGAGCTTCTACGCCACACACGGAAGGATTTCCCCCGGATGGGTCCAGGCACACGCAAGCGTTCTCTGTTGTTCTTTTCCCGCTCCCTGCGGCGCACGTTCACGTGGGCGCTTGCGCCGTGCGTCTCGCTGGCGCTGGCGGGCTCGCTGGGCGCGCAGGCACCGCATGCACTGACGCCCGCCGAGCAGCAGCATATCGACCAGATCATCCACAAGATGACGCTGGAAGAGAAGATCGACTATATCGGCGGCACCGGCTTTGCGGTGCGCGCGATGCCGAACCTTCAGCTGCCGGCGCTGGAGATGTCCGATGGCCCATACGGTGTGCGCTCCAACGCGGGCCTGCCTTCCACGACGTATGCCGAAGGGATTGGCCTGGCGGCTAGCTGGGATCGTGCACTGGCGGCACAGGTGGGCGGCGGCATTGGCCGTGATGCCCGTGCGCGTGGCGTGATGTACATGCTGGGCCCGGGCACCAACATCTATCGCTCGCCGCGCAATGGCCGCAATTTTGAGTACTTCGGCGAAGATCCTTATCTGGCCGGGCAAATGGACGTGGGCTACATCACCGGGATGCAACAGCAGGGCGTCAGCGCCACGGTGAAGCACTACATCGGCAACAACTCCGAGTACCTGCGCCATGACTCCGACACCAACATGGATGAGCGCACGCTGCATGAAATTTACCTGGTGCCGTTTGAAGCCGCGGTGAAGGAAGGCCACGTGGGCGCGGTGATGGACAGCTACAACCTGCTGAACGGCCAGCATGCGACGCAGAACGGCGTGATCAACACCGAGATCATGCGCCACGACTGGCACTTCCCCGGGACGCTGATGTCGGATTGGGACGCGACCTACGACGGCGTGGCGGCGGCCAATGGCGGGCTCGATCTGGAGATGCCCACCGGCAAATTCATGAATCGCAAGAACCTGCTGCCGGCGGTGCAGGCCGGCAAGCTGACCGAGGCCACCCTTGACGAGAAGATTCGTCACATCCTGACCACGGCGGAGATGTTTGGCTGGCTGGACCGCCCGCAACGCGATCCCGCGGTGCCGCTGTATGACACGAGGAACAACGCTGTTGCCCTGCAGGCAGCGCGCGAATCCGTGACGCTGCTGAAGAACGAGAAGAACCTGCTGCCCCTGAGCAAGCAGATCAAGACTGTTCTTGTAGTGGGGCCGAATGCGTATCCAGGCACGGCGGTGGGTGGTGGCAGCGCGGGCGTGGTGCCGTTCCACCTGATCAGCCCCTTGGAGGGCATTGCGGCGGTAGCGCCCAACGTGACTGTGCTGTCTGACCCCGGCCTGCCCACGCTGTCGGACCTCGCGTCGCACACTACGTTCAGCACGGAGGAGAGCGGCGGCAAGGCGGGATTGACGGAAGAGATCTTCGACAACCAGAACCTGAACGGCACGTCAGCGAAGACTATCGTGGTGCAGCACATCAATGTCGCCGGCGTGGGCTGGGACGCAATCTCCGGCAGCCTGGATGACCTGATGGCGATCTTTGAGAAGCCACCTGCTGCCATTTCGCATCGTTACACGGGCTATTTCACCGCAAAGACTGCCGGCAACTTCCTGGTTGCGCTCGCCGGCGGGGGCGAAGGCAACGGGAACCGTGTGCTCATCGACGGTCTTCTTGTCATCGACAACTGGAAGTACCTCCGGGCGTTTGAGCCGCACCTGACGCTGCCGCTGACCGCAGGCGTGCACAAGGTTGTGGTGGAGTCCTGGCAGAGGGGCCTGATTGGCGGACGTTTGCGCTTTGCGATCGCCCCGGAGGACAGCGTCGTCAACGAGCGCGCCAAGGTGATGGCGGCCCATGCCGACGCGGTGATCGTGGCTGCGGGCTTCTATAACAACCGCGACATCAACAGCGAGAGCGAGGGTGGCGACCGGACCTACGATCTGCCGTTTGGGCAGGATGCGCTGATCCGTGCAATGGAAGCCGCGAACCCGAAGACGGTCGTTGCGGTCACCTCGGGCGGCGCGGTTGATACCTCCAAATGGATTGAGCAGACGCCGGCGTTCGTGGAGGGCTGGTACGGCGGGCAGGCCGGCGGGCAGGCGCTCGCAGAGATGTTGTTCGGTGACCAGAACCCTTCGGGCCACACGCCCATCAGCTGGGAGCGGCGCGCGGAAGACAACCCGACCTACAACAACTATTACCCGCAGGACGATGGCATCGAGGTGCAGTACAAGGAAGGCATCTTTGTCGGCTATCGCGGGTATGAAAAGGCCGGCACCAAGCCGCTGTTCCCCTTCGGCTATGGGCTCTCGTACACGACCTTCACGTTCAGCAACTTGAAGGTGACCCCAGGCTCGGCGGGTGCCCTGGCGACCGTTGATTTCGACGTAACCAACACCGGGCAGCGCGCCGGTGCCGAGGCGGCCCAGGTGTACGTTTCCGAACCGCACGCCAAGGTGCCCCGCCCCGCGCATGAGCTGAAGGGCTTTGAGCGCGTGGAGGTTGGCCCCGGGCAGACGCGCCACGTGTCGGTGCCGCTGGAAGGGCGCGCCTTTGCCTGGTACAACGCGGAGGGTCATCGCTGGACGATTGATCCGGGCAAGTTCACGGTGTCGGTGGGCGACTCCGTGGCGAACCTGCCGCTGACGGGGTCAGTGGAGATTACCGGGGCCGCCGCGAAGGGGGCCAACCTGGCGCGCTAGAGGGGGTGGAGGAGCCCGGGTCTCGCGTGCGAGGCCCGGGTTTCTGCAGCCGCGCGTCCGTCTGGCTCATCCAACCGGTATGTCTCGTGTCTTCATTACAGGTTCTGCCGACGGTCTTGGCCGCATGGCTGCCCAGCTGCTTCTGGAGCAGGGCCACAGTGTTGTGCTGCATGCCCGCAACGCCCAGCGGGCGGACGCAGCCCAGGCCGCATTGCCCGGTGCCGAAGCGGTCGTGACCGGCGACCTGGCCAGCCTCGCCCAGACGCGAGATGTGGCCGAGCAGGCAAACCGGCTGGGTGCCTTCGATGCGGTGATCCACAACGCCGCGGTGGGCTACCAAGAGCCTCGTCGCTTAACGACAGAAGATGGCCTTCCGCACGTGTTTCAGGTGAACACGCTGGCTCCTTATGTGCTCACGGCGCTGATGCAGCGGCCGAAGAGACTGGTGTACCTGAGCTCCGGCCTGCACCGGAACGGCGACCTGAGCCTGAAGGACCTCCTTTGGGAACAGCGGCCCTGGCAGGGCACGCAGGCCTATTCCGACACCAAGCTGCATGATGTTCTGCTGGCGTTCGCGGTGGCGCGGCGCTGGCCCGGCGTCTTGTCCAATGCGCTTGAGCCTGGCTGGGTGGCGACCAGGATGGGCGGCCCCAACGCGACGGACGACCTGGATCAGGGGCATCGGACACAAGCCTGGCTGGCGGTCAGTGATGACCCTGTGGCTACCGTTACGGGTGGGTACTTCTACCACGAAGCACCGCGGGCACCGCTGAAGGGCACGCATGATCCGGCGGTGCAGGATCGCCTGATGGAGGCGTGCGCCCGGATCTCGGGAGTGACGCTTGCGGCAGAAGAGCAGGAGGGAGAGGCTTCCGGAAGCTCGTCCCTGGCGTCTCATTGAGTGAGATGAAGTGCGGGAAATGCGGATAACTTCTTAAGTAACTTCATAGGTGAACCTAAGACTGACCCGAAGTTACTTTCCCGTCCTGTATGTTTGGCCGCACTATGAGGAAAGGCGGCAGGAGGTGACAGAAGGCGACATAAGCCGTCCTTTTGGTGCTGAAGCCGGGTATCGGTGGGATTCTTCACCTATGACCCTGTGCGGGACGACCCATCCGAAAGTCGCACAGGATCGTATCTCTGAAGTGTGTTTTGCAAGGCACTCTGACGGGGTGGGTTCCTCAGGAACCGCAACTTGGTCCGGTGATCACGCGTTTGAGGAGTCATTGATGCAAGCTCACATCCAGCCTTCAGCCTCGCCCTTTGTTGTGCAACGGCCTCTGAACAGCGCGGCCACCCGTAAGCCTGAAAACTTCTATCTGCCGCGCGACGTCAGCAGTCGCTTCGGTGTGCGGCTCCGCGAGTTGCGTCGAGAGCGCAACATGACGCAGTTGCGCATGGCCGTAGAGTTCGGCATCGACCGCACCTTTATCTCCGACGTGGAGCGTGGACGCAAGTCGATTTCACTGCCCATGTTGGAGGTCCTCGCATTGGGGTTCAACCTGAGCCTGTCCGAGTTGCTGCGCGATATCTAGGGGCGTAGCTCTACTGCGGGAGATGATCCGTGTCCGCTTCTCGGGTTGAGATATCGGTGCAGTACCACTGAGACACTGTCGGCCGTAAACATCTTTTCTGTCACGTGCTTGCTTTTCCACATCTCACTGAGGCAGTGCTGCGTCCCGCGTATTCCTGGAGGAACACGAATGAAGTTCGGAAAGCTCCTGATTGGCTCTGTTTTACTGCTAGGCCCGAGCGCCTTTGCGGCGCCCTTGACGTTTGATGAACCGGTAGTCGCTGCGGCGCCGGAACAGTTTCAAGTGACGCAGAAGACCGAGGTCCCCAATACGACGTTGCAGCCGGGAAGCTACTCGATTCGCATCGTCGATCACCTGCGCGACCGGGTGATTCTGCAGGTGGCAGGCAAGAACCATGTCGCCTCAACCTTTATCGCGATTCCTGCCTCCACGATGGCGAATGCGCCGATTGGACCCATCCTGTATGGTGGCGGGGCGAAGGGCAAGGCCGCGCTGAAGGGCTTCGCGTTTCCTGGCGGGCTTGCCGTGGAGTTCGTTTACCCGAAGGCCGATGCCGTATCCATCGCGCAGGCCAACGATGCTCGCGTGATGGCGATCGATCCGGCCTCAGAGAACCGCGTGGCCGCCCCCAAGCTCAGCCAGACCGACATGGAAATGATCACGCTCTGGATGCTTGAGCCCTCGCGCGTTGGACCGAACGATGCCAAGGCAAGTGCGATCTCCGCAACCAAGTACCAGGCTCCGCCAGCCGCTGCTGCTCCGGCACCCGTGGAAACTGCCCAGGCTGAACCACCTGCCGCCCCGGCAAGTGATAACGCTTATGCGAACACAAGCCGCAGCACGTCAGCTCCTTCGGTTGCTACACCCCGGCCAGCCCGGCGGTCGCGTCCTGTGCAGATGGCACAGAACGATGTACCGCCACCCCCGCCGGCGCGCACGCACACACGCCCGGCAGGTGTAACGGCGTTGCCGCATACGGCAAGCGCCCTGCCGATGGTGTGGCTTGGTGCGTTGCTCTCCCTGATGCTGGGCGGCCTGCTCAGTCTTCGTCGGCTCGCGTTCCGCGCCTGAGATGCCAGGTACGGGAAAGAGGCTGTTTCGTCTGGAGGTCTGCGCCTGGTGCGCAGGCCTCTTGTGCGTTGGTGCGCTGCTGGTTGTGCGGGTGGAAAGTGGACAGGCGCAGCGAGCTGCGCAGTCGATCGGAGATCAGCGGGGTTCGAGTCGGGCACCATCCGCGCCCGGAAGCACACAGGAGCAGCCAACGGCATCTAGTCCGGATTTGTCGAGCTATGAAGGGGTGATTGGCCGGCTGGAGGTGCCCGCCTTAGGCCTGCATGTGCCCATTCTGAACGACTACGATCCGGATTCTCTACGGCGCGGTGTCGGCCGGATGAAGGGGACCGGGGTTCCGGGCGGGTTGGGCAACTTTGTGGTCGCGGGACATCGCGACACGTACTTCCGGCCGCTGCGTCGTGTGCGTGGCGGAATGGTGATGCGTGTTGTGACGCCGGGTGGAACCTTTGACTATGTCGTTGACTCGACGACGATCGTCACGCCGGACAACGTGGATGTACTGGACATCGGCGACAGGCCGGAGATGACGCTGATTACGTGCTACCCCTTTGACTTCATCGGGGCCGCCCCGAAGCGCTTCATCGTGCGCGCGCACCTGGTCTCCCTTGCGGGCGAGACCAGGTAGCTACGCGGCGCTGGTTACGCCCGGGTTCACCGTCGAGAGCTCCTCAATGCGCGCGCGCATGGTGGACTGCAGGCGATGGAGCACGTTCATGGTGATGCGCGGCGCGTTCTCTTCCGAGACGCGAGTCAGGAACAGGGTGCTGCCCTCACCGAGACGCAGTTCAATGCCGAAGGACGCGGTTCCGGGGTCACACTCGAAGAAGGTTTCGGTGAAGCGCTGTCCCTGGATTTCGAGCTCCGCGGAGGCAAAGTGGAGGTCCCGGCACGCGGTGCGCAGGACCTCCCAGCAGGCGTCAAGTGAATCGGCGGACTGCATGGCGAGGTAGAAGTCTTCCACGCAGATGGTGCCGCGGATGGCGCTGCGAATAGTGCGAATGGTAAGGGCTTCACGGGCAACGGCGATGAACTCCGTATAGCCAAGCCGGCTGATGCCGAGCACAAGCAGGATCAGCAGCAACACAAGGAACGGCAGTGCCTTGTTGCTGACCGTGGCCAGCACCGCGAGCGAAGCAAACGCGCAGCAGAAGCCGTACAGGATGAGCGCGGTGTGGCGGGTCGAAAAGCCCATGTCGAGCACGCGGTGGTGAATGTGACCGCGGTCTGCCTGGAAGATGGGCACGTTGCGCAGAAAGCGCCGGCCGATCGCGAGACCAACATCAGTCAGCGGAAGCGCGAGAGCCATCAGTGGCGCGGCAAGGCCCACGATGCTGTGTGCCTGCTGCGACCAGACGAGGCCGAAGCAGCCCAGCAGAAAGCCGATGGTAAGGCTGCCGCAGTCGCCGAGGAAGACCGAGGCCGGGCTGAAGTTGTAGCGCAGAAACGCGAGCAGCGCACCGGCCAGGGGAGCCGTGACAAGCGCGAGGCCGTAGTGGCCAAACATCAGGGCGATGCCCAGCACGGTCATGGTGGCGAGCAGGCTGACGCCGGTGGCGAGGCCGTCCATGCCGTCAATCAGGTTCACCGCGTTTGTGCAGCAGATCAGCCAGATCACGCTAAGGATCATCGACATGACCGGCGTCAGGTGGTGCAGGTTAAGGTGCACGCCGAGGCCGACGGCAACAGAGGCAGCCACGATCTGTCCGAACAGCTTGCGCGAAGGGCGCAGGCCGACAATGTCATCAAGGAAGCCGACCAGGAACATGATGCCGGCCGCGGGCAGAACGCCACGCAACACTTGATCGTGCTGGATGTAGACCCGGCGCGTGTGGAAGAAGTACAGAAACGCAAACGCGACGATGCAGGACAGCACAATGGGCAAACCGCCCATGCGCGGAACGGCGCGCTTATGCGCTTTGCGCCCACCGTCTGGCACGTCGACCAGACCCCACTTCAAAAACAGGTCTCGGCAAACCGGAGTCAGAGCAAAGCAAACCAGGAACGAGATGGTACCCAAAGCTAGAAGAACGTACATGACGGCCTCTCTTTGGCTTTCGCACAAAAAGTCAGTTCGGAAGCGGACGTACATGCTCCAGGGTATGCAGTTCCGTTCCCTTCCGGGTCTGTTGCCCGGTTGAAGGAGCGGCTCCAAGGATGTCGCCGATGCGGTCGACACTTTGTGGCAGATCGTAAAAATCAAGTAGTGCCTGGCGAGCGTGCTGACCGGCTTGCTGGACGAGCGAGCGGTTCTCCACCAGTTGCTGCAACATCCGGGTAACGCCCTGAACATCTCCGACTTCGAAGTGCCATCCGCAGCCATGACGGCGAATGATGCGCGCCGGCGTGGCGGAGGCAGGGCCTATGAACAGTAGCGGTCTTCCGGCGGCAAGGATGCCGTACACCTTGCTCGGCACCACGGAACCGCACGCACTGTCCTGCTGCGTGACAAGGCCGATGTCGCCGGCGGCCAGCCCCTCACTCAGTTTGTCGCGCGGCACAAACGGCCGCATCTCTACTGTGTGAATCTTGTGGCCCTCGATGAAGTCGGTGAGCGCCTTGCGACGACCGCCAGTGCCGACAAACAGGAACCGGAAGCGCGCATCGTCCTTGAGCGCGAGCATGGTGCCCAACAACGTTTCCAGATCATGGGCAAGGCCGAGATTGCCGGAGTACAACAGCACAAGCTCCTGCTGGTTGCCCGGTCGTGGCATGGGCGTGATGCTTTCACTGTTCGCCCAGTGTTCTGCCACAAAGATCTTGCCGGCAGGAACGCCACGGCTGACGAGGCGGTCGCGCATGCACTCACCCAATACGATGATGCCGTCAGCACGACGACGCGAAAAATCGGCAAGTGCGCCCGTGATTCTGTGCAGCAGACCACCCTTGCGAATGTGCGCAAGATCCACGGCGATGTCGGGGTAGACATCCTGCTCCCAGATGTAATGCCGTGAGCCCCGCAGCATTTGGATGCATGTGCCCAGCAGCGAGATCAGCGGCGGTGTGGTCATGGAGACGACCACGTCCGGCCGGCGCAGTGTGAGACCACGCGCAAAGGCCGAGGCATAGAACGACAGGTACGAGAACACACGACCCAGCTTGCCGCGCGTAAATGGCGCCGCCTTGACGCGATGGACGACGGCCTTGGGCGCCACGGAACCCGCAGCCGCGGCATACCCGCCGCTGTCGCCACACAACACTTCAATCTGTTCCCCGCGCGCTGCCAATGCGATTACAAGATCGGTGAGCTGCTGGCTGGTGGCCGAAGAATCGGGCCAGAAAAACTGGTTGATGAACAACATGCGCACTAGTGCACCTCCACGTGCGCTGCCGAGGCGGTTGCCGTGCGGATCTTGCGCGTCTTGACGAAGCGGGCCGGATTGCCCGCGTAGATTTGGAAATCCGGGACACTGCCCGTGATCACGGAACCGGCAGCCGCGACGGCATAGGAACCCAATACACTGCCGGGGGCAAGCACGGATTTCGCACCGGCCCAGGAGCCTTCGCACAGCTGAATGGGCGCCGTCATCAGCCCGAAGCCAGGCTCGCTCCAGTCATGGTTGCCGGTGCACAGATACGCACCCTGCGAGACACAGCAATTCGCGCCGATGCGCACGGTGACCAGGTTGTCGATCCACACACGCTCGCCGATCCAGCAGTGGTCACCGAGCTCGAGGTGCCAGGGATACTTCACCAGCACATCCGGCTTGATGACCACGCCCTGGCCCACGCGGGCGCCAAAGAATCGCAGCAGATGCACACGCATCGACGAGGAAAGCCACGCCGACGAAAACAGAGGTTGCGCGATCAGCATCCACAGTGCGCGCTTCAGGAATGAGCCGCCCGGGTGGTACCACGAGTTGTCATAGTTCTTGAGCTCGACCAGACTCATCGGGAACCTCCTTCCTGCGTGACAACGCTTTCCGGCGCCGGACCGCCAAGCACGAACGCATACACCTCGGCCATTTGCCTGGCTACCTGTGCGGGGCTATAACGAGCGGCGATCAGTTGCGCTCCGTTGCGTCCTTTGCTTTGATTCTCTCCGGCCGAGCGATTCCATAAATCGCCTACTGCCGACGCAAGTGCCGCAGCATTGGCGTCGACCTCCCACCCGGCATCGGCCGCGGTGATCTGCGGCATGTTGCAGGCATGCGTGGCGATGACGGGCAGGCCCATGCCCATGGCCTCGAGCAGCGCCATGCTCAGCCCTTCCGAGTACGAGGGCAGCACGTAAGCCTCGGCGGCGGCGAGCGCGCTCCACTTCATGGCGCCGGCCAGCATGCCGGTAAACGTAATGCTGTTCGTGATGCCCGCGGCCGTGGCCTGCGCTTGGAGCTTGGCCTGCATGCCATCGCTGTCCGGACCGGCGATGACCAGGTGCGTTTCGGGGTGCTGCTTGCTGGTCTGCTCCCATGCGGCAAGCAGCAGATCGAGGCCCTTCTTGGGGTGCAGCCGGGAAAGGAATAGAAGAACACGCTTTCCGCGGAGTTCGGGGAACTGCGTGAGAAAGAGCTCCGGGCTGGCGTTGTCTGGCAGAGCGACCGCATTGGGGACAATCGCGATGGGTCCCTTGGCGCCGAAGTGCCGGTACTGGTCGGCTTCGGCCGTGGTCAGCGCGTGAAGGCAGGTCGCGTTGGCGACGTTGGCGCGCTCCAACATGGCGGCGTAGATCTGCTTTTTGAGGCGCTTGGTGGCCAGGGCCCAAGGCTCCAGCATGCCGTGCGCGGAAAGCACGTAGGGCTTCCCGAGGCGGCGCGCCATGCGGCAGGCGGTTGCAGTGCTCTGCTCCCAAAGGCCGTGGATGTGAAGGCCATCGGCCTCGCGGACAACAGCGGCGAAATGGTTCTGCAACGCGTGGTCGCGCAGCCAGGCGACCCGCGAAGTGGGCCAGAAACTGATGTGGTCGTCAGACATCTCCGCGGGACGGAACGCCTCATTCGGCAGGCAGAAGGCAGCCATGGACAGATGGAGCCCTTGCTGCGAGGCGAGCGTGGCCGCCAACGACGGAACAGCGGCGCTGAGGCCGCCGTAGCGCGGGTCCGTGTGCGACACCACGTACATCCAGTGAGGTGCACGCGCCGCGGATGGTGAAGTCACAGCGGCCACATCTGCCATGGAAAGGGTGGCCATCACTGGACTCCCTCGGCTGCCGCGAGGGCGGCAGGGGAAGTGCGCTTGGGGGCGGGGAGGATGCTGGCGATGGCTGCGCCGAAGCCTTCCGGGGCGTACCCGCGGATAATCTCGGCCGACCGCGCGCCCATGGCGGCACGCTCGGCTGCGGGGCGCTGTGCCATCCCTTGCAGCAGGGTGGTCAAAGCGGCGGTGTTGTCCGGATCGAAGCTGAACCCGTTTTCGCCCTCGTGCACCAGGTCGACACTGCAGCCGCAACGGTTGGAGACCAGTACCGGCAAGCCGGCCGCCATGGCCTCATTCACGACCAGGCCCCAGGGCTCGCGTGTGCTCGGCAGAACAAAGCAGCCAGCGTGCGCGTAGAAGGGCAACAGCTCGCGGGAGTTCTTCAGACCGGGGAAATGCACGTCTGCGGCAAAGGGCGTCGCGGCGGCGATGTTTTGAAGGGCTGCGCGTTCGGGACCGTCGCCACACAGCACCAGTGGCCACCTGCCGCCCTTTGCGCGATAGGTCGTCCAGCTGCTGAGCAGGCCCGCGACATTTTTTTCTTCTGCAAGCCGGCCCACGTACAGAAAGAACGGTGCAGGCACCGGGGCAGATGTCCGGTCGGCGCGAAAAGTCTGTGCCCCGGCGGCGAACATGGCGTTGTCCACCACGTCATAGCTGCCGACGATGCGATCCGCGGGAAACCCGAGTTGGCGCAGGTAGGCCACATGCGCCTTGCCGCCCGTCACCGCCCAGCCAAACAGCGCACGCAGGGCGAGGCGCTTGGGCAGCTCTTTCCACCAGGTGCGGGCGTGATCGCCGGCCGTGCTTTCAGTCATCAGCACGCTACGACGGCCGTGCATCCGCGCCCACAGCGCGGCGGCAATGCCCGGCAGCGTGTAATACCCCGGCACCAGGACAACGTCAGGGTTGAGTTCTGTGAGGCGACGCCACAACTGCCGGGCCAACTGGAGCTTGTTGGCCTGGAGCCAGCTTGCGTCGGGCATCAGGGTATCGACGCGCAGATCCGCGGGAAGCTCTTCGCGGAACTTAAGGCCCTTGTGCACGCCGACGCCACCGACGAGCTCAATGCCGACCACACCGTCACGCAAGGCGGGCGCGGAGAGCATGCCACGGAACCGCGCGACGTGGTACGGGTACCAGTCGATCCAGATCACGGCGACACGGCACCGCTGCGGTGTGTTGCTAGGCATGCGGCACCTCCTGCAGCACCTTGGCCAGGCTCGGTCTCCGTGCCCGAATCTGGCGGCGGCGCGCATAGGCCTCGGTACGCGGCATGAACAGGCGGCGACGTGAGCGGCTGCGCACGCGCTTTTCGATCTGCTGGTACACGATCCAGCACGGGATGCTCAGCTCCAGCGTGCGGAAGATGACGGCTTCCATGGTTTGCATGACCAGGTAAATCGACAGAGCGGAAAGCACAACGTACTGCAGGGTCCACACCCCACCACGCGTCACCGCTTTGCGCCACACCTTGCCATAGCCCCAACCCAACAGCGCCATGAATGGGATCGCAAACCACCACATTTCAACGAAAAGGTCCCCAGCGATGCCGGGCGCCGAGCCGGGAGCACCGCGCCATCCCAGCGCGTCGGCGATGCCAGCGTCAGTACCGCCGTTGTAGAGCAGTTCGGGCACGCCGAAGTCTTCATACTTGGTCGGCCAGATGGCGCTGGGGATGGGGCGCACCATGATCTGGGCGAGGTAACGCCGCATCCAGAAGTAGTGGTCAAGCTGCTCGGTGGCGAGCACCGTCCCGGAGCCGTAAATAAACTCGTTGCCCGTGTCGGGCTTGTCCACCATGGTGCTCACGTCGGTCTTCATGTGGAAGTCCGAACCGAGGTAAAGGTTTTGCCGGTTGGTGACCAGGAAAAGCACCAGCCAGCCCAGCGCCAGGCCGCCCAGGCCGAAGGTAAACACCGGCGGACGCTTGCCCTTGTTGAAGTACCAGCTCATCAGCAGCACAACGGCAAGGCCAAAGGTCGGTCCGCGGCGGCCCATCAGCACCGCGCTGGCCGTCCACGGCAGGCCAAAGGTCAACAGCAGCACCACGCCCAGCGGGCGGGATGCACCGGAGATCATGGCCGTGATGATCATCATCACGCCGACTAACAGCAGCTCTGTGCCGTCACGAACATAGCCGTTGGCGTCATATCCGCCGCCATACGACACGCCAAATGCCTGCCGGAATCCACCGACATTGTGGATGGTGATACCCCAGCACAACAGACCCACGGACCCAAGCAGAGCGGCGTACATCAGCAACCGTCGCGCGGCCAGCGGGGACAGCTTGCGCTGCGCAAAGCGCGTCTTGCGAATGCGCACACCGGCACCCAGGCAGCCCAACACAAACGCCAGCACACACAGCACATTCAGCGTTTGCACATGGACCAGCTGGCCATTGTCAAAGAACTGCGACAAGGCGTTGTGCCGCAGCAGCTGAAACGGCATCCACGCATACAAAAACGCCAGCATGGGGCCGATAAACATCAGGGGATGAAACACATCGCGGCTGCCGTCATAGGCGATCACCGCGCCCGCAAGCGCGATCAAGCCGGCGGCGATCAGCAAACACTCAAACACGGCGCAACCTCGCTCCCGCAAAGCTTTGCACTTTGGCCAGCAAGCCGCGGATTGCCTCGCGGGAAGGCAGCCAGTCGTGACGTTTGCCCATCCACCACAGGGCGAGGGACGCGGCCACCAGGATGCCCAGCAGGCCTGCGGTGGTGGAACCCAAACGCCCTGGCGCAGCCGCCCGCAGCATGGCCAGGCCGGAGCCAAGTGCCAGGGCCACCATCGCCATGGCAAACAGGGAGATCATGCCCTTGGGCAGGTTGTCCTTGCGCTTCAACACCAACAAAACCAGCGTCGCGGAAAGCACGTGGCCGAGGTAGTACACGCCCATGGCCTGCCAGGCGCTGCCACCACGCAGCAGCAGCACCGTCGCCGCCGCCGCGACGAAGACGGCCCAAATGGTGTTGATGACCGCAGTCGCACGGAGAGACACAATGGTGAGGCGGGCCGCCGCGGGAGCGTTGCCCATGTGGGCGACGGCCGTTGCGAGCGCGAGCGCGATGGTGGTGCCGGCACCGGCGTAGCCCTTGCCGTACAGCGCCGCCAGCAGCCAGGGAACGATCGTCATACCGGCCAGCGCAAGCACGAGCGACATCGCGAGTGACGCGTAGCTGCACAGCGCCATCACGCGTTGCGGTGTCTGGCTCTGCTCATGCCGCGGGTCTGCCATGACGGCGTAGCTGCCTTCGGTAAGCAGACCGGGCGCCAGGGCGACCATGTTGCGCAGCTGGTTGGCGATGGTGAGAAAGCTGATCTGGACCAGCGTTGTGTCATTGCGCGCGACCACCGCGCTGAGCCACCAGCCGGAGATGTTGCTGGCAATCAGGCTGCCGAGCTGGATGCCGCCAAACGTCCACACTTCCCGCAACATCGGCCCAAGCGGCATCGCTGACACATTCGCGGGTTGACGCTGCAAGCCCAGCTTGCGGCCGAGCAGCACACAGCACACCACGGCAGCCACGGCCACAAGGCCCTGCGCCACCAGCATCGCCTGCGGGTTATGCCGGTGCGCCATGGTGGGCAACAACGTCACCATGCCGAGACCGACCAGCAAGGACAACACCAGCAGCGCGCCGAGGTGGCGCTGCCCTACGAAAAAGCCGCGCGCACATTCGAGCAGGATGATGCCCACTGACGAAATTGCCGCCCAGCGCAGCAGGCCGGTCATGGACGTTTTGCCGACCAGGTGCGCAATGGGCGCCGCGCCCAGCCAGAGACCCACCGCGGCCAGCGCCGCCGAAAGCAGCGACACGATGATGAGCGCGCGACGCAGCGTGTAATAGCCCGGCGAGGAGCGCGGGTACTTGCCCGAAAACCGCGTTGCCG
Source organism: Granulicella sp. (assembly GCA_965198515.1). Classification (GTDB taxonomy): domain Bacteria; phylum Acidobacteriota; class Terriglobia; order Terriglobales; family Acidobacteriaceae; genus Granulicella. Next base: position 910,593 of record CBDAPO010000006.1, on the reverse strand, counting down.
TGGCGCCTATGCCGCCGGCCGCGTACATCGAAATCTGATTGGCCGTACCGATGGCAAACGAATACGCGCCAAAGACGCCTTTGCCCCCGAGCCGGGCTGCGAGGATATTGGCCAACAGGCCAACACCACGTTCCACGGCGACGCTGATGCCCAGCGCCGAGGTGCCACCCACCAGATGGCGGGTCACCTCCTGGCTGAGAGGCTGGTTCCCCGTTGAGGCGGCAGCGCCTTCAGCCAATGCGAGTTCAGGGGCGGGTGCGGCTACCGGAGGCCACGTCGAGGTGTCCCCATCGGCGATGGGAGACACTTCGGGCGCAAGATCCTCGGGAAGCTCAGCGACGGTCGGGGTCATGCAGCGGCGACCGCCTTCCCCGGCTTCTCCTTGCGCTGATAGCGGTAGTAATCCTTGTAGTAGCTGGTCCAGCCTTCGCGCTGCGGATTGAAGTCGTTGAGGATGGTGCCCACCAACGGAATGCCGTCGCGGTCAAACAGGTCGCGCGCCATGGCGGCCGCGTCCAGCGTGGTGGTCGACGCGCGGAAGACCAGGATGACGCCATCGGCTTCACGTGCCAGGATGCGGGTGTCGGCCATATGCAGCGCCGGCGGCGAATCGATGAGCACCATGTCGAAGTTCGCCGATAGGCGATCGAGCAACTGCGGCAGTGCGGGCGAGTGCAACAACTCCATCAACTCTTCTTCGCCTTCGCCGGCGGAGATCACGCTGACGTTGGGAAGCTCGGTTGGGCGCGTAAAGGTAGACAGCGGAACATTCTTGATGTCGAACTCACCGCGCAGGATGTTCCGCAGGCCAACGCCGTTTTCCATGGCGAAAGCGTTGTGCAGATTCGGTTTGCGCAGGTCGCCATCGACCAACACAACACGCATCTTCGATTTGCTCAGCGCGACGCCAAGGTTGGAGGTCACGGTCGTTTTGCCTTCGCCGGCACTGGGGCTCGCGACCACATAGGTGCGGGGTCCCTTCTTCGCCTCGGAGATCAGGATCGACAACGTTGTGTTGCGATACGCCTCAGCGGCCAGCGAGAACTCGTCTTTCCAATGCGCCAGCGGCGTGGTGTTGGTGGTTCCGGGCAGCAGGGCACGCGGCTGGGTCGACACCGGCGACAGCGTGATGGGCCCCAACTTAGCGGGTGTGGCGAACTCGCGCAAAGCCGGGATGGTGCCCAGCTCGTGCACATGGAGGTACCGCTGCACATCGCCCGGCTTGCGGAACACATTGAGCGTCCGCTCGCGATAGAACGCGAAGGCCGTGCCAAAGAGCGCGCCCACAAACATCCCGATGCCGGCAGCTACCTTGCGCTGCGGCGAGACCGGGATCACCGGCGGCTTGGCCGGGTCGACGATTCGGATGGTCGCAGCTTGCATTGCTGAGGCAAAACCTGCCTCTTTGGCACGCTGCAACAACGTCTGGTAGAGCTGCTGTTCCGAGTCCAGCTCACTGCGCAGGAGGCTGACCTTGGCCGCACGCTGCAGATCGCTGGACACCTTGGCCAGTTCGGAACTGTAGGTCACGTTCAGCAGGGCTTCACGGTGCCGCGCGGAGGACAATTCGTTGTTCTGCCGCGTCAAGCTGGTCGTATCCGCCAGCCGCATGCCGTCCTCGGCTGCCTTGATCTGCGAACGGAGCACCTTGATCTTGGGGTTCTCATCCGTCAGCGAAGGCTGCAACTTGGCCAGCTGTCCGCGAAGATCCGCGAGCTGGCCCTCATACTGCCGGTGTGCCGGGCTGTCCAGGACTTCAGGCGTGGTGCCCGCGACCGCGGTGCGATCCATGCCCGACTCGGCTTCCTTGCTGATCCGGTCAGCCTGCGCCTTGACGAGTTCGTCCTGCAGGGCGCGCAGGCGGCTTTCGCCAACGTTGTTATTAGGGTTCAGAGCCAGGCCATTGCCGCCCACTGCATCGTTCAGCTTGTTCTGTGTTTCTTCCGCGCGCTGCTTCACGTCGGCGACCTGCTTGGTCAACCACGTGCTGGTCTTGGCGGCTTCAGAGCTGCGTGCTGCCAGGTCGTTCTCCTGGTAGGTGGTCGACATCTCGTTGCAAAAGCGCGCTGCCAACTCAGGCGACCACGCGTCGCAGGTAATCTCGACCAGCCGCGTCACGCCCAGCGGCTTGACCTTGACGTTACGCTGCGCGTCCTGCAGGGCCGCTTCGTACGGAATCGGCGCAGGGTGGCCCAGGTGCAAGCCGCGCTGCAAACGGGACAGCAGGTCCATCCGCTCCACAGAGGCGGGATGCTCACTCTCGTTAATGCGCGTGACGGTGTCCTGCAGCGAGGTGTCGCTATCCAGCAGGCGCATCTGGGTTTGCAGGTTGGTGTCCGCTTCCGGGCCGGCATCATTGTTGATCTGGTTGACCGAATGCATATTCAGGAAGTCCGTGTTCAGCTGCCGGAACTCCAGCGAGGTATGCGCTTCATACACGGGGACCGTGGTCAGCCCGAACAGGATGCTCAGCAGGAGGCCTGCGCCGGCGAACGCCAGCAACGTCCACTTGTACCGGCGGATGGTCTGGAAGTACTCCTGGAGGAGCCCCATGGTTTCGGCTTCCGGCTCGGCGCCGATATCGGTGGGGTACATCACGGGTGCTGCAAGAACGCCGGTGTCTCCACCCTGTTCAAGTCGGCGGGGGAATCGCTCTCTCATCTCGTCTCCTCATGCCTGCACCGCCCTACAGGCTGCGCGTGGCCGTTTCCAGTTGTTGGGCGTTCCGGCGTTAGCGGTAAACGAGCATCCCGGTAGTAATGCCGATAGCCGCTTCGATGGCCCGGCGGGATCCGACTTTGAACCCGCTATGTGGCACAAACAGGATGTCGTCGGCGTAGAGCTTCACATCCGGCTCTTTGCCTTGGAAGATCTTGTTCACGTCCACTGGAATCAGCGTGTGATCGCCTTCGCCGTTCGGGTTGGGACGGAGGATTCGCGCATTGCCAGCCGCCGAATCCGGACCCAAACCTTCAGCCAGGGACACCGCTTCCATGACCGACATCGTGCGGTGCGTGGACAGAACGAATCCGCCTGCCTTCTTCACGTCGCCGACAACGTAGATCAACTCGCCCTTGGGAACCGACACCACGTCACCTGGGCGCATCATGATGTTGTTGTTGGGATCTTTCAGCTTCAGCAGCGAGTCCACGGGAATGGATTCCGTGGTGGCCCCGGTGAGCGGGTCCTGCTTCACATCGCTGCCATCCAGTTTGCCCCAACGCGCATCACGCGTAATCAACAGGCTTGGACCGGCATCCGGCTTCAGGCCGCCACTCAGGGACACAACGTCCAACAAACGCGTTGGCCCCGTGAGCTGATGGATCCCCGGATTGCTGACTTCACCGATCACCGACACCGGCCGGCTTTCCATCCCCGACAGGTTGATGGTGATGTCCGGATCATGGACGTACTTGCTGAGCTTGGTGGCAAGCTCGGCATGAAGTTGATCCACGGTAAGCCCGCCGGCCTGCACGCGACCCACCAGAGGCAGGTCAATCAAACCGTTCGGATCGAGCTTGATGGGGCCCTGCGGCATGTCATCCATGTCGGCGACATGCAGCACGATCTGATCACCTGGCCCAAGGACATACTCCTGCGGCTGCTCGGGCCGCCGCTGAAGCGTGGTCTGCGAGCAAAGAGGAAAGGAACAAACAAGTGCAGCAGTGATAATGCCTAAAAGGCGTTTCATTATTGTTTTCCGGTCACGCAGGTTAATCTTCGCAAATATGGGGCGAGCCACGTGTCGGCTCCTGTCGACACGTGTTCGTACAACCCGCTTCCAGAGTCTGAGAACCTCGAGAAAAGTCCAGTGTTTTGCTACTTTCCTGCACGCGTTCGCGGAAGTCAGGTGACAAAATAACTTTTCTTGGGTTACCTTAGTTTTGGTCCCCGCAATCATTCTTTGTCCTGATTTGAAACGGATAGAGCCGCAAGGCACCCTTGCTGTAAGGCCGCCTGCAAGTTACCCTCAAAACCGGCATCTTAGCTTTCGCTCTTTGCAGGAGCATTCCCTTGCTCGTTGCACCGTATGCTGGCGCTACGCGGCGCATCGCACGGTTGGTCTCCACTTCAGGCTGTCGGGTCCGACTGATCCCGTAAAGCAGCGGCTCGTCGTGTTCTACTTTGCCGCGCGGGCGTGTATGGCAAAGATCGGCAACAGGCAGGATCATGTTCCGCGTAAGGAAAGGTGAACGGAATGAAGGCAGTTTGTCGCGCCCTTGGTGCTCTCCTGGTGGGCGCCTTCTGCGTTCCGCCGTTCGCCGGTGGCCAAAACAACGGCTCTTCTGCACTGAAAGTGACGTATGGCCCTGGCGGCATCCAGACGCTGGCCTACAACGGCACCACGCTGGCCGATCTGGGCGCCCACCCGGACGATCACTTCTACATCGGGCACATGAAGGCCACGGATGTGAGCGGCAAGGTGCTCTCCGGCGGCCAGTATGGCTGGGGTGAGGTCAACAGCGGCAAGGCCTGGGACCCGGGTAGCCAGACGTGGAAGTACACGTTCACGTGGGGCGTTATCAGCGTGCATTTCGCCCAAAACGGCGCCAGTCTCGACATCACGACAACAGTGAGCAACAACGGGAACTCCGGGATTGTGTTCCAGGGCGCGTCTGTGTTTCCGACCGTGCTGCGCTTTCCTCACTTGCCGCAGGGCTTCAGTCAGCCGAACTATCCGCAGGTGGCCACCAACACGACCGCGCCCAGCGTGACGACGGCCGACTGGGGCGAAGGCGAAGTTTCGGCCGTTGTGACGAGTGCGGCGAAGCCGCTGTATAGCGGTTTCTGGCCTGCCCAGGGCGGCGGCGGTGTGCCGTATGCGCCGGAGATCAGCGGCACCAGCCCTGATGGGCTGGCAACCTTTCTGCCACACAATGACCGCCCCGTACGCCCCGGACAGACCGACCGCTACACGGTTTCGCTCCGCTTTGCGCCGAGCGGCACACCCGCGGCCAGCCTGGCGGCGGATGCTTATCATGCCTGGGCGGCTACCTACCCCAGCGCCCTGAACTGGACCGACCGCCGGCCGATCGGGACGGTGTATCTTGCCAGCTCGCCGCCGGGTGGCGGGGATGCGAGCCGGCCCGGCGGCTTCCCGACCAACCCACGCCGATACTTCAACACCGACACGGTGGACGTGAACACCCCGGCGGGGCTGGCCGCGTTCCAACGCCGTGTGCTGAACCAGGCCAGCACCGCCGCCACCAATGCGCGACGGATGCATGCCCAGGGTGTCGTCACCTGGGACATCGAGGGCGAGCAGTTTCCTCAGGCCACCAGCTACGTCTGCGAGCCAGACGCGATTGCGCAGATTTCGCCGGAGATGGAGAGCGTCGTCAAAGTTTCCGGGTCGCCGTTTGCCGGCCAGAAGCTGGACGACGCGTACTTTGGGACGTTGAAGAAAGCGGGGTTGAAGGTGGGTGTGTGCCTGCGCCCGCAGCACTTCACGCTGAACAGCAACGGCACCGCACAGCAGGTATACCTTCCCGTCCAGGCCATCCCGGCCGAACTGCTGCGCAAGGCGAAGTACGCTCACGATCGCTGGGGAGCAACACTGTTTTATGTCGACAGCACGGTAGACCCCAATGGCGGTGTTCTGCCCGCCGCCATCTTCAAGCAACTGCAGGCCGCGCTGCCGGATTCGCTGTTTATCCCGGAAGAGACCACGCCGTTGTTTTACGCGTATGCTGCGCCGTTCAAGAGCTTCATCGACCTTGGTGCTGTGGGCACAGAGGCAAATGCCCTGCTGGCCTACCCGCACGCCTTCAGCGCCGTGCTGGTCAATGACGCCGATGCCGGCAAGCTTGCCGCCGCGAAATCGCAGCTGATTGCCCAGGTGAAGCGGGGGGACATCCTGATGGCGCACGTGGATTATTGGCAGGACAACGATGCCACGATCGTCGAGATTTATCGCGCAGCCCATGTGGAGGGCCCCGTCGCTTCGCTGAAGGACGTCTCCGCGCCAGCAAGGCCAGCTTCCTTCGCTGCTGGGATTTCTGCAGTGACGGCGTTTCGACCTGAGGACACCGTCCGCTCGTGGGCGCCCCCCTCACTCCCGGAGCAAGGCACGTTTCCCGCTACTGAATCCACGGCGGGCGCCATGGGCGCTTCGCCTTTGATTCCGTAAGGCGCATCTACAACTTCCGTACCCCTCACGAAACGCAGCATCACGGTTTACCTTGGCGAAGCTGAAGGTAAACTTTGCAGAACCAAACTCACTGCTTGCCCCGGAGAACGTGCGTGGAAAAGCCCATTGAATCAGTCCAGATTGTCAGCGACGGCATCGTTGTTCGATTCAGCGATGGTGTGCTGACCTACTTCCCCCAGGGCTTCCTGCGCGAGCACATCGGGGTCGGCTCGAACCAGGTGTTTCTGGACTACGATCCCTGTGATCCTTCGCCTCGAAGCAAAGGCGCGCAGATCCAGTAGCCCTGACGGTGCCGCCGCGTGGCGCATGGGGCACCACGGAGACGAAAAGGACGGGTCGCAACTCCGCAGAGGTTGCGGCGTGGCGAGAAATCGTCACTTGCCGGCTAAACGGCTCCTGCCGGACTCGATTCCTCAGCTCTTAACTGAGGAAACGGCTTTTGACGGCCGCGAAGACTGACCGGATGCCGTCTTCCAGCTCAATGGTGTGGCGCCAGCCGAGCTGATGCATGCGGCCTACGTCCATAAGCTTCCGCGGCGTTCCGTCGGGCTTGCTGGCGTCAAAGACCAGCTTCCCGTCGAAGCCCGTGACGCGCTGGACCATCTCTGCCAGCTCGCGGATGGTGACATCTTCACCCGTGCCGATGTTGACCAGCGGAGCGTCGTCTTCGTTGAGGAAGCGCCCGTAGCGCTCTTCCGGAAGGTTGAGCAGGAAGAGGCAGCCGGCCGCAAGATCGTCGGCGTGCAGAAACTCCCGCCGCGGCGTCCCCGAGCCCCACACCACTAACTCCTGATCACCCCGGGCCTTGGCTTCTGCCGCTTTGCGCAGCAAGGCCGGCAACACGTGCGAGTTCTTCAGATCGAAGTTGTCGTCCGGCCCGTACAGGTTTGTTGGCATCGCCGCCAGATACCGTGTGCCGTACTGCCGGTTGTAGGACCAGCACATCTCGATGCCCGCGATCTTGGCCAGGGCGTAGGGACGGTTCGTTGGCTCCAGCGGACCGGTGAGCAGCGCCTCCTCCCGGATGGGTTGGGGCGCCATCTTTGGATAAATGCAAGATGAGCCGAGAAACAGGAGGCGCTGCACGCCGGCCTGTCGCGCTGCCTCGATCACATTCATCTGGATCTCGAGATTGTCGCGGATAAAGTCAGCCGGGTACGTGTTATTGGCCAGGATGCCGCCGACCTTGGCCGCGGCCAGCACGACGTATTCGGGCTTTTCTTCGGCAAAAAACCTTTGCACCGCAGCGGCATCGGTCAGGTCGAGCTCCGCGTGCGTCTGCTTGAGCACGTGCCGGTAGCCCGCTGCCTCCAGCGCACGGATGAGGGCCGAACCGACCAGCCCCCGATGCCCGGCGATATACACACGCGCGTCCAGCGGCATTGCCCCGCTGTGCTGCGTGCTCGAAACCGTCTGTGTTGCCCCTGCGCTCATGCCTAGCTCTCCCGGACGTTGTAGGCCGTGTAGCCGTGCCGCAGCACCAGCGCATCGCGCTCGGCTGCTTTCAGATCGCATTCCACCATCTCTTTCACCAGGTCGTCGAAGCTGGTCCGGGGCGTCCATCCAAGCTCACGCTTGGCCTTGCCCGGGTCGCCCAGCAGCGTTTCCACTTCGGCTGGCCGGAAGTACCGCGGATCGACCGCAACCACCGTCTCGCCCTTGCTGTTGACGGCCTTTTCGTCGACGCCGTGTCCGCTCCAGGTAAGATCCATGTCCAGCCGCTCCGCGCAACGCTGGATAAACTCCCGCACCGAATACTGCTGCCCCGTGGCAATGACGAAGTCCTGCGGCTTTTCCTGTTGCAGCATCATCCACTGCATCTCGACGTAGTCCCGCGCATGACCCCAGTCGCGCTTGGAGTCCAGGTTGCCCATAAAGAGCTGGTCCTGCAGACCGACCTTGATGCGCGCCAGGCCGCGGGTGATCTTGCGCGTCACAAACGTTTCACCGCGGGTGGGCGACTCGTGGTTGAACAGGATGCCATTGCACGCGTACATGCCGTAGGCTTCGCGGTAGTTCACCGTGATCCAGTACCCGTACAGCTTGGCCACGCCGTAGGGCGAACGAGGGTAGAAGGGCGTCGTTTCGCGCTGCGGCGTTTCCTGTACGAGGCCGTAGAGCTCCGAGGTGGACGCCTGGTAGAAGCGCGTCTTGTCCTTCAAGCCCAGGCTGCGGATCGCTTCCAGGATGCGCAGCACACCGAGCGCGTCGGAGTTGGCCGTGTATTCCGGCTCCTCAAACGACACCGCCACGTGCGACTGGGCCGCCAGGTTGTAGACCTCGTCCGGCTGCACCTTCTGCATGATGTGCAGCAGCGACGACGAGTCCGTCATGTCGCCGTAGTGCAGGATGAATCGCTGGTGTGGCTGGTGCGGGTCTTCGTAGATGTGATCGATGCGTCCGGTGTTGAACAGGGACGAACGCCGCTTGATCCCATGCACCTCGTAGCCCTTGCCGAGCAGAAACTCTGCCAGGTAAGCGCCATCCTGCCCCGTGACGCCCGTGATCAGCGCCTTTTTCATGCAAACTCCTGATGCCGTGCCGCTTTTGGTCTCTGTTGAGGACAGTCCTTACTGTACCCTCCCGGGCGCAAATGCGTATGTGCCACTTCGGTTGGACCTGTCCGAATCTGAGGCAGCGGCGGCCTGCTCCGGTAGGCTAAAGAAATGAGTTCCACCCCGGCCGGCACCCCACCCGTCCCCCCGGCAAGCGCCATCCCAGAGATCGAAATCCTCGACAAGCACCAGGAAGGCTCTGCCTGGTCCACTTTTTACCGGATCGGCTACCGGCTTCTCGGGTTCAGCGGCCGCTGGGTCCACCAGGAGCGCGAGTTCCTGGACCGCGGCGACGCAATCGCTCTGCTGCCGTACTGCCGGGAAACGGGCAACATCCTCCTGACGCGGCAATTCCGGATGCCGGTGTACCTGCGTCAACCTCAGGAGTCATTGCTAATTGAGTGCTGCGGCGGCATCCTCGACGACCCCGACCCGGCCGTTACGACGCGCCATGAGGCCGTTGAAGAGCTCGGACTTGAACTCGGCGCGCTCGAGAAGGTGTTTGAGGGCTACTCCACCCCGGGGTCCGTCTGCGAAAAGGTGCACTATTTCATCGCACCCTACAGTGCAGCACAGCGCCGCCATGCCGGTGGCGGCATCGCGCACGAGGGCGAGGACATCGAGGTACTCGAAATGCCGCTCGCTGAGGCACTGCGGCTGATCCGGACGCACGAGATCCGCGACGTCCGCACCATCGCCCTTGTGCTCTTCCTCGCCGCCAACGGTTTCCCCGGGGCACCGGCACGCTGATTGCGGGCGCTTCGCGCGTCCGCAACCTTCAGCGTTTCCGATCATCCAATCCCCCGCGGTGGTGACACGCGCGCAAAGCTTTGCCCGCCAACCCTGCCCGCCAGCCGCTGACATGAGAAGCTATACATGCCGGCTCCGGGCAGACCAGCATGTCGCAGTCAAGCCAGCGGAGAACGAGGGTTTATGTGCGGGATCGTCGGCGTCTTCGGACACCATCCGGTCAGTGGGATCATTTATGACTCCCTGTCGATGCTTCAGCATCGTGGCCAGGACGCAGCAGGGATCGCCACCTGCTACCAGGACCGTTTTTACCTCCACAAGGAAAACGGGCTCGTCACCAACGTCTTCAACGGAACCAACATGGCGCGCCTGCTGGGCACCATGGGCATCGGCCATGTGCGGTACCCCACCGCCGGCTGCGCGTCGGTAGCAGAGGCCCAGCCCTTCTACGTCAATTCGCCGTACGGGATCGTGTTTGCGCACAACGGCAACCTGACCAACGTGCAGGAGATCGTCGAAAACGTGTACCAGAACGATCGCCGGCACCTGAATACCACCTCCGACTCGGAGGTCATGCTCAACGTCTTTGCCCACGCGCTCGCGCGGCGCGGTGTCGTGATCCCTAAGCCCGCCGATATTTTTGCGGCGGTCGAAGAGGTGCACGAGCGCTGCAAGGGCGGCTATGCCGTTGTGGCCATGATCGCCGGGATTGGCATGTTGGCCTTCCGCGACCCCCATGGCATCCGTCCGCTCGTGATGGGCAGCCGCATCATTGACGGCAAGGGCAAAACCAAGCTCAAGGACTACATCATCGCCAGCGAAAGCGTTGCACTGGGCGTGAATGACTTCCACCTTGACCGCGACATCCAGGCCGGCGAGGCCATCTTCATCGACATCAAAGGCAAGCTGCACCACAAGAAGTCGAAGCTCGCCCAGCCGGTTGCGCCTTGCCTTTTCGAATACGTTTACCTGGCGCGCCCTGATTCCATCATGGATGGCATTTCCGTCTACCAGGCCCGCACCAATATGGGCATCAAGCTTGCCGAAAAGATCAAGCGCGAGTGGAAGAAGGTGCCCATCGATGTGGTCATCCCCATCCCGGAGACCAGCCGCACGGCCGCGCTGGAGATTGCCACGCGCCTGAACAAGCCCTACCGCGAGGGCTTCATGAAGAACCGCTACATCGGCCGCACCTTCATCATGCCCGGCCAGGCGCAGCGCAAGCAGAGCATCCGCCGCAAGCTCAGCCCCATCCCGCAGGAGTTCAAGGACCGCAACGTCCTCCTCGTCGACGACTCTATCGTTCGCGGCAACACCATCCGCGAGATCATCAGCATGGCCCGCGAGCTGGGCGCCAAGAAGGTCTTCGTCGCGTCCACGGCGCCGCCAGTCCGTTACCCCAACGTTTACGGCATCGACATGCCGGCGCGCAGCGAGCTGATCGCTTCCGGACGCACCGTTCCCGAGCTCGCCGAAGAAATTGGCGCTGATTGCGTCATCTTCCAGGACCTGGCGGATCTGGAGGCCAGCGTGAAGGAACTTCGCCCCGACGTGTGCAACTTCGAGGCGTCCGTCTTCGACGGCAAGTACATCACCGGTGACATCACCCGCAAGTACCTCAACAGCCTGCAGCGCGCCCGCAACGACGCCGCCAAGCAGACGGAAGAGGTCGCGACGCACATCACCAGGAACCTGGCAGCACACCTTTAGGCCATCGGCTGAAACACGGTTGCGCGCGACCCGCCCGACAACCGGGCGGCGAACGCTCTCGGTCCGAGTCGTTCGGTGATCAGGTGGACGATCGACGACGAACCTTCGGGCAAAGCGGTCGGGGAGACCCTATAATTCGTTCGATCCCCCCAACTCTGCTTCACCTGAGAAGTCTATGTCCGCGTCGCTGGTCCGCCGGTTCTGCCTTGTCGCCTTTCTTCTGCCCTTGCCTGCGCTGCACGCTCAAACCGCTGCCGCCAAGAGCAATGCCACCAGCATCAAGCAACAGGGCAATTGGCAGTTGGCTTACAGCGAGAGCTTCGAAGAGGGGACGCCATTCTTTCCGCAGGCTCCGCTCTGGTCTTTGGACAGCTTTCAGACTACGGACAAGTGGGCTGACGGCGGCGCTTTTTTCAAGCAGCAAGGCATCAAGCCGCCCATGGCCTACCGTATCGAGGCGCCTTTCAGCACCGCTGGGTGGCTGAGCGTCGCTGCTTACAGCCGCTCGAACTCGACAAACTTCAACGATCTTTTCCAGGTCGTACCGGACCCGATGAACCCGGCAAATCACGTGCTCAAGGTCACCTCGCCGTACCATACCGACGGCACGGTGATCCGCTCATCCGCTGCGTTGCCCAGCCAATACCGCGTATGCCTGAAGGTAGGCTTTGCCGACTTCGGCGATGGCGTCGCCGGGGGTCTGAACGGGTACCTGGGCGGCGAAACGGCTGAGCCCTGGCTGAACAACACGGCCATGGACGAGAACGGTTTCTACTGGCTGGCCATCACCGATTCCACGCCGCGCCCGCACAACAACATCTGGATCCACCATCACCGCAAGGTCACTATCGATTCCGATAACAACACCGAAGCGTGGACCAGCCAGTGGGAAGCCAATAACTGGGTCGCCGACGGGCAGCACCCCATCATGATGTTCGGCACCAGCAAGCAGGATCCGGACGATGATGACAACGGCAGGCCGTTTCTTTCGTGGTCGCAGGGCGCCCTGCAACCCGTAGGCGACATCCGCACCGCCGACGCCTATAACAACAACACCTGGTACAACGCCTGCATTGAGCGCAATGCCACCAACTTCGTCCTCACTACCTCAGGCAACTTCAAATGGGGCGGTCAGCAGACCTACGTCGCCACGCTCCCGATCAAGGACGTGACCCTGACCGGAAGCACCATCCCGGATTTTTTTATGTTCGGCGATCCGCATAACAACTACTACCGCGGCACCGTGTACTACGACGACATCACGCTGGAAACCTGGCAGCCAAAGTAGACGCCTGGGTGCGGGCCGTCAGGTCGAACGTCGCAGCAAGGAACAGCCCTACAAGCAACAACCCGTACGCGCTCTTCATGCCGGCGAAGTCCGTAACAGCCTGCGCTGCGGCAAGCAACAGCAAGGGGCCAACGACACGGAGCCACCACGGCGCGCGTTGTGCAAACAGCCGCCAGACAATCAGCGCCATAGGTAGGGTCATGGCCGCGAGGTCGTGCTCCTTGATGCGTGGGTTAAGCAGCAACGTGCCGAGTAGCATCACAGGCAGCCAGTCCCGTAGCGCGACGGTGCCGGCCAGACATTGTCTGCGCAAATGCAGCAGCGTCGCGAACATCACCGGGGCGTAGATCAGGTAGGCGATGGCTGTCCAGGGTGTGTACGCCCGGTGCAGATAGGTCAGCAACAGGCCGAGCAAGCCAGCGGGACTGACGCCGAAGTCCGCGTCCGCCTGGAACAGCGTTCCAACCGCTGCAAGGTAGTTGCGGAACAAGCCGGGCCACACCACAAACTGCAGACCAAACAGGCCGAGCCCGGCAAACGCGGCCACCAACGTGCCGCGCCAGGCTCGCTTGGCAGAGAGCAGCGGGATGGCCAGCAGACTGAGCAGCGGCAGTTTGAAGCAGGACGCAAGCACCACCGCAAGGTAGAAAGCCAACCAGCGGCCCCGCCTCCATCCCCACACGGCGGCCCCGAGCATCAGCCCGTACAGCACATACGCCACGTTACCGCTGAGCACGACAAAATCCAGGATCAGCCCCGGGTAGAACAACGCCCCGGGGGCCAGCAGGGTGAACAGCACGCGTTCCGGTCCGGGGTTCGTCAGGAACAGCAGTGCCAGCGGGACGGCGACGGCTCCCAACAGCACCAGCCCAAGATACGTGTCGCGCAGGACGCGCCGTGGCAGGTGCGCGCTGATCCGCAGCACGGGCAGGGTCGCCGGCGAGTACACATAGGAGCAGGGCGGGCTGACACAGGGGATTTCCTGCACCGGGCCCGGCGTTTGCAGCAGCCGAAGGCGATAGGCCTGCTGTACCGCAATGCTGTCCTGGTAAGGGTCATGCCCCTGCTGCAGCGAACGAATAGCGTCGCCGCAGACGTGCAGGTCCCACCAGGGCGGAGGATTCTGCCCACGGGCCAGCAGCGCGAGTGCAACCAGCGCCACGGCCCACAGAAACAGCGAAAGGAGGCGCAGGCGGCGGGCTTGCAGGAGCATCAAGCGCCGGTCCTGGCGAACATCGCGGTGTTGGTTGCGAAGGTGACGAACGCAGCGAGACGAGGGGCCGAAGACGCGACTCTGAGTTTGGGAAAGGCCATGGCGTTTTGGACGCGCCATCGTACCGCTTGTTGCCGTGGGTAGGGGCAAATCGTGCCCGTGCCGCTGGGACACCCTCCAGGGGCACCCGCGATACCCTGATGGCAGGGCCGCAGCATTTGGGTTGTGTGCCCGGTCTTTCTTGAAGGAGCCGTCTCTGAGCGCAGCGCCGATGGTCAGCAACTCACCTACCGCAACATCATCCACTGCCGCGAGCCAGGCCGCAACGCTGCGCGTACTGGACGGCCCTGCAGCCCTGAATCGTTTCGAGGCCGCGCGCCTGCTGGCGACCTTACAGCAGCTCGACCCCGCCGTAACCGCCGTGGACGCGGCCTACGTGTATCTGCTGCAGCAACGTGGCGAAGGCAGCGCTGAACCGGACCTCGGACGTTTGCGCGAGCTGCTGGGGCCGGCGCACACGCTTGCGGCGGGCCCTACGCTTTGGATTACGCCTCGTAAGGGCACGCAATCGCCATGGTCCAGCAAGGCAACGGACATCCTGCACAACACCGGTTTCGGGCAGATGGAACGCATCGAGCGGGCGCGCATTGTGCGCGTGGACGGCGCGGCTGACCTGGGGAAGCTCGCCCCCGCGCTGCACGACCGCATGACGGAAACGGTCTTCACAAGCGCAGATGAACTCCTGAGCCTGTTCGCGCCGCACCATGCCCGGCCGCTGGCCCATGTGGATGTGCTCGCAGGTGGCGCGGCGGCGCTGAACCAGGCTAACGTGACGCTCGGTCTTTCCCTTGCGCCCGATGAGATCGACTATCTCGTCCGCGAGTTCACGGCCCTGGGGCGTAATCCGACCGATGTTGAGCTCTACATGTTTGCGCAGGCCAACAGCGAACATTGCCGCCACAAGATCTTCAACGCGCGCTGGACCGTGGACGGCGTTCCGGCCGAGCGCAGCCTGTTCGGCATGATCCGCCACACCTACGAGGCGGCGGGGGACGCCGATGTACTCTCGGCCTACCGGGACAACGCCGCCGTGATCCGGGGAGGCCCGGGGAACCGCTACTTCCCCAATGCCGCTAACAGCGAATACACAGCGCATCCAGAAGACATCCACATCCTTTGCAAGGTAGAAACCCACAACCATCCCACAGCCATTTCCCCATGGCCCGGCGCCGCTACGGGCGCAGGCGGCGAGATCCGCGACGAGGGCGCTACCGGGCGCGGGGCCAAGCCAAAGGCCGGTTTAGCAGGCTTCACTGTGTCCAACCTGCGCCTGCCGCAAGCGCCGCAGCCGTGGGAAGACGCGTACGGCAAGCCCGACCACATCGCCAGCCCCCTGGACATCATGATCGAGGGCCCGCTTGGCGCCGCAGCCTTCAATAACGAGTTCGGCCGCCCAAACCTTTGCGGCTACTTCCGCACGTTTGAGCAGACCGGGCCCGACGGCACCCGCTTCGGGTATGGAAAGCCCATCATGTTGGCCGGGGGCCTTGGCAATATCCGCGCCGGGCACGTGGAGAAAGGTGAAATCCGCCATGGCTTTGCGCTGATCGCGCTGGGCGGCCCGGCGATGCTGATCGGTTTGGGCGGGGGTGCGGCCTCATCGCAGACCGGGGGCGAAACACCCGACACGCCGCATGCTGCAGTGGGCTCGACGCACCAGCAGGACCTCGACTTTGCCAGTGTGCAGCGCGACAACGCCGAGATGGAACGCCGCGCCCAGGAGGTGATCGACCGCTGCTGGCAGCTGGGCGAACGCAACCCGATCGCCTTTATCCACGATGTCGGCGCCGGTGGTTTGTCGAATGCCTTCCCCGAGCTGGTCAAGGACGGCGGCATGGGCGGCAGGTTTGCCCTGAACGCCATTCCGCAGGCCGAAGAAGGCCTGAGCCCGCTCGAAATCTGGTGCAACGAGGCCCAGGAGCGCTACGTGTTGGCCGTTGCTCCCGAAGACCTGGCTCTCTTCGAACAACTCTGCGCGCGTGAGCGCTGTCCGTTTGCCGTGATCGGCGAAGCGACCACCGAGAAGCGCCTCGTGCTGACCGAGACGAGGCCCACAGCAGCCCTGGCCTCCGCATTGGCCTCTCGACCGGAGCCCAGCGGAGCGGAAAGACCTGCTTCTGCCAGCGAGAGCCGCGGCGTTGAACCTGCCTCCTCCGCCGCAGACCTTCCCATCGACCTCCCGATGAGTCTGCTCTTCGGCAAAACGCCGAAGACCCAGCGTACGTTCACGCACACCCCGCTTCCCGCGACCGCACTCAACTTCAACAACGTAAGCGTTGCCGACGCCGCGGAACGCTTGCTGCGGCTGCCCACGATCGCCAGCAAGAACTTCCTCATCACCATTGGCGACCGCAGCGTCGGTGGCCTTGTGGTCCAGGACCAGATGGTCGGTCCGTGGCAGGTTCCCGTCGCCGACTGCGCCGTTACGATGCGCTCTTTTGCCTCGAACGAGTTAGCCGAGCAGGGCCTTGAGGCACCTGGCGAAGCCATGGCCCTCGGCGAGCGCACGCCGCTCGCGATTACCAATGCGCAAGCCTCGGCGCGCATGGCTGTGGGCGAGTGCCTTACCAACCTAGCAGGTGCTGCCATTGAGCGGCTCGCCGAGATCAAGCTTTCCGCGAACTGGATGGCCGCCTCGGGCCAGGGTCTGGAAGACCAGAAGCTGTTTGACGCCGTTCACGCGGTCGGGATGGAGCTTTGCCCGGCGCTTGGCATCACGATCCCGGTTGGCAAGGACTCGCTGAGCATGAAGCTGCGCTGGACCGGCGACGACGCGGACGGCCAGCCCGAAGCGAAGGCCGTCACCAGCCCTCTTTCCCTGATCATCTCCGGCTTCGCGCCTGTGCGCGATGTGCGCCGCACGCTGACCCCTGAGCTGCGGACAAGCGAACCGACATGCCTGTTGCTGATTGACCTCGGCGAAGGGCGCAACAGGCTCGGCGGGTCCTGCCTCGCACAGGTTTATAACCAGACCGGCGGCAGTTCGGACAGCCCGGGCTCGGCCACGCCGGACACGCCCAGCCCCGCCGTGCTCAAGGCCTTCTTCGACGCCATCCAGCAACTCAACCGCGACGGCAAACTCCTCGCGTATCACGACCGCTCCGATGGCGGCCTGTTTGTGACGCTGCTGGAAATGGCCTTCGCCGGACGCACTGGACTTGCCATCGACCTGCAGCCCTGTGTTGCCGACGACCCGCTCGCGTGCCTCTTCAGTGAAGAACTGGGCGCTGTATTGCAGGTGCGCCGTGGCGATTCGGCCCACGTCCTCGGCTTCCTGGCGCAGGCCGGCGTTCCCGCCCAGGCGATCGGGAGCCCGGTGCCCGGGAATGAGATCGTGTTCCGCACGGCGGCGGGGCCCGATCAGCCGGGGAAAGAGCTGTACCGCAACACGCGCACCGCCCTGCACAAGCTCTGGTCGGAGACGTCGTTCCATATCGCCTCGCTGCGCGACAACCCCGCCAGCGCCGCCGAAGAATTTGCCTTGCTCGACGACGCCGAGCGCCCCGGCCTCACGGTGCAGGTGCCCTTTGACCTCACCGAACGCCCCTGCGCGCCGTTCCTCAACACCGCACGTCCCCGCGTTGCGATCCTTCGCGAACAAGGAGTGAACGGCCAGAATGAAATGGCCTACGCGTTTGACCGCGCCGGCTTCACCCCCGTCGACGTGCACATGAGCGACCTGCTGGCCGGTCGCCAAACGCTGACAGACTTCACCGGCCTGGCAGCCTGCGGTGGCTTCAGCTACGGCGACGTGCTGGGTGCGGGCTCCGGCTGGGCGAAGACGATTCTGTTCAACGACCAGCTTCGCGAGCAGTTCGCCACCTTCTTTGCCCGCCCGGACACCTTTTCGCTCGGCATCTGCAACGGCTGCCAGATGATGGCGCAGCTCGCGGAGATCGTCCCCGGCGCCGACGGCTGGCCGCGCTTTGAGCGCAACGTGTCGACTCGTTTTGAAGCGCGCCTTTGCATGACGGAGATCCCGGCGACTCACTCGCTCTTCCTCAAAGACATGGCCGGCGCGCGCATCCCGATCGTGGTTGCCCATGGCGAGGGCCACGCCAGCCTCACGCCTCCGCAAGACCTAATTGCCCTGCGCTACATCGACACCGATGGGCGCTCCACGCAGGTCTACCCCCTGAACCCAAGTGGCTCTCCGCTGGGCACCGCGGGGGTCACCTCCGCCGACGGCCGCGCGCTGATCCTGATGCCCCACCCCGAGCGCATCAATCTTGCTCTGCAGAACACATGGACACGCCGCCTGCCGGCCAGCCCATGGCAGCGGCTATTCGACAACGCCCGCAAGTGGGTCGGGTAGGATCTGCCGCAAAAGAATTGGGGTACATACGGCTGCCAAAGCCCCCTCAAGCCTTGGCACTTCCGCACGGACCCGTTGCTGGATGTTGGCCTTGGAAGCGCCTGCACAGCGGTTTGCACTGTGCAGGCCCATGTTTAGCTGGTCGGGTGGATGACGCGGGAAGCGAGGTCCTTGCCCTTTTCCAACAGGCCTGCGGCGGTGCCCATGGCCTGCTCCTTTTGTCCGTAACTGTCCGGACGGCCGAAGCCGAGAACCGGCTCACCGGCACCCTCCAGCGGCTTGGCCAGGAACGGCTCAAAGGTGCCCTTGCCATCCGGCGCGGGACCTGAG
This sequence comes from Granulicella sp., assembly GCA_965198515.1. Taxonomy (GTDB): domain Bacteria; phylum Acidobacteriota; class Terriglobia; order Terriglobales; family Acidobacteriaceae; genus Granulicella. Next base: position 892,221 of record CBDAPO010000006.1, on the reverse strand, counting down.
GTCCAGGGCTGGTCAGCCTGGTTGCCAATGCCTTCGGTCGTCGTGATGAAGAACTTGTAGGAGTAGTCCTGGTTTTCCTTGGACTGCGGGAACGAGTTCGGCACGGGCAGGTGCGACGGCCCAAGCTCCTCAAGCACCGCAAGCCACTGCTGCTGGTGCATGGTGTCGCGGGCGATGTTGAAGGCCAGCATGTGCTTCATGCCGGGATCGTCGGTTGCCTCATACAACCGGCAGGCCAGCACGCGCCCGGTAGCTTCCGCGGCCACGTTGCAGTACATGTCGCCTGCGATGTTGCCGCTGGCGTAGATGTGCGACATGTTGAACGGAACGCCGTTCGCATTGGCCGGATAGGCCGCGAGGCCGGTAGACAGGATGTGGCGCATGTCCATGCCGTTCAGTACGGCACCTGCGATCGGGTCGCCGGAGATCTCTTCCTGCAACGACACGGGAGCTTTCTCAAGGTTCAGGGCAACAGCGGTCGCCAGCATCTCGATGTGCGAAATCTCTTCCGTTGCCGTGTTCAGCAGCATGTCGCGATACTTCACCGGTCCACGCGATCCCCATGCCTGGAAGAAGTACTGCATGCAGACGCGAATCTCGCCTTCAACACCACCGATGGCTTGCTGCAGCATGCGGGCGAAGATAGGGTTAGGTTTTTCAACCGTGACGGGGTATTGCAGCTTTTTGTCTGTGTAGTACATGGGAGGGGTTCCTCGGGGTTGCAGAAGGGGCGTGCATATGCCGAACAAGCGTTCGTAGCCGGCGAGGGCAGCGTTGGTGCAGCTTGGGGGTAGGACGCCGTGATGCCCGGGTGCGCTGTATCGTGTCGCCTGACTGTTCTTGGGCGCTGCGATCCCCCTCCGCCAGCGCAGCTTCCGGTTCCCATGCACCTGCCCGCGCCAGCCCGCGATACCCTGAGATTGTGAGCGCCCCCATCGACTACAAATCCGCCGGCGTGGACATCGAAGCCGGCAACGAAGCCGTCCGGCGCATGAAGCAGCACGTCGCCCGCACCCACTCCCCCGCCGTCCTCACCCAGCTCGGCTCCTTCGGCTCGCTCTTCTCGCTCAGCGACGCGATCAAGGGCATGGCCGATCCCGTCATGGTGCAGTCCACCGACGGCTGCGGTACCAAGACCCTCGTCACCACGATGGTGAACACCCCCGAGGCCTATCGAAACCTGGGCCGCGACCTGGTAGCCGCCGTCGCAGGCGATATCGCCGTGATGGGTGCGCGCCCGTTGACCTTTCTCGATTACCTCGGCGTCCACAAGGTCGACCCGGCCATCATTGAGTCACTCGTGCGCGGCATGAGCGACGCCTGCGCTGAAGCCGGTATCGCCCTTGTTGGCGGCGAAACCGCGGAGATGCCCGCCGTCTACGCCGAAGGCGACCTCGATGTCGTCGGGTTTGTCACCGGCGTTGTGGATCGCCCCAGGCTCCTCACCGGCGCGACGATCCAGCCCGGCGACGTGCTTTATGCCGTCAACTCCTCAGGCCTGCACACCAACGGCTACTCTCTTGCGCGCAAACTCTTCTTTGAGGTCGCCGGGCTGAATACCGGCTCCCGCCCCGAGGAGTTCGGCGGCGCCTCGGTAGCCGATGTCCTGCTTGCCCCGCATACCAACTACGTCGCCCCGATCCGCGCGCTGCTCGATGCTGGTCTACCCGGCGGCGGAATCAAAGGCATGGCCCACATCACCGGCGGCGGCCTCACCGAAAACGTCCCCCGCATCCTCCCCGAAGGCCTCGGCGCCACGATCGATCGCAGCACCTGGACGCCCCCGCCCGTGTTTGGGATGATGCAGCGCCTCGGCAACATCCCGGACGCCGAAATGCTCCGCGCCTTCAACATGGGCGTAGGTCTTGTGCTGGTTGCGCCGCCGGGTCTTGGATCCCAGATCGCCGATCTGCTGAAGCCCTACCCGCACCTTCGCGCGTGGGAGCTCGGCCGCGTGGAACCGAATGCCGCGGGCATCACTTACACCGGAGGCGCCCAATGAGCCCCTTGCCTACCCAAACGCTCCTCGAAGCCATCCCGCACTGCCTCACCCTGACCGATCTCGGGCTGCCCACCGCCAATCGCTACACCGGCAAAGTCCGCGATACCTACGATCTCTCCCCCGGCGATCCCAACGGCCAACTGCTTCTCCTCACCACCGACCGCCAGTCCGGCTTTGACCGCCTGCTCGGCGCGATTCCCTTCAAAGGTCAGGTGCTGAATCGCACGTCGCTTTACTGGTTTGAAGCAACAAAACACCTCGTCCCCAACCACGTCCTTTCGAGCCCGCATGCCAACGCGCTGCTGGCGCGCAAGTGCCGCGTGCTGCCGATTGAATTTGTCGTCCGCGGCTACCTTACCGGTTCCACCGACACCTCCATCTGGACCAAGTACCAGGCCGGCGAGCGGCGGTTTGCGGACACAACGCTTCCCGGCGGCATGCGCAAGAATGAGCCGTTGCCGGCGAACCTGATCACGCCCACCACCAAAGAAGCCGCCCACGACCGCCCCATCACGCCGGAGGCCATCGTCGCCGAAGGCTGGCTGACCGCGGAGCAATGGGCGTTCTGCTCGCAAGCGGCGCTTACCCTCTTCCGCTTCGGCCAGGACCTCGCGCAACAGCGCGGCCTTATCCTTGTCGACACCAAGTACGAGTTCGGGCTCGACCCCGACGGCGGCATTCGGCTGATCGACGAGATTCACACGCCCGACAGCAGCCGCTACTGGATTGCCGACACCTATGAGCAGCGCATGGGCGAAGGTCGCGAACCCGACATGATCGACAAAGAGTTTTTCCGCCTCTGGTTCCGCGAGCGCTGCGATCCGTACGGGGATGCCGTGCTGCCCACACCACCGCCGGAGCTGATCGCCGAGCTCGCCAGCCGCTACATCCAGCTGTTCGAGCGCATCACCGGGAACGACTTCGTCCCCGACCTGCGCCCGCTTACCGAGACAGTCCTCCACGCGCTTCCGTTGGGATCTGCTGGCCCCGTGTCGGCAGAACGCACGCGGACCCCGTAGGGATGTAAGTTCGGACCAGGAACGACAGAACCCGGCAGTGGTGACCTTGCGCAGCTTAGGATCGAGAAACCATGGTCCCCGCCTCGCACGTTTCACCCTATACCAGCCTTATCAGCTTCACCATCGGCCTGCCTACCGCCGTTGCCACCTACTACCAGGCATGGAAGGCACGGCAGGAAGGCCAGCAACTCAGGGAAGGCATCGCCCTCAGCAGCTACTGCCTCGAGTTTGTCCGGGGCGATGGCTCCTCAGTCAACATCGCGTTGCTTGATTCGCTGCACAGCTTGCCCACCGTCGGGGAGGTGGTGCTGCTGCCCGGGTGCGAGAAAGCCGATGGCCCGCAACATGGCGCCTACAGGATCCTCAGCATGGAACACATCTACGCCGTGGCGGCGAACCGCCGCGCAGTGGCAGGCCAGGTGCACCTGGTGAAGATCGTCGCTAACGTCGACTCCATCCTCTCCTGACCGCCGGCCGACTGGGCCGCTTTAGGGTGCTACGGCTCCTCAAACCATCCTTTCCGCATTGCCCTCCCGCGACCAGCGCTCGGCCATCGCAGGTGAAGTCATGTAAGGTGGAAGGCCAGGACCGGTGCCCCCTATTCATGCACACCCGAATTAAAGTTCTTCTGCTGCTGTTCGTGTTCTCCGCTCGGACCCTGTTCGCCGCCGACTTCACCATGCAGGTGAACGACAAGGACTACCTCAACACCCAGGGTTTCAGCGTCTTCCTTTACGACAGCACCTACCACCCCGTGTTCGTGGACCAGAAGAACACCGCCATGGAGATGATCCTGCACGGCGAGCGCATCGCCACCAACGGCGACGTGCGCCTGACCCCCACGCCGGAGCAGTGGGACCTTGTGGCGACCCTGAAAGGCCGCCATGCAGACAAGGCCACCAACACCCTTTCCGCCGATCTCGCCTTCCCCACCTTTGACCTGAGCTACACGCTGCAGGTGGCGGCCGAGCCCGGTGGCGTCAAGGTCACCATCAACCTTGACAAGCCGTTGCCGCAGAACCTCGCCGGTCGCGCAGGCTTCAACCTCGAGTTCCTGCCCTCGATCTACATGGGCAAGGCGTACCTGGTGGACGGCACCAAGGCCGGCATCTTCCCCCGCACACCCGACGATCCCATGATCAAGGTGCTGCCCCTGCCTGGCGAGCCGAAGAAGGCCTACTACCTCGAGGACTGGGACAAGGCCAAGGGCTACACGCAGCCGCTGCCTTTTGCCGAGGGTAAAAACATCACGCTGGGCGTCGACGACAAACTGGCCCGCGTGAACGTCACCTCCGACACCGCCAACCTGATGCTCTTTGACGGCCGCGACCGCGCCCAGAACGGCTGGTTCGTGCTCCGTTCGCTGATCCCCACCGGCAAGACCACCGGCGCGATCGTGTGGCACATCCGCCCCGACGTCATCCCGGACTGGACGCGGCCACCCAACATCGCGCACAGCCAGGTGGGCTATGCGCCGGACTTCGCCAAGGTAGCGGTGCTGGAACTCGACCCGAAGTACGACGGTCCCAAGACTGCCCAAGTGCTTCGCCTTACCGAAGACGGCAGCTACAAGCAGGTCTTCGAGGGCCCGATTACGCCGTCCACACCGTGGCTCCGCTACGTGTATTCCAAGTTCGACTTCACCCCGGTCAAAGACCCCGGCCTGTACGTCATCCAGTACGCCGATCAGCGCACGGCACCGTTCCCCATCGCGAAGGATGCCTACGCGAACATCTGGCAGGACAGCCTCGACCATCATCTCGCCGAGCAGATGGACCACGTCTCTGTGCGCGAAGCCTATCGCGTCTGGCACGGCGCCTCGCACCTGGACGACGGCCGCATGGCGCCTGTTGTGGGCGAGCAGTTCGACGGCTGGAACCAGGACAAGGCTGTCGACGGCAAGTACAAGGGCGGCGACCACATCCCCGGCATGAATGTCGGCGGCTGGTTTGACGCCGGTGACTTCGATCTCGAAGAGCCCGCCCAGCTGAGCGTCATCCAAAGCCTCGCGCTGGCCTACCGCACCTTCGACCTCAAGTACGACGAGCTCTCCGTGGACGAGACCGCTCGGCAAGTGGAGATGCACCGCCCAGACGGCGTCCCCGACACGGTGGAGCAGGTTCGTCACGGCGCGCTCTACATCCTTGCGCAATATCACAACATCGGCCATGCCATTCGCGGCACGCATGAGCCCGACCTGCGCCAATACACGCACCTGGGCGATGCCGCGTCCAAGACCGACGACCGCATCTACGACCCCAAGCTCGGGCCTAACGAAGTCAAAGGCGATTACTCCGGCAAGCCGGACGACCGTTGGATCTTCACCACCGATAATTCCTACTTTGAGTGGAACGCCATCGCCGCGCTGGCTGCCGCTGCCGATGTGCTGAAGAACACGGACCCAGTGCTCGCAAAAGACTGCCTGGATACCGCGATCAAGGCCTGGAACACGCAGAAGACCCATCCAACGCCGTTCCCGGCAGGCGGCTTCGGCGGTGCCCCGGAGAACGCCCCTGCGGTTGGCGTGCTGGCGGCCTCGCAGGGCGCGGTGGCTGGCCCGCAGGGTGGGCGTAACGGACGCGGCAGCTCAGGCGCTCCTGCAAGTTCCGCAACCCCGAGCGCGCAACCGGCACCTCAAGCGGCACCTCCGGCCAATCCTCGTCGCGGCGCCTTCAACGTCGCCCCGGACTGGACGGCAGCCCTTGAATTGACGATCGCCACGGATGGCGCCGAACCGTACAAGGCGCGCCTGAAAGAACTCTTCCCGCAGATCATCGCGCCGGACCAGATAGGCTCCCGGGGCTGGACCGCCGTCCGTGCCCTGCCTTTCCTTGACGCGTCCGCAAAAGACCAACTGCACGCAGCGGTGAAGACCTACATGGCCACGGAGGACAAGGAACTGAACGCCACCCCATTCGGCGTGCCGCCAAGCCTGGGCACCTGGGGCGGCTCCGGCGCGGTGGTCGACATGGCCATCCACATGTACTTCCTCCACGAAGCATTTCCGGACCTCGTGGGCCCCGAGTACACGCTGCGCGCCGTGAACTACATCCTCGGCACGCACCCGGTCTCCAGCACGTCGTATGTGGCGGGCGTGGGCACCGTGTCCAAGACCAAGACCTACAGCAACAACCGCGCCGACAACGCCTACATCCCTGGCGCCGTGATCCCCGGCTACATCATCATCAAGCCCGACTTCCCCGAGTGCATCGACGATTTCGGGTTTCTCTGGTTTGAAGATGAGGCTGTTGTCGCCGGGTCTGCCAGCTGGGTGGTCGCCGGCAATGCGGCGGATGCCCTTACGAAAGAGTCAAAGTAGTCGCCGTAAGGTACCAATTGGGGGAGGGCGCGGCTTCAGCCGTGCCATCAACACACATCCATACGCGGCCCAAGCTCTCAATCATGACGTTCGAGTGACTCGGCTTCAGCAGGTCGCGCGAGAACAGCGACTATCACCTCAATGATTGCTTCGCCGAGAATCTCGAACAGCAGCTCTGCAAAGAACTCCATGGCGGACATATTCTCACGGCAAGGTGAGCCGCTGATACCTTGAGAAAACGACATGAGACCCACCGTCCTGATCATCGGCTCCGGCGCGCGCGAGCACGCCATTGCGACTGCCCTGGCCCGCTCGCCGCAGTCGCCTGACCTGCTCTGCTACTCCAACGCCCACAACCCAGGCATCGAGCGGCTGACGCGGCGTTACGCCACGGGATCCCTCATCGACGGCGCAGCCATCGCCGCCTTCGCCAGGGACCAGTCAGCCACGCTCGCCATCATTGGCCCGGAGGCCCCGCTCGCCGCTGGCGTCGCCGACGCGCTCTGGGCGACGGGCGTCCCCACCGTCGGTCCCACCCAAACGCTTGCGCGCATTGAGTCCAGCAAAGGCTTCGCACGCGACCTCCTCGCAAAGCACAAGATCCCCGGCAACCCGCAATTCCAGCGCTTCTCCCCTGCACTGCACGAGAACCCGGAAGCGATTCTGGCCGAAGCACAGATCACCCTGGAGCATCTGGGCGACAAGCACGTCATCAAGGACGATGGCCTCGCCGGCGGCAAAGGCGTGAAGGTCTTCGGCGACCATCTTCACTCGCTCGAGGACTCCCTGGCGTTCTGCCGTGAGCTGCTTGCCGCCGGTCACCCCTTTGTCATCGAGGAAAAGCTCGAAGGTGAAGAGTTTTCCCTGCTCAGCTTCACCGACGGGACGACGCTGCGCCACATGCCGCCCGTGCAGGACCACAAGCGGGCCTTTGAAGGCGATCGCGGCCCCAATACCGGCGGCATGGGCAGCTACAGCGCCGCGGACGGCCTGCTGCCGTTCCTCACGAGGAACGACATCCTCGCCGCGCAGTCCATCAACGAAAGGACGATTGCCGCGCTGCACGCCGAGCACGGCCAACCGTACCGCGGCATCCTGTACGGCGGCTTTATGGCGACGCGCGATGGTGTTCGCCTGATCGAGTACAACGCCCGCTTCGGTGACCCCGAGTGCCTCAACCTGCTTACGCTGCTCGACACCGACTTCCTGAGGGTCTGCACAGCCATCACCGACAACACGCTCCGTAGCCTCCACGTCCACTTCCGCCCGCAAGCCAGCGTCTGCAAGTACGTCGTACCCGAGGGCTATCCCGATGAGCCCCGCAAGGGCGACCCCGTGATCCTGCCCGCCAACCCGCTTCCGGGCACGGAGATTTTTCTTTCCGCCGTGGATGTTCGCGCCAGCGAACTCATCGCCACGGGCTCGCGTACTGTCGCGATTGTCGCTACCGCGGAAACCCTGGCCGAAGCCGAAGCCGAGTGCGAGCGCGCCGCCGCCATCATCCCCGGCCCGTTCTTCCACCGTCGCGATATCGGCACCGCCGAAGCTCTTGCCCGGCGGGTCCATCACATGCGCAAGCTGCGAGGGGCTTAGCTGCCTGGCTCTCGCTTGCTCAAGCCCACGAGCCCGGATACATGATTGACACCACCTCCGCCCGCCCCCTAACCTCACATCATGCAGGTTCAGCTCTCAAATGAACGCCAGGCGCAGTTGAAGGGATACGCGCAACGCCGTGGCCAGGATCCCGCAACCGCCCTCGACGAGGTTCTCGCCGACGCTCTGGCGTCGGACCGTCTGGACTTCGAGGAAGCGCTCCAGGGCATTCGCGAGGGGATCGAGGATATGAAGGCCGGACGTACGCAACCCGCCTCCGAGGTGTTCGACGAGCTCGCGTACAAGCATGGCCTATCACGTTAGGATTTCGGCCCGGGCAAAGCGCGATCTCGAGAAACTTCTGGTGTGGGTCCTGAAACAAGGCGCCGGAGAGGCCGGAGTCGATGGTGGCTCACCCTGCAGCGCGCAATCCCTTCTCTTGAAGAGAACCCGCGCCGTTGTGCCTTAGCCCCCGAGGGCGAGTTCGCGAACATCGAAGTTCGGCACCTGCTCTACGGGAGAAAGCCTCACGTGTACAGAATTCTCTTCAGCATTCAAAATGACGTTGTCACCGTCATTCATATCCGCCGCGCCCAACGGCTAGCTCGGACGCCGCATTAACGCATGGCCAAACTCCTTACCTTCCCCCACACTCGCGAACCACTCCGCGTCGGCGTTCTCGGCTCTACCCGCGGCACCGCGCTGCAGGGCATTCTTGACGCCCTTGCGGCCAATGACCTCCCTGATGTCGCCGTGACCCTCGTTGTGTCCGACAAGCCCAACGCGGGCATTCTTGATCGCGCCGAAAACGCTGACGTCGATACGCTCTACCTCGATCCGCAGGGCCTGGATCGACCCATCTACGACGAAGAGATTACCCGCGCCTTTGAGGAGGCCGGTGCCGATTTGATCCTGATGATCGGCTATATGCGCATCGTCAGCGGCAACTTCATCGAACAGTGGCGCGGCCGCCTGCTTAACGTGCACCCGTCGTTGCTGCCCGCCTTTGGTGGCCTGATAAACCGCAGCGTTCACGAAGCCGTGCTGCACTCCGGTGCCACCGAGACCGGCTGCACCATTCACCAGGTCACCGAAGACGTGGATGCCGGCCCGATCGTGCTGCAGCTTCGCTGCCCGGTGCTGGAAGACGATACAGTAGAAAGCTTGAAGGACCGCGTCCAGGCGTTGGAGCAAGAGGCGTTTGTCGAAGTCCTGCGCACCTGGCCCCGTCCATAGCCCGCAGCGACAGGACACCAAAGTTCAATGACGCGAAGCCCGGAACGGAACTGCACGATGAACGCTGACCACCCCGCCGCAGGTTCACGTCCATGAACGCGCCACCGATCGGCATCATCATGGGCTCCCGCTCCGACTGGCCAACGATGGAGCACGCCGCGCAAGCGCTCGACGCGCTCGGAATCCCTTATGAGGCCGAGGTGGTCAGCGCCCACCGCACCCCGGAAAAGCTCTTCAGCTACGCCAAATCCGCTCGCGACCGCGGCCTGAAGCTCATCATCGCCGGTGCCGGTGGCGCCGCGCATCTCCCCGGCATGGTCGCAGCCCTTACGCCGCTTCCCGTGCTCGGCGTTCCCGTCGAAAGCAAGGCCCTCCACGGCCTGGACTCCCTCCTCAGCATCGTCCAGATGCCCGGCGGCGTCCCTGCTGCCACGTTCGCCATCGGGCCATCGGGCGCTAAAAACGCCGGTCTCTTCGCTGCCGCCATCCTCGCCCTGACCGACGAGGCTCTGGCGCAACGCCTCGACGCCTACCGACAAGCCCAGACCGCAGTCGTCCTCCAACACCCAGACCCCCGCCTGACCTACGAGAAATAGCCAGGGCCCCAGCTCTCGTTGCGCACCTTTGCGTTCTTCGCGCCCTTTGCGTTGGTCTTTGTCTCTGCAATGCTTGTGTCATTGCCCCGAAGGGATTTAGCTTCTCAGACCCCCATGAACCCCGCTGAAATACCCTTCAACCGCCCCCGACCCATCCGCCTCGGCATTCTCGGCGCCGGCCAGTTGGCCCTGATGCTCGCGGAAGCCGCCCCGGTCCTCGCCAGCAAGCTCCCTAGCGCGCCCGCGCTCCAGATCGTCTGTGCCGGCGCCCCGGGGGACCCCGCCGAAGTCATCGCGCCTGTCCGCGAGGTCGACCTGACCGACGCGGAAGCGGTGCAGGCCTTCGGCCAAAGTGTCGATCTCGTCACGGTTGAGTCCGAGAACATCGACGCGCACGTCCTCCAGGGCCTCACCCTTTTCCCGAACGCCCGCGCTATCGGCATCGCGCAGGACCGTCTGCTCGAAAAGCGTTTCTTTCATGAGTGTGGCATCCAGACCGCCCCGTTCGCGCCCGTAGACACCCTCGAAGACCTCCAGCGAGCTATCGGGCAGCTAGGCCTCCCTGCCATCCTGAAGACCCGGCGCATGGGCTATGACGGCAAAGGCCAGGTTCGCCTTGCGCACCTCGATGAGGCGGCCGCGGCGTGGATCGAGGTCGGCGAAACGCCCTGCATCCTCGAAGGCATGGTCCGCTTTACCGCCGAGGTTTCGCTCATCGCCGCCCGCAACGCTTCCGGCGAGATCGTCTTCTACCCGCTCACGGAAAATCACCATCGCGCCGGCATTCTGCGCACCTCCATCGCTCCGTGCGACTGCGCGCAACTGCAGCCTATCGCCGAAGACTATCTCCGCAAGCTGCTTACAGGGCTCGACTACATCGGCGTGCTCGCGGTGGAGTTCTTCAGCCTCAACGGCCAACTGATTGCGAACGAGATGGCGCCGCGGGTACACAACTCCGGCCATTGGACCATTGAAGGCGCGCAAACATCGCAGTTTGAAAACCACCTGCGCGCGCTGCTGAACCTGCCCCTGGGCGCCACGACCAGCCAGCCAACCGTGATGCTGAACTGCATCGGCAACATGCCCGCGATCGAGGAGACGGCTCGCTTTCCGGAACTCCATCGCCATGACTACGGCAAGGAGCCGCGCCCCGCGCGCAAGGTGGGCCACCTTACGTTTGCGGCATCGGCCAAAGAGGCGATCGCCTATTGGGCACAGCGGCTGAACGATGACGACGCCCCGCAACGCTAAAAGAAAGGGCGGCTCCGAAGAGCCACCCCGAGGAGAACTGGTAAGGGTTTAGAAGTTGAACCGGCCACTGAACTGCAGCGTCCGTGCGCCGGCAGTGGGCGAGTAGGGCTGGCCGAAGCTGGTGATGTACCCAAACGTCGACTGACCTACGGTGGCGTTCGGGGTGTTCAGCAGCGCGTGGTTGAGCAGGTTAAAGGCCTCGGCGCGCAACTGGAACGCGCTCTCCTTGTACACATGGAACTCACGGAACAGGCTGGCGTTGATGAGCGTCTGGCCTGGTCCGCGGAACTGGTTGCGGTGTGTGCTGCCAAAGTGCGGCGCAAGGATCGACGCGGAAGTCTGCGTGGCCGAGTAGGTCGGCTCCACAGGGTTGGCAAACGACGAAGGATCGAACCAGGCATTGCCACCAGTGATGGCCGTGTTGCCCGGCGTGCGGCTATGCCCGCCAAGCTGGTGATACGGCTTCACCAGATCGGCGTACAAGGACGCGCCCGGGGTGTTGATCGTATTGCTGTTGGCGCTGACCGAAAACGGCGCGCCGCTGACATGGCTGATCTGCCCATTCAGCTGGAAGCCGCCCAGCAGGGCGCCGGCGATACCTTCCTTCAGGAGCGTCTGTCCCCGGCCAAACGGCAGGTGATAGATGGTCCAGAACTGCAGGTTGTTGGGACGGTCATAGCTGGCGGTTGCGCGGTTCAGCTTCCAGTACGCCGGGTAGGAGAAAGCCAGGCCGCCCGAGCCGGAACCGGCGCCGTTGTCCTCGTAGTTGAAGGCATGCGACCAGGTGTAGACCAGGCCGAACTGCGCCAGGCGACCCGCGCGGCGTGTCAGCTGCGTTTGCAGGCCGTTGTAGTTCGCGCTGAACGTCGGCGCGTTCATCGTGATGCCGCCGGTGTTGTAGCAGATGGTGCCCGCCGCAGTGGTCGCGTTGGCGCAGTGCTGCTGGTTGATGATGGTGTTTGCCTGGAAGTTACAGCCACCCTTCAGGCCGGACGAGGGGTTGAACTGCCCGTTGGCCATGCACAGCGTTGATCCGCTGGGCACCGGCGCGGCATTCAGGGTGTAGCCCGCCAGCTGGCGCACCTGGTGCGTGCCCACGTAGCCGATGTTGACCACGAAGTTGCTGCCGAGATCCTGCTCCACAAACAGGTTCCAGCTTTCGATGTAGCCACGACGGTAGTTGGCCGGCGCCGTGTTGGTCGACCCGCTGACCGGCAGCGACACAAAGCCGGTGGACAGGTTCGGTAGAACCGGCGTCGGGATGCCCACCGAAAGCGGCAGGGGGTTGTTGTTCTGGTCGACCGCGATGCTGTCGGTGCCCGCGCCGGAGTACGACGGCGCCTGGTCGATCGGATAGGAGTCACGCAGGAAGCGGAGGCTGTCCGGATCGGTCGTGAAGCCGCCGCCGGAGCGAATCACCAACTTGTCCGTCACGCGGTACGCGACGCCCACACGCGGCAGAATCTGCCCCCAGCCCATGTTGAAGCCGGCATTCTCGGGGTTGCCATTGATGCCGCCGATCTCTACGTTGGCGGTCTGCGGCAGCGTTGGATCCAGCCGGTACACGCCGGAGTGATCGCGGTAAGGCGCGGGGTAGAACTCGTAGCGGAGGCCGTAGTTCAGGGTCAGCTTCGAGCTGATGGTCCACTGGTCCTGAGCGTAGCCACCGATCTCTGTCCAGCGCATCGAGTTCGGGTTATACAGCTGCACGGCCTTCTGCACAGAGGCGGCGCCGTTCTGGTTTGGCAGCCCGAGCAGAAAGTCTGCAAAGCCGAGGTAGCTGTTCAGGTTGTTTCCCGAGCCTGAACTTGATTGGTCAAGCGGCCCGGTTGTCATGCCGCCCTGGAAGTAGAAACCGCCACGGGGGTTGACGATGGCACCGCCGGAGGTCGGCTGGAAGTGGTTCAGATCGAAGTGGTAGTAGGTAAAGCCGTACTTGGTGGCGTGCTTGCCCACGGTCCAGCTGACGTTGACGTCGCCGGTGAACTGGTTGTCGCGGAACAGGAACGGATTGGCCGTTTGCGCGTTGCCCAGCGTGGAAAAGCCCGTCGCGCCACTGCTCGATTCACCGTAGAACGCGAAGATCGGCTGGCCGACGTAGTTCGGGCCAACGCCGTTGGTGCCGGGAATACCCAGCGTGTTCAGGCCGAAGTCGCCGTCGGCGATGTCGAGCTGCGACTGCGCCCCGGTAACCTGCCGCGTATAGCCGCCATCGGCATCGACGACCAGTCGCGAGGTGATTACGTGGCTAAAGTCGATGCCGACATTCTGCAGGCGCCCGGAAGCCGCACCCGCCTGTCCACCATCGAACGGTGCACCGCCCGCCGCACCAAGCGGCTGAGGATCGACGACCGTGAACGGCTCCACGCTGTAATGGCCGAAATAGCTCGTCCGGTCGGTGGGGTTATAGGTGATCTTGGTGTCGGCCGAGTCGCGGTTGTACGCAAAGCCGCTGGAGCCGGCGTAGTCCTGGTTCAGCTGATTGTTGAGCTGGCTCGCGGTCGGGGTTCCCACCGTTTGCGAGATCGGCGCCAGCAGGGCAGCCATCTTGGCAGAGCCTGGAAACTGCCGCGACGCCGGGATTGCATTTTTGCCGTACTCGGAAAGAAAAGTGGGGCGCTGGCCGACAGGCAGGTACGGCCCAACGCCGCCCGGCTGCGGATCGTACAAAATTGCTTGCGAGCCTGCACTTGTTAAGGACTGCACCTCGGAAAAGTCACCGCCCAGCATCGCCACATCCGGCACAGTGGCCAGGCCGGTGGTCAGCTGCCGGCGCGTCGTCCGGTCAAAATCCTGGAAGAAGAAGAGCTTGTTGCGTCCTGTAAGGATCTTCGGGATGTAGACCGGGCCGCCGATGGAGAACCCGAACTCGTTGTAGATGTTTTTGGGAACCCGGGGGTACAGTGCGCTGGTTTGCGCATAACCGCGCGCGTTCACGTTGGCCAGCTGGTTGTATTCCCACACGCTGCCGTGCAGATTCTTGGTGCCACTCTTCAGGATGACGTTGATGGAGGCGCCGCCTGCCACACCTTGCTCAGCGTTGAACGAATTCGTCGTGATGTTTACCGTGTCGATGGCGTCTGGCGGCGGAACGTAGGCCACCAGGTAAGGAAGCCAGCCATAGGTGTTCACCGCGCCGTCAATGCGCGTGGTGTTGCCCATATCTTCCAGGCCGTTGAAGTTCACTGAAAGCGCACGCGACGGGTTGGACGCGGTAGAGTTCTGCTCCTGCACGCCGGAAGCGCCCGGAATCAGCGTGTACAGCGCCTGGAAGTTGCGGCCCTGGGAGGAGGTGATGGGCAGATCGGCGATCTGCTGCGTCGAGATCTGGTGGTTCACCTCGGCGGTTTCCGTCTGCAGGTTCGGGGCGGACGTGTTCACCGTGACTTCTTCGCTCACGCTGGCCGGCTGCAACGTCGCATTCACGCGAACGATCGTGTTGACGGTCACGGCGACGTTCTTCTGCGTATACGCGCCGAAGCTTCCCAGCGGCGCAACCTTTACGGTGTACGGCCCCGGCTCCAGGCTGGGCACCGTGTATTCGCCACCACTGGCGGTGGTCGTTTCGCGCGTTTCTCCGTTGGCTTGGTTCGTGACGGTGATCTTGGCGTTCGGGATGTTGGCGCCCGTCGGATCGGTGATGGTTCCCGTCAAGGTGCCGTACACCACCTGTGCCACCGCCAGCGGCAGGCAGGGGAACATCACCAGTACCAGCGCGACACATAAAAAGGCCCCGCGCCATTTCTGGCCTTGCTTGGACGTTGAAACTAGCCCAGTTCGCGTCATGAATCCTCCCAACTTGGTGTGGCACAAGCTTTGCCCATAAAAGCTGGGCGCGCCGGTTCAGTGATTTCGTAAGCGGGCCGAACTCTAAGCAGCGATATATAGAGCTGTCAAGATATTTTTCATGCTGAAAGAAACACACGGCGAACGCGAAGATTTCTGCAGGCTTCGCCCAATCTCGCGCCACCACGCGCAAATGGCACCGCGAAACAAAGCACACAAAAAAGGGAGCGCCCGAAAGGCGCTCCCTGCTGAACAAAAGACGGCAACGTGCTTACATATTGGTCAGGCCAGCGCGCATGTCCTCGTTGAAGCTCGGCTTGATAAACGCCAGCGCGTCGGCGACTTCGGCCTCAAACGCCTCTTTCTGCCCTGTCAGCGCCGCCGTCGCGGTCGCCCAGTCGCCGCCCTCGCCCAGCGTGATCAGCCCGTTAGCGGCCAGGCGCTTGGCCGCCTGTCGCAGCTCGTCCACACTCGTGTTCAGGTACTGTGCATCGCGCGGATCGGCGACCCACACCGGCGCGTCTGCCCCCAGCACGTGGCTTAGCCAGTACACGTGCCCGCCCATAAACTTGTCGCGATCTTCCGCGGTGGTGTCGTTGAACACAAACCGCTGTTGCTTGGCCGAGTAGTACCGGGTCGTTACCGGCACAGGCTGCCGGTTGCCGCTTTTCACCAGTTCCAGCTGTCCCTGGTCCAGGGTTTTGCGCACCGCGTTGTAGATGAAGTTTTCCGCGAACGGCTGCTCCAGCGCGCTTAGCACCTCGGCAAAGGTCTGGGTCAGCGAACCCGACACTTTGGCGTGCAGAATAGCCTCACTACCCGTTTCCAGGCGGATTTCGCCATGCACGATAAAGGTATCCGCACCGCTGGTCGAGCCATGGAACGGCCAGGCAAACTTGCCGAACGAGAGCGGCAATCCCAGCACCGTCAGCGCACAATCCGGTCGCGGGTTGCGCAGCCGTTGCGCTGTTTCAGCGAAGAAGGTGCCCAGTTCGCCCACAAAGCGCGAGTCCGCCGCGTCGAACTCCTGCGCCAGCTCCAGCAGCAGCGTTTTGCCCGGGGCCCCGTCCAGGCTCATGCTGAAGCGTGACGTCGGCTCGCCACTGAAGCTGGTACCCGCCTCCAGCGGCTGAAGATCAAGACCAGCGGTCCGCGCTGCCAGTTGCAGCTGACCCAATGCATCCATCGTGGTTGTACTCATGTCGCTTCCCTCAAAGATCCAAGAACGAATCTCAACCTTTCCATTCTAGAGTGAGCGCCGCCCTCGGCCCATACACTCAAACGCATGCGTGTGTTGCGGCTTTTCGCGGGTTGGCTCCTCGCCTGCCTGGCTCTTTGCCCGGTGTTGGCGGTGGCGCAGGCGCCGGTTCCGGTGGTCATGCTTTCCGATCTCCACTTCGATCCATTCCACGACCCCGCAAAACTCCCGCAGCTCCGTGCGGAGCCGATTGAGCGCTGGCCCGCCGTGCTGAATGCCGTCCCCTCACAGACGCAGGCGGCCGATCTCGCGGCTCTGCAGGAGGCTTGTCACTCACGCGCGCTCGACAGCGACTGGACCCTGTGGAAGACCACCCTCATGGCCGCCCATGACGCCGAGCCCCGCCCCCTGTTCGTCACCCTTTCCGGCGACCTGCTTGCGCATGAGTTCCCTTGCCGCTTCGATCGCCTCGCGCCGGGCGCCACGCCGCAGGATCTCGCCACCTTTGCCGCCAAAACGGTCGCGTTCGTCATGGCGCAGCTGCGGCAAACATTTCCCCATGCGCCCGTGTACGGCTCGCTGGGCAACAACGATTCCGGCTGTACCGATTACCGCGAGACCTCAAACGACGTCTTTCTGCAGGGGGCGGGCGCCGCTCTCGCCGTGGCCGCCGGTGCCCAACCAGCCAGCGTCACCCCGGAAGGCGACTACAGCGTCCTCCTGCCGGCACCCATGGATCACGCTCGCCTGATCGTTCTCGAGGACGTCTTTGAGGCGCGCCAGTTTGCCACGTGTGGCGGCAACACCGACCGCGCGGCCGAACGCTCGCAACTGGACTGGCTTCGCACGCAACTGGCCGCGGCACGCGCCCGCCACGAGCACGTTTGGGTGATGAGCCACATCCCACCCGGCACAGACGTGTACAGCTCGTTTCACCGCTACGTGCTGCAGCCGGCCGAGATGTGCAAGGCGGACCCGCGGCCCTTTCTGGCCGACACGGCGTTGCCGGATACGCTGCTCGACTACGCGGATGTCATCCGCCTCGCCCTGTTCGGCCACACGCACATGGATGAGTTTCGTCTATTGCACCGAACCAGCCCTGCCGGGGGCGCGACCATCCCCGCCAAACTTGTCCCTTCGGTGACGCCCTACCTCGGCAATCACCCCGCGTTTCTGGTGGCGCAAGTCGACCCTCGCACGGCCGTCCTGAAGGATTGGCGCACGTTCATTTCGCCGGGCCCGGAAGGGAGTTCACCTCCCTGGACAGAGGCGTACCGCTACACCACGACGTTCCACCTGCCCGACTTTTCCGCCGGATCCGCCGCCAAACTTGCCGACAGCTTTGTCGCAGATAAGACCGGGCAAACTGCTTCAAGCAGCGCCTTTCGCCAACATTTCTACCCCGGCGACATCGGCCTGTACGCGCTCGGCCTGGCCCAGCTGTGGCCCGCCTTTGCGTGCTCTGTGCGTGAGGATCGATCCAGCGAGGTGCAGAAGTGTGTGTGCGCGGCTTTGTCTGCACCGGACCGCGCCCAGCCGAAGACGCCGTAAGGGCGGCTCCCTAATGCGCGCCGCCCCGCGTCAGCGCGGAGATCAGCTCCTGCGCTGCCGGGTAGCT
Source organism: Granulicella sp. (assembly GCA_965198515.1). Taxonomy (GTDB): domain Bacteria; phylum Acidobacteriota; class Terriglobia; order Terriglobales; family Acidobacteriaceae; genus Granulicella. The sequence continues at coordinate 874,603 of CBDAPO010000006.1, read as the reverse complement.
CGCCGCCAGCTCCGCGCGTGTTCCCGTTTCATAGTCGGCGTACTCAAAACCGGGGCTGACCGTACAGCCCAGCAGGGACCACGACCCTGGTTGTGCGTCCGCGGGCAGCAGGCGGGAGCCTTGCCAGACACCCTTGGGCACCACAACCTGCGGCCGTTGCCCGGACATGAAGTCATTGCCGATCACCAGCCGCTCGACGCGTCCCCCCGGCCAAAGCTGCAGCATCTCCACCGCAGCGCCACAGTAGAAGTGAAAAATTTCGTCGGATTGCAGACGGTGCATTTCGCTGAAGTTGCCGGGTTCCAGCAGGTAGTAGATGGCCGTGCTCAGGCGCCGCGGCCCGTTGTAGCGCACCGGGTCCGCTGAGCTCGCGTAGGTTGACGCCGAAAGCACCGCCTCGCTCTTGTAGGTCTCGCAAAACCATCCGCCTTCGCGCGGATGTGGCTCCAGCTTCAGTGTCCGCTTCAGCTCTTCAACCGTCATGCCCATACGCCACTCCTCCCGTCCTGCTTGCTTCGCAGGCTATGCTGAACCGAAGCCACCTCACAAGTCCACTCTGCCCCACTGGAGCTCCCTTGCGCCAAGCCCTGGAACGCTACTTCCATTTTGCCGACCACAACACCACGTGGCGCACCGAGATCCTCGCCGGCCTGACGACCTTTGTCACCATGGCCTACATCATCTTCGTCAATCCCAGCATTCTTGCGGAAACCGGCATGCCCATCGCGGCCGTTACGGTAGCCACCTGCCTGTGCGCGGCGTTCGGCTCCATCCTGATGGGCGCGCTGGCCAACTACCCGCTTGCGCTTGCGCCCGGCATGGGGCTCAATGCGTACTTCACCTACACCGTGGTCAAAGGCATGGGCGTGCCATGGCAGACCGCACTGGGCGCTGTGTTTCTTTCGGGCATTATCTTTCTTCTGCTCACCATCGGCGGAATCCGGCAACGCCTCCTGGCAGCGATTCCGTACCAGCTCCACGCCGCTGTTGCCGGGGGCATCGGGTTGTTCATCGCCTTCATCGGCCTGCGCAACGCGGGCATCATCGTCCCCAGCCCCGCGACCACGGTGACGCTCGGCAACCTCCATTCGCCGCCTGTGTTGCTCGCCCTCTTCGGGATTGCCCTGATCGCCGTGCTGCAAGCGTTGCACGTGCGCGCCGCGATGTTGCTTGGCGTTCTGGGCACGCTGCTGGTGGGCATCCTCTTCCATCAGGTGCCCTGGCAACCGGCCACCCTGAACCCGCTCGCCCTCCGCGCTACGGCGTTTCACCTCGACGTGCGGGGTGCGCTTCGCCTGAACGCGCTCGAGATCATCTTTGTCTTCCTGTTTGTCGACCTGTTCGACAACATAGGCACCCTGGTCGCCGTTACTGAGCGTGCCGGGCTGATTGCGCCCGACCGCACCATTCCGCGGCTCGACCGCATCTTCTTCGCGGACGCCGCGTCCACAGTGATCGGGTCGCTTGCGGGCACGTCCACGGTCACCAGCTACATCGAAAGCGCATCGGGCGTCGCCGCCGGCGGCCGCACGGGCGTCACGGCCATCGTCACGGGACTGCTGTTTGCGTTGTCGATCTTCGTTGCGCCGGTCGTCGGCGCTATCCCCAGCTTCGCCACGGCGCCCGCGCTCATCCTTGTCGGCGCGCTGATGGTCGCAAGCGCCGCACGCATCGACTGGGACGAACCCCGCATCGCCATCCCCGCGTTTCTGACGCTCCTCACGATCCCGCTAACCTACTCCATCGCCACCGGTCTTAGCTTCGGCATCATCAGCTTTGCCGCGCTGGAACTGGCCACCGGGCGCGCCCGCAAGGAGCACTGGATGCTCTACCTGCTCGCCGTACTTTTCATCGCCCGCTTCGTCTGGCTGCACGGAAGCTGACGCTGCAGGTCCCACAAAGCGAGTCACATATCGTGAGGCTCTCGCAGTATCCCTCCGCCGCGATCGAGCCAAAGTCCACCTTTCGGCTATTCCCACCCGCACTCGAAGCGACCCAGCGCAGAATCCGCGCGAATGAGATCAGGTTGCCGGTTTTGTGCCGATGGACGCCCAACGCGCATCACACAAACGGCAGCGCGCTCATTCCCCGCGCGCCAAGGAGTTCACATGGATCGCAGCGCACAGGCCATTTGGCAGGGCGGCCTCAAGGACGGCAAGGGCATTTTGAACACGCAAAGCGGCGTGCTTCACGAGGTCCAGTACAGCTTCAGCACCCGGTTTGAGAACGGCCAGGGCACCAACCCCGAAGAGTTGATTGCCGCCGCCCACGCGGGCTGCTTCACGATGGCCTTGTCGGGCCAGCTCAGCTCGGTGGATAAGCCACCGCAACAGCTCGACACCACCGCCACGGTCACCATGGAAAAGACCGATGACGGCCCAACGGTGACCAAAATACACCTGAAAACGCGCGCACGCGTCCCGGGGATCGAAAAGCAGCAGTTCGACGAACTCGCCACCAAGGCCAAGGAAGGCTGCCCCATCTCACGCCTCCTGAAGGCTGCCGAGATCTCGCTCGACGCTCAGTTGATCTAAGCGCGAATCAGTTGCAAGGAAGAAGGCGCTCCTCAAGGAGCGCCTTCTTCTTTTCCAATTCCATGAGTAATCGCCGGCAGCTAGCTGACAGAGGCTTCAGCTTCCCAAGCGACCCATCGGCAGCGCCTAATGCGCATGCGCGTGGTCATGATGATGATGTCCACCCGGCCCATGGTGGTGGTGCGAGTGCCCGTCAATCACGTCCGGCGTCGGCGGCGAGCAGCAGCCGTCCGTCACCTCGCATCCTGTGACTTCAAGCTGAATCGTTGTATGCCGGATGCCGAAATGGTCCTGCAGTTGGTGATTGACCCGCTCCAGCAAGGCTTCGCTTTCACTTACGGCCATCTCACCCACCCGCACGTGGCAGGCCAGCGCATGGCTCTGCGCGGTCAGGCTCCAGACGTGCAGATCATGGACGTCGACCACACCCGAAACCCCGCGCATCGCCCCGCGGATCTCGTCCATGTTGATCGCGCGCGGTGTTCCTTCCAGCAGAATGTGCAGGGTTTCCCGCACGATGCCCCAGGAGCTGAGCAGGATCATCGCGGCGATGATGAAGCTTAGAAGTGGGTCAATCCACTGCTGATGCGTCACGGCAATCAAAAATCCACCGACGATCACCGCCGCCGTCGAAATTGTGTCGCCCAGCATGTGCACAAACACGCTGCGGATGTTCACGTCACCGGAGAACCGCCACAACAGCGCCGCGATGGCCCCGTTCATCACCACGCCTGCGGCGGCTACCATCATCATCAGCCGCGGCTCCACGGCCACGGGGTGCAACAGCCGCAACACCGCATCCACCGCGATCCAGAGAGCCAGCACCAGAAGGCTGAGCGCGTTCACAAACCCGGCCAGCACCCCGGCACGCTGATACCCAAACGTTCGCTGATCTGTCGCCGGGCGGCCCTGCAGCCAAACCGCCACGAAGCTCAGCCCCAGCGCCGCGAAGTCCGACACGTTATGCCCGGCCTCGGAGATCAATGCCAGTGAATGCGCGCGCATGCCGAACACAAAGGTCGCCAGGATGTACAAAAACGTCAGCAACAGCGAGAACTTCAGGATTCGCTCGATCGCTGCGTTCGGCTTGGCATGCACGTGCATACCGCTATTCTAGTCTTCGCTGCGAAACAAGGCTCTGCCTCTCTCGCGTCAAACGCGGACCTTTGCACGTCCCAACATGGAGCACCCAGCCTTTGTGCTGCATCCAATCCACCCGAGCCTCAAGGAGCCCCATCGCATGAAGGTTGTTGCCACTGGCGCGCACGCACACCAGCTCACCCGTTTGGGCCTTATGAACTGCTACCTGGTCCGCGAGTCAGACAGTTACACGCTGGTGGACACCACAGTCAGCGGCGCGGCCAAGCAGATCATTGAAACCGCCCGCGCCCTCAGCTCTGAGCCCATTGCGCGCATTGCCCTGACCCACGCGCACGGGGATCACCTCGGCTCCGCCGACGCCCTTATTTCCAGTCTCGGCAAAGCCGACCTCGCCATCAGCGAACGCGACGCTCCCCTTGCGCAGAAGCCGCCCAACAAGGCGCTCTTGCCCGGTGAGCCCCAGGGCAAAATCAAAGGCAGTCTTCCGGGGCTGAAAACCCGTCCCACGCACCTGCTCAACGACGGCGAACTGTTCGGTTCTTTGCGCATTCTCACCACTCCAGGCCATACGCCCGGCCATGCCAGCTTCTTCGACGAACGCGATGGCACCCTGTATGCCGGCGACGCCCTCGTCACCATGGGCGGAGAGGTGCATGTGGTCGGCTTCGGCCCCTGGTTTTTCCCCTTGCCCGGCGTGGCCACGTGGAACAAGCCTCTTGCGCTGCACAGCGCTCAGAAGCTGCTCGACACCCTGGGTACCGACATCCGCCGCTACGCCGCTGGTCACGGGCGCCTGGTCGAAGGTGGACCGGCGCTGCTGCGCCAGGCGATCGAAACAGCCCAGGAGAAGGTGCGGGTCGGGGTGCGGTAGCTCAGTGCTCAGTGCCCGGTGCCCGGTGCCCGGCTGTGGCTTCCAGGAAAGCCCCGACCCCCTCGGCCGGTTGGCACTAAACCCGTGGCGCAACTTTGCGCTCGTCGCGCCCGTTGCGTTGGCCTTGTTTTCGCTGGCTAGGCCGAGACGTCGTGATACAGCCGATACCGCTCGTCCCCAATCGCAAAGAAGGGCCGAAACGTCACAGGCCCGCGCGCGGAGGCGACCACCCACTCCTGCGCGCATACACTCCGCTGCCGAGCCGCCATCAGTTGCGCGCGCGTAAAGCCGCCCTCGAGATCGCCGACGGCGAACAACGTCAACGGTCCATACATGACCGCCACGGTTGACGGGTGCGCCGCATCCACGGCCTGCAATCGCAGCGGCATGCCGATCGCGTACTCGATCTCATCGCCGTCTTTCCACTCACGCCGGACGGCTGCAAATGTTCCCGGCTTCAGCTCCACGGCCACGCGTTTTCCGTTCACGCGCACCGCGGTCTCCGCCCCGGCCCACGCCGGCACGCGCAGATGCACGGCAAAGGTTCCCGGGGCTGAAGCCGACACCCGCATCCGCGTCACAGGCTGCATCGGGTACCCTGTCCGTTGCTCCAGCGCGTACCGCGCCCCACCCTGCCGCCAATGCACCCGCGACGGCACAAACAGGTTCACATACACGGCACCTGGAGCTTGGAAGTAGCTGCTGATGCCATAGTCCGCCGTGATCTGCGGAAACGTTCCCGAGCAACACGGCCAGTTGTCGGGGTGATACCCCTTCACCGCATCGTTGTTGTAATCCGAGTAGTAGAACGTGCGCCCGTCAGGCTGCAGCGCCTTGGCGCCGAGGATCGTGTTGTACAGCACCGTTTCCATGCTGTCTCCGAAGGTGCTCCCCCCTGTCACGCGCATCAGGTAGCGTGCCACCTTGAAGTGCCCATACGCTCCGCAGGGCGTCTCAAAGCTCGCATGGGTCGTCTTCAGGCTTTCGCCCAGGTCCGGGCTGCCCGGCTTGCGAAACGTCTCGTTCGGCCCCCATCCGCCCGTGGCAAAACTTTGGGTGTTCAGCACAAAGTCGAAGCCATTCCGCGCCGCTTGGAGGTGCTTCTCATCCCCGTCCACCAGGTAGCACTGCATGGCCGAGCACAACGCGTTCACATGGCTGTACGCGTGCTCGCCGGGCAGCACGTTCTGTCCGGCTGCCAGCGGATCGAAGTACTCCTTGTCCATCAGGAAGCGCTGCGCCAGCGCCCGGTAGCGCGGATCGCCTATACGCTTGTAGGCCAGGTAGAAGTTCTCCGGCAGCGTGTAGCTTTCGTCCCAGGTCCACGCCACGTTCGGGTGCGGGCGACCGTCCATCTCCGGCCGCGTCAGCGCCTTGGGCGGAAGAAACGGCAGCACGGCATCGGTGGCGTGTGCGAGCACCGCTGCCGCCTGCTTTTGGCCAGCGAATTGGTACGCGTCGATCAACCCACAGGTGGTCTTGTCCGACGTATACGCCGGCAGGCAGTACCCCTCGTAAAACTTCGGCGAGATCGCCGCCGCATAGCCGTCGACGAGCCGATGCACCTTGGCCTGCGTCGCCGGGTCGCCCGTCACCGCATAGGCCCGCGACAGCCCCGACAAGTATTGCCCAAACGTATGCCCTGGCACATACCCGGTCAGGTTCCTGGGCGGATTGAAGTCCTTGGAGAAGCTGTACCAGCCGCCCATGTCTTCACCTGGCGCGGGCAAGCCGGCCTTCTCGCGAAACGGCTTCAGCAGCGAGTCCTCGCTGAGGGCCATGAAGAAAGCGTGGTTCTGCACAAACTGCGTCCGCATAGGACCGTCCAGCAACTCCACATCGGCGTAGTTGAACTGATCCAACTGCGTTCTGCCCGCCGCGGACGCCTGTGCCCAACTGGCCCTGCGCCCCAGGACCAAGCCACCCGTTGCGACTGCTCCATGCTGCAACAGTTGGCGTCGCGTAAGCTCACTCATGCCCATCAACCTACGCCTTCTGATTTGCTGCTGTCATCTGGTGCGCGACACACCCGTCAGCGCGATGCGTCAGCTCCGCCAATGCAGCTCCACGGGCCCGCCTGCCAGTGGATGCTCGCCCTTCCCTGTCAGCCGTCGCTGCTTCAGCGCGAAATACCACTTCGCCGGCTTGTCCGCATCGTCGATCAGCATCAGCCCAGGATTGGACCGCAGACCCCGCGCCTGCTCCACCATGGTCTGCTGATCCTGCGCGACGAAGCGTGCCCCAAAGAACTTCACCAGCGGTGTCACAAACGGCACGAAGTAGCCGATGTTCCACGCCGCGACGACGTCAATGCGACACGTGGACGCAGTCACCGGCGTCACCGTGGTCAGCGACGAAAACCATCGCTGCTTGCCTGCCGTATTGGTGGCGACGATCGTCTCATAACGCCGGTTTGGCAGCACGAAGTCGATGGTCGTCACCGGTTTGCCCAGCAGCTTGTAGGGCGCTGAGTTTGAGCTCGGCGCGTGCGGACTCATGCGAAATCCGGCGTTGCGTCCGTCGTGCTCCGCATCGAACAACGGCTCAAAACGCTTGGTTTTCTCGTGAATGCTCGCCGCACTGCGCCACCACCAGGCCTGGTGCACGAAGGGCCCATGGGCGGGGTCCATCAGGCCGATGATGCCGTGATCCACATTGCACGGCAGCTCCGCATTCAGGTGCGCGGACCGGAACTTTGCAGTAAACTTCGGCAGCTCCGGCAGGGGCGGCAATGCGCTTTCCTCCACGACGCGCCCTGCCCCGGCGGCCGGCACATACACCCACGCGTAGCCGTCCTGCTCACGCGCCGGAAAGGCGTTGGCGTAGATTCTTGTGGGTTCCAGATGATCGTGCGATGTCAGCGACGGGATCTCTTCACAGCGTCCGCTGCACGGCTCAAATCGCCAGCCGTGGTACTTGCACATCACCGTTTCGCCGTCGAACCACCCAGCGCTCAGCGGGATGCCACGATGCGGGCAAAGGTCCCTGAGCGCGAACAGGGTGCCATCGCTTTTGCGCCCCACCAGCACCGGGATGCCGAGCAGCGTGGTCACCCGGGCATCCCTGGGCCGCAGCCCGGCGGTGCGCACCGCGGGGTACCACTCGCCAAAGATCAGCTCGGCGGGCGGCCCTGCCCGGAGATCGCCAACTGACGCAGCAGAGGCGCCAATCTGCACCAGATCAGCCCTTTGTCCCACCGGTCTTCGTTCATCCAGGATCGGCCGCATGCGCGCCATCCCTTAAGCATAGGGCAGCGCGGCTGCGGGAAGAACGCCCGCACTTCAGCGGATGGAACTGGTAACGCCGGCTGCCCACGATTTGAGCAGCGCAGCACTACAGGCCGGCGTACCAGTCATAGCCAAGTTTGGTCCAGTAATCATCTGGCTTGGTGTCGGTATACGCGATCAGCCCGATGCGCTTGATCTGTTTGTAGCCATACTTGATCGGCATGTGCAGTCGCAGCGGCGCTCCATGCTCCGGTGCCAACGGCGTGCCATTCATCTCCGTTACCAGCGTGCTCTGCGGATGGCGCGCCGTTTCCATATCGAAGCCGCAGTAGTAGTCGCCATCCGGCGTTTCCATGTACACATAGCGCGGCGCACGGCCGTTGATTGCCGCCGGCGGAAAGGCGTCGATGAAGTCGCGCAGCCGCACGCCGCCCCACCGGAGGATCTGGCTCCAGCCTTCCACGCACTTGAACTCGGTCGCAAAATCCACGCGGGGTAGCTGCCCGATCTCGTCCATGGTCAGCAGCAGCCCCGGCGTCCCCACGGCCAGCGAACTCGCCGAAGGTCCTGCCTCGCCGCTGCCTTCCCGCTTGCCGGAACTGTTGAAGTCGCCTGCGTCCCCATCGCTGGCGTCGTTGCCCTGCTGGGCCGCTGCGTCGACAACGGGCTTTGCAGGAACCATGCTGCTGCCGGGTTTCCTCTTGAAGTCCGGCGCGACATTGGCCACCCTGGCATGCGCGTAACGGTACTCCCACGCGGTCACATCAGGCACATACAGCCGCGATCGCGAAGCGTCCTGCACGCCCGTCACCTGCAAACGCCACGTGCCCGGCACGAGCGGCTTGGCGAGGCCCACCACGGCGTTCATACGCGCGGGCACGACGTGTTTAAAGTCATAGGTTGGCGACAGTCCACGGTCGGCAAAGATGGCCCGGCTCAGCGCGGCGTTGGTTTGAATACTCTTCCGCAGCACCCCGGCAAGTTCCCCGACGGGCTGGCTGTGCCCCACCGCGCGCCACGCTGCATAGCCTGCTGCCGCGGCCACGCCCCCGACAAGGAAGCTGCGCCGCGTCCGCCGTGCGCTTTCCGCGTGGACAAGGGCCGCTCGCCCCTGCAATAGCACCGATGTACGCTCGTCGTCGAAGTCGCTCATCAGGCGTTCCTTTCGGGCGCTTGCCCCATGGCGAACTGCCCCGCGACAGGCGACATGTCCTGGCCCTTCGCGCCGGTGGGTTCGCCGCTTTCTGCATCCAGCGGCTGACCGCTCGCAACCGTCTGAATCTCGTAGCCGCTCACCATCGAGCGGAAGTTGTTCCACCCTGCCAGCACCACCTGGCCCACATGCACGGCAAAGAAGCCGCAAAAGGCCATCATCAGCCAGAAGTGCTCCCACCGCGCCATCTCATAGCCACCCAGGGAGGTCGTGAGCCAATGCAGTTGTGCCGGCTTGTAGATCGCCACGCCCGTCAACAGCGCTCCACCGCCCATCAGCACAATGGCGGTGTAGGCGATCCGCTGCGCGCCGTTGTATTTGCCCTGCGGCGGCATGCCATGCCGGCGCGCGGCGGGCACATGCAGGTCATACATCGTCACCCACAGGGCGTCGAGGAACGAGCGTCGCTTGGGCCACAGCACACGCCATTCCCCCGAGATGGCGAGGTAGGCTGCGTAGAGCAAGCCGTTGATAGCAAAGATCCACATCGCGAAAAAGTGCCAGCCCAAGCCAAGCGTCACGCGATACGGGGCGTTGATCGCCTGCCAAAACCACGGTGGAAAGAAGCGCACGAGCGTCCATTGCCCAAGACCGATCCGGTACACCTCATGCGCATGCGAGTACGGTGGGATCGAGTCGTTCCAATAAATCAGCAGGCCGCTCCAGATCATGATCGTCAGGATGGGAAAGTTGATCCAATGCATCCAGCGAATCGCGCGTGGATGCTTCTCTACCAGCCGCAACGACTGTTCTTCCGCGCCGTCCGCCATGGTCGATCTCCTGCCTCAGCATGCGCTCGCGAACAAGCGTCTGCAACATGAATCTTGCGGTTGGACGTGTGACCGCCTGAGGCGTGATCTACATTGCCTCTTTCAGGCCCAAACGGAGTAACAGGCGATTCATCGGCAAGCTCGTCGCAAAGCCGCAGATCATGGCAATCTGCATCATCAACCAGTACCGCGGATCAAATGGCGTCAGGTGATGCGGCGCGGGAAAGAGCTTGACGTACACCAGCGCCATCCACAGATACATCCCTACCTGGAACGCCAGGATGGAAAGCGTGTCCGCCTTGACGGCCGCCAGAAGCGCCTGCCCCGCGGTCATCTTCGGCTGCATCGGCTTGATGGCGAAGTATTGAAATGCAATGCCGATGGCCCAGGCCACCACGAAATTGAGCAGGTACTCAGTCCAAAGCACGGAGCCGAACCACACCAGCCCACTGGCCGCAATCGCGAACTCCGTGCCCACATCGGCCAGCGTGCACCCGGCGCCGCAATGGCTTGTGCCCAATGCGACTGAGGCCAGGTTTGGCGTGTTCTCCTGCCCGCCATGCATCGATTCATGGCTGTCGGTCTCCTGCTGCTGCATGGCCGCGCGGGTACGGCTGCGGCCGAGGCTGAAGTAGGCCCACACAGCGAAGACGCTGAAGTACAAGGCAGTGATAGGCCAAACGAGGTTCATCACACCCATCGCCTGTGGGTGGCGCACCTCATCGACCGCGATGATCGCCGCACACAAAAAGGCCACGCCAAGGGAAACCCAGGCTACATCCGTCAACAGCATGCCGCGCTCCTGCTTATGGGATTCAGAGGTAGCGATACATGTTGTGTCCCCAGCGGCGCGTCCGCATGCAGGCTGGCCTTCGTCTAACCCGTTGTGAAGCTTTGGCCAGGGATCGTCGTTGCAGGGGTGTTGCTGGGCCAGGCAGGGCCGTCCGCGGCCACTGGAGCGAGCCCGCATGATGTTTCTGCACACGTTCCCAGCTTTGAGATCGTGACCCATCGCATGGACGTGGATGTGGACGGGGCACCCAACGCGTATGGGCCACCGGGCAGCCATGCGCTTGACTCGTTGAACCATGCGCACTACCGCGGATGGAAGGACGGCGAGATTGTAGGCTTCCTGACTGAGGATGATCACCCGCACAGGCCCGTCCGGCAAGGACCGCACGATCCCTTCCCCGGGCTGTACATCTCGCAAACCGCCTTCACCGATCCGACTCGTCCCAAGGAGCGCGACGTGGCCCGCTACGTGGATGCGACCCGAATCAACTATGTGGTGCTTGGCAGTGCAGCACGACGGCACGGCGCCAGGCTTGGGGACTTCGTCGCGGTCTACTCACGCACAAAACATCGCAGCGTCTTCGGCATTGTTGGCGACGATGGCAATCCTTCCGGAGATGAAGGTTCCTTGCATCTGCTGCAGGCACTTGGCTTCCCGTTTCACGATGGACGCCACGATGCGGTGGAAAGTTCGGACATCATCATTCGCTTCTTCCCTGGCTCCAACCCGGGGCATGCGTTCTTTCGCACGCAGGCGGCGCTGGATGCCGCGGCAGCGCAAGCCGGCCTGAGCCGCGACTTTAGCGGAAGTCCCCTGGCCGCATCGCGGCATCCAATCCGGCGTACGCATTGAGCAACGACGCGTGGCACTTTGCCCGCAATACCCTTGGTCAACCAAGTATTCACGAGGATACGTATGGAATTCCGTCAACTCGGCCGATCTGGCCTGAAAGTTCCTGAACTTTGCTTTGGCACCGGCACCTTCGGCGGCGGCAGCGAGTTTTTCCAGGCCTGGGGCAACACGCAGGTGGAAGAAGCCCGCAAGCTGATCGACCTTTGCATGGAGGCGGGCTGCAATTTCTTCGATACGGCTGACATTTACTCCGATGGCAAGAGCGAACAGGTGCTCGGGCAGGCGATCAATCACCTCAAGCGCGACGACGTGCTGATCTCCACCAAGGCGACGTTCCGCTTCGGCAAGGGTCCTAACGACGTCGGCAGCTCGCGCTATCACCTTGTGCAAGCGCTGGAAGGATCGCTCAAGCGGCTCGGTACGGACTACATCGATGTCTACCACCTGCATGCCTTCGACGGGATGACGCCGGTTGAGGAAACGCTCAACACGCTCGATAAGTTCGTGCGTGAAGGCAAGGTGCGCTACATCGCATGCTCGAACTTTTCCGGCTGGCACCTGATGAAGTCGCTCAGCGTCAGCGAGCGCTACGGCTGGGCACGCTACGCGGGCCACCAGGTGTACTACTCGCTCATCGGCCGCGACTATGAGTGGGAGTTAATGCCGCTGGCCGTCGACCAGGGCGTAGGTGCGCTGGTGTGGTCGCCGCTGGGTTGGGGACGCCTCACCGGCAAGATTCGCCGCGGCCAGCCACTGCCGGAAACAAGCCGCTTGCACAAGGCTGCCGAGGGCGGACCGACCATGACGGACGAGTACCTGTACAAGGTCGTCGATGCGCTGGATGAGGTCGCTGCGGAGACCGGCAAGACGGTGCCGCAGATCGCGCTGAACTGGTTGCTGCGCCGGCCCACGGTCTCCACCGTGATCATTGGCGCTCGCAACGAAGAGCAGTTGAAGGCCAACCTCGCCGCCGTGGGCTGGTCGCTGACGCCGGAGCAGGTAGCCAGGCTGGACAAAGCCAGCGAGGTGCAGGCAGCGTATCCGTACTGGCACCAGGCACAGTTCAGCGAGCGCAATCCCTTCCCGACGTCGGTTCCGTACCTGCCCTAATCAGTGGATGAGGGGCGGCGATCGAACCGTCGCTCCTCGTCACTGCAGAGCCGATGATCAAGCCCACACGTCACGTCCATATCGGCACAGCAGGCTGGACCATTCCTTCTGCGCACGCGGATAAATTTATCGGGGACGGCTCGCACCTTGAGCGCTATGCCCGGGCGCTAACCGGGGTGGAGATTAACTCCACGTTCTACCGCCTGCCGCGCGCGGCGACACTCGCACGCTGGGCTGCTGGGACTCCATTGCACTTCCGCTTTGCGTTCAAAATGCCGAAGGCAATCACGCATGAAAAGAAGCTCCGCAACTGCGGTGCGGAGTTGGCGGCGTTCTTCGCGACGCTCGCCCCGGTAGAGGAGAAGCTCGGGCCCGTCCTGGTGCAGTTGCCTCCCAAGCTCGCCTGGGATGAAGGCATCGCGCACGAGTTCTTCACGACCTTGCGCGAGGTTCACCCTGGGCAGGTTGCGTTGGAGCCGCGCCACGCCTCGTGGTTCTCCTTGGACGTGGATCGCATGCTGCGCAGCTTCGACGTTGCACGCGCAATGGCCGATCCACCCAAGGGCTCGCCCGCTGCGGGCAAGCCGGGCGGCTCACCGGATCTGCGCTACTACAGGCTCCACGGCGCGCCCCGCACGTACTGGTCAGCCTACGACGAAGAGTCGTTGCACACGCTCGCAGAAGATGTTGCGGCGAACACGGTGGAGACCTGGGTCATCTTCGACAACACCGCGCAGGGTCACGCGCTCGGCAATGCACTTCAACTCCGGAGGCTGCTGGAGGAATCCGGAGCGATCGAGAAGACCTAGTGCCCGGCGCTGGCGGCAGCATTCTTTGGCGGCCTTGGGATGAAGAACAACAGGGGCAGCATCAACGCGCAGAAGATGGTCAGGTAGCGGATGATGTCGATATACGCGAGCGTCGCCGCCTGCGCATGCAGCTGGTTGTACAGCATGCCCTGCGCCTGGTGAATGGCGCCTTCCGACGCCCCGCCGTACGCGCCGCCCGTGACGCCCGTGCCGTTGCCGGCCTTGAACAGCCCTGACAGTGCAGCGATGCGGTCACTGTAGCCCGGATTGCCCGGCGTGAGGTTGCGGATCATCGAGTTTTCATGCGCCTGCGAGCGCCGCACAAGCAGCGTAGCCATAAATGCTGTACCGCATGAGCCGCCGATATTACGCGCAAGATTTGTCAGGCCGGAGACGTCGTTGTTCTCCGTCTGCTTCACGCCAACGTAGGCGAGCGTGTTGATGGGAATGAACAGGAACGCCAACCCAGAGGCCTGGAAGATACGCATGAAGACTAACTGACCGTAGCTGACGCCAAGATTGATCTTGGCCATGTACACGAGGCTTGCCGTCAGCATGAAGAAGCCGTAGCCGAGCAGCTTTCGCGGATCCACCTTGCTGGAAAGAAAGCCCACAATCGGCATCATGGCCATCATCATGAAGCCGGCAGGCGAAAGCACCAGGCCAGCAAGCTCCGCAGTGTAGCCCAGCAGGGTCTGCACAAACTGCGGAATCAAAATCGTTGTGCCGTAGAGCGAGAAGCCCAGTACAAACATCAGGATGAACGAGATCGCAAAAGATCGTCGCGTGAACAGGGTCAAGTTCAAGAGCGGTCGGTGGCCGTCGCGCAATTGCTTGAGCTCCCACCAGATCAGGGTGACGAACGCGACCACCATGACCACCATGAAGAACGTGATGACGTGCGAGCCGGTCCAGTCGTCTTCCTGGCCCTTGTCCAGCACAAACTCAAGCGACCCAAAGGTGAGCCCCACGAGCGCAAAGCCCAGCAGATCCAGGCGGATGCCGCCCTTTTGTGACTCGGCGACTTCCTTCTTCACGTAGGGTGGATCTTCCACGATCCGGTGCGTCAGGAAGAGCGAAAGAATGCAGATCGGCACGTTGAGGAAGAAGATCCAGCGCCAGTCGAAGTTGTCCGTAATGTAGCCGCCCAGCGTCGGTCCGATAGCCGGTGCGACCACGACCGCCAGGCCGTACATGGCGAAGGCTTGCCCTCGTTTTTCCGGAGGGAATGTGTCGGCCAGGATAGCCTGTTCACTCGGCGCGAGACCACCGCCGCCGATGCCCTGCAAGATACGGCAGAAGACCAGCAGCGGCAGCGTGGGCGCCAGCCCGCACAGGGCGGACGAGATCCCAAACAGCGCCACGCAGATCATGTAGAACTTTTTGCGCCCAATGAACGTGGTCATGTAGGCGCCGGCGGGCAGAATCACCGCGTTGGCCACCAGGTATGCCGTGAGCACCCACGTGGCCTCGTCCTGGGTGGCACCCAGTCCGCCGGCAATGTGCGGCAGCGCCACGTTGGCGATGGACGAGTCCAGCACCTCCATAAACGTGGCCAGCGTCACCGTCATGGCGACGACCCACGGGTTGACGGACGGACGCCAGGGCTTTTCAGCGACGGCGAACGTGGTGCTTTGGAGATCTGCGGTTGCGGTGGCCATGCTTCGTTCCGTCTCAGATTCTAGGAGGACGGTACGGGATTCAGAAATCCCACCTTCGATTCCGGACTTCAGCCGGCGCAGCAAAAAGTCCTTGCCATTCTCTGTGCGTCTGAAGCAGCGGACGGAAAGTCCAACAAAGTGCTAGGCTTCTGCTCTACGCCGCGCAGGGCCGGAGCGAACTCCCGGTGCGGCTGCCCAACAACAACACACCCCAAGGGAGCCCGATGAACGCAGAACTCGAGAACCTGATCGTGCTGCAGGCGCAGGATCTTGATTTAGCCCGTCTGCGCGCGGAGCTCGCCGAAGCGCCCCGCAGGGTGAAGCAGGCAGAAACGGCATTGGCCGCGGCGCAGAAAGCCGTTGCAGCCGTCCGCACGTCCCTGGCCGAGGAAGAAAAGCTGCGCCGCGGGCAGGAAAGCGAAGCCGCCTCGCAACGCGCCAAAATGGACCGTCTACGCCGCTCACTGGATGCGGCCACCAGCGGTGCCCAGGTCAGCGCGTTTGAGCACGAAATCAGCTTTGCGCAGGCGAACGTGGCGCGGCTCGAGGACGAAGAGCTTGCGTCCATGGAACGCACCGAAGGTCTGGAACAGCAGCTCAAGGCAGCCGAGACCCAGGAGCGCGGCGCGCAGGACCGCCTCGCAGCCGAACGCCAGCATGCGGCCACGCTGACCGCCGAAAACACTGGGGCAGTTGCCGGCATTGAGCAGCAGCGCAAAGAGCTTCGCGCGCAGATCGACCCTTCGCGTTTGAACACCTACGATCGCCTCGTCAAAACCAAAGGCACGGCCATTGCTGAGGCCACGGGTAGCGCGACGCAGGGCAAGTGTTCCGCATGCCAGATGGGCGTTCGGCCGCAACGTTGGCAGGACTTGATCGGCCGCGATCATCTGGATGAGATCTTTGTCTGCGAAACGTGTGGCCGCATGCTGTTCTGGGATCCCCGGCGCGATACACCGAAGCCGTGGGCCGCGGGGGATCGTCTGCGGGAAGCACAAAGCGGCGCACAGGCAGGAACACAGTCAGGGAGTCGACCTTGAGCACGAATTGGCACGCTGGGCCGGAGCGCAAAACCATTTGCGTCGACATGGATGAGGTAATTGCGGACGCACTGGGCGAACACCTGTTGCGCTATAACCGCGACTTCAACGAGAAGCTGACGATAGCGGACCTGCATGGCAAGTGGATCTGGGACTACGTCCCGCCCGAGCGCCTGTCGCGCCTGGAGCACTACATCCGCACGGACGACTTCTTCTCAAATCTGCAGGTGATGCCCAACGCGCAACGCGTTCTGCAGCGCTTGCAGGAGAAGTACGACGTTTTTATCGCGACAGCCGCAATGGAAGTGCCGACGAGCTTTTCTGCGAAGTTCCAATGGATGAAAGAGCACTTCCCTTTCATCCGGCCCTCGCACATCGTGTTCTGCGGCGACAAGGGCATTCTTCGTGGGGACTACCTCATCGACGACAACCCACGGCAGCTCCGCCGCTTCCACGGCGAAGGCATCCTGTTCAGCGCGCCGGCCAACGCCTTCGTCAGCGGCTTTCGCCGCGTAAACGACTGGCTGGATGTCGAGAAGATGTTCCTCGGCTGAAGCGGCGGCTAGCGACGCCGCTTGTTTCCAGCGGTAGGGTTCTTGGTATTGCGTGAGGGGACGCGCGAGCCGGTGTGATGGCCGCGCGGATGCTCCTGCAGGGTGATGATCAACGCCTGGCAGTCGCGGTCGCCGCTGCGCTCATAGCTGTGCGTCGTGTTTGCATGAAAGAACACGGCATCGCCCTGCTCCAGATTTTCCGCCGTGCCTTCATGCGTCAGGCGCAGGCAGCCGGAAAGCACATACAGGAACTCCGAGCCACCGTGGGCGTGGGCGCGGGGTTGGCGCTTGTCCGTTGCCGGCAGGAACTCGGCGACGTACGGCGAAATCCCGCCATCCAGGGGAACGTGCCCCAGGCTTTCAAAGAAGTAACCGGGATCGTCGACGCCACTCTGCGGCAAACGCTGCCGTTCGTCCGCGCGCAGGATGCGGAAGAACTCCGGCCGCTCGGGCTCGAAGAAGTAGCTCATGTCCTTGGAAAAGACCATCGCAATGCGCGCGAGGTTGCGCAGTGTCGGCACAACGCGCCCTGTTTCCAGCTGTGACAGGAAGCTGGCAGAGAGACCGGTATGGCGGCCCAGTTCGACGAGACCCATCTGCTTGCGCTGACGCAGGAACTTGATGCGGTCGCCGATGCGCTTGTTCTCGATGAAGGCTTCCGCGACCTCCGGGGCGATGCCGCCAGGCTCTGTGGTGTCGCGGTCGTCGGCCTCCGGGGCATCGGGGAGCACGCCAAGTTCGTGGCGCATCTCGGCCATGGCGGCTTCGTCTGCATTGGGCGCATCGTTCAGGGGCATACGGGCTTCAGAGGTCTGTGACTTCGGCACAAGCGTCTCCAGGGCAGCTCCATGGCTGCTTGATACCATGAAAGACGTTCCAGTAGGAGCAAAAGATGCTTCCCATTCCGGCGCTATTTACATCGTAATGCGAGCCAGGCAAACCCGCATCCGCCGATGCTACGCTCACCCTATGTTGCTTCTGCGGCGACGGCCTGGGTGTTGGCCGTCCATCGTGAGTTTGGCCTGTGCTGCGGGCCTGGTTGCAGGCTGTGCCAGCCCCGGCTCCCCCCGGCCGCCCTCGCTCCATCTGCCGGAGCCTGTGCGGGACCTTTCCGCGCTGCGCTCGGGGGATGAGGTCCAGCTACGATTTTCCGTGCCGCGCCGCACCACGGATGGGCAGTCAATCGCTGAGGCCGTGCTCCACGGCACCCTGTGTCGGCAGGACACCGCGACAAGCGCTTGCAAGCCGGTGAGCCTCCCGGAACCCGTGAGGACGTTGCATGTGCCGGCCAGTGCTGCCCAGAACGCCAGCACTATGTGGGTCGACCATTTGCCGCCCGAACTCTGCAACGGTGCCGCACGGCCAATTGCATATCGCATCACCCTGAGCAATGCTGTGGGTCGCTCCGCAGGCATGTCTGATCCCGTGTACACCGCCGCCGGCGCGGCGCCACCGCCCGTGTTGCACTTGAAGGCCATCGGCAGCCGATCCGGTGTTTTGCTTCAGTGGGCGCCGGCCGCGGGCAAAGATGACGTGCTGCTGAAGCGTACGCAGCTGGACCCGCCACCTGAGCCCGCACGCACCGCACCAGCCGCACCGGCGAAGGCAGAGCAACACACCAAAACTCACATGGAACCTGGCCGAGCGAAAACGTCGTCCCCTGCTGCGCCCGGCACGGTTATTCTGCAGACGAGCGCGCAGGGCGGCGCCGGCAGCACGCAAACCATCGACAACACCGTGGATGAGGGTGTGCGCTACGCCTACGAGGCAGTGCGACAAACCACAGCCCAAGTGGGTGGAAGAACACTGGTACTGCAGAGCGCGGCGTCAGACCCGGTGGAGATTGCGTGGCGCGATGTGTATCCGCCGCCCGCCCCGCAGCAACTCACCGCGCTGGGCTATGTGACGACGGCTGCGGCTGCAGCGGGAACCAACCTATCCGGGCCGCAAACACCGGGCTATGCGGTCGACCTGATCTGGCAGCCGGTCGATGATCCCCGCGTGATCGGATACCTGGTCACACGGCAGGCTCTCGAAGCCACCGGCGAGCTGGAAGGAACGGCGCAGCCTCTGAACGTCACGCCGGTAAAGACGCCCGGCTTCCATGACAGCACGGCGGAGCCTGGCAAGAGCTATCGCTACCGGGTCGTTGCGGTGGACGCCAAGGGCAATCGCAGCACACCGGCCATGGCACAGGTGGATCGGCAGAGCTCGCAGCCGTGAGGTCTGTGGGTGGCCTGTGCCCCACAGATCGCTCACGGTGCTGAAGCCCTGAGCAGGGCCGCTACTGTCCGGCGGAAGCCTTGCGGGCGGCCTCAAACTCGTCGCCGGCGTTCCAATGGATTGTGGTCGGCGCGGTAATCACTTGCCAGCCAAGGTCCATACCGAAGCGCACCAGCTTGGCGTCTCCGCGGAAGTCCCACTTGAGGTTAAATTCGTCTGAAAAGTTGTGGTAGTTGTTGTCGTTGAAGCTCTTCTCCTGCGCTTCGCCCCAGGCGCGATCGTGCCCTTCGTACAGGGTGCCTGCATCGATGGAGAACGCCGGGATGCCCACACGCGACAACGAAAAGTGGTCGGAGCGGTAGTAGGAGCCGGCCTCTGGACGCGGGTCCGGCACGATGGCCAGCTCGAAGCGTTTAGCGGTCTGTTCCACCTCGGGGTAGAAGCTGGTGCGTTGCGCGCCGTTGACGTTGACCTCCTGCTGCACGCCGAGCGGCAATAGCATGTCGTAGTTGATGTCGAGCGCAATTTGTGAGGCCGGGACAGGCGGATGCTGCCCCAGGTACTCGGAGCCAAGCAGACCCTGCTCTTCCGCTGTAACCGCGGAGAAGATCACCGAGTGCGGCAGCGTTACGCCGCTATCGACGGCCTGCTTCCAGCTGCGGGCCATCTCCAGCAGCATCGCCACGCCCGTGCCATTATCGGCAGCGCCGTTGTAGATGTTGTCGCCGCTCTTGCCGGGGACGATGCCCAGGTGATCGTAGTGCGCGGTGTACAGCACAGCCTGGTCAGGCTTGTGCGCCAATGCGCTTTCACCGGGCAGCATGGCGACCACGTTGGGGCTTTGAAACGGACGCACGGTGCTGGTGACGGTGGCGTCAAGCTTTACGGGAAGCTCAACGGCCTTGAAGCCGCGCTGCCCGGCAGCGGTGAACTCTTTGTCCAGGTCCATGCCGCTGGCCGCGAAGATTTTGCGCGCAACGTCGAGCTGAATCCAACTGGCGGCCTTGAGGCGCGGGTTGGCGTCATCGCGCAGAAACGTCTTTTCTGAGGTGTTGGAGTTCTGGACGACGTTCCAGCCGTAGCTCGCGAGGTCTGTGCGGTGGATGATGAGCGCGCCTACCGCGCCCATGCGCGCGGCCTGCTCGAATTTGTAGGTCCAGCGGCCGTAGTACGTCAGGGCCTTGCCACCGAAGAACTTCGGGTCGTCCGAGGGCGGGTCGCCCACAATGCACAGGATGACCTTGCCTTTCACGTCAACACCGGCATAGTCGTTCCAGTTGAACTCCGGCGCGGTGACACCATAGCCGACGAAAACGATCGGTGCGTTGATGGTCGCCGTGGGCGTCAACTGTTGATTGGCCACGGTGTAGTCCTGGCCATAGCTGAGCTTGATGGGGCTGCCGCTGTTCGGTGTCAGGGTGAAGCTGGTCTGCTCCGGGATGGCCTTCATGCCGACGAAGTTCACCTGCTGCATGTAGCCGCCGTCGCTGCCCGCGGGGTAGAGCCCTGCCAACGCAAACTGGTTGGCGATGTAGTCCGCCGCGAGTTCGCCGCCACGCAGGCCGGGGTAGCGGCCTTCGAAGGTGTCGGACGAGATGAAGCGATCGGTCTCGCGGATGCGCTCCGGGCTGACCGCGGCTTCCGCCTTGGCCAGCGGCGCAGGCATGCCGGGTGCGGGTTGTTGACTGTGCAGTGCAGGGACAACAAGTGCCAACACAGCGGCGGCACCAAGGGACAAACGTATGCGCAACGGCTTTCCTCCAGCAGACCTGCGGCGAAGACGCAGCGGCCTGGGCTTTCAAGAGCAGTATAGGCGGCGACCTCGCTGACTACCCGTTGCGGTTGGGGCCAATCAGAACGTCGTTCATGCCCATCACGCCGAGCCGCTGCAGCACCTTGCGTGTGAGGCCGGTGATGGGTTTGTTGTGCAGGCGGTGCGCGGGCAGCCAACGCAGGTTGTCTTCGTTCGCGGGCACCTGCGCACGCAGGCTGAAGCCCGGGCCCACTTCACCCGGTTGTGCGATGTAGACGACCTCGTCTTCGTTGATCGCTTCAGGATCTTCGGGCGTGGTTTCCGCTGCGAACAGCGCAGGCTTGGCTTCGCCAATGTCCGTCTCCGGCGGGGCGAGCTCCTCTGCTGCTGGGGCACCGCCGGGGCCGCCCTCGGCGAAGACCTCGACGTAGTAGTTGGTGTTGGTGATGCTGTGCCGCACGCGCAACACCGGCTCGCGGCCTTCAACAGCGTCGAGCGGCAGCGGTGGCAACTCCAGCATGCCCGGCATCAGGCTGGCCTCCGCGGGCCGGCGCTCCAGCAGGACCTCGGTGGCGGTGCCTCGTTTGCGCGTAGCCAGCAGGCAGGCGATGCGGCGGCTGCGCAGCTTGGCGCGCACCGCGGTGGGGTGCTCGCCGCGGGTTTGGCAAAACGCAACCACCGGGCAGTGAAGGCAAAGAGGTCCCTTGGGCAGGCAGATGGTGGCGCCGAGCTCCATCATGGCCTGATTGTGGTCGCCGGCCGGGTTGCCCTGGCCACGGCGTTTGGGCGTGGGCGGGACAAGGTCGTTGGCGGTCCGCAGCAGCAGCGCGCGCGTGGTCGCCCCTTTGTTCTCCGGCAACCCAAGCAGGCGCAGAAGCACGCGCTCCACGTTGCCATCGAGCACCGCGATGGACTCACCAAAGGCGATGGAGGCAATGGCCGCGGCGGTGTACTCGCCGACGCCGGGCAGCGTGCGCAGCTCGGTCGACGTTCGGGGCAGTTCGCCTTTGAGCTCGCGCTGCACAAACTGGGCTCCGCGATGCAGCATGCGCGCACGGCGGTAGTAGCCAAGACCGCTCCATAGGGCGAGCACTTCGTCCTCATGCGCGGCAGCGAGCGCGGCGATGGTGGGAAAGCGATACAGAAAGTGAACGTAGCGGTCGAGCACGGTGGCCACCCGCGTCTGCTGCAGCATGATCTCGGAAAGCCAGGTGGCGTAAGGATTGCTGATGCCGCGCCAGGGTAGTTCGCGCGCGTTCTTGCGGAACCAGGTGCTTAGCGCCCTGCGAAAGGCGTCAGCGGGTTCCAGCGGCTCGACGGAAGGGACGCTTTCAGGCTCAGGTTGCGCGGCGGTGGCCATGAACGTTCAGTGTAGCGAGGGCGCACCCGTCCTTGCGTGATTTGGTCAAAGTGCTGGAACCAGAGCTGCTTGCCCAGCACTTTGGACGATGTGGGGGAGTCAGGCCTGCGACTCGTACTTCCAGTTGCGGCTTTTCCCTTCAGCAATCCATTCAAGCGCGGTCGCCAGGCGCTTGCTCCGTGTTTCGTCGCGCTTGGCATCGGCGATCCACTCGGCATATTCGCGGCGGCAGCTTGGGCTGAGCTGGGCAAACTTGGCCGCGGCCGCCTTGTTGATCTTCAGCGCCTGCGCGAGGGCTTCGGGGATCTCGAGTTCACCGCGCGGCGAAGGCTTGGCGACGCGCTGAATCGACTTGGTACGTGTGCCTTCGGCGATCAGGTCCGCGGCCTTGCGGATATAGCGTTCAAGTTCGGGCGTCGGCGGCAACTCCTCCAGGGAGGCTAGCTTGCCGAAGCTGCCCATGCCTTCCTTGGAGTCGATGCCACCGCCCCGCAGCGTTTGCGCCATCTCCGTTCCCCACAGGCCAAAGGAGCAGTGCTCCTTGAACGCGGAAACATTGCCCAAAATGACCCCCTTGTAGACAAAGAAGGGACGCGACCACTTGACCGTTTCCTCAATCTCCGGGACGACGCGGTGGATGGTGTCGCGAAGGTGCGTCAGGATGGGCTGCGCAAAGGGCTTGGACTTTGCGATGTACGCGTCGATTGCGGGAAGGCGGGAGGATGGCATGGCGTCACTCCGTGCTGAATTCTGAGTCGCAGCCAGCATACTGCGGAAGCCCACCCGCGAACAGAACTTGCGGCATGGGCCCCCGAAGCTACTTCTTGTGCTCCTCGTGGTAGTCCTGCTCGGTGTTGATTCCCCACAGGGCTGCCTTATCCACGTGCCCGGCAACCAGGCCGTCCACAACGGTCATGGCGGTCAGCATCGAGTGATCCTGGTTGTTGTACTTGTGCATGCCATTGCGGCCGACCAGGAAGAGGTTGTCGAACTGATCTGTCCACCCGCGCAGCTCGTCGAAGCGGTCGTAGGTGCCGAAGTACGCGGGATACGTCTTCGGGACGCGCACGACATGAGCGTCAGAGACCGAGGCCGCGTCGAGGATGCCGATCTTGGCGACCTCCTCGATGGCGAACTGCTTCATGGCGTCGTCGCTCTTCTTCCAAAGGTCGTCGGTCTCGTAGCAAAAGTACTCGAGCCCGATCCAGACCTTGGTCGGATCGCTGACGAGGTACGGACTCCAGTTGTTGAAGATCTGCAGCCGCCCGAGCAGCACATCCGGTTCCTGCACATAGATCCAGGTGTCTTTCAGCAGGCCGCCGTCGGGCTCCTTCACCTTCAGCCGGTCGCAGAGCAGGCCCACGGTGATGAAGTCGCGATATTCGAGCCCTTCGCTGACCTCCCGCACATTGTCGGGCACGGTGGTTTCCATGGCGCGCACCAGGTCACGCATGGGCATGGTGGAGAAGAAAAAGTCTCCGTGGAAGTTCCTGCGGCTGCCGTTTGCGGTCGTCGCCGTTACAGCAGTGACCCGCTTGGTACGGCAGGTGATGGAGTCCACCTTGGTGTTCATGTGGATCTCTCCACCCAGGCGGAGGATTTCCTCGGCGGCGTGCTCCCAAAGTTGGCCAGGACCGAACTTGGGATACATGAAGCGCTCAATCAGACTGGTATCCGTGTCCTTCTGGGCAACGTCTCCGCTCTTGGTGTTGCTCTTGCCTGCAAAGGACTTGCGGACGAAGTGCTTCACCGCGGTGGTGAGGCTTAGGCCTTTAATCCGCTGCGCGCCCCACTCTGCAGAGATGCGGTCGCATGGCGTTCCCCAGACCTTTTCGGTATAGCTTTTGAAGAAGGTGAGGTATAGCTGCCGGCCGAAGCGGTTGATCAGGAAGTCTTCAAGACTGCGCTCCGGCTTGATCTGTTTTACGCGGGAAGCAAGGTAGCTGGTGCCGACCTTTGCGGTGCGCACGGCACCCAGGTTCGCGAGGGTCGTCCCCGTGAGCTTGATGGGGTAGTCAAAGAACTTGCGCAGGTAGTAAATGCGGCTCTTGCGCGGCCGAATCAGCATGACCAGGTCCGGGTCGTGCGCAATCCGCTCAGGGTCCAGATCAAGATGCGTTTCGGTGTGCCCGTGCCGCGACGGGATTACCTCGCCGTCGGCTTCGGTCTCGTCGGTATCGGTGTCAATCTCCACGGCAACCGCGGTAGCTACGCCGGACTCAACCTCCACAGCGACCGCAGTGGCTGCGCCACTACCACGGGAGGCAAAGGACCGGCCGCCGCTGGTGGGCAGCGTGCGACGCTTCCCCTGGTACGCGATCTCTGGCGGAGGTGCAGTTGCGCCGCCGTCCAGTTCGGGCGGCATCAGGTCCATCCACCACTGCATCACGCGATCTGACTTGGAAAAAAAGCGATGGCCGCCGATATCCATCCGGTTGCCTTTGTAGCGGATGGTGCGGGAAATGCCCCCGATTTCATCGGAAGCTTCAAGGATGATTGGCTTGATGTCAGTGCGACGAAGCAACTCAAGCGCGGCGGTGAGGCCGGCTGGACCGGCACCGATCACAATCGCAGTTCTGCTCATACGAGTAGATCTCCTGAACGAACTTGGAAGGCCCCCAAAGATCGTGCAGGTCTGGTTTGGCGCTAAGAGTAGTTTCCTTGGGACTGCCGTTGCAGTCAAATTGTTCAAAGCTCTGGCACAATACGCCCCAGTTCGCGAGGCCCGCAGGATCGGGTTACCATAGCAATAGTTCACGGTTCTTCAAGCACGCACAGACGAACCCAGCATTCGTGCTCACGCGCGCAGGCCTGGAAAGTAAAGCGTTCAGGCTGAAGGCGCGACCAGCACTACTTTGGTGTCGCTAAAAGGCCTGCATGAACCTGAGTCAACTCACCACCGATGAGCTCATCCTGAAGCGCCGCAGCTTGCGCCGGCAGCTGCTCGCAGACGAGCATTTGCAGGAGATTCGCATTGCGGTGCTGGGCGGCTCCACGACCAATGAGCTGGTCGACCTGTGGGAACTTTTGTTGCTGGCTGAAGGCTTTCGCCCCGTGTTTCACCAGACGGAGTACGGTCGCTACTACACCGATGCGGTGCTTTCTCCGGAAGAGCTGGTCGCCTTCAGGCCGGACCTGGTGTACGTGCACACGACCGTGCGCAACATCGAGCGCTTCCCTTCACTGCAGACCACCGAAGAGCACTTGCCCGGCGAAGTGGCGCAGGAGCTGCGGCGGTTTCAGCAGATCTGGGACTCGCTGGAAGCAAACGTCGGCTGCCAGGTCATTCAGAACAACTTCGAGCTGCCGCTGTGGGCTCCGCTGGGCAATCTGGATGCGGTGCACCCAGGCGGGCACAGCCGGTTTGTGACGGAGTTGAACCGTGCGTTCGCGCTCGAAGCGGCGGCGCGGCCAAGGCTGCTGCTGCAGGATCTGCAGGGTATTTCTGCGCGTTTGGGCCTGAGCCATTGGTTCGATCACGACCGCTGGTTCAGCTACAAGATCGCGCAAACAGTGGAAGGCAATCTGGCGATTGCGGAGTCGTTGACCTCGATGGTGCGCGCGCTGTACGGGCGTTCGCGCAAGGTGCTGGTGCTGGACCTGGACAACACGTTGTGGGGCGGCGTAATCGGCGACGACGGCGTGGACAAGATCAAGATTGGCAAGGAAACGCCGGTTGCCGAAGCGTACACGGCGTTTCAGGAATACTGCCTGGCGCAGCGCGATCGCGGCGTGTTGCTGGCCGTGTGTTCCAAAAACAATGAAGACGTTGCAAAGCAGGGCTTTGAGCATCCGGACTCGGTGTTGAAGCTGGAACACTTCTCCACGTTCAAGGCGAATTGGGACCCGAAGAACGAGAACATCACGCAGATCGCGCAAGAGCTGAACGTCGGTGTCGACAGCTTTGTGTTCGTGGATGACAACCCGGCAGAGCGCGCCATTGTGGCCGCACAGGTGCCCGGCGTTGCCGTGCCGGACGTTGGCGACGATGTGACGAAATTCGTTGGCGTGCTGGAGCGCGCGCGTTATTTCGAGCCCGTGTCGTTGGGCAAAGAAGATCTCGAACGTGCCCGGCTGTATGCAGAAAATTCGCAGCGAAGCTCGCTGGAGCAGACTTTTGCAAACTACGGCGAGTATCTCGATTCACTGGAGATGACCGCAGAGATCGATAGCTTTCGGCCCGTGTACCTGGAGCGCATTGCGCAGTTGACGAACAAGTCGAACCAGTTCAACCTGACGACTCGTCGCTACACGTTGGCCGAGATGGAAGCGGTGATGCAGGATAACCGCTTCATCGGCCTGTATGGCCGCTTGGCGGACCGTTTTGGCGATAATGGGCTGGTCTCGGTGGTGCTGGGCCGGCTGGATGGCAGCGATCTGCACCTTGACCTGTGGTTGATGAGTTGCCGCGTGTTGAAGCGCGGGATGGAAGTTGCCATGCTGGACGCGGTTGTCGAGCGGGCACGTGCTGCCGGTGCACAGCGGCTGGTTGGCACATACATCCCGACGAAGAAGAACGGCATGGTGTCCGGTCACTACCAGACGCTTGGGTTCAGCCGTGTTTCAAACGAAGATGACGGAACGACAATGTGGTCTCTGGATGTGGCCAGGTACGTTCCACAGACGCAGCACATCACGGTGAGCCAGCACGCCGGCTCGATTGCGCGAGATTTGGTTGCGCAATAAGGGCGAGCCCTTGTGGCTGAGATTGGGCTTGCCTCGCACGGTGAAGGTTACGAAATTTGCTTTTGTTCCTGGTCTGCGCACGTGTCGACCGCGAGCAAAGGTGTGTCACGGCGAAGAGCCGGGAGGGATTGAAACACGATGTCACACGTGCTTGTAACAGGCGGATCGGGCTTTTTCGGCGGTGTACTGAAGCGCCGGCTTCTGCGCGAGGGCAACACCGTCGTCAACATTGACCTGGAGTTGGACGAAGATGCAGGTCTGCCTGGACTGACCAGCGTTCAGGGCGATCTGCGCGATGCAGAGCTGGTTCGTCGCGTCTTCGCAGAGAACAAATTCGACGCGGTGTATCACGTGGCCGCGCAGCTGGCACACGGAAAGATGGACCAGCATCTGCTGTGGACCTCCAACGTGGATGCCACGCGAATCCTCGCTGAAACGGCACGCGATGCGGGTGTCCGGCCTTTTGTCTTTCTTTCCAGCAACTGCCTGTGGGCGTCCAATCTCGGCCACCCGGTGAACGAGGAAACCGACGTCCCGAGCCCGGTCGAAATTTATGGTAAGTCAAAGCTTGAAGGCGAAAAGATCCTGAATGAGTTCACCGGTGATCTGAACGTCGTCACCATCCGTTGCCCCACCATCATGGACAGCGGACGCCTGGGCCTGCTTGCCATTTTGTATGAGTTCATCGACGACGGCAAAGCCGTGTGGGTCGTGGGCGATGGCAGCAATCGCTACCAGTTCATCTATGCAGACGACCTGGCGACAGCGTGCATCCAGGCCGCGCAGTATGGCAAATCCGACCTGTTTCACATCGGGTCTGACAATGTGCGATCCATGCGTGAGGTGTATGAGGCAGTCATTCAGGCCTCCGGCGAAAAGCCGGGTTCCCGTGCCGCGCGGGCCAAGGTGCGTTCGCTGCCCAAGGCGCCGACCATTGCCGCGATGAAGCTTGCGTACGCGCTGAAGGTCTCGCCTTTGGGCCCGTACCACTACAAAATGATTGCCGAGAGCTTCTTGTTCGACACCAACCGCATCAAGCAGCGGCTGGGGTGGCAACCGACGTTGACGAACGAGCAGATGCTGCTTCGTGCGTATGAATATTTTTCCGAACACAGGCAGGAGATCGAATCGCGCACGGCGGTGTCTGCGCACCGCAAACCAGCTTCCATGGGGGTCATTCGGCTACTCAAATGGGTCTCCTGAGCACACGAAAAGTCTTCACCTTTGACCGCTGGGATGGCCTGGTTCTGTCCCTGTACACCGCGGTCCTTGCCTGGACCCTTGCGCACCACGAGCAGTGGTTCGATGAGACCCAGGCATGGCTCATCGCGCGCGATTCTTCGCTGCGCGAGATGCTGACGCACTGGCTGCGCTATGAGGGTGCGCCTCCGCTATGGCACCTGATTCTTTGGGTGCTGACACGGCTGCATGTGCCCTTCATGGCGATGAACTGGGTCACCGCGCTGTTTGCCATTGCGGGCATGGCCGTGTTTCTGCGCTACGCCCCGTTTCCGCGCCTGTTTCGCGTGTTGATCCCGTTTACGTTCTTTTTCCAGTATCAGTACGCGGTGATTGCGCGCAGCTATGTTCTTTTTCCGCTGTTCGTCTTTGTGCTGTGCATCCTGTACCTGGACGAGCGGCCGCGCGTGTTCTGGTTCGCGCTGATATGTGGACTGTTTGCCAACCTGAACATCCACGGCATGCTATTCAGCGGCGCGATGATCCCGTTGTACCTTTGGAAGCTTCACCGTCAGCCCCGAGCCGGCGTTGTCGCTGCGCCAAGCACATGGCTCGCGAGCGCCCTTGTGTATGCCGGTTTCATCCTGATTGCGGTGTATGTTGTGCTGCCACCGCCCGATGTGAACTTTGCTATTCAGGGCAAGATCCAGAAGTACAAGAGCGGCGGTTTGCTGGCGAGACTTACACGCCCGGAGCATCTGCCAGCAGGCGCGCCCAAGCTGGACCCGGTGTTGCCGGTGGGCCCACAGCCGGTGCCGCACATGAACCGGCTGCAACGGATTGTGTGGAACCGCAGCCACGGCTTCGTGGGCAGCAGCCTGGAGCAGCGAGTCGTCAACCGGACGTATGCGTATGCCGCGCTGCTGGACTTTCCCGTCTCGTCGGTAAACATCGTCGCGCTGTTGTTTATGGCTTCGTTGTTGATTTGGCTTTGGTCGCGCCGGGCGCTTGAGTTTTTGCTGCCGTACTTTGTGCTGCTGACTTTTGAGGCGATGGTCTGGACCTGGGTGCACCAGACAGGGCTTTTGTTGGTTGCGATGATCGCGGCGCTGTGGCTTGGCAGCAGCCGTCCACAGGTGCGGGGTGGGCGCTGGATTGCCCCCTTCCTGGCGGTGACCTCGATATTCGTGATCGCCACGCAGATCGGGTGGACGATCTTTTCTGTCCGTTATGACACCGAGCAACTTTACGATCCCGGCCACGTCACGCATGATTTTCTGGTAAGCCATTACCCAGGAAAACGCATTGCGGCCTTCACCTTCCAGATCCCCAATGTGCAGCCCTACGCCGACCACAACATGTTCATCAATCACGCGAAAACGTTCTGGATCTGGAGCTCAGAGGTGGACATCAATGAGCGCCGTACCGAGGCTCTTGCCATGCACCCGGACATCATCCTGACCGGTGACGAAGACTTCGGCGACGACATCATCCCCAACCAGTGGATGACGTTGTATCCGAAGAATGAGCACCTGGATACGGCGATGCTGCGGTATTGGGAAAGCCACGGCTACCATGAGACGCATCGATTCTGTGGCGCACGGCCGATCCGGTTCGGCTTTGCCAACACCACGTGTGACGTGATCCTGGAACGCAACTCCTGAGGAAGCAATCGCTGTATGAGTGACGCTCTGCATCTGCAATTCCATCACGTGGGCTACGTCATCAAGGAGATCGCTCCCGTAGCCCAGACATACGTGGACCGGTTCGGCTATCAGTTCATGACGCCGGAGATCCATGACCCCGTGCAAACCGCGCGCGTGCAGTTCCTGCAGCTTGCGGGCGACCGGACCTATCTTGAGTTTGTCGCGCCCGACGGACCGGAAAGCAAGCTGATGGACGCTGTGCAGCGCCGCGGCGCGTTGAACCACCTTTGCTACACCGCGGGTAAGCTGGAGGATGCCGTGCGGCACATGGAAGAACAAGGCATGCGGCTGATCTCGGAGCTTGCGCCGGGAGTGGCCTTTGGAGGACGGCGTATCTGCTGGCTGCTGGGTGAAGACAGGGTGCCTATTGAGTTGGTCGAGCGTATAGCAGAGGATGATCTCTGCACGCCCGGCATGACCCCCTTCGGCTGATCCCGCTCGCCAGCCCCGTCCTGTAACCCACGGATGTACGACGAACCGACCGGCAAGGTACCTGACACGATGCTCTTCAACTCTTACCCGTTCCTGTTTCTGTTTCTCCCGGTCACTCTCATCGGGTATGAGATTGCGGGGCGGTTCCATCGACGGGCGGTGGTGGCCTGGCTGGGGATCGCCTCGCTTGCGTTCTACGCGTACTGGAAGCCGATCTTCCTGGTGCTGTTGCTGAGTTCAATTGCGTTCAACTATCTCAGCGCCTCGCTGATCAGTCGCAAGATCCCGAACAACGTCAGCTCCAGGACATGGCTCTGGTTGGCGATCGCCGGCAACCTTGCCGCGCTCTGCTATTACAAGTACCTTTTCCCTGCGCTGCGGTATGCGGGGCACCGGGTTGGCTGGCACCACCATTGGGCCAACATCGCGCTTCCGCTGGGCATCTCGTTCTTCACGTTCACCCAGATCGCGTACCTGGTGGATCTGCAGCAAGGCATTGCAACGTTGCAGGACCCCTTCAGCTTTTTGCTGTTTGTAACATTCTTCCCGCACCTGATCGCGGGACCCATTCTGCACCACAAAGACATCATGCCGCAGTTTCAGCAGAACCGCCGCTACCGGCTGCAGTTCAACGATCTTGCCGTGGGTGCGACCTGGTTCACGATGGGTTTGTTTAAGAAAGTGGTGTTTGCAGACTCACTGGCGTGGATGTCGACCATTGTGTTCAACGCGAATGCGGCGGTGAGCCCAGGGGCGGCATGGCTTGGTGTGTTGTCATATGCAATGCAGTTGTACTTTGATTTTTCGGGCTATTGCGACATGGCTTGCGGCCTTGCGCGCATGTTTTCTATCGA
This sequence comes from Granulicella sp., assembly GCA_965198515.1. Classification (GTDB taxonomy): domain Bacteria; phylum Acidobacteriota; class Terriglobia; order Terriglobales; family Acidobacteriaceae; genus Granulicella. Next base: position 843,875 of record CBDAPO010000006.1, on the reverse strand, counting down.
CTTTCCGTTGAACTTCAGTTCACCGTTCAAAGCAGCCAATATCATCGATTTCTGGGCGCGCTGGCACATCACCCTAACCGACTACATCACCAATTACCTCTACAGCCCGTTGCAGATGATCATCAGCCGCCGCCGGCAGGAACAGGGCAAGAAGGTGTCGCGCAAAGTGCAGGCTACGCCGGAAGGCTTCACCAACATGATTGCGATTCCGACGCTTACCGTCATGTTTATCGCGGGCGTGTGGCATGGCGCCGGAACACAGTTCATCGTTTTTGGCGTGCTGCATGGCATCTACATCACCACCGTGCACGCGTGGAGAACCTTCTTCAAGAAGAAGGAGGCGGACGCGGCAGCGCCCGGCAGTTTACGCCGCAGGGTGAACCATGTATTCGCTGTAATGCTGACGTTTGCGGCCGTCGTATTTGCCGATATTTTCTTTCGCGCGCCGAGTACACACCAGGCGCTCCGGCTGTTGCGCCGGATGCTGGGCTTGCATGTGGCCATTACCGGCAAGATGATTCACTTCGACAGCCTGGCCCGGCCTACCGCCATATTGCTGGTCGCTGCCGTGATTGTGTGGAGCTTTCCCAACACACAGCAGATCCTGGCGCGCTACAAGCCGGCCCTGGAGCTTACGCGGGCCGATGGGGAGAAGCGCCTGCTTCCTATCTACTGGAACCCAACACTGGCCTGGGGCGTTGCCACGGCGCTGGTGTTCATGATCGGGCTCGTTCACTCCCAAGATCCTTCAACCTTTCTTTACTTCCAGTTTTAAGACTTCAGCCAGGAGTTTGTGTTGTCCACCGTCCCCGTCATCGCCGCCAGTGAACCGGTCATCGCGCCGCACGTCAGCTCCTCGCGAGCTGAATGGACGGGCCGCAGGTACTTCGCGGCGATCCTGGCCGTCTGCTTTGTGGCGTACCTGTTTCCGTTCATCATCATGCGGTCGGGATGGAAGACCGATTGGACCCTGTCCTACTGGGGGCGCGTGATTGAGACCAGCTATCACCTGCAACATCAGGATGCGGACATCGTTGTGTTTGGCGACTCCACGGCAGCGACGAATTTCGATCCGGCGCGCGTTGGACGGGATCTTGGCCTCAAGGTGATTGTGCTGCCAAACGTGTCCACCAGCCTTCCGGTGACAGGGTACGATCCGCTGGAACGCTATCTGCGCGAGAACAAGCCGCCACGGCTGATCGTCTTTTACTTTTCCGGGTGGGACCTCGACTTCATGAATAACCCGTTCACGCAGATTGTGGAGGAAGGCGAAGAGATGCTGCTTCTGCATGCGTCCTGGCCGGAGCTGCTGCACTATGCGCGGGTGAACCCACGAAAGATGCTGATGTTTCCGCTGCATTTCTATGCGGATTCGAACCGCTTTGGCGACCTTGTGTACTTCCGTCCGCATGATGTGCCGGATGTAGAGCTCGGACACATCATGCTGCTGTCCCATGCGGACAAGATGAAGAGTGGATGCAAGCTGGACCCACGTGGGTCGAAGGGTGCTGATGCTTCCGCACGGGAAGGCGTGCGACGCTTCACGACGGCAGCCACGCACACCATGGTGTTCATCTCGCCGCTGCCAAACTGCAGGCATCTTGAGCTTGTGAGAGACGTGCCGCATCCAGGGCTGGAGGTGGCGCCTGTGCAGATTCTTCCGGCCAGGTATTTTCGGGAAGACGGTTGGCAGGCGCATATGTTGACCCCAAGGATCGGCCCTTCTACGGATTACTTTGAGGCGGTGGTTCGCAGCAAGCTTGCCGAGAAAAACGCTGAGGCCCCAGCGCACTAGGGCCAGGCTGTTACAGCGCTTCACCCCTCGTTTACAGTGAACGGTGGCCTCAGCAAGCAGGGCCCACAACAACCGGAGGCATACGTTGGACCCGATTCTTGAGCAGTTGCAGCCTATCTTTCAGAACGTTCTGGATCAGCCGGACCTGGTGATCACGCGGCAGTCGGATGCAGCGTCCGTAGAGGACTGGGACTCGCTGGCGCACGTAAACATCGTTACGGCGATCGAGCGGCACTTCAAAGTCAAGTTCGCGCTGGGGGAGTTGCAGGAATTGAAGAACGTCGGTGACATGGTGGATTTGATCAAGGCCAAGCTCGCGGCCAAGTAGCACTGCTGCCACTCAGCGGACACTCGTCGATTCACCCGGGACGAGGCGCTTGTGTGGCGCGATCAGCTTGTTGTGCCGGTGCTGATCAAGGGATTTCGCGGTGTGCTTGCAGAGAGGTTGCGATGCTCCTGCGTTGCAGCCTCGACGGCGCCGTCGGGAAGCCGTGTGAGCGAAGCGATATGACGCATGGCACCAGGCCAGACGCGGACTGCCGCGGTGAGCAGCGGACGCGTTGCGGGATGCACGAGACTGCGTGACAGGGCCGTGGCGCGCGCGACCTGCGGGCGAAGTTCCCGGTGCAGCGCATGCTGAAACTCTGCCGCGGTCTGCCCCGCAACGATGCTCCTGGCGGCCTGCAGGCCGCTGTAGAGCGCGATACTCATGCCGTCGCCGGTGAACGACGGAATCACCGCCGCCTGATCGCCCACGGCATACAGGCCCGGGGCAAGGGCGTGACGGCGAACGAAGCCATACGGGATCGCGCTGATGGCGATCGGCTTTTCGAGCAGTGGTTCAGCGTCTTGGAGGCGCTGCGCGGCGTGTGCGTTGGTGCGCAGCAGTTCCCCGAGGAAACCGGGCCAGCCACCAACAGTTGCCAAATGAGAACGGCGAACCAGCGCGCACAGGTTGGCGACGCCGTTTTCAACCAGCTGCAAACCGGTGTAGCCGCTGGGGTGCAGCAGCAGTTCCACGGCGTGCCGCAGGGGTTCTTCCTGCGCGCTGCGGAGGCGGAAGTACATCTTCAGGGCAACAAGGTCGCCTTGTGGGCCTTGAGGCCGGGGAAAGCCGCGGAGGTCGTGCTTGCCTGTGGCGAGGATCGCCTGTGTGGCATCGACGGTCTGGCCGTTGTTGAGCCTGGCTTGCCAGCTGTCGCCGTTGGGCGTGAGGGCCTCAACCGTGACGCCGCGCAGCACGGCGGCGCCGGCTTGTTCGGCTGCATGGAGAAGCAGCCCGTCAAGGCACCGCCGCGTCAGCGACTGGGCAGGAAACGGCAGCCCGGTCTCGACGACATGATGGCGGGAGGCGAGTCGCACCGTGTGGACCGGCACAGAGTGATGCACGGCAGGGTCGACGCCCAGCGCATGCAGCAGGTGCAGGGCTTCGGTGCTGAGGAACTCACCGCAGACTTTGTGTTTGGGTGTGGGTTCACGCTCGACCAGCGTGACCGCATGGCCGTTCCGTGCGAGGTGAATCGCCGCGGCGGCGCCAGCCAGGCCGCCGCCGAGGATCAGGGTTTCCGTCGCGGAGCGCACCGTTTACCGGTTGGTCTGCTCCACGCGAACAGTCCAGATCTTGTCATCGACGATCAGTTCGCGGGTGAAGGCGGTTTCGCCGGTGCTGCGAATGTCTTCCACAAGGGCACGGATGAGGCTGATTCGGCTTTCTACGGAGCCAACTTCGGAGGATTCATCGAACTCGACGGCACCCTGGCCGCCAGCGGGAGCAACATTTTCCATCATGAGGGGCTTGGAGCGGCAACATAGCGGGGCGCGTTGCCCGGCGTACCCTAGCGGAGCCGCGTCAGGCAGAGCCGTCCGATGCCGCTGCGATGGAGCTGGACGGCACCGGCGGGGATGTTGGCCGCGTCAAGCAGGCGGTGCCAGTCAGCTTCGCGGAAGCTCCGGCGAATGCTGACCAGGCCGTCATGGCCGACGAACCCGTGCCAGCGCATCACGCGCGCCAGCACACCGAAGAGGCGGTAACTGCGCGGGCTACGGATGAGGTCGGAGATGAACCAGCCGCGGGCCGCATGCGACTCCATCCAGCGCAGGAACTGGACGATCTCCTCATCGCGCATGTGATGCGTGACCAGCGAGCTGAGGACGAGGTCCGGCGTTTGCGTTAGGGGATGCGTGAACAGGTCGCCGGTGACGTACTGGATCCTGCTGTAGCGCGGGTTGCCGACGCTGAACTCCGTGGCTGCACGGCTAGCGTGCGGGTTCAGATCGATGCCCGTGAGCCGGACGGAGAGTTGGCGGTTTCTCGCCCACAAAGCAATGCGTCGCAGCACGTCGCCGCCCCCGGAGCCAACGTCGACGATGTGGAGCGGACTGCGATCGGTGCGGCTGGCGGCGGCCTTCTGTAGGAAGCGCAGGATGGGACGGTAGGAGAGCGTCAAACGCGTGGTTGCGGCGATGTCGCGGACGCAATCGCGAAAGTCCTCGTAGGTGCAGGGTTCATCCATGCGCTCGGCGAGCAGCGCGGGATCAAGGCGGTTCTGGAAGTCAGGCGGGGTCGTGCGGGAGGCGTGCATGGGTTAAGCGGTCAGATGCCGATGCGGAAACGGCGAACGTCCTGGCTGTCTCGCCGGTGCGCGGCTGTTAGGTCAAGCAGCGTGGAACAGCATGGTTTCCGCCGTCAGGCCGGGGCCAAAGGCCATGGCACATCCTTGCTGACCGGGTTTGGCTTCGGCCAGCAGGCGCTCCAGAACGAACATCACCGTGGCACTGCTCATATTGCCGAAGCGGTCGAGCACCTCACGGGAGCAGCTAAGCGCGTGGGGAGGCAGCCCCATGCCTCGTTCCACGGCATCCAGGACCGACTTGCCCCCGGGATGGATGGCCCACAGGTCGATGGCCTCTTTGGGCATGGGCGCGACCACGTCGTCGCCAGCGTGTTCCAGTGCTTTGCCGATGGCGCTCGGCACCTGGCCGGAGAGCAGCATGTCAAAGCCGATGCCGCCGATCTTCCAGGTGATGAGTTCGCGCGTTTCCGGGATCAGCACGGCGCGGAAGCTGTCGAGCGCAAAACCCGTGGCTTCGGTAGAAAGCACGGAGGCCGCACACCCATCGGCGAAGACCAGGAAGCTGAGCACCTGTTCGAGATCGGAAGTTTCCTGCAGGTGCAATGTGCAGAGTTCCAGATTGATCATCAGGACGCGGGCCTCCGGCTCGGACCGCAGGATGTGGCGCGCGGTTTTGAGGCCGTTGATCGCGGCATAGCAGCCCATAAAGCCGATCACGGTGCGCTCCACGTCGGGGCGCAACCCAAGATGCTCCACTGCCTGGAAATCGAGTCCCGGAGCGTACAGGCCGGTGCAGGTGGTGACGATCACATGCGAGATACCGGCACGTTCAGCTTCGGACAGGGCCAGCTTGTCGAGCGCGCGGCGCATCAGGATAGGCGCGAATTGCTCATACACCTGCATACGGCGTGCGGTGTGGGGAAAGTCGCCGGTCCGGTAAAAGTCGTACGCATTGATGTGGAACTCGGTGGCGTTGTCGTTCGGCGTCAGGACGGAAAAGCGATGCTGGATACCCGAGCGGGAAGCCATCCGGTTAAAGAGCGCGCGAGTGCGGACGTCCGCGCGGGTGGCGAGCAGATTGTCGGCGAAGGCGACAAATGCCTGGTGGACATCATGGTCGGGGACAGCAGTGGCGATGCGATTGAGGTAGGCCTGAGGCAAGCGTGCGTGTCTCCCGGGGAAGTTCTAGCTGTATAGGATGCCAACGCGGGCACAGGGCGGTGGCCCGGCCGTCGCAGGGCAGATGCGTCCGGTCGAAAGGACGAGGGAACAGGCCAGCAGGGGAACCGCAGGGTCACGCCGGACGTACTCTCCCGAAACGCCCGCCTGGGCGGTAGACTCGCTGTACCTTCTTTATGGACCGAAAAGACGCATTCCGGATGGCGCTGACATCCTTGTGGGCCAACAAGCTGCGCAGTGTGCTGACGCTGCTGGGCGTGGTGATCGGCGTGGCCAGCGTGATCGCGGTGGTGACGCTGGTCAATGGCGCCAACCTGTACGTCGCCACCAAGATCAACACCTTTGGCGCGGATGTGTTCCAGATCAGCCAGCGGCCCAGCGTGATCACCAGCTATGAGGAGTTCCTGAAGTACAACAAGCGCAAGGTGCTGACGCTGGACGACTACCGTGCCGTCCAGGAGGGCTGCCGCAGCTGCGAGGAGGTCGGAGCGGAGTCCGACACCAGCGGCAAGGTGGTTGTGGGCCGGCAAAGCAGCACAAACACCACCGTCCGTGGCCTCACCACCCTGATGCCGGAGATGAGCAACCTCAACGTGGTGGAAGGCCGGTCGTTCACGCACTCCGAAGAGGAGCACGCGGCGCATGTCGCCATCGTCGGGTCAGATATTGAAGACAACCTGTTCCGTGGCGCCGCCCCCCTTGGGAAGGAAATTCGCGTGGACGGCGTGCCGTACACCGTGATCGGCATGGGCGAAAAACAGGGCACAACCCTGGGCCAAAGCCAGGACGACTACGTGGTGTTGCCCCTGCCCGCGTACCAGAAGACCTACGGGTCGACCAAGACAGTCAAAATCGCGATCAAGGCCGGGGTGGGGCCGCCGATGGAGCGCGCCATGGACGAGGTCCGCGTGCTGATGCGCAGCCTGCGGCATGACCGGCCCGGCGAAGACGACAGCTTCACCATCGAGTCCAGTGACAGCCTGATGTCGTTGTGGAAGCAGCTTTCCGGTTCATTCGAGGCCGTCGCCGTGGGGATCGCGGCGATCTCGCTGGTTGTCGGCGGCATTGTGATTATGAACATCATGCTGGTTAGCGTGACGGAGCGCACCCGCGAGATCGGTGTGCGTAAGGCGCTGGGCGCGAGCAGTTCCGATGTCCTGTTGCAGTTTCTGATGGAAAGCGCGCTGATGTCGCTGGTCGGCGGCATTGTCGGTGTGCTTGTGGGTGTGGGCGCAGCGCAGGGCGTCACTGTGCTGCTGGGTTTCCCGTCCAGCCTGGCGGTGTGGAGCATCTTTGCCGGCCTGCTGGTGGCCACCTCGGTGGGCATTTTCTTCGGGGTGTACCCTGCCCGCAAGGCAGCTTCGCTGGATCCCATCGTGGCGCTTAGGAGTGATTTCTAGATGGCATCGGTAGCGGTAACTCAACAACGCGAAGCCGTCGGCATGGCGCTGGATACGCTGCGCTCCAACAAGCTGCGTTCCGGGCTGACGATTCTGGGCATCGTGATCGGCGTGATGACCGTGATCATCATCTCGTCGGTGATCAATGGGCTGAACAGCAAGGTGTCGGACCTGGTGGCCTCGTTTGGCACCAACATCCTGTGGGTGACGCGCCTCCCCTTCGCTCAGCGGCCAACGCCCGAGCAGCTGCTGCGCAAGTACCTGACACAGGATGATGCGGACGCCATCAGCCATTTACCCCACGTGGTGGCTGCGGGCGGGAGTTTGCGGTATCAGAACCCTACAAGTTTTGGATCGAGTCTCGGCACGGCAAGGTACGGGCAGCGCAAGGCAGAGAACCTGATCGTTGCGGGCGATGTGGCGCAGGACGCTGTTGTGTACGACCAAAAGATCGCAGAAGGGCGCTTCATTTCGGAGATGGACCAGGAGCGCGCAGCCGATGTAACGCTGCTTGGTCATGACACCGCCGAAACGCTGTTTGGAGGCGAAGACCCGATCGGCAAAGACATTCAGATCGAGGGTCGCACCTTTACGGTAATCGGCGTCATGGAGCCGCAAAAACGCGCCTTTGGCAGTGGCAAGAACCCGCAGGACAACCTGGTCAACATGCCTGTGACCACCTTCAAGAAGCTGCACCCGGAGGTGCTGGATTACTGGATCAGCCTGAAGTACGACGACCAGGCAAACCGCCCTCTGGTGGAGGACGAGATTCGCGAGTTGCTGCGACGGCGGCGCAAGGTGCCGAACTCGGCAGAGGACAACTTCGTCGTCTCCGGCGCGGACTCGCTGACCAAGCTTTGGGGACAGATTACCGGCGGCCTGGCAGCATTGATGTTGGGCATCAGCGCCGTGGGCTTGATGGTGGGCGGCGTGGGCGTAATGAACATCATGCTGGTCAGCGTTACGGAGCGCACACGTGAAATCGGCGTTCGTAAAGCCATCGGCGCGACCAAGAGCACCATCCTGACGCAGTTCACCATAGAGGCCGTGGTGCTGTGCGCGTTGGGTGGCGTGGTGGGTGTGGTTCTGGGCTCCATCGTGGCGTTCGGCATCAGCCTGGTGATTAGTTCGCAGGTGAGCCCGGTGTGGGTGCTGACGGCGTTGTTGTGCTCGTGCGCCATTGGGCTGGTGTTTGGGATTTACCCGGCGTGGAAGGCAGCGACTCTGGACCCGATCGAAGCGCTGCGCTACGAGTAAGGCTGCGCCAGGGTGACGGGCTCGGCGGCAAGGCCGGGCCACACGCCTGAGATTTGTCTAGACTGGACAGGTGAGGCTTTTCTCGTTTGTCCTGCCGCTGTTGACCGCGGTGCTTACGTTTTGCGGCATGGCCTATAGCCTGCTCGCGCTTTGGGGACTGCGGCGCTTCCGGCAAGAGACGCGGCAGATAGCCGCTCCGGAATCCAGCAGCGTGGCTCTCGGTGTGTCCATCCTGAAGCCGCTTCGTGGCACCGATCCCCGGCAGTACCTGGGCTTCGCCAGCCACTGCCAGCAGCGGTATGCAGGGCCGTTTGAGATCCTGTTTGGCGTTGCCTCGCTGGAAGATCCGGCCGTGGCAGCCGTCGCACGGCTGCGGGTGGAGTTCCCTGAGATCGCTGTTCGCGTGATCGAGTGCAAACACCGGCTGGGCACCAACGGCAAGGTGTCGACCCTGGCGCAGATGTTGCCGGAGGCGCAGTTTGAGCATGTGCTCGTCAATGACTCCGACATCCTGGTTTCACCGGAATATTTGTCACGGGTGATGGCGCCGTTTGCGGCCTTGGCCACCGGTTCCGGCGCCAAGCCATTGGGGCTGGTGACGGTGCCCTACGTTGGGCAGGCGACCGGCACGGTGTGGTCTCGGCTTGAGGCCCTGGGCGTGTCTACGGACTTCATCCCCGGGGTGCTGGCGGCGCGCGCGCTGGAAGGTGGGCTGCGCTTTGGGCTCGGCTCAACGCTGGCCACCACAAAGCAGGCCTTGGCCGCGATCGGCGGCTTTGAGGCCCTGGTGGACCAGCTTGCGGATGACTACGAGATGGGCGCGCGGCTGCATGCGGCCGGGTACCGGGTGGAGCTTGTGAACGAGATTGTGGCGACCAGCATCCCCGCGTACACGTTCCGGGGCTTTGTGGACCACCAACTGCGCTGGTCGCGCTCAACGCGGGACTCACGCCGGGCGGGGTACCTGGGTCTGCTATTCACCTATGTGTTGCCGTGGGCGCTGGCGACCATGTTGGCGAGCGGGTTGAGCCTGTGGAGCCTTAGCCTGTTCAGCATCGCTTTGCTGGTGCGGATGCTGCTTGCGCTGAGCGTGGGCGTTGGCTTTCTGCGGGACGGCCAGGTGCTGCGCGATGTGGTGCTGCTGCCCCTGCGGGATGTCTTCGGGCTGGTGTTCTGGGCGTGGAGCTACGCTTCCGACGTGGTGGTGTGGCGCGGCGAGCGGTTCCGGTTGCGGCGCGGCGTGTTGGAACGGGTCTGACACGGGGCCACCCTGGAGCTGGAGTCCCGGCTTCCTCGCTGGTTCGCTCCCGCGGTAAGGAGCTCTCCGACCAGCCCTTTTCGTGCCTGAGTTCCTTGCGCGCGCTGCGACACTCATTGAGACCGCAACAAAGTACCTGACGAGCCGCACCACTCCCACGAAGAACAACGAGATCGTCCCGAAAGCATCCTTGCCGGCCCTGCATGGCCCAGGTTGTGCGCTGGCGTGTCGGCGTTAGGCGTAAACGAGGGCAAAGCCCTGCGATAAAGCGATGGTATTCCGCTAACGTATATGTCACTATGTGCCCAAAGTCGGGCCCAGGTGATCTCTTTGCCGCTTGCGTCAGGTATCGTGTGGCTGGCTCAAAAGAGCGCCAGGGTGACGGGCCTCCACAAACCACAGCGCACTCACTCCCAGGACAGATAGGGATTTATGGGCGACCACCGGAACAACGTCGACGAGGTGTTTGGGACTGCCCTTCCCCGTTCGCCGGAGGAGCGCGCGGCATTTCTGGAGAGTGCCTGCCGGGAGGCGCCCGGCGTGAGAGAGCTCGTGGAGCGGCTGCTTGCAGTGGATCAGCGGGCAGCGAGCCTTCTTCGTGACCCCACCGAGGATCCCTCCTATGTTGACGCGACTGCGACCGAGCACACCGCGGAGACGCTGATCGTACGGCCGACATTTGACGACACGCGCAAAGGCCTTCGCATCGGCGCGATCGTCGCGGCGCGCTTCCGCATCAACCGCTTTATCGCCGGCGGCGGTATGGGCGAGGTATATGAAGCCTGGGACCTTGAGCTCAGAGAGCGCGTGGCCATCAAGACCATACGCCCTGACCTCGCCGGCAACCCCCGGGTGCTGGAACGTTTTCGACGCGAAGTAAAGCAGGCCCGTGCCATCTCACACCCCAACGTGTGCCGGGTGCATGAGCTCTTCTGCGAAGAGCTCACCCAGGACGCCAAGGTCTGGTTCCTCAGCATGGAATATCTCGAGGGCTTCCCCTTGAGTGAGTACATCCGCCACAACGGGCGTTTGCAGCCCAGCGTGGCGCTTTCTCTGCTGGAACAGATCATCAGCGGCCTGCACGCGGCACACCGCCTGGGCGTGGTGCACCGCGATCTCAAGACCGGCAACATCATGCTGGTGAACGCCGGGCCGGGTGAACTGCGCGCTGTGATTACTGACTTCGGCCTGGCTATCAACGTCCTGTACGCGGACCGCGTGCTGGCCGAACCCGGCGGCCAGGGGACCCCCGATTTCATGGCTCCCGAGCAGCGCCACACCGGCGAGGTGACCTGGCTTGCGGATGAGTACGCGCTGGGCGTGATCGCCAGCGAGATGTTGACGGGTTCGCGACCGATCTGGAGCGAGGAAGAAAACGACGATGAGGATCGCGGCCGCCCGACGTTGGCATCGCCGGTCGACAGCCGCTGGAGCAAGGTCATCTACCGCTGCCTGGCGTACAGGCCTGAAGACCGTTTCCGGAGTCTCGATGAAGTTCTGGCTGTGCTGCAGCCGGCGGAGAGTTCAGCACACACCTGGGCGTGGGCGGCCGCGATCGCCGCTGTGATCGTCGTGGCGGCCGCGCTGTTCTATCTCAACTCCACCCGGCACCCGGCCGCGCCCACGTCGCTGGCCGTCCTTCCTCTGCAAAATCAGACAGGCGATCCCAATCTGGAGTACCTCGGCGCGGGCATCACGGAAGCGCTTACCAATGACCTGGCGCAGATGCCGGGGCTGCAGATCGTGGCGGCCAGCGTTGCCCGGCGTTTCCGTGGGCCGGATGTGGACCCCGCAGCGGCGGGCCGAGGGATGCACGTCGTGTCCGTGGTGGCCGGGGCAGTTGAGGATGGTGGAGGCAAGCTCCACGTGCCCATCGAGCTGGTCGACGTCAACACCGGCCGCCAGATGTGGGGTCACACGTATGAGAGCGCGGCGCCGGACGTGGCAGGCTTGCAACATCAGGTGTCAACCGACGTCGCCTACCAGCTGCAGATTCGGCTGAATGCGGATGCGACGGCGCGGCTCAAGCGGCAATACTCGACCAATGCCAGCACCTATGACGCATACCTGAAAGGCCGCTTTCAGCTGGCCCGGCGTTCCCCGGATGCCCTTCGCGAGGCGGTGACCGACTTTCAACGGGCGCTTGTGTCGGACCCAAAGTATGCCCCTGCCTATGCCGGGCTTTCCGACTGCTACAGCCTGCTTGCGTTTTACGGCCTGGAAAAGGCACGGCCTTTGCTCGAAAACGCGATGCAAAACTCACAAGAAGCGTTGCGGTTGGACAGCACGCTGGGTGAGGCGTACACGTCGCGCGCGTTGGCGCGTACCTTGTTGAACTTCGACTGGGGAGGGGCCGAAGAGGACTACAAGCGATCCATCGCTCTGAACCCGACCTACCTGCAGGCGCATACCTGGTATGCCCTGCTGTTGCTGCTGCCCCAAAACCGGCAGGCGGAGGCGCGTGCGCAACTGGCGTATGTCCGGTCCATGGATCCGGACGCGCCCATGACGCTGGCGGGTCTGGGCATGGTGGACTACTATTCGGGACGATCTCAGGACCTGATCCATAGGCTGCAGCCGCTTGCCGGAAAGGGAACCTCTTTTGAACCGCTGATCGAGGTGTTGGCCGAGGGCTACCTGGACCGGGATAACCCTCGACAGGCTCTGCAGGTTCTGCAAACAGCGCCTGTAGACGCGGACGCCGCGGTTCCGCGACAAGCCATTGTTGCGGTTGCCTACGCCAGGGCCGGTGAACGGGAGGAGGCTACAAAAGCCTTGCAGATCGTGCTGCGTAGCTTGGGAAAGGGAGCTCCCCTGCACTACGACGCCGCAGTGGCGTATACCGCACTGGGTGATCGCCAGCATGCGCTCAAGATGCTGGATGTATCATTCGCCGAACGGGAACCGGAGCTGGTCTTTGTGAATGTAACGCCGCTGCTTGCACCATTGCGCAGTGAACGGGAATTTCTCAATTTGCTCGGGCAGATGAAATTGAAATGAGGACGCTTTCCATGGAGAACGATCAATGACTCGTGAAGAAATGTTGCAGCGGTTAGCACTTTCGCAGTCCGAATTACATGACCTGCTCCGCAAAACCCGGAGCTTTATGGAGTCCCTCAACGAGGCGCAAATGGATGCGTTGAGGCGCTCCTTCCCGACGGCAGAAACTGCTGCACGAACGTTAGGTCCCGATGTGACGGCAGAGGACTTGCAGGACTTTCTTCGCCGTTCTGGTTCGCAAAGCTTTGATGATGGAGGCACGTTCATAATGAATGCCGCTCTCTCGTTGAAGAACCCGGAATGATCAAGGTGGACGGGCTGCAGCGCGCGGTGCCGGCCGCGGAAACGATCGCGTCGATGCTCCCCATTGCGCGATCGTTGGGCGTGACGCGCGTGGCTGACATCACGGGTCTCGACAGGGTGGGCATCCCGGTGTACTCGGCCCTCGTGCCCGACTCGGACGACCCGCTTTCCGTCTACAACGGCAAAGGCACGCGGCCGGTGGATGCGATGGCGGGTGCGGTGATGGAGGCCGTGGAGCGGCAAACAGCCTTGCGGACGCGGCTGCCTCTCATCGAAGCGAGCCTGGCGGAGTTGCGCCAAAGCTGCCGTGCGCTGGATCCCCGGAGCCTGAACATGGAGCTCGCCCCGACGTTTTCTGAGGAGCAGGTGTACGCCTGGTGCGAGGGCGTGGACCTTGTCTCCGGGCAGACCTGGTGGGTGCCCGCGAAACTGGCTGGGCTGAACTGGCATGATGTACCGCACCCGGCGTGTTTCCGGCTGACCGATACCAACGGGCTCGCCTCCGGAAACTGCCGGGAAGAGGCAATTTGCCATGCGCTGTGCGAGCTCGCCGAGCGCGATGCCTGGACGCTGGCGGAGTTGGGTGCGCGCTACATGCCGAGACAACGCCGTTCTTTCGCTCTCGGCACGCACGCCACGGACGGCCCCGATGACCTTGAGATGTTCCCCTGCCTCGACCCGGGCCCGGACCCGCTTCTTGAAAAGTTCTGGGAGGCCGGGCTGTTCCCTGTGATCCGGGAGATCACTTCCGACATGGGCATCCCGACCTTTTTCGCGTCGGCCACGGACGAGAGCATCACCGGTTATCCCATGGCCCATCGCGGCCTGGGCGCGCACCCCGATGCACGGGTAGCGGTGCGCCGCGCGCTGACCGAGCTGGCGCAATCGCGCTGCGTCGACATCCAGGCCGTGCGTGAGGACATCCTGCCGCCCGGGTCGACCGCGGAACACTTCGAGATGCACACCTGCCGCATCAGCACCATTAACCAGGGGAGTTGGTATGTCGCTCCGTCAAAGGCGGTACGCAAGCTCTGTGACGTGCCATCGCATGCGTTTGCACGACTGGAGGAGGATCTCCGCTTCCTGCTGGAGCGCTTTGCGGCGGCGGGTCTGCACGAGGTCATTGTCGTAGACTTCACCCCCGGGATCACGACGCACTCTGTTGTGCGTGTGATCGTGCCGGGTATTGAGACCTGGGCACTCGACCACGGCAAGCTTGGGCGCCGCGCCGTGGAGTTCTGGAAAGCGCATGCATGACACGGTCGTTTACCTTGGGCCTTCCCTAGCTGTGGACGCTGCGGAACAGCGCCTGCCGGCGCGCTACTTGCCGCCGATCTGCAGGGGCGACCTCGCGCTGCTGCCCGAGGAAGTTCGCTATGTCGGCATCATCGACGGCGAGTTCTTCCAGCGGCTCGCTGTTTCACCCAAAGAGGTGCTTGCGGTGTTGCGGCGTGGCGTGAAGGTCTTTGGCGCCTCGAGCATGGGGGCTTTGCGCGCGGTGGAGACGGAGCGCTTCGGCACGGTGGGGGTCGGCGCGGTGTTTGCGATGTTCCGCGATGGCGTGCTGGATGGCGATGATGAAGTCGCACTGGTGTACGACCCGGAAACCTACCGCAAGCTGTCTGAACCTTTGGTGAATCTAAGAGCCGCGCTGCAGGGCGCCGTCGCTGCAGGTGTGCTTGACGCCGCGGACGCGGAGCGCCTCACGGCAAAGCTGAAGTCTATGTACTTTCCAGACCGGTCCTACAACGCGCTGCAGCAGCTTTGCCCTGCACTGACCCCGTACTTCGCGGTTACGCCACGGCCGGACCTGAAGCGGGATGACGCCATCGCCTTGCTTGCTGCCATCGGACGCATGCGCACCGCGTAGAAGATTCGATGTGAGCGAGTTGAACACGTCCATGCGGCCCTGCGAACAGCTGCAGTTGTGTCGGTGGACCGCTAAGCAGAGGCGTTCGCGGGACCGTGTAGCTGGGCGACGCTGTGGCGCAAGCGCTGTTGCAGCGCCGGCTTGAAGTGGCGCGCCCCGTTGGGGATCTGTTCGAGGTAGCTGGCGACGGCGAGAACAACGTTGAGGTGGTCTCGCGAGGTAGCCAGGATGTCCGTGAGCAACTCGAGGTCGCGGACGTCATCCACAATGAAGCGTGGGCCGAAGGTTTGCACCAGGCGCGGATCCATGCACCTACGGTACAGCCGAGAGGGCCAGTTTGCACTGCCGCTTTTTCGTCATAGCCTGGGCAACGTTGGCTGAAAACGGGACAGCTGACTTGCCCCACAACGGGGCGAGACTCGATCCCAAGGAGAACGCCCTGCGCCGCCCAGGCAAACGCCCTAGCCTTGCAGATCGTTGGGATCGCGCAGGATGTTTGGGGCGCGGAGGCGCTCGTCGACGTCGTCGATCCTCTCGTGGAGGAAGTTGAGCTTGCGGGAAAGTGTCTGAATTTCAGCTTCGGCGCGGCGATTCACATCGAAGTCGAGCTCGGAGCGGAGGCGATCGCGCGAGTCCTGGCGATTTTGGCTCATCATGATGACCGGCGCCTGAATGGCCGCGAGCATCGACAGGAACAGGTTCAGCAGGATGAATGGGTAAGGGTCCCAGGCACGCCCTTTCAGCACGACGTTGATGGTGGTGTAGACCATCAACACCACGCCGAAGGTGATGATGAATGTCCACGACCCGCCAAATGACGCGACGCGATCGGCGATGCGTTCGCCAAAGGTCTCACGTTCGTCGATCAGTTCGTTTGGGTTGCGGGCAGAGCGGCCTTTGACGAGCTGTTGGGTCGCGTGGATCTCGCGGGCGACCACGGTGAGGAGGTCGAGGCCGGCGAGCGGCTTGCGCTTGAAGAGCTCGGTGAGATCGTGGCGGTCCACCTCGACACAGAGTGTGCGGTCGATGGCGATGGCGCTGGTCTGGTGCGGCGCTTCGTCGAGCATGGAGGCAAACCCGAAGAAGTCGCCGTGCTTGGGTTCGGAAAACAGGATTTCCTGGCCGTCCTGGTCGACCGAGGTGACGCGCACGCAGCCGGACATCACGATGAACGCCCGCTCGGACGGGTCGTCGATCTTGTAGATCCGCTGCCGCGGCGCAAACTCACGCAACTCTACCTGCTGGGCGAGCACCGCAAGTTCATCTTCATCCAGAAGCGAGAAGAGGGGGACGTGACGCAGTTCTTTCGGGTCGACGGGCATAGAGATGGGTCAGGGTTCCGCGTGAAGGGAGGCTTGAATTTAGGTACGAGGTCTGCGATCACATCATAGCGGGTGCCTGTGAGCGCCACGTGCTGCGTGGCTCGGAGTTCCGGCGGTGGGGTCGGGATGCGCCGCCGTTACTCGCTTCCGCGATTGCTGACGATCTCCTTGCCACCGCTGCGCGCGAGGACGTAGACGGGGCCCGGCAGCGCGGGCAGCGTGTTGGGAGGGTCGGTGAGAGATTGCCAAAGGAAGATGCGCTGCGGGCCGGGCCACTTGGCGGCGAGGCTGGCGGGCGTTTCGAAGATGGGCGGCGCATCGGGAAAGAACGATCCGTACCAAAGGTTGGAGCTGCGCCCCTCAAGAATGTGGATGGGGTTTTGCGCGCGCTTCGGGCTGGCGGTGTACCCGTTGGGGCGTTGGAGGTAGAAGCCCAGGGTGGAGCCGGCTTCGTACTCGCCGTGGAGGACGATGAGGTCGTCGGGGCGAAGTTGAGGACGAATCGCTTCGGCAAGTTGGGCGGAGCTTAGGACGGGCGCAAAGGTTTGCAGGCCGAGGTGAGCAGCGAGCAGGAAGAGAAAGGTTGCGCTGGCGAGCACGAGGTTGGAACGGTGCACTTCGCGGCGTGTACGAAGGTACCAGGCAAGCGCGAAGCCGAAGCCGAGCGCGATCGCCGTCAGGGCGAGTGGGATGCGGAACAGGCCGAGGGCCTTGGCGTTCAGATCGAGGAAGTGACCGAAGCTGAGGGCGTATTCGCCGGGATTTTGCTGCAACAGCTGGGCGAGGTCGGTATCCGGCGCGGGGGCGCGGGTGTGGAGAATGAAGAACAGCGCTGCCGCAGCGGCGAGCACGCCGATAAAGGCCAGCACCGCCGTGACGCGGCGGCCGGCGCGGCGGTGGGCTTCGGCGATGGGCGTGTCGACGGCCCGGTACGCGAGCCAGCCGGCGATGAGCACCGCAGCCGCGGGAAGTGCGGGAAGGATGTAGTACTCCTGCCGGGTGGAGAGCGAGAAAAAGAGCAGAACGAACGCAGTCCAAAGGACCAGCAAGAGGCGACCGCGGCGCTGCAAAGGGAGGTCGTGGCGGCGTAACTGGCGGCGCCACTTGGCCGAGCGCACGGGGAGAGCCCAGCTGGTGGCCTTGAAGGCGAAGGCAGACCAGGGCATCAGCCAGATGAAGCACAACCCCCAGAACAGCGCGAGCGGAACAGTGTCATAGTCACGGGGCACGCGAAGATTCAGGTACCGGAGCAGGTGCTCGTTCATGAAATAGAACCACCACCAGCCGCGGACGTTGCCGTCAGTGGGTAACGGCACCTGCCAGTGACCCCACGGAAAGGCCGAGGCGGCATCACGAATGAACAGGAACGGGGCTGGGCGGCCCTGCGCGGGGTTAGCGAGACCGGCGGCGATGTGCCAGGGAGCGGCGATCAGGAGAAAGACCGCAAGCGAACTGGGGAGGTGGAGCTGCCGGAGACGGCGCGCCGCGCGCCGCAAGCCCCGGGTGAGCGCCAGGTAGACCAGAACGATGCCAATGGGAAAAACAACGCCGATCAAGCCCTTGGTGAGGACGTTCAGGGCGGAGGTTGCGGCAAAGAGCCAACAGAACGTTCGGAGTTGGGTGGTCGCTCCAGGGAACCGTCGGTGCTCGGTCGCCGGGGTCAGGTTGGAGGCATGGGGTGCCAACCTTGTGACGGCGGCAAGTGACCCGAGTTCTTCGGTGCGCCAGAAGGCGTACAGCGAGGCAGTGATCCAGAGGCAGACCAGTGCGTCGGGGATGGTGATGCGCGTGAAGATGAAGATCCCGAAGCTGGAAAGCAGGACCAGGCTGGCGTAGAACCCGGCGCGGGCGGAGCAGAAGATGCGGCGTGCAAGTGCGTCGGCAAGCAGTGCAAGGGCGAGCACGCTGAGGGCGAGCGGAATGCGCGCGGCGGCGGCGAGGAGCTCCGGCCGGTGCACGCCAAATATCCCGGCCAGCCGCATGCTGAGCGCCATCAGCCAGTACAGCAGCGGTGCCTTTTCCAGATAGCGGATGCCGTTGGCGTAGAGCGTGACGGGGTCGTGCCGGAGCAGCATTTCGCGCGCCACTTCGACGTGGACGCTATCCGCGTCATCCAGCAGCGCGGGGCGCAGCAGCGTGAAGCTGCCGTAGAAGACCAGCCAGAGAACAAGCGTGGTGAGGAGGGTGGAGCGGGGCCTCTTGGGTACGGCGGCGGGCATCGTCCGTAGTGTACGGGGGCACGGATGCCTTGGAGCAAGACTGCGAGATCAGCAGAGCTACGGCGCTCTGGGTATGGGGTTGGCGGGCATGGCCGTTGGCTTGGCGATGCCGAAGAACATGCGCAAACTATCATCGGCCCGTACGGTCATCCAGAGATTGCCACTGGCGTCGACTTCCGCCGCAAAGCCCTGCGCCATGTGCGCGTCGAGGCCGTAGCCGTTATCGGGGCTCAGCGGTGTTCCAGGGGCGACTGTTGTGGTGTTACCAGCGAACTCGGAAAAGGCGCTGTAGTTGCTGCCCGGCGCGCTGTTGTAGTCCAGCACCCAGAACTGGCCGCCGGCGTCGACCACGGCGCCTGCCGGGGACCGGATGCCGCCCCCGCCCTGCTGGTTGATTTTGACCGTGCCGTCCGGGCCGACCTCGGTAAAGGTGTAGACGGAAGGATTGCCAAGGCCGTCGTAGTTTGTCACCCAGAGATTGCCCGTGGGGTCGAATCGCACCGTGTCCGGGAGGGTACAGCAGACGCTTTTCACGACCGTGCCATCCGCTTTCAGGTGCGTAAGACTGTCCGCACCCTGGTCGGCTGTCCAGGCTCCGCCCAGGCCGTCCGAGATGACGGAGACCGGGAAGGAGGGCCGGTCTGTACCGGTGAGATTGGTGCCGAGCACTCGTGAAACCGTGCCGTCCAGATTGAAGATGGAGACGGTATCGGCCAGGTAATTCGCCGCGAGAATGGTGCCAGAGCCTCCAGGGTCCGAGGTGATGGACTCTGGCCAGTTGAGACTGGCGTCGCTGTACTGCTGGACCAGCGCGCCCGGGCTCGACGAGCTGGCCCCCATGAACTTGGCCAGGCTGCCCACGCCGTTACCCTGCACGTTGTCGTAGCTTGCCACCCAGACGTTGTCGTTTTTATCCACCGTAAGGCTGTAGGAGTCCGTCTGCAGGCCGGGGCTGAAGGGGCTGCCGGAAAGCGGCGTGCCCTGGGCGGTGTAGCCGGCCAGACCAGCCGGATGGGTGCTGTCCCCGCCGAAGTTGGTAGCCCAAACATTGCCCTGGCTGTCGAGACCCAGTCCCGTAGGTGCGGAGATGCCGCCACCGGCGACCCTGAGGCTCATGGTCCAGTCGTTTGGGGGAGCGCTGAGCGCGGTGGGATACGGCGGGGTCGACGGAACAAGGTTGTAGACAGCAAGGACGTTGCGGCCAGGGTTGCGGATGATGTTCAGCGCAGCCGTCAAGACGTCCGTGGGCGCACTGCCTCCGGCGGGAGTAGCGGCGGTGTAGAGCGCGGTGCAGGCATTGCCGCCGTCAGAGTTGACGCAAGGCACAAGCGCGTCGGCAAGCGCGTAAAGCTTACCCGGCTCGACGGTGAGGTTAGAGGGCAGTTGCGAGGCCAGGCCGGTGGCCGGGCTGGCGAGCAGATGCGCGTCCAGAAAGGCGTTGCTGACGCCTATGGTGTTGGTGGAGCTTGCGCCGATGTGGTCGTAGCCGGCGATGAATTGCGCGAGTGCATAGATGCCGGCCACGGTGGTGACCTCGTTGAGCTGCACATTGGCGTTGCTGCCGAGATTGCTGCAACTGCCGATTGCGGAAAGCAGAACCAGCCCGGGGTTGTTGACGCTGGCAGAAAAGCCCGGGTTTCCCCCGCGGGCGACGGCGTAGACCTGGGTGCTGGAGCTGGGACAGGAGTACGTGCCGGCGAGCGAAAAGGCGCCGTTGCTGTCCGTGATGACAGGTTGCGTGAGCAGGCTGTGGGCCTGCGAGCCGTTGCCGCCGGTACCCACTGAGAACAGCTGCACGGTGGCGCCGGTGATTGGCTGGATGCCGCCGTGAACGGATCCGGTAACCGCGAGCGCGCCGCTCGTGATGGTCGTCACCGGGCCGACGCCGCAGCCGGTAAGGACCAGCGCGACAGACGCGAGCAGGGCAAGGCGCCGCGCAGACTCGGCGAAGATTTTCATAGGTCCCGGGTGGATTCTATCGCGGGGGCAAGCCCTGCCATGTGCAACGAACGGGGGATGTGTGTGCAGGCGGCTCGTAAGCCGAATTCTGTTCTAGACGGTCATTCCTCTAGGCCGGGCATTACTGCACGGCTCCAGCAACCTACCCGCAGGTTCCGGCTGTCCTCGCCCTTGCGGGTCCGGACTCTCTTCGCCTATGGCGCAGCGGGCCGCTACGCAGCCTCGCCTGAAGAGGAGCGATGGCTTTCCTGCCTATTTGGTCTTGCTCCGTGTGGGGTTTACCGTGCCGTTGACGTTGCCGCCAACGCGGTGGGCTCTTACCCCACCCTTTCACCCTTACCCCTGCTCGCTTGCGCTTGCGGAGGCGGTTTGCTTTCTGTTGCACTTGCCGTCTTTCAGCCTTGACGCTGAAATCCCGGACGTTATCCGGCACACTGCCCTGTGGAGTTCGGACTTTCCTCTCCCGCCCGAGCCTCCCGGCCGGGCGGCAGCGACCATCCGGCCGCCTGCACTCGCTTAGTCTACAGGGCTGGGGATGGCTGCTGCGCGTTGGCGCTGCGTGTTGGCGCTGTGCGTCGGCAGGGACTGGCCCAGGCAACAAGCATCGCGCGGTCCCCCCGGGCGGCAATGGCACACGGGTGACAAGCTAAAGCCAGGCGAGCAGCCAACGCGCAGCAGCCAACACGAAGCAGCCAACGCGAAGCGCCGCATCAGTGGCAAGATACTCCTATGCCGAGAGATCGCCGTTCGTTTCTTCGTGATGCTTCCATGGCGGGAATGTTTGCGGCGTTGAGCCGTTCCGGGCTGGCGCAGGAGGCGACCGCACCGTTGCAGAACCCGGCGAAGACCGGCATCCCCGGCGATGCGGCGCTGCCGGCCGGGCTGCCGACCCTGCGCGAGGCCGCCGAACAGCGCGGGCTGCTGGTGGGGACGGCGGTGGCTGTGCCGATGCTGCGGCGGGATCCGGCCTATGCGGATCTGGTCAAGCAGCAGGCCAACATCGTGGTGGCCGAAAACTCGATGAAATTCGGGCCGCTGCGGCCGGCGCCGGACAAGTTCTTCTTTGACGAGGCGGATGCGCTGTTTGCCTTTGCCGAGGCCAACGGGATCAAGGTGCGCGGGCACAACTTTGTGTGGCACCGGCAGCTGCCGCGCTGGTTTGACGGCTATGCGACCAAGAACAATGCGGAGTCCATCCTGACCAACCACATCGAGACGGTGGGCGGCCGGTATGCGGGGCGCGTGCATAGCTGGGACGTGGTGAATGAGGCCATCCAGGTGAGCGATGGCATGCCGGATGGCCTGCGCAACTCGCCCTGGTACAAGCTGTTGGGCCCCGGCTACATCGACACGGCCTACCGGACGGCCCGCAAGGTCGATCCCAAGGCGCTGCTTTGCTACAACGACTACGACATTGAAAGCGATGCGCCGCAGCAGGCAGCCAAGCGTGCGGCGCTGCTGAAGCTGGTGCGCGGCATGCAGGCGCGCAATGTGCCGATCGATGCCGTGGGCATCCAGTCGCACATCAAGGCCAGCGAAAAGCAGGTGTACGGCGCGGGGCTGGAGCAGTTTATGCACGAGGTGCAAAGCCTGGGGCTGAAGATCCTGCTGACGGAGATGGACGTGAACGACCGCGCGCTGCCCTCCGACATCCCGACGCGCGACAAGGCCGTGGGCGAGGTATACGCGCATTACCTGAAGCTGACGCTGGCCAACCCAGACACGATTGCGCTGCTGACGTGGGGCATCACGGATAGATACACATGGCTGAACGGCGAAGATTCTCGCGCGGACAAGCTGCCCGAACGTGCGCTGCCGTTTGACGCGGACCTGCGGCCGACGCCGGCCTATGTGGCCGAGGTGGAAGCGGTGCGGGGCGCAGCGGCACGAGGCTAGACCAGCAGCCCACCCAAGTCACGTTGAGGCGTCGCGGTTGGGACTGTGCAAAGCAGGGTCGGTTGCTGGTGCTGTCAGCCCCAGCGTTACAGAAGCCCGGCCAGGAACGGCAACGCGTGAAGAGCAACTCCTGTCACCGAGGCGATTTTGGCCAATGTGCCGACGATACCTTCGACGTTTTTCGCTGTAACGCCCAGTACCTGGAGTTGATCGTTCAGCCGTTCAAGCCCGTGCTGGATCTGCGGCCTCGGGTCAGGTGAGTGAGCCGCTGTTTCCATCTGCTGCACGGGCCCTGTTAGCACGACCTGCTTGGCGTTGTCGGGAAGATCTGCTTTCCCCACCTGCTCGCGCAAAGCGGCGAGCAGGTCGCTGAGCTCACGCTGCTTGTCCTGGCCGCCGGTCGTTACGCTTGCCCTGGCTCCGGTTCCAACTGCGATCCCGGTTCCCTCAATGTTGCCTGTCTGGATGCTGTCCCCTGCCATGTTCCCTCTCCTGTCGTTGCCGGTGTAGCTTCCTTCTGCTGCACGGTTGCGACGCTATGGTTCCCTACTGCAATACCGGTGCCGTTGATGTTTCCGGTCTGGATCAAGGTGTCCACGTGGATGATGACGGTGCCTCCCACGCTGGTGGGCAGAGCCGTGATCGGTACAGGCGCGTGGTTTGGAGAGACCAGCTGGTACTGGATCTGATCCTTCCGGTTCTCGTCCACCACGGCCTGCACCTGCGTTGCGGGGGCAGGCACGCCCTGCAGACTGATCAGACCGAGAAAGGCGAGACAGGGAGCCACAAACTCAGTCCAGCGATACAGGCTCATCATGACGACAACCTCGACCGCGGACTGCGGCCCGACCATGACAAGCACCATCACCCGCACGGGCATGCCGCGAACGTTAACGGCGTCGAACTCACGAATCGAGGTTTGGCCCTGCGGCATGGGCGTGTCGCGCATCGGCTGAACGCCCAGCACGCGGGTCAACCCAAGATTGGCCGCGTTTGCCTGGGCGACAAAGGGATTTTCGAAGTTGTACAGGTTCTGCAAAAGGGCCTGCAGTTCGAACGGCTGCACGGGACGGATCTGCAGCAAGGCTTCCACGTTGTAGGGCGAAACTCCCGGGGGCACCAAGCGGTAAAGCCCCATGGCCGGGATGTTCTCCGTAATGGTGAAGCCCTGGGGCAACCGCACCGCGTAGCCTGGCCCGGCGATCATACCTTCGCCCAAGATAAGCCCCTTTTCACCGATTCATGATGAAGTCGCACAAGTATAGCGCCGACCTCGCAGGATGCTTGATCCCGCGCGCGAGTTCGCGCTCAAGCAACGAAACTCTTCGACAGATGCCCTGCCTGCTGGCCCGCTACTCGCTTTCGCGTGGGCCGGGCATGGTGCCGGTGAAGTCCGAGCAGCAGGGCTTCATGGCGTTGCTGAACTCCATGTATTCAACGCGGGTAAGGTCCGGGTCATACAGGTTGAGCTGGATCTTGCCGTCGCGGCCGGCCTGGATGCTGGTGCAGGCTTTTTCGGTGCAGTTGTTCTTCTGCAGTTGCGCGAGCACGGTTTGCATGTGCTCCGTGCCGAGCGAGAAGTGATTCATCACGCCGGCCTGGCGAAGGTCGGGGTTGTGCTGATTGAGCATGTACTCAATCCAGTCAGTGCCCTCGGGAACCTGCATGCTGACGTAGTCATCACCGTTGGCTGCGGGATCTTTTTGCCAGCCATGCCAGTACGGTTTGAAGCCGAGTGTCTGCTTCCAGAAGGCGTCTTCCTTGCTGCGGTCATAGACCACAAAGCCGACGTGAATCATGCGATGGCTGGTAGCACTGGGCAGCGGCTGCGAGGCGGCGACCATCCTGGGAATGCCGCTGAGGGCCTTGGCACCCACGGCGGTAGGGTAAGGCGATTCCACAAAGAGGACGAGATTGCCTTCAGGGTCCTTCACGCCGAACTCATCGTCGTGCATGGGTTCTGCGGTAGGAAAGCCCTTGGCGTTGAGGTATTTCTCCATGGCGTGGACGTCGCGAACGGTGAACGCCACAGCGGACATGCGGTCGTTGGCCTTGGGGTCGGGCGTGGTGAGCACTTCCACCCATTGCGACTTGTTGACCGGAAAGACCAGCGTGCCGTCAGGCGCCTTCATCTCCGGAAAGCCCATGGTTGGGCCATAAAACTTCTCGGCGTCCGCCGTGTGGGTGGTGTAGTCGCGAAAGAAAGCGACGCCAGTGATGGCGGGGCGCGTTTGGGCGCTGGCGGCGAGGGGAGCGGCCGTGAGGAGGCTTAGCGATAGGGCAAGGAGGGCTCGGCGCATGGCAGACACTGTACCAGTTGGTGCACTGTGTTGGCGCTGCGCGTTGTTGAAGTTGGCTTCGCGTTGGCGAGTGCTGGGGCGTGAAGTCTTAGAATGGGGAGGTATGGCGTTTCCTTGGAAAGAGTGTGTTGTTTGCGGTGAGGAGTTTGAGTTGCGGCCCGACAAGCCCGGCTTTGCGAACCGGTGTCCGGAGTGCAGTGCGCCGGAAGCGGCGAAGGAAGCGGCGCTGAAGGCGAGCGTGGGCGGCATCGATACGAGCGATGCGGGCGTCAATGCGGAGCGGCGCAAGGCGATCCGGAATTTGCTGTACCGGAAAGACAGCTAGGCGAGAGCTCACATGGACCGGACGTACGCGGGCCGGTGAGCAGACAGTAGATTTCCCGTTCAGGGAATGACAAAAGAAGCTTAGGCGGCCGGCTCGATATCCATGCGCTGGACAAGCCCATCTTTGTTGAGCGTATAGGCATGTTGCAGCACCACGTCGGCGAGGAGATTGCCTTGCCTATCATGGACGACCTGGTGGACGGTGACGACGGTGCGGCCTGACTTGTCCCGGGCGAAGCTTTGGGGATGGACTTTGGGGTCCAGTTCGGTCCACTGGCGGGACCAGTAGGCGCCGATAGCTCCAGGGCCGGTGACGTAGCCACTGCCTTCGGTGCTCGCCGGCCACTCGACATCCGGGGCCATGTGGGCGAGGACTGCGGCGGTGTCGCGGGCGTTGAAGTCGGTGTAGAGCTTGGTGAGTAGCTGTTCGGGGGGCATGCGCGGCTCCTGTGAGTGGTGCGGTGCGTCCATAGAACGCAGATTCCCTTCGGGAATGACAATAAATAAGCGTACGTCAGGGGCGTCGTCAGGGCGTTCGTCAGGGGCGTTCGAGGGCGAGGGCAACGGAGTTGCCGCCGCCGAGGCAAAGCGCCGCGATGCCCTTTTTCGCGTCCCGGCGGGCCATTTCGTGCAGCAGGGTGACGAGGATGCGGGCGCCTGAGGCGCCGATGGGGTGGCCGATGGCGACGGCGCCGCCGTTGACGTTGACCTTCTCGTGGCCGATACCGAGCTCTTTCGTGACGCCGAGGGCCTGGACGGCGAAGGCTTCGTTGAGTTCGAAAAGGTCGACGTCGTGGATGTCCCACCCGGCGCGTTGCAGCACGGTTTGAACGCCGGTGACGGGGGCGAGCATGACCCAGCGGGGGGCGACGCCGCTGGTGGCCTGGGCGCGGATGATGGCCATTGGCGTCAGGTTGAGCTCACGGGCCTTGGCGAGCGACATAACGGCTACAGCTGCGGCTGCGTCGTTGACGCCTGGGGCGTTGCCGGCGGTGACGGTGCCGCCTTCGGGCTTGAAGGCGGGGCGGAGCGCCGCGAGCGCATCGAGGGTCGTGTCGGGGCGGATGGATTCGTCGGTGGTGAGGACGATGGGGGCAGCGCCCTTTTTCTTGCTGGGCAGGGTGATAGGGAGGATCTCGTCGGCGAAGCGGCCTTCGGCGGTGGCCGCGGCGGCGCGCCGGTGGGACTCGACGGCGTAGGTGTCCTGCTGCTCGCGGGTGAAGCTGTGTTTGTCGGCGACGAGTTCGGCGGTCATGCCCATGTGCTGCGAGTCGCAAGCGCACCAGAGACCGTCTTTGACCATGGAATCGACGAGGGTGCTGTCGCCCATGCGGAGGCCTTTGC
The DNA here is from genome assembly GCA_965198515.1 of Granulicella sp. GTDB lineage: Bacteria > Acidobacteriota > Terriglobia > Terriglobales > Acidobacteriaceae > Granulicella. The sequence continues at coordinate 817,876 of CBDAPO010000006.1, read as the reverse complement.
GGGCGTTGGGCAGCAGGTAGGGGGCGTTCGACATCGACTCCATGCCGCCGGCGACGACGATCTCGGCGTTGCCGATGGCGATGGATTGCGCGGCGAGCGCGACGGCTTTGAGGCCGCTGCCGCAGACCATGTTGATGGTGAGTGCGGCGACGCGGTCGGCGAGGCCACCGCGCAGGGCGGCCTGCCGGGCGGGATTTTGGCCCAGGCCGGCGGGGAGAACGCAGCCCATGATGCACTCGTCGACGAGATTCGGGTCCAGTGAGGCGCGTTGGACGGCTTCACGGACAACGAGGGCGCCGAGGTCAGTGGCGGTGAAGTCGGAGAGGGCGCCCTGGAACTTTCCTACGGGGGTGCGGACGGCGGAAACGATGGCGATGTCGGTCATGGGAAGTGCTCGGTTCTTGGTGCTCAGTGCTCGGTTTGGTACAGTGCCGATTCGAATGGACGGTACTTGGGTGAGCGGAGGCTTGTCCAGCCAGAGGGATTGCGGTAGAACTGCACTCCGGCACAAGGTCGGGTCCGGGAGCGTGCGGCGGGGTGGGGCTTCTCTCAAAAGGCTTTGGGAAATTACCTGGTTGGGTTCGAGTGCTCCTTTGCCTCGCGGCCGTGCCGGCGAGTATGTATTGCATCGCCCACGATGGCTTCTGGCTCTTCCTCCTACGCCTGATCTTTAGCCCTGACTTATAGGCGTACTTCACTTGACCAAACCTGTTCTGCATTGAGCGCTTCGGCGCGATTGACAGCGGTGCCGTGAACGGCGCACCTTCACCTGTGGATGTAAGGGGCTTTCATGAAGATTCTTACGCTGATTCGGCAGGTACCTGATGCCGAGGGCGGTTTGCGGTTGAACGAAGGAAACGTGGACCTGACCGGCGTGTCGCTGGTGATGGACACCATGGACGAATACGGCGTGGAGCAGGCGCTGCGGTTGCGGGAAGCGGCCGGCGCCGGCGAGGTTGAGGTAATTGCGCTGGCGGTGGGGCCGGTGAAGAACGAAGAGGTGCTGCGGGGTGCGTTGGCGCTGGGTGCGGATCGTGCGGTGCATGTGAAGGCCGACGTGGCGCTGGATCCGGTAGCGCTGAGCAAGGTGGTTGCGGCGCTGGCGAAGAGTGAGGGTGCGGACCTGGTGCTGTGCGGTGGGCGGCAGTCGGACTGGGACAGCGAGGCGCTGGGTGGGGCGGTCGCGGAGCGCCTGGGATGGCCGCAGATTACGTGGACGACGGAGTTGGTTGCGGAGGACGGGGCGTTGCGTGGGCGGCATGACACGGAGCGTGGCAGTGAGGCGTTTGCGGTGAGCTTGCCGGCTGTTGTAACGACGCAGCAGGGCTTGTGTGAGCCGCGCTTTCCTACGCTGCCGAACATTGTGAAGGCTCGGAAGAAAGAGCTGCGGAGTGAGGCGCTGGAGAGCTTTGGCGTGGGTGCCATGGTGAAGACGACTGGCGCGGAGTTGCAGCCCAGGCAGAGGCTGCGGCGCATTGTGCAGGTGGATGGGGATCCGGGGGCGAGTGTGGCGGAGTTGGCGGGTGTGTTGCGGAATGAGATAAGTCAGGTGGGTGGTGCGCAGTGATTCTTGTTGTGGCTTCGCACGCAGACGGGCGTTTGCAAAAAGTGACGTATGAGTTGGTGACCGCGGCGCGGGCTGTTGCAGGGGAAGACCCGGTAGCAATTCTTGTGCTGGGCCATGGCGTGGATACTGTCGCCGCGGAAGCGACCAAGCTGACGGACCAGGTACTGGTGGCGGCACAACCGGCGCTGGCGCAGTACAGGCCGGAGATTTGGGCACAGGCTGTGGCCTTTGTCGCAACGGAAGGTGAGGCCAAGCTGGTGATGGTAGCGGGCACGCGCAGTGGGCGGGAGTACAGCCCGCGTGTTGCGGTGCGCCTGGGTGCGCCGTTGCTGGAAGATGTGGTGGCGTTGCGGCGTGAGGGTGCGGGCTTTGCGGCCAAACGGTACAGCTTCCTGGCGAGGGTGACGGAGTCGATTGCGGCGGAGGCGCCGGTGGTGGTGGCTTCCGTAAAGCCCGGGGCGTTTGAACCTGCGGCGGCATTGGAGGAGGCGGGCGAGCAGTATGAGGTGGAGGTGGAGTTGCCGGCGAGCCGGGTGACGACCTCGGATGAGCGTGTGGAGTCCAGCACGCGCGTGTCGTTGGATGATGCGGAGATTGTGGTTGCGGGCGGGCGCGGCGTGGGCAGCGCGGAGAACTTCGACAAGCTGGTGCTGCCATTGGCGGAGACGTTAGGTGCAGCGGTAGGAGCGACACGTGCGGTGGTGGATGCCGGGTGGCGCCCGTATGCGGAGCAGGTGGGGCAGACAGGCAAGACCGTGTCGCCGAAGGTGTATCTGGCCGTGGGCATCAGCGGAGCGACGCAGCACCTGAGCGGCATGAACAAGAGCAAGCTGGTGGTGGCGATCAACAAGGATGCGGATGCGCCGATCTTCAAGGTGGCGGATTACGGCCTGGTGGGCGATGTGGGCACCGTGGTGCCGGCGCTGCTGGAGCAGTTGAAGAAGTGATGGCGGACTGCGGCTGCTTGGGTGAGGTGTAGACGTTGCTTCCGCTGAATCAGCGAATTGCGTTTGCGGTCTTTGCGGTGGTGACGCTCGTGCTGGGGGCGCGCGGTTTTTGGCGGATGTACCGGCGCATTGCGCGTGGGCGGGCTGATGCAGATGGCCGGTTTGGCAATGGGTGGGCGCGGGCCTGGTATGCGCTGCGCACGACGTTGCTGCAGACGCGCGTGTTCCGCCGGCGCGTGGTGTTAAGTGTGTTTCACTCGTTCATCTTTTATGCGTTTGCCCTGTACCTGCTGGTGAACGCTGTGGACGCGGTGGATGGGTACGTTGCCCTGCAACCGATGGGCGCGGCGTGGATGCAGGCGTTGTATGGCGTGCTGACGGATGTGTTCAGCGTGCTGGCCATTGTGGGTGTGGTGGCCTTTGTGTTGCGGCGTTGGGTGTTCGGGGCTCGGCGGGATTTTGCATTCAATAAACTGACGATGCTGCAACCCGCGGTAAAACGCGGGTACATTGCGCGCGATTCGGCGATTGTGTCTGCGTTCATTTTGTTCCATGTGGGCAGCCGCATTGTGGGAAATTCTGCGCGGCTGGCGATGGTGGGCGTAGACAGGTGGCAGCCGTTTGGAAGCTGGCTGTCGCCGTTGTTTGCGGGGCCGCATGCGTTGGCATGGCGTGTGTTTGGGTATTGGGGCGCCTTGGGCAGTGTGCTGTTGTTCCTGGTGTATTTCCCGTACAGCAAGCATGTGCATCTGCTGATGGCGCCGGTGAAGTACTTTTTCCGGCGCGATGTTGGCAGTGGCGTTTTGCCTGCGGCCACGATTGATCTGGAAGCCGCGGAGCTTGAGGTAGGTGCAGCGAAGCTGGCCGACCTGAGCTGGCCGCGGATGCTGGATGCGTATGCGTGTATTCAGTGCAATCGATGCCAGGATGTGTGCCCGGCGTCGCAGACCGGCAAAGCGTTGAGCCCCGCGGCGCTGGAGATCAATAAGCGCATGGCGCTGAACGGCATCGCGGGCGAGGCAAGCGCATTTGCGCTGACGGGTGGGGCTGCCTTTGAGCGTGGCGCAAGTGCCGGGCCGGGGTTGTTGGAAGCGGTGATTTCGCCGGAGGCTGTGTGGGCTTGCACGACGTGCGGCGCGTGCATGGAGGTGTGTCCAACGCAGGATGAACAGATGCTGGACATCATCGACATACGGCGCAACCTGGTGATGGTGGAAGGCGAGTTTCCGGCACAGTTACAGACGGCGTTTCGTGGGATGGAGCGGGCGAGCAATCCGTGGGGACTGGCGCGCGACAAGCGCATGGCGTGGGCTGAAGGCCTGCGTGTGCCGACGATTGAGGAAGTGCCCGACCCTGAGGTGTTGTATTGGGTGGGCTGTGCAGCGAGCTACGATGCGAGCGCGCAGAAGACCGCAAGGGCGGTAGTCCAGTTGCTGGCTGAGGCCGGCGTGAGCTTTGCGGTGCTGGGCAAGCGTGAATGTTGCACGGGTGACAGCGCGCGGCGGGCGGGCAATGAGTTGTTGTACCAGCAGATGGCGAATGAAGCCGTCGCCGTACTGAATGAGGCGAAGCCGAAGACGGTGTTGGCGAGTTGTCCGCACTGTGTGAACACGATTGCGAAGGAGTATCCGCAGTTTGGCGGCAACTTCCACGTGATGCACCATACGGAGTACCTGGCGCAGTTGGTGGATGGTGGACAACTGAAGCCGCTGGCAAGCGGAAGCGCGGTGACGTTTCATGATCCGTGTTACCTGGGGCGGCACCGTGGGAGTTATGAAGAGCCACGAACACTGCTGCGTGTGTTGAGCGCTGAGGTGGTGGAAATGCCGCGCGCAAAGAGCAATGCGTTTTGCTGCGGCGCGGGCGGTGCGCAATTTTGGAAGGAAGAAGAGCGCGGAACGGAGCGGGTTTCAGAGAACCGTTTTGCGGAGGCTCAGGGAACATTAGCGGCGAGTGACGCTCCGGAGAAGGTACTTGCTGTGGGGTGTCCCTTCTGCAAGAGCATGCTGTCGAGTACACCGGCTTCAGGGGCTGACCGCGCGGTTGCAGTGAAGGATGTCGCGGAATTGTTGTGGGAAGGTGTGTTGCGCGGTAAGCGGGTTGGCGGTGCCGTCGATGCTGCGGCGATTGAAGAATCGAGATCGAGTACGGCTTTGGTTGTTGCGGTTGAACCGGAGAAGGTCCTTGATGAGATTGCAGGGGACGCTTCGGAGCCGGTGGTGGACGTGGTTTCATCGCCTGCGGAGACGATGGCTGCCGCGCAGTCGACTGCGACAGAGCTGGCCGCGACTGCAGAACCGGTGCAGCGCAAGAAGTGGACGCCCAGAGCCTCAGCGAAGTCCGCGGTGCCTGGCGTGAAGGCCGAAGACGCGACTGTTGCGCCAACTCCGCCTGCTGTCGCTGAAGTCTTGGAGGCAGTCGCTGTCCGGAAGAAGTGGGCGCCCAAGGGGAAGGCCGCTGCAACGTCGGAGGCGAGTGAGGTTGTGGCCGATGCACAGGTTCCCGCGGTTTCGCGCAGTGTCGGCAGTGACCATGAGGTGCCCACGCCAGAGGCAGCAGCGATTGGAGACACACAAACCAGTGGCGGCGACCAGGTAGCCCCTGTGCGCAAGAAGTGGACACCAAAGAAGTCGGGTGGGATTTGATTTGTGCAGCGTGATGCGAGTGCAACCAGTGAGGACGATGTGACGGCAATAAAGCAGGCGGGATCAGCAGGAGCGCGCTTTCGGCAGGCGATAGCGGCAGAAAAGCCGTTGCAGATTGCGGGTGCGATCAACGCCTACGCGGCGCGGATGGCGGAGGCTACCGGGTTCCGTGCGTTGTATCTGTCAGGCGGCGGTGTCGCGGCGAATTCTTTGGGGATGCCGGATTTGGGGATCAGCACGATGGACGATGTGCTGATTGATGTGCGGCGAATCACGGATGTGACGACGCTGCCCCTGCTGGTGGATATCGACACCGGTTGGGGTGGCGCGTTCAATATTGCGCGTACGATCCGATCGATGGGCAAAGCCGGTGTGGCGGCGGTGCACATGGAGGACCAGGTGAGTGCAAAGCGTTGCGGGCACCGGCCGGGCAAAGAGGTTGTGCCTGTGGGCGAGATGGTGGATCGCGTGAAGGCTGCGGTGGACGCGCGTGTGGATGAGGGTTTCGTACTGATGGCGCGTACGGACGCGCTGGCGAGTGAAGGCCTGCAAGCGGCGGTCGATCGTGCGGCGGCGTATGCCGAGGCGGGCGCGGACATGATTTTTGCGGAGGCCGTGACGGACCTCGCGCAGTATGCGGAATTCAAACGCGCGGCGAAGGTGCCGGTGCTGGCGAACATCACGGAGTTTGGGCAGTCGCCGCTGTGGACCAAGGAAGAGCTTGCGGCTGCCGGGGTGGACATGGTGTTGTATTGCTGCTCGGCGTACAGGGCTATGAATGCAGCGGCGTTGAAGGTGTATGAGGCCATTCGTAAGGATGGGACGCAGCGTGGCGTGGTGGACACGATGCAAACGCGTGCGGATCTGTACAAATACCTGGACTACCACGCGTTTGAAGAGAAGTTGGATGCGTTGTTTGCGGTGACGAAGGGGTCTGTTGAGGTTTGAGAGGCGAGGTACGAGAGATGAGTGAAGCTACGGATCAGCAAGGGCGTCAGGCATCGCCTGGCTTTAAGCCGAAGAAAAGTGTGGCGTTAAGCGGGACGCCGGCGGGCAATACGGCACTGTGTACGGTGGGTCGTACAGGGAACGATCTGCACTACCGCGGCTATGACATCAACGACCTGGCACAGCAGTGTATGTTTGAGGAAGTGGCGTATCTGCTGGTGCATGGCAAGCTGCCGACGCGAGCTGAATTGACGGAGTATAAGGCCAAGCTGCGCGGGATGCGGGGTTTGCCGGATGCGGTGAAGAGCGCACTGGAGTTGTTGCCGGCGAGCACACATCCGATGGATGTTTTGCGGACGTATGTTTCGGTGCTGGGGTGCTTTGAGCCGGAGCCGGACGCGCATGATGAGGCCGGTGCCCGAAACATTGCGGACCGGTTGTTAGCGTCCATGCCTTCTGCGTTGTTGTATTGGCAGCACTTCGCGCACGACGGCGAGCGCATTGCGGTTGAGACGGAGGACGCAACGATTGCGGGACAGTTTCTGCACTTGCTGCATGGGGAGACGGTAAAGGAGAGCTGGGTGGCCGCGATGGAGACATCGCTGATCTTGTATGCGGAACATGAGTTCAATGCGTCAACGTTTACGGCACGAGTGATTGCGGGTACGGGGTCGGATATGTACTCGGCGATTGCGGGCGCGATTGGGGCGTTGAAGGGACCGAAGCATGGCGGTGCCAATGAAGTGGCGTTGGAGATCCAGAAGCGCTATGCGTCGCCCCAAGAAGCCGAAACGGACATACGGGATCGTGTGGGGCGGCGCGAGGTGATTATTGGCTTTGGGCATCCCGTGTATACGGTGAGCGATCCGCGCAACGGCATTATCAAGGGCGTGGCGAAGACGCTGAGTGATGTGGCTGGGAATACGGCGCGGTATGCCGTCGCGGAACGGATCGAATCCGTCATGTGGGAGGTGAAGCACATGTTTCCCAACCTGGATTGGTTCAGCGCGGTCGCGTATGAGGGGATGGGTGTGCCGGTGCTGCTGTTTACGCCGTTGTTTGTGATGGCGCGCGTGGCGGGGTGGGCGGCGCATGTGATCGAGCAGCGGCAGGATGGGAAAATCATTCGGCCGTCCGCGAATTACACGGGGCCTGAGGACCTGGTGTTTGTGGGGATTGCGGAGCGGGGATGAGGGTGGCTGCGTGTGAAATGAAGAAGCAGATTCCCTTCGGGATGACAACAAAAAGAGCAAGAACAAGGTTGATGGTTTGAGGAGTTGGTTTTGTCTGAGCAGATGAGTGTGCGGCCCGCGCCGGATCGCGTGTTGAGCGATATTGTGGATTACGTTTTCCGCTACGAGGTGCAGAATGAATTGGCGTACAACACGGCTCGGCTATGCCTGATGGATAGCCTGGGATGCGCCCTGGAAGCGCTGGAATATCCCGCATGTACGCGCGTGTTGGGGCCTGTGGTGCCCGGTGCCGTCCTGCCGGGTGGGGCGCGGGTGCCGGGAACGCAGTACGAGTTGGACCCTGTGCAGGCAGCGTTTACCCTGGGCGCGATGATTCGTTGGTTGGACTTCAACGACACGTGGCTGGCCGCGGAGTGGGGACACCCTTCCGACAACCTGGGTGGCATTCTGGCCGTGGCGGATTGGATGTCGCGCGCGGCGGCGGCCCAGGGGCGTGCGCCCTTGACAATGCGTGCGGTGTTGACGGCGATGATCAAGGCGCATGAGATCCAGGGATGTCTAGCGCTGGAAAACTCGTTCAATCGCGTGGGACTGGATCACGTTGTGTTGGTGAAGGTGGCGTCAACCGCGGTGGTGAGCCAGTTGCTCGGGTTGAGCTATGACGAGACGATCGCGGCGTTGAGCCTGGCGTGGGTGGATGGGCAGAGCTTGCGGATGTATCGGCACGCGCCCAATGTGGGGCCGCGGAAGAGTTGGGCGGCGGGCGATGCAACCAGCCGTGCCGTGCGTCTTGCGCTGCTTGCGAAGGGCGGAGAGCCGGCATACCCGAGCGTGCTGACAGCGAAGACGTGGGGCTTCTATGACGTGCTGTTCAAAGGCAAGGAGTTCACGTTTCAGCGGCCTTATGGAAGCTACGTGATGGAGAACGTGTTGTTCAAGATCAGCTTCCCTGCAGAGTTTCATGCGCAAACCGCAATTGAGGCAGCAATGACTTTGCGTGAGCGGATGGTGCAGGAGGCGCGCGCGTCCGAAGACATACGCAAAGTGACCATCAGGACGCATGAGGCTTGCCTGCGCATTATCGACAAGCGTGGGCCGCTGACGAATGAAGCGGACCGAGATCATTGCGTGCAGTACATGGTGGCGGTCCCGTTGATCTTTGGGCACCTGACGGCGGCGGACTATGAGGACCACGTGGCGGCGGATGTGCGGATCGATGCGCTGCGGGCGAAGATCACGTGTGTGGAAGAGCCGCGGTTTACGGCGGAGTATCTCGATCCGGAGAAGCGGTCCATTGCGAATACTGTGATGATCGAGTTTGCGGACGGCGTTGTGATGGAGCAGACGGTGGAGTATCCGCTGGGACATCGGCGTCGACGCGAGGAAGGGATTCCGTTGCTGGAGCGTAAGTTTGCGACGAACCTGGCCCGGCGGTTTGGGCAGGAGCAGCAGAGCGGGATTTTAAGAGCCTGTGCGGAGCAGGCGCCGTTGGAAGCGATGGCGGTGCACGCGTTTGTGGATCTGTTTGTGCCAGCGGAACGTAAGGACGTGGCGTGATGGAACAGTTTGCGTTGACGGAAGAGCAGCGCGCGATCCAGGAGCTTGCGGTGAGCTTCGGCGCGGAGCGTATCGCGCCCTATGCGGTGGAGTGGGACCAGAGCAAGCACTTCCCTGTGGACGTGATTAAGGGTGGAGCGCCGTTGGGGTTTGGCGCGATCAGCGTGGCGGAGGATGTGGGCGGAAGCGCGCTGAGCCGGCTGGATGGTGTGTTGATTTATGAGGGGTTGGCACGAGCTTGTCCGTCGATCACAGGGTACTTTTCGGTGCACAACATGGTGGCACTGATGATCGATCGGTTTGGCTCGGCGGAGCAGCGGAGGAAGTGGCTGCCACGGATGTGCTCGATGGAATTATTGGGTGCGTACTGCTTGACAGAGCCGGGGACGGGGTCGGATGCGTCGATGCTGACGACGCGGGCTGTGCGTGAGGGCGACGCGTACGTGTTGAACGGGGTGAAGCAGTTCATCTCCGGTGCGGGTGCAGCGGATGTGTACGTGGTGATGGCGCGTACCGGTGAGGGAGCGAAGGGCATCAGCGCGTTTGTGGTGGAGAAGGGCGCGGCGGGGCTGTCGTTTGGGCCAGCCGAGAAGAAGATGGGATGGAACGCACAGCCGACGCGGCAGGTGGTGCTGGAGGATGTGCGCGTCCCTGCGGAGAATCTGCTTGGAGCCGAGGGTATGGGCTTCAAGATGGCGATGAGTGCACTGGATGGTGGCCGCTTGAACATCGCGGCGTGTTCGCTGGGCGGAGCGCGCAGCGCGTTGGAGAAGGCCCGGGTGTACCTGGGCGAGCGGCGTGCGTTCGGGCAGCGGTTGGCGGATATGCCGGTGCTGCAGTTTCGCATGGCCGACATGGCAACGGAGTTGGATGTGGCCGAGACGTTTCTTTGGCGGGCGGCTGCGGCTTTGGACGCGAAGGACGCGCGCGCAACGCAGCTATGCGCCATGGCGAAACGATTTGTCACGGACGCGGGCTTCCATGTAGCGAATGAGGCGTTGCAGATGCTGGGCGGGTATGGGTATCTGACGGATTATGGCATTGAGAAGATTGTGCGCGACCTGCGAGTGCACCAGATCCTGGAAGGCACGAACGAGATCATGCGCGTGATTATTGCGCGCGGCTTGATGCCGCGTGGTGAAGCGAGCGCGATGTAAGCGCGAAAGAAGAGTGCGATGGAAATTGCAGGAAAGACGTTTCTGGTGACCGGCGGTGCGTCGGGCCTTGGTGCAGCAACGGCCCGCATGTTTGTGGAGCGTGGTGGGCGTGTCGTTCTCGCGGACATGAACGTTGCGGCAGGCGAAGCCTATGCGACGGAGTTGGGCGAACGGGCTGCATTTGTACGCACCGATGTGACGCAAGAGGCCGATGGCGTGCTCGCGGTGCAAACCGCCGTGGAGCGCTTTGGTGCGTTGCATGGTTTGGTGAACTGTGCGGGTGTGGCGCCGAGTGAGCGCGTGGTGGGGCGCGGTGGGCCGCATGGGTTGGAGAGCTTCACGCGGGCGGTGATGATCAACCTGGTAGGGACGTTCAACATGTTGCGGCTGGCTGCGGCGGCGATGCTGCGCAACGGGCCTGATGCGGAGGGCGAGCGCGGCGTCGTGGTCAACACGGCTTCGATCGCGGCGTATGAGGGGCAGATTGGTCAAGCGGCGTATGCGGCGTCGAAGGCTGGCGTGGTGGGGCTCACGTTGCCGGCGGCGCGGGAGTTGGCGCGCAATGGGGTGCGTGTCGTGACGATTGCGCCGGGAATCTTCGAGACGCCGATGATGGCTGGGTTTTCCGAGGAGGTGCGGGCTGCGTTGGCGGGGAGTGTGCCGTTTCCGCAGCGACTGGGGCGGCCGGAGGAGTTTGCGGCAATGGTGGGCGTGGTGTTTGCTTCGCCTTATTTGAACGGTGAGGTGATTCGGCTGGATGGGGCGTTAAGGATGACGGCGAAGTAGGGCGTTGGGTGTTTTTTCCTGGAGTGTCGGCGCTCGCATACGCAGGTCTCTCCACTGCGCTGCGCTTCGGTCGAGATGACAGGTTGAATGGTGGTGTTTGAGGAGGGCTGTCCCGGGAGCAAACGCAGATCCCCTTCGGGGATGAGAACAAACGAAAGAGGCGTTCCGTCCGGAAGCGACGTTCAGCGCGGAAAGGCGCGGGCGACTTTGGAGTTCGTGGGTCGGTTGAGGGCGTCGCAGATGAAGTCGCCGGCGGTGAGCAGTTTCTGCATATCGATGCCCGTGTGGAGGCCCATGCCGTTGAGCATGTAGAGCAGGTCTTCTGTGGCGACATTGCCCGAGGCACCGGGGGCGTAGGGGCAGCCGCCGAGGCCGGCGACGGAGCTATCAAAAGTGCGGAGCCCAAGTTCAAGCGCGGCGTAGATGTTGGCAAGGGCCTGGCCGTAGGTGTCGTGGAAATGACCGGCCAAGTTGTGCACGGGGATGTGTTGGCTCACGGCTTCGATGAGGGCCTTTGTTGCGTTAGGTGTGCCCGTCCCGATGGTGTCGCCTAAAGAGACTTCGTAGCAGCCTGCGTCGTGGAGCTTGGTGGCTACGGCTGTGACGGCACTCGGTGCGATATCGCCTTCGTAGGGGCAGCCGAGCACGCAGGAGACGTAGCCTCGGACACGGATGTCAGCGGCTTTGGCGGCCTGCAGAACGGGGGCGAAACGATCGAGGCTTTCTGCGATGGAGCACTGGATGTTGCGTTGCGAGAAGGTTTCGGAGGCTGAGGCGAAGACGGCGATCTCTTTGACCCCTGCGGCTTGCGCGGCTTCAAACCCTTGCATGTTCGGGACGAGGGCGGAGTAGGTTACGCCTTGATGGTGAGGAAGGGCGCGAAGAACTTCGACGCTGTCGGCCATTTGGGGGATGCGTTTGGGGGAGACGAAGGCGGCGACTTCGATGTTGGTGAGGCCTGCGGCTGTGAGACGGTGGATAAGTTCTATTTTGGTGGCGGGGGGGACGAGTTGCGGTTCATTTTGCAGGCCGTCGCGGGGGCCTACTTCGACGATGCGGACTTGGTCATGGGTGGGCATGCGGTGGCGGCTCGTGGAGGTTCAAGAAAGCAGATTCCCCGTACGGGGAATGGAAAGAAAGGCTGCTCAGGTTAAGTCCGGTTCGAAGGTAAGCAGTTGGGTTGCTTCGGGAGCCTGGTCGCCTACCTCGAAGAGAATGGACTGCACGCGGCCGGCAGTTGGGGCGTGGATGGTGTACTCCATTTTCATGGCTTCGAGGGTCATGAGCGGCGTGCCCTTCTCAACGTGATCTCCGGGGTCTACGAGGACGGCGGTGACGCGGCCGGGCATGGGCGAGAGGAGATTGCTTTGTTGTGTGTCTAGAGCTTTGGTTGAGGCTAGAGGGTCGAGCCATTTGAACTCTGTGTGATGGCCTGCGTGGAAGATGTGGAACGTGTTAGCGGTGTTGATCACGGTGGCGTGTGTGCGAGAGCCGTCGAGCATGGCTTGTAGCGTGCCGTCTGCGGATAGCGTGGCTTGTGCAGTGATGGTGTGGGCGTTGAAGTGAAGACGGAAACCTCGTGGGAGGTATTCGGCTTGCACGTTGCAGGTGGTGCTGTGGTGCGTGAAGCGTAGGTCGCGACGGTAGGTACTGTTAAGGCGCCAGCCGTCTTGTTGGTTCCAGGGTGCAGAAGTGGTGGTGGTGCGTTGCTCGCTTAGCAAGAGAGCGAGGGCTGCAAGGATACAGTCGTTGGTTGTGTCGGTTGTGGGTTCGTTGAGCCATGCGGCTTCACGCTCGATGAGGGCGGTATCGAGGTTGGGTTGCGTGAAGGAAGGTGAGGTGATGAGGCGTTGGAGGAAGGCGATATTGGTCTTAACGCCAACCACCTGGAAGCCGGCGAGAGCCTGTTGCATCTGCACGAGCGCGCCTTCGCGGGTTTGGTCCCAGGTGATGAGCTTGGCGATCATGGGGTCGTAGAAGGCGGTGATCTCGTCGCCTTGCGTTACGCCTGAGTCGATGCGGATGTGTTGTGAGGACGTGGGTTGTTGCAGGTGCGTGAGCTTGCCGGTGGAGGGCAGGAAGTCGTGGGTGGGGTCTTCGGCGTAGATGCGGGCTTCGAGCGCGTGGCCGTTGATGTGGAGTTGGTTCTGCGTGAGTGGCAGCGGCTCGCCTGCGGCGATGCGGAGTTGCCACTCTACGAGATCGAGGCCGGTGATGAGCTCAGTGACGGGGTGTTCGACCTGGAGGCGGGTGTTCATCTCCATGAAGAAGAAGTTGCCTTGCTGGTCGGCGATGAATTCGACAGTGCCGGCGTTGGTGTACCCAACGCTGCGCGCGGCGTCGGTGGCGGCCTTGCTCATAGCGGCGCGGCGGGCTTGATCCATTCCTGGAGCGGGGGCTTCTTCGAGGACTTTTTGGTGGCGGCGTTGGACGGAGCAGTCACGTTCGAAGAGGCTGACGACGTTGCCTTGCGTGTCGGCAAAGACCTGGATTTCGATGTGGCGCGGGTTGAGGATATAGCGTTCGAGCAGGACGTGGTCGTCGCCGAAGGAAGACGCGGCCTCGCGCTTGCAGGAGGCGAGGGCGGCGGCGAAGTCTTGTGAGGCATCGACGCGGCGCATGCCTTTGCCACCACCGCCGGCTGAGGCTTTGATCAGAAGAGGGTAGCCGATCATGTCGGCCTGTTGTTGGAGGAACGTTGGGTCTTGATTGTCGCCGTGATAGCCGGGAGTCAGGGGTACGCCAGCGGTTTGCATCAACGCTTTGGCCGCGGATTTGGAGCCCATGGCTCGAATGGCGCTTGGCGGAGGGCCGATGAAGGTGATGTTTGCGGCGGCGCAGGCTTCGGCGAAGTCCTCGTTTTCAGAGAGGAAGCCGTAGCCGGGGTGAATGGCTCCCGCGCCGCTTTGCTGCGCGGCGGCGAGGATCTTCTCGACGCTGAGATAGCTTCCCTGCGCGGGTGCGGGGCCGATGTGGATGGCTTCGTCGGCCTGGCGCACGTGCAGGGAGTTCGCGTCCGCGTCAGAGTAGACGGCGACGGTGGCGACGCCGAGGCGGCGGCAGGTGCGGATGATGCGGCAGGCGATCTCGCCGCGGTTTGCGATGAGAACTTTGTCGAAGGGCTTGCTCATACAGGTGGAACCCAGTTGGCCGGACGCTTGGCGAGAAACGCAGCAAGGCCGTCGGCGGCTTCAGGGTGGGCGCGGCGTGTGGCGATGCGATGGGCCGTGTCGTCGAGCAGCTGTGAGGTAATGGGCTGGCTGGCAACGGCGGCAATCAGTTGCTTGGCTTCCGCTTGCGCGGCGGGAGCACCGGCGAGCAGCGCGGAAGTGATCTCCTGGAGGCGCTCATCGAGGTGCGGCGGTTGGACGACTTCGTGGAGCAGGCCCAGGTTGAGAGCGGTTTGCGCGTCGAAACGTTCCGCGGTGAGGAAGTAGCGGCTGGCGTTGCGCTCGCCGATGGCCCGGATGACGTAGGGCGCGATGACAGCGGGGATGAGGCCGAGGCGGACCTCGGAGATGCAGAAGCCGCCGTTGCTGCTGGCCAGCGCATAGTCGCAGGCAGCGATGAGACCGATGCCGCCCCCGTAGGCGCCGCCTTGCACGCGGGCAATGGTGGGCTTGGGGCAGGTGGCGATGAGGTGGAAGAGCTTTGCGAGGCGCTGGGCGTCGGCGAAATTCTCCTCCGGAGTAGCCGCGCCTTGCTGTTGCATCCACTGTGCCTGGGCGCCGGCGCTGAAGCTCTTGCCGCGCGCTGCCAGGATAATGACGCGGATGTCCGGTGCGGTGCTGAGCTGCTCGAACGTGTCGATGAGGTCGGCGACGAGCGTCGCGTCAAAGGCGTTGTGCACCTCAGGGCGGTTGAGCCAGACGATGGCGACAGCACCACCACGATCGATTTGCAGTGTGTTCGCAGACATAGGATCACCTCACATGCGGAAGACGCCGAAGCGGGTTGATTGTATGGGCCCGTTGGCAGCAACAGCCAGGCCGAGCGCAAGCGCGCGTCGGGTTTGCGTGGGGTCGAGGATGCCATCGTCCCAGAGACGGGCGGTGGCGTAGTACGGGTTCCCCTGTGATTCGTACTGATCGCGGATGGGCGCCTTGAAGGTCTCTTCGTCTTCAGTGCTCCAGGTCTGGCCCTTGGCCTCGAGGTTGTCGCGGCGCACGCGGGCGAGCACGCTGGCGGCCTGCTCGCCGCCCATCACGGAGATGCGGCTGTTGGGCCAGCTCCACAGGAAGCGCGGGTTATAGGCGCGGCCGCACATGCCGTAGTTCCCTGCACCGAAGCTGCCGCCGATGAGCACGGTGAACTTGGGGACGCGCGCGCAGGCGACGGCGGTGACCATCTTGGCGCCGTCCTTGGCGATGCCGCCGTGCTCGTACTTGCGGCCGACCATGAAGCCGGTGATGTTTTGCAGGAAGAGCAGCGGGATGTCCCGCTGAGTGCAGAGCTGGATGAAGTGTGCGCCCTTTTGTGCGGACTCTGAGAACAGCACGCCGTTGTTGGCGAGGATGCCGACGGGGTAGCCGTGGATGTGTGCGAAGCCGGTGACAAGCGTGCTGCCATAGCGCTGTTTGAACTCATCGAGCCGGCTGCCATCGACGAGGCGCGCGATGACTTCGCGGACGTCGTAAGGCTTGCGCGTGTCGGCGGGGATGACGCCGAGAAGTTCTTCCCCAGCGTAGAGCGGATCTTCCGGAGTGAGTTGATTGACGTTGCTGAGCGCGGGGCGATTGAGAGTGGCGACGATGCTGCGGACAAGTGCGAGCGCGTGGGGGTCGTCTTCGGCGAGGTGGTCGGCCACGCCGGAGATGCGGGTGTGGACGTCCCCACCGCCGAGATCCTCAGCGGAGATCTCTTCGCCTGTCGCGGCCTTTACCAGCGGAGGGCCGCCAAGGAAGATGGTGCCCTGGTTTTTGACGATGACCGTTTCGTCAGACATCGCGGGGATGTAGGCGCCGCCGGCGGTGCAGGAGCCCATAACACAGGCGATCTGTGCGATGCCCGCCGCAGAAAGATTGGCCTGGTTGAAGAAGATGGCGCCGAAGTGATCCTTGTCGGGGAAGACCTCGTCCTGCAGCGGAAGGAAGGCCCCACCGGAATCGACGAGGTAGACGCAGGGGAGGTGGTTTTCGAGCGCGATCTGCTGTGCGCGGAGGTGCTTCTTGACGGTGAGCGGGTAATAGGTGCCGCCTTTGACCGTGGCGTCATTCGCGACAACCATGCACGCCTGCCCGCTGATGCGGCCTATGCCGGTGACGAGGCCTGCACCGGGAACCTCGTCGTTGTAGAGGCCATCGGCGGCGAGTGCGGAGAGTTCAAGGAAGGGTGTGCCGGGGTCGAGCAGCAGGTTCACGCGGTCGCGGACAAGGAGCTTGCCGCGTTCGGTGTACTTCTTTCGGGCTGCTTCGGACCCGCCCTGTGCGGCGCCGGCGGTCTTGTCGCGCAGCTCGGCAATCAACGCGTTCATGCGCTCGGCGTTGGCGCGGAACTCGTCGGTGCGGGTCTTGATCGCTGATTGCAGGACGGCCATGGCTTGAAGCTTACTCGGAGCCGAAGGGTGCGGTTTCTTTGAAGAGCTCTCGCCCGATGAGCATGCGGCGGATCTCGGAGGTACCGGCACCGATCTCAAACAGCTTGGCGTCACGCCAGAGACGGCCGGTGGAGTACTCGTTCATGTAGCCGTTGCCGCCCAGGGCCTGGATGGCCTGGCCGGCCATCCACGTGGCCTTTTCGGCGGAGTAGAGAATGGCGCCCGCGGCGTCCTTGCGGGTGGTTTCGCCGCGGTCACAGGCGTTGGCCACGGAGTAGACATAGGCGCGGCACGCGTTAAAGGTGACGTACATATCGGCGAGCTTGCCCTGCATCAGCTGGAACTCGCCGATGGCTTTGCCGAATTGTTTGCGCTGGTGGACATAGGGGATGACCACGTCCAGGCAGGCGGCCATGATGCCGAGCGGGCCGCCGCAAAGCACTAGGCGCTCGTAGTCGAGGCCGGACATGAGCACGCGCGCGCCGCCATTTACGCGGCCGAGGACGTTTTCTTCGGGCACTTCGCAGTTGTCGAAGACCAGCTCGCAGGTATTGCTGCCGCGCATACCCAGCTTGTCGAGCTTCGGGCTGGAGGTCCAGCCGGCGAAGCTGCGTTCGACGATGAAGGCGGTGATGCCGCGCGATGCGGCGCCGGGGTCCGTCTTGGCATAGACGATGAGCGTGTCTGCGTCCGGGCCGTTGGTGATCCACATCTTGTTGCCGTTCAGGACGAAGCGGTCGCCACGTTTTTCCGCGCGCAGCCGCATGCTGACTACGTCTGAGCCGGCTTCGGTCTCCGACATCGCGAGCGCGCCGATGTGCTCCCCGCTGACCAGCCCGGGGAGGTACTTCTTCTTCTGTGCGACCGTGCCGTTCTTGCGGATCTGGTTGACGCACAGGTTGGAATGCGCGCCATAGGAGAGACCGACGGAAGCCGAGGCGCGCGAGATCTCTTCCATCGCCACCACGTGGGCGAGGTACCCGAGATCAGATCCGCCGTAGTCTTCTTCCACCGTGATGCCGAGCAGACCGAGATCACCCAGTTTGGGCCACAGCTCGTTTGGAAAGAGGTTGTCACGATCGACCTTGGCCGCAATTGGCGCGATCTCTTTGTCCGCGAAGCGCTTCACGCTGTCACGCAGAAGATCGACTGACTCTCCCAGCGCGAAGTTAAACCCCAACATACAAACTCCTAGCCAGCCGCACTCACCCGGGAAAGATCCGGCGAGTTCAAGCCGGAGACGAACTTACAGGGCGGCAGACACGTTCGTCTATAGCTGGGCGGCGATCGTTTGGGGGATGCTGCAATCAGTGCTTGCGCCGATGATCCGGGTGTTTCGTTGGGTGGTGCTGTTTTTCGTCTTTGCCCTGCGCGGGTTCTGCGCCGGCATTGTTTGCGCCGATGACGACCTCGCGCAGGGCGAGCACCACGGCGTCGTGCACCTCTTCACGGAAGGCTTCCCTGACCGTTTGGGCGACCTGCTCCGGTTCAAAGGTGAGGTCGTGATGCTCTTCAATCATCTTGTCCAACAACTCTTCCATCACCGCGCCAACGGCGATCTTTTTGGCCACCACCTTGGCGACTTTCTTCGCAGGGGCGTCCAGGGCGGCGCTCAGCAGATCACTGGCGATGGCAGGCGTTGAGGCTGCCCAGTCCGCCTCAAAAACCGAAGCCATGTGCTTCACAGCCTTTGCGTCGTGGAAGAACACACCCACCTCGCGGCGAGCACCAAGCTCCAGGCGGCGCATGCTCATGCTGCCCAGAAAGCCGTCTTTTCCGTCACGCACCATGCCGCGTATGTGGAGTCGAATGGGAGCGATTCGAACAGGCAGGTTGCTGTTTTTGATCGCCGCGCGCGAAATGACTCGAACCTCCACACCTTCACTGATCTTCTCGTTCAACAGGCGGAGGCATTCCGGGTCAGACAGCTTCATCTCGTAAATCAGCAGCTGCTTCTTCGCGCCGCTGATGAATTCCATCAGGCGCTCCCGGGCGTTGACGGGGCTGACGAGTAGGCGCTCGTTTTCCGAGACGTACGGCGTGCGCTTCATATCGCACTCAAACAGACGCTGCGCCTCCTTCACCACGTCATGATCCTTGATGACGGCGGCGAAGGAGCGGCTCAGGGTGATATCCATGTGCGTGTAGTTGAAGGCGAGCACGTAGAGCTCTTTGCCGTCCACGATGAACATCTTGCCGTGGTACCGAACCAGGTCGTCCGCGGTGCGGGCCACGGTGATGCCCTGTTCCAGAAGCCGCATCTCAAAACGGCGGAGGTATTTTTCCCCACCGCGGTTGGTGTGGGCGATCAGTGCGGTGACGCTGACGCCGCGATGGGCTGCGTCGACCAGGGCGCGCTCGATCTCGGCACGGTCGAAGCGGAAAATCAGAATCTGGATAGATTTTTTTGCACTGTTGAGAGCGTCAACGATAGGCTGGATGCCATCTTCCGGCTGGACGAGCAGTTTCACGTGATCCTTTCCTGCTGGCGGGCACCTGCTCCACAAAGGATGCGCATGCGGCGGGCGAAGATGTTTTCCGGCACAATGGGAACCGTTGCAAGCTGGCTGCTTCTAATCAGGTGCACCTGACGATTGTTTCTGGAGACCGGATGTTTCGCTGTGTACGTACGCACGCCCTTTCTACGCTGATTCTGCTTTCTGGCCTTACCCTGTCGCACGCCGCGGTTGTTCATCAGACAGCGGCCGCGCCGGACGGACATGCTGAGCCCGGCAAGCCTGGAAAGGCGAAGTCAGCCGACAAGGACAGCAAGGACAAGCCCGTTCAGGAAGCTCAACTGCAGCACCCTGTTCTTTGGGAAGATCCCGGTGCGATCGCAGACAAGGACCTGTTTCTGGGACGAGGTGGTACGGAGCACCAACCAAAGGCGCCCTTCACCTTCATCAGCGAAGACCGGAACGGCACCAATCCGAAGTTCGACGCGCGCGATGCGGATAACAAGAAGTGGCGTGTCAAGCTGGGATCGGAAGCAAGGCCGGAGGTTGTGGCATCGCGTCTGCTGTGGGCGGTCGGGTACTTCGTGAACGAGGACTACATCCTGCCCCAGGCCACGGTTGCCAACCTGCAGTTGAAGCGTGGCCGCGACCTGGTCCACGGCAGCCAGATTACCGATGCACGATTTGAGCGCAAACCAGGTGAGCAGAAAAAGATCGGTATCTGGGAGTGGAAGTCGAACCCGTTCAAGGACAGCAAGGAGTTCAACGGCCTGCGCGTAATGATGGCCGTGATGAACAACTGGGACCTGAAGGATGTAAACAACGCCGTGTACCAGGACGACAAGCACGATCGACAGATCTTTTTAGTGTCTGACATCGGTGCGACGTTCGCTTCCAACGACGAGCACGTGCACCACGACACCGATAAGGGAAACCTGCAGAGCTTTGAGCATTCAAAATTCATCACCAAGAAAACTGACAAAGACGTAAGCTTCGGCACACCGATGCTGCCCGCCGGTCTTCTTCTGCGGCAAGGGCCGGTTCTGCTGGGTGAGACTGTGCGCCGCTCCGCCATTGACTGGATCGGCCACGACATCCCGGTCGCCGACGCACGCTGGGTAGGAGGCCTGCTCGGGCAGTTGACCCATAAGCAGCTTGAAGACGCCTTCCGGGCCGGCGACTTTCCCGATGCCGAGCGTGAGGCCTTTGTGCAGATTGTGGAGCAGCGCATTGCCGAGCTGAAGGCCCTGTAAGCACTTCCACGTGTTTTGCGCGTCGGCTAAAGGCGAAACGCGACCGGGACGTGAGCGCTATTGTTGATCGCAGATTGCTGGCGATGTTCGCTGCGAGGAATGCAACTTCTGCGCCATAGCAGAAGGGCAACCCCGTTCGATAGCCTTTGTGAAAGCAGCGCTTAAGGCATTTTCGTTCCCAGTCTGTGCACGCCCCGGCGATGTTCATCCTGGTTGGTCAATAGGGGCTTTCTATGACCGCTCAGCAGGCGATTCTCTCGCTCGGTACAGTAACGCTTGCTGGATGCGGCACCGGTTTGGTGCTGATCCACGACAGCAACCCCTTATTGAAGGGGCTGAACTGGACGGGAACGGCGCTGCTGGTGGGTGGGATGGGCGCCGGGTTTATGCTGGGCGCCGGCAGCTATCCAGCGCTGGAGCCACTAGCCAATCTTTGCATCCTGCTCGCCTTCCTTTGCTGCTATCGGGCAGACCACTACCTCATCGGCTCTGGGGTGAAACAGCCGGTTCTTGGAACCGCGGCTCTGGGCGTTGAAATCGTCGCGGCGGTGCTGCAATGGGTTCATGTGCTCAGCTCTGCGGGCGCCGCGGTGCTCCTCAGCATCGCCGTCAGCTTGCAACTGGAAATCACCTCACGGCTGATTGACCGCAGCACCATCGCCAAGGGCCGGCTTGCGGCGCGGTTCACGGTCACGCTGATGCGTCTGCTGGCGGTGGCAAACCTGATAAGGGGCGGGTGCGCGGCGGCGGGCTTCCTGTCTGACCCACGCTTTTCGGATACCCTGAACCTGTTTACCTACAATCTTTTCGTGGCCTCGGCCATTGGGCTTGGGTTTGCCTTTTTCTGGCGGACGACGACCAAGCTGAGCATGGAACTGGAGCACATGGCCAGCACCGACCCGCTGACCCGCGTGTACAACCGGCGTGTGTTCCTGAACTGGTGTGAAAGCGAGCAGTCACGCAGCTTGCGGCTGAACATGCCATTTTCTGTGCTGATGCTGGACTTCGACCATTTCAAGCACATCAACGATACCTATGGTCATCACGTGGGCGACCAGGTGCTGTGCTCGGCCGTAGAGCGCATCCAGGATTCCATCCGCGGCATCGACGTGCTGTGCCGCTGGGGTGGCGAGGAGTTCGCAGTTCTGTTGCCGAATGCGTCCGCAGAGGCCACCCAGCTTGTTGCGGAGCGCGTGCGGCGCAACGTGCCCTTGTTCAAAGCCGTGAACGCCCGCTTTACCTCCCCGGAGTTCTACGAGCTGCAGCTGACCGCCAGCATCGGAACGGCGACATACGACGGGGCCACCGACGACTTCCATTCCATGCTGCAGCGGGCCGACGCGGCATTATACGAAGCCAAGCGCAGCGGCCGGGATCGCGTGGTGCTTTCCCCTGCGTCCACCGAGAACGTTGCGGAGCATACGACGGCACAGCTGATTCTGGAGCCCCGCTAAGAAGCTGGAGTGAGGCGCCAGTGCGGCTGCAAGTTCCTAGGCTGGCATTGCCTCTTCCTCATTGAATTGAACGTCGTGCAGGTGGCGATAAACCCCGTGTTCACGGTGCATGAGTTCGTCGTGGGTTCCCGACTCCGCCACGTGCCCATCCTGGATCACAAAGATACAGCTCGCGCTGCGGATCGTGGATAGGCGGTGCGCGATCACGATGGACGTCTTGCCTTGCATCAGCCGGTCCAGCGCTTCAAAGACAAGGTGCTCGCTTTCTGCGTCGAGACCGGAGCTCGGTTCATCGAGGATGAGGATGGGCGTGTTGCGAATGATCGCGCGCGCGATCGCGATGCGCTGACGCTGTCCACCGGAGAGCGTGATGCCGCGCTCGCCAACAGGTGTATTGAACTTTTGCGGCAGCTTCTCTATGAATTCAAGCGCGTTGGCCGTGCGGGCAGCGGCGACGATCTCGGCCGAGGTGGCTTCCGGACGGCCATACGCGATGTTGTCCCAGATGGAGCCTGAAAACAGGACAGTGTCCTGCAGTACAAGACTAATCTGGTCGCGAAGGCTCTTCTGTTTCAGCTGCTGTACGTCGAAGCCGTCGATGCGGACAGTGCCGGAGGTCGCGTCATAGAAGCGCGGGATGAGGTTGACCAGGGTCGACTTGCCGGAGCCAGTCGGGCCGACCAGGGCCACCGTCGTGCCGGCCTCCACCTTGAGATTAATGTCGTCGAGAATGTTGCGCTCTGCGCTATAGCCGAAGCTGACGTGGTCAAACTCGATGTCGCCGCGAAAAGCTGGCGCGGTGCGAGCGTTGGGCGCGTCGCGCATCTCGCCATCGCTTTCGATGACCTCGCGTATGCGCTCGTAGCCGACATCGGCTTTCGAGTACGAGTCCATGATCTTGCTGATGTCCTGCATGGGCTTGTACATGCTTTTGATGTAGCTGAGAAAGACGGTGATGGTGCCGCCAGTGACGCCGGCGGTGAGCGCGCTGGTGCCGCCGAAGTAGAGCACAAAGCAGGTTCCTACCCCGGTGACGATGCTGACTGCGGGGACGAGGCGGGCCTTCAGGCGGCGGGCCTTCAGGGCGGCTTCCACGGTCTCAAGGCTTTCGCCTTCCAGCCGTTCGATCTCGTAGTTTTCGCGAGCAAAGGCCTTCACGACGCGGATGGACCCGAGGACCTCCTGCACGACCGAGAGCATCTTGCCTTCGTGTTTGCGGACTTCGCGGCTGAACTTCTTCACGCGTCGCGTGTAGGTGTACACGATGGCGAACAGCACGGGGACGACCGTCATCGCGATCAGGGTGAGGCGCCAGTTCAGCCAGAACAGCACGCCGATCATGCCGAGGATGGTCGCGACGTCGACAATAATGCTGAGCAGGCCGGAGACGATGAAGGTCTGGATGGAGTCGATGTCCGAGGTGACACGGCTGATCAGGTCGCCGGTCTTGGACTGGTCGTGGTACGCGAGCGATAAGCGCTGCACCTGCGAGTAGAGTCGACGCCGCAGGTCATGTGTAACCCATTGGCCTACCGTGGTGGTCACCCACTTTTCGCCATAGGTGCAGATGGCGTCCAGCAGCGCGATGATGAGCACGGCCACGCACGCAAAGAGCAGAATGCGCTCCGGTGTGCTGCCTGCCGTGCGATGGATGACGCGCATCAGCCAGCCATGACTTTGCCTGTGGCCGATGACGTTATCGAGGACAATCTTGAGCGGCCACGGGCCAAGGACGTCGGCGAAACTTTCACCGGCAATCGCGACGAGGCCGAGCCAGAGCTGAGCCTGATGCGGCTTCAGGAGCTCCCAGATGCTGAGCCCACCGCGGCGAGCCACAAAGGGTGCAGGCGGGGCCGTGGTGTCCGTGACCTTAGGGTCGGCGGAGGTGGCGGGGTCGCGCTCCCCCTCTTGCAGGCTGGACGCCGGGGCGTAACTTGGGTCGGAAGCCATTCAGCTTAGGATGCGCTGGATGCCATCTTCGCGCCATGATAGTAGAACTCAGCGGAAGCAGATAGCAGTTCACCTCGCTGACATGGCGAGGCGAACTGCTAAAGCACAAGCTAGCGGCGGACCCAAAGAGTTAGTGGGCGATCACCTCGTCGTCGACGGTTTCGGGTTCGGCCTCCATCTCGTCGCCAAGATACTTGCGGAGGCTGTAATCGGCTTCGGCCATGCGTAGGCACTCTGCGCGGAGCGTGCCTTCGATGGCGGCAAGCTCGGCGGCGGGTGTCTCGTAGGAGTCGTCCCCGTCCAGATGACCGGCGATGCCCAGCAGCGCGGGCACCTGCAACCAGCAAAGGAGCTCTTCGAAGCTTTCTTTGTTGACCCAGGTTTTGCCACCGCTCTCATTGAGGCCAGCGAGCCAGCGGACGTCGGCGTTTTCCCAGAAGGCCTGCGTGTGCAGCGCTTCAAGCGGGGTTCGGCCACCCAGGAGCAGGCGAACGCGAGCGGCGTAGCGCCAGGAGTCCTCGCCCTGCAGCCCGACTTCAGCGAAGGCTTCGGCGAGGGCGGGACGCATGTCCAGGGTGTCGAACAGGGTCTGGGGCTCTGCCGTGCCTGGGAGGGCGTGGAAAAGCAAATAGGCGAGCACGGGCGTCCAGGTGCGCTCGATCCCGATGCCGACGGCCGCGCCGGGGAGGATGGAGCGGACAGCGGCTGGCCAGGCGGCAGAAAAGCCACGGGCGACCCCGGGGAGCGCGACGGCGGCCTGAGTGAGCAGCGTGAGGCCGCGTTTGTAGTCGGCTGCGCCCTTTTGAAGATCGGGGGCGAAGTCAGCCAGCTCCTGCGGCGAGAGAACTTCGGTGGTGCGCCAGTAGAGCTCGTTGGCGCGTGCGAAAAAGTTGGTGAGGATGGGGTCCGTGGGGGCGTCGGTGGGGCCGTTCTCGTCTTGGGGGACGGGTTGGCCGTCAGGGGAGATCGTGACGGAGGCTAGTGCGGGGCCCTGACCGTTGAGGCTGGGCTGGGTCGCTGAGGGCTCGCTGGTGGAATCAGAGGCGGACCTTGCCGCTGCGGAAGCTGGAACCGGGGCAGCCGCCGTTGTCTTGTTCAGTTTTGAAATCTCAGTCTCCGAGTTCTGAGTGGAATCGGAGCTTGTGGCTCTTGTTGTTGAAAGCCGTTGCTGGTTCAGGAGGTTTTCCGAGGCAGTCTGGAACGCTTCCACCTGTTCGCGGCAGAGAAGCTGGCGGACGGCGGCGTGGACGGCCTGGAAGCGCAGGCGCTTCAGGGCTTCCTCAAGGTTGGGCACGCCCTGGCCGTTCAGCGCATTGCAGAGCTGGTCCCAGGGCTGCTCGGCGGTGGCGCGGAGATCGCGCCAGTTCAGCAGCACGGCGTACTGGTAGCCACGAAGATCCATGGTGAGGCCGTCGTTGCGCAGGTCGGAAGCGCGGCGAAGGAACTCAAGCTGCCGGGCGTGGTCGCGAAAGGCCACAATGGCATCGTCTTCGCCGGGCAGGGCGAGGCCTTCGGCAAGGGAGCGCTGGCGGAGTTCACCGGTCTCCTTATTCATGTCAGCCGCGGAGATCTTGATCGTGCCGCTGGTGGAGCCAAAGCTGTTGTTGTAGAGAACAACGGAGCGCTCGTCACCGTTGCGGTTCGAGTAAGCAAAGACGTTCTCATTCACCGTGCCAAAGCCGGTCCAGAAGTCGTACAGGATGAAGTTGGCGGATTCAGCGAAGATCGCACGCTTTTTCAGTAGCGGCGCGATCTCGCGGTTGTGGCGCTCCACGAGGTGCTCGTCGGGCCACTCGGTCATGCGCGGCATCTTGAATTCCATGCCGTAGCGCTCGGTGTAGCCCTCGATCTGGCCGTGGCCGAACATGGGCAGGCCGGGCATGGTGCTCATCACCGTCGCGACGCCGAAGCACTTGTCGCCGGAGCCGAACTGGTCGATTGTGGTGCGCTCGTCGGGGTTGGACATGAAATTGACGTAGCGCTTCAGGATGTCGGGGTCGAACTCGATGGTCTTCTTGAGATAGCTGCGGTACTTGGCGTTCTCTTCGTCGCGCAGCATGTTCATGAAGGCCGAGTTGTAGACGCGGTGCATGCCGAGCGTGCGAACGAAGTAGCCTTCGAGCATCCAGAAAGCTTCCGCGAGGAGCAGCGTGCCGGGAACTTCGACGGCGACGCGGTCGACGACTTCGCGCCAGAACTCGGCGGGCATGATGGCGTTGAATTCGTCGTCCGTCATCGCGTTTTCAGCACGCGAGGGGATGCTGCCGCCGACGCCGGGGAGCGGAAACCAGAGGCGCTGGACGTGACGCTTGGCGAGCACCATGGCGGCGTCGAAGCGGATGATCGGGAACATGCGGGCGACATGCAAAATCGTTTGCATGACCTGCTCGCGGACGTAGGCCTTGGAGTAGTCGAGCTGCGCGGTGTCGTTCCAGGCGAAGGTGGTGCCGTCGTTGCCGTGATAGATGTAGCGGGTTTCGCCGGTGGCATTGAAGCGAATGCGAAAGGCGACGGCGGCGTCAGTCTGGTCGTAGTAGTGGTCGTCGATCTTGATCTCGGCGCGCGTGTCGGGACTTAGATCGGGACCGTTGAAGGTGTAGGCCGGATAGGGGCTTTCCCAGCGGAAGACAAACCAGTCGGGGTGCTCGATGACCCACGGCGAGTCGATGCCCATGTGATTGGGCACCATGTCAGACGCGAGGCGAAGACCGTAGCGCGCGGCGCGCTCGCGGAGATTCTGGTAGCCGTCATTGCCGCCGAGATCTTCGGCGATGTTGTACTCCTTGAGCGAGTACGCCGACGCAACCGCATCCGACTGACCGCGCAGATGCTTGACGCGCGCACTGGCGACGGAGCGCTCCCACAGGCCGATCAGCCACAGCGCGGTCATGCCGCGGTCGGCGAGGAGCTTGAGCTCTTCGTCGGGGATCATTTCGAGCTTGTGGATGTGGCGACCGTACTTGCGGCTGAGCTGCTCCAGCCAAACGTAGGTGCTTTTGGCCATCATGACGACGGTGGGCATCCAGGCCTGGTCGGCCGAAAACGCTTCGTACTCGTTGAGCGGGGCCTGGTAGTCGGTGGAGTACTGGTGACCCGGTTTCAGGCGGCGTACGCCGTCCGGCCCCGTCTCGTAGGCGTCTTCGTAGCCGATGTACTCGTCGCCGCGGAAGCCCTCGCCGCCGAAGCCGGGAGCGCCGTGCCGATGGAAGTCAGGCCCGGGCGGGTTGAAGCGCATCCAGATGGCGATGTCTTCTTCCTTCACCGTGTCGATCGCAAGGAGGATCTGCTTCAGGTCCGCGTCGATGAACTTGTCCCAGTGCTCGCGGATGTAGTCCAACTGCGCGGTGAGCGAGTCCGGGCTCACGCGCATGGGCGCTTCGAGGGCGTCGAGCAGGGAGCCGACCTCAGGCGCGACGGGTGGGCGGGTCGCGAAGAAGTTGGGAAGCTCCTTGGTGAGCCCCCGGTAGGCCGTGGTCTCACGCAAGCCGGTGTCGTCGAAGAGCTCGTTGAACTGTTTGAAGGCCGGGTTGTTGTTGGCAAGGTAAAGCAGCAAGAGCTCTTCGAAAGCGGCTTCGCGGTTGGGCAGCCCCTCGGTCTCGCCCTTGAGCCACTCATCGACGGTGACCTCGCCGGAATAGATTTCGCTGTTCGGGAAGCGCTCGGTGAAGGTGCGGAGGAGTTTGTTGACCTCCTGCTCCCCGGCCTGTTGCCCGGGCTGGCCCTCGGCTTGGTCCCCGAGACGGGCGCTGAACCACTTCAGCGCCTCCGTGAGAACGGCAGGGTCGGTTTCACGGCGATAGCGCGCGACCATGGCGTGGCTCAGCTCGTCGATGAGGCCCATGGCGTAGAGCGCACCGGCGTTGACCTGGCGCTTGGGATCGGGGACACCCCCATTTTCTTCATCGCGAGCCTTGTTCAGGGCAAGCGCGAGTTTGCGCGCCGCAGCGAGGTTCGCGAACACAACATTGCCGGTGTAGCTGAAAAGGAGGTCGCCAACGTCCAGCCGCTCGCGCAATGACCGCGCAATATGAAACTCCATCTCCAAAACCCTCCTAAGATCACCTGTCCAGGGGCGGAAACGGGAGGGAGGCGCACACCTTCGGGGTGTTCCTTGCCCGGCGAGCCGATCCCGCCCGGAGGTCCCCGTGTTGCAGCCCAGCGAGCGACTCGCCGGACGCCAGCGCCCGCGCCCCCGCCTCGGCGACATACCGGACGTGATGCTGCCACGTGTGAGGGGAGAACATACCCCCCGGGATGCCTCCCGGCGAGCAACCCAGGGCCATCAAGCAGGGTGAAGTGCGGGTGGCGTCGATTTGCCCACCCTGGATGCGAACTTTTCGGCAGCTGGGACGTCCACCGGATCAGAGACTTCGTCGATCTGTATGGCTTCCCTGCCCCGCATCCTTCTTGCTGCTGCTCTTTGCCTGGGTGCCGGGGCGCACACGCCTGAAGCCAGGGCGCAGGTCGCGGCGGCGCACGGGCCGGAAACCTCCTTTCAAGTGCACGGCACCGTGGTGGATGGCGTCACTGGCAAGCCGATCGCCCGCGCTTTGGTCACCACGGGCGATCGCCGCATCGCCGCCATCACCAACGATGAGGGCGCGTTTGCCCTGACCGTGGCGACGACGTTTGTCAACGCAGAATCCAACGCTACCAGCATCAACGGAGCCGCTTTGCCGCTGATGCTACAGATACAGAAGCCGGGGTATTTTGCGCCGGAGAACGTCCAGAGCGTCACCCTCGATGGGCTTTCAACCGAGGTAACACTGAAGCTGATGCCTGCCGGCGAAATTGCAGGGCACGTCTTCGCCGAAGGAGCATCCGATGCCCGAAATGTCCCGGTGATGCTGATGCAGCACAGCGTGGACAACGGCGACCGGCACTGGACGCAGATGGCGATGCAACAGACAGGCCGTAATGGCAGCTTCCACTTCAGCAATCTCCGTCCCGGCGAGTACACCGTGATGACCACCGAATGGCGTGGACCGGAGGGCTCGAGTCCCAAGCGGGACGCGATCACGCAGGAGTACCCTCCGGTGTTTTTTGGCGACACGGGCAGCCTG
The DNA here is from genome assembly GCA_965198515.1 of Granulicella sp. Taxonomy (GTDB): domain Bacteria; phylum Acidobacteriota; class Terriglobia; order Terriglobales; family Acidobacteriaceae; genus Granulicella. Next base: position 789,364 of record CBDAPO010000006.1, on the reverse strand, counting down.
GCGAGCGCGACCAAGCTGCACATCCACGATGGGGAAAGCGCCCAGGCAGAGCTGCATCTTCGGCTGGCGACCTACTACCCCGTCAAGATCCCGGTAAACGCCCCGGGCAACATGGGCATCGCCGTCGGCGTAAACACGGGTGAAACGTTCGGTGGTTTCCAGTTGAGCTATAACGGCACAGATCACGCGGTGGAGGGCAGCTTGCCCACCGGCACGTATACGCTGCGCTTGATGAGCTTCCGCCCGCAGCAGGCCTTCGGCACAACCGTGCTGCATGTGGCCAATGCGCCAGTGCAGGGCGCCCCTGTCGCCCTGTCATCGCCGGCCCCGGTGCTTGTTCGGCTGCATCGCGAGTTCACGGGCTCACAAGTGCCGCCAACCCTAGGGACCGTTCAGGTGTACTTACAGCCTGCGCTTGACGGCACGTTCGCCAGCGGAAGCACCAAGCCGGGGCAGGAAGACGCCTTCGAGGTGCCGAATGTTGCGCCTGGGAAGTACTGGGTTCGCTTTCCAGGCGGCTATGGCTATGCCGCAGCCATCGAGTACGCCGGAGTCGACCTTCGAAGCCAACCGCTGGTGATCGGTGAGGGTGGAGCGACCGGGCCGATCGACATCACCTTGCGCGACGACGGCGGCCAGGTGCGGGGCACAGTAGCAGGCCTGACTGGAGCCATTCGCCAGAACAGCTTCGTTTGCCTGCTGCCCGTGAGCCCCGGGGCGCAGTTCAGCTCGCAGGTCGCTTTCGGTGATGGCAAGTTCGACCTTCGCCAGATCGTTCCAGGCGACTACCGGCTGATGGCCGTGCAGGGAAATCCGTGGCAGTTGCCCTACCGCGATCCTGAGGCCATGCAGATTCTCGGGACGAAAGGCGTGGCCGTCACGGTGACGCCCAATGCTGATCTGACGATTGACGCTCCCCTGGTTGAGGAAAGTGCCATGGGGCTGCCCTGAGCTATGCGTTTCGCTTCCCTGCTTGTTGTCGCGCTGCTTACGTCGGGTGTCCGCGCGCCTGTGTGTGCCCAGAGTGTGAGCCCAGCCGCAAAGGCTTCTGTCGCGACAGAACAGATCGCGGGCAAGATTGTGGATGCCAAGAGCGACCGTCCGTTGTCGCACGCCGTTGTAACGCTCGACGCAATCGAGGGCAACCGGCGGGTGGCGACGGTGACTTCCGACGAGGACGGCGGCTTCCGTTTCACAGACCCCATACCCGCGGGCAAATACCGGCTTACCGGCGAAAAGGAAGGCTATCTCACGGCTGCGTATCTGCAGCATGGCTACTTTTCTACGGCCATTGTGACGGGTGCGGGCCTGCAGACCGACAACTTGCGGCTGGCGCTGGTGCCGGCGGCTTCCTTTGCCGGACGCGTTGTCGACGAGCGTGGTGACCCGGTGCCGCACGCGATGGTAATGCTCTTTCGCGAAAACATGGACACAGGCACCAGCAGGATCTCGCAGGTAAACAGCCGGCAGGTGGATGATGACGGAAATTACGAGATGTACCCGGTGCAGCCGGGGCGCTATTACATCCTGGCGCGCGGCACACCGTGGTACGCGGTTCACGTCCAGCCGGAGCAGGAGGGGACCCAGATCTATCGTGCCTCGGTGGATCCGTCTCTGGATGTGGCCTATCCCACGACGTTCTATCCGGCCGCCACAAGTGAAGAAGGCGCAGAGGTCCTGGAGGTGAAGGGTGGGGAGGAACTTACGGCCAACCTGCAGCTGGTTCCGCAACATGCGGTGACGTTGACTCTGCGGGGCGGCATTTCGCCCCAGGCACCCGTGCAGCTGACCCAGAAGGTCTTCTCGACCACGATGCCCGTGGATGCGCAGACGACGGTGCTCAACGGAGTCGGTGTGATCACGGGCATTCCGCCGGGGCGGTACACGGTGCAGGAGTATGCCGGGAGCAACCGCATGCCGTTCTCAAGCGGCACCGTGGATCTGACCAGCGGCTCAGTAACGCGCCAGGCGAGTGCGCCTCCCGCGAGTGGCTCGCTTAACATCCGCCTGCGCACATTCAACGGCGACCCGCCCCCGGCGCGCACCATTGTGACCCTTACCTCTGCCGACTACGGACCGGCCACCAGCAATCCGGTCGACGACAAAGGCGAGGCAGAGTTCAACGATGTGATGCCAGGCGACTACAGCATTCGCGTGTCTGGGAACCGCCGGCCGATGCTTCCAGTCGGTGCGGTGACGCTGGACGGCAAACCTTCCGCTGATCTTCGCTTGCACATCCGGGAGGCGGCCCACGCCACGGCAACGGTCATGCTGTCCGGACCGCCGGTGCGGGTCGAGGGGATCGCAAGCCATGACGGCAAGCCCGCCGCGGGCATGCTGGTTGTGCTGGTTCCCGCTGGCGCAGGTACGGATCCGGAGATGTTTCGCCGTGATCAGAGCGATCTGGACGGCAGCTTCGTGCTTTCCGGGGTGGCACCCGGCAAGTATCTGCTGGTGGCGCTTGAGAACGCGTGGGATCTACCCTGGAGCGACCTCCACGCGCTTGAGCCGTATCTGCTCCATGCACAGCCTGTGCTGGTGCAAAGCAATGCTTCGGGCGTGATGCACCTGCCCACGCCGGTACGTGCGCAACCCCTGCGCTGACCGGTGCGCCCGCTGCGATGCTGCACAGGCTGATGTGTTGCTTGTCATTCCGCGGGAGTACAATTCCCGGCGCTTAGGGCCCGCGTGATCCGCGGCTACCAAAAAGTCACCGCAGAACGCGCGAGATCTTCTCCAGGGGGACATCGATGCGCCGCTTCGCCCGTCTTGCTTCCATCGCGCTTCTTGCAACGGTTAGCCTTTTTCTCGCGGGATGCCACTTCCGGTCTACCCACGACACCTTCTACCTGGTCGCCCCGAACCTGAAGCTGCCCTACTGGAAGACCGTGCAGGAGGGCTTCAAGAAAGCCGCCCAGGAGTACGGTGTAACGGCTGTGGTTGCCGGTCCGGAAACCTACGATCCCAACGCCGAAGCCGAGGCGTTTTCCGATGCCGTTGGGCGGCACCCCGCGGGCATCCTTGTGTCCGCCGCCGCGGCCAGTGCACTGCACTCGGATATCGCCAGCGCCATCAGCCAGGGCATTCCGGTGATCACGGTGGATTCCGACGCGCCCAACAGCCAAAGGCTGTACTTCATCGGTACCAACAACCTGGAGGTCGGTCACCTGGGGGGCCAGCGCGTGGTGCAGAAGCTGGGAGGCAAGGGCAACGTGGTCTTCTACTCCATTCCTGGACAGCCCAATCTCGATGAGCGGATGAAGGGGTACGAGGAGATCTTCTCTAACAATCCGGGCATCCGCGTAGCTGGCGTGGTTGCTACCGGTGGCGAGTCCGGCAACGCCTTCGACCAGACGGAGCAGTATGTGCACCGTACCGGCGCGGACAAGATCGACGCCTTTATCTGCCTGGAGTCTGAATCCGGCAAAGCGGTGGCCGAGGTGCTGAAGCGCAACAACATGAGTGGCCGCGAACTGATCGCCATGGACGTCGATCCCGAAACGCTGAACCTGATCGCCGATGGCACGATCGACGCGACAGTCTCGCAGCGCCCGTACACGATGGGCTATGTCGGGATGAAGGCGCTCGATGATGCCCACCGCAGCCCACACTCGGCGTTCCGCAGCGACTACACCGTGGACTTCCGCTCACCGTTTCCGTTCTTTGTGGACACAGGCAGCGCACTGATCACAAAGGACAACGTAGGCATCTACCAGCAGTTCGCCAGCCCCGCGGGGCAATAAACCTGTCGTTTACAGCAGGCGGAATTCACGCTAGCCAACGCAAAGGACGCGCGGCAGAGCCACGCGTCCCTTTGGAACCTCGGTGTTGTTTAGCGGTGTCCGCCGCGGCCGCCGCTGAAGTGGGCGTAGCCGCCACCACCCCGGTAGGCGCCGCCGTAGCCACCACGATAGCCGCCATAGAAGCCGGGCCGGCCAACATAGCCGCCGCGGTAGTAGGGGTAGCCCCGGTAGCCGTAGTAGCCCGGGTAACCGAAACCAAAGCCGATGCCCACGCCAACCGGGTAGGGATAGCCGTACGCGTACGGAGCGGCATAGGGGACCGTGGACGCATACGGGACGACCATCTCGTTATCCGTCTGCGGCGGGGCCTGCTGGACGACCTGCGGCCCGTTCGGGTCATACTGCTGCTGGGCGTAGCCCTGCGCATTGGGGTCGGTGTAGCCCCCCTGCTGCGGCGCGTACTGCTGCGCATAGCCCTGCTGCGGGTATTGCTGTTGCGGGGCGTACTGCTGCTGCGCGTAGCCCTGCTGTGGGGCGTATTGCTGCTGGTACTGCTGGGGATAGCCGCCGCCGTCCTGCGGGTAGCCTGTGGGCTGCGTGGGGCCGAGGTTGCTCTGGGCGAGGGCCGGAGCTGCCAACGTGGCCAGGGCGAGAAGAAGTGTGGATGTGCGTTGCATGACAATCCTCTGTCAGTACAAACACGACCCTGGGCAGGTAGTTGCGCAGGGGCCCGGCGCGTTGGGACGGGGCAGCGGGCGGGACCAGCGGGCGGCAAAAAAAATGCAGCGTCCCTGAGAGAGGACGCTGCTGGGAGGTTGGACTCAGTCATCTTCAGGCCCGGGGCCGGGTGCTGTCGCCCGCCGGAAGGATGATTGTGTGTCCAACTTTCGGTGGAGCTCAGGCGGTTTTGCTGGGATGGAGCGCCGCGCGGACCTTGTCGACATGGGTGCCGTGGGTGCGGATGGCGTCGTGGAGCGCCTGGCCGGTGACGCCAAACTCCTTGGCCCAGTAGGCGATGTCAGAGGTCAGCTTGGGGTTGATGATTTTGGGGTCATGAGGGCCTTTGGCGTGGGCGTCTTCGTGGGGGGCGTGCGCGGTGTGTTCTTTGGAGGCTTGTTTGTGCTCGTGCTCGGTGTCGTGCTGGGACAAGATGGCTTCCTTCTTTCTGTGTCGTGGGATAGATGAGGTTTGTTTGGGGCGGGGTGGTCTCCGCGGCGGTACGGATTTGCATCGTCCGGTGTGCGAATTGTGCCGCGCGGTGGCGCAATGCTGCTAGGCTCGGCGCCTATGAGCGAACTACATGTTGCTGAGCGAATGTTGTTTACGTTCCAATCGAACGGCGAAAGTCACGGGCAAAGGCTGGTGGAGGCCTCGGCGGAGCACCTGCTCATTCACGAGGCGCCGGTAGGCCCGGACACGGAGAAGCGCTGCTGGTTTGGTGCCGAAGATGACTTGCGGGGCGTGTTCGAACAGGTGGGCTTTTCGGAGCTGGATATCGACGGCGTGCTGGCCGGATTGCGGGTAAACCGGGTGGAAACGCGCGAGGTGGACGCGGTTTCGGACGACCTGGCGGGGCTGGGCTTTGTGCCGAAGTCCGATGCGCAGCCAGCGGTGGACCCTGTGGCGTAGGATGCCGCACATGATCCCGATCAGCCATGAACAACGTGCCGCCCTGGAGACCCAAAGCCGCGTGTTGCGTGCGCGGGAGCGAAGTTTGCAGGGCCTGGCACAGTCGGCGCGGTGCAGCAACCGGACGGAAGCTGAGGCGGAGCTGGGCAAGGTGCGGGAGCAGTTGGCCTCAACCTATGCGCAGCTGCGAGAGGACCCGCCGAACGGGTTTGCCGGGCCGCGCTACCCGCGGGGAGCCTAGATTCGCCGGGACCAGGGCGGAGGGATCGAGACGCTCTAGTGTTTGGCGGCCATGGCTTCGGTGTGGGAGACGCCCATCCACTTGCCGTTCTGCTTTTGCCAAACGCTGGAGCAGTTGAAGTCCCCTTTGATGGGATTGCCACCGCAAACCTCGTCGACGGTGGCGACGTAGGTGAGGAGGACGATGTCCGGGGAGAGCTGGCGGGTCTGGGCGTCGTGGAGGTTGTAGCTATTCGTCTTGCAGGTCTTCATGCCCTCCATGGACGCCGCACGGTCGCCCATTTGGTCGCCTACGAAGACGAAGTTGGGGGCCATGTAGGAGGCGACGGTATCCCAACTGCTGCTCTGGAGGGCGTCCCAGATGGCCTTTTCCTGTTGGGCGACGGGGCCCATGCCGGGGGTGGCTCCGGGAGACTGCGCGGGTGCGGAGGGCGCGGCGAGAGACAGCGTGAGGAGAGCGGCGAGGGAGGCAAGGATCAGGCGTGGCGTGGAGGATGTCATGGTGACCTCAGGGAGGAGGATCGCGGAACGAGGATCACTCTACGGGGTGCCTGGGGTGGTGTGGCGTGATTTGTAGGAGTTGTCGGCTGGCGGCGACGGGCGGGAGCGTCGCTCACTCAGAGCGGAAGAGGCGGGCGTCGACGGAGAGCGTGTTGTACTCGGCGAGGAAGAGCAGGACGAAGAAGACGAGGCTGTAGAGGAGTTGCTGCCCGGCGACGTCCCACTGCTGGTTCGACGTAACACCGACGGTGAGGGCCATCATGAAGACGGCCCCGGCGGCGAGCGCCAGCCGCGTCCCCAGGCCGAGGATGAGGGCCAGTCCGAGCAGCGCTTCGATGAACGGGATGGCGTAGCCGAAACCCAGGACAAAGCCGTGCGGGAGTGGCGACTTCGCCATGTGCTCCGCCGTGGTGCTCGCAAAGGCGCCGACGCCGTTGCGGATGCGGATAAGTCCGTGGCCCGCGAAGTTGACGCCGAGGGCGATCCGCAGGAGGGCGTAGGCGAGGGGTTTGTTGGAGAGTTTCACAGCTGAATGTACGGTGCTGGGGCGGAGATGGTTGCCGTTGGGACGGAACGCGATTTGGTCATTGCGGGCTGTCTCACTCCAGCGTTCGGCAGAGCGATACATCATGCTTTGATCGCGCCAACCGCTCCATTCTTGCTACCTCATCAACCACTCTCGTGTTCTGACTCTTGAACGTTGCTTTCGTTCCGGAAAGTGTCGATCTGGTCAGCAAACGACGAGAAAAGGGTAGGTGAAGTCAGTTCAGCATTCCAAGCGCCTAGGAGGCGCAACCCCTGCTTCGTAATGACTCCGTTCAAGTTTCTAGGATAGGGCAACTGGTAATCACCGCCCATGAAATCACCACGTTCAGGATAGCCTCTCCTGCTCCACGTCGCTCCTGAGAACGAGTAGCTATAGTGTGTGTCTCGCCAACCACGGAGCGCAACGAGACGCGCAATGGATAGTGCTAGCTCTTCCTGCCCTAAATATTGCATCCATGCGCCCAGCAACTGGAGGTAAGAGATGTTAACCAGCGACCCTCGTGCTGTTTCCTCAGTTTGCTTATCCACGAATGCGAGAACGACTTCTGCAATTCTCTTACATTGATCGATCATTTTGGCATCTTTGCTCGCGTTTGCCACAACTACAAGGATGCCTAGAACCCCGAAAAGCTCAGAGAGCATCTGCGTGGAATTGTTCTTGGAGTCACAAGCGGCCAAGATAAAAGCTTCTAATTTCTCAGTTTGAGCTAGAAGCCAAGTGCTTTTCACATCTGGAAGCTGCCGCTCCACCTCGGCTGCTCCTTGCGTCCTAAACGCAATTAACAGAGTAATCTCGAAGTAGGCGTCACAGTATGAACTCGCTATGTATATGTCTCTTGCCAAGGCATCCTCTAGGAGCCCGATGATGACACCCCGGACATGCCCGAACCCCTTATCCAGGGTCTGGTACTGCCAGGGCTCTTCGATAGAAAGGGAACAGTATCGCGCTGCAACATCTTGGAGCGTCGCAGAGTCAGTCGTCTTGGACACCAGCACGCTTATAGGGTCCTTCAGGGTGATCGAGGGCGTGTGTCCGATCTTCGAGAATAGGACGACGCTCTCCTTCACGAAGCTTGACAGTTCCTTAGCAACATGGAACATGCCCTCGAAGTCGCCGGATGCGAGCCACACCTTGAGGACGCCCGTCAGGACGCGCCCGCAGAGGCTCATATGATAAGCACTTCCGTTCTTAAGGGCCTCACCGTAGATTCTCTTCGATTCTCTTATGAAGGAAAACTGAATGTCCTCATAGAACTTGAATGCAACAGCAGCAATCGCGAGTTCGCCCAGCTGATCTATGGCGTCCATAGGAGCGGTACTCCGCTTAAGACCCGCGCTAAGATCGTAAGCTTCTCCGAGTAAGCCCGCCCAGTGCCCAAACTGCTGGCTGGAAAGTTTTCGGACACGCATGTCGGCTTTCTCGTCGAAAGCTACTCGTAAGACGGCTGTTCCACAAAAGCCAGCGTACGTCACGACATGCGAAATGAGGTATTGATTCCTACTTGCTTGGGCTGCGATCAATATACCGGAAAATTGATCATTCAGGAACCCGAAGCCGCTGTCCCCTTCCCCAAAATACTTTCTACGTTGTTCCGTATACTCAATAGTTATCCGCGACAGACCTCTGAGGCTTGCAATAAGTGTCTCTTGCTGATTCTCTGATATAGCCTTGTGTGCGGCATTGAATAGTCCGGTTATGGCGGTATCCGCGGTCAGAACCATCTTTAGAGGCACTGTACCCCCGACGCGCTCGGGTGCTCGCCAGTCTAGTCCAAGGTCGAGCATGACGCGCCAAAACGCATTCGGTTTAAGGATCGGCTGCTTCGCATATCGGCGGACCAAACGCGCGGTGTGCTCGCCGGCATACAGGACTGCTCTGTCGATCTGAATGCCGAGGTGGCTCACCCAGACCGTTAGCGAGAAAGCAATGACCAGAGCTGCTACTAGCAGAATCGCTATCGTTTTAAAGTTTGCCGGTACTCCATAGAAGTAGGCGGTGTAGAGCGTCGCCACGAGGACAAGAGAGAAGTTTCGCAATAGCTGAACAGCACGATGTCGACTGACCGCGACTGCGAGTGAGCTAGAGAATTTGCCTAGGATCTGCCCGATGAGGAAATTGAATATCGCAATCTGGGCAGCGAGCAATGCACCGGAGAGAGTGGCTAATTGCTTGATTGCATCACTGATCTTAGTAAAATCGTGGTTGTCAGGATAAATCCAAGAGCGGCGAGATAGAAACGCTAAACAGAGGGCGACTCCAAAAGGCGCATACACGCCGAGAACACACAAGATCAGTGGCGCCCTTAAGAAGTCCAGTTGATTGGCAGCACTAAGCTGAAGGCGCCGCTTACGGAGGCCCTCGCTTATCCGAAACAGGAGGCCCTCATTGCTCCGGAACCAGTAGTCCGCAAAGAGAATCGCTGATATTGCCGATATTCCAAGAATCAGGGGTATAGCGGGACGTCTTACACGCTCGGAAATAAGGAAAAACCCAAAGCTCGTGGTTAGGGATACGAGAAGGCCGGCGACTGCGGAGGACCAGAATAACTTATTCCTGGCTTGTGCTCTCGCTACGAGTGTCTGCGTTTCCCTCAACTCGCTGGACGCCTGCGCCTCCAGCTGCGGCAGCAGCATGTTCAGCATCGTTATTCCTCGCTGCTATGATTTCTGCTTCGTCCTCAGTGCTCATCTTAAGCAGCCCGTCGTGACGCTTGAACGCTTGGAATAGATTGGCCGATAGGTATGCGATGGCAGCCAACAGAACGGCTCCATTTGCCTCGTGCTGAGAGAAGTGAAATAGATTACGCGAAACTGCAAAGAGCGCCGATAAGAACGCCCAGCCAGTCAAGATGAGCAAGGCCGACAGCCCGAGATCAACGGCTAGTCGAAGAAGGACGATCCGGGTCAGCAAGGAAAGATAATCCTTCATGTGTCGCTTACTGCAGCAGTCCTCCGCCTTCGCCGTTGGCTTTGGGGCCTTCGTCTGGGGGGATTACCATGGCTGCGGCTACTTTGTCGTCGGTGTCGAGGTCCAGAAGTTTTACGCCCATGGTGGCTCGGCCGGCGTTGCGGACTTGCTTGGTGTCGATGCGGATGATTTTGCCGAACTGGCTGATGACCATCATTTCCGAGGTGTCGTCGACGAGGTTGATGGCGGCGACTTTGCCCTTTTGAGGGGTGGTCTTCATGTTGATCACGCCTTTGCCGCCGCGGGTCTGGAGGCGGTACATGTCGACGTCTGTGCGCTTGCCGAAGCCGTTTTCGGAGACGGTGAGGATGAGGCAGGGGGTGAGGCCCAGCTGTTTGTCGAGCTTCTCGAGTTTTTCTACGGCTTCTTCGGAGAGGGCGGGGGCGGCGAGTTCGGTGGGGTCGCCGGAGAGCTCCATGGGCTGGGCGCTGGCCGTGGAGAGGGTTTCGTCGAGGACGGCTTCTACCTGGGCGGTGAGGCCTTTTTCGGCGGCGAGGGCGAGGCGGTGCTTGTTGCGGGCCTCGGGGCCGGGGGTGACGGCGGCGCCGACGACGTAGTCGCCCTTTTTGAGGGAGATGCCGCGGTTGCCGAAGGCGGGGCGACCCATGGAGCGGAGGTCGCGCTCGTCGAAGCGGATGGCCATGCCGTCGTGGGTGGCGAGGAAGATGACCTGTTCGCCGTCGGTGAGGCGGGCGGTGATGAGCTCGTCGTCCTTGTCGATGCCGATGGCGATGATGCCGCGGGCCATGACGTTGGAGAAGTCCTTGAGGGCGGTCTTTTTGACGGTGCCGTTGCGGGTGGCGAAGAGGACGTGTTTGCCTTCTTCGGTGAGGTCGCGGACGGGGAGGATGGTGACGACTTTTTCGCCGGGCTGGAGGTCGATGAGGGAGGCCATGGCCTTGCCCTTGCCGGCGGCGCCGACGTCGGGGATCTCGTAGACCTTGAGCCAGTAGACGCGGCCGGAGTTGGTGAAGCAGAGCAGGTAGGCGTGGGTGGAGTCGATGATGAGCTGCGAGACGAAGTCTTCTTCGCGGGTCTTCATGCCCATGCGGCCGGTGCCGCCGCGGCGCTGCTGGCGGTAGGTGGAGATGGGCGTGCGCTTGAGGTAGCCGGTGTTGGAGACGGTGACGGCGACCTGCTCGTCGGCGATGAGGTCTTCGAGGGTGAGCTCGTTGGCCTCGTCGATGATGGTGGTGCGGCGCTCGTCGCCGTAGCGCTCGCGGACGTCTTCGAGCTCCTTGATGATGACGCGGCGGAGTTTTTTCTCGGAGGCGAGGATGGACTCGTACTCGGCGATGTTGTCGCGGACGGCGCGGAGCTCGTTGAGGAGCTCGTCGATGGAGAGCTGGGTGAGGCGGTAGAGCTGCAGCTCGAGGATGGCGTCGATCTGGCGGTAGCTGAGGATGAGCGTGCCGGCGGCAGCGGCGGGGTTGTTGATTGAAAGCTGGGCGGAGACGCTGCCGCCGGTGAGGTCGATGCCGTACTTGGCGGGGTCCAGGGTGACGCCGGCGATCTCGGTGCCGCGGAGGGTGATGCGGCGGTTGGAGAAGAAGGCGAAGAGGTTTTCGCGGGCATCGGCGCGGGAGTTGGACTGGCGGACGATGCGGATGACGGAGTCGAGGTGGTCGACGGCGATCTGGAGGCCGAGGAGGGTGTGCTCGCGCTCGCGGGCCTTGCCGAGGAGGAAGGCGGTGCGGCGGCGGACGACGTCGACGCGGTGGTCGATGAAGGCGCGGATGGCTTCGTCGAGGGGGAACTCCCTGGGCTGGCCGTTGAGGACGGCCAGGAAGATCATCGAGAAGCTTTCCTGCATCTGGGTGTTTTTGTAGAGCTGGTTGAGGACGATTTCGTGCTGGGCGCCACGCTTGAGCTCGATGACGATGCGCATGCCGGTGCGGTCGGACTCGTCGCGGACGTCGGAGATGTCGTCGACGATTTTTTCGTTGACGAGTTCGGCGATGCGCTTGATGAGATTGGACTTGTTGACCTGGTAGGGTATCTCGGTGACGATGATGGCCTGGCGGCCACCGGTGATCTGCTCGAGGCCCATTTTGGCGCGCATCATGAAGCGGCCGCGACCGGTGCGGTAGGTCTGGACGAGGTTGCCGCGACCGTAGAGAAAGCCGCCGGTGGGGAAGTCCGGGCCTTTGACGTGCTCGAGGACTAGTTCGAGGTCGGAGCGGGTTTCGCCTTTCTCCTTGCTGAGGAGGGAGATGGTGGCGTTGAGGACCTCGGTGAGATTGTGCGGGGGGATGTTGGTGGCCATGCCGACGGCGATGCCGGTGCTGCCGTTGACGATGAGATTGGGGATGCGGGCGGGGAGGACGGACGGCTCGGAGGTGGATTCGTCGTAGTTGGGGACGAAGTCTACGGTGTCGGAGTCGATGTCGGCGAGCATTTCGCTGGCGAGGCGCGTAAGGCGGGACTCGGTGTAGCGCATAGCCGCCGGCGGGTCGCCGTCGACGGAGCCGAAGTTACCTTGGCCGTCGACGAGAGGGTAGCGCAGCGAGAAGGGCTGCGCGAGGCGGACCATGGTGTCGTAGATGGCGGCGTCGCCGTGGGGGTGGTAGTTACCCATGACGTGGCCGACGACCTTGGCCGACTTGGTGTACTTCTTATTGAACTGGAGGCCCATCTCCTGCATGCCGTAGAGGACGCGGCGGTGGACGGGCTTGAGGCCGTCACGGGCGTCGGGCAGGGCGCGTCCGATGATGACGGACATCGAGTAATCGAGGTAGCTGCGCCGCATCTCCTCGTCGATGTTGATGGGGAGCATGACCAGCGCGCCGGGACCGGTAGGCGCGTTGGGGCCGTCTGGATTGAACGGGCCGCCGCCGCCGCCACCTCCGCCGGGGGGCGGATTGTTGGAGTTGGCGTCCTGCGCTGAGGGCGTGATGTTGTCGTCGGGGCCGAGCGGAAGTGCGTTCTGATCGTCTGGCATGGGCACTTTTTATTATAGTTGGCCGGATGCCGAAGAGGGGGATGCCGGAGCACCTGACCGGGGTTCCGCAGAGCCTCTTTTGGGCCAAAACTACGAGGCGCCCCGAAGGGCGCCTCGCGGTCGTGAGTGATCCGGGGTTAGAAGTAGAATTTTCCGACCAATTGCGTCTGCCGAGCAGGAATGGTTGCGTTCAACTGCGTGATGGTTCCGAAGACACCGGGACCATCGTCGAAATTTCCGTCCGGGTTCGCAAAGTTGCTGTGGTTGAATGCGTTGTAGCTTTCCAAGCGAAGCTGGATGCGCCGGGCCGAGTTCTCCTTGCTAACGTTGAAGTTCTTGGCGATAACGACGTTGGTCGTATCGATGCCCGGACCGTAGTATTTGTTCCGACCGATGTTGCCGAAACTGCCGATAGCTTCGTCAACGAAGCTCGCTCCTGCGGTGTTGGTTGCGCCATTAAAGAACGCACCTTTATTACCGCCGGCGCTGGGATTGTGGGGGTTATACCGCTGCAACGGCGCAACCTGATTCGGTACATCCGGGCAGGCATAGTAATAGTCGTCCGCCGAGCAGTAAAGCGCGTACGACTCCAGCCCGTCGTACGAGATGTCGAAGGGGTGACCGGTTGCAAAGGTGGTGATGAAAGAAATCTCCCAGCCTGAGGCGAGCAGATTCAAAGGCGAGAGCTGATTGCCGGGCCGTGAAGGAACCGTATAGATAGGTGCGATTACGAGACGATGCCGGGCGTCAAAGTCCGCGTTTCCGTAGTTCAGACTCGGCATGTATTGGTTGTAACCCCGTTCACCACCGAACCCGGCACCTTCGAAGCTCGAAGCTGTGTCAAGTGCGTGGCCGTAGGTGTAACTCACCTGTCCACCGAGACCATGTGTTGGGCCCTTGGTAAGGCTAACCTGCAGCGAGTTGTAGTTCGCAGATCCTTCTGTGGCGATCTGACCGTCGCTATAGAAGTGCGTCTCACCGGTCGCAGGATTGATGGGCTGGGGATAAAGCGTGTGGCTGGGGTACAGCACTTCCTGATCCGGGCCATTTGCAACGCAGGTCGGATCCGCGACGCAGGCGTTGTGACCTGCCTGAGTGATCGGGTTGCCTTCCACCGTGTTCTGGTTGTGACGCGCGACAGAACCAACGTAACTCACACGGAGTACATTCTGTCCGGGGAGTTCACGTTCGACACTGAGTTGGTAGTTTTCCGCGTACGGAGCACGGTACCCGGGAGAGTACTGACTGATGTACAGCGGGTTGCCTGGGAAGGTAACGGAGGTGGACCCGGGGCTGGGGAAGGTGGCGGGGAAGGGATTCGTGATTGTTGCGCCAGTGTTGATGTCTTTATACGGATTGCCGAAGGAGGCGCGATCCTTAGAGCCCGAGATCCCATCACGGACGCCGGCGGAACTGAAGCCGAAGGGGACCTGGTTCAGATTCTGGAGGGAACCTTCCTCTTCCGTGCGGTTGTAGTAAATACCGTAGCCGGCCCGGATGGACAGCTTGTGAGAGTTGCCGCCGCTGAGGAAGCCGAGCTCAGGCGAGTAAGCAAACCCGATCCTGGGGCCGAAATCCTTGTAGGGAGTGACTGCGCCCTGGGCATCGTTGCAGCCTGGGTCGCCCGGGAAGTTCAAGCTGAGGGGCGCTGTCGGGAACACCTTGGATTGCTGACCGGGGACGAAGCAGTTCACGCCCTCACCACCGAATTGACGGTTGTGGATGGCCGTATCAATCTGGTATCCCAGGCCATAGTTCAGTGTGAAGTTTTCTGTCACCTTCCAGGTGTCCTGGGCATACACGTACTGCTCATAGGACACGGCGCTGATTCGGCCGCCGGCCGTTTGGGCGTAGCTATAAGAGTTTCCAAGGAGGAAATCGAGGAATACATTGCCGGAGGTGTTCAGGTTGGAGGCTGCAGAGGTGAAGTTGTAACTTCCGTTGTTGCTGCTGTAGAACTCGTTGTCCACGTTGAAGCGACGACCGTCATAGCCGAACTTAAGCTGATGTTGTCCGACTGTCTTGCTGAAGCTCTCGTCGATCTGGTAGGTCTGGTCAACCCGTGGCTGAGGCCCGTTGGTGCTGAAACCGAGCGCAAATCCACCAGTCAGGTTTACTAGAGGCAGACTGGCGACCGCGGCATTTTGAGGATTGATGGCAAAGCCGAGGGAGGAGGGCTGGACCACCTGCTGCGGCGTAACACTGCCCAGATTGAAGCGGGTGTAGTGGACGGCCAGGGTGTTCAGTGCCGTTGCGCTGAGTTGGCGGGTATAGCTGCCAGTGAGCTGGCGGATTTCACTGGTGTTTGTGTCGCCGAAGCCAGGCAGGCTTGGCCCCGTAAAGGGAGTTGTATCCGACGTTGGGAGATGCTGGTAGATCCCTACAAACGTGATCTGATCCCTCGACGTAGGGTCGAAGTCCACGCGCACTATGCCCTGATCCTGCACGGTGCTCGTTGTGGGATTGAACACGTAACGATTCGTGCCTGAGTTAGCCTGCGGCACGTAGGTGTTCAGCAACGTCGTGGAGATGGGGTTGAAAGCGCTGGTAGGCAGTTGCCCGTTAAGGCCAGTCGAACCAAAGCACGCCGCAAAGGTTTCACCCGCGCTGCAGCCCGGGATGTTGAGCGTCCCAGGAATGATGTTCTTGGAGAACGTCGCACCCGAGAAGTTGCCGGCACGCTGGGCAGCGGTCAAAACGACGGTGTTGCCCGCAGCGTTTGCGGATTGTGGCTGCCGCGCGCGATTGCCCTGGTAAGCCAACGAAAGGAAGAGCTTGTCCTTGAAGATCGGCCCGTTCAGCGTGCCACCGAAGAGATTCTGGTGAAATGGCGGCTTCTTGGTTTGGAAGAAGCCAGCGGTATCCAGGAAGGTGTCGCGATAGAACTCAAACACGTCGCCGTGGATAGAATTCGTTCCCTGCTTGACGACGGTGCTCACAATCGCGCCGGAGTTTCTGGAATACTCAGCGTTTTGCGGTCCCGTGATGAGGTTGAATTCGTCCAGCGCATCAAGGTTGGGTTGCAGGCCGATGTTGTTTAGGACGAAATCGTTCGTGTCGGCGCCGTTGATCAAATAGCTGGACTGCTGCGATTCGGATCCGTTGACCGAGTAGTTGCCCGAGAAGCGATCGCTCGGCGCCTGTACGCCAGGCAGGATTAACTCCAACTGCGTGAACGAGCGACCTACCAGCGGATACTCCACGATCTGGCGGGCATTGACGATGTTGTTCAGCTGGGAATCGGTGGTGTTCACCTGCACGGCATCGGCCGTGACTTCGAGCGATTCAGACGCGTTGCCGACGTTAAGCTTGATTGGCTCCACGTACTCCTGATCGATGTTGATCACGATGCCGACGGCTCGAAAGCCTTGAAAGCCGGGCGCAGCAACAGAGACGGCGTAGGTTCCGATGGGTAGCTGCGCGAAGGCGTAAGACCCATCCTGACTGGTTACGGTGTTGAATTTGACACCGGTAGCCTGATTGGTCGCGGTAACAGTGACCTTGGGGATGACAGCGCCCGCCGGGTCAGTGACTGTGCCTTTAATGCGTCCATTGACGTCAGCGGCGTGGGCGAGGGTGCCTGACAAACCGACAGAAAGAGCGAAAACCAGGCCCGCGAACTTGCGCCGCGAGGATCCCAAGTACATGTAGTTCTCCAAAAGCAGGGTTCTTGTGATACCTGCACGTTGGTATGCACGTAGAGGGCCAAAGCTGTAGATACGGCAGCGGAGCGGGTTAAGGTCGGCGTTCGCCTACAGAGGGAGCGAATGACTATGGAATTCTGTATTCCCGGGGAGGTCTTCTCCAAAATCACGTCGAGAGGAACGCATCGATGCGGCTCAATATGTGAGTGCGGCTCCATCATATTTCATGCAACCTGTGCGTTGCAGCTGCGTCTATACGAACGAGCCGCTTAAATGAGGACAAGTGAGCGGCATTTATGACCTGGAGGATATGTCGATGACCACCATTACTCGCTTTACTCCCATGCGCAGCCCTTTCAGTGACTTGGCGGTGCTGCAGAATCGCCTGAATTCGATCTTCACCGAGTTTGCCCGGCCTGAGGGCGAGAGCAACGAGCTTTCTGCCGGCAACTTTGTGCCTGCCGTGGATGTGTATGAAGACGCGCAGCACGTGACATTGAAGTTCGAGGTTCCGGGCATCAAGCCGGAGGACCTGGACATCCGCGTGGAAGGGCGCACATTGACCGTCCGTGGCGAGCGGAAGTGGAACAACGAGCAAAAGGAAGAGAACTTCCATCGCGTTGAGCGGCGTTACGGCAGCTTTGTCCGCAGTTTTACCCTGCCCACCACGGTGGACACGGAGAACGTGCAGGCCCAGAGTGAGCACGGCGTGCTGGAGTTGACGCTGAACAAGAAGCCGGAGGCTAAGCCGAAGCAGATCCAGGTGAAGGCGGTTTCGGCGGTCAACAACGGCACGGGTGCCCCGAAGCAGGTTGAGGGGCAGACGGCCTAAGAGCTGTTTGTAGCAGCTGCATGATGGGGCGAGCTTTCGGGCTCGCCCTTTCTGTTTGTGTCGGGCTAGTGTTTTCCGGCTGTGCTGGACGGCTGGGCGGGATCGGTTTTGGTGGGGCCGGGGGTGGGTGCTTCGATTTGATTAGGATTTGCTGAGGGCGAGGCGAGGGTGGTGCGGTCGGCCGGATGCGTGACCAGCACGAGCTTTGCAACCGGGAAGCCTTGGGCGGCGGCGGTGCTTTGCAGCTGATTGTAGGTATCTGGCGGGAGCGTGGCCTGGCGGGCGAGGATCCAGAGGGACTTGTGGTTCGGGGTGCCGACGAGGGCCCAGTTGGAATTGGGGTCGGTGGCCAGGATCCAATAGGGCCGGGAAAACAGGACGAGGTGGCGAATCTTGAGCTTCCCGTCCAGCGCCTTGTCCATCTTGCCACTGTCGTTGATGTTGTCCTGGTCACCGCCCTTGATGGTGCAGAAGGTGCCGATCTGGAAGGTGTTCGCCTTGTCATTGAGGGCGTACAGGACGGTGTTGTCGGAAAGGCACTTCTTCTCGGACTTCACAGGAAGCTTGGCGATCTGGTACCAGGTGCCGGTGAGCTTA
The DNA here is from genome assembly GCA_965198515.1 of Granulicella sp. Taxonomy (GTDB): domain Bacteria; phylum Acidobacteriota; class Terriglobia; order Terriglobales; family Acidobacteriaceae; genus Granulicella. The sequence continues at coordinate 771,723 of CBDAPO010000006.1, read as the reverse complement.
TCGAGGTCGAGCTTGGGGACCGCGGTTGCGCGCTGGGCCAAGGCGGGGAGGGACGTCAGGCTGAGAGCCAGCGCGAGGGCGGCGCATGCGAGCGGGAATGGCAGGGGCCTGGTCACTGTTGGGTCTCCTGGGGTGATGTCCCTTGTGATGCTTTGACGCTGGGTGGCGCTGCGAGACACAGCAGGTTCCCTGCGGGAATAACAACAAGAAGAGCAAAGGCTCACTCGGTAGGGTCCAAGGAATGTGCCCTTTACGTAGACCTTACGTAGACCTTAGAACCTACAACGTACAACTTACTCCGGTGGGCCGTTGAGGTCGGGGACGGCGATGGCAGCGAACTTGCCGTCGGAGGTGCGGGTGAGGGTGGGGGCATAGGTCCCGAGAAGTTTGCGGGTCCACCAGAGGCCTTGTGTACGTTTCTGAGCGGGCGTGGAGAACCAATATTGATAGAGGACGGCCCGGATGAACCGGGGCGGGTGGTTGGGGAATGGGTTGCCGCGGAAGAGGCTGAGGGTTTCGGGGCTGCCTTCGAGGAGGCGAAGCTCTGTGCGGGGGACGATGGGGGCCTGCTCCCAGGTGGTAAGCGAGGCGAACCAGAGATTCCAGTCGAAGCGGGGCTGGTAGGGGGCGTAGATGCGGGGACGCGCGGTGGGATCCTGGGGCTTGAAGCGGAAGGAATAGGGAGTCCAGGCGAGGCCGTCGTCGGAGCCCTGGAACTCGATTTCGTAGCGGTGGGGCGTCATGTTGGCAAAAAGGCCGTACTGATTGGCGACGCGGAAGGGCTCGAGGAGGACGATGGGGCCGCTGGGGAGCGGATTGCGGGGGGCGACGATGTCTATAAGAAGGAGCGTTGTGGTGTAGGCGATGGCGGTGAGCAGGACGGTGGTGAGGGCGATGCGGAGGGCCCGAACGAGGTCGCGGGGGTGGTGGCGGAGGCCGCGGTTGGTGGTGGGTGCTCGGTGCTCAGTGCTTGGCTGGGACGGGCTTGTGCCTTGTCCACCCCGACCAGCAAGCTCGTTGGGGACCCCGGGTTCGGCACTCGCGCCGCTGAGGGCAGAAAGTTCTTTGCTGCGGGCCTCGCGCTCCGGTCGGGAAGGCAGTGTGAAGGTGGTCGCTTCTTCCACATCGCGTTCAGCCTGTCCGTCGTGGAGGAGGGTGGTGGCGGAGGCCGGAGTGAGGCCGGCGCGGTAGCGGGCGGGAACAAAGCGGATCAGGGCGCGGTCATCGAGGAGAAGGAAGCCGAGGATGAGGACCAGGTAGTTAAGGAAGGCGTAGTTGGCGGTTGCGATGACGCCGATCTGCCAGGCGGTGACGATGACGAAGCAGGCCAGGCGCCACCGGCGGGGCAGGAAGGCCAGAAAGACGAGGACGAGCTCCATGACGAGCGTCAGGCCGGCGGTGAACTTGTGAAACCAGAAGGGGAGGTGCTGCAGGTACCAGCCGACCCAGGTAGGGAGCGGGCCGTTTTGGTAGTACTCGTACATGGCGGTGAGATTGCGCCAGGTGGGGTCGTCGGAGGCGAGCTTGACGATGCCGGATTCGAAGTAGATCCGGAACCACTCCCACAGCAGGAGCCACAGGGCGGCGCGGGAGGCGAGGGAGTTCTGGCCCCAGCGCGGGCGGATGCCCCTGGGTGCGAGGAAAAGCGCAAGGAAGCCGGCTTCGAGCAGCATGCCGTCGGACTGGTACTGGCCGAAGTCCTGCGAGACCGCGACCCAACTCAGGAAGCAGACAAAGCAGACGAGGAGCGCGGGGCGCGGCACGAGGTTGACGATGACCAGGACCGACGCCACAAGGCCGGCCCAGACGAGAAGCATCAGGGCGTGGTCCGAACAGCCCATCCACAGCAGCGTGGGGGCGAGCCAGAACCGCTGGTTGCCGAGTTGGCGGGCGGCCTGCAGGTAGGGCGCGGCGGGCAGGATGCCGCCGGAACCGCTCATGCCGAGAATTTGGAAGTAGAGCGCAAGGAAGGCGGAAAGGTAAACGAGGCCAAGGGCGCGCAGAAAGAGCCATCGGGGAAGCAGGCGGTCGCGGGGGCCGTGGTCGCGGTCGAAGAAGAAGTAGAGTTTGCCTAGCGGCTCGGCCATGGGGTGGTTGGATGGGGTTGGCGCGGCTCGCGTTGGGGGTGGGGCAAAGTGAACACCTACCACGGTCGGCCCGGAGCAGGCTGCCAGGGCTCTGTTATGTTGAGCGCAGGAATGCCTTGAGTTGAACGGCGCTGCATTGCAGCAGAACGAAGGCGACGGTGCTTCTGCTGCCCTGTGGACGTGTAGCCGTTCAGGGAATGACTGGCTGGCGGACGGGTTCCTCTGCTCGTTCTGCTGCCCGTGACAGCGAGGCGGTGTAGGAGCCGGCAGCGGCGATGATGGCGGCGCCCAGCCACATGAAAAGGGTGGGGCGTTCTCGCCAGATGGCGAAAGCGAGGGCTGCCCCGGTGACAAGCTGGCTGTAGTGGTATTGGACAACGTTGGCGCTTTCTGTGTGGCGGAGTGCGAGAAAGAAGCACAAGCTGCCGCCAATGCCGAAAAGGGCGGTGCCGGACAGAATGCCGGCGAGCGCGGGGGCGACCGGCTGCGGATGGTGCACCGAAAGCGCGGCACAGACGAGAAAGGTGACCACGCCGGAGGTGAAGATCATGCTGAGGGTGGTGTCGTCCTGCGTGAGGACGCGGGACCAGACGATGTTGGTGCTGAAGCAAAGCACGCACACAAGGCAGGCGAGATAGCCAATCGCGTAGCCCGGGTGCCAGCCGCTGCGGGACGGGTGCACGGCGACGACCACGCCACCGAAGCCGGCAAGAACAGCCAGGCCACGGCGGACGTCGAGCGGTTCATCGAGAAAAGCAGCGGCCAGGAGCACGGTGACGATGGGGGCCGCGAAAACCAGGATGTAGAAGAGCGCCAGGGGGATGTGGCGGAGGGCGACGACGACGCAAAGGTTGTTACCGACGTCCAGGCAGGAGCGCAGGATCTGCTTGCGTGGGTGGCGCGGAACCAAGCCGCGTACATCTCGGCGGACGAGGGCGTAGGCGAAGAGCATCACGACTTCAGCGAGGCCGACGACGGCGAGGACCTGGAACGCGGACAGGCGGGAAGCGCCGGCAATCTTGAGGCAGGTGTCGGCCAGCACCCAGAAGGTGTAGGCGGCGAGCGCAAGGCCGATGGCTTGGAGATTGGTGATGGGCCGGGGCATGATTTGGTGCAGGAAACCTCAGAAGTGCGGGGCTGCGTTTCTTGTTGTCCTTTCCGGAGGGCTGAAGTTTCTGCCCCGGTCGAGACGACGGCAGTGGCGGTAGGCGAGACGAGGCTACACCAGCCTGCGGTGGCCGCGCATGCCGCAAAGGATCTCGTACGGGATGGTGTCAGCCCAGGCGGCGTGGTCGTGGGCGGTGACGCCGGGGCCGAGCAGGGTGACTTCGTCGCCAAGGTCGGGCTGCGGCGTGTGCGTGGTGACGTCGACCACCGTGAGGTTCATGCTGACGCGACCGAGGACCGGGGCGCGCTGGCCGTTGATCATGACCCAGCCGTTGCCGAGGCCGCTGGAGGCCTCGCGGCGAAAGCCATCGGCATAGCCGGTGGGCAGCAGGGCGACGCGGAGGGGGTCGGCGGCGGTGAACGTGGCGCCGTAGCCGACGGTTTCGCCGGGCAGGAGGTCGCGCAGGCCGATGATGTGGGTTTTCCAGGTGGCAACCGGGGTCAGATGTGGCGTCAGGCGCGGTGCAGCGTCCGGGGCACCCGCGAGCGGCAGGGTGTAGCCATAAACAGCGAGGCCGGGGCGAAGGAGCGGCGTCGCGCTGAGGTCGGTAAGGGCGAAGTCGCGGACCCAGTCGAGGGTGGAGCCTTCGTCAACCGCGGAGCTGTTCCCAAGATGGAGGTATTCGGGCAGCAAAAGGTCGGGGTCGCTGAGTTGGTTGAGAGCCGGGGCAAATCGGGTGAGCTGCTTGGTGGTTTCGCGCGAGCCGGCGACCTCGGACGAGCTGAGGTGGCTGAAGACGCCTTCGGCGCGGACGTGCGGCGCGGCCCGCAGGGCGCTGAGCAGCGCCGCAAGCTCTGCCCCGGGCGCGGCGCCCTGACGGGCCATGCCGGTGTCGAGCTCGAGATGGACGGCGACGCGCTGGTTCAGCGGGGCCGCGGCTTGCTCCAGGGCGGCAATGTGAGCGGGCGTCCAGACCACGGGAGTGAGTTGGTGCTCCACGAGGCCTGGGGCGTCTTCTGGCTCGAAGCCGCACATCACGAGGACATGGACGGGGTTGCCGACCAGGCCGGCGTGCAGCAGCGCGTTGCGGACGCGGGTGCCTTCTTCCAGGTCCGCGACGCCAAGCCAGTGGGCGCCGCTTTCCACCAGCACCGGGGCGCACAGGGCGGCGCTGTGGCCGTAGGCGTCGGCCTTGATGACACATAGAAGCTGAAAGTCAGGACCGGCGGCTGCCTGCAGTGCGGCGTAGTTGGCGCGGAGGGCAGCGGCGGAGATTTCGATCCAGCTCTTCAAGGTGATTGCAGGGTCCTTTTGGCATTATCGCGTGTTCGCCTGCACACGAACGTAATGCCGCGAAAGGTGAATAGATGGTCGGCGACGTTCCCCTTATCTTCGCCTCATGGGGGATGTGGCGCATCGTTCGCTGGAACCTTGACGACCTCCGGAAATGGCAGGGCCGAGATCGCCGGGGCGGTGCAGAGTGGCGAATGCTCGGCTAGCGGACGTAGCTGTAGGTGCCGCAGAGCGTGGTGGTGTTGGCGAGCTCTTCAGGCGTGAGCTTGGGCATCGCGGCACCGGAAAACAGGGCCATCTGGAGGCTGTGGCCACTGACGTAGGTGGCGGCCCATTGCGTGTCTTCTGAGCCGCACAGGGTGTTTTTGTGCAGAAAGCGCTTGTCGCCGGGGATGTCGGTGCGGAACAGGTTGCCGGTACCGTTGGCGGTGGCATCGGTGTGAAAAAGCGCCGTGATCTCGTCCGGCGTGAGGGTGCGGATCTGGGCGGCGGTGAAGCCGTTGAAGTTGAGGACGATCTTGGTGTCGGTGAACAAAACATCCCCGGTGACGGCCTTGGCGGTAGTGTTGGCGGCGCGCCATTGCCCTTTCTCCTGGGCCGGGGAGGCGGCGGTGGAGACGATGGCAACGAGGGCCAGAAACGAGAGGGCGGTGAAGCGGCGTGGGCGGGTCATCTCTGCTGACCATGCTACCTGTGGCGGGCGGGCTCGCCGAAGCCCAGGGCCAGCACTGGCCCCAGGCTCCCGACGAAGTTCTTACCCGGTTCTAGCGTGCTTAGGATTGCGGCAGGTTGGGCCACATGCCGCGGATGGCGCTGACGATCTGCTGCGACGAAGCGCCGGCCCCGAGCAGGCCAAACATTTTGTTGGCTCCGTCCAGCGCGTGTTTTGGCGCCTCGGCCTTATTGGCCGCAGCCAGCGCACCCGGCAGGGTGGCGAGATCAAGGTTGGTGCAATACGCCGGCGTGCCGGGCTGCTGGCGCCAGGACTCTGCGAGGGGACCGGCATCCAGACCGTCGAAGCCCATTTGGTCGAGCAGGGCGATCAGGCGGGTTTTGGCGGCGGTATCGTCGCCGGCGACAGGAAGAGCGATGCGGCCCGGCGCGCCTTTGGGTTTGCCGTCTTCCGCGAGGCTGGGCGCAATGATGTTGTTGAAGAGCTTGATGACGGGATGGTTGATGTGTTGGGCGACCCAGACGCTTTCCGGGGTGCCGTTGTCGAGTTCGGCGATCTGGCCGTCACGGTGCGATGGGTAGTAGTTGCAGGTGTCGATCACGATCGCATTGGAAGGGAGCTCCTTGAGCAGGTCCTTGGGCAAATCGGGGACGGCCTTGAGCGGGATCGTGATGACGAGGATCTCGGCACCGGCTGGGGCAGCGGTTTGTTGGACCGGGGTGGCGCCGGTCTTCCCGGCGACGTCGCCAAGGGTTTCGGGACCGCGCGAGTTGGCAATGCTCACAGTGTGGCCGAGTTGGGTGAAGTGCCTGGCGAGGGCTGTGCCGATGTGGCCTGCGCCGATAATGCCGATCTTCATGGGGCTCCTTGTGGAAGCGTGGGCAACAGGCCGGAACTGGCCTGCTGCAATGCTCCCTAGCTGGGATTCCGAAAGCGGGCTTCGGGTTTTTGGGCTTCGCGGGAGGTTCGCGGAGGAACGAACAGGGCGGGCATTTGAGTGCTGCCAAGAAGCGCCTAAGAAAGGGGGCTGACACCCGCTGCCGAAGGGGCGTATGTTGTTCCGCATGACTTTGAACGTGGCTTTACTGATTGTGTGTCTGGCAGCCGTTGCGGGCGCGTCGATGGGCGGTATGTTGGCTTCGCTTTGGGAAGGCGGTCTCAACGTCTTCGCTGCACAACGGCAAACGAAGGCGCGAGGCGCGCAACGAGTTGACCTGCAGCGGTAGCCCCGCTCAGGAGCGGCGACGCCTGAGGACGCCGGCCATGCCCAGCAGGCCTGTGCCAAGCAGGGCGAAGCTGGTGGGCTCCGGTGTGGCGGCGACCGCGCTGGGCGTGTAGTTGAAGGTGAAGGTGTCGGTGACCGAACCTACCGACGACAGTGTCCCGCCAGTGATGGCGAGATCGAACGGCTCAATGGTGTACTGCTGCCCGAACTGGTCGGTGGCCTCTTCAAGCGTCGGCCCGGAGGTCGCGCTGACGTTGATGTCGCCGCCGCTGGTGAAGGCTAACAGGGTTGTGATGGGCGTTCCCTGGCCGTTCACGCCGAAGGTAAAGGAACCCGAAGGGGATGTCGGCGTAAACACGATAGTGCCTGCCAGGGTTTGCGTGACAGAGTTCAGCGTCCCAAGGGCGGGGTCGAACTGAGCGATGCCGCCGGTATCTTCCACGGTGCTTGAAACGCCCGTGTAGGTTTGCCGAAGGGTCTGGGTGAGCGTGTCGGCGTGGCTGACCGCGGGGATCACAAAGGCGACAAAGGCTAAGTAGAGGCGAGGGCAACGCAAACGCATGGGCGCTCCTGAGTGGCGTGCCCAATCACCATACAGAGGCCGTGTTGCGGGCGGTAGACGGTGTCGCCTACCGCCCACAAGGTTAGTGACCGACCGACGCGTTGGCCGGGGCCTGGCCCTGGATCCAGCGGGTGACACGGGCGTCGAGCAAGTCCAGCGGCATGGCGCCGGCATCGATGATCTCGTCGTGGAAGGTCTTGATGTCGAAGTGGGAACCCAGCTGTTGTTTCGCCTTTTCGCGGAGCTCGCGAATTTTCAGCTGCCCCATCTTGTAGGCAAGGGCCTGGCCAGGCCAGGCGATGTAGCGGTCGGTCTCGGTCTGCGCGAGCGCGTCGTTGACGTCATTGGCGTGCATGTAGTCGATGACCTGCTGGCGGCTCCAGTTCTGATCGTGGATGCCGGTGTCGACGACGAGGCGGACGGCGCGGAACAGCTCGGAGTTGAGCCGGCCGTAGTCCGAGACCGGGTTCTGGTAGAACCCGATCTCCTTCCCAAGCTGCTCGGCATAGAGCGCCCAGCCTTCGGTATAGGCGGAGTAGAAGCCACGCAGGCGGAACCTGGGCAGGCCCTTCAGCTGTTGCGCAACGGAGATCTGGTCGTGATGTCCGGGAACGCCCTCGTGATAAGCGACGGCTTCGTCGAGCACCAGCGTGCGGCTGGTGGGGTCGGCGACCGCGACCACGACGCGACCCGGACGCTTGCCGTCCGGGGTGCCGGCGACGTAGTGCGTGGCCTCAGCCTTGGCGAAGTCCGGGATAGGCTCGACGGTGACGGGTGACTTGGGCAGCAGCGTGAAGAGCTCGGGCAGCCTGGGCTCCATCTGGTGGATGTACCTGGCGAAGTCGTCGACAATCTGCTGTTCGCTGGTGGGCTTCCACTTGGGGTCGCTGTTGATGGCCGCGCGGAAGCTGGGAAGGTCCTTGTAGCCATTGGCCTGGGCGAGCTTCGTCATCTCGGCGGTGATGCGCGCGACCTCTGAAAGACCAATGGCGTGCACCTGCGCGGGCGTGACGTTGAGCGTAGTCATCATGCGCACGGCGAGCGCGTAGCGGTGCTTGCCTTCGGGCAGCGACTCGATGGAAAGATCGGTGCGGCCGTGCGGGGCGTAATCGGTGCGGACGAAGGCGGCGAACTTCCTGTAAGCCGGGAAGACCTCCTCGTTGACGGCCTTGGTAATAGCGGCGGTGAGGCGGGCCTGGTCGGCGGCCGGGATGCCCGCGGGGTATTTCTTCGTCGGCAGCAGAAAGGGGTCAGCCGCGATGATGCCGTCGCATTGCACGGGGATCTTTTCCAGGATGAACTTCACCGGCATCAGGCCATCCTTTTGCCCGGCGCGCATCACTTCGGTGGTCTCGTCCAGAACGCGCGGAATCTGGTGGAGGCGCGCGATGTAGTCCTCGTAGTGCTTGACGGAGTCGAACGGCATGCCCTGCGGCAGGTCGGCCAGCCCGGTGTGGATGCCGTTCTGCTGGTTGACGGGCATTTCGTAGTTCTTGAGCGCGTAGTTCTCGTCGCTCAGCGTGAGCGAGCGCTCGAGCAGCTCGTGGCTGAGGCGGTCCTGCTCGGGCATGCCGTCGGTGGCGATGGCCTTCAGGCGCGCGAGGTACGCGTCGGCCTCGGCGTGTTCGCGGGCGATGGCAGTGAGCGAATCGTCAGAAAGGCGATCGTTATAGCGATAGTCGCCGACCGAGGTGGCAGACTCGGGATGATTCTTCAGGTTGTTCTGGTAGAAGTCGTCGAACAGCGCGTTCTGGGCGTTTATGCGCGCGGTGACGTCGCCGGCAGTGGGCGCCGTGGCGGGCAGTGTTTGGGCCGAAAGAGCAACGGGAATGGCGAGAACCGCCAGCAGAAAGCCGGGAAGAAGGCTGTGTTTGCGCATGTGAACGCAGGGTAACAGAGGCTGGGGTGCGTGTGGGGCCACGGCGTCGGCGCGCGGTGCATCCAAGCGGGGGAAAGTCCGGAGGCGTGCGCTCACTGTTCGGCTTGTGCCGGCGGCCCCTCTCGTAAAGCTACGGCTTGCACGGGAAGCCCAGTGAAGGAGTCCACGCCTGCCTGCCCTGCTTGCTTCGTTTCCCCTGCGCTCCGGCGTGTGTGCCAGAGCGTTTCGCGCGCTGCTTTGGCTGGCGGCCGGGGTATGTGGCGCGTTGCGTGCCGAGATCCCTTCGCTGCCCGAGGCTCCCAGACCCCAGCCGGCCCTGCTGCGGCCAGCTGCGCCGGTGGTCTGGATGGACTTCACGCCGGCGATGAAGCCGCAGGTGCCCAGTGTGCCGGGTCCGTCGCACTGGTGGAAGCCGGCGCTGTTCAACCGGCGCATCGCGGCGCCCGCCGACTATGCCGAAAAGTACCAGTGGCGCGGGCTGATCTGGCAAAGCGTTGAGTTCAACCTCTTGGAGAACGGGTTTCGCGTTTCCACCGACAACGTGATGCGGGACACGCTGGCGCACCGGCCCTTCTGGCATGACTACGGCGTTTCGATGAACCAGTTCAACATGCGGCGCTGGAACGACGGCGACACGTTCATCGTGAACTACATCGGGCATTCGCTGCATGGTTCGGTGGCGGCGATGATCGAGATCCAGAACAGCCCGACGGACCGCCGCCTGGAATGGGGCGATCCTGGGTATGCGAAGTCCCGGTTCAAGGGCTTTCTGTGGGCGACGGTGTTCAGCACGCACTCCGAAATCAGCCCGGCGGGCGAGCCCGGCATCGGCAACGAGGGCGGGTTTACCTACGGGAAGAACTGCCTGTACAAGTGCACAGACTGGCCGGCGAGCAATGGCAATGCCGGGACAAAGTACACCAACGATACGGGCTGGGTGGACTTCATCGTGACGCCCACGGCGGGCATGGTCTGGGTCGTCACGGAAGACCTGATCGACAAATATCTGACCAGCGGGTTGGTGAGGCGGCACCCGGACCGCTTCTGGCCGCTGGTGGTGCGCGGCGGGCTGAACCCATCGCGAACAGCCGCGAATATCTTCCGGTGGAAGTCGCCGTGGTACCGCGACTACGAGCAGCCGGTGAGGGAGCCCGACCGCGTCTTCTGGTACCCGCCGGAGGAAGAAGCGCGGTTCCGCGAGATTCCGCGGCTGCAGCTTGCGCCGTTCTGGAGCCGCTTCACGATCGCGGCCAACACGCCGGGGTGTTTCAACTGCCGGGCGGCAGCGACAGGGGGTGGCTTGCAGACCACGTTGAAGCTCCGCGGCTGGCTGGGTCTGGACGGTGCGGTGAGCCTCCATCCGAACGCGAGCCCCCTGCCCAGCGACCGTGCGGGTGGGGACATGCTGGCGGCGTTTGTTGGGCTGAGCGCGACCCGGCAGTGGCGGTACTACGCCGTACACTTTGCGGTTCGACCTGGGGTGGTGCGCTACAGCCGGGCCTACCTCCGCAGCCCGGAGTTGTTTCCCGTGGTCAGCTGGCCGCCGCGCATTGCGACGCATGGCGGCGATGCCGATGGCTTGCCGGTGCCGGGCGTGGTGGACGCAAACGGCACGGCAGACGAGCCGTCACTGGGCGCGATCCATCATTTTGTGTGGGATTGGACGCTGGGGTTGGACTACCGGCTGACGCGTCGCATTGGCTTCCGGGTGGGGCTGGAGGACGCCGTGATCCGCTACCGGACCGACAAGGTGGATGCGCCGGGGATCGGTGCGCCGCCGTATCTAAGCTGGCTTTCCAAGCAGCAGTTTCTGAATCGCGGCAATTTTGTGCTGCAAACCGGGCCGGTATTTTCCTTCTAGCTGAAGACGTGCGAAGTGGGAGTTAGGCGGCGAGGATGCCGGCATTCTCCGGCAGGAACAGGCGAAAAACCGTGCCGTGATGCGTTGTGCCCTGGCAGCTGCGCAGGCTTAGGGTGCCGAGATGTCGATCGACGATCTCCTTGCTGACCCACAGGCCGAGCCCGGTGCCGCTGACGCCCTTGGTGGTGAAGAAGGCCTCAAACAGTGCTTTGCGCGTCTTCGCGCTCATGCCGGAGCCGGTGTCCGCCACGGTCAGGGTGAGCCCGCGCCGGCCGGTTTTCCAATCAGTGGCATTGTGGCTGCGCAGCAGCAGGCGGCCCGGCTGACCCTGCATGGCATCAATCGCGTTGCCGACAAGGTTGTTGAGGACCTGCCGGATCTCGCCGTCCATGCAGGTGATGGGTTTGGCCGGGGTGTGCTTCTGCTCGATCTGGATGCCCAAGGCATGGAGGCGGCCCTGGTAGATGGCCATCACGGTTTCCAGCAGATCAGCTGCCGTCACTTTCACCGGAGCCGAGGCCTGGCGATGAAAACGCAAGGTCTGGTTGGCGATGGCGGAGACGCGCGCCAGCTCCTGTTCCGCCGTCTCAATGTGGAACTTCATCTCGACGATGTTGTCGCTGGAGCCGGCAAGGTAGAGCAGATTGGTGACGGCTTCCAGCGGGTTGTTGATCTCATGCGCGATGGAGCTGGCGAGCTTGCCGACCGCGGCGAGTTTTTCTGTCTGGCGCAGGGCGGCTTCGGCCTGCTTGCGCGCCGTGATGTCGTTGGCCTGCACGATCACACCGCGAACTTCCCCATGGTCATCGACGTCAGGGATCTGCGTGATGCTGACGGTGCGCTCGCCCTGCAGGGTGGACAGTTGCGTTTCGAAAAGCTGCGGCTCTCCACGAAGGCTTGCCTGCAGGTGGCGACGCACGTTAGCGGCAGGTCTGCCAAGGACATCCTCCGGTGCCCGGCCCTCAATAGCAGCTGCGGGGAGCCCAAACCACTCCTCATACGTGCGATTTACCCGGACGTAGCGAAGCTCGCGATCGATATACGCGACCAGTGCGGGGAGAGCATTTGCAATCAGCCGGAACTGCGCTTCGCTTTGGGCGGCGCGCTGCTGGCTGGCGACAAGATTGGTATATTGCTGCTGATTTTCATCCGCCAGCCGCATGCGCTCGTGTTCAAGCCGGGTGCGCCTGGCTTCCACCAGTGCCAGCGACCGGCTATTGCGGGACACCAGTACTGCTTGCGCGCCCACAAGCAACACCACGAGCACGCCAAACGCAAACGGCGCCTCAAACCAGCCCCGGCGGTACAGACCCGCGATCGGCAGCCCGAGCAGCAAAGGCAGCATGCAGGTGACCAGCACATACCAGGCACCGAAGCGGTGATGGCGGGCGCTGTACAGCAACGACCGCGTGGGCTCACGCTGTGGCCTGAGAAGAAACCAGGCAATCTGCAGAAGGAAAAAGGCACTGGCGGTGCGCGGCGCCATGGAGCGCAACACGCGAACGCCCAGAAGCGGACCGGCGTCGAACAGATACCCCACAAGCGCCGACATGGAGACAAGCGCTGCCAGCGAGGCAAACACGGACCCAAGCGGCGAAATTTCCAGGGTAAGCAGCGCCGCCGCAGCGAGCAGGCCACATACGGCTGTTCCCTGCGACATGCGGCCGACCGGGTCGCCTGCAGCTTCCAGAGGCACCTGCGCCAGCACTTGATCAATGCCCAGGTTGCGGCCGGTGGCGTATTCCAGCAGCGTTGCCGCGGCAAGCGCGATGACGAACACACCGACCAGGTCCCCTGTACGCCGCCATAGCGTGCCAGAGTTTCGTTTGGCCAACACAATCAGCGTCAACAACAGCAACATCAAGGCCGTGTTGGGCTTCATACTCACGGAGCCGTACAGTGACCCGATCAGAGCGGGAGTGTGGGTCCACCAGCCAACGAGATCCAGCAACGTGAATAGAAGAACAAGCCCGCACAGAAGCCAGATCGCAAAACTGAAGTTTCGTTCGTCTTTTGGCCCGATTTCGTGCGTTGCTGCAACCTCTCCCGACACGCAAAACTCCTCGTACGGCCCTGTGGCCCGTGATTGCCTGTCTGCGAAGTGTACCTGTCCGTTGATACATCAGGGCGAGATGTAGAATCCGTCTGCCTACGCTTGAAAGAAAGCAGGAAGCTTTGCCGGTCACTTTGAATGGACATCAACAGCTGCAGGCGCCACGACGGAGCCGACGTGCGCTGATTGTTTTTGCGGTTGCCACGTTGGTGATCGTCTCGTTTGCAAGCACGCTGTTAAGTGAGTGGGTTGACCTGTTGTGGTTTGGCTCCCTGGGCTACAGCGCCGTGTTCTGGACCACGCGTTTGTGGCAGGCCGGGCTCTTCGTCGGTACCGCGCTGCTGACTTTTGCGGTGCTGTATGCCGCGTTCCGCGGACTGATGCGTGCGCATCACTTCGATTTACCGGAAACACAGGCCCTGGTGGTCAGCGGACAAACCGTTCACCTGCCCGTGGAACCGGTGATGCGCTGGGCCGGGTTGGGCGTGTCTTTAATCGTGGCGTTCTTCAGCGCGGTATCGATGGCCGGGAGTTGGCAGACGTTTGCGCTGGCATGGGCCGCCCCGGCCGGCAGTGGCGGCGCGGACAACCCGCTGGACCCGATCTTTGGCCGCTCACTGAGCTTTTACCTGTTCCGGCTGCCCGCGTGGCAGCTGATCGTGGACTGGCTCTTAACGTTGATCTTTGTTCTTTCCGTTGTGGCCGCGCTGTTCCTGGTGGTAACGGCGGGAACGCGCGCACTGCGCAAACAGGGTGCCGGCGATGGCCCTTCGCCGTGGCGTGGGCTGTCGTTTGCAGTCTCGGCCCTGCTGCTGGTGTTTGCGGTCAACATCTATCTTGATCGCTTTGGACTGTTGCTGGAGCACCACACGATCTTCGACGGCGTCACGTACACGGACGCACACATCACGCTGGGTGGGTTGCTGTTGGTGTGTGCCGCGCTGGTGCTCGGTGCCGTGATTGCCGGCCTTGGGGCGGTGCGCAATGCGGGGCTGCGGCAACTGGTGCTGGCGGCCTTGCCCGCGGTGGGCTGCTATCTGGTTCTCAGCGTGGTGGGCTGGTACGTGAGCGGCTTCATCGTGAAGCCGAATGAACTGGTGCGCGAAACACCCTTCATCGCACACAACATCGAGGCGACGCGGAAGGCGTTCGGGCTCGACAAGTTTCAGCAGCAGGAGTTCCCTGCCGAGACGACCATTGCCGCGGCTGACCCGGCAAACAACCAGCCGACACTGCAGAATATTCGCCTGTGGGACTGGCATGCGCTGCAGGACACACTGCGCCAGGTGCAGGAGATTCGTACCTACTACGACTTTCCGGACATCGACATCGACCGGTACACCATTAACGGGGCCGAGCGCGAAGTGATGTTGTCTGCGCGCGAGTTGAACGTGGACAAGCTGCCCGAAAGCAGCCGCAACTGGATCAACGAGAAGCTGATCTACACGCACGGTTATGGCGTGACGATGAACACGGTAAACGGCTTTACCCCGGAAGGCCTCCCGACGTTTCTGCTGAGCAACATGCCCGTGCAGAGCACGCAGCCAGGCATCAACGTGACGCGGCCGGAGGTATATTTCGGGCAGCTGACCGATAGCGACGTGTACGTGAAAACGCGCCAGCAGGAGTTCGATTACCCGCAAGGCGAGACGAACAACCTGACCACCTATGCGGGCAATGGCGGCATCGTGCTGGGCGGCTTTTTGCGGCGCGCGTTGTTGGCGCTGGACCGTGGCGATCTGGGCAAGGTGCCCTTCAGTGACGATATCGGCACAGGCAGCCGGCTGCTGATGCGCCGCAACATCCGCGAGCGTGTGGCCACCCTGGCCCCGTTCCTGACGATGGACCGTGATCCCTACCTGGTGATCGGCGCCGATGGGCGCTTGTCGTGGATGCTGGATGCGTTTACGACCAGCGACAGCTATCCGTATGCGACCCACTACGCGCTGGGCGACCGCGGCGTGAACTATCTGCGCAACAGCGTGAAGATCGTCATTGACGCGTACGACGGAACGGTGACGTTCTATGTGTTCGACCCGGGCGATCCGATCCTTGCGGCGTATCGCCGCCTGCTGCCGAGCCTGTTTCGCGATGCGGCGACGATGCCGGACAGCCTGCGCGCGCACGTGCGCTACCCGGAGCTCCAATTCAAGCTGCAATCCGCGGTGTATGGGCTTTACCACATGACGCAGCCGGAGGTTTTCTTCAACCGCGAAGACCTTTGGACCGTGGCGACCGAGTCCACGGGCACCGATAACGACGGCAACCAAAACGTCATCCCGATGGAGCCGAACTTCGTGCTGATGAAGCTGCCGGGCGGCGTCAAGGAGGAGTTTGTTGAGATCCTGCCGTTTACACCGGCCAACCGCAACAACCTGATCGGCTGGGTGGCGGGGCGGAGCGATGGCGAGGCGTACGGGCAGGCGGTGGTCTACGACTTCCCCAAGACGCGCCTGGTGGATGGGCCGCAACAGATTGAAGCGCGGATCGACCAGAACGCGCAGCTTTCCGGGCAGCTGACGCTATGGAATCAGCAGGGGTCGCACGTGCTGCGCGGCAGCCTGTTGGTGATCCCAACCGGCAAGGCGCTGCTGTACGCTGAGCCGATTTATCTTCAGGCCCAGCAAAGCCCCATGCCGGAGCTACGGCTCGTGGTGCTGGCGCTCCAGGACAAGCTGGCCTATGGACCGACATTCCAGGCCGCGCTGACGTCGCTGTTCAGCGGCGAAAGCTCGTCGCTCACCGCAAGTGAAGCGCCGCCGCAAGCTGCAGCCGGCAACGCGCCGACAACGGCCCAGGCCGGGCCAACAGCCACGACCGCCCCCGCCGATGTGCATGGATTGATCGTGGAAGCCAACCAGGCGTTCAACGACTACCAGCGGCTGACCTCGGCCGGCAAGCTGGGCGAGGCCGGCCAGAAGCTGGAGCAGTTGAAGCGCGTACTGGGTGAGCTGAGCGCACGGCAGAAGTAGGCCTGGCGCTACGGGCACGGAAAAGGCGCGAGCTGAACGCTCGCGCCTTTTGCATTGCTCAACCGTTGCGTCTTACTCGCCGCGGCCGCCGAAGCTCCACTGCCGCACCGGGCCGACGTCGACATGCACAAACTGGCTCACGGGATAATAGCCGACGCCGCCACCGTGCAGGCTCAGCGCGACGTCGCGCAGATGGCTGGTGGTCACGCCGGGAACGCGGATGTCGATGGCTTTGGCCTGCATGTGCTGCGAGTTCTTGGCCACGCCGGTTACGGAGGCGCGCGTACGCAGGAAGTTGTTGGACCAGGGCGTGCGGTAGCCGCAGACGATGTCGATCACATCGTTCGGCTTGCCCAGCGAGGCCAGCAGCGTATGGAGCAGGTCGAACTCCTTCACGTCATAGTGGCTGACGTCCTGCGTGCGGTGGTCGCGCAGGAAGTAGTTCAGCCTGGCGATCGCGCTGGGAATGTACTGGTTGCCGACCCGGTAGACAACGTCGAGGTCTTCGCCGGTGTGCAGGTGATGGAGGTGCAGTTCATAGCGCCCGGCGGCGTCCGCCTGGGTGGCCCCGGCCGCAACCGACGCCAGCGAGGAGCTGCCAGCGTCCAGCGTGCTGAAGGTTTGCGCCAGTTGATCCTGCTGGTTCAGCGAGCTTCCCTTCGCGACCACGGCGTGACGAGCGGAAGCCCGGTGGTGCAGCGTGTGGCGGGTGTGGGTGGCGTCCGCTGTGGCCGCGCCTACTGTGGCGCACAGGCCGAGAACAACCAGGCCAGTGAGCCGGGAGGACCTATTCTGTGTGGAGGTGGAGGCGATGGAAAGCAAAGAAAGGGCCCGGGTGCAGCGTGAACGAAGGTTCAAAAGGGAGATCTCCAGGGGAGGGGGAACTGGATTCCTGTTGCGCGTCCAGCGAATGAGAATCGCCGATCGCCATTTGCCTACAACCATTCTATCCCAAGTGAAGCTCCAACGCGGCTGTTGATGGAATACGACTTCCGGGTGACGCCCGGCGGGTGCGACGCAGAGCAGGTTCTCGCATGAAGGCAGAAGAAGCGGCACAAGAAACAAAGACGACCCGGGCGTGGCATGCCCGGAAAATGAGAGCGCGTTCCGCCTTCCGGGACCGGACGGACGCGGGTAAGGCCCTGGCGCAGCGCCTGCTGGGTTTTCGCAAGCGCGAAGACTGCCTAGTGCTCGCGGTTCCCAACGGTGGGATCCCGGTGGCACATGCCCTGGCGCGCAAGCTCAACCTGCCGCTGGACGTGCTGCTCGCGCGCCGGTTGCGTCTGCCGGGCAACGAGGGACAGGTCTTCGGGGCGGTCTCCGCGGACAACGGCGCCTTCCTCGACTATGCCCTGATCCGTGCCGCCGGCATCACGACTGAGCAGATTGCGGCAACGCTGGAGACCACGCGGCAGGAACTTCGCCTGCGGGCGCAGGTGTATCGCAAAGATCGCAAGCCGCTGGACGTCCATGGCCGCGCTGTCATCCTGGTGGACGACGGCACGGCTGCGGGGGCGTGCCTGCTGGCTGCCTTGCATGCCCTGCGCCGCATGCAGCCCGCACAGGTGGTGGTCGCGGTGCCGGTGTGCCCGGCGGCAACCTGCCTGCTGATTGAGCGCGAGGCCGACTTGCTGCTTGCGATGCGGCAGCCGAAGGACTTCCAAACGGCCCGCGACCTCTACGTGACCCTGAACGGGCTGCAGGATGAGGACGTCGTGCCCTTGCTGGACGGAGATGTCCCAAAGCCGGCCAGGCGGCCGCGCAAAGCAAAGACAACGGCAGCGACACGTGGAAGCGACCTGCCCGGGTAGTCCAATGGTGTGGACTTAGCGACACGGCCAGCGAGCAGGTCCGACGCGCGCCCTCCGGATCCGCTACAGCCCGGGCTCCTGCGTTTCGACGGGCTTGTCCGGCTGCGAGCCGTATACCTCTTCAACGCGCTCCAGGGTATCGATCTCCTCGACCGGCTTGTCGTCCCGCAGGCGCAGGATGCGCGGAAAGCGCAGGGCGAAGCCGGACGCGTGGCGGTCAGAACGCATGATGTTGTTGAACGCGACCTCGATAACCCGAATCGGCTCAACCGTGCGGAAATGGCCAAAGTCTTCCAGCGTGTGCGCCTTCAGCCACTCGGTGAGTTCGGCGATCTCGGCGTCGGTGACGCCCTGGTAAGCCTTGCCGAGATTGAGTAGCTCACCCCCCGGCCCGCGGACCGCAAAGGTATAGTCCGAAAGCGACTGGGCACGCTTGCCGGAGCCGAACTCGGCACCGGTGATCACGACGTCCAGCGTGGCAAGCTCGCGCTTGAGCTTCAGCCAGGCCAGACCACGGCGACCGGGCAGGTACGCCGAGCCGGCGGCTTTCAGCATGACGCCCTCATTGGAGCGGGCCCGGGCATCGCGATAGCCCCGGTCCACGCCTTCGGCGGACTCAACCATCTCTGCCCGCGAAAGCAGCATGCGCTGCACGGGCGCTGCAGACGCGGGATCAGCGGCGGCAAAAAGGTCATGCTGGGCGGCGGCTTTGGGCGCCGCGGCGACGCCAGACGTGGTCACCGGCTGCAGACGGGCGGCCACCTCTTCCAGCAGGGCGCGGCGGTCCCGCAGCGGCCGGGGCAGTTGCAGCTCCCCGTGGGCGAACATGAGGTCAAACGCCATGAAAACAGCCGGAATTTGCCGCCGCATGTCATCGTCGACACGTTTCCGGCCGATTCGCTGGCCCAGCACAGCAAACGGCAGAGCTTTATCGCCGGCGAGGTCCCACCCAAGGATTTCGCCGTCGAAGATGAGGCCGTTGGGCGGCGCGGTCACTGCTGCGAACGCCTCCTGAATCTCGGGAAAGCTTTCGGTGATGTCCTCGCGCGAGCGGCTGTAAATGGCCACGCGGCCGGGTCGGGCAGGGTCGCCGCAGTGCACCTGGGCGCGGATGCCGTCGAACTTATCTTCCAGGAACGCATGGATGGTGCCGGCGGCTTCGGCCGGGGCTTCCGGGCTGCCGCTGGCCTCAAGCTCCACATCCTCCGCGAAGCCTGCCGCGGCACTGTCGATGGGCAGGACGCCCGCGGCGTCTTCAGCGGCTTCCTCGTCGTCGTCCTGCTTCTTGCGGCCTTTCCGCTTTGGAGCTTTCGCTGGCTTGGGCGGCGCCTCCGCCTTCTTCGGCTTGGCCGTGAAGCGCTCCACGGCCTCCTGCGGGGTCTCCACCGGCGAGGCGAGCATGAAGCCGAGCGGGTGAAACAGCGTCATCCGGGCCTCACCCAGGGTCCCCCCGAAGGCGCGGATCACGGCGCGCTGCAAGTCCGCTTCCAGCATGACGGCATGCCGGACAGCCTCAACCGGCGCACCCGCGGCCACGGCGATGCCCTCTTCCACGAGCGACTGCTTCACCCCGATGCGCATGTCGCCAAGCATGAGTTTGAGCAGGTACTTGGCTTCCGGGGCGGTGGCGCGACGCAACAGGTCCTCGACCGTGGCCGAGCGTGCGGCGGTGGTGCGTGCGGTGGCCATCGCGTCAAAGGCCTCCGCCACGGCCACAAGGGTGATCGTCGCCCCCGCAGGCGCTTTGCCGTAGGGCGCGACCAGCAGGTCGTAGGCTGCGGCTCCGAGGTCCCCATGACGACGATAGGCAGCCGTCATCGCTGCATCGGAAGCGCCGGACACCGCCTTGAGTGCACGGGACAGAATGGCTCCGCCGGCGTTCAGCTTGCGGGAGTCGGCCTCCGGGAAGGGCTGGCCGGCCAGGTACAGGCAGAAGCGGCCGGCGTCGGTGTACGCGTCAGGCTGCGCAGGGTCGCCGGCAAGCGTCCCCACAGCATCCGCGATTGCGGCCCGTTTTTTCAGACGGCTGGACTCGGCTGCCAGTGCATCGGCCAGCCTGGCCAGTTCAGCAAAGAGTGCCATTGATCAACTCCGGTGAGCGCGCTACCTGGCCCTCACGGCACGAGTCCCTGGTAGGGCAGAAAGAGCTCGAACACCGTCCAACTGCGGCCGGGAATGTTGCAGCTGCGAACGCGCAGCCGGCCTTTGTGCCGGGTGACAATCTCGCGGGTAACCCACAGGCCCAGGCCGGTGCCGCTGTTGCCTTTGGTGGAATAAAACGCGTCAAAGATGCGGTTTTGCACCTCGCGCGACATGCCGGTGCCGGTGTCCGCGATCGTGATCATCACGCCCCGCAAGTCACGCCGCCAGTCCACCGACTCATGGGTGCGGGCGACCAGGCGGCCGCCGCTGCGGCCCTTCATCGCATCCATCGCGTTGCGGATCAGGTTGCTGAGGACCTGCCGGATCTCACTCTCAAAGCAAACGATCGAATCACAGGTGCGCTCACGTTTCTCCACCTCGATGCGCATGCTCTGCAGGCGCCGCGCATACACGTCGAGCACGGAGTCGAGCAGGTCACCGGCTTTTACCGCCTGTGGGGCGCTGGACTGCTTGTAGAAGCGAAGGCTCTGGGAGGTGAGCAGGGCGACCCGGCGCAGTTCGGCATCAGCCACGCTGAGGTGCTGCTCGACTTCGTCAAGATTTTGAGCCTTGCGCGCCAGGTAAATCAGGTTCGTGATCGCCTCGAGCGGGTTGTTGATCTCATGAGCGATGGAAGCAGCCAACCGTCCCGCGGTGGCCAGCTTTTCGCTCTCGCGCAAAGCTTCTTCGAACTCGACCCGGCTGGTCACATCCTGCTGAATGCCGACAAAGTGGGTCAGTTTGCCTTCATGATTCCGAATGGGCGAGATCGAAAGCTCATTCCAGAAGGCAGTGCCGTCTTTGCGATAGTTGCGGATGATCGCCTTGACCTCGCGGCCCTGTGCCAGGGCTTCGCGAATCAGCGTCAGGCCAGGCTGGTCATGGTACCCGCCCTGCAGAAAGCGGCAATTCTTGCCGAGCGACTCCTCAATGGTGTACCCGGTGATCACTTCGAAAGCCGGATTGACGTACACCAAGGGACAGTCGGGCTCAGCACGGGCAACGGTGATGCCGCTGGTGACTGACCGGAAGATGCGCCGGTTCAGCTGCAGCTCTTCCATGGCATCGCGGTAGCGCCGCACATAGGCCCGGTGCGCATAGAGAATCACCCCAAGCTGGGCGGTCACCAGGGATGGCTGTTCCGGGAGGGTGAGCACGCCCTCGTAAGGCAGATCATGGGCGGCGACCGGTTCGTCGAAGCTGCTCCTGGTGCGGATCGCGACCAGGGCGGGAAGATTGCCGGTTTCGGCGTTGCCGAGGGCATGCAGCATGAAGCGCAGCTCCTCCGCAATCACTTCATCCGCTACAACCAACTCAAAGCTGAGCAGCACATGCGCATCGGCCAGGGGCGTGTCCAGAACTTCAGACTCGAGATCGAGCTGAATGGACAGGCCTTCCAGCAGACGCCGGCTGACCGGATCGGCCGTCAGGATACCGATGCGTCCCGATCGCTCGTCGTGCCGCCGTTCGCGCTCTTGTTTCGCCAGCTCGTGTGTGTCAAGCAGAGCTTCGAGTTCCTGCTGATTCATAGCTTCACATTACGGACCCGACTGCTCAACTAGCAGTATCACAGACCTCCGTTCGTGTTTCCAGAGATTTTGACCAGGCGCAGGGAGGAAGGCTTTCAGTCATCTGCCATCCACCGCAACCACCAAGTAGTGACGTTCCAAGAGTCTTGGGTCTTGGATGCGTCCCGTTCCCGGACAGCACGGCGAAAGAAATCCCGAACGTGGCAGGTGCATCCCGCCGCTGTGGTATCGCCAAGCTCAGCCCACGTGCGGAAGCATAGGATGATCGTCCTTAGTGAACGGGGCCGCAGATGCAGGTCTGCACGGCTCCGCCAGGGTCCCAGGAGTCTCCGCTATGCAGGCATGCCGCCCATCCTTGTTCAAGGCTCGCGGTTTTCGTCTGTTACTCAGCGTTCTTGGATTTTTCTGGGTCTATGTGGGGGCCTCGCCGGCTCTCTTCGGCCAGACACTCGCCGCAGCCGCCCTCGACCGTCCCGGCGTGGAACGGCCAGACAGCCCGCCAGTGGCGGTGGGCCCGCAAACAGCGGCCGATACCGGCCGGGTTGAAGGGGAGGTCACCGACTCCAGCGGGGCGCTCATCCCGGGTGCGCAAGTGGTACTCCGGATGGAAGACAGCGGAACCGAGCGAACTCTCAGCTCTGACCGGGAAGGGCACTTCGTCTTTGAAGGGCTGCCTGGCGGGACCTACCGGGTGAGCGCGTCCGCCCCGGGCTTTGAGGCGTTTCGATCGCCCAAGCTTTCGTTGAGCGCCGGCGAGCGCCGCAGCCTGGAGCATGTGACGCTGAATCTGCCGGCAGATCACGCCGATGCCTACGTGAGCATGAACCAGCGGCAGATTGCCGCAGCGGAGCTCCACGCCGCCGAACAGCAGCGCATTGTGGGCTTTCCGGACTTTTACACCAGCTTTGTCTGGAACGCGGCACCGCTGGACGCACGGCAGAAGCTGTCCCTGGGGCTGCGTGCGACGACCGACCGCATGGCCTTTGTGACTGCGGGCCTGGTGGCCTCGGGCGAGCAGATCAAGGGCACCTTTCCCGACTTCGGGGGCGGGGCGGAGGGCTTCGGAAAGCGCTATGGCGCCGCCTACGCCGATGGCTTTATCGGCAAGTTTGTCGGCGGAGCGCTGCTGCCGAGCCTGTTTCATCAGGATCCCCGCTACTTCTACATGGGGTCCAACGGGACGCTGAAGCAGCGGGTGCGCCATGCGGTGTTGTCGGCGGTGCTGGCGCGCGGCGACAACGGCAAGATGGAGTTCAACTACTCGCACATCCTTGGCAATGCCGGGGCCGGGGCCCTTTCCACGCTGTACCACCCCGCGGCGGACACTGCCGGCAAGCTTGCGCTGGACAATGCCCTGTTGGGAACGCTGGGCGAGGCGGGCGTCAATGTTGTTCGCGAGCTGTTTCTCAAAAGGTTTGTCCGGGGTGGTGATGTCGACGCGAACGGCATGCCCTAGCTGGAGGCTGCGCTGCATGAAAAGAGGCCTGGTTCTGTCGCTGCTCTTGGTTTCCCTGCTGTCGAGGACGGCCGCGGCCTCGAAAACCTCCCTGGAAAGCTTCCAAAGCGGTGGGCGCAAGGTGCTGTATGAGGTCTTCGGGAGTGCGGCCCCGGCTGACGCTTCCACGACGGGCTCGCTCGTGATCCTGTTATCCGGCACCAGCGGTCCCGACAAGCCGCTCTACCGCGGGCAAGCAGCGTTCTTCGCCGCCCATGGCTATACGACGCTGCTGTTGCACTACTTCGACGCGGCCTCGTCGCACACGCCGTCCGTTGCAACGTACACCGCCTGGGCAAGGGCACTCGCAGACCTGGTGCGGATGGTGCAAACTGCGCCGGAGTGGAAGGGCCGACCTGTATTTGTGGCGAGCTATTCCCTGGGAGCGTCGATTGCCCTGGCCGCGGGCTCGCAGAAGCTGCCGGTCCAGGGCATCGCGGTTTGGTACGGCAGCCTGCCGGATGACTTCTTCTTTCGGCTGCAGGGGATGCCGCCGCTCCTGATCCTGCATGGCGCCAAGGACAACAACATACCCGTGGTCAACGCCCAGCAGCTGATCCGCCTGTGCGGCCTGAGAGAAGTTCGACTGCCAGAGTCATATTTACCCCAATGAGGGGCATGGGTTCAGCACGGATAGCCTGCGGGATGCCGACCGGAGGACGCTGGAGTTCTTTGCGAGGCACGAGGCGGTGCCAGGGAGGCCGGCGAATCCATGAACTCCGCGATACCATCAAAGAAGGAGCGATGATGACAGCGCCAGACCGGATCCTGAATATCTCTGCTGCTTCGGCCATGCAACGCCGGATCTGCGGGCGCGCGCGCTTTCTATAGCTGCGCCACCGCCGCGTCGCTCGTCGTTCTTCCCTTTCACGTGATTGCTAACCTGGGCTGTACCAGCCCTGGAACTGTGTGCCCTGACCTATGTTTGACCGTTTAGACCAGATTGAAGCCAAGTATGAGGAGCTGGGCCGCCAGCTTTCCGACCCCGCCCTGCTCGCCGACCAGAAGAAGTTTCAGGGCGTGGCGAAGCAGCATCGCGACCTTGAGCCGACGGTGGATGCGTTTCGGCGCTACCGGAACCTGAAGGCAGCTATTGACGAGGCGCGCGTGATGGCCGGGGACAGCGACCCGGACATGAGCGCCATGGCCGCCGAGGAGCTCGCGGCGTTGGAGCCAAAGCTGCCCGTGGCGGAAGAAGAGCTCCGGGTGTTGCTGCTGCCCAAGGACCCCAACGATGAGAAGAACATCGTCATCGAGGTACGCGCGGGTACGGGTGGCGACGAGGCATCGCTGTTTGCGGCGGAGATCTTCCGGATGTACCTACGCTTCGCCGAGCAGCACCGCTGGAAGGTCGAAATCCTTTCGGAGTCGCCCAGCGAAGTCGGCGGCCTGAAGGAAGTGACGGCTATCTTTGAAGGCGACAAGGTGTACTCGCAGATGAAGTACGAGAGCGGCGTGCATCGGGTGCAGCGTGTGCCGGCGACCGAAACGCAAGGCCGGGTACACACCTCCGCCGTGACCGTGGCGGTGCTGCCCGAGGCCGAAGATGTCGACATCAAGATTGAGAACAAGGATCTGCGGGTTGACACGTTCTGTTCTTCGGGACCTGGCGGCCAGAGCGTGAATACGACGTACTCCGCGATCCGCATCACCCATTTGCCGACCAATACCGTAGTGAGCTGCCAGGACGAAAAGTCGCAGATCAAGAACCGCGAGAAAGCCATGCGCGTTCTTCGCTCGCGACTGTATGAGGTGGAGCAGGAACGCATTCATCAGCTGCAGGCTGCCGCGCGCAAGTCGCAGGTGGGTTCCGGGGATCGCAGCGAGAAAATCCGCACCTACAACTTCCCGCAGAACCGCCTGACGGACCACCGCATCGGACTGACGAATCATCAGCTCGCGATGGTGATGGAGGGCATGTTGCAGCCCACGGTGGACGCCCTGGTCGCGCATGACACGGCAGAACGCCTGAAAGGGCAGGCCGAAGCGGCCTAAGACAACGGCCCATCTACGTGCTTGTTTGCCATGAGGCACAACGAACGAACTCCCGTTCGCGAGCGTGGCGGCGGTCGCTTATCATTCCCCTAACCCACTCATGAACTACACGCTGGTTGACCTGTCGTCGAGCATATTGGCCTTTTGCGCATTTGGGGCCTTTCTGCTCCCGCCGGCGTTTCTGTTTGCGCACTGGACCGACCTGGTGCAATTTCGCGAACGGTCCCGGGCCGAGGGGCTGTTGTGGGTGACTGCGCTGGCACTCCCGCTGTCGCTCTTTCTTTCGGCGATCCTCGGACGGTTTGTGCCTGCGCCGGTGATTTCGGCGTTATACCTGGTCGCGGCGCTGTGGACCGCAGCGATGATCGTGCCTCGGATATGGCGTGATCGCTTTTCCCTGTGGCAGGTTGCGCGACACCACCGGGTAGTCCTGTGTGCGCTGCTTGCTTTCGCTGGATATGTGCTGCTGATTACCACCTCGATCGAAGTGCACGGCCACCTGTATGAGAGCGTGAACTTCACCGACTGGAGCGTTCGCTTACCCATGGTGAGCGGGGCGATGCGCGATGGTGTGCCGCCCGGCAACCCCTTCTTCACGGTGAACGGACAACCGGAGCCATCGCGCTACTACTACTACTGGTACGTGCTATGTGCCGCGGTCGGACGTCCGCTGCACTTGAGTGCACGTGCCTGTTTATCCGCCAGCGCGTTCTGGAGTGGGCTGGGCTTGATCGCGGTGCTGTACCTGATGCTGAAGCATCTGGTGCGGTACACAGCCAAAACATCGCGCGAATCTCTGCTTCCGCTGCTGCTTAGTTGCGTGATGGGTGTTGACGTCGTTGTCGCTGTGCTGGGGTACTGTTTGCACCCCCCAGTCATTTTTCCGGAGATTGAGTGGTGGCTGGACGATCGCATCCCCAGCTTCATGGGCGCTGTGATCTTTGCGCCTCATCATGTGGCCGGGGTGGTGTGCTGCGCCGTCGGGTTTCTTGTGATGTTTATGTCCCGGCAGGAGATGCCAGGCGAGAGCGAGGGACGGAGACGTTGGAAGGTGCCCGTGTTGGCCGCTGTGACGGCCGGCATTTGCCTGGCGGCCAGCGCCGGCGATTCCACGTTTGTTGCGTTCTGTTTTGCGGTCGCCGGTTGCGTGTACGCCATTGACCTGGTGCGTACGAAGCGGTGGAGCGACCTGGGGGTGCTTTGTGGCGCAGGCGTGCTTGCGTTGCTGTTTTCGCTTCCCTTTCTGCACGACCTGCTGGCGCGCACGCCTGGCTTGCCAGCGGAACATCACCGCATTTTAGAGTTTGAGCTAAGAAACCGGCGAGAAAAGGAGCACTTTGCCGGCACACTGGTCTTTAAGGCCGGCGATGGGTTTATCCGCGACACGCTGTACATGACCATTGGCCCGCTTCTTCTGATTTTGCAGTTCGGCTTCCTGCTGGTGCCATTGCTGCTGCAGTTGACCAGGGACGGAAAGCGTTTGTGGGCACGTCAACCTTTCAGCGACGGTGAGCGCTTTCTTTGGGCAATCTTTCTGGGGGCCGCGCTGCCAGGCTTCTTACTAAGCTCCGCGCCGGAAGGTGTGAATGACCTGGGCCGTCACGCGGGCCTGATTCTGAGGCTGGCGCTGGTGGTATGGGCGGTGCCTTTGCTGTGGCCCTATTTCCAGCGGTGGCGTGAGCACAAGAAGATCTCACCCGAGCACCCCTGGTGGGCGCGGGCCGCTGTGGCTCTTTTTGTTCTGAGTCTCATCAGCCAGTTCTGGCAAATTACAGTCAGCCGCGGGCTGTTGCCGTTTCTTGCGCATCGTCCGCGACTGATCGCAGCTGCGCCGCTCGCGCATGAGGCGGACAGCGGCGCGCGCTTCTTTCAACTGCGCCGCGGTCTAAGCCAGGTGGAAGCCCAGCTGCCAGCGAACGCTGTCGTGCAAAGCAACATGGGTGGCCCGTTTCAGCAGCTTGTGATGTTTTATTCGTCGCACCCATTTGCGGCCGGCGACCCAACCTGCGTGCCCTCGTTTGGCGGCGATGAACGTAAGTGCGTGGCCATGATGCAGGACCTGCACACCTTGTTCTACACATCGCCCGACATCCCGTATTGGGCGCGCGTACCGTACCACCGCAAGCCGGCACTGAACCCTGCCCTGGCTGGGCCAGCCATTTTCTTCAAGGCGTGCGCCGATGAAAAGCTCGCGGCGGTTGTGGTGCAGAACTCTGACCTGGCCTGGACGGTGCCTACATCGTGGGTGTGGCAGCTGCGGCCACTGTATGCGGCCTCCCTTGTCAGGATCTTCGGGTGCCCTGCGTACTTCCCGGGCTCGGCCGTGCCGGTCCAGGCTGCCACGAATAACGATGCTGCACACGGGCCGGTTCAGTGAGTGCAGGATACATGCGGTCCTTGGCTGAGGGCGAAGCTCGACGCAACGCTGGACGCAGTATCGGCTACTTCGGTGGGAGTTTCGATCCACCACACCTTGGACACCTGACGGTGGCGCGGGAGGTGCGGGACCGCCTTGGTCTGGATGAGGTGTGGCTGGCGCCTACAGGGCGGCAGCCATTGAAGCCGGATGGGCCCGCGGCTGCCTTCGCCGACCGGCTGCGCATGACTGCCCTGTTGTGCGCGGGGGAGCGTGGGTTGACGGCGTCCGACGTGGATCAGCCACGCGCTGATGGAGAGCCGAACTATACGGTCGACACGCTGCGCCGTTTGAAGGAGAAGCTGCCGGCAGAAACAGAGGTCTTCGCCATTGTGGGCGCGGACGCGCTGTTGAGCCTGCCGCAGTGGCGTGGCGTGGCGGAGTTGTTCACCCTTGCTGAGTGGGTCGTAGTCAGCCGGCCCGGATTCGCGCTGGAGGCTGCCGAGCAGCTTGCGTTGACGGCAGCGCAGCGGGCGCGGCTGCATTTCGTTGAGGGCGTCGCTGATCCAACAAGCGCCACAAAACTGCGTGCTTGGTTGCGCACAGGCAAGCCCTGTGAGGACCTGCTTTCTCCGGCGGTGCTGCGCTACATCCGTGAGCATGGGCTGTACGGCGTGCGCGCGTAGCAGCGGGCCCAACGCAACAAGGGCCGAGTGAGCCAAGGTTGATGCCTCGGATTCACCGTCCTTTTGCTTCGGCTTCACTGGAAGTTCGCAGGACGCTTGCACACTGATCGCAGCAGTCGGTGTACAAGGAGCCACTATGCCGCTCGGCGTTCAGCTCAGCTCACCCACGGTCGCGGAGCGGCAAGCCTCTTCGCGATTCCAGCTACGGCCCCAGCAAAAAGCTCAACCCAGGTCCAGAATTACGAGCTTGTGGACGGATGCCGCGGCTCCGCTGACGTATCGTAGCGGCGTCTCCCTGCACAGCCACACCAGCATGTCAGAAGAGACGCTGACTTTTGTGCACAAGTTCCTGGCGCTGTTGCCGGGGCTGCAGCCCATCTTTGCGCACTACGACCGCAAGAGCAAAAACAACGGCTTCGAGCTGGACTTTGTGCGCGGGCATTGGCGGCCACCGCTGGTGCCGGCCATGGCGTATGAGCTGGAAGCCAGGCAGATTGAAGCGCAGGGCCTGCAAGCGCTGGTTTCCATCACCGACCATGACACGATTGCCGCACCACAGCTGCTGCGCAGCGTACCTGCATCGCGTGGCATCCCGGTATCGCTTGAGTGGACGGTGCCGTATGGCGCGACGGAGTTTCACCTGGGCGTGCACAACCTGCCCTCGGCCGATGCGTATGCGTGGACGGCTCGTTTGCAGGCGTTTACGGCTGCACCGGACCGCGCGGAGTTGCGCGGCATCCTGCATGAGTTGGACGAGCTGCCGGGCGTGTTGACGGTGTTGAATCACCCGATCTGGGATCTGCACAAGGTGGGCGCTGGTGTGCACCGGCGTGAGGTGGTGCGCTTTCTGGACCAATTCTCCCCATGCATTCATGCGCTGGAACTGAACGGCTTGCGCGATGCGCGCGAGAACCGTGCAGCCGCGCAACTGGCGCGTGAAAGCGGGCACCTGTTGATCTCCGGCGGTGACCGGCATGGCACCGAAGCCAGTGCCTGCGTGAATCTTTCGCAGGCACGCAACTTTCGCGAGTTTGTGGACGAAATTCGCGTGGAACGACGCAGCCATGTACTGTTTATGCCGCAGTACAAGCGGGCGTGGGAGGAGCGCATTCTGCACTCGACGCTGGATGCAGTGACAGACTTTCCGGAGTTCACCGAAGGGTGGCGACGGTGGGACGATCGCGCGTTTCACACGGACCGCAATGGCGTGATGCGGCCGCTGAGCCAGCTGTGGGAGAACGGGGCGGCACCCTGGCCACTGCGCGCGGCGATTCAGCTGGTGCGCATGGGTCGCAGCCAGGCGTTTTCACGCACATTCTCGCTGGCGTGCGCGGGTGGGGTGAATGCAGCGGCGGAGATGGAGCTGCTGTAGACGCCAACGCCGCCGGGCAGCAGGTTTGCAACAATGGCGGAGTGAGCACCGGAACTTCGGCCCGCGTTGGCATTGACTTTGGCACCACGAACAGCTCGGTCGCACTAGCCCAGGGCGGCGCTGTGCAGATGGTGCAGTTCGCTTCTGCCCAAGCGGCAAGTGCGTCGTCACGGTCGCTGCTGTACCTGCAGCGGCGCATGCAGGCGCAGGGCAAACCTGTAGCAGCGTGGACCGGCGCTGCGGGCATTGAGCATTACCTGGAAACAGACAGCTTTGACGATGCGGTGCAGGGGCGGCTCATTCAGTCACTGAAGAGCCACCTTTCGGCCCGCAACCTGACGGGCACGGAAATCTTTGGGCGGCAGTATCAGTTTGAGGATCTGGTGGCGCGCATTCTGCGCGACCTCCGTTTGCGGGCCAGTGAATTCTTTGGGTTCGAGGTCACGCGTGCGCTTTCCGGCAGGCCGGTGATGTTTGTGGGCGCGGATGCGGAAGCGGAGAACGCGTTTGCCGTCCAGCGGCTGAGCGCGGCGTACCTGCAGGCGGGTTTTACAGATGTGGCGTTTGCGATGGAGCCTGTCGCGGCGGCGTATGCGTACGAGTCCACGATCGATCGGGATGAGCTGCTGCTGATCGGCGACTTCGGCGGCGGCACAACGGACTTTTCGCTGTTGCGTGTGGGCCCGGGTGTGCGGGCGAAGGGTGGGCCGCAAGTATTGGGCACCACTGGGGTGGGCATTGCGGGCGACGCGTTTGACGCGCGCATTGTGCGGCGGTTGATTTCGCCGGCGCTGGGGTCAGAGGTGCAGGCGAGGTCGCTGGGCAAGTTGCTGCAGGCACTGCCTGCCTGGGTGTATGCCAACCTGGAACGCTGGCATACGCTGTCGTTTTTGCGCACTCGCGACGTGCACACGATGCTGCGCGCGGCAGAGCGCACTGCCCTGGAGCCGGACAAGATTGCCGCGCTGCGTGCCGTGGTGGAGCACGACCTTGGCTACCGGCTCCATCAGGCGGTGCAGCGCGTGAAAGTGGACCTTTCCAGGCAGGAGGCTGCTGAGTTTGTGTTGCAAACAGATGCCCTGCACCTGCGCACCCCGGTGATGCGCAGCGACTTTGAAACGTGGATTGCGCCTGAGTTGCAACGCATGGAAGCAAGCCTGGAGGAGCTGTTGCGCTCAACGAACACAGCACCGGGGCAGGTCGACCGCGTGTTCCTGACGGGCGGCACGTCGTTGGTACCGGCGGTGCGGCGCGTGTTTACCAGCCGCTTTGGTGAGGAGCGGGTGCAGAGTGGAGAGGCATTTACGTCGGTAGCCTATGGGCTGGCGTTGATGGCCGAGCGCATGGGCTGAAAACAGGGCTCGCTTTGCGCTAAGCGCCACTGCCTTCGCGAATGTCGATGTGCTCCTGGGTGAAGGGGCGCTTGAGGAAGATGGTCCAAAGATAGTTAA
Organism: Granulicella sp.; assembly: GCA_965198515.1. Taxonomy (GTDB): domain Bacteria; phylum Acidobacteriota; class Terriglobia; order Terriglobales; family Acidobacteriaceae; genus Granulicella. The sequence continues at coordinate 741,173 of CBDAPO010000006.1, read as the reverse complement.
CCGAGTAGCGCCAAGCCATGGTGAAGATGCCTTCTTTCTTCAGGCGGCGCGCGGAAGAGTACATCTTCAGATTAAAGGTGAAGCAGACGCGGCCGGCTTCAGGCAGACGGCGTGCAAGATCGGTGTCTTCGCCATAGAAGGTGATGCCGAGATTGAAGCCACCAATGCTTTCGAGCGCAGCACGCGTGAGCACGAAGTTGCCTCCCTGCACCATGGAGCCAACGCGCAACACATAGCGATTGAGCGCGTAGGTGAGCCATGCCGTCGCATAGAAGAGGCGAACGAGCAGCCGCTCGCGCGGTCTGAGGTCGTAGTACACCAGGGGCCCTGAAAGCGCGACGAGGCTGCTGTCCTCCGCGAAGGCGTGGAGCACCTGCGCGACCCAGCCGGCAGGGAGGCGTGAGTCGGAATCGACGTTGGCAATCAAGCGACCAGAGCTGGCGAGAAAGCCCGCCTGGCGAGCGTGCGGCAGGCCCTTGCGGGGCTCCTCCACAACGCGCACACCGGGAAAGCTGAGGGCGACTTCGCGCGTGTGGTCGGTGCTGGCGTTGTTGACGACGATGATTTCGACATCGCTGCGGCCGTTCACTTCGTTGAGGATGGAGCGCAGGCAATCCGGCAGATATCGCTCTTCGTTGTACGCAGGAACGACGAAGCTAAGCGTCATGCAAACGACGCTAGCGTACGGAGATTGCAGCCACTTTAAGATCTGCCGCAGGTACCGTGAAGAGCAGCCAGGTCCTCAGGCGGACAACTCACCACAAGGGAGCCACGGGCGCTTCGTCGAACACGGGTCGTGGGCCGCCAGGGCTGGACGCAAGGATGGCCGCAAGAAACGGCTTGGCCTGCGGATCATAGGTCACGGTGATGAGCCCGTTGCTGCCTGCCCGTCCATCACTGCCGTCATTGCCGTTGCGGCCATCAAGGCCGTTGGAGCCAGGGGGGCTGCCGAAGCCGCCCGAGCCGCCACGTCCGCCCCGGCCCCCTTTGCCGCCAACGCCACCCGGACCGCCCGCGGAGCTCACCGTTAACGAGCCGCCATTCGGGTCGATCAGATAGAAGCGCTCCTTATGACCAGGGACGACAACCCCGGCCTGCAGCATGGGCTGCTTGCTGCCTGGCCGCAGTGTGACCAGAACGTGCACCGCAGGGCCGTCGTCACCATCGGTGCCGTTACCACCGTCGGTACCATCCGTGCCATTGCTGCCATCGCCGCCCGGCGAAGGGTTGTTGGGATCGAATGAACCGGAGGAACCAGAAGTGCCGTCGATGCCGTTGGTGCCGCTGAGGCCAGCGCTGCCACCTGTCCCGTAGAAGTGCGAGGTGAAGCTGTAGTTGTAGCGCAGGGGCACGTCGAGATCGGCGCGCAGGCCGGGCTGGCTGGGGATGGTGACGATGATGTGGCCGGTCTTTCCTTCGCTCACACGTGGGTCGCGTGGCAGGGTGACATTGCCCTTCTTGTCGACTGCGACGACATCGGCCGTGACGGCAAGATCACGCCACAGCACCTTGCCTTTACCTGCACCTTCGCTCACCAGTGTTTGGCCGTTTTGCCCGGTAAAGGTGACGATGAGGCCGGTTTTCTCTCCGGGAGCCATGGCGGGCAGCCCGGCAAGGCTTGCGTCCATGGTTTTGACGGGGATCTTGGGCAGCGACACGCGCAGCCCCATGTGCAGCTTGATGCTGCTGCATCCTGTGCAGGCGAGCAACACGGCGACGGCAAAGAGATGGCTTACGATCAGGCTTCGAGGCGCTTGTTTTCTGCGGCAGAGGCTACGCAACACTGGGTCTCCCGGTGATTTCCAACATCATGGCTGAATCGAACACGAGCGGCTCGCGATTGTTTCTCGACGGACATAGGAACTTTGCTCAGGATTGTCGCCGGGGCGTTTGCAAAGGTAAGCTCGGCAACATGATCCGCGTCCTCCTTCACCAGGTCTCGCTGCGTCGCTTTTCGGTATGCACGTCCGTGCTTGGGCTGGCCCTGGGCGTTTTTGCAGGGGAGCAACCCGCCCCGGCACAAAGCAGCGCCGCCGCGAGCACACCTTTACCTGCAGTGCCGCCTGTGACCGCGAAGCAGGACATGGTGGTGAGCATCCACCACGATGCGACCGATGCGGGTGTCGAGATCCTGCGCGCGGGCGGCAATGCCGTGGATGCAGCCGTGGCGGTGGGCTTCGCGCTGGCGGTGGTGTTGCCGGCGGCGGGCAACATCGGCGGCGGTGGCTTCATGCTGGTACGCCCGGGCACCAACCAGCCGATGGGGCACACACGCGATGGCGGCCAGGCACACTTCCTGGATTTTCGCGAAAAGGCGCCTGCGGCTGCAAGCCGCGATATGTACCTGGATGCAGAGGGCAAGGTGATCCCGAAGATGAGCACCGTGGGCGCGAAGGCGTCCGGCGTACCCGGAACGGTTGCGGGGCTGGTGTATGCGGAGTCTCACTTTGGCAAGCTGTCGCTCGCACGCGTGATGCAGCCGGCCATTCGGCTTGCAGGCGAGGGCTATGTGCTCACAGCGGAAGAGGCGAGCACGCTGCACTCTGACCGGCTGCAGACGACGCCGGTGTCCCGGCGAATTTTCCAAAGGGACGGTGACTTTTACAAAGCCGGTGAGACCTTCAAGCAGCCCGAACTGGCGCGCACGCTGGAACACATCGCGACCAACCCGGACGACTTTTACCGCGGTGTGATGGCGCAGCAGATCGATGCGTTTGAGAAGGCCAACGGCGGGTTAATTACGGCTGCGGACCTTGCGGCGTATGAGGTCAAGGATCGCGAGCCGCTGGTGGGGCACTATCGCGGGCTTGAAGTGATTACCTCGCCACCGCCGAGCTCGGGAGGTGTTGCGCTGCTGGAGACGCTGAACATGCTTTCCGGCTATGACCTGCATGCTGTGGGCGCGGACCGCTCGCCGGCGCAGATTCACTTGATTACCGAGGCGTTTCGGCGCGCGTACATGGACCGCGCGCAGTACCTCGGCGACCCGGATTACACGCAGATTCCGATCGCGCAGATGGAAGCGCAGGGATATGCCGATGCGTGGCGCAGAACGATCGATCCGGTGAAGCCTACGCCTTCCAAGGAACTGGTGCGGCCCGCGGGCTTTCTGCCGCCGCCCCCGGTGATTCCTGCACGACCGGCGGAGTCGCACCAGACGACGCACTTTTCCGTGGTCGACAAGGACGGCAACGCGGTCTCGATGACCTACACGCTGAACTTCGGCTTTGGGTCCGGCGTGACGGTGGAGCCGCTGGGCTTTCTGCTGAACGACGAGATGGATGACTTTGCCAGCAAAATGGGCGTGCCGAATGGCTTTGGTCTGATCCAGGGGCCGGCAAATGCGATTGCGCCAGGGACATCGCCCTCTGAGCTCGATGACGCCGACCATTGTGGCGGAGCCGTCAGTGTGCCCGCACACGCCGCAGCCGAAGCGAAGCGATGGCGCGGCAATGCCGATGGGGCATGGGCCGGTGTGCCGCATTGGCAAGCTGCGGCTGGTGCTTGGCTCGCCGGGCGGCGCGACCATCATCACGACGGTAGCGAACGATCTGATCTCGACGGTCGACAACGGGCTGAACATCCAGGCGGCTGCGGATGCGCCGCGCTTCCATCACCAATACCTGCCGGATGCCCTGGAGTTTGAAGCGCGCTTTCCGCAGGCCACGGTGGACGCGATGCAGGCGATGGGCTATCCCGTGCGCCACGCCGGGGCTCGCGATGAGAATGCCCCCACAACGTGGGGCGACAGCGAGCTGATTGAGCGCGACCCCAGGACGGGCTTGTTGAGCGCCGGGCAGGATAAGCGGCACACCTTCGGCAAGGCAGCAGGTGATTGAGGGACGGTCGTTACGTAATCAAGGGCGACGCATGAAGCGTCGCCCTCTGCTGTTGTATCGGTGACGTGCTCAGAAGCTGGGCAGCGTGGGAAGCGGCGTTGTGAGCCAGGGTGCCCACAGCACATTCGGCCCGGCAACCGTGGAGCAGCTGCCGGCGATGGTGGGGCCGTTCGGGCAGCTCCAGAAGTTTTCTGTGGCATTTACGCTGGAGCCGGCGCTGAGGTTATCCACGCCAATGCCGTTGCCCCCGAGTGAGTTGAACTGCACCAGGGCGGGACTGGGCGCATTGGGGATGGGAATAGCAGGTGCATGGATGGCCACGTCGACAGCCTCTCCCTGGATGGAGTTGCCGATGACCATGTTGCCGGAGATCGGCATCAGCGAGTAGATGTTGATGCCTGTGGGACCGGGCGTGGCGGCGTCTTCGGTGTCGGCGGCATTGTTGATCAACGTGTTGGCAACCAGCATGTTGTCGTTCAGGATCTGGTTGGGTGCGTGGGCGTGCATCGCGATGCCGGGCAGGCCGTTCTCGGTGAGGTAGTTGGCCACCACAACGTTGCCGTACGACATGGTGCCGGGCGACGAAGCGAAGATGCCCACGCCGGAGCCGCCGCCGTTGGCATTGCCGTTGGCGCGCGAGCGGTTGCCGTACACCATGTTGTGAAACACCCCGTAGGCTGCGGGAATGGTCGTGCCGGTGGGCACCACAGCGGGCGTGTACGCGGGATGTGAGGCCAGCGTGATGCCGCAGGCATACGGGTTGTCATGCACGGTATTGAAGGTGATGACGTTGTCGTGCGTTGCGCCGGTGTCATCGGCCAGCAGGATGCCGCCGGAGTTGCCCGTAATGGTGTTGTTGGTGATCACCGAGTGATCCACCGCGAGGAAGTGGATGCCTTCGCCACAGTCACTTTGCTCGTTGGTTTCAAAAGTCTCGAGCCCCGGGCAGGTGCCGGCGCTCAGCGCTGTGTTGTTGTTCATCACCGTGTTGTTGGACACGCTGACCATGGAGGCGTCCAGCACAAGGATGCCTTCATACATGGCGTTGCGCACGGTGAAGCCGGAGATGTTGACGTTGGCCAGGCCGGTGCCGGCGAGGCCACTGGCGGCGAGCCCGTCGACAAAGAAACCGCGCTTGAATCCGGAAGCATCCAGGATGGCGTTGTCGGTGGTGAGCGAGAGCGGCTTGGTGATGGTGATGGACTCGGTGTAGGTGCCCGGGCCGACCTTGATGACGTCACCGGAAGCCGCGGCGGCGACCGCATCGGCGATGTGAGCGTAACAGGAGGGAGCGCCATTGCTGTCGACACACAGCGTGGCGGCTGCCGCATGGGGAACGAGGAGTGCCAGCGGAATGAGGGCGAGCGGAAAGCAGGAACACAGTTTCATGGGTGAGGTCTCCGTGAGGTCTTCTGCAGCAGCAAGAGAGCAGTCGGCAGGGTTTGGCCCGTCCGCTGCGCCGGTCCTTGGTTGCTGTGCGCTGGTTAGGGGGTAGCACGGGAACTTCGCGACAACAGCGCGCACACGGCCGTTGCTGCAGGGAACAGGATGTGCCATGAGGGTTGGCCCACGCTGTTGTACCCCGCAGCCACGGAGAGAAGAAGTGAAACGTTGGCTTTGTCGTCAGTCTCCGACAAGCAGCGCCGGTTCAGGCGCTCAGATCGCCTGCGCCGAGCCTGCGATGGAAGAAGGCAAAGACGAGGTTGTAGAGCCCCAGCGCAAGCTCGGGATCATAACGTGGGCCTTCGTCGCGCATAAATGCATGGGCGCCGTTGACCTCATGCCAGGCAAAGCGCACGCCGACTTCGTTGAGGCGCTGCAGCACAGCCATGCGGCCTTCCAGCGGAATGTGCGGGTCCTGCCGGCCCCAGATCATCAGCAACTCGCCCTTGATGTCGGCAGCGCGCTGCAGTGAGTCATCATGCTGCCCTTTGCCGAGCGTCGCTTTGGCGAGGTCTGTGGCGTAAAAGCACACGGTACCGCGCACATCTGGCTGCATGGCCGCGCGAAAGGCGAGGTGCCCGCCGAGACAGATGCCCATGGCACCCAAGCTGCCCGTGCAATCAGGGCGGCTCTTCAAGTGGTCGAGCACGGCACGCGCATCGGCGTCGTAGCTGGCGACCTCCTTGGCATATTTGAGCTCATTGCCGCGATCGCTGCCGGCCTGGTCGTAGGGCAGCACTGTGCCGGCGGGTTCGAACTCGTGATAGACCTCGGGCGTGGCCACGATGTAGCCGTGCCCGGCGAGCATGGCGGCGGTGCGGCGAATGGGACCGGTGACCTGAAAGATCTCCGTGTAGAACACAAGGCCGGGGTAGCGGCCCGGTGCCACGGGGCGCGTGATGTGCGTGCGCATGGGGCCGAACGGCGTGCTCAGTTCAACGAACTCTTCTGTAACGATCATGCTTGTCTCTCCTGGAGAGTTTTTTAGCGCGCTTTGTTGTCATTCCCGGGAGGGAATCTGCGTCCCGTTTCTGCCCCCGCGCATCGCGGCTTCGACCTCGTCGGCTGTATGCGGCAGGGCAGCGATGAAGTCGACGAGCTTGCCATTTCCGTCGACGTAGTAGGTATCTTCGATGCGCACACCGATCTTCTCTTCGGCGATGTAGATGCCGGGTTCGATGGTGAACACGGCGCCAGGTCCCCACGGCTTGGTGCCGTCGTACGGATCGTGCACGCTGATGCCGACCGAGTGGCCGACGCTGTGGATGAAGTAGCGATCAAGACTTTGGCCGTGGAGATCTTTGCCGTGGGTGCCGACGTAGTCGCGGGCGGTCTTGTCGAGGTCACGCATGGTGGTCTTGCCGGAAACGAACGAGGCTTCAGCCGCACGCTGCGCGCCCAACACAATGTCGTAGATCTCACGCTGACGTGGGGTGAAGTGGCCGTTCGCCGGCAGCGTCCGCGTGACGTCGCTGGCATACATGCTGTACTCGCCGGCAGCGTCGGTGACCTCCACATCACCGTCGCGCATGGTGTCTTCGTCTTCCATGTAGTGCAGCTCGGTGGAGTGGATGCCGGAGCCGACGATGGACGGATAACTGGGCCGCTCGCAGCCGTTCTCTTTGAGCCTGTAGTCGATCAGGCCGCTGACCGTGCGCTCGGAGGCGCCGGGGTGCACAGCCTTCATCTCGGCCAGGTGCGCGGCGATGGAGGCGTCCGCAGCCTTCTTCAGCAGCGCGATCTCGCCGGCTGACTTGGCGCTGCGCAACGGGATGGTGAGCGTGCGGATCTCCATGGAGGACTGCACGGGGCGGGCGAGCGAGGCGCCAAGGAGCTCGAGCGCGGCCTTTGCCTTGGTGTCGTCGGAGGAAGTGGCAATGTGCGCGAGGCGCGTTGTGCCGCTGGCCATGCGCACCAGCTCAGTGGGCAGGTCCTTGATCTGGCGCACCTCGTCCACCCCGGCGAGCGCGGCGGCGTCCGGTGTGGCGGCATCGAGTTTGACGCCGGTGTAGAGCTCTGCGCGGTGGTTGCGCTCGGGCAGGAAGAGGATCTCGCGGTAGGGCTGGGCGGTGAGCACGGGCATGCCGGGCAGCGGTGCGGTGGTGGGCGCGGCAGGCGTGTAGGCGGCTTCAATCAGCAGCGCGGCGCCGGGTTCATTCCACCCGGTCAGGTAGTAGAAGTCGTCATTCTGGCGCCAGGAAAGGTACTCCTCGGTGGGCTCGTCGTTGCCGAACAGCAGGGCGGCGCCGCCGTTCAGCGACTTTGCGAAGGCTTCACGGCGGGCATGGAACTCGGCCGGGGGCTGCTTTTGGAGCGCAACGGCGGGAACCGACGTCAAAAGAAGAAGCAGCAGGAGCACGCGAGGGATCATGCACAACACCGGAACAAGAGATCGAGGGTACGCGCCCAGAGTACCGGATGCGGTGATGACCATGGCGTCTGAGGATGGGCTCCGGGCGGGTGCAGACGAAGACGGATCGCGGGCCAGCTTTGCGGGCGGGGCCTCAGGCGTGCGGAGGCGTACGCTGTTGGGCATGCGAAGCTTCCTGGCGTTTGCGCTGACGCTTGGCTGTGTGAGCCTGCCGCTGTGGGGGCAGCACGGCGGCGGCCATGCCGGCGGGGGTGGAGGTTTTGGCGGCGGGCATGCGGGCGGTGGCGGCTTCCATGGCGGCTTCAGCGGCGCGGGTGTGCGCAGTGGTGGGTTTTCGGGGGCGGCGCCGGGGCGGAGCTTCGGTACATCGGCGTACCGCGGCTACCCAGCGGCCGCCCGGCCGGGCTTCGCGTCGGCCCAACGGTATGGCGCGGCGGGCAGTCTGCGCTCGCCAGGGTACGCTGCGGGTTTCCGGGGAGCGGCGCGCGGCCCAGTGCGTACGACAGCTGCACGGCCCGCGTTCTACAACCGCGCCGGGGCAGGCTACGGGCCGGGGCGTTCCGGGTATGGCCTGGGCCGAGGCTACGGCTACCGCAACCCCTACTACGGCTTTGGGTACCGGTATCCATATCCGTTGTTTGGATTTGGCTTTTCGCCTTTCTTCTACCCGGGGCTGCTGGGGTACGACTTTTTGAACTGGGATTGGGACGCGCTGGGCTGGGATGATCCGGGCTGGAATCCCAATGTGAGCTACAACGCCGGCTACGGCGGTACCGCAGGATATGACGGGAATACGGGATACAGCAGCGTGGCAGGCTCTGGCGGCAACGCTGGGTACGACGGCACCGCTGGGTATGGCCAGGCGCCGGCCCAGCCCTACGAAGGTCAGCCGGGCTACGGTTCCGGGGCTCAAGCGCCCCCTCCGCCAGCCGCTGGGGAAAGCCGTCCCGCGCCGCTGCTGCCCCAATATGAGTCACAGCCCTATGGCGCGCCGCCGGCCCGGGAAGACGTGACTACCATCATCTTCAAGGACGGTCGACCGCCGGCGCGGATCCGCAACTACGCCATGACGCGGACGGCGCTGCTGGTCGCCGGCCCGGGTAACCGGGAAATTCCGCTGGACGAGGTGGACCTGCCCGCCACGGAGCGCGTGAACCAGCAGGCCGGGATCAACTTCCGCCTGCCATAGCGGATGCCCGGTTCGGCGACATGAAACGAAAGGCGCAGACGGCGCCCAGGGCTGCCGGCGGCGCAAACGGCCCGCCAGCCCTGATAATGGAACACGATGAGTCTGATCGATCTGTTCCGCAAAAAGAGCCCTGCACCCGTCACCGGGGACTCGACCCCCAGCGCCGCGACCACTCCCAAAACCGCGCCATCGTCCCCCGCTGCTCCAGCAGCCGCCCCTGCCGCGGCTGCGCCCGAGCAAACGGCGCTCACACAGCCGGAAGTCAACGCAACGCAGCCGCCGGAAGAGCCCAACGTCCGCGTGTTCGACGATTTTGGCCGCGAAGTCTTTATCCCGGCCAGCCAATGGCGCGCGGAGTTGCTGCCGCAGGCACTGCAGCAGGCCTCCAACAATCCTGATGCGCTTTCGGCGATCCTGCTGGACGCGTTGCAGGTGGGCGTTGCCGCCGACCTGCTGCCCGCGGCCGCACACCTGCAGAGCATCGACCCGGTGGCGGAGCGCGGCGCAGCCGTACATGGCCTGGTGCTGTTGGCCTCCGGCGACGCGGCGCAGGCCGAAGACGTGTTTGTCACCTATCTTGGCCAGCTCGGGCCGTCGGCGACCATCCTGACGCACCTTGCCCGGGCCCAGGCCGCGCAGGGCCGCATGGAAGAGGCAGACCAGACCTTATGGCGTGCCTTGGAAGCCAACCCTAACGACGATGGCGCCGTGGGCCTGTATGCCGCGCGCAGCCGTGAGCGTGAAGGCGACTTTGGCTGGCAGTCTGCCCTGGAGCGGGCAGCCACGCTGCCCGGCGCCTGGCTGCCGCTGATGTGGCTGGGCCGCAGCGCGCTGGATGGCCGTAACCGCTCACTGGGTGTGGCACTGTACAAGCAGGCGCTGGAGCGTGCCGGGCAGCCTGTCCCGGTGACGCTGCTGCAGGGCATCAGCGGTGACCTGGGCCAGTTTGGCCTGCTGGACGATGCGCTTCGGCTGGTACGGCCCGCGTTTAACCCCGAGGTGCATGGCCTGGTGGTCGGCAACAACCTGCTGAAAGCCACGCTGGACAGCGGCAACACCGGTGACGCCCTTGCCCTGGTGCGCGATCTCGCCCGGCTGAACCGCCCGGAGTTTGCCGAACCGCTGCGGGCGTGGGAGATCGAGATTCGCCGCCGCGACCTGATGGCGCAGGCGCAGCAGAACCCGCCGCAGCCGCAGTTGCTGCGCATCGACGGCCCCGTGTGGCTTCCGCCGGACTCGCCCAGCCGCACGCTGTATGCCACCGCCGGCGCGCGGCGCGGCAGTGTACTGTTCCTTGGGTCGTCTGTAAGCCTGCCGGAAGAGCTGCCGCAGGAGGCTGCTGGCCTGCCCGACACCGCCGGCCGCTTGAGCCGGGCCTTGCCGTTGTTTCTGGCTGAAAACGCCTTCGCGCTGCTGACGCTGGACACCCAAACCCTGGTGCCCTGGGCCGAGGTGATGGGCTTTGCGATGCTGAACCAGCCCTGGCCGGACGATGCCGCCGCCGCATATGCTCGCGATTCCGGCGCCAAGGCCGCGGTGACCAGCCACATCCAGGCCTCCCCCGAAGGCGGCACGATCACGTTGCGCCTTGTTCCAGCCGCACCGGTTGTGGCGCCCAGCCACCCGATGCAGCCGATGGCAATGGACGCCAACACGGCCCCCAGTGAACTGGAGATCGGTTCCCCAAGCGAGCAGCCGGGCAGCATGTCCGCAGAAGCTGCCGAGGAGGTGGTGTTGGCCGACCGCCCAGCCGTTCCCGGCGCGGATGCCGCGGTGCTCGGTGGCGATCCGCTGGACGAGGTGCCCTCGTTTGGTGAATCCACCACATCGGCGCAAACCGCGTTCGAGCCGATGACGATCACCGCGAGCTTCACCTGGCCGGAGCTGCACGGTGCGGCGCAGTCGTTGTGGCCGCAGTTGGCCATTGCATTGGTCAGCCAGTTCGGCGATACGCCGGAAGCACCCCGCCAGGGACGGTACTCAACGCCACGTGGCGCCGAGCTGAACGTTTACCTGCGGTTGTTGGAGCAGCTGCTGGGCATCAACTGCGCGATGAGCTCGCGGCATGCACCGTTGCTGATCCAGGGCGAACGGGAAACCACGCGCGGGCTGATCGACCTCGCAGTGCGCTACCCGGCGAGCCTGCCCGTGCGCCTGATGCTGGGTGAAGTGCTGCTGCGTGTGCGTGCCCTGCATCCAGAGGCCCTGGCCGAGTTTGCGCAGCCGTTGCAGCTGCTGAAGGAACGCCATCCGTTCAACGACGCTGAAGCGGCCACCCTGCTGCAAGCGCAACAGGATGCCGCGATGACGCTGCAACAGCAGCCGCAAGAACAACCGCAAGCTTAGCCGAGCGCGCCGCCTTAAAGATCCGTTCAGGCTTTATGGCGGCGCCTTTGCGCCCCTGGTTCCTGGGATTCCGTGCGCTGTGCTTGCGCTGTGCGGGGCAGCGTCACCGAGCGGCCGAGGCACGGCGGACTACAATCATCTTTGCCATGCCTGACACTGCAACAGCGCTCCCAAGTACGCCTGCCGACGCCCCCGTCACCACCATTGCCGAGCTCAAAAGCTACATCGGCCAGACCGTCACCCTGCGCGGCTGGCTGTACAACCTGCGCAGCTCCGGCAAGCTTTTGTTCCCCACATTCCGTGATGGCTCCGGCACCGTGCAGGGCATCGTGCCCAAGGCGCAGGTGCCCGAAGAGCTGTTTGAGACGCTGAAAAATCTCACGCTGGAATCCTCGCTGATCGTGACGGGCAGCGTGCGTGAAGACCAGCGCGCGCCTTCCGGTGTTGAGCTTGATGTGACGGGCGTTGCCGTGACGCAACGCATTCCTGAAGAGACGCCCTATCCCATCTCGCGCAAGGAGCATGGCGTTGACTTCCTGATGGAGCATCGCCACCTGTGGCTGCGCACACCGCGCCAGTCGGCGATTCTGCGTGTACGTGCGGCCATCATGCGCGCGGCGTCGGAGTACTTCGACACGCATGGCTTCACGCGCACCGATCCGCCCATCCTGACGCCGAACGCTTGCGAGGGCACCTCGGAGCTCTTCGAGATGAAGTACTTCGAAGACGAGATGGCGTACCTCACGCAGAGCGGTCAGCTTTACATCGAAGCCACGGCGCTGGCGCTGGGCAAGGTGTACAGCTTCGGCCCCACGTTTCGCGCGGAAAAGTCAAAAACTCGCCGGCACCTCACCGAGTTCTGGATGATTGAGCCCGAGGTCGCGTACCTGGACCTCGATGGCTTGATGGGGTTGGCTGAGGGCTTTCTGACGCACATCGTAAAGCGTGTGCTGGAACACCATCGTGCCGACCTGCAGGCCATCGGTCGCGACATCCCCACGCTGGAAGCGGTCGTTGCGCCTGGCGATGGCAGCCTTGCTGAGGGCAGTCAGGCAGACGCGCAGACAGCGGGAGGCACTGCCCCGGAAGATGCCGTCGCGCATCATGCGCACACCAGCGGATCGTTTCCGCGGCTCAGCTATGACGAAGCACACAGCATGCTGGAAGAGGCCTACAAGGCCGGCAAAATCGAGCACCCGCATACGTATGGCGACGACTTCGGTTCGCCGGATGAGACCTATCTCTCTTCGCAGTTCAGCAAGCCAGTGATGGTGCATCGCTATCCTGCCGTGGTGAAGGCGTTCTACATGCAGCCCGACCCGAAGGATCCGACCAAGGCCTTGTGTGTGGACGTGCTGGCGCCGGAAGGGTACGGCGAGATCATCGGCGGATCGCAGCGCATCCACGACTACGACCTGCTGAAGAGCCGCATCGAGCAGCATGATCTGCCGATGGCTGCGTTCCAGTGGTATCTGGATCTGCGCAAGTACGGGTCGGTGCCGCACTCCGGCTTCGGCATGGGCATCGAGCGCTGCGTAGCGTGGGTCTGCGGACTGGATCATGTGCGCGAGACCATTCCGTTTGCGCGCACGCTGAACCGGATCTACCCCTAGCTGCAGGTCCTGGATGGGCTGCGAAAGACCAACGCAACGAACGCAATAAATGCCAGGGGGCGCGACCAATTCCGTGGCGAGACTTGGCGCTCTTCGCGCGCCTTTGCGTTGGTCTATCTAAGCCTCGGCGGCCAGGGTGCCCATCTCCGCTTGCTCGCCGCGACGGAACAACCAGACCCCGAAGATCGCCCGCGTCTTCATCCAGAAGATATGCCGCGTGCTGCGGTTGGTCGCATCCAACAGATACGACGTTGTTGCCTGGGTGATCAGCGTTGCCACCGCCGAGCCAACACCGCCAAAATGCGGAATCAGCAGAAAGTTCAAGCCAACGTTGGCCAGCGCGCCGATGATGCTGCGCTGCAGCGAGATCTTCGTCAGGTTCTCATGCACAAGCTGCATGCCGGAAGTGACGCCAAGAAACACAAACGGTCCTGTCCAGATGTGAACGCGGAGGATCGCCACCGCCGGCAGGTACGCGGAGCCGAACAAGAGCAGCACAACGTATTTGCCGAACAGCGTCGTCATCAGCGCGAGCCCAACGCTGAGCGCCACCATGATGTCGTAGGTGCGCTGCAAGCGACTGTAGTACACCTCGGGCTCGTCAGCCTTGCGCTTCAACAGGCGCGGCATGACGCTGCTGCAGATCAAGGCGGGGATCGCGTACCAAATCTCAGACAGGCGGCTGGCGCTGGCATACTGGCCCACCACGGCCCTGGTCGACAGGCTGCCCAGCATCACCTGGTCGGTGCGCATGTACACAATCACCAGCAGGCTCGCAATCATCAACGGCCAGCTCACACGCAGCATGTTCAGCGCGCGCTGCCGGCCAAACGTCCAGCGGAACAGATTGCGGTGGTGCTTCCAATAGATGGCCGCGAGCGCAAGCTCACTCGCGAGGATCTCCAGCGACGCAATGAGGCCGAAGACCATCAGCGGCGCACGGCAGTATATGGCGATGACGCGTCCAATGTTGCTTGCCGCGAAGACATACAGCTGCGGCACCACGGCCAGTCGCGAGCGCGTGCGTGCCTGGAAGAAGTAGTCGATGACATCCAGCCCCTGGGCGATGGACGCGATGGAAAGCATGGCCACCATGACCGTGATGACGGTGTCATGCGGATGCGCCCACCAGCTGTAGAGCGTGGCAGCTGCAGTGGTGACGACACTGGCGGCAACCTTGAGCCAAAAGGCCGTGCCGAGCACCGCCTGTTCGTCGTTCACATCATGCGTCAGCGCGATCTCACTGACCACGAGCACATCAAGGCCAAGGTTGGAGACGATGTTGAACAACCCATACAGCGCAAAGGCATAGCTGAACGCGCCGTACTGCGACGGCCCCAGGTAGCGCACCACCATGGTGCCCACCAGCAGAGATCCGCCCATGCGAAGGAAGCGCCCGGAGCTCGTCCAGCCGATATTGCGTACCGTTTCCCAAAAGCCGCCGCCGAGTTGCGCGAGCCTGGCCCGGCGGGCTGCGAGTGCCTTCACCATGTGAACGCTCCCCCATCGGTGACGAGGTTGACCGCGCCGTTGCTGTCAACGGCAACCTGGTGCAGCGTGGCGCCTGCTAACGAGCGTTGCAAGTCATCAATGGCACTGGCCACTTGTGGGTGCGCGGCAGGATTGCCTACGAAATCGTCATCGTGTGAATAGAAGTACAGCCCCTGCACGCCCATGGCTGCCTGCCGCGCGGCGAAGCGCTTCAGGTGCACAGCTTGTTGCGCGGGCGACATCGCACGGAAAGGATGTGGAGCGATGAAACCGCATTCCGTGTTGTACAGCGGCAGTGCGATGCCCATCATGCCGAGCATTTTTCCGACGCGAAGCAAGTCGTCCACGCATGCGATGTTTTTGCCTTCAAGCGGCGCGTTATAGGTATGAAACGCGATGCCGTCGCACCAGCGACTGCCAACGCCACCATGGCCGTCACTTGCAGTGAGGAACTGGTACATCGAGCTACGACGGGCGGCTGCCAGCGCAGGAAGACGCAGCGAAAGCGCGCCGGAAAGATCGCCAACAAAGCCCGGCGACAGCACACGCACGCCTGGATCGACACTCTTTGCGGAAAGGCTGACCGTGCGCGCGACACCGACCATCTGCTCCGCCGAGCCCCACCAGAAGTCACGGCTTTCGCCTTCAAAGTGCGGTTCGTTCCACGTCTCGACGAAGTGAATCCTGCGGCGTCCATTGCCGTTGTAGCGCAGGGTCAGCGCGCGGAGGAACGCCGCGAGTGCGGCAGGGTCCCTGGGTGGAGCTGCGCCGCCGGGGTGGCCATACAGATCTGCCTTGTCTGTCCGCTCCGCGGCCCACGCCGGCGTTCCGTACAGGGTATAGATCAAGGTGCGTTTCTGCGCGGTATGCGCCGCCACCCAGCGATCCAGGCTGTCCCACACGAAGTGGTTGGGCGCAAGGTGAATCTGGTTCCAGAAGGTGCCTTCGTGGTCGTGCGAACGTGCGGACCCGAACCCATAACTTGGCGCAGCGGACGGTGACGGGTGGGCAGCCGCGGAGTCCACAGGCCAACGATGCGCATGCATGCCGACGAAGTCACGCGGCACCGTGAGCGGATGCGCCAGCAATGGGCGCGTGCCACCGGCGACGGTGTATGGTTCATCCCGCAACGCGGCGCCAAGGCCTCGGCGGGCGGCGATCCAGGCGAGCGCGGAAGCGGAAAGCAGCGCGGCAGAACGTCGTGTCATGTGGCGCATTGTTAGCTCACCGTCCCTGCGATGGGTTCCAGCGCGGCAAAGCGTACCCGCTTCACGGCGGGCTTGCGCAACTGGGCATAGGTGCAGAAAAAGACGAGGCAGTACGTGAACCACAGCGGTGCAGGGACGATGAAGTCCGCTTCCGTGATGTCGTCAATGACCATGGCCACCCAGGACATGCACAGCCATATGGCCGCGGTACGATGCCCTGCGCGCCAGGCGCGGCGTGCCAGCAATATGCCGCTACCCAGCGTTGCCAGCAACCAGAACTCGCCCGTGACGCCCAGCGTTGCCAACATCTCCAGAAAGCCGTTGTGTGCTGACCCTGGGTTCCAGTGCAACGTCTGCTGCACCAGGGTGTCCTGCGACGCCCAGAACGTGCCGTAGCCAAAGCCGAACGTCGGGCGTGTCTTCCACTGTTCGATGACGAAGGCCCAGATCACATCACGACCGGTGAAATTGGTTTCTTTGCCGGCCATGGCGAAGGTGTGGTCGATGGCGTGTGGCCAAACGATCAACGGAAGCACAGCACCAAGCACCAGAAGAGAAATCGCCATGGGGCGCATGCGCGATGGCAGCCGGAACAGCGCATACAGCAGCACGGCCACAGCGGTGAAGATGATGGCCGTTGTGGATTGCGAACCGGCCAACATCACAGCGCATGCGGCAATCTTGGAGGCTCGATAACGAATGGCGCCACGGGGAGCGGCAAGCAGGGCAATCAGGCCGACGCCCATACCCATGCCGAGGTGATTTTTTTCGCCAAAAACGCCCGTCCAACCCGGGGCGGCGGAGTCTCGAATTGGGTCAATGCGCTCCCACACGGCGCTTACCAGCGCGATAAAGGACATGAGGTTGCCGACTACGCCGATGACCTCTTCCACGCTGAGAAAATAGGCGGCGATGATGCCGGAAAGCATGTACGCCCACAGCGGAATACCCAGGCGGATCACAGTCCCGGGATCAACGGCCCAGAACACGGACAGCATGGCCCACACATACAATCCCGTCATCCACGGCGTGTTCAGCAATGTGCGCAGGGCTTGCCGGTGAATGGGTAACAGCAGCAACGCCGTGCCGCCAACAAGCAGCGCAGAAAACATCAGCAGGATGGGGTTGGCGCTTTGAAAGCCGCCGATATTGGCACCGCCGTTGCCCATGCCGCCGAAGATGCGAATGAACACGTCGCAATCCATGCAGAGGCAATAGGCCAGGTACGCTTTTACCAGCGTCTTGCGCTTGATGGTCATGCGCCGCGCCTCAGTGCCTGCGGGCGAAAGGACATTGCCACGGTTTTTACATACGGCGACACGGCATACAGCGGCCATAGCCAGCCGAGGTGACGGCGGCAGTAGACCGTCCACTCAGGAAAGGGCGAGCCTTTGACGGAGTTCAGGTGCTGCCAGCGTTTGCGCAGTGTGGCGGTGCGGTCACGCCAGGTGCCGCGGCGCGAGTTATCGCTGCAAGAGCCCACGAAGCCAGGCACCGCGTACACGGTAAACCCGGCCTTTACGGCGCGGAACCCATAGTCGAAGTCGCCGAACGAATGAGTGAAGCGCGCGTCCAGATTACCGAGCCCATGCGCGATCTTTGCAGGAATCAACGTGCAGTTGCCGTTCATCGTGTCGCACGCAAGGAGCTCTTGTGTGCTCGTCGGCACGGGTTCGAGTTCGCGCTTCCAACCACTGGCCCAGCGGCATCCACCATAGCTCCGGTTGCCCGTTGCCGCATCGCACGTGCTGCCTGTCAGGATGGCGTCGATGTTCTGCGTGCACAGCTGGCGATGTACCGCGAGCATGCTTTCAAGCGCCGTCGGGAAAAGCAGTGTGTCGTCATTCAGCCAAACGTAAAGATCGAAGCCGCGCTTCATCGCTTCGGCGAAGGCGACGCGCATGCCACCATTCCAGTACAGGTTGCCGCTGCCTGCAATCACATGAACAGAACGGAAGCGCGCACGCACAGCGTCCGCTGTTCCATCGCGGCTTCCATCATCGACAAGGAACACTTCCAGCCTGACCCTGGGAAGTTCGTTCTGCGTGAAGAGCAGATCCAGGCAGCGCAGTGTCTGTTCACGCCGGTTAAAACATGTCATCAGCACGGCGATGGACGGGATCTCTTCCGAGGCGGTGTTCATGTTGCCTTTGCGTGCGTCGTGCGCGGCACGAGCGGAGTGTGACTCAAGACTTATTTGGCGACGGTGTAGAGCGATCCGCTAACGGCAGCCCCGATGATGGCTGAGCCGTCAAGCAAGGTGACCCGGACACCGCTACGGGGAACGTAGAGCACATCGTTTTGTTGCAGTTCGAGCTTGGCCTGCGATTCCTTCGCGAGCCGGTTAAATGGCACCTTGATGGTCTCGAAAACTTCGTCGTGTGGCCGGACGATGTACATGCCGTTTCGTGCCGCATCCAGTGACGTTCCGCCGGCAAGCGACAATGCCTGGAACACGTTCAACAGCCCACCATTGACCATCACGTAGCCGCCCGGCCGGTTGACCGCGCCCATCACGTACACCATGCCGGCGCGGCGCACGTAGACGTTGTCCCCGGGCTGCACGGAGATGTTTTGCAGGCTGCTCAGCGAATCGCGTGGCGTGTACCGGATGTGCTGTACCTCTGGCGCATCCGCGCTGCCTCCGCGTTGAATTTCTACTTCATTGCCGGCGGCCAGGGTTTCACCACCGGCAAGCGCGAGCACTTCTGCGAGACTGCGCGAGCCGATCATCTGAAAACGTCCAGGCGCCTGCACTTCGCCCAACACGGACACGTAGCCGGCGGCATACTGCAGCACGTTGAGCTGCACAACCGGAGACACCAGCAGCTCTGCCTTCACAAGCGCAGCCGCGATGGTCTGCTGTGCGGCTGGCACCGTTAGCCCTGCGATGTGCACGGGCCCCAGGGTCGGGACATCCACATCGCCCTTGGCGTCAATACGAAGGCTAATCTCGGAGAGCTCCGGTATGCCGAAGGTCTGCATGGCCAGCAACGTGCCCGGCATCAGCTGCGCCTTGGAGAAGTCTTCCGGTGCGGCCGGCGTGGGGATTTGGATGGGCGCAGTGGGCGCAGGCATCGGTCGCCGTTGCAGCATCATCTCTTCAACGTTGCCCGGCACGGAGGGGCCGTACTGTTGCGCGCCGGCGGCGGTGGCCGTGCCAGCCAGCAACGCCGCGCAGGTCCAGCGAGCGACGGTTGGGATGTGCCTGTTGCGGAGATACATGGTGGTCTTCCTCATCACAGCTGGTACCCGAATTTCTTGTAGCTGCCGGCCTTGATCTGTGCGTCGTTGAACACAACGCCAAGAGTCTGCGCCGATGTGCCCTTCAGCATCTCCAGCACACTGGCGGCATCCTGGCGCGAAGTTGTCGAAGCCTTCACGACGAGCACGCTGGCATCCGCACAGCCGGCCAGGATCTGCGCATCGGTGTAGAGCATCGCCGGTGGGCTATCGATCAGAATGTGGTCAAAGTCGTCGCGCAGCATCTGCAGCAGATCGGCGAATCGGGGCGAGGCCAACAGCTCAGGTGCTTTGGCGGTGGCCGGGCCGGCTGGCAGAACAGACACACCCGGAACGCCAGGCACACTCACCAGTTCGTGCAGATCGCCGGAAGATCCTTCCAGAAAGCGGCTCAAACCCGCATTTTCGGGCTCCTGCCAGGCGGCAGGCGGCTGTGTGCGGCGCAGATCCGCGTTCACAATCAGCACGCGGTTGCCCTGCACGGCGAGAGCCGCCGCAGTGTTCAGGCACGTCGTCGCCTTACCCTCGCCCGGACGCGCGCTTACGACCAGCACAACCCGTGCGGCTTTGCCTTCCGGCGCGCTCTGAAAGACCTTGGAACGAAGCGCGCGATACGCCTCTGCGGCACGAGACTGTGGCTCCGCGACGATCCAAGCACCCTGAACTGTTCTGCTGCTGAAACGCGGGATGATCCCCACCACGGATGCTGACAAAGCTTCGACGGCCTGCGTTGTATGCAATGAATCGTCGAGGAACTCCCGTCCGAGTGCGGCGACCAGGCCCAACAGCAAGCCGAGCAGCAGACCGGCGCCAATGGAGACGCGTTTCTTGGGCGACGAGGGTGTGGTGGGCACGCTTGCTGCGTCAATGAAGGCCACGCGCGATGTGCGCAGACCGGTGACGAGTTGTGACTCCTGCAGCTTGGCGTAGAGGTTCTCATACAGGCTGCGGTTCGACGCCGCTTCACCCTGTAACAAGAGCAAACGGTCTGCCTTGCTGGTCCACTGGCTTACTTCGCGCTGCTGTGTGCCTACCTGCGCACGCAGGGCGTCTTCGGCGTGGGTTGCCAGATCCAGCTCGCTTCGCGCCCGCGCCTTCAGGTGATCGAGTTCAGTGTGCACCTGCGTCTCAAGCGCCTCACGCTGATGCGCAGACTCCTGCATCATGGCGCTCTTTGCGCCGTACTTGGACGAAGCCGTGGCGATCTGCACGTTGAGCTCTGCTTGCTGCTCACGCAGGTGCTGCAGCAGGCTCAGGCCATTGCTGCCCGGCGAAAAAGCGCTGTCTGCGCCCGCGCCGGTGACCAGCGGACTGTTGCCAAGGCTCAGCACGGCCTCTGCATCGCCGCTTGCGGCAACGCGGTAGATGGCTTCCTTGGCAAGCCGCAATACCTGGGCGTTGGTGAGGTCGTTGTTGAGCGCGAGCAGGCGCGCAACGGGAACACTGTCCGACGCGGGATACGCTTCAGGCCCTTTACCTGAGCCGTTTTCCGCAAGCAGCCCGAGGCCGGCAAGATCTCTTTCGTTGTCGCTGCCGTAATGCTCTACCGCGCGCTGGCTTTCTTCCACGCGCTGTTTCAACAAGCCAAGCTGATCGGTGAGCCACGAGGATACCTGCGTAACAGCCGTGGACCGCCTCGCGGTAGCCTGCTCCATGTACGACTGCACAACGCCGTTGGCGATGCGTGCGGCCTGCTCCGGATCAGTGTCGCGGTAGCTGACGCTCAACAGCCGCGTCCCCTTCACGATGTCGACCGTGAGATGTTCGCGAAACATCTTCAGCACGCGTTCCCGTTGGTACGGTGCACGCTCCAGCGGCAAGCCGCGTTCCCGGCTCAGCGGATTCTTCGCAGGCAGGTCTGCCGGGATCGCAAACGGTGCCGCCTCGGTGAGGTGCAGTCGCTCGATCACAGAAAAGGCCGTGTTTTCGTCGCTGATCTCCGCTTGCTCGGTCTTCAACTCCGTGTTCAGCAGGTCCATGGTGGGCAGTTCTTCCGTCGCTGCGGAAGCACTGTCAAGCCCTAGCCCATGCGTACTGGGTTGCGCAAATTCCACCGTCGCCACCGCGCTGAACTCCTTGGGGTGCATCAGCGCGAACAAGAGGCCGAGAACCATACCGGCAAGGGCCAGGCTCGCAATCAGCACGCGGCGCCGCAGCAGCCCTGCAAGCACATCCTTCAGCTCAACCTCTGGCTCTGCGGCGGGCGCAGCAGAAACCAGTTCATAGGCGTTTGTTGGGGCAGTGGCGGAGCGTAGGCGATCGACGATCATGCCTGCACCTCCTGCACGGTAGGCATGAGCAGCGAATGCGTTAACTGCCATACGGTATCGATCGAGATGCCCTCAATGCACGGCATGGGCTTGTTCCTCGCAGGATGAAACTTGCATGTCCAGTTGCACCCAAAGCATTCCATGGCGCGGCTTGCCACCACGGGTATCGGACGGTTGGGCTCGGGTTGAACGTCATAGGGCAGAAAGCGCCCAAAGTGGCCCCCACCCACAATGCACACCGACGGCACGCCAACGGCTGCGGCCATGTGCACGGCAGAGGTCTCATTGCTGACCAGCAGATGTGCCCCGGCAATCACACTGGCAAGCTGCTTCAGGCTGGTTTTTCCGGCAAGGCTGGTGACGCCTGCACCTGCAGCGTCGGCGATCTCCTGCGCTACCCGTACATCGCCCGGCCCGCCACAGACCAACACTTTCAAAGGGCTCTGCTCAATGCAGCGCTGGGCCAGGGCGACGAAGTGCTGCACGGGCCATTGGCGGCCAGCGGCGCTAGCACCTGGAAAGAGAACGACGTAGGGCGAAGCGGGAATAAGCTGCGCAAAACCACCGAGACTTGCGTTGTGAACAGCGTGGGGCAAGCTGGCGATGCGTGCCTGGTACTCGGTGCCGGTCAGTGCGCGAACCACATGCGCATTGGCCTGCATCTCGCCATGCGCGCTTGTGCCTGGAGCGATCAGGCGCGTGTACCGCGAGCTACTCTTCGAGGTCCGCGCTGCCGAAACAATCTCATGCGGAAGCGCAACGCCGATGCGCTCGGTCGCCCCGCTCACACGAACAACAGCGTCGCCCATCTCCGGAACGCGTGTGACCGTGGGCTGAATCACTGTGCCGAGGCGCTTGGCTCGAACCTTACGCAGCAAGCGGCGGCGATACGCCAGCTTGTGCTTGAAGGCGCCCTGGTCAAGCGGCATGACCTCGTCGAACAGCCCAGTATCTTCGGCTAGCGATGCCCAGGAAGCGCTGGCCAGCAGGGTTACGTGCTTGCCTTGAGCCTTAAGGTGCTCCGTAAGCGCCCGCGCCGCATCCAGCCAAATAATGAAGTCTCCAATGTTATCGAGCCGGATCAGCAGAACGCGGTCCTCATCAGGGGCTGCTGCCGCGAACAGCACGAAGCTGTCGACCACATGCAACCACGCGCGCCGTAACCGGAACTGCAGCGGCCGCACGGTGCGGGACGCGATGCGCCGCAGACGCGCTTCCAGGCTGATGGCTGGCGTCATGCCACCCGCCTTTGCGTGAGCATGCGACCCACCTTGCGCACAGCGCGCTTCGGCAACGCCGGTGTGTGCCATTGGCTTAGCTGCTGATCGATGGCATCCAGTGAACGTGACGCGATCATGGTTGGCGGATGCTGCAGGGGAAACTGAAGGCGCTCCACGTTGACCTTGGGTGCGCCATCGGGGTCTGTGGAGTGTGTCGCATCCACACCGAAGCCGACGTTGCGCACCAGGTTCACCTGTGGCGTGACGGACAACGCGCGCTGGCACAGGTTGGTGTACATCCACTGGTAGTCCCACGTATTGGGGCCTTCGCCGCGGTACATGCGCTCGAAGATGGCCTCCCAATATCGCTGCGCGGAACGATCCGGAAAGATTTCGGCCAGCAGATCGCTATCGCGCACCGCGGGCCAGGTGGAAAGGTGCTCATCGTAGGTCGCCCACGCATCGCGCCAGGTCGCCCATCCCCAGATGTGCGTCAGCTCGGAAAAGAAATAGCTGTGCGGGGTCTGGGCACGGTCAGCGGAGTTGTTGAAGCCAGTGATCATGGACACACGGCGGTCGCCACGGAAGCGCGCCAGCATCTCTTCGCAGAAGCGAAAGAAGCTTGGGTCGGGGACGATATCGTCTTCGAGGATGATGGCTTCTTCCACAAGCGAGAAAGCCCAATCGAGACCGCTGATCACACGACGCCGGCAGCCCAGGTTCTCGGCGGCGAACTCGGTATGCAACTCGCATCGCCAGGTAACGGCTGTGGCGATCTCACGAACCTGCTCGCACAGGGCGTGCTCTTCTTCGCGGTCCGCCCGGGGGCCATCGGCCACCACCAGAAGCTGCTTGGGACGGGCTTCCGCAATGCGGGCAAACACCTCGCGCGTTAGGGATGGCCGGTTGAACACCAGAAAGACCACCGGCGTTTCCAACTGCCACTCTTGAAATTGACCCACACCGTTCCCGGTATCCCGGCTCATGGACTGCTCCGTCACGTTACCTGCTCGAAGTCAGTAAACCGGAATCCGTTGGCGTCCGAAAGACACAGAGGTTGTAGGCGTTAGCCCATTCGTGTCGTCTTGAAACAGCGCTAAGGGAAGGCTCTCCGCTGCCGATAACCAGGGCAGGACCCCAAAGAGGGGTACGAATCTGATCGAGCAGAGGGTAACGTTACAGTGGACCAGGAGCACTCCGTGAGGCGCACAACATCAAGGCTGCTTGCAGCATGTCTTTGCACGGCGGCGGCCATGTACGCCCTGGCGGGCTGCGGGGCCTCCGTGCGCGGCGGGGCCAGTCCCAGCGCATCGGCCTCGCAATCAGCCACGGAGCCCCTTGTCATCACAGCCGGCGGCACCTATAGCGGCAACTGGACCAGCAACAATTGGCAAACGCCGGCCGTGCAGATCCTCACCACCGAACCCGTCACCCTGCGCAACGCAACCATCACCAGCCGCGGCGACCTGATCTCCATTCCGTATCAGAGCAGCGGCGGGGCCAACGTCACCGTGGAGAATGTCACCGCGAAGGCGTTGGATCCCGGCGTTGCGGGCGTGCAGCGCGGCAGCTTCGTGGTGGCCGAAGGCGTGACGGCGCTGAACGTGCAGCACTGCACCATCTCTGGAGTTCGGTTTGCCGTGAAGGTGCTTTCGTCCTCAGTCAACAGCCTCAACATCTCGGAAAACCTGGCCACGAACCTGGAAGACCGCACCAGTGATGGGGCCGGGGGCTTTCAAACCGACCGCCCCGATCTTGGCCACTTCGTCATGCTGAATGGAGTTTCGGCTCCCAACGGCGCGACCATTTCGTGGAACCAGGTAGTCGACACCATGGGCCAAAGCTCGACGGAAGACGTGTTCAACATCTACAAGAGCGAAGGCTCGCCGTCCTCGGTGATTGCGGTTCATGACAACTACATGGAGGGCAACTCTTCACCGGCGGTGGCCCAATACACGGGGACCGGCCTGATCACCGATGGCGATGGCTCGCAGCCGGAAACGGCCTACGTGACGTTCACGCATAACGAGGTGGTGCACACGGCCGGTTCCGGCGTGGAAATCGCCTCTGGCCATGACATCACCGTCACTGCCAATCGCGTTGTGTCCTGCGGGATGAACTCGGATGGGACCTGGTATGCGGCCCCGTTCGTGAACGCCGTTGTTGTCTGGAACTACTACGGCGACGCGCAGTTCAGCAACATCGTCGTCCAGGGGACGGTGGGTGGTATGGCCCGGCCGGATGCGAACGGAGCTGCGATGGTGGCGGACATGTGGGTGCGCACACCCGATCTGGACGCAACCGACAGGATGGGAACACAGGCCTTCAACGACCCGTGCTTTACGGGAGGCTTTCCGAATGCCAACGCCGAAGCAGCAGAACGTGCGTACTGGCAAAGCAAGCTCTCCAACAACAACATCTCGCTCGGCGACTCACACAGTTCAAACTAGCGGCAGGGCTGCCCAGGTCGTGGACGAAAGTTGCATTCCCGGTGCCCCGTACAGGCCGCAACAATCAGCCGACGAGGCCTTTAGAATCCAGCCTGGCTCCCGCGGTGACCACGGCTTGTGGGTAGATCTCGTAAGGATCTGCCCACACCATCCAGCCTGATTTCATCTGGATGTGGCATGCGGGGTTCGACGAACACCGTTTGCCCCAGGTGGACTCCGCAGCATGGTCACGAAGACGCGCCCGACCAACACAGCCAACATCCGTGTTGCCCTGTTAACCAACAGCCTTTCGCCGCACACGCTGCCCTTGTGTGAGCGGATTCACGAGGCCACCCAGGAGCTGCGCGCTTTTGTGTCTGCAGCCTCAGACACTTTTCACAACTTCCCCCGCCCACAGGCCAATTTCCCGATCGTCGTTCAGCGGTCCGTCAACTGGTTGCGTCTGCGTCACCGGACGGAACAGTTTTCCGTTTCGGAGCAGTTGCATGTGCCACTCGATACGTTGCCGCACCTTTGGCAATACAAGCCGGACGTCATTGTGTCTTCGCAGTTTGGTGCCCGCACGGCGTTCGCCATTTTGTACCGCATGTTGCATCCACGGGTGAAGCTGGTCCTCTGGGCAGCGCTTTCCACGCACACGGAAGACAAGCGAAGCCGCGTCCGTGGCGCGCTGCGCCGCTGGATGCTGCGCCGCGTGGATGCAGCCTTTGTCAACGGCAAAAGTGGCGAAGCCTACCTCCGGTCGTTGGGCTACCGCGAAAGCATCTGCTTTGTCCCGTACACCATCGACGATGTGACGTTTTTATCCCCCGGGTACAGCCCCTGCGCCGACGAACGCAACCTGCTCTTTTGCGGTCGCCTTGACGCCACCAAGGGCATCCTCCGCTTCACCCGCGTTCTGCATCGCTGGTGCGCCGATCATCCTGAAACACGCATACGGTTTCAGATCATCGGCAACGGGCCGGACCGTGCAGCAATTCAGGCTCTACCTGCTCTGCCAAACCTGACCCTTTCGCTGCTGCCCCGCATGGAGCAGAAGGACCTTGCAGCCTTCTATCACCAGGCCGACATCTTCGCCTTTCCGAGCATGCTGGATGAGTGGGGCGTTGTCGTCAACGAAGCCTTGATCGCCGGTGTGCCCGTGTTGGGCAGCATCTACAGCCAGGCGAGTGTGGAGCTGATCTCCGATGCCGCTAACGGCTGGCTTTTCGACCCCAAAAGCGATGCGGGCATCTACGCCAGCCTGCAACGCGCCTTGACCACACCGGTGCAGCAGCTGCACTGCATGTCCGCCTACGCCCGCTGTACGGCCAAGGAGGTCGCCCCGGAACGCGTTGCGTTGCGAGCGTTGCAGGCCATTGCCGGGGTATGCGGCGTCCCGCCCGTCGGAGAGAAGATTGCATCGTCTGAGCTGGCGTTAGCGCCATCGGCCGCGGTGTCTGCGCTATGAAGATTCTGATTGCGCACAATCGCTATCAGCAGGCCGGCGGCGAAGACCAGGTTGTCCGGACCGAATCAGCCATGCTCGCGCGCCAGGGACACACGGTCGAGATGCTGGAGCTCGACAACGACGCTATCTCGGGCCTTGCCGGCCAGGTGAGCGCTGCCGTCAACGCGGTCTTTTCCCCGACGTCCTACCGGCGCGTGCAACAGGCGATCCGTTCGTTTCGTCCGGACATGCTGCACGTGCACAATTTTCTGCCCACGCTTTCACCCGCGGTCTTTTTTGCGGCGCAGCGCGACCGTGTGCCCGTGGTGCAAACCTTGCACAACTACCGCTTGATCTGCGCCAACGGGACATTGTATCGGGACGGCAAGCCGTGTGAGCGTTGCGTTGAGCAGAACTCCTTCCTGCCCGGGGCCATGCTTGGCTGTTATCGCGAAAGTCGCGCCGGGAGCGCCATTGTGGGCGGCACGATGGCCCTGCACGCGCGTCTCGGCACATGGCAACATCGGGTCGACCGCTTCATCGCGCTGACGGACTTTGCCGCAGCCAAGTTCAGCCGCCAACGCATCCCGGCGGAGCGCCTCCGGGTGAAGCCAAACTTCGCACCGGACCGTGGCGTGGGTGCCGAGCGGGAGCAAGTGGCCCTGTATGTGGGCCGTTTGAGCGAAGAAAAAGGGATCGAGACCCTGCTGGCGGCCGACGCCGCGCACGTGCTGCCCATGCCCGTGATGATCCTGGGCGACGGCCCGCTGCGGGAAAAGGTACAGGCCGCGTGCACGCGCCAGGGCAGCCAGCTGATCGCCGTAGGGCGGCGCAGTGCAGACGAAGTGCTGGCCCGGATGAAGCGTGCAGCCGTTCTTCTTTTGCCGTCGGTCTGTTACGAAGGCTTTCCCATGTCCGTGGTGGAAGCCCTTTCGGTGGGATTACCGGTGATTGCTTCCAACCACGGCGGGCTGCCGGAGATCGTGCCCCATGGGGAGTGCGGCCTGCTGTACAAGCCGGGCGACCCTGACGCACTGGTGGGAGCACTGCGCAGCTTCTGTGCCATGACCACCGATCAGAAGTTGCAAATGCGCATTACCTCACGAAAGCGTTATACCGACCTCTACAGCGAGTCGGTAAATTACGCGCAGTTGATGGAAATTTACGTTGACGCCATGCACGCTGCGGCAAATCCGTATCAACAGACCGCTCCGTTCGCTTTGAGACCGGCTGGTTCTATCGAAGGGCAGAGACCTGATGTCGAGTTCGGACGTTGAATCGTCGCGCAAGCCCCGCCTCGCGGTTCTGGTGAACACCATCGCGCCGTACCGGCTGCCGATCTATGCCGCGCTCGCGAAGGAATTTGAAACGACCGTTCTGCACGGGGGCTATGAGCCCAATCGCAGCTGGAAGGTGAAGTCCGGGCCAAGTTTTCAATCCCGCAAGGTGTGGACGTTGCAGGTGCCCACGCGCAAGGAAACCGGGACCAACGGCGTTTGCGACACGTGCTACGTGCACCTCAATCTTGGGCTGCTTTGGGAGCTTCCCCGCTACCGCCCCGATGTCCTGATCTCCAACGAATTGGGACTGCGCACCATCATCGCCCTGATCTATGCCTGGATTTTCCGGATCCCGCTTTGGGTGTGGTGGGGCGGCACGCTGCATTCGGAGCGAAATATCTGCGGTCAACGAAAGCTGTTGCGGCGCTATCTCCCCAAGGCCATCGATCGTTGGATCAGTTACGGAGCGACCTCGACGGAATACCTGGAGCACCTCGGCGTGCCGCGTGAGCACATTCTGCAGATCCAGAACTGCGTGCAACAGGAGAAGTTCCAGGCTGAGCCAGCTACGCCGGGGGACTGGTTCCCGGACAGCCCAGGGCCCATGCTGCTTTCCACGGGACAGCTGATTGAGCGTAAGGGCATGGACAAGCTGATCCGCGCCTGCGGCAGGCTTGCCGCAAAGGGACGCGAGTTCACCCTTGTGCTGGTCGGCTCTGGTTGCGAGTACGAGAGCCTGCAGGCACTGGCGCGGGAGCACAATCTGCAGCACTTCCACATCCTGCCGGAGAAGCCGCAGGCAGTGCTCAACCAGCTGTATCGCCGCGCGGATGCATTCATCTTCCCGACACTGGAAGACGTGTGGGGGCTGGTGGTGAATGAGGCTTTGTGGGCAGGTTGCCCCGTGCTCTGCTCCACCTACGCCGGTTGCGCGCCGGAGCTTGTGCCGCAGGAGAACGTCTTCGATCCGATGTCGGCCGAAAGCTTCGATGCCGCCCTGGAAAAGATCTTCAATGGTTCGTTAGCGTCAGCCGAAGCCTCCATTGGAGCGATGCGAACTCACCAGCAAGTTAGTGCCGCTCTCCTGCGTTCGTTACAGACAAATACGCCAGGGCAGCTGGAACATGGAGCAAGTGCTTCGATCCCTGTGCAGGAGCAGCCCTTATGTTCTCTTTGAGACCTGCCGGGCACACCTCACGCCAGCCCGAGACGGGCACAACTACGAACGTTTACGACCTTTCGGAGGGTGGAAGCTCGCTTCCCTTCTCTTTCTCGCCGGTTAACGGCGGTTCTCTTGTTTCGCTTCCCTGTCGCGCGTGGGCTTTCTGCATGCGCCTTGAGTTATGTTGAATGCCTGAACTTTTAGAGCACGCAAACGTCCACCTTGCCCTGGCGCAGAACTTGCCGGAGCGGCTGTTCCCTGAAACCTCAACGGTGCTTGGGGTTCCGGTAGGCGCCACCACCATGCGGCGTACGGTGGACCTGCTGAACCACTGGATTGCCACGAGCACACGTCCGCGCCTGGTGACCTTCACCAATGTGCACATGGTGGTGGAAGCCCAGCTGCGACCGGAGTTCCACGAAGTGCTCAGCAATACGGACCTGAACTGCCCGGACGGAGCGCCGGTGTTCTGGCTGTTGAAGCTGCAGGATGCGGATGCGGAGAAGATCTCCGGGCCCGATTTTCTGCCGATGTTTTGCGAGCAGTCGGTGCAGCTTGGCCATAAGCACTTCTTCTACGGCGGCGCCCCGGGTGTACCGGACAAGGCCGCCGAGGTGCTGCGTGCGCGCTTCCCCGGAATCAACATCGTCGGCCACCACGCGCCACCGTTCCGCGACCTCACGGAGTCGGAAGGGGCGGAGATCATCGACCAGATCAACGCCAGCGGCGCCGACGTAGTCTGGGTGAGCCTTGGCTGCCCGCGGCAAGAGTGGTGGATGAATGAGTATGGCCGCAAGCTGAACGCAAAGGTCGTGCTGGCGGTGGGCCAGGCCACCGATATCATCGCCGGGGCGAAGTCACGCTGCCCCACGGTGATGAGCAAGCTGGGCCTGGAATGGGCGTACAGGCTGGGCAAGGATCCGCGCCGTCTATGGAAGCGGTACCTTGTCACGAACTCGCTGTTTCTTATGCTGCTGGTTCGGGAAAAGCTTACCCGGCAAAATGGAGCGGAGCCTCGCTGAAGCGAAACAGCCAGCAATTCCCGCGGAAAGCTGCTTAGAACGGCTTGTGGTCGTCGCCGGGCCCCTGTGGTTCGGCACGGGGCAGTTGGGCCGGCTCTGGTTCTTCCAGCTTTTGGTACTGCTCTGTAAGCCGGTGAATCAACCAGTTCAGGACTCGTAACACCCTGGCCATCGATGCCTCTGCTGCTCTTGAGCATACTCGGAGCGGCTCGCAGAGGGCCGGTGATGCGGCTGACGTCGTCGCTGCAAACGTGACACGGGCGAAGGATCCTCCTTCGCCCGCACACATCCACATCGAACACGAGGTCCGCAAATCGAACGACCGGACTACCCTAGGACCCGGTAGCCAAGCTGGAAGGGGTTAGCCCCCAACGCGCCCAGCAGATACCAGCCCGTAGCGCCGATGTGCAGCGACGGACCGTAGGTGTAGCCAAAGCCGGTATCGAGCGGGCTGGTAGCGGCAACCAGGCCTTGCCCTTGCGGAATAGGCTTGCCGTTCACCGTTTTTCCCGCCCCGAGCTCTGACTGCGCAAGGATGGATTGCTCTACCAGACCCGCGGCCGTGCCCAGGTCAGTCAGAAGCCCCAGGATGTTGTCGTGGCCATTCAACACGCGTGCAACCAGGGCCGCGATCATGTGGCCCGTCCCTTCGAGCCACACCGCCTGGGGATCATAGGCGGTTGTGGTCAGGCTGGCGGTGTCGAAGACCAGGCCGTGAATACGCTCACTCCCGGTTAGGGCACTGTGCGGCGCGGAGGCTGTGTCGGTCGCTTCCAGGTTCTGCAGTGCCCAGTCGATGGTGCCACGATAGCTGTTTTTCAGCAGCGCCATGTAGGACCACGTCTGACAATCCTCCGGAATCGGCGACGGATTGATCGTGATCTGATCGCCCTGGGTGCCGGTGTAAAAGAACGGACCGGCGGGGTTATACATTGCGACGACGAACTTCAACGCATGCTGGGCCAATTCCGTCCACTTCATGCCCATCGAAGCAGAGGCCGCGTTGCCGGTCAGCTTGCTGAGCATTGTGAAGAAGGCGTAGGTGTCGATGTTGTGCTCGGTCGACTTGCCGTTCGGCGAAGGCTGCGAGTAGTTGGTATAGGTGCTGGGGTCATACGCAATCACGGCGCCGAACTTATAGCCACCCGGGCCTGCGGTGTCATAGGTATTGGAGACGATCCAGTTCGCGACAAGGAGCGCGCCCGTCAGGAATCGCTGGTCCTGCGTACGTGCGTACAGCTGCGCCAGCGCCATGCCGGCCCACGCCTGGTCGCCTACTGTGCTGTTGTAGAAATAGAACGGATTGGCCGCCGGCTGCACATAGGCTCCGCTGCCATCCGTCGCAGCCTGGTTCACAAAAAAGCCCTGCGGGAAGCGGCCATCGTTGATGGGGAACGGATACGGATGCGCCTGGCCGTACAGCAGACCTTCGCCCAGCACGATGGCGCGTTGCAGCAGCGCATGATCCTCGCTGGCCAGATACGCGTGGATGGCCACGGCGTTGTCATAGGTGAACGCGACGTACGGGAAGGGCGAGAAGACCTCGTCGCTGTAGCTCTGCGTCAGCCGCACGGTGCTGCCTGTGGCATAGGCATCCATCATGAAGTTCTGGAAGGCAAAGGCCCGCTCGATGGAGGTGGCGAGAGAACGGATGCTGCTACCCAGGGGAGAACTTTGCGCCGCAGCCGGCGAACCCGAAAGCAGGTACGGAGACGTTGCCGCAGCAACGGTAACAGCCGGCGCATAGCCAAGCAGCGCACGGCGAGACAGGGACAGTTTTGGCATTGGGACGAAACCTCCAAGGAGACGCGTCCGACACTATACCTGAGCAAAGGGACCGGGGAACAGCGGTTCACTCACGGCCGGAGGCAGCCTGGCGGGTGCTGTCAGATCTTTGCGGAACGGTTCGCTGTGTCCGTGACGATGTCCACTCCCGGGGTGCTGGCGTACTCTGCCCAGGACCCGTCGTAGAGGCTGACGTCATCGGCGCCACAGCGCTCCAACCCGAGCGCCAGCACCGCGGCTGTGACCCCGGAGCCGCATGTCGTAGTGATGGGCTGCGCCGTATCCACACCCCGCGTGGCAAACAGCTCCTTGAGCTCCTCTGCGCTCTTCAGGCGACCGTCGGTGACAAGCTCGGTGAAGGGCACGTTCACCGCTCCCGGCATGTGGCCGGACTTCAGGCCTGCACGCGGCTCCGGCGCGGTCCCTGCAAACCGGCCGGCTGAGCGTGCATCGAGCACCTGGCCACCGTTTTGCAGACGATCCTTCACTTGACGTAGATCACGGACGTCCTCTGCCTTCAGCGTGGCGTGGAACTCCGCCCGCGGCCGCGTTACGGCACCGGCTTCGATGGCGTATCCGGCGGCCTTCCAGGCGCGCAGTCCACCGTCCAGAACAAACACCTCGCTCGCACCCATCGTGCGCAGCATCCACCACGCACGCGGCGCCGAAAAGACGCCTTCCTGCTCATACACCACGATCGTCATTCCATCGCCGACGCCCAGCGCGGCCATGCTCTCAGCGAAGCTTTCTGCAGAAGGAAGCATGTGGGGCAGGGACGTGCTGTGGTCGGAAAGCGCTTCGATGTCAAAGAACACGGCACCGGGGAGGTGTTCCGCGAGGAAGCGTGCCTGCGTGTCCACCACGGGCACGACGCCCACCGGGGGCAATGTGGCATCCAGCACAACGACGTTGGGCTCGCCGAGCCGGGCAGCCAACCATGAAGCGGAAACAAGCGGATCCATGGTTCTCAGCTTACCCCCGCGCGCAACGCGTGCTTACACTACGGGCGCAGACAGATCATCGTCCCGTGTTTCGCGAATCATGAGCAGCCCAATCAGCGTGAGCACGGCCGACCCTGCAAGGTAATAGCCGACGTACTCCAGGCCGTAGTTCTTTGCCAGCCAGGTGGCAATGTACGGCGTGACCGAGGCCCCCAGGATCCCTGCAATGCTGAAGGCCAGCGAGCTTCCGGTGTAGCGCACCGGCGTGGGGAAGAGCTCAGAGACGAGTGTGCCCAGCGGACCATAGGTGAAGCCCATCAGTCCCAGGCCGAGCACCATCATCGTGACCACGCCCTTGATTCCGCCGTGGAACAAGGGCGCCAACACAAAGCCAAACAACCCAACCAGCACCGTGACGCCGATCATCACAGGACGGCGTCCACGCTCCGCCCACAACGCCGCGAGGGGGATGGTCAGTGCAAACAAAACTACGCCTGCAAGCTGGATGAGCAGAAACTGGCTGCGTCCGTAGTGCAGCGCCGTCGTGCCCCATGAGAGCGCAAAGACGATCATCAGGTAGAAGATGACAAAGGTCGCCAGGCACACCAGGATGCCCGCAACCAGCGCGCGGCTGTGGCGCCGGAAAACCTCCACCATCGGCGCTGCGACACGTTCTTCGCGCTGCATCGCTGCCTGGAACACAGGTGTTTCGGTAATTGCGAGCCGCACGTACAGGCCCAGCAGCACCAGCACCGCACTTGCCAGAAACGGCAATCGCCAGCCAAACGCGAAGAACTGCGCGTCGGTCAGCAGATGGGATAACAGCAGAAACACACCCGCGGAAAGCAAAAATCCCAGCGGGGCACCCAGTTGCGGGAACATCCCATACAGCGCCCGTTTGTTGGGCGGCGCGTTTTCTACGGCCAGCAGCACCGCCCCGCCCCACTCACCGCCAAGCCCGATGCCTTGCCCAAAGCGGCACAGGGCCAGCAACAACGGCGCCAGAGAGCCGATGGTCGCATGCGTCGGAAGCACGCCGATGAGGAAGGTCGAAAGACCCATCGCCAGCAGGGCCAGCACCAGCGTGCGCTTGCGCCCGATGCGGTCGCCGAAGTGCCCAAACAGCGCCGAGCCGATAGGGCGCGCGAGGAAGGCGATGCCAAAGGTCGCCAGCGACGCAAGCGTGGACGACGCGGGATCGGTAGCCGGAAAAAACAGCTTGGGAAAGACCAGCACCGCGGCCGTGGCGTAGATGTAGAAGTCGAAAAACTCAACCGTGGTGCCGACCAGGCTGGCGAACAGCACCTGCCCGCGGGTGTTGATGGGTTTGCTCAGCGCCTGCTCGCTCATCTTCACGCCACTGTACCCGAGACAGCCCCGAGCGCGTCCAGTGCGTGCCCCGTCACAACCTGGGTGCGGGCGTTTGCGGGTGCGCTGCTGCCGCTTTGCCCAGGCAGCGATGCGCGCTGCCGGCAGAGGGACATAGCATAGACCCATGGCACTTCCGCACACACCTGTGCAAGCAGGCCCGGCTGCCGCGCCCGTCCGCACGAATTGGGCCGGTAACTACACCTTCAGCACGCAGCACCTCGCCCAACCTGCGAGCACGGCCGAGTTGCAGCGTTTGCTGCCCACGCTGCAGGAGGCCAAGAGCGTGGGCTCGCGGCACTCCTTCAACCACATTGCGGACACGACGGGCACACAGATTGACCTCGTGCAGATGAAGTCGATGCAGCTTGATGCCGCGGCGCGCACCGCCACCATTGGTGGGGGCGTCACCTATGGCGAACTTGCGCCCTGGCTCCACCGTCAAGGATTCGCGGTGCACAATCTGGCGTCGCTGCCGCACATCTCCGTGGCCGGTGCGTGCGCCACGGCAACGCACGGCTCCGGCCTGGCGAATGGCTGCCTGTCTACCGCGGTGCGCAGCATGGACCTCGTCACGAGCACAGGCGACCTCGTCACGCTTTCACGCGACACGACGCCGGACGCCTTCCGCCTGGCCGCCGTGCACCTGGGCGCGCTGGGCGTGGTGAGCGCGCTTACGCTCGACCTTCTGCCCAGCTTCGATGTTGCGCAGATGATCTACACCGACCTCAACTTCAGTGAACTTCAATATGGCTTGCGTGAGATCTTCAGCGCCGGGTATAGCGTCAGCCTATTCACCAACTGGCAAGCCCCTCGTGCGACGCAGGCCTGCGTGAAGCGCATCGTTGTGCCCGGCCAGATTGAAGACTTCCCGGACACGTTCTTCGGCGCAGCGCGGCAAACGCAAAAGCTGCATCCACTGCCCAACATCTCCGCAGAAAGCTGCACGGAACAGCTGGGCCAACCCGGCCCGTGGTTCGAGCGGCTGCCGCACTTTCGGCTCGACTACACGCCCTCGGCTGGTGCCGAGTTGCAGACCGAATACTTCGTTCCGCTCGAGCAGGCGTACGACGCGATCGTTGCGGTTGAGCGGCTGCGTGAGCGCATCACACCGCATCTGCTCATCAACGAGCTGCGCACGGTTGCTGCTGACGATCTACCCATGAGCATGGCGTACCGGCGCGATTCGCTGGCGATGCACTTCACCTGGAAGCAGGATCTCGATCCGGTGCTGGCGCTACTGCCCGCCGTTGAAGAGGCGCTCGCCCCCTTTGGGGCGCGGCCGCACTGGGGCAAGCTCTTCACCGTACCTGCCTCGCGGCTGCCCGCGCTCTACCCGGAGCTCGACAGCTTCCGCGCGCTCGCACAGAGGTTCGATCCGCGCGGCGTATTTCGCAACGCGTTCCTCCGCGAACTGTTGTTTCCGCCGGGCTGAGGGCTTGCTCTTGAAGCGCTGAGGCCGGAACGCTAACGCCGGCGCAGCAGCAGAACCACAAGCGCAATGACCAGCAACAGACCAAGCCCACCCGGCCAGATGAAGAACCCGCCACGGCTGCTGGCACCCACCACCACGCAGCCGCTCAGGCCGCCGCATAGCGCGAGCGCGGCCGTGAGGCGCACCAGGAGCGATCTTGCTTTCTGTCTGTGCTGCCCTTTTCCTTGCATGTCGTGCATCATCGCTCCTGTGTGGCCCTACGAGTCGGCTCGCAGCTTTTCGTTCGAGGCACTTGTCCCCGGCGTGGCAAACATCGCTGTCGAGGTTCCGCCATCCGGATTGATCACCACAAGCGCATACGGCCCTACGGTGACGTTGGGCAGCGTCAAGGTGAACGACGTGCCGTGAACGTCGGACAGGGTGGCACCCGCAACCGCCTGCCCCACGCCGTCACGCACTTCCACCCGTACGCCCGTTTGAAAATTGTCGCCCTGCACCGAGTACACGGTGTCGCTCACGGGCTCAATGCTGATCACGTTCGGTCCCAGCGGACCAAGGCTGTTCTCATCCACCATGGCTGCTCCTCGCATCGCTCTGACACCTAGGATGCGTGGCTCATCAATCACCGCACGAGACCATCTCACGGAATCACCGCGAATCACCGCAAGGCTTCGCAGCCCCCATCCACCAGCACTTACTCCACGCGGCAAATCAGGCACTTCAGGTAGCGGGTCTCCGGCAGGGTGACGACTTCGGGGTGATCCGGCGCGGCTGCCCGAGTTTCCAGCACCTGCACCCGCCTGCCCGCGTCGGCCGCAGCCTCGGCCATTGCCCCGGTGAACGCCTCCAACGACACATGGTGTGAGCACGAGCACGTCACCAACGTCCCGCCCGGCGCCAACAGCCGCATCGCGCGCAGGTTCAGCTCCTTGTACCCGCGCAGGGCACCTTCCACGGCGCGGCGGCTCTTGGCAAAGGCCGGCGGGTCCAGCACGATCGCATCGAAACGCGTCGGCAAACCCATGGCGTTCGAGCCCTTGCCGGCGGCTTCATCCAGCGCGCGCAGGAAGGCGAACGCATCGGCTTCAATCCAGTCCACCTCGGCGCGAAGCCCCTGGTTCAGCACAAGATTTCGCTCTGCGGTTTCCAGTGCCACCCTTGACTGGTCAACGCCCGTAACGCGCGCACACACCCGCGCCAGGTGCAGCGCAAAGCCACCCTGGTAGGTGCACACGTCCAGGGCATGCCCGGTGCGTCCCGACTGCCGCACCCACTCTGCCGCGGCCTGGTAGTTTAGCCGCTGGTCAAGAAAGGCCCCGGTCTTCTGCCCAGCGCCGGCATCGTACCCAAATCGCAGGCCGTTCAGCGCAAACTGCGTAGTCAATGCGGGCTCATCCTCGCCGGCATGCAGCATCGGGCCTTCCGGCGGCGGCGCCAACTCCTCCAACTCGCGGATGCGCGGGTCGGGTCGCTCCCACACGGTCAACGCTTCGTTTTGCGGAGACATCTGCTCACGCAGCACCTCGGCCAGCACACCCCGGACATCATCCTGCGCTGTTCCCTGGGTCAACAGCTGCACAATCACCAGCTCGCCATAGCGGTCGGCGACAACCCCCGGGACCTCATCGGCCTCGGAAAACAGCAACCGCTGCGCCGTGGTCTCTTCACCGGCTGACTCACTCAACGGCGCCACGGCCCGCCGCCGTTCCAAGGCGGCCCGCACCCGGAGCCGCAATGCCTGCAGGTACGCTTCGCGCGAGAGCCCTGGTTCGCGCGCTACAAGGCGAAACGTGATCTGCGACGCCGAAGAAAACAGCGCAGACCCCAGCGGCCGGCCCGATGGGTCTTCCACCGTGACCAGCGAGCCCGGCTCCAGCCCGGCAAGCTCCGCCTCGGCAGGGAGATCTGTGCGGTACACCCAAAGATGCCCTGCCCGCAGCCGGTCCGCGGCGCGTCGGTTGATCCGTACGCTCATCATCGCTACGCCAGCCGGGGCACGTCCACCCCGAGCACTTCCGCCAAGGCGTCCACCACCAGGTTGTGGTCGTCACGCTGCGGCAGGCCGCTGAAGATCACCGTGCCCACCATCCCGGTGCCGCGCAGCACAATCGGGAACCCGCCGCCATGGGCCACGTGGTCGGCCTCGCTGATGCCATGCCGATCAGGCAGCGTAGCGCCGTCGCGCTCCAGCTTGCGCCCTACGGCATAGGTGCTCCGCGCAAAGTGGTGCACCGTGTTCCGCTTACGCCGGATCCAGTTGGCTTGCCCCGGCGTCGCACCCGGGGTGGCACAGGCGAACAACAAGTGCCCGGCGAGCTCAATCTCGATCGATCCACCGGCGCCGCGCTCCAACAGCTTTTCGCGCAGCAGCGAGCCCAGCTTCCAGGCCGTGTTCGCATCGAAGGCCGCAAACTGCAGCAGCTCTTCCTGCCGGTCCAGCACGCCGAGATCGTCATCTACGCTCAAAAGCACCTCCAGGCGCTGCACCGCTTGCTGGCCGCCCGCAAACCGACGGCGGTCTACTCCGCCATGATCATGACTTCGGTGGACTTGATGAGCGCCGTCACGGTGTCCCCAACCTTGATGCCCATCTCTTCCACGCTTTGCCGGGTAATGACGCTTTCGATCAGGTTTTCGCCAACCCGCACACTGACCTTGGCCGTCACCGTCCCCAGCACAATCTCTTCCACCGTTCCGCGTAGATGATTGCGCGCGGAAATCTTCTTTGCCAATCCTTCAGCCATAACCGTTTCACTCCGTCGTTAAACCTCCCCAGTGTACCCGCCGGCTCGGGGAAGCCGCATCATCGCTGGACGTTGATCCGCCTATATAAAAATTTTCCATACAAAGAAATCCTTGCGAGTCGTAGTGTATTCAAGGTAAGACTGGCAGAACACATGGCACGAGCAACTGACCCCGCACGTCGTGGGCAAAGCACGGCGACCCCCGACAGGCACTCCCCCACGCGGGTCGTGCGCGATCTCGCATACGTCGAAGTGGCGTCCACCGAGCTCGCCCGTGAAATCAACCGGGACATCGTCCTGGAACTCATTCGCGCCCACCAGCCGATTGCGCGCGTCGACCTGGTGCGCCACTCCGGCCTGCAAAACTCCACCGTTTCGTCCATCGTCGAGCAGCTCATCGCCGAAGGCTGGATCTGCGAAGGCGAGGCCGTCAAGACCGCGCGCGGCCGCCGCCCCACGCAGATCTCGCTCAACGCCAAGCTGGCCATGCTGGTTGCCGACGTCCGCCCCGGCCGCGCCGGGCTTGCCGCTGTGGATCTCAACGGCGATCTGCTGTCCCGCATGTCGGTCGCCCTTCCCGCGGATCCGGACCGTGGCGTCCAGACCTTGGCCGAGGGCCTGCTTGCCCTCCGCAAGCAGCACCCCGATCACACCTTCGAGGGCGCAGGCATCTGCCTGCCAGGACGCATCGACCCCTCCACCCATCGACTCATGCTCGCGCCCAACCTCCGCTGGAACAACATCGCCATCGGCGAGCCATTGGCCGAGCGACTTGGTATGAGCGTGGAAATAGAAAACGACGCCAACGCTTGCCTGCTCTCCGAACTTTGGTTCGGTCACCTGGACGGCGTGCGCAACGCTGTGCTGCTCGCCATCTCCGAGGGGCTGGGCGCTTCGCTGCTTGCCGACGGCCAGCTGATCTGCGGACACCAGGGCATGGCCGGCGAGTTTGGCCACATCTGCTACGACCCCGCCGGTCCCACCTGCGGCTGCGGCCGCAAAGGCTGTTGGGAGGTCTTCGCGTCCTCCACGGCCGCGTTACGCCACTACGCCGAAGCCGCCGGGTCCAAGGCCACGATCACCTACGCCGAGCTCTGCGGGCGCGCGCAGGCCGGCGAAGCCGCTGCTGCGGACGCCATTCACCAGCAGGCCATGGCCATTGGCCGCGGGCTTCGCATGGTCACTGCCGCGCTTTCGCCGGAGGTCATCAGCCTGGCCGGCGAGATTACCCTGGCCTGGCCATTGATTGAAACCACACTCCGCGAACAGTGCACCCAAACCCTGCTCGCCGGTACGCCCCCGCGCATCCTGTGCGCCACCGGCGACGGCGAAGTAGCGCACCTGCTGGGTGCCGCCGCTGTGGTGCTGCAACGCCACTCCGGCTACTACCGTTCGCGCAACGGGCGCAGCAGCAAGGGCAAGTCGCCGGCCGGAAACGGATCTCGCACCACGGCCCATGCTGGCTCCGCGGCCACATCGTTCGCCGAGGCCTCCCAATGAAACCCAGCTCCGGCAAACAGCAACGCTCCGCACGCAACGGCAAAGAAGCGGGGCCAAACGGCCGCCCGCAACAGCGGACGCAAGCGCAGGGCGGGAACAGTCAGCGCAACGCCGGCAAAGAGGCAGCGCCGTCCTCGCGCGATCTCGCCTACGTCCAGGTCGCCTCCAGCGAGCTCACGCGCGACATCAACCGTGACCTCATCCTTGAGCTGATCCGCTCGATGCAGCCGATCTCGCGCGTCGACCTCGCCCGCGCCTCCGGCCTGCAACCGTCCACGGTCTCGTCCATCGTGGAACAGCTGCTGGGCGAAAACTGGATTCGTGAAGGCGCGATGGTCAAGACCGCCCGCGGCCGCCGCCCCACGCTGCTCTCGCTCAACGACGACCTCGTCATCCTCGCCGCCGATGTGCGTCCCTCGCAGGCCGTGGTCGCGCTGCTGGATCTCAACGGCCGCTTCCTGGCGCGGCGTCTCGTTCCGCTCAGCTCCCACCCGGGCAAAGCGCTGGAAAGCATCGCCGCCGCCATGCAGCAGTTCCGCGAACAGTTCGCGGACAAAACATTTGAGGGCGCCGGCCTGAGCCTGCCCGGCCGCGTCGACCCTGCCACCAACGATCTTCTGCTCGCCCCCAACCTCAGCTGGCACAACTTCGACATCCACGGCACGCTTTCCCGGGCACTGGGCATCCATGTGCAGATTGAAAACGGCGCCAACGCGTCGCTGCTGTCGGAGCTATGGTTCGGCCGCATGGATGGCATCCGTAGTGCCGTGCTCGTCACCATCTCTGAAGGGGTGGGCACTGCCATCCTCGCGGAAGGCCGCCTGATCTCCGGCCAGAACGGCCTCGCCGGTGAGTTCGGCCACATCCAGGTCGACCCCAACGGCCCGCCCTGCGGCTGCGGCGCGAATGGCTGCTGGGAGCTGTTTGCCAGCTCGCGCGCGGCCCTCCGGTACTACAGCGAGCTCGCCCCCGGTGCGCCGCGCAAGACCATCGTCGAACTCGTCTCCGCGGCCATTGACGGCGACTCCGCGGCCACCGAAGCGCTCGAGCGCCAGGCCACCGCTATTGGCCAAGGACTGCACATCCTCAACGCCGTTCTCGCGCCCGACGTCATCCTCTTTGCCGGCGACATCACCTCCATGTGGGAGATGTCCCGCGACATCATCGCCCGCGAGTGCCGCACCGGCGTCATGGCCGGCGAAGGCCCCCGCCTCCAGTCCATCGGTGACGGCGAACAGGCACGCCTTCGTGGCGCCGCTGCCGTCGTTCTGCAACGCCACAGCGGCTACTACAGGGCCAACCATAAGCGCAACGATGCTCGTTGAAGATCCAGGCAGGGAGTTCCGCGAACGCTGTGCCTAGGCGCTATCGCCCGTCTTGACCACCACGCCGGTCATGTCTTCCAGCAAACGGATGGAGCCGCAGATGTCATCCTCACCGTAGCCCTTCGCGATCGCAGCGCGAAACATCTGCTGCGACAACGAGGTCACCGGTAGCGGAACATTCAGCTCCGCGGCGGACTCCAGCATCAGCTGCATATCCTTCTCGAGCCACTTGACCGAGAAGTTGGTCGAAAAGTCGCGCCGAAACACCATGGGCGCCTTCAGGGCAATCAAGCCCGACTTGGCAGCGCTGTTGTTCAGGATGTCGAGCATCGCCTCAGGGTCCACACCGGCCTTCATCGCCAGCACAAAGCTCTCATTGAACGCCTGCAGCAGATTTCCCAAAATCATGTTTTGCGACAGCTTGGCGTGCAGCCCCATACCAGCGCCGCCGCAGTAGTACA
Organism: Granulicella sp.; assembly: GCA_965198515.1. Taxonomy (GTDB): domain Bacteria; phylum Acidobacteriota; class Terriglobia; order Terriglobales; family Acidobacteriaceae; genus Granulicella. The sequence continues at coordinate 700,038 of CBDAPO010000006.1, read as the reverse complement.
GCATGGTGCCCATGGCGTTGAAGAAGGGCGTGACCTGGTCGAAGACCTCGCGTTTGCCGCCGACCATAAAGGTCAGCGCGCCGCGCTCGGCGCCACCCTTGGAGCCCGTGCAGGGTGCGTCCAGAAACGCGATACCTCGTTGCTCCAGGGCCTCGCTGATGGCCCTGCTTGCCGAGGGAGAGATCGTGCTGCAGTCCACAATCGTGGTGCCCGGCTTCGCCTTTTCAATCAGTCCATTCCTGCCCAGGATGACCTCTTGCGACATGGCCGTGTCACCGACGCACAAGAAGGTGCAGTCGCTGAGCGCAGCCACGTCGGCGGGCGTGGCGCATGCGGTGCCGCCATGCTTCGCCAGGCTCTCCGCCTTTGAAGCATTGTGCGACCACAGCGCCACCGAGTGACCGGCGTCGATGAGGTGCTGCGCCATCGGCCCACCCATAATGCCTAAACCCAGAAAACCAAGCTTTGCCATCGTCGTTACCTTTCGTTAACTGCCGGGACCTTACGTGACGTGGAAGACGTACGCGTACAAAAGAACAATGCAGCCGGCCACCGAGGCCAGCAACAAGCTATGCCGAAGCGTGAAACGGAACAGCCGAACCTGCTCGGTTGCAGAAAGCCCCGTCGCGCCAGCCGCAATGGCAATGGTCTGCAGGCTGATCATCTTGCCCATCACGCCGCCAGAAGAGTTCGCGGCGGCCATCAGTACCGGCGACAAACCAAGCCGCGTCGCCGTGACCACCTGCAAATTGCCGAACAGCGCGTTGGCCGACGTGTCAGACCCGGTAAGGAAAACGCCGATCCACCCAAGGATGATGCTGAAGAACGGAAACATCACGCCTGTCGCGGCAAAGCCCAGGCCAAGGGTCGCCGTTGCGCCGGAGAAATTCATCAAGAACGCAATGCCAAGCACAGACGCTACCGTCAGTACAGGCAATGCTAGTTGTCGTACCACCGCTAGCATCACCTGCCCAAACGCGCTGAAACTCATGCGTAGGGCAACGGCCGACACCAATGTGGCACACATACACGCCGTGCCGGCCGCCGATAGCCAGTTCACGGTATACAGCGCATGGTAGGGTGCCTCTGCATGCACAATCGGCGGCATGCGGTACACCACGCCATCCAGATAAGGCCAGCGAAACACAAACGTAGCCTTGTTCAGCAAAGCCTGCAGTGGAGCCCAACCCCACAGCAACACCGCACACACCAGCACCATGTACGGCATCCATGCCCGCAGCACCACGGCGAGCGGATACTCCGGAATCAGCCGTTCCTGCATGGAAAGCGGCACAGCATCATCGCTGTTGCCCAGGCGCGCAAAGCGACGCAACATCGCCGCATGCTCTAGGCGCGGGCGCGATGCGTCCGAGTCACGATGAAGATGCAGATACAACACCAGCGCGCCGATCGAAGCCACGGCCGCCAGAATGTCCGTCAACGCAGGCCCGATGTAGGTGGACACAAGATACTGCGTGAGGCCGAACACCGATCCCGCCAACGCGGTGGGGACCAGGATGCCCGCGAGCGATTCGCGGCCGCCCATCGACAGGATCAGATAGAACGGGATCAAGACCGCGATCGGCGTGCAGATCGCACCGACAGCAGAACTCAGCCTGTCGATCGGCAGCCCCGTCGTGCCGGCCAATGTCACGATCGGGATGCCGATGGAGCCGAAGGCGACCGGGGCCGTGTTCGCCAGCAAACAGATCGCCGAGGCGCTGAACGCCGAAAAGCCAAGGCCGATCAACATCGTCGACGCAATGGCCACCGGTGTGCCGAAGCCGGAAGCGCCTTCCAAAAAGCCGCCGAAAGCAAAGGCAATCAGCAGCGCTTGCAAGCGCGGATCCGGGGTCAGCCGGCCAACGGAATCCTTGATGATTTCGAACTGCCCCGTGTGCACCGTAATGCGGAACAGGGCAATGGCCCAGAAAATGATCCAGCAGATGGGAAAAAGGCCGAAGGCCGCGCCGTTGAGCACAGCGCTGAGGGCGGGCACCACCGGCATACGGTATCCCAGTGTGGCCAGCAGCAGCGTTACCGCCAAGCCCGCCAGGCTGGCCATCCACGCCGGCCGGCGAAACGCGCCGAGCAGCAGCAGCATGGTGAAGATGGGCAGGGCAGCCAGCAAAAACGACATGTGCGGGCCGAAACCGGGGATGTCATACACCTGACGCCAGATCAAAGGATTGATCTCCTAAAGGTGCTGCCTGTTCAGCAAATCAGAGTCGAGGCGAAGCGGGCCGGTGCACTTTGAGCAGTGCCTCGGCAACAATCTGCAGCGCTGCTCTGAATGCGAGGCCATAGTAGCGAATGGTCATACCATCGTCAAACTCGTTCTCTTTCAGAGATCGCCGCGGCAAGGCACATCGCCGGCAGCGCGACGCAGTGTTCCTGCCTCACTCGCCGTTAAAAGCACGCACTTATCCCGCGCATGTCGAGCGGTGTACCGGCTAGGAAAGCGCGTGCGCAAACCGCGTCGGCTTTTCACGCAACCGAAGCTGATTTTCTGAAGAGCTCCGGTACCGCGCCAGGGCTGCTTCCAGGTGCGCCTGCATCGCCTTGCGTGCCGCCTCGGGGTTCCCCCGCTCCATCGCTTTCAAGATGGCTTCGTGCTCCCGGTGCGAAAGCGCGATGGCATCCGGCAGCAGCAATACGGTAGAGACACCGCGAACAAGCTGCCCACGGATCATCGAGATCAAGTCAGAAAGCAGTGCGTTTTCTGAGATCTGCGCAATCCCGATGTGAAACTGCAGGTCCAGGGCGGCAAAGCGTTTCGCGTCTCCCTGCGCAGCGCTCATTTTCTTCAGCAACTCCTGCAGACGTGCCAATTCTTCTTTGCTGCCGAGCGCCGCCACACGGGCTGCCGCAACAGTTTCCAGCGCAATCCGGACTTCCAGCAGGTCTTCAATGTCGTGCTTTTCGGTGATCAGCCGCCACTCCACAACCTTGCCCAGGAACTTGCCGCCATCCACCGCCACAGACGTGCCTTCGCCCACGCGAGCGTCCAACACGCCCATGATGGACAGGCAGCGCAAGGCCTCCCGCAAGGACGAGCGGCCGATGCCGAACTGCTTGCAAAGGTCGCGCTCCGGGGGCAAACGTTGCCCTGGCTTCAGGTGACCTTCAGAGATCAGATCCATGATCTGTTGTGCAATCTCTTCGCTGATCGAGATCTTGCTCACCGGCTTTACTCTCACCTGAACCTGCTTGGTCCCGGCCAGTTCACGACTCTTCATGGGGTTTCACCTGAGAGCGCACCGCATCCTTGCGCTGTTCACGATGGTAAATGTGCCCCCTGTGTGGCGGACAGGTCAAGGAAGAGCCTTGACGATGGTATGACCATGTGACAGCATGCGAAGACACCGTTCCTCGCCATCCGGGAACGTCCCCCTTCTGTGGCCGAATTTTCTCCAGAGCGTGCCTGCCAGGCAACCGGAACCAGCATCCCGGAGACCCGTTCCGCTTTCGACACCAAAGGGCCGGGGAGCTCTTCCCCCGTACCGCCCGAGGCTTTGCGCGAGGTCGCGCTGCAGATCCTCCGGGACGCTATGGCCGCCTGCTCCATCGAAAATGTCTTCAGCTCCAGGCTGGTCTCCACTCCCGGGCGGGAGGATGTCTTTCAGCTAAGCGGTGAAGAAGAAATCGATTTAGCCCACATCCGGCGCGTGCTGATCATCGCTGTCGGCAAGGGTGCCGCGAGCATGCTGGGCGCCTTTCTCCGGAACGCACCCAGCCTTGCCAGCCGTGAGGTTCGCGGCATTCTCATCGCGCCGGAACGGCCTGCAACACTGCCCCGGGATTTCTCGTTCTTCGCCGGTGGCCATCCACTGCCCAACGAAGAATCCTTTGCGGCTGCAAGGGCCGCGCAGGCGCTTTTGCGCTCCGCAGCAAACGACGGGCGAGCTGGTGAAAGCTTCTGCTTCGTTCTGCTGAGTGGCGGGGCCTCCGCCATGATGGAGCTTCCGCTCGACGACAGTATCTCGCTCGCCGATACCATCAGCTTTCACCGCGCGCTGGTACACAGTGGCGCTTCCATTGCTGAAATTAATTGCGTACGCAAGCACTTCTCTGCAGTGAAAGGTGGTCGTTTGGCGCAGGCTGCCGGCGCGATCCCCTGCCTCACACTGGCTGTCTCCGACGTCCCGGTCGGCAGGCTGGACGCGCTTGGATCTTCTCCGACCTTGCCCGATCCGTCCACGGTGGAGGAGTGCCGTGGCATCCTGGCCAAGCACCATCTGCTGTCGCGCTTCTCACCGGCGGTGCAGCGATTCTTCACCTCGCCCACCCTGGCTGAGACCCCAAAACCCGGTGCGCTGGAAACACGGATTTACTCCCTGCTGTCCTCGAACGATCTCGCCGAAGCAGCGAGGCGCAGCGCCGAAGCGCACGGGTTTACCACAGTGGTAGACAACAGTTGCGACGACTGGGAGGCGCGTGCGGCCGCTGACTACCTGCTTACCCGTGTGCGCACAAGCTCTGTGGAACACGAACGCGTCTGCATCGTCTCGGCCGGCGAAGTCACGGTGCGACTGCCTCACGAAGCCGCTGACGATGAAAACGGACCAAGCCCGCACGGCATAGGCGGACGCAATCTGCACTTTGCGCTGTATGGCGCGCTGCAAATCGATCCAGCGGAGCAGATTGAAATTCTGTCCGCAGGCTCTGATGGCGTGGACGGCAACAGTCCGGCGGCGGGAGCTGTTGTTGGGCCAATTACCGCGAATGCAGACCGGCATGGCGCTGAGCAGGCCCTTGCGCGGTTTGATTCCTACACGTTTTTGCGAGATGCAGGGGCCGTGATCGTGACAGGCCCGACCGGCAACAATGTCCGCGATCTGCGCCTGTTGCTCGCAAAGCGCCGCTAGCTCCTCCGCAAACAGGCGCCCCAAACACAGTTCCCGAGTGGTAAGACCATCGCGTAGCGCCCGTGCTGCTCGCGCGTCCCCCAGCGCCCTTGCACGATGAATCAGATTGCGCAGAAATTCTTTCTGCACGGCGCAATACTTCTTCTTGACACAGAAACAAACATGAGATTAGTGTCGTCGCTGCTGATCGAGAGGTCAGACCAATTCATCCGAATTGCACGCCTGCTCACCACGTTGCTCTAAGGTCGGCAGGCACAAAGGGAATGACCGGCGATGAAGTTTCGTGTTCTGCACTTGATGCTTCTGCTGTTCCTTGGCTTCGGGGTCAACGCGGCTCTGGCGCAAACGTCCACGGGAACCATCGTTGGTCGCGTTGAAGATGCGTCCGGTGCGATCCTGCCGAACTCCACTGTGAAAGTGGTAGCCGTTTCGACCGGTGCTGTTCGCGTGACACAGACCAACAGCGATGGCGACTTCAGTGCCCCAGTGCTGCCGCCCGGAGAGTATTCGATCACCGTCAGCCTGCCTGGTTTTGCAGACAAGACGCTCAGCGGCGTCACGCTGCTCGTTGACCAAACCGTGAATCTGCACATTTCCATGCAGCTCGGCAACGTAGGGCAGTCCATTGAAGTGGAAGCCGCCGAACCGCTGGTGGATTCAGCGACGTCTTCGCTGGGCCAGGTGGTGGAAGAGAAACAAATCCTCAACATGCCGTTGAACGGCCGCAATCCGTACACGCTTGGTCTTCTGGTGGGCAATACGACGCAGCTCTTCGGGGTGCAATCGAATCTGCCCTTCGTCGCCGGCGGTGGACGGTTTACCGCGGTCGACGTTTCGCTGGATGGAGTGGACAACAACACCGTAACGAACGCCGGCAACATCGGCCGCACGGGCATTGCGATCGTGCCGTCCGTCGATGCGGTGCAGGAGTTCAAGGTAGAAACCAACAACTTCCCCGCACAATTCGGGCATGCTGCAGGTTCAGTGGTGAACACCACGCTGAAGAGCGGTACCAACGCTTTTCACGGGGTGTTTTTTGAATTTCTGCGCAACAACGACTTCGACGCAAACAACTACATCACCAAGCTGGCCGGCCTGCCCCGTGCTCCGTTTCACCAGAACCAGTTTGGCGCCACCCTGGGTGGGCCCGTCCTGAAGAAGCGGTTGTTTTTCTTCATCGATTACCAGGGCACACGGCAGACGACGCGCGCCGCCAGCAGCATCGCCAACCTGCCGCCACTGGCCTTTCGCACGGGCGACTTTTCCAGCAGCTCCGTCAAGATCTTCGACCCAACGACACGCCATGCCCTGCCCAACGGCCAGGTGGTGGCCACGCAGTTTTACCAGAACAAGATTCCCATGGCGCAGCTGAACAAGACGGCGCTTGCAATTGTGGGTCTCATCCCCAATCCGAACTTCGGCAACCCGGGGGATGTGTCACGTAACTTTGTTTACCAGGCGCCGCAGTTCACCAACACAGACCAGGGCGACATCCGTGTCGACTACACCATCTCGTCCAAGAACACGCTGTACGGCAGCTTCTCGAAGAGCAACACGAACCAGCCTGCCGTTGGGGCCTTCCCCGGCTTTCTTGGTGGCGGCTCTCCGTCAGTCAACAATTCCATGCAGCTGGCGCTTACCGACGTACACATCTTTACGCCCGCGCTGGTGAATGAATTGCGCTTCGGGCTGGTGCGCCACAACGGCAGTCTCTCCGGTACAGGCCAGGCCGGTGTGCCGTTTGCGACCCAGAACAACTTTGCCTTGTTTCCTGGGCCCGTTCTGGGCTTCGGCACAATTAACTTCAACTACTCCGGCGTGCAGAACGGAACGCAGGAGTTCACCACCATCGGTGGCGGCGACCTGAACAACAACATCGAAACGCGTGGACAGCTCGGCGACAACATCAACTGGACGCGGGGCGTACACGCGTTCAAGTTTGGCGTGGATCTGCGCAATGCGCGGCTCAACACGCTGCGTGGTTCGCCAGTGTTTTCGCAAAGCTATTACGGTGCAACGTTCACATCGAGCACCGACTCGCCCGGGTCAGGCCTGCCCTTCGCGGACTTCCTTCTGGGCGATGAGACGAGCATTCTTGCCGCGCCCATGCTGGCCTGGGGACGACAGCGCGATAGCTACGTAGGTGGGTTCGCGCAGGACGATTGGAAGGTCACGCCCAAAATGACTCTGAACATCGGTGTGCGTTATGAGCTGTACACGCAGCCGATCGACTCTCGCGGCCTTGGCAGCCTGTTCAACATCAACACCGGTCAGTATGTGATTCCCTGCACGGGCGGGTACACGTGCGCCATGGTGCAGGGTGACCACAACAACCTAGGGCCACGCTTCGGATTGGCGTACCAGATCTCACAGAAGTTTGTTCTACGCACGGGCTACGGCATCTTCTACGGGCTGCGTGATCAGAACCAGCAGATTACGCAGTTTTCCGCGAATCCGCCCAACATTCCCCTCGTGTCGCTGCCGAATGTGTCGGCTGCGACTACGGTGACGCCGCCCTTCACGATCAACACGCCGATCGTAGCGCTACCGGTCAGCACGAACCTTAGCGGCTTTTCGGCAACGCATCCGCTGAGCACATCCTTCCGCACGCAGTCGTTCACCAACGCGCGAAACCCAAAGCTGATGCAGTACAACCTTGATCTCGAATATCAGCTCACCAACAAGATCGTGCTGGAAACCTCCTACAGCGGCGCCACGGGGTCGAGCCTAGCCACGTTATTTGAGGACCAAAACCAGGTGCCGTTCTCACAAGCGCTGGCCGGTTTGAATGACCAGGCACACCGGCCGTTCCCGTACATCAACGGTCAGGTGCTCGCCGTGTTTTCGACGGCAACTTCGGACTACAACGCGGCTAACGTGAAGTTCGAGATGCGGCCTTCGCATGGGCTGAACGTGCTGACGAACTACTCTTTCCAGAAGAACCTGGAGACCGGCGGCAGCGGACCCAATGCGTTCTCGCAGAACGGCGGAACGGCAATCGCTATCAGCACCTATGAGCCGCAACGCGAGAACGGCCTCGCACCCATCAACCTGAAGCACAACTTCACCGCAAGCGTCAGCTACGAATTGCCGTTCGGCAAGGATCGCGCGTTTCTGAGTCATGGCGGGGTGCTGGATCAGTTCGTCGGCGGCTGGATCATCAACGGCATCGGCACAGTGCACACAGGCTTCCCCTCGGACATCCGCACAAGCCTGCTGCCACCGGTGTTCAACACCTACAACGTGGCTGATTGCGTTCCTGGCGTGCCAAAGAAGCTGCCTAACGCCGGCCCCAACGGGTACTTCAACCCCGCAGCTTTCCGTGTGCCAGGGGTGCAGGTGGGGGCGAAGGGCCAGAACGTGGAGCTGTTCGGCAACTGCGGCCACTTCCCGACCACAGGTCCCGGACTGAAGAATCTTGATTCGTCGATCTTTAAGGACTTCCACTACTCGGAACGTTCCTATGCAGAGTTACGTGCGGAGTTCTTCGATACGACCAACACGCCGTCGTTCCTGTTGCCGAGCGCCAACGATCCGACCCTGACCTGCACGGGAACTCCCGGAGCAGCCTGCAACGCCAGCAACGCAAACTTCGGCAAGCTTTCCAACGGCACAGCCACAGGGCGCCAGGTGCAGTTTTCGCTCAAGGTGTACTACTAGCGCTTCCCTTCAATGCATTGGCATTGACGGCTTCACGCACCAGCGCCATCGTTTCGGAGTCACGATGAATGATCGCCATGATGTTTCGCGCAGAGACTTCCTTGTCACGTCAGTGATGCTTTCTGCTTCGACGGCTCTTGCTCCGATGAAGCCCATGCTTGGCGCTGTGTTGGCGCAGGAGCCCAAGGCAGTCGGCACGGTAATCATGCCAGCGACGGACGTCAACATGGGCTCGGTGTTTCCTGCAGGTGGCGTGTACTTCCGCAAGTCCAATCCGCCCATGGCGGAGTGGGCACGAGATCATCAGACGGCGCACCAGGTCGGGATGAACACGTTTCGGCACTGGTTCATGTGGTCGGTGCTGGAGGTTGCGCCGGGCAAGTGGGACTGGAGCGACTACGACACAATGATGGACCTTGCCGCGCAGAACGGCATCAAGGTCATCATCGCATCGCTCGATACAGCGGCCCCGGAGTGGGCGCTTCGCAAGTTTCCGGAGGCTCATTACAAGGCAAGCGATGACTCCATCACACACAGCACGGTGTCGGCGTCCAGCGGAACGGGTGGCTTTCCGGGGCTGTGCCTCGACAACCCCGAAGTGAAGGCCCTTGCAGAGAACTTTCATACCAAGTTGATTGAGCACTATCGTGGCCACCCCGCGCTGCTGGGTTATGACCTGTGGAACGAGACCACCTATGACGGCGGTCACCCCGGCAAGATGAACTGCTTCTGCGAAGGCAGCCAGCGCAAGCTGCAGGAGTGGCTCAAAGCGAAATACGGTTCACTGGATGCAGTGGGCAAGGTGTGGCACAGGCCCAGCTATGCGGAGTGGGATGACGTAGAACCGCCACGCGACTTCAGCGGCTACCCCGAAAGCTTGGATTTTCTGCAGCACCGGGTAGACAAGGCCTATGAGCTTTTCGATTGGCGCATTGCGCTGTATCGCAAGCTCGACCCGAAACACCTGGTCACGTGTCATGGCGTCGCAGGCACGCTGGAGAGTTATCCGTCAGCGACACACAACGAGTGGATGGCCGCCAAGCGCGTCGACATCTACGGCCTGACCTGGGTGCAGAGCCGGCACGGCACGGAGCCATGGCGACAGTGGCAGTCCTTCGACCTTACGCGGGCTGGCGCACGTGGCAAGCCCTTCTGGCATGCGGAAGCACAAGGTGGACCGTTGTGGATGCAGCCGCAGTTGATCGGCAAGCCTCGCGAAGACGGTCGTGTCACTGAACCGGAAGACATCCGCATCTGGAACATGATCTCCTTCGCCGGCGGCGCGCGCGGATTGCTGTATTGCCGTTGGCGTCCACTGCTGGATGGACCTTTGTTCGGGGCCTTCGGTCCGTTCGGCATGGATGGCTCCGTGACACCGCGAGCGGAGATGGCCGCGAAGACACTGCGTTGGGCCAATGCGCATCCGGAGATCTGGAAGTCACGTCCGGTGCGCGGCGATGTTGGCCTGGTCTTTGTGCCGGAAGCAGAGATGTTCAACTACGTTCAACAAGGCTCCACGTCTTTTTATGCCGAGTCGATGCGGGGCGCATACCAGGCCTTCTTCGATCAGAATATTCAGCCTGACTTTGTGGCCCTTGACGACATCACGGAATACAAGCTGATTTATCTGGCTTACCCCGTCATGATGACGCCGCAGACAGTGGCCAAGCTGAAGGCCTTTGTGGCCGGTGGCGGAACGCTGATCTCGGAAGGCTTACCGGCATATTTTGGCGAACATGGGCATGTAGGCGAGGTGCAGCCGAACTATGGGCTCGACGAGCTCTTCGGCGCACGCGAAAGCTACGTCGAGTTTCTCGCGGACATTCACGACGATTTACGAATGGAAGTGAATGGCTCGAACATCTTTGGCCGCTACTTCTTCCAGCAATACGAGGTGACGAGCGGCAAGGCAGCGGGCCACTACGGAAACGGGGCAGTGGCTGCAGTTTCGCGCAAGGTGGGCAGTGGAAACACGCTGCTGATGGGTTCGTTTCCTGGAGGTGGCTACTTTCTGCATCGCACGCCTGAAACCCGTACATTGTTCGCGGGCTTTCTGAACATGGCAGGCATCACGCCGCGAACCGTCGCCACAGACAATGAAGTGCAGACACGGATGCACCAGGGCGAGGGCGGCAACTACCTATGGATCACCAATCCGACGCTCACACCGCGGTCTGTGCGTGTCACCTTGAGCCGGGACCTTGGGCGTTTCAGCGCCGCCGAAGACCTTTGGGGGCACCTGCCGATCCAGGTCAGCGGGCAGGCTCTTTCTGTTACCGTTCCTGCTCGCGATGCAGCGGTGATTGCGCTGCGCTGAAGGGCGCTCCTGGCACTGCCCCACTACGTTTCTCTGATGAAAGGCTTCAATGCGGAACCCGGCCACCCGTCGAACGTTTCTAAGCTATACAGCGGCCGCGGCTGCTGCCCTGTTTGGCCCTGAGGTCAGCGGCTGGGCGCAGGCCCCCGAGCACACACCGGCAAGCAACACCCAACACACGGCCACAACCTCCGCCGACGGACAACAGGGCTGGTACGACAAGCCGATGCGTTGGGCGCAGATCGGCTTTGCGGAGGACGACCCCGGCAACTATGATCCGCAGTTCTGGCTTGACTACTTCAAGCGCCTGCACATTGATGCAGTGTGCCTGAACGCGGGCGGGTCCGTCGCCTTTTATCCCACGCAGATTCCGCTGCAGTACCGCAGCAAGTGGCTCGGGTCCATGGACACTTTTGGCGATCTGGCGAAGAGTTGCCGCGGGCTCGGCATGACCGTGGTGGCGCGCACAGATGCGCATGCGTGTCACAAAGACGTGGTGGACGCTCATCCCGATTGGATTGCCGTCGACGAGAACGGCAAGATGCGCCGGCACCCCTCGGATCCCGACTTCTGGATCACCTGCGCGTTGGGTCCGTACAACTTTGAGTTCATGACGGCGGTGCATGAAGAGATCATGACGCGGTACATGGCCGACGGGATCTTTACCAATCGCTGGGCGGGTTCGGGCATGTGCTACTGCCAGCATTGCCAGGCCAACTTCCACGCCTTCAGCGGTCTGGATCTGCCGCGTACACACGACCCGCAGGACCCCGCGCGCAAGCAGTACACGGTATGGCACCAGGGGCGATTGTTCGAGCTTTGGCGCCTTTGGAACGGCAAGATCCAGGCCATCAACCCGAACGCGAGCTACATCGCCAATGCGGGCGGCGGTGCCTTGAGTGAACTCGACATGAAGACCGTGGGTGCGCTTGCGCCTACGCTGTTTGCGGACCGGCAGGGCAGGTCCGGCGTGATGGCGCCCTGGGCCAACGGCAAGAACGGCAAAGAATACCGCGCGACGCTGGGCCGCAAGGCCATCGTCGGCATCTTCAGCATGGGATTGGAAGACAAGTACCGCTGGAAAGATTCCGTGCAAAGCGATGACGAGATTCGCTTGTGGGTGGTGGACGGCATGGCCCACGATTTGCGGCCATGGTTTACCAAGTTCGACTGCAAGGTGATCGATGCGCGCTGGATGCCGGTGGTGGAGGAGTTGTACCAGTGGCACGCCGCCAACGATGCTTACCTGCGCAACGATCGTCCGCTGGCGCGTGTGGGCATGGTGTATTCGCAGCAGACGGCCATGTACTACGGCGGCGACGATGCACGGTCCAAAGTCGAGGACCCAAGCCTTGGCTTTTATGAGGCGCTGATCGAAGCACGCATTCCGTTCGAGATGGTGCATGACCATCTGCTGGACCGCGAACATGTCCAGCAGTTCCGCACGTTGATCCTTCCCAACATCGCCGCCCTGTCCACCGCACAATGTCAACAGCTGCAGAGCTTCGTGGAGAATGGTGGCAATCTCGTCGCCACGTTTGAAACATCGCTGTATGACGAGTGGGGCGTTCGCCGGCCTGACTTCGGGTTGGCGTCGCTATTCGGCGTCAACTATGCCGGCCAGGTGGAAGGGCCGATGCTGAACTCCTATCTCAACCTCAACAAGGACGAGGCGACGGGAACCTACCATCCACTCCTGCGCGACCTGGAAGATGCTCATCGCATCATCAACGCGGTAAACCAGGTGAAGGTCACGCCGGCAGGGCCGGGCACGTATCCCCTGCAGGTGGTGCCCACCTATCCGGACCTGCCCATGGAGGAGGTCTTCCCGCGGAAAAACGCAGCCAAGGGGGAGATCGGGGCCGTGGTGCGGCAGGTCGGCAAGGGGCGCGTGGTGTACTTCCCTGGGGACCTGGACAGAACGTTCTGGGAGGTCCTGGATTTCGATCACGCGCGGCTGCTGCGCAACGCCGTGATCTGGGCCACCAATGAACCCGCACCATTGCAAGTGACGGGAAAGGGCGTTCTGGATGTCTCGATCTGGACGCAGAAGAACTCTATGACGGCGCACCTGGTGAACCTGACCAACCCGATGATGTTGAAGGGGCCTGTGCGTGAAATCATCCCGATTACGAGCCAAAAGGTGCGCATGCAGATCCCGGCAGGCCGGCGAGTGAAGCAGGTGCGGCTGCTGGTTGCGGGGACCAATCCGGCGCACACCCTAGACGGTAGCTTTCTGCAGCTGGAGGTACCCTCCATCGCGCTGCATGAAGTTGTGGCGGTCGACTTTGTGTGACGCGCGCGAAAGGCCTACCGTAGTCATGTAGGCGTTCGGCAAGAAACGCCGATCGAGCATCAGGGAAGCACTGAGGAGAATTTGTATGAGCCAGTTTGGTCCAGAAGTTGAGTTTCGCGCCCCCGTCGGCGAGCGTTACGCCGAGATTCTCACGCCGGAAGCGGTCGACTTTGCCATGAACCTCCAGCGCAAGTTCAATGCGCGGCGCAAGGAGCTGCTGGCCCTGCGCGTGCAGCGCCAGGCACGCCTGGATGCAGGCGAGCGACCCGATTTTCTTCCGGAAACAAAGGCAATTCGCGATGCGGACTGGACCGTGGCTCCCCTGCCTGCTGACCTGCTCGACCGCCGCGTGGAGATCACCGGTCCGGTGGAGCGCAAGATGGTCATCAACGCTCTGAACTCCGGAGCCAAGGTCTTTATGGCGGACTTTGAAGACTCCACCACGCCAACCTGGGGCAACGTGATCGAAGGCCAGATCAACCTCCGGGACGCGGTGCGCCGAACCATCACCTTTTCCGACCCTGGCACAGGAAAAAACTACAAGCTGGCGGACAAACCGGCGATTCTTTTTGTTCGCGCGCGCGGATGGCATCTCGAGGAGCGCCATGTATTCGTTGACGGCGAACCCATGAGCGGCTCGCTCTTTGACTTTGCCCTGTACTTCTTCCACAACGCCAAAGAGCTCCTGTCTCGTGGCTCTGGCCCGTATTTTTACCTGCCCAAGATGGAAAGCCATCTTGAGGCGCGGTTGTGGAATGATGTGTTCGTGGAAGCGGAGGCTCGTCTGGGCATCGCCCCGGGATTGATTAAAGCGACCGTTTTGATCGAGACGATTCTTGCCACGTTTGAGATGGACGAGATTCTTTATGAGCTCCGCGATCACTCCGCTGGCCTGAACTGCGGGCGCTGGGATTACATATTCTCCTTCATCAAGAAGCTTGCAGCGGATACCTCGATTATCCTGCCGGACCGCTCGCAGATCACGATGACAACGCACTTCATGCGCAGCTACTCCAAGCTCTGCATCAAGACCTGCCATAAGCGCCAGGTCAGCGCCATGGGCGGCATGAGCGCGTTGATCCCGATCAAGAACGACCCTGAAGCGAATGAAAAGGCCATCGCCGGGGTTCGCGCCGACAAGGAACGCGAAGCGTCTGACGGTCATGATGGGACATGGGTGGCGCATCCCGCGTTGGTGCCTGTGGCGCTTGAGGTGTTCAACCGGCTGATGCCGCAGCCTAATCAAATTGACAAGCAACTGCCGGATTACAATCCCACCGCGGCGGACCTGCTGGAAGTGCCTTCCGGCACCATCACTGAAGCAGGCCTGAAGCAAAATATCGCGGTGGGGCTGGGCTACCTGGAAGCGTGGCTGCGTGGCATTGGGTGTGTGCCGTTGTTCAACCTGATGGAAGACGCCGCTACCGCAGAGATCAGCCGTGCGCAGTTGTGGCAGTGGGTCCACCACGGTGCCAGGCTTGACGATGGACGCGTGGTGACGACCGAGTTGTGTGACACCTACATCGATGGGGAGCTCGACAAGGCAAGGCAAGCCGTCGACCCAACGCGATACAAAGCCTACGAAGAAGCCGCCGGGCTGATCCGCGACCTGATTCGCTCCTCGCGGTTTGGTGACTTTCTTACCTTGCCCGCCTATGACCGCGTTGTGGCAACAGAAACCTACGCTGCCTAGCCTGAGCTCACCGGGTTGCTGCATGGAGACCGTATGACCGCAGTTGCCGATCCGCTACTGACCATCGCCGCCACGTTGCCCGAAGGCGTGCTGCTGGCCCTGCGCGCTGCCCTGGGCAACGATGGCGTGATTGCAGAGCGCAGCCAGCTGCAAACCTATGAGTGCGACGGTTTAACGGCCATGCGCACCCTTCCATGTGCGGTGGTGTTGCCGCGCTGTACGTCGCAGGTGCAAGCCGTCGTTCGCCTGTGTGCCACGCATGGCATCCCGTTTGTGGCGCGGGGTGCCGGCACGGGGCTTTCCGGCGGAGCGCTGCCGGCGGCCGGCGGTATTGTGATCAGCTTCGCGCGCATGACGCAGATCCTTGATGTCGACATCCCCAATCGCCGCATGACCGTGCAGCCGGGCGTCATCAACAGCCATCTCACGGCACGCGTGGCTCCGTTTGGATGCTTCTACGCGCCTGACCCTTCGTCGCAGAGCGTGTGCACCATCGGCGGCAATGTGGCCGAGAACGCCGGTGGCGCCCATTGCCTGAAGTACGGCTTCACGACCACCTATGTGCTTGGGCTGGAGATCGTCACGCCCACAGGAGATCTCGTGCAGCTCGGGTCAAGCACGCTGGATGCACCAGGGTACGACCTCACCGGTGTCTTCGTCGGCTCCGAAGGAACACTGGGCGTCGCTACCTCGATCACCTTGCGCATCGTGAAGCGGCCTGAGACCGTGCAGGTTCTGCTCGCCGCCTTCGATAGCATCACCGGTGCCGGCCAGACCGTCTCCGACATCATCGCCGCCGGCGTGCTTCCCGCCGCAATGGAGATTATGGACCGCCTCTCCGTCATCTCCGCCGAAGCTGCAGTGCATCCCAACTACCCGCAGTGCGAAGCCCTTCTGCTGATTGAGCTGGACGGTCCGGGTGCAGAGGTGGATCTGCAGATGGAGCTGGTGCGCAGGCTCTGCAAAGCCAACGGCGCGTGGGAAGACCGCCTGGCGCAATCAGAACGCGAACGCCTGCTGGTGTGGAAGGGTCGCAAGGCCGCCTTTGCGGCTGCTGGCCGGCTCGCGCCCAACTACATCGTGCAGGATGGCGTTATCCCGCGCACACGGCTGCCGGAGGTGCTTGACGCCATCGGCCGCATGGCGGAGGCGAGTGGTCTGCGCGTCACCAACGTCTTCCATGCCGGCGATGGCAATCTCCATCCGATCGTCCTGTACGACGCGTCGATCCCTGGGCAGGAGGAAGTTGCCACCGATCTGTCGATCCGCATTCTTGAGCTCTGCGTCGATCTCGGTGGCTCCATCACCGGGGAACACGGTGTCGGTCGCGAAAAGCAGCAGTCCATGGGCTACATGTACGCTGAGCCGGACCTGGCAACAATGCAGCGCGTGCGTCACGCCTTCGATCCACAGAACCTTGCCAACCCCGACAAGCTCTTCCCTCGTCCGCGACTCTGCGGCGAACCCAAGGGACCCTACAAGCCGCACCCCCTGGAGACTGCCGGTGTTGCCGAATACTTCTGATCGCGCGCCGCAACTCGCGCCTTAAAGACGAAAGCCTGGATGAACAGTAGCCTCAGCGAACAGATCGCGTTTTATGACTATGCTGCCGATGTCTGTGGCGCGCCGTTCGTTCTGCGCGACGATGCCGGCCTCAGCGTTGCACCTGAAAGCGCAGAACAAGCCTCGGCTATTTTACGTTTCTGCGACCAACAGCAGCTGCCTGTCACCATCGAAGGCGCCGGCACAAAGCAGTCGTGGCTGAACGAGTCGCCTGCCGCGCTTCGCCTGCGCACCACGCGTCTTTCCGCTGTGCTGGAGCACTCCTGGCAGGACATGACCTGCACCGTGCAGGCAGGCTGCACGTGGGCGTCCATGCAGGCGACACTGGGCCAGCATAGCCAATTCGTTGCCCTGGATCCGCTGTGGCCCGGCCAGTCAACGGTGGGCGGCATCGTCGCTGCGAATGACTCCGGCGCTCTACGATTGCGCTATGGCGGGCTGCGGGATCTGCTGATCGGCATGTCCGTTGTGCTGGCCGACGGAACCATCGCCCGCAGCGGCGGCAAGGTCGTGAAGAACGTCGCCGGCTACGATCTCCCCAAGCTGCTGTGCGGGTCGTACGGCACGCTCGCATGCATCACGGAGGTCACGTTTCGGCTGCATTCCACGGCTCGCTACACGGCCAGCTATACCGTCGGCGCGCCCTCCATACAGCCGCTCGGGGACATGATGCTGAAGGTGCTGGACTCCACGCTCAGCACGCAGTCCATGCAGCTTCGCAGCAGCGCGGGTCAGTTTGCGCTCGACATCCGCCTGGCCGCCTCCGCGGATGTGCTCGCAGCGCAAGCCAGCATCCTGGCTTCCATGGCAGACAGCGTGGGCGCCGCCTTTGCAGAGGCTGATGCCTCGCCCTGGACGGCCCGCGAAGAGCTGTTTGCTATATCCGCGCAAGCCCTTCTCTTCAAGGTGTCCGTGTTGCCCACACAGGTCGCGGAAGTACTGCAACGCATCGTGGAGATCGGGGGCGCAGCCGTGGCTCAAGCCACCGGCATCGTCACGGGGCGCGTTTCGCCTGGGGCCGCGGGCACGCTCATGGATCTTCGTGCCCAGGTCGAATCGGCTGGAGGCTCTCTGGTGCTGCTCCATATCCCCGCCGAGCTCACGCTGGAGCGCTGGGGACGGTTGCCGGCATCCCTGCCGCTGATGCGCTCGGTCAAGCATCACTTCGACCCCAACAACATCCTGAACCCCAAAAGGTTTCTCGGAGCGATCTGATGCCTGAAACAGTGGCTGCCTCACCGTCCAACTTCGACACGCAGCATCCGCCCGAACCGGCTCTCCTGGAAGATTGTGTTCACTGCGGCTTTTGCCTGCCCGCGTGCCCCACCTACGTCGCCTGGGGGCAGGAGATGGACTCGCCTCGCGGCCGGATCTACATGATCGACAAGGTCAGCCGCGCGCAGGCTCCGCTGGACACGACCTTCCAAACGCACATGGACCGTTGCCTCGGGTGTATGGCCTGCATGACCGCATGCCCTTCCGGCGTGCAATACAACAAACTGATTGAAGATACGCGCGCCCAGGTGGAGCGCAACGTCCCGCGGACCCTTGGCGACAGACTGTTCCGTCGGATGCTCTTCGCCGTTTTCCCGCACCCCGCGCGTCTGCGCCTGCTGGCCTTGCCCATCTTCCTGTACCAGCGCTCCGGGTTGCAGAAGCTGGTGCGTGCTTCCGGCCTGCTGGAGCTTTTGCCCAAACGTCTCGCCGCCATGGAGGCCCTGCTGCCGCAGGTGACCTGGCGCGCATCTGCCGCCCTTCCGGAACGCGTCTCGGCACCCGCACCGCGTCGCCGCGTCGGCATGCTGACGGGCTGCGTCCAGGGCGTTTTCTTCGGCAACGTCAATGCGGCTACCGTTCGCGTGCTTGTCGCCGAAGGTTGCGACGTGATCACGCCGACGCACCAGACCTGCTGTGGCGCGTTGATGCTGCACTCCGGCCTGGACGCCGATGCAGCCGCCATGGCCCGCAAAATCATCGCTACCTTCGAGAAAGCTGATGTCGACACGATCGCCATCAACGCAGCGGGGTGCGGGTCGACCATGAAGGAGTATGGCCACCTGCTGCGCGAAGATCCTGACTGGGCCGGGCGTGCTGCTGCATTCAGCGCGAAGTGCAAAGATATCGCGGAGATCCTTGCCGGCATGCCAAGCCAGGCCGTACGCCATCCGTTGCCGATGCGCGTTGCGTACCATGACGCGTGCCACCTGCGTCACGCCCAGAACGTCTTTGAAGAGCCCCGCGCGCTGCTGGCCACCATCCCCGGTTTGGAGGTCGCTGAAGTGGAAGAAGCCAGTCTTTGCTGCGGGTCAGCCGGCGTTTACAACCTGCTTCAGCCTCAGCTCGCCAATGAACTGGGCGATCGCAAGGTGAACAACATCCTTGCAACCAGGGCCAGTGCGGTCGTCTCTGCCAACCCGGGATGCCTGCTGCAAATTACGAGCGGGCTGCACCGCCAGGGCCTGCACGCTATGCCAACCTTCCACATGGTCGAGCTGCTGGATGCCTCCATGCGCAACGTCTCGGCTGAGCAGTTGCTGCACGAGCGCACGGCCGCCAGCTAAGGAGACTTACGCCTCATCACCGAGGCGCGCATACACATACGGACCTTCCGGAACCAGCGCAACGATGGCCTTTGGTGGCAAGCCCCTGAGCACATGATGCAGGGCAGCCGGAAGGTCGGCGAAGTAGGTTTCCGCAAGCGCGCCGATCTGCTGCTTGGTCACACCTGGCGTGTAGAACGAGACCTCATGCGTAAGCCCCACTAGCGCGAGCTTTTCCAGTTGCCACTGGTCTACTTCCACCGCAGCGTGGCCAATCTCATCGAGGTATTGCTGGTGCCCGGGGTAGGCCTCCAGCTTGCGCGCAAACTCGTGCGATCCGATGCCTTCGGCGCACTCGCCCAGCACCAGGATCCGCCCGCCCGGTTTGGCGATATGCTGCGCCGCCGTTATGCCCTTGATCGTCTGGTAGAACGTCAAATCCAGCGGGTGGCCCGCCGCACTTGTGATGACCACATCCGCCTTGGCACGCAGGCGTTCGAGTGAGGTCGCCTTCAGGAACTCCACCCCCGCGGCATGCGCGGCCACGGGCTCACCCGCGAAAACGCCGGAGATTTTCCTTGCCGGGGTCAGGGTGACGTCGAGCAGGAAATCATGCCGAGCCATGGCGGCGATCTCCAGCAACTCCGCATGCAGTGGATTGTCCGTCGTGTGCCCCTCGGTCGCCATCGGCTCGCGCATAAACCGGGGCGAGTGGATCACCTTGATTGTTTCCTGTGCGGCCAGACCTGGCGCGATCAGCTTGCG
The DNA here is from genome assembly GCA_965198515.1 of Granulicella sp. GTDB lineage: Bacteria > Acidobacteriota > Terriglobia > Terriglobales > Acidobacteriaceae > Granulicella. The sequence goes on along the minus strand of CBDAPO010000006.1, from coordinate 680,336 downwards.
TCCGCCGGAAAACCCCAGCATCAAGTGCTGCTCGATAAAGCCCAGCGTGATGTGCAGATCCGCCTGCATAAAACGCTCGTCGATGTAGACCGGCGTTTCGCGCGCCGTGGAGCCCAGCCAGCGATGATGCGCAAGCTCCTTCGCGTAGTGGTTCTCCACGCGGTACCTCGCTGCGATCTCCGGGCCGACAATGGCCTGGATCTCCGCGTCCGTGGCCGGCCGGTGCAAGCCGGTGGCGATCAGGATCGTGATGCCCTCCACCGGAATGCCGCCTTCGTGGAGCCGTTGCAGGATGGGGGGCAGTGTTAGCCAGTTCGGGACGGGACGCGTGATGTCACACACCGAGATTGCCGCGGTGGCTTTGCCCGCCGCCAACGCACGCAGCGGGACCGATCCAATGGGCTGATTCAGCGCCGCCTCGATTGCGGCAAGCTCATCCTCGAGGGGCTGCGCCGTCCGGCTTTCGACGGGCATGTAGTCATACCCGTCCGGCAAAGAAACCGGCAGTCCACCCTTGCCGAATGCGAAGTCTAGATCCTTCATCAACCTCCCGCGGGCCACACGCCGACCGAACGCAATCATACGACAATCAGACCAATGCAGGCCCGCAGCTGCAGCCCCACGGGAACCGCCCAGCAGCATCCGATGGCGTCAGCTGTGAACCGCCGCCCACAAAGTAAAAAGGAGCAGACATCTCTGTCTGCTCCTTCCGTGGTCCCACATGCGTTCGAGCGCTTACAGCTCCTTCACACCATCCACAAACGCCTTCAGCTTGCGGCTGCGGCTTGGGTGACGCAGCTTGCGCAGCGCCTTGGCCTCGATCTGCCGAATGCGCTCGCGCGTCACCTGGAAGCTCTGGCCGACTTCCTCAAGCGTGTGCTCGGAGCCATCCTCAAGACCGAACCGCATCTTGATCACGCGCTCTTCCCGTGGCGTCAACGTGCGCAGTACCTGCGACGTGTACTCCTTCAGGTTCACCGAGATCACCGCATCGGACGGCGAAACCGCCATACGGTCTTCGATGAAGTCGCCGAGGTGCGAATCTTCCTCTTCACCGATCGGCGTCTCGAGCGAGATAGGCTCCTGCGCAATCTTCAGGACCTTGCGGACCTTTGCGACAGGGATGTCCATGCGCCGGGCTATTTCCTCGGACGAGGCTTCACGCCCAAGCTCCTGCACCAGCTGGCGGCTGGTCCGGATGAGCTTGTTGATCGTCTCGATCATGTGCACCGGGATGCGGATCGTACGTGCCTGGTCCGCAATCGCGCGGGTGATGGCCTGACGGATCCACCACGTTGCGTAGGTCGAGAACTTGTAACCACGCCGGTACTCGAACTTGTCGACGGCCTTCATCAGGCCGATGTTGCCCTCCTGGATCAGGTCCAGGAATTGCAGGCCACGGTTCGTGTACTTCTTGGCGATCGAGACCACAAGCCGAAGGTTCGCTTCAATCAGCTCGCGCTTCGCCCGCTCGGCGTCCATGTCGCCCTGCACCATCTCGCGCTGTGTGCGCCGCAGGCTGTCCATGGGGATGCCGATCTCGTGCTCCATGCGGTCGAGATCCGCGCGGCAATTTTTCTGCTGCCGGCGGTACTCCTTGCGCAACTCTTCCGAGCGCGAGGCCTCGAACTTCGCATCCAGCGAACGGATCTGCCGCTCCAGCGTCCGCATGCCGTCCACGGTCTTGTTGACCTTGTCCAGCAGGCGCTTCTTTTCGGCGTTGGTGTACTTCAGCTCACGCACAATGCGCGTGACGTACACCTGCTCACGGCCCATCAGCCACTTGCAGCGGCGCTCGTCCTTGGCCTTCGCCTTGGCGTCCTTGCCCTGCGGGTCGGCTGCCTTGGCCTGCAGCTCTGCCGCCTTCGCCTGGTGCTTCACCAGCTCGTCAATGCGCTTGACCGTCTTTTTGACGCGCGCCTGCACAATCTCCTCGGTCAGCTCCTCCTCATCGAAGGTGACGACCTCCTTGATATTGCGCACGCCGCGCTTCAGGTCTTCGCCCAGCGCCGTGATCTCGCGAATCACAATGGGCGACCGCGAGATGGCCTTCATCACGCGCAGCTGCCCACGCTCGATGCGCTTGGCGATCTCCACCTCGCCCTCGCGGGTGAGCAGGGGCACCGTGCCCATCTCGCGCAGGTACATGCGGACGGGGTCGTTAGTTTTTTCCAGCGTGCCCGGGGAAAGATCCAGCTCCACATCGGAGTCTTCGCCCGCGCCGCCTTCGCTCTCGTCGTCCCGGTCCTCGCGATCACCACGCTCCCCGCGTCCACGCCGGCCCTCACCCGAAAGCACGTCAATGCCCTGGGTGTTGATCGTCGTCAGCAGGTCGTCAAGGTCGTCGGGTGACGTGATGTCGCCAGGCAAAAGGTCATTGACCTCACCATAGGTGAGATAGCCCTTCTCTTTGCCTGTCTCAATCAGACGGTCTACATCTTCTTCGTACTTATCGATCTCTTCAGCCACGATGTGCTGTGCTCCTCACTGGCCCTCCCGGTCCATCGAACGGGAGTACATAAAGTCATCTTCGGAGGCCGGCGCGGGGTAGATGTCGGGCGCAGCTCTCCCTGGGTTCATGCGGGGCGCTGAGGAAAGGTGTGCGGTCAGGGCCGCGGGCGCAGGCGGAAGGCACTTGGAACATCAACTCAGGATTTGAACCACAATCCGTGCTATTCCAGAGGAGCTTCGGCACTCAAAGGCGCAAGTCTTCAGCGCTACAAAGTCTACCATATGAATAGACGCACCTCACCTGAAAAAGATGCGGCACACAGCCGCCCGTTTTTCCTGCGCCCGAGTTTCGCTGGGTGGTCCTTGCGATGTGCGCCTGGGCTAAACGGGACCCGAGTCAAACAGCCCCGGCTGACGCTCCTGCAGCGGCTCGCCCGCAACCCCGCCCTGGCACCGCGGGCAGCACCGCTCCTTGATGTCCAACCCATTGCAGCCATAGGTGTGGCCGCAATCCCGGCAGCGCAGCCCATAGATGGTTTGCCCGCGCCGCTCGGCGGATGGTGCCCCCGTAGCCCGCTCCACGACCTGCCGGTTCGGGTTCACGAACCCGGGTTCGGTGGTTGGCGTGCGCGGACCGGCCGTGGTGCTGGCACCCCGACGCGGCGGTCCAGTTGGCCGGGTCAGTCGCATCTAGAGTGTCTTCGCAAAGATCAGGTCGCAGCACACCTGCATGCCCACCTGGAAGGTCCGCGTGCCCGCCTCGGCGAACCCGTTTCTGCGGTAGAAAGCGATCGCCTGCAGATTGCCCGCGTGCGTGCCCAGCAGCAGACGCGTGCGCCCCATGGCCCGGGCCTCCGCCGTGGCCGCGTTCATCAGCGCCTGCCCCGCCCGGAGCCCTTCCACGGGGCGCAGCTCACGGTGCTCCTCTGAAAACTCCATCACCGGGGTCGCACCGGACCGGAACCTCGAAAAAAGATAGATCCGCTTGAGTTCGATATCGGTTGGCCGCACCGCAAAGGTGGGCAGCTCCGGGGCTGCCAACATGGCATAGCCCACCGGCGCGCCGCCCGGGACAGCCTCCGCCAGCGTAATCCGGGTATCCGGATGCGCGAAGTACTTCTGATATGCCTCAGCCGTGTGGTGCTTGGCGCAGTGGGCCACGATGTCCGCCCCGGGCAGCATCCAGGTAAACGCTTCCAAAAACGTTGCCGCACCGACCAGAGCAAGCGCTGGGGCATCGGCCTCCGTCGCGGTGCGAAGCCGCACAGCCTCCCCGTGCACGGCCGGGCTGGCCGCAGCGTTAGGGGCAGAGGGCGTCAACTCACTGGAAGAACAAGGCATTGCCGTCAAGCTCATGATACCTTTCCTTCACCCTGCGGACGCACGCCCAACACGGCCCAACCGCATCGAACGGTAACGATATGAGTTCCTCGGTAGCCCTCCCGGTACAGGTTCTCCGCGAGCACATCACCGCTCTCGAAGCCGCCATCACGGTCTGCCTGGCAGACCCCGGCCACAAGCCCGTCCACAAGCTACGCACGGAGACCCGGCGCGTTGAAGCCTTGCTTCTTTTGCTGGCGCTAGTCCCGGGCCTGCCGGAGCACCGCAAGCAAGCCTCTGCCCTGCTGCGTGCGCTCGCAAAACTGCGCCGTGCCGCGGGTGAAGTGCGCGATCTGGACGTCCATCGTAAGATGCTCGAGGAGTTTGCCGAGACCGAGGACGGCCTGGCGCACAAGGAACCGTCCAGCAACGGCACGCGCCCACCGAAGGCCAAATCGGCCGCAAAGGCTGCGCCTGCAACCACAAAGGCCCGTGCGAAGCACACCGAAGATCGGGAACAAAGCTCGGCTGCTCACCTCAGCGACGCCGCAACCGACCTCCGCAAGCAGATGGCCCGGGACCGGGACAAAGCGGCCACCGCTCTTCAGGATCTGCTGAAGGAGCGCCAGAAGAAGACCGCCCGCGCGGCTGAAAAGCTGCTCGAAGTCCTCGAGCCGGCCCAGGAGGTCGCCCTTCCCGCGCCCGACCTTCTGCGCGACGCCGAGTCCGTGCTCACGCGCGCCGGCCTGCTCAACCCGGACACCCTGCCGGAGCTGAAAGAGGACGATCTCCACTCCGTACGCAAGGCTGCCAAGGCCGCCCGCTATGTTGCCGAGACACTACCGGACGACGAAGCCCTCGCCGAGGCTGCTCGCGGGTTTGAAGCCCTGCAAGAGGCCGGGGGGCAATGGCATGACGCCCTGGAGCTCGCCCGCGCCGCGCGCCGCTACTTCGGCAAATCCCACGACCTCACCGTGGCCTACAAACAGCAGCGCAACACCAAGCTCGAGGCCTATCGCGCTGCCCTGAGTGCCCGTGCAGGAACGGCGTCTCGCAGCGCAAAGAGAAGGCCGGCCTCCGCGAAGAAGCCGGCCCGCCGCCGAAAAGCAGTCGCCTGAACGCTCCCGCCCTTACGCGCCGACCAGTTCCGTCGCCAGCGCCGGCTTCACGGCAGTCCCCATCAGCTCAATGGAGCGCAGCATGCCGCGATGCGGGATGGGACCGCCGCTCATCATCAGGCTCACCCGGCTTACCCCGCCCAGCGCCTGGTCGATGTGCCGCAGTTTCGCCGCCACGGTCTCAGGCGATCCCACAACAAAGGCCCCGGTAGGCCCGCGTTGCGCGTCAAAGGCTGCCCGGCTCGTGGGCGCCCAGCCACGCTCACGTCCAATACGGCCAAAGGTGTGCGCGTAGGCCGGCCAAAGCTCGTCGGCGGCCTTCTGGTCGGTGTCTGCCACGTAGCCTATCGAATGCACAGCCACGTCCAGCGACTCAGGCGCATGCCCCGCCCGGCGACCCGCCTCGCGGTACAGGTCCACCATCGGCCGGAAGCGGTGCGGCTCACCGCCAATAATCGCCACCGTTAGCGGAAGGCCCAGCATGCCGGCTCGCGCAAAGCTGTTGGGCGTGCCGCCGACACCCAGCCGGATCGGCAATACCGGCTGTACCGGCCGCGGCCAAATCCCTTGCCCGGTCAGCGAGGCACGGTGCCTGCCTTGCCAGTGAACCTTGACCTCGTCACGCAGGTGCAGCAGCAAGTCCAGCTTTTCCGCAAACAGCTCGTCATAGTTGCGCAGGTCGAACCCGAACAGCGGGTAGCTCTCTGTAAAGGAGCCGCGCCCCACGATGATTTCGGCGCGTCCATTGGAAATCAGGTCCACCGTCGCAAACTGCTGAAACACCCGGACAGGGTCTTCCGAGCTGAGCACCGTCACCGCGCTCGACAGCCGAATCTGCTCTGTACGCGCCGCCGCCGCGGCCAGCAGGATCGCCGGCGCGCTGGCCACGTACTCCTCGCGATGGTGCTCACCAATGGCATACACATCCAGGCCCACACGATCGGCCAGCTGCACCTCTTCCAGCATCTGGCGCACCCGCTCTGCGCCGAGCGTTGCCGGATTCACCCCTGGCGCCGTCATTACTTCAACAAACGTGTCGATCCCAAGTTGCATACTCACCTCCGTCAGCGCTTCCAGGCTTCAGGAAGCTGCCCACATCTGCCGCCTGGCAGATGCCCCATGCACCGCGATTTGCTGCTGGATGCAGGCATCAGATGCATCAGGTTTCGGGAAGACGCAGAGCGCTACCCCTGCCCGCGGAAATGAGGCCTAACCATCGTGCAGAAAGACGTGTTACCATGGTGAGGATCGTTGGTACACCGATCTGGTTTTCGTGAAGAAGAGTTGGCTGTACGCACCCTTTTACAACAAACACCAAATTGCGTTCAGCGGTACATCTCGAAGCTTCACAAGGAAATCAGTATGGAACAGGGCATTGTTAAGTGGTTCAACGACACCAAGGGTTTTGGATTTATCAGCCGTCAGGGCGGTGAGGACGTTTTCGTTCATCACTCCGCCATCCAGTCGAACGGCTTCCGTTCGCTGCAGGAAGGCCAGCAGGTTCAGTTCCAGGTAGTCAAGGGACCCAAGGGTCTCCAGGCCGAGCGCGTTCAGGTTCTCTAAGACTTCCCGGCACGCATCAAAAAAGGGCAGTGGTCGTTTGGCCGCTGCCCTTTTGTCTTCCCCGCGTCGCCCCGCTGTAGCACAGCCGTCTTCGCGTTGTCTCCACCCTAAACCCCTGAATCTGGAGGCTCTATGGCCGTGATCGCGCACAACAAATACACCCTTAAAACGCTCCACGATGAGATTGATCTCTTCGACCGCAAGCTGGCACACATGCTCAAGTACGAGAGCTTTGCCACTGATGCGGCCCGCAAGAGCTCGGCGAGCAAGATGCAAGCCAAGCGCGACCTCCTCGCCCGCACCGCCCGCCAGATGGCCGAAGAAGGCATCGAGTTCAAGCCCTCCGACCTGCCCCGCTCCTTCCGCGAGGACGAAGAAGAGTCCGTCAACACCTCCGCTGAACCCGCAGCGACAGACAAGGCCGCGGTGATGCCGGAACTGCCCGCCGGCGTTCCTTCCAGCATGGCCCCTCGCTCTTTCCCCTCCCCGTTTGCCGGCACCGTCCTCGACGGCCAGGCACATGTGGTTGAGGCGTACAAGCGCAGCCGCGCCAAGCTTTCCAGCTAGGCTCCACATCCAGCTTCACCAGGTGCCCGCCAATTGGCGGGCATTTTCGCTTAGCGGACGACCGCGTCCAGGGGCAGCCACAGCGTAAACACCGTCCCTGCACCTTCTCGGCTACGCACCCGCAGCGTGCCGGCATGGCGTTCCGCGATGTCGCGGCTGATCCAAAGCCCCAGTCCCGTTCCGCCGATCTCTTTGGTCGTAAAGAACGGCTCCCACAGCCGCTGCAACACCGGTGAACTCATGCCGGCGCCGTTGTCGGCCACCGTAACCCGCAGGCCCCGCCGGCCCGTGTGCCAGTCTGTGCCGTTGCAGGCACGCAGCTGCAGCCGGGCCTGCCGTCCCGCCGTTGCGTCCAGGGCGTTGCTCAACAAATTGCTCAACAATTGCCGGATCTCCCCGTCAAAGCACAGCACCGGCTCGTGCGCCCGGATCCGTTGGTCCACGACGACCCCGGCGTTGGCCAGCCGTAACCGGTACACGCCGACGGTGCTCGCAAACAGGTCCTCGGCCCGCATCCTCTGCGGTCGAGTGGACTGCTTGTGGAAGCGAAGAGTTTGATTCGTGATGGCTGCCACGCGCCGAAGCTCCTGCTCGGCCTGCTCCAGGTAGCTTTCCGTATCGTGCTGGTTGTCGGTCTGCCGGGCCAGGTACAGCAGGTTGGTCACGGCCTCCAGCGGGTTGTTGATCTCGTGTGCCATGGACGCCGCGAGACGTCCCACCGCGGCCAGCTTCTCCGCCGTCCGCAGCATCTGCTCCGTTTGCCTGCGTTCGGTCATATCGTGCGACTGCACCACGATGCCGCGCACGGCTCCGTCGGGCGCCACATCCGGGATGTGCTGTGCCAGCATGTGCCGCTGGCCAAATGCCGCGGTGATCGCTACCTCAAACTGCTGCGGTTCGCCCTTTAATGCATTTTGCAGATGCAGATCAATCTCCGGGAAAGCCGGGCCCAGCACATCTGCCATGTGCCGACCCACCAGCGCCTCCGGGGTCTGGTTGAAGTACGTCGCGTACGCCCGGTTGACCCGCAGATAGCAAAGATCCGGATCGACGTAGGCAATGAGCGCCGGCAATGAATCCGTCATGGTCCGCAGCAGCGCATCGTTGTGCTCTACCTGCAGTTGCGCCAGCCGGCGTCCCTCTTCCGCCTCTTTGCGTGCGGTGACATCCAGCACAATCGCGATGCCTTCGTCCGCGCTCAGTCGCCTGCTTGCGATGAACACCCAGAAGCGCGTTCCGTCCTTGCGGAAGTACTGCTTCTCATACGGCATCACGTTGCCGGTTGCATGAAACTGCGCCAACGCCCGCTCCGAGGCTTCTTTCCATTCCGGCGGCGTCATCTCCGTCCACCGCAGCTTGCCGGCCAGCAGCTCTTCGCGTGTCCATCCGCTCATGCGCAGAAACGCATCGTTGGCCTCCAGCACGTCGCCCTGGGGCGCAAACAACAGCATGCCTACGGTGCCAATTTCCATCACCCGCCGAAATCGCAGGGCATCGGTCAACGGGTCTATTGGCGCTTCGCACAACTCGGGGCGCAGGGGAGTCATTTCAGGACCACTATCTAGGAGTCGTTTTCCATGAAAACACGGCTCTTGCTCCTGGGCTAGTACAACAGTCGTCCACTCCCCCGGTGTCCCACACCGGCACAACTTCCGGGCCCGGCTATGCGGCGCACACAACGGCGCTCCAACCCGACCAAGCTTCACCACGCAGCCGGGAGGTACCCTGAAGCTGCCATGCACGCTCACTTCACCCCGCAAACCATGCGCTTCCTTCGCGGTCTCGCCAAAAACAACGACCGCACCTGGTTTGAGGAGCGACGTCCCACGTATGAAGCCGCCCTGAAGAAGCCGCTGCACGCTCTGATCGACGAGATCAATGACGAGCTTGCCGAGTTCGCTCCGGAGCACATCCATCCCACGCACAAGATCGCCATGCGCATCTTTCGTGACACGCGCTTCAGCCCCGACAAGCGTCCTTACAAGACCCACCTTGCGGCCTGGTGGGCCCGCGCCGGCCTGGAGAAAACCTCAGCGGCTGGCTTCTTCGTTCAGATTGGCCCCGCAGGTGGCTTTGCCGCTGCCGGGGTGTACGCGCCGGAACGCGATGATCTGCTGCTGCTCCGGCGCTGGCTTGCCGAGCACCACGAGCGCTACAACGCCGCGCTTGCCCCGCTTCTGAAGTCGTCCCGCAAGGTGCCCGGCATGCAGCCCATTGACCCCAACGCCCTCACTCGCAATCCCAAGGGCTTCGTTCCCGATCATCCGGCCAGCGATTTGCTGCGAGCGCGTAACTGGGGAGTCACCACGGCGCTGACGGCCGAGGACGCCCTGCAACCCACCTTTGGCAAGCAGATCCTGGCGCACTTTCGCCGTGCCGCGCCGCTGGTAGAGCTGCTCAATGAGCCATTCCTTGGCGCCAGGAAGCCGCCAGCCTTCTTCTAAGACCCCCTCAGCCGACCCCGCACAACTCGCTCTCCACGCCTGTTCTTCACTCGGACCTCTTGTGCCTGCTGCGTGTCGAATCTGCCCAAAAAGTGGCAGAAGGCACCCTAAAAAGCACGTCTACCCTCAGAAACCAGTAAAAACACTGTGGAAAGCCAAGATTTGCCGTTGACAACGGGGTGCGCAAAGGTTGATGGTGAAACTCGGCGCGGTGCTCCGCACCCGCATAAACACTGGACATTTTCGCATGTCGCGCATCGCGCGGCCCCTGCGGGAGCGCCGCAACAGGCGCAGCACTACGAACGTCACCTCTGTGCAAAGGAGCACACATCCATGGCAAAAGGCATGACCAAAACGCAGCTGATCCGCTTTATGGCGGAAAAAATGGAAATCAACAACAAGCAGTCCGCCGCCTTCTTCACCACCCTCGCGGAGACCGCCGTCAAGGAAACCAAGAAGAACGGCGAGTTCGCCATCCCCGGCATCGGCAAGCTCGTCAAGGCTGAGCGCAAGGCTCGCATTGGGCGCAATCCCCAGACAGGCGAGGCCATCAAGATCAAGGCCAAGACCGTCGTCAAGTTCCGCATCGCCAAGGCCGCCAAGGACACCATCGCGCCCCCCAAGAAGTAACCGCACACGCCGCGCCCTGCCTCCGCCGAAGCTGGCCAAAAAGGCAGGGCGCGCTGTTTTTTGGCCTCCCCATGACGCCCTCCGGCCACACACTCAACCTCTGGAAGCAGCACCTCGGCCGGGTTCCTACCCACGTGTGGGACCAAACCGGCCTCGAAGTCCTCATCCTCGCCGACAACGATCTCGCTGAGCTCCCAGCGCAAGTCGCTCACCTGCAGCATCTGCGCACGCTCGATCTCGGCCACAACCAGCTCACAATGCTCCCCGATTCCCTTGGCCAACTCACCGGCCTGAGCGACTTTCTGTACCTGCACGACAACCGCCTCGCTACGCTGCCCACCTCTTTCAGCCGCCTCTCCGCCCTTCGCTACCTCAATCTCAGCGAGAACGCCTTCACCAACTTTCCCGAGCCGGTCTGCGGCATGGCCGCTCTCCGCGAGCTTCGCTTCGCCGGCAACGCCCTCACTGAACTCCCCACCCGCATCGGCCAGCTCACGCGCTTGCGCGAGCTTCACCTCCGCAACAACAAGCTCACCACCCTCCCCGATGCGATGGCGGACCTGCACGAGCTCCGCAGCCTAGATCTCCGCGGCAATCCCCTCACCTCACTGCCCGCCCGCCTCGCGGAGCTGCCAAGGCTGGAAAAACTCGACCTCCGCTGGGTCGAAACCCTGCCTCCGCTCCCCTGGCTGGAGGCCCTCGAAGCCAAGGGCTGCTCCGTCTACCACTAAAGCAGCTCACGCGGCCAGCCTGGTCAGTCTCTCGTCTCCTCTCCGCGGCATCTCTACCAGCGGAGCCGACTATGCCCAACGCCTTTCCCGATCCAAACACCCTGCCTCCCGGCACCCTCTCCGAAGACAACACCCTCCGCATCGAGGCCGACTCCCTCGGCCACATCGCCGTGCCCGCCAACCACCTCTGGGGCGCCGAAACCCAACGCTCCCTCCAGCACTTCAATATCGCCGGCGAGCGCATGCCCCTCGAGCTCCCCCACGCCTACGCCATCGTCAAAAAGGCCGCCGCCTTCGCAAACCGTGACCTCGGCAGGCTCGATCCCGAGAAAGCCTCTCTCATCGCCGAGATCTGCGACGAGATCCTGGCCGGTCAACTCGACGACGAGTTCCCTCTGTTTGTCTGGCAGACCGGCTCCGGCACCCAGTCCCATATGAACGTGAACGAGGTCATCGCCAATCGGGCCGCCCAGCGCACTGGCGAACCCCTCGGCACGCACCAGCCGCTCGACCCCAAGAAGCACATCAATCAGTCGCAATCCACGAATGACACCTTTCCCACGGCCATGCACATCGCCGCGGCCTTCGTCCTCCACCGCCGCGTGCTGCCCGAAATCGAAGCCCTCATCGCCACGCTCGACCGCAAGTCCGGGGAGTGGCAGGACGTTCTCAAGGTCGGCCGCACTCACCTGCAGGACGCCGTCCCGCTCACTGTCGGCCAGGAGTGGTCTGGCTACGCCGCCCAGCTTCGCAGCGCTTTGGCCTTCTTGCGCACCACCCTACCTGGTCTTCACCAGCTCGCTGCCGGCGGCACAGCGGTCGGCACCGGCCTCAACGCCCCAAGAGATTTTGGCCTCACCATCGCCCGCCACATCGCCCAACTCACCGGTTTGCCTTTCACCTCTGCGCCCAACAAGTTTGCTGCGCTTGCTTCGCTGGATGCGATGGTCGCCGCCCATGCCGGGCTCCGTCAGCTCGCTGTCGCCTTGTTCAAGATCGCCAACGACATGCGGTGGCTCGCCTCCGGCCCGCGCTGCGGCCTCGGCGAGCTCCATTTGCCTGAAAACGAACCCGGCTCTTCCATCATGCCCGGCAAGGTGAATCCCACCCAATCCGAGGCTCTTGTCATGATCTGCACCCAAGTCTTCGGCAACGACGCCGCCGTCGTCTTTGCCGGTGCCCAGGGCAACTTTGAGCTGAATGTCATGCGGCCTGTCATTCTCCGCAATTTTCTTCACTCTGCCCAAATCCTCGCCGACGGCACGGAAAAGTTCCGCATTTACCAGGTCGAAGGCACGACTCTGAACCACGAGCGTCTCCAACAGTACCTGGATCGCAACCTGATGCAGGTCACCGCCCTGAGTCCCGCTATCGGCTACGAGAGATCCGCTGAGATCGCCCAGAAAGCGCTTGCCGAGAACCTCACGCTCCGAGAGGCCGCCCTCGCCACCAACCTGATGGACGCTGACACCTTCGACCGCCTCACCAGTCCCGATGCCCTGATCAGCCAACCCTGACCCGGCCTCGATTTCTTCAGGCAAGCCTTACGTTTTGGGACGGCGTGGCTTCAAAGCAAGTTTCCACGGCAGCCCTAAACGCCCGTAACCGCGGGCTGCGCCGCCACCAGCGGCAAGAATGCCCGCAATACCAACGACACGCCCAGCGAGATAAGAATGCCCTTGATCAAGGGCAGCGCATTAAAGTCCCACCCAAACGCCGCCAGCGTAATCACAACGCCGATCATGTAGCTTTCGCCCATCAACGCCTGCAGCCATTGCGCGCGACGCCCTGCGGCGGGCACCATCGGCTTGGGCGCCGGCAGAAACCGCCGCACACGCGCCTCATAGGTCCGGTAGGGCTCACCAAAGCGGCCCGCCAGGAACGGCTCTTCCGCCAGCGCCAGCCGCACCGCAGGATCCAGATCGCCGCAATCGCAAACACCGCACCCGCCGGCGGCATCAGCAAGGCGAGGCCCACCGTGTGCAGCAATGTGCCCAGGTACAGCGGATTCCGCGTGCGCCGGTAGGGTCCATCCGCCAGCAGCGCCTGCCCATGCATCTGCGGCGACACCACCACACCCGCCCCGACATACGCCGAGCCCCAGATCCGCAACCACGCCCCGAGAGCCGCAAACACGACCGCCACGATCAGCAGCAGGCTTGTAGCCGCCTGAAAGCTCAGCCAGCCAGCCCGCGCCAGGTCGGCACTCAGGATCAACCACGTTGATTTCGTCGTTAGCCCTACCCACGACTCCCAAAACGGCCAGAGCCCCACAACGTAGATCAATAGATGCAGCAAATAACGAAGCCGGTACTCCAACGCGGTGGCACCCATCTGAGCAAATCTCCTTGCAACCGAGGCAGCGACAAGTAGCGATAGCGCGAGCGTCGCTCCTCGATAAGGAGCAGCCCTGCTCAAATCGTCAGGATCAGTGAAACTGCCTCAATAACTACCCTGCGCCACTGCGGGCTCGCGGTCAACCTCCGCCATTGCCGGCTTTGTGACCGCATCGGGGCGAAGCTCGTCCTTGTAGACCACGCCACCCTTCATCACAAAGTCCACATGCTGCAGCGTCCGCACGTCCTTCAACGGATCGCCCTTGACAGCGATCACATCCGCCCACTTGCCCGGCTCCAGCGCGCCCACCTTGTCCGTCCACCCCATCAGGTCCGCACCATTCAGCGTCGCCGACTGGATTGCCTGCAACGGCGTCATCCCATACTCCCGCACATACACCTCGAGTTCATGCGCGTTCAGCCCATGCGGATACACCGCCGCATCCGTCCCCAGCGCCACCTTCACGCCCGCCGCAATCGCCCGCTTGTGGTTCGCCCGCGCCACCGCCGTCGTGTCGGTCATCTTCTGCGCGTACAGGGCTGGTAGATGCCCGTTCTCCTTGTACCAGTCATACAGGTAGCTCGTCGGCACCAGGTAGGTCCCGCGCGCCTTCATCGCCTTGATGCTCGCGTCGTCGATATAGCTCCCGTGCTCAATGGAATCCACCCCGGCCTCGGTCGCCCAAAGGATTGCCTGCGCGCCATGCGCATGCGCCGCCACCTTCCGCCCCAGCCGGTGAGCATCCGCGCAGATCGCCACCATCTCTTCCTTCGTATACTGCGACGCCTGCGGGTCATCGCCCTTCGACAACACTCCACCCGACGCCCCGATCTTGATCAGATCCGCGCCGTACTTAATGTTCTGCCGCACCATGTGCTGCACCGCCGGGATACCGTCCGCGACACCTTCGCCTACCACGTGGTACTGCTCGGGCAGCAGGTTCTCATCCATATGCCCTCCCGTAATTCCCAGCGGCGGCCCCGAAACCTGCATATGCGGCCCCGGCACATGCCCCGCGTTGATCTCATCCCGCAGCGCCACGTCCGTAAACCCGTTCGCCCCAACGTTCCGCACCGTCGTAAACCCCGCCTCCAACGTGGTCTTCGCGTTCTCCACACCGATGATTGCTTCCTTCCCCGGCGTCATCGTCAGCTCAAAGTAAGGATCGAAGTCCGTCGCCCCCGTCAGGTGCACATGAACGTCGATCAACCCCGGCAGCACCGTCTCCTCCCGCAGATCCACCTCGCGGTCCCCACTCCCCGCCGGCGTCGAAGCGGTCGCCGTCACCCCCACAACCTTCTCCCCCGCCACAATCACCGTAGCGTCCCGCATCTCCTTGCCCGACCGCACGTCCAGCACCGCCCCTGCGCGAATCAACGTCCGCCCTGTGCTTGGTGCCTCGTAGGTCGGCTGCGTTGGCGCCTGCCCGTTTATCGCACAAGCGATGACAAGCCCGCAGATGCCGAGGAAAACAGCCGCGAGTAGGCGAAGGAAGGCACGGTTGGTCGCACAAAGGGTCATAGGGCTCTCCAGAACGGTGGGTAGATACCCATCCTACACACCGGCCGCAAGCATCGAGAACGAGTCATGGTTTGCCGCGCGTACACTGCACACGCAAGCTATGCCTACGCTGTCGCCACCACGCATTCGCCAACACAAAGGCTGCCACGGATCGCGAGCCATTGCCCGAGTTGTAGCCTGCCTGACGCTTGCCTTGCTCGTTCAATGCCAGGTCTCTGCGCAAGCCCCGGCTCGCACCGCAACACAAGACGGCGCCGCCATGGCCCAGACTGTACGCATGCTTTGGCCCGCCAACCCGGATCACCCACAGCCCTGGAGCTACGAAACGGGGACCCTGCTGGACGGGATGGCAGCTCACTGGGAAATCACGCACAGGCCTGAGGACCTCGCGTACATCTGCAACACGGTCAGTCTCTGGGTGGATCAGCAAGGGGCCATCGCAACCACACCTGGGAAACCGTTCGACCCCGGGCGCGCATACGCTCGACAATCTCGAGCCCGGACGCGCCATTCTGTTCTGCTCCCGCAACTCTTCCACTGCGAGGCAGGATCGGCGCTACGTCCTGGCCGCGAAGTTCCTCGCCCAACAGTTCGAGACGCAGCCACGCAACCAGGAAGGCGGCTTCTGGCACAAGCAGGTCTATCCCAACCAGATGTGGTTGGACGGTGCGTACATGGCAGAGCCTTTTCGCGCCGCATACGCCGCTACCTTTCACACACCGTCAACGTTCGACGACATCGCCCACCAGCTTCTGCTCATGGATCAGCAAATGCGTGATCCCGCGACGGGGCTGCTGCACCATGGGTGGGACGCCAGTCACAGCGAAGCATGGGCCTTTCCCACCACTGGCCTCTCCCAAGAGGTCTGGGTGCGCGCCGTCGGCTGGTACGCCATGGCGCTGGTTGATACGCTGCCTGGTTCCCGCCGAACCATCCCGCCCGCGAGCAACTCATTAAGGCTTCACAACATGTAGCCCAGGGGATCGCGCAGTACCAGGACGGCGACGGGCTCTGGTGGGACGTCCTGGACAAAGGAGGGCAGCCTGGCAACTTCATGAGGCCTCTGCCAGCGCCATGTTCACTTACGCGCTCGCGAAGGGCGTCCGCCTCGGCTACCTGCCTCCGAAGTATCGCGACAATGCTTTACGGGGCTGGGCAGGCATGGAGGAAACTTTCATCAGCCGCAATCCGGATGGAACCCTCACCCTGCACGGCACCGTGAAGGTCAGCGGTCTCGGCGGTCACCCTTACCGTTCAGGCGACTACGCCTACTACGTGCATGAGACTGTCGTGGACAACGACCCGAAGGGTGTCGGGGCCTACCTGCTGGCCGCGAGCGAGATGGAACGGCTGCAGGTTGCCGCGGCGAAGCGCACGACGCTACCCTAGCCGCCCAAGGCTTGCGAGGATGGAGTCGAAGTCCTCCACCCCGGCATACTCGATGATCACCCGCCCCTTGCCGCGCTTGTCCTCAATCGTCACCTTGAGCCCAAGACTGCGCCGTAGTTGCTCCTGGGCGTCGCGGACATTCGGATCCATCGCTTTTGCCGGCTTTTCAGGCTTTGCTCTGCCCTCAGGGTTTAGCAAGCCCGCGACCAGGCTCTCCGTGGCACGCACATTCAGCCCCAGTGCCACGACTTTCTGCGCCGCAAGCCCAATTGCTTCAGCCGAAGCCAGCGCAATCAGCGCTCGCGCGTGCCCAAAGCTGAGCTCGCCGGCCTCCACCATCTGCTGCACGTCGTCCGGGAGCCGCAGCAAGCGCAGAAAGTTAGCGACGGTAGCCCGGTCTTTGCCAGTGCGCTCCGCCATTTGCTCCTGGGTCAGGTGAAACTCCCGGCTCAGCCGCTCGTAGGCCCGGGCCTGCTCCATGGGGTTCAGGTCGGCGCGCTGCAGGTTTTCGACGACCGTCATCTCCATCGTCTGCAGGTCGCTGACCTCGCGCACGATGGCCGGCACCGTCGTCTTCCCCGCCTGCTTGCTGGCCATCAAACGACGCTCACCCGTGATGAGCGTGTACCGGCCGTCCTTTGCCGGGCGGACAACAATCGGCTGCACCACACCGGTCGCTGAAATCGAGGCCGCAAGCTCCTTCAACTTGTCTTCGTCAAACCCCGTCCGCGTCTGGAAGGGATTTCTGTCGATCACTTCGACCGCAATCTCCAGCGGTCGCCCCAGGGACTGCTCCTCTGCCACCGCCTGCACAACCGGAACCGGCGCTGGCCGTGACGGCAGGAGCGACTCAAGTCCTTTGCCCAACGCTCGCCTCTTCGTGTCCGTCGATCCCTGTGCCATGCCGTACTCCTTCTTTAGCCGCCGAACGGCCAGATGCGTTTCTTCGTTGACTTCTTCGCGGGCGCGGCCTTCGCCAGTATTTCGTTCGCGGCGGGCGTGTTGCCTCGTCCCTTCGATCCGCTCTCCGACTTGGGAGCTTCTTTCAGCTCCTCGGGCTCTGGCTGCGGCGCAGCCTCGGCCTTTACCGCGAGCCCGTTGCGCTGCAGTAACTCCCGCGCAACCTCGCGATACGCCTCCGCGCCCCGTGATCGGGGATCGTACGTCACGGCTGGCTGCCCATGGCTCGGTGCCTCTGCAAGCCGCACATTTCGCGGAATCGTCGTTTTGAGCAGCTTTTCGCCAAAAAACGCCGCCAGGTTCTCACGCACCTGCTGCGAAAGGTTCGTGCGGTCGTCATACATGGTCAGCAGCACGCCTTCCAGCCCTAATTCAGGGTTGAAGTTTGCAGCTACCTTGTCCAGCGTAGAAATGAGCTCCGAAATCCCTTCCAGCGCGAAGTACTCCGCCTGCATCGGCACGAGCAGCCTGTCCGCCACCACCAAGCGCGTTCAGACGTCAAGCAAATCCAATGCCGGCGGGCAGTCCAGCACGACAAAGTCGTACTCCCAGCGAGCAGTCTCCAAAGCGTCGCGCAAGCGGAACTCGCGGCGCTCCACACCAACCAGCTCGACATTGGCCCCAATGAGGTTCCTCGTCCCAGGCACCAGCGACAGCCGCTCGATGGTCGTCGTCTGCACGGCCTCTACGCGAGGCTCGCATCCCCCAGCAGAAGATCGTACATGGAGGTCCGCTCGGCTGAGCGCGCAAAACCCAAGCCACTGGTGCTATTTGCCTGCGGATCGCAGTCCAGCAGCAGGACGCTGTAGCCCTCAAGCGCAAAGGACGCTGCCACGTTCAAGGCGGTGGTCGTCTTGCCCACTCCACCCTTCTGATTCACTACCGCCACAACCCGCGATGGCCGTTCTCCTGCTTTTTGCTGCACGTCTAGCTGCTCGTTTCCTGCCATGAGGATAGGGCTGAGCCTACCAGACTGGCGCGGTGGGAAGTTTGTGGAAGGCCGATGTTCCACGTGGAACACACGTCCTCAACCCTGAATCGCAGCAACCGGGTATCCCCGCGCTTAACCGAATCACCTGAACTGCAAAAACTCAGCCCCATGTTCCACGTGGAACACTCACCCTATGCGGCTCACCCGGACCACGCTCCCCAGCCGCTCCGGCATCCGGAATACCTCCCCTCTCCCTCTGCCTCACCTGTCATCTCCACCAGAACGCCCCCCACCCGCACCCGAGCCCGCCCACTCTCCACCATCGCCCCCATACGATCCACCGCCCGCAGCATCACCGCATCAAACCGCCGCTCAGCTGGCATCGCTTCTACCCGCCCAGCCCAAACCTCCGCCCCAAGCTCCAGTACCCGCACCACCTCACGCAGGAACGCAGCCTTCTTGCCCTGCGACTCCGCCAACGTGACCCTCGCCTCCGGCAGCATCAGCTGCACCGGCACTCCCGGAAACCCTGCCCCAGAGCCAAGATCCAACACTTCCTGTCCCTGACCGACAAAACGCGCCAGCACACCTCCCGCGAAGAGGCTCTCCCCAAAGTGCCGCCGTACCATCTCTTCCGGATCTCGCACGGCGGTAAGATTTGTCCGTTCATTCCACCGCACCAGCAGGTCCAGGTACCCGCTCAACCGCCCATAGATCCCCTCCGGCACAGCCATGCCTTCTGGCAGATCACGCAGGTAGGGCGCCAGCATCGTCCGGATCCGATCTTCACTCAGCGTCGACAAGCTGCTCTCCCCGCGCCATTGCCGCATCCTCCGCCTCGGCAATCAGCCACGTGAACATCGCCCGCGACGCCGCCGAGATCCCCACACTCCGCTCCGGATGCCACTGCACGCCCAACATCGCTGCCGCGCCAATGCGCCCCTCCACTGCCTCAATCACCCCATCCTCCACCGATCGCGCCACGACGGCCAATCCGTCCCCCGGCGCAGAAATAGCCTGGTGATGACTGCTATTCACCGGCAACCGCCGGAAGTGTCCCTCCGCCGGCGCCTCCGCCCCACTCAGTAACCCTGCCAGCAGGCTCTGCCCGGCTACCAGCACCGAGTGCGCCACCGCCACACTGCCTCCAGCCTCATGGTTCACCGGCACCGGCGTCAGGTCCTGCACCAGAGACCCACCGCACCACACGTTCATCCGCTGCACCCCATAACAGATCGCCAGCACCGGCTTGCCCTGCACCGCCGCATGCTCCAGCAACCGCAGATCGCACGCCTCTCGCGCCGGGTCGGCGGCCGCCGTCGCCGGGTCCCGCTCCTGTCCATACAGAGCAGGGTCCACATCGGCCGGACTTCCCGGCAGCAGGAAGCCATCACATCCCGTCGCCACTGCCCCAAGCTGGGCCACACTCAAGCCCAGCTCAAGCGCGACAACCTCGCCCCCCGCCTGTCGAACCGCCTCGGCATACTGCGGTGCGGCCTTCGCGTTGTACGCCAGGTCAGTAGACGTCGGCACCGGAATTCCAATCTTTACGCCCATCGGCTTCTCACTCCAAAACCACTAAAAGCAATCCCACTAAGATGCTACGCTCGGCTATGCGACCCATTCTCCGCACGTTGCTCCCCCTGGGGTTGGCTGTCCCAGCTCTTCTGATCGCCCCGTCGCTCCTTCCGGCCCAGCAACCCGATGCCACCACCCAGCTGCTGCAGCGCCTCGCCGACGCCCCAGGGCCTCCCGGCTATGAGGATCCCGTCCGCGCCATCATGGTCGCCGAGATGAAGCCCCTCTCCGCCACCCCACTCCGGTATGACGGCATGGGCAGCGTCGTCGCGCAGCTCGGCGCCACCGGCCCCAAGATCATGGTCGACGCCCACATGGACGAGCTCGGCGGGATGGTCCGCCGCATCGCCCCCAACGGCCAGCTCACCATGCAAATGCTCGGCGGCTGGCTTGACCAGGCCCTCGTCGACCAGCGCTGGGTCATTCTCGGCAGCAAAGGCCCGGTTGAAGCCGTCACCGGCATCCGCGACATCCACGTCGCCACCCCCGCCGAGCGCAACGAAGTCATTCCACGGAACAACATTTTTCTCGACACCGGCGCCCGCACCCCCGCCGAGGTCGCCGCCCTCGGCATTCAGCCAGGCGATCCCGTCGTGCCCGATGCTCCTTTTAAGCTGCTAGCCGGCAACAACTACTTGGGCAAGGCCTGGGACGACCGCATCGGCTGTGCCGTTCTGCTTGAGGCCATGCAGCGCCTCGCCAAGCTCCCCCACCCGAACCAGATCTTCTTTGTAGCCACTACCCAGGAAGAGATCGGCCTCCGCGGCGCACGTACAGCAGCCAACCTCGTGCGCCCCGACCTGGGCTTCGCTCTTGAAGGTGGCATTGCCAACGACCAAGGCGGCCACCCAGAAGAGACCCAGGCGCACCTCGGTGGCGGTCCCGGCATCTTCCTGTATGACTCCAGCGCCATCCCCAACCGCAAACTCGTCCGCTTCGTCGAAGACACCGCCCACGCCAACAACATTCCGCTGCAGCTGGACCTCGTGCAGGGGTACGGGGACGACTCCGCAGAAATCCAGGAGTCCGGGACAGGCGCTCCCACGGTGAATATCGTTACTCCTGTGCGATATACGCACGCTCATAACGGCGTCGTCAATCGCGTCGATTTCGACCGCACGGTCGACCTCCTTGTTTCTCTCCTCCAGCACCTCGACCAGCCCACCGTAGAACACATCCGCGACTTCACCCCACAACCCTGACCTTGCCTCGTTCTGCTTCGCTTTCTGGGCTGTCATTCCTGAAGGGAACCCTGCTTCTTCGCACCCATGCCGTCCAGCTATCCTGAACGGCATGGGTTTCTTCCGCAAAAAAGAAAAGCAGGAATACAAAGTCATGCGCCAGGCCGAGCGCGCCGCCGGCGCCGTCCTGCCTGAGTATCATCGCGCCACCCCGGAGTGCCCCCACCCCGAGCGCTGGCACATGTACGACTCCATGACCGCCGAAGTCGAGGTTCTCGAGCTCCTCCGCACCCTCGTCACCACCGTCAAGCCGCAGCTCGTCGTCGAAACCGGCTCCTTCCTCGGCGTCAGCACGCTCTGGATGGCCGAAGGCCTCAAAGCCAACGGCTTCGGCAAGATCATCTCCTGCGAGTTCGACGCCACTGTCTTCGCCAAAGCCCAGGAACGCATCGCCGCCTCCGGCCTCGCCGAATGGATCGACCTCCGCAACGAGTCCTCGCTCGGCATGCAGGTCCCCGGCCCCATCGACCTCCTCTATTCCGACAGCGACGTCGACATCCGCGAGGCCGAAGTCCGCCGCTTCCTCCCCCAGATCCGCCCCAACGGCCTCGTCCTCATGCACGACGCCAGTTCGCACATGAGAGTCGTCCGCGAAGCCGCCCTCAAGCTCGAAAACGAAGGCCTGCTCTCCTGCGTCCTGCTCCCTACCCCACGCGGCCTCGTCGTTGCACAGAAACGCCAGGAGCGCACCTAAGCGCGGCTTCCAGGACTCTTCCTTCGCGAAAGCGCTCCGACACAAGGTGTGCGAACCACAAACTCCCCAGCAACGCGCCGCTTCACGCACCTCTGCCCGTCCTGAAGCCGAAACCTCGTCAGGAGCTCAGCCCCAGTTGCACCAGAAAAGCTATCCCAGACAAGTATTCGTTCCAGGCACAGGTAAGCCCTTCGTCGGGGCCCCGCTTCAGCCGGCCGTAGACGCTCTCGGCCAGCAAGGCTAGCGTCCGGGTCAGGCCAGAAGCTCATTCATAGATCGACACATCCCGCAGGAAGAGCGGCAAACCGCCGTTTTGCAGTACCTTCGTTCCCCTCAGACCCGCTTTTTTCGAGAAGAAGTAATCTCTCCGTAAACCGATGTCATGTGACTAACACCGGTGCCGCACGACATCCCCCATCAGTGGGATTCGCTCCTCGCAAAATACCGCTACTCTCGCGTTGGTTAAGGAGGCGTGTAAACGCCCAAGGTCACTTAGATCAGTAACTTACGTACTGTTCGGGATGACCCGGTTCCTCGCATCACCTTTACCAAAATTCTCCTCAACCTTGAGGTTCTGCATGTTGTTGTCGTCTAAATATCGAGATCTCCTCTTGCTTTGCGGTGCTTCCTTGTGCGCTACTTTGGCCGCGCACGCCGGTACGCCTCAGAAACCCAAACTTCCAGTAGCCCCTGATCTAGCACGACAGATCAACAACGCCAGCGACATCTCCGTCATCATTCAGTACAAGTCGGCCCCCAGCGCCGCTGAACTGCAGCAACTCACCAATCTCGGAGGCGGAAGCATCGTTTCGCTGAAGAGCATCAATGCGGTCCAGCTCCAGCTGCCTGCCTCCGCAGTGGCCACCATCTCAGCGGACAGCAATGTCAAATACGTCAGCCCTGACCGCACCCTGGTCAGCCACGCCAGCGGCCCTGCGTCTTCCGTCGCCACCAGCGCGGAATATACCGCTGAGCCCATCAATGCTCCGGCGGCCTGGAATCTCGGCTATTACGGATCGAACATCGGTGTTGCTGTCGTCGATAGTGGCATCTCACCCTCGTCTGATCTGCAGGCTGTTTCGGCGCAGACCTTCTCCCTGATCGCACCAGCGGCACCTATCCCTGGCGGTGCGGCGCTTCCCTACGGCCCAGGCGCCAACGGGCGCGTCATCTACAACCAAAGCTTCGTTCCCGGGGCAACAAACAATACAAGCGACCAGTACGGCCACGGAACCCATGTCGCCGGTCTCATCGGCGGCAACGGAGCAGCTTCTTACGGCGTGCAGTATTACCGCACGTTCGTCGGTATCGCCCCCGGCGTCAGCCTGCTCAATCTGAAAGTTCTCGACCAGAACGGTCAGGGCACCGACACTGCCGTCATTCAGGCCATTGAAGCAGCCATCTCGCTGAAGAAGACCTACAACATCCGCGTCATCAACCTCTCCCTGGGTCGCCCGATCTTCGAAAGCTATGAGCTCGATCCTCTCTGCCAGGCTGTGGAGCAGGCGTGGAAAGCAGGCATCGTCGTTGTCGCAGCCGCCGGAAACAACGGCCGCGACCTCGCCCTCAACACGGAAGGCTACGGCACCATCGAAGCCCCCGGCAATGACCCCTATGTCATCACGGTCGGCGCCACCAACACCAAGGACACGGCCTCTGTAACCGACGACGTCATGGCCAGCTACAGCTCCAAAGGCCCTACCTTCATCGATCACTTCGCCAAGCCGGACATCATCGCTCCTGGCAACCTCGTTACTAGCCTGAACGCTCCGGGCAACACGCTTCAAAAGAACAATCCCACGTTCTACACTCCGGTCAGCTTTTATCAGTCTCTGGCTGGTCCGGCTGCCACGACTGCCACGACAAAGCCCTCCCCGGCATACATGCCTCTGAGCGGGACCAGCATGGCCACCGGTGTCGCCAGCGGTGCCGTTGCTCTGCTGATCAACGCCAACCCTGCACTTACCCCGGATCAGGTCAAGGCCCTGTTGATGGCAGACGCCAACAAGTCTGTTATCCCGCAGACCAACACCGTTTATGACGGCGGTAATGCGTACATCGCTCACAACGACGTCTTCACGGTCGGCGCGGGCTATCTCAACATCGGCGCTGCCGTCAAAGACTCCAAGACCAAGGTGATCCCGGCGGGCACCGCCATGACGCCACTCGCCGTCTACGACCAGAACAGCGGCAACGTGGGTCTCGTCTCTGACAGCACGGCACTCTGGGGCGCAACCGCTCTCTGGGGAGCCTCCAACGTCTACGGCTCCAGCGCATTCACCGCCGGCAGCACCGCCCTTTGGGGTGCCAACGTCGTCTCCGGCAGCACCGCCCTTTGGGGTGCAGCCAACACCGGCAGCTCCAGCGATCCCAACGCCGCCACAGCCCTCTGGGGTGCCACCGCCCTCTGGGGAGCCAATGACCCGCAGGCCTTCACGGCTCTTTGGGGAGCAACCGCCCTCTGGGGCGCAAGCTCTCCCCAGGCGACCACAGCCCTTTGGGGTGCTTCCACCATGGACGGCTCCACCGCACTCTGGGGAGCCAACAGCACTACGGCCTCCACAGCACTCTGGGGAGCCTCTACCCTCAACGGCTCAACAGCTCTCTGGGGAGCAACCACCTTCGCAACCCAGTAACCCTGGCTTTTCTCGGCACGGCTTGTTTCACTTCGGCAGCCCCTCTTCGGGGCTGCCTTTCTCTTTCCATCACCTTGCACAAAATTACCGGCCACTTTGCTAAGCTGACTCACAGTCCTCTGCAAAGAAGCACCGCTACCAATTCGTTCAGCGCGCGTTGTTTCGCGCTTGGCCCATTCAGTTGAAGTAGGTTCTGACCTAAGTCCTGAAGCGGATGTACTTTAGCGAAAAGTATGCCCGGGGGGCTGTACCCCTCAAGCGCAAAGAACCTTGTCCAGCCGGATCGGCAGCTTGCGTATGCGAACACCCGTCGCATGGTAAACAGCGTTCGCAATGGCCGCCGCCAGACCTGTCGTCCCAAGCTCGCCAATCCCTTTCACTCCCAGCGGATTCACCAGCGTATCTTCCTCCTCCACCATCTCGGTCGTCACGTCGCAGATATCCCGGCAAACCGGCACGTGGTATTCCGCAAGGTCCGCGTTGCAGTACCGCGCCAGCAACGGATCCACCTCCGTAGCCTCATGCAGCGCCGAGCTCAACCCCCACACCTGCCCACCCTGCAGCTGCGCATACGCCGTGCGAGGGTTCATGATTCTGCCGCCGGCAAATACCCCCACCATCCGCGGCACCCGCACCTCTCCCGTCGCCCGCGACACACGCACCTCCACGAAGTGAGCACCATGCGCGAACTGCATGCGGTCTTTCAGCCGAGCGCCACCCATCATGATGGGCTTGCCCTGGTTCACCATCGCTGGCCCAATCACCGGCGGCAAACCGTGTGGCGTATTCGTCGTCCGCTGCACCAGCGGCTTCCCACGGCGCGCCCGCCGCAGCGCCACTCCCAGCGGCTCCGCAGGCCCACGCAGGGGCACCGGCTCCCCCACACTCCGCTCCGGCACCTTGGCCGACACCTGCGGATGCGACGCACCCGTCCCCTGCGGGTCATGCGTAAACACCGCATGACCCTCGATCAGACGCACCAGCTTCGGGTCGCACTGGTACAGCGCACTCCGCTTGTCCTTCACGGCAGCCTTCGCCAACAGTGCGCGGATCTCCTCACAGCACTTCGCCAGCACGTTACAAATGGTTGCCGTGGAATTTGAGCCCGCCGAGAGCGGCGCCGCCGGCAGCTGCGAGTCCCCGATCCGCACCTCCACATCCCCAAGCGGCAATCCCAGCAGGTCCGCCACTGTCATTGCGACCAGCGTGCGAATCCCCGTCCCAATCTCATGCGTGCCCACCTCCGCGATGGCACGCGGCCGCGTATGCGCCCCATCACTATGCAGCGCCAGTGTGATCCGGCAATGCGCCGGCCCAATCTGCGTGGGGTAAAACGCCGCGGCGAAGCCATACCCGATGAAGTCCTCAGCATCCCCCATCGACCGAATCGCAGGGTTGCGCTCGTCCCAGCCGAACAACTCGACCCCACGCTCAATGCACCGCAACAATGACCGCGAAGTATACGGGCGGTTGGTCGCAAGCTCCACCATGGTGTCGTTCCGCCGCCGCAGCTCTACCGGATCCAGCTGCAGCGCATAGCTGAGCTCATCCATGGCTGACTCCATCGCAAACAGGTACGGCATCTCCGGTGGAGCTCGCATAAACCCCGGCGCCTGCCGGTCCGTCTCCACGTTGTGCACCAGCGTTCGCACGTTGGGAATGCCGTACAACCGCGACGTGGAGTCCGACCCCGCAGTGGCGAACTTCTCTGTCCTGCTAGTCAACTCCCAGCTCTCATGGTCCAGCGCGAGCAGCTTTCCGTTGGCGTCGGCACCCAACCGGATGTGATGGCGCGTCTCGGCACGGAAAGTCCGCAACGAAAAGGCCTGTCGCCGGTCCGAGACAAACTTCACCGGCCGTCCCAGCTGACGGGACGCCAGCGCGATCAACGACGTGAACTGCCCAAGCTCCCCTTTAGACCCAAAGGCTCCCCCGATGAACGGCGTGATGACGCGAACCTGCGCCGGCTTCACCCCAAGCTGCTGCGCGATACCGTACTGGAAACCGCGCGCGTTCTGCGTCGACTCCCAAACGAACAGTTCCTCGTTGCCGTCGTCGTTCGTACGCCAAGCGCACGTCGACTGGAACAGCTCCAACGGATTGTGATGTTGCGGCGGCGTCTCGTACCAGGCATCGAGCCCCACGCTCGCCTCGGCAAACCCCTTCTCAACATCACCGGATGCAAGCGCCGTCTCGCCCAGGGACTTCGGTTTCACGACCGTCGCTCCCGCGGCGTCAAAGCCTCCCGAAGGCTCTTTCGCCTCAAACGTGATGTGGATCGCAGCCGCGGCCTGCCCCGCAATCTCGGCGCTCTCGGCAATCACCATTGCCACCACCTGGTCCGAGAAAAAGATGCGATCCGATTCAAGCGGCGCGACCGCCTGCGCCATGTATCCGTGATCCATCAGCGGCTTGCCGGTCTTTACACGCTTGCCCACGTTGCGGTACGTCAGCACCTCCAACACACCCTCAATCGCACGCGCCTTTGCATCCTCAAGCCGCACGATGCGGCCTTTCGCGATGGGAGCCGTCAGGGCAGCTGCATAGGCCATCGGCTTCGCGTTGACGCGCGTGACTTCCGTCAGCCCCGCAACCTGCAGGGGCGTCTGCTCGGGCCCAAGAGCCGGCGGTTGATCGGACCCGTACAGCGCTTTGCCAGTCACCTTGGCAACGCCTTCCACACGCCAGTGCGGTGTTCCGATCCGGCCGTTCGGGGTGATCAAATCCATACTCACATCTCCTCCCCGCTCAGATGCCGGCAGGCCAAGAGACGTAAACCACCACGTGCTCGCAAGCGTTGCTGCGCCACTATCCCATAGCGCTCCAGGCAGCTCTTGGCCTCCAACCATCACTCGCCATAGGTGCAGCTTGGCAGGAGTCAGCCGGCCCGCATCCAACGCACAGCGGAGAGCCCCATGAAAGCTGCAGTGCTGCATGAGTACGGTGGACCATCAAAATTGCGCTACGAAGATTTCGAGGATCCCACACCCGGTCCAGGCGAGGTGCGGGTGCGCGTGTTGGCCGCAAGCATCAACCCTGTTGATTGGAAAATGCGCTCCGGAGAAGCGAAAGAGCGCTTCCCCGTCGAGTTTCCCGGCATCCTCGGTCGCGATGTAGCCGGGGTTGTCGAATCCCTTGGTGAAGGAATAACGGGCTTCGCGGAAGGCGACAAGGTCTTTGCCCTTGCGCGAAAAACCTACGCGGAACTCTGCGTTGTGAAAGCCTCAGACCTCGCTCACATCCCGGAAGGACTCGACATGTTGGCCGCGGGGACTGTGCCGCTTGTGTCGCTCACAGGGGACCAACTCATTCGCAACGCCACCGAGGTGCAACCCGGTCAGACAATCCTGCTCACAGGCGCAGCCGGCAGCGTCGGGCGTTGCGCCCTGCTTTGTGCTTTGGAGATCGGGGCCAAGGTGATTGCGGGTGTGCGTAAGAAGCAGATCGACGAGGTGCTCGCGCTCGGTGCAACGGCCGCCATCGACCTAAGTGACAGCGACGACCTGGCGCGCGTCGGGTTGCTCGATGGCGTTGCCGATACCATTGGCGGCAAGCTTGCTCCCAAGCTCCTGGCCAAGGTAAAGCCAGGGGGAACGTATGGCAGTGTGCTGGGGCCGCCGCCAGACGCCGTGCTGCATCCTCTGGTGCGCGTAAAGCCGATGATGGCTCAACCCAACCCGCAGACCATCATGCACTACGGTGAGGCGCTCAGAGACGGGAGACTCAAGCTCCCGCTGGACCGCGCGATGCCGCTCGCCGAAGCCGCGGACGCCCAAGCCCGGGCGGAAAAGGGTGGTGTCGGCAAGATCGTACTTGTTCCATGACCGAGCAGCGCGGCGGAGAGGTTATCGCCCACCCGCGCTGACGCGTGCCACCGCTGCATTCCCGGAAGGGAGACGCAACTCACTCACCCTGGCCTGCGCAAGCGCGGCCGCACCCCGGGCAAACTCCAGGGCGCGGTGGTACGCCCTGGTCTTCCACGCAGATTTCGCTTCCGCAAGCATCGCCTTGTACACCCGTTTTACTTCCCGCACGGACAATGCCTTTTCCTCTTCCCAGTGTTCGGCAGCGCGAGCCAACAGATGTTCGAATTCTTCCCGCATCTGCAACTTCAACGCGTCGCTTACATCGTTGTCCGTCGCCTGGCTCGCCAGTGATCCAAAGGCGAGGTGCTCACCGGCGCGTAGCACATCAGCCGCGCTCTTCGGCTCTTCTTGCGCGAAGGCTGCCTGGGCACAACGCGTAAGAACATCCATCTGCGCCAGCACTTCAGGGTTGAGTCGCTTGTGCAGAATGCGCAAACGCTGCAAGTGCTCATAAGCTCTACGGGCGTCGTGCGCCCCGCCCTTCGCACCCTTCTTGGCTGCCTTTTTCGCGACTTTCTTCGCAGCTTTTTTCGCGACCTTCTTGGCTGCTTTCTTGGCGAGCTTGAACTCTGGCATAGCTTCCTCCCACTTACTCGGTTGAGCGGCGAATCGGCTTCGTGGGCAGCGACTGCCGGTCTTCGGGTTCCAGTACGTGGGGTGTCTCGTGAGGCTGGCGTTGCGCTTCGTTTTCTACGACGGCCCGCATCCAATACTTCCCCTCAGCGTCGGTTTCTACCCCATGCGTTTCGCGCTCGAAGCCTGGAAAGCGGCGCCCAAATCCTTCCATCGCGAGAATCAACTTCATCACAGGACTATTGCTGTCACCCAGGCGCTCGCCAGGCATGCTCATTGGAATGCCGGGCGGATATGGCACCAACATCACCGGCGCAATACGGCCTGCCATCTGCTCGAAGGGAATCTTCTCTGTCTCGCCACGCACCAGCTTCTGATAGGCCTGCGCAGGAGTCAGCACAGGGTCGAAGTCTTCATCGCAGGCTGCGTTGACCAGGCCCGCAAGATTCATCTCCACCATCGCGGCGTGCATTTCGTCAGAAAGCTCGCGAAGGGTTTGGTTTCGATAACGCGCCGGGAAACGCTGCACAAGCTCAGGCATAGCCTCGGTCAAATCAGCGTCGGAGTCATACAGCCGCTTGAACTCGAAGAGGTTCTCCAGTAGCGCCCCCCATTTGCCTTTACTGGTGCCGACAGAGAACAACACCAGCACGGTGTAATCGCCATTGCGTGCAATCTCCACGCGGCGCCCATCAAGGAACTCCACCAGGATTGCGGCAGGGATGCCCCAGTCTTCAATCACACCCTGCGCGTTCTGCCCGGGCATCAGGATGGTGACCTTGGTCGGATCAAGCATCGCGTAACCATCCGCGATGTCCTCATCCTGGAAGCCATGCCAGCCCTCACCGGGCTTCAGCGTCCAGCAGCTTGAGGTCGAGATCAGCAGCTTGTCCGGGGCTTCTTCCAGCACATAGCTTTCACCCGTGTCCGGGTCGGTCACCTGCTCCGGCTGATACAGCCGAAAGAACCATCCATCACCATTCGACTCCGCCTGGCGCAGGCGATGCGCGACCGACGACATCGCCTTGCGGAAACTCACCGCATCGCCAATGGTCTCTTCCATCAGCGTGTGTCCGGCAGGCTCATCCATCATGGCCGCCGCCACGTCAAGCGACGCAATGAGCGGATAAAACGGCGACGTCGTGCCATGCATCATGAACGCTTCATTGAACTGGTCGAAGTCCATGGGCGCGCGCTCAGAAAGCTTTACATGCACCATCGATCCCATCGAGAACGCCGCCAGCATCTTGTGCGTGGATTGCACCGCAAACAGCGTTGGCCGATTCGGCATCTCGTCCGGCACGCCCATCGCATAGCGGCCGTTGTAGATCTCGTGGAACTTCGCATAGGCGTACCAGGCCTCGTCGAAGTGAATGCGCGGCACACTTCGCGCAAGCTGCTCGACCACCTTGTTCACGTCGTAGCAGAGCCCGTCGTAGGTGGAGTTTGTCACAACCGCATAGCTCGGATTCCGCGACGTGGCGCCCGGCGTGAACGGGCAGCGGTCAATCAACTCCTTCACTGATTCCGGGCTGAAGCGACGCAGCGGCACAAGGCCGATCATGCCGTAACCATTCCGCGTCGGCTTGAAGTACACAGGACGCGCGCCGGTCACCGTCAGCACGTGCGCAATCGACTTGTGGCAGTTCGCATCCGCAAGCACGATGTCATCGTTCGCAATCACGCCATGGCCAACAATCTGGTTTGACGTCGACGATCCACCCAGAACGTAGAACGTCCAGTCCGCACCGAAGATGCGCGCAGCGTTGCGCTCACTGTCGCCCGGAGGCCCAATGTGGTCCAGCCAGGAACCCAATGGCGCCGTGGAGATGCCGAGATCGGCACGCAAGAGGTTCTCGCCAAAGAAGCGATGAAACTCCATGCCGATCGGGTGCTTCAGGAAGGCGACGCCACCCATGTGCCCCGGCGCGTCCCAGGAGTACGCACCCTGGTCGGTGTACTTCTGCAACTCGCGGAAGTACGGCGGCAGCAGGCTGGCATGATAGCGATCCACCGCGAAGTCAACGCGGTTCGCGATGAACGCCGGCGTGTCCCCAAACAGGTGGATGTACTCATGCACCTGCCGCACCACTTCCAACGGCAACTCGCTGACCAGCGTGCGATCCGCGATCAAAAAGATGGGAACCTTCTTGTTGCGCTGACGGACCGCGCGCAAAATCTGCAACGCGGCGTGCTCGGCAAACTGGTTGTCGCCTTCGAGATCCCAATCCAGAAGAATGGCGCTGTACGAAGGGTCAGAGGTGACCAGGGAAAGACCATCTTCAGGGGTCGAGGTACGTACGACCTCATAGCCCTCATCCTTGATCGCATCGACAAGCCGTTCCATGGCACGATCGGAGACAGACTCCGTCCCGCCCAGCTCGCCGGCGATCAGCAAAACCCAACGCCGCTCATTCATCGCTGTCTATGCTATCGCTGTTTTGTGAAAGCCACTTAGCAAGCCCCGCCCGCAGTGCAGCCCCATCAACTCAGGGTCTCCTGCAGCTTGCCCAGCGTGCGTGCCAGATCCTTGTCGTGACGCCGCTGCTCGTCGATTTTCGCAATGGAGTGCATTACGGTCGTGTGGTGCTTGCCGCCGAACTGGCGACCGATCTCCGGCAAAGAGGCCTCGGTCATCTGCTTGGCCAGGTACATCGCAATCTGCCGTGGCACAACGATCTGACGCGAGTTGTTTTTCTGCTTCAACTCACCCACGCGCATGCCAAACTGCTCGGCCACCGCGCGCTGGATCGCCTCAATCGTGATCTTGCGCACCTGTGTGTCAATGAACTGCTTCAGGCACTGCTGCGCTGTGGGCAGCGTCATCTCCGTACCATGCAGACCACACCATGCCATCAGACGCACCAGCGCGCCCTCAAGCTCACGCACATTGGTGCGCACATTGCCGGCGATAAACAGGGCTACATCGATCGGCAGGTGAGCGTTTTCCAACTCGGCCTTGCGCTGCAGAATGGCTACCTTGGTCTCAAGGTCAGGCGGCTGAATGTCAACCACCAGGCCCCACTCAAAACGCGAACGCAGCCGGTCCTCAAAACCGTTCAACTCCTTGGGAGGACGGTCGCTGGCGACCACAATCTGCTTCTGGCTCTCGTGCAGCGCATTGAACGTGTGGAAGAACTCTTCCTGCGTGCGCTCCTTGCTGGCAAGGAACTGAATGTCGTCGATCAACAGCACATCGGCGGAGCGAAACCGATCGCGAAAGCTGGTGATGCGATCGTGACGCACACAGTTGATCATCTCGTTGGTGAACGCTTCACCGGTGATGTAGGTAATCGCCGCGTGCGGCTGGCGATTCTTCACGCCATGGCCAATGGCCTGCATCAGGTGCGTCTTACCGAGGCCCACACCGCCGTACAGAAACAGCGGGTTGTACATGCGCGAAGGACGCTCTGACACGGCCTGTGCGGCGGCATGGGCAAACTGATTGCCTGAGCCAATCACAAACGCATCGAAGACATAACGCGGGTTCAGTTGAGCCGCGGAGTTCCAATCAAAGCGGCTCTGCTCCGGCCCGGGCGCAGACGGCGCAGGCGGCAGCGAACGGCTGGGGGGCGGCGCGCTGGCGGAGTGGCTGGGCTGCGGAGCAAAGCCGCCATCCTCGCGAACACGCGCTGCCGTAGGCTCGGCAGGAGGCGCCTGGAAGACAACTTCGTCGATCTCCAGGCCCAGCGTGTCGATAGCCTCATGGATGTGATCGCCATAGCGGTCACCGATGATCTCGAAGTCAGAGGAGGGCACACGGACGAACAGCGTTCGTCCTTCCATGTGCGAGAACCTCGTCGGCTTGAACCAAGCCTCGAAGCTCTGCCGCTTCACTTTCTTTTCCAGCGCACCGAGAATGCGCACCCACTGATTCAAAACGGCGGCGGGGACCGGGACAAATGACATCGCGTGCGGCTTCCTTCGTGTCGTAAACGTTCGTGTGTATGAGCCCGTGCAGCGCGGCTAAAAGTGGCCAAAATTTGGGCGCAGCAATCCTGGCACACACGTGGCGTGTGTTGCGTTCAGAGTCACCGTTTCGCGTTGAGCTCAGCCGTCCTGCAGCCGAGAAATTGAAGCAAGATCAAGGGCGGAAACAACTCCCCTGCGGGTGATCCACCCTTTGTCGGAACGGAGTCGATAGTAGCACGTTGAGAGCGGGCATCTGGAAGCCGTCAGCCCGATTTTTGCGGCCAAATTGCTGCTTGCACCAGCCTTGGTGAAGTTTGATTTTGGTTGCATTCCCACACTCCCAATGTAGCCCTCATTCCGTTACCGAAGCATCCATGAGGCCGTGAAGACGCAGCGGCGCGTTGATCGATGGCGCATCCTCGGCTATACTCAGAAATTGCTGCCGAGCGGGTTCTGCATGAATTCATGCCCGCGCTGACGACTGCCTCTGGCGTCGATGTGGCAGACGTGACGATCTGACAGGACAACACCATGCCTAAGCGCACCTTTCAACCTAACCGCCGCCGTCGTAGCAAGGTTCACGGCTTCCTGAGCCGCATGAAGACCAAGGCTGGCGCTGCTGTTCTTAACCGCCGCCGCGCCAAGGGCCGGCACAAGATCGCCGTCTCCGCTGGCTATCGCGACTAGTTCCT
Source organism: Granulicella sp. (assembly GCA_965198515.1). GTDB lineage: Bacteria > Acidobacteriota > Terriglobia > Terriglobales > Acidobacteriaceae > Granulicella. Next base: position 647,182 of record CBDAPO010000006.1, on the reverse strand, counting down.
TTTACAACTTTCGTTCCATGAAGACAGGGAGAGCCTCCATGCAGCAGCCAGTCTCACTGGAAGCAGCCTGCGAAGCTCTCCCTGAGCTTTGGTCACCGCGTGTTCTTGGCCGCGTCAATGACCAGTACATCAAGGTCGCCCGCATTCACGGTGAGTTCCCGTGGCATGCGCACGCAGACGAAGACGAGATGTTTCTCGTCCTCCGCGGAACGCTACGCATCGGCCATGCTCCCGAAGGACGGCGGTGATGTGCTTGTGCGTGCCGGGGAGTTTTTCGTCGTTCCTCGCGGTGTGCGTCACAACACGTCTGCAGACGACGAAACCTGGATCGCGCTGATCGAGACCGTCACCACGAAACACACCGGGGAAGAGCAGACTGCGATGACGCGTTCGGTTGAAGAGCAATTGAGCGCGCTGTAGTTGCCGCGTAAGGCACGAAGACCACCATGTCCCCCAACACACAGCATCGCCTTTGCAAACACCCCGAGTATCAGCGCGTGTACAAGGCCGGCCGCAAGCAATGGGCCAAGCAGATTGCGTATTTCGCCGCAGAACGCGATCCAGGCTCAGTTGTCGCTCAACGGAGCAAGACGCCGGGGCCGCGGGTTGGGCTCACCGTGCCCAAGGTGCTCGGCAAGGCTGTCGACCGGAATCGCATCAAGCGCCGTCTTCGCGAGATCGTGCGCAAACACGTGTCCCGGCTGGGCGACTTTCCGATTGATGTCATCCTGCACCCCAAGCGTTCTGTGCTCGATGCGGAGTTCGCTGCCCTTGAGCATGAGGTCGTGCTGATCTTCAAAAGCGTCCAGGCGAAATGCGCAAAGAGCACGCCAGCAGCAGGCCGGAGCCAGGGCTGACCGCCATGGACGCAAGCGCTCGGACGCTGCCTGGCCAACACACAGGGCGAGAACGTGCGGCACGGGCTCTGCTCGGCTTTTACAAAGCGGCGATCTCCCCCATCCTGCACAGCATCGCCGTAACGCAGTGCAAGTACCTGCCTACCTGCAGCGAGTACGCCTATGTGGCCGTCGTGCGCCACGGATGGCTGCGTGGCGGATGGCTTGCGGTGCGCAGATTCAGCCGTTGCCGTCCCTTCGCAACCGGCGGTGCAGACCCTGTTCCTTAACGCAAAGGGAACCAAGTCAAGCTTTCCACCGTTTACCATGAGAGAAGCGTTCCTGCGCCCGTTTCACTCAACTTTGCGCGCAGGCTTGAGATAGGAAACATCTTGCCAGAGATTCGAAACCCAAACGCGGGCGGTGGTGCCGCCGGCGGCGGTCAGGACAACCGGTCCTTTTTGCTGATGATGCTTGTGATGATGGGCGTCCTGTTTGGACTGCAATACTGGCGCGCCCGCCACAATCCCCAGACCGCTGAACCCAGTGCTCCCACCGCAATCCAGGCCCCGGCTACGCCGAATCCGGGCGTGGACAACACCTCCGCGGGCAGCAACAGCGCAGCCGCCAACGCGCCGGCAGGCACACAGGCCGTGCAGGCTGCTGCAGAGAGCACCACCATCGTTGAGAACGAGGTTTACAAGATCACGTTCTCGAACCGCGGCGCGCAGGTCATCTCCTGGATCCTGAAGCGGTACAAGGACAACGAAGGTCAGCCGCTGGACATGGTGCATGAGGGCGCAGCCAAGCTGTACGGCTATCCGCTTTCGCTGTACACCTATGACGCCAACCTGACCCGGACGTTGAGCCAGGCTCTCTATGTGCCCTCGACAACCGGGAACCTGCAAGCACCGCAGACGATCTCCTTCAACTACGAAGCAAACGGCCTCAAGGTCAGCAAAACGTTCAGCTTCGGTGCCGACTACGTCATCCACGCGGATACATCTGTGATCCGCAACAATACGCCTGTGGCCGCCACGCTTGCCTGGCCTGCCGGGCTGGGCGACATGGAAAATGCCCAGGCCTACGCCGGCGCCACGGTCGACACGATGACCAACGGCAAGGAAGACCACACCGCCTTCAAAAAGATCACCGGCGGCGCCACGATGAACGGTCCCTTTGACTGGGCCGGCACCGCCGATCAATACTTCGGCGCGGTATTCCTCCCCGACCGACCGGCGGACGCGACGCTGGTCACACTGCACAACGAAATCGACGTCAATAAGGTGCAGCGCCGCGTTGGCCAGGGAGCGCCGGCCAAGGGCTCGCTCATGGTCCCCGTGCTGGGCGCGGCCTTGGGTGACCGCACCGATCACGTGCAGACGCGCTTCTTCGTCGGGCCGAAGCGCATTGAAGTTCTGCGATCCATCGACTCCACAACGGGGCACAGCCTTGAGCCGTTGCTGGACTTCGGCTTCTGGGGTGTGATCGGCAAGTGGCTCTTTGAAGGCCTGCAGTTCACCTATGCGCACATCGCCCACAGCTGGGGATGGGCGATTATCCTGTTCACGCTGGCCATCAACCTCGTTCTGCTGCCCCTGCGCGTGAAGTCCATGGCGGCGGCGCTGAAGATGCAGCGCATTCAGCCGCAAATCGATGCGATCAAGAAGAAGCATGGCAACCCGGGTCCAACCGATCCCAAGGCGGCCGAGATGAACCAGGAGGTCATGGCCTTCCAGAAGACGCAGGGTGTCAGCATGTTTGGCGGCTGCGTCCCGACCCTGGTGCAGTTGCCGCTTCTGTTCGCGTTCTTCACCATGATGACCAAGGTGGTTGAACTACGGCAGGCGCACTTCTGGTGGCTGCCCGATCTTTCCTCTGCGGACCCGTATCACATCCTGCCGATCGTGATGGTGTTGACCTCGTTTGCGGTTCAGTACTTCACGCCCATGCCCGGCCAGGACCCTCAGCAGCAGAAGATGATGGCCTTCATGATGCCGGCGGTCTCCGGCTATATGACGTGGAACTATGCTTCAGGCCTGGCGCTTTATTGGAATGTCGGCAACCTGATCATGATCATTCAGCAGCAGGTGATGAACCGCACCACGCTGGGCCGCGAAATGCGCGAACTGCAGCTGGAACGTGCCCGCAAGAAGGAGAAGCTGGGCGCTGGCGCTCCAAAGACAATCCAGGGACGTCGCTAACCAACCGACGGTTACCCTTCATCTACACTGGATGCGACAGCCTTCCCTGGAGGCTGGTTTTCGCATCTCAGACAATCGGCTGATGTTACAGGCCGGGGAACCTCATGCAAGACTTGGCGCAGGCCGCCGAAACCGTCGCTTCGTTCATGCGGCTGCTGACCACCACCGGTGGTCTGCGGCTCCGCTTTCGCATCACTGCCGGCGCGGGTGCTGTTGATCCTGACGGCTTTGAGCGGCGCGACATCTATGTCGAATGCAAAGGCCCCGATGCCGGCTTGCTGATTGAGCGCGAAGGCGAACTGCTGCGGGCGCTTGAGCACATTGCCGCAAAGATGCTCGATCTTGACCCCGAGGAACATGACCGTGTGTCGTTTGACACCAACGGTTTCAAGGCAGAGCGGGCCCGTAGTCTGCGCACCAGCGCCGAGCGGGCCGTCGACAGCGTAGAAGACAGCGGACGGCCCTACAGCTTCCCGCCCATGAACTCGCGCGAGCGTCGCATGCTGCACATGTTCCTGAAGGAATCAGGGCTGCAGACGGCCAGCTCCGGCGAGGGTCCGCGGCGCTTCGTTGTGCTGTACCCAGAGGGCTACCGCATCCCCGCGGAAGGCTCGCGCGACGACCGCGGTTACCGCTCCAACGCCGGCCGCCGGGCCGAGCGCCCACGCCGCAGCCGCTACTAGACTCCATCGCCAGAGCCTGGACCACACTGTCTCCCCCGGCGGTGAGGGCGCCCCCACGCGCCCGCGGGTAAGTCCACGGAGGGCAGCTGCGGCCCCGGAGCGCTTTCCCCCGGGTCACGAGCGCAGCGCTCCCTCTCGCTTTTCCACGCCTTCAGTCGTGCAGGATCTGCTGCCCGGCAGGCGCACCCCCGAGACACGTAGAAACGCCACGCGACGGGTTTTCCCCCGCAGGCAATCTGTGCCTTGTGAAGAACTTTCAACCAGTTCTGCCCGCAAATTCGCGATTCCGCGAGTCTTTCCCACATTCCGTCGTTTGCCTTCCAAGCTGCGCTCCAGGGCGCAACGTGGAAGCCGGGAAGAACTATGGTCGGAATCAAAACCAAGTGTCTGGAACTCCGAAGTGTTCTCCCTGGCGCGGCGGGTTTTGGATTTCGTGTACTCCCACTAAGGTGTTAGCCCTACAACGTTTAGGCACCTTATCCACTTCCCCACGGCAAACGACGGATACGGAGATCTAGAAAGCTTCTTTTAGCTCTGTTCTTAGAAGCCTTCCCTCGCAGCACACCTGCCCCGTGCCTTTCCGGCACACGTTGTCCCGAAGCGCACAGAACGGCCATACAAATCCACATCGGCGGATTCCTGCACAAAGCCCTCGTTGTCGCCTAGAATCAACGCAATCGCAGGAGAATCGAATCGTGTCCACCGCTACGCTCACGCCTGATGTCACCGCAGTTCCCACCGGCAACCTGGAGATCACGGTTTCACGCGCGGAGCTGCTGCGCGAACTCACGGCCGCGCAGACGGTGGTGGAGCGCAAGACCACGATCCCGATCCTGTCGAACTTCCTGTTCGAGGCCACCGCCAACGAGGACGGCAGCGGTCGCCTGACGATCACCGCCACGGACCTCGATCAGTCGCTGAAGACCAGCTGCCCGGCGCGCGTCAAAAAAGCCGGTGCCTGCACCATCCCGGCGCGCAAGCTGTACGACTACATTCGCCTGCTGCCCGAAGGCGACATCTCGATCAAGCTGATGGACAACCACTGGGTGCAGATCCGGGCGGGCCGCTCGAACACCAAGATGGTCGGCATGGCGCGTGCGAACTTCCCGCAGGTACCGGAGTTTCCGCAGGGCCTGGGCTACAAGATCGCCTCGGGCTCGTTGCGCAACATGATCGCCAAGGTGATCTTCGCGATCTCGAACGAGGAGTCGCGCTACACCCTCAACGGCGCCCTGCTGGTGCTCAAGGCAGAGTCCATGGCGATGGTGGCCACCGATGGTCACCGCCTCGCGCATATCGAAAAGCTGGGCGAGAACCTCGAAGGCCTGTCCGGCGAGAAGAAGACGCTGATCCCGCGCAAGGCGCTCGCCGAGTTGAACGGGCTGCTGTCGAACACGGACGCCGAGCAGATCGAGTTTGCCGATGACGAACAGACGCTGTTCTTCCGCATTGGTGGCCGTGTGCTCACCAGCCGCAAGCTTACGGGCCAGTTCCCGAACTACGAAGCGGTGCTGCCGCGCGACAACAACAAGTTCGTGATCGTGCGCTCTGAAGACCTGATGAGCTCCATCCAGCGCGTGGCCCAGTTCGCGGATGAGCGCTCCGGCGCGATCCGCATCCGGCTGGAACAGAACGAGCTGAAGCTGAGCGCGCAGTCTACGGACTCAGGCGAATCTGAAGACATCATCGAGACGCCGTATAGCTACGACCCGCTCGTGGTTGGGTTCAATTCCAGCTACCTGATAGACTTTCTGAAGGCTGTTGGCGAATCCGGCGAGGTCCGGATGGAGTTCAAGGATGCGCAATCTGCCGGGCAGATGCGCCCCGAGGACACGAACGAGGACGTTCGTTATCGCTACATCCTGATGCCAATGCGCATCTGATCCTTAGAAGCTATCGCAAGCGATCCACTGAGTACCCTTTCGCGATCAAACTAAGGCTTCACATCGTTTATCTGCAAAGGGTTTTAAGAGGTTCGTATGCGTATCTGGACACGTCTTGCCGTTCTTGGTCTGTGCTGTGCAGCCCCTGCCGCACTGGCCGAATCGATCTTCTCCTTCGACAATGTCACCGCCGGTCAGGCCCTTCCGTTTGCGCTCAGCCTGAATGGCGTGACCGCAAACTTCAGCGGCAACGCAGCTGTATGCCCGACCACGGGACTTTCCGGCGGGATGTTTGTGTCCCTGACGGGCAATGCCATCATGCAGGGTTTCTGCCAGCCAGCCGCCAGCAGCGGTCCGCTGACCATCAACTTCTCCACGGAACTCACCAAAGCGAGTTTTGCCCTGGCGATCAACGGGACGACGTCGGCACCGGTGACTGTTTCCTTTCTTCGCGGGACTGCGGTCGTTGGTACACAGGTGGTTCAGCCAGTGATTCCGAACGGTGCGCTGAACCCCGAAGCCGCCGTGACCTTCACCGGCATCTTCGACACAGTCACGCTTTCGAGCACAGCTCTGCTCGCCGTTGACAATCTCGATGTCATCCCCGTGCCCTCTACCGGGCGGTAGCGTGTGAGTTCCCCCAAAGGCGACGGCTTCGGCTGTCGCCTTTCGCTTCTTCAGGACGATGTTCTGGACAGCGTTTCCCGGCGGCAGCCTTGCGCAAGCTGGATGCAGACCACGTCATCGGTGCGATGAAGGAACTTCGTACACCGTATCTGAACCTGAAGGACGTGCACCTGCCGGCGACGCCGCCGGCGACGTTGACCTTGAGTACGAGATCAAGCCGGACGATCCGCTGCCGGGCATGGTGGAAAGCTTTGCGTACATGCGTGGTGTGCTCGCGGGCATGGGGTACGACAGCCCGCCCGCAACCAGCACCTTGCGCGCATACGCATCCAGTCTGCGAACTAGACCTTCGGCTCCCAGCCTTTCTCATAGGTGCGCCGCGTCATGGCTTCGGCGTCGGGATCGTTCAGAATCGCGTATGTCTGCGGGTCGGTGTGCAGCGCGCGTCCGGTGAAGTACGCGATGTTGGATAGCTGCAGCATCGTCACGGCAACATTGCCCTGCGCCACTGGCTGACGCAGCGGCTCGCCGGTGCGGATGGCTGCGATCAGGTTAGCGAAGTGCGCGTCCGTCATGCTGTCCGCACCCACAAGGTCCGTGGAGGACGTGCGCGGCTTGTCAGGCACCTTGTAGGAGGTTTGCAGCTTGTCCTTGAGGTCGTACACCTCGTACCCATCGCGGTCGATGATCACACTCCCTGTCGTCCCGTGAACGCATGTGCCACGTTCGCGGCCAAATGTGGTTTTCCCGCTGCAGCAGTCGCCCTTCCACGTGATCAGCTGATCCGGATACTCGAAGCTGGTCTCGAGCGTGTCATAGAACTGCCAGTCATCATGCGCGGCATAGCGTCCACCGCTCGCGGTGACCATCTTCGGAAACTCGGCACCCAAAGCCCAACGGGCTACATCGACCTCGTGCGTTCCATTGTTCAGCGCCTCACCTGTTCCCCAGTTCGTAAACCAGTGCCAGTTGTAGGGATGGATGTTGTCCTTGTACTCCCGGCGGGGCGCGGGTCCTTGCCAGAGATCCCAGTTCAGCGTCGCGGGCACGGCAACAGGCTTGCCCACGCCAATCGGTTTCCGCCGGTTCGTGTACCAGGTTTCGGCCCAGTAGGCGCGGCCAATCAATCCGTTGTGAATCTTATTGACGATCTCGATGGAGTGCGGTGAGGAACGCTGTTGCGATCCCATCTGGCACAGCTTCCCGTACTTCTTCTGCGCGGCAACCAGCAGCTTGCCTTCCTGCGGATTATGCGAACAGGGCTTTTCGACGTACACCTGCTTGCCGGCCTCGAGCGCAAGGATGGCCATGGGTGCATGCCAATGGTCGGGCGTCGCAATCGTGACGACGTCGACATCCTTGGAGTCCAGCACGTGCCGGAAGTCCTGCTGCGTCTTCGGACGGGCGCTCGTGACCTTCTCCGCCGCGCCTGCATACTTTTCCAGGATCACGGTATCGACGTCGCATACCTGCGCGATGCGGGCATTCGCGCTATTGGCCTGCAGAGAGGAAAGGTGTGCATAGGCACGGCTGTTCAGGCCGATCACTGCAAAGTTCACACGCTCGTTGGCGCCTGCAATCTGGCCGTAGCTGCGAGCCGTGAAGCGTGAGGAAATCGCTGCTACACCCGCTGCTGCGGTTGCCGTTTTAAGGAAGGTACGTCGAGAGGACATTGCGTCTCCTGGTGCGGACTCATGCTATCGCAGGAAATGCAGGCTCGTCTCCGTGCCGAGGTTGCCAGGGCCCCACAACCGCGCATCGGATGAGGAGTTCTGTGCAGGGAGGAAGAAACTGATGGCACAAAAGCATCCGGTACGTGGAGTTCTGGCAGGTGTGGCCGGTGGGCTGTTAGCCGGCTGGGTGATGAACGTGTGGAGCGAAGGTCCGGGCGCCGCGCTGTCCAAAGAACTCGAATCTCCGGAAGACCAGAAGCGAGCTTGCGGCGCAAAGCGATGGCGAGGACGCGACCATGAAAACCGCCGACGCCGTCGTAAGCGCCTTTGAGGGAGGACGGCACCTCACGCATGAGCAGCGGGCCGAGGGCGGCCCCATCGTGCATTACGCCTACTCCGCGCTTGTCGGCGGTTTATATGGCGGGCTTGCCGAGTATCTACCGGTCGTGCGCTCTGGCTTCGGCACAACATACGCCACCGCACTGTTCGTTGGCGGAGACTTGCTGGCAGTCCCGGCGCTGGGCCTCTCCAAGCCCCTATCGGCGTACCCCGCGGCGTCCTATGCTGGGCCGTTTACAGCCCATCTGGTATACGGCGCAACAACAGAGCTGGTGCGGCGGTTGGCCCGCGCGATCTTGTAAGCGGAGACAGGGTGGCGGCCGCTAGAAGCGGAGCACCACGCCGCCGCCTACCTCTTGCAGCACCTGGTTACCGCCCTGGTAGGCGTTGATCAAACCGCCGCCATACTCGGCACGCAGATCGATGTGCGGCAAAAAGGTCCAGTCCACACCGCCGTTGACCTGCCACGCTGAGGAGCTGGTGGTGTCAGGGTTGATGCCGTAGTTGGTTCCTACGCCACCGGCTTCAGCCTGGACATATGCCTTCAGCGGGAACACCGGCACCTTGAGCGAGAGGCGTGCTCCCACCAACCCACCGTGGATCTTGTTGCCGTAGTTGTTGGAACTGGCGCTGGACTGCGTGAAATAGCGTCCGTCGATGCCGAAACGCAACGGGCCGGCCTTCGCGAACTCGTCATACGCGCCAACGGTGAAGCCGCCCGCAGCGAAACCGGCGTTGCCCTGCGCGTTGTTTCCGGGAATGGTCGGCGTGGCGCCAAGGATCCCACCTGATCCCATAACGTACACACCAAACTGCGCGCGCGCTTGGGGTTGAGGTGCAAAGAACGCGACAGGCAAGGCAAGAGCAAGGACAGCAAACCAGGAACGCAAACGCATGCGGACTCCGAATGAATATGGGTAATCTGCAGTGTCTACGCTAACTTGTTGAATGTGGTGCTCGTGCAGTCTATAGCCTACAAAACTCTGCTGTGCTTATACCCAGCTGCGCTGAGCGCGGCGAGCAGTTCTTCCACTTGTTCGCGGCCACGGGTCTCCATGGTGATGTCGATCACCGTGTCACCGAGGTTCACGCCGTAGTACGCCCGGTTGTGCAGGGTATCCACGATGTTGGCGCGATGCGCTGCAATCATCTGGGTCAGGTCTGCCAAGGCGCCCGGGCGATCCAGCAGATGGATCCTTAGCCGGATCAAGCGGCCATCCTGCACAAGGCCTCGCTCAATGATGCGGCTCAGCAGTGTGACGTCGATATTGCCACCGCACACCAGCACAGCAATGCGCGTAAACGCGGGCAACGTGGTGCGCCGCTGCAGCACGGCGGCAAGCGCAGCGGCCCCGGCCCCCTCGGCCAAGGTCTTCTCGCGCTCCAGCAGCGTCAGAATGGCACTGGCAATTTCATCCTCGTCGACGGTCACAATGTCGTCGACATAGCGCTGCACCAGCGGCAGGGTGACCTCGCCGGCGCGTCGGACTGCGATGCCGTCCGCGATGGTGGTTGCCGGATCCAGCGTCACGGAATGCCCTTCACGCAGGGCCCGTTGCATGCTGGGCAAACGGGAGGTCTGCACGCCCACCACGCGCACCTCGGGACGCTGCTCCTTGATCGCCGTGGCGATGCCGCCGATCAGCCCACCGCCGCCGATCGGCACAATCACGGCCTCAAGCTCAGGAATCTGCTCCAGCAGCTCCAGCCCAATCGTGCCTTGACCGGCGATCACGAGCGGATCGTCGAAGGGGTGAATGAAGGTGAGGCCTTCCGCTTCAGCGCGGCCCGTAGCCTCCGCACAGGCCTCGTCATAGTTCGCGCCATGTAGCACCACCTCCGCCCCGAACCCACGCGTGGCTTGCACCTTGACCAGGGGCGTCGCCAGCGGCATCACGACGGTGGACCGGATGTTGCGGCGGGTCGCATGGTAAGCCACGCCCTGCGCATGGTTGCCGGCGCTTGCGGCGATCACCCCGCGAGCAGCCTGTTCCGGGGTGAGCGTTGCGATGCGGTTCAGCGCGCCGCGCTCCTTGAAGGAGCCGGTCATCTGCAGGTTTTCAAGCTTCAGAAAGATGTTCTGGCCGGTCTGCCGGGACAAGGTTTCCGAGCGGGCGCAGGGTGTCCGGTACACAGCACTCCCCAACCGCTCACGCGCGGCCAACACATCCGCGAGGGTGACAAGAGGCACGACAGTTGCAGGGGAGCTCACGGGGTCTGGCTCCATACTAGCGGCAGCCAAACCCGAACAGCGAACCTTTCTACCCGCGCGGGGTCCCCTGCCGCGTCATCTCGCCCCGCACAGGGGCGGGAGCAGATGGACGATCCACGTCTGCAACGGAGAGCAATTTCAACGGCAACAAGGCCAAGGCAAGAGTGGCCTAGCTGATTCGAGTCTCTTCAGATGACGGGCCACTTAGGCGCCCCGATACGAGATCTTAGCCCAGGCGCATGGGTCAGTCAGGTCGACAAAGGTAGAAACTGCGAAACCCCTCCCCCATCGGATACACCTTCGTGCACCCCGTAACACCAAATATCTCTTGTGCTGCAGGCGTCACGACCTATATAAGTGCCGCAACATTCTTTCCTTGAAGGACCTGCGCGCCGGGGCAATTCCGCCCTCCCGCGCTTGAGCAGCGCACCATGCCCTTCCGGCCCTTTCCTGTTCGGCGCCCCCGCACGTCCACTGCCGACGCCTCGTCCGCCTGCTCACTTTCGCGGGTCCTCACCCGGCCCACGCTTGCCAAAAGGCAGATTGCCTCGCTGGGCCTGCTTTGCGCGGGCTTTTGTGTACTTGCTCAGCCTTTGCATGCCTCCAGCAACGTGCCTGACTGGGTGAAAGCCGCGGCTTCCGAGCCGTTGACCTCCCTCCCTCCGTCTGCCAAGGCCGTAGTCCTGCTGGATGAGGAAACCTACACCGTCGCTCCGGACGGCCGCGCCACCATCCATGTGCGCCGCGTCACCAAAATCCTCCGGCCCCAGGGGCGGCAGCTGTCCTATCCCTTCGTTTCCTACGACAAGGATTCCAAAATCACCTCCATGCACGTGTGGAGCATCGATCCTGCCGGGCACGAGTACACGGTGAAAGACAACGAAATGCTGGACCTGGGTGCGCCGGGAGATGCCGGCGACCTATACAACGATGAGCGCGCACGGGCGGCCGCGCCTCCCGGCCGGGATCCCGGCGGCGTCGTCGCGGTCGAGTACGATAAGCGCGAACGCCCCTATCTCGCCGAGACGACGTGGTCCTTCCAGGACGGCCTTCCTCACCAGAACCAGAGCTTTACGCTCGTTCTGCCGGCGGGCTACCAGTTCCACACGACCTGGTTCCACCACGCCAAGGTGGAGCCGACAGAGCTTGCGAACAACTCCCTCCGTTGGACCGTGAATCACGAGTCTGGCGTAGACCTCTCCGAAGTTCCGCTTTCGCCCGACGAAGGCGCTGTCGCCTCGCGGATGACGATTCACTACAGCGGCCCCGGCCTGGCCGTCCCGCAGGAGGGCACCTGGAAAGGCATCGGCCTGTGGTACGAAACGCTGACCCGCGACCGGTTGAATGCCACCCCGGAGATCGCCGCCAAGGCTGCCGAACTCACCGCCGGCAAGACGGACTTCTACGACAAGGCCGAGGCGATCGGGGTCTACCTGCAGAAGAACATTCGCTACTACACCATTTCCCTGGGCGTAGGCGGCTTTCAGCCACACTCTGCGCAGGAGATCTTTCGCGGTAAGTATGGCGACTGCAAAGACAAGGCCACGCTGCTGTCGGCGATGCTCTCAAGTGTAGGCATCCACAGCGCCCTGCTGATGGTCGATACGCATCGCGGCGTCATTGACCCGGATGCGCCGTCCATCGCTGGCGATCACATGATTGGCGCCATTGAGATTCCGGCCGGGTATAAATCGCCCAAGCTGCACAGCGTGGTGACGGCGGAAACCGGCAAGCGCTACCTCATCTTCGACCCAACCTGGACCTTGACTCCGTTCGGCCAGCTGGAAGCCAACCTGCAGGGTAGCTATGGTGTGCTGCTGGAAGGCGCCAACAGCCAGGTCATTCAACTTCCGGTGCTGGACCCAGACCTCAACCACCTGGAACGGGCTGGCACCTTCAAAGTCATGCCGGACGGCACGCTGAAGGGTTCCATCGACGAGAAACGCTTCGGCGATCTTGCCATGACGGACCGTGACATCGCGAAGCTGGATGCGGAAAAGCAACAGAAATACCTGGATCACTCTCTGGAAGAAGACTTCGTCTCCTTCCATCTGTCGGATATGAAGATGGAGAATGCCGATACGCTTAGCAAAGACCTGACGCTTACCTACCAATTGCAGGCCGAGCACTTCGCTTCCCAAACAGGTCCTCTGCTGATGATTCGGCCTCGTGTGCTGGGCAGCGATCTCATGCCGATTGACCGCAAGCAGCGCAGGATCGCCATCGATCTCGGCGAAACCAAGCAGGCTCACGACAGCTTCGATATCGAGCTGCCCGAAGGCTACACGGTTGACGAACTTCCTGACCCCGTGAAGGTGGACTTCGGCTTCGCGTCGTATGAGAGCTCCACGGAACTACGGGGCCACACGCTCCATTACGCGCGCACCTACCGGGTGAAAGAAGTCACTCTGCCTGCGGACAAGTATCCGGAGCTGCAAAAGCTGGCTGCCACGATTGCCGCCGACGAACAAAGCCACGCCATCCTCAAGAAAGGCAACTAGCCACGCTGCACCCAGCAGCATGATCCCGCCCGCCTTGAGCAGGCCTGAAGGTACCTCATGAAAAACTCCGTAACACTCAAATCCCAAGCTTCAAACCCTGGTCTTCGTCTGCGCGCCCGCCTGGTGATGGCTGCCTTGCTCTGCCTTCCTGTGGTTGTTGCTGCTCGCCCGGCACACGCGGCAGATTTCCTCAAGCCAACGGCGGAAGAGCTCTCGATGACATCGCTGAAGGGCTATCCCGGGGCGGCCGCGGTTGTCCTCTATCGCGAACAGATCACCCGGGACGATATGCACTCAGTGCAGCACTATGAGCGCATCAAGATCCTCACTGAAGAAGGCAAGAAGTATGCCAATGTGGAGCTTGGCTTTTGGAGCACCACCGCGACCAACTCTTCTGCTGGCGATGACAAGGTGCTTGAAGATATCTCAGGCCGAACGATTCATCCGGACGGCACCGTCATCCCTTTCACGGGTAAGCCCTATCTCAAGGTTCTGGAGAAGGCCAACGGCTTCAAGCGCCAAATGAAAGTCTTCACCCTGCCTGACGTTGAGGTCGGCAGCATCATCGAATACCGTTATTTCACGCGCTTCAACGACTACTTCGTTGAGTCACCTATCTGGATGATCCAGGATGATCTGTACGTCAAGGAAGCGCACTTCCAGTGGTACCCAACCAGCAACAACCTGATCGACGAGGACGAAAGGCCCATCAACTCGATCTCGTGGTTCCCGATTTTGCCGCCGAACGCCAAAATCGAGATGCACGACATCCCTGCCACCGCGATTGGCCGAGGACCAAGCCGCGTGTATGAATTGCGCGTCAAGGACGTGCCGCCCCGTGTGAAGGAAGAGTACATGCCGCCCATCGGGGCTTTCAGCTACCGGGTGAACTTCAGCTTCAGCGCGTACCGTTCGCAGCAGGAGTTCTGGCAGAACAAGGGCAAGCAGTGGTCCAAGCACGTCAACAGCTTCGCTGGTCCAAACGGCGCGTTGAGAGATGCCACTGCGAAGGTAACGGCCGGGGCCACAACGCCGGAAGAAAAGCTGCACAAGATCTACAGCGCAGTGATGGCGTTGGAAAACACGGACTACACCCGCGAGCATGACCAGCGCGAAGACAAAGCGGCCGGGATGGGGCAGGTCTCCAACGCCGCGGACGTTCTTGCTCATGGCCGTGGCACCCCGAAACAGCTCACCGAGCTGTTCATCGGTATGGCGCGTGCGGCTGGCCTAAGCGCCTACGCCATGTGGGTCCCGGACCGGTCAGAAGACATCTTTACGCCGATGTGGATGGACACCCGCCAGCTTGACGATTACGTCGCGGTCGTCACCCTCGACGGCAAGGAACACTTCTTCGATCCCGGATCGCGCTATTGCCCTTACGGGCAGCTCGCGTGGCAGCACACCGCGGTGAATGGCATCCGGCAGACCGACAATGGAACGACGATCGAGAACACCGTCTTTGAGCCATATAAATCCAATCGGCTGACCCGAGTGGCCAACTTGACCATGGATGCGCATGGCGAGATTACCGGTTCCCTCGATCTCACCTTTACCGGCTCCCCCGCGCTGCGCTGGCGTCAGGTTGCGCTGCGCGGTGACGACGAAGGGTTGCGTAAGGCCCTGCGCGAACACGCGGAGTCCATGGTGCCAAAGACGCTTGAAGTGGAAGTCGCCGACGTGAAAGACGTCACCGAGTATGAGAAGCCGCTAAGCGTCCACTACAAGGTGAAGGGCACAATTGGAAACTTCATGGGCAAGCGCGCTGTGCTGCCTTCGGACATCTTTCTGGTGAACCAAACCGCGGCGTTCCCTCACGAAAAGCGCGAAAACGCCGTGTACTTCGAATATCCGCACGTGACGCAGGACGCGGTTCGTATCAACCTGCCTCACGAGCTTGCGGTTGAAGCCATTCCTTCCAGCGCGAAGTACACGCTTCCCAACCTGGGAATCTACCTGCTCCAGGTGGAGCAAACGCCGACGTATATCACTACGCGGCGTGACTTCATGTTCGGTGATGTTGTGGTTCTGCCGAAGGACTACGCGAATCTGCGGAGCTTCTATGCCCAGTTCGAGTCGAAGGACCAGGAGTCCGTCGTCCTGAAGCCAGCGTCAGCGGTCACCGCGTCGAACGGCGAGTCCGCAGCTACAGCGAAGTAGAGATCGCATCTCGCACACAACGGAACGGCCGCTGCCCTCCAGGGCAGCGGCCGTCTTCTGGCGTCCAGCATCATCGGCTGAAGTGAGTTTCGTGCTTCTCTGCGTGGCGTTCCAGCGCGAGGTGCAGCAGACGGTCAATCAGCTTCGCGTACGGCAAGCCAGAGGCTTCCCACAACTTGGGATACATGCTGATAGAGGTGAAGCCCGGCATGGTGTTGATCTCGTTCAGGCAGATCTCGGGGGCTTCGCCGTCCTTGGCCGGAGTCATCAGGAAATCAACCCGGGCGAGTCCGGCGCAGTCGCACGCACGGAAGGCCTGCAGCGCCATGCTGCGGATCTGTCCCTGCTGCTCTTCAGTGAGACCCGGCGCGGGGATCAGCGAGTGACTTTCGTCCGGCCCCGCCAACTCGTACTTCGCCTCGTAATCGTAGAACTCCTTGCTGGGCACGATTTCGCCAATGACCGAAGCCTCGGGATGGTCATTGCCCAGCACGGCGACTTCCAGTTCACGGGGCTTGCATCCGGGACCGCCGACACCCTGCTCGACGATGATCTTGCGATCGAAGCTGGCCGCCAAGTCCAGCGCGGGTGCCAGCTCACTGCGGTCATGCACCTTGGAGATCCCGACGGACGAGCCCAGGTTTGCCGGCTTCACAAAGAGGGGGTACTGCAGCCGCGACTCAATCTGCGCGACCGCGGCGCCTGCATTGCGGCGCCAGTCTGAGCGCAGCAGCGTGAGGTAGGGCGTCTGCGGCAGACCGGCGGCGGTAAAGAGGCGCTTCATGGCATCTTTGTCCATGCCCGCCGCCGAGCCGAGGACGCCGGATCCGACGTAGGCAATATCGGCCAGCTCGAGCAGCCCCTGCACCGTGCCGTCCTCCCCAAAAGTGCCATGAAGAACAGGGAAGACGATGTCAATAGGAGATCCAGAGGCTGGGTCGGCGGCGGTGGACGCCAACGTCAAGCCGGTGCTGGAGATGTGATCGGGATGAGCCTCAATTTCTGCCTGCGACAAGCCCTCGAGCAGCAGCGCCGAGTCTTCTGTCGGCAGCCAACGGCCGTCTTTCGCAATGCCGAGCTCCACAACGGCGTACCGGCTGCGATCGATGGCTTTCACGATCGAGCGTGCGGAGCGGAGGGAGATTTCGTGTTCGCCGGATTTGCCGCCAAACAGGATGCCGACACGGTACTTCTTCGGCGCCGGATCGGCAGTCTTCGGAGTAGTAGGGGGTTCCTGGAAAGATTGCATGCCAGACCAGTGTCGGACATTTGCGGGTGCATTGGGCGCGTGAGCGTGCTGGAGGTACTTGGGCAGATGCTGGCAGCTTAGCCGAGCTCAAGCTGGATCTGATCCGGGTGCAGCCGGGAGCTGAAGGTGGCCGGGTTGCTGGCCACGTCCAGGGGAGCCGGCCTGCCAAGCAGGAAGCCCTGTCCGGTATCCACGCCGAGCGCGCGAAGAAGATCCAACTCTTCCTTGGTCTCGATCCCTTCCGCGATGATTACGCTGCCGATTTCACGGGAAAAGGAGGTCAAAGCCCTTGCCAGGGCGCGACGCGTCGGATCCTTGTCGACGGAGCGCGTAAGGCTCATATCCAGCTTGATGAAGTCCGGCTGGAGACTCACAATGTGCCGCATGCTCGCGTAGCCGGCGCCGGCATCATCGATCGCCACGCGAAGACCCTTGGTGCGCAGCGGACCGAGCGCGCGAATCAGCGAGTCATAGTCCGGCACGATGGCGTGCTCCGTGATCTCGATCACAAGCCGGTGCAGATCGGTGCCGTCCAGGGCTTCGTCGACCGCCCCGCTCACAATGGTTTGCGGCGAGCAGTTGAGCCCGAAATAGATCCTTGGCGGAAACCGGTCGAGAGTCCGTACCGCACGAGCAATGGCGGCAAGCTCCAGGTCCTGCCGCAGCCCAACTTCCTCTGCCAGGTCGAACATGCGGTGTGGCGAACTGGCATGGAAGGTATCGAAGCGAGACAGGCACTCCATGCCGGCGATGGTGCCCGTCCTCAGGTGGTAGATCGGCTGGTACACGATCCGCGGCGAAGACGTGCTCATCGCGAGCCGTACCGTTTCTACCTTCTCGGCCCTGGCCTGCTCGGCATGCGAGACTTCCTCGAAGTAGGCCCCAAGGACCTCGGCAAAGGCGCGCAGCACCTGCAGGTCACGCTCGCCAAGCGAGTAATCGGGGAGGTAGCTGAAGCAGCAGAGCGTGCCATAGATTCCTCCGTTCCCCAGGCGGATCGGCACGCTCATGTGCGAGCCGATCGGGATCATGCGTGTTTCCGGAAGCGCAACGGCCGCTGGCACGCTGGCGGTGTCCGGAATCATCTCCGGAAGCTGACCAAGAACTACCTTCAGGCAATAGCCCTTTTCAAGCGGGATGGTTTGACCGGCGAGGATGGGCGACGGACCTTCGGCGTCCACATGCTCCATCAGCCGATCCTGCTCCAGGAAGCGCGAGACAAATGCCACGTCCATGCCCAGGTACTTGCGGATGGTCCGCAAAACCCGCAGCACGCCTCCTGACCGGAGCCCATCGGCGAAGAATTCGCTGAACGATGCCGGCTCCGACTGCCCTGCTAACAAACCCATAAGCGCCAAACGATCTCCGGGTCCCCAAGACCGTGTCCGCGAGCAGCACGGCTTGGGGTGGCGGGTGAGCAAACTCGTCCGCACCTCCCCTGCCGCCTTGAAAGGCGGTCCGGAAACACGGCTTATGGTGAGTACATACCATAGCCGCATATGCACTTGCATGTGACCCTGGAGCTGCCTACAACGAAAGTGTTACGCCCCGGTACGGTTACCTATATCAACCTGCAACGGGGGCATGCCGACGATCTCGTAGGTGCCACTGGCGATCCCGATGCCTGCCTTGTCCAACTCCGCGAGCAAGTAGCGGCTCATGCGGTCCTTCAGTCCTCGGACGTCGTGAGTCTTGGTCAGAAAGCGAACGGTGAGCTCAACCCAGTTATCGGTGAGCCGCCAATAGACGTGCGGCTTGAGGTCCCCGAACTGAATCAGGAAGCGATCCTGGATGTGCTGCAGCATCGGAGCCGCAATTTCTTCGATCTTGACGGTTTCGCGTTGCGCAGCGGCCAGCAGGATCTCCTCGGCGCGGTGCCGGTCGTCCTTGTAGGAGATGGGCAGATGCAACTCCTCCCAGATGAACGGGAAGTCGTGGGTGTAGTTGAAAACGGGCTCGTCAAAGATGCGCGAGTTGGCGACAGTAACGATGCGGCCGGAGAACTGGCGCGATTGCACCCAGATGCCTTTGCTTTCATCACCCTGCGGGGGAGTGCCCATCTCCAGAATGACGGTCTGGAAGAACGAGAGCGAAACGACATCGCCCCGAACGCCGCCCATTGAGATCCGGTCACCGACACTGAAGGTATTGCCGCGGAGGATGATGAAGTATCCGGCAAAGCTGGTGATGACTTTCTGCAGCGCAAAGGCCAGGCCCGCTCCCACCAGGCCGACGCCGGTGGCGAGTCGCGCCGGATTGTCGAACCAGATGGACATCAACCCAAGCACGCCCAGCGAGAACGTGACGATGGAAATGCCCTGGCCCGTCCAGAAGACGGCTGTCTTGCTTTCGCGTGTTCGCAGGGCCTTGGCGAGCGCGCGCAGCACGGTCCGGATCATCCAGACGATAGCGAGAAAGCCGAGGGAAAAGACGAGCTTGTGGGCGTTATGCGCGTTCAGCCCGAGCAGCTTCACGCCAAAAAGTTGAACATTGCGTTCC
This sequence comes from Granulicella sp., assembly GCA_965198515.1. Classification (GTDB taxonomy): domain Bacteria; phylum Acidobacteriota; class Terriglobia; order Terriglobales; family Acidobacteriaceae; genus Granulicella. Next base: position 628,316 of record CBDAPO010000006.1, on the reverse strand, counting down.
GGGCCGACGAGTTGAAACCATGGTCCTTCCATAGTTGGTCAGATGCGGAAGCCTCGTCCTTCCGCCACACGAGTAGTGGGCGGGGCGTACCTGTTTGACCGCTTTGGCTAGTGCCCGAGGTGGTGGCTCATCTCTTCCAGGGAGAAACCCTTGGTCTCCGGATACACCAGCAGGACCACCAGGAACTGCACAGCCGTCAGCGCGGCAAAGACAACAAAGGGCATGGCTTTCGATGCGCTCGCGATGACAGGAAAGCTGAAGGCGATGATGGCGTTCATGATCCAGTGGGCGGAGCAACCCAGCCCCTGGCCCTTGGAGCGCACGTTGGTGGGGAAAACCTCGCTGATGTACACCCAAATGACCGCGCCCTGCGAAATGGCAAAGAAAATGATGAACGCAATCAGCAGGGGCAGCAACAGGGCAAGGTGCCGGCCGGTGTAGAAGACCAACGCGACCCCGGCAAGGCAAAGCGTATCGCCTGCTGCGCCGATCAGCAGCAGCGTCTTGCGGCCGAGCTTGTCGATGATGGATATGCCAAGTAGTGTGGCCACAAGGTTTGCAGCCCCGATAGCCACGGCCTGCGCGTTTGCCGACACGTTGCTGAAGCCGGCTGACGCGAAAATGTCGTTCAGGTAGTAGAGGATCGCGTTGATCCCGGTGAGTTGGTTGAACAGGCCGATGCTGATGGCGAGGAAGATCGGGAGCTTGTAGCGGGGTTGGAAGAGGGACGTCTGACCGGTGCCGCCCTCTTCCTGCAGTGAGAGCTGAATGGCATCGACTTCGGCCCTGGAGTCCGGAGAGCCCATACGCGCCAGGATCAGCATGGCTTCGTCGATGCGGTTCTGGCTGACCAGCCATCGGCTGCTATGGGGCACCGTGAGGAGCATGAGCAGGAAGAACACGGCCGGCAGAATAGCCACGCCGAACTCCCACCGCCACACCTCCAGGCCGCGGACAAAGTGCGCGACGATCGCATTCGACAGGTAAGCCAGCAGGATGCCGATCACGATGTTGATCTGGAAGAGGCCAACCAGGCGCCCGCGCCACTTGGCCGGGGCGAGCTCCGCGATATAGACCGGTCCCAGCACCGAGGAGCCGCCGATGCCCAGGCCCCCAAGGAACCGTGCGACCAGGAAGAAGGTCCAACCCGGGGCGAAGGCACACCCAATCGCGGAGATGACGTACAAAACGCCCATAAAGCGCAGCGCGGCGCGACTGCCGATCTTCTGCCCAAGTTCGCCGGAGAACATGGCGCCGATCACCGTGCCGACCAGCGCGATTGATACCGTGATGCCGAGCTGCTTATCGGTCAGGCCGTACTGTTGCACCAGCGGGTGGGTGGCACCCGCAATCACTGCCGTATCAAAGCCGAACAGCAGGCCGCCCAGTGCGCCGGTCAGTGCACTCTTGGCGAGCAAAACGACCGCCTTGCGTTGAGGAGCTGTGGTCAGAACGCGGGTCCTCGAGGAAAAAGATTGCGTCTACAGGTTTCGGGAAACACCTTAGCATCGGCTATAACAACTGCGCCAGCAAGATCTGTTACGGGCCGCGCTGGACTGAGGTTGACGGCTGTGGATGTGCGCGGAACAGGACCGATCGTTGCCGTGGGGGAGATCCTGTGGGATCTGTTGCCGGCGGGCCCGCGGCTGGGCGGCACCACGGCCAACTTCGCGATCGGCTGCGCCCGGCTGGGTCAGCCTGCCTCGCTGATCAGCAGCCTGGGTGCGGACGCATGGGGCGAACGAGCACGCGGGGTGCTGCGGGGCGTCCAGCAGCATGGAGCGGCGCTGCTGAACACAGACCTGATTCAGACCGCATCCGGCGTTCCAACGGGTCTGGTCGAGGTCGCGCTGGGCCCTGACGGCCAACCGCGGTACACCATCGCTGAGCCCGCCGCATGGGACGAGATTGAGCCGGCACCGCAGGGGCTGGCCGAGGTCGCCAAGGCGCGCGCCCTCTGCTTCGGAACGCTGTGCCAACGTGCCACCACCTCACGGTCCACGATTCGGACACTGATTGAGGTCACGGACCCGGACTGCCTGCGGGTGCTGGATGTGAATGTGCGTGCCCCTTTCTTCTCTGCGGAGGTCGCACGCTGGTCCATGGCACACTGCAATGTCGCAAAAGTCTCAGACGAAGAGTTGGCCGAGGTAGCTCGTGCTGCCGGTGTGGATGTCCCAGCCGGCACCGCCGAGGAGTCGTCGGTCGAGCAGGTGGAGCGGACCGCACGCGCGCTGCTGCAAGTCCATGCACACGTTCAGCTGTTGGCGATCACGATGGGCCCACGCGGCAGCCTGTTGCTCACCCACAAAGAGGCTCACTACCACCCGGGCTTTCCGGTGCAGGTAGTGGATACCGTGGGGGCGGGGGACGCGTTTACCGCGGGGCTTGTTGTTGCGTGGCTCTCCGGGGGATCGCTCGCGGCAACGAACGAGGTTGGCAACCTGTGCGGCAGTTTTGTGGCCAGCCAGCCAGGGGCGACACCGGTTTTTCCGGAAACACTGTCGGCGCAAGTCACCAGGGCGCTCACGTCTCCCTGACTGCCAGCCCGCCGCCCGTCAGGCCAACGACGACTGACGCTCGACCAGATCGAAAGGAACACGCACCTCCCACCCGGGCCGGTTGGGCTCGCGAAGGCGCTCCAGCATCAGGGACAGCGCTGCGCGGCCAATCTCGCTGCAATCCTGCCGCACCGTGGTCAGCGGCACGGGGAGGAACTTGCTGTAGCTGACATCATCGAAGCCGGCCATGCGAATGTCTTCGGGGATGCGCGTCCCCAGGTCGAGCAGGGAGCGCATCAGGCGGGCCGCGGTGAGGTCATTGCCGCAAACCACGGCGTCTGGCCGGGTTTCTGCCAGCAGTGACCGCACAAACTCCGGGTCATTCACGTCGCCGAGCAGGACCTGGCTGTACGCGTCAGGTGCAATCTCGGACAGCGCAAACTGGTAGCCGGCAATGCGCTCGACGATCGTCGAAGCCGATCGCTTGCGAGCCACAAAGACGATGCGTCGTGCGCCTTGTTGCCACAGGTGCTGCGTGACGACGAACCCCGCGCGATGGTTGTCGATGCCCACCAGGTCCAACTCCGAGCGCTTCGGATAACTTTCCAGGCAGCGATCCAGAAGCACGACAGGCACGTTTGCCCGGGCCAGCAGATCCACGATGCGGCGGTTCGCCGCCTCGCGGTCTACCATGTACTCCAGCGGAGCGAAGAAGACGCCGGACACTCTCTGTTCAATGAATTGCCGGCAAAGCTGCTCCGCCATCTTGCCCGTGTGGTCGGAGTCGCTTTCTCCCTCACCGGGCGCATAACCCCACAGCAGCACGTGCGACTTGGCGAGCGGCGCCCGCATGATGCCCTGGCAGATCGGCTCAAAGATTTCGGTAGACCCAAGCTGAGGGATCAGCAAGCCGAACTGGTGGCTACCCGCTGCCTTGGGCTCCTGCACATAGGTGCCGGAACCGGGCCGCCGCGTGACCAGGCCGTCGCGCTGCAGAGAGTGAATCGCCTTGGCGACCGTGATGCGTGAGGCGCTGAACCGCTCACACAACTGCGCTTCCGAGGGCAGCCGGTCGCCCGGCCGGTACACGCCTTCCTTGATCTCGCGGCCCAGCTCCCGGTAAATCGCGCGATGAAGCACCGTAGGCTCGCCTTCCGCGGCCCCTGTGTCGGTTTTCGGTGGATGAGCCTTGGACATGGGCACCCCGAGTGTAGTGAAGGGCTTCAATTCGTCAATCACTCTTCCGTAAGAGCATTGCGACTTGCCTAAAGAAGAAGCCCTTCTTGTCAGCTACTGCACTTCTGCGACCCAGGCCGTGTAGGGCGGCAACGTTACGGAGGTGAACGCGGTGACATCCTGCAGCGTCGGGTCGCTGGTTGCGAGCGTGTGTGCCTTTTGCCCTTGAACACCCGCCTCGCTCAGGTTGAGGGAGATCGTTTTCGCCGTCCCGCTCATGTTCATGGCGACGACCACCGGGTGTGCACCCGCCGGTGCTGTGCGCACCCAGGCAAGCACATCCTGGTCGTCACGGTTCAACATGGCGATGCCGCCGTTGTGCAGCGCAGGGACATCACGACGAAGGGATACAAGCTTCTCGTACCAGTTCAGCAGTGAATCGCGCTCGCCCGACTCCGTCTGCACATTGATCTGCTTGTAGCTTGGCGGGATAGGCAACCAGGTCTGCGGGTCGGTGGAGAAACCCGCCTGTGGACCGGGCGTCCACTGCATGGGCGTGCGCTCGCCGTCGCGGCCCTTTTCCTTGGGCCAGCCTGTGATGCCAATTGGGTCCTTCACGTCTTCCTTGCGCGTGGGCGTGGTGGTTGGCATGCCGAGCTCTGCGCCGTAGTAGGTCAGCGCCGTGGAGCGCGTCGTCAGCAATACAGTGGCAATCACCTTAGCGATCTCCACATTGTGGGCGCCATCGCCAAAGCGATCAATCGACCGCACATTGTCATGGTTATCGAAGACCAGCAGCGGCTGTGAGCCATGGATCTGCGTTTCCACTTCCGTGATGTATTGCCGGAAGTACGGTGCGCTGAGCTTTTCGCGTTGCCCAAAGCCGACCAGCATGTCCATGGGGAGCTGCAGCTCATCATGTGCGGCGCCGCCGTACCACTTGTCGAGCTCTGCCGTGTTGGGCAGGTAAGTTTCGCCGATCAGCACGCGATCGCCGGGGTATTTGCGCACCATCGCGGACATGCGCCGAATGAAGTCATGCACCTCGGGGAGATTGCTGGTGTAGATCTCCTTCAGATTCGGATCGCCCTGCGCATTTAGGCCGCCCGTTTCGGGCTCATTGCGCAGCTGCGGATCTTCAAACAGGGTAGGAATGGCATCCAGGCGGAAGCCGGCAACGCCACGGTCGAGCCAGAACCGCATGGTGTCCAGCATGGCGTTCACTACAGCGGGATTACGGTAGTTGAGGTCGGGCTGCTGCTTGTAGAACTTGTGATAGTAGAACTGCTGCCGGGCCGGCACCCACTCCCACGCAGAGCCGCCAAACAGCGAAACCCAGTTGTTCGGGGGCACCACGTCACCGTTTGGCCCGTGGTGCATGTACCTGCGCTGGTAGTCCGTGACGCCGGCTGCATTGGCCGGGATGCCGTCATTCCAGACATACCAGTCCGCCTTGGGGTTCTTGCGCGAGCTGGCCGACTCAATGAACCACTCATGTTTATCCGAGGTGTGGTTCATCACCATGTCCAGCAGGATGCGGACGTGGTGCTGATTGGCCTGCTTCTGCATACGGTCGAAGTCGGCCATGGTGCCATACTGCGGGTCCACGTTCTCGTAGTCTGAGATGTCATACCCGAAGTCCACCTGCGGCGACGGGTACATGGGTGCAATCCAGATCGCGTCCACGCCGAGTTTCTGCAGGTAATCCAGGTGCTCCGTGATGCCGTTCAGATCACCGATGCCATCCCCGTTGCTGTCGCCAAACGAGCGCGGGTAGATCTCATACACAAAGGCGTGCTTCCACCAGGTCTGGTCGCTGGAAGGCTTTGCGGCAGCGATCAGGTCGGCGCCTTTGTCGCCGGTCTGCGCGTGGAGACATATCGGCCCCAGCAGAAGGGGACTCAGGCAGGCGATAACGAGGCGCAAACGGCGGCGAGTGGCGAACATAGACGGTCTCCAAAGAAACGGAACTGCGCGTCGGCGACAATAGCAGGGCTTGTTGAAGGTTGTCTAGACATTGTTATGACAGCTTGCGCCTGCGGCGCTTCGCCCTTAGGCCTCTTTTCACAATCCTTTGTGGACTGGCGACCGCGTTCGGCATACCTTGGTCGCATTCTTTTCAGGGCTCGCCTGCGCGTCGTCGCCTGTGAGCAGAGCGGAGTTCACCATGGCAGATCAGGCTAAAAACGGCTTCATCTGGTACGAGTACATGACGCAGAATCTGGACGATGCTGTTGCCTTCTACCGCGATGTGGTGGGTTGGGACGTACGCGACAGCGGTATGCCGGGCACGCGATACATGATCTTCGGCAAAGGCGGTAAGGACGTCGGCGGCATCATGTCCTGGGCGGAGATGGGTCAGCCTGGCAAGCAGCCCAAGTGGTTAGGCCACATCTTCACCCCCGATGTGGACGCCGAGACTGCGGCAGTTGTCGCCGATGGCGGCAAGCAGTATCGCCCACCTTCAGACATCCCCGGCGTGGGGCGCTTCTCCGTGGTTGCTGACCCGCAAGGGGCCGAGTATCTTCTGTTTCAGCCCAACGGCGGGCAGGTGCCGCCGCGTTTAACGCCGATGGAGGTGGGCTCGATTGGCTGGCGGGAGTTATCGACCACCGACTGGCAAAAGGCGTGGACGTTCTATAGCAGGCACTACGGCTGGACCAAGGCAGACGCCGTTGATATGGGCGCCATGGGCATGTACCAGATGTTCATGGTCGACGATACCTTTGGCGGCGGCATGATGAGCGTTCCCCCGGAGATGGCGCAGCGGACCTCCGGGCCGTCGTGGCTGTTCTACATCACCGTTGACGACATTCACGAAGCGGCGCAGCGCGTGAAGGAGCAGGGCGGCACTCTCACCCACGGTCCCGCGCAGGTGCCGGGTGGAAGCTGGATTCTGCAGGCCAACGATGCGCAGGGCGGCGCATTTGCCCTGACCGCCGCGAACAAATAGCACGTGAGCGACATCACTTGGCAGAGAGCACAGCTGCCTTGCTTTCAACGATTGTCGCGATGCTGTCGATTCGCGGATTCGCGACTTGTTGTGTGCTTCCATCCGGCCAATGGACCTCAGCCCGTGTCAGCGTTGGCTGGCTGCCCAGCCCGAAGTGCAGCCTGAGATCGCTGGAACTGGAATAGCTGGACCCTGATCGCACCTCATCCACCCACACCCGGGGCCTACCGCCTTGCGTGCCGTGCAGCACAACGCGGGCGCCAAGAGCGTCGCGCCCGTGGGAGTCGAGCAGCCGCAGACCAAGCCAGTGGTTCGAGTCAGCGGCTTCGTTCACCAGCAGCATGGGACGGTCGCTGAGATTGTTCACTACGGCTTCAAGGCGGCCATCGTTCCAGAGATCCGCAACGGCCAGGCCGCGACCACTCAATGGCTCCCGCAGACCGGGGCCCGATGTCTTGGAAGCGTCACGAAAGTGCCCGCTGCCAAGATTCAGATAGAGCAGACGCGACTGCTTGAACGACGATCCGAGGTGCTCCGCATCGACCTCCGGGTACACGTGGCCGTTGGCGACAAGCAGGTCGGGGAAACCGTCGTTGTCGACGTCGGCAAACATTGCGCCCCAGCCGAGATACTCGGTGTTGATCGCCAGACCTGCAGCCGCAGTTGCATCGGTAAAGCTGCCGTCGCCGCTGGCGTGATACAGCGTTGAGGTGTCGTCAGAAAAGTTGGTCTTGAACAGGTCAAGGTGACCGTCACCGTCGTAGTCGGCAGCCGTCGAGCCCATGCCCGCCTGCTCGCGGCCGTCCTCATTGAAGGCGACACCCTGGTCCCCGGCGACATCGGTGAACGTGCCATCGCGGTTATTGCGGTACAGGATCGACGGTGTGGAGTCACACGCGACGTACAAGTCTGGCCAACCATCTTCGTTGAAATCGATCGGCGTTACCGAAAAGCAATAGTGGCCAGGTGTTTGCTGGATGCCCGCAGCCTTGCTGACGTCTTCGAACTTGCCCTGGCCGAGATTGTGGAACAGCAGGTTGGTCGTGTACGGCAAGCCCCGCGGACCGCACATCACCGGTGCGCCCTTCCACATGCAGCCGGCTTCGGCGCCGGGCTTCGGGGTCTTCGCCAGGTCGAAGTGGACGTAATTGGCGACAACGATGTCGAGCTTGCCGTCACGGTCGTAATCGATAAAGGCGCAGCCGGTGCCCCACTCCTTGCCGGTACCCGCCACGCCGGCAGCTTCGGCCACTTCGCGAAAGCGGCCACGGCCCTCATTGTGATACAGCCGGTTGCGGCCGTAGGCGGTCACGAAAAGATCGGGCAGGCCATCGTTGTCGTAATCACCCACACACGCGCCCTGGCCCCAGAACGTTTCCTCCAGACCGGAGCCTCTGGTCACGTCGGTGAAGGTGCCGTCATGGTTGTTGTGAAAGAGATGGCTCGTTGGCCTCGCTTCATTGTGCGGGTCGGGCAGCGGAGCGCCGTTGACCAGAAACACGTCGGGCCAGCCATCGTTGTCGTAGTCAAGAATCGCCACGCCAGAGCCGGTGGACTCAACGATGTACTGCTTGGCCGTGTCGCTGCCGTTTGTGTTGCGGAAAGTGAGACCGGCTTGTGCGGCTACATCGACAAACCACGCCGGCGCCGGATGAGCAGCGCTGGCTGGGTAGGGATGCTGCTGCGCGTGAGCCCTGAGCGGGGCAAGGGTCAGCAGCCACAGCAGCGCATAAACAACGACATCGGGGCTAAGGGATAGTGACGCGCGAAGCATGGGCAGCGAGCCCCTGAGCACGCTCGAACAATCCACATTGACCTGCAGTTTCATCGGACGCGTCACTCCTCACCGGGATACTCGCTTACGCGCCTTCAACAGCACGTTCGCTGCTTCTGGTCCGTCGGCCCAAAAGTCCAGGCGAACGCGGCCGTCGGTCATCTGGGTCACGGTCGCGGGCTCCGCGCTGGCGGTCACATACCATCCGCTGGGCAGCACAACGGCATTTCTTGGCCGGCCAAGGCTGCGCTCGAACACGAGTTCGTCGCCATCCATGCGGTAGCTCGCGGGCGCCGTGTAGGTTTCCGAGATGCGAAGCCGCATCGATTCGCCCGGCTTGATCGGTGCGAATGGAATAACGACGACATCGGCTTTATCGTCCACCTCCTCGCCCGTGTTCACCTTGGCGACCTTCATCTGTGCGCCGGTCATCACGCGCGTGGGCAACTGCTGGCCCGTATCGACCACGTAGGCGCTGGGGCTTGACGCCTTGCTTCCTTCGCGCACAACGTTGGCGTAGGCGTTGATGCCGGGCCGGCTCTCGGTGTAGTCGTGGAAGAGTGAAAAGGCGTGCGTTTCGGGCTGTTGCAGGAAGTAAACGATGTCCCGATCCCCATGCGCGCGTTCGCTGAGACGTTCACGCTCTGGCAGGCCCTGGTATGGCGACTCCCAGCTCTTTTCCGAGGTAAGCGCATGGGGGATTGCACCTGCTTGCGCGTCCTTCACGGCGTGAAGCACAAGCGGAGCTTCACCCGCGCCTGCATGTAGAAAGCTGACCGCAAGGCGGCCGTCCGGTTCGGTGAGGATCTGCGACGGAACGGTGCAGCCGGTGAGCTCATACCCCGCAGGCAGAACGATCTTGTTGCGCTGGATGCCGAGCGGACGATTGAAAACAATGCCGGCAGCATCGCTGAAGTAGGTCTTCGGATCCTTGTAGGTCTTGATGATAATCAGGCGGCCTTGCCCATGCTCGGGCACGGGACGTGCGAGCGTGACTTTGATGTAATCGGTGTCGAGATCGGCTTTGGGCATGAGCCTATCTTTGCGTGCGTCGGCGCCGTGTACGACTTCAAAGGCCACAGGCCTGCCCGTCATCGCATCGAGCACCTGCTCGTCGCTCGCTACGCTGCCCTTGCGAATGGGGTTGTAGAAGAACTTTGCGCCAGCGGTGGTGGCGGTCACTTCGTAGTAGATTTTGAAGCTCGCGGTTTCGGGCGCGAGGAGCTCGTAGCGGGTGTATTCGTCGGTTTCGGTCTGGGTGCCGCTCGCGGTGGGGTAAGCAATGGCGTCGGCTGGTGCCTGGGCGTGAGCGTGGATGCAGAGGGACAGGGTGAGGCAGGCCAGGGTTCGCAAGGGCTTCCAGTGCCGTTTGAGCATGGCCTCAGGGTAACTGGTTGGGTTGGCTTTCGAGTGAGCAATCGGGAGCGGATCTTCGGGGCAAGCTTCCGAGAAGCCGACTTACCGGCAGCTTCCCACAACCGCGTTTCTCGTTACCTATCCGCTCCGTTCGCAAAGCTGGACTTGGTTCGGCCTATTTGCACGTCTTTTCCAGCCATTCATTCGGTTTCGCAGCCGGTGGAAATGGAAGCTTTCTCACGACGGCCAAGAGTTCTTGCATAGTTCCGCCACTCGCAAAGCCTATTGCCGGGTCGATGCTATATGCGGGGTCGCTCAGCGCGTCAGGAAGCGTGATGAATGTGAAGCCCCGTTCCCGAAGCTGTGCAATCAGATCAGGCAGCATCTGCGCATTGAAGGCGGTGACATGCAACAAAAGGACGTAGGGGATGTCGTGCCCGTACAGCCGGTACGAGAGCGAGCGATAGATGTCAATGTACTCGTCGGCAACGGCGAGGTAGCTGTCGTGCAGGGCATTGACCTTGTCCATGCGCTGCTTGGCGACACAACGTGTATACGGTGCGTTCCATAGATAGTCCTCGAAGTCGAGCGATACCTCGGCTGTCTTGTAACCGTGTTCTTTCAGAAACAACTGGATTTCTTGTCGCTTCTGCAGCGTCTCGCCTTCGTGCAAGAAGGGGTAGCGAAAATAGTGCCAATTAGATTTGCCTGCATACTGCTGAAGAGCTGTCTCGTTCTTGATGATGTTGCTCTCGTAGTCGGCAACAGATGTAGTTTCAAGATCAGGATGTGAATAGGTGTGGCTGCCTAGCAGATTACCCGAGGCCGTCCAGCCTTGTAGAATTGCTCCGCCGTCAGACATGCCTTCCAGTGTGTGTGCGTTTATAAAGCCGTAGACAGGCGGCAGCCGTTCAGCCTTGAGAGTCGCGGAGATGGACTTGATGATCTGAGCACGCGTGACGTCTGGTGGAGCCTCACCCGTCGAGGGTAAGTCATCAAATGTTAGGGCGACTTGGAGCTTCGGCTGTTGTGCCTTCGATACTGATGACACGGAGAGAACAAGAACGCTCAGAGCCACACGAATTCTACGCATGCGTTCAGTCTAGGCGAGAGAGCAGTCCATACAAGTCGGCTTATCGTCAGTGATCCCGGCCCAGGCGCGATATCACGGCGCGGCCGGCGGAGCCAAGTTCCCCAACGGCGTTGTATGAGGCCCGTCTGTCTTTTGCGGGCTTGTTCCTTAGACCTGCGCTGCGCCCGTATCGACGTAAAGTTCAGAGCCGGTGGTTGTTCAAGCCGAGCCGTTCAGCTTCCGCAACTCTCCTGGAGTAGATGTCGAAAGTGTAATACTGGCAACGACACACAGTTGGAGGGTCATGCCAACCAGTACGCGTTTCGCCGTTGCGGTTCATGCGCTTGCCGCGATGGCGGTTAGCGATGGGAGTCCGATGCGCTCCGAGGACCTCGCCTATTCTGCAAATACTGGAGCTGTCGTCATCCGCAGTATTCTTTCCCGATTGAACGACGCTGGGCTGACGAAATCACAATTGGGAGCTGGAGGCGGAGCACTTCTGGCCAAGTCCGCCAATTCCATCCGGCTTCTCGACGTTTACAAAGCGGTTGAAGACATGGAACTGTTCTCGATGCACCGCACACCGCCACGGGAAGCATGTGCCGTGGGAGGGAACATCCAAGCGGCGTTGCGACCGACGCTGGATCGAGCGAGAAAAGCTCTGGAATCGGAATTGCAGAGTGTCACCATTGCCGATGTCGCGCAAAGGGTGGCTCAACTTGGGAAGTTCACCGTTCCGCTTACGTGGTGAGCTTCGCTTACAAATAAATGTCGTAGCGTCGCAGACACAGTGCCTATAATGCGAATGAGGATGGGCGGTTATTGACCACATTTGACCCAGCCGAGAACGGACCAGAGGAGATCGTTATGTCAGTGGGCATCATTGGTACAGGAGCTCTTGGTACAAGCGTTGCGCGAGCCCTCGCTGCCGCAGGTATCGAAATCACTATTTCAAACAGTCGCGGTCCTGAAAGTTTGAAAGACTTAGCCGAGCAACTCGGGAGTAGCGTCAGAACCGGCACGACCGAAGAGGCTGCGGCTGCTGATGTTGTTGTTGTAGCCGTTCGTTGGGTCGATGTAGAGCGAGTCCTTTCTCCTCTTCCGCCCTGGAACAATCGCATTGTCATCGATGCTACAAACCCGGTGGCCTTCTTGGAGCCAAACTCACCCGACGCGAATGATCCAAGCAATCCCCTGGCCGCCTATGGCATAAAGGCGGTTGACCTTCAGGGGCGCGACTCCAGTGCTGTGTTTCGTGAGAAGGTCAAGGGTGCAAGGGTTGTTAAGGCGTTCAATCACCTCGACGTACGCACTCTCGTCCCAAGAGCGAGCCACGGCTCTCAGACCGTGCTTTTCTTCTCGGGCGACGATCCGCAGGCTAAGAGCCAAGTGCGTGCGCTACTTGATCGCGCAGGTTTTTTTCCGGTCGACTTGGGTCCGCTAGATGTTGGGGGCCCACTCGCGTCCCTTCCTTTTGGAGCGCTGGCCGGCACCGTTTTCACAAAGGCGTAACACCAGGAGGTCGGAGGCGCTCCCCCTCCGACCCGCCCGTGAATGGGAGCTAGCTGGCTAGATAAGCTACGCGACCTTGCTGCTCATCCAAGCGAGCGTAACTATGGCCGTTTACGAGGTGTGCATCGTAGCGGTCGAACATGGTCCATGCAGAAAGAAGCTGACCATGCCGCTGTCTCAAGACGGTCGTACGGAAGTAGCAACCGTTGTACTGGGGCAGTGCGTTCAGTACAGCATTCACAAGGGCTGTAGGTTGTTCACCACGGCAGTTTGCAGACGAGGCAAGTAATGCTAAGTCGCCTTATCCTCAGTAACCGGGCAAGTGTCCGACCGCCGGGCTTTTCGTACGATTGACCGGCAATGCAAGGTAGTGGAGATGGTTGCTGTTTCGGGCGAAACGCGGGTCAATTGCCTGCGCAGACCGATGAGGCTGTCTGCCCGGTCGAGACCGCACATTCCAGATTCTTGGCTGCACGCAGGAGTTGACAGCGATTCCAGTTCAGGGAATGACGAGAAAGGGAGGCAGCGGCAAAACAACCTCAGCTCCCTGCGGGAAAGACAAAGGACAGTGAGAGCAAGTATTGCGAGGAGCAGTTGGGGGCTTAGGACCTGGTTGGGGTTGAACTTTGTAGCGGTGGCCCGAGGGGCATGGTCTTCAGGATTTTGCCGCCTTCCTGGATGACGTAGAGATTGTTGGCGACGAGATTTTTGAGGGTGTCTTTGGCCCCGCTGGGCCAGGTGATGTCCAGGTCGGCGTGGGTGGCCTGGTCGAGGCCGAAGCGGAGGCGGAGGTCATTCTGCGAGTAGTAGCTGCCCCCTGAGCGGACTTCGTCGATCTGCTTCAGCGGTTTGCCGGGCTGGTTTTCTGCGGTCACGGTGAGGCGGGCGCCGATGCCGGTGCGGTTGGATTTTGTGCCTACGGTGCGGATGTAGACGACGTTGCGCTGCGGAAGGGGTTTGCCTTCGAGGTGGGGGGCTGGGCTGGAGTTGGAGCTGGGAGCCGCGCTGGCGAGCGGGGTCGGTGGAGCGGTGAGCACGGGTTCGCAGCGGAGCAGTTGCGGGTAGGTGTTGACGCAGTTGACGGCGATGTCGACCATGCCGGTGTTCATGATGTCGCCAAAGGCACAGCCACGCGCTGGGGCTTCGGCGGTGATGCCGGTGCCGGCGAGCGCAGTAACCTCTTCGAATTGGCCATTGCGGAGATTGCGGTAGAGGTACTTGTGTTCGGCGTAGGGGGCTTCCAGGTGAGAGTTGTCGACCTCGGGGTAGACGTGGCCGTTGGAGATGAAGATGTCGAGCCAGCCGTCGTTGTCGGGGTCGAAGAAGCCGACACCCCAGCCGAGATAGCGGGTGTTGACGCCGAGGCCGGAGAGGTAGGTGTGGTCTTCAAAGGTGCCGTCGCCGAGGTTCTGGTAAAGGGAGTCGGTGTCGCCGGCGAAGTTGGTCTTGACGATGTCGAGCAGGCCATCGCGGTTGAAGTCGCCGACGCTGACGCCCATGCCGGCCTGCGGTTTGCCGTCGGGCGAGTAGGCGATGCCGCTTTCGATGGCTTCGTCTTTGAAGGTGCCGTCCTTCTGGTTGCGGTAGAAGGTGGCGGCGGTGGAGTCGTTGGCGACGTAGATGTCGGGCCAGCCGTCGTTGTCTAGATCCGCAACGGTGACGCTGAGGCCGTAGGTGCCGACGGTATCCCACATGCCGGATTTCTGGCTGACGTCGGTAAAGGTGCCGTTGCCGTTGTTGCGATACAGGATGTTTTTGCCACCCTGCAGGCCGGGCGGACCGCACGCAACCTGAATGCCCTTGTAGGAGCAGCCGGCGGCTTCGGGAAGGGGCGCGGTCTTGGGGTCGAAGTCGATGTAGTTGGCGACGAAGAGGTCCAGGTGGCCGTCCTTGTCATAGTCGAGGAAGGCGCAACCGCTGTTCCAGCGGGTCTTGTCCTGCAGCAGGCCAGCTTTGGCGGTGACATCGGTAAAGGTGCCGTTGCCGTTGTTGTGCCACAGCACGTTCTGGCCGTAGTAGCTGACGAAAAGGTCGTTGTGGCCGTCGTTGTCGTAGTCGCCCACGCAGCAGCCCTGGCCCCAGCCGGCGCGGCCAAGGCCGGCCTTTAACGTGACATCGGTGAAGGTACCGTCCCGGTTGTTCTTGAACAGGCGCGAGATAGGAATCTGGTCTTTCGGGAGGCCAGGGAAGCCACCAAGGCGCGAGCCGTTGACGAGGAAAATATCGACCCAGTCATCGCCGTCGTAGTCAAAAAACGCAACGCCACAGCCGGTAGTCTCCAGCAGGTAGCGGTTCTTGTGCTCATTGCCGTAGATGGTCTTGGTCAGCAGACCGGCGGCATGCGCCTGGTCGACATACCGGTAGCCGAGCGGTGTACCGGTCACAGGCGACGGCAGCGTCTTGGGCGCGGGGCGTACGGGGGCGTTGTAGGTGTCGCGGCTCATGCCGGAAGCCGGCGTTTGCTGCGGGGCCGGTGATGCCAGGGCAAGAAGGTCCCCAAAAGGGAGGACAAGGGCGGTGCGGGAGAGAGACTTGAGAACTTTGCGGCGCGTCCAGCTCATTCTGTTGCAGCTCTTTCGTCCTGCCAGCTGCAAAGAGGCGCTCTGCCGGCGTTGCCGGGAGTATAGAGAACCGCGGTGGGACGGGCAACGGTGCCCTCAGGGACGAGCCTCGTAAACGATATTGAAGGGTGTTTCTGTTGCACGGCGAAAGCGGGTGAAGCCGGCAGACGTGACGACCTCGCGAATGCGCGCTTCGCCGGACTGGGCGCCAAGGCACAGCCCAACTTCCTGCGAACGGGAGCAGGGCGTGCACAGCAGGGTGGAGAACGAGTAGTAGATTTTGCCGACCGGGTTGAGATTGTCTTTGAGCTCATCATTCGCGAACGGCTCGACAATCATCCACGTTCCGTCGGGTTGAAGGGATGCGCGGATGTGCGACGCGGCTCCCACGGGGTCGCCCATGTCATGCAGGCAGTCAAAGACGGTCACCAGATCGAAGTTCCCGCCGTCATACGCTTTGGCTGCGGCTTGCTGGAACTGTACGTTGTTCAGGCCGAGGCGCTTTGCGCTGGAGCGGGCACCGGTGATGGAGCCGTCGTGCGAGTCGAAACCGAGGAACTGCGACGCCGGGAACGCTTCCGCCATGAGAAGGGTGGAAGCTCCCTTCCCGCAGCCCACGTCGGCGACGCGAGCACCGGCTTGCAGCTTGCCCTGCACACCTTCAAGCGCGGGGAGCCAGGAACTGACGAGGTTGGCGATGTACCCGGGCTTGAAGAACTTTTCACAGCCGTGGAAGACCTCTTCATCATGCTCACCCCAGCCGATGCCCGCGCCGGTGCGAAAGGCCTCAGCCATACGTGGAACAGCCGCGAGCGCACCAAGAGCAAGCTGAAAGGCGCCGGGCAGGTAGGCAGGGCTGTTTTCGTCACTGAGAGTAAAGGCCTGCTCCTCGCTCAAGCTGAAGAGTCGGGTCGAGGGGTCGTAGGTCACAAACCCGCTCGCCGCCTGCGAGCCCAGCCACTCGCGCACGTAGCGCTCGTCTGTGCCGGTGCTCGCGGCAAGCTCGGCAGAAGACATGGGCCGTGCCGCCAGGGCCTTGTACAGGCCAAGCTTGTCCCCAAGAACCACCATGCCCGCGTGAATCGTCGCGCCAAGGTCGGCCACGAAGCTCCCGACAAAGGCGTTTAGCTTGTCCATGTCCATTGCCATGGGTTATCTCCTGATCAAAGCGCGATCAGTCTATGCCCAGGCCAAAGAAACGAATCTGACATGTTTCGGGCGCGATGGGACCAGGTGCCGTCCGGATCAGCAACGTGGCGGACCATCACTGTGGCCCCCGCAATCAAAAACGCAACGCCGCCGCCGGTGGTTTCCAGCAGATATCGGTTTTTGTGCTCTTGGCCGTAGATGGTCTTGGTGAGCAGACCGGCGGCATGCGCCTGGTCGACGTAGCTGTAGCCAAGCGGTGTCCCGGTGACAGGCAACGGCAGCGCCTTGGGCGCGAGGCGGGCCGGGGCGCTGTAGGTGTCGCGGCGGCAGCCTGCGGCTGTTGCCACGGTAACGCCAGCGCGAGAATGTTCTGGAAAGGCAGTACCAGGGCGGTACCCGAAAGCGATTTCAAGAGGGTGCGACGGCTCCAGGTGATTGCGTGGATCTCTCGTGCTCTCTGCTGGGCGGGCTCGTGCGACTTGATGGGTCGCACCGTAACCTGGGTTCCTGCAAGGATGCGTGAAGATTAGCGACGGCTACAGACACGGGGCAATGCGGTCGACAGTTTTGCCGTCTAACCAGCAGGGCAATGATGTCCAGGAGGTTGGGCTCCATGCAGAGAATATTTGGGTTGGGTGTGCTTGCAGCGGTTCTCGCGGGCACGGGCGCGCAGGCGCAACATGTGCACACGGATTACGACCATAACGCGCCGTTCAGCGATTACCATACGTTCTCGATCCGCAAGGTACAAACCGTCAACCCGCTCGATCAGCAGGTCTTGCGCGATGAGATCCGAAGCGACCTGCAGTATCACGGCTGGCATGAGGTGCCATCCGGCGGCGACATCGCAGTTACCGTGATCGGCAGCCAGACAGAGCAGAAGCAGTACCAAAGCTTCTACGACGGGCTTGGACCCGGGTTCGGCTGGGGTGGCTGGGGCGGATGGTGGGGTGGTGGCTGGGGTGGCGGCGACACGACCACCACGGTGCGCAACATCCCGATCGGCACGCTGGTCGTCGACCTGTATGACACCCACACGCACAACCTGGTGTGGCGCGGCATGTCCAACGAGACCGAGACCAGCAGCATGAACAAAAACGCAGGCAAGCTGCAAAAGGCAGTCGACGAGATGTTCTACAAGTTTCCGCCGAAGAGCTCGAAGTAGCGGCGGGTTTGCTTACACCCGGCCGGCGAACTCGCGCGTTTCCGTAACGACCTTGATCTTCTCGCCTTCCTTGCAGAAGAGCGGAACGCGGATGGTCGCGCCTGTCTCCACCGTGGCGGCCTTGGTCACGGAGCCGGACGAAGTATCGCCCCGGACGGCGGGTTCCGTGTAGGTGATGGTCAGTTCTACCTGTTGCGGCAACTCCAGGCCGATGGGGTTGCCGTTGTACTTCTGGATCTGCACCAGCGTGCCTTCCAGCAGCATGTCGAGTGAATCGGCCATCTTGGCTGGGTCAAGCTGCAGGGTTTCAAACGTGGACTGGTCGAGGAAGTACGACCCGTCGCCGTCGGAGTAGAGGTAAGAGGCTTCGACGGTTTCAAGATCGGGCTCGCGGAACTTGTCCTCGGCCTTGAAGGTCTTGTCCTGCACGGCGCCGTTCAGCATGTTGCGCATTTTCACGCGGACCAGCGTTTGGCCACCGCGCGCGGTGGGGGTGGAAATGTCCTTGTCGAGACAGCGGAAGGGTGTGTTCTCGAATTCAAAGAACATCTTGCGCTTAACGTCGATGGCGGCGATCAGTTCTGCCATGGGTTCCTTCTGAGTATCAATTTGGCGAGCGACGAGGACGTGAGTTCCCGGCTGCGGCCCTTCCAGTGTAGTGAAGGCACGCCTGCTTTGGGGCGAACGGTCCCTTGCGAACTCGGTGTGTTGATCGTTAGCCGCCTATCATCGACTGTGTGAGCGTAGCGGGGCGCGTGGTTGACGTAGTGGTGCTGGGCGGTGGCGCGGCGGGCCTGATGACGGCCATGGAAGCCGGCCGGCGCGGTCGGCGCGTGCTGCTGCTGGACAATGGCGAGCGCGTTGGCCGCAAGATCCTGATCTCCGGCGGGGGCCGTTGCAACTTCACCAACCTGGGCACGCGCGCGGAAAACTTCGTCAGCGACAACGTTCATTTCGCGCGCTCCGCACTGGCGCGGTATACGCCGCTCGATTTCGTGCACCTGGTAGAAAAACACGGGATTCGATACCACGAGAAGACGCTGGGGCAGTTGTTTTGCGACGACTCCGCGAAGCGCATCGTGACCATGCTGGAACGCGAATGCGGAGAGGCCGGCGTGGAGATTCGCTGCGGTGTGCGCGTGCTGGAGGTGACGCGTGCCGGTGCGCAGGACCCGTCCCAGCCAGAGGGAAACCATGGTGCGCGATTTGCCATTGAGACGAGCTTCGGGCGCGTGACGTGCGCCTCGGTGGTGGTGGCCACCGGCGGCCTGTCCATCCCCAAGCTGGGCGCAACGGGCTTCGGCTACGAGGTTGCACGCAAGCTGGGGCATGCCGTGGTCGAGCCCCGGGCGGCATTGGTGCCGCTGGTCTTTGCGCCCGATGACGCCGCGGACTGGACCGACCTGAGTGGCGTCTCCGCCGAGGTGGTCGCCGGCGTTGATAGCTCCGGGCGCACAGCTCCGGTCGCCAAAAGCCGCAATCGTGCGCTGCCGGACTTCCGCGAAAAATTCTTGATCACGCATCGTGGCGTCAGCGGGCCTGCCGTTCTCCAGGTTTCCAGCTATTGGCGGCCTGGCGCGTCGGTGCGCTTCGACCTGGCCCCCGGCCGCGACGTATTTGCCCCTTTGCTGGAGCGGAACGCCCGCCGCGACGCCGGTGCGCTGAACGGGGCACTGCGTGCCGTGCTGCCCTCGCGCATGGCCGAACGCTGGGTCGACGTTGCGCTGCGAGAGAGCAATGACTGGACCAACGCCGGCATCGCGCGGCTGGAAGCGAAGTTGCACGCCTGGACCGTGCGACCGGCGGGCAGTGAAGGGTACGCCAAGGCCGAAGTCACGGCCGGCGGCGTTGATACGCAGGAGCTCGATGCGCGCACCATGGAGAGCCGCCGCGTGCCGGGGCTCTACTTCGTCGGTGAAGTGGTGGACGTCACCGGATGGCTGGGCGGATATAACTTCCAGTGGGCCTGGGCCGGCGGTGTGGCGGCTGGCTCCGTAGCCTGATGTTGCAGTAGCTGAACCAGGCGATTACTCGGCGTCCAGCTTCGCAAAGAGTGCCTCAAAGCAGTGCTTATCCAGCCTGGGGCCGGCGTCTCGCGCCATGATCCCGCGGATCTCTGCCAGGGGCAGGCCGGGACGGTAAGGCCTGTCTTCCGAAAGCGCGCCATACACGTCAGCGACCGCGATCAGCCGCGCTTCCGTTGAAAGGTCCTCGGCGCGCAGCTGATTTGGGTAACCCGAGCCATCGAGTTTTTCGTGATGCTGGCCGGCCACGATGGCCAGCTCCGCAAAGAGCTCCACGCGTGAAAGGATCTCGGTGGTCAGCGCCGGGTGCTCGCGGATGATAGACCAGTCGTGCTCGCTGAGGCCACCGGTCTTGTCCAGAATGCTATTGGGGACGCGCAGCTTGCCCAGATCGTGCAGCAACGCGGCACGGGCCACAAAGCGGCGCCGTTCGGTGGGAAAGCTCAGGGCGTCGGCAATCTTCAGGGCCGCCGCGGTGACACCGCGAGAGTGCGACCCCGTGAAGGACGACTTCACGTCGACCACGTCGGCAAACGCCTCGCATATCTCATCTACCTGCGCCTCGGACGCCACCAGCCGCGTGCCTGGTTCAAGGCTGAGCACGGCTTCCCGCGTCTCGCCCGTAGTCTCCCTGGCATGCCACAGCAGCCCCGCCCGGTGCAGAGCCTGTGCTGCGTGCGCAAGTTCAGGATCGAACCACCGCCCGCTGCGTTCCTCCAGGCTTTGCAGCGCTGCTTCCCTGCCAGGGCCTGTCGCGAACACGTCCAGGTGCTGCGCCACCAGCAGAATGCGGCTTAGCAGCGGGATTCCTTCGCCCTCTAATCCGTCCGGAAAGCCTGCGCCATCCCAGTGCTCGTCCAGGTGGCGCACCGCGATTGAAACAGGTTCGGGCAGGCCGATGCGCGCGATGATCGTTGCACCACGGTCGCAGCGCAGGGCCACCATCTGCTCGTGCACACTTTCACTCTGGGCACCGAGCTTCATGAGCCGAAGCATCCGTGTGAGGTGGCTGGCCTCCGGATGCAGCCGGCCGTAGACCGACCGGAGCCCTGTCCACGAGGTGCGCGTCCAGTCCAACAGTTTGTCCGCGCTTTTCACTTTGCGCTCGTCAGAGCCCATGATTTGGCACAATCGCCCCGCATTGCTGGAGCAGCC
Source organism: Granulicella sp. (assembly GCA_965198515.1). Taxonomy (GTDB): domain Bacteria; phylum Acidobacteriota; class Terriglobia; order Terriglobales; family Acidobacteriaceae; genus Granulicella. The sequence goes on along the minus strand of CBDAPO010000006.1, from coordinate 607,918 downwards.
AATGTCCTTCAGGAGCAAGCTATAGAAGAGGTTGCTGCGGTCCTTCTCTCCCAGACCAAGAGCCTGCGCCAGGGTCATTCCAAGCAGGCAACTGCGCAATGCGTGCCCGGGTACGGCGTCTTCGGTCAGGTCCAGCGCGAACGACAGCGCCGAGATGATCTCGGCCACCGGGATGCCTCTTGCCGGGGCATCGATGGGCGGCGTAGACCGACCAGCCAGGGCGAAAAGCGGTGCACCCTGGTGAGGCGAAACGACTTGGAAGGAACTCAGGTTCAACGGCGGACGGGCAGTGTGCTGCCTAAAGCTGATTGGAACCCAGGAGGCGCAAGTTCAGCTATGACCCTTATGGGGTCGTGGAACTCCCCGGAAGTTTTTCTGCAAGTTGCCGCTCCGCAAGGGCGTCCGCCGGGCGACCCTGCTTTTGCAGCGCCTCCGCCAGCAGCACATGGGCTTCTTTGCGGTTTGGATCTGCACTGATGGCATCGTGCAACTGCACCTCGGCCCCGGCCAGGTCGCCCTTGGCGAGCATCGCCCGCCCGCTCTGCAGGGCGAAGTCCGCGCGTTGGCGCGTCATGGCTTTGCGGCTCAGCTCAGCGGCGATTTTGCGCTCCGCCGCCGCGCCGTCGCGGTCTCCTTTCGCGCTCAGGACGGCAGCCAGGGTCACGTGCGTGCTGGGTTGTTCGGGCGAAAGCGCCGAGGCCCGGTGCAGCGCTTCCGCCGCAGCGTCCAGATTGCCCGCATCCTTCTGCTCTGCCCCAAGCAAGGCCCAGGCGTCGCCATTGTCAGGCCGCAGCGCGACCGCCTGTTGCAGCTGGTGGACGGCCTCCGCGGCATTGCCCTGCTGCGTGCGGATGACGCCCAGCGTGTACGGCGGATCCGGCAGCTTGGGGTCGAGCGCCTCCGCGCGCTCCAGCTCCGTAATTGCCAGGGCCAGATTGTCTTTGAGCTTGTACGCCAGCCCAAGGTCATAGTGCAGCATCGGGTTATTCCCTTCCATCTGCAGTGCGGCCTGAAACTGCTCAATCGCGTGGTCGATGTCGTTGGTTTGCAGGTAGGCCACGCCCGTGTCCTCCAGCAAAGTCGCGTTCGAGGGCACAAGGGCTTTCGCCCGGGCATAGAAACCCAGCGCGGCCTTGGCATCGCCGGTCTGCACCAGCGCCAGGCCGTAATTGGTCAACGCCGTCGCATTGTCCGGATGGGTCGCAACGTACTTCGCGAACAGCGGTAAAGCCCCTTTGGCGTCCCCTGCGCCTTGAAGAGCCAGTGCGAAGGCATACTGTGTTTCCGGCGCCAGCGGCTGGGCAGCGTGCTTTCGCAGCACATCGAGCGCTTCGCGGTCATGTCCGGAGGCGCTGAGCGCGCGGCCAAGCTCAACCTGTGTTTCCGGCGAGCTGTCCCCAAGACTGACCGCGCGTTGCAACTCCGCCGTCGCTGCTGTGCCATCACCTTGCAGAAGGAAAACGGAGCCCGTGTGGGCGTGTGCCGGCGCATAGTCTGGGTTGATTTTGAGCGCCTCTGCAAAGTGCTGGCGAGCGACGTCAAAGTGCGCCCCCTGCGCTTCCAGCGTGCCAAGCGCGTCGCAGAGCTCCGCGGAGGGCTGGGAAGCAACAGCCTGCTCCAGCACAGCCTCCGCCGCGGCGCGGTCGCCGGTGTGGCTCAGGGCGGTTGCATAGGCGAGAGCCTCGGCGGGCTGAAGCGAACGCAGATCTCCGGCGGGCAACCCATGAAAAAGGCGGACGGCCTCCGTGAACTGCCCCAGCCGGCTTTGCACAACGCCCAGGTTGATCAGTGCCTGGGTGTCGTTCGGGTCCAGTTGACGCGCCCGCGCCAGTTCCGTTGCCGCAGTGCGAAGATCTCCCTCGGCCAGCAGCACCGCACCAAAGGCAGAATGCGCCGCTGCCACCTGGGGCGCCAGTGTGACCAGGTGGGCGAAATCGGCATGGGCGGCACCCAGATGGTGAGCTTGCAGTGCAGCCGAGCCCGCCTGAAACAGGCGAGTCGCTTCGGCCGCGTCCACGGGCTGATGCCGGGCCGCAGCCGCTGCTTGCGGAAGCCTCCCGGCAGCGGCATACGCCTGCCCCGCCGCCGCCGCAAGGAGCGTCCCCACCAAAAACGGGCCTGCCATCCGCCGCATGCTCCCAATGTACTGCGCTCCCGCAAACGCGGTCGCGGCCGAGCGAAAGGCAGGCTGCCGACGACATGGGTACCACAAAAGTAAACAGCAGGCCGGAAGCGCCACCCCTAACAAGCGCTCCTCGCCCAAGTCTCCGGACCGCGCCGGGCATGCATGCTTTTCAAAGTTGTCAGCCCTCATTGAAGGCAGATGTTGTTGATCTGTAATGACAGGTTTACGCGGAAGGAACCAAGGTACGACGATTTACCGCTTGACACGCCACAACGGGGGAGCCTACTGTGCTCGCGTTCCAGAGATCAGGGTACGAAGGTCCATGAAATGCTGACGGCCTATGGTGCGAGCTGCGCTCGTGTGCCATGGGTTGTTTTGGAGGCTGGTATGAGAGCGAAAGGAACAATCGGTATTGGCCGATTGGCATTGGTAGGGTTGGCCTTGCTGCTGACAAGACCGGCAGCGTCCGCCCAAGCGGTGTTTGGATCCATCTTTGGCACGGTGACGGACAATACCGGCGCCGCAGTCCCTAAGGCGACCGTTGTGGTCACTGATGTTGCAAAGGGCACAAGCGTAACGCTGACCAGCAACGACAGTGGTGAATTTACCGCTGAACACCTGATCCCCGATACGTACAACGTGAAGATCGAGCTACCGGGCTTCAAAACCTTCCAGCAGACAGATATCCGCGTGTTTGCGGATAGCTCCGTGAAGGTGGCGGCCGCCATGGAAGTGGGCAGCACGGGTGAAACGGTGAACGTCAACGCCGACCAGGTGCCCCTGCTCAAGACCGATCGCGCTGACGTTTCGACGACCTTTTCCGCGCAGGAGATTGTGGACCTTCCGATCCCGGACCGGAACTTCACCAATCTGCAGCTGTTGCTGCCCGGCGCGCAGTTGCTGGGATGGTCCCACGCCGCCGATGAGAATCCGCAAGGCTCCAAGCAGATTGAGGTCGACGGCCAGGCGTTTGCCGGCGTCGCCTTCCAGCTGGACGGCACCGATAACCAGGACCCGATTCTGGGCATCATCGTGGTCAACCCGAATGCCGATTCGCTTTCAGAGACCAAGATCACGACGCAGAACTTCGACGCCGAGTTTGGCAAGGCTGTGTCCTCCGTAGTGACGGCGCAGACCAAGTCGGGCAGCAATGCCTTCCATGGATCGGCGTTTGACTACCGGCAGAGCAACGCCAATCTCGCGCGTGATCCGTTCACGCAGCCGGCGGGTAGCCCCTTCCCCCCGGGGCTGAGGAACCAGTTCGGCGGGTCGATCGGCGGCCCGATTCTGAAGGACAAGTTCTTCTTCTTCGGCGACTACCAGGGCGTTCGGCAGAAGGTGGGTATCTCGGCCGTGGAGACCGTGCCAACACCCCAGCTGGTCTCGAGCTGCCTTTCCGGCGCCTGCGACTTCAGCCAGTACGCTACGGCGCAGGGTGTGGCTCAGAACGTGGCCGTTCCCAGCTCGTACCAGTTGATCTACAACAATGCGAGCGGCGCGCCCGTTGCGTACAAGAACAACGTGATGAGCACGGCACTGTCTCCGCAGGCACTCGCGCTGCTGAAGCTGCTGCAGCCGTACACGCCCAATACCAACAGCGGCGGAACGTTTGGCGCCCTTCGTGAGAACTACGCGGAAAGCGGCACCGGCGGCTTCAACAGCGACCAGTGGGACACGCGGCTCGACTACACGCTTAGTGCCAACATCCACGCCTTTGCGCGCTTCAGCCGCTTCACCGATACGCTGACCGGAACAACCATCTTCGGGCCCGCAGGCGGCGCCGGATTCGGCCTGGGCGGCTATGGCGGCTCGTCCACGGGAGCCAACGACAGCACGGCAGCCGGTGTGGACATCGCACTGAATTCCAAGCTGGTGACGGACATTCGTGCCGGCTACTTCCGCTACAACATCATCACCGGCAAGTACGACCAGGGAACGCAGTTCGCCACCCAACTCGGCATTCCCGGGTTGAACAACGACGCCAGTTTCACCAGTGGCGCGCCCGGGTTCATCCTGGATGATCCCGGGTTCTTCGGGGCTACCGGACAGAACGGCGACGACCCCACAGCCAGCGGCCCTGAGTATGGTTCCGGCCTGAACATCAACCGTTGCAACTGCGAGTTGGTGGAGCGGGAAGACCAGTTCCAGCTTGCCAACAACTGGACCAAGACGCTGGGCAATCACTCCGTACGGTTTGGCGCCGATCTTCGCTATGCCCGTAACCTGCGTGTACCCAGTGACAACAACCGCACCGGTCTGCTGAACTTCGGCACCGGGCCGACGGGCAATGGAACCAGCGGCACGGGCCTGGGCTTTGCCACGTTCCTGCAGGGAGATGTCACCACCTTCCAGCGGTATGTGAGCACCTCGACGAATGCCAAGGAGTTCCAGAAGCGCGACTTCTTCTACGTGCAGGACACCTGGCGCGCGACCCAGAAGCTGACCGTGAACTACGGGCTTCGGTACGAGATGTACTTCCCCGAGAGCGTGAACGGCAAGGGGAATGGTGCCATCCTGAACCTGAACACTGGCTACCTGCAGGTTGCTGGCTACGGAAACATCAACAGCGATATGAACCAGGGTATGGCGAACAACGCCTATAACCCGCGTCTCGGCGTGGCGTACCAGGTCAACCCCGGCCTGGTCATCCGCGGCGGCTATGGTCGCAGCTTTGATATCGGCGTGTTCGGCTCGGTCTTCGGCCATACAGCGACGCAGAACCTGCCGGTGCTGGCAACGCAGGTGGTTACAGCGCCGAACGGGGACAACGTGCAGGATACGGGCTACGCGTTCACCCTGGCGCAAGGACCTTCAGCGCCGACGCCTGTCACCGTGCCTGCGAACGGCCTTCTGCCGGACCCGGGCAATGCGGTCAATGAGCGTTCGCGCCCAACAACGTTGCGCTTGCCTACGCTGGATGCCTGGAACCTCAGCCTCCAGCAGTCGATCAGCCCGACGATGTCGTTCACGATTGCGTATGTCGGCAACAAGGGCACGCACACCTTTGGTGACGTGAGCGGAAACACGACGAACCCCAACGAGCCAGGCGACTTCCTGCCCGCGAACTACAGCATCACGGGCAATGCACTGGCCTATAACCCCAATGGCGGCGACTGCTATCCCGCAGGGCCGAACTGCGTTGCCGGCGGTGTGATGGCCAGCGGCGCGGCCCAGGCAGGTACCGTTCTCATTCAGAACGGACAGACGAAGAACCAGACGTTCCTGCGGCGCTACTACGGTGGCAAGCTCCCGGCCTGCGCTGACACGGCGTATGCCTCGGTGGGTGGTGTGAACGCACAAAATGGCGGTTGCGGGTGGAACCAGGACCTCACCTACTTTGGCGACAACCTGGACACCCACTACAACGCGCTGCAAGTCACGTTTACCAAGCAGATGGCGCATGGCGTGTCGTTGAACGCCAACTATGCGTGGCAAGCGGCGCAGGCGTACGCAACGGGCTATTCCACCTGGAACCGGCCGGCTGTTTACGGCAACGCCGGGGACCTCCGTCGGCAGCAGGTGATTGTGTACGGCCTCATGGAGCTCCCGTTTGGCAAGAACAAGATCCTGCTTGGGCACGTGAACAGCGTGGTCAACCAGGTTGTCAGCGGATGGCAGATCAGCCCGGTCGTGAACTATTCGTCCGGTCTTCCCTTCACGCTGAACTTCTCGAACTGCTCCGCGTCCAACGTTGGCGATGCCCCCTGCTACGTCAGCGGCGACACACACCAGTTCCACAAGCAGGTGAGCGGTCTGCCGGGTAGTGGTTTGACCTGGTTCCCGGCCTTTAAGCAGCAGGGAGCGAATTTCACCGCCCCGGGTGAGGGAACGTTCTCGCAGCCGGCGGTGGATCAGATCGGCAGCGTGGGGCGGAACTCCTTCTTTGGACCGAACTTCTTCAACACGGATCTTTCCGTGCAGAAGAACTTCTCTATCCGGGAAAGATTGACGCTGCAACTTCGCGCGGATGCCTTCAATGCGTTCAACCACATCAACTGGGGCTTGCCGGGTGGCGGCAGCACCAACATCGACCAGGGTGGATCGATTTCCAGTGGGCCGTATCCAGCGGGCACCACGGGCGCGACTCGCCAGATGCAGTTCTCCGGCCGGGTTCAGTTCTAACCGGCCGTAACCGTTCTCCTCAGGGGAAGAGCCTATGGCTCTTCTCCATTTTTCTTGAGAGGGCTTTCCCTTGCTCTGCCGTTGGAGTAAAGAAGTGCTATGACGTGGGATGTACAAAGGGCTCTACGGCCTGTGCTGTGCGGTTTCTCTCTGTGCCTGTGCGCTCACAGCAGTCAAGCGCAGGCGACGGCCCGGGTATCCACGCCGGACGCACCCACAACCCGTGTCGCCGAGCTGCGCAAGCTGATTGCAAGCGGCCATGACAAGGAAGCTGTCGAGCAAGCCGAAGCACTGCGCGTCCAGCAGCCGCAAATGGCTGGCCTCGATCTGGCTGAAGGCGATGCGCTCTATGACCTCGGTCGCCTGGTGGAGGCTGAAGCCGCGTACGGGCGGGCGTTGGCGCTGGATCCTCATGACCAGGCAGCAGCGCAGATGCGGGGCTTGACGCTATTTCGGTTAGGCCGACCGAAAGAGGCTGTTCCGCTGCTGGAAACCAACCACGCCGCGGGCGCACAGGCCAAGGCTGACCCGACCTATGTGCTGGCGCTGTGCTACATGGACACGCTGCGGTACGACGATGCCCGCCGCGCCTTTGCGGCTCAGTATGGGTTCGCGCCGGAGTCCGCACCGGCGTACCTGGTGACCGCGCGCATGCTGTTGCGGCGCGAGTTCAAGCCCATCGCCAAAGCGTATGCCGAGAAGGCCTTGAGCCTGCGGGCAGACCTGCCGGGCGCGCATGAATTGCTAGGCGAGCTGGCGCTTGGACAAAATCACCTGGACGAAGCGGAAGCGGAGTTCAGCAGGGAGCGCGACATCGATCCGCTGGAGGGAGTTGTGTATGAGCGCCTGGGCGACGCCTACACGCGATCAGGCAAGTACACTGACGCCGCACGTGTGCTGCAACAGGCCGTGCTGCTGGAACCGAATGCGACAGGGCCCTACATCCTGTTGGGCAAGGTGTTGTTGAAAGAAGGCCAGCCTGTTGGGGCGATGACGTTTCTGCAGAAGGCAGAGGCAATGGACCCGGCGAACTACATGACACACAATTTGCTGGCGCAGGCCTATCGCACCGTGGGCCGCAGCGCGGAAGCAAGCCGCGAGGTGGCGCTCACCGAGAAAACGCAGGCGCAGGATGAACCCAGGCTCGCCGCGCCGAAGTAGGGTGCGCGCGCCTGCCGTGTGCAACGACGACAAATGAGAACGGGTCAGGCATCAGCATGAGACATGCAGCGATACGAATGCGGGCAGCCAAAGGTGCCCTCGTCCTTGCTGTTGTGCTCGCTGTGGGTGCGCTATGGTGCGGCCCTCCCACGAGGGTTGTGGCTGCAAAGGATGCGACTGCAACGCAACCCGCTCTGAACGACCCCGACGCCGTGTGCGCGCGCTGCCATGCTGCTATCTACGTCCGCTACAAGCATTCAGCCATGGGTTCGGGCAGCGGGCCGGCGATGGCTGCGCTCGTTCCTGGGGAGTTCACTCACGCGGAATCCGGCGTGCATTACAGGGTGCTTGCGCGTGATGGACGAGCGTGGATGAGCTTCAGCCGTTCGGCAGGTGCGGACCGCGCGCCACTCGACGGAGAGCGCGAACTGCTGTACTTTGTCGGCTCAGGACGCCGTGGGCGCACCTATCTCTACCAAACCGCGGACCAGTGGTTTGAGCTGCCGATCAACTTCTATCCGCGGCGTGCGCACTGGGCCATGGCGCCGGCCTACGACGGTGCGCAAAGCATGCCGGCAGCCTTGCCTGTAGAGCCCAATTGCCTCCACTGCCACGCCACGCAACTGGAAACACCGCTGCCGGAAGCGCGAAACCGCTTCCCACATCGGCCGTTTGACCAGGGCGGTGTAGGCTGCAGCGCCTGCCATGGAGACCCCACAGCGCATCTCGCAGCGAGCGGCCATGCAGCGATCCTGAATCCCGCGAAGATGAGCGTTGCCGCGCGCGATAGCGCTTGCGTGCAGTGCCACCTGGAGGGCGATGCCGTGGTATATCGGCCGGGAAAGTCGCTGGCTGCGTTTCAGCCTGGCGATACGTTGTCGGACTTCGCGGTGTATTTCGTGCGGGCGAGCCAGACCGGGGGCGGTCAGCGGGCGAGCAGCCAGTATGAGGCGATGCTGAAGAGCGCCTGCAAGCGCGGCGCGGGTGACCGGCTTACCTGCACCAGCTGCCACGATGCGCACGGCGAGCCGGCCGCGGCGGATCGCGTGGCGTTCTACCGGGCCAGGTGCCTGAGCTGCCACAACACCCCTGAGTTGGCGAATGGGCATCATCCTGAGCAGCCGGACTGCGCCATTTGTCATATGCCCACGCGCAACACCGTCGACATTTCCCATGAACAGGTAACCGATCATGACATCGAGCGGATGCCCGCGCGGGACAGCGCCGTGGCGAAGCGCTGGGTTGCAGGTGAAGAGTTGGTCACCGTCGGCAAGGTCGAGGTCGGGGACCGCGAGTGGGGTTTAGCCTATGCGCAGCGCGCGCAAAAGGGCGATCGCAGGGCCGCTGCGCACGCTTTGGATCTGCTGAAGAGAGCCGAAGCAGCGGGCGCCCATGACGAGCAGGTGCATGTGAATCTTGGCTTCCTGGAGCAGGTCGCCGGGGACACCGCCGCTGCGCGTCAGGAGTACGCCGCTGCCCTTCGCGAGAACCCGTTTAGCGCGCCGGCATTGGTCAATCGCGCGGTTCTGGATGCTGCCGGAGGCAATCTTGCCGAGGCGGTGCGCCTGCTCGACCGGCTGGTGCGCGCTGACCCCAGCCGGACGCTGGCCGGCGCTGACCTGCTGCAGTTGGAGTGCCGGGCCGGTGAAGCAGACCGCGCACAGGCATTGTTTGCGCAGCTTCGTGCTGTGAACCCGGACGCACCCGAGCTGCGCGCCTTCGGCAATGGCGGATGCCCGCCATAGCTTTGGCGCGCTTCGATTCCACGTCAAGTGTGAGCAGCACAAAGCGCTCCAACCTGCGAACACTTCGTCCTCGCTACCAGCTCAACGTGATGCGTTGCTGTGTCCATCCACTCCCTTGCGGAAGGTTGACGTGAAGTTCATCCCCGGCCAAAACGCCCCCCTTCGCCGCAAGGTGTCCAGCCGCCGTGCCGTTGCGTGTGAGATGAAGCGTTACGCTGCTTCCGGCCAGTGCTTCGAGCGTGAGACTTAGGCTACGTTCGCTGCGTTGTTCGCCAAGCACATGCGGCTGCACTGTTTCAGCTCCTGCCGTCGGCAGGCCCAGGTTGGGCAATGAGAGCTCCACCGGTGCTAAAGCGACCATCAACGTGTGCGTTCGTGCAGGTGGTGTCGTGCAGGTTGGCCCGCTCGCTTGCTGCACTGGTGTGCGATCCGGAAACCCTGGTGTATCCACAAGGCAAAGCGTACCCGGCACGTCGCTCGTCGCGACCACACGCAAATGAGCTCCCTGCCGCTGATAAGTCACCGTGTACTCCGTGGGGCCAACCCGCACGTGTTGCAGCGTGGCTTCGCTCCAGGTGGGTGGCAGATGCGGGTGCACGTAAAGCATGTTGTTCGCGGCGTCCGGCTCCACGCCGAAGAGCTCGCGCACCGCAGGGGCAAGCACCATCGCAGAGCTCCACAACTGGTGCGTGCTGGAGCGGCCAAGCGGTTGGTAAAAGCGCCCGGAAATCACCTCGGTGACAGCGCCGGGATCCTGCGCCCAGGTGAGCTCCAGGTTCTGCCGCAACGCCGCATAGCCCGCAAGCGGGCGATCTGCGCGATACTGCGCCATCGCGTTCCAGCCTGTAAACAAGGGCCAAACCGTGCCCTGGTGATAGCTGATCGGGTCGTAGGTTGGATCATCGTCGGCAAGGGCGCGCGCGCCCCAGCCTGTCTCAAAGTGCTCGCCTGCCCACGCGTCCAGCATCGGTGCAGACTGTGGCAAACCGTCGCCGTGGCCCCAGAAAGCCACGGCGGGGTAGATCGTCTCCGTTGGATCATACGTGCCGTCAGCGTTCTTGCTGAATGCATACAGACCCGATGGAAGGTGATACGCAGCAACTGCAGCGTCAAGCTTTTGTGCGGTGCTGTCAGCCGGCTGGGCAAGCTCCGGATGCTGTGCCCAAGCGGCCAGTTGTGCAAAGGCGCGCGTCGCATCGCGATCCAGTGCAGCCAGGTAGAGCTCCTGGTGCGGAAGCTGTGGTGGCCAGCCCTCAACCCACCCCGTGCCCTGCTCGTTGTCATACACGCCGTCGCCGTCCGAGTCATGCGTGCGCTCAAACATGTACGCCTTCTGCAACGCGTCCCAGTTAGCCGTCAGGAACGCGCGATCACCCGTTGCGCGCACATAGTCCTGCATCGCGAGCAGAAACAACGGCGTCGCATCAGCTGCGGCATATTCATAGGGCAACTTGTCCCATGCCATGTCACCGGTGAGCGACTCGGCCGTTTCCGAGAACTCGTGCGGCATCTTGCCGTCCGCTCGCTGCCGCCGGATCAGAAACGCAAAGGCGCGACGTGCCAGCGCTGCATCGCCCTCACTATCAATGGCGTACATCGACCACAATGTGTCGCGGCCAAAGAACCACCCGAAGCCGGGACGAGCCGAATCAAACGCTGGAAACCATCCGGCAACGAGCCCGGTTTCAGCCGCCACGTTGTTATGGGCAGGGATGGTGGCCTGCGACTTATCGATGGCCAGCTCTGCCCACTGCAAAGCTTTGTCGAACGCCGCATCCGGCGTATGCGGCACAAGGCGATGATCAAAGAAATGCGCGTAGTAAGCCTGCGTCCGCGCGTAGATTTGTGGAAGTTCGAGGCTCTTCGCGACCAGGCGTTGCAACAAAACACGTTGCGCCCCCCCGGTGTTAATTTCTCCGGGCCTGTTCACCTCGCACAGCAGCGGGAACAGGTGATTGGCATCGCGTGCAGGGTCAAAGCGCACGCGAAACTCGATGGGCAGCGTGTTCGGGTGTTCCTGGTACGGGCTGATGGGCCCCGGCGTTGCGTTCGGCATACCGATCATGCCGAAAAGCCGTGGATTGTCTGTGCCGATGGCATATGCACCGCCGCTGCCCAACGGACGCCAGTCCCACCCCGGCTGTCCCCACTGGGGCGCAGGCCACATCTGGATCAGCGCGGGAGTCAGCGACACAATCAGCGTCGCCGGGTGAATGCTGTGAATCTCAAACAGGATTTGCCCGCCCAAATCGTTGTTCGGGTCCTTGGGATCCTCCGGGTCGCCTGCCGGAACAAACATGTGCTGTCGCACAGTGATCGCCGCGTGGCTGTAAGTGATCGTCGTGTGGTCGGGGCTGACCTCAAGCTCGGCCGCAAGCGGGTTCAGTTCAATCGGAACGGGGTAGCCGTCCACCTCAGCGCGAAGATGCAGCGCGGAGAAGAACTTTGTCGGTAGCTGCCAAAGCTCCACCGTGCCATCCTGCATGCCCAGGATAGCGCCGGAGCGTCCGGTCACCGTGAAGGGATGGTTGGGCAGTGCGGGTTGACGCAGCGTCAGGGCTTCGTTCTGCGCGAACGCAAACGCAGGTGTGGGCTGCAGGACGATTGGCTGCTGCGCGAAGGCGTGCAGCGTGCAAAACGCAATGGTCGACGGGATGAGTGTGCACAGGCGCATACGTGGGCGTGTGAAGTCTATGTGATTACCGGCATCCTTGGCGCGCAGAAAGCGTTTGCCATGCGCTGCGACCGTGCGCTCATCGCGGGCAGCTTGCCGGGCATTTGCCTCTGCGATGGCTACGGCTGTCCCTGCGCGTGAGCAGACGATCTGCAATGACCGAAGCGTACGTTGCTCCACTCCGAGGCGTCGCTTATCGTGAAGCCACTGCAGTCGCCAAGGCCTCAGCGAAGAGTTGTTCTGCAGGAATCTTGCGTCAAAACGCCGCCGCAACTTCGCGACCTTCTTCGGCAGCCTCCGCGCACAACACGACGCGGTTGCGCCCGTCCCGTTTGGCGCGATACAGCGCAATGTCGGCCCGGTGCAGCATATTCGCCCAACTCTTTTCATCGCTTTGCCACACGGCGACACCGATGCTGACCGTGACCGTGATGCGCCCGGTGCCCTCATGGAGGACGATGCCGGCGGTAGCCAGACGCAGCTCTTCGGCGAGCACCTCTGCCCGGGCAAGAGACTGGCCAGGGAGCAGCATGGCGAACTCTTCCCCGCCAAGCCGGGCCACGGTGTACTGCGTGTCCATGGTCGCCGCGAGGAGAACCTCACCCACCGCACGGAGCGCGCGATCGCCGACGGCGTGACCCCAGGTGTCATTCAGTGCCTTAAAGGCGTCCAGGTCCATCATCAACAGAGCAAGTGGCGTGTTTTTCCGCCCGGAAACCTTGAGGTGCCCTGCGGCGATCTCTTCCATTGCTCGGCGATTGGGCAGCCCTGTGAGAGCGTCCAGGCGCGTTTCCTTGTGCAGCAGGCGGCTGGTTTCCGCGAGGTACAGCGCGAGAAACGAGAACGCAAGCAGGGTTATGTTGACCATCGTGAGCTCACGAAGAACGATCACCACATCGGCAGCTTTTGTTGGGTCGACGACAAGCCGGGCAAGAAAGGTCGCGAGTACGACCATGAGGAGGCAGGCAGTGATGCGCGCCCGCAGTTGCACTGGCCCGGTCCCTGCGTTCCAAAGAACCCGGATGTTTGCCGCCAGGATTGCGCAGCCGGTGAGTGATGCGATGACGGTCTGCAGGGGCCAGAGCTGATGGGACGGCGCCATCGCGAACAGGACCACCATCGCTGTTCCGAGCAGAACTTTCTCCATTGCAGGGCGCCGCGCCTCACGTTGAAAGAACGCGCGCGAACCGCTGTAAAAGAGAAACAGCATCAGTGGCAGCATGGAAAGGGCGATGCCTTCCGGCAGCCAAAGCCCCTTGTTTCGCCAAAGCGGCTGGATCCCGATGGCCGCAGTGTGGATGGCGCAGGCCCATGCGAGTTGAACCAATCCACGGAACCGCCGGTCACCCCAGGCCAGAAGGAAGAGCACAACTGTGGAGGTCGCCTGCGACACAAGCGTCACCACAAACACGGTATGGAGGGCGATCATGCGGGGTCCCAGGACTAAGAATGGCTCTGTTCCCTGATTCTCTCTACAAAACCCTGTTTTGACTATCCCCTTCGAGTAACGCCGCTAACTTACCCCAAAGTTAACTACGCGGCCAATCCCGGCTCCGCTTTCCAGAGTCTTCGTGAAGGCAGGGCGCGCGTTCGCGGCCGTGGGTGCGGAAGCTTGTTGTGAAGGCATCGCTTCAGCCGGTCTTTGTCGATGTTGTCCTTCGGGCGGATGACAACGCATGCCACGGCGAGGCAGTATGGAGCGTAATGATCGAATGTGCGCGTCGAAAGGAATGGCTGTTGGCGGGAGTTGCCGGCGTTGGCTTGTTGATGGGCGTGCTGCGGCTGGGGCGGCCCTCACCGGCTGCGGCCTTTGCCGACAAGAAGCAGGCCGGGGCAGAGCTGTTCGCCACACGCGGGTGCGCCCATTGCCACGGTGACGACGGGCAAGGCACAGACAAAGCACCGGGCCTGCGGGAGCTGCGGAAGAAGCTCAGCGCGGACCGCATCCGCGACCAGATCGTGCACGGCGGGCAAGGTATGCCGGCCTTTGGAGATTCGCTCAAGGCTGACGAAGTCGAGGACCTCGTCAGCTTCTTACGAGCGAAGAAATGGGTCACACCGCCGGCAGTGGTTCATCCGGCGGAGCAAGCCAAGCCTCCGGCGTCCTGACTCGGCTAGGCAACGCCCGGACGTGAGCCCGGAAGCGGCACATGTAGCATCGCCCGCAGCCATCCCGCCACTTCATGCAGCGTTGTCCGCGATTGCGGAAAGCGCGCGACGGTAGCCGGAGAAACGGGAAAGTCGTGGTGCATGTCCGCGGCGTGCATGTGCGTTGTGATCACACCCGCGCTGCGCAGCTTGTCCGCATAGGCTGTGCCTTCATCGCGCAGGACGTCGTACTCGGCTGTTGTCACAAGCGTGGGCGGCAGCGCGGGCAAGTTCTCGCGTCGCAGCGGCGACAGGTCGGGGTCGTTCGGGTCGTGATCGCCAGCGTACTGGCGCCAGAACCAGCGCATGCTCTCAGCAGTCAGGCCATAGCCTGTGGCGTTCTCTTCGTACGAGGGATGGCCGGCGCTGAAGTGATCTATGACCGGGAACAGCAAAAGTTGGGCGGCGATCGCGGGGGCACCCGGTTGCGTGGCAAGCCGGTTCACGGCAGCGGCGGTCAGGTTGCCGCCGGCGCTATCGCCACCCACGGCCAGGCGCTGCGGATCAGCCTGCAGGGCCGCCGCGTGTTCGGCGGCCCAGCGGATCGCGGCCACACTGTCGTCCAGGGCCGCTGGAAACGGGTGCTCCGGAGGCTGACGGTAGTCAACGGAGAGGATGTTGATCCCGGCTGCATGGCTTAGAAGCCTGCAAAACGGGTCCACGGTCTCCAGCGACCCTGCGACCCAGCCACCGCCGTGCAGGTAGACCAGCAACGGCTTTGGCGTCCCGGTCGCGTCTCCTGGCGAGTAGAGCCGGGCCGGACGGTCGTTTGCGACCGTTACCTGACGCGTGTGCACGTCATTCGGCAGGCCCTCGATGCCTTCCCGGTTGCCAAGCGCACGGACCAGCGCCGCGCGATGCGCCTTCGTCCGCTCCGGATCAGCCATTGAGGGGTAGTTGGGGGCAGCTGCCGCTTGTTCCTCAAGGAACTGGCGCAGCGTCGGATCGAGGGCTTGGCGGTTCGGCATGCCCCTACTCTGATGATCCGGAGCGCCGGAGCGTCACGAACCGTCCCGGTGCTGTGGGCTTTCGCTTACACGTTGAACTTGAAGAAGAGGATGTCGCCGTCCTTGACGATATATTCCTTGCCTTCCGAGCGGAGCAGACCCTTCTCCTTCACGGCTTGTTCGCTGCCGAGTGCGAAAAGGTCATTGCAGCTATAGCAGTCCGCTTTGATGAAGCCGCGTTCGAAGTCGGTGTGGATGACGCCGGCCGCGCCCGGTGCCTTGGTGCCGCGGGTGATGGTCCAGGCACGTACTTCCTGCACGCCGGCGGTGAAGTAGGTGATCAGGTTCAACAAGCGGTAGCCGGCGTGGATGAGGCGGTTCAGTCCGGGTTCGGTGAGGCCGAGATCGGCGAGGAACTCCTGGCGCTCGTCGGGCTCCAGCAGGGCGATCTCGGATTCCAGCGCACCGCAGATGCGGACCACCTCCGAGCCTTCTTCGGCCGCCCGAGCTTCGACCTTGGCCGTATGGGCGTTGCCGTTGGAGAGCGTACCTTCATCGACGTTGGCGACGTACAGCATCGGCTTGGCGGTGATCAGGTGGAGGTCGCGCGCAGCCAGACGCTCATCCTCGGTCAGGTCGACCACGCGGGCGGGCTTGCCGGCCTCAAGCGCCTCTTTGAGCTTGGCCACGGCGGAGCCTTCCGACTTGATCTTCTGGTCCGTGGTGTTCTTGAGCAGCTTTTCCAGCCGCTGCGAGCGTTTTTCTACTGTGTCGAGGTCGGCGAGGAGGAGTTCCGTATTGATGGTGTCGATGTCGGAGAGCGGATCGACGTGACCGGCGACGTGGACGACCTCGGGGTCCTCAAAGCACCGAACCACGTGCGCGATGGCGTCGGTGGACCGGATGTGGCCGAGAAATTGGTTGCCGAGACCTTCGCCTTTGGACGCGCCGGCGACCAGGCCGGCAATGTCGATGAACTCCATCGTGGTGGGCACGAGCGACTTGGGCTGGATCAGGGCGGCGATCTTGTCCAGGCGCTCATCGGGAACCGAGACGATGCCGACATTTGGATCGATGGTGCAAAACGGGTAGTTCGCGGCTTGTGCCTTGGCGGCGGTGAGCGCGTTGAAGATGGTGGATTTGCCCACATTGGGCAGGCCGACAATGCCACAGTTCAATGCCATACATAGTCAAGGGTACAGGGGCTTGTTGGTTAATGCTCAGGGGCCAGCGCTGGTGCGCGGACACAGATCGCGGGTAACGTTGTGGCCGCGTTACCAAATAGTTGTATGCCTGTCCCGAAAAAGTGCTACTGTGACCACACCGGAAAAGACTTGGGGAGCTGCTTGGGGAGGATAGGCGCGCGGAGCGTGCGCCTCGATCTCGGGGGCAGAATGCACGTGGGCTCGCTGGATCCAGGGGCTTTTCGGCAGTGTCCGCCTGCTTGTCGTTCACGCACGACCCTAAGTTGCTGAACCACCTCCCAGGAGATTTTCATGCGTTTCGCGTCGCTTCCCCTCTACTCGGCTGCGGTTCTCCTTGCCTTCGGCGCGGCGTTGCCGGCGTCCAGCCAGACCTTTGCTGCGGCAACCGGGGCCGACCCGGTGATCGGCACCCCGCCGCCCAGTGCCGTCCACATCGGCGTCCCTGGGCATCGCCGCACCGGGGACAACAAGCTCCTGTACGGCCGGGTTCGCGATGGGGTGTACACCGTGGACGGCATGGTGGCGAAGCTGCAGTTGAACTACGACGTCAACGGTGTCGGATTCCTGTACTTCTTCGTACCGGGACTCGGAACAGCCGTCATCTCCGCCGATGCCGATCCAGATGCCGTGGTGACGGAGGCCAAGTACAAAGACAATGAGCTGAACTTCAGCGTGGGGGATCACCGGTTCCGGCTTACCGGGGTCGCCCTGGCGAGCGACAAAGGCGGTGCACCCGCTCATCTCTACGCCAAGCTGGATCGCTCCGCCTGGCACCTCACACGTCAGCCGATGGTCGGATTTGGGGATGTGCGCGAGATGCCGTATGTGTGGCCGGGCGCCCTGCCGCCCCAGGCAGCCTCCGTGCAGCTGGAGGACAGCCGTGTCAGTCCGCCGGTACCGGCAAGCCTGCTCCCCAGTGCGAAACCCATTGTCCCCGCCAGCATCCCGGCCTCGGTCGACCCCGCGGCTCTGCACCCGGTGGCTCTGCGGTAAACGCAAGCGAGCGATCGTGGAGCAGTGAAAACTCAAGGTGTCAGCAACAGAAAAGGGGAGGGCCGGCGCCTTCCCCTTTTCTGTATGCATCCCAACGTGAAATGACCAGAACTGTCACGATTACGCACCATGCCACGAAGCCCGAGTACCAATGGGAGTTTGTTGTTCCGGAAGCACCGACGGTGCTCTTAAGGGAGGACTCGCTGCGGCCCGCGCTCGCATTGCTGAAGCTGCAACAGGAAGACGCCGTGCACCAGCAGGTGGAAGCGCTGCCCAACGGCGGGTCGCAGTCGGTCAATGCAGAGGTCGGCGACGATGAGGTTCGAGAGCTCGTCGGCCTTGGAGTGAAAGCAGTCTAGACGCAAAAAGGCCCGGCCACGATGGAGTCCATGGCCGGGCTTGCCTTCTTCGTTAGTGCGTTTGTGTCCCGGGTGTTGTGTCCGGCTTACCAGCATCCGGTGGGGGCACCTGCGCGTTGGGGTAGATGTTCGGAATGGGCGCGGCTTGCTGCCGTTCAAATTCCGGATGCGGAAACGGTTTGCGAGGCATCATTTCTTCACGTTGCGAGGTGTTGTAGAGGAAGATGGCCTCGAGCGCGGCCCCCTGCTCGAGGTCCAACGGATGCAAACGATCCACGGTATCCATGTCCGAGTGATGCGTACGGGTCTCGTAGTCCATCGGGTCCTGGATGAACTGGAAGCCCGGCAGGCCCACGGCGTCATAGCTCAGGTGGTCGGTGCCGCCGGTGTCGCGATAGCTGATCGTCGTCACGCCAAGGTCAGCCAGCGGGGCGATCCACTGCTTGAAGATGGGCCCAACGGCGTAGTTCCCTTGCGTGTACACGCCGCGCACCTTGCCGGTGCCGTTGTCGAGGTTGTAGTACGCGTCCAGCTTCTCCCATTCCTTCGTGGTGGCTAGCGCGCCGTGATGGGCCAGGTAGCCCGGGGTGCCGGGCGGGTCTGCCGGAACCGGCGGAGCGAAGGTGCCGAAGTGCTGCTTCACGTAGCCCTGTGAGCCGTAAAGGCCCTGCTCTTCCCCGCTCCACAGCGCGATGCGGATGGTGCGGCGTGGATGGACGTCCAGCGCCTTGAGGATGCGCATGGCTTCCATGGCCATCACGCTGCCCGCGCCGTTGTCGGTAGCGCCGGTGCCGGAGATCCAGCTGTCGAGATGGCCGCCCACCATGACGACTTCGTCTTTAAGCCTTGGATCGGTGCCGGGGATCTCGGCAACGGTGTCAAAGCCATGCTCGTGATCGCCGGTGAACCTGGTATCGATGTTCACTTCAAGCGTCACGGGCACATGCGCCGAGGCCATGCGCGCCAGTCGGTTGTAGTGCTCGATCATCATGACGGCGTTGGGAATCTTGACCGCGTTTTCCGGCTTCTGGGCCGCCGTGGCCAGGTTGGCGCCGTTGTCGTCGAAGATGATCCCGGTGCCGCCGCCGTCGTTGCTGTCGCGGGTGGGGGTGATGATGGCCAGCACGCCTTCTTCAGTCATCATCTTCAGCGCGGCCTGCCGTAGTTCGGTCTGGCGGCGGCGGTCAGCGATCTGCTGCTCGCGGGTGGGAGCGCCGGGGCGCGGCGTGCGCTGTTCCACGGTCTCCATGTCTTTGAGTTCGGCGTCGGTGTAGCGGTGGAACAAGGGCTCGGTGATGTCTGGCGTGGGCCGCATGGCGCCCAGCAGGACGATCTTGCCTTTGAGCTTGCCACTGAATTTGTCCAGGTCATCCGCGCTGTGCGCGTCGACGTAGACGATCTGGCCTGTAACCGGGCCCTTCGTCGCGGGAGACCACGGCGCGGCCTGCAGCCAGAGCGGTTCGGGGTCTGGCGAGACCATGCGCGCCCAGGTATTGATCTGCTGCCACCCGAAGCCGAAATCACCCCAGTCCTCAAGATGCGCGTTGCTGAGGCCGAAGGCGGTCATGGTGTCGCGCGTCCAGGCGTTGGCCTTGGCCATGTTGGGTGAGCCGGTAAGCCGCGGGCCGATGCCATCCATCAGGGCTTCCGAAAACTGCATCGCATGGCCGTGCTGAAAGGCCTCCGTGCGGATGCGGGCGTACATGGTGAGGTCGATGTTTTCGACAGCAGGCTGCGGGCCGTAGTAGCTGGGGACCTTCTTCGGATTGTCGCCTTCAGCCGTGGCCTCGGACCGTTTCTTCTGGGCTGAGGCGGCGCCCGTGAGCAGCACGGCGGAAAGCGCAAACGAACTCCAGCGGGTCAGGCATGACCTGCCGGAGGCACGACGAACGTGAGGCATCGAGGGCTCCTGGGGGGATGTGAAGCCAGTATGACAGGTAGAGCCCCATGTATAAGCGACAAGAGACTCTAGACGAGAACGATGGGAGATGCGGATGAACCTGAAACGATGGCTGCTGGCGAGTGTGTTCCTGGCCGCCGGTCCGGGCACGCTGTTCTGCCAAACCCCGAAGCCGACAACTTCGCAAACGGTGAAGCCGCAAACGACCAAGGCGCAGACGACTCGGATCTCGCGGCAGCAGATCGTGTCGCTTCTGCAGCAAGCACTGCCCGATGCACCGCAGGAGACTGGTGGCGGTCTGTATGACGGCACCCAGTTCCGCATCGGCGCGCTGAAGCGCAAGCTACCGGGGGAGGTCGAGGTCCATCGCGACGATACCGACATCCTCTATGTGCTCTCGGGCAGCACGGTGGTGGTGACCGGTGGAGCGGTGGAAGGCATGCACTCGATATCGCCCACGGAGCAGCGTGGAACCGCCATCCACGACGGCGTGCGGCATACCCTGGGTGCCGGCGACATGCTGGTTATCCCCAAGACGGAGCCGCACTGGTTCCAGAAGGTTTCCGGTGAGGTGAGTTATCTCGTGATCAAGGTGCAGGAAGGCGCGCCCGCGAAGCCTTGATGTGCGCAGAAGCTGCGGCTACATCTCGGGATGCGTGCCCTTGCGCGTGATGCGGCGAATCCACTGCACGCCTAGGAAAGCCAGCGAGGCGACGCCGACGCCGACGCCGATGGGAAAGCCGACGCGCTTGTAGGTCATAGCGAAGTCCGGCATGCTGTGGCGGACGCCGCCGTAGATCGCAAAAGCGATGATGGCGAGGAGTGTTGCCAGAAAAAAGGCAGTAAACCCCGCAGCCAGGCCCATCAGCAGCGACTGAAACCAGCCGAGATCGCCCATGGGGATGCCAAAGATTGTGCCTTCGCGGCGGGCGGTTTCGACGTGATGAGGAGAGGCCATCTCCGATAGAATACTTGGATGGCCGAAGGTTTGGGCGAAGGACAGGGCGCAACGCTGGTGCGGGCGTCACAGGTGGCACGTGAGGCCGAGGTGCGCCGGTCCGCCAACGGGGTGCGTTTTGCCACGTATGGCGAGACGGGGGTTCCCGCGCCGGACCTGGATCGGATGCTGGAAGCTGTGCCGGCGTCCATTGCGACGGCGCTGAAGGGCAACACCTACTACTTTGTCCCGGTGGCGCTGCGCGAGCCGGATATGACGGAGTCGCCGCGCAAGAGCCGGGGCGAAAGCCCGGAGCAGGCGATGGTGGCGCCGGCGTGGACCGAAGACCTGAGCGAGGCGGCGATCTGTCATCGCAATGTGGAGCTGGACCAGGAGTTGGGCAGCGGGCATCGTGGGGTGTTTATCTCCACCAGGCTGATGGGCGACCGCTTTGCGCTGAGCTTTGAGTTCTTTATCAACGTTGCGCATGCATTTGTGGACGAGGCCGGGGTGCCGGATCGGTTTTCGGAGTTGGTTTGGGGGCAGGCGCTGGGGGGCGTGCGCGGCGAGACCAGCCTGGATGGCTGGGAGGCGCGGAACCTGGCGCTGGGGCGGCCGGCGGACTGGCAGCCGGAGCCTCCGGTGAGCACGGCGGCATCGCGGCGGGCGCGGGCGTTTGGCTCGGGGATGAGCAGCCGTACGTTTGGGGCGGCTGCGTCGGCGCAGGGCGGCGTGGCGGCGACGCTGACCGCGGTAGCCGAATCGGCGGCGGTGGACGAGAAGGAGCGCGGGGCGTTCCTGGAGACGGCATTCTCGGATGCGGTGGCGATCTACCTGCTGAGCCTGGCGCTGGACTTCGACTATAGCGAGTTGCGGGAGCGGGATTATCCGCTGCTGGCTCCGGGGGCGTTGTCTGAGCGGCTGCGGCTGGTGGCGGAGTTATACCCGCCGAATCCCGGGTATGAGTTTGCTGTTCGCTACCGGCGGCGGGCGTAGTACCCTCCCCCGGGGGGGTACTTTCGGTTCAAAGTACGTTCGAATAAAGACTTAGGTCCGGATCTGGTACCCCGGGCTCCCTCTACTTGCCTTGTGGCGTTTTGCCTTGCGGTGAGGTTAGGGGAGGCACTTTGTGAGGATGATCTCTTTCAGTTTAGCGAGATGGAGCTTATAGTACGCAACCTGCGTCTGGGTATTTTGGCTGGTCCAGCCGGAGCGAGTAGCGGCGCGGCGTTTGGCATGGGTGGTGCTGTGGAGTTGGTCTAGGGCTATCGTCGGGCGCCAGCCCAAGTGGGACTAAGGCTCCCAAGCCTGTACCCGGGATATGTTCTTGCTTCCGGGCAGACGTGTGACGGCCACACCGGCTGGCAAGCTAGCAAGCTCGACGTTGCTTCCCAGCACAGCGCGCAACGCCTTTGGTTTTACAGCGTTTGTGCGAAAGCTGATCGCCAGGCCGATGTTTTCTAAGAAGTTATCTTCTTCCGCGTCGAAGTCGTCCGGCGATTGCGACATAAGCCAGATTGCGACACCCTTGGAGCGTACGAGCCGTATTAGGTCAGACAGCGACGGATGCCGGAACCCAAGTACACGACGGGCTTCATCGATAGCAATAACCATTCGGTAGGCTCGATGATTCTCAGCGTCCGCTGGGGCGTCCGGCAATTGTAGAAAATAGCGCTTCGCAGCATCCAGGATAAGGAATACGGTAAGGCGCTGCTGCGTCTCCGTGGCGCGATGCAGATCGATCAGCCATGACTTCGAGAAGAAGTCAGCAGGACTCATTTGCGCTGTGAATAGTGGCCGACCCGCGCATAGATCATTCAGAACCGACTCTAAGCGACCGGGCTGCATGTCGCGCTCCTCACAGAGTCGAAGCACGGCGTCCCTGATCTGTTCGAAGGAGACGTGAGCCTCCCCATTGAGTGCCTCAGTGACAGCTTCGCGCAGAACATCTCTCTGATTGCCGCCGAGTTTCTCCACCCGTTCGAAGGTGTCACGGAAGCTCAAGGCCACGTCGCTCGCCGTGTCGCCGGTCGCAGTATCCCAGTGAAGGAAATCGAGCGGCACTGGGGCGGACGGCACCTGCAGATGTTGCAGATGCAGAGAATCGATCAAGTCATGCTTTTGAGCGATGTCCCCTTTCGCAATGTCGAAGAAGAGGATCGGGCATTTTGCCTGCTTTTCGAGTTGGCGCAACAGCTTCAACGTAGAGTGTGTCTTACCCGAGTTAGTTCCACCCATGACGGCCACATGGGGCGCGTACCCGGCGGCGTTGCTTACCCAATTCACAGGTTCCTTTGTGATCAGGTCCGTGCCGGGGTCGCCTATTCGTAAGGAGACAGGCAGAGCACGGAGAGCTGGCCCGACTAACTGGGGTGCGGTAAGATCTTCGCCAGCCAGAGACCCGGTCCCCTGCTGTAGCCCTGCCCGGCTTGCCAGGCGCAGGATGAACTCGTCGTAGTCCTCTCCACATCCCTTCCAGTCCGCCTCCAGCGACTGCATGCCGCGATGCCAGTGATTTCTTACAAGGACTTGAAGCTCCTTTGGGGAGGCGATCGGTTCGCCACGATGCTCCGTCAGGAGGGCGATCCAGACGGCGAGGTCCGAACCAAACAGCAGGTTCCCGGGAATGACCTTGCCAGACGATTCCTCGCTGGTGTCAGCGGGCGCGGAGGCCTCAGCAAGCGACCGGGCAATGGCGAGTCGCGCCGGTCCATAGCGTTCTTGCAGCCCTAACCGGCTCAAAAAATCCTGGTTGGCTTTGTCGGCCTGCGTTGTAGAACGGAAAGCCGCATTGCTTATATCAACCAAACTCCATGGTCCCGTGTTCATGCCTGTCCCCAATAGCCCTCTTTGGCCGTGCTAACACCGGTTCTGTTGTCTACCTCTTCGAAGGAAACGAGGTACTGCTTGGCCACCCGGGCCTTAATCTCTTCGTAATATTGTCCGGTAACCTCATCGGTTGCTGAGAGCAGGATGACTTGGTTCGGCAACTGCGCTAGATGCCGCAGAACACCCAAGCGGTGGCGCTCGTCGAGGCGACCCAAAGGAGTATCTACTACGATAGGCACATTCGCTCCCGCTACTTCCGCGATCGCTGAGATGAGGGCGATCGCGAAAATCTGGCTTTCTCCCGCTGAGGCGTCATATCGTTGCAGGTCGTTTCCGTGCCGGTCCAGGAGCTCAACCTCGCAATCAGGAGAGATCTCAACCCGGTGCAGCAGATCCTTGTGCGCGAGGCGTTTGTAAACGCGAGTCATTACCCTGCCAACCTCGCTGATCTTTGTGGGATACATGTCCTCGATCATCGCGTCGATGCCGCGGGCGAGGGTTGCCGCCTTCTCCAGCTTGCGTCGCACGGGCTCGCTTTGGGCCGCAGCTTGCCGGGAGCGCTCTATCTCCGCTTGCTTGTTCGCGAGTATAGCTCCCTGTGCATCCGCCGTTCGCTGAAGCTCGGCTTGCCTCGCCTTTGCAGTTGACTCGGCGTCCTGAGCCTCTCTGAACTCCCTCATCGCTCGATTGGCTTGGTCTTGGATGGGAAGTAGACTGCGGAGTCGGTTCTCTGCCTTGGTCACATCCTGTTCTGCTTCGGCATAGTCTTGCAAGACCTTCTCAAGGTCACCTAGACCAAGGTGGAACAGTGTAAGACTCCGATTGATGGCAGAGGTTCGCTCTCTGGGCGACAGCGTGGTGTGCCGTACAGTCTCAACGGTTCCGGACGGAGGTGGGTACCAGATCGCATTCCAGGCCCGCTCTAATTGCTGCTCAAGCCAGATCGCCTGTGTACTAGAGAACGGCGGTTCCGGAGAAGCTGAGTGAAACTCCTCCTTAAGCCGATCGAAGTTGACTCGTCCTTGCTCGCGATTCCTGATCCAGCTCTCGGTGATGTCTTCGGCCTCGAGCCTAGCGCGCATGCTGGCGTGAAGGCCACGGCCAGCGATACAGAGCGCAAGATCATCACGCAGAAGGCGACTAAGCCGTTCGTGAAGCCTGACCTTGTGGTTCTCAGCTCGTCCTCTGGCGTCCTTCAACTCATCGGCTGTAGCGGTGTTTCCGCTCAGCATGGCGTTAAGCTGCTTAGCCTTGTTCTCGGTGGCAGAATGCAACCCGGGCAACTGTGCCTCTATCTCCGCCATTTCATCGCGAATGGTTCGGAGTTGAACTTGCAGCTGTTCCAGCTCTGCAGCGCCGCCGAAGAGATTCTGATCAGCCTGACCCGAAAGTCCGGCTCTGCGATTGTTGACGTAGGAGCGTAAATCCTCTTGCAGTTCACGCAACGTCCCCACGCCTAAAAGTCCCTCGATGCCTACTTTGACCTGAGCCGCCATATCCCGCTGCGCGAGGCGCTGAACTTGCTCTCCGTCGAACAGAAAGAAAGGGGCGAGATAAACCGGCACGAACGCCTTCGCTATAAAATTCCTATAGATTTCATCCTTCTGGTCTCGGTCAAATCTCCCGATAGGAAGGGGCGAGCCATCGACATAGATGGTCACCTCTTCGTCCGCGGCTCTGTGCTTACTGTTTCCCCAGAAGTGCCATGTGCGGGTGATGTCAATTCGGCTAGCGTCGCTATTCAACCGCACCGTGACTGAAGCGCTGTCGCGGCCAGCTTCCAGCGCCAGTCCGTGCAGCGCTCGCTCCATGAAATTGTCATAGCTGAGCAGGAGCTTGCTCTCATCTCCTTGCACCATGGTTGCGCGCGGAAGATAGGTAAGACCATCGCGTCCGTACAGGCACAACATGATGGCTTCTAGTAGGCTTGTCTTGCCAAACCCGTTTTCAGCACCGACTAAGGAGACATTCTTGCGACTTGTGGGGGCCGAGAACTCGAACTTCTGATGGGCGTAGGTTGAAGTCTCTAAGGGTGACTGCCTCGATGAACACTACCGGTTCACCTCTTCCCCAAGGATCTCATCGAAACGCTCCCAGAGACCCTTCTTCCTAAGCTTGCCTACCTGATCGAGCTCTGCGTAGATAAGGTCCTCTAACGTACTTATAGAGATCTGCATTTGACGGCAATGCCGCTTGGCGATATCGCGATTCTCTCCAGCATCAAACAACGGAATTGAGCTCGACATCCCACTCCTCCTGGTCAACTATATTGAATAATCTCTGCGCTTTGACGATGAGGTCATCTGCCCAAATCTGACGAATTCGACTAATCTCCTCTTCCGAGATTAGCTGCCATCCAACGGCGGACTGCGTGGTAAGTAGCCGGTCAAGAATCTTTTTGCGCGCCTCCAGTGAGAATGGACCTACCCCGGGCGCGCCATTACGCCTTTGCCTTTCGCGGTAGTCAGGATGATCGCGTATGATCTGCAACCAGTCCCTAAAGTCTAAGAGTGGTTCAAACATGGTTTGGCCACCATCGATAAGGCCCTCCATGCTCTTATCTTTCGTGACTACGGTGCAGGTCCAGCAACCAAACCGGGATGACCCGGTGCCGCAGGAAGGGGCTGCTTCCTTGTCCAGAACCAGTGGACACTCCCCGCCCTCAGCGTTCCGGTACAACGTCACCAGATCGCGGTGTGAGCCGCCCCATGGCGCCGGGCGCTGCAACAGTAGCTGCCATACTTCTTCTGTCGAAAAGTCCAGAATGGGGCGGAAAACAAAGCAGCCGCGAAGTTCTGTATGGGGATGGAGTCTGGAGCCTTCAACCGTGTGTCGCCGGGTCGTGGCAGCCCGCGTGGCCGATTCGGACGTGCGAACACCCAGCAGAAGTATCACTTAACCTGCCGCACTGATCTGATCGCGTATGAAGCGGCTTGTGGGCTGAATTTTCATCCGGTCCGTGCACCAACGGAATTGCCGATTGGGCGCGGGGTAACCTCGGCCGATGAGATTGACCCAGAACGTTTGGTCTACATCAGGTCTGGTGATGGTTGTCTGGATCGGCAGGTCAAGAGCTTGGGCCCCTTGCTCGATCTTCTTCAGCACATGCACGAGATGTTGCGCTAACAGTGGCGACTCAACGAGTGTGTCGTTGGACAATATCGTAATCTTGCGCGCCCGCTGAGAGGGGGGAATTTTCAGGAGCGCTTCGAAAACGATCTGGGCTACAAGGGTCGAATCCTTGCCACCGGAAAACCCCAGGACCCAGGGGCAGCCATGTTCCTCTGAAAGGTACTCCGCCCGAACCTCCGCGACAGCGCGGGCCAGCTTCTCGGAAAGGGACGCACCAGAACCGCTCACGCTGTTCATCATAACGGCTGTCTGCTTTCGTGTCCGAGTTAACGGATGGCGGCGAGGGCGGAGCGGAAGAGTTGTTCGAAGTCTGTGGTGGGGGTGGGGGTTTTTAGGGCGGCTTCTAGGGCTTTTTGGGCTGTGGGGCGGGGGTAGCCGAGGTTGGTCAGGGCGCTTAGGACGTCTTCTTCTGCTGGGGATAGCTGGGGTTTGTTGGGGTGTGGGTTGGTGGCGTTGGCGGGGTGGGGGAGGAGGCCGACGAGGTCGTCTAGCTTGTCTTTGAGTTCGAGGACGACGCGTTCTGCGGTCTTTTTGCCGATGCCGGGGATCTTGGTGAGGGTGGCGTGGTCGCCGGCGCGGATGGCGGTGACGAGGCGGGGGGCCGCGATGCCGGACAGGACGGTGATGGCGAGCTTGGGGCCGATGCCGGAGATGGTGAGGAGCTTTTCGAAGAGGCGCTTTTCGGTGAGGTCGTGGAAACCGAAGAGCTGGAGGGCGTCCTCGCGGACATGGGTGTGGACGTGGAGGCTGACGGTGGGGGCGGGGCCGTGGGCTGGGGCGGAATCGGGGAGCTCGGTGTAGGTGGCGACGGAGATGGCGAGCTCGTAGCCGACGCCGTTGCAGTCGAGGATGACGGCGTTGGGGGATTTGGCGAAGATGTGGCCGCGGAGGTGGGCGATCATTTGGGGGGTGCTCGGTGCTCGGTGCTCGGTGCTCGGTGCTCGGTGCTCGGTGCTCAGTGCTTGGTGCTCGGTGCTTGGTGCTCAGTGCTTGGTGCTCAGTGCTTGATGCTTGGGCCTCAGGGCTCGGCGTTACGTGCTCGGTGCTGATTGCTCGGTGCTTGGCGCTCGGTGGCGGGTGATTGGTCTTTAGTGCTTAGCGTTACATGTTCGGTAGCCAGTGCCTGGTGCTGATTGCTCGCTGCTTGATGGCCGGTGCGTGGTGGCGACTGGCCGGTGCTTGGTGTCGGTGTCAGTGACTACGGATAGATGGTGGCTTTTGGTGCTGGTGCGCTTGGACGGGCCGCGGATGGTTGGGGTGGATTTCCTCTGGGGTTGGAGCTTGGGTGGAATCTGCAGGGGAACTGAGGTTGAACGAGGTTATTGTAGAGGATAAGGGTAGAATTGCCGCAGATTCGGGGTACGGCGCCGAAGACGCATCTTAGGGCAAAAGAGAGGGACGCGAATGGCCACCAAAGCAGGGGTGAAGAAGAGCGGGCTTGCTGTCGCGCAGCCGCCTGAGGTGTTTTACCGGATTCACTCGCTGCTGCATACGCTGCGGGCGATTGCGCAGCGGGAGGACCAGCTGTGCATCCTGATGCACCATTTGCGGACGTCGGGCAAGCTGAATGCGGGGTTGAGCGCGGAGCTGCACGAGATTCTGGAGGAGATCCCGGCGGATGAGTATCTGCAGGATCTTGAGGCACTGCGGGCGAGCCTGGGACAGGCTGAGGGCACGGCGACCGGCGGGGCTCGGCAGGTACGGGCGCGGGGCGGTGTGAAACGGCGGGCGGCCTAGGCGCGACTCGATGGATGGCGTGAGGCGGCGCCGGCACAATGGCGCGGTCGGTCTTTTGAAGTAAGGCGGGCGCCGGTCGTGGCCGGCGTGAAGCCCGAGCGGCTTCGGGAGCCGATGTGAGCCAGCTGGGTGGCGGCAGATTGTCGCCCGGCCGGGTGCCTTTGCATGACATGCGTGGGCTGGGGATGCAGGGATTGCCGAATATGCGGGATCAGCCGTTGTATCACTCAACCGGGCCCGGGGACCGGGACGGGACCGTGGTCCTGCGCCTGGAAGGGCCGTTGACGCTGGGCAATCTGTTTGGTTTTCAAGCGGAGTTCCGCGAGACGCGGCCCCCGGTGCTGATTGTGGACAGGTGCCGGGTGCACTACCTCGATTCAGCCGGGCTGGGCTTGCTGGTGAACGCGTATGTGTCGGCGCAGAACGAGGGGCGGCGGTACATGTTGGTGGGCCTGAGCCAGCGGGTGTTGGCGCTTTTGGAGACGGCCGGGGTGCACCATCTGCTGTCGATTTACCCGACGGTGCGGGCGGCAGAGGCGGCGCTTTAGGCTGGGCCGGGCTTGGGGCTTCAGAGCTGGCGGTAGTCCGGGGGTGCCGGGCGCGGTTGGCGTTGCAGGCTTAGCGCTGGGCGGCGGTGTAGGTGCGGTAGATTTCAGCGAAAAGTTGATCGGTGAGGCGTTCGGCGTCTCGGGTGGTGAGGCCCGTGGTGGGGATGGGCTTGCCGATGATGAGGCGGAGCGGGCGCGGGTGCAGGGCGTAGACGTGGATCGGGAGTAGCTCGTAGGTGCCGATGAGGGTCATGGGCACGAGCGGGACCTGAGCCTTGATGGCGATCCAGGCGGCGCCCGCGGCCATGACCTGGAGCTCGCCTGTGGCGGAGCGGCCACCTTCGGGAAAGACCATGAGTGGAAGGCCGGCCTGGAGCGTTTTGACGCCACGGCCGAGGCTGGCGACGCCGGCGCGGGCGGAGCTTTGGTCGATGGAGACCTGGCCGGAGCGCTGAAGATACCAGCCGATGAAGGGCAGCTTCCAGAGCTGGGCCTTGGCGAGGATGCGGAACTGGAACGGAAGTTTGGCGAAAAGGACCGGGGTGTCGTAGTAGCTGAGGTGGTTGGCGGCGAAGACCGCGAGTGGGCGGCGTGTGCCGGCCTGGCGAAGGGGATGGAGGTGCTCGAGGCCCTGGACGGTGACGCGGGAAAGCGCGATCCGAAGCAGGACGCGGGCCCATTGGCGTGCTACCCAGTGCTGCTGGCGGCCGGTGGTGTCCCATAGGCCGCAGAGAAGCGAAACGGAGCCGAAGGCGGCGGTAGCGAAGGCGATCAGCGGGAACAGGAGAAGGTAGGTGAGCCAGCGGAAGAAGCCGGGCGGCTGTGGAGCAGCGGGCTGGGCGGCGGTGGGCTGGGCCGCGGCGGTGAGCTGGGCGGTGGTGGGCTGGGCGCCGGCGACAGGAGGCTGGGTGGGCTCCGCGGAGGGCGCGGGGTGGGTCGTGGGGGGCATTTGGGCGCCGCCTAGGACCTCGGGTTCAGGCATGCGGGTATGGTAAACGGCGCGGTGGTGGATGCGCCGGGGCTGTTTCAGGAAGCCGGGTTGCCGTTCAGCGCCAGGGTGCGGAGTTCGCCGATGAGGTAGACGGAGCCTGTGGCGACGATGATGCCTTCCGGAGGCGTGAGGGCCTGGGCTTGCTGAAGGGCGGCTGGCACGTGGGGCGCGGCGTGGGCGGGGATGTCGAGGGCGTGGGCGACCGGGAGCAGCTGGTCGACGGTGGCGGCACGGGGGCTGTTGATCGGCGCGAAGAGGATGCGGTCGCGGCGGCGCGCGGGGTCGCCTGAGGTGGGGTCGAACAGGGGGAGCAGGATGCGGGCCATTTCGTCAACCTGCTTGTCGGCGAGGCAGGAAAAGATGAGGGTGCGGGGGCGCGCTTCGGGAAGCTGGGCGAGGGCGGCGCGAAGCGTCCAGGCACCGGCGGGGTTGTGGGCTACGTCGAGCAGAAGCGGCGCGTGGGGGTGCGGGGTGTTGGGTGCGGCGGGGATCCACTCGAGGCGGCCGGGCCAGATCGTCGTGCGGACGCCGGCTTCGATGGCGGGGTTCGGGATCGTGAAGCCGTAGTTGGCGCGGAGTTCAAGGGCGGTGGCGACGGCGAGCGCGATGTTGCGCTGTTGGTGGTGGCCGGAGAGCGGGGAGTCAACGTGAAGGATCTCGCCGTCGATGGAGAGCGGGTAGCGATTGCGGCCGAGGGGAGAGGGTTCAGGTGCCGCCGTGGCCGGTGTTTCAGGTGTGGCAACACCGTCCGCGTGGGCGATCGGGGCGGGGCCTTCGATTTCGTTTCGGTTGAAGGCTAAAGGTTCCGCGGTTTGTGCCGATAAGGCCTGTGCGGGTTGTTGGAGGGCGGAAACGAAGGAGGGCGCGGGCGGCAGGCCGGTGAAGCCGCGCGGCGGCAGGCAGCGGGCGGCGTCGACGCCGCGGACGTTGAGCTCCATGGCGCGCTCGCCGATGGCGGCGTTGGCTTCAGGGTGCTGCGAGAGGGTGACGAGGACCCCGTTGGGGCGGAGGATGCCGGCTTTTTCGCGGGCGATCTCGGTGATGGTGTGGCCGAGGAACTCGGTGTGATCGATGCCGATGTCAGTGATGACGGAGACGATGGGTTCGACGACGTTGGTGGCGTCGAGGCGGCCGCCAAGGCCTACTTCGAGAACGGCCAGGTCGATCCCTTGTTCGGCGAAGTGGAGGAAGGCGGTGGCGGTCAGGAGTTCGAAGAAACTGGGGGTGTGCGGCAGGCGCGATTGGGTGACGAGCTGTTCGGTGGAGGTGTAGACGCGGCCGAAGAGACGGCCGAAGTCGTCATCAGGGATCTGCTGGCGGTCGACCTGGATGCGTTCGTTGACGCGGAGGAGGTGTGGCGAGGTGTACAGGCCGGTGCGAAGGTCCGCAGCTTGGGTGATGGAGGCCAGGGTGGCGGCGGTAGAGCCTTTGCCGTTGGTGCCCGCGATCAGCACTGATGGGAAGCGGCTTTGTGGGTTGCCGAGTTCAGAGAGGAGGGTGCGGATGTGGTCGAGCGAGAACTTGCGCGGGGCGGCGCCGGGCGCGAGGGCGTTGCCGGTGCGGAGCTCGGGGCCCAGGGAGGCGAGAGTTTGTAGGGCTTGCTGGTACTGCATAGGAGCTTCTTTCGTCGGGGCTGCGACTTTGCTTGCGTCGCGGGCGACCCAGCGTTGATTGTCGCAGTTTCGGGAATCCGGTACGTGCGTCGGCTCTGCCTGGGGTGCGGTTAGAGCAGAAGAGCTGCGGACCGCGGTTTTGCAGGTCGGCGTGAGGGTGAGTGGATGTCAGAGTCTTTGCCTGGTTGTTTAGGACAGCTTTCGCCGAATGCTCCGCCGAACTGGGGAGGCATTACGTCGTGCTCGATGAGTCCTGATTTCGCTTGGGAGGTGAATCTTCTTGGCTGTGTTCCCGGCCTGCATCAGCCAGTGGGCCGAGGCTCTGTGATGCGCTATGAGCATGGGAGCACGATCGGAGGGTCGTGAGCCGGTCTGCTTTTGCAGCATTGAGCCGGTCTGCTTTTGCAGCATGTTGTGGCGTGGGTTTGGTCAGGCGTGGGATTGTGGATGGTCATCCAAGGAGGCATGGCGCGAGACGAAAAGACAGAATGTTCGGTATTGCACTTGCCGGAGGTGGTAGCGGGCTTTCCAGAGACTGCGGAGAGCTTGTTGCTGGACCGGTACCTGGTGGACCACGACACGGCGAGTGCCCGGGTGTTTCGGGTGTACCGGCCGACGCCGGCACACTTTCACCGGCACTCGGATGAGCACCTGTATGTGCTGTCCGGGACGGGGACAGTGTGGCTGGAGGATGCGTCGAACGCCCGGGAGTTTGGGCCCGGAACGTTCTTGTTTTTTCCGCGGGAGACGGTGCATGCGATGCCTGTGCTTGGCGAGGGGCCGGTCGTGTTCCTGGCGATCGATACGCCTCGGCGGCACCCGGAGGATGTGGTGTTTGTGGATGAGGGCGGTGGGACGGCGGAGTCGTTTATCCGCGCTGTGCGGTAGTCCCCTTCCTTTGTGGTTCCACGGCTTCACTCAGCCGAGGAAAGGGTATGAGGGGAGGCTTGTGGCTGTAAGGCGATTTGTGGGCTGTTGACGACGCCTGTTGCTGCTCCGGTCTGAGAATCTGAGCTCGCTTGCTGCCGGGCGTTGCTGTGCCGTGTTGGAGATTTGCTGGTGCAGCGATGGGTTGGCGTGAGCATTGCGTGCACGGCTGCGTAGCCGGCCTGCCGAGGAGATCGCATGGGAGCAGCCGCCGTTGCAGTTGTGCCTGTATCGTCCGCGCGGCCCGGGATGGGTGCCGTCCCTTACGAGGGCGGTGTGACGTTTCGAGTGTGGGCCAGGTTTGCGGGTTCTGTTTCTGTTGCGGGGACGTTCAACGCATGGAGCACGGCGGCGAACGCGCTGGCTCGCGACGGGGATAGCGGGTATTGGTCCGTGGACGTGCCGGAGGCGAAGGCGGGCGATCAGTACCTCTTTTTCATTCCGGGTGCAGGCAACGGCGGGTACCGGATGGACCCGTACGCCGGGCAAGTAATCCAGAACAACGGCAGCCTGAACGCGGTGGTCGCGAGCCGGGATACGCCGTACGTGACCGGGGGGTACGCCACGCCGAGGTGGAATGAGGCTGTGCTGTATGAGCTGCACATCCCTACGTTTACGACCGATCCGGCGAACGGGCCGAGCAATGCGGGAACGCTGGATTCGGCGTTGAAGAAGCTGGGGGATCTGGCGGACCTGGGGGTTAACGCGATCGAGTTGATGCCGCTGGGAGAGTTTGAGGGGCTGAGCGCCACGGGCTATAACCCGGGATACATCTTCGCGGTGGAAGACACGTACGGCGGCCCGGATGAGTTTCGTGACTTTGTGAACACGGCACATGCGGGCAAGCTCGCGGTGCTGGTGGATGTGGTGTACAACCACACGGGCAATACGGATCTATGGCAGTTCGACGGCTGGTTTACGGCGAAACAGTTTTGCCCGTATCCGCACGCTGATTCCGAGCCCCAGTCCACGCAGGGCGGGGTGTATTTCTACGAGGATTCCCGGGCGCATACGGACTTTGCGCATACGCGCTTTGATTATGGCCGGCCAGAGGTGCAGCAGTACCTGGTGGATAACGCGACCCGGTGGTTGCAGGACCGCTTTGTGGATGGGCTGCGGTTCGATTCGGTGGTGAACATCCGCGGCGTGCAGGTGGGTTCGGATTACATGGGGGACATCGCGGACGGCAAGGCGCTTCTGTGCCGGATCAATCAGCAGGTGCAGAGCTCACAGCCCTGGAAGCTGACGATTGCGGAGGATCTGCAGGGGTATGGTGCGATCACGGAGCCGGTGGAGGCCGGGGGCTTCGGGTTTGGCGCGCAGTGGAACAACGATTTCTGCTTTGCGCTGCGCAATGCCGTTCTGCCGGCGGATGACGCGGAGCGGCCTGTGAGCGCGGTGGGCGATCAGATCGCGGCGATCTCGGGTGCGGGGGCGTTTCGGAGTGTGATTTATACCGAGAACCATGACCGGGACGACCCGGGCCAGGGAGGCGGCCGGGTGCCGGACCGGATCTCGCCGGGTGCGTCGGATAGCTGGGCGGCGAAGAAGCGGTCAACGCTGGCGGCGGCGGTGATGTTGACCTCGCCGGGGATCCCGATGCTCTTTCAGGGGCAGAAGTTTCTGGAGTGGCGGCCGTTTCCGACGAATGGGAATCCGGATCCGTCGCCGGTTGATTGGAGCTTGCGGACGAAGTTCAGCGGCATCCGCGATCTGTACCGTGACCTGGTTCATCTGCGCCGGAATTGGTTCAACAACACGCGTGGTTTACGCGGGGCGAATACGCATGTGCTGCCGGTGTTTGCGGACAACGTGCTGGTGTACCACCGGTGGGACCAGGGTGGGGCCGGGGATGACGTCGTAGTGGTGTGCAACTTCGCGAACCAGGGCTATGAGACCTACACCATCGGTTTGCCGCGCGGAGGGATGTGGCGGGTTCGATTCAACAGCGATGCGGGCGCTTACGACGGGTACTTCGGCAACGGGAACAGCTTTGACACGATGGCTGACGGGCCGGCGTTGCATGGCATGCCGTTCAGTGGGAATGTGGGGCTTGCGCCGTATACGTGCGTGATTTTGTCCCAGGATTGACGAGGTGGAGCTGGGAGGCTGCGTTCAGACGACTTCGGCGTGGCAGAGGCGGCCGGCTGTGCCGCGGAGACCGAGGCCGTCGGTGCGGTGAGCGAAGTAGCGCGCGGTGAGTTCTGGGCTGCCCAGGTCTTCGGCGACGGCCAGGTTATGGCGCTTGAGTTGGGTGGCCAGGGTCTGGGGAGTGAAGTAGAGGTGGAAGGGTTCGCCGGCCTGGGCTACACGGGCGGCGAGGGAGTCTTGCATGAGTTGTTCCCGGGGCGGGAGGACTTCCCGGGGCTGGCTGTAGTCGAAGATGACGGCGGACCCGGGGGCGAACCGGCCGAGGACCTGGCAGGTGGTGGCGAAGGCCTCGGCGGTGAGGTAGGGGACGACGCCTAGCCAGGCGGTGACGGTGAGGATGTCTGTGTCAAAGTTCGCCTGGAGGAGTTGGTGGCTTAGCGATTGCTGCTCGAAGTCGACGGGGACCAGCTGGGCTGATTCGGGCAGGGTGAGCGCGGCTGCCTGGAGGCGGTTGCGTTTCCAGGCCTGGGTGGCGGGGTGATCGACCTCGAAGACGCGGACGTTGGGAAAGGGGTTGCGAAGGGCGAAGGTGTCGAGGCCGGCGCCGAGGACGAGGTACTGGAGGGTGCCGGGGTGTTGCTCGACGGTTTGGGCGAGGATGTCTTCGGCGAAGCGGGCGCGGGCAACCATCCAGGAGCGCATGGCGGCGGAGTAGGGTTTGCGCTCGGCGTTGGGGGTGCGGCGGAGCTCTTCGGCGGTTTCGGGGCCGATGATGCGGGTGGCGAAGGGGTCGCGGAAGACGAGGGGCTCGTGGTCTACGAGTTGATGGGCGGCGCGGCGGAGAGCGACGCGGAGTGCGGTGCGGGAGGGTTGGGCTTGGATCACGGGCGCGTCTTGGAACTCAGCTGAACTCAGCTTCGAACTCAGCTCGGTATTCCGATTGGACTTCAGCTTGAGGGTACTCGGATCGACGGGCCGGAGAACATCTTTGGCGGGAGTTGGTCCCCTGAAACTGGGCCATGTGGACGCCCGGCGGCGGAGAAAGGTCCAAGCGAGAGCCCTGACCGAAGCCGGAGCTTGTCCAAATGGCCGGCAGCTTATGCAAAGCGGCGCTTCCCTATGCCAGCCACGCCCAGCAAACCTGTGCCGAGCAGAGCGATGCTGGAGAGCTCGGGGGTGACGGAGCTTGCGAGGGGAACAGAACCGACAGCGTCGCCCGTAACGCGGAAGTCCGTGGTGCCGTGATAGTTCCCGAAGTTCACATTTACATTTCCGTTCACGGGGGCTGACGCGTTGTAGTACATCGTGCCTGCCTGGCTGTCGAAGGCGAAGTCGTGACCTTGCGCGGGTGTTCCGTCCTCGTAGAAGTAGTATGTCTGCCCGGCAGTCAGGGCCACGGCCGGGTCGAAGGTGTAGCTTCCGCTCACGGCGAGCCCTGTGGCAATCGCGTGACCTGGTGCCCAGGATGCGAGAGTCGCAGCGGCGAAGGTGTAAGGCGACGTGAAGAGATAGCCGGTTCCTATCGCATAGTCCCCGCCGCTGACGTTCAGGAAGCTGAACCTGATGTTGTCAAAGATTCCTGTACCTGAGACGGTAAAGCCCTGGCCGTAGTAACTACCGCCAACATTGTTGGTTCCTGCGTTGGTGGTGTATTCGGCAAGAGTGTCGGCCCGAGCGACCACAGTAGAGAAGAGGGCAACGGCCGCAGCCACATAAAGACGCAAACGCATGGAATCAAGCTCCGAAGCGGGACTTCACCACCACGTTCTGGATTCATCCGCCTGGGACCCGGAGTCAAAGGAACATGTACTTCAGTGAGTGCATTGATCCTTGCATGATCGCGGCTGGGCGTAGCTACTCTTTAGTCATACGCTGCAGCACCGATGGAATGCGATCCGCAGCTACTCGTTGGCTGCTCTCTCGAGCTCGGCGATGTCGAATTTGTTCATGGACATCAGGCGCTTGAGAGCTTTGGGGTTGCGCATGAGTTCGAGGGCACGAGTCGGGATGACCTGCCAGGAGAGGCCGAAGCGGTCTTTGAGCCAGCCGCAGCGGCCTTCGGAGCCTCCTTCGGTGAGGTGGGTCCAGTAGTAATCGACTTCGGCCTGGTCTGCGCAGTGAACGACGAAGGAGACGGCTTCGTTGAACTGGAACATGGGGCCGCCATTGAGCGCGATGAAGCGCTGGCCGTCGAGCTCGAAGGGGATGGTGAGGAAGGCGCTCTGCGGGGATGGCGGCGTGGGATGGGTGCCGGGGTCGTCGAGCCGGCGGGCATTACGGAAGATGCTGAGGTAGAAGGTGACGGCCTCTTCGGCGTTGTTGTCGAACCAGAGAAAGGGCGTGATGCGGGGTGTCGCAGGGAGGGCGCTCATAGGGCTCCGTTTCCATTCGTGACCTGGATGAAGGGCGGGTGGGTAGCGGGACGACGGTTTCAGATTTCACTTGCAACTTGCAAGTGAAATCGCTACGTTGCTGTGCGTGGCAAAGAGGGTATGAATCGACGCCGCTCCGGCTGCCCGGTCAGTGTTTCGCTGGAGATCTTCGGCGACCGCTGGTCGTTGCTGCTGATCCGGGACATGACCGTGCGCGGGTACAAGACCTTTGGCGAGTTTCTGCACTCGGGCGAGGGGATTGCGACCAACGTGCTGTCGGAACGGCTGCGCCGGTTGAGCGCAGCGGGCATGGTAGCGGCGGAACGGGATCCGGAGGATGGACGGAGTCTGCACTACCGGCTGACGGACAAGGGAATTGCGTTTGCGCCGGTGCTGTTGGAGTTGTTGTTGTGGGCCGCGAAGTATGAGGAGACCGGCGCGCCGTGTGCGGTGATGGCGCAGATGGAGTTGAATCGCACGGCAGTGCTGGCCGAGACGTATCGGCGGTGGGAGCAGCGGGATCCGGAGCCGCTTCTGCCGCCGTTTGGGAAGCCGGCTCCGGCCGCGAACGGGCCTGTGAAAGATGCAAAGAAAGGAAAGAAACGATGAGCAAAGTCAGATTGCTGGTGGGGACGCGCAAGGGCGCGTTTGTGCTGACGGCGGATGGGAAGCGCAAGGACTGGAAGGTGTCGGGGCCGCACTTTGCAGGGTGGGAGCTGTACCACTTGAAGGGGTCTCCGGTGAACCCGGATCGGATCTATGCGTCGCAAAGCTCGGGGTGGTTTGGGCAGGTGGTGCAGCGGTCGGACGATGGCGGTGAAACGTGGGCGACGGTGAGCAACAAGCTACCGTACGACGGCGTGCCGGGGACGCACCAGTGGTATGACGGCACGGCGCATCCTTGGGAGTTCAAGCGGATCTGGCACCTGGAGCCATCGCTGACGGAGCCGGAGACGGTGTATGCGGGCGTGGAAGATGCGGCGTTGTTCCGGTCCACCGATGGCGGGGAAAGCTGGACGGAGATGAGCGGGCTGCGGAAGCATGGCACGGGGCCGGCGTGGCAGCCGGGCGCGGGTGGAATGTGTTTGCACACGATCATCCTGGACCCGGTGGACCCGAAGCGGATCTTTATTGCGATTTCGGCGGCAGGGGCGTTTCGCACCGATGATGGCGGGGAGAGTTGGAAGCCGATCAATCG
Source organism: Granulicella sp. (assembly GCA_965198515.1). Classification (GTDB taxonomy): domain Bacteria; phylum Acidobacteriota; class Terriglobia; order Terriglobales; family Acidobacteriaceae; genus Granulicella. Next base: position 570,164 of record CBDAPO010000006.1, on the reverse strand, counting down.
GGGTCTGTACTCGAAGTACATCCCCGACCCCAACGCGGAGGTAGGCCATTGCGTGCACCATGTGGCGATGCACCCGGCGAGGCCGCAAACGTTGTTCATGCAGAAGCACTGGGACGTGATGCGCAGTGACGATGCGGGGGACAACTGGACCGAGATCAGCGGCGATCTGCCGACGGATTTCGGGTTCGTGATCGACGTGCATGCGCACCAGCCGGAGACGGTGTACGTGGTGCCCATCAAGAGCGATGGCGAGCACTTTCCGCTGGATGGGAAGTTGCGTGTGTACCGCAGCAAAACGGGCGGCCATGCGTGGGAGCCGCTGACGAAGGGCCTGCCGCAGCAACACTGCTATGTGAACGTGCTGCGCGATGCGATGAGCGTGGACAGGCTGGACGATTGCGGCGTGTACTTTGGCACCACCGGTGGGCAGGTGTACGGGTCGGCCGATGGAGGCGATACGTGGGACGCGATTGTGCGGGACCTGCCCGCGGTGTTGTCAGTGGAGGCGCAGACGCTGCCGTGACCGCGACGGTCATGGTGGAGTTACCGGGAAATCTTTGCCGGTTGGCCGGGTGCGCGCACCTGGTGTCTCTGGCGGTGGAGGTGCCGGTGACGCAGCGGACGGTGCTGGACGCGGTGGAGCGATGCTACCCGATGCTGGACGGGTGTCTTCGCGATCATGGCACGGGGCGGCGGCGAGCGTTTATCCGATTATTTGCGTGTGGTGAGGATTGGTCGCATGCGGGGCCGGATGAGGTCTTGCCGGAGGCGGTGGCGCAGGGGCGTGAGCCGTTTCTGGTGATTGGCGCGATTGCGGGTGGATAAATTGGCTTGTTTTTGCGTGGACGCGCAGTAGGATGGCGGCGAGGCCTCTCCATGGCGCAGTCCTTTGTGTTTCGCCGAGTTATCTGTTTGCTTGCGTTCGCTGTCGCTGTCATTGGTGCGGCCTGCGGGGCGGCGGCGACCGCGCACGCCGCGGGGCAAGTGACTGGCCCGACCGTTGCAACGGCGGATGGGGGCACCCGCGAGACCCTGGAAAGTGTGTTCATCTCGCCCAAGCCTGGTGCGCCCTTCAGCCTGGTGCTGGATACGGAGTGGGCCAAGCCGATGTTTGGGGGTGGCACGGTGACGATGGCGAATCGCCGGCGGATCATGCGCGATTCCAGTGGAAGGATCTACCAGGAACGCTGGTCGTTGGCGCCCAAGGGCGGCAAGACACCCTCCACGATGGCGTGGATCCAGATTGCGGATCCAAACGCGCACACGCAGTTGAACTGCGAGGTCGTGCGGAAGCATTGCGACATCGTGCGATATGGCGGCTCCGCGCAGGTGACGTATGTGCCCTTCACGCGCCCAACCGGCGCTTTGCCGGCGGGTGACGGCACGGTGCAACATGAAGAGCTTGGCGTGGACGAAGTGGCCGGGTTGCGAGTATCAGGCGTTCGCGAAACGACGACCATTGCGGCGGGTGCGCGCGGCAACGATCAGCCGATGGTGACGGTGCGGGAGTTCTGGTATTGCGAGCCGTTGGGGATCAATCTTCGGTCGAGTCTGCAGAGCCCGTCGGCCGGCAAGCAGACCTTTGTGACGAGCGATGTGCTGACGCAGGAGCCCGAGGAGAGCTACTTCAAGGTGCCGGACGGGTACACGGTAGCGGACCATCGGATGCTGTCGCCTGGTCAGCAGCCGTGAAGCAGCGTCGGTGGTTACATCTCGTCCATTTCGGTGAAGACATCCGCAAGGGTGATTGAGATGGGTGTGTTCGGGATGCGGAGCGTGCCGTCTTCGGGCTGGATGAAGCCCCGGGGTGAGGCGACGTAGCCGATGCGCTGCAATGGATCGATGGCCCAGATGTGGGCGACGCCAATGGCGAAGTAGTCGTTTACGCGCTCCTGGAGATCGCGCAGGCTGCCATTGAGGAAGTCGCAATCCGGATGGTACGTAGTTTTCAGGTATTCGCTGACCGGGACGAGAGTGGCGCTTGCCATCTTGCCTCCAAGTGGGTTCATCGTACGCCCGGTGTCTGCGTGTGCGAGCTTCGTGCATCGCATGGGGATGAGGTGATGGGCGGATGATTCCGGGTCTGAAGCATGCGACGGCGCACGTGAACGGCATACGGATGCATTACGTGGAGGCGGGTGAGGGGTCTCCGGTGATTTTGCTGCATGGGTTTCCTGAGACGTGGTTTTGCTGGCGGCACCAGATTCCGGCGTTGGCGAAGCAGTATCGCGTGATCGCCCCGGACCTGCGGGGATACGGTGCGACGGAAAAGGCGCCGACGGGGTATGACAAGCGGACGATGGCGACGGACATCCGCGAGTTGATGCGGCACCTGGGCATTGAGCGATGCCCGATCATTGGGCATGACCGTGGGGCGCGGGTGGCGACGCGGTTCGCGAAGGACTTCCCCGAAGCCGTGGAGCGGGTGGTGATGATGGACAACATCCCGACACTGACGATCTTCGAGCGCATGGATGCGACGGTTGCGCGGCTGCACTGGTTCTTTCTGTTCAACAATGTGCCGGACCTGCCGGAGGCGTTGGTCACAGGGCGTGAGGAGATCTGGCTGCGCTTCATCTTTAGCCAGTGGTGCTTCAACCCGGAGGTGTTCACGGATGCGGAGATTTTGGAGTATGTGAAGGCCTACCAGCAGCCCGGGGCGCTGAAGGGCGCGTTCAACGACTACCGGGCAGGGCCGGTGGACGTGGCGCAGGACCAGGCGGATCGCGACGGCAAGATCACGTGCCCGGTGCTGGTGTTGTGGGGTGAGGAGTTTGCGGCTGGGGGTAAGCTGTGGGATTTTCGCGAGGTGTGGAGTCACTATGCGACGCAGGCGCAGTTTGTGTCGCTCCCGGAGTGCGGGCATCTGCCGCACGAAGAGCGGCCGGAGGCGGTGAACGAGGCGCTGTTGCGATTCCTGGCGGCGTAGGCGGCGGCAGCGAGTAGGCTGTTCTGGATGGGCACGGAGGCAAGTGTGGCTGGATCGAAGACAAGCGTTGGGGTAGCGGTTGTGTTGGCGGTAGCGGTGGCGACCGTTGGGTTGGCGACAAGGGCGCAGCAGGCCGCGGCGGGACCTGCAGGGCCGGCAGGGGAAGCCCAACGGGCCTACAACGGGCTAAAGGCCAACATCCTGAAGGCGGCTAACAATATGCCCGCGGATGCCTACAGCTACAAGCCGACGCCGGACATCCGCACGTTTGCGCGCGTGGTGAACCACATCAGCGAGGCCCAGGGACGGTCGTGCGGGGCGGCCAACGGCATGACCACACCACCGCCCACCGTGCCGCCGGAGACCGCGGACAAGGCGGCAATTGTGACGGCGCTGCAGGAATCCTTCGACGCCTGCGACAAGGCGTTTGCCGCGTTGACGGACGCGAACGCGCTGGAGATGGTGCAGGTGGGACCGGCGGGCAAGCGGTCACGCCTTGGCCTGATGTGGGGAACGGTGTCGCATGACAACGAGCAGTATGCGACGCTGGCGCTGTATATGCGGCTGAAGGGACTGACGCCGCCGAGCAGCGAGAAGTAGATCGCGCCTGAGGGCCTGGTGAGGGCCTCACCAGGTTGTCAATGTACGAATAGTGCTCGGGGCAAACGAAAGCCCATGCAGGCAGCTCCATGGGTTCTGTTTGGGGAGCCGGTATTACTTGTTGAGGTCGTGGATGGTGCTGCCGAGGGCCTGCGCAGCTTGTCCGGCGGCGTTGCGCACGGCACCGGCGGCCTGGTCGAAGGCGCCTTCGTTGCTGGTTTGCTCATCGCCGGTGACGTCCCCGGCGAATTCCTTTACCTTGCCGAGCAGCTGGCCGCCGGCACCGCCGACGCGCTGCTTGGTGCCCCAGGCACCCACATTGCCGGCCGCGCGATCAACGCCGTCCGCGGGCGCAGCGTCGAAGTCGGGTCCGTGCAGAATGGCGAACACAGCGAGCGCCAGGGCTGTACCGCCGAGAAGCCAAAGAACTTTGGTCATACATCACCTCATGTGGTCGGATGCCGATCCATGCGGGAACGCCGTGCGCCGGTGCCAATGAAGTTTGGAGGCGTTCGTGTTCCCTATCGGCTAGGCTGATGAACATGCCTCGTTTTCGTCGTCGTCTGCTGCTGGCTGCGTGTGTCGTTGTGTCCGGGATGTTGGGTTGCAGGGGTGGTGCGGCACAACGGGCAAAGCCAGCTGAGCCTGCGATGCATGATGTGGATCCGGCGCTTGCGCGGGTCATCGCGGAGACGCCGGCGATCGACAACCACGCGCATCCGATGCTGGCGCCGCCCGCGATGGCGACGGACCGCGAGTTCGATGCGTTGCCGGTGGACAACATGGAGCCGGAAACGGACCCGCTGGCGTGGCGTCCGGACTTCCCGCCCCTGGCGGAGGCATGGGCGGCGTTGTGGGGTTTCAAGGGGCGGGCTCCGCTGGACGCACAGGGCCAGGCACAGTTGGAGGCCGCGCGAACGCGGGTACGGACGCGGGAAGGAGCGGGCTTCCCGGCGTGGGTGTTGAACAAGGCCGGGATTGGGACCATGGTGGCGAATCGCGTGGCCCTGGGACCGGGGCTGGCGCCGCCACGCTTTCTTTGGGTGCCGTATGACGATGCGCTGCTGTTTCCGTTGAGCAATCGCGGCCTGGCGGGGCAGTCGCCGGACCGGGCGCAGTTTTTTGCGCTGGAAGACAAGCTCCGGGCGCGGTACCTGCAGGAGGCCGGTGTGCCCACGATGCCGAAGACGCTGCGGGAGTATCTGCGCCACGTGGTGACGCCGACGCTGGAGCGGCAAAAGGCCGGGGGCGCCGTGGCGGTGAAATTTGAGGTCGCCTATCTTCGTGGGCTGGACTTTGCCGATGTGCCGGTGGACCAGGCGGAGAACGCGTACTTCAGCCCGCTGCGGGTGAGGCGCCGGACCCGGTGGCCTACAAACGGCTGCAGGACTTTCTGTTTCGCTACATTGCGGCGGAGTGCGGGCGGTTGGGGTTGGCGGTGCATTTGCACGGGATGTCGGGTGGGGGGCGATACTTTTCGATCGCCGGTGTGAACCCGATGCTGCTGGAGCCGGTGTTGAATGACCCGAAGCTGAAGTCGACGAACTTTGTGCTGCTGCATGGCGGCTGGCCGTATGTGCGCGAGGCCGGGGCGCTGTTGCAGAAGCCCAACCTCTACCTGGACATGTCGCAGCAGGCATTAATTTTTCCCGCGCATACGCTGGCGGGTTGGCTGCGGGAGTGGCTGGAAACCTACCCCGAAAAGGTGCTGTTTGGGACGGATGGGTATCCGTTTACGTCCGCGCTGGGGTGGGAAGAGGCGGAGTGGCTGGCGGCGCGCAATGAGCGGCACGCGCTGGGGATCGCGCTGACGGGGATGGAGCGGGATGGGGAGATCTCCCCGGAGCGGGCCAAGGAACTGGCGCGCATGGTGCTGCGGGGGAATGCGGCGGCGTTGTATCGGTTGGGGAAGTAGGAAGTAGGAAGTTCTGTTTGCCGCATGGGGGCGTGACCCGTTTGGGGGTGGGGCCTGCGTTCGTTTTTGCCGTAAGCTGGGCGCATGTCTCCCCTTTCTGCGGCGGAGGGCGTTTACGAGCCCGTTCTGACGCATGTGCCCCCTGCGCTATCCGGGCTGGGCTCCCTGGCGGTGCTGATCCCTGCCTGGCAGCCGGAGGAGCGGCTTGTGGCGCTGGTGCAAGCAGTGGTGCAGGCGGGGTTTGGCCGTGTGGTGGTCATCGACGACGGCAGCCGGGCGGCGTGTGCGCCGGTGTTTGCGGCCCTTGCGGCGATGGACCGGGTCACCGTGTTGCGGCATGCCGTGAACATGGGCAAGGGGCGCGGTTTGAAGACGGCCTTCAACCATGTTTTGACCCTTGGCGGTGACCTGGTTGGCGTGGTCACGGCGGACGCGGATGGGCAGCACACGCCAGATGACATCGTGCGGGTGGGTGAGGCGCTTCTGGCGTCTCGGGGCAGGCCCGTGCTGGGTGTGCGCAGCTTTGCCGGCGAGGTGCCCCTGCGGTCTCGGGTCGGGAACCTGCTGACGCGGCGGGTGTTTTCGTTCCTGACGGGGACAAGGATCACCGATACACAGACAGGGCTGCGGGGACTGCCTTGTTCCGTGCTGCCTGAACTGGTTGTGCTGGACGGCGAGCGTTATGAGTACGAGATGACGATGCTGGCGCACCTGTGCCGGGGCGGGCCGGGGCCGCTGGAGGTGCCGATTGCGACCGTGTACCTGGAAAACAATCGCGGATCGCACTTTGACCCTGTGTGGGACTCGATGCGCATCTACTTTGTGCTGGTGCGCTTTTATGCGTCGTCGTTGCTGGCGGCCGGGTTGGACCTGCTGCTGTTTACGGTCTGCTTCGCGCTGACCGGAAGGATCTTGTTGAGTGTGGTGGTGGGGCGGTTCAGCTCGTTGGTGAACTTCTGGGTCAACCGGCGGTATGTGTTCCATAGCCAGGGCGCGTTGGTGCAGGCGCTTTGGCGGTATTACGTGCTTGCCGTGGCCATTGGGGCGGCGAGCTACTGGATGATTGTGGGCCTGCACAGGTACGCGCACTGGCCGGTGCTGGTGGCGAAGGTCTGCGTTGACGTGTTGTTAAGCCTGATGAGCTTTGCGGCGCAGCGGACCTTTGTGTTTCGGCGGGGAGATGGGATTTGACCGGGTCCGGCAGTGACGTGACTTCAGCAGGGGGATGGCGGGCGCGGGCAATCGGGGCCTTGCCGTGGCTTACGGCCGCGTGGGTCCTTGTTGAGCTGCTGAGCCTGCGGCTGGGGCTGTTGAACGCCTTTTATTTCGATACGCTGCATGCGGATGTGCAGGGGATCGACTACTTTTCACTGCCCAAGGCGTGGCTGAACCTGCAGGTCAGGCACAGCATGTATGGGACGTTCGATCCGCCGACGTATGGGCCGCACTTCACGTGGTACCTGGCCCACCCGGTGCTGGCTGTGGTGCTGGGGGCGCCGCTGAGCCGGCTGGCGCCGATGGACAGCTATGGCGTGTTTACGGTGGTGTCGCTGCTCGTGATGGCCGCGTGTGCGTGGCTGCTGGCGCAGCAAAGTGAGGACGCCCTGGTGCGGCGTGTGATCTGGCTGTTGCTGCTGGGGGCCTTTCCTACGTACCTGATGTTATGGGTGGGCAATGTGCAGGCGATTACGGTGCTTGGCCTTACGTTGCTGTTTGTGGGCCTGCTGCGAACCGCGCAGTGGAAGGTGGATGCGCCCTGGCTGATGCGTGCGGGACTGCTGATTTCGCTGTTTACCAAGCCGGTCGTGTTGCTGATGCTGCCGTTGCTGCTGCTGGTGAAGGAGACGCGCCGGTCGGCGTTTGACGCGCTGGCGGTGTACGTGCCGGTGTCGCTGCTTTTCCTGGTGCTGCCGCCGTTGAACCCGGAGCGGATCAGCCTGGGGCGGGTGTTCTGGCTCTCGTGGCATCCGGAGGTGGTGCGCCGCACGATGAACATCTACACCAACGGCATGAGGCTGACGCCGGACATGCGGGATAACAGCATTCATTGGCTGAACCTGGTGGCGCAATCGGGGCTGCGGCTTCAGCACGTGGATGTGTACTCGCTGCCGGTCTTTCTGGACGGCCTGTTCCACGCCACTACGCCGGGCTGGATCTATCTTCTGCCGACGTTGTTTGTGCTGGCACTGTCGGTTGTCGTGGCGCGGGTGCGGGATCGCACGACCCGGCTGCAGGCGACGCTGCTGCTGATGATGGCGGCGTCCCTGGTGTTCTTTTTGACCTATCCGACGGTGTGGGAGTACCAGTACACGGCGGTGCTGCCGGTGGCTGGCATGTTGTTGGTAACGCGGTTTCGGGCCCTGCTGAGCCAGCGAATGTGGCGATGGTGTGCCGGGCTGGCTTGCTGTGCGTGGCTGCCGAGCCTGTACTTCCTGAGCGGAAGCGCGGAGCCGAGCCCGGCTGTGCTCGCGTTGATTCGGCTGGACCGCGTGGTGCCTGTGGTTGTGTTGTTTGGTTTGATGGGTTGGGGGGTCGTGCGGGTGACTCGGTCCAGAGCTAGCAGTGGTGTGACTGGGGCGTAAAAGGCCAACGCAAAAGGCGCGAAGAACGCCAAGGATCGCCACGGTGTCCGTTGCGTGTCTTGGCGTTGGTTGCGGGCTTTTGCGCCGGTCTCTTGTCGGACGGTTAGTCGGGGAGGCGGCCTTCGTACGCCCAGAGGCCCAGGCCAGGATTGGAGATAAAGAAGATCTCTTCTCCGTCCACCGTGTTCCAGCCGTCGCGCAGGGTGTCGGGGTTGTAGCGGGCGGTGTAGTCGGCGAGCTCGCCGTACTGGTAGTGCACGGACTCGATCTCTTCGCGAGTAAGGTGGCCGGGGCAGTAGCGGATGGTGAAGCGGCCTTCGCTGGAGCCGTGGATGAGGTGGGCGGCGGCGCTCAGGTTTGCGGCGAGCTCTGGGTCCTGCTTGACGGCCTCAAGCGTGGCGGGGGTGCCGCAATAGCCGTAGCGACGGATCAGCGTATCGATCGCGGCATCCTCGCCGAACTCGTGGACGCCGGGGGCGAGCACGATGAGTTCAGCGTCGTCGGCCAGTGCCATGCGGGTGCGATAGACGCTTTTGTTGCCGAGCCAGGTGGAGCGGAACTCGTGCGGGTCGAGGAAGACGACGGCCTTATGGATCTCGCGGTCGAGGCGCTGGAAGTTGCACTTGAGGCTGAGCTCGGCGGCGCATTCAAAGGCCTGTTCGTCGTCGGAGATGAAGAGGCCACGCACGGCGAGCGCGCCGGACTCGTTTTTGGCGACGACGGTCTGGACGTAGACGATGGGCAGGTGCTGCGCAAAGTGCTGGCTGGCGTAGCGCAGGATCTTGCGGACGGGCGTGTCGACGCGGCCCATCATGCGTTCCATGCCGTAGACCGCGCCGAGGAAGTGCGATCGGTGAATGCCGAGCGGGCCGCCGGTGCCGACAAAGATGTTCTTGGCGCCGTTGGCCATGCCGACTACTTCATGTGGAACGACCTGCCCAATGGACAGGATCAGGTCGTGGCCGCCTTCGGTGAGCAGGCGGTTGACCTGCGCGGGCCAGGTGTAGTCGAGCTGGCCTTCCGACACATCCTGCATGAACTCGCCGGGGACTTCGCCGAGGGTGACGATCTCGTTGCGCCAGTCGTGGACACGAAAGAGCTCGCGAGGTGTGCGCCCGAACATGCGGCTGATTTCGGCGTCGGTCATGGGCTTGTGGGTGCCGAGCGCGGGAAGGACGTCGGTGAGCGCGGGGCCGAGCAGGTCGTACGTGAGCTCGGTGAGCTGGCCGGCGTGGGAATGGAAGCGGGTGAAGTCGGGCGGGATGGCGAGGACTTTGTGGCGGGTGCCGAGCGCCGCCAGGGCGGTCTGCAGGCCGTTGCGGAGGTCGTCAGCGGAGAGTTCGGCGGTGGGCGAGCCTGAGGCGAAAAGGAGTGACATGGGGAGGGGCCTTCCGGGAGACGTTGCGGCTGACCCTTCCATTATGGCGCGTCGCGTCGTCGTCGAAATGGCGGGGATGGTGCCGCCGCCAGCGGTTCGGACCGCTGCAACCTTTGCGGGACGCGTAGAATAACTGTAATCCTTGAACATGCGACAAGCGTCTATCGACGGTATGCAGACAGCGATCACAGCTACCGAGCTCCTGGGGCTGGGCCGACGGGAGCGCGCGCTCTCGGAACTCGAGGACATCGACGCCCTGGTGCGGACACATCGTGCACGGCTGCTGCGATTTGTTACGTTTTCGGTCGGCGACGACGATGTGGCGGCCTCGATTGTGCAGGATTGCTTTCTGAAGGCCTGGTCCCACCGCGCCAACTTTCGCGGGGAGTCCAGCGTGGCGACGTGGCTGACCTCGATTGCGGTCAACCTGATCCGCGATCACCAGCGGACGCGCAAAATCCAGTTTTGGCGCAAAGCTGCCAAGACCGCAACGGATGTGATGGAAGTTGCGTCCATCCTGCCCGGCAATGAAAGCTCGCCGGAGCGTCAACTGCTGGCGCGGGAGCGCGCGGCAGCGGTTGTGACGTCGCTTGAATCGCTTTCGACGAATCAGCGAACCGTGTTCCTGATGCGGTTTTCTGAGGAGATGGAGCTGGCCGACATCGCGCAGGCGATGAACATGCCGGTAAACACGGTAAAAACACATTTGCATCGCGCGGTCCGCGCGGTGCGGCAGAAGGTAGGAGGGGCGGGATGAAGACTGACATTCGAACGCACCACCTTTCCGACGCCGAGTTCAGCCAGTTGCTCGACGGCGCCCAGCCGGGCCGGTCTGCGGCGGCCCACCTGGCCGCGTGTGAGCACTGCCGCGAAGAGCTGGACGTCGTGCAGAACTCACTGGGCAGTTTCCGCAACCTGAGCACTACGTGGGCCGTGGCGGAAGCGCCGCGCCGCGTTCCGGTGCCGTCGCGGTGGGTGGCCGGGCTGCATCTTCACACATCCTGGAGCATGGGGTTGGGCGCAACAGCCATCACCGGCGTACTGGCCTTCTATCTGGGCTTTCTGGGCCAGCAGCCATCGCGGCACATGGAGGCGGCGCCCATCCTGGCTGTAGCCCCGACAACCTCGGAGCTTGCCGCGGATAATCGGCTGCTGTCGTCGATCGACGCCGAGCTTGACGATCAGGCTGCGCTTGCGATGCCGGCTGCCGGCGTGCGTGCGGAAGCACCGCGTTCCTCTCATCCAGGGCAACGTTCCCTGACGAATTAATATGCGCCGCCTTCGGGTCGTCCTGTCGTCTGCGGTTCTCATGGCCTCCCTGGCCCTGCTGACCCCGTTTGCGCGTGCGCAGCACGGTGGTGGCGGCGGGCACGGCGGCGGCATGGGGCCCGGTGGAGGTATGCCGGGCGGCGGCATGGGCCCTGGTTTTTCCCCCGGCGGCGGGGCCGGTGGCATGGGGGCAGGTGACTATGGTCGCGACCGGGGGAATGGCGACCCGCGGCGGGCACCTGACTCGGCCGGATCCGTGGGCGGCATGCGTAGCCGGACGCAGCTGGGCCTGTTGGGCCGCTGGTGGGACGACAAGCACGTTGCCAAGGACCTGAAGCTGCGACCGGACCAGAAGCAGCACATGGACGCTATCTTCGAGACAAGCCGGCCGGCGCTTCAGAAGAGCTTCCAGGACTACCAGCAGGAACAGGGCAAGCTGGAGTCGATGTACCGGTCCAAGTCGCTGGACGAGAACACTCTCTATGCGCAGATCGACCGGGTGTCGCAGACGCGTGCCGAGCTGGGCAAGGTGTACACACACTACCTGTTGCAGATTCGGTCGGAGATGGATACCGACCAGCTGCAAAGGCTGGACGAAGCCACGAAAAAGCAGTAGCGGTCACGCGGCTTCGCGCGGCGAAAGGCCTGCGATGGGCTGTGGCTGAACTTTGGCACGAAATTACTTCCCTGCGGGGCGACGCCGTCCTTTACCGCAGACGGAAGGCACGTGCGAAGAACTGGATCGCCATGTCTTCCACTTCCGTATGCACGGCGGCGCGGTCGACGCCCGCGGGGTCGATGCAGTACGCCGGAAGTGTCTGCTTGCCGGCCGCGGTGCACACGTCGAGAAAGGTGTAATGGGCGACGTTCGGCAGAACGGTTTCCCGCGCGCCGCGTAGGTTTGCCTTGATCAGGTTGGCGTTGATCGGCGCGGGGGCCAGGGTGTCGGCCGCGCCCACGACCAGCGCCACTGGGAGGCGCATGGCATGGAGGCTTTCGGGCGTCAGCGTCATGCCCAGGGCGGGCGCGATGGCGAAGACGGCCCGGATGCGCGGATCGCGAAAGCTGTCGGCGGAGCGCGCGAGGCTTTCGCCGCTGGTTTTACGCACGGTTTCCAGCATGTGCGTTACCGTGCCGAGGTCTTTCATCTCGGGCACGTGGCACGTGGTGCTTTCGGGCTCCTTGCGGCAAAGGTCGGTGATGGAGCTGAGGTCTGTGCGCGCGCCGCCGAGTTCAAGCACGGTGTAGCCGCCGATGGAAAACCCGGCAGCGCCGATGCGGTCCTTGTCGATGTGTGGCGCGAGTTGTGGGTCGGCCAGCAGGCCGTCGAGCACCTCGGACAGGTCGGTGGCGCGCTCCCACGGCAGCACAAATCCTTCTGCGGTGTAGGGTTCGTTGGCGTTGTTGCCGGGATGGTCGACGCCGGCGACCAGGAAGCCTGCGCGGGCCAGAGCGGTGCCCAGCCAAGCCATCTGGTCCGCAGTGCCGCCGGAGCCGTGGGAGAGCAGGATCAGCGGTAAGGGCTCCAGCGAGGGGGCGAAAGGGGCGTGCGGCGTGGCCTGGCCGGCGTCAAAGAGCGGCCGGTCTGGCGGGCCGATGGTCTGGGGCGTTTCGATGGCGGTATCGGCGGCGGGATACCACACCGTGACGTGAAGCACGTGGTTGTTGCTGCCACGCCAGTTGCGCCGTGCCGCGGGCGTGATGTCGCGGGTGACGAGCCCGGCCTTCGCGAGCGGTGGTGGCGCGTTCTTCTGCGCAGCCATGGACAGGCTGGCAGAGGCGCTGAACAGGAGAGTGGACCCGAGCAGGCAGAACTGGCAAAGGCCTCGCATGTGCCCAGCATACGACCTGCTTCGCACCGGCAGGGAGAGCTTTCGCCGGGCGCGAGTCCGACGTCACTCGGCCGAAGACTTCAGCTGAAACTTGTGGCGGAAATACTCGTCTCGGGTGCGTCCACTGGAGCGCCATTCACGGTCGCTGAGCTCCCCCCACTCGGGGTGGAGGCGGGGACCGCTCCAAAGGTCATAGGCGAAGCGCATCTGCCGCGCGGCGACATCGGGTGGGATGCGGCCGGTGTGCGTGCCCAACCCGGGGCAGGCGAGCCGCGCGATCCCGGCATTGCCGGCCGTGGTGAGCGCGGCAAGAAAAGCAGCGTAGGCGTGGTTGGTCCAGTCGACCTCCATGGGGACGCGCATGGTGGGGCAGTGCGCCAGCCATGGGCAGCGCAGGTCTTCCGTTGGCACCAGGAGGCAGGTGCCTACGGGCTGTTCGCCGCGGTAAACGCGCCAGATCTCATCCTGCACGCGCTGTTGCAGCCCATAGCCGAAGAAGTCAGTGATGGCCGCGTCGATTCCGCCGTCCATCAGGCCGAAGGAGTTGGCGGGGCTGACGAAGCAGTCGTATGTGCCGATCAGGGGCTCGAAACTGCCGTGATGCACGTCGACGTTGTCGATGCCTGCGAAGCTGTGGCGCCAGGCGGCGCAAAGGTCGGGCGATCTGTCGAGAAAGAGCACCTTCATGCGCACGGGCTCCGATCAGGTCCAGTACAGGATGCGCGCGAACGGCAGCGTTTGAGGGATCGTGGCTTCGAACCAGTCGCGCATTTGCCGCATGGGGTCCTTGGGATAGACGTACTTGAAACCGCCGAACTTGGTTCGCTTTTGTGTGCGGTTGGCTTCGTCGAGGTCGAGCGTCGTTTTGGGGTACCAGCTGAGCAGGACATCCTTGCTGCCCGGGGTGAAGCGGTGCGTGATGAGCTCAGCGGTGAGATCCGGGGCGGCCACGCCGTCCAGCGCGGTGGCCACGTTGCGCAGCAGGCTGCCGTACTCGTCCTGCCAGTTTTCCACGGGCATGATGGGCGCGATGGTGAGGCCCACCGGGTAGCCGGCCTGTGCCATGCGGCGCAGTGCCTGGAGCCGTTGCGCTACCGTGGCGGTGCCGCCTTCAAAGCCGCGCGCGACCGTGGTTGCATTGATGCTGAAGCGAATGCGCGTGCGGCCGTTGTGCGCCAGCGGCAGCAGCGAAGACACGCCATCGAACTTGGTGGTGAAGCGTAGCTGCACGGGAGCGTCCCACTGCCCAAAGAATCGGATTGATTCGGCGAGCGCACCGGTGAGGTGCTCGATGCCAAGGGGATCGGTGTAGCAGGAGGCCTCAAAGGTGGTGCCTTCGTGCGCGCGGTCGCGGGAGGCCGAGGTGATCTTGCCAGTGCCAAGGTAGTTCTTCAGGTTCTCCAGGATCTCGGGCAGGTTGGCATAGACACGTGTGACCGGAGGGCCGCTGAGCGAGCCGGCAAGATAGCAATACTGGCAGTGGGCCGGGCAGCCCTGCGCGAGGTGAAACTGCCAATCCGCCGAGGGTGGGATGGGCTGCAGCTTGCGCGCCGAGGGCGGGGACATCACGATAGCCAGCGATGTTTTGGCCTGCGCGTAGGCACGTTGCGCGGCCTTGCTGTCCGGTGCGGCGTCCCTGGGCACAGGGTCGGTCAGGCCACGCAGTTGATTGCTCTTCAGGCGAACGACTTGTGCGCCCAGGGCTTCGGCGCGCTCCAGGATGTTGCGGCCATAGGCCGTGGTGAACGCCTCAGGTGTGATGAAGACGCGGCGTGGCCGCCATAGCTTGCTTTCACCCGTGGCCGCCGGCGCTGTCAGGGGTTCCGGGTCAGCATCGCGCAGCAGGGCGTCCTTCTGCTCGGGCGGCAGATCCAGCACGGATATGTCGTTTTGTACGGCCGTCGCCATAGAGCTGTTGGATGCGCCGGGATGCGTGGTTTCCGGCGTGGAAGCGAGTTCGTGGCGAGATCGATTTCTGCGTACCGAAGAAAGTCGGGCTCTTCGCGGTGGGCCAAAGCTTGTGGGGGAGAGCTGTGTTTTTTGCTGGACTGAACGCGCGCAGGGGCTTTGCCGTGCGGGGTTTCGGGCCGGGGAAGCGGCGCGTAAGAACGGCGCGAAACGGACCGAATGTCAGGGGAGGAATAGTTTCCCGTTGACAACTGTTTTTCGCGTGAGCTACTTTGCCCCCGTTCTTTCTTTGCAGATTGCAGGAGATCCGTATGCAGATGCGCCGGCTTTGTCGAGCAGCCCAGAGTCTCTTTTCCGGGACTGTTCCTTTCTTTTTCGCAGCCCTTTGTTTGTGCCTTGCGCTGTTGAGTTCAGCCTCGGCACAGACCGGCGGCGAAGCGGGCATCCAGGGCACGGTGACCGATTCAAGCGGCGCCATTATTCCGGGTGCGGTTGTCACGGCAACGGACCAGGCGACGGGTGTGGCAACGATTCGCAACACGACCAGCGATGGCCTGTACACCATTGCGCCGATCATCCAGGGCACCTATAGCGTGAAGGTGACGGCGCCCGGATTTGCCGACTTCACGCAGAAGAACCTGACCGTGGATGCGTTGCGGTTGACCGGCCTGAACGTCACGCTGAATCCGGGATCCCAGGGGCAAGAGGTGACGGTGACCACGGCTCCGCCGGCACTGGACACCACCAACGCGAGCCTTGGTGGCGTGATTGAAAACGAGACCTACACGAACCTGCCGATCCAGATGGGCGGCCAGCAGCGCGATGCGACCGCGTTTGCCGCGCTGCTGCCCGGGTCGCAGGGCGGTGCGCGTGCGCCCATCATCGGCGGTACTTCCAACTACACGGCCGAGCTATACCTTGACGGCATGCCGTTGACAGTGGCCACGCAGCAGGGCGACAACCGCATCATTTTCAACTCGGTGCCGATTGAGTCCGTTGACCAGTTCCAGGTGCTCACCAGCTCCATCCCGGCGGAGTACCAGGGCGCGGGTCTGCTGAACTTTACGGTGAAGTCCGGGCAGAACAAGTACCACGGTTCGGCGAACATCTACTTCCGCAACACCATCTTTGACACCTGGTGCTACACCTGCAAGTCCGCCACAGCCAAGGACGCGAACGGCAACACGGTCGCGGCCAAGAAGCCTTACGAGAACCAGAACGAAATTGCTGCCACCGCGGGCGGTCCCATCCCCTTCACCGCACACAAGGGCTTCTTCAACTTCACTTATGACCGTTACCATGGCCGCGCGGGTGTGAATCCCGGACTGCTAACCGTCCCCACGCTGCAGATGCGCAACGGTGACTTCAGCCAACTGCTGAAGCGCAATGGTGGACCGGGGTATTTGATCTACGATCCGCTGAGCCAGACGGCGTGCACGGCCAACAATGGAACACCTTGCCGCTACATGTATGGGCAGGCCTATACCGGCAAGCCCATTCTGCCGACAGACAACAATGGGAACCCTGAAGCGCTGTCGAACTTCCCGGTCAACGCCAACATCATCCCGACGAATGAGATTTCGCCGATCTCGCAATACCTGCAGCAGTACCTGCCGACGCCGACCACGGATGGTATCTCCAACAACGTGCTGACCGGCCAGCCTTCCGGCTATGACAACTGGTCGTACGTGTGGCGCGCAGACTTCGATCTCACCTCGAAGCAGCGGCTCTCGTTCGTGAACACCAAGGGCAGCCGGTTGAATGTGCCGTACACGTTTGCGGTTGCGCCCACGCTGCCGGATCCGTACGGCCGTGTGACCAGGGCTCGCGTCGTGATCAACATCGCGACCATCGAGCACGATTACCACATCACGCCCAGCCTCACGAACCAGTTCAAGTTCAACTTCCTGCAGTTCGGTGGACCACCGATCACCAATGCCACGGAGGGTATCACCAAGTATGAAGCCGTGACGGCCGGCATCACCGGTCTGCCCTCAGGCCAGGCTTCGGATGAGCTGCCGTCGGTGACGTTCAGCAACTCCGGCACCACGCAGTGGGCCAACGGCGCATCCGGCGCAACGCAGACCTCTGTGTCGAACGGCTATACGGTGGTGGACAACCTGCTGATGGTGAAGGGGCAGCACTCCATCACTGTTGGTTTCCAACTGCAGGACCTGCAGGCCAATGCCACTGCCGCGAATGGACCTTCAACGCCGTACACGCAGAGCTACAGCAACAACCCGACAGCGGCGTTGACCAGCGCCAGCGCGGTGACCTCGGGCACGGGCTACGACTATGCTACCTATCTGCTCGGCGGTGTCACCGGCGGCGGCACAACGATCCAAAGCTTTGGCATCACGGGTGGCCGCTTCCGGCCGATCGCGCCGTATGTGCAGGATGACTGGAAGGTCACGCCGAAGTTGACCTTGAATCTTGGGCTTCGTTGGGACTACCTGCCGCCGTACCACGAGACGGCCGACCGTTGGACGTTCCTGAACCCGAACGCGACCAATCCCCTTACGGGCAACAAGGGCGTACTGCAGTTCGCGGGTGACCATGGAGCCGGCATCAGCTGCCAGTGCACCACGCCGGTGCAGACGTACTGGAAGAACTTCGGGCCGCGCCTCGGTATGGCGTATGAGCTGGATAACACAACGGTTCTTCGTGCAGGATTCGGGATCTCCTACTCGCATGCTGGCGGTGTGGGTGGTCGTGCTGGTGCGTACCAGGGCACAGGCGCTACGGGCTATAGCGCAAGCGCGGCGCCGACGGCGATCAACGGCAATTCCATCAACCCCAACTATTGGCTGAACAACAGCTCAGCCTTTGCAGCGGCCGGCATGGGCAACACGCAATTTGGTGGCCCGGGTTTTGTGCTGCCTACGCCTCCGGGACCGTCGCTTGCGGGCACGGAGCTGAACACGGGCAACTACGTCAGCAACGGCACGCGCATCGCACCCAACGGTGTGTCCTTCGCGGACCCGTATATCTCCGGGCGCGCGCCGACGTTCACGTTCTTCAACGGAGGCATTCAGAAGGCGGTCACCAACAGCATCACGGTGAGCGCGGACTACGCCGGCAGCGTGAGCCACTTCGTCTCACCTAGCGGTGCTAACGCACGTGGCTACTGGGTCAATCAGCTGAACCCGGCGTATCTGCCGGCGCTGGGTGGCATCTATGTGGCCAATGGCAACAAGCAAGTGCCGCTGCTGCAGGCACAGGCCACGCCTGCCAACATTGCGCGCGCACAGGCCGCGCTGCCGGGGCTGCAGGTGCCCTATGCGCAGTTTGCGGCTGCCGGCGCCATCAGCACGGGTGTGACGATTCAGCAGATGCTGGTCGCTTTCCCGCAATACGGCACCATCACGGACACGTGGGGCCAGAACGTTGCGAACACCACGTACAACTCCTTCCAGTTGAGCGTGCAACAGCGTCCATTCAAGGGTGTGACGTACCAGATTAATTACACCTACTCCAAGAACCTGGGTGATGAAGGCACGTTCCGTTCTGGCTTCGACATCCCGTCCGCTTCGATTGACGGTGGTGGACGGAGTTACAAGCAGGACTCCATCGAGCACTCGTACACAACAACGAATCTTCCGGAGAACCTCAGTGCGTTTGGTACGGCGGAGTCGCCGTTTGGACGCGGCAAGATGGGCACCGATCATTTCCTGGTTCGTTCGCTTGCGGGTGGGTGGCGGCTTTCGGGCATCTTCACGTATCGCTCCGGCACACCGTTGGCGATCATCGCGTCAAGCTGCCAGACCATTGCCGGTCAGTGCATGCCGGACCTGAATCCCAACTTCACCGGGTATGCCTCGGGGAACGCGCGCATCAACGGCGATTGGAGCTTTGGCGCTACGGGCAAGAACGTCGGCGCGTTGCAGAAGATCGATCCGAATGCGTTTATGACGGCTTCGACCTATGGCTCAGGAACGCAGTGCACCGCGTCCGGTTGCGTGGGCGCGATTGGCAATGCGCCGCGTACGCAGCCATACAACCTGACCGGGCCCGGTAGCTACAACCTGGATATGGGCTTGAAGCGGGACTTCCCGCTGACCCGGGAACGTTTCCGCTTTGTCTTTGAGGCGGACGCCCTGGACGTCACCAACAAGCACACGTTTGGCGGTATTGGACAGACGCTTTCGGCGCCGACCTCGGCCCTGGGCAACACGTCCTACAGCTCAGCGAACACGTCTTCCACGTTTGGCAAAGCGACCACGGCAACGGGCAACCGTGATTGGCAGTTTGCCGGGCACATTGTGTTCTAAACCCGCTGCCTGCACTGATGGCAACGGCTCGGAGCTTCAAGGCTCCGAGCCGTTTTTCTTGCTCCCTTCCTGCATGAGGAAGGCGTTGTGTATCAACTAGCGCAGATCGCCGACAGTGACCGGATCCATGTCGGTGTATTCCTTGTTCTCCCCGCCCATGCCCCAGCAGAAGCCGTACCGCTGGGTACCGACGCCGCAGTGCACGGACCATCCCGGAGAGAGCACAACCTCGCCGTTGGAGACGAGCACATGGCGTGTTTCGTCCGGTGGGCCCATCATGTGCACGATGCGCGCGTTCGCGTCCGGTAGATCGAAGTACATGTAGATCTCGGAACGCCGCATGTGCGTGTGCGGCGGCATGGTGTTCCAGTTGGAGCCTTCTTCAAGCAGCGTGAAGCCCATCACCAGCTGACAGCTCTGCAGGCCTTCCGCGTGGATCGCCTTGTAGAGCGTTCTGCGATTGCAGGTTGCGAGCGAACCCAGCGGCGTCCCTTGCAGTTCAGCAAAGCGCGTCACAGCTGTGGGATAGCTAGCATGGGCCGGGTAGCTGAGGAGGTAAAAGTGCGCGGGGCCGGCTGCATCGTTTGAGCCGAAGGTGACCTGCTGTGCGCCGCGGCCGAGGTACAGGCAGTCAAGCTTGTTGAGCGCGAAGTCATGGCCATCCACCGTGACTGTACCCGCGCCACCGAGGTTGAGAATGCCTGCTTCGCGGCGCTCGAGGAAGAACTTGGCGCGCAGCTCTGCGGGGTTGGGCAGCTGGAGGGCTTCGCTGGTGGGGACGATGCCGCCGACCACAGCGCGGTCAAGATCGGTATACGCGAGTTGAATGGTGCCGGGCTGAAACAGCTCCTGCACGAGAAAGGTGGATCGCAATTCGTCGGTGGTCATGCGGGCGTACCGAACGCGATCTGCCATGAGGTAAAGCTTCATACTGTCCTCCACGTTGAGCCCTGTTGTACGGCTTCAACGATAAGCTGTGAGGCGCCTGGGTGTCGTGCGCTGAGGCTCTGTCGGCGACTATGCCGAGGGCGCGGAGTTGGCCAGGACGCCGGCCCAGCTTGCCACCTGCGCGGCGAACTCCGGCGAGCTGGCAGGCAGGCCGCCTTCCAGCACCGCGAGCTGCAGCGCGAGGTTGCCGATCGTGGAGCTTTCGGTGGGCCCCATGATGACCTCCAGGCCGGTACGCTCAGCCGTGAGGCGGCGCAGCATGGCGTTCTGTGCGCCACCGCCCACCATGACGATGCGCCCAAAGGATCTGCCTGTGTGTGCGCGCAGGCGTTGCAGCACTTCGGCGTAGCGCGCCGCCAGGCTGTGCAGCAGCAGGCATACCATCTTCGGGGCTGCGGCGCTGTCTTCCTGCAGGCAGGCCAGGCCTGCATCCCGGCGCTGCGCGTTGATGCGGCCGGGCATGTTGCCCATGCCCAGCAGTGTGGGGTCAGCGAGGTTCAGCAGTGACTCAGGGGTAGGTTCAAGCTCTGCTGCGGCGAGCAGCTCACGCAACTCCCATGGCTGCTGCTGCGCGGTCCAGTGGTCCATGCACTGCTTCAGCAGCCAAAGGCCGTTGACGCCCTTGTGAAAGCAGGTGGCACCGCCAACAGCGCCCAGGTTGGTGAAGTTGTCTTCGCGCACGCTGGGCGAGTTCAGCGGATGGGGCACAAGCGCACCGACCAGCGACCATGTGCCGCAGCTGATGTAGGCCCAGTCGTCGCCGGTTTCGGCAATGCCCGCGATGGCGGACGCGGTGTCATGGCATGCGGGCGCAATCAGGTCCGTGTCGTTGAAGCCTGGCAACGAGGCAAGCGGCCCGGACAACTTGCCGAGCATGGTGCCCGGCGGCACGATGCGGGGCGCACAGGAGAGCGAAAGCTCCGCGGTGCGAAAGATTTCGCGACTCCAATTGGCGGCAAACAGGTCGACCAACTCGGTATGCGCGGCCATGGTGTACTCGGCCACGGGTTCGGCGCCCCAGCGGAACAGGAGATACTCCGGCAGGTTGAGCCAGCGTGTCTGTGGTTTGCCACTGAGGCTGTCGGCGTAGAGCTGGTACAACGTGTTGATGGGCTGCTGCTCGATGCCGGCGATCTCGCGCAGACGTTCCGGCGTGATCTTGCGAGCCAGTGCTTCCGCGGCGGGTGGGTTGCGTGCGTCGCGGTAGCAGAACGGGTCTTCCAGGGGCTGATCGTGCTCATCGAGCCGCACGTAGTCCACCGCCCAACCGTCTACCGCGATGGATGCGACGCCTTCGGGGGCAAGGACAGCGCAGCGGCGGATGCCGTCTTCGACACCCTGCACAATCTGCGTGAGAGGCCAGCGGAGGGAGCCATCCGCAGCCTGCACGGGACCATTTGCAAAGCGGTGAACAAGGTGCAATGCGGGTTCACCATCCGCCCAGCGCAGCAGTGACACCCGGCAGCTTTCTGCACCGAGATCGATGGCGATCGACGCTCTTCGATCGGCCCGCAACCGCGCGGATTTCACCGGAGCTGCGCCTCGATCAGGCCGCCGTCCACCGGGATGATATGGCCCGTGGTCACGCGCGCCTGTGGCCCGGCGAGGAAGAGGATGGCTTCGGCATTGTCCTTCGGATCGATGGGCACGTGCGTGAGTGTGCGCTGTGCGTAGAAGAGCGCAAGCGCATCACGCAGTTCGTCGTCCGATGCGGCATCGCTGAAGGGGATGTTGTACTTGCTCAGCGAGGCCTTCACGCGGTCGCGCGGAAACATCGTGGAGCCCTTGACTACGGTTGCCGGGCTGATGCCGTTGACGCGAACCAGGGGCGCCATGCCGACGGCGAGCTCGCGCACGAGATGGCTCAGCGCGGCCTTGGACACGTCATAGGCTTCACTGCCGCGCTTGGGTACAACAGCGTTGGCTGAGCTGGTGAGCACCATGGACGCAGGCACGCCCTGCTTTTTGAGCAGCCTGCCGGCTTCTTCCGCCAGCTTGAAGTTGCTGGTGACGTTGATGTCCAGCGTCAGTGCCCACTGATCGTCGCTGATGATGCCGTCAGGCGATGAAGGAAAGATGGCGGCAGTGTTGATGACGATATCGACGCCGCCGAAGGCGTTGATGGTGGCGTCCAGGGCTGCGCGGATCGCTGCACGATCACGGATGTCGATGGACGTGAAGCTTGCGGCCTCTTTGCCGGTGATGGCTGCGCACTCTTCCGCGACTTTCTGTGCGCCGGCCACGTCGCGGTCTGCCACCACAACGTGCGCGCCGCGTTCGGCAGCGAGCAGCGCCGTTTCGCGCCCAATGCCAGAGCCTCCGCCGACGATGAGCGCGACCTGGCGGCTGAGCTGCTTCTCGGGTGGTTGCCGCCGGATCTTGGCCTCTTCCAGCGCCCAGTACTCGATGCGAAAGGCTTCGCTGGGGGGTAGCGCGACGTAGTTCTCGTGCAAGGTGAACTGGTCCGCGCTGGCCGCGGGGCCGGCCTGCGGGATGTCTTCGCACTTGAGTCCGCCACCAAGCGCGCCGGCACCGCCCATCACGCCGATCGCGTTGATATAAAACTCGCCGGTGAGGCGGGCTTCGGTCTTGTTCTTGCCGAAGGTGAACATGCCGACGCCGGGCAGCAGAACGACAGTAGGGCTGGCGTCGCGCTGCTTCGGCGAATCCGGCAGTGCGTGCTTCCTGTAGTACTCGGCGTACTCCGCGCGATAGGTTTCGAGCGCTGTCTCGATGAGCTGTGGGATCTCTTTGGGATCGCTGACCGGATCCCACTTCAGAAACATCGGGCGAATCTTGGTGCGGATGAAGTGGTCAGGACAGCTTGTGCCCAGGTGCGCGAGTTGTTCGGCATGCTCGGAGTTGACGAACTCCAGCACGGCAGGCGCATCGGTGAAGCTGCCGATCCAGCGCTGCTTGCGTGACACAGCACCGCGCAGGGAAGGCATAACGTCGAGTGCTACTTTTTCACGATCGTCCCGTGTCGCGACGCGGGCGCCGCCGAAGGGCTTGTGGCCGTCATGTTGCGCATGCCGCTCAATGAACTGGCCGATCTGATCGATGATCGTGATGGTGTTGCGGTAGCACTCGCGCTGGGTATCGCCCCAGGTGAAGAGGCCGTGGCCGCCGAGCACCACGCCATCGCAGCCGGGCGTTTCCTGCACAACTTTGCGGAGCATCATGCCAAGCTCGAAGCCGGGCCGTTGCCATGGCAGCCATGCGAGTTTGTGGCCGAACTCCGCGTTGAACTCTTCCATCTTCCCCTTGCCGTTGGCCGATGCCGCCAGCGCAATGCCCCAGTCGGGATGCAGATGATCCACGTGCGGGAAGGGGAGGAAACCGTGCAGCGGCGTGTCAATGGAGGCCGCGGTGGGGTTGTTGTTGAATGTGACCAGCGGATACAAGGCCACCATGGCGTCTTCTTCCGCAACGCCTTTGTACTGCGCTTCCAGCGACAGCAGGCGATCCAGGTAGAGCGTGGCGAAGCCTGCGCGTTTGATAGAGCCGAGGTCGCCACCGGAGCCTTTGACCCACAACACCGTGACCGACTGGCCGGAGACAGGGTCGGGCAGCTCGAGCTTCGAGCTTGTGTTGCCGCCGCCGAAGTTGGTGATGCGGAGATCGGAGCCGAGGAGATTGGAGCGGTAGCGCAGCAACTCCGGCGCGTCCAGGGATGAGGCTACCGCTTCATCCCACTTGTCTTCAAGAAAGCGAAGCTTCGCCGCGCTTGGTGTGTCTCCCATTCCGTTTTGCTGCCTCCCTCAGGTCGGACAACATCATTCCATAGGCTGCACCAATAGAGCAAATATTTCTTATCTGAACTTTGTGCGCTTTTGGTTCCGTGTTCGCTCAAGCGTAAGAAGAGATCGCATTGCGGTTGCGTTCGCCGCGTTCGCTGGCAATGCGTTCCGCGTAGCCGCTTTCAGCGTGGGCGCGCAGTGGCTCCTGCGGCAGGCTGCGGGCGGCACGCCAGTCGCGCAGCATGGGGCGTACATCGGTCCAGAAGGCGGAGCGAAGACACTCTTCGGCTTCGACAAGACGGCACTCATCCTGTAGGGCTTCGAGCCGTTCACGGTCGACCAGCGCGGCCTTGGCGTAGAGCTCCTGCGCGGCGACGACGCTTTGCACCATCGCTTCCACCTTGCCCTTGAGGTTGTGGCTTTGGTCGATCATGAAGGCGATGCCGGAGGCGAGGTGCTCGGGTGCGTTCAGGATTTCGTGGAAGATGCGGAAGACCTGGTAGGGATCGATGGACCCGATGGTCAGGTCGTCGTCGGCATATTTGCGGTCGTTGAAGTGGAAGCCGCCGAGCGCGTTGAGGTGCAGCAGCCAGGCCACGATCTGCTCGATGTTGGTGCCCTGATAGTGATGGCCGGTGTCGACCAGCACGGCCGCGCGTGGGCCGGCGTGCTGCGCGAAGTGCAGGGCCATGCCCCAGTCCGCGATATCGGTGTGGTAGAACGCCGGCTCAAAAGGCTTGTATTCGACGAGAAGACGCTGGTGCTCGTTGGTCGCAGCGTGTGCAGCGGCGAGTGCTTCTTCGACCCAGCCGATACGCTTGCGAATGGACTGCGTTCCCGGATAGTTCGAACCATCGGAGACCCAGAGCGAGACATCTCGGGTGCCCAGGGCCGCGCCGATCTTTACCGATTCGAGCAGATGATCGATGGCCTTTTGGCGAACTTCGGCGATGGGGCTGGCGATGGAGCCGAACTTGTACTCCTGCGACTGGAAGAGATTGGGGTTGATGGAACCGGCGCGCACACCGAACTGCTGCTCGAGTTGTTGCACCTTGGATACGTCGCGTTCGCCGTTGGGAAGGTCCCACAGTACATGCAGCGCAACGGATGGACTGGCGCCGGTGAGGCGATTGACTTCGGCCGCATCTGCAAACTTTTCTTCGATGCTGGTGGCCGCACCCGGCTGCACGAACTTGCCGAAACGCGTGCCCGTGTTGGCGAAACCCCAGGACGGGATCTCGATCCGAAAACGGTCCAGCGCAGCGAAGACTGCTTCGCCCATCTGCCCTGTGCTTTGCGTCGCTCCGTTGCTGCTGCTCATGCGCTCCTCACCCTTGTAACCAATGTTGAATAGTTTCTATATCGAAACATGGGCGGTGGTCACGTAAAAACTCAGCCCGCGAGCAGTACCTCAAGAAAGCGCGGCCCATGCACGCCCTTGATGCGCGTCATTTCGATATCGGCCGTGGCAGAAGGGCCGGAGATGAAGGTGGTGGGCAGGTGCTGTGTTGGGGCAAGCCGCGCGAAGGCCTCCGGCACGGATTCGACGACGTCGTCAATGTGCACGACACATAGATGGAAGTCGGGGACCAGCGTTGCAGCGCGACGCCCTTGCCCGGGAACGTTCTGCAGCACAAGCGTGCCTGTATCGGCGATAGCCAATGTGGCCGCGGTGACCACGCCGTCGAAGCGATCGAGCTCGCGCGGGGTAAAGCCTTCGTCTTCAACCAGATTTGCAGCGCCTGCACGCCATGCGTGCGGGAAGCCCTGGGGAATGAGCGAGGGTAGATTCCCGCGTGCCGCGAACGCCGCAGCGATGGCGTCGGCGACTTCGGTCAAAGGCACTCGCCGGACGACAGCGTCATAGTCCCGCAGGCGGTCTTCGAGAAGGGCGATCCGCTCTGCAAACGTAAGGCCCGGGCGCTGCGCATAGGATCGCGGCAGCGCAGACCAGCGAGCGAGTTGGGCTGCGGCGTCGGGTCGCTGGCCCGCTCCGGCGAGGGCAGCTTTGACCTTGTTCAGCACGGCCGAACGCGCGTCGGTGCTCATCGTGTCTCCGGAGCCGGTCGGCTCTTGGCCTGTGACGACGGGTGCTGTTGGCGGTCTTCCCACCAGTCGCGAAAGGTCTGCTTTGGCATGGCCTGCAGGTCGCGCATGCTGGTCCAACCGCTGAAGAAGCCCGGCAGCGACGTGATCCACTGCTGACCGGCACCGTCGTCATGCGCGAGCGTGTTGGCGGCCATGCGACCGAGGCGCTGTGCGGCGCGGAAACGGCGTTCGCTGCCGAAGGTGATGGCCGCAGCACGCATGGCGAGCGCTTCCGAGTCGACCAGGCCGCGAAGACCCGCGGTTTTCTGCTCGACAACGAGATGCCTGAGGTGAAGCAGGACCTCGGGGATGTTGATCTTAACGGGGCAAACCTCGTAGCAGGCACCGCACAGGCTGCTTGCGTAGGGCAGGCTTTGTGCGTGCTGCAGGTGCATCAACTGTGGCGTCAGGATGGCCCCGATGGGTCCGGCATAGACGCTCCCGTAGGCATGGCCGCCGGTTTCGCGGTACACCGGGCACGCGTTCTGGCAGGCGCCGCAACGGATGCACTGCAACGTTTGCCGCGCCTTGGTGTCGGCGAGGATGTCGCTGCGGCCGTTATCCAAAAGGACGACGTGAAAGTGCTGCGGACCGTCGCCCGGAGACACGCCCGTCCAGATAGAGTTGTACGGGTTCATGCGCTCGCCGGTGGCGCTGCGTGGCAGCGTTTGCAGCAGCACTTCGAGGTCCTGGAAGCGCGCGACGATCTTGTCGATGCCGGCGACCGTAATGAGCGTATTGGGCAAGGTGAGGCACATGCGGCCATTGCCCTCGCTTTCCACGACGCACACGCCGCCGGTTTCGGCGATCAGGAAGTTGGCGCCGCTGACCGCGGTCTGCACGCGGAGAAACTTTTCGCGCAGGAAGCGACGTGCTGCCTCGGCGAGGTCGCCGGGAGCTTCGCCGAGGTCAGGCAAGTTCATTTCGCGGCGAAAGATCTCGCGGATCTGCTGGCGATTTTTGTGCAGCGCCGGGACGACGATGTGCGATGGCTGGTCCTGGCCGAGCTGGATGATGAGCTCGGCGAGATCGGTTTCATACGGCCGGATGCCGGCGTCCAACAACGCCTGGTTCAGCTGGATCTCTTCTGAGGTCATCGACTTGATCTTGATGACCTCAGGCGTGTCGCCGGGCTTGGGCCCGCTGGCGGCGATGCTCTGCTTTGCTAGTCGAACGACGATCTCTCGCGCTTCCCCCGCGTCGCGTGCCCAGTGCACGGTACCGCCGGCGCGGGTGCAGTTGCGTTCAAACTCTTCGAGGTAGGCGTCCAGGTGAGCGAGCGCGTGTTCTCGCAGCTGAGCGCCGGCATCGCGCAGAGCCTGCCAGTCGGGGCGCTCAGCCACAACGCGTGCGCGCTTGGCCTGGATGACCTCGGTGGCGTGCCGCACGTTTTTGCGCATCTGCGTGTCTCGTACGACCTCGGCTGCGACGATCGGAAACGGCTCAGCGGTCCGTGGATCAAGGCGTGTGCCGATGCTCAAGCGCGATCTCCTTCCGCGCAGGCCAGGATCTCTGCGATGTGTGCGGTGCGAATGCCCGTGCGCTGGCGGTGCAGCGCGCCGGCGATGTGCATCAGGCAGCTGTTGTCACAGGCGGTGCATACCTCGGCGCGCGTGTTCTGCACGTCGCGTACTTTTTCCGCGAGCATAGCGCTGGACACGGCTGCATTCTTGACGGCGAAGGTGCCGCCGAAGCCGCAGCAGCGGTCAACATTTTCAATCTTGACCAGGTCGATGCCGCGCACGGATTGCAGCAGCTGTTCCGGCCCGGAGCCGAGGCCGAGCGCGCGCAGGCCGTGGCAGCTGGCGTGATAGGTCACGCGATGCGGGTAGTAGGCGCCAACGTCGGTGAGGCCGAGCCGCTTGGTGAGGAGCTCGGAGAACTCAAAGATGCGCGGCAGCAGAGCGTCCACAGCGGCGCGCAGCCCGGGATGCTTGCCCTGGCTTTCCAGCTCACTGGCCATCTCGGGGTACCCCTCGCGCATGGTGGTGACGCAACTGGAGGACGGCACCACAACGGCGTCGGCGTGCTGAAACTGCTCAACAAAGCGAGCCACAAGCGGCAGCGCTTCCGCACGGTAGCCGGTGTTCGCGTGCATTTGACCACAGCAGGTTTGCCCGGCGGGGAAGTCGACAGTGTGCCCGAGCCGCTCCAGTACGCGCACCACGGCGCGCCCTGTTTCGGGGAAGAGAGTGTCGTTGTAGCAGGCGATAAAGAGCGAGATCCGCAGGGTGCCTCCGCCGGAGATGCATGCCGGGAGAATTCCAATACAGATTATATTTCCCAACACACGATACGATGCGCTAGAGTGGTCTCCGCCAAACGGCAGCTTCATCCACTCAAACTCTACGGCAAGGGACAGCCTCTTGGGACCGAACCCCCTCATCGGCGTTTTGTATCACTGGATTGGGGGCTTCGCCTCGGCGACGAACTTCATTCCGTTTCGCCGCATTCGCCGCTGGTCGTGGGAGATTTACTGGATCGTGCAGGGCGTGGCTGCCTGGTTGATCGCGCCTTTGCTGATTGCGTCCATCTTTGTGCCGCACCTGTTTGATGTGCTGCGCGCGTCACCGCCGCGGGCAATCGGCTTTGCTGTTTTGTGGGGAGCGCTGTGGGGCGTTGGCGGCCTGACGTTTGGCTTGTCTGTGCGTTATCTCGGCATTGCGCTGGGGTATGCGATTTCGCTGGGGTTGTGCACCGCGTTTGGCACGCTGATCCCGCCGATTTACAGTGGCGCCATCACCGGCATCATGCACCAGACTTCGGGCCAGATCATCCTGCTGGGCGTGGCCGTGTGCCTGCTGGCCGTGGTAGTGAACGGCTTTGCGGGGTGGAGCAAAGAGCGCGAGGTCACGCCGGAAGAGAAGGCGGAAAGCGGCGAAAGTGACTTTTCGTTAGGCCGTGGCATCGCGGTCGCGATCTTTGCCGGCATCATGAGTTCGTTCTTCGCGTTTGGGCTGACCGCTGGCGCGCCCATCGCGCAGGTCGCCAAGACACAGTTGCTTGCGGCCGGCCGGCTTGATCTTTGGCAGAACCTGCCAGTGTTGGTGGTGGTGCTTTGGGGAGGCTTCGCTACCAACCTGGTGTGGAGCATTGTGCTGATTGCCCGCAATCGCTCCGGGGCACAGTTTCTGGGCACACCCGGCGTGAACCCGATGCGCGCCGGGCATGTCACCGGCGACACACTGCAGGACCTGGACCCACGGGAGATGGCGCAGCGTATCAGCCCGCCCATCCTGGGGCAGAACTACTTCTTTGCTGCGTTGGCCGGTGTGATCTGGTACTTCCAGTTCTTCTTCTACTCGCTGGGCCAGACGAAGATGGGCAAGTATGACTTCTCGTCCTGGACGCTGCACATGGCGTCCATCATCATCTTTGCCACGCTGTGGGGTCTTGCGCTGAAGGAGTGGATCGGCACCAGCCGGCGTACACGCCTGCTGGTGACGGCGGGGTTGGCGTTGCTGATCGGGTCCACGTTGATTGTGGGTTATGGCAATTACCTCCAGGCGACTGCGAGCGCCCACACCGTGCAGGCAGCTCAATGAGTTCGTCCGGGCGTTTCACCACAATTTGCGCGTGTGCGCTTGCTGTGTTTGGGCCGTGTGGATTGGTGATGGGCGCAGGGGCGCAGACGGCGTCAGTGGCTTCCATGCGCGATACGTTCGCGCATCCGCCCAACGATGCGCGTCCGATGATGCGCTGGTGGTGGTTCGGGCCGGCCGTGGTGGATGCGGAGCTTGCGCGCGAGATCGATGCCATGCACCAGGCCGGGATCGGGGGCGTGGAACTTGCCGCGGAGTATCCGCTGGCACTGGATGATCCTGCAAAGCACCTGGTCAACCTGCGCTACGGCTCTCCGGAGTACGTGGCGGCGGTGCGATTTGCGCAGCAGCATGCGCGGGCGTTGGGCATGCGCGTGGACCTGACGCTGGGTAGTGGATGGCCGTTTGGCGGGCCGGAGATTCCGCTCGCCCTGGCGGCAGGCAGGTTGAAGATTGTGGCTGTGCCGCTTGGCGCGGCTGGCGCAGTTGGCGTGTCGAGTGCGGCGGTGCCGAAGATGGCGGAAGGCGAAAGCTTTCTTGCGGCCTTTGTTGCCAAGGGAACAGCCACGCATTATGAGGCAGGCTCGGCGCGGCGTGTGAGCGGCGACGCGATGCCCACGACGTTGGAGACGGCCGCAGGATCTGATCCGGAAGTCGAGCTGTTCTTCATCGCGAGTCACACGCGACAACAGGTGAAGCGGCCTGCGGCGGGCGCTGAAGGCTATGTGCTGGATCACATGGCGAAACCTGCGGTGGAGCAGCATTTGCACGTGGTGGGTGATGCTCTTTTGGGCGGCTTTGCGGACCGGCCCCCGTATGCGATTTTTTCGGATTCACTTGAGGTGTACGGGTCGGATTGGACACCGAGTTTACCGGCTGAGTTCCAGCGCCGCCGCGGCTATGACCTGATCGCGCGTTTTCCCGAGCTTGCGCAGGGTGACACGCCTGAGGCCGAGGCGGTGCGGCATGACTGGGGCGTGACGATGTCTGAGCTGGTGCGCGAGAACTACCTGCGCACCGTCGCGGACTATGCCGCTGCGCACGGCACAAAGTTTCGCTCGCAAACCTATGGCGAGCCCGCGGTGACGTTCGCCGACGAGCACATCCCGCAGCTGCCGGAGGGCGAAGGCCCGCAATGGCGAGCGTTTTCGTTTACGCGCTGGGCGAGCTCTGCGAACCATGTGTACGGCAACCCGGTCACCTCGGCGGAGACGTGGACGTGGTTGCACTCACCCGCATTTCGCGCCACGCCGCTGGACATGAAGGCCGAGGCAGACCACATGTTTCTGGAAGGCGTGAACCAGATCATTGGGCATGGCTTCCCGTATTCTGCGCCGGGCGTGCCGGAGCCGGGTTGGTCGTTGTATGCCGCGGCGGCCTTGAACGATCACAACCCGTGGTGGCCCGTGATGCCCTATGTCACCACGTACCTTGCGCGGGTGAGTTGGGCGTTGCGGCAGGGTCTGCCTGCCAATGACGTGGCCGTGCTGCTGCCGGAAGCGGATGCGCAGGCAGCGTTTCGTCCAGGGCACGTGTCGATCACCGAAGAAATGGGGCACCGCATCACGCCGGGGCTGATGGGCAGCATTCTGGATGCCGGCTACAACCTGGACTACATCGATGCCGAGGCGATGGGTGAGCGTGGCTTGCACTATCCCGTTGTTGTCGTTCCGCCGACGACCCGCATGACGCTGAAGGCCGCACAACTGCTGCAGGACTATGCCGAAAGTGGAGGCAAGGTGGTGTTTGTGGGCACGACGCCAAGCCTTGCGCCTGGGCTCAAGGACGCTGCCGATACCGCGCAGATCCGTGACACGATGACGAAGCTGCTCGGCACCGCGCAGCACGTCGACAACGAAGCAGGCCTCGCGGCAGCGCTTGTGGAGGCTCTGCCGCCGGACCTGACGTTGGGTGACGCTGCAGGCAAGCTGGGCTTTCTGCACCGGCGCTTGCCTGAGGGCGATCTCTACTTCCTGGCGAACACCAGCGCGGAGGAGGTCACCTGGATGCCGCGCATCCGCACCGCACGCCGTCATGCGGAGTGGTGGGACGCGGACACTGGACAGGCCTCTGCTGCTGACTTGAATCAGCCGTTGAAGCTTGCGCCTTACGGCTCTCGCCTGCTGCTGTTGAGCGATGACGCGGCGACTTCGCCGCAGAGCCAGACGGCAGCAGCGCCGGGCGAGGCGATTCAACTGACCTCGTGGACGCTCGCCTTTCCTGGCAGCGCCGGATCACCCGCACAACCAACACAGGAGCACGTCACGGATACGCTTTGGACAAGCAAAGACGCGACGAAGTTCTACTCCGGCGAGGTGCGCTACCAGACGCATTTCGCGGCGCATACGCTCACCCGCGGCGAACACCTGAAGTTGCAACTGGGCCCGGGCACGGGCGTGCCGGACACGCAGGCACCGAACAAGCCGGGCATGCGTGCCTGGTATGACCCGCCGGTGAAAGAGGCTGCGCTTGTTGTTGTAAATGGCAAAACTGTTGGCGCGCTGTGGCATCCGCCGTACACGCTGGACGTGTCGGCAGTGGTGCATGCCGGCGAGAACACGATCGAGTTGCGCGTGTTCAACACAGCCATCAACGAGCTTGCCGGACAGCCACCGCGCGACTACACGGCGTTGAAGGCCAAGTATGGTGACCGGTTCCAGATGCAGGACATGAACAATCTGCAACCCGTGCCCTCTGGTATCAGCGGCCCCGTAACGTTGCAATACATGCGCGAAGGCGATGCTGCTCAGGCGCACCAATCATCCCATCGAGGAGAACGCCCTTGAAGCCCTCGCAGCTGCGTACGACTACGTTTGCTTCCTTGTCTGCCATGGCTCTTTCACTCTGTGTAGGGGCGCATGCGGAGACGTTGTATGGGAACGACTTCGGCGCCAAGGGCGATGGTACGACTGTGGACACAGCCTCGATTCAGCGTGCGCTGGATGCCGCGGCGGGCAAGCATGACACGGTGACGCTGCGCCCGGGAACGTATCTGATTGGCTCTATCTTCATCAAGGGGGCGACGCGCTTCAATGTGCCCAAGGGTGTGACCCTGCGCGGTTTGCAACGGCTGGACGCGTACCCGCTGATGCCGACACGCGTGGCCGGTATCGAGATGGTATGGCCGGCTGCGCTGGTGAATGTGTACAAGCAGAGCGATGTGCAGATCACCGGTGAGGGCACCATCGACGGCGATGGCTCTTACTGGTGGAAGAGCTATTGGGATCTGCGCCATGACTATGACACCAAGGGACTGCGATGGGCAGCGGACTACGACTCGAAGCGGCCGCGACTAATCCAGATTTTTGATTCGTCCAACGTTTCGCTGGGCGGGCCCACGCTGCTGCGTTCCGGCTTTTGGACCGTGCATATCTGCTACTCGCATGACATTACGGTCGATGGCGTCACGATCCGCAACAACATCGGTGGACGGGGGCCATCAACCGATGGCATTGACATCGATAGCTCGCGCAAGGTGCTGGTGGCGCATGCGGACATTGACGTCAACGATGATGCGCTTTGCCTGAAGGCGGGCCGAGATGCGGATGGGTTGCGGGTGAACCGGCCGACGGAGGATGTGGTGATTCGCGACTCCGTGATTCGCTCCGGTGCGGCGGCTGTGACGTTTGGCAGTGAAACCTCCGGTGGCTTCCACAACATAGAAGCCTTCAACCTTACGGCGGGCAAAGGTGTGGGTGCAGGTGTGCTGCTGAAGAGCGCAAAGGTGCGGGGTGGAGGCGGCTCCAATCTGCGCATCCACGATCTCCATCTGACCGATGTGCCGATTCCGATTGAGGTGAACCTTAACTGGAATCCGAACTACAGCTATGCGACCTTGCCGCCCGGAGTGAAGGATTATCCCTCGTACTGGGATACGCTGACGGCGCACGTTCCCCAAGGCAAGGGCCTGCCGCACTTCAGCGATGTGCACATCTGGAACGTGGAGGCGACGGGCGCGCGCAGCGCCATGGAGATCGCCGCATATCCGGATGCCAAGCTGGAGGGCTTCCGCATTAATCATGTGACGATCCAGGCGGAAAAGGCCGGCCACATTGACGACACCGACCAGTTGACGTTGTCAGACATCAAGCTGACCAGCGCAGACGGCAGCCGCCTCGCGGTTGCTGACAACTCTGACCTGCACGGATTGGACACGGTTCGATACCTACCGCCTACGCAGGCCAACGTGAAGCCGTAACGCCAGCCGTAACGCCTTAAGGAGATTTCCTGTGCCCGCTCGTTTTACAGAAGTGCTTGCTGCTGTCGTCTTATCTGCAGCGGTTGTCAGTGCAGGGGCGCAGGCGGCCGCGCCGAATCCGGAGCCACCGCGTACGTGGGTGGACAAGGACACGGGGCATCGCGTGATCCGGCTTACCGATGAGCCTGGCTCCTCGGCGTTTTACTTCAACGTAAACGGCTATTCACCGGATGATCGCTTCATGATCTACACCGCGCCGGATGGGATTCATACGCTGGAGCTTGCAACGCGCAAGACGCGTTTGCTGGTACCGAATCCGCCGGCTCCTGCGGGCGAAGTGCAGCCTGGGGCACGTTTTCGCAACGGCAACCATGCCATTGTGGTTGGGCATAAGACGGACAGTATTTTTTACTCGCATACGGACGCCGACACGAAGCTGAATACCGTGTACAAGGCCGACATGATCTCGGGCCAGGTGACCAAGCTTGCGACACTGCCGCCGCGCGCAAGTGTAGCCACGGTGAATGCGGATGAGACCCTGGGCGCTGGCGTGTTTGAAGAGACCGAACAAGGGGCCGAGCAGGCCTACGGACGCAACACCACACGCCCTCCCGACGGCAAGGCCGGGGATCGTCCACCACTGTTGCAGCCGGAAGACAAAGGCCAGATGATGGAACGCCGCCTGGCGGCACGTGTTCCGCTGGTGCTGTTTACGGTGGAGCTTGCCAACGGCAAGGTGCATGCGTTGTTGCATTCGACCGATTGGGTGAACCATCTGCTGTTTTCGCCGGTAGACCCAACGCTGCTGATGTACTGCCATGAGGGACCGTGGCAAAAGGTGGACCGCATCTGGACGATTCACACCGACGGTACGCACAACCAGCTTATGCATGAGCGCACGATGCTGATGGAAATCGCCGGGCATGAGTTCTGGGGCCAGGACGGCGAAACAGTTTGGTATGACTGGCAGACGCCCAAGGGCGAGGACTTCTGGCTGGCGGGTTACCAGCTGACCGACACCGACCACGAGCGTGTGGCGTATCACATGCTCCGTGATGAGTGGTCCATCCACTTCAACGTGAACAAGGGTGCGACGTTGTTCTGCGGCGATGGCGGTGACCCCGGCCAGGTGGCACACGCGCCGGATGGCGAATGGATTTACCTGTTCCACCCAGAGTGGCGCAGGAACGATGGCGGCATCGACAAGCCGAGCTTTGTAAAGCCGGGCATGTTTCACTCCGAGCGCCTGGTGAACATGAAGCACCACAACTACCGGCTGGAGCCGAATGTGCGGTTCTCGCCGGACAGCAAGCTCGTCATCTTCACGTCCAACATGTTTGGGCCCAGCTATGTTTTCGGTGTGGAAACGGACAAAGCGCCGGCGAGTGCGAGCGATGTTTTCTCCACGCCGGAGCTGGGCCGTCGCTATGGACCGGATCCGAAACCAACCCATTAACTCTGCACAGGTTGAAGCTATGCGAAGAATCGCCCAGTTGATTCGATTGCGCCCCGAGTGCCGCGACGAATATGTCCGCTACCACGAGGCAGTCTGGCCTTCTGTGCTGGACACGATCGCGGCATGTCACATCCGGAACTACTCCATCTTTCTGCATGAGGACGTGTTGTTTGCCTGCTTTGAATACCATGGCAACGATTACGAGGCGGACATGCGCCGCATGGCTGCGGATCCGGAAACCCAGCGCTGGTGGTCGGTGATGGACCCCATGCAGGAGCCGCTGCCCGATGCGCCGGTGGGTCGGCGCTGGACCGAGATTCCCGAGGTGTTTCGCTTCGACGGCCCCGCCGTCATCGCTGACGCGCTGCCCTATGAGGTTTCAGGAGACATGCTGTGAGTTCGTTTTCACGTCGTCGTTTCAGCACCGGGCTTTTGATGGCTGTACCGGCTCTTGCTGCCACACCCTCGCTGCTGCGCGGACAGGCTGCTCCACCCACGACCACGGTAGCGCCGCCTCCATCCGCCGCTCCTGATGATCTGAGCACGTGGCCCAAGGGCTACGGCCCCGCGGAGCTTGGCACGGCGGTGGCGAACCGTTTCATCCCGGCACCGCACTATCATCTGGACCGCATTGTGTACCCGGAGGTGTGTGCCTGGTATGGCGCGTTGGAGTTGGCGCGCGTCACGGGCAATCAAGCTCTGCTGGGCAAGCTGCAGGCTCGTTTTGAGCCGCTGTTCAGCACGGAAACGCCGCTGCTTCCACCCAAGGGCAATCACGTGGACTTTTCCATGTTTGGTGCGCTGCCGCTGGAGTTCTTCATCCTTTCGAAGGGCCCAGGAAGCGGCGTCGAGGATCCGAAGCGCTACCTGGATTTAGGCCTGGCGTATGCGGATGCACAGTGGAGCAAGCCGGATGCGCAGGGACTCACTGCCGAGACGCGCTTCTGGATCGACGACATGTACATGATCACCATCGTGCAGGTGCAGGCCTTCCGCGCGACCGGTGAGATGAAGTATCTGGACCGCGCCGCAACGGAGATGGCCGCGTACCTGGACAAGCTGCAGCAGCCCAATGGATTGTTCTTCCACGCACCGGACGTGCCGTTCTTCTGGGGTCGTGGCAATGGCTGGTTTGCGGTCGGTATGGCGGAGCTGTTGCGTGATCTGCCCCAGGCACATCCGCATCACGCGCGCATCACGCGTGGCTACGAGACGATGATGACGTCGTTGTTGCGCTACCAGACGAAGGCAGGTTCCTGGCGACAGCTGATCGACCGTGAAGAGTCCTGGCCGGAAAGCTCCGGGACCGGCATGTTTGCGTTCGCATTGATCATGGGCGTGCGTCGCGGCTGGCTCGATCACGCCATGTATGCTCCTGCAGCGCGGCGTGCGTGGCTTGCACTGGCGGGGTATGTGGACCAGAACAGCGATGTGACCAGCGTGTGCGAAGGCACCAACAAGCTGAACAACCTGGATTACTACCTGCTGCGAAAGCGACGTACAGGGGACTACCACGGCCAGGCGCCCCTGATGTGGACAGCCGCGGCGCTGCTGCGTCCGGCGTAGCCGCGCAGCAGGCCGGGCGCGAAGAAGCTACTGTGCCGGGGTTGTCATTTTCGCTTGCTGCGGCATCGTCGCGGGCACGTCTACTGCGATGACAGAGAAGAAGGGCGCGAGCGGGTCCGGCTTCAGCAACTTCAGACCAATAACCACGGCGCGGGCGTTCAGCTTGGCACCTTCCAGGCTGGTGTGGGTGTGTGGGTCGCCGAACATGGGCTCAACGGCGGGCTGACCCATGGCATCGTACTGGCGCGCAATGATCTCATTCAGGTCGACGACGGCGACGTGCTCCTGCGCAGCGATCGTGCGCGCCCAGCCGCCGAAGCTGTCGGCACCGCTGCGGACGATCTGTCCGTCCTTCCACGTCTTGCGTGGGATCAGTGTGCAGACGATCACCGTTGCGCCTTTGGCTTTGCCCTGCTGCACATACTGCCGCATGTACCAGCCATAGGTGTGCACGGTTTCATGTCGCTTCAGAACGGGGTTTTCGATCTCTCGTGTTTCCTCACCCACGCCGGGCAGCGTTCCGCGGGCGCGCGCGGTGTCGTCCAGCGGACCGGAATCATTGTGGCCAAACTGTACCAGCACAAAGTCGCCGGGCTTCAGCAGATCAAGCACGTCCTGCCAATGGCCTTCGGTGATGAAGGTACGGCTGCTACGGCCGCCGATGGCGCGATTCACCACGTTGATCTTGCCCGTATCGAAGTACATGCTCAGCAGATCGCCCCATCCCCACTGGCCGTTGGCACCGTCGCCATGTCCGTTGCGCACGGTGGAGTCGCCGACAAGCCACAGCGTGGGCAGGGCTGAATTCTTTGGCATCAGCGCGACAGGCCGCTCATGCACCCCGGGGTCGGTGCCCTGCGTTGGTGCGGCGCCCGTGCTTTGTGCCGCCGCTGTGGGAACACTGGTCGCGGGTGAAGCTGCAGGCTGCGGCTGTTGCGCAACGGAAGTGCCGAGGGGCAACGCACTCAGGACGAGACAGAACATCAGGGACACACACCAACGCATCGGTACATCCTTTCGCTTTGTCGCCCAGGTTTCTGGCGTAGATAAGGCAGCGCACGTTTGCGCGCTCAGATCGCTATCGTTCGTAGGGCTTCTCTAGATCGACCGACGGCGTGGGTGGTAACGCTACAGCGTCAGGGGTGTCCGGGTGCCGCGGATCGAAGCGGTCGTTCTTGTTTCGCAGGAAGGCCGTCAGGGGCGAGCTGTCCTGTTGCAGGCCGAGCACAACGCAGCGGGCCAGCTCCCAGGCGCCGTACGCGTTGAAGTGCGTGTCATCGTGCAGCGCTTCTGTCTGGCCGGGGTAGGTGTTGGCCGCAGCGTAGACGAACAGCGACCGCGAGTTCGCTTCGCCCACGCTCTCGTACAGCCTCTTGCTCATCGCGTTCAGGTCAACGAGCTCGACCTTCTCTTCGGCGGCAACCTGTCGCATCGTCTGCGGGTACGGAGCCAGGGTGTCCGTGATGTGGCCGCTGTCGTCGAAGGTGCGACGGTTCATGCTGGTCACCAGGATGGGCGTGGCGCCGTGCTCTCGCGCCAGGCCGATGTACTTGCGCAACAGGTCGGCATACATGTCTGGTGGCACGTAGCCCTTGCCTGGTTTCTGGTCGTTGTGCGCGAACTGCATCATCAGGAAGTCGCCCTTTTTCAGCAAAGGGATGATCTTCGCGAAGCGCTGCTCGCCCTCAAAACTTCGGATGGTTTCGCCCGATTCAGCATGGTTGGCAATCACCAGGCCAGGGCCGAAGAAGGCGGGCAGCATTTGGCCCCACGCAGCCCAGGGCTCCTTATCCTGATCCACCACGGTGGAGTCGCCCGCAAGGTACAGCACCGGCGTGTTCGCGGGTGCCGGGTGAATGGTGATGCTCTTGAGCGATGGCTCGTCGCCGGCGAACTCGAGGGTCAGCTTGTCGTCCCAATCCAGCGCGTCGATTTCGCGGGGCTTCAGCTTCACCTTGCCGCCACCTGCAATCTCCGGCCGGCGCACGCTGACCGCAAACGTTTCCCTTCGGTACCCATGCGCACGCGTTTCGACACGGGCCAGCATGGTGCGGCGCGACTCCGCCTTCACGGTGGTTTGCGCGTGGGCTGCGCCGCCAAGTGTGACGGTGACCACGTAGTTGCCTTCAGCAACAGGAACGGAAAAGAAGAACGACTTTGCGGAGCGACAGCCTGCAGTGTCGACGGTGTCAGGGCGCAGGCCAAGGTCCCAACCCGCTGCGCTGCTACTGTACGTAGTGTCTGAAAGCAGCGCCCTTCCTGCCTCCGCGCGATGCGCCTTGCCGCAGGTCCAGGTCTGTGCCTGGCATGAGGCGACGACACTGAGCAGCACTCCAACGAACCATTTCTTCCGCAAGTGAACAGACCTCCCGGGGCTAGTGAACGACAACAAGTTCTGACTCGTATGGAGCTAACTTGATGGGCAAGTGCAGCGCGCTGCCGTAGTGTTCACCGCGCAGCCTGGTGACCTGCCCCGTGTTCGCATCCCAGGCTTCTGCATCCGCACCACGGGACGTGAGTTCCACCATGTTCTGCATCGGCTTTGCTGATTCGTTGAACAGGAAATACAGGTCGCCATCGCGCAGCACGCGATGCGTGAACTTCAGCGCGGTGTCGGCTGTTTGCAGATACAGCGCTTGCTGCGGAACAGCGGCTTGCACCGCCGCGAGCATGGCAGGTGAGACCTGCTGCGGATCGGGCGGCATCGCCGGCCGCTGGGCCGGTGGTGTTGGTGTCTGGGGCAAGTCGCCGGGGACAACAGTAGCCCAGGTAAAGTCCTCGGGTTGGACCTGGCGTGCTTGCAGGTTGTTCTTTGTAGAGAGAAAACCTGGTGCGTTGCCGAGAAAAACAACGCAGCCGCCTTGCGTGGCGAACTGCTTCAAGCGAGAAAACAACGTTTCAGAAAGGATTTGCGTGGGCGGCACAAGGACGGTGCGGTAGCTGTTGCCGCTCATGCTGGTGAAGCCACCGTGGTTCAAAGGCAGCAGCGACGCCAGCGCGTCGTCGTCCACAACGTCGAAGTCGACCTGGTGCTCGGAGAGCAGGCGCTCGGTTGAGACAAACGTGTCGTCGGTCTTCGTGTCCCCCATCCACAACGAGGCAGAAGGAAGCAGCAGAGCGACGTTTGCCGCGGGCCTGCCGCTGGAGAGCAGATAGCTGACGCGGCTGGTGAAATGCATCAGGTCCGGGAACGCTGGATCACGCATGAAGGCCATGGGGCCGCCATGATCCGGCGTGGATGTAGCGGGGAAGTGCATCGCTTCCACGAGGTTCACGCCACGCGCAAACTGCTCATTCAGGATGTAGCGCGCCATCGTGACGTCCGGCAAGGGACGGTACGCGGCGAAGCTTTCCGTGAAGGCACGAGGGTGCCCATAGACGTGCGCCGCAGAGGACGCAAGCCGTGGATAGTCGGACACCGTGTCTGTCCAGATTTGGTGCCAGATCGCATCGATGCCCGGCACCTGCACGAAGCGCATGTCACGAAAGAAGCTGCCTTCACTGCGGGCCAGGGCCAGCTGCATCTCTTCGTGGTTCAGGTGCACCTGGTACTCCAGGCCGTTAGCGGCGCACCATTGCGCCTGGGGTTTGAAGAAACCATCACGGAACAGATCGGCGAAGACGTCGTAGTAATCGGCCTTGGCGCGCAGTTGCCCCTGCGTTAGCGTGACCTCTTTGGGCTGCAGCAATGCGGCGAGGTATGAACGAATGTCGTAACCCTTGGCTTGCTCAAAGGCGGCGAAAAACTTCGGCGTCCAGGGCAGGCCGGAGATCGAGTAGTCCGGCTCATCGCCGCGGAAACCGAGGATCGTTTTGCCGAACTCATCGCCCACGACACGCTTGTAGGCTTCGTGCGTGAAGGCGAGGAACTGTGCGGTCGCTGCCGGGTCAAGGTAGTCTTCGAGCGACTGCGAGCCGTCTTTCACGCGCTTTGGATTTGTGTCGGACCGTGTCGGCGAGGTGCGAAAAGCATGCCCTACGACGAACACCGTCCATGTGCCTTCAGCAGTGGTCGGTGCCGTCCAGTCCACCGCGCCGTTTTGCAAACGCACGGAGATCGTCCGTCCACCATCGCCGATGGCCGTGACCGCCAGTGCTTCGGGCGGCACAGTTTGTTGAAAGCGCTCGCCGGGTTTCACGGTCGTCCGGCTCAGGGCGATGAGCGCTTGCATGCGCAGTTCCGGATGCTCCGACGTGAACTTGCCGCCTGCGAACCCTGAGGGATAGCCGGCATCGTCGACGATCCATATCCGCAGGTCGCGCTTCTTCGCTTCAAGCACGACGTCGCGGAAGAAGTGGAGGTAGTCGTCTGAAAGATACGTGCGATCCGAGCCGAAGCCGTACTGGATAGTGACGGCATGGAAGCCCAGCGACGTCATGGTGTCAAAGTCGTGCCGAACGGTGTCCAGCGTTACCGGGCCGTTCATGCCGTAGTAGGGCTCGGGACCGTACCCCGGTGGCGGGGTCAGCCACTGCGCACGAAGCTGCGCGACGGTGGGCGTGCTGATGTGCTGCCATGGCTGTGTTGTGGCAGAGCTTTGCGCGTGGCCTGCCGCGGAAAATAGCAGACCCACACCGGCGCAAAGCCAGTGACGCATAACGCTCATTGCACGCCCGGCTCGGCCACCTTGATGACGTAATACGTGAAGGTTTTGCCGGCCGGCACAAGCGTCTGGTGAGGCAGGCCCGGCGAGATGTGCACGATGTCGCCTTTGTGCATCACGTGCTCGGTTCCACCCACGACGCGCGTCCCACGCGGCTCGCCCGGGGTTGTTTCTTTCTTGTTCTCGATGGTGCCGCCGACCACCACGGTGGCTTCGCCATCGAGCGCGATGAAGATGTCGTTCCAGTGGTCATGCTGCTCTGCGCCGCCGGGCTTGGTGCGGACAGTAAGCATGGTGAGGTGTCCGGGGTATTCTTTCAGGGTGACGCTGGCGAGACCGCTGGGGCTGGCTTGCGCCTGTTTCAGCAGGGCTGCCGCCTGCGTGGTTAGCTCGGCGGCAGTGACCTCGTCGAAGGCCCCGCCAGTGGTGTTGGCCGATGCCGGCGTTTGGGCGGTCGCCATGCCGGCCAGCAGGAGTGTGAGCGCTAAAATTCGTACAGGAAACAGTTCCAAACCGTAATCCT
The DNA here is from genome assembly GCA_965198515.1 of Granulicella sp. GTDB lineage: Bacteria > Acidobacteriota > Terriglobia > Terriglobales > Acidobacteriaceae > Granulicella. The sequence continues at coordinate 528,815 of CBDAPO010000006.1, read as the reverse complement.
CTCGCGGAAGCAGTCTACAAAGCGGCGCAGCGTTCGTCCAGCGCAATCCGTTCTGCTGCTCCATGGCATGGCCCGAAACACAGCAGATGCTTGCAATCCTTGATTGACAACGTTGCCACCAGCTCTTTATGTTCGGCTCACAACCGGACGCTCTCACGGGCCGCAAAACCTTTGCAAACCCGCTCATGTTGAAGCCTCAAATCTAACGTCTCCCCTGGAAAGCATCTCCTATGCACCGTCGCGACCTGTTAAAGATCTCTCCGCTTGCCCTTGCCTCCACGATTGGCTACACCGCTGCCGCGCAGGGCCCTGCGCCCGCGGGTGGTGCGGCCATCTACGATGTCCATCACTTTGGCGCTGCGGGCGACGGCAAGACGGTAGATTCGCCGGCGATCAATAAGGCGATCCAGGCAGTAGCGGCTGCGGGCGGGGGCACGCTGGTGCTTCCGGCCGGCACCTACCTTTGCTTCACGATTCACCTGGCGAGCCACGTGCATCTGTATCTCTCCGCAGGCTGCACGGTGCTTGCAGCGGACTCACCCAGGCCCGGTGAGACGACTGGATACAACGGTGGAACCTACGATGCCGCGGAGCCGAATGAACCGTGGGAGCCGTACCAGGATTACGGGCACAACCACTGGCACAACTCGCTGTTCGTCGGGGAGTCGATCAACAATGCGGGGATCTCCGGCCCCGGGATGATTCATGGTGCCGGGCTTTCGCACGGCAGCCGAGCGGGCGACATTCGCGGCAACTACCCGTACTTCCATGCGGAGCAGCCCGGCGTGGGCAACAAGGCCATTGCGCTGAAGAACTGCCACAACATCCTGCTGCGTGACTTTGCCGTGCTCAAGGGCGGGCACTTCGCGTTGCTGGCTACGGGCGTCGATAACCTGACGCTCGATAACCTGATGATCGATACCGATCGTGATGGGTTCGACATTGATTGCTGCCGCAACGTGCGCGTGTCGAACTGCACGGTGAACTCGCCGTGGGATGATGCGATCTGCCCGAAGTCCAGCTATGCGCTGGGCTATGCACGCTCCACGGACAATGTCACGATCAGCAACAACTACGTGACGGGCACGTACCAGCTGGGCACGGTGCTGGATGGCACGTGGAAGAAGTTTGCGCCGACCGATCACGTGCCGCGTAACGGACGCATCAAGTGCGGCACCGAGTCGAACGGCGGCTTTCGCAACATCACGATCACGGGCAACGTCATCGAGGGCTGCAAGGGTATCTCGCTGGAAACTTCGGATGGTGCGTTTCTGGAAGATGTCGCGATCACGGGCAACACGATGCGCGACATCATTGATGGACCGCTCTTTTTGCGGTTGAACCGGCGCAATCGCAATCCCAAGGAGACGCTTCGCACGGGCACGTTGCGCCGGGTCATCATCTCGGACCTGGTGAGCTATAACTCCAACGCATCCACCGCCTCGTTGATCTCGGGCATCGCGTCGAACCTGATCGAAGATGTGAAGCTGTCGAACTGCTTCTTTGATCATCGCGGGCTGCCGACAGACATGCTGACGAACTGGGGTGCGGAGGCGAAGCCCATGCCGGATTGGCACACGATCCAGGTGCCGGAGATCGAGGATGCCTACCCTGAGCTGTTGCGGTTTGGACCCACGCCTTCGAACGGGTTCTTCATTCGACACCTTAAGAACCTGGAGATGTCGCATGTTGAGGTGCGTCCGTCAGCGCCGGATGCGCGCCCGGCGATTTGGCTGGAAGATGTGCATCGCGCTGATTTCTTTGCTATCACGGCGCCGCCCCAGCCCAACTTCGCTTTGCGCGACGTCACCGATCTTCGCATCCTGTGGTCGCGTGCGGCCAAGGATGTCACGCTGGCCAACGTGGCCTCACAGACCCTTTAGTTCCGCTTTGAAAAGGTACGCTCACGTATGCAGCAAACACCGCTGGATCCATTTCGTCTCGACGGCAAGACAGCCCTGGTCACCGGTGCAGCAACAGGCATCGGTGCGGCGATTGCGCAAGGGCTTGCGCGCGCGGGGGCTCGCGTAGCCGTGCATGGCAACCGGCGTGCGGCCACGGAGACTGCGGAGAGCCTTGGCGCGGGAGCGGTGGCACTTCGTGCCGACCTTGGCAGCAGCGATGGACCGCAAGAGCTCTTTCAGCAGGCGATGGAAACGTTAGGCACAGTGGATATCCTGGTCAACAATGCCGGGACGATTCACCGTGCGGCGGCCGAAGAGTTTGCGCTGGATGACTGGATGCGTGTGTTGCAGGTGAATCTTACCAGCGTGTTTCAGCTTTCGCAGCTGTTTGCCCGCGAGCGCATGGCGCGCGGGGTGGGCGGCAAGATTGTGAACATAGCGTCGTTGCTGAGCTTTCAGGGCGGCATCCGGGTTCCGGCGTATGCGGCGTCCAAGGGCGGCGTGGCGCAGCTTACCAAGGCATTGGCGAATGAGTGGGCTCCCCGCGAGATCCAGGTAAACGCGATCGCGCCGGGCTATATCGCGACGACCAACACGGAGGCGCTGCAAGCCGATGAAACGCGCAATCGGCAGATCCTGGAGCGCATCCCGGCGGGACGATGGGGCCAGCCGAGTGATCTTGCGGGAGCTGCCGTGTTTCTTGCCTCGTCCGCGAGCGACTACGTGACCGGAACCGTGCTCGCGGTGGATGGCGGTTGGCTGGCTCGGTAAGTCTCGCTAGTATCCCTAACCTGGCTACGAGGCTTGCTACGCGACCTCCTCGGTGAGCGAACTGCGGGTGACCACGCGATGCGTCACGTAGTTGTACGGCGGCACCGTTTGCCCTTTTACCAGCGCAAGGCCGAGTTGGATGAGGTTAGGCCCATAGGTGCCGACCTCGTGCGAGACGGACGCGATCAGGGGTGATGAGGGCTTGCGCATCTCTTCCAGCACCTCCGGAATGCAGTCCTGCCCTACGACGGCGATGTGTTTTAGCCGGCGCAGCGCACGTGCGGCATCCACCGCGCCGAGAGCGCTGGTGTCAGTGGCCGCGGCGATCAGGATGCGGCGGTCTTTGGGGTGCCGGTTCAGGAATTCGGTGATGAGCTTGCAGCTGCGGTCGCGCATGCCGCGGCCATCCATGCGGACAAAGGCTTCGACAGGGATGTCGGGCATGGCGTTGCGCACGGCTTCCAACGCGCCGGAGACGCGGCTCTGCACCAGTGCGCCAGCCTCGGGCAGATCGAGTCCGAGAACCCAGTCAGGCTCCCCGTTCCACTCGGTGCAGGCGAACTCGGCGAGCACTTCGCCTGCCTCCACGCCCACGCGGTAGTTATCAACGCCGAAGTAGGTTGCGTTGGGGTGGGGGATATCGATGGCGATGAGCGGGATGTTGGCCGCAGCCACCTTGTCGCCGATGATGGGCGCAACCTGCTGCTCCACGTTGAACTCGATGATGAGATCGACGCGGCTTTTAATGAACTCTTCGGCGTTCTTCACGGCGGTGCTGGCGTCGTAGCGATTGTCGAGCTCGACGAGTTCGACGCCGGAGGCCCCCGCCGCGTGACGCAGGCTCCGTGTCACTTCTTCGGAGAAGGGCATGTCGGCGCTTTGGCTGCCGAAGCCGAACCGCAGCTTCTTGGGCCGCATGACGTGGCGGTAGGTGCCTTCCGAGGTTTGCGAGATATAGCCGCGGTGCACAAAGGTTTTCAACACCCGATACACGGTTGTTTTGGAGACCCGCGTGCGGCGGTGAATGACCTCGAGCGACATCGGCTGACCCTCAGCCTGCAGCAACTCCAGGATATCGAGGGCCTTGGAAAGGACCGGGATGAGATACAGACGTTTGGAGCTCTTCATGCGCGTGCGCTTCTTTCGTCAACGCTGCTGTGGGTGGTGTTCAGTGGTCGCATTTCAGTAGGGAAACGGTCACCAGCAGAGTACCAGCGTGCCGCATCGGGCGGTCATGGCTTGTTGTTTTTCGCGCGCTGGGCTGGGTATGGAGGCGGATCGCGGCCCTGGATGATACAAAAACCTATGATCCTCAGACCTTCGCTCTCGCTTGCCTCTGTGGTTTTGTGTCTTGTTTCGCTACCGTCGCAGGCACAAGAGCCAGACGCAGCGAAGCATCCGGCCGGCCCGCAAACGGTCGCCCAGCGCACGGCCGGCATGCAGCACCAGGACGGCTTTGTGCCCGTGGACTGGGACGCAAAGACGGGCAAGCTGTACCTGGAAGTTCCGCGTGGCAACACGGAGTTGCTGTACACGGACTCGCTGCCGTATGGCACCGGCTCCAACGACCTGGGGCTGGATCGCGGGCAGACTGCACCAGCCCGCGTGGTGCGCTTTGAACGGCAAGGCCCCAAGGTGCTGCTGGTGCAGAGCAATGAGCACCTGCGCAGCACGGCGACGGACCCCGCCGAAGCGCTGGCCGCGCGGCAGAGTTTTCCTGAGAGCGTTTTGTGGGGCTTCAAGGTGGAAGCGGAGTCGCCCGACGGTAGTTTGCTGGTGGATGCGACGGACTTCTTTGTGCGCGATGCGCACGGCGTAGCCGAAGCGCTGGCCCGCACGCAGCAGGGCGCGTACAAGGTGGATGCGTCGCGATCGGCGATTGCCATGGACTCCACCAAGGCCTTCCCGAATAACACCGAAGTGGAAGCGATCCTGACCTTTACGACGGAGGGCGCGGCGCGCGGCCAGTATGTGCGCGATGTGACGCCTGATCCGCACGCGTTGACGGTGCGGGAGCGGCAAAGCTTTATCGCATTGCCGGAGCCAGGATTTGTGTCGCGTCGTTACGATCCGCGTGCGGGCTACTTCGACCTGGCCTATCGTGATTACGGCGCGCCGCTGGGGGCCGACCTCGACCAACGGCTGATTGAGCGTCATCGGCTGGTCAAGAAAGATCCCAACTGCAAGGCTGATTGCGAACCCGTGCAGCCCATCGTGTACTACGTGGATCGCGGTGCGCCGGAGCCGATCCGCAGTGCGTTGGTGGAAGGCGCAAGCTGGTGGAACCAGGCGTTTACCGCGGCCGGCTGGCACAACGCGTTCCAGGTGAAGGTGCTGCCCGAGGGCGCCGACCCCATGGACGTGCGCTACAACATCATCCAGTGGGTCCATCGCTACAACCGCGGCTGGAGCTACGGCGCGACGGTCACCGATCCGCGCACGGGCGAGATACTGAAAGGCAACGTTACGCTGGGCAGCCTGCGTGGCCGCCAGGATTACCTGATCGCTGAAGCGTTGCTGGCCCCGTACAAGGGAGCGCACGCGAAAGGATTTGCGCCCGGCGCCCAGGATGACCCGATGTTGCAGATGGTGCTGGCCCGCATCCGCCAGCTGAGCGCGCATGAAACCGGCCACACGCTGGGCCTGGCGCATAACTTTGCCGCGTCCAGCTTTAGTCAGAGCGCCAGCGTGATGGACTACCCGCATCCGCTGGTGACGTTGAAGGATGGCGTGCCTGACCTGAGCCATGCCTATGCGGTCAATATCGGCATGTGGGACAAGGTGTCCATCGATTACGGCTACCGGCAGTTCCCGGCGTCGATGAGCGGTGATGCGGAGACTGCGGCGCTGGACAAGATTCTTGGCGACGCGCAGAAGCGGGGCATTCCGTACATCACCGATCAGGATTCACGGCCGCTTGGATCTGCGCATCCACACGCACACCTGTGGGACAACGGTGCCGACCCTGCTGAGGAGTTGCACCGTGTTCTTGCCGTGCGTGCGGCGGCGCTGCAGCGGTTTGGACCTGAGGTGATCAGAGAGCACACGCCCATGGCGGAGCTTGAAGAAAGCCTGGTGCCGCTGTTCCTGTTTCATCGCTACCAGACGGAGGCGGCGGCGAAGGAGATTGGCGGCCTGCAGTATGAGTACAACCTGCGCGGCGACGGCCAGCCTGACCCGGTGATCCTGGACCCGGCGACGCAGCAAAAAGCGTTGGATGCCGTGTTGGAGACGTTGAAGCCTGAGACGTTGACCTTGCCTGAGTCGTTGTTGGCGATTCTGCCGCCGCATCCGCCCGGGTACCCGAGAACGCAGGAGTCGTTTCCGTCGATGGCAGGGCTGGTGTTCGACCCGATCGCTGCGGCGGAGTCCAGCGCGGATTTAACACTGGCGTTGCTGTGCAATCCGGAGCGGGCGACACGTCTGTTCGAGTACCACATGCGCGTGCCGAAATCGTTTGGCTTGCGGACCGTGCTTGAGGGCATCTCCAACACCACGGCGGAGCGCCCTGAGGGCGGCCACACGACGTCGTCAGAGACAGAACGTGCGGTGGAGTTTCGTGGGTTGGAGGCGATGTTGGCGTTGTCAATGAATACCGGCGCGTCCAGCCAAACGCGCGCCATCACGCGTAGCCACATCGATGACCTGCTGAAGAAATGGACGACCGACCCGATGCCCACGGACACTGCGGAGGCGATCCATCGGCGTGCGCTGATTCAACGCATCCGGGACTTTGAGCGGGAGCCGGAAAAGATCGTTCCTGCGAAGCCGGTCACAGCACCCCCGGGCATGCCGATTGGCGATGAAGAGGTCTTTTAGGGCCTCTTCATCACCGTAATGCTTGCTTCGGCGCGGCGGCTACCGATCACTTGGGCAGCTGCCCGGCGTCACGGATGTAGGACTTGGCGTCGAACTTTTTGGCCGCGCTGGCGCCGCTCATGTAGCGGCGCTTGCCGAAGATGGGACGCTCCTGCCAGGGTCGGTCGAACTTGCCGAGCACGGCCCAGGCGATGGAGGCGTAGCCATTGGGGTCGCGACCGTCCAGGAAGTACTTGTCGTTGATGTAGATCATCTGTTCCATTGCCGTGGGTGTGTCGGGCGTCCACTCCACGATCTTCTTTCCCCAGTACATGCGCAGGTAGTTGGGCATCCAGCCGTGGCGCACCATCTGGGTTTGCGCGGCGTTCCACAGGTCGTCGTAGGTCTGTGCCGCTTCCAGTTGCGCGAGCGTGTAGAGCGTCTCGCGCTTGTCCTTATCGTGTTTCGCGATCGTTTCGCGCGCCCAGTTGTCCACGCAGTTCACGTTGTCGTAGTCAGGCTGGTAGCGGACGAAGTTCACGGACAGCTCGCGCCAGGTGATCACCTCGTTGAAGTAGCTGTCGCGCGCTTCGGCGAGCTTTGCGTTCCGCTCGACCGCCGCGTTGACGGCATTGGCAATGGTGAGCGGGCCGATGTGGCCGAAATGCAGGTACGGCGAGAGGCGACTGGTGGCGTCGCGTTCGGGGTGTTTACGATCGTCGGCATAGCTGATCAGCTTTTGCTCGGTAAAGACCTGCAAGCGTCGCCAGGCCTCCTTGCGACCGCCGGTCCAGTAGTCGACAGGGCCCACACTGCGGTCCAGGTCAGGCCAGTTGGCCGTCATGTCCTTGTGGGGATCGTCGGCGAACAGACCGCGCGGCTTGTGCCACGGCGTGGATGCCTTGGGGTTGGTAAACGGCTTCACGAACTCCGGCAGGAGTTTGCGGATACGCGGCCGGGCAATGGCCCCGGAGTACTGCGCTTTCTCCAGCAGCTTTGAAGGCACAATCACGTCGGCGTCAACCGTCCAGAAAGGGACCGTCAACCGCGCCTCACGGTCCAGGCGCCACTGCTCCGTTGCGCGCATGGGGTTCTCGTCGCCGACCACTATGGCCGCATGCACGTCATGGAAGAAGCGCTCGTGATCTTCGTTGGGCGAGTTGCGCAGCACGAAGCCGACACCGCGTTCCGCGCAATCGTCGGCAACGTCACGCAGCCCCTGGTTGAGAAAGACATAGTGGCGAAGAAAGGATGAGCGGAAGTAGTTCAGCCCGGCAAAATACGCCACAACGGGCAGGCCCAGCGCGTTGCCGAGCTCCACGGCTTTGTCGAGCGCGTGGTTGTCCAGGCCGCGTTGGGCGCGCTGCATCCAGTACACGATGCATTTGCCCTTGGGGTCTGGCGCGCCGGTGCGACGCACGGTGACACGCTTGTCGAGGGCGAGCTGGCGGACAGCGGCGGGCACGGAATCATCGGCCTGCAGCTGTTGGGCCAGCTCTGCATAGTGCTGGTCTTTTTGTTGGGTCTGGTTCAGTTCTGGCGGTGCGGCCTTGGATGTGGTCACCCGAACTTGGATGGAGCCCGCGCACCATACGTGCGTCCTTTGCTGGTGCTGCTTTGATGACGCAAAAAGAACGGACGCTGGGAAGGAACCCAGCGCCCGTTACTGCTCTTGTTCTTTGGCCTAAACCCAGCCGCGATTAACGACGACCGCCGCCGCCGCCATGGAATCCGCCAAAGCCGCCGCCACCGAAGCTGCGTGCACCGCCGGCAAAGGCGTGACCGGCATAGCCGCCACGGAAGGCACCAACGGAGCCGCCGCGATACACCCCACCACCACGGTAGATGCCGCCGCCGCCGCGATAGAAGCCGCCACCCCAGTAGCCAAAGCCCACACCGAAGAACGGGTAGCCATAGAAGCCGTAGGGTCCCCAGGCGTACGGATAGCCGCCGTAGGCAAGATAGGGATCACCGTATGCATAGGGATCGCCATAGAAGCCGTACGCTCCAGGGTAGTAGCCCGCATAGCTATAGCCTGAGCCGTCGCTGGCACGGCGAACCGTTGCGTCGCTGGCCAGCGCGGCCTGGCTTTCCTTGGGCCCTGTCCAGGGCAGCAGGTCATTGTCGGCTAACTCGCGATCAAAGCTGGCGGGCTTGGTGCGGTCACCGCCGAGGATCAGCTCGTGGCCTTCCTTCACCTTTACCGGTTTGACATCGGACGTCGTGTTCGCACCGGGGAAGACCTCCGCTTCGCCGTTGAAGACGCGTACGGTGTTCGTCGCCGTGTTGAAGGTGTAGAGCCCGCGCGACAGCACCTGGGTTTGGCCGTTCTGCAGGTCAACGAGGAGCAGGTTGTCATGCGGAACGACGTTCACACTGACATTGGCGATGCCCTGCTCCATACGGATCTCGGAGCGATGGGCGTCTTCGGCTTCCATGCGCACCGTGGAATCATGGCCGACGCGCAGCAGGGCGCCGGGCGCGAGCAGGATGTCCGCTGAGCCATTGGCCGTGGCCAGTGTTTCGCCTGCGTGCAGTTGCCGCGGCTTGCCGTTGGTATCAGTGTTGGTCTGGATAGGCTGGCCGTCGATGTTGGCCTGGCCTTGAATGAAGTTCAGTGTTCCCGGTACGGCTCCGTATGTGCTCTGCGCAAAGGTCGCAGGCACACACGCGGTCGCCAGGGAAAGCAGAAGAAGCGTTGCTTTAAGCCTTGGCATGTCGATCAAAACCTCTATTGAATAGATGCATTTCTGCGGTTTTGGTCGCATTGGGGGGAACAGCGTCACCACCGCGGGTCATGGTACGCGAGCGCTTTTCACTCGTTACTTCATACCCGCCCCGAGTTACCAGAATGGGCGTTTGCTCTCCGATTGCAATGCTACCTTTTGGTTCAAGCAACTAACCCATTCGCGTTATTCCCTCTGAGGTACGTCATGAAGCTCCTGTCATCACTCTTTGTTTCTGCTCTGTTTGCTGCCTCGGCTTCCCTCGCGATGGCTGACACCCTTACCCTCGCGTCGTACGGCACAACGGCCACCAAGCCGACCGGCGTTGCGAACACGGCTACCCAGTTCAATGAGGCCGTTGTCTTTACGCCTCCCTTCACCATCGGCGCGGGACCTACGTACAACCTGGGCACGGGTGGCGTTTGGGCAAACCCGACGGGCAGCTCCAGCTGGGTGGGCATCAACCCCAAGGACGGCCCCAGCGGCACGCACGTAGAGCCCAACGGAATCTACGACTACACCTCGACCTTCTACATCGGTGGCGGCGGGAGCACGGCGACTGGCTCGCTGACGGTGATGGCAGATGACACCACCGACGTGTACCTCAACGGCGTCAAGGTTCTGGATGCGGCGACCTTTCTGGTCGCGGGCAAGAACTGCACCTTCTACACCCCGAATTGCCTCGTCCCGGTAACCGTCTCGCTCACGGGTCTTCTGCAGAACGGCACCAACACCTTGAAGTTCGACGTGGACCAGGATTATGGCTCGGCAACGGGCCTCGACTTTTCCGGGACAGTCTCCAGCGTGACGCCAGAACCGAACTCACTTCTCCTGTTGGGGACGGGTCTGTCGATGCTCGCTGGGCTGGCCTATTCCCGCCGAGTGCAGGCCTAACGCGCGAGCCAGGCATTCCGAGGAGGGGAGAGGGCCGCAAGGCACTCTCCCCATTTTTTTTGCTTGCACGGCCGCTGGAGAAAGGATGCCGGAGGCGGCGTCTAACCGTGCATGGGACGTGTTCTGGTCGGTCTGGGCGTGTTGCTGGTCGTTGTGGGTCTGGCGGTGATGGGCCTTGAGCGCATGGGCGTGCCGTGGGGCCGTTTGCCGGGCGATCTCAGTTACCGTGGCAAGAATTTTCAGGTGTTTGCGCCGCTGGGAACAAGCCTCCTGTTGAGTGCGCTGGCCTCGCTGGTGCTGTACCTGCTGACGCGCCTGCGGCGTTGAGGCGTCGCGGGATACCTCGCTGAAGCAAGGCTGCATCCGAAGGGAAACGGCGCTCGATGTACGGCCGGATCTGATTCCCCAGGACTCTCGACGTATGGCTCTCGGAACCCTCGCATTGCACCAGTTGGAAGCAAAACTGCCGAAGATCATCAGCCCCAAGACGCACGGCATTATCGACTACTGCCACGCCGCCTTCTTTGCCACACTGGCGGTGGTGTGCTGGAAAAGCAATCGCCGTGCCGCGGTCGCCGCAGCCAGCACGTCTGCGCTCGTGATCGTGGAAGGCTTGTTGACGGACTACAAGTGGGGCGTGAAGAAGGTGATCCCCTTCGAGACACACGGCCAGATTGACGGCGGCTTTGCGGCGCTCTCGCTCGGCATCCCCAAGACCTTTGGGTTTGAGGGTACGGTGCCGGCGACGATCTTCGCTGTGAACGCCTTTGTGGAGGCGACGGTGGTGGGACTCACCGACTGGAACAACGAGCGGGCGCACGCGGGCAAGTAGGTCTCCCGGTGAGCTAGTCCGTTGCCGGGTGCTACCGCCACCGCAACTGAATCAGCGCGACCGACTGCGCGGGCTGCGTCGTGTGCAGCTCCAGCTGGCCGTGGTTCACGTCCAGCCAGGCTGGTGACGTGAGTTGCTCCAGCCCATCGCGTGCCTTCAGCTCTGCGGTTTGCGCCGGGGTAGGATTGGCGGGGCTGCCCATGGCCTTCCAGAGGGTGTAGGCGTTGTTGTGATTGCTGTCGATCCGGTACTGCGTGACAAGGACGCGATGCACCTCAGGCGGCAGCCCCGCAACCGTTGTTGCGAGCGCAGCCCCCTGCGTCGCCGAGGCGCTATCGGCGTAGTTCCACAGCAGCATCGAAGCGCTGTGTGGAGCGGCCGTCGCAAAGCCGTCCACATCGCCGCCCGGCGGGACGGTGTCGGCCAGCAAACGATCCATGGTGGGGGCGCCCGAGACCTTTACCGGAAGACGTTGACCCTGCATGAGGCCGAGCATCCGGAAGAGGTTGAGGATCGGCTTGTCCACGCCATTGGTCGCAAGATCGCGAAAGCCCTCGAAGCTGTCGTGATCTTCAAATTCAAACGACCAGCTCAGCATGGAGAGCAGATGAACGTGGTGCTGGGCCGCGAGCTCGAGCAGCCCTTTGTAGGCGGCAGCCGTGTAGGCCGGGTAGAGCGTGCCATTGCGGTAGTTGTTGGCCGGGTTCTGCTTGCTGGAGCATGCAGCGCAGCCCTCGGGGTCGGCTTCGCTGAGGATGATGGGCAAGTTGTGAAGCTTGGGATGGCTGGCGACGATGCTAAAGCCGCGGTCGGCATCGCGGAGCTCCTGGTGCAGGCCCATGGTGACTTCGCCGCCGGCGATGGTGGGCTGCCCTTTGGCGTGGAAGGAGATGAAGTCCAGCGGCACCGGACCGCCGTTGGCGGCGCTGGTGCCGTGCTCGACGTGGTTAAGGAAGTCGTCGAGGAACCGGGCGCCTTTCTCGCCGCGCGGGCTGGTGGTGGCGGGGCCGCCAACCATCGCTCCCGGCAGTGCCGCGCGTACCCCAGCCACGGCGAAGTCATAGAGCCGCCAGTACGCCTCCGGCGTGGTGTGCCAGTAGTCAATGTCGGGCTCGTTCCAGACCTCGAAGGGCCATTGGCGGACGGTCGCCTCGCCGTAGCGCTGCACAAGGTGCGCGACGACGGTGCGCACCAGCTCCTCCCACTTCGCGTAGTCCTTGGGCGGGTTGTTGGATGCGCCCGAGACGGTGCTGGCGGGGAAGTGTACCTGGTAGGGCTCATGGCGGTTGGGCAGCTCGGCTGCGAGGTCCCTGGGCATGAAGCCGAGCTCGACCATGGGGCGGACCCCGGCGGCCTGGTACGCGTCGAAGATGCCGTCCAGGATCCGGAAGTCATAGACCGGCTTCCCGTGCGCGTCTTCGCGGTAGACGCCGGTGGAAGACCACTTCAGCTCCGGGGTGCCGTCGCCGGAGGTCAGCAGATTGTGGGTGCGGATGTACACCGGCACGGGGCTCAGGTCGTGAAGTTCGCGGAGGAGTTCGCGCCCGTGCGGGGTGGTGGTGTAGTTGGCCTCGTCATAGCCGAACCAGTTGAAGACGGGCTGGTAGGGCTCAGGCATCGCCCGCAGATCGACATGCACGTTGACCGGGAGCGCCGGGCCGCCCCCCTGCGCGGCGGCGGGGAGGGTCAGCAGCAGAAGCGCGGTCGAGACCAGGCGATGCAGGATCAAGGAAACTCCCGGACAAATTCAGGATCGTGATGCGACCTGTGCAGGATACGCAAGGTGGCCCCGCGCTGGCCGATATGCGGGCAATGGCACCTTTGTGCAACGGTTTGGGCGGGCGCCCCCGGCCGAAACAGGCGTAGGCTAAAGGACGCCAGCCGCGAGCGAGGGCGGCCTTTCGCATGTCTGCAGCCACCATCACCGCACCTGACGCCGCCCTTTCGTCCCGGGACTATTCCAAGCCGCGCACCACCAATAAGCACTTGATCCGCTGGGTAGAGAAGATGGCGGACCTGTGCCAGCCGGAGTGTGTCCACTGGGTCGATGGTTCTGAAGAAGAGAACCAGCAGCTTTGCAATGAGCTGGTGGATGCGGGGACGTTTACCCGGCTGGACCCGCAGCTGTGGCCCGGCTGCTTTTATGCGAGGTCGGCGCCGAACGACGTGGCGCGGGTGGAAGATCGCACCTTTATCTGCTCCTTGAGCAAGGAAGATGCCGGCCCAACCAACAACTGGGAAGACCCGTTCGCGATGCGGCGCAAGCTGAAGGGCCTGTTTCGCGGTGCGATGCGCGGTCGCACGATGTATGTGCTGCCGTTTTCGATGGGCCCGGTCGGGTCGCCGATGAGCCGCATCGGTGTGCAGCTAACGGACAGCGCCTATGCGGTGGTGAACATGCGCATCATGGCGCGCATCGGCGAGCCGGTGCTGCGCGAAATCGACAAGGACATTCAGCGCGTTGTGCCGTGCATGCACTCGGTGGGCAAGCCCCTGGTAAGCGGCGAGCGTGACGTGCCGTGGCCCTGCAACGAGACCAAATACATCGTCCATTTCCCGGAGACGCGCGAGATCTGGAGCTACGGCTCGGGGTACGGCGGCAATGCGTTGCTGGGCAAGAAGTGCTTTGCGCTGCGCATTGCGAGCAATATCGCCCGGGATGAGGGCTGGATGGCCGAGCACATGCTCATCCTGGGCGTGGAAGACCCGAGGGGCGAGAAGACCTATATCGCCGCGGCGTTTCCCTCGGCCTGCGGCAAAACGAACCTGGCGATGCTGATTCCGCCGGCCGGCTTCGAGGGCTACAAGGTGTGGACCGTGGGCGACGATATCGCCTGGATCAAGCCGGATGAGCGCGGGCAGCTGCGGGCAATCAATCCGGAGACAGGGTTCTTCGGCGTAGCGCCCGGCACCAGCGCCAAAACCAACCCGAACGCCATGGCCACGCTGAGCCGCAACACGATCTTCACCAACGTAGCGTTGACGCTGCGTGATGGCGTGCCCGAGGGCGTGTGGTGGGAAGGTATGACCGACCAGCCGCCGACCGCGATCGACCCGGGCCTGTCCATGATGGACTGGCGCGGCGACGCGTGGACGCCGGAGACCGGCAAACCCGCAGCGCACCCCAACGGCCGCTTCACCGCGCCGGCGGCACAGTGCCCGTCGATTGACCCGCAGTGGGAAAGCTCGGATGGTGTGCCCATCAGCGCGTTTGTCTTCGGTGGCCGCCGCCCGACGACGCTGCCGCTGGTGTACCAGGCGTTCAACTGGGTGGACGGCGTATACATGGGCGCGACGATGGGCTCGGAAACGACCGCCGCCGCTGCCGGCGCCGTGGGCCAGGTGCGCCGTGACCCGATGGCGATGCTGCCCTTCTGCGGCTACCACATGGGCGACTACTTCCGGCACTGGATCCGCATGGGCCGCGACCTGAGCGCGACGCCCAAAATCTTCCACGTCAACTGGTTCCGCAAGGATGCCGACGGCAAGTTTCTGTGGCCGGGATTTGGCGAAAACCTGCGTGTGCTGACGTGGATCGTGGACCGCGTGCGCGGACGTGTTCCGGGCCGCGAAACACCAATCGGCTGGACGCCGTTCTACGACGACCTGAACTGGGAAGGCATGAACTTCCCGCGGGAAACCTTCGCGCTGCTGGAGGCGGTCGACCGCGACCAGTGGAAGGAAGAGGCCATGGGGCACGAGCGGTTGTTTATTCAGCTGCACGGCCACCTTCCGCCGGAGATGGTGTACGAGCGCGAGCTGTTGATCTGCCGCTTATAGGGCGGATCGGCGCTCAGCGCGGGTGACCGAGGGCGGTGAGCCCGCCTGGATGCTCAGGCCTCGGTCGTTGCGGCGGGCGATTGGATTTGCGCGAGGATGCCGTCCCAGAGCGAAAGGCGCGCTGTCAGGGCTTCCTCGGCGGCTCCCGCGGCCTCTTCCCACAGGTCACGGTTGCTCCCGCACAGGTCGGAGACCATGCGAAGGGCCAACGGACCGTGTTCGTCGCCGTCCACCTCGATATGGCGCTCGAGATACCAGACGAACTGGGCCAGATCGCCGCCCATCTCACGGTTCAGGTCACGCACCATCGACCGGAACATGGACGGGATGGCGTCCTCGCGGCCAAAGGTGAACGAGGCAGCCTGCGCGGCGAGGGAACCTCCCCGAATAACGCGGAAAGTGGTCTCCACAAAGGAGCGCGCTGCCGCCGGAGCGGCATCCAGGACGAGCTTTCCGAGTTTGGCCTGCCCCAGGACAGCGGCCATGGGCGCGATGTCGGCACCGGCACGGGCCATGGCTTCGAGGTAGAGCTCGAAGTGGCTTACCGGACGGCCCTCGTACTCGTCGGACTCTTCGCCCAGCACAATCTCGTTGACGAAACGCCGGCTGGCCGCCAGGGGCGTGGGCACCCAGGGCACCTCCACCGAGGTGAGGGCGCGCTGCAGCGCTTTCAGCAGGCTCATGAAGTCCCACACGGCATACACGTGGGATTCCATGAACAACCGCAGGTGCGCGGGTGTCCGGATCGCGGCGTAGAGCGGGTGCGCGGCCAGGCGCGTGCGGAACGGTTCGAGGCGGGCTTCGATGTCGGCGATCCCGAGCGTGGCAGGGCTTACGGTCTCCATAGCTTCAGTATCAGGCTGTGCGGGCTGGGTCCGCGCCCGGCTGAGCGAGGCGTTTCACACCGGTCAATGGGAGTGCCAGGTGGGGACAGCACAGTGAAGTCTCCGAGAAGAACCCAAAGTGGGACCCGGGATACCACGTTGGTTGTACGCAAACCTTTGTCGTCTGACGAGCGACCAGCGTCTTATGACACATGAGTAACGGTACGCAAGTTTCGCCAAAGATACTGCGCCAACGGCTGGAGACTACGGTCGACGCCTATCGTGGGCTCCTTCGTGCGGACGAGCGTCGTTTGCACGAAGCGATGCTCGAGTTTGAACGAACCTGCTGGGCGGAGTCGCTGGGACGCGCTGCCTAGCGAGCCGAAACGCGCCCCGCTGCGATACTGCGAAGAGCGCGGCATTGGCCGCACAGCACGCATGACACTGAAACAGCTTCTGGATGAGAGCAGCCGGCGTATTGCGCGCCGCGACGCAGAAACGTTGCTGATCCACGTTGCGGGACGCGACCGCGCGTGGCTGCTGGCTCATCCTGAGGCAGAGTTGCCGCCAGAGACAATGGCCGAGTTTGAGGCATTCGTGTCCCGCCGTGAAGGAAACGAGCCCCTGCAGTACCTGACCGGACGGCAGGAGTTCTTTGGGATGGAGCTCCACGTCACGCGGAGCGTGCTGATCCCGCGCCCGGAGACGGAACTGCTGGTGGAAGCGGTCCTGGAGTGCTTTCGGGCGCACCTGCTTGCGGAGCGCCCAGGCCCGGAACCTGATGCCTCTGCGCGCATCGTCGATGTCGGTACGGGCTCGGGGGCAATCGCGCTGGCGCTGGCAAAGATGCTGCCCGGGGCGGAGATCTGGTCGGTGGACCTTTCGGAAGCCGCCCTGGATGTCGCAGCCGGGAATGCAGAGCGGCTCGGCCTGAAGGACCGGGTACGGTTCCTCCGGTCCGACCTGCTGGCCGCCACACTGCCGCCGCAAGCCCCCGCCGGGGCCTTTGACGTGGTGATCTCGAACCCCCCGTATGTGCCGGTGGGAGACGCTCCGACCATGCAGCCTGAGGTACGGGATTTTGAGCCGCATCTCGCGTTATTCGCAGGGGAGGATGGCCTGGAGGTCTATCGCAGGCTGATTCCGCAGGCGGGGGAGACACTTCGTCCGGGCGGCCTGCTGGCGATGGAGTTCGGCTTCGGTCAGAGGGACGCTCTGGCGAGCTTGCTGAGTGCCTGGGTGGATGTCCGATTTTTGGACGACTATGCGGCCATTCCGCGAATCGTGCTGGCGAACAAACCCTGAGCGCCGCCAAGGCAGAAGCGAGCCGGTTAGACAGCGCCGCGCCGTAAGTCGATCACGATGCCGTTATGGATGTGCCAGACCGCGAGGATGGCGAGCAGCAGAACGATGAAGGATTCGGTGAGTGCAATCGGTAGATCCCGTCCGATCCACCGTGCCCCTGCCATCCGAAGTGCGTACCCGCCATAAGTACCAATCAAGACGCCTAGAATGCCGGCGAGGACGCCGCCCGCGACGGGCTCGTAAATGGATGTGGCTGCGAGCGCGCCCACCAGGGCGCCGAAGGCCAACCGCGCCGCCAGGGGGCCGGGCGCCTTACGGCTGGGAGTATTGGGACGCGTGTCGCCGATGTACTCACCGATAGCAAAACCGGTAAATACCAGCGCGGAAACGAGATAGGTGACCCAGATAGCCCAGCCATGCTCCGGCAGCGCGCCCAGCCAGGCGGCCCAGCAGACAACAGCGATGGCCGTCATGGTGCGGCTACCCGTAACGATGCCGAGAAGAACGATCCACTCCAAGGGCCTGACCTCCCGCCTGCCCGCGCGGACAGACGTGCTCCATCCTAACCTGAGGACGGCGGACCGAGGGACGTCGCGTTAGGTCCCGCAGAAGGTCTGGGTGATGCGTTCTTCCGGCAAGGCTGGGGCGGTGTAGTGTTCCAGGCCGGACCGGTCGTCGTAGGGCCGCGTCACGACCTCGAGAAGCTGATGGAACGGGGCGAAGTCCTGGCGGTCGACCGCGGCCGTGATGACTTCCTGCACCAGGTGATTGCGGGGAATGAACGCCGGATTGACGGCGCGCATGCGGGCGGCTCGTTCTGCCGGGCTGACCGACTCCTGCTTCAGCCGGTCACGCCAGAGGGCCGCCCAGCTGTCGTAGGCGGTGGGGTCGGCAAACAGGACGCGGATGGCGGCATCGCCTTCGGTACCGGCTGCGGCGTCGCAGAGCCGGCG
Organism: Granulicella sp.; assembly: GCA_965198515.1. Lineage (GTDB taxonomy): Bacteria > Acidobacteriota > Terriglobia > Terriglobales > Acidobacteriaceae > Granulicella. Next base: position 511,028 of record CBDAPO010000006.1, on the reverse strand, counting down.
GAAGGTGAGGGTGAAGTCAGCCTGGTTGGCGGTCATGCGGTCCAGCAGGTCCTGTGCGAGCGCGGCGTCGACGTCGTCTTCTGTCGAGAAGCCAAGCTTGCGGCGCAGGCCGGCGAGGTGGGCTGCCTGAAACTGCGGGGCGAAGGCACCGAGCGCGTCCTGCACGGAGGTCATCGCGGCTTCGGCGGTACCCTCGTGCGCCTCGATCAGCGGCAGCAACGTTTCGGCAAGCCGCATCAGGTTCCAGAGGAGGATCTGGGGCTGGTTGGCGTACGCATAGCGGCCCTGGCGGTCGATGGAGCTGAACACCATGTCCGGGTCGTAGGCCTCCATAAAGGCGCAGGGACCGTAGTCGATGGTCTCGCCGGAGATGGCGCAATTGTCGGTGTTCATCACGCCGTGGATGAAGCCGAGATGCAGCCACTGCGCGACAAGGCTGGCCTGGCGTGCGATGACGCCTTCCAGCAGCGCGCGGTATGGCGACGCGGCCTCTGCGGCTTCGGGGTAGTGCCGCTGGATGGCGTAGTCGGCGAGCATCCGGAGACCCTCAACATCCTTGCGCGCGGCGAAGAACTGAAACGTGCCCACGCGCAGGTGGCTGGCGGCCACGCGCGTAAAGACCGCACCGGGCAGCATACCCTCGCGCATCACCGACTCACCGGTGGTGACGGCTGCGAGCGCACGCGCGGTGGGGACACCCAGGGCGGCCATGGCCTCACTAACGAGATACTCGCGCAGCACGGGGCCGAGCACGGCACGGCCATCGCCATTGCGGGAGAAGGGGGTACGACCGGAGCCTTTGAGCTGGATGTCGTAGCGCTTGCCGTCTGTGCCGACGGCTTCGCCGAGCAGGATCGCGCGGCCGTCGCCGAGTTGGGGGACGAAGTAGCCGAACTGGTGACCGGCATAGGCGAGTGCCATCGGGTCGGCGCCCTGTGGGATGCGGTTGCCAGCGAAGATCTCCGCAGCCTGCTCGGGGGTAAGAGCGTCAGGGTCGAGGCCGAGCTGGCGGGCCAGGCTGGTATTCAGCTGGATAAGGCGCGGAGCGGCGACCGTTGTGGGGCGGGCACGGGCATAGAAACGCTCGGGGAGCCGGGCGTAGGTGTTGTCGAACGCGATGTGCGGGATGGCAGTCTGGGCGAGAGGAGGCGCGGCGAAGGTGTCGGGGGAAGCCATCATCCGATTGGATGTGTGGAGCAGGTGCAAAGACGTACTAGGTAGGGATGTGCGGCGATTGTTGACGAGGATGCGACGCTGTGGGCATCGAGCTTGGGTGGCAAGAGCGTGTACGAGAAGCCCGTTCCTGGGACAGCGCGCAGCATAGCTGTACGGCCGATTCGTAGGTACAGATCCCCGTAGGTGCATGCCTCGTGCCAGGTCGCAGACTTACTCTGGGTTCATCGGCGACTCATCATCCCATCCATCCGGGCACAGATCGGGATGCTGATATTAGAGCGGCTCAGGCAGCTTGAACGTGATGTCGTAAAAGAGATCAGACATTTGAGCGCTGTAACCCTTGAATTCAGACTCCGTGCAGGCAGCCTTCGCAATCTCCAGGGAACGACCGAGGCTATTGAAGGCATCTTGCAAGGCCGCACTGATCTGTTTGGCCGCTTCCTTGTCCGCTATTGTGACCATGGCTGAGTAGGACAAGGGAGCCGTGGGTTAGCGGTCAGCCCCAGCTGGTAAGGGTCAAGTGTACGAGAAGCCCGTTTGTCGGACACTTGACCGGCTACTGACGAGAATGCGACTTCACAGGACCGATCAACGCCCTGTATGTTCAAAGTCGAACCGCAGGTGGGGATCTCATCATGCTGCGAGGCACGCATCGTCGTTGGCGTTCGCAGGCTTGGCTCAGCTTTCCAATAGCACTTTTCTCGCTCCTTGCAGCGGCACATCCCCGGAGTGCAGCGTGCCAGCAGGACGTTCACGCACCTCTGATAGCTAGGGTTGAACGTAAGCCTGCGCCGAGATTCCGCCTAACGGGAGAGGACGGGAAGAGAGAGCAGGTTTCCAGCTACAGAGGGCGAGTTGTGCTACTGAACTTCTGGGCAACCACTTGTGGCGGCTGTGTTCTTGAGATCCCTTCTTTTATAGAACTGGAGCGGGCCTACGGCAAACAAGGCTTCACCGCCGTTGGCATCTCAGCAGAGATTCCTTACGAAGGTGTGAAAACGCCTGACGAAGCGTGGCGGAGAGTGCGTCCGTTCATAGCCAATCACCATGTGAACTATCCGATCCTCATGGGGACACCGACCGTCATAGACAGCTTCGGTTTTACAGCCTATCCAGCAACATACCTGCTCGACAAATCCGGGCGCATCGCCGCGACGTATCTCGGGGTGGTGAGCAAGGAGAAGGTTGAGGAGAACGTCAAAGCCCTACTCGCTGAAGGCCAATAGGCCCAGAGGTAACCGCACGCATCACTCAGCGATTCCGGAACTATGTCGGGATTACTGACCCTAATGCGACTTCTCGTTCTTGACCCCGGAACAGGTCAGTATTCTGTTCCTATGCGCGTTCACGTCCTGCTTTTGGCGTCGCTGATCTCTTGTGCCCTCAATTTGCACGCTCAAGAACAAGCGCTTTGCGACACGCACGACTGGTTCTCTACCGGTTCCCGCGAGGCAAATCGTCCGACGTCTCTCCTGTGCAAGGGCGCTCTCGATTCCAGCTTCGAACGCCGCAAGCAAGCGAGAGCGGAACTTATGCAGGTTGTCGCCAATGCTCCTCAGAGCCCGGAAGCATACCGGGCACACGAGGTACTAACCTCGATGTACTTCAGAGCTGGGCAGTATCGCGAAGCACTGAAGGAGTTGGATGAACGCCTGCGTGTGCGGCCCAACGATAAAGACCTCCTCAACGACCGCCCATTGATTGCTGCTCTGAGCAAAGAACCGGACCAAACAGGACGGGCGAAGCATGCGAAGCTGCCCAAAAATGTGATCAACGACGGAAATCCCCATTTCCCCATACGAGTAAACGGACAAGAGGGCATCTGGTTCATGGACACTGGGGCGAACATTTCAGTCATGAGTGATGCTGAAGCAGAAGCACTGCACCTGGCTGTCTACCCAGTTGAAACAAAGATGAGTGATATCAGCGGCTCAAAAACATCGTTAAAGGTCACGCTCGTTCCAGACTTGCTGATTGGGGAGACACACCTTAAGCACGTCGGCTTCGTCGTTCTGCCACATACCCAACCACCCTTCGACGACATACCTACTGAGCAACAGGCTTTGCTGGGCATACAAGTTCTTCGCGCTCTCGGCTCCATACGAGTCAGTGCCGCAGGAGAAGTAGAACTAGGCAGCATACAAACCAGTGACAAAGCAAGCCGAATGGCCTTCGATGACAATACCCCCGTGATCGAGATGGTAACCGGGGGACGGAACTTTGCGTGGACCTTCGATACAGGCGCTGTACGAACAACTTTGAATCAGCCCTTCGCTGCAGCCTTCCCGGAGCTTGTCGCTGAGGGTAAGCAAAAAGACTACAAACTGACAGGAGTTGGAGGCAGTACCCAGCAGCACTCGATAGAGTTGACTCGTGTCCAGTTCACCCTTGGAGGAAAGAACGTGGTGCTCGCACCTGCTACTGTCCTTCTGAATGAGACGACCGGCACCAGTAAGTGGGCGGCGGGAAATTTGGGGTACGATCTGATACGCCAAACAGCCCCTTTCATCATCAATTTTAGGAACATGACATTTTCTGCCGAACCGTAGTAGCTCAGTCGTTGGGAGAAGCGTTTCGAACCCTGCGCCTTGGGTAGGTCCTGCTAAACGGCGATGTGGGAAGTTGGCTCGGCAACCAGCTTCGGGGCTCTCCGGGCGTAATACTTCCGCTGATGTGACTTGTGGATACCCGGCTATCTCTCTGTAAGGTTCTGCTTGATGAGCGGACTCAACCAATGGACACTTAGGAGAAAACTGAAGGAGAGGGGCAGATGCGAAGGTTTTTATGTTTATCGATTCTTGTGGTTTCACCCTTGGCGCTCTTCGCGCAAGGCCCGGTGCAGCAGGTACTATCCGTGAGAGCGGGAATTGGCCCGGCGATGCGCGCCAAAGATATTGCAGCACTCGAACGTATCTGGTCACCCGAGATGAAGGTCAACAGTCCGGGTAACAGAGTTATGGATCGAGCGACGGTCTTGACCCTGCTCCAACAAGATCACATCAAGTACAGCGCCTTTAAGGACATCGTGGAATCGACCGCCGTCTTCAAGGATCTCGTGATCCTCATGGGGCACGAGGAACTGACAGAAGCGGTGGGTCCCGATGCTGGTAAACCAAAGTTGCGCCGTTACACAGACGTTTGGCAGCGGAATACGCAAGGCGCCTGGATGTTGATTGCCCGTCAAGCTACTTACATCGCGACTCCTTGAACGGCAGCTTAGGTCCCTCTAAGCGCCGTCGTGAGTTGACGAAACGTCGGTTTCTCCAACACTTGACCGGATCATCCACTCCAAGGCGCGCCCTTGATGAGTGCGCTGCGGCGTGGATTAACCACTCCGTAGCTCTTAGGCCAGCAGGGCTGCTGGTTCTTCGTGGCGGAGCCAGCCGTAGAGCGGGAACTCTTCGGCGAGTTCGCGGACGCGGTTGCGGATGTCGCGGAGGCGGGCTTCGTCGGTGCGGTGGGTGAGGGCGTCGGCGATCCAGCCGGCGATGAGGCGCATTTCGCCCTCCCCCATGCCGCGGGTGGTGAGCGCGGGCGTACCGAGGCGGATGCCGGACGGCTTGAGCGGCGGATTGGTGTCGTAGGGGATGGCGTTCTTGTTGACCGTGACCCCGGCCTGGCCGAGCGCGTATTCGGCTTCGGAGCCGAGCATGCCGGCGCCGTGTTTGAACACGTCGATCAGGACGACGTGGGTATCGGTGCCGCCGGAGATCACGCGGAAGCCGTGCTGCATGAGCGCTTCGGCGAGGACCTTGGCGTTGGCGACGATCTGCGCGGCGTACTGCTTGAACTCGGGGCGGAGCGCCTCGCCAAACGCGACGGCCTTGGCGGCGATGACGTGGACCAGCGGACCGCCTTGCTGGCCGGGGAAGACGCTGCGGTCCATTCCGGTGGCGAGGTCCCCATTGCACAGAATGAGGCCGGAACGGGGGCCGCGCAGGGTTTTGTGGGTGGTGGTGGTGACGACGTGGGCGTGCGGCACGGGTGAGGGGTGCACGCCGCCGGCGACGAGCCCAGCGAAGTGGGCCATATCGATCAGGAGCCTGGCACCGACCTTGTCAGCGATCTCACGCAGTCGGGGAAAGTCGAACTGGCGCGGGTAGGCGGAGCCGCCGCCGACGATCAGCTTGGGCTTTTCGAGCTCGGCCTGCTCTTCCAATTGGTCGTAGTCGATGGTTTCGGTGTCCTGGCGGACCTTGTAGCCGGCGATGCGGTACAGCTTGCCTGAAAAGTTGAGCTTGTGGCCGTGGGTGAGGTGGCCGCCGTGGGCGAGGTCGAGGCCGAGAATGGTGTCGCCGGGTTCCAGCAGCGTCATGTAGGCGGCGGCGTTGGCCTGCGAGCCGGAGTGGGGCTGCACGTTGGCGTGGTCGGCGCCGAAGAGCTGTTTGGCGCGGTCGCGGGCGAGATTTTCGACGACGTCGGCGTATTCGCACCCGCCGTAATAGCGCTTGCCCGGGTAGCCTTCGGCGTATTTGTTGGTGAACACCGAACCGGCGGCTTCCAGCACCGCACGCGAGACAAAGTTCTCGCTGGCGATCATTTCCAGGCCGTCGTGCTGGCGGACTGTCTCGTTTTCGATCGCGCGGGCGATCTCGGGGTCAATGTCGGCGAGGGGCAGTTCGCTTCGGATCGGCATGGAAATGAGTGTATCGCGCCTGTTTTGATGGGCGGAACGAAGGTCGGAGCAGGATATAGCACCGCCGTCAAGACCCTCCACCTTAGAGGGATAGTGAACCCACCCGGGGTTCCCGCATGCTCAACATCAGCATGAGAACAGTGGACCGGCGCCAATCAGCCCGGCCCCGTTCTCAGCCAGATTCGCGTCGCATGGCCTTTTGACCGCGCGCCGACCCGGAGAAACTTCTTGGCTGCCCGGATTCTTCCCTTTCGCTCTCTTGTTGCTGCCGCTCCCTCTGCGGCGTTCTTTTCCGTTTCCGGGGCCGTTTGCCCGGTCTACACACCCCGTCCCGCAAAGGTGATCGACATGTCCCAGTACACACGCCGCCGTCAGCTGAAGGACTCCATTGAGATGTCCCAAGGCATGTATGCCAAAGTTGAACAGGAGATAGCCGAGGGCTATCTCGAGGTGGAAATCACCGGCCTGACAATGCGTCGTCTGGTATGCGCCTATGGCGTGATGCTGCGCAGCGCCTGGAGCTACACGCTGGGCAGTGTCCGTTCCATCGTTCGCGCAACACCGGTTCACTAGACGAGGGTTCATCGAGATCCGGTAAGGCGGGACCCAATCTGGCGTCCCGAAATGCGACCTCATCAAGGTCTGCGTGGACCGTGTTCCCGTGCTTCGCAAGCGTTGGCACAAAGATCGCGGACCAGGCGTTTAGCCCGCAGCAGGCCCCCTGTCGCGGGTAACCAGCCATAGCAAAGATTTGATCGGTCCTGTCGCGTGGCGATCGCTTCCGCGCTGGTTGCATGCGGAGACGCAGTAGGGTCCCGACCCGCGCGTTTCTGAGCGCGGGCACCACTCAACAAACAGCGAAACCCAGCACTCGGGAAGCAGAGACTTGGTCCCGGCAACATCTAGCCGGTTGTGGCAACGCTCTTGGCGGCGGTCATCCAGCTGAGCGCCTGGGCGAGGTAGGCTTTGAGCTCCTTGCGCGGGACAACAGCGTCGAGGAAGCCGTGCTGCAGGATGAATTCAGAACGCTGGAAGCCTTCGGGGAGCTTCTGGCGGATCGTCTGCTCGATAACGCGCGGGCCGGCGAAGCCGATCAGGGCGCCGGGTTCAGCGATGTTGAGGTCGCCGAGCATGGCGAAGCTGGCGGTGACGCCGCCGGTGGTCGGGTCGGTCATCAGCGAGATGTAGGGGATCTTCGCGTCGTCGAGCCTGGCGATGCCGGCGGAGATCTTGGCCAGCTGCATGAGGCTGGCGATGCCTTCCATCATGCGGGCGCCGCCGGAGGCGGAGACGATGATCAGTGGCGTCCTGGTTTTCAAGGCGCGATCAACGGCGCGGGCGATGGCTTCTCCGACGACAGCGCCCATGGAACCGCCGATAAAGCCATATTCCATGACGCTGAGGACCACGGGCTGCTCGCCCATCGTGCCTACGGCGTTGAGGATGGCGTCGTCGAGACCGGTTTTCTTTTGGGCTTCGGCAAGGCGGCGCTTGTAGGGTTTCAGATCGCAGAACTCGAGCGGATCGGTGGAGCGCAGGCCGGTGTCGACGATCTCGTAGCCTGGCTCGAGAAGCATGTCCATGCGCGCGCGGGATCCGATGCGGAAATGGAAGCCGCAGTGCGGGCAGACCTGGAGGTTGGCCTCGAGGTCAGCCTTCCAGATGAGTTTGCGACAGTTGTCACACTTGACCCAGAGTCCCTCGGTGCGGACCTCATGGTTGGGTGTGGGCTGAATCTCGTGGTCTTCGCGTTTAAACCAGCTCATAGGGGGCGCGTTGCAACTGCTTGTGCGCCCAGGGGTACTGCCGGGTCGCCGCCCTCCATTGTAGCGGACGGGGTGCTGCAGGGCTCCTTGGAAGATGGTTTCCGGGCAGAGCCGGAGCCCCCGGACCCGGCCCGGAACTTGATCGGTCGCTAGTTATAGACCGGAATGGCGTTGGTTGCGACGGGCTGCGGCTGACGCTGCGGCACGGCAACGGGAGTGTCGGCGACCTGGAACGCGGGCGCGTGGGCGTCAGTGGTGTCCGTCATGCCGTGCTGCTCGCGCAGGACCTGTTGCAAGGTGTGGCGCTGTTCTTCGCGCTCCCCGGCGCGCTTGCGAGTCCAGTACACCAGGAAGCCTTGACCGCAGACGGGGCAGTGGACGTCGCTGAAAACGGTGGATACCTTGCAAAGCATTTGCATCGGAGTGAACCTCTGGGGAGCGGGACCCGGTCAAGACCACCGGGCTTGCCGATGTGTCCACAGTACGCAGCCCCACGTGGGGCTGCGATGCCTCCGAGGCAGCGGAGGGATACAACGATTTGGGCAGCGAGGGCGCACCGCCGCGAAGTGTGTGACTGAGGGTTATATCCTTGCTGCTGTGAGTTCAGTGATCAAAGTTCAGCTTCCTGACGGCTCGGTGCGCGAGGTTGCGCCGGGGACGACACCGCTTGATGTAGCCAACAGCATTTCGCCGCGGCTGGCCGCCGCGGTGGTGGTCGCCCGGGTGCGGCCGCTGACGGTGCCCAACGCGGTTGACACCGCCGAAGATGAGGCCAAGGCGGAGCAGACCGAGGCGGGGATGTACTCGGCGCAGAGCGAGAGCGGTGAGCGACTGGTAGACCTGCGCGCGCCGTTGCACGGGGACGTTGCGCTGGAGTTGTTGAAGGAAACGGACCCGGCAGCGCTGCGGGTTGTCCGGCATTCGGCCGCGCATGTGATGGCGACGGCGATCCTGGAGCTCTTTCCGGAGACCAAGCTGGGCCATGGGCCGGCGACGGACAACGGCTTCTTTTACGACGTGTACCGTGACGTGCCGTTCACCGAGGCCGACCTCCAGTCCATCGAACAGCGCATGGCCGAGGTGGTCAAGCGCGATGAGCCCTTTGAGCGGGTCGTGGAGCCGCGCGAGAAAGGCCTGGAGGACTACCGGAATAGCGGCGAGTTCATGAAGGTGCATTTCATTGAGCGCTTCACCCAGCCGGGCGAGGAGATCTCGCTGTACAAGAACGGCGCGTTTACGGACTTTTGCCGCGGGCCGCATGTGCCTTCGACAGGCCGCGTAAAGGCGTTCAAGGTGATGAGCATTGCGGGCGCGTATTGGCTCGGCAAGGAAGATAACCAGCAGCTCCAGCGCATCTACGGCACGGCGTTCTTCAACCCGAAGGACCTTGAGGCGCACTTCAAGCACCTGGAAGAGATCAAGGCGCGCGACCATCGTGTGCTGGGCAAGCAGTTGGACCTGTTCAGCATCCAGGAGATTGCCGGCGCAGGGCTGATTTTCTGGCACCCCAAGGGCGGGCTGGTCCGCAAAGCGATGGAGGACTGGATGCGCGAAGAGTGCATCCGGCGCGGCTACCACATCGTCTTCACGCCGCACATCATGCGGCGTGAGCTGTGGAAGGTGAGCGGGCACGAAGAGGTCTACGCGGAAAACATGTATCCGCCAATGGAACTGGACGACGCGGAGTACCGGCTGAAGCCGATGAACTGCCCTGGCCACATCCTGATCTACAAGTCGACGCCGAAGAGCTACCGCGACCTGCCGCAGCGGTATGCGGAACTGGGCAATGTGTACCGCTACGAGCGCAGCGGCACAATGCACGGGCTGCTGCGTGTGCGTGGGTTCACGCAGGATGATGCGCATGTGTTCTGCACACGCGACCAGATTGTGAGCGAGATCGAAGCATGCCTGGACTTCGCCGAGGCGGTGCTGAAGACCTTCGGGTTCAAGGAGTACCGCGTGGAGCTTTCCACGCATAAGCCGGGCGACCCTGCCTTCATCGGCACACCAGAAGAGTGGGCGGAAAGTGAAGGCGCGTTGAAGGAAGTGCTGACGCGGCGTGGGCTGCCTTTCCAAAGCTTTCCCGGCGAGGCTGCGTTTTATGGGCCAAAAATCGATATCAAGCTCGTGGACGTTCTGGGCCGCTTGTGGCAGCTGAGCACGGTGCAGTTCGACTTCAACCTGCCGAAACGCTTCCAACTGGAGTACGTCGGCGAGGATGGCGAGCGGCATCAGCCGGTGATGGTGCACCGCGCGCTGTTTGGCAGCGTGGAGCGCTTCTTTGGCGTGCTGATCGAGCACTACGCGGGTGCGTTCCCGATGTGGCTGGCGCCTGTGCAGGTAGGCCTGGTGCCGATCTCCAACGAGAAGCACCTCCAGTATGCGGAGAGTGTGAAAAGTCGGCTGGAAGCTGCTGGTTTGCGTGTGGAACTGGATGCCTCGAACGGCAAGATGCAGGGCAAGATCCGCGACTTCGGGCTGCAGAAGGTGCCGTTCATCCTGGTGGTGGGCGACAAGGAGATGCAGACGGACTCGGTAAGTGTGCGCGTGCGGGGTAAAGGCGATCAGGGCTCGAGCGCGGTGACGGAGTTCGTTGAGCGGGCTAAGGAACTTGTGACCGAGCACGCCACGGACCTGTAGTTCTGCCTAATTTTGCCGGAGCCGTAGTCGTAAGCCGGCTTACGACTACGGCTCTTGTCGTAAGTGGGCTTACGACTACGGATTTTGTCGTAAGTGGGCTTACGACTAGCGTAGTTGTCGTAAGTGAAATGGCTTATACTTACGACAAGCGGCGTAGTCGCTGATCTGCTTACGACAACCATGATGATCCTGAAGCCGGCCATCCCGATCAAGTTGCCCTTGAAGACTCTGGATTGGGCGAGTCTGGTCGCGGACATGGGACGAGCGAACCGCACGCTCGCCGACTACAACGGCATGTTGCGGCATCTGCCGAATGCGTCGATGTTGCTCGCGCCCCTCACGGTGCAGGAGGCTGTGCTCTCGTCGCGCATTGAAGGCACGCTGGCGACGATGACCGAGGTTCTGCAGTTCGAAGCGGGGGAGCCGCCGGATGGGATGTCTCGGCGGGATGATATTGAGGAGATTTTGAACTACCGGCGTGCGCTGGAATTGGCGACAGGAGAGTTGAGCAAGCGGCCGTTCAACTTGAACCTGCTTCTGAAATTGCATGATGTGTTGCTGAGCGGTGTGCGCGGGCAGAACAAGGCGCGTGGCGAGTTCCGTCGCCAGCAGAACTACATCGGCTCCCTTACCGGGGGCAAGAAGACGGTGCGCTTCACGCCGCCGGACTGGCAGACCTTACGTCCGGCTTTGGACAACTGGGAAAAGTACTACCACGCGGACGAGCGCGACCCCATTGTGCAGCTTGCCATTGTGCATGCCCAGTTTGAGTTTCTTCATCCGTTTCTGGACGGCAATGGCCGGCTTGGCCGCATTTTGGTGCCCATCTTTTTGTTTGAGCGGGGTTTGCTGCGCGAGCCGAACTTCTACCTGTCCGAGTACATCGAGGCCCATCGTGACGAGTACATCGGCTTGCTGAATGCGCTTGGCCGAACCAAGACCGCGTGGACGGCATGGGTGCGCTTTTTCCTGCTTGCTGTAGAGCGGCAGGCCCAGCAGAATGCACGGAAAGCCACGGCCATGTTGGAGCTTTACGGCGAGTTGAAGGGGCAGTTCCTGGAGGTGACGCGCAGCCAGTTTGCCGTTCCGTTGCTGGACTTTATCTTTAGCACCCCGATCTTTCAGCCGGGGCAGGTGCGTTGGGCGACGGCCCCACCGAGCCGGCCACAGCTGACCACGATGTTGCTCAACCTGCATAAGGCAGGTGTGCTGGCGATGGTGCGTAAGGGCACGGGCAAGCGGCCGTACATCTGGTCGCTCACGTCATTGATTGATCTGGCGGAGAAGCGTTTCGTGACTTCGGAAGAGGACTGACTTCCGTTGAGCGCGTAACGCTGCCGGGGTGCGCAGCCCAAGAAAACACATCGAACAAGCGACAGGTTCTTGAGGTCACTTCGGAGTTTCTGATGTTTACGCTTCGCGACAGCATTCTTGTTCAGGCACCCATTGAGCGTTGTTTTGCGCTTTCCACGAATATCGCCATCGTGCGAAAGGAACTGCAGATGGACCCCGTCGCGGGCCGCACCGCTGGTTGTGTGCGCGGTGGGGATACGGTGCGGTGGGAGGGGTGGAAGTTCGGCCTGCCGCAGTTTCACGTCTCGCTGATCGCAGAGTATGACCCGCCGTTGTACTTCCAGGACCGCATGCTGGAAGGCCGATTCGCAACCTTTGCGCATGATCACCGGTTCCGCGAAGTGGAGGGTGGCGTGCTGCTGGAAGACGAGTTGCGGTTCACTATGCCGCTTGGATGGGCGGGGCGTGCAGTGGGGCAGGTGGTGATGGTGCCGCACATCCGCCGCTTGATGCGCGAGCGCTTTGCGATGTTGAAGGGCATTGCGGAGAGCGAGCAGTGGCGGAACTACCCCTGCGATTGACGTCCGGCGCGGAAGCACTGCAACGATCGCTCAGGGCAATCGGCGCGGATCGATGTACAAGGTTCGCTGCCGTGCGCTAGGGTGTGGGCGGAGGCTCTCTTGGGCGAACGCATTGGAATGGGGTTGGTAGGGCCGGGATTCATTGCGGCACACCACATCGATGCTGTGCGGCGGCTTGGGTTTGTGGACGTGGTCGGCGTGGCGGGCTCAAGCGCGGAGTCGGCGGCGCGGGCAGCGCAACGATTGGGTGTAGCGCGCAGCTACGGAAACTACGAAGAGCTTATCGCCGATTCGGCAGTGCAGGTGGTGCACAACACGACACCCAACTACATGCACCTACCGGTAAGCATGGCGGCGCTGAAGGCGGGCAAGCATGTGATCTCCGACAAGCCGCTGGCGACCACGGTTGAGGATGCAAACGAGCTTGCCGCCGCGGCGCGTGCTGCGGGCGTGGTGAATGCGGTGACGTTCAACTATCGCGGCAACCCGCTCGTCGCCGAGATGCGCGCGCGCATCACTGCGGGCGACCTGGGAAGCCTGAGCTTTGTGCACGGGCGGTATCTGCAGGACTGGCTGACCGATGACCGGGTGTACTCGTGGAGAAGCGATCCGGCCAAGGGTGGCGAGAGTTCGGCGCTGGCCGACATTGGATCGCACTGGACCGATCTGGCGGAGTTTGTGACCGGAGCCAGGGTGGTTGCGGTGCTGGCGGAGATGCAGACGGTCGTGGGGACGCGGTATCGCAGCGGCGGGTCGGCGCAGGCGTTTGCCGGCGTGGGTGAAGGCGATCTGGAGCCGGTATTGGTGACCGGTGAGGATCTCGCGGTTGTGACGTTGCGATTCAGAAACGGGGTGCTCGGGTCGATGTGTGTGGGGCAGGTGTTGCCGGGGCATAAGAACGATCTACGGCTGGAAGTGAACGGCCGCAAGGGCTCGCTGGCGTGGGTGCAGGAGCAGCAGAACGAGCTGTGGTGTGGGCACCACGATGGCGCGAACGCTGTTCTGGCGAAGGATCCGGCGCTGCTCCGGCCGGAGGCGCGGACGTATGCGCATCTGCCGGGCGGGCACCAGGAGAGTTGGGCGGATGCGTTCCGCAACGTGATCGCAGAGGCGTATGCGTGGGTGCGGGCCGGTGCGGCATCAATGCCTGCAGCGACGGTGTGTACGTTTGCCGACGCCGCGCATGTGGTGGCCGTGGTGGACGCCATGGTGCGCAGCGCAAAGGCCGGTGCGGTTTGGACGGAGGTCCTGTGAGTAAAAACAGCGTGAACCCGGGAGGCCTGGGGATGCGGTCGCGCCTGGCCGCAATGATGTTTTTGGAGTACTTCATCTGGGGCGCGTGGTACGTCACGCTGAGCACGTACCTGGAGCGCGGTCTGCATCTTTCCGGCTCGCAGATCGGCCTGGCTGCGGGCACAACCGCCGTGGGTGCGATGGTGGCGCCGTTCTTTGTGGGGCTTGTCGCGGATCGCTTCTTCGACACGCGCGTGGTGTTAGCGGCGCTGCATGGGCTTGGCGCCGTGGTGTTGTTCTTTGCGTCGCAGCAGCGGGCGTTTGCAGGCGTGTATGGGCTGTTGCTGGTGTATGCGCTGCTGTACATGCCTACATTGGCGCTGACCAACTCGCTGGCATTCCGGCAGATGCGCGACCCGAAGCTTGAGTTTGGTCCGATCCGCGTGCTGGGCACGGCGGGCTGGATTGTGGCGGGGTTGCTTGTCGGCTCGTTGGGGCTGGAAAGCACGCAGCATCCAATGGAGATCGCAGCGGCGGTTTCAGTGGTGATGGCGTTGTACTGCTTTACGCTGCCGGCCACGCCACCGTTGGCGCGCGAGCTCGGTGCAGTGAGTCGCGGCGGGCTGTTTCCGCGCGAAGCGGTAAGCATCCTGCGAGAGCGCCCGGTTGCGGTATTTGCCCTGGCATCGTTTTTGATCTGCATTCCGCTGCAGTTCTATTACGCGTTCACCAACCTTTTTCTGAACGAGGCCGGTGTGCGCAACGCCGCGGGCAAGATGACGGGTGGGCAGTTCAGTGAGCTTGGCTGCATGCTGCTGATTCCGTGGTTCTTTCGCCGCCTTGGCGTGAAAGGCATGCTGATCGCGGGCATGACGGCGTGGGTGGTGCGGTATGCCCTGTTTGCGTATGGCGGTGTGGGCGGTCGCGTGTGGATGCTGTGGATCGGCATCCTGCTCCATGGCATCTGCTATGACTTCTTCTTTGTTACGGGGCAAATCTACATCGACCGGAAAGCGTCGGCAGCGTTGCGTGCAGCCGCGCAGGGCTTAATCACGTTCATCACCTATGGCGTGGGGATGTTTGTGGGCTCGTGGGCCTCAGGCGCCGTGGTGGAGCACTACGCAATGCCCGCCGCTTTTGGCGCGCCGGGACATGCGTGGACGCCGATCTGGCTGATCGCGGCAGGCGCTTCGCTTGTGGCGTTGGTCTTCTTTGCGCTGCTCTTCCGGGATCGCGAGGATGTGCGCGTCGTGGATACGGCGGCGGGTGCGGAGCAGTTTGCGGCGGAGGCTCCGTTATGACGAGTCAGCGAGGCAGCGTAGGTTCAAGGCTGTTGAGGTTGGGTGCATGAAGATTGGTTTATTTACGCCGGTGTTCGGGAAGTTAAGTCTGGACGAACTGCTGCGCGAGTTGAAGCGCTATCCCGCGGTGCAGAGCCTTGAACTTGGCACGGGCGGCTGGCCGGGTGCGTCGCACGTAGACGTTGCGGGCCTGCTGGGCAGCAGTGCGCGGCGTGAGGAGTTCCGTGCCAAGCTGGCCGATGCAGGGTTGGAGATCAGTGCGCTGAGCTGCCACAACAACCCGGTGCATCCGCAGCCGGCGATTGCGCAACGCGACGACACGACGTTGCGGCAGACCATTCAACTGGCAGAGAAACTGGGTGTACGCACCGTGGTGACGTTTTCAGGTTGCCCCGGGGGCGGGCCGGAGGATCGCACGCCGAACTGGATCACCGCCGCGTGGCCGCCGGAGTTTGCCGAAGCGCTTGCGTGGCAATGGGCCGAGCGGCTGGTGCCGTACTGGCGTGCGTTGAACCAGGTAGCCGGCGATGCCGGTGTGCGGCTGGCGTTGGAGGCGCACCCGGGCTTCTGCGTGTACAACGTTGAAACGATGTTGACGCTACGCGCAGCGGCAGGAGAGCACATTGGCATCAACCTCGATCCGAGCCACATGTGGTGGCAGGGTGTGGACATCCCTGCAGCGATTCGGGTGCTTGGCGAGGCGATCTTTCATTTCCACGCGAAGGATGTCGCGCTGGATGCGACCAACTGCGGGCGCAACGGTGTGCTGGACACCAAGAGCTATGCGCAGATGGCGGAGCGCTCCTGGCTGTTCCGCAGCGTGGGCTGGGGCCATGGCGAGGCCGAGTGGAAGGCGATTGTGAGCGCGCTGCGGCTGGTGGGCTACGATGGCGTGCTGAGCATTGAGCATGAAGATGCGCTGCTGTCGATTCATGAAGGGCTGTCGGCAGCACTGGCGATGTTGTCACGGGTGGTTGTGCAGGAGCCGCCTGCTGAGCCGTGGTGGATTTGAGTGCTGCGTTAAGGATCAAGAAAAATGAAGAGTGAGGGGAAGCGAATGAAGGTTGCGGGTTTGGATCGGCGGCGGTTTCTGGGTTTGGGATCGGCCGCTTTGGCCGTTGGTGCGTATGCGGCGCGCGGTGGCCGGGCGTTTGCGACTCCGTTGGGCCTGCCACTGGGATTGCAGCTGTACTCGGTGCGGGAGCAGTTGCAAAAGGACTATCCCGGGACCCTGAAGCAGCTTGCGGCGATTGGATACAAGGAGGTGGAAGCGGCGGGCTTTTACGGCCATTCGCCGGACGAGGTGAAGGCCGCCATGCGGACAGCCGGCTTGTCGCTGGTCAGTGCGCACTACTCCTTCAACGACCTGAACAAGGGCTTTGACGAGACGTTAGGCTTCTGCAAAGCGTTAGGCCTCGGGTACCTGATCTGCTCGTTTCCCGGCATCAAGGATCCCTCGCGGCTGCAAGACAAGAGCTTTCGTGGCCAGGTGGAAGGCTTCACGATGGAGGATTACCGTTTCAATGCGGACCGCTTCAACGAGTGGGGCCGCAAGGCGAAGGCTGCGGGCCTGCAGTTCGGCTATCACAACCACACTATGGAGTTTGCGCCCAAGGATGGTGTTGTGCCCTTTGACGAGATGATCCGGCTGACCGACCCCGCACTGGTGACCTTTGAGATGGACTGCGGCTGGGTGACGGTGGGCGGTGGCGATCCGGTGGCCTACCTGCACAAGTACCCGAACCGGATTTCGATGCTGCACATCAAGGACTTCAAGGCGACTACGAAGCCCGCGACCGTAGTGGACCCGCCGCCGGCAGCCGAACTGGGCCAGGGTACGGTGAACTTCCGGAAGATCTTTGAGGCTGCGAAAGGCGCGCATATCCGGCACGCGTTTGTGGAGCAGGAAAGCTTTGACATGCCGCCGTTTGAGGCTTTGCGGATCGATGCGGAGTACATGCGCAACCTGCGGGTGTGAGCGGGGCAAGACCGTTGTGCGAGACTCGAAGGTGGCACGGCGCGGGATCCTGCTTTGGCCGGTATCCCGCAGACCTGCCGAACGCATCTAGTGCAAGACAGGCTTCGCTACGGGTGGCTGGCGCGAAGCAGCGAAGCGCTTCGAGGAGAAGCTTATGGGGCAGCCAGAACCGCGCATTGCCGTTGCACCCGCGCGGGTAAACCTGATTGGCGAACATACCGACTACACCGGCGGCCTGGTGTTGCCGTTGGCAATTCCGTTCTACACGCAAGCCACCATTGAGCCCTCGGCAGATGGCAACTACCGCTTCCAAAGCGAGCGGTTTACCGGCGAGCACGTCGAGTCGCCGGAGGACCGCCGCGGGCCGGCAAAGGACTGGAGCGACTATCCCGTGGGCGTTCTGCGCGAGTTGGAGCGCAAGGGCCTGCAACCACCGCCGTTCTCTTTGCGCCTGCGCGGCGATGTGCCGCTGGGCAGTGGGTTGAGTTCGTCGGCGAGCGTGGAGGTAGCCACCGCGTTTGCGCTGCTGGGCTACATGGGTGAGGAGTTGCCGCCGGAGGAGATTGCGCTGTTGTGCCAGCGGGCCGAGAACAACTTCGTCGGTGCGCCCTCGGGCATCATGGACCAGACGGTGATTGTGCTGGCGGAAGAAGGCTGTGCGCTGCTGCTGAACACGCGCACGCTGGAACATGAAGCGGTACCGATGAATCGCGGTGGACTGGCGGATGCAGCGATCGTGGTGTGCAACTCCATGGTCAAGCACTCCATCGGCGGCGGTGAGTATGGCAAGCGCCGCAAACAGGTGGAGGAAGGCCAGGCCGCGGTGGTGAAGGCAAACCCTGCCCTGCAGGATCTGGGCGACGCGAAGGAGAGCGATCTCGACGCGGTGAAGTCGCAGATCTCGGTGCAAGCGTTTAAACGTTGCCGGCACATCATCACGGAAAATGCGCGGGTTCGGCTGATGCGCGAGGCGTTGGAAGCGGGCGACGCGCAGAAGGCCGGAGAGCTAATGTTGCTGGCCCATGCCAGTGAGCGCGACGACTTTGAGTGCTCCGTGGCGGAAGTGGACTTTTTAGTAGATACCGCAGCTGATTTGCCTGGATGTTATGGCGCGCGTCTTACCGGCGGCGGCTTTGGCGGGTGCACGGTGAACCTGGTGGACAAGGATGCGGTGGCGCAGTTCACGGAGCGGCTGCGGGCGGCCTACCTGACGCGGTATGCGATCGACGCAGAAGCGTTTGTGTGTGTCCCGGTGGATGGGGCGTTACGACGCGCGCAAAAGGCAGCGCGGTGAGGTGCTAATGGCAGAGCTTGAGAAGGTCTTTCGTGAAGCACCGCAGCGTCGCTGGAACCCGTTGCGCGGGTCGTGGATTGTGGTTTCCCCGCACCGTACCCAGCGGCCATGGCAGGGACAGACAGAGACACCCGCGGCACCAGCGGCGTTGCAGTATGATCCCACGTGCTACCTATGCCCGGGCAACGAGCGTGCCGGTGGGGCGCATACGCCGAAGTACACGTCGACGTATGTGTTTGACAACGACTTTGCGGCGCTGAAGAACGATGTGCCTGCGGCCAGCATGGACGTGCAGGATGCGGGCCTGCTGCGCGCCGAAACGGAGCGTGGCCTGTGCCGTGTGTTGTGCTTTGATCCGCGGCATGACCTGACGCTGGCGACCATGGACGTCAGCGCGATTGAGCACGTTGTGGACCTGTGGGCGGAGCAGGAGACCGAACTGGGTGCGCACGACGGCATGCAATACGTGCAGATCTTTGAAAACCGCGGCGCGATGATGGGTGCGAGTAATCCGCATCCGCATGGGCAGATTTGGGCGACGCAACACATCCCGGACGAGCCGGCGCTGGAACTCGCGGCACAGCGCAGCTACCTGCAGGAGCACGGCCGCGCGTTGCTGCCGGCGTACCTCGAAGTGGAGCTGGCGCAAGGCGAGCGCATTGTTGCCGGGAACGATGCGTGGGTGGCCCTGGTGCCGTTCTGGGCGGTGTGGCCGTTCGAGTTGATGTTGTTGCCGCGCGAATCAGTGGCCACCATGGCCGCGCAGACACAGGCGCAACGTGCGGGGCTGGCGCACATGCTGAGTACGGTGACGCGTGGCTACAACCGTGTGTTTGACACGCCATTTCCGTACTCGATGGGCTTTCATCCGGCGCCGTTTGACGGAGAGCAGCATCCGGAGTGGACGCTGCACGCGCACTTCTATCCGCCGTTGTTACGGTCTGCAACGGTGCGCAAGTTTATGGTGGGGTTTGAACTGCTGGGCTCGCCGCAACGGGACATTACGCCCGAGCTGGCTGCTGAGACCCTGCGGCAAGCATTGAGCAAGGGCTGAGGTTGCATCGTCCGACGGCACAGCCCAGGGCGCGCAGCATGCATCGTCTGTCTGGGCCCGGGTCGAGTGAACGAAAGAGAACGTGAGGAGTCGAGATGAAGGTTGTAGTGACAGGTGGGGCAGGGTACATCGGCGGGACGGTGGCTACGCAGTTGATGCAGGCCGGGCACGAGGTCGTCATCCTTGACAGCCTCGTTCACGCTGAGCGCAAGTATGTGCCGCAAGGTGCCGAGTTCATCCAGGTGGACCTTGCGGAGCGCGAGCGCGTGGAAGCGATTCTGCGCGACAAGCAGCCGGAGGGTGTGCTGCACTTTGCCGCGCTGATTGAGGCCGGCGAGTCCATGCAGAAGCCTGAGATCTACTTCCGCAACAACACGGCCGCCACGTTGTCGCTGTTGGAGGCCATGCACGCGGCCGGAGTGAAGAAGCTGGTCTTCAGCTCCACGGCTGCGGTGTATGGCGAGCCCGCGTTTGTGCCCATCCCCGAAAATGCTGCTCTGCAGCCGACCAATGCGTATGGCGAGAGCAAGCTGCTGGTGGAGCAGATGCTGACGTGGCTGAACCGCATCCACGGCCTGCGCTATGCGTCGCTACGCTACTTCAACGTGGCAGGGGCCATCCCGGGGCGTGGTGAAGCGCACGAGCCGGAAACACACATCATTCCGTTGATCCTGGATGTGGCCCTTGGCCGTCGTGAAAAGATCCTCATCTTCGGGGACGACTACCCGACCCCGGATGGGACCTGCATCCGCGACTACATCCACGTGGCGGACCTCGCGGACGCGCACATGCTGGCGTTCAACGCGCTCAACGAGAACTCACGGTTGATCCTGAACCTGGGCAATGGCGCTGGATTCTCCGTAAAGGAAGTGATCGACGCAGCGCGCAAGGTGACAGGGCATGCGATCCCGGCGGAGCTGAAGCCGCGGCGGCCGGGCGACCCGGCTCGCCTGGTGGCTGCTTCTGATGAGGCAAAACGTGTGCTTGGCTGGACACCGAAGCGTGCGGAGTTGGACGTCATCCTGCGCGATGCGTGGGCGTGGCATCAGCAGCGTTACCAGTGAGGTTGCAGCGCGAAGGAGACTACAACCTTCGCGCTGCTCAGTTCTGTAAGGCTTACTCGATCGCCTTCTGCACCGCGCGCGGAAGCTCATGCATGCAGGGTTGGTCATTGCAGCAGACTTTGCCGGGCGCGTAGCGAACGCAATAGCTTGAGCCCTGGATGGGGCTGGGCTGCGCACCGCAACCGCCTCGGCAGGCCAGCCACACGGTGTCGCGAACGCCGTCATGGTAGACGCGGTCGAGTGCGAACACCTTGCGAAACTCGTACTCCGGGTTGTGGGCCAGGCGCTCTTGCAGCGGATTGCCGATGACGATTTCGTCATTGGGAGACGTATGGATGCCGGCGTCGTGGATGAGCAGAAAACGTGGGTTGTTCTTCAGAAACGTGTCGACGTTCTCGATGCGATCTGCGAAATAGCCGGCACGCTGCCAGTTTTCCATGAGGTGATATTGGGTCACCTCGAAGTGGGGCGATCCCGGCGCAATGGCCCAGGGCCAGTCCAGCACAAACCTGTAGTCCACACCGGAGTGCGCCTGGCGATCCATCAGCTCGGTGAAGGTAAAGGCATCTTCCGCAACGACCGGCAGGTTGTGTGGCATGTGCGCGGTGAGCGCGTCGGTGAAGTCGGGCGGTGATGGTGTTTGTTGCGCCGTGTGATGAAAGACCCAGACCAGGATGAGCGCACCGAACACGAGGAAGAAGGTGCCGCGCACGGCGGTGATCAGCGCTGGTGGCATGCGCGACCCAAGCGGCGATTCGAGGCGTTCGGCGATGAGCATGCAAAGTTCGGCAGTGACGAAGGCAATGCCGACCGCAATGGGCTGCAGGTAGCGATCCGTAAAGAGCCATGTCCCCAGCAAGCCTTCCGCAAGGAAAGCAATGGGCACCAGCAGAAGGCAGAATGTGACGAGGTAAACAGCGCGTCGACGGCGAAAGCTGTCGCGTAGGCCCGTGCCAACCCCGCCCGGAGCGCGCCGCAGCACCAGCAACGTTGTTACCGCGAGGAACAGGAGAACGAACAGGATCTCGTGACTGAAGCCGCTGTACGCGCCGACAATGTCGGCCAGCTTGGGTGGTTTGGTCCAGAAGTGCGGTTTGCCGACGCGCCCGGCGGCAATGATGGAAGTCTTTTCCGGGAGCAGCAACAGCCACGACGCAGCCATGGTGACGTAGAGTCCCAGCCGCCAACGGCCGCGCATGCGATCCAGGACGACGATGGCCGCCACAAGAAATGCACTGTAGATTACGCCGAGCAGATGACTCGTTGTCAGCAGGCCGTGGATGAGAAAGGCTGCAACGTAGAAACGGGCGGGCGTGGGGTCCGGTGTGTCGTCCAATTTGAGGGCCAGCCACATCGCCAGTGCCGTGGTCATCACCAGCAAGCCGTAGAAGCGGCCTTCAAGGAAATGTGTTGTGAGTGGCGGGCTGAAAAAGATGGTGTTGAAGGTCGCAAAGGCGACGATCCACGTGGGATAGTTGCGCCGCAGGGCGCCCCACGTGGCCACAAAGGCGACGCCGAAACATGTGGACGAGAAGAGGCGGAATGCCAGGTGCGAGCTGCCGAAGAGCGCAAACCAGGCGCGCCCCAGCAGATAAAACGAGAAGCCGCCACCATCCGCGCCGACGTTCCAGGCGTGGATCATGTGATGCCATGAGGGGTCGGTGAGCAGAAGCCAACCCAGCATCTCGTCTTCCCAGAAGACGCGTCCGTGCGAGTTGACGATCGTGATGGCGATCGTCAGCAGAAAACCGGCAAGCATACCGGCAAAGTCCCACGCGGAAAGCTTGCCCGGCGCACGCGACGTGTTAGCTGAAGACGAGAACGGCTCGGGAGCGATGTACTGCGGCGACGGTCGGTTGACAGCGTGGGCCAGGGCAGAGGCGCCGATGCCGGCGGACTGCGTGGTCATGGATAAGAAGCCTCCGAATGCGGTAGCGCCGACGATCTGCATTGTGAACGTGCGGACAACGGACCGTCGAGCACAGGAAAACGGGCGCCACGACCTGCTATGATCGGTAGCGTACCACTTTTGGGTGAGCTTCCGATCGCGTGAAATTGAAGCGCGCCTGCCCCTGTGTGAGCTGTACGGCTGCCACAGAATTCAGCAGAGCGGAGTTTTTTCCCGATGTCTATTGACTTAATGTGGCTGCCTGAACTTCCGGGCTGGTCTGGTCTCCTCGAAGCAGCACGACAAGGGCCGACCGAGCAGGCGCTTACGCTATTGCAGCGCCTGGCCAACAGTCGCATGGATTTTGTACGTGCGTCCAAGCTGGACAAGGCCGTGCAAAAGGTACTGGCCAAGGCGGAAACCAAGCCTTCGCTGCCCGTGATTAAGCTCGCGCTTCTAGGCTCTTCTACGCTGAGCCATCTGCTGCCGTCAATTCGGCTGGGCGGTCTTCGCCGCGGCTTCCTGTTGGACATCTATGTTGGGCCCTATGGGCTATACCGGCAGGAGCTCGCGAATCCGCAATCGGGGTTATATCAATTCAAGCCGGATGTGGTGTGTTTCTCCTTTGACGCACAGCACCTTGCCGGCAGCGAGAATGCCGGTCCCGATGCGGCGATAGCAAACCTGCGGCAGTGCTGGCAACTGGCCAAGGCTTCGGTCGGCGCGCGTGCGGTGATTCAGCAGACACTTTTGCCGCGCTTTCCCATGCTGATGGGCAACAACGAGAACCGGCTGCCTACCTCGCCCGCAACCGTTGTCGCGCAGATCAACCAGGCGCTGCGCACCGAGGCGGCCGCCGAAGGCGTACAGCTGCTGAGCGTGGATACGTGGGCGGCTGAAGATGGGCTCGCGAACTGGTTTGACGCGTCGCTGTGGTACCAGGCCAAGCAGGAAGTTCATCCGCGCGCCTCAGTAATCTATGGCGACCAGATCGGGCGTCTGATCGCGGCGCTCTGGGGACGCAGCGCGAAGTGCCTGGTGCTTGATCTGGACAACACGTTGTGGGGCGGCGTAATTGGCGACGACGGGTTGGAGGGCATTGTGCTGGGCCAGGGCAGCCCTGGCGGTGAGGCGTTCGTTGCGTTTCAGCGCTATGCCAAGCAGTTGAGCGAACGAGGCGTGATCCTTGCCGTGTGCTCCAAGAACGATGAAGCCAACGCCCTGGAGCCGTTTGAGAAACATCCGGACATGGTGCTGCGGCGCGCGGACATCGCGTGCTACGTGGCGAACTGGACGGACAAGGCGACCAACATTCGCTCCATCGCAGAGCGGCTGAACATCGGGCTCGACTCGCTGGTGTTCGTGGATGACAACCCGGCGGAACGGCGCCTGGTGCGTTCGGAGCTGCCGATGGTGGCCGTGCCCGAGTTGCCGGAAGATCCGGCCGAGTACCCGCGCACCGTGGCCGATGCCGGCTACTTCGAGGCCGTGGACCTGACCGCAGAAGATCGTGAGCGCACCGAGCTGTACCGTGCGAATGCGCAACGTGAGGCTGCCCGCGCGTCGTCTACGGACATTGGGGCCTTCCTTGATGGCCTGCAGATGGAGCTGTATGCCAACGGCTTCGATATGGCGGGCCTGAAGCGCATTGCGCAGTTGATGAACAAGACCAACCAGTTCAACCTGACGACCAAGCGCTACACCGAGGCTGATGTGCTCGGCATGATGCAGGACGACAGCGCGGCGACGTTGCAGTTGCGCCTCACCGATGTGCATGGCGATAACGGCGTGATCGGGCTGGTTGTGGGCTATCGCAAAGGCTCCACGCTGGAGCTGGATACTTGGTTGATGAGCTGCCGCGTGTTGGGCCGCGGGGTGGAAGAAGCGACGCTGAACCTGGTAGTGGAGCGCGCCGAAGAGATGGGCTGCACGCGCGTGGTGGGCGAGTACCGGCCTACGGCAAAGAACGGCATGGTCCGCGAGCACTACAAGCAGCTCGGCTTCACGCTTTTGGAAAGTGAAGGCGACGGCATCACGCGTTGGGAACTGCCGCTGGCGAGCTTTACGCCGCGCACAACGCATATGAAAGTTTTGAAAGGAGAAGCATGGACACAGCCAGCATCTATCGGCAGCTAACGGAGATCTTTCAGGACGTGTTTGATGACGACACGATCGAGTTGACTCCGGAAACGACTGCGGCGGACATCCACGATTGGGACTCGGCGAACCACGTCAACCTGATCGTCGCCATTGAAGTTCGCATGAAGATCAAGTTCAAGACGATCGAGGTTGAGTCACTGCACAACGTCGGCAACCTGGTGAGCCTGATCGAACAGAAGCTGAACGCAAAGACCGGTGCTGCACAGCCGGCGTAGTTGAACACTGTATCTTGCACGGAAGCTGCCGGACCACGAACGACGGCCACCGATTCTGAACGATTCACTCTTGGGGACCTATCGCGCTAAGGGCGCGCCGCATGCTATTTAACTCATATATTTTCCTTTTTGGGTTTCTACCACTCGTTCTGATCGGGTATCAGATCGCGGCGTACTGGCATCGGCGCGCCGTGGTTCTTTGGCTTGCATTTGCCTCCCTGGCGTTCTACGCGTATTGGCGGCCGGCGTACCTGATCGTGCTGTGCGCGTCCATCCTGTTCAACTATGTGATGGGCGCGCTGATCAGCCGGCGCATCCTGAACAACATCAGTACGCGGGTCATTCTTGTGTTTGCCATCGCGGCCAACCTGGGCGCGCTTTGCTACTACAAGTACCTGATCCCGCTGCTGAACTTTGGCACAACCCATCTGCATTCCCAGCACCACTGGCAGGACATTGTGTTGCCGCTGGGCATCTCCTTCTTCACCTTCACGCAGATCGCTTACCTGGTCGATTTGCAGCAGGGTGGCGCGGTGCAGCAGGACCTTGGCAGCTATACGCTGTTTGCCACCTTTTTCCCGCACCTCATCGCGGGGCCAATTTTGCATCATGCGGAGATCATGCCGCAGTTTCAGCAGGACCGTGACTACCGGTTGAAGCTGGAGGATCTCGGCGTCGGCTTCACGTGGTTTGTGATGGGGCTGTGCAAGAAGGTCCTGCTGGCAGATCGCTTCGCGCAGAACGCCGATGGTGGTTTCAACGCATGGTGGCACATCTCCGCCAAGGGCGCCTGGGTTTGCGTTCTGTCCTACGCATTGCAGCTTTATTTCGATTTTTCCGGCTATTCGGATATGGCGAACGGGCTGGCGCGCATGTTCTCAATCGACTTCCCGTTGAACTTCGCTTCGCCCTACAAGAGCTCCAACATCATCGATTTCTGGCAGCGTTGGCACATGACGCTGACGCGCTACATCAACGTGTACCTGTATAACCCGATCGCCATCTGGGTTAGCCGGCAACGCGCGCAACGCGGGATGAAAATCTCGCGGAAAGCGATGGCGACGCCTTCAGGTTTCGCGATGATGATCGGCTTTCCTACCGTGGTCGCCTTGTTCATCGCGGGCATCTGGCACGGGGCCGGTCTGCAGTTCATCATCTTTGGTCTGTTGCATGCGGCATATCTCACGACCAATCATGCGTGGCGTGTGTTTCGTGGCGGAAAGCAGAGCCCTGAGGCATCGCCAATCGCCAAAGCAGCGACACACGTGGGCAGTGTGTTGCTGACGTTTGCAGCGGTCGTGCTGGCGCAGATCTTCTTCCGCGCGCAAGACACGGGCGTCGCGCTCACGATGTTGGGCGGCATGTTCGGAAGGCATCGCGGGCTTGTGCCGCTGCCGCCGGACCTGCTCTTTCATCCCTCTACGGCGGCGTTTCTTCCGTTGGCAGCCGGCTTCTTCATCGTGTGGGCCCTGCCCAACACGCAGCAGATTCTGGCGAAATTCAAACCTGCGATTGAGCTTGCACCGTCTGACCGTGAGGTAGGCCGCCTCCAGTGGTTCTGGCGACCCACGCCTGTTTTGGGTTTCCTGATGGGCGCTCTGATCTTTGCTGTGCTTGTGAAGATGGAAATCCCCACAACGTTCCTGTACTTCCAGTTCTGAGGAGATCGTTCGCATAACGCGTACGCCCGCAACACGAGATGGGAAAGGAACGAATGACTATGGCCAGCGCACAACAGATTTCTCCTCCTGAGGTCGATGGCCTTCATGGTTCCGCCTCCAAAGGTCCTGGACGGACGTACCTTCGCTATTTCCTGTTGGCGTGCATTCTTCCGCTGATTGGCTTTGTCTCTGCGTTCCCCCTGGTGTGCTCACGCTCGTATGAGCAGTGGGGCGAAACCCAATGGGGACCGGAGTTAGAGTTTCCGTACGCACCCGGAACGCCGGATGGTGATGTCGTCATCTTCGGCGACTCCAGCGCGTTTCTTGGTATCGATCCAAGAATCATCAACGCGGAACTTGGCATACATTCTGTGGTGCTGCCCAGCACCGTAGGCAGTCTGCCCGTCATCGGGGATTCGCCGCTGCGCTCTTACCTGGCGCATCACCAAAAGCCCAAGCTCATTGTGCTGTATTTCTCTGCGTGGAATCTCGACTTCCAGCATGTCTCCAAGGGCCGGCTGTTTGAAGGCGAAGAGATGATGATGCGCCATGCAACCTGGGGTGAGGTGGCGCAGTTCACGCTCCATCATCCGTTGGAGATGGCAGAGTTTCCGCTGCGCTTGTACGCGACCTTTGGGCCAAAGATGGTGTCCGCCATCCTGCACCACAAGGACCGCACGCACGATATTGCGACTGCCCTGGGGCACGCCCCCTATATCGCGACCTTCGGTCCGCTCACGGATCTCTGCCGCATACCGCGATCCCTGCTGGACCAGCATGGTGACAGCTCTGTGGAGGAGTTGCGTCGCAAGTATGCGGCCGATGGCACCAAGGTCGTGGTGTATCTCGCTCCCGTGCCGGCGTGCACGAACAGCGGCGCCATGCGCAGCCGCTCGTTTGCTGACCTCGGCGCCAAGCCGCCTGCGTTGCTGCCCCCGTCGTACTTCGCCGCCGACATCTACTACGCCCATGTGCGGCCACCATCTGTGCCCATGGCGTCGCAGTTCTTTGCGCGCGCGTTGCAACAGGAACTGCAACAGGTTGCGCCGGAACTGCTGCACACAGCGGCTTCTACAAACTAGATCGTTGATCTTGCGTGTAGGGGCTCGTCTCCAGGACAGGGCCCCTTCACCCTTTTGGGCCAAGGCAAATCATCGTTGGCGTGATGGGTAACGGCTGCGCCTGGAAGACGCGCCAGTCCTGGTCTTCGCGACTAGTTGCCGTGAGCAACCAGTTCTCCGAGGTGTGGACTGATCGAGGTCGCGACGCTTCGCACGTTGCTCGCCTTCATCAGCTCTGTGTGATGGTGATTCACGTACTCCACATCCAGCGTTCCGGGAATGAGATCACGCCAGCCGGCCTCAAACTCAAGATCCGGGGAGTGATCCGCGGCAAGAACCAGCAATGCGCGACCGTCGTACGGCAGCGCGTGGTAAGCGGTCGCTGCGCGTTCCACTTCCTGCTGGACCAGATCGACTTCACCGGCTTCGCCAATCACCGTCGTCAGGCTTTGGAAACGCTTGGAGAAGCGCTCCCGTGCCTTCAGAAGCGTGACACGGGCTCCAATGCGCGCCGCACGTTTCAGCACGTACTGCGCACGTCGAATCGAGACCCTGGGGGGGTCGCCGTTGTTGAAGTACTTCGGGTTTGGGGTGTCCAGCAGGACCAGCATGGCGACGTCTACGTTGAGGTGTTTGAGCTGTTGCGCGATCTCATACGCAAGGATGCCCCCGATGCAAAAGCCCCCAAGAAAGATGGGCTCCGTAGGGCTCATCGCGAGAATTTTGGACACAACAGCCTAGCCCAGCACACGGGCATCCAAAATGCGGACTTGCTCAAGCAGGCGCGAATACGTCAACCAGCTCGCAGGCGGTGCAGCCAGTACAGGTTCACTGATGCCAATGCCGCGAACAGCCCACAGCGAGACCATGAATTTCGCACCGGGTTCCGGGCGAATCAGGAGATCGAAGTGTTGTTCAATGTGAGGCTCCTGAAACATGGCAGCCTCCGAGGCTCTTCCGCTAAGAGTGTTTCCATTGTGTCGTTCGCGGCGCCAGGGAACAATCGTGCTTTCGTCACAATCTATGAATCAGAAGTAACGAACGAAAGTTTGAGTCTTCAAGACTTCTTCAGAAAATCCTGAACACGCAGTTCGTGTTCTACCCAAGAGAGCCGATGGGTGGCGTACTCGTTCTGCACAGCGACAGCAAGATGATGCTCCGTACCCGGCCTGCTTCGGCACTTCGGCAATGTCCAACACCCAATGGTGTAACTTGCCGGAGTGCTCTTCTGGAATGCCCAGAAGCTGGGCAGTGACCAGCGCCGGCAGGGGACTCGCGAAATCCGCGACCAGGTCCATGGACCCTACGGGCAGAACTTTGTCGAGCAAGCGATTGGCCGTGCTCGTGATGGAATCGCGCAGGCACTGGATGCGGCGTGGCGTGAAAGCGGCGGCGCACAGGCTTCGCAGGCGGCTGTGATTGGCGCCGTCCATGAACATCATTTGCTGCAGCATCACTTCCGCAAAAGGCTTCATGAACGGAAGTTCGAGCTCTTCCAGGTACGCCGGGTCGGGTGTGCGCTCGGCAGAATACTGCAGCAAGACCGTGGAGACTTCCTTATAGCTGGTGACGACCCACGCGTGCATGAAGCGGTCCCAATAGACGGGATCGTGCGCACGAACTGCGTGATAGTGCTCGTAGGGCGCAGACAGCACCCCGGGCTCCAGCATGCGCAACAAACTGAAGCGACGAGCCTCCAGATCCATGCTTGCAACGGTGTTGTTCATGTGAGGTAAACCCCTGTGCAGCTGCGTTCCTGCACAAACAGCAAGCCCGAAGAGTTCTCTCCACTATCTCACGTGAAACTGGCGAAACAGCAGTGCACCCGATGCACCACGGTGCGCCTTCCTTGTTACTGACGTTGTATGTGGGAGCCTTTTCGCAAGGCGTCGTGGTCACATTCAAGTTGAGGAGTCTGGCTCAGGCTGTTGCCAACCGTGTCACGGTGAGCACGGTAATGTCATCGTCCTGGCCGAAGCCGACGGCGGTGTCGGCGACGTGTTCTGCGGTGGGACGCTGCTGCATGAGTTGGTTGAGGCGATCGAAGCCGTAGAGTTCGCCATGATGGTTGCGGGCTTCGACGACCCCGTCGCTCAGCAAGGTGAGCTGTTGGCCGTGCGAGACGTCCACCGCAAGCTCCTCATACTCGGCACCCTCGACGAGGCCCAGCGGGAGGCCGTTGGGCAGGTCGACCTCGTGGCCGTCGAGATAGGGCTGGCAGTGACCGGCGTTGGCCATCGTCGCGCGGCCGTGGGCGTCGACGCGCACCGCACAACACGTAACAAAGCCGCCCTGGGTGCGACCGAGCAGGCGGCGGTTCAACCCGGCGAGCACGGCAGCGGGTGTCGGGTCGTACTCGGCCAGGGTGCGCAGCGTGCCGACAACCAGAGACACAGTCATAGCCGCGCGCAGGCCCTTGCCGCTGACGTCGCCGGCGACGACTAAGGTGGCGAGGGTTCCGTCTTTCTGCGGCAGCGGGATGATCTGGAAGAAGTCGCCGCCCACTTCGCTGGCCGGGCGGTACACGCTAGAGACGGCATAGCCCGGCGCCTGACGCTCCGCGGCTGCGGGCACGAGGACCTGCTGTATCTCCTGCGCGGCCTTCATCTCGGCATCGACGAAGCGTTGCCGAGCCACCTGTCGGCCGATCTGGTCGCTGACCGCGTACACGATGGCGAGCAGAACCAGGAGCCGGTCAACCGTGAAGATGGAGAGAGTCGAACCGTAGATTCGCAGCACAGGACGCTGCATCAGGGCAGAAAGCCATCCCACCTTCGTGGGGCCGCTTGTGATGATGTTACTCAGGACGTGAAGCAACTCATCAACACCGACGGCAGACAGA
Organism: Granulicella sp.; assembly: GCA_965198515.1. Lineage (GTDB taxonomy): Bacteria > Acidobacteriota > Terriglobia > Terriglobales > Acidobacteriaceae > Granulicella. The sequence continues at coordinate 481,185 of CBDAPO010000006.1, read as the reverse complement.
AAGAGAAAACGGGGCAGCGTCAACTCACTCAGCAAAAAGCATGCCAGGAGCAGCACCGGAACAAAGAAGCTGTAGACGTACCCGGTCCAGTTGCTGTACACATCGCCAAAGTGAAAGAGAAGGGGAAAAGACCACGCGGCTACGTTTGCCAGCCAACTGGAAAGGTCGATGAGGGAGATGATGATGCAAGCCTTCCACCAGAACTGAGCGCCCCTCACCCCCGCACGCCTGGGCAGGTCAGCCAGCAGCAGGATCAGAAAGATGCTACCTACCTCGCTAAGGCAAAGCCCCACGATATAGCCAGCCGTTCCGCTCAGAAAGCTAAGGGGAAGGTTATAGAAAAGAACGGATATCGGATTGAGGCAATAAAGCCCGACCGCAAGCAGAACCCATTGGGAGCGGGATCTCGTCCAAAGCACCAAAGCAGCTACCGCCACGAAGAACACCAGTAGGTGGCAGGCGTACGCGGCAGCACGGGCGCGCAGGAGATGCTCCCACCACTGCCCCGGCATCTTCCCGATCAGGGGAGCGTACCCAAGCAGCGGCGCTGCCTGAAAGCCGCCCGCATCCGGCTCGTCGTTGGAACTCAGCCTGTGCTCCCATAGCCGGATCGCCAGCTCACCGGAGCGTGCGCCGGGCGTAGGGGGCAGGGGGACGGCCACCGGCTCCGGGTTGTGGGGCCATTGCGCGTGCGGCGGCGGGGTGCCGATGCCTCCGACCTTCACGCCGTTCCAGTACACCTCTGCTACCGAGCCCAGCAGCGGCAGCAACAGCGCCAGCGGCGTCTTGTCGACGGGATCGAGCGTGATCTGCCGCCGGTACCAGGCGAAGCCCGCGTAGCCCGGATAGCCAACATCGCCCCAGGGCTGATCGGCGGGTAGCTGCTCCCAGGCGTGGTCGTCGAAGCCCGGCTGCGCCCACGCGGGATCGTCGCCCAGGTGGAACTGCCACAGCCCGGAGATGGGTCGCGTGCCGGTGCCGATACCGGCGGCGCTGAAGGGACCGCCGGTGCCAGGCGATGCGGGCACTGCCGGTCCGGTGTTTGGTTGCGCGGCTGCTGGGTACGCAAGTCCCCACAGAAAACAGAGGAGAAAACACAACACGGGCCCACGCGCGCCAGGCTGGCGCACACGCAACGCTGCTTTGGAAAGCATGGCAAAACTATACCAGCGCCCCCAAACACCGCGAGCCTGAGACCTTTGGAGGTGACATTCGTTCTCTAGCCCGTCTCGCTGCAAAAGTTTAGGTAGCTTGCGGGCTCTTTGCCGTAAGCTGGCGTTATTCGTTCTTCTTGCGGATAGGTTTCACACCCCGCCTTTAGGAGGTCTGCACGGCATGTGCAGTCCCGGCTTCTTGTTTTGCTTGGGTCCCTGGGCCAGATGTCAGCGTGGACTCCCCCGCCTGTGTTCCGGCTTCGTGCTGTGGTTGGTTGCCCTCTCTGTTTGCTGGCTCCCGGCAGGGGCTCAGACGTTCACGGCTCCTGATCCCGGTCCGGGTGCGGTGCCCATCACGGGCACGTGGCAGTTCCACACCGGCGACGATCTCGCCTGGGCGAACCCGGCCTTCAACGACGCCGGTTGGCAGGCCATCACGGCCGATGAGCCGTGGGGCGCGCAGGGACATCCCGGCTATACCGGTTACGCGTGGTACCGCAAGCGACTCGATATCGGTGCGGGCGACAAGCCGCTGGGCATTTTCATACCCGAGTCCGACGGCGCGTATGAGGTGTACTGGAACGGGCAGCGGATCGGCCAATCCGGCAGCCTGCCGCCGCATGCGGTCTGGTACGTGGCCGGTCAGAACGCTGTCTTTCCGCTGAGCGGCAGCGGGGCGGCGGGGGTCCTCGCCTTACGGTTCTGGGCGCCTCCTGCGTCGGCGACAACCGACCCAGCAGATGGAGGACTGCATGGCGCACCGCGCCTGGGTCGAGTCTCCCTGTTACAGCAGCAGGTACAGTTCGCCCCCCTTCGTCGGGAGCAAAGGCAGCTTCCCGTCATTCTTGCTGCGGCCCTAACCGGCGCCGGCGGACTGCTCAGCCTTCTGCTTTTTCTGCGGCGACGCGGGGATTGGCTCTACCTCTGGCTGGCGCTCCTGCTGCTGTCGAATGTGATCAATGTTGCTACCACCTTGTCGAATCGAAGCACGTCGTTCGTTCCCGACCAGATGTTGATTCAGCTATACCAGGTCTCCGGCGCTGTGGGGCTCTGGTTGACGCTGCTTTGGATCTTCGGCTTGCACACGAGCGGGCGGTGGCGCGTGATCACAGGAATCGTGATCGCCGTCTATCTGGCGGCGCAGCTTATCGATTGCACCTGCGTTTGGTTCTGGAAGGGTGCCGGCCCGGGGATCGTCCGCACAGACTTGGTGACAACGGAGATCTACACGGCGCTGGGATTCTTTTCCCTATTCCTGGTCGGCTTCGGGCTGGTGCGCCAGAAGGCCTCATCGCTCGTTCCGTTGGCTCTGATTGCGGCCATCTACGGAGCTTGGGATCCTGTTTCGAATTTCATGAGTCTGATCTGGCCAGCGACCGCACCTCGCATGGAGAGTTGGGGATGGGAGCTAGGGACGTATAAGTTCGGGATCAACACACTGCTCAGCTGGCTGCTGATCCTCACCCTGGCCGTCACGGTGGTGCGGCGACAGCTTGCAGAGGGCCGCCGCCAGGCGCACCTGGAAGGGGAGATGCGCTCCGCACAGGAGGTGCAGCACATCCTCATCCCGGAGGAGATCCCGTCTGTCCCCGGCCTGGCCGTGAGCAGCGTCTACAAGCCCGCGGCCGAGGTCGGCGGCGACTTCTTCCAAGTGATTCCACCCGACCCGGACTCGCCCGCTGCCGGCGCGCTGGGCACACTGATTGTGGTCGGCGACGTGAGCGGCAAGGGCCTGAAGGCCGCCATGACCGTTTCGCTCATCGTCGGCACACTGCGCACGCTGGCTGATGCGACCCGCAGCCCCGCCGCGATCCTGGCCGGACTGAATCGCCGTCTGCTGGGCCGAACGCAGGACGGCTTTGCCACCTGCCTGGTGCTGCGGCTGGACGCGGACGGCACGGCGACGCTGGCCAACGCGGGCCACCTGTCGCCCTTCCGCGACGGCGTGGAGTGGGATGTGCCGGCATCGCTGCCGCTGGGCCTGGTGGCGGATGCGGAGTATGACGAGGTGCGCGCTGAGCTGGGCGAGGGTGAAACGTTGACGCTGATCACCGACGGCGTACTGGAAGCGCGCAACCGTGAGGGAGAGCTTTATGGCTTCGAGCGCGTTGCCGCATTGATGCGCGAGCGGCCCAGCGCCGAGCAGGTTGCCAAGGCGGCTTGCGCTTTTGGGCAGGATGACGACATTACGGTGCTCTCGGTGACGCAACAGGCTGTTCGCGAGCCGGTGCCGATCAACCGTGCGCACCAGTTCCTACCGGCGGTCTAGATCCCTTCGAGGTTTCTTCATGGCATCACCTGCGTCGGTTCAAACACGGGATCAGGACCACAGCTCGTCGGAGCCGCAAGGCCGGGTGGGGTTCTGCGACATGATCGGCGGCAGTGAGCCGATGCGGCGCGTGTACGAGGCGCTACGGCGGGTGGCTCCCAGCAACACCACGGTGATGGTCCGCGGCGAAAGCGGCACGGGCAAAGAATTGGCCGCGCGGGCGATTGTGGCCGAAAGTCCGCGCGCACGTGGACCCTTTGTGAGCGTGAACTGTGCTGCCCTGCCCGAGACATTGATGGAGTCAGAGCTGTTTGGGCATGAGAAGGGCTCCTTTACAGGAGCGCATGCGACGCGGCCGGGGCAGATTGAGCTGGCCGATGGCGGAACGCTGTTCCTGGATGAGATCGGGTCGCTGCCGCTGCTGCTGCAAAGCAAGCTGCTGCGCGTGCTGCAGGAGCGCTCGGTGCAGCGCATTGGCGGCAAACAGCCACGGGCGATCGACTTCCGGCTGATCACGGCAACCAACGACAACCTCGAAGACATGATCAAGAAGGGTCAGTTCCGCGAGGACCTGTACTACCGCATTTCGGTCATCCCGGTGCTGCTGCCACCGCTGCGCGAGCGGACCGGGGATGTGCCCGTGCTGATAGACCACTACCTGCGGCTGTACTGCAGCGCGAACGGCCTGCAGATGAAGCGGGTCTCCTCTGAGGCGATGGATGTACTGGAGACCAGCAGCTGGCCGGGCAATGTGCGGGAGCTAGAGAACCTGGCGCAACGCCTGGCGTTGATGGTGGATGGCGACCTGATCACGGTAGAAGATTTACCGGAGCGCGTGATCTTCAACAGCACGGTGAACCATGACGAGATGCTGGTGCCTTCAGAGGGCGTGGACCTGGAAGACGAGCTCCGCCGGATCGAGATTGCCTATCTGCAGGCTGCGCTGCGCCGGGCCGGAACCAAGAACGGCGCCGCCAGCCTGCTGAAGATCCCGGTGCAGAAGATGAAATACATGTGCCGCAAACATGGACTGGCTGCGCCTGGTGAAATTTCCACCCCTGAGGGGTAAAAAGTTGACCCATCCGGCGCCGATCTGCTTGACCGGCGGAGTGTATGCCTGTGACAGACAGCGGAAGATATCGATGTTTCGGGCCAAATTTGAAGGAAAAAGATTTTCTGGTGAGTACGGGACTTTGGCACGGCTCTTGCACTATAGCTTGGCATCGCTGATCTGAGGATCAGCAGAAACGATTCCAAGGAGACGATCATGGCTATCGAGAAGAAGACCCTGCCCACCAAGTCGGACAAGAAGACGGAAACCGCCACCGAAAACACCAAAGCCGGCAAGCCCTCCACCGAGGTCGGCAGCTCGGACGCTGTGACGCCCAGCTTCACGGTACACAACACAAGCACCTTGTAACTTGGAGCAACGTGGCTCGAAGTCCACTGCATCGGCTTCGTAAACCCAGGGAACGATCCACCGCAAAGGGAGATGATCATGGCTATCCAGAAGAAGACGCTGCCCACGAAGTCCGACAAGAAGATCGAGTCCACCACCACGGAGAACACCAAGGCCGGCAAGCCCTCCACCAAGGTCGGCAGCTCGGACGCTGTGACACCCAGCTTTACGGTTTCCTAAGAGCGGTTCCAGATCTGAAGCAACGTGGCTCGAAGCCTGTCTCAGCGGCTTCGTCAATCTTGGGAAAGACCCACCGCAAGGGAGATGATCATGGCTATCGAGAAAAAGACCCTGCCCACGAAGTCGGACAAGAAAATCGAAACCGCTGCGGAAAACACGAAGGTCGGCAAGCCCTCCACCGAGGTCGGCAGCTCCGAAGCTGTGACGCCAAGCATGATGGTGCGTCCCTAAGGACTGTGAACATCAGCAACGTGGCTTGAAGTTCACTACACCGGCTTCATAAACACCAGAGAACGATCCACCCGCAATGGAGATCATCATGTCTATCCAGAAGAAGACGCTGCCCACGAAGTCCGACAAGAAGACCGAAACCACCACGGAAAACAACAAGGCTGGCAAGCCCTCCACCGAGGTTGGCAGTTCCGATGCGGTGACGCCGAGCTTCACGATTGGGGGCCGCTCTTCGATTATGGCCGACTAATAAGGAATCACAAACAGATACATGTTGCACAGTGGGGCATCCATTGCTAGATGGGTGCTCCTTGCTGCACATGCCCGGAAGACTGAGGCAAGGTGCTACCGACCTAGGGAGGAAGGAGAGGCATGACCATTCGGAAGAAGTCGCTCACTGCCACGCTTCCCCCGCATCCGGAGGCAGGGCAAACCGCAGTCCGCCCCACACCCGGCACCTCAGGAAGCGCCGAGGCACAACCCCCGAAGCAGGTCCTTAAAGCTGACGATGTGACCTTGTCCAAGCGCACAGTCAGCCGCATTCTCCTCGCGAAAAGCCTGTTTGGCCGCTAAGGGTGCCACCTAAGCGGTTCCCTCGCTTCCGCAGTCACCAGATCTTCCGTTCAGCAAACTCTCTTATGCCTTGCCAAACAATGGCTAGAAGGCTTGCTCTTCGGACGACGATCTTGGCCGTACCCACGGTCCCGGCGTGCAAGCTCCCGCTGTTCTCCAACTCCACATTCGCCACGTAGTACGGTAACGGCGCGCCGGCATCAATCTTGCGCACCGGTTCAAGAACATCCGGCAGCGTATGGGTGCCCGGTTCCAGGCTGCGGACGCGGCTGCTCATGCTGGTGAAGTCGCCATCGAGCAGAAGCTTTACCGGCTGCCCAGGGGCAACACGGCCGATGGCATAGTCCAGGATGTATACCCGTGCCCGCATATGTCGCATGTCGGCAATTTCTGCTACCGGCGAGCCTGCGGTCAAAAAGGTACCGAGCAGGTCTTGCACACTTGGGGTCACGACGACGCCGTCGAAGGGTGCACGCGGCGTAAGCGCGTCGAGTTGCTCGCCGGCGATGACTACATTTGCCGCCGCTTGCCGATGGCGCTGCTGCACCGAGGCAAGGTCCCCATGCAGCAGCAGGCTGCGCGCCCCTTCGAAGCCGGTGGCCTTCAGCGTCTGCTGGTCCGCTTGCTGTCGGGACTGCAGGTGAGGGTTTTCCATGCGCAGCAGATCTTGTCCGTTGTGAACCGGAGAGCCCTCGTCGACCGCGACCTCTGTCACACGCCCAGGAACTAGGACGCGTACCGTTTCCGTACGGCCTGGCTCCAGCATGAATCGCGCTGTGACGGTTTCATGCCATACCGGCAGCAGCGCGAGCAGCAGTGCTGCGATCGCCAACGTCGCCACAACGGGTGGACGTAACCGTGCTCGAACGCGCTCTTGTTTGTCCAGATAAAGAAGTCGCATAAAGCTTGCAAAGAGTTTGATGCGGGACCGAAACACGGTCACGGCCAGCAGCACCGAAACCAGAAAGCCCCAAAGCGGAAAGAAGCGCGATGCGACCCGGTAGGAAAACAGCACAACTCCCAGCAGAAGACCGTAACTGTAGACGCCGGACACAACCGCATACCAAAGGTACAACCAGCGTCGTGCTCTTGGAACGTGGGGCACTTCGCCGGGAAGCCGAAAAATGGCCGAGCGGACCACGCTGGAAAGATACGCCGTCGATTTCTCCTTGATGTCGGCAAAGCCGACGATCTCAGACAGGGCGTAGTAGCCATCAAGTTTGACCAGCGGATTAAGGTTCACGGCAATGACGAAGATGCCGTTCAGCAGGATCATCTTGTAAGCGACATCATGCAGATCGCTGCCCGCCGGCGTTCCCCACCAGACAAAGGAGGCGAAGACACTCAGAATGAGTTCACTCCACACACCGGCGATGATGATCGCCAGGCGCTGCCATCGGCTCGCATACACCCAGCCTTCGGTGACGTCCACGAAAAATGCAGGCAACAGAAAGACCAGGTGAAAGCCCATCTTGTGCACCTGCCCGCCGTAGTGCTTGCACGTCAGTCCGTGTGCTGACTCGTGCACAAAGCCCACGATGAGGAAGAGCATCCAGAACTCGGCTAGATCGCTGCCGGACTTGTTTGTGAAATTGAGGTAGTCCAGGTTGTCCTGCGCGAGCTGGCTCCAGTGCGCGACCCAGATCCAAAGCACGAAGGTGAAGGAAAGCACGGTGAGGGATGTGAACCACCGGGTATAGATCCAGCGCAGGTAAGGATAGATGCGATCGAAGTAGCGGTCCGGATCCCATGCGGTGAACTGGATGTGCGAGATGTCGGCCCAACGTGAAGGCGCGGCGGTTCGATGGTGGTGACCCGCGTGCCGCTCCACAGAGGCGCTGTGCCAAACGCCTGTGTCGTCCAGCCTGGCCACGAACTCCTTGAGATCTGCGGTGTCATACATCACGCGGTAGCGTGCGGCATATTCATTGGCTACGGCGTCGTAGTCGCGCACCCCGTCGAACAACTCAAGCAGTTGCCATTGCGCCGGAGCGAAGCGCAGCACCTTGTCGGAACCGCGCACCATGGCGACCACTACAGGCTCGCCGTCCTCCATGTTCTGGCGAAAGATCAGATCCGGATGCAGGCGCGGCAGGCGAGCGCGCGGACGCGACCGAGGCGCCTCGGGAAGAACCTCGCGCAGAGACTCAGCCAGGTTCATGGAAGCGCGGCAGGCGAACAGACACGATCATGCCCGGAAGAATGCTGGGAAGCGGATGCGAAAGGGTGGCGACGACTTCAATCATGCCGTTTCCCGGGTCGATCACGGGGCTCATACGGGTGACGGTGGCAGGGCTGATCTGCTCGAAGCCGGGCGAAGCGGAAACGCCGATCTGTTCACCGCGGCGAACGAAGCGAACATCTTCCCCGGGCAGGGTAAACCGCACCTCCAGGGGTGAGTTGCCGATGACGTGAAACAGGCGATCCCCAAGGTTTACATACTGGCCGAGGCGAACATACCGCTGCGAGATGACGCCATTGAACGGGGCAAGCAGACGCGTTTGATTCAGCTGCGCATCCTGCGCCGCCAGACTTTGCTGCGCCGCCAGCACTTCCTGCTGTTCACTCTGCAACTGCAGTTGCGTGGCTTCGAGCAGGAAGTGAATGTGTTCGTAATCTTCTTCGGTGTTGATGCCCGACTGGCGCATTTCTTCGGCGCGCCGCATGTCCGCTTGCCGCATCTTGACCTCGGCCTCGCGGTTCAGCACACCGATCCGCAGGCTTTGCAGCTTGTAGGACGAGGCCGCGCGATCGGCCAGGAGTTGACGATCTTCCAGCCTCGCCAGGCCCTGGCCCTTCCGCACCTTGCTATCAACATCAGCCTCTACATCAACCACCTGGCCGGGTCGCAACGCAACGATGTCGAGTTGCTGCTCCTGTGTCGCTGGTCCGGTCGCGGTGATGTACTGCGGCGACGAAGGCTCTGCTGTGAGCTTCGGGATGGAACGAGGCGACTGGGGTAGCCTGGCCGTTGACTCTGCAGGCGCGGCCCCGGCAGGTTCGCTACTGTGCGTGTCACAGCCGGACGCACACAGCAGCAGTGCAGCGCACCAGATCGCGGCAATACCTATGTGGTGTGCAGATCTCACCATGTAAACCAGCTCCAAAGCTTGGACCAGCCCCAAAGAGCCGGCGTGCGCAACATCCATACACCGAGCGGCCGAAGGCCCACGTTGATCTTCGCCAAACCCTGCATGCCGGGGCGGATCCGGCCTTGCGGGTTCGCTACGGAGACCCTGGCGTAAAACACGCGAGCATCCCCGTTCACCGCAGCCGCGTTGCTGATGCGGACCACGCGCCCTGCAAGGGTGCGCCAAGGGAGCGAGTCAAGCTTGATGCGTACCGGATCCCCCGGACGAACAAGAAGCACATCGCGCTGCGAAACGGCGACATCCACGATCATTTCGGCCGTGCTGACCATCTCCAGCAGCGAATCGCCCGCCAGGACGCGACGGCCGATCAAATCCTCTGTGTGCGGCGTTGTGACTGTGCCGGGCAGCATCGTGTTGATTGAGGTGCGCGCGAGCTCTTCGTGCGTCCGATTCATCTCTGCCCGCAGGTAATTGGCTTCCTGCTGATGCGTGCCGGCGCCCGTGGGGTCATTCGCCACAAGGGCACGAGCGGCCTCAGTTTCGGCGGTGTTGTAGCGGGCCTGCACGCTGGCAAGGTTGGCGCGCTGCGTCCAGTCGGCCATTTGCACCAGCGCAGTGCCAGCAGGTACGGTTTCCCCTTCATCCACAAAGACCTGCGATACCACCCCGTCCTGTTCCGCGCGCACCGTCTGCGTCTGGCCGGGACTGACCAACGCATCACCTGACAAACGCAAAGGGACAGGCACCAGCAGCGCAAGCAGTACCGCAACGCAGGCCAGTGCGAGCATGCGGCGCCTTTGGGCGGTGGCCAACCACCGTCGTTTCTTCTGCAGCATAGGCTCAAGCAGCCCGATAAAGGGGACCTCTTTAAACAAGGTAGCGTTGCGGAGCGCAACGGTGGCCTGCCCTGCCAGGAGCTTGATGCTTTCCAGATGCAGCTCGGAAAGGAAGTCAGGATCGGAGCTTTCAAAGGCGATCACGCCTAATCGTCCCTGCTCATCTGCGAGCGGAAGGGCATAGAAGGCACGCATGCCTGTCTGGTCAAAGTAGCGCCGAAACTTGTCGCGGGTTTCCGGACGCGGATCACTGATGTCCGCACCGCGATCCATGATGTGAACTTCCATCTCCAACGCGGCGACCCACTCGAGCACGCGGAGCAAAGGAGCAAACTCCGGGCTGGAGTCGTCGCACCGCTCTTTGCCTGAGACTGCCCGCAGGCGCAAGCGCGTGCGATCTTCCAGTGCCAGCGCGCACCGTTCGTACTCAAACAGCCGGTGCGGCTGATCGACGATGGCACGCAGCACTTGCTGCTGATTCAGCGTAGAGGTGATCTCCTGGCTGATGCTGACCAGCAGCTGCAGTGTGGCGATCTTGCGCTCCGCTTCCAGAAGCGAGGAGTTATGCAAGGCCTGTGCCGCTGAATCCGCCACCTGCGTCAGCACGAAAAGATCGTCTTCGGTGTAAAGCTTCGCGCGTTCTGCCCTGAGTACCTGCAATACCCCGACGAGGCTGCCGTCATGGATCAGACCGACCGCCATCTCCGGCGCAACCGACGACAACGCAGCGCCCGGCTCTTCCAGCGCTTCAGGCGAGAGACGGGGTTCGCCGTCTTCTGAAATCTGCTCAATGAGGCTTGTGCCGCCGCCCGTCCGGTCTCCCACTTTGTGTGCCGCGCTGCTGCCGGCCTGTTCCATCAGCTTCAGCTGGTCAGCGTCTACCATCCACAGGTTGACGATGGCAGCTTCGGTCAGCTCTTTCACCTTGCCGCAGATGACCGGCAGCAGGGCATTCATCTCCAGCGTGGCGCAGAAGATCTTCTCGATGTCGTAAAGCTGAGCCATACGGCTGACGGCAGCCAGTCCGGCGTTGCGCTCGGCTTCGTAGCTCCTGGCGGCCTGGATCGCAGTTGCCGCTGCTCGGGCGATGGCCGGCATCTGTGCGGGCATTTCATCAAAAGTCGCTTGCCGGTATGCAATTACCTCAAGGCAGCCGATAAGCCGGTCGCGCATAATCAGCGGAACGTACCAGAGTCCCGCCAGTTCCTGACGGATGTCGAGATGACTGTGCTGTGAGCGAGACAGGTCTTCGGCTCGAAAGCGCAACACCTGGCGCTGTGCGTACACTTCGCCCAAAAGGCCGGTGGCCACGGGCAGGCTGGACGCTGGCCGGATGACCTCGCCTTCCACTGCGCGCACCATCCAGGTCGGGGTACCACTCGCAGCCGCTTCACCTTCGACCGTGTAAAGCACCACGGCGGAACCAGGCAGAAGCGTCGCGACGGTTTGGACTACCTGCCGCGCCCTCGGAATCAACTCCGCGTGATTCAGTAACCCGGTTGCAAGCTCGGAAAAGATTTCCGTAAGCGCGGGGCTGCTCACCGTCAGGACTCCTGGTTCCAGGGGGATGCTACCTACGATACCATCGTGTTCGCAGCCGATCCTGCAACAGCTAGCGGAGGAGATCCTTGGAACAGCTTGAGATGGCGACACGGCGGCACGGTGACATCGAAGTGCTAACGCTAGGTGGATGGCTGGTGCTGGGACCGCAGGTCACCAAACTTGACCAGACCTTCGACAACCTTCTCAGCCATGGTGTGGTTCACTTCGTTCTGGTTATGGATGCACTGAAACGGCTTGATTCCAGCGGCATCGGCTCACTGGCCCGCATTCTTCAGCAAGCAAAGCAGCATGGAGGATGGGTGCGGCTGGTGAACCCGAGCAAGCAGGTCACGATGGCATTGAAGATGTGCCAGCTCTTGCCGCTCTTCCAGCTGTTTGAACAAGAGCAGGATGCCCTCACAGCTGCATAGCGAAGTGAGGAAGTGGGGAAGTGGTTTTGACGCCCCGTGTTCATGCTGTCGTACGTCGGTAAGCTGAGCGAGCAGGCCGGCGTTACACGCACAGTGTGCCAGTTCTCGTGCCTTTCAGATTCTGCATTGAGCCGTATCCGGCTCCTGGGCTATTTGCCCAGATGAAGGTAAGGCCCTTGGCGACGCGGATGCTGTTCTGCACCTGAGTGATGCCATTGGGAAGCTGATTGCGCAGATAGTCGATCTGCACGACGAGAAGGCCGAGGCGGTGTTTCATGTTGTAGTCGACACCTCCACCCGCTTGCACGGCCATCGAGGAGGCGCTGGTGGTGATGCCGTTCTTGGGATTGTTGGAGGGGCCTGTGGCATAGGAAACGGCGCTATGAACGCGACGGCTGCCAAGCGAAGGCAGCAGATGCAGCGCAAAGAGCAGCACGCTACGTCCGAACGAATCGCGCGGGACATTAGCGGTTGTGTTTTGTGGGACCAGCACGCTCATGACCACGGGCTGAAGGTCGCCGGAGGCCGGTAGGTACGACGGCGAGAAGGTCGCCGTCGCGCCGCTAGGCAGGCCGGTGACGGAGAAGCTCACAGTGCCCGCATAGCTGCCATACACCGGGGTCACGGCGAAGTTGTAGCTGCAACCGTTCCCGGAACCGCCGTGAAGCCGTGGTCGCCAGACAGCAAAAAGGTGCAGTCCAGCGGACCGACGGTGACGGTAACGCCTGCGCCGAAGGTGCTGGGCGGGAAGTTGCGTCGCCGCTGCAACTCACGCGGATCACGTGGACGGTGCCGGCGGTGAGGGTGGTCGTGAACAGGGACGCGACGCCATTCATCACGGCAACGGTGCCGATGGCGACGCCGTTGTCCGGGAAGGTAATCGAGCCGCTGGGTTTGACGCCGGTGGTGGAATCAACGACCGCGGTGAGTGTCACGCTTTGCAGCGATGAGCTGCGTGGCGCTGGAACTGACGGAGATCACTGCGGGCGGTCTGTGCGACAAGGAAGTGGCCTTTGTGCTCGCGGCGCTGTAGTCGGTGCTTGCGGCCTGCGTTGCCTGGAGCACCACGGTGCCGACGCGCCGGTGAGCGTTACCGTAGGGCCGGATACCATCCGGACCGGAGACCACGCTGTAGGTGAAGTTGCCCGTGCGGTTGGAGCTGGCGCTGACGGGGAAGGGCGTGTCGCCGAAGGTGTGGTTCGGGACGGTGAAGGTGAGGGTTGGGCTGATGGCGGCGACCGTCAGGGTGCCGGTACCGCTCACGGGGCTGTAGTTCGCATCGCCGGCAAAGGATAGGTTGACGGTATGGTCCCCCGTAGCAAGACTCGCGCTGGCGTAAGAGACAGTGCAGGTGACCGGGCTGCCTGTGCCCGTGCAGGTGCGTGGACTCGCCGTGCCGCTGCAGCTGGCCGGGACGGGAGTGCCGTTTTGGACTGCAAAGGTGAGCGCGCCGGTGGATACCGTGCCCTCCGGTCCGTTAAGTGTTTCATTACAAAACATCGCCATTGTTGGAGGTTGTAGGAGCACACTCGGACGTGCTGTCATTTGCCGATGCAGAAGGTGGAAAATATCCGTGCGAGGATGTCGTCGGCGGTGGTGGCTCCTGTGAGCGTGTCCAGGGCGCGGAGGGCGTTGTGGAGGTCTACGAGGAGCATCTCGTGGGGCAGCGACGTGGTGTTTGCTTCGGCGGCGGCTTCCAGGGCAGCGATGGCCGTGAGCACGGCTTCGTACTGGCGCCGGTTGCTGAGCGCGCCTGATTCCAGGGCGCCGCTGCCGGCATTGAGCTGCTGGAGGATCGCGGTGCGCAGCTCGTCGAGGCCCTGCCCCGTGAGGGCAGAGACGGGAAGCATCAGGGTCGAGCTGTTGACTTCGGTTGACTCAGGATGATCCGAGTTGTTGGCTTCGGTTGACTGAGGATGATGCTTGCTGTTGGCTTCGGTTGATTCAGGATAATCCGAGCTGTTGGCTTCGTTTGATCCAGGATGATCCGAGCTGTTGGCTTCGTTTGATCCAGGATGATCCGAGCTGTTGGCTCCGGTTGACTGAGGATGATGCTTGCTTTTGGCGAGTAGATCGATCTTGTTCCCCACCAGCACGTGGGGGCGGTCCCCGAGGCTGGTGGCGAGTTCTAACTCTTCCTGCGCGATGGGTGCGGATGCGTCGTGCACCAGCACGACGACGTCGGCGTCGGCGAGGCTTTCGCGGGAGCGCTCGATCCCGAGTCGTTCTGCCTCGTCGACTGGCGCGTCGCCTGCCCAGCGTAGACCGGCCGTGTCCACCAGCCGGATGGGAATTCCGTTGAGGGCCCAGGTCTCTTCCAGGGTGTCCCGTGTTGTCCCTGCGGTCGCGGTGACGATGGCCCGGGGACGCTGCAGCAGGCGGTTGAACAGGGAACTCTTGCCAGCATTGGGCCGGCCTACCAGCGCAAGGGAAGCGCCGCTACGGAGCAGCGCTCCCGCCCGGTAGCTGCGCGAAAGGTCCATCAGCGCTGCGTGTACTGCATGGATCTCCTGGGCTATGTGCATGGGTGCAACCACGTCCACGTCGTCCAGCTCCCCGGAGGCAAAGTCCATGCCAGCTTCCAACAGGGCGATGAGGTGCAGGAGCTGGCCCTTCACCGGGGCGACGCGCCGGCTGAGCGAGCCACCAAGTTGTTGCGCCGCTGCGCGCGCCTGCTCCAGGGTTTGGGCGGCGATGAGGTCATGCACCGCTTCGGCTTCGGTCAGATCGAGCCGGCCGGATAGAAAGGCGCGCTGGGTAAACTCGCCGGGCTCTGCCAAGCGGGCGCCGTGGCGGAGAGCGGCCGTCAGGATTGCGTCCAGGATCACCGGTGCGCCGTGCGCGGCGATCTCGACGACGTCGTCGCCGGTGTAAGAGTTGGGGGACAGGAAAGCCGTGACCACGGCTTCATCGAGGGCCGGCGCACCTTCTGGGTCTGGCGCGCGATTGTCCAACACGCGAACAAAGCGCGCACGTGTGTGCTCCAGGGGGCTGACCAGGCGCACGAGATTGCCGGCAATGGCCAGCGCATCGGGCCCGCTGAGGCGCACGATCCCGATGCCACCCCGGCCGGGGGGCGTGGAGATGGCGGCGATCGTATCGAGCGAGGGAAGGGGGGCCATGGTCATCAGCATGGTACGACTTCAGGACAGCCGACACGGCAGGGTGTGTCCACTCGCCGGACCGCCCTGAACTGCGACGCGACATGGCTGACGTTGCGCAGGGCGGATGTTTTTTCCAGAGGCAAGCCAAAAGCGGATTTGATCAGGTACGATGCCTAGTGCTCAACTCCTCTTTGACGATGCTCCCAGGAGCAAATCGGGATGTGCGCACTTTTCCGCAGAAAGCGACCGTTCAACTCACATGGCCATAGCTAGCGTAGGAACCACTCAAGCCGTCGGCGATCAGCATGGGACGACGAATTACAGCGCCATGGCAATGGTCACCACCCTGTTCTTTATCTGGGGTTTCTGCACAGTGCTGAATGATGCGCTGATCCCGCATCTGCAATCTGTATTTTCGCTGAACTATGTGGAAGCGCTCCTGATCCAACTGGCCTTCTTCAGCTCGTATTTTCTGTTCGCGCAGCCTGCAAGCAAGTTGATTGAGCGCTTCGGCTACCAGCGCAGCATGGTCATCGGGCTGCTCACCATGGCGGTCGGCGCCCTGCTGTTCATCCCCGCTGCAAAGACGGCAATCTATGGCCTCTTTCTCGGGGCGCAGGTCGTGCTGGCAGCAGGCGTAACGGTCCTTCAGGTCGCAGCCAACCCCTACGTCACGATCCTTGGTCCGCCGGAAACGGCGTCAAGCCGTCTGAATCTTACCCAGGCCTTCAACACGCTGGGCGATACAGTGGCACCGTATATCGGCAGTGTGCTCATCCTCGGCGGCGTGGCCGAGGGAGCTGCCCACGCGAACAATCTTCAGGGTGCGGCGCTTTCCGCCAACCGTATTCAACAGGCCGCCAGCGTGAAAATGCCCTACCTGGTGCTCGCTGGCATCCTCGTCATCCTCGCCCTGGCTATCGGTATTTACAAGTTCCCGCGCCTGGAGGTCACGCGCGACTTCCGCCCCGGCGAACTCGGCGGCAAGCGGGATAGCGTGTGGAATCACCCTCACCTTTATCTGGGCGCGCTGGCCATCTTCATCTATGTGGGCGCTGAGGTTTCGCTGGGCAGCGTCATGGGCAAGTTTCTCGCCGACCCAAGCATCACCGGTCTACCTCTCGTCCAGGCCGTGAAGCTTGTCACGTTCTACTGGGGTGGGATGATGATTGGCCGCTTCGCCGGGTCGGTTCTGATGCAGCGAATGTCGCCGGCGAACCTGCTGGTACTGTGCGGCTTCGGCGCGGCTGCGATGGTGCTCTGCGCATTGCTGGGCACGGGGCACTTCGCCGCGGTCACCATCCTGGCAGTTGGCCTGTTCAACTCCATCATGTTCCCTACGATCTTCACCCTGGGGGTAGCGGAGCTTGGGACGTTAACCGGGCGCGGATCTGGCCTGCTCGTTCAAGGCATTGTCGGCGGCGCGGCGATCCCAGTCCTGATGGGATTCTTCGCTGACCGCATCGGGATTCACCGGTCGCTGTTCCTTCCGCTGCTCTGCTACGTGTTCATCATCTACTACGGTTGGCGGGGATACCGGATCAAGCCTACGGAGATCCAGGAGCACATCCAGGCTGTTTAGTCCTGAAGTGGCCGATCTCCGGAGGACCTGGCCGGCCACTGTCTGAAAGCTCCAGCGTTGCTGATACAGAAACGTGCAGCAACGCTGCTTTGCTTTCTACGTAATTTCATAGATTTTTATACCCAAGGTCCGCTATGTAGCCTATAAGCAGCATGGGAGTTTGGCACGTTAGTTGCATGCACCCCACCAAACCACTACTTGCCGGGTCCGTTGACACGGATCCGCGCAAGGAGATTGAGGGTGTATGCAGCAGTTGTTCAAGCGGGCGTTTGTTTCGTCCTTTTTGTGCCTGACTCCGTGTATTTTGCCGGTACTTGCACACGGCCAGGAGCAATCTGCCGTTTCCGGGCAGCTCAACGGTCAAGTAACCGATCCTTCAGGAGCCGTCATTGCTGACGCTTCTGTAGCGGTGACAGGTCCCCAAGGAACCCTCGCCCTCAAGACAGATCGCTTGGGCCGGTTTACGGCAGCGTCCCTGACACCAGGTTTTTACAACGTCGTCGTCACCAAGCCGGGTTTCGGCAAGGTGCAGTCCCAGCACAATGAAGTGACGGTAGGCACGGCGGCGACGCTGAACCTCACCATGAGCGTGGGTAGTGAGACCACCACGGTCGAGGTGACGGCGCAGGCTGTGCAGATCGATACGCAGTCGACCGCGGTCACCAGCAACCTTACGGACACGTTCTATAACGCTGTCCCGATGCAGCGGAACGTGACCGCAATTTTCTACGCGGCACCGGGTGTCGCGGCTGGGCAGGTAAACACCGCCCCGAACCAGGCGGGTCCTGGTTCCGCAAACCCCTCCATTGGTGGCGCTTCCGGTCTTGAGAACCTGTACATCGTCGACGGCGTGACGATCACCGACCAGGCGTTCGGCAGCATCGGCACCTATAACCGCTACCACGGGTCGCTCGGCACCGGCATCAACCTGGCCTTCGTCAAGGAAGTGGACGTCAAGACGACCGCCTTCGAGCCCTCCTACGGCAAGGCGCTTGGCGGCATCGTCAATATCGTCACCAAGTCCGGCGGCAACGCGTACCACGGTGCGCTTTCGGCCTACTTCTCGCCCTCCGCGTTCTGGGCGAGCCGGTATCAGTACTATCAGTTCGGCTATCAGCAGACGACACCTGGCTCCACCCTGTCTCAGCCCGCGTTCGATGCGGCTATTGAAATTGGGGGCTACATCCCCAGATTCCGGGACAAGCTGTTCTTCTTCGGCGCATGGGATCCGTCGTTGTCCCAGGCCTACGTGGCCGCCAACCCGGGTGCGCCCTCGCAGTCAGTGGCCCTTGGGACAATTCACCAGAACACGACCAGCGTGAGCTACGCCGGGAAGCTGACCTACCGCATCACGGACCGGTCAACCCTTGAGCTTACGGGCTTTGGTGATCCTTCCCGCCACAACGCGATCCCGAATTCGCTTTCCAGCTCCGCCCCTCTGACGACATCGAGCTCATGGAATTTCGGCTCGGAAGACGAACTGGCCCGTTTGGATGCTGCACTGACACCAACCTGGACCGTGGACCTCGCGTACGCGTACAACCACAACCACTTCAACGAAATTCCGGCCTCGACGCAGTATCAGTTTACCGACACGAACCCGCAATACTTTACGCCGACCCCCGGCGCCTCCGTCGTAACAGGTCTGGGACCCTTCGAGCCTTCCAAGAACAACACCTACAGTGTTGAAGCCAACACTTCAAAGATCCTTCGGCTTTTTGGACAGCATACTTTTAACTTTGGCTACACCTACGATCACACCGACTTCCTGGATCTGCCTTCGCGGTCAGGTGCCCTGTTCGCGATCCCGTCGCAAAACGCCCAAGGCCAGAACCTCTCGGATCTGTTCTCGACCATCCCGGCGCGTGCACCTGGATCGCTGACAAATGCTTTGTTCCAGATAGCCCCGGCTAATCCGAACAATCCTCTCGACCCAACTTGCACGTTGTGCCCGGTGATCGACGGCTTCAAGTCGTACGCCTCGATCTCCCGCGGAACGTATCAGGGGCTTACAGTCAACGCTTCGGGTCGTTACCACTCTGGCTACGGCGAAGACGTCTACCAGATGAACAAGTACCTCACCTTCAATATTGGTGTGCGGTATGAGGATCAGCGGGTTGGCGGAACGTTGTTCTCTTACAACTTCGGCCCGAGCTGGTCGCCGCGCATGGGCGTGAACATCGACCCGCTTGGGGATCAGCGCAGCAAGGTTTTCTTTAACTTCGGTCGCAACTACTGGGCTTTGCCGCTAGATGCCGCCATTCGTCAGCTGGGCAATGAGCAGGACGACACCAGCTACGTCTTCGCGCCAACAGTGAATGCTGACGGCAGTATCTCGATCACGCCAGATGCGGCCCATACCCTGAACGGCACACCGAAGGCGACTGCATTGGGCGTGACCAGCAGCTTTGGCGGCCCAAACTTTTCCTCGTCAACGGGTGAAGGGATCGTTCCGGGTACGCGTCAGGAGTATGAAGACGAGTACGTTCTCGGCGTCGAGCATGAGATCTCTAAGTCGATCGTCGTGAAGATCCACTACACAGATCGCCGCTTGGGCCGCATCATCGAGGACATCGGTTCGCAGTCTCCTGAAGGCGCAACCATCCTGCCCAACTACAACGGGGGCATCACGAATCCAGGCCCCGGTACCGACATCGCGGTGAACGAGCAGGAAGTCACCTATACCCCGGCCCAGTTCAATGCTGCGAACGGCGCTGCGCTTGCCTCCTCTACTGGGCTGACCGTGGCGAACTACACAGCGCCCGTTGCCGGTTGCACCTTCGCCAACGACACCTACCCGAGCGGCATCAAGACCTTCTTCACCAACGGTCGCAACCAGCCGGTAGGTGGTGCCTGCTTCCTGAACAAGGCCACGGCGGATGCGGGTCCTGGCGACGGTATCCCGGATGGTTTCGTGAAGCCGATCCGCCGCTACAATGCCATCGAGATGGAACTGGACAAGCGCTTCAGCAATCACTGGCTCGCCGTCGCCAACTTCCGGTGGGGCAATCTGTGGGGCAACTATGAGGGCGCGTACCGCAACGATAACGGTCAGTCGGATCCTGGTATCAGTTCGCTGTTCGACTTCACGCCTGGCAAGCTTGGCCTGCTTGGCGATCAGTTCACCCCTGGCTTCCTGAGCAGCGATCGCCGGACGATCGGCAACATCTTCCTCAGCTATAACATCGGGGGAGATACGCCATGGGTTTCCGGACTTCGTGGCCTGACTGTCGGTCTGGGTGCACGCGGGCAATCCGGCGTACCGCTGAGCTTCTTCGGCGATCACCCGATCTACCTGAACCAGGGTGAAATCCCGATTGGCGGACGTGGCGCTGCCGGTCGTACCCCGTCCTCAACGCAGCTCGACATGCACATGGACTACCCCGTGCCGCTTGGAACCCACTTTGGTGACAAGTACGCGCTGAAGCTGGCCATGGACATGTTCAACGTCACCAACAGCCAGTTCGAAACGGGCCGCGTGCAGT
This sequence comes from Granulicella sp., assembly GCA_965198515.1. Lineage (GTDB taxonomy): Bacteria > Acidobacteriota > Terriglobia > Terriglobales > Acidobacteriaceae > Granulicella. The sequence goes on along the minus strand of CBDAPO010000006.1, from coordinate 461,247 downwards.
TCCTGCAAAACTCGTCGCCGCAGATCGGTGCAGTTCCGCCGCTCGATACCGACTACGGCCGGCCGACCTCGTTCCAGGGTCCGTTCTATGCTCGTGGCTCGGTTCGCTTCGAGTTCTAAGCGCAGAACAGCAACTAGAATGAAAGGGGAGGGCTTCGGCCTTCCCCTTGTTGTTGCAGGAGCTTCATTTGTTTGCACGCCGTACATCTGTGATTGCGTTGTTGGTCTTGTTTTTTATCTCCTGGAGCGCGGAAGCCCGCGTTTCGGAGAAGAGCCTTGCGCCTCAGTACCGTCACTGGCTCTCGGTCGAGGTGCCGTACATTATTGAGAGCGATGAGCGGCGGGAGTTTCTTGACCTGCATAGCGATGCCGAACGGGACAGTTTCATCCGCCAGTTCTGGCAGTCCCGCAATCCAACGCCGGGAGCGCCCAACAACCCCTACAAGGACGAGCATTATCGGCGCTTTGCCTATGCGAACGAGCACTTCGGTGATCCGAAGTTCGAGAATGGATGGCGCACGGACCAGGGACAGATCTACATCAAGCTGGGTCAGCCGCAATCCATCACGACGTACCCGAATGAGCGAAACGTCCGTCCGCTGATTGCGTGGTTCTACCAGTCCACTTCGCCGGCGCTTCCGCCCTACTTCTACATCCTGTTCTACAAGCGAAGCACGGGCGAACCGTACACGATCTACTCGCCCTACCAGGACGGGCCGAATCGGTTGGTCACGGGACTTGAGGATCTGAATGTCCAGAAGCGGAGCTTGCAGACAATCCGCAAGTCGCTGGGCGATGAGGTAGCACGCATGACGATCTCGTTGATCCCGTCAGAGCCAGTCAACCTGAATGATTATTCGCCGACGATGATCTCGGACACACTGCTGTCCACCATCCGTGGCTTGCCGGACAACTACCTTGAGAAGCAGGCGGTTGCGCGCCGGCGCCGCGACGAAAAGGTCACGGCCAGCATTTACACCGCGAGCAACAATCCAACGGCGGGCTATATGGTGTCCCGGGACGAGCAGGGCCACAGCACGCTGAACTTTCTGATCCAGTTTCCAGAGGCCGATCCCAGCCTGATCGGAGTGCGCAAGGATAAAAGCGTCGGCTACGACATGACGCTGCAGAGCCATGTGCTGACCGCCGATGGCAAGCCTGTGTACGACGAAGTCGACATTCTGACCGGCCACCTGGAGCCGGGCCAGGCAGACGTTGCGAAGCGGAAGCCGTTTGCCGCGGAGGAGCGTTTCCCGCTGGCTCCGGGCAAGTACATCATTGAAGCGAGCCTGACGAATAACCTGAATCTGCAGGCCCATCGCGTGTCGGAGCAGGTGGAGGTCCCGGCGGCGAGCGCAGCCCACCTGGGCATCTCCAACGCGGTGGTGTTCAGCGGAAACCCGGTGCGCGACGACGGCGACAGCCTTCCGTTCTCTTTCGCAAACCTCAGGTTCAGCCCCCGTAGCGCCACCGTAGCCACCATCCATCCCGGCGATGCGGTGCCGTGCATCTTCCAACTGTGGCTGCCCAGGGAGCAGGATGGGGCCATCAAGAAAGCGCCGGTGGAGCTGCACTACGTCATTGCACCGGCGTCTCTCTCCGGCAGGGCGCTGCAGGAGGTGGATGAGACCGTCGACCCCGCGAACAGCGATCCCGGAGGCAATCTGCTTACCGGACACAAGTTTGAAACAGCTGACCTGCTGCCGGGTAACTACCGTGTCGTGATTCGCGCCACGCAGGCGGGCAGCGCGCCGGCTTCGACCTTTCTGACCTTGCACGTTGTGCAGGGCGACGCGCCTGTGGGCACCTGGACCGCGTATGGGCCGCCCCAGCCGGGCCAGGATCAAGGCAAGCGAGAGCTCTCCGCCAAAGCTCAGAGCCTCCCTTAGCGATCCTGGAGTTTAGAGCAGGACCATCTGCGCACAAAAGTCAGGGCCTTCCGTAGAAGGCCCTGACCTCGTAGCGAGCGACGTACGCGTTACTTGAGGTTGCGCACGAAGGTGTTCTCCAGCAATTCCTGCTTGCCGGAGCGGGGTTGCGGATTGATGTTGTCCTTCTCAGCCTTTTCGGCGATCTGCTCGAGCGAGAGCTTGCCGGAAAGGATGTCCTGGTTTGCGGTCTGCTGCCAGCCTGCGTACCGCTTGTCGGTCACCTGCTTCAGGGTGCCCTCTTCGTACATTTTGGCTGCGATGAGGAAGGCGTGCGCACAAAGGTCGGCGCCACCGACGTGGGCGTGGATGAGGTCCTCGGCATCGATGGACTGACGACGGATCTTGGCGTCGAAGTTCATGCCGCCCACGCCGAGGCCGCCACCGCGGATGACGTGGTACATGCTGAGCGTCATCGAGTAGAGATCATTGGGGAACTGGTCGGTGTCCCAGCCGAGAAGCGGGTCGCCGCGGTTGATGTCGAGTGAGCCGAGGATGCCGAGGTCAGCGGCGGTGGCGATCTCGTGCTCGAAGCTGTGGCCGGCGAGCAGGGCGTGGTTGGCTTCGAGGTTGACCTTTACCTCGTTCTCGAGGCCGTGCTTCTTGAGGAAGCCGAACACGGTGGCGGTGTCGAAGTCGTACTGGTGGGCGGTGGGTTCCTTGGGCTTGGGCTCGATGAGGATCTGGCCCTTGAAGCCGATCTTGTGCTTGTAGTCGACCACGAGCTGGAGCATGCGGGCGAACTGATCGAGCTCCTGCTTCATGTCGGTGTTGAGCAGGGTCTCGTAGCCTTCGCGGCCTCCCCAGAGCACGTAGTTGGAGCCGCCGAGCTGCACGGTGACGTCCATGCAGTGCTTGATGGTGGTGGCGGACCAGACGAAGACCTCCGGGTCAGGGTTGGTGGCGGCGCCGGACATAAAGCGCGGGTGCGAGAAGAGGTTTGCGGTGCCCCACAGCAGCTTGGTCTTGGATGACTCCTGCTTTTGCTGCAGGTAATCCGCGATGGTGTGCAGGTTCTTCAGCGTTTCCGAAAGCGTGGCGCCCTCGTGCACGATGTCGCGGTCATGGAAGCAGTAGAACGGAAGGTCCAGGACGCGGAACAGGTCGAATGCCGCGTCGGCCTTGTCCTTGGCGGACTGCATGGGGTCGGAGCCCGACATCCAGGGGCGGACGATCGTGGGCGCGCCAAACGGGTCACTGCCGTTCATCGCAAGCGAGTGCCAATACGCGACGGCGAAGCGCAGATGGTCCTTGAGAGGCTTGCCGAGGACGGTCTTGTCGGCGTCGTACCACTGGTAGCTGAGGGGGTTTGTGCTGTCCGGTCCCTCGTACTTCACGGTCGGGAACTGGCTAAAGATGGTTTCACTCACAGGGGAGGCCTCCGGTTGATGCACTTAAGAAGATACAGGCTGTTGAGCGAGTATGTCGCGGGCGAACACCTAATTCAGGCCCGGTTTATTTCGATAGTCGACATTGGCGCCAAGTCCTTGAAAGAGTGGCCTGACGGATGGGGCTGAACCCAGGGTGGGGCTAGGACGTGTGACCCGCATGGTAAGGGTGGCCGGCGAGGATCGACAGGGCACGGTAGACCTGCTCGGCGAGCACCACGAGCGCAAGCTCATGGGGCAGGGTGATCGCGCCGAACGAGAGCCGGGCGGCGGCGCGGGCGTAGGCCGCCGCGGACCAGCCGTCGGCAGGGCCCACGGCGTAGACCACATGCTGCGTTCCGGTGTCCCGCAGCTGGCCTACTTTTGCGGCAATTTGTTCTGAGGTGAGCGCATCGCCGCGGCTGTCCAGGAGGATGAGGGTGAGCGGCGACCTGCCCGCGAGACGGTCCAGCGAGGCTAGCAGCGCAGCTTCCGAGTCGAAGGGCGTGAGTTGCGTGGGAGTGTAGCGCCCGGCTCGTTTGGTGAAATCGTCAATCAGCGCCTGGGCGGGCGCAGACTTCAGGCGTTGCCGGCGCGGGCTGATGTAGGCGAGATCGATGCGCATGAAAAACCGGGCGTCCTCGCGAACGACTCAAAACGAGTTGGAATGGCCGTAGCGCGACCGGGAACGATCGCTCTCGCACGCGAACTTCCGTTCAGCGAGACGGGGCGCGGCTAGCCCTGGGCCGGCCGCGTCGTCTTCTTTGCAGCCTTCTTGGCAGTCTTCTTCGCGAGCTTCGTTACCGCTGTCTTCTTCGCGGCCGACTTTTTGGCTGGGACCTTCTTGGCCGCAACCTTCTTGGCGCTGGCCTTCGTCGCGGCTTTCTTGGCTGCGCTCTTTTTCGTGGCGGGCCGGTTTGCTTCGATGGCCGACTTAATCTCACCATTCAGTTCATCGACGCTCAGCGTTGTCGCAGATTTGCGCAGCCGCTCCAAACCGTAGAAGGCACGCTTTTCGGGGAGAAAGACGTGGACGATAAAGTCGACATAATCCATCAGGATCCACTCGCCCTGACGACGGCCTTCCACGGAGTTCGGGTAGTTGCCGAACTCCCGCTTGAGGCGCAACTCGATCTCGTCCGTGATGGCGACGGTCTGGCGGTCGTTGGTGCCGGTGCAGATCAGGAAGTAGTCGGTCAGCCCGCTTTCTGCGGGGTCGAGCGCGAGGATGCGTATGTCCTCGGCCTTTTTGTCTTCGCATGCCGCAGCCGCGACCGCGAGCATCTGGTTCACCTCAACGGATGCCATCTAGCTCCTTTGCCCCCTTATCGTAGCGCAGGTGCGGTGGAACACGCCTCTGACTTCCGAGGCGCGTATTGTCGTACATGCAATGGAGCAGAGCCGCACGCCGTGGCGAAGGCCACTCATTCTTGGAGCCTCGGGGCAGGTTGGGGCGGAGTTTTGTCGTGAGTTGAAGCAGGGTGGCGTGACGCCGCTGGTGAGCACCACGCGAGCGGCTCCCACGGATGGCTCCCTCACCTTGGATCTGGCCAGGCTTTTGACCGTGGAAGACGTTGCCGCTGTGCTTGAGCCGACCCGGCCGGACCTGATTCTTTGTGCCGGCGCGATGACGTTTGTGGACGGGTGCGAGGCCGATCCGGAGCGTGCTTCGCGAATCAACACGTATGGCCCGTCAGCGCTGGCGGCGTATGCGAGTCGGCAGGGTATTCCCTTTGTTTATTTTTCGTCGGACTACGTGTTCGACGGGACCCCGGAGCACCCTGGTCCGTACAGCGAAGACGCGAACACCCATCCGCTGAACGTCTACGGGCGCACCAAGCTGCAGGGCGAGCAGGCTGTTCTGCGCGTGCACCCCGGGGCGCTGATTGTGCGCACAAGCTGGGTGTATGGGCCTGACGCGGCCGGAAAGAACTTCATTTCTTCCATGCTCCGTCAATTGCGGGCCGGCCAGGCGATGCGGGTTCCTTCCGATCAGATCTCGACGCCAACATTTAACCGCGATCTTGCGCAGGTGACTCTGCAGTTGGCAGCCGCGGGGGCCGGGGGCGTGGTGCACGTGACCGGGCCTGAGATGATGAGCCGGTTGGAGCTGGCCCATGCGGTTGCGGACTTCTTTAAGCTGGACTCCGGTCTGCTGGAAGGCGTGCCCACGCGGGAACTGGGCCAGACCGCGGCTCGTCCCCTATTTTCGGGATTGGTGAGCACCCGGTTGCAGGGCATACTGCCGAAGGCTGGCATACGGTCGTTGCGTGAAGGACTGGAGGAGACGGCAGCGAGCCTTGGCCGCTGATGGGTGCGCCACCTGTAATATGGCACCTAAAGCGTGGCATGTCCGACGTTCTCCGGGTTATGCTTTGGTGCTTGCGGAAATCGGCAGGAGCATCGCGCTGGATGGCAGTGAACGAATGGCAAATCCTGGACGTTGGCAGCATCTGGATGCGCGAGTTCGCTTCGGCGATGGCACGGGTGCAGCCCGTTGTTGCCTGGTGGCCGGAGATGCATAAGCTCGGCGCCTTCCGTAACTGGGAGCGCAAAGAAACCATTCAGGAGCCTTCGCTGACCGTGTTGCGCTACCCGCTGCAACGTGGCTATGCCCGCACGCCGATTCAGCAGGTATTGCCCTTCCAGACCGCGCTGTTGAAGCGGATGCGGGCGCACTGCCGGGATGAAGCGGATACCGCGTTGCTTTGCTCCACGCCGTTTTACGCCCCCGTCGCGGAGCGGTGGCGAGGCCCCGTGCTGTATTACGTCACGGACCTGACCGCTGGGTATGACTCGCTGGATAGCAAGCAGGTGAAGGCGCTGGACCGGCGGTTGTGCCGCGTGGCGACGGCTGTGTGCCCAAACTCGCGCAGGCTGGTGGAGTACCTGGAAGGCGAAGCCGGGTGTGACCCGGCGAAGATCACCATCGTGCCGAACGCCACGCGTGAAAGCAATATTGCCCTGGCGCCCTTGCTTGAGCCAGGCCCGCTACCGCCGTCGATTGCAGAGATCCCGCGGCCCATTGCGGGCGTCGTTGGCAATCTTTCCGGCAACACGGACTGGCGCTTGTTGGCCCCCGTTGTGGAGCGAACGCCCTGGTTGCACTGGGTGTTTGTAGGGCCGATGCAGCCGATTCGCGACCAGGCGCAGGAGGACGCGCGGGCACGCGTGTTGGGGAATCCACGCGTCCACTTTGTGGGCGCAAAACCCTACGGAGAGCTGCAGGCCTTTGCGCGGAGCTTCGATGTGGCGATTCTGCCGTACCTGAAGACGGAGCCTACGTACTCGGGAAGTTCGACAAGGTTCTATGAGCACGTTGCGGCGTGCAGGCCCATGCTGGCCACGCGCGGCTTTGCGGAGTTGTTGGAGAAGCTGCCCCTGTTGGACTTGGTCGACACGACCGAAGAGATGCTGGCCGGGTTGGAGAGCCTGCGCAAGGTCGGCTTCCGCGACGGCCTGGAGTCAGCGCGGTGGGAGGCAAGCCGGCAGGGCACCTGGGAAGGTCGCGTCGGCATGGTTCTCGGTGCGCTGGAGCGCGGCATGGGCGTGGCCCACGCTTAAGGCTGGGCTGCACCGCCTGCTTCCGGTGTGCTTCGGATGGGCGTCGCCACGTGGCGGCCTGACCAGCGCAGAATCGGCAGCAGGCTGGAGTACTGGTCCGTCCACAGCTTGACGCTGGGCACCGTGTCGATGGGGTGCGAGGCCGCCGCGATCTCCGGTTGCGTGAAGAACTCAGGGCGCGATGTGAGCAGGATCCAGGATGCGAGTGACTCCCCGCGACTGCTGTCCGGGGCGGAGTCGATTTCGCGTGCCTGCATGGGCGTGTTTGTTGCCTGCGTGCTTTCGGCCAGGCGGGCGAGCACGGGAGCGAGATCCAGGTACTGGTTGGAGACGTGAAAGGCGAGCATCCCGCCGGGCGCAAGGTGGCGCTGGTACAGGGTGAGGGCTTCGCGCGTGAGCAGGTGCGTGGGGATGCTGTCGCCGGAGAACGCGTCGATAACAAGTATGTCGAAGCGCTGTGATGGTTCCCCTGCGAGGGAAAGGCGAGCGTCGCCGGGGACCGTTGTAACCGTGGCGGGCGTGTTGCGTGTGTACGTAAACAGGTGCTGTGCGACGTCGATGACCAGCGGATTGATCTCATAGAAGCGGATGTGATCGCCGGGCTGGCCGTATGCGGCGAGCGTTCCGGCACCGAGACCGATCACGCCGATCCGCCGCGGCTGTGCGGTGTTACAGCAATGCGTGAGTGCCAGGCCGACACCGCTGTCCGGCGCGTAGTAGGTGAGCGGCGTTTGCCGGAACTCGTCACTGAACCATTGCATGCCGTGCTGGATGTTGCCGTTGTAGAGCGTTCGCGAAAGAAACGCCTGCCGCGGCGTTTGCGTTTGCTTTACACGCAGTGAGCCGTAGAAGTTGCGTGCACGAAAGAGTGCGTCCTTCGTATAGGCGATGTGCAGGACGACAAGCAGATACATGGCGAGTGCTGTTGCCGCGCCCCAGAACAGGCGTTGCGCAATGCCTTCGCGCCAGACGACGAAAAGCACCACGGCCGCGGTCAGCAGAAACGACACGGGCAGGTCGAAGTTGGAGTCAGAAAGCATCGGGCTCAGGATGGCGACGGCCAGCGTGCCCGCCGCGCCCCCGGCTGCGATGTAGAGATAGAAACTTGCGCTGGCGGTGGCGTGTTGCGGGCGCAGCGCGAAAAGCTCGGCGTGGCAGAACCACGCGGCGACGAGCAGCTCCGCCGTGAAGAAGCCGATACCGATGCCGATCGGCACGTTTACTTCTGTTTGCGCGAGGAAGTAGCCCAGCGCGAAGAGCAGCACTGCAAGTAGCCGTAGAACGACGCTCTGGCGGTAAAGCTGCGGGAGCTCAAAGGCGAGCACAAAGCTGAGCAAATACGCCGCCAGGGGAACGACCCAAAGCAGGGGCATGGACGCGATGTCCTGCGTGAGGTGTGCGGTGATGGCGGCCAGCTGCATGGAGGCAACCGCGGGCAGCGCAAACCAGAGGAGGCGTGCCCTGGCCGGCGTTGCCGCGCTTGCCGGGAGTTCGTGGGGGGTGTGCTCCACGATGGGCGCCGGCGAGGCGGAGCGCATACGCAGCGTGAGGCACGCGGCCAGGACGGCGTAGACGATGAAGCCTGCCCGCCATAGCAGGAACTGTGTGTTGAGATTGAGGGCCGGCTCCAGCAGCGTAGGGTAGGCGAGCAACGCCGCTAGCGACGCACCGTTGGACAGCGCGAAAAGGCGATACGGCACGGCGGCCTGCTCACGCCGCGCATACCAGGCCTGCAACAACGGGGCGGTCGTGCTGAGCGTGAAGAACGGCAGGCCTACCGTCGTCCCCAGCAGGACAAAGAGCCGGAGCTGCGGGCTTGCCAAGTGCCCGGCGAGTGAGACGCCTTGCGTAATGGGTAGAAATGCTGCGAGCGTGGCCAGCAGCAGGAGTCCCAGGTGCGCGAGCCATGCCGCTGGGCGTTGTGATGACGCGCCGGCTACAGCAGTGGTGTAGGCATAGCCGAGCATCAGCGTCACCTGGAAGAAGGCGAGCGCGCTGATCCAGACCGCGGACGACCCTCCGAGCTGCGGCAGCAGGGCACGCGTCACCATTGGCTCCACGCTGAACAGCAGAACGGCGGAGAGTGCGATGGTGAGGCTGTAGAGGGGCTTCATGGGTCAAGCCATGGTACGGGTGCTTTGGCTCGACTTGTTCGGTAGCGGCGTTATGGAGTGGGTACTTGCAGGCGCAATCGTTTGAACTGGCTCCAGACGAAGTGCCCCAGGTACCAGCCGTCGATGTACTTGTACGGGAACTCGCCGGTGGTGTAATGCCCGCAGGGCAGCACCTTGGCGATGTGCGCCACGTTGTGCTTTTGGAAGTTCTCGATGGCAGCCAGCGAGCCTTTTCGCGGAAAGGTCAGGTCGTAGGTGGCGTAGACCACCAGCGTGTTGCGGGATGCCTCGCGCGAGGTGGCGGCGTACTGCTCGATGTAGCTGGACGGACTGATGGCGCTGAAGATCTGCCGCACGGTGTGCTGGTCCAGGCCGGCGTGCTCCAGGGCCGCGTGGATGTGGCGCGTGCTTTGGCCTTCCCACACCACGTCACCAAAGTTGGTGGACGCGTGGTTAAAGGCGCAGACGCGCAGGCGCGGGTCCACGGCTGCGGCCAGGTAGGCGTAGCAGCTGCCCAGGCTGGTGCCGAGAATCCCGATCTGCGTGTAGCCCTGCTGCTCCAGCCAATCGACACAGGAGCGGATATCCGCCACGGCCTGCCGCGCGGCCTGGATGGTGCGACCGACGTTGGCGCTGACCGCGTAGTCAGAGCGCTCGAGTTCCGCCGGGCGACGGATGTCGTGATACGGCTTGGACAGCCGCAGGCTGGAAACGCCCCAGCGGAGAAAGATCTCACACAGCGCGTTGTGACTGAAGGCGTCGGCGTTCCATTGCGGGAGGACGATCATCGCCTGGCAAGGCTGGCTTGCCGCGCCTTCTTGCGGCGGGGATGGCATCCTGGCTTCATACCAGCGCGCATTCACCTGATCGTTTTCCGGGTAGGGGGTGCGTATGGGAGAGGTGAAGCGCAGAAAGGGTTCGCGGCGCAATTCGCCGGCCTCGGCGCGGCGCTTGTATTCGGCGGCCTGCTCCAGGGTTTCGGGGCGCACATTGGTGGGGAAGAGCTCGGGATGGCGGTCCTGTAGGCCGAAATCGGTGGGGGTGTTGTAGCCGAACATCTGGTCCGGGTGGCTGGCGAGACGTTCGTTGAGCGCGATCATGGCCTCGACTGCGGTTGTGTCCCCGCTCGCGACGCTCGCGGCGGCCTCGGTGCCGCACACGTCGGCGAGGTGGTCGAAGCCCCACTCCAGCGGACGTTCTACCCGGTTTTCATCGCGTGTGGTGAGGGCGGTTTCCCAGGCGTACATCCACCGCGCATAAAGCGCTGAAAGCATCCATCCAGTTTACTTGGCCGGGGACGACGCATCGCGGCTGTGCTCCAGCGAGCGGTTCAGGGCCATCAGAAAGACCGCGCCCACCGCAATCGTTGGCAACCACAGGGTGTGGTTCGCGTGGCGGCCGGCGAGCGCCGCTGCAACCAGCGCTCCTACGAGGAAGCTGGCGATCACGCCGCCGAGATCACGGAACTGGCGAAGCCCTTCGGTGCGCGTGGCGGGATGAAGGGCCTTGTACAGGCCGACGATGAAGGTGCGCAGATCGCCGGTGATGAACGTGGAATTGTAGGTGTACGTGTCCGCCGTACGGAAGCTGGCAATCTGAAAAGCTGCCAGCAGGGCGATCAGGAAGACGAACACGGGATCGGGGAAGCTGAGCGGCAGAAACGAGGCGGCGAGCAGACCAGCGGTTTCCAGCGCGAGACCGAGTGTGACGGCATGGTGCTTGATCCGGCCCTGCAGAACTTCGGAGATCCAGACGCCCAGAAGAAACGCGATGATCGGCAGCGCATGGTGCAGGATGTCCGGCCCTTTACGGCCCAGGATGGCGATGCCGCAGAGCACCGCGTTGCCGGTCATGGCGCCGGCAAAGACTCTACCGTGCACCAGGTAAAGAAACGCGTCGAGCGTGCCCCCGGCGAAGGCCAACAGCATGGCGGCGCTCAGGCTTTCGGCGACCTGGCGCTCAGGGGTGGCGCTTGCGGCGGGGTCGGTGGATGCATGACCAGAAGGCATACCAAGAGCCTCAGATGCGGTTCATGCCCTCGGGGCTGATGGTTGCTGGCGCAGACAGGGTGCGGGAGATGGACAGCGCCCCTGTGAGATCCCGCCGTTCGGTGAGGCCCCGTCACCGTCTCCACACCTGAAGCGAATTTAGGCGACTGATTTGCAGAAGGGCGGCGATAATGAGGCGTCCCCGGAAAGCTATACGCCACTCGCTTCGTTCCACGAGGGCGCAATGGGTGGGTCATCCTTCTTCAGATGAGTTGTTCAACGCCATGAATCCTGGCCCCATCACTACCCTTGAGCCAATGGCTGTGACCACCGTGCGCGCGCCCGGCGAGGCGGGGGGAACTTTTTTCCCCGGCGGAAGCAGTGACACGGGTCCGTCCGTGCGCCGCAGCGAACCAGGCAAACAGGGGCCGGTCATGACCGGTGCTCTTCTGCGAGAGATATGGGAAGGTTGCTGGGCGCCTAAGGAGTGGACGGCAAACGCAATTCTTCGCCTGATCGCGGTGTTCTGTTTTGTGGGGTTGTGCTCCTGGGCAGGCATCGTTCTGTCGCGCCAAAGCGAAGGTGTGGCTACGATCTGGATCTCCAATGGAGTGATCTTCGGCTTCCTGATCACCCAGTCACCGCGACGATGGTTGCCGTACTTTGTTGCCGGGCTTACCGCGGACACCTTGGCTGACTTGGTGTATGGCGATCCATTCCGGGTCGCCATCGGCGTTTCGCTCGCGAATTCCGTAGAGGTGATCACGTCTGCGGTGGTGCTGGTGCGGTTGTTCGGTGTGCCGTTCGATCTTTCCAAGCGGCGGCCGCTGGTTGGTTTTCTGGCCGTCTCAGTGGTTTGCGCAACCGCGTTGACGAGTGCGCTTGGGGCCTCGTGGACACTGTTGTTCTACGACGCGGGAACGTGGTGGCAGATGTTTCGGACGTGGTGGCTGGGCGACCTTTTGGGTATGTCGACCCTGGCGCCCTTGACCGTGATGCTGCAGCGGCCGGCGTCGTACTCCATCCTGCGTGCCCGTGAGCTTCCCCGGACGTTGCTGATCGTGTCGGCTCCGGTGCTGGTTACGATCGCGGTCTTTACGCACGACACCGATCCGCTGATCTTTTTTCTTTTCCCGGTGTTGCTGTTGGTCGCTTTCCGGCTGGGCTTTCCGGGCACGGTGTTGACCATCGTCCTGATGTCGCTGATGGCGATCGGCTTTACGGTGAAAGGTCATGGCCCGCTGATGCTGATCAGCGGACAGCACATGTTGCTGCACCGCATTGTGGTGGCGCAGATCTTTGCCGCTGTAGCGATCTTCACCATGTTTCCGGTGGCTGCACTGCTGGAAGAAAAGGACGCCCTGAAGCTGTCGCTGGCTGCCAGTGAAGCCCGCTTCAGGGGCCTTGCGCAAACGGACGAACTGACGTCGCTGCCCAATCGCCGGGCGTTCAACCTCCGCTTGAGTGCGGAATGGGAGCGCGCGTTGGTGGAGGGCTCCACCCTGGGCCTGCTGTTGATCGATGCCGACCACTTCAAGCAGTACAACGACGTCTTTGGACACCTGGAAGGCGATGATTGCCTGCGGCTACTGGCGACGGTGATCTCGGAGACGCTGTCGTGGCGTGAAGCCATGGCCGCACGCTACGGCGGTGAAGAGTTCGCTGTTTTGCTGCCCGGCGCCGACGCTGAGACGGCTCGTGGTGCAGCGGAAGCCATTCGCGAGGCCGTTACGGCCGAGCGACTGCCGCACCCTACCGGACCCAGCGGCATACAAACCGTGAGCATCGGGGCGGCCTCGCTGATGCCGGCCCCCGGGCAGGTTTCGAGCGCGCTGGTGAAGCGGGCCGACGAGGCCTTGTATTGCGCCAAGCTCGCAGGCCGAAACCAGGTTGCCCTGCTGTAAACAGCACGTTCGCAAGCCGCATTTGGGTTGCCGGCGCATGACGAAGCTGTTCGTCACAAAGGACTTGTCGCGATTGCTCCCAGGTAAGTTCGCTCTCCGAGCCAACAGCACTCACCTTGCGGGCGTCAGACGATGTAAGTTCCCCTTTCGGCGTAGCGGCGGCCCTTCCCCATTCCCTGGCTGCCCACACCATCGTCCCCTTCACGACGTACGACGAATTACCCGGAGATCAGGTTTATGCAGTCAAAGAAAGCACCGTCAGGCGCTCATCACGCCGCGGATTACGAACTCGGCAACGCAGGAGAGCTTCACCAGGTAGCCGGCGGCACGCACCCGCCGATGACCGGCCAGACCGGTTTGATCATCGCGGACGATGAGAATTCGCTGAAAGCCGGTGAACGTGGGCCGGTGTTGATGGAAGACCACTACCTTCTGGAGAAAACGCAGCACTTTGACCATGAGCGCATCCCGGAGCGCGTGGTGCATGCTCGCGGCTTTGGCGCGCATGGCTACTTTGAATTGACGGACTCGCTCAAGGGCGTGTGCCGGTCGGCTATTTTGACCGAGACAGGTAAGCAGACCCCGGTGTTTGTGCGCTTTTCTACCGTGGCCGGCAACAAGGGATCACCGGACCTGGCGCGCGATGTGCGTGGGTTTGCGGTGAAGTTCTACACCTCGGAAGGGAACTGGGACCTGGTTGGCAATAACATCCCGGTGTTCTTTATCCAGGATGCGATCAAGTTTACCGACCTGATCCACGCGGCCAAGCAGGAGCCCGACCGCGGCTTTCCGCAGGCGCAAACGGCGCATGACACGTTCTGGGACTTCGCCTCGTTGATGCCCGAAAGCACGCACATGCTGATGTGGATCATGAGCGATCGCACGATTCCGCGCTCGTTCCGCATGATGGAAGGCTTTGGCGTGCACACCTTCCGGCTGCTGAACGAGGACGGCGAGTCCACCTATGTGAAGTTCCATTGGCGGCCGAAGCTGGGGATGCAGTCGGTGATCTGGGATGAAGCGTTGAAGATCAACGGCGCAGACCCGGATTTCCATCGCCGCGATCTGTGGCACTCCATCGACCAGGGCAGCTTCCCGGAGTGGGAGCTGGCGGTGCAGCTCTTCGACGAGGCCTTTGCCGAGAAGTTCGACTTCGACGTGCTGGACTCGACCAAGGTAATTCCGGAGGAGATCCTGCCGCTGCGGGTGATTGGGCGCATGGTGCTGAACCGCAACGTGGACAACTTCTTCGCAGAGATCGAGCAGGCTGCGTTCTGCACGCGCAATGTTGTGCCGGGGATCGACTTTACCAACGATCCGCTGTTGCAGGGCCGCAACCTGTCCTATGTGGACACGCAGCTGAGCCGTCTGGGCGGGCCGAACTACGAGCAGATTCCCATTAACCAGCCCAAGGTGCCGGTGCAGAACATGCAGCGCGACGGGCACATGCAGATGCGGCACCAGAAGGGCCGGGTGAACTACTCGCCCAGCTCGCTGGAAGCGGATACGCCGCGGGTGGACCCGAAGGCGGGCCTGCGGTCGTTCCCGGAGAAGATGCAGGGCGACAAACTGCGCATCCGGGCGGCCTCGTTCGGCGATCACTACTCGCAGGCGCGACAGTTCTTCTACTCACAGACGGAGTCGGAACAGGGCCACATCGTTTCGGCGTTCACGTTTGAGCTGAGCAAGGTGCAGACCAAGGCCGTCCGCGAGCGGTTGTTGTCGCAATTGGCGGCGGTGGATCCGAAGATCGCTGCACGGGTAGCCAAGGGGCTTGGAATGGAAGGCAAGATCGAGCCTTTCCCGACCAAAATCCCGGCGCGTACCGACTTGGCACCTTCGCCGGCGCTCAGCATCCAGAAGAAGGCCGTGCCCACCGTCAAGGGCCGCAAGGTCGGCTGCCTGGTGGCGGACGGGACCGACGGCGCGATGGTGAAGGCCCTGAAGGCTGCCGCCATGCACAAGGGCGCGGACTTCGCCGTGATCGCCCCCAAGGTGGGCGGCGTGAAGACGGCGGACGGGTCCATCCTGGAAGGCGACTTCCAGCTGGCCGGCGGACCTTCCGTGCTGTTTGACTCGGTGTACCTGGCCCTGTCGGCAACGGGCGCTGCCACGTTGTCTGCGGAGTCGGCTGCCGTGTCGTTTGTGCACGACGCGTTTGCTCACCTCAAGGTCATCGGGGCGACTGCCGACGCGAAGGCGCTGATGGACAAGGCTGGTGTTCAGCCCGACGCGGGCGTCCTGGTCGGTGCGGAAGGCCCTGCGTTCCTGGCCAAGGCTGCTGAAGGCCGAGTCTGGGACCGCGAGCCGAAGGTTCGTATGGCGCTGTAATCGCTGGAGTTCCGGGGCGGTGCAGGACCGGTCGCCCCGGAGCGACTTAGGTGAGTCGAACACACTCATATTTTTGCATCCCGTTTTGCTCAATATCGTCTAAACTGTAGCCGCTGGAAACCCGGTGGCGAGGAGTTTTGGACATGGCAATCAAGTGGGACAAGCTGACCGTGAAGTCGGCAGAAGCAGTGCAGAGCGCGGCCGGGATGGCAGCGGAGCACGGCAACCCGGAAGTGCTGCCCGTTCACCTGATGGCGGCGCTGCTGGAAGACAAAGAAGGCGTTGTATTGCCCGTGCTGGAGAAGGTGGGCGTGCCGGTACAGCAGTTGCTGGCGCAGATGAACAGCGCGATTACGAAGCTGCCCAAGGTGCAGGGCGCCAGCCAGCAGCCCGGCATGGGCAATGCTTTGAGCAAGGTGCTGGACGGGGCCTTCCGCGAGGCCGAGAACTTCAAGGACGATTATGTGTCGACCGAGCACCTGTTGCTGGCGCTGGCCGCGCAGAAGGGCGAGCCGGTGGCGCAGGCGCTTGCGGCGCAAGGGGCCGATCATGCCGCGATCCTGAAGGCACTGCAGGCCGTGCGTGGGTCGCAGCGGGTAACGGATCAGAACCCCGAGGGCAAGTTCCAGGCTTTGGCGAAGTATGCCAAAGACCTGACCGAGCTGGCACGCCGGGGCAAGCTGGACCCGGTGATCGGGCGCGATGAGGAGATTCGTCGTGTGATCCAGGTGCTGAGCCGCCGGACAAAGAACAACCCGGTGCTGATTGGCGAGCCTGGCGTGGGCAAGACAGCAATTGTCGAGGGACTAGCGCGGCGTATCTTCTCAGGCGACGTGCCGGAGATCCTGCGCGACAAGCGCGTGATCTCGCTGGACCTTGGATCGATGCTTGCGGGCGCGAAGTTCCGTGGCGAGTTCGAGGACCGGTTGAAGGCGGTGCTCAAGGAGATCGAAGAGTCAAACGGGCAGGTGATCCTGTTCATCGACGAGCTGCATACCCTGGTTGGCGCGGGTGCGGCTGAAGGCGCGATCGACGCAAGCAACATGCTGAAGCCGGCGCTGGCGCGCGGCGAACTGCGGGCGATTGGCGCAACCACGCTGAATGAGTACCGCAAATACATCGAGAAGGATGCGGCGCTAGAGCGCAGGTTCCAGATCGTCTTCGTCGGCGAACCGAACGTCGAAGACACGATTGCGATCCTTCGCGGGCTGCGCGAGCGGTATGAGACGCACCACAAGGTGCGGATCAAGGATTCGGCCATTGTGGCGGCAGCGGAGTTGAGCCACCGCTACATCAGCGACCGATTCCTGCCGGACAAGGCCATCGACCTGGTCGATGAGGCTGCGGCGGCGTTGGCGATCCAGATTGGCAGTGTGCCTGTCGAAATCGATGACCTGGAGCGCCGGGCGATGTCGCTGGAGATCGAAAAAGCAGCGCTGAGCCGGGAAAACGACGTGAACTCGCAGGAGCGCCTGCATGCGGTAGAGCGTGAGCTTGCCGAGGTGCAGGAGCAGGCAGCTGGGTTGCGCGCGCGCTGGCAGAAAGAGCGTGGCGCCATCGGTGAGATTGCGTCCATCAAGGAGCGACTGGAGCAACTGCGCTTCGACATGCAGGAAGCGACGCGGAAGGGCGACCTGCAGCGTGCGGCGGAGCTGCAGTATGGCGAGCTTCCGGCGGCGGAGCGGCAGCTGGCGGAGTTGACGGCGACGCAGGATGCTGCGGTGGCCGCTGATAAAACGCAGATTCCCTTCGGGAATGACAACAAAAGGGGCAGTGCCGCACCGACCCGGATGCTGAAGGAGGAGGTCGACGAGGAGGACGTCGCGAAGATTGTCTCCAAGTGGACCGGCATTCCTGTGAGCAAGATGTTGGAAGGCGAGATCCAGAAGCTGACGGAGATGGAAAGCCGCTTGCGCCAGCGTGTGCTGGGTCAGGACGAGGCGCTGACGGCCGTGGCGAATGCGATTCGGCGGTCGCGAGCGGGGCTGAGTGATCCGAAGCGGCCCATCGGCAGCTTCATCTTCCTGGGCCCGACCGGCGTGGGCAAGACGGAGACAGCACGTGCGTTGGCGGAGTTCCTGTTCGATGACGACCAGGCCATGGTGCGCATCGACATGAGCGAGTACATGGAGAAGCACGCGGTGGCTCGGCTGATCGGCGCGCCTCCGGGATACGTCGGCTTCGATGAGGGTGGGCAACTGACCGAAGCGATCCGGCGCCGGCCGTATGCAGTGGTGCTGTTCGACGAGATCGAGAAGGCGCACCCGGATGTCTTCAACGTGCTGCTACAGGTGTTGGATGACGGGCGGTTGACGGACTCCAAAGGCCGGACGGTGGACTTCAAGAACACCGTGCTGATCATGACGTCGAACGTGGGCGCGAGCGCACTCATGACGGCGTGGGCCGAGGGTGAGGAGGGCTTCAACGAGGCCAAGGAGCGCGTCATGGGCGAGCTGCGCAAGCAGTTCCGGCCGGAGTTCCTGAACCGCGTTGATGACATCGTGGTCTTCCATCCGCTGGCGGAAAAGCAGTTGGTGCACATCGTGGAGCTGCGGCTGAACGACCTGCGCAAACTCTTGACCGATCGCCGGATCACGCTGGAGCTGACCGAAGCCGCACGCGAGGCGATCTTCCAGGCCGGGTACGACCGGGCGTATGGGGCACGCCCGCTGAAGCGGGCGATTCAGCGGCTGGTGCAGGACCCGCTGGCGATGCGCATCCTGGACGGACGCGTGCTGCACGGCGACCGTGTGGTGGTGGACGTGGACGGCGTGGGTGGACTTCAATTCACCACGCCGGACCGGGCTGCTAACTCAGCGGCAGCGCAAGCCGCTTAGGAGTACAAGGTATGCATGGAAGTGGCCGGGGCGATCTCGCTCCGGCCATTGCTTTGCCGTCAACTGCTAGCATGAATGGGTGTTGCTGTCGGCGAGATCAAAGGTATGGGACTGGGGTGTTTTGTCCCTTGCAGGCATACTGATCGGCGCGTACTGCTACTTCTGCTCTCGTCACAGAATCATGTGGAGTGATGAGCTGTTTGGCTGGATGCTGGTCACGGACCCGAGTTGGAAGCACATGGTCCGAGCCTGGAACCTGGGTGCGGATGGCGGTGGTTTTGGCTTCTACCTGCTGGCGAGAACCTGGCTCGGTGTGTTCGGAAGGAATCTGTTTGCATACAGGATGTTCTCTGCAGCCGGTGTCTTTGCGGGCTTCGTGGCTGCCTGGTTCTGCTTGCGTCGTTTTTACCAGCCGGCATTGGTCGCTATTGCGTTGACGCTTGTCTGGTTCGACAGCCGGATTGCTCTGTGGCAAATGGTCCAGACCCGTTTTTATGGACTACTGCTCGCAGCAGTTGGCTGGGCTCTGTACCTGTCCTTGCGCAACGCGACCGAGAGCAGCGCGGGAAATGTAGCGCGCCGCACGACGTTGCTCGGCGTCTTGCTGATCAATCTTGTTCTGGTGAGTTCGCATCCATTCGGTTTGGCCTACAGTGGGCTGATTTTGCTGGCGGCCTTGATCGACGACCTGTGGTCTGGTCGCAGGCGTCCTGCTTATTACGGAGCCACCATCATTTCCTGGCTCGTGCTGATCCCATCCAGGACAGCTCTGGAAAACTCAGCAAAGGTAGGCAAACCCTGGTTTTGGACTACCAGGCCGAAACTGGCTGAGTTATACGCCATTTACAAACCGGACTACTCCGTCAATCTCTTTCACGGTGCGCTTGTGCTTGCAGGAATTGTTCTGGTTTCCTTGCTGTGGGCGCGCCAACGGCGAGCAGTTCTCTCGAGCTTGACCAAGCACAGAAGCATCTTGATTCCGGGAGTGCTTCTTTCTGCGACCCCGGTGATATTGTTTGTGCTCTCGCTCGGTGGAACCTCGTACTTCATTGACCGCTACCTTTGCCCCTTCCTGATCGGCATTGCTGTACTGGGGACGGAACTCTTGTCGCAGGTCTTCGTAGACGAAGTGTCTCTGGAAGCTCCCCTGCCATTTCTGTTCGCGGCAGCCCTGGGAGGAACCGTGCTGTTTCAGGTCGTAGACAAGTGCATGCTGCCCTATGGCAAGAGTCTGCAAATTCCTCCGAAGGACTTTACCGCACAGCTTGCTAGTCTTCTGCCCCGCAATGAGCCGGTTGTGATTCAGCGAGCCGATCTGTTCGACCTTACAAACTACTACCAGCATGCGCCGAACCTGGAACTGCTGCATCCGCTTGACTGGCAATTGGCATTGGCGCCAACAAGCGGTCGGTGGCTCGTTTCTGCGACACACGAGATGGAGAACTGGAAGCTGGCAGGCTATTACAGCGATCAGATCGTGTACTCCGATCCGTTTCTGAAGACCCACTCACATTTCGCCGTTGTGGCCGATGAAGATGCCCCATGGTTCAAGGCCCGTATCGCGCACCAACCGGAATGGTTGGTGCAGAAGCTTGGCGAGGATGCTCAAGCAGGCGCTACTATCTGGCAGGTCGACCGCAAGCAGGATGCTGAAGCAGAACGTGCCGCGCCGCACCAGTAGCCGCGAACGTATACAACCGTACATAGCGGCTTAGCGAGCCGGGCCTGGGGTGCCGATGAAGAAGTTTGTGCTGTTGTTTGTGATCGTTGCAGGCGTGTATGCGTACTTCAACCGTGAACGGCTGTTTCTGCGGGATCCGCTGGCTTCGGTGACGCGGGCGGGTGTGCGGGAGGCGGGGGCCCAGGTTTTTATCAATTACGACAACGACGTTCTGCTGGAGAATGACCATCCGCCCATGTACTTCAACGTGCTGCAGCATGGTCAGCCAGTGGGGGCGCCCGATCAGTTGAAGTGCATTCACTATCTGCTTTGCCTGGCGAACGGCTACCCAGCGCCACAAACGTCGGCACTGCCCGGGGCGCAGCTGGAATCCATGACGAATCAGCAGGTGCTGTTCAAGGACGGTGATGGGCGTGAGGTTGTGGTCACGCTGCGCTAGCTACTGCGGAGTTTCGGGCTTTGTTGTGGATGCGCCGCCTCCGAGGGCCCTGCGTACGTGGCGGGCCGAGGTGCCAAGGGCATGCAGCGTGTTGCGCGTGCTTTTGCTCAGGGCGTTGCCGGTGCTGTCACCGGCGACGGAGATGGCGTCCGCGGTGGAGTCGCCGCTGTTGGCCAGGGCGTCCGTGGTGGCGCTTCCGCTGTGCGCAATCGCACCTTCCGTGGCACTGCTGTTTTTGATAACCCCCTGGACGGGGTGGCGCCCTGGTTGAAACCAGGCGATCTCTGTGTCGGGCAGCTCGTTCAGGCGGGCAAGTGGTTCCGCAGGAAAGTTGGTTGCGACCATCTTGGACTTAAGCGGCCACGCGGCGGACGCGATGAAGTCCGATCCGTTCATCGGATAACCCGCTTCGCCGAGGTTGATGACCTGATCAGGTTGAAGAGCGGTCATGGCCTCGCACCGGTCAGAGCCGCAGCCGCGCTGGCACAGCGTGGCGTTGAGAAACGAGGCGTGCTTGCCAGGGGACACCCAGACGGTGGCGCCATGCGTGGTGGCGTGCAGGGTGGAAGCGCGAGTGATCTGGCTGACGTCGCAGACTGTGCTTTCATGCGCGCCGGCGTACCAGTAAAGCGCGGTCCACTTGGCATGCGCGAGGTCGGCGGAGGAGGGTTGCAGGAGAACGGCGACGTGTTCGGTGTCGAGCGCGTGGCCGTGTGCACCGCAGTCCTGACGCCAGAGATGATAAAAGTGCACCTCGACCAGGTGCTGGGTGCCACGAGTGTCCTTTGCGGGAAACACCTGGCCGTAGAGCGTGCCGTTTTCAGCCGCTACCTTAGGGACGATGCTGCCGGGCATGAACTCAGCAGGGCGCACGGAGCAATCGTCACGACCGATGCGAAGGTCCGGGGTGAACTGGTTGAGAAGCGCCTGCTCCAGCGAGTCACTGAGACCGTCGTGGTCGGTGTCGCGATCAGGCGTTTGCGCGGCAGCGATCAGCTGTAGCGAACCGGGGAGCACCAACAGGCTGGCTAGAACAAAGAAGAGGACACGGTACATGCTGCTGCGGCTCGCATTCCGCTCTTATCGTCAGAGCTGGGGAGAGTGACTGACCTGGGTGAGCTCTGCCAAGAGTTCGGCGATGGTCTGTTGCTGGGTTGGATGCCACATGTCCGGAGCGATCTCGGCCAGGGGCTCGAGAACGAAGCGGCGATACGCGAGTTCCGGGTGGGGAAGCGTTAGGTCCGGGTCTGCAAGAACGAGACTGTGACCCTGCTGCGTTTCGTAAAGGAGCAGGTCCAGGTCCAGGACGCGTGGACCTTTGGGCGGACTATCTGCTGCGCGGAGACGTCCCATGGAGCGCTCGATGTTCAGAAGGGCGTGAAGCAGGTCGAGCGGATCGAGGCCCGTGTCCAGGAGTGCTGCGGCGTTGGTAAAACGAGGCTGGTCGAGGTAGCCGACCGGGTCGGTCTCGTAGAAGGATGAGGTGGCAAGGACGCGTCCGAGGTCCCCAAGGCGGTGGAGCGCTTCACGCAGGTTTGCGGCGGGGCTTCCGAACTGCGACTGGAGGTTGGAGCCGAGAGCAATGGCCGCGCGCATGCGGTGAGGGTAGCAGGGCGGAATCGTCGCGCGCCTGTGAACGGGACGAGGCGGCGTTGGGAAGAGCGAAAGCTAGGCAGCAGCCCAGGCAGGACGCCGGCTGGTTTGCGAAGTGCGGGTGGGCTTGGTATGCGCTTGGGACGCGTGCTTGGTGACCGGCATGGTTGCGAGTTCCCACGCGCTGCGGTCACGCAGCAGGCGCTGCACCAGGGCGGTGTGCATGGCATGGCCGGCGCGATGCGCGATCACCGAACCCCAGAGTCGCCGGCCCGCCAGCGCTAGGTCACCGATGAGATCAAGTACCTTGTGCCGGACGAACTCATCGGGGAAGCGCAGGGGACCGTTCTGGATGCGGCCCTGGCCGATGATGATGGCGGATTCCTCGGAAGCGCCGCGGATCAGGCCCATGTTGCGGAGCTTGGCCTCGTCCTCGCGGAAGCCGAAGGTGCGTGCGGGCGCGATGAGGTTGGCATAGGCACCGGCTTCCAGATCGCCAGTGAACCGGTCGCGGCCAATGGGGGCGGGGAAGTCGATGACGTAGTCGATGGCGTACCCCTGCCCTGGGTAGACGCCAATGAACTTGGAGTCGGGGCCTTCGCCTTCGCGCACCTCGACGGGCTTCAGGATGCGGAGATACTCGCGTTTGCGCCGCTGCTGCTTGAGGCCGACGGCCTGAATAGCAGCTACATAGGGCTGGGCGGAGCCGTCGAGGATCGGAACTTCCAGGTTGTCGATCTCGCAGATGACGTTGTCGACGCCAAGGCCGATGAGCGCGCTGAGCAGGTGCTCTGTAGTGGAGATGAGCACGCCCTGGCGCATCAGGCTGGTCGCGTAGGAGACCTTGGCGACGTTGCGGCCGATCGCTGGAATCTCGTAATTGTCCAGATCGGAGCGCCGGAAGACAATGCCGGAGCCGGCGGGTGCGGGGATAAGCCGGAGGCTGGCGGGGGCGCCAGAATGAAGGCCAACGCCGCAGAAACTAAGCGGCGCATCCAGGGTGCATTCGAGTTGGAAGTCCGTTGCCAGCGTGAAACCTTACCTGCGCACTGCGCGCCAAGGTGAGATTACACCCGGGTTACAAGCCCCAACTGTGGCATTTTTGCCACAGTTGATGATCTGGGAGCCTCCTTGTTCTTGGTTTCCATCGAGGCTGGGCGCATGAAGTCACAGCACTCCCGCCGCACGCAGCAGGCGTACGGTAGCGGCCAGCGGCAACCCGACGACGTTGAAAAAATCGCCTTCAATCCGAGCCACCCAACGGGCAGCATAGCCTTGAATGCCGTACGCGCCGGCCTTATCCAGGGAGTCAGCCGTTGCGAGGTACGCGTTCAACTCGTCTTCGGGAATGGACGTGAACGTCACGGCCGTGGATTCAACGTGGCTGTGCGCGGTGCCGGCATGCACCACGGCGATGCCGGTATGGACGAAGTGTGTGCGGCCGGCAAGCGCGCGCAGCATGCGTTGCGCGTCGGAAAGCTCCGCCGGCTTGTTCAGAACCTCGGCGCCCAGCACCACCGTGGTGTCCGCGGCCAGTACGGTCTCGCCCGGATTTGCGAGCGCGATGGCTGCGGCCTTCTCCAGGGCGAGCCGTTGCACGTACGCTACGGGTTCTTCGCCGGGCTGGCGGGTCTCATTGATGTGCGCGGGTTGGACGATGTGCGGGATGACGATCTGATTGAGGAGTTCACGTCGGCGGGGCGAGGCGGAGGCGAGGATCAGCATAGTGACAGGCCCAGCTTACCCGCTGACCGATGTGGTTCCGGCAAGGACCGTGATGATGGCCCGCCACTAAGCTGGGGACCATGGCTGATCCTGCTGCGGTTCGCAACGAAGCACAAGCCGTGAGACCGAACCTGGCCGCGGGGCGACAGGTTGCGCCGCGGTTCGACACGATTGATCTTCTGCGCGGTTTCTCCATTCTTGCGGTGATCTTGTTGCACTCGAGCCTGTGGCTGTTCTTCAGCGGGTTTCGTATCGGGGCCAGCTTGCCGGTGCTTGTACGCGACGTGGTGTTTCGCCAGGGCGGCGATGGTGTTTCAATCTTCTTCGCGATCTCGGGCTTTCTGATCACGTATGTTTCGGTCAAGCGTTTCGGCTCTCTGGCGGGTATGCGCGCCGGTGCGTTCTACAGGATCCGCTTTGCCCGCATCATGCCGATGTTGCTGTTGCTGCTTGCGGTGCTTTCTGCATGCGATCTCGCCGGATGGAGGGCCTTCGAAATTACGCACAGAGGTGGAACGCTGGCCGGCGCCTTGTTTTCGGCGCTCACGTTTCACCTGAACTGGTATGAGGTCGTCCATGGCTACCTTCCGGCGCCCTGGACGGTGCTGTGGTCGCTATCGGTGGAGGAGATGTTTTACGTTTTCTTCCCGCTGCTCTGCATCGCTCTGCTGCGTCGGCGGTGGACGCGACCGGTCTTCTATGCAGTGTTGGGCGGGCTGATCCTGTTTGGCCCGTTTGCACGGCAGGCCTGGTATTCGGCGAGCGACGTCTGGTTGGAGCAGTCGTATCTCGGCAACATGGACAATGTGGCGCTCGGCTGTTTGTTTGCGTTGCTGGCTGTTCACCTTGAGAAGCGAAGACACATGCTGCGGCCCTGGGTCCTGCCTGTTGTGCAGACTTTGGGTGTTCTGCTTACGCTGTTCGTGGTTGTGTGGGACTGGCCGCGGGTGATCTTGGGCTGGCACGTGAAGCGGATGATTGGACGCGCGGGGCTGGACGTCACGCTCCTTGGCCTGGGCACCTGCCTCATCATGCTTGGCAGCGTGTTGCGCGGAAGCAAAGGCCACCGATGGACTTCGCCGATGCGCTGGCTAGGCCGGTACAGCTACGAGGTGTACCTGACCCATGAGTTTGTTGTGATGGGCGTGATGGGGCTGTTTTTACAGGTGCGGCGCGGGCCCGTGGGGCTTTGGGTTGCGGCGACAGTTCCCCTTGCGGCGGCCTTAGGTGCGCTGTTGTCGCGGGTCGTTTCTGAACCCCTGAACAGGCATCTTCGCGGGGCGCCTTTGCCGGCAACATTGCACAGTGCCGAGCCGCGCTGAGCGCTCGAGGCTGGGGCTGCGGCGGCTCTTACAGGACCTTTACAGCGGCTCGACGGCAAGATGCATGGACATGGTGTGCGCCTCGCGCGGCTGCAGCGTGATCGCGTTTTCCGCGACGTTGGCCGTTTCGATGCAGGCGAAGTGGTGCCATTCATCCGGCGCCAGATCCGGCAGCTTGGCGGTGAGTTCCGCGGCAGGGTTCCAGATAACGGTGGTGTTTGAGTTGTTCTTGGTAAGGGTGAGGCGCCGCTGCAGCACCGGGTCGGTCAGCTTGATCGGCGTCGTTGTGTTCAGGTACGGGCGGTCGGTCTCACCGTGGAACTGCAATGGCTCGTCGGCCTGAGTCTTGCGGCGGAAGTTTTCTGTTTTGTCGAGGTACTCTGTGCCGGCGAGGCCTTCGATCGAAACCTGGTGGATGTCGCCGAGCTGCAGGTAGGCGTGCAGGGCCTGTTCGAAGAGGAAGGGCTGTTCGCCGGCGTTGGCGGCGGTAAGGCGCACGGTCAGGGTTTGTCCGAGGATCAGGTCAACGCCGAGCTGCAGGAAGTCAAAGCCCATCGCGTGAAGGCGATCGTTGTGGTCGAGCGTGAGGGAAAGGTGGAGGTCGTCGCCGGCGAGCGCGGCAAATCGAAGCGTCCACGGCCAGATGCGCGCGTAGCCGTGCGAAGCCGAGCCCTTGGGCGGGTGCACAGGCGAGGTGTCCGGCGATCCGAACCAGGGGCAAATGACGGGCACACCGCCGCGGATGGCCTTGCCCGGGGCAATCGACGAGCGCTCGGACAGGAAGAGTACCGGGGCCTGGCCGTTCGGCTGCCAGCGTGTGAGATGTGCGCCCTGGAGGAAGAACTCAGCGCGGCACGTGTTGGTCAGGACTGAGGCGCATGGCATCCCTGGATGCGGCTCGGCAAAGCTGAGGACGTCCGGGATGGCGAACTCTTCGTTAAGCTGGGCGGCGGTTTGCATGGCGTTGAGTGTACTGTGATGCATTGATTGCTGGTTGGGGGATGAGGAAGCGACGGGTGGCAGCGAACGTCCGGCGAGGGGAGCTACCTGGGCCTGCCGAGCTGCCAGCGCAGGTGCGAGTGCACGGCCGGCCACTCGGATGCGGTGATGGAGTAGACGCAGGTGTCGCGCACGGTGCCGTTTTTTGCAATGGCGTGGGCGCGGAGAACGCCGTCCAGTTTGGCGCCGAGGCGTTCGATGGCGCGGCGGCTTCCCTGATTGAGGAAGTGCGTGCGGAACTCCACCGCGATGCACGCCAGGGTGTCAAAGGCATGGGCCAGCAGCAGAAGTTTGGCTTCCGTGTTCAGGGCCGTGCGCTGCACGCTGGCGGCGTACCAGGTAGAGCCAATCTCCACGCGGCGGTTCGGGACGTCGATGTTCATGTAGGTGGTCATGCCGACAGGCGTTCCGGAGGTATCGAGCACCGCGAACGGAAGCATGGAGCCAGTGGCGTGCAGGGCAAGCCGGCGCTCGATCTCACCCCGCATGTCTGCGGGATTGGGCACGGTCGTGTACCAGAGCTGATGGAGGTTGCCGTCGCCCACGGCCGCTGTGAGCGCGTCGAGGTGGACGAGCGACAAGGGCACGAGGGCCACGTGGTGCCCATGCAGGCTGACCGGATCAAGAATCGATGGAGGCACAGGACCCATTATTGCGCTTGAGAAAGCTGCCAGAACAGGCCGGGTGGTCAGAATGCATCTGAAGCTACGTGAGGTGTAGATGGCGAAGGCCTTGTTGTGCGATATCGACGGAACGCTGGTCCAGAGCAACTGGTTACATGCGGAAGCATGGCGCGTAGCGTTTGCGGAGATGGATTTGACCTTAGACCTGGAAGACATTCGGCGGCAGATTGGCAAGGGAGGCGACGAGTTGATCCCCGTATTTGTGCCGTGGTGGAAGCGGCCCATCGTGGAGGAGCCGCTGAAGACGTTCCGGAAGTACGTGTTTCAGCATGATCTGCGGCACCAGGTACAGGCCATCCCAGGCGTGCGGGATTTGTTGACCCGTGTGCATGCAGCGGGCATCAAGGTCGCGGTGGCGACTTCGTCCGCCAAGGATGATCTTGAGGTGCTGCTTGGCGTCGCGGGCATCGACGATCTGATCGACGAGCAGACAACGGCCGATGATACCGATCGCGCCAAGCCGCATCCGGACATCTTCGCCGCGGTGATCAAGAAGCTTGGTCTGCCGCCAACGGAGTGCATCGCCCTGGGCGACACGCCCTACGACGCGGAAAGCGCGGGCAAGGCGGGCATCCGGACCATCGGCGTCATGACGGGTGGATGGAGCCGGGATGAACTCCTTGCTGCCGGGTGCGTCGAAGTGTATGCGGATGTCAGCGATCTGCTGGCTCATCTGGAAGACAGTGCCCTGACGAGGTCTGGATTGCGTGTTTAGTTGCGAGCAGCAGCGGTTGCGCAGGGTTTTCTGCAGCGTATTCCTGATTCTGCTGGGCGTGTCTGTTTCCACGGTTCACTCCGTGGCACAGAGCACGCTTGCAGATGCCCGCGCCATGATCGCAGCGCGGCAAGCCGAACTCGGCGCCGCTCCTGGCATGATTGTGCTGGACAAGCCGGCGCGCCTGGAAGGGGATGTGACACTGGCGCCGGGCCATGGACTGCGGATCGCGGCACCGCTTTCGGTGGGCCGCTCGACGGTGCACCTTGCGGGGCACAACGAGGTTCGTTGTGAGGCAGAGATCTCAGTCGACAATGCGACGGAGTTGTTTGTTGCGGAGGGCGCGACAGATGTCAGTGTGCGCGGGTGCGATGTCATCGTGAAGGGGCAGTCCGGCGGGACGCTGCTGACGGCGACACGTGCCGCCCGCGTGGTGGAAGCGGGCAACCATGTGATCAACATGGCGTTGTTCAATACGCACAATCTGGGTGGCGCAGCGAGCCAGACGACAGATGTGTCCATCACGGACAACAGCACGGAGTTGCACGGGGCGCGGCCGATTGGCGTGTACCTGCTGTATGTGCTGCGTGGCGTGGTGGCGAACAACCGCTTTATGGGCACAGGGCATGGTGTGCAGTGGTGGGGCGGTGACGGCAATCTTGGTTGGCACGGCGCGGCGGAGGTGAAGTATGCCGGCTTTCTCAGCATTACGGGAAATGAGTGCTATGACGCCGGGGGCGCGTGCGTGTGGGGTTCGATGGGGATGAACGTCACCGTGACAGGCAACACCGCGGAGGGCTGCGGCGATGTGTGCTTCGACACGGAAGGCGGTGTGCGCAATCTGTTTAGTGGGAACGTGGCTCGGGGCTGCGCGTCAGGGTGTTATTCCGTGCAGATGGAAAGTGAAGATGCGGTGTTCTCCGGCAACTTCGCCTATGCGGACGCCAAGTATCCTACGGCTGCCCTCTTTCTGATCAAACACCACAACGAAAACCCGGCACCACACGCAAACCTGACTGTGACGGGCAATACTTTGTCCTGCGGCAGCTTGTGCACGGCCTTTTACACCGAAGGGGAAGCGGGATTGGACCTGTCGCAGAACACCGTTGTGAACGGGGTCATCCATTTTGCGAATTACACCGGCGAAGTGCGCGTGCACGGCAACAGCTTGCGCTTCACCGTGCCGCTGGATGGGCCGGCCATCTCGGGACCTGCGCTGGCGGGTGGAAACACCTCTTTCATTGAAAACAACACCTTGATGTACCAGGCTGCGCCGAACCCGAAGTCCGTGTGTATCGTGCAAAGCTGGAGCGACTACAACAGCGCCGATGAGATGCGGATTACGGGCAATACCTGCGTTGGCTTTGGGACGGGTATCGTGACCGAGACCGCGGGCCAGAATCCCGGTGCACCGCGCGCGACGTGGGTGGTGAGTGGTAACCGGTTCTCCCGCGTGCCGGACAATCAACAGATTGTGCATCGTAAGACGAGTGGCAATGAGACATACCTGGCTCAGCCGGCCGGGGCGCCGTAGGGGTGTCCTGATTTGCAACGGGTAATGCGACGAAAGTCGTCTGGCACAGCTTTCCGATCTGCGTTGTAGTAAGCGCAGCCCTTCAAGACGGAGGGATTCGAGAAAGGTTGTGACGCGTGAACACTGCTGAGATTGCGCGCTGTGCTGATTGCTACGCTGTTTCGTTCCAGGATGAGATGAACCGTTGCCCTGCGGGGCACTGGGTTTGCCCAGAGTGTGCCTGCGATTGTGCTGTTCTGGCGTACACACGAGGCCACCTGCCGGTGTCGCATCAGGTGGAAGCGCTCCAGGCAATCTAGGCGTACGGACCGGCGCTTAGTGGGCGGCCAAAGCGGGTGGAGTTGTCCCTGCGGTGTTGCGCTGCCCTGTGGGGCAAAGCTTCAGCAGGGGGCACTCCAGGCAGCGTGGGTTGTCGAAGGTGCAGAGCGTTTGCCCATGCAGCTTTACCAACGAGTGGTGTTCATCCAGCATGGCGGCGTCCCAGGTTTCCGGGATCAACCGCATGAGTCGCTCTTCCGTGGTGCCTGCATCTGCACGCGGCACCACGCACAGGCGCTGGACGACGCGCAGGTGGTTGGCATCCACGGACAGTGCACGGCGCCGCAGGGTGGAAAAGTTGACCACGGCGGCTGAAATCTGCGGACCGATGCCCTCGAATTGCTCCAGCCAGGAACGGATCTTCTCGGTGCGGTAGCGAGCGAGGAAATCAAGCGACAGAGCCCCTGTGCGGGCTGTGATCTGTTGGAGGGCTGCTTTGAGGCGAGGTGCTTTGACTTCGGGAAACGTCACCACGGCAACGGCGCGTTCGATGTCGGCGAGCGGGGCATCGCGGACGGGTTCCCACGCTCCTGGGCCGGCGCCGGGGAAGGCTCGCTCCAGATCGCGCATGACCTGGTGCGCCTGTGGTGTTTTGGTTCGTGAGCTTAGGAGGGAGTAAATGAACTGCGTGAGGGGGTCCCACGGCTCTCGCGGCTTCGGAGTGCCGTAGTAGCCCAGGAGGACGCGGTGGATATGAGGAAGCTTGTCTGCCTGCTCCGGCGTGAGTGGCCGACGCGTGCTTTCAGGATCGGCGGAATCGGGAAACAGGTCAGCGGTCACTCAGATCAGGATACGGGTGCAGCGGAGGCAGGTTTGTGGCCGTCGTCGGCCTAGAGAGCTTCTTTAATCTCGTGCGCAAAGGTGCCGAGCGGGTTGGTCATGGTGTTCTTGGCGATGGAGGAAAAGGATTCGCCGCGCTTGTACATAAGGTAGGCAGCGGTGCCACCCGCAATGATGGTGAGCCAAAAGGAAAGACGTTTCATCGAGATCTCCGGGAGGCCTGCGTGGCGCTCTGCGGTTAGGATGCGCGTTTGAGTCAGTTCGTGAGGGAAGTTCCCCTTAGTTCCGGGTGATGCCCAGCTGCAGCCCGTTTGCGGACGCACAGCCCCATGCCATCCGAGGCGTGTTGTGGGCAATGCCAATGTTCCCGTCCGGATCGAGCAGGATGATGCCACCGTGGCCGCTCAAGCGGCTATGGAGGTAGTCAATGGCTGCCTGGGCAGCATGTTGCGGGGTGTTGCCGGCGCCTATGCGATCGACCGCCCACTTGCCCAGCACAAGCTTCATGATCGGCTCCCCCCAGCCAGTGAGCGAGGTAGCGGCGGAGGTGTTGTCGGCATAGCAGCCGCAGCCAATCAGGGAGGAATCGCCGACGCGGCCGGGAGCCTTGGCGAGCGTACCGCCCGTGGAAGTGCCTGCGGCGAGATTGCCGTGGACGTCAAGTGCGAGCGCGCCCACCGTGTCATGCGAGTGCAGCGTCGGGTCCGTGACCTGGAGCTCTGTTGGAAGACCGTGATCGACTTCAGCATCAAGCATCGTCTGCTCGATTGCGGTGTCAGAAGGCGGCGTCCTTACGAGGGAGGCGGACACGGGCTCTGCCGATCCGGCAAAGGTGAGGTCCGGAAGACCCGCAGCCTGCGCATGGAGAAAGGTTTCAAGGCGGGCGCGTTCTCGCGGGATGACCAGATCCGCGTTGTCGATCAGGGGCATGCCATGCTCGGCGGCAAAGCCCTCGGCGCCCTGGCCGACAAAGTAGACGTGCGGTGAGCGGTCAAGCACGAGGCGTGCTGCCTGGATTGGGTTGCGGACGCGCTCGACACAGGCCACGCCGCCGGCGCGGAGATCGTGGCCGGACATGAGCAGAGCGTCCAGCTGCACGCGTCCGTCGCGGGTGAGGAAGGAGCCTGTCCCTGCGTCGAAGATCTCGTCGTCTTCGAGGACGGTGATCGATGCCTCGACCGCATCGAGCGCAGAACCCCCTCGCGAGAGCACGGACCAGCCCGCGGTGAGGGCATTACGAACGCCGTTTTCATGCGCAGCAACTGCGTCGTCAGGAATGGCCCAGGCACCGCCATGGAGAAGCAAAACAGGTTGAGGCACGTGAGTGATTGTAGCGGGGGCGAGATGTGCGGTGGCTGCATGACTCCGGGGGCAACGGCGGCGAGAGCTGCTGGGCGATCGAGCTTGGCGCAACTTTCCAGAAGTTGAACGCCTATGGCGGGATGAAATGCAAGAGGTTTCTTCTTACCCTTTCGTAATGCTGAATGATTACTGTTTCCTTGTAAATGCCAATGTTTTTCGGCTTATGCCGCGCTCTTGGAAGGTAGAATCCGAGGCAGGACTTGGCTCGAACTACCTGCCGGACCCAGCAAATTCCGCCCTCCTGGAGCGCCTACGCATGTCCGTCGAGCGAAACACAGCGCTTCTGCCCTCCAGCCCGCAGGGAGGTGGGCAGGCCGGGACAGTTCCGGTGCGTTACGACCGGAAACAGGGGGAGCCAGCCTCTTCCGGGCGCGAAATCGAATTGGACTTTATCCGTGGGCTGGCGATCCTGATGGTATTGGACTTCCACGCACCGATAGCGTGGATGTCCTACCCGCTGCGCCGGCTGGGATTTCCGAACTTTGGGTGGGCCGGCGTCAGCGTCTTCTTTGTGCTCAGTGGGTTTCTTGTTGGCGGGCTGCTTGTAAAAGAGTGGCGCGTTAATCAGCGGATTGATAGCCGCCGCTTTCTGATTCGGCGCGGCTTCAAGATCTGGCCGCAGTACTACGTGTTTCTCGGCCTGATGCTGCTGTCCCGGCACCGAACGCTGCACGATCTTTGGGGCAATCTGCTCAATATCCAAAACTATGTCGGCGGGATTCCGCATACATGGAGCCTGGCCGTTGAGGAGCATGCGTATCTGCTGCTCGTGCTTTGCCTGGCGATGGCCGCCTATTGGAAGTGGCGGGTGCGCACCCTCGCAACAGGGATCGCGACTGTGTGTGTGCTGGTCGTGATCTCGCGCATGTGGCTGATCGAGCATGGCTATGAGGTTGTGAACCGGACGCATACCCGCATCGAGGGCATTCTGTACGGTGTGCTTCTCGCCATTCTCTATCACTATGCGCCGGAGATGTTTCGCCGCTGGCAGTCGCGGTGGTGGATCTGGCTGGGCGCCCTGCTGGTGGCCGTGGCGTTCTTTCGCTTCCAGACGGACGCGCCATGGTCGGCGTCACTGGGCTGGGATATGGCAGATCTGCTCGGTATCGCGATGTTGATGCTGCTGTATCGCCCGCGGCGGGGACGTCTACGGCCGGCCTGGTATCGGTTTGTTGCCTGGATCGGCGTATATTCCTACGGGATTTACCTTTGGCACGTTTCTGTGATCGCGCCGTCGCTCGCCGTTGCAGCGCACCTGCCCTCCGGGTTGGCCGTAGTGTGGAAGGCTTTTGCTCCTGTTGTGGGCGGGATCGCGTTAGGGGCGGCGTTCACCAAAATTGTGGAACTACCCGCGTTGAAGGTGCGCGACCGGCTGTTCCCGCGGCGTATCGACTCCCCTGTGGGCACGCCTGCCGAGGTGGAGCGCGCGGAGGAGCGTGTGCCAAGTACTGGAACGACCGCCGCAGAAGCCGCCGCCCCTTGGGAACCCGTGACCTCCGGCCAGAGCTAGCGCAGTTTGCCGAACTCTTCGACGCATCTGCAGGGCTGAGTTGGCCCAGGTGTAGCGAGAGGCGCGTTGGCGACCCAGTTCACTGTAGCGGGCACGTGCTGGTGCATCGTTCAGCATCCCAGTGATGGCTTCGATGTGATCGTCCATCTTGTCCGGGGAGAGCAGCAGGGCGGCGTCGCCGGCGACCTCGGGGATCCCGGTGGTGTTGCTGCTGATGACAGGCGTGCCGCACGCCATGGCTTCGATCACGGGCATGCCAAAGCCGTCATAGCGGGTGGGGAACCAGACTAGTTGCGCGCCGTTGTAAAGCGCGACGAGTTGCTGCTCTTCCTGGAAGCCGCCGAGCACGAAAGAAGGGCCGAGAGCCTTGGCGCGCTCCACGTACATGGGGTGCGGGTGGTTGATGACGACCAGGGTGAGGTCGGGGTTGCGGCGATGAATATGCGGCCACGCTTCCAGGATCAGGTCTGCATTTTTGCGGTGCTGCAGGCCGCCGGGAACAAGGATGTAGGGTTTACCGTCGACACCGAGTTCGACCAGGCGCTGTTTCCCGGCTTCCGTGGGCGGATGGAAGAAGCTTTCCGAAGCGGCGTTGGGGATCACGCGAAGACGGTCGGCGATGCGCGGGAAGAAGTGGGCGGTGCGATCGGCGGAGTAATGCGAAATCATGTGGAACATGTCCGCCTTCTTCGCGAGGCGATCGAACAGGAGCTTCCACTTGAACCGCTGCTTCAGCAGCCAGGGCGTGATGCGGTGGATACCAGGCTCGAAGTGCTGGGCATCGTGGCAGGAAACAACGAGCTTGGCCTTACGGACGGGCACGTAGGATTCGGCGGTGCAGTAGACGAGGTCGGTTTCAGGCCAGTAGTCCTCGGCGCGGGAACGACCGAGCGCGAACCAGAGGGCCTGCTGGCGCGAGGTGTCGTGCTTGAAAAAGTGGTAGCGGTAGTTTGTCCAGGGTTCGCCGACCTTGTGCACAATCTTGGCGTGGTCAAAGGGATCGGCGAGGATCTCGACGTGTGTGTCGGGAAGTGTGGCGAGGTGCTCGGTCATCTCGCGCGCGACGCGGCCGACGCCGGTGGAACGGTAGATATTGCGGAGGTGGACGTAGGACAGAATATTCATGGGCGGTCTAAACGCAGATTCCCTTCGGGAATGACAACAAGATCGGCAAGAACAAGAAGAGCAGCGTGAGAAGGAGCCATAACTAGCTCCTTGCCAGCACGGTCGCGCCTTCACGTTGCACAAGGGCGTAGAGCCTGCAGGCGGGTTCGGCGAGGCTCTTATCGCCTGCGACGCGGACGTTCTCGGTGATGTGGTGGCGGTTCCGGGACGAGACCAGGATGACGCTCTGTGGGTTGAGCACGAGTGCGGCCTTGAGCATCAGGGCGGCGAGCATGCCGGGCTGGCCGAGGTCGGCTTCGACTTCGGCTGACCAGCGCTGGCGGGCGGCGGCGTTGTCGCGCAGGGCGGTCTGCAGTTCCTGGAATCTCGCTGTCAGGGAGCGGTGGTGGACCGTAAAGGCGTCCAGGGGACCGATCGGCTTGTCGAGGACGGACCACTCGAACTGGAGCACGGGACAGTATGCGGGGCGATGCGCGAGCAGGGCGGGAACCTTGTCCGCGCTGGAGCCGCAGCCGAAGGCGCCGATCTTGCCGGCCTGGACAGACGACTCAAGGAAGCGAAGCAGGGTGTGGTCGTTGAGCTCTTCCGCTTCGGCTTCGTGCAACAGGTAAAGGTCGATGCGACCGGTGCGCAGCTCAGCGAGGGAGTGCTCCAGGGAGGGTTGGGCCGCGGCGGCGGTGAACGGCGCTTTGGGCTCAGCGGCGGTGACATTGTTGGCTGCGGAGGCGAGCCTCTTCTTAATGGAGGGCACGAGCTTGAGCACCGGGCCGATGGCGCGCCGTGCAGCCCGCATCAGGCCCTGGTTGCCCGGCGGCGGGATGCCGAACTTGGTGGTGACGGTCACGTCGGATGGATGACGCGCGAGGAACTCACCCAGGCAGCCTTCTGCCGCACCGTAGCCGTACATGGGCGCCACGTCGAAGTGCCGGATGCCCGCGCCATAGGCGTGCTCCAGCAAGGCGAGGGACTCCTTGCGCCCGGTGGCGCCCATCAGGCTGGAGCAGCCGAAGCCGAGCTGGGAGGTTTGGCGGCCGGTGTTGGGAAGCGTGATCTGGTTCATGGGGGGTCAGGCCTGAGATGCAAGATGGCCCGCGAGGCGAACGGCGAGCGCAAGCACGGTGTGAGTGGGGTTGGAAAAGCCCGAGGTGGGGAAGACGGCGCCGGAGCAGACGTAGGTGTTGGCGGTGCCGTGCAGGCGGAGGTTGGGGTCCACGACGCCTGCCTGCGACGACACGTGCATGCGCATGCCGCCCATGTGATGGAAGCTGTCCTCGCAGCGGGCGAGGAAGCGGTCATCCGGGGCGAAAAGATCAGGATGCGGGGTGAGCTCGGCGTGGGGGGCGAGGGCGTTTCCGGCTGTTTGGACGAAGCAGCGAATGGTGTGCAACTCGGTGGCGGAGATCCGCCAATGGAGGCAGGTGCGCCGTAGGCCGAGCTGGTCGCGCTCCGGTGAGAGGGTGATGGTGCTGGCGGAGTCTGGTTGTTGCTCGCAGTGCACGCGTAGACGGACTTGGGCGCTTGCGGGATGGAAGCTGCGATGCTGCACGGCGTAGCGGTACGTCTGCTGGGCCACAAGGGGGCTGTTGCGGAGAAGGCTGGTGAGGTCTTTGCAGGTGAGCTCGCCGAAACGGCCGCGGAGCAGGTGCTTGGCCGTGGTTTTCACCGAGGCGAGAGCTTCGTCGGCGTCGGAGACGGAGAAGATGGTGCCACCCACAGCGAGTGTTTGCAGCTGCGCCTGCGCTTGCCGGCCGAGCCGCAACTTGGGGTTGTACTTGTAGCCTTTGAGAAAGATGCTGTCGAAGACCTGATGGAATGCGCGGGCATTCTTCGGGCGAACCGTGGCCGCGTCGGAGTCGATGTGGTCCTGGAAGTGGCGGCCGAGCAGGCCTGATTCGTTCCAGGGGAGCGTGCCGTCGGCGCGGGGCTGCAGGAAAAAGCGATTGCTTTCCACCGTGCCGAGCGCAAAGACGAAGTGCCTGGCCTGGAAGGTGGCTTCCTGCCCCGTGTGTGTGCGGCAGCGCAGGCCCTTGGCGGCCTGTTGCTCGTCCAGGAGCAGATCTACGGCGTTGGCGTGCAGCCAGACGGTGATGCGGGGGTCGCTCTCCAGGGCCTGGCGGTGCAGCCGGGCGAAGTTGGGTTCCGGGCACCAGCGCGAGGTGTAAAGTTCGAGGGTCGGCAGGTCAGGCGGGGTCTCGTGAAGCGCTTCCCAGACCTGGCGGTCATCCAGCAGTGAGTTCGCGACGCCTTCGAGGGCGAGGGCGCGGGCGTAATGCGGCGTGAGCTCGGATTTGGGGAAGGGCCAGCCGCTGCCCGGGATCCAGGGGCGCCGCTCGAAGTCTTCGGGTTCCAGCTCGAGAATCTGGCCGCCCCACTTGTTGGTGGTGCCGCCGTGCATGCGGACGCGGCCTTCGTGCACGCCACGGTGTGGCAGGCCGGACACGTCCGTGCGATAGGGGTCCTGGGGAGAGTCTTCCAGGGTGCGGCCGCCACCCTCCAACAGCGCGACGGTCTTGCCCAAACGGGCGAGTTCCACGGCGAGAACGATCCCGGCAGCGCCGGCGCCGACGATGATGACGTCGGCATGCGGCCCTGGACCGGGTGCGTCCTGACGGAGGTCGCGAATCATGGGTTGGGGCCCGTGCCCTGGGCTGCGGGAAGGGCTTCTGTGGGAAGCGTGATGACGTCTGCCTGAGGTTGTGGGTAGGGATTGCCGTAGAGCTCGGGCAAGAAGTCGCGGACGGCGTCGACAACGCCGCTGCGGAAGCGCTCTGCGGTGAACTGGGTGGCGCGTGTGCGGGCGCGTTGGCCCATTTCGGCGAGCTCGGCACGATGATCGACGGCCCACTCGATGCGCTCGGCGAGGAGGTCGGGGCGGCGGGGCTCGATGATGAACCCTTCCTGGTAGCCGTGGGGGCCGTCGGTGAGGAGGTCGGGGGCGGCGGTGTGGGTGGTGGACAGGATAGGAAGGCCGCTGGCGAGGGCTTCGAGGAGGACCTGGCCGAAGCCCTCCGCGACGGAAGGAAAGACGAAAAGGTCGGCGGCCTGGTAGGCGGCTTCGAGCTCGGCGGGGCTGACCGAAGGGCGAATGGTGACGCGGTCGGCGAAGGGCTTGAAGAGTTCGAGGCCGTCGACGACGCGGCCGCAGACGGTGAGTTCGATCTGGTCGGTGCGGAGCAGGCGGAGGGCTTCGAGGAGGTATTTGACGCCTTTGCGCTGGTTGATGCGACCGACGAAGAGCAGGCGGAGCTTCGAGCCCGCGGGCGCGCGCCGGGCTGGGTCGGGGCGGAAGCGCTGGAGGTCGACGCCGTAGGGAACAACGCGAATGGCCGAGGCCGGTGCGCCGTTTTCGATGAGGCTTTGGCGCGTGAAGCTGGAGGCGCACAGGAAGCGGGCGGCGAGGGTGGGCTCGGCAACCAGGTGCTGGAACTCCTCTTCGGGGAGGGCAAGCTCCCACTCCTGCGTCAGGGACGAGGCACAGTCCGGGTGCATGGCGAGTTCTTCAGACAAGATGCGCCGGATGGTGGCCGGGTGGGGGTGGACCTGGAAGAGGATGCCGGGACCGCCGTAGGTCCGAAAGGCGTCGTAGGCGAAGTAGCTGTAGGCGAGCAGGCCGGCGCCGGTGCGATTCGCGAGGCGGCCGGCGGTGCGGCCCTGGGTGGCGTCGGCGGAGCGGATGGCGCGGCGGCGCATGTCAAAGGAAATCCGGGGCAGGCGGTCGAGTGCGAGGGTTTTCAGGCCAGCGAGCATGCAGTTGCGCACCCGGGCCGACGGCAATGCCGGGGCGCTGCGGGCGCGGAGCATGGATTGGAGGCCGGGGGGGAGCTTTGCGGCCAGTGCCTGGGCCCAGGAGCGGTCTGACGGCCAGAACAGATCGGTGACGAGCGCTTCAAGGAGATCGGCTTCGGCGAGCGCGGTCGCGACCTGATAGGCATCGCGAGCGCCACCGTGGACGACAACGACCTTGGTAACGGTCGAGCTCTGGGGCCGGGTGGACATATGGGTCCATCGTACCGTTCAGGGGTGCATCTGCCGAGGGCACGACGGTAACCACCCAGGTCGGCTATGGGCCACACGCGACGGTATGGGCGAGCGGTGCGCGGCGTTGGGTAGAGTGGAACGGCTGTTATGGTTGCCGGTTTTGGAGGGTGCGATGGATGCGTGGGAGACGTTGCGGTGTGAGCGGGATGGAGCGGTGGCGACGGTGACCCTGGACCGGCCAAAGGCGCTGAACGCGCTGAATGGGGCGATGTTGCAGGAGCTGGGCGAGGTCTTCCGGGAGCTTGCGGCGGACGATGGGGTGCGGGTGGTGCTGCTGACGGGGGCGGGCGATCGGGCGTTTGCCGCCGGGGCGGACATTCGCGAGCTGGTGGACTTGGACGAGGTTGGGGGAAGGGCGTTTTCCGAAGCGGGGCAGCGGGTGTTTTCGGGGATTGAGGGGTGTGGGAAGCCGGTGATCGCTTGTCTGAACGGGCTGGCGCTGGGTGGCGGGTTGGAATTGGCTCTGGCGTGCACGTTCCGAATCGCGGCAGAAGGGGCGCAGTTTGGGTTGCCGGAGGCGAAGCTAGGATTGGTGCCTGGGTTTGGAGGCGTGTACCGGCTGGTGCGTTTGGTGGGGCGGAGTGCGGCTTTGCGGATGGTGTTGACGGCTGCCACGGTGGGGTGTGACGAGGCGTTGCGGATGGGTTTGGTGGATGAGGTGGTGCCGGCGGGCGAGTCGATGGGGCGGGGACAGGCTTTAGCGGAGGGGATTGCGGGGTTGGCGCCATTGGCGGTGAGGTCTTTGCTGGAGTTGGACAAGCGCGAAGCCGGGCTGGGAGCGGAGGCGGCGTTTGCGGTGGAGGCGGAGGTATTTGGGCGGCTTTGTGTGACGGGGGATAAGCGGGAGGGAGTGGGGGCATTCCTGGAGAAACGGAAGGCGAGTTGGCGAGGGGAATAGGGGAGGGACTGTGGCGGATGTGGGGTGGGAGCCCTCTCCCCCTGTTTCTCCCAAAGTCCTCAGGAATGGGAAATCTACGTGCGGACTTTGCGACGCTTGTGGATGGCTCCTACGACCCTGGCTAT
Source organism: Granulicella sp. (assembly GCA_965198515.1). Lineage (GTDB taxonomy): Bacteria > Acidobacteriota > Terriglobia > Terriglobales > Acidobacteriaceae > Granulicella. Next base: position 422,368 of record CBDAPO010000006.1, on the reverse strand, counting down.
CGGGCGCTGACGAGGGTTGATGTTCAGGTTTGAGCTGCGAGGTATTGAGTTATGAGTTGTTGTGGCGTACTAGATGAAGTCGCCACAAGACCATTTGCGAAGTCCACAATTCCCGCAGCTTCGCGCGAAGGTGTTGTGACCCAGTCCCCAAGGTTCCCACGCGAAGAAGCGGAAGCCGCAGGTTGGGCACCGAAGTGCTGCGGCGATGTTCGCTGTGATGATCCAGGTGATGGCGTAGGCTCCGAGCAGCGAGAAGACGACCGGCGCGGGTGCTTGCCGGTGCCAGAGATTCGAGGGAAGCGCTTCAAAGAGATAGAAGACGCAAGCGCCGAACGGAAGCCACAGCCCAAACAGGAGCCAGCTTAGGCGTTGCCACTTGCGGTATCGCCGCCACGCAGCAGGGCAGTCCGACACCGGATAGCCTGGTTTGGCGGGGCGCCGTGGATGCACGTGGATAGCCTAACCCGCATTGCTTAGCGGGAGTGAGTTGGCGGGAACCTGCAGATCTCTCCACTACGCTTCGCGCCGGTCGAGATGACGACGTGATAGCGGGAGTGTCGTGGCCACGCAGGAGAGAAGCGCAGATTCCCTTCGGGAATGACAACAAAGAGGGGGGCAGACGGGCAGAGGTGGGCGCTAGGTGAGCAGCTTGGCAGCGTCTTTGGCGAAGTAGGTGACGATGAAGTCGGCGCCGGCGCGGCGGAAGCTTAGTAGGGATTCCATCATGGTGCGTTCTGGTTCGAGCCAGCCTCGTTGGAAGGCGGCCTGGAGCATGGAGTACTCGCCGGAGACCTGGTAGACGCCGAGGGGAAGGTCGAAGCGGTCGCGGGCTTCGCGGAGGATGTCGAGGTAGGGCATGCCGGGCTTCATGAGGAGCATGTCGGCTCCCTCGGCGATGTCCTGGTCGATCTCGCGCATGGCTTCGCGGCGGTTGGCGCCGTCCATCTGGTAGGTGCGGCGGTCGCCGAACTGGGGGGCCGAGTCGGCGGCTTCTCGGAAGGGGCCGTAGAAGGCGGAGGCGAACTTGGAGGCGTAGCTGAGGATGGGTGTTTCGCGTTTGCCGGTTTCGTCTAAGGCGTCGCGGATGGCTTCGATGCGGCCGTCCATCATGTCGGAGGGTGCGACGATGTCGGCGCCGGCTTCGGCGAGGGAGGCGGCGGTGCGGGCGATGAGTTGGACGGAAGCGTCGTTGTCTACCGTGAAGTCGACTGCGCCGGACTCGCGTTCACCGATGTCTTCGGAGGAGCCTGGGCGGCGGACGATGCCGCAGTGGCCGTGGGAGGTGTACTCGCAGAGGCAGACGTCGGCGATGGTGACCAGGTTTTTCGCGGCGGGGAGGGCCTTGATGGCGCGGAGAGCGCGTTGAGTGATGCCGTCCGCGGCGTAGGCGCCGGTGCCTTGCTCGTCTTTGTGGTCAGGGATGCCGAAGAGGAGGAGGCCGCCGATTCCGAGGCTGGCGCAGGCTTCGACTTCTTTGAGGGCTTCGTCGACCGAGAGGTTGAAGACACCGGGCATAGAACTGATTTCGCGGCGGACGCCTTCGCCTTCGCAGAGGAAGAGCGGGTAGATGAGCTGGTGGGGGCTGAGGTGGGTTTCGCGCACGAGCGTCCGGAGGGCGGGGGTGGAGCGGAGGCGGCGGAGGCGGGTGGCGGGGAACTGCATAGAGGTAGTTTACGAGGGTTGAAAAGCGCTCACGCAAAGGGCGCGGAGGTTTCGCGGAGGGCGCCGACGGCTTTTGTGGTGGAGTTCATTGCGCTGCACTAGCGGAAGATCACGGTCGAAGGGGATACCTGTGAGGCGGTGCGCATCCTAGCGGGGCTTCGAGAACGCGCGGCTGGCGGCCCGAGGGTGGAGTGATCGAGATCGTGAAGGCGCAGCCGGGTGAGAGTGGGGCGCAGCGGGCGAGGCGGTGGATGCTGGGCGGGACGATGGTTCTTGCGGGGACCTCGCACCTGAACGTTTGCGTGGACAAAGAACGCAGATTCCCTTCGGGAAATGACAAAGCTAAGGAGGCTCAAACACGCGGGTTGGAGCCTGCCGGGGAGTTTTGGACTCTAATGGAGTGAATGCAACAGCTTGAGATTCCGATGGTTTTGAGTGAGCGGGGTGGTGCGGCGCTGCAGTGGGAAGCGCTGCGCGAGCGGGTGGCGGGCCGGGCGCAGAGTGCGCTGGGGCAGGCCGTGGTGCGGGGCTTGGAGCCTTCGGGGGACGTCGCCTGGATTGAGACCCAACAAGGGCGCACGGCGGAGATGCGGGCGCTGCTGGTCAGCGGGCAGATGTTTTCGTTCCGGGGCGTGATGGACGTGGAAGACTCGCTGGCGAAGGCGAGGATCCCCGGGGCTGCGCTGGAAGCAGAGGAATTGCTCCGGGTGCTGACGCACGCGGAGCGGGTGGAGGCATGGCGCCAGACCGTGCTGGCTCCGCCGGATGCGGTGAAGGATGCGTGGCCAGGGATCGAGGCGCTGTCTGCACCGTTGATGGGGCATGACCTGGGGGGTTTGTTGCGGAACTTGCAGGGCAAGATTGAGCCGGACGGGAGCTTGAGCGATGAGGCGTCCCCGGAGCTGCACCGGATTCGGCGGGCGTTGGGGCGGCAGCACCAGGCGATCGAGGCGTCGTTGCGGCGGGCCCTGGAGCGGCTGAGTGCGGACAACGCTGTGCAGGACGCGCTGATTACGATCCGTGGGGACCGGTTTGTGATCCCGGTGAAGGCGGAGGCGAAGCGGCGCGTGCCGGGGGTGGTGCATGGGTCGAGCTCGACGGGGCAGACGGTGTTTGTGGAGCCCATGGAGACGATTGAGAGCAACAACGAGCTGGCGCGGTTGCTGGGGGAGGAGCAGGCGGAGATTCACCGGATTCTGTTGCAGATGACGCGGGCGGTGGGGGCGGAGGCTGAGGCGCTGCGGTTGGGGGCGGAGATCCTGGCGCAGGCGGATGCGCATGCGGCGGTGGCGCGGTTTGCGGAGGATTTGCGGTGTGTTCGGCCGGTGTTTGTTGGGGGTGGGGAGTTTGGGGATGGGTTGGAGGGTGGTGGCTGGGCTGAACCCACATCTCAGAAGCGGGATGTGGGGCACCCGGGTTCTGGGGTGGAATCGGATCGCGGGGGCGAGGAGACCGGTTCCGTTCAGTTTCGAGCTTCGAATGATGGAATTTTGAGTGGAGAGGGGGAGCTGGAGTTGTTGTTGGCTCGGCACCCGCTGCTGGAGCTGCGGATGCGGGAGCAGGGTGGGGCGGTGGTGCCGTTGACGATTGCGCTGCCCGCGGGGAAGCGGCAGATGATCATTTCCGGGCCGAATACGGGCGGAAAGACGGTGGCGCTGAAGACGACGGGGTTGCTGGCGTTGATGGCGCAGGCGGGGATGCCGGTGCCGGCGGCGCGGGCGCGGCTGCCGTTGTTTACGGCGGTGTACGCGGACATCGGGGATCTGCAGTCGTTGGAGACGAATCTGTCGACGTTTTCAGCGCATGTGACGAATGTGGACCGGATTTCGCGGCGGGCGGATGCACGGAGTTTGGTGCTGCTGGATGAGTTAGGGTCGGCGACGGATCCGGAGGAAGGGGCTGCGCTGGCGGTTGCGGTGGCGGAGCACTTCTTGCGGTTGGAGAGCTGGTCGATTGTGACGACGCACCTTACGGCGCTGAAGGTGTATGCGGCCAAGCACGAGGGTGTGTTGAATGCGGCGGTGGGGTTTGATGAGGCTACGTTGTCGCCGACGTATGAGCTGCGCTTGGGGGTGCCGGGGGCTTCGGCTGGGTTGAACATTGCGGCGCGGTTGGGGATGGACCCGGAGATTGTGCGCAACGCGCGAGCGCAGATGAGCTCGCAACAGGTGGACATTGGGCGGTTTCTGGATGAGCTGCATGCGCAGTTGACCGCCGCGGGGCAGGAGCGTGCTGAGAACGCGGAGACGGCGCGGAAGCTGGAGCGTGAGCGCGAGTTCGTGCAGCAGGAGGGCCGGAAAGAGCAGCAGCAAAGGACCCGTGAGCTGGAGCGGCGGCTGAACGACCTGATCAAGGACTTTGAGGGGCAGCTGCGGGATACGGTCAAGGCGATCGACGACAAGACGATCGCGCAGAAGATTGCAAAAGACTCGGCTCTGCGGATTGCGCGGTTGCGACGGGAATTTTCGGAGCAGTTTCAAACCACGGTTGAGACACATGGGACGCCCACGCCGCAGGCGGCTGCTGCGGCCAAGAAGAGGCGTGAGGGCGAGCCGCAGAAGGGCGACCTGGTGCGGTTGCGTAGCCTGGGCGGGCGCGAGGGGCTGGTGACACGGGTGATCGATGCAAAGACGCTGGAGGTGAGCTTCGGGACGATGAAGACCCGGGTGCCGATGTCGGATATTTCGGAGCTGACGCCGGTGAAGGAGCCGAGTCCGGAGACGCTGAGCCGGCGGCGTGGTGGGGTGACGATTGCGGGTGGTGGCGATTCGGACTACATGACGTCCGAGATCAACGTGATTGGGCGCACGGCGGATGAGGCCGAGGCGGATGTGGATCGCTTCGTGGAGCAGGCGTTTCTGGCGGGTTTGCCGCAGATTCGCGTGGTGCATGGCGTGGGGATGGGCGTGCTGCGGCGCACGCTGCGGGATTACCTGAAGAAGCATCCGCATGTGACGGGGATTGAGGAGCCGCCGTACAACGAGGGTGGGCAGGGTGTGACGATGGTGAGCCTGCGGCAGTAACGGTTTCGCTCCATGGGAACGCAAACCTGGGGCTTGGCGACTTGTTGGGCTGCGCGTGTATTGTCGTGAGGCGCGGAGGGCGCACGCTTGCGGAACGCAGACCAGGGTACGAGTTCCAAGGTCGCTTCGCCGGTGGTGGGAGCGCTCGGTTCAAAGTCCCGGGTGTTTCGGTTTTCGGCCATGCCGGTGCAGCACCGGCCGAATGGCGGCGAAGGCCGCGATGTGCTGCAGGGGCGGTTGAGTACCGGTGAGGAGGTTGCGTTGCACGAGTCGATGCAGCCGGCCGGGGCCACGCCGAACCCGTCGCACCGGATTCAGCACACGGAGTTGATCTGCCTGCAGCAAGGTGTGCTGGAGTTTGTGCATGATGGCAGGAGCGAGCGGGCCGAGGCGGGCGACGTGCTGCTGGTCGCCTATGGAACGATGCATGGTGTACGGAACATCGGGGCCGAGCCGGCAAAGTACTTTGTGCTGGCTCTCGGCGGCGATACCAATCGGAATGTGGGGAGATGATGGATCTGGATCGTAGAAACCTCTTTGTGGCGATGGCGGCGTTTGCTTCATTAGGCGGGGTGCTTGCGCAGGCGCAGGAACAGCCGGCCCGGCCCGGTGCGGCAGCCGACACGGTGCCGATGGGCATGTCGAAGGTCTTCCGCTACGCGGAAATGCACCTGACGAACTATCCCAACGGCGGCTGGGGACGCGCCGTGATGCATGGCACGCTGCCTACGGGCGAGTTCGTGGAACTACACGAGACCATGCTGCCAGCCGGGCAGATGCCGCACCCACCACACAAGCACCGCAACACGGAGTTTGTGTTGATCCGGGAAGGCACGCTGGAGTTTCTGAACAATGGCGTCGCAGAGCCGGTCGGGGTGGGCGATGTGATCTACACGGCGTCCGACCAGATGCACGGGCTGCGGAACGTAGGCTCGACACCGGCGCTGTACTTTGTGGTGTCCGTGAGCCACGGACAGCTCTAGGACAGGGATGCGGCTGTTGCTCTAACGATTGAAGCTCGTTCGGGTGACGCCGTTTGCCGAGCGGGTGGCTTCGAAGAAGACGCCGCAAGCCGAGACGACGATGCGGTTGGGGCCGGCGAGCAGGACGGAGTCGCCGGGGACTTCGGTCGTAGAGCCCGTGATGTCCATGTCTTCGTGCTGGAGGTCGACTTCAAGGACCGAGTTGGCGTGGATGCCGAGTTGGGCGAAGCGTGCCGCGCCGGTTGAACCGCTATTTTCCTTCATGAACTCGTCCGCGGAGACGGTGCGCGTGTTGATGTCGAGCAGGGGGACGGAGCCGCCTTTCCAGCGCAGGGCATGTTGCGAGTACGAGAGGGTCGAGCCGACGAGCGGCTGCGCCTGTTCAGTGCCCCAGCAGGTGGTGTTCGTGGTGGGCAGAACACGGACGATGCGCCAGGTGCCCTGAAGCCGGCCGGGAAGGGGCTCGGCGGAGAGCGACGCGGCAAAAAGCAGCGGGGTGGCGAGAGCAGCGAGGCAGCGAGTCAGGTTGAGCTTGGTGCGCTTTTGGGTGTGATCGAAAAGCATTATGCGTGGTCCGTGTTGCGGAGGACTGCGGGTGTCCTCACAGGAGTGTGTTGTTCCTTCGAAGGGATGCCATTTGGTGCGGTTTGCGTTGGTCTGATGTCCACGCCGGTCGTGACCTGGTCGTGTTACGTCCGATCAGGGTACGAGAGGAATTTGTGGGAGAGAATACGACTATGGACCCACGTCAGCTGCGGGAAGCGACCCGTGCGGAGCATGAAGCGACTGAGGCCACGATGCCCCTGGGCGGAGCGGACCTTACGCGCGCAACCTACATTCGAGTTCTGCAGGCACTTGAACCCATCGTGCGGAGTTGGGAGCTTTGGGCTGAGACGAACGCCGCTGCGGACCTTCGGGAGATGGTGGGCCGTCGCCGGCGCAGTCACCTGCTGCGTGCGGACCTCCAAGCGTTGGGCGGCGAGGTTCCTGGCCGACAGGAGCCAGCGATTGACTGGGACGCGGTCGTGCAAGGCAGGAACGGGGAAGCTCCAGGGGAAGATGAGGCAGCCTTTCTTGGCGCCATGTATGTGATGGAGGGGTCTACCCTGGGCGGGCGATACATCGCGCGGCATGTGGAGGATGTGCTTGGTCTGGAGCCGGGTGTGGGCGATGCGTACTTCCAGGGTCACGGTGAGGGGACGGGCGCTTTGTGGCGCGAGGTCACGGGACGGATCGCGGGGGTTCCGGACGCCCGGGCGGAACGGGTGATCGAAGTAGCACGGGAGACCTTTCAGGCTTTTGGGGAAGCTCTTCAGCGCGGAATGGTTGCCCCGGAGCCGGTGCAGCCCTGACACTTAGGCGGAAGGCTGCATCGAATTAGAGGTGAGCGCGTTGCAAGTTTCCACAGGGCCCGAGTCGGCGACGGTCGCCGAAGAGATTAGCGCAACGGAGAACTGTTGCGAAGACGAGCTGATCCGGGTGCCGGGAGCCGTGCAGCAGCACGGCTTTTTGTTGATGACGGACGGGTCGATGAGCACCGTCCTGCTTGCGAGCGAAAATGCAGAGCGGTACCTGGAGCTGCCACTGCGGCTCATCCTTGGGTCGCGCGTCGAGACCTTGCTGGAGCGGGAGTTGCTTTCAAGTTTGCAACTGCTTCGGTTGAGCAATGAGCCTGAGCGGGACGGCGCGACTACATTTCTAGGGTCGTTCCGGGTTTTAGGTCAGTTCTTCAGCGTCGTGAGCCACTGTGCGGGATCACACCGCATTCTGGAGTTTGAGCTGCAGGACCGGTTGGTGGGCCCCGAGATGATGAACGGGGTAATTACGAATTTTGTCGGCAAACTCAGCCGGCTGAAGAACCAGGATGAGCTGTGCGACGCCCTGGTCCGGCAGGTTGCCGACCTGACCGCGTTCGACCGGGTGTTGCTGTACTCGTTCGACCAGGAAGAGCACGGCACGGTATTGGCGGAGATCAACAATGGCCGCCTGCCGAGCTACCTTGGACTCCGGTTTCCGGCGTCGGATATTCCGAAGCAGGCGCGTGATCTGTATGTATTGAACACGGTGCGCATCATCCCGGATGCGGGGTACACGCCATCACCGCTGCGTGGGATGCCGGGGCAGGATGCGGCGGGGTTGGATCTTTCGTTGAGCCTGTTGCGCAGCGTTTCGCCGGTACACCTGCACTACATGCGCAACATGGGGACACAGGCTTCAATGTCGGTGTCGCTGGTGACGGAAGGCCGGTTGTGGGGCCTGATCAGCGCCCACCATGCGGATCCCAAGCTGGTGCCGTACCTGGTGCGCAGCGCGTGCGACATGTTGAGCAAGGTTGCGGGGACGCAGTTGGCCAGCTATCAGACCGCGGCGCGTCTGAACCAGACGGTGCAGTTGCATGCGGTGCAGCGCAACATTATGACGGAGCTGGCCGGAGAGCAGAACTACCTGGAAGGGTTGACGCGGGTGATGCCGCAACTGCTGGATGTGACTGACGCTGCGGGCGTGGCGTTGGTGATTGATGACCGCATCGTGGGATACGGGGAGTTGCCCGACACGGCGGCTCTGCGGCGCCTGGCCGAGTGGCTGGATGCGCAGAAAGAGATGGACCTGTGGAGCAGCGCGCACCTGTGTGCGGAGCTGCCCTGGGCTGAAGAGATCAAGGAGCTTGCGAGCGGGTTGCTGGCGATCCGGATTTCATCGGTGCAGCGGCGCTATGTGCTGTGGTTTCGGCCGGAGGTTGTGAAGACGGTGCGCTGGGCGGGCGAGCCGGAAAAAATTGTGCAAGCGAACCAGAGCTTGAGCCCGCGAAACTCCTTTGCGGAGTGGAAGGAAATCGTGCGCGGGCGCAGTGCGCCGTGGACGACGGTACAGATGGAGTCGGCACGGGATTTCCGAGCGGCGTTGACGACTGTTGGGCTGCGCCGGGCGGAAGAAGCGATCGAACTCGGTGAGGCGCGGTTCCAGCAGTTGACGCAGGCGTTGCCGGTGCGGATCTTTACCGCAGACGACAGCGGCCGGCTGACCTACACCAACGAACGTTGGCAGGCTACGGGAATGGGGAGCGCCGGACGATGGTTCGATGAGGCGTTGCTGGCCCCCGAAGATGCCTTGATGTGCGCGAGTCTTTGGCCAAGAGCTGTGGCGGAGAACCGGACATTTGAGGCGGAGGTACGGCTGCGCACGCCGGGCAGCGAAGGAAATCATGGGCCGGAGCGCTGGAACTTTGTGCGTGCGGTGCCCTTTCAGCGTGCAGGGGCGGAGCGCGCCGGGTGGATTGGCTGCTTTATCGACCTGACGGAGAGCAAAGAGCGCGAGATGGCGCTGCGCATGCATGAGAAGCTCGCGCTGACGGGACGCATGACCAGCGTGATCGCGCATGAAATTAACAACCCGCTGGAAGCGATCACCAACCTGATGTACCTGCTGCGTTCCGAGATCGACGAGAGCGGACCGGCAACGGGCTATATCGGGATGGTGGAAAGCGAGCTGGAACGGATCTCCGGCATCACGAAGCAGACGTTGCGCTGGAACCGCGAAACATCGGATGCGCGAGAGGCGTTTGCGGCAGGGCCGATGGTGGACGATGTGCTTCGGCTGTTTGCGGGCAAGATCCGGAATCGGCAAATTACTTTGCGGGTGCAGGGCGACCGGGAGGCACAGTTCTGCGGTGTGATCGGCCAGCTGCGGCAGGTGCTGGCGAACCTTGTGTCGAACGCAATCGACGCAGCGCCTGTGGGCGGGCGCGTCATGGTGAAGATCGTGGACGATGGCCCGGAAGGGGCTGAAACAGGCTTTGACGTGCAGGACAACGGCAAAGGCATTCCTGAGGACGTGCAGAAGCGCGTGTTTGAGCCGTTTTACTCAACCAAGGGCGACCTCGGGAACGGGCTGGGTTTGTATATCTCGCGGGAAATTGTGGAACGGCACGGCGGAGCGATTACGGTAGAAACGGAGGCAGAGAAGGGAACGACTATGCGCGTCTCTCTGCCGCTGAGCGGGCCGCCGCTGGCGCCCTGACCGACGTTCTCTGGCCAGCAAGACACCGCAGGTTCCTTCCGAGCGACAAGAAACAAGAAGAGGCTGGTCTGGCCTACGTCTACTGCTGGGGAGGGGTGGCCCAGTAGGAGGCACGGTGCAGGACGATTGCGTCCGGATATTTGGGCACGGTCACAGCTACGGCGTGCAGGCCGGGCTGTGCCGCGGGCGAGCCCGGCGGGAAGTGCGGCACAAAGCTGAGCTGGTAGCCGTTATGGATGCGGTTGGCCAGATTGTTGAGGCTGCGGTCGAACCCCTTTTCTGAAGCGAAGTTGATGTATTCGCCCCCGGTCTCGTGAGCGAACTCCTTAGGAGCGTTCTTGCGTAGCGCCTGGATCGCCATCAGGACAAGGCCGACGACGCTGCCGGTCGCGCCATCTCCGGTCTTGATGTCTTCCACCATGGCGTCGCGGCCGGGCGAGAAGGCGACGGCATCGACCATGGTATTGGACCGGTTAAGCGCTTCGATGACGCTGGCCGGTTTGGCGAGCGAGCCATGATCACGTGTCTCCGAGATCATGAGGATGACGCGGCGGCCGGTCGCGTGGTCGCGGTCGAGCAGGCGGTTGGCATAGCTGAGCGCGTCGAAGACGCCGGCACCGGTGTCGTCGTAGCAGGGCTGAAGCTTGTTGAAGGCGGCGTCACGGCGGGCGGGGTCGTCGGTGAGGCCGGTCAGGAGTTCAAGCTCCTTGCCGAAGTCGACCACAGCGACGCGGGCGGGCGCGGCGCCGACGATGGCGTCGACCATGGTGCCGAGGCCTTTGATCTTGGGGCCTTCGCGCCAGGCATCGCGGGAGCATTGGACGAGGACAACGAGGGAGAGCGGTTCCGGGTTGCCGGAATCGTCAAGGCGGACGCGCTGTGGAAGGCCGTCGGCGGTGACCGTGAAGTCCTCGGGGTGGAGACCGAAGATGGTGTCGCCCTTTTTGGTGCGGACCTCGGTGGGGACGAGGACGAGTTGCGATTGCACGGTGAGGGTGGGGGCGGTAGAGGCCGGCTCGTGCGGTGCCTGGGCGCGGGACGGAGACGCGGGTAGCAGCAGAACGAGGGGGCCGGCAATGAGGAGCGCAGCAAGGCGCGGCGTCATGGTTCGAGTGTAGCCGCCCGGCGTGGGATTCCGGCGGGCGGGTGCCCTGTCCCGTTCGCTGCAGCTTTTCGCCGTTCGCTGCAGAAGCGATGACGGGGAAGCGGTGTGTGCCTAACCTGAAGGATGTACGGACAGGTAGGGCGTCGATAGTGTAGGGCGCACCTGTTCAGGGACTTCCGGGCCAGACAAGCAGAATGTAGGTTCGGGTAGGGCAGGCGCGGCATCCAATCGGGGACAACGCCGACACAAGATTCTTAGGAGAAGTACACAGCGATGGGTAAAGCAGTCAAACTTTTGGAAAAAGGCGTGGTGTACGGCGCGCGCGCGGGTTGGGTCCTTTTCGACAAACTCAACAGCATCAGCCCCAACAAGAGCTTCACGCCGAAGTGGAGCGACAAGCCACTTCTGAAGAGCTACCAGAAGGAGAAGCCGCCCCTCGGCTGGCCGCGTACAACGGATTCGTTGTGCCCGAAGTGCATTCCCGAGATCCGGCAACAGATTGTCGACGGCAAGCTGCCCCACGAGATTCTGCTGAACGAGAAGGTTGGCGAGATCAAGGCGCAGATCATTGAGCGCGACGGCCAGATCCTGATGGTGAAGGATTGCCCGATTCACGGCCACTTCGAAGACGTAATGTCGATCGACCCGCCGATGATGGAGCACCTGGAGAAGGTCTTCCCGGGCCGCGATATCCGCGCGCACAACGACGAGAAGCTCCATAACCATGGCACCTCGACCGTGACGCATGGCCGTGGATCGGTGTTGACCATCGATCTGACGAACCGTTGCAACATGATGTGCGATCCGTGCTTCATGGACGCAAACCAGGTCGGCTTTGTGCATGAGCTGACGTGGGACGAGATCAAGACCATGCTCGACAACGCGATCACGATCAAGCCGCGTCGTCAGATGAGCGTGCAGTTCTCGGGTGGCGAGCCGACACTGAGCCCGTACTTCCTGGATGCCGTCGCGTATGCCCGCAAGGTGGGCTACAACTCGGTGCAGGCGGCGACGAACGGCATTGAGTTCGCGAAGTCGAAGGAGTTTTCCAAGGCTGCGGCCGAAGCAGGTCTGCGCTATGCGTACCTGCAGTTCGACGGCATCGGCAATGCGGCAAACTCGCACCGCAAGGTTGGGAATGCGTTTGATGTGAAGCTGCAGGCCATTCACAACCTGCATGAAGCTGGCGTGGACATCGTCCCGGTGACGACCATCATCAATGGCATCAACAACGAGCAGGTCGGCAACATCATCCAGTTCGCGCTGGATAACCCGAAGAAGATCAACTTCCTTTCGTTCCAGCCGGTGAGCTTCACTGGGCGTGACGAGGCGGTTTCGGAAGAGCGCCGCATGGCGCAGCGCTACACGCTGAGCCACCTGGCGCATGATGTGCGCAACCAGACAGGTTTGGGCGAGAGCACGCGTGACTGGTTCCCGATCAGCTTCATGTCGACCTTCTCGGACTGGGCGGATCTGGTGCACGGGCCGGAGCATGACTGGGGCCAGTTGAGCTGCGGCTGCCATCCGAACTGCGGCATCGGCATGGCGCTGATGATCGACAAGGAAACGAAGGAAGCTGTGCCGGTCACGGCGTTCCTAAAGGCTGATCAGCTGGCGAAGGACATTGCCAAGGTGAACGACGCGGCACGCGGCAAGGTGATGACCATCATCGGCGCGGCGCTGGCGTTGATCCGGAACTACGAACCGACCAAGGCACCGACCCACTTCAGCATCTTTTCGCTGCTGGAAAAGTTCGACAAGTGCTTTGGCGCGACGGGCCGCAACTACGGCAAGGTCACGGCGGATCGTACGCTGGATGACATTGAGAAGCGTCGTAAGGATCGTTGGAACTTCCTGTTCATCGCGGGGATGTGGTTTCAGGATCTGTTCAACTACGACTTCCGCCGCACCGAGCAGTGCATCATCCCGTACGCGACGCAGGAAGGCGAGATCAGCTTCTGCGCGTACAACACGGGTGTGGGCTGGCGCAACATCATCGAGAAGATGCACATGACCTCCACGCTGACCAAGTGGTATGAGGAGCATGGGCGGCACGAAATCTTCGCCGGTGGCAAGAAGGTCGGCATCGAGAAGCAGGAGAAGTATGACCTGGTTCTGAATGAGGCTCACGTGAACGCCGCGGCGAATGACACGTTCGAGAAGTCCGGCATTGCGAAGAACGCGCGTGAGGAGAAGATCCGGGCGCGTGATGCGAAGCTGAAGCAGGAAGCCGAGAACGCGCGGATGGCCAAGCTGTACCGCAAGGAAGTGCTGAAGGAGCCCGAGCTTCCGGGTGGCTTCGTGGCTCTGGGCGAGATCAAGCCTGCAGTGGCACCGAAGGTTGAGCAGAAGGAAGAAGACCTGGTTGCGGGCGACTAACGTCCGTGATCAGCAGCAACAGAAAGGGCCGCTCAACCGAGCGGCCCTTTCTGTTGTTTGTGGGCTAGATCGCCGCGCGGCTCAAGCCTGTAGATTGCTTCTCGCTAGAATGCAGAAGAATGGCCGCTCTTGATCACCCGTCATCCCGTGTGCAGGCATTGCTTTGCGCAGCCGCACTCGTCTTTGCCACGGTTCTGTGTCATCCGATTGCCGAAACGGGTATTTACGACGACTGGTCCTATGTGCGTACGGCTCAATCGTTGGCGCAGACAGGCCGCATCCACTACAACGGGTGGGCTACGGCGATGCTGGGGTGGCAGTTGTACCCGGCGGCGGCGTGCTTTCGGCTGTTCGGCTACTCATTCACCGTAGCGCGGATGACGACGATTGCTGTCGCGGCCATCACCGCGTACATGTGCCACCGGTGCTACACGCGCCTGGGGTGTCGTCCCTTCCTAGCGTCACTTGCGACTTTGACGCTGGTGCTCTCGCCGCTGTTTCTGCCACTGGCAACGACCTTCATGAGCGATGTCTTTGGGCTGCTTGCGATTGTTGCGTGTCTGTATTGCTGTGTACGGGCACTTGAGGCCGAGACTTCGCAGTCGGTGCTTTGGCTCGTTGCAGCGGCTGCGGTCAACGTTGTTGGCGGGACAGCGCGACAAATCGCCTGGCTTGGGGTGCTTGTAATGGTGCCTTCGACGGCGTGGCTGTTACGGCATGATCGACGCGTGGTGGTGGCTGGTGCTTTGTGCTGGGTGACCGGCGCGATCCTTATATTTGCGGGTATGCGTTGGTTTGCGCATCAGCCGTATGCGGTTCCAGAGATTTTTCCGCATGCGCGTCTGAGCGGCTCCGTAGTGGCTGCAGGGTGTCTCAACCTGCTGCGTTTACTGCTGGAGCTTGGGTTGCTGACCTTGCCTGTGCTGGCGGCGTTCTTGCCTTCGTTGGCTGGCAGCCGGCGTTCACTTGCGTTCAGTGTCATGCTGGGCTGTGTTCTTGGTGCTGGCGCTGTCATAGCGCATCACTACGTTCACCACATGGGCCAGTTCCTGGTGCCGACGCTGCTCGATGGCGGGAACTATGTTGGACCGGAAGGCGCACTTACGGCCTGGCCGGAGCACGGTACGCGGCCTACATTGCTGCCCGATGCTGTGCGGCTGTTTCTGACCGTTGTTGTCGTTGTTGCTTGTCTAGCTGTAGTGACTGCTGCGGTTCGCTATCGTCGTGACCCAAGCTCCACGGAGGTGCATTCCGAGGTGAGTTGGAGCGAGGTAATCGTGTTGACTGCCCCACTTTCACTGGCGTACTTACTGTTGCTCATGCCACGAGCAGCTTTCTTTCATCCGTACGACCGGTACAGCCTTCCCCTGATTGCTGTGGGGCTGGTGCCGCTTATGCGCTTGTACCAACAGGTGTTTGGGACGCGACGTCCTGCCGTCGCAGTGGTGCTCGTGGTGATCTTCGGGGCCTACAGTATTGCTACAACACACGATGCGTTTGCGATGTACAACGGCACACACCAGGCGGTGCAGCAGATGCTGCGGCAAGGTGTCCAGGCCGATGCCATCGATGCGGGATGGGAGAGCAGCGGCTGGACTCAGATTGATGAGGGCGGTTTTGTTCACGATCTGCGGCTGAACTTGAAAGAGGATCAGGGCCACGTTCCTGAAGTGGATTCGAGACCCTGTCCTTTTGAACTGCACTATTTATTTCCGGTAGTGAAGCCGAGCTATGCTCTCGCCTTTCAACCGGATCTTTGCGGAGGACAGGCTCCCTTTCCGGTGATTGCGTTCCGGACGTGGCTTCCGTGGTCGACGCAGAGGATCTACGTGGTCCATGATGCACCTCGACGGTAGCTGCTGGTCAGGCGATGCTGTCCGGGCGATAGGTGCCAGCAAACATAGCTGCTTCAGCGGCCCGCCGGCGTTGCAGACCGCGGCTTGGCTGGCCGTTGACGTTGATCCAAAGGCCGAACTGCTGGGCTGCGCCTGCGAAGTCACGGGCATTGACCCTGGTGAGAAGATTTGACTTCGCGAAGTTGCCGCGTCCCGCGTTGAAGCAGAAGTCTACGAGTGCGTCGAACTGATTCTGGCTCGGGGCGATTTTAAGGTGAGAGTTGACGCAGTCGATGGCGCTGCGCAGGTCGGCTCGTAGCAGGGCCTCAGCTTCCAATTCCGAGATGCTCTTACCGGCGACGACGTCCGTGCCAGTATGGCCATAACCGATGGTCCAGATGCCGCCGGAGTCCTGATAGGCAAGCTTTCTGAGGCCTTCATAGCGCTTGGTCAGGGCCAGGCCCTCTGCGCTGCAACGAAAATTCTGCATGGAAATGTGCGCCTCCTTGTGCGCGCGGGCCGGCTGCGCGATGTGGCCAGGGTTTGGCGCGACATCGGCGTAGCGGCGGCCGTCGTAAAATGGAAAGGTTGTGTTATTTGGGGAACGCACGACGCGCTGCCCCTATCCGCTTCGCCTGAAGCGCAAGAACGGAGTCAAGA
Organism: Granulicella sp.; assembly: GCA_965198515.1. Classification (GTDB taxonomy): domain Bacteria; phylum Acidobacteriota; class Terriglobia; order Terriglobales; family Acidobacteriaceae; genus Granulicella. The sequence continues at coordinate 406,704 of CBDAPO010000006.1, read as the reverse complement.
CCCTTGGCAGAAACGATCTACGATCTCGTCCTGATCGGCGGCGGTCCCGCCGGCTACACCTGCGCGATCCGCGCCGCTCAACTCGGGCTGAAGGTGGCCCTCATCGAGAAGACCGACAAGCTCGGTGGCACCTGCCTGCATTGGGGTTGCATTCCGACGAAGAGCATGCTGTTTTCTGCGGAGATCTGGGATCACCTGAAGCACGCGTCGAGCTATGGCATCGATAACGTGGATCAGCCCAAGGTGAATTGGGAAAATGTGATCAAGCGCAAGAACGACATCACCCTGAAGCACACCAAGGGTCTTGACTTCCTGATGAAGAAGAACAAGATCGCCGTGGTGCGCGGACACGGGCGCCTGACGGGCATGCCAAAGGATGGAGTCTGGTCCGTTGAGGTGACCGACGAGGACAAGGCTCAGAATCGTGGCCGCGATCTGCAGGCGGAAGGCTATGCCCAGCAGACCAAGACCACAGTGAAGGGCAAGAAGGTTGTGCTCGCCATGGGGTCGGACGCGCGCATGCTGCCTGGCTACCAGGCCGACGATACGATCATGACGAACATGCAAATCCTCACGTTGCCGCAGATGCCGAAGTCGATGGTTGTCATCGGCTCAGGTGCGGTAGGCGTTGAGTTTGCTTCCGTGATGAACAGCTTTGGTGCGGAGGTCACGATCATCGAGGCTCTGCCGCGCGTCGTTCCGGTTGAGGACGAAGAGGTCTCCAAGGAACTGACGCGGCAGTACAAGAAGCGCGGCATCGAGATCAACACCGGATGCAAGGTGGAGAAGATCGAGAAGACGGCCGAGGGTGCGACAGTTACCTGGACGGATGCCGCCGGCAAGCCACAGACGAAGAAAGCGGAGAAGGTGCTGGTGGCGGTGGGTCGTGCACCGCGCACCTACGATGCGGGTCTGGACAAGATTGGGCTGGAGCTTGAGCGCGGCTTCGTGATGGTGAACGAGTGGATGGAGACCAAGATTCCTGGTCTCTATGCCATCGGCGACATCGTGGGTGGTCTGCCGCAGCTGGCGCACGTGGGAGCCATGGCCGGCATCGTGGTAGCCAGCAAGGCTGCGGGTAAGTATGCGCGTCCCGTTCGTAAGGATCGCGTCCCGGGGTGCACCTATTGTGATCCGCAGATCGGCAGCGTCGGCCTTACCGAGGCGCAGGCCAAGGAGAAAGGCTACCAGGTAAAAGTGGGCAAGTTCCCATTTGTGGGAAACTCCAAGGCCACGATTCTGGACGCGCACGACGGGTTTGTGAAGGTGGTTTCCGACGCGAAATACGGCGAGATTCTGGGCGTCCACATCATTGGGCCATCGGCTACGGAGTTGATCTCCGAGTGTGTGACTGCCATGGAGCTTGAGGCCACGGTGGAGGAGATGATGTTCACGATTCACGCGCACCCGACGCTGTATGAGGCACTGCTCGACGGCTTTTCTAGCGTTGAGGGTATGGCGATTAACGTCTAGATCGTGTACTAGATCAGCTGAGCAAGGAGTCGTCCCAGCATAGGAGGCTCCTTCTCCTGCAAGAGGTCACCATGTCCGAACGGCGTCCACCGTTTCCGCCTTTCACTCACGGAACTGCCACGCAGAAAGTGCGCAGGGCAGAGGACGCCTGGAACTCGCGTGACCCGCAGGCTGTGTCGCTCGCCTACACCCTCGATAGCCGGTGGCGGAACCGCTCAGAGTTCCTTCAGGGGCGGGCGGAGATCGTGGCCTTTCTTACGCGCAAGTGGACGCGTGAGCTTGACTACCGGCTGATCAAGGAACTGTGGGCATTCACGGGAGATCGCATCGCCGTGCGCTTCACGTATGAGTTTCACGATGACGCCGGTCAGTGGTTCCGTGCGTATGGGAATGAGAATTGGGAGTTCGACGAGAACGGGCTGATGCGTGTACGGCACGCCAGTATCAACGACCTATCGATCAGTGAGTCCGATCGACTGTTTCGCTGGCCGCAGGGACGTCGCCCGGATGATCACGCGTCTCTGTCCGCGTTGGGTTTGTAGCCTTCGCCGATAAGCCTCCACCGATGATCCTTCACCTCCTTCAACTCGGTCGCATTCCGTACATGGAAGGCCTTCGCGTGATGCGCGAGGTAGCCGCCGCGCGCAAGCAGGGCATTGTCGGTGACACCCTCCTGCTGATGGAACATCCCCCGGTCCTGACGCTGGGCCGAAATGCGCAGCGCTCAAACATTCTCGCGTCAGACGATCTGCTTGCGCGCAGAGGCGTCGATATCCACGAAATCAACCGTGGTGGTGACATCACGTACCACGGCCCCGGGCAGCTGGTGGGCTACCCGGTCTTTGACCTGCGCGGGGACCTGCCCGGTAAGCGTGGTCCACATCTTGGTCCTGTTGACTTCGTCCGCCTCATGGAGGAAGCGATTATCTACACGTGCAAGGACTTCGGCGTGCCGGCACAACGTATTGCAAAGCGCACCGGCGTATGGACGATCGCCGGCGGCACTGTTCCGGAGAAGAAACTCTGCGCCATGGGCATCCACGTCGCCCAGGGAATCACGACGCATGGCTTCGCTTTGAACGTCAGCACGGATCTTCGCGACTTCGATTGGATCGTCCCTTGTGGCATTACGGACCGTGGCGTCACCTCGCTTGAGCTTGAGGCCGACCCGGCCAGCGAACCGACGTTGACTCGTGTCGCCGATGCTGCCGCCCGTAACTTCGGGCGTACCTTCCATCGCCAGGTGCTCGCGGTCAACTCATTAACGGAACTCTTAACCCCGGCGGACTTGGCAGAGACGGGTTCTACTTGAGGTGCCTAACCCATCGGTGGCGCTCCGAACGCTAACCGCCCGTCGCTCGTGCCAGCCCTGCGCCATCATTCGTATAATCCAGAGTTGCGCTGCAACTGACAGCTCCGGAGACCCCGCTCGATGCCGACTGACGTTCTGATGCCCCAAATGGGCGAATCCATCACCGAAGGCACCCTGACCAAATGGCTGAAAAAGCCTGGCGACACGGTCGCGCGCGATGAACCCCTCTTTGAGATTTCCACGGACAAGGTCGACGCCGAGATTCCTTCACCTGTCGCCGGTACGCTCGGCGAGATCAAGGTCGCAGAAGGCACCACGGTTGGCGTAAACACGGTGGTATGCACAGTAAGTGAAGGCGGCTCGAACAGCGCCGCGGCAGCACCTGCCGCCTCCGGGCAGTCGTCGGAGACGGCCGAGTCGTTGACCCGCGATACCATCGCGCCTTCAGCCGAAACAAGCTACGTGCAGGAGAGCAAAGACTACGGCTTTCCCGCGAATCCGCAAGGGTCTGTGACGGCGGATGCCTCGGGCAGCGCCGCACCTGCTGCGGCCGGTCCCGGTACTGACGTGCTGATGCCCCAGATGGGCGAATCCATCACCGAAGGAACGCTCACCAAGTGGCTCAAGAAGGTTGGCGACACCGTTCAACGCGATGAGCCGATCTTTGAAATCTCTACGGACAAGGTGGACGCCGAAATCCCATCTCCCACAGCCGGAACGCTCACGGAGATCAAGGTTCCGGAGGGTTCTACCGTCTCGATCAACACCGTCGTCGCGGTGATCGGGGGAGGAAAGGCTGGCGCAACGGCACCGAATTCGGCTGCTCCTGCAGCCTCTGCCGCAGCGTTTTCCGCGCCGTCGCAGCCGGCGGCGCAGCCTTCTGCGTCACAGGGAGAGCCGCCGCGGTCATCGCCACTCGTGCGCAAGATCGCCGCAGAGAACAAGGTTGATCTCACTTCGGTTCCGGGGACGGGCGCCTCTGGGCGTATCACGAAGCAAGATATCCTTGGTCATCTCGAAGGCGGCGCAAAACCATCCTCGGTTGCGCCTCAGTCCGCCGCTGCCCCGCAACCTGCTGTCCAGTTCCAAGGCCAGACCACGGCGGCGTCGCAGCCCGCGCCCACGGCTGCCACGCACGCCACCTACGCTCAGGCTCAGTCTGCCGCAGCCACCACGCAGCCTGCCAAGGCGGCCTCGGCGCCCACACCGCAGCCCGGTGAGCTCGTCCCGATGTCCAAGATGCGCGCCATCATTGCGCGCCGGATGGTCGAGTCGAAGCAGACCAGCGCTCACGTCCACACCGTCTTCAAGGTGGACATGACGCGCATCGTCAAGCTGCGTGAGAAAGAAAAGAACAAGTACGAGCAGCGCAATGGAGTCAAACTGACGTACATGCCCTTCATCACGCGGGCGACCGTGCAGGCACTCCGCAAACATGCCATCGTGAATGCGGCCACGGAAGGTGAGGCCATTCGCTACAACAAGAACATCAACATCGGGATCGCGGTCGCTCTTGAATGGGGCTTGATTGTCCCTGTCATCAAGCAGGCGGAGGAGAAGTCCTTCCTTGGCATTACGCGCAGCATCGTTGATCTCGCCGATCGCGCTCGTTCCAAGAAACTCGCACCCGACGAAGTGGCCGGTGGCACGTTCACCCTCACCAACTCCGGCATCTTCGGCGAGCAGTTCGGCACGCCCATCATCGCTCAGCCGCAATCAGCCATTCTGGGGATTGGCGGCCTGAACAAGGAGCCCATGGTGCTCACCGACAAGGATGGAAACGACTCCATTGCTGTCCGTAACATCCAGCGCTTCACGTTGGGCTTTGACCATCGCATCATCGATGGCTCCGATGCTGGCAAGTTCATGACGGACTTCAAAAACTATCTTGAGAACTGGTCAGAAGACATCGGCTAGTTGCACCGTACTCTCGCATTAGTGAGCGCAGCGAAGTAACACTTCGCTGCGCTCTTCTGTTGCAACCTTACTAGGCCTTTGTTGCCGTTGCTTCTTGCAGGATTGCGTTCACCTCCCCGGTGACGGTGCCTACAAGGGCTGTGATCTTCGCAAGCGTCGCCGGATCTTTCACCTGTGCAGCACTAAGAACCTGCGTAAGATCTGCGTTTACGGCATTCAGATACGTCACCAGTGTCGGTGTCGGCCCCGCGTCTTTCATCACGACCGCTGCTGCTGCCATCGCGCTCTGCACGCGCTGAATGATTGCGGTCACCAGCGGCGCAGCAGCGGGGTCTGTGAGCGTCACGACAGTCTCCACCATGGGTGCAAGATACGTCAGTGTTGCGGCCGCACTTGCTTCCCAACTGGGTGCATGCACAAACAGTCTCTTAAGCTCTGCCTTCACGCGAGCGAAGAACGAGATCTGTCCCGTTCCAGCCGCAGTTTGAACAGCTGTCATCTTTTCTCCTCATTGTTGCTTGCCCTTCAGCAAGGGTCGTTATGCTGTGCTTTCGCTTCTCGGGGCGCGTCGCTGCTCAAGCCGCTCACCACAGCGGTCAATACGCCGCAGCTTAGGTCGAACCAGTCGCGTGCCGTCATCGCCAAGTGGCCTGCGCCGTCAAAGTGAATGCCTCGTTCCGCCGCCAGGGCCAACACACACAGCCCGATCAGTGTGGACTTCGGACTCTTGGCGATCTCGCCAAGGTCGACTTTCCATCCCATTTGTCGCCTCCTGCGCACGTCCTAGTGATGGGCCCGCAACACAAAAAGCACGAGTTGCACAAGCCCCAAGGCACCCCCGAAAGCGCCAGATACTCCCTTTAGGCGCTGCATCCGGTGTTCGTGGCATTCCACTCGTTGCTCCAGCATGTGCAAACGGCCAGGCTGTCCAATCCCCATCAACTGGTGCATCTGCACCTTCAGTGCGCTCAGATCTTCCAGTACCGTCTGTTCAAAATGCGTCATACATCACCTCCCGCCCTCTCTTGTGCGGATCTTCTCTGCGGTCGTACTTAGTCGGCTATTGGCCAGTTCACGATGGCGGCAGCAGAGAAGCGCGAGTAAACGGGGGGCGTACTGCCGTCGTACATGCGCACATAAAACTGTTCGGTTTGAGTTGATCTCGGAATCGAAAAGCTGCGAACGGGACTGCGAAGCACGAGATCCGGTGTGGAGTTCATTGCTCCAAACACCCAATCCCGCCGCCGCACCTCAAACCCGCCCCCGCTGGGAGGCGTAAGCCCCGCATCAATTTGAATCGCTGAAGAAGTCAGGCTCACAACCGCCAGATTCTGCAGGTTCGGCAAGACTTCAGCAGGCCCGCTGGCTGCACTTGAGGGAAGAACTGCGTCTTTCGCAACATCCTCACTCAACTTCAGCCCAAGCCCATCTTCCCATTCGGTGGCCCAGTCGTTTGCGAAAGACACCCTGTAGCCTGCAATCTCAGGCACGCTATGCGCGTCCGTCACTTCCACCGTGCGCACAAGCAAAGAGTGCTCCGCTCCATTTGTGGTCACCTGCAGCACATCACCCGGCCAGATGTCCTCGGCCGGGTTGAATACTGAGTAGGTTCCCGCCAGGCTCGCAGAGCGCGCCGTAGCCATTGCAAGCACAGCGCTCACTGCGGACTCGCAATCTGCGCTGGAGCGAGCCACCGGAGCTGAAACCTTACCCAGCCATCGGCTTACTCCTGGCACAACGGCGCCTGCAGCAGTTGTCGCCTCGGAAGCAATACTGGCTGCGTCCGCAAGGCGTGCCACGGCTCGGCGTTCAGTCCGGTAGCTTACGGCCACGCGCTCTCCCGGCACAGGGATGCGGCCCGCAAAGAATGTAACCTTCCCAGGGCTTCCGGTCACTGTGCCATAGCTCACCTTGCAATCCACTCCCTGCCCGGCACTTCCAACAAGCCGGCTCTGCAAATTTCCATTGGGCAACGTGCTCGCAACCCACAGGCTCCCCGGCTGGCTTACCTCAAGCGAAGCTACGGACACATACAGGCTCACGGAACTGACGGCCGCAAACGTGCTCGCTGCCGGCGTCACCGCAAGGTTCGCCCCCGCGGCCGCACTGTCGTACAGCACGGTAGCCGGTGTATTCGAACTCGCTCCTTCGTCAAGGAGATCGAAGACCACTTGCATCGGGGCGTTAACGCCACCAACGGACCCAAACTCCTGGATGTTACCGTCCACCATGCAGTAGAACCGTTGCGGGACGCGCTGAATCTCTACGCAGAACAAGCGCAGGCGCAACGTATATCGGTGCCCAGCTACAGGGGTGAATGGTGTCCCGACCTCGGCCCCGTTCACCATGGGGATCACCATGGTGACGCCGCCGGTGGTGCTTGTGCTTTGCCGCACTCGAAACCCGACAAAGCAGTTCGCCATGACCGCAGTCCCGGTATAGAACCCGGCAAGCATCCCATCCGAACCAGCCCCAAACACCACCCCGCCGAGTTCGGCGAGCACAAACCCACCCATCTCGATTACGTTCAAGGCCGTCAAGGTCGTCTGGCCGTCATATCCGCTACCGCCCGCCACCGTCAGTCCTGCAGACGTAAGCTGGATGTGGTCGCTTCCATCGCTTACGGTCCACTGCGTGCTGTCGAACGTAGCTTCGTTGAAGTTGTCCTTCAGAAGCGTTCGGGTGGTTGCCCGAAATGCCGCCGACGAAAGCGCAAACACGCTGGTCGTTCCATCACCCTGAAAGATTTCCTGTACGTAGGCTGCGGGCTCTTCCGCTCCAGAGATCGTGACATCGTTCGCTAATTCTCTGAGATTGGCTGTGCTCAAGGCAGCAAGGTTCAACGTTCCATCCGCTTCGCTGAATGAGTGGACAGTCGTTCCCGCGGAGCTCACGGACACCGCTCCGTTGATCACGCGATAGCTTGCATACGTAGCGTTCGCCGCGGCTGCCGCATTCGTGCTCCAGCTTGACGAAGGCTCCACGGCAAAGGCACCTACAGCACGTGGGTTCCCGCCCGGAACCACAGTCAATCCTGTTTCCACTACCCCCGTGGTGTTCTGTGCCGCACTGACGAGCTGCGACATCACGCTGCTTCCCGGAAGTTGTAGCAGCACGCCCCCGGAACCACTAATCGAGCCAGCGCTCTGTTTGTCCAGCAGCCACTCATCACTCACGGCACTCAGCCGCGCCCGATACACCGGCCCTGTCACACCCGCTCCGGCATAGATTGCAACTGGCTCGGTGGCAAGGTAGCCAGTAAACAGAGTCTCACCAGCTTGGTTCGTCACCACAACGCGAGCTTTTCGTGCAGGGCTCGGAAGTCCCGGTAAGCCAAGTGCAATTTCCGTCGTGCATATCGACGGCGCATTCAGCTTTCGGAGAACTTTGATGGGCGAATCCGCGACGACTGCACCTGTATAGTCCTGCGCTCCTCGTCCGTCCTCGTTGTCAATCGTGATCCGCACCCACACCTCCATCCCGACATTTCGTCGCGTTGTCCAAAGGGCTATCCGCAGGTCGCCCTACAGCAGGCCCGGGCAATCAACTCACCACATAACTGCGGAAGCAGACGACTTTCTCGCCATCAACGCCATCGGCAACCGGCAACGCGCGAAAGCTCCCGGCCAGGCAAACGGCCTCATATCCTCCGTCGCTCTTGACCAGGTCCTCGCTGATCCCTTTGGCAGCTTGCAGCCGCGGATAGTGCCAGAAGATGCGCTCGCCTTGCTGTCCTTCTGCAAGGAAGAGTGCCGACCACTCCTGGAAGAAGCTGGATCCCTCTCGATCGCAAAAGCCAACCACCGGGCTGACCTTCATGTTTGCGGTAGGCGTGCCCGCGGCCAGAGACTGATGCAACAGCAGCACGCCGTTGCTCACTGACGCGATGCGTGCGACGTTCAGGGTGATCCGACGAACATAGTCCACATCTGTCAACTGCGCCTGCACATAGGCTCCACTCACGCCGCTTCCAACGAAGCCAGTCATTCCGGAGCTGTAATCCACATCCACAGCCACCAACGACCCCACCGCAAAGCTCACCGCAGCGGCGCTGCCCACATTCAATGCCGTTGCAGTAGAGCCTGTCAGCAGTGGAGTAGCCGGCACAGCGGTCCCGCCCGACCCCGCTGCAGCCGCTCCACTCTGCACAGCAAGCAGATTCATCTGCTGTGTACCGGCAGATAGCGAAAGCTGTAACTTGCCCCAACTCTCAAACGCAAACGACACGCTGGCCTCGACGTCCGTGCGAGCTTGCAACTGTGTGCCCGCTGGGTTGCCGGTACGCAACGGCGAAATCACCGTTCCGCTCGTTCGCGTAAACTTCCGGATCCAGCCCAAATCCACCCATGGTGCCGGCGGGGCATCAAGAGCAAAAGATCCGCTCTGTGCTGCGTCAAAGATTGTCGCCGTGTGCGCCCCCCGGTTCACGGGCCCAAAGTAAGCGCGAATGCGCTTCACGGCAGGTGCCATCACATCGCTCACCATCAAAGCTCACCTGCTTCCTGGAAGCTCATTACCTGCACCGTAGCTGTCCGCTTGATACGGTTCGCCTTTATCTCCGTGGCACTGAATGTCGGCTCGCTCCACCACACGGAGGTGCTCATAGCCTGCGCCTGCCCACCCTGGGCAAGCGCAGAAAAGCTGTTCTTCATCACCCTTTGTGGATACTGTCCAATGGCTGACATCAGCTCCCCGTCCATGGCTGCCAATACGCGGCCTCGATCCAGACCGCCGTTCATCGCTGTTCCTGCTGTCTCGTACCGGATCTCGCAACCGAGCGACACCAGCGGCAGCGCGCCATCCTGCGTCACCTGCGCCGCAATCCAGCTCATGTGGAAACAGTCCGGCAAATCGGCAATGCTTTGCGTTTCGTTCTCATCCACAACGAGGCCTGGCCGCGTGACACCCCGCACCAAAACCGTGCGCTCGGGATTCAACGTGGACAAACGCCCCCGCAGCGCCTCATAGAAAGAATCCTTCGCGTTCTGCACGCGCGCCCCCTCTCACTCCAATGCAAATAGCGCCTCCCGAAGCAGCAGGCGTCCCTCGCTCGTCATCTCCCGAGATGAGGATGAACTACGCGCTTAGCTCCAGGCTTGTGCTTGCACCGACAACCTGTAAGCGCAGGGTGTGCCCGCAACGGGCAGCGGCTCGCACTCCGTAATCAGGTAAACAGCGCCATCCACCACCACTCCAACAGCCGTTTCGAACAGGCTTTCCGCCGACACGAACCCCTGTGATCCCATCAGCGCCGTAACCGCTGCGCTCCCCAACAGCAGGGCTCGGTTAACACCAACTTTGCGCCACACTGCCGGTCCAACAGGCACGTCCTGAAACTGCGGTGTTCCAAGCCCCATCTGCTCCGCATCGCTTCCGCTCACAGCCAATCCCGGAAGTCGCAACACCACCTCAAACCCGCCGTTCGCACACAAACAGGCCGAAGCCAACCGTTCCAAACCGCTTCCGCAAGTCGCCACGGCTACCCCAACCTTTCGGCCACAAACGGCCGCAGCATCAACCGCACTTGACTGTCGATCAGCGAATCGCTGAAGTATTGTGTTTGCAGCGTATCCAGCTTGCTCGACTTCACGTTGAGCCCCGGGGTCGCCTGCGCATTCTTCACAATCTGCGCACAAGCAAACTTCACCGCATCGGGCGCGCTTGCAACACCAGCGGTGTAGGTGATCTCCACTTCGCTGTAGCGAAGGCCAAGCAGATTCCACGGCAGTCGAATCTCACCACTGCACGTGTCCACAATAAGCGTCGCTGGATCAAGCGAAACCCACTGCCCAGGAGTGCCAAACGTCATTGCCCACTCGACGAGCAAACCGTCCCGCACGTCAGGCTGAACAGCACAACGTGCCTGCGCAGTACTGATCTGCAAAAGCGGTCCATACGTCAGCTGGGCTGCACCGCTCTGCCGAGACACGCGCAGCCGCTCCGTATACGTCGTCGCCAACAAAGAACTACGTCGGCAATGCGCCTCAATCATGGAGGATGCCGCCGCAACCCACGCATCGGACGTATCAGCGCTCAAACCATACGCCACATACTCCGAAGGCTCTAGATAAGCCATCTGGTCTCCTCTTTTCTCTCCGCTACAAAAGTCCGGCAACCCGGGCCCTCACAGGACCCGGGTTGCCGTGCACTGTTTAGCGGTTCACAAGAACCTGGTAGTGGGCGTAGTTCGCACCCTTCACCACCACGCCGCCAAACTTCACAACCACATACTGCGAAGCCAGCGAACCAGGAACCCCAAGCTGGAAAACCCGAGGACTCGCATCACCAAGCCAGTGATACTCAATCAGGTCTTCGGTCACGATGTACGCGGGCAAAACCGCCGAACCGGAACCAGGGGTGCCGCTGTACGGAAGCGTCCACTCCGGAATCAGCGGGATGTCGCCGGCCTGGGTGGAAAGCGTCTTCACCGTCAGGCCACCTTCAATGGCCTTCGTGTTCAGCACCACGTTGTACTCCGCCTTCATCTCGCGATCAATCAGGTCGAGCAGAACGGGGTTCGCATAGATGGCCGTCGGACGCACGCCGAAGCTCGTGTTGGAAAGCATCTGCGCAATCGTCGACTTCAGGCCATCGACGATGCTCTCGCTTGGCGAAATCGTCGTCGTGTTGCCACCCGCGGCGATCTGCGAAGCAGCGCCGAAGTACTGTGCCGAGGTCGGCGAGCTCAGGCTCGTGTCAGCGCCATTCCAAAGCGCAATATCATGCGTCCGCAGAACCCCGTCCACGGTGTCGGCAAGATCCTTTGCCTGCAGATAAGCAAACTGGCTCTGTTGCTTGCCCAGTTCCAGATCGAACAGGTTGTAGTTGATCTGCGCCACCAGGGGCTTCAGCGGAACAGAACGCTCCACACGGGTCGGGCTCACCACCGGCGGAACAATGTTCCGCGGATCCATAAAGCCCGCCGAAGCAGCCGGGGACGGAATCGCGGTCTCTTCAAAGAAGCGCGAAGGATGACCGGTAGCCGGAACCTGCTTGATGCGCTGTCCGAACGGGCCGCGGCGACGAACCAGATCCAGGATCTCGGTCTGGTACATGGGAACTTCGATGGCCCCGGGTCCGATGTAATCTGCAGTCGCGTTGATGTCCGTAAACTTCGTGTTCATGCCTTCTCCTCTGTCCTGTTTGCAAAGCAAAAGGCGCAGCTCATCACTGCGCCTTCCACATCTCTTCAATCACGCGGCTTGGGAACAGCAGCTTTCTGCTGCTCAAGCCAACAATGAACTCAACATCCGCAATCGCGGATTAGCCTAGAAGCCCCGTCCGCAACATCTCCGCCTTTACCGCGAAGCGCTGTTCGATCGAGAGCGAAGCAAGAGCCGCATCAAGCGCGCCGGCCTCCATGCGCCCGTTCTCCAGGTTTTCCAATGCTCCGGCAGAAATCCCCTGCTTGGCCAGCGTCGCGACCATGCCGACGGCCGCTGTCTTGCGCCCTGAAGCCAAACTTGTGCTCGCCGCCGCGGCAGCAAGCTCCGCGATCCGCGCCTCAGCCTCGTGCAGCTTGCTCTCCGCCGCACTTAGGCGCTCGGCCAGTTCGGCCTCGCGCTGGCTCTCAACAGTCGCCACAATGCGCTCAACCCGTTCTTCAGCTTCAGCCGATAACGCCACTTCGCGTTCCTGCAACCGCTGCGCCGCTTGTTCCAGCGAAAGCACCGCTACCTGTATCCGCTCCATCAATTCGTCCATCTCTGCCTCCTGCAAACTCAAGTCCTTGCCTTGCAAACTCACGGTTATACCCGGTCAGGCGCGTGCCCGTCCGTTACAACGCTTCACACGAAACGACGTGCTGCGGTAAGCTGCCTTGTCCCGCAGCAGAACCGCCGCCCCGGTGAACGTCGCCTTTGTTACCGTCCAGATTTGCGCCTTCATGTCCGCCACATGCGCATCGGCCAGCTCATAGCTCATGCCCATGGCACATGCAGAAGATGTACTGCCCGCCGCAATCTTCGCTTCCATCTCCGGGAAGTCTCGCGCGTACAGGTATCCCCTCACCTGCAATCGCTGTCCTTCCAATTCGGCCGACGTGATGATGCCGCATTTCTGCCGCGCATCATGCCCATCCCAGCCTGCCTTGAAGTCAACGGCCATCCCCAGCAGACTCGGCAGCGCAGCCTGCGCCGCCGCCCGAGTCAGCACAACCCTGTGTCCCCGGGCCCCGCTCGGTGCCTTGTCACTTGGTACATCCACCAGCGTCAGGCATCCCTCAAACGGCAACCGGTTCGGGTGTCCTGCCACCTCCGGAAACTCAACGCCCATGGCGTGCAACTGTCGTCCTGCATGATGCCCCCGAATCGCCCTCTCCAAGTACACCTCCTCAGCTCACAAACCCCAACCCCAAAAACCTTCACGCCCACAAAGGCTCACGTCACGCTTCCAGATCGCTGCTTCGAGCAGGCAGTCCACGCATGGCACGCACCTCCGCCACACTCAACACGCCCGCGCTCAACAGCTGCATCTGGATGTTCACCTCTGTCGCTTCATCCCGACTCTCCAACTCACTCCACACAAACCGCAGATCGTTCCAGCCCAGCACTTTCGCAATCACGTGCCGCGTGATGTGATCGGCCACCAGCTTCGCCAGTGGAACCACCGCATTCTGAAACGCCTCATCGGCCAGCTCCTGCGCCGTCGAGCGGTTCACATCATGCGTCACGCCCAGCAGCATCGCCGGCAGATCAAACGCGTTCGCAATCATCGTCAGCAGAAACTGCTGCCACTCCATCCGCAGCTCGGCGTCCGATCCCTGCGCCAGCCGGACAACCTGGGGTGGCTCCTCAGAGCTCAGCACAGGCACTCGGCCCGATCCTTCAACCTCTTCCTGCCACCACCGCGTCAATCGCTCATGCTGTTCCGGCGTCCTGTCCTTCAACCACAGCGCATATTGCACGGTTCCGTTCGACGCCAGTCGGCCCGCATACTTCTGCGCCCCAAGGAAAGCGTTGATCGCCTCAAACGCGACCTCCATCTTCCCCAACCCGAACACAGTATGCGAGCGCGGATTCAAGCGCAGGTACATCAACTCGCGGTCCAACAGTTGCATCCGTCCATCGGCGCCGAGCTTGCCCGTCACCTGCGCATACCGCGGTGTTTCCGGGTCGCCGCTCCACTCCGGATTGATCTGAATCGTCGCACCGTCCACCGGGTACAGTCGCACGGGCAAGTACTCATCACCTGCCTCCACCTCGACAGCCCCAAACCCGCCAACCAGCGCATCCTCAATCACAGGCTCGATCAGCGTCCTGAAGCTATCAACCCCGTTCGGTGTGGATAGCGCAAAGGTTAGCTTGGAAATGCGTTCCGCCCGGTCTTCCTGGGTTTCCGGCATCGCTTCGGGCCGCGCTTCAATGCGCCATTCCATACATGCGATCCGGTCCTTGATGCAGTTGATCGCTCGTCGCGCTGCCGGCGTCTCCGCCAAACGCCGGAGATTGGCCGCAGTCGGCTTCGGCAGCACATTGCCGGCGCCCTGTGCCCGAAAAGGCATCAGCACACCGCCAGGCCCAAAGCCGCTCGGCATCGCCGAAGTCTTCCGTTCGCCCGTGCCGCTGGTGGCCGCCCCTGCTTCCAGGCCAAGCCAGCGCTCCCACAAGCGTTCCACCGTCGCTCCTACGCCCATCTCCACTCCTTCTCGCGGCCAGCCACCGCGCAAACGAAAAGCGGTGCAGCCTGAAGGCCACACCGCCGATCAACATCCGTCCAAACCTTCCGCTACACCGTCCAGCGTCTTCTACCGCTGCAAGCCGCACACCTGCTCATCACGCGCCAAGCTCGCGCCGCGCAGTCTCCGCCACGCGACTCAAATCCGCCACGGTCAAAACCCGCAACCCCGCGCTCTCCATCACGCTGACGCCAAACCCATACTGCTCCGCATCGCTCACCCCAGCAATGGGCTCCACGATCGCCGTCAACTCCAACTCCGCGCCCTCAACACGACCCACACCCTCGCGCAGTGCTCCCGACGAGTACGCCAATCCCTTGGCCAACTCCGTGTCGCTCTCCAGCGACACCGCATGGAACAGCTTCACCACTCCGTTGCGGTACCCGCAGTCCAGCTTCAGCGGATCTCCTGGCCGCGTGTATTGGCTTGCTGCCACGCGCTTGCGCATCAATCCCCAAACACCAACTCGCGTAAACTCATCACGCATCCGGCCGGCGATCGCTGCCCGCCCGCTAACCTTGCGTTTCGGTCCCGCAACCTTGAGCGGCTCTACGTACATCCGCAACAACTGCTCCATCTCCGCAGGCAAGCTTTCCGCCAGCGTCCCCTGCATGGCCGTAATCTGCAGACTGTTGCTCAAGCTGTCCTGCAGCGTGTCCAGCACCGGCTTCGCGTTCACCTTCTGTTGCACGCCTCTCAGCAGCCGTTCTGCGAGCTCCGCTTCCAGCGACTCCAGCATATCGGTATCCGCGTCCGGATCCATGCACCGCACCCGGCTCCAATCACGCGTAAACCGAACAACCGCTCCTGCATCACTGCCCCCCGCCGCGCGCAGCACAACACCGATGTTGGCGAACTCGCCCTTCACCGGGTCCGGAACATACCGGATCAGCGCAAACTCACATGACAGTCGCTCAGCCACCCTGGCACATCCTCACATCACCAGTTTGGACGCATCATCCATCCGAGTCCAAGCAACATTTGCCCCAACCTGGACCCGCGCGTTCCATTTTGGGAATGGCTCACGCCCCGAATCGCGAAACGATGCAATCAGGTCTCGCACCCCCGAGCGACGCTTCAACATCGCTTCAAGCAGCTTTTCCAGCCCAAACAAATCACCGCCGTACCACTCTGGCGGAACTTCCTCCAGGATTGCGCCCAGCGTCTCCGCTCGAAACGCTTCCACCCGGCTCAACCATGGTTCAAAACTGTCCCACCCCGTTACACTCGCATACACCAGGTTGCGTGGGTACACCCCACGCAGCGGCGCATCCGGAAAGCTCCACTCCCCCGCGTTGAAGCAGAAGCCCTGGTCGATGAACACAGCTCTGTACTTTCGCTCTCGCGGCTTGCGCACAAACACCGCCTGCCGCCCGTTGCAATTGCCGGTCCACTTATCAATCACCAGCATGCCTGCGAAGTCAGCAAGATTCCGAACCTCTTCCAGCTGCGCTTCCGGCAGGTAATCCACCACCTGCCCCGGCATCAACCCACCCACAAACTGGCTTCCAAACTGCAACCCCGGCGCGCATCGTGCTCGCACGCCACGGGCAAAATCCAGCTGCATCTCCGGGCTGTTCGCCACCAGCCACTCGCTCACTTCAACAACATCGCTCTTAGGCACCGGCAAGCCAACAGCTTCAGCCACCCGCGTCGCGATCAATTCATTGGCAAGAACCCGTTCCCCTTGCGGATTGTTCCGAAACTTCACAACCCAAAGCTCGCCGTCGGCACCCAGCATCAACTGACTTTGCGCCCCGCCGCGCATCCGTCGAATTGCCTGCACAGCCAGAACCGCCAACCTCAACTCCTAAAACTACGGTATCGCAAACGACCGTAAATGTACGCAACCTGCCCGCAAGCTTTTTCGAACAGTGTTCCGCGGTTTCCGGCACCTCACGGACGCGGTACAACAACTCCGCCCATCAACTCCGCACGAACCGCCTGCGCAATCGCCATGCCCATCACAAGGTCGTCATGCGCAGACCCAGACCCACCCACGCGTCCCCGCTCGTCCGAAACAAACGTCCGGCATTCCCCCAGGAGTCGCTTGCTGAAGAAGCGCTCCGGCGTCTCCTGCAACAACGTCCCCAGGCGCGCCACTATCTCCGGCTTGCTACTCGCTGAGGTCAGCCAGCCCGCCAGGCCCCCCTGCTGATACAGCCGCACATCCTCCCGGCCTTCAAGCAACGCAAGCACCGCCGCTCCATGGTTGTTGCGCTCCACCGCAATCACCGCATCGCCATACATGCGTGCAAGCTCCACACAAAGCTCGGCCAACTCACGCGGACGCAGCCGCTCCTGCACCTCGGCACACTGCATCCCGGTCTCCAGGTCCAGCACCTGGACCACCGCGAAGTCTCCATCCTGCCCACCACCCGCAGTGTCCACACCCAAGACGTATCGCCGCCCCGGCAAGGGCCCAAACCACTCCAGCCAGGCGCCATTGCGGCGCCGCACCAAGGGCTCACTCACCTCGCGCAACCGGCGCTCAATCGCTTCCACCTCGAAGCAGCACATGCCCGTTGCTCGAAAGCAGCTCTCCGCATCTTCCGCGAACTCCTGCGACCGCAACCCACCGTAGCTCCGCTCCAACCCGCGCCGAAACCCGATCTGCGCTGGCGATAGCCCATGCCGCCCCACCAGCAGCCCTTCTTCCGGTGTCATCTGCTCCGGCGGAACAGCCCGCCCCACATACGCCGGCTCCAGCCACCAAGGCAGAAAGTGCCGCACCAGAGGCGTCCCGTCCACAACTTCACCGACCCTGCCGGCACTGATCCCGCCTTCCGCACCGCTCGTGTCCACCCCGGCGCACCACTCCCGGTAGAACGCTCCGTACGCTCCACTCGGCGTGCTTTCCAGCGCCATCTCACCGTCCGGAGCAAGTGCAGCCCGCAATCCAGCCAACGTCGCCTGCGCATCCCCAGGCCAGCGGCTTACCTCGCTGCAGTGCAGGTTCTGCACGCTCATCCCACGTCCCGCATTCGAATCGCTCGCGCTCGATACACGAAACTCGCTCCCGGTCACCGCAAAAACCATCTGGCCCGCGTTGCAGGTTCGCAGTCGCAGGGCATCCTCACGCAGATCCTCCGGCAGCCCATCCCACATCCGGCGCACAATCGCAAACATGGCTTCGCTTGCCTCGCGTGTGTGTGCCACCAGCAACGTCGTCGTCCCCGGGTACAGAATCGTCCGCAAAAAGAACCGTCCCGCAACCCACGTCGTCATACCCATCTGCCGCGCCTTCAGCACAATGTTGTGCCTTCCGCTCTTCGCTTCAAACGCCATTTGCGCCGCGTTGGCCGTCAGCGATCGCTGCTTTCCGTTTCGGTCACGAATGCAAAGGAGTCTTTCGGCAAGGGCCACCCTGCAGTTTGGACCCTCCTCAAACTTCGCTCTCAACCTGGCGAGATCGTCGATCTCCGTGTTCCGCCTGCCCACAAGCCTCCATCCCGCACACGGCGGCAAGCGGAAACAGGGAAAGCGCAAGCTGCCGTACAGGCCAACCTGCGCTCTCCTCCGTCACCGCGTTCCTGTTTAGTTCCGGGCGATGCAGTGGTACCCAAACACAACCGCACTCTGGGCCGCTGCCCCCACACTCACCGTCAACCCACTTGCCGTAACCTGCGGCACATATGCGCCCAGGGCCTGAACCACGGCTGGTGATGCGCTCTGCGGCTGCACCACACACACCGGCGCCGAAGCATACCCTCCAGTGAAGTTGTAGCCACCTGAACTTGTGCTTCCTGCCGGCAGCGTCAACTGACCGGCAATGTCGGTGTTTCCCCCATAACCCGAAGCCACGCTCTGCGCCGTCACGCGCGGTGTGCTCAGTCCTCCCGCCCCAAGCGCGCTCGATGCCAGAACCGATCCGAAGCGAAACTCAAACTGCCCGCCACTGGGTACATCGAGGTAAAGGTTCGGATCTCCGCCTCCACCCCCGATGAAGCCCAGCCGCCCGCCGTCGTTGTTGTTTCCGTTCAGTGTGAAGTTGCTGTATCCGGAGCTGCCACCCGCAGCAATTTGCGCGTTGCCGTTTGCTCCCGTCTTCAGCGCTGAAGTCGTGAAGTTTGTCGCTGCCAGGTTCGTTGTGGAAAGAGCATTCGCTGTGATATTGCCGGCGGTGAATCCCGAAGGCGAAAACGTGTACGGTGTTCCTCCAAGGATCCACTGCGCCGAACTGTTCTGCGGGTAATAGAAAAGGAAGTCTTCGACTCCGCCAGTCCGGTCCATCGCAAACAGTGCATAGGCTGAGTCCCAGCGGTTGCAGGCGCGTATGTTGCAGTGCACGCGCAACAGCGCTTCCGTTCCTGCATCCACTTCGAGGGAATTACGCCATACCCCCGTCGCCATGTAGGCCGTATCCGGTGGCTGGTGCGTTCCGCCCGCTCCAAGGTAGTTGTTCGCCGGCACGGCGTTGGTGATCTGCCATCCTCGTGCACCTGGCCCTAACTGCCCGGCATACTGCTTGCCTGCAGAAACATACGCCGTTGGCCGTGGAACATACTGGGTCACATACTCCGTGTCGCCATAGGTCGCCTGCTGGTAGTAGTGCGGTTGTTCCACCGCATCACCAGCAGCCCACGCGACATTGTTCGCCGCCAGGGTAAACGTGCCATCGACACTCGCCGAAGCGGGGTTGTACACATTCAGCACCTCGGCCATCGGGTACAGCGCATAGCTCCCGTTGGCGAAGCTTATCGTGCCTCCACTGCTGCTTCCATCCGCACCGTTCGCGACATAGGTCAGCGACGAAGACCCTGTTGTCGTCACGGTGAACGTCCCGTTGTACGTGGCATCAGCCATGCCACTCACGGTCATGCTCAATCCGTTCATGTCGTATTGCAGCGGCTGCGAGAGGTTCAACGACACAATGTTGCCGCTGCGTGTAGCGCTTGCTATCGGAGATGAAGCCGTTAAGAACCCACCGGTGCTCGCCCCGCCATTCACCCCCAGCGTGTACGTCAGCGCAGCCGTGTAGTACACCTCGTTGGCTGTCGGCGACCCCACCACTGGAAATACCTGGCGCACCAGGCCCATCGTGTCCGCAGTCTGTTCCAGGCCATAACCACAAAGCCCACCCACCGCCACAACGGCTCCGCTTCGGTGAACCTTGTTCAGCGTTAACTTCAGATGGCTTGCATCGACAACAGAGAAGGCCGCCGTCTCAAAGTTCGGAAACGATCCCTGATCTGCAACACAGGCGATACCACTTGTCGTGGGCAATGCCGCCGTGCTCGTCGCATAGTTGCTTGCAAGTCCGCCCGTCGCAATCGGTAGCGTCACCGTTCCCGGTGCAAGATTGCCCGCCTGCGACGTTGCGGCAGCTGCCGTCACCAGCTGTGTACTCACAGGGAAGTTCGTTCCGCTGAATTGCACAAAGGGCAGGTAATCTCCTGCGGCGCCCACAATCGAACCCGTAGAAATCACCTTGCTTGGGTTCTTGTCGATCAGGTATCGCCCATCACCCTGCGTGCCGGCGTGCCGGGTCGGACTCACCACAAGGCTCGTCGAACCAGTCGAGCAGCCCGTGCTGCACGTTCCCTGAAAGGCTTGGGAATCCTCCGCAACCTGCAGATCGAAAGGGTGAGCCCCTTCGTCCGCTTCATCCCTGTAACCGCCGGAACTGGTGATGAACTGGCCACCCGCCAGGCAATCGCCCACCGCATAGCAATTCACAAAGTTGCCGAACTGCACGTGCTGGCCCTGCGTGTTGTAATTGCCGTTCATCTGCAGCACGCCGTAGTTGCTCTTGCTATACGGCGCGGCTTCCACGTCTGCCGGGAACTGGTTCGATCCACCCATCAGCGCGCTATGCGACAGGCTCATCAGAATGCTGTTCGCACCCGTGCTCGGTCGCGCAGCATGCATCTGCTGTGCGGTGCGCGTCGTCACCTGCGTCAGCGTCGTTCCGACGCTCGACGTTCCAGAGATCGGCAACGGATCCTGCTGCACCTCGAAGTCAGCCCCCCCGCGATGATCAATAATGTGGGTCCCAAACGGCAGGCCACCGCCCGGCAAACCTTCGACTCCCGGGTAGTTCTGACTGACTGACACCTCACACCCGCTCGTGCAGTTGCCGCTCCCCAGCGCGTTCCCCACACCGTTGTTCCCGGTACCCGACAACCAGCCTGAAGCGTCCAGCACCCCGTCCAGGTCGTTGATCTCCAGCACCGTTCCAGCAGGCTGCACCACCGTCTGCGACGCGCTCGGCAACGTGCTCACCTTCTGCGCCGACCCCCCGCCTAAGGCGGCAATGTTCACATCGACGTAGTGCTTATCAGCCGCCTGCAAAGCGCTCACCGGATCACCCGGCAGTACCAGGGGGCCCGTCATCGTGTCCCCGGTCTTCTGCACATACGTCGGGCTGGTCACCGCCGCAGGCGCAACCCCCGTCGTCACCGCCGACGCAATCGCCTGGTCCACATAGGCCTTGCTCACCGTCTGCATGGCCACACTCGTCGGCAGCACTGAGTTCTCTATGCCGCTCAGTGCAACTGGACTCGCGCTTACCGGCACGACCCAGTACTGGCGGCTTGTCGTCCCGTCGCTCAAGTGCAGCACAGCCGTGTAGTACGACCCCGTCGGCGTCGCTCCGGCATTCGGCGCAAGCGCAATCGAAAGCGCACCATTCGCACCGATCACCGCAGACGTCTGTCCTGCAGCCACGGTCTTGCCGGTCGCAGTCGTAAACGCGCTCCAACTCACCACAACCGTGCCCTGCGCCGGCGAGCCGTTCGCACTGTACACCGTGTCGGCCACTGTCGTTAGTGCCAACTGCCCATACATCGGCACACCCAGAACAAGCGCCATCGCTAACCCGATTAGCACCCACCCTCGCGCAATCAATCGCATTCGTCCTCCATTCACAAAGTCCACACCCGCCTCGTGCGCTACCGTAAGAACATGCCCCTAGGCATCTCCACACACATCTTCTTCCCTGACCGGCTCAGCCCGGGTCACCTCGACACTCTGCACCGCGCCGGCGCCGAAGCCATTGAGGTCTTCGCTGCCCGTCACCACTTCGACTTCTCCCAGCGCAACGCCGTTCGCGAAATCGCCAACTGGTTTCGTGCCAACCCGGTCGCCGCCACCATGCACATGCCGCTCTTTACCGAGGCGGAAGAAGGGGAGTGGTCCCGCCACACGCAACCAACCCTCAACCTCGTCTCCCGCAACAAGTCCGAGCGCATCCTCGCCATGGACGAAGTCAAACGCGCCATCGAAGCCGCCGAACAAATCCCGTTCCGGTCCTGCGTCCTTCACCTCGGCCTGAAAGACGATCGCTGGTCCACAGAAACGCTCGATCTTTCTCTCACCGCAATCGAGCACCTCAAGGCCTTTGCCACGCCCCTCGGTGTGCAACTGTTGCTCGAAAACCTGAACAACGAACTCGCCACTCCCGCGCATCTCGTCGAGATCACCCGCGTCGGCCACTTCGACACGGTCGGCTTCTGCCTTGACACCGGTCACGCCCACTTGGCGCAACCCATGCTGCCCGACGAAACCGGCTACGATCGCACCGCCCGCGAACACTTACGCGAGCAATGGGGCGACGCCGCCCTCAAAGATGCTCTCCCCGAAGCCTTCGCGACTTTCGGCAAGCGCCTGGTCGAACTCCATCTCCACGACAACAACGGCACCCGCGACGAGCACCTCTGGCCGGCCCAGGCGCCAGAAGGGAAGGGAGTTGACTGGGGTATCGTTCGTTCCGCTCTTACCCAACTCAAGCAGCCCACCACCAACATGCTCGAGATCGCCTACGAGCCCGCGACCCCTCCGCAAACCATCAGCAACAATACAGCCTCAACCCGCCGGCTCCTGTTCCCTGAAGACCAGTCCTGACCACTCATACCGCTGCATGAAGCCTCACGTCTCAAACACTCCTCATCACTCAAAGCTCGCTACCTCAAAGCTCACAGCTCAACATCATCGGTGGGCTCCTCCCAAACCAGTCTGATTGCTTTCGCTTGCGTCTCAGACCTCCCACCTCACTTCTCAAACCTGATTAGCACCACTCCCCAACTCCAAGCTCACAGCGCAACACCAACCGCCCACCTGATCGCTGTACCAATTCCAGGAGCAAGCATCCATGCCCAACACCATGAAGGCCGCGGTGATCCACGAACCCGGCGGCCCCGAAGTCCTCAAAGTCGAACAGCTCCCGATCCCCACACCGGCAAGCGGCCAGGTTCTCATCCGCGTGAAAGCCTTCGGCATCAACCGTTCTGAACTCTTCACCCGCATCGGCCAATCAGCCAACGTCAAGTTCCCTCGCGTCCTCGGCATCGAAGCCGTCGGCCGAGTCGAAAGCGCTCCCGGGGGCGAGTTCCAGCCCGGCCAAACGGTCGCTACGGTCATGGGCGGCATGGGCCGCGACTTCGATGGCGGCTACGCCGAGTACACCTGCGTTCCCGCCAGGCAGGTCCAGGCTGTGAAAACCACCCTCTCCTGGGAACAGTTCGGCGCCATCCCGGAGATGCTGCAAACCGCTTGGGGCTCGCTCTACAAAGCCCTTCAGCTCAAGTCCACAGACCG
Source organism: Granulicella sp. (assembly GCA_965198515.1). Taxonomy (GTDB): domain Bacteria; phylum Acidobacteriota; class Terriglobia; order Terriglobales; family Acidobacteriaceae; genus Granulicella. Next base: position 383,788 of record CBDAPO010000006.1, on the reverse strand, counting down.
CCTCCTCATCCGCGGCGGCACCACCTCTGTCGGCCTCGCTGCCGCGGCCATCGCCAGCAAAGCCGGCAACTTCGTCGCCTCCACCACCCGCAACGCCGCCAGCGAAGCCCTGCTTCGCAAAGTCGGCGCGCAACAAATCTTCATCGACTCCGGTTCAATCGCCGAAGGTGTCCGCAAAGCCGTCCCAGAAGGCTTCGACAAAGTTCTCGAACTCATCGGCGTCACCACCATCCCCGACTCGCTCGAGTGCACAAAGACCGGCGGCATCGTTTGCATGACCGGCATCGTCGGCAACAAGTGGTCCTTCGACAACTTCGCGCCCATGAACATCATTCCCAGCGCGGTCGGCCTCACCGTCTACACAGGTGAATCCGCCGACTTCATGGCCATGCCGTTCCAACAACTCGTCGATCAGGTAGCTGACGGCTCGCTACCCATCCAGATCGGCAAAGTCTTTCGCCTCGATCAGATTGTCGAAGCGCATCAGCTCATGGACAGCAACAAGGCGGGAGGCAAAATCGTCGTCCTGCCCTGATGCAGTCACCCCTAACCCTCCTGCGTGGCTAGGTGTGAATCTGCTTTTCCTCTTCATTCCCCCGAGTTGGAAACCAGCCTTTAATCCGCGTCATTCACCAACAATTCCAACTCTACCAACTTCGCCGAAATACTACGCAAACGTGCCCAAAGAAAATGGCCAGCCCTCGAAAAGGCTGGCCATTTCACTACCAAAACACAAACTGGGCTTAGTAAGCCTTCCCAGCCAGCGCCTCTTCCTGCGCTTCCTGGACAGCCTTACCTTCCACCATTTCCTTGTTCATGCCGAGCTTCTTTTCCAGCGCATCCTTCACGCGCTGTCCATATTCCGGATCAGCGTTTGTGCACTGCTCAATGCGCTTCTGCTGCGTGATCGGTAGGCAGCTCGACAAAGCACCAGCAAGGTTGTTCACCAGCTCCGTGCGGTACTCCTCCGTCATCTCACGCCAAAGATCACCGGCCTGCTTGAAGTTGTTCTCGCGATCGATCTTCTGACGCACAAGCCGCCCCTCATAGCGCGGCGTGTACTCCACGCCCGCCCGCGGAGCCTCCTTCAAGCCACCCAGATCGGTCGGCTCATAGTTCACGTGCAGGCTCTGTCCCGGCGCAATGTTCTGATCGTGCGCCATCTGTCCATCACGCTGCCCTGAATACACCGGCACCTTTGGGCGGTTAATCGGCAGCTGCAGGTAATTCGTCCCCACACGATACCGTTGCGTATCGGAGTAGCTGAACGTACGCCCAACCAGCAGCTTGTCATCGCTGAAGTCCAGCCCGTCCACCAGCACGCCTGTGCCAAACGCCACTTGCTCCGTCTCCGCAAAGTAGTTGTCCGGCACACGGTTCAGCACAATCTTGCCAACGCTCTTCCAGGGGAACTGCTCCTTCGGCCAAAGCTTCGTCGCGTCCAGCGGATCGAAGTCCAGCTCCGGATGCTCGTCGTCGCTCATCGTCTGGACAAACATCTCCCACTCGGGGCAGTCGCCCTTCTCAATCGCGTCGTACAAGTCCTGCGTCGCGTGGTTGAAGTTCTCACCCTGGATCTTGGTCGCCTCTTCACCGGTCAGGTTCTTGATCCCGACCTTGGGCTCAAAGTGATACTTCACCAACACCGCTTCACCCTGCGCGTTCACCCACTTGTAGGTGTTCACGCCCGAGCCCTGCATCATGCGGTAGTTTGCCGGGATCCCCCAGGGCGAAAACAGGAAGGTCGACATGTGCGTCGACTCCGGCGTGTTCGCCAGGAAGTCCTGGAACCGCTGATCGCTCTGCCGGTTCGTCACCGGGTCCGGCTTGAAGGCATGCACCATGTCTGGAAACTTCGTCGCATCCCGGATAAAGAACACCTTCAGGTTGTTGCCAACCAAGTCCCAGTTCCCATCTTCGGTATAAAACTTGATCGCAAAGCCGCGCGGATCACGCAACGTCTCTGGGCTATGTCCACCGTGAATCACGGTCGAAAAGCGCAAAAAGATCGGGGTCTGCTTGCCAGCCGTTTGGAAAAGCTTGGCTCGCGTGTACTTCGCAATCGGCTCATCGCCCAACTTGCCGGTCGGCTCAAAATAGCCGTGCGCCGCCACACCACGCGCATGCACCACGCGCTCCGGAATCCGCTCCCGGTCGAAATGCGTGATCTTCTCGAGAAAATGATAGTTCTCCAGCACCGCCGGTCCGCGGCTGCCGAGCGTCCGCAAATTCTGGTTGTCATAGACAGGGTGCCCCTGCCGCGTGGTCAGCACCTGACCGCTCGTCTGGCCAGCCTGCGCTGACGCGCCATTGCCGTTGCCGTTCTTCATTCCGTTTTCGCTCATAGGGGGAGTCTCCCGGCGTGTGCCAAGGGCAAAACACCGTCTTCTTATGATGCTCGCACATCCCCCTCGGACGAAAGGCTTTGCGTGGCGACAGCCGCATACCGGTCTTCTTGCTTGTCATTCCCCCGAACGGGGAACCTGCTTTGTTTGACCCACCCGCACACCGTTGCGCCTTCACACTCACCCAACTACCATCACCAGAGACAACGAAAGGCCTTAACCCCGATGGATCTCACGAACACCTCAACACCCCGCCGCTCCGAAGACATCGCCCTCGATCTCCTCAAGTTCGTCGCCGCCCACACCAATTTAAAGCCCGGCTCCGCTGGCTCAACCCCCGGCTTCGGAGTCCAGTCCACCCCTAAAACAGAAGATCAGGTTAGCCAGATCCTCGATCTCTACGCCCGTTGCCGCCAGGCTGTCGAAACCCCCGTCACCCCGGCCAAGTAACCGTGCAAAACTCCATCCGGATCGCGGTCATCGGCGCCGGCGCCTTCGGCCGCAATCACCTTCGCGTCCTTAGTGAACTTCAGCACCAAACCTCAAACCCCGAGATCCCACATCTCGATCCTCAACATCCACGCGCCAAGGCCGCCACGCCAGGCGACGAGGCTCTGTTCTCTTCACAGCTCCAAAACTCGCAACTCAAAACTGAACCGAATCCCTCCCCCGCCCAGGTCCACCTCACCGGCGGAAGCGCGAACCCCAACCCCTCATCGCTCGACACCTCACCGCCCACCGCTGAACATCAACCCAGGCCCACCGCAAACGTCCACTTGGTCGCCGCCGTCGACGCCAGCCCCACCGTCCGCGCCGAAGTCTCCCAGCGCTACAACATCCCCACCTTCGCCACAGTCGACGAGCTCCTCGGCGCCAACCTCAATCTCCACGCGGCCACAGTGGCCGTTCCCACTATTCATCACGCAACCATCGCCACCAAGCTCCTTGAGGCCAACCTCGACGTCCTCGTCGAAAAGCCCCTCACGGCCACCTTGGCCGAAGCCGACGCCCTGATCGCTCTCGCCGCCTCGCGCCACCGCATCCTTGCCGCCGGCCATCTCGAGCGCTTCAATCCCTCCGTCACCGCCGCGCTCGCCCGCCTCACGCGCCCCATGTTCTTTGAGGCGCACCGGCTAAGCATCTTCACCCCGCGCTCGCTCGACGTCGACGTCGTTCTCGACCTCATGATTCACGACCTCGACATCCTCCTCACCATGGCCAACGCCTCAGAGGCCTCGAACTCAACCCTCGTCACAGAGTCTCTCGTTACCGAGGTCCGTGCCGTCGGGCTGCCCGTACTCTCACCCAAGGTCGACATCGCCAACGTCCGCCTCGAGTTTCGCTCCGGCGCTATCGCCAACCTCACAGCCAGCCGCGTCTCCACGGAGCAGGTCCGCAAACTCCGCCTGTTCCAACCCGCGCAGTACCTGTCGCTTGACTACGCGCGCCAGGAACTCCTCACCATCAACGTCGACCCCACCCTGGCAGCTACCGCTGCACTCAAGCATTCTTCATCTCAATCCGAAAGCGAAGCGCGCAGCGGAGACACGCCCGCCTCTGCTCCAGCGGCCTCAACCCCGCTTCCGCATCCCTCAGCCGGCCTCAACTTCGAAAAGCTGAACCTTCCCAGGGCTGAACCCCTCCGCCTCGAACTGGAAGACTTCCTCACTGCTGTGCAAACCCGAACGCAGCCCCGCGTCACCGGCCAGGCTGCCCGCAATGCCCTCGCTCTAGCCCTGGAAATTAACGCAGCCATCCAAAACCACGCGAAGCGAGCCGGTCTGGTCTCCTGACCGACACTGCAAAACCCGGCTAAGGCATCCGCTCGATCTTGAACGTTTTCGGGATCTCCGGCGTGTCGAACTGATCGCTATCGAACTTCGCATTCAGCGTCAGCTTGGTCACCTCGATCTTCAACTCATACTCATCCAGCGGCCGCTTGATTGTAATTAGCCGCGGAAACGGCACCCCGCTGGTGGCGTCGTAGTTCTCATACATCGCCTGGGTCACCAGCTGGCCTTCTGCGTCGTAGACGTCCTGCTCCACAGGCAGCAGGTCCAGCCGGCTAAAGTGCACCAGTCGCTCCAAGTGCAATATATTTCCGCTCTGAATGCGCAATACAGCCATGTCGTAGTCGGGCTCTTCCGCCGCGTCTTTGCGCCCATGCGCCGGCGCCAACACCCGCGTCGACTCCGTCAAGGTCACAAACTCATCCTTCGGCGAAACACCCGGGACCAGCAGCGAATCAAAGAACACCGCCGGCCGAAGGTTCTCCAGCCCGTTCTGCGAGGGCTTGGTCACCTCGTTCGTCCCCACAATCGCTCGGCTCCGCGGCGGAATCAGCAACGTGAAGTTCGTTCCGTCACTCACCATGTCCATCGCCTTGGACCCAATCACCGGCAGCTTCAAGATCACCCGCAGATCCCGCGGTTTCTGCACAAAGATGAAGCCCTGAAACGACGTATACGTCTTCACCTTGCCCGTCTTCGACCCACCCGTGCTCGCCGTGATCAGCACCGAAGCTTGCAGGGTCTGGATCGCCGAATCCCGCTGGCCCAGTTCTTCCTCCAGCGTCGCTACACTCGCGCTACGATACGTTCCCGGCGCCTGGACCTGTACCTTCTGCACACGTCGCACGCTGCTGAAGCAACCAGTCAATCCGGTCAGCCCCAGTACTCCCATCCCCGCTAAAACGCGTCTCATCCACATCAGCAGGTTTTAAGTATAGCGACCGGCGATGCGTCCAAAATCACGCATCCCTGCCTTCCGCGCCTTCGCACCAACGAGTGCTCGACGCAGACGCCGCTAAACACCCTTTCCTAACCCTTGATCTGCTCCATCTGATGAATCAGCCGCTTCAACGAACTAGGTCTCGTGCGTTTCCGTTCGACTTTCTTTTTGCTCTCCAACAACTCCGTCGCCAGCTTCACGTGCTGGCAGCTTCCGCTCTTCGCCTGCTTCACAAACCCGTCCACAATCCCCTGGAACTCTCGCGTCAGCATCTTCTGCATATAAGTCCGGCACTGTGATGGTCGCTTCGGCGGCGGAGGCAGCGCTTCCCCTGTCAGATCAATCCCTGCCTTCGCGGCAACCCGCTTCATCGACGGCTTCGCCGCCCGTACCCGCGTCGTTTTCCTCATCCCGAAACCTCCCCCTGAAACAGCAAAAGGCGGAGATCCTCTTGCGAAAATCCCCGCCACTTGCTTGCCTATTCAGAGTAACAACCCCACAACCAATTCCACGCAACCTGCCGTGCCAACCGAACACGTTCAAAGTGAACAACTTACCGCGAGCGCGCACTCGCCGCCGCTTGACACGACCGCACCGGGTCCAGCAAGCGCGCACCGAGCAGGATGCCCGTAAGACGGTCCAGCGCCCGTCCATAGCGCGTGGTCACCGTTCGCAGACTGATGCCCAGCAGATCCGCCGCCTCCGCCTGGGTATACTCCTGCATCGCAATCCGCCGCACCACCTCCCGGTCATCCCGCTCCAGCTTCTGCAGGCACTTCTCCACATCAAGCCGGAAGTTCACCGCATCGTCGAAGCCGTGGATGCGATAGCTGCTGGCCTTGCCCCCAATCACATCCCGCCCCATCATCGATGGAACCCGGCCGGCCTCCATCGTCATCTGCACATACCGCTGCAACAACCGCTCCGTGTACTTGCGATAAAAGCCGTACTCTTCCTGCGGCACACTGCGCACACCCCGCGCACTCTCATCTCCTGCTACCTTCCGTTCTGGACGCGCCGGCTGCGGAGCCGCCACTGCCCATACACGCGAAACCGTAATCGCTCGCCCAGTGGTCGCTTCCCGAACCTCAGCTGCAGCCTGCACACACCCAACAACACCCGCCACCGGCTTGCGACCCAACACCACAACAAACTTGCTCTGCTCTGCCATTTCCATCTCCTTGACCCTGTACTGCTCAACGTTTCTAGTGCTTCCGAAGATCTCTCTACCGCCCGGCTTCGCTGGCAAACGCCAACTCGCGCATCGTCCTCACCGGCCGTCCCCGTCGCCTGCGGGTCTGCGGACTCGGAAAGTCCGACAGCAGCACCGCGCAGCGCTGGCAGTACACCCCGCAAACAAGAGAGCGCACCCAAAGAGCTCCACATCCCTCGCACACCTTCAACTGCACCTTCACAAACTTCATTTCTTTCTCCAGGTAAGGTTTTCGCCGGCAGGTCTCGTGATCAGTGGTCGAAGTGAACCCACTCGGCGTCTGCTCTCCGCTCTGTAGCTCTGCTTTGGCTACGTGAAGGCATTGAGCAATTTTGTTGAAAACATAAACTTGCTCCACGGGTAACCCATAGGCTCAACCGCATCCCCCGAAAGTGTCATAACCCTTTCCCTTGCTTCACTTACGACGAAGTGATGTGTTTATACCGAGGGCCCGCCTTCGAAGTCAACGCATTTTTTTTTCCACAGCAGGTAACCCTTCAAAAGCATTCCATTTGCAACAACTTACACTCGAGCAATCGAGCTATAGATGCACTTGTTCGCCTAATCTTCGCTTGATGTGCAACATGTTCTCGTTGTACAATCTTCGCTCGCACTTCAAAACACAACCGGTTGGGGCTCTGTAAAAAGGGTCACCATAAATCATTCGCGGACCCTGCCGCTTTCCCAGAGTGGGACGAAGCTTTAGCGAAGACCGGCGCTCTGCGCACTCCGGTACGCCGTCACGTTGGCCTCGTGCTCCCGGAGATCCCGCGCAAACTTCGTAGACCCGTCCGGGTTCGCCACGAAGTACAGGAACTCCGTCTTGGCAGGGTGGAATGCCGCCTGCAGGGCTGCCACACCCGGGTTGCAAATCGGCCCAGGGGGCAGCCCTGTATGTGCATACGTGTTGTACGCCGAATCGGAGTGCAACTCGCTCTGGTGAATCACACCGGTCCACGTTCCCCGCAGCATCGACGCGTACACGACCGCCGGGTCCGTTTGCAAAGGCATCCCTAACCGCAATCGATTCTCAAACACCCCGGCCACCATAGGGCGCTCTGCATCCACATGCACCTCGCGCTCCACCAGCGACGCCATCGTCACCGTGCGAGGCACCTCCGGCCCTGTCAGTCCGAGTCGCAACGCAACCTGGCCGAAGCGCCGCGTCATCGCCGCCAGCATCATCGCCGGGGTCGTGTGCCGGCTGAACCGGTACGTGTCCGGAAACAGATAGCCCTCAACAGAGTTCGCCGCCGGGTTCCATCGGCGAACCAGGCCCACGTTCGTCTGTGCCGCCGCCAGAAACACCTCATGGGGCGCCAGCCCGGCCGATTCCACCGCCTGCGCCACGTCGAACAGATTGAAACCTTCCGGAATCACGACCGCGATCGTAAACACGTCCCCCCGGCGTAACCGGGAATACACCTCCAGCATGGAAGCCCGGTGATCGAACCGGTACTCTCCCGCCTTCAGCGTGCCGCCTTCCACCTCGCGCAACGCGGCGAATGCCCACCGGTTCCGGATCGCGCCCCCGTGTTCCAGTGCCGCCGCGATGCCGCTAGTTCCCGTGTGCGCCGGGATGTCCACAAAGGTCTCTCGCTCCGGCCCAAACGGTGCCAGCACAACCCATGCACACCCAACTGCCACGACAACGACGAGCAACAGCAACATCCGAAATGCACGCAAGCAGACACCCTCGACCCTGAGTCTAAGCAACCGGCTCCGGCACGTACACTTGCCCTATGCTCGCCGGTCGCATTCTCGCCCTGGACGTCGGTGATCGCCGCATCGGGCTCGCCATCTCCGACCCGCTCAACCTCATAGCCCAGCCACTCTTCACGCTGCATCGCACGGCTCTCCGCGCCGACCTCAAAAGCATCGGTCGCTTCATCCGCAGGCACGACGTGCAAACCCTTGTAGTTGGCAACCCCGTGCATGCCGATGGCAGCGCCAGCCCTCAGTCCGCCAAGACCCTCATCTTCGCCAGGGCGCTCTTCGACGAGCACCCGAGCCTCGCTCATCACATGCTCGATGAACGCCTCACAACCAGGGAAGCGCACGCTCTGCTCGACCACGCGCACCATCGCAACACGGCCGCCGATCGCATTGACCGCAAAAACCGCATCGACCAGATCGCCGCCACGCTTCTCCTCGAAGCCTTCCTCTCCCTGCACAATGGCCCGGCGCTCTTGCCTGACCCGGATGCCAGCTCCGGCGAACACTCTTCCAGCTAGCCGATCCATCCATCCATTCCGTAGCCGTCGCGTGGAGAGCACTCGCTCCATCACGTCGCAGCAGTCGGGCAGCCACGCCCAACAAGCCGCTATAATTCAGCTTTATCCTCGCCGCCGCGCTCGCAACACAACGTGCGCCCCTACGGCGCTAAGCAGAGCAGACACCCATGCAGGACATCAAGAAGGCACTAGACGAGCAGATCCGTCAGCTCGAATACGAACTCACCACCGAACTCCCCGCTGAAATCAAAAAAGCGGTGGCCCTCGGGGACCTGTCTGAAAACGCCGAGTATCACATGGCAAAACAGCGGCAGGAGTTCGTCAACGCCCGCCTCGGTCAACTCAAGCGCCGCATGGCTGAGCTCTCGCTCGTCAACATGGCCAACATTCCGCACAACAAAGTCGGCTTCGGCTCCACCGTCGTCGTGCTTGACACCGACAAGGATCAGGAACTCACCTACAAGCTCGTCACCAGCGAAGAGTCGGACGTCGCAAAGGGGCTGATCTCCACAACGTCGCCCATCGGTCGCTCTCTCATCGGCAAAGAAATCGGAGACACCGCCCTCGTCACCACCCCGAATGGCAAGCGTGAGCTCGAAGTCCTCAAGCTCACGACCATTCACGACGCCGCACCTGTCGAGTAGCCACCAAGAAAACGGCTCCTCTATGGGGCGGCACGGCAGCATCCCGCGGTACGTCCGGGCACCCGATTCCACACAAAAAGAAACGCCGGAGCATAGCTCCGGCGTTTTGTCCTACCCGCAAACTACTGAACGTTCGGCCCCGCCTCGAGGTGAGATTCCAGGAAATACAGCTCTTCCTCGGCCTCCACGACCAGTTGTTTAAAGAAATCCGACGTAGGCTCATCCTTCAGCTCATCGATGTCATCGGAAGCTTCCCGCAGTTCCTTGCAATAGGTACCCACCGCGTTGGCCAGTGCCTCAACGTGCTCCGGTCCGCTCAGCGCCTCAACGTTGTAAGGCGCGATCGGCGAGTTCGCCGCCGACATCCGCACCGTTCCGTTGGCCGTTCCACCAAGCTGGGTGATGCGCTCGGCAATCGCGTCAATGTGCTTGAAAATGACCTTCGCCGTTGCGTCGAACACCAGATGAAGCTGGTAAAAGTTCACGCCCTTCACATTCCAGTGCGCATACTTGGCCTGCGTGTACGTGTCCAGCGCGGCAGCCAGCTTTACGTTTGCAATGTCGCAAACCTTTTCTTTTACGTCATCCGGCAGCGCCACACGGTTCTTGTACATACGCTTCACGGTCTTCGGATCCATCGGGTTCTTTCCTTCTTTGATCTTTGCCATTGAATATCCTTTCGGCATCCGCACCTGATGGCACGAAATTTCGCCTCAGCGGTTTAGATGCAACCCTCACACCTTGCGTCCCCTCATCTGGAACGTGTTCTTGCCCCAGGCGACTCCGGGCTCTTTCGTCGCGTTAAACTAAAAAGCGGCATTCAGCAGTGACTTGGACAAGCGCATTCGGGAAGGGCAGCGGCTGGCTGCTGCAAAAGATCGTCAACGGTCTCGCCCTGTCACGCATATCACCCAACACCCTCACGTTCATCGGCCTCATTATCAACGTCGTCGCGGCCTTTTTCTTCGGCTACGCCCGCGCAGAAAACTACGTCCGGATGTTCCTGTATGCAGGCCTGGTCATCATCGGTGCGGGCCTCTTTGACATGGTGGACGGCCGAGTTGCCCGTCAAACAAACCAGGTCTCCATCTTCGGCGCCTTCTTTGACTCCGTCCTCGATCGCTACTCTGACGTCGCCCTCTTTTTCGGTCTCCTGGTCTTCTACGCCCGCGGAAACCGCTACTTTTACGTGTGCCTTGTCGCCTTCGTCATGACGGCCGCCCTCATGGTCAGCTACACGCGCGCCCGCGCCGAAGCCCTCATCGGCCAATGCAAGGTCGGCTTTATGGAACGCCCGGAGCGCGTCGTCCTGATCATTCTCGGCGCACTGTTTCAGCGCTGGGACGCCATGCCCGCCGCGCTCTGGGTCCTTGCAGTTCTCTCAACCGTGACCGTCATCCATCGCATTCGCTACACCTACACCGAAACGGAACGCCGCAAACTCCTCGCGACGTAACGGACTCTCAAAGAGAGTTCTCGTAGAACCCCCACACGTTCTCGTCCGGCAGATCCCGCGGGGTTCCACCTCCGGCAGCCATCCTCCAGACAACAGCGGGCCCGACCACCGTAAGCTGTTCAAACCGGGGATGTCGCGCCTTGAACACCGCATTCAGGTACGTTCCCTTTGAGGGAGCTCGCTTGAAGGCCCGCCACTCCGCCGCACTCACATCAAAGTAGCGGTACGTACCTTTTCCGTGCCGAAACACAATGTCCAACGTCCGCGCGTCGGGTGTGTACAACATCCCATGGATCACGCTGGAAGGCACCCATCATCTCCAATCGCAAGTAGTGCTCGGTACGATCATGAACGGCGAACTACATCGGTCCGCTCAGCACCCGCTACCTCGTTAGAGCAAGACCCTTCCGCCTCTGTCGCACAAGAAACCTCTAACGCAAATGTAGGCTCTGTGTGGGCTCCCCACAACGCCTTATAACTCTCACCACCACGCAGCAGGTCCATGGCAGAAAACCCGTGCTCTCGCCCATACTTCCACACCTCATGTAGAAGCAGCGTTCCCGGGCTCAGCGCACCCCATCGCTGACCGAACCCAATCAGATACAGATAAAGTCGCCGCTGCACCCGGCCCACAGGATCAGCAAACGCGTAAAGAACGCCGATCGGTTCTCCCCGCAAAGACAGCTGAAACATCCGCAGCAACCCACCCTCAAACAATCGCGGAATCGCATCTCTGTGATGCGCCCGAACCCGCAGATCCTCAAGCACTCCAGCCTCGCCGCGCCCCTCCCATCGCTGACCATGAAACCTCACAAGCAACTCAAAGCCGGAGAGCGCTTCCTCAACACTCGCCGCCACACGGAACGAAAGCGCGCCTTCAAGCTCGGCTCGGCGCCGGTACCGCCCAACATTCGCGCGGATCTTCGCTGGTAACCCTGCACCGAGATCGATCACCGACGTAGGCTCTGCTTGACCGGCAGCCAATCCGGCCTGCTCCGTCGCTAGCTGCAACGGTCCTCCGCGCCGAAGCTGCTGAAATGCAGCAACCTCCCAGCTTTGGCCCGCTTGAGTCGCGCACTCCAACGCCCGCCGGGGCGCACCAGGGAAGCAAGGCGACCACACTCCCCCCAGGTAATCGCTTGTTCCCGCGCCAAGCAGCAAGAGCTTGCGCTGCCCCGTCTCCCGATCCTGGTACACATAGGTCGGTGCCAACCCCGCCAAACGGCCCGTCTCCGCTTCACGCAGCGCCAACGTATGAATGGCACCATCTGGCCCAAACTGTTTCCACCACGAAAGCAGCCAAGCCGGGTGTTGGAACGGAGTCGCTCGGGGATCCTCTTCCCAAACCCGCGCCCACTCAGGCGCAAGCGCATACAACGCCGCATCGTCCCGTATCACCTCAACACGCGCGACGTCCGCAGTCTGACAGCTCTCAACCTCACACGCTGCAGGCGCCTCATCCGTTGAAGCTGTCCCCAACCGTTTAGGCTCTGTAAGCGCAAAGCGACGATATAGGACCCCGTAGCCGTCCAACATTTGCCGCAGCGGAAACCGCTGCTCGGCCACGGCCCGGCAAGTCGCTCGGTCTAACTCCGGCACACGCCGAATCGCCTCCGCCATCCGCTCTGTCGCCTGCTCGCCAGGCGTAATCAGAAAACCTGTACGTCCATCCTCGACGATCTCCGGAAGGGCACCAACTTTCATGGCAATGACTGGAACACCGGCCGCCATCGCTTCCATCGCCACCAAAGAACTTGTTTCCGGTGCCAACGACGGAAGTAACAGGCAAGCTGCGCGACTCAACACACGCAGCTTTTCGTCTCGCGAGACACGACCGAGAAACCGGGCTGTAGGCGAAGTCTCCTCCGCTCCCGTGCGCCTTTCATGAGCTCTCGATTCCGCAGTCAGCCGCGGCTCGATCTCCTCGCGAAAATATTGCTCATGCGTCGGGTAAGGGAACACCTCCCCACCCAACATCGCAGGCATTTCCGCAAGCCGAGCCGCATCCAGGCCCGTGTGAAGGTTCTTCTCCGGGCAGATGCGAGCCAGCATCAACGCGTATCGCCCATCGCTCCGCAGACGATCTGCAGGCGGAATCTCCACCCCGTTCTCGACCACGGCAACTCGGTCACGATGTTCCGCAGGGCAGGCGCGCCACTGGGTCTCAGAAACGCACACCAGGTGATAGTTCGGCGGCAGCGCCCAGATCGCCTCCGGGTACCACGACGGAGGAAGATGCAACGTCACCAGAACTGGAATTTCCGCCGGAACGCGATAGCGCCAAAAATCAAGCCCGTGCATGTGCACCAGCGCAACTGGCCATTCTGCAAGGGCTAGTTCGATGTTCCGCTGCTGCCTTTCTTCCGCAAGCGCACGTACATCTTCGGTGATCGTTTCGGCAGGCACCTCAGTCCCGTACAACGCGCCGTTTGGCTCGCTGGCAGAATGCGCCACAACAAGAGACCGGAAGCCCATCGAACCGACGGCTGCTTCCATCTGCGAACAGATCACCTCTGCGCCGCCGACAGCACGCGCACCCACCGTAGCGTAGGGAAACGCCACGCTCAGGACGACAGGCCGCGCATCTCGCTCAATGCCAAACCTGCTTGCATCGGCAGCAGCGCCGGTCCTCACCCTTTCGTCGATCAAGACGCTGCACCCTCCGCAACCTCAACCCTCCGTGCATGGCCAAGCACTCGCAGAACTGAAGCCGCGCGGCGGCAAAACTCAGCCGCTGTCATACCCCATGGAAAATGTTCGTACATCGCCCTGCCCGCATGCGGCGGTTCGGTAAAGTCGTAACTCGGCGCAATGCGAAACGATTCCTCGTCCGTGCTGAACTGCGCGAGCGTCTCAGCCTGGCTAACAAACATCGCAAGCCGCGCCTGTTTGTTGGCTGCTTCATCCTCGGTGAGGGTCACGCTCACGGTCAAAGTCTCAGCCGCACTTGGGAGAAAGCTGCCGGTGCGCATCGATCCATTCTCTCCCGCACGGTAGAAGGGTGCCTCAACAATCAAAGGCGCTTCTGCGAGATCAGCCATGGCCAACTTCACAGCCATATGCACCACAAACGCGCACGCATCATGGTCGGGATGTCCTCCCTCGTAGGGATGGGTGACAACAGCTTCCGGTCGGATCTCGCGCAGCACCTTCGCAACTGCCAAAGACAGTCGTTCCAGATGAAGCCCAGCTTGCTGGTCCGGCACGCGGTCAAACGGCACGTGGAAGCTCATCGGCAATCCTGCATGCTGCAGCACCGCTTGCAATTCCGCCTGCCGCCCCTCGCGGTATTCCGCCAGCGACGCAAATCCATGCGCACGCGCATCGCCCCCATCATGCGGTGCACCATCGGTCATCGTCAGCAGCCGCGAAGCCGCCATCCGCTCCAGTCGCGCGCCCACCGCAAGAACTTCATCGTCCGGATGGGCAAACACCAACAACAGCCGCGGCAAGGGCAAGCCACTGTGGGCAGGAGCCGAGATCCGCGCCAGCAGATCCTCCATTTCAAACCGCGCCGTTGAGGCTTTATGGCTCAATTCTGAATCAATCATTGGGAACACTTGCTGTCGGATGCATCGGCCGATTGTCGGGAAGCTTTAGCAGGAATCGGCATCCTCCCTACAACTTATGTGCAAGCCCCGCGCGGCAGATGCGCAACGCTGAAACACAGTAAAGTCCCAAGCAGATTTGCCGATAGAACCCCAGAGCGACGCGACGGGCGCCAGAAAAATGCGCCAACTTACGACGCTGGGAGATCTTGAGTGGCGATCTGGACACGCAAACATAATCGAGCAACCTTTCCGCAGCAGGGCCGCACCATTGGCTGGCTAGCCTGGGCCTTCATCACCCTCCTGGCCCTCTTCGGGCTTCAGTACCAGGCATTGGCCGCGCCCTACACCCTGCCCCAAGCGACATTTGCCACCACGGCGGTCAACGTCACATCAGCGCCCGTACCGGTCACGGTGACGCTCTCAGTCGGCGGCACACCGGGCACCGCTGGTTCTCTCACAGAAGGCGTCTCCGCCAGCGGCGTCGCCGAATTTGCGGTCGTGTCTCCAAATACCGGAACGTGCTTCAGCGCAACGTTCAACGTCAATCAAACGTGCACCGTAGCGGCTACGTTTACGCCCCGTTTCCCTGGTCTGCGGCACGGCGCCATTCAGCTGAAAGCCAGCGACGGCACAGTCCTTGGTACCGCTCTCATCAGCGGCATCGGGAGCGGCGGTCTTCCCGTGCTCATACCCGGAGAGATCAATACCGTTGCAGGCGATGAGAACTGGTTCTACCAATCCGACAACGTGCCCGCAACCAAGGCACCTATCCAATTGCCCTCTGGCCTGATCGTGGATGGGGCAGGCAATTTGTATCTCGCTGACACCATCAACTACCGAGTTCGACGTGTGGATGCTGTCTCGCCGCACAATATCACCACGGTCGCCGGCAACGGAAGCGCAGGCCCCAACGGAGACAACGGTCCCGCGACCAGCGCCCAACTCACCGGACCCTCTGGTCTAGCGATGGATGGCGCAGGAAACCTGTTCATCGCTGATACCGGAAACAACACGATCCGGCGCGTCGACGCCATCACCCAGCAGATCACAACTGTAGCCGGCACCGTTGGTCAGGCCTCCTTCGGAGGCGATGGCGGCCCTGCGACCAGCGCCTACCTTAACGCTCCTCAGGGCATCGCTCTTCTCAGCAATGGCGACCTCATCATCGCTGACACGGGCAATGCAAGAATCCGGCTCGTGACCATGAGCGACGGTCGCATTCAGACGATCGCAGGAACGGGAACGCCTGGCTCCGACTATGACAACGGGCCCGCAGTTTCTGCTGAACTCAATAAACCTACCGGTGTTGCTGTCGCTGCAGATGGCACGATTGCTGTGGCGGACCTGGGCAACAACCGTGTTCGACTCTTCACCATCGGCGGCAATCTTTCCACGGTCGCCGGTGTGGGTAGCGGCGGCTACACCGGGGACGGTGGCAGCGCCCGTCTCGCCGAATTGCAGGGGCCCTCTGCCGTTGCGTTTGATCCCGCCGGCGACCTGTTCATCGCAGATAGCTTGAACAACTGCATTCGCCTGGTTTCAGGCCGGCAGGGCGTTATCACCACTCTGGCCGGTACGCCAACAGACGATCGCTTCGCGGGTGATCTCGGCCCCGACAACGCTGCCCGCATGCATGGGCCAAGCGCCCTGTTCTTCGACGCAAGCGGAAACCTCTGGATCGCCGATCGTTTCAACAATCGCATTCGCGAAGTCAACGGTTCGCTGCTCACCGTCGGGCCTTACCCCGACATAAAGATGGGAAAAACATCACAGCCCGTTGCAGAACAACTCATGAACGCCGGAAACAGCACGCTTACGCTGGCCAGTCCGGTATTGCAACAAGCCAAGCTCGACACCGCATCAACCACCTGCGGCCAGTCGCCACTCGCGGCTGCAGACTTCTGCAACATGGGTCTCGTCTTCGCGCCCCAAAACGTCGGCCCGCGTATCGATGGCTACATCACCTGGACGTCGGACGCGCCAAACGTCACACCTGTCGATGACCTTTACGGCAAAGTATTGGACGTCAATCCGACCAGTGTCGCGCTTGTACCAAACATGAACCCCGGTCTGCTGGGCCAGCCTTTGACCCTCACCGCCACCGTCACAAGTGATGACACGGGGCGCACAGGTACGGTCGATTTCGTGGAAGGGAACACCACCTATTGTCCTCAGGTGCCGCTCGCGGCCGATGGTACGGCGACGTGCGTTGTGTCAGGGCTTTCCATGGGAACACATACCCTGCTGGCCAACTACACCGGCGACGCCAACAACGCGGCCAGCCAGGGCACTCTCTCTGAGGTCATCAAACAGCAGGCAGCGCTTGCACTCAGCGTTTCCAGCAGCCCCGCTGTCGTCACCAGCAACATCACCCTCACGCTGCGCGCAGCCGACGCGAACGGCACGCCTACCGGAACGGTCGTTTTCTACGACGGCCAAACTGCGCTCGCTACGGAGACCCTCGATAGCAGTGGAAACGCCTCCTGGAGCACCTCTGCTTTCACCGTCGGCAATCACTCGTTGTCAGCTCAATACTCCGGAGATGGAGCAAACGTTGCGGGATCGACACCGCCAACAGTTCTCGTCGTGAACCAGGCAGCAACGGTCAGCGTGCTCAGCTCCAGCAACAGCGACGCCACGGTGGGTACGGCAATCCAACTCACGGCCGATGTTGTGAGTCACAGCGGTCCGGCACCCACTGGCAGCGTGCAGTTCATGGACGGTCCTTCCGTTCTCGGCTCGGCCGCCCTAGCAAACAGCGCAGCTGCCTTCACTGTCAGCAGTTTGACACCCGGCACTCACAACCTCACCGCGGTCTACAGCGGCGATACAGACAACGCCACCAGCACCTCCGCTCCGTTGCAGCAGCGCATGGAACAGATCGCTACTGTAACCACTCTCGGCTCCGATGCCGACCCTGCGAATGCAGGCTCTATTGTTACCTTCACAGCGATCGTTGCCATGGCGCCGGGTGCAACGGCGGACGGAGCTCTGGACGGAACGATAACCTTTCACGAAGGCAACGTCGTGCTCGGCACGGTTCCGATCAATGCAACTGGCCAGGCCACGCTCTCGCTCAAAACCCTGAGCGTTGCATCCCATGCTGTCGTCGCCACGTACAACGGCAACACCAACTACGCCCTCAGCAACTCAACCGCGCTCAACGAGGTCGTGCAGCAGACCGCAACCGCCGTGTCGCTGAGCACATCGTCGGCACTCACGCTCATGGGAAAGCCAGTAACCTTCAGCGCCACCGTCAGCAGTAGTACGGGTGTGCCCACGGGCAGTGTGACCTTCAAAGACGGCGCAAACGTCCTGGGTACCGGAGCCATCGATGCTCATGGCAGCACAAGCTTCACCACATCCGCTCTCTCGGCAGGCAGTCACACCATCACGGCCCAGTACACGGGAGACGTCAACTACATCGCCTCATCGTCGTCCGCGCTGCAGCAGACTGTAACGCTCGCCCAGACATCTCTCTTGCTCGCGGGTCCCACGACTGCGGTTGACGCCGGTACAGCAGCCCGCTTCTCTGCTGCGCTCTCCACACCGGGGGTCGCCCCCACGGGCACAGTAACGTTCCTGGATGGGGCTGCCGTGCTCGGCTTAGCGCCCGTGTCGTCCGCTGGAACATTTCCCTTCGCCAGCGCGAACCTGTCGGTGGGCACGCACATCATCACAGCCAGCTATAGTGGCGACGTCAACAACGCTGCCGTCACATCATCGCCTGTCACTGTCCTCATTCAGCAAGCCCCGACATCCACATCGCTTGTGGTGAGCGAGAATCCCCTGACCCAAGGTGATGGCTTAACGCTGACTGTGGCACTTACTAGCGACAGCCCCAACCTCAGCGGCACGGTGCGCTTCTTCGACGCCACGGTCCTCCTGGGCACATCCCCTTTGAGCCTCAACGGCACTGCAACGCTATCCGTCCCGAATCTTTCCTTGGGCAATCACCCGCTCACAGCCGTCTACTCCGGAGATGTGAACCACGCACCGTCCACCTCGGTAATAACTCCCGAATTAGTCGTGCAAAGGTCTTCCATATCAATCGCATCCAGCTTGAACCCTTCCATCAGTGGGCAGAGCGTCCTCTTCACCGGCCAGATCACCGGCAGCCCAATGCCCACCGGTAGCGCGGTCTTCCGTGACAACGGTGTTGCGCTAGGGACGGTCACGATTAGTAGCAGCGGCGCCGCGAGCCTGTCGGTATCCACGTTGAGCGTCGGCACTCACAGCATCACCTTTACGTACAGCGGCGACAACAACTTCTCCGTCGCCACTGCACAGATCACGCAATCCGTTCTGAATGCAACCACTGCCACCACGCTTAGCGCCGGGGCGAATCCTGCCACCTATGGTCAGCCGCTCAGCCTTTCCGCTTCAGTAGCCAGCAACGGCGGAGCTGCTACGGGCAATGTTGTATTCACTGACGGATCAAACACGATCGGTACCGCTGCCTTGGACGCCAACAGCACAGCCGTTCTCACTCTCTCAAACCTAAGCCCGGGAACCCACGCGATCATCGCGAACTACGCTGGCGACGGCAAAGCCAATCCGTCCAGTTCAAAGCCTCTCACCGTAGTCGTGAAGCAGCTAACGACGTTGGTGGTCACCTCGGACCTTAACCCAACACAGACTCTCACTCCCGTCGTGCTGTCGGCCAAGCTAAGCAACGCAGGAGCAACGCCTGCAACTGGAAACATCACTCTCATGGACGGAAGCACCACACTCGGCATAGCGTCCGTGGATGCATCTGGCCAGGCCTCGCTGACGGTTCCACAACTGGCGGCAGGCTCGCATACGATAACCGCGACCTACGGTGGAGACGGGGCCGATTTCACGAGCACGTCGGCGACCTACACTTTGGCCGTTCAGTTGCGCCCCACCACAACAACCGTCACTGGCACTGCAACGGACACCTCTAATCCGCAACAGATGACGCTCATCGCCGTGGTCCGCGGTGGCGGCTCGGTACCCCCGAGCGGAACCGTCAACTTCACGGCCGGCAACATCACGCTCGGTGCCGCCTCGGTGGACGCTACCGGTGTTGCCAGCATCACCATCAACTTCGACACACCGACCCAGCAAGTCGTCGCGACGTACCCGGGTGACGCTTCGTACTCCGGCTCGAAGTCCGCACAAACGCCCATCACCGCTGGTAAACCTGCTCAGTTCACCGTCAACGTCAACGTCCCCACCGTCACACTTGTCTCTCATCAACATGCCTCGGTGACGGTCACCGTGGCTTCCGTCAAAGGCTTCACCGACACGATTGCCCTCGGCTGCCTTGGCCTGCCTTATGCAGCCACCTGTACTTTCGACAGCTCGCAACTCAAGCTGGCTGCCGATGGAACTGTGACCGCAACTCTTCTCATCGACACAGGCGACCCCCTCGGTGCGGGCTCCAGCACAACAGCGGCTCTGCACAGCAGTCGCAACGTCTTCGCCTGCATCCTCCCTGCGTCTCTGCTTCTGCTGGGCTTTTCTCGGAAGAACCGTCGCAAGCTGACCTTCATGGTGACCTTGCTCATCGGGATCTCTCTTGCCAGCGGATTGACGGGATGCAGCGGTCTTCAGGTAAGCGGCACCCCGCCAGGGACCTATACCATCCAGGTCATCGGTACGGGTCAGGGCTCAAACACAACCGAAGCGCAGGCCGTCACGCTGGTGGTGACTCAGTGAGAACCTTTTATCGCCTGCTCTCACTTTGTCTGCTGGCGCTCGCCCCATGGGGACGAGCGCTCAGCCAAGCCTCAGCAACCGCGACAGGGCCGGGCAGTTATGTCGCTGTGGGTGCCGGGCTCTCCGGCTTCCAAACTGATTACGGCCACAATCAGATCGCTGGCTCCATGGTCTACGCCGATGTCCAGCCTCACTGGCGCGTCGGTCTTGAAGGGGAAGCGCGTTTCCTGCGCTGGCACAGCAGCGAGGAAGTCACAGAGACGACATACCTCGGGGGCCTGCGCGTGGCGGTCTGGCCCAATCCTCGCCGTTGGGAGCCCTATGCGAAGTTCCTCGCCGGCGTGGGCAAGATTACGTTGCCCTACCAATACGCTCACGGCAGCTTTCTCACCTATGCTCCGGGGGCAGGCCTCAACTTTGCAGCGACAGACAGGCTTACGGTCCGCGTAGTCGACGTCGAATACCAGCACTGGCCGCAGTTCACCTACGGCGCTCTCAGTCCATACGGCGTCAGCGCTGGCATTAGCCTAAGGCTGAATGGCGTACCAAGATTTCCCAAGGGGGCCAGGGCCCGTCACTGACCCTTACAAACTCAAACCATCTTCCTGCGCAATCAGATCATCCACCGCAATCTTCAAAGACAAGCCGAGCTTCCGAAAACTGTCCCGCCACTCCCGCGTCCAGTACCGCGCCTCGGGCCTCCGTAGCAAGTCATGCCAGATATTCTGGGCCTGCCATAAGTTCGACCGCCCGGGCAGACTACGGAGGCTCTCCGCGGCGGCAAGCACCTCCGCCATCACGGTCATGCTCTGGGTCTTGGCACCGGCTTCCAACAGAACCATCGCACGTTTCATCCGCGCATCCGCGGCATAGTTGAGCATCGCTTCATCCAGCGCCACGTTGTCCATCTCGGCCCGCCGCAGCAAGCGTGCAACCTCGGCAGCGTCATAGGTATCCTCGTCCAAAGCGCGCCGCAAGCTCGCGTTGATCGCAAAACCCGCTGTAAGCGCGAGCGCCGGCGGGGCTGGCACGTTGGACTCTCCAAGGAAGTGCAGCAACGTTGCGTGCTCCTCATAAATCCGCATCAACGAATCCTCAACCTCTGCCAAAGTCTGGTTCAGGATGCTTTTCAAAATGCGGTGTTGTTCGTCCGCGAACAGCGACGTCAGAGAGTACGTTGTTGATCCGAAGAACCCATCCGTTGCTCGGATAAGGTCGGGGAGGTTCGCACGCCGGATCGCGACCCGCGCCGCTTCATTAAACCGGTCCCACTCTCCTTCCTGCGCCGGCAGGTACCGCTTCACCGCCGCCGAAAGATTCTGATCGCCAAGATGCAGAACAGAAAAGCAAATCTCCTCAGCCTCTTCCGTAATTTGCGAGCGAAGTCGGGCTCGCCCAATCCCAACGCGTCCTCGTCCGCTGGTCAACACGTCATAACTGCGCCGTTCCACGTCAAAACAGAAAATCTTGCCCGTATCCGGGTACGACCGGAACATCGACGAGATCGCGTAGTGTGCGCCCACGTGCTCCAGGTCGATCCGGGCGCTCATCACCCACTTGCGATACACCTCGGTGCCGGTTCCGTTCTCGGGCACGTTGCTTTTCGCGCGAGAAAGAACCTCTAAGAACGCCGTCTCAAGCGCAGCTCCGTCCTGACCAAACAGCTTCGCAGCCAACTGCAGAACACGGCCGGCATACGCAATGATCTGTACCGTCTCGATGCCTGAAATGTCGTCGAAGAACCACCCGCAACTGGTGTACATCAACTGCGCGTGCCGTTGCAGTTCAAGCAGTTCCAATACCGTGACTCGTTCAGCAGGGGTCAGCACATGTGTGGCATGCTCGGCGAGAAAACGGTCCACATTGGAGCGGCTGCGATCCAGGATCACGCGGATATACGCGTCGCGAGCCTGCCACAGATCACGCAGCAAAGGTGCTCCCAGTTCCTCCGCCATCGGCGCAATACGATCGCGCAACAGATCCAGAGCCTCGCGCAAAGGCGCCCGCCAGGCCTGGTTCCACCCCGGCTTGCCTCCATTACAGCCGCAGTCGGCTCGCCACCGCTCCACACCATGGAAGCAACTCCACGACGAGTTCTCAACGACCTCGGCCTCCCACGCCGGGGGAAACTTCTCCAGAAACTCGCCATAGTTCGTGACTGTGGCCAGGCCCTGCTCCTCAATCCAGTGCATGGCGTAGCTCAATGCCATCTCGCCATGCCGGTGGTGGTGGCCATAGCTCTCACCATCCGTCGCTACATGGGCCAGTTGCGCTTCCTGTCCGCCAGTCCCTGGCTTTGCCATGGATGGGCGCAAACTCGTCAACAACCGCCGGCCAAACTCCTCACCGGAGTTCAACAGCCCTTCAAACGCGATGGCGCGCGAGGTCGGGCCGTCGTAGAAAAACACGTCAATCGATCGGCCTTCATCCAGCGGCACGCGGTAAGGATGTGTCGAGTCCACGGAACCATCCGGGGTTGCGATCCACGGCTCGCGTCCGGTGTTTGGGTGCGCTCGCTCACGCAGCGCCTCGTCCACAACGGCATCCAGGGCAGCGCCATCCGTTGATCCCGTGGCTCCATCCGTGAAAACCCGAGGCACCGCACACCGCCGCACGCGTGCACACTGGTTGGGCGCCAATACTGTGAAACGGATCCCTTCCTGCGCCATCAGGTCCAGCACCGATCGCGACACTGCCGTTTCAGCCAGCCACATGCCTTCCGGCTTGCGCCCAAAGCGGTGTTCAAAATCCGCTATGCCCCAGCGAATCTGCGTACGCGCATCCCGTACGGACGCCAACGGCATGATCATGTGGTTGTACACCTGCGCAAGCGCAGACCCATGCCCACTGAAGCGTTCGGCACTCGCCTTGTCTGCCGCCACAATTGCTCGGTAGGTGCGCGCCGCGTAGACCTCCAGCCAACTCAGCAAGGTCGGGCCAAAGTTATAGCTCATCCCCGCATAATTGTTCAGAATGCGCGTGATCTGGCCCTGCTTGTTGGTAATGCGCGACGCCCCGTTCGGTGCGTAACACTCCGCAGTGATGCGCTCGTTCCAGTCATGGAACGGACTCGCGGAATTCTGGACTTCTACGGTTTCCAGCCACGGATTCTCGCGCGGCGGCTGATAGAAATGCCCGTGAACACACACATATTGCTTTGGCGTAGCTTTTGGCCCGCGTCCAATGACCCCTGTCATTGTGACTTCGTTCGGAGACGACATCCTCTCATCGTAACGGGCGAGGACCGGCCGTAGCTGACGCGACGGTGTTACGGGTACCGTCGATCGTGGTGTGATCTGACAGCTGCCCGGGCCAGCCCGGGCCGAAACCGCGCATCCAGCAACGCCAAAAAGCCAATCGCCAGCCAGTACGCCACCACGGCGCCCAGGGTGAAGTACCGCCCCAGCAGCAACTTCCCCGCAAGCGTCTCGCGAAAGCGGTCCAGTGGTGGCCAGTAGATTAACTTCGCCAGCTCTACCGCCAAAGCCGTGACCCCAGCAACCACAGCCAACGTCACAACAGGCCGACGCGGCAGGCACAAAGCAACTACCCAATACACCGCCATCGCCCAAAGTGCCGACCCACCATACTTGAAAGCAAAGGCTGGCAGGCCTAACGGCGCAAGCCGCCACGCGAGCCCCAGGGGTAAGGTCAGAAGCAACAACATCATGCAGGTGAGCCGTCGGCGGCTCGCGTCGATAGGCGCATCAACCGTCATACGCTGGACCCCGTCCTCACTCAGGCTGTACGGTCTTCCCCGCGGCCAGGTCGCATGCCCGCCACAGATACCAGCTCGCCACCGAGCGCCAGGGGGCCCACTTGCGGCCACGGCGCTCCATCGCTTCCGGCTTTGCCAAGAGGTCCGGTGTGACTTTGTCCTCGGGCTTCAACCCTTGAAACGTCAACGCAAACCCCTTGCGTACCCCGTAGTCTGAAACCGGCAGCACGTCAGGCCGCCCTAGCCGGAACATCAGAAACATCTCCACCGTCCAGCGCCCCACGCCACGAACCTGGGTCAGGTGCTCGATGATCTCCTCATCGCCCATCCTCTTGATCCGAGCCAGGGAGGGCACCGTGCCGTCCACCGTCTTCGCCGCAAGGTCCCGAATCGCAAGAGCCTTATTGTGTGACAGCCCAGCCGCCCGCAGTTGCTCGTTAGGGCAGTCCAACACGTGCTGGGCCGAGGGATGTTTGCCCGGACCGGCAAGCAACTCAAAGCTGGCGAGCAGTTTGGCGTGGATCGCCGCCGCCGCCTTTCCATGCAGCTGCTGATACAGAATGGACCGCAACAGTGCCTCAAACGGGGATTGCTGCACCGGCAGCCTCAGCGTAAACGGCCCCGCTCGCTCCATCAGCTTCGCCAGCTTCGGGTCAGCCGCCGCCAGGGACCGAATCGCCTCGGCGGTGTCGTAAGGCGGCTTGTGGGTTCGAAGCATCCACTCTCCCCGGAATCGTTATAACGAAGTTATAATCTCGACATGCAGCTCAAGGTTCGCAAAATCGGAAACGGCTACGGTGTGCTCCTGCCGAAGCATCTTCTGGACGATATGGCCGTCGCAGAAGGATCCGTGCTTGAGGTAGAGAAGCAAGGCAACGTATACCAGATGCGTCCGCTTGATGAAGAATTCACTCGTCAGGTTGAAGCCTTTCTTCGAACCGAGCCTCTACACAGGAACAGCTACCGCGAATTGGCGAAGTAGGCATGCAGGCCAACCCTCGGCGGGTCCACTTCGTCTTGGCGTCGGTTCTCAGAAATGTCCATGACCGCTTAATTGAGTCATACGGCGGTGTTCCAGGGATCCGTGATGAAAATGCATTTCTGTCCGCAATCGCCCGTCCCGAAAACCTTGCTGCGTATGGAGACGACGTTGATCTCCCTGTACTGGCGGCAGCTTTGCCGTGGGCTATCTTGCGCAATCATCCCTTTACAGACGGCAACAAGCGGACTGCGCTTGCTGCCCTGTCCATCTTCATAGAGCGAAACGGCTGGGAGCTGACCTGCACGGAGGTCGAAGAGACCGCGATGGTGCTCCGGGCGGCTTCCAGCGCTATCGATGAGAATGAATGGACAGCGTGGGTCAGGCACGTCGCGCGACCCCGATAGCGCGTGTCTTTTCCCGCGACCAATAACGGACCAAGTTGGCCGTGTTTATGGATGCGGTAACGCCTTGCCCAGCCGCAATGTCCGGAAATTTGCATCTGTTCACAAACCACCTCCGATAATCGAAGAAAGTGACCCGGGCGCTTGCGCGAACAGCGCCCATCGTGCTCCGATGGGGTCGTATCGCGCTGCTATACTCAAGTTCTTCACAGGGTATGTGACAGGTTTCCTCTCGCGCGCCTACCAAGCCTGAACGTCGGCAAAAGGCAGGCGAGAGATGAACGAAGCGTAGAATCAACCCCTTCCGGTGCGGGACAGCCCGCCCTGGAACTCGCAGGAATGCACACCTATGGCGCAGGTATTTGACCGCAGTTCGAACGCGCTGATTCGCGCGAGCCTCGCGCTGACGGGTTTGATCGTCATTGTTCTGGGCGTGACGCTGAACGAGCTTCAGCGTTCGCCGTGGGTGACGCGGCAAGGGCAGCGGCCGGATCAGCCGGTGCCGTTCAGCCATAAGCACCACGTGGAAGGCCTCGGGTTGCAGTGCCAGTACTGCCACACCTCGGTCGAAAAAAGCTTCTATGCCGGTATTCCGCCCACGAAGACCTGCATCAACTGCCACTCGCAGATCTGGACCAACGCGCAGCTCCTGGAGCCCGTTCGTCAGAGCTGGGCGACCGGGCAGTCCATTCCGTGGATTCGCGTCCATGACCTCCCGGACTACGTGTACTTCAATCACTCCGTGCACGTGAACAAGGGTCTTGGTTGCTCCAGCTGCCACGGTCGCGTCGACGAGATGCCGCTGATGTACATGGAGAACAGCCTCCAGATGGAGTGGTGCCTTAACTGCCACCGCAACCCGGTCAAGAATCTCCGTCCGACCAGCGAAATCTACAACATGGCCTGGGCAGGTGCTTCCAAGGATCACCCAGTCTGGTGTACCGTCACGGGCAAACCTGGCCCAACAGCCCAGGGCGTCTCCTGCACCACCAAGGATCCAGGAGGTCACAATCCTGAGCTGGCCATGTTGCAGGCGCCGACCACGGGCCCCGGTACCGAAGGCGGTCTGAACGGTGCGCAGGCGCAGCCCGGTATGGGAGACCAGCGCTCCCCACAACAAGAAGGTGGGCCTGGCATGACCCGCTCCCAATCTGGGACCATGGGTGGGACCATCCCGACCACCGGCTCCGGCGACACCTACTCTGATACGCCGCTGATCCGTATGCCGGCCAGCTACACCAAGTTCACTACTCAGGAAGCACTGGGTACTTATCTCGTGCAGTACTACCACATCCGTTCGGCGAACGAGCTCTCGAGCTGCGAAACATGCCACCGGTAAACACGAACTTTCTCGAACCCAGGCAGGCGATGGATACAGCGAACACCTCCACGGAAGGCGCGGCGGCGCAGGTCACCCAGGGCACCAGCCCGGCGCAGTTGGTGACGCGCATTACGCCGTCGGACAAAATGACGCTCGCCGAGGTGCGAGCCAAGCTCGCGGGCCAGACCGGCAAGCGTTTCTGGAAGAACCTGGATGAACTGGCGGACACGCCGGCGTTCCAGGAACTCATGCAGGAAGAGTTTCCGCGCCAGTCTTCAGGTGGCGAGTGGGTAAACTCTGTTTCCCGTCGCGGCTTTATGAAGGTGATGGGGGCCAGCTTCGCGCTGGCCGGCCTGGCTGGCTGCACCAAGCAGCCGGACGAGCCAATCTATCCCTACATCAAGCAGCCGGAAGATCTTCTTCTTGGCACGCCGATGTTCTTCGCCACCGCGCACCCATTTCCCACGGGCGCCATCCCCGTGCTGGTCAAGTCGGACGCCTTCCATCCCATCAAGATCGAAGGCAATCCCGAGCACCCGGCAGGGAAGGGCAAGGCTGATGCCTACACCCAGGCCTCCCTGCTTGACCTGTACGATCCGGATCGCTCCCAGCATGTGCGTTATCGCGGGCAGAACGCGGAATGGCCCTACTTCCAGGAGCAGTTCGCCGCCGGCATCAACCAGCTTCCGGGTGGCCAGGGTCTCTACTTCCTGAGCGAAGCGACGACGTCGCCGACGTTTGCCGCTCAATGGAAGCAGATGCAGGCAAAGTACCCGCAGGCCAAGCTCATCACCTATGAGCCGATCGGGACCGACACCACGGGGACGCAGTACAGGCTGGAGAATGCGGACGTTATCCTCTCGCTGGACGCCGACTTCCTTGGCGGCATCCACTTCCCGGGCTTCCTGCCCATGTCCTCTGCTTATGCCGACCGGCATCGGTTTGAGGCGGGCAAGACCATGAACCGGATGTACGTCGTGGAAACGATGCCTTCGGTCACCGGCTACAAGGCCGAGCACGCCCTTCGCCTCAAGCCGAGCGAAGTGGATGCGTTCGCCACGGCGCTCGCTGGCGGCACCGGCGCGAGCTTCAGTAACCCGGACGCCCAGAAGTTCCTTCAGGCCGTCCAGGCGGATCTTAAGAAGTCGACTGGCCGCTGCGTCGTCATCGCCGGTCCGCAGAGCTCGCCCGCTTGCCAGGCCGCGGCCGCGCAACTCAACGCCTCACTCGGCGCCAACGGCAAAACCGCCATCTCCACCACCTCACTCCAGGCGGTTCCTGCCGAACCGGGTTCTGACATCAAGTCCCTGGTCGCCGACATGAACTCCGGCAAAGTTAAGTGGCTGGTCATGTTGGGCACCAACCCGCTCTACAGCGCCCCGGCGGACCTGAACTTTGGTGAAGCTTTCAACGGCGTTCCAAATACGGTCCATCTCGGCTCCCACGTGGATGAGACCGGCTTCTTCGCCACATGGCATGTGCCCAAGTCTCACTATCTCGAGAGCTGGACGGATTGCCGCGCGAGCGACGGCACAATCTCGATTGTGCAGCCTATGATCGCGCCGCTGTACCACAGCGTCTCCGCGCACGACATCTTCCAGGCCCTGCTTGACTCGTCGCAGAGCGCCTACGATGTCGTTTCCACGACAGCCAAGACCTATATCAAGGGCGACTTTGCCGAAGGCTGGCGCAAGGCGCTGCACGATGGCTGGGTCGAGGGCACGGCGCTTCCGGCCGGCGCTCCCGCCACTGCAACTGCGGCCAAAGCTGGGCAGCCTATCACCCCGAGCACTGGCAACCAGCTGGAAGTTCGCTTCCATGCTGACCCCTCGCTGTACGACGGCCGCTACGCCAACAACGGCTGGCTCCAGGAGCTCCCCAAGCAGATCACCAATCTTTCCTGGGACAACGCCGCTTTGGTCAGCCTGAACACGATGACCAATCTCGGCATTGAGGAGAACGAAGCGGTTGAACTTACGGTCAACGGCCGCAAGCTCATCGTTCCCGTCCTGATGGTTCCTGGTCACCCTGATGGCGCCATCACGGTCCATCTCGGCTTTGGTCGCCGTGCGGAAGTTGGTCGCGTCGGCGCCGGCGTGGGCTTCAACGCCTACCAGATTCGTACCGCAGATGCGCCCCTCGCAGCCGGGGGCGCGGTGCTCGCCAAGGGTCACGGGCAGTACGATCTTTGCGTCACCAAGGTCCACAACATCGAGCATCGCGGTGCGTTCGCGCAGCACGACCTCGAACACCCCGAGTACGACAAGCAGGGGACGTACTCGCTCGCCGGCCACGAGGCTCTCGAGCGCTCCATCATACGCTACGCCACCGTGGAGGAGGCGACCAAGAATCCGAAGTTCGCGGAAGAAGGAGCCAGCGAGACCCTGGTCAACAAGGTGGGCTACAACCCGCAAGGGGAAACACCCAAGCCGGACGAGAGCCTGTGGGCGGGTGCCTGGCGTTACGACCACCAGGATCAGTCCTCCAAGCAGATCCAGAATGCCTGGGGCATGTCTGTCGACATGAACTCCTGCATCGGCTGCAACGCGTGCGTGATCGCCTGCTACTCGGAGAACAACATCCCGGTTGTTGGCCGTGAACAGGTCAAGATCGGCCGCAACATGCAGTGGCTCCGGATCGATAACTACTACGAGGGCGACCTCCACGCTCCCAAGGCGCACTTTCAGCCCATGATGTGCCAGCATTGCGAAGCCGCCGGCTGCGAGCAGGTGTGCCCGGTGGGCGCCACGGTGCACACGCCCGAAGGCCTGAACACCATGGTCTACAACCGCTGCGTCGGAACGCGGTACTGCTCCAACAACTGTGTGTACAAGGTACGCCGGTTCAACTTCCTTCTGTACCAGGACTACGAGACCGAGAGCCTCAAGTTCATGCGCAATCCGGACGTTACGGTTCGCTCGCGCGGCGTCATGGAGAAGTGCACCTACTGCGTACAACGCATTCAGGAAGCAAAGATCACGGCTGACCGCGAGAACCGCGCCATCCGTGACGGCGAACTGGTTACGGCCTGCCAGCAGACCTGCCCCACGGACGCGATCATCTTCGGCAACAAGAACGATCCCACGAGCCGCGTGGCCAAACGCAAGGCGGAAGAGCGCGATTATCAGGTGCTCGCCGACTTGAACTACCGCCCGCGCACGACCTACACGGCCGGCGTCATTAACCCGAACCCGGAGCTTGCATAATGGCGACCCAGGGACCTATCCATCGTCCGACGGACCCGGAGATCATCGTTGACCCGATGATCGACCCACGTACCGGTGAGTACGCGGTCATCGCACCGGGCCACAACTTCCGGAGCGTTACGCAGAAGATCGCGGGCATCGTGCTCACGCCCAACACCCCATGGGCCTGGTTTGGCGGCTTCTTTGTTGCCGCCACCATCGCCACTTTGGTTGTCGTCGCCCTTACCTGGCTGGTGCTCAAAGGTGTCGGCATCTGGGGTGTCACGATCCCCGGCGCGTGGGGCTTTGCCATCATCAACTTCGTCTGGTGGATCGGTATCGGTCACGCCGGCACGCTGATCTCCGCCATTCTGTTGCTGTTCAAGCAGACCTGGCGTAACTCGATCAACCGGTTTGCCGAGGCGATGACGATCTTCGCCGTAGTCTGCGCCGGCATGTTCCCGCTGATCCACATCGGCCGTCCGTGGCTCGGGTACTGGCTGCTGCCGTATCCGAATACCATGAATGTGTGGCCGCAGTTCCGCTCGCCACTGGCCTGGGACGTCTTCGCCGTGTCCACCTACGCGACCATCTCGGTGGTGTTCTGGTACATCGGCATGATTCCGGACTTCGGCACCTTGCGCGACCGCGCCAAGCTGCCCATTGCAAAGTACTGCTACGGCCTGCTTTCGCTCGGTTGGCGTGGATCCACCCGTCACTGGATCCGTTATGAGTCGGCCTCGCTGCTGCTCGCCGGCTTATCCACCCCGCTGGTGCTTTCCGTGCACACCACCATCTCGTTCGACTTCGCGGTCGCGGCGATGGCCGGCTGGCACACCACAATCTTTCCGCCCTACTTCGTGGCCGGCGCCGTGTACTCGGGCTTCGCGATGGTGTTGACGCTCGCGATCCCGATCCGCAAGTGGTACCACCTCGAAGACCTGGTGACCCTGCGCCACCTCGATAACATGGCGAAGGTTATGCTGACGACCGGCTCCATCGTGGCCTACGGCTACGGCATGGAAGTCTTCATGAGCTGGTACTCCTGCTCGCACTGGGAGTTCTTCATGATGTGGAACCGTATGTTCGGCCCCATGGGCTGGGCGTACTGGATGTTGATCCTGACCAACATTGCCATTCCGCTAACCACACTCTGGTCGCGCCGCCTGCGCGTCAGCCCGGGATACCTGTTCTTCCTGAGCTTTATTGTGAACATCGGTATGTGGTTCGAGCGCTTCGTCATCGTCGTTACCTCGCTCTACCGCGACTACCTGCCCTCCAGCTGGGGCACGTATCGTGCGACCAAGTGGGACTATATGCTGTTCATCGGAACGTGGGGCCTGTTTACCTGCTTGTTCCTGCTGTTCGCCCGCCTGGCTCCGATGATCCCGATGTCGGAAATCCGCATGATGTTGCCACAGACCAAGGTGAACCGTGGCGGAGAGAGCGCCGAGCAGAAGTCACTCTCGCCGCAGGAGGCCCTGTAATGCCGCCGGTTGAAGGAGTTTACGGTCTTCTGGCCGAATTCAATACGCCCAGCGAGCTGGTGCACGCCACGGAACAGGCTCGCGTGCAGGGCTACCGCCGCATGGAGTGCTACACGCCGTACCCCGTGGAAGAAGCAGCCGAAGCGCTGCACTTCCACAAGACCCGCGTGCCGCTGATGTGCCTTTTGGGCGGCTTGATGGGTTTGACCACGGGTTGGTTGATGGAAACCTGGATCAATGTATGGGGGTACCCGCTGAACATCCGTGGCATGCCTCTGTACTCCTGGCCGGCGTTTGTGATTCCGGCGTATGAGTGGACCATTCTGTTCGCTGGCCTTTCCGCAGCGTTCGGCATGATCGCGCAAAATGGATTGCCGCAGCTGTACCATCCGCTGTTCAACGCGGCCAACTTCCGCAATGGCGCGACAACAGACAAGTTCTTCCTGTGCCTTGAGGCACACGACCCCCAGTTCTCCTTGACGGACACACGCACGTTTCTGGAAAGCTTCTCGCCGGTCTCGGTGGTGGAGGTGGATCACTGATGCACGGCGCAAGCACAACCAAGCTTCACCCCAAAGCCAGCGTTCGCCGCACGGCAACGCTCGCCTGCCTCGGTGCGACGGCGCTCTTCGCCACAGGTTGCCGGCAGGACATGCACAATCAACCCAAGTTCTACCCGCAGCGTGGCACCTCGTTCTTCGCTGATGGTCGCTCTGCCCGCCCGCAGGTCGAAAACACGGTAGCGCGCAATCAGCTACACGAGAACACGTACTTCTATACCGGTGTGGTCGACGGCAAGGAAGCCGACGGCATGCCGTTGCCCGTGACCCCGGAACTGCTGGAACGTGGCCAGGAGAAGTACAACATCTTCTGCACGCCGTGCCATTCACGCGTCGGCAACGGTGCGGGCATGATTGTGCAGCGTGGCTATCGCCCCGCCGGGAATTTCCATACGGACCGTCTCCGCAACGCACCGCTGGGTCACCTGTACTCGGTGATCGCAAACGGCTACGGCGCCATGCCGGAATACGGTTCACAAATTGCCGCGGAAGATCGCTGGGCAATCGTGGCCTACGTCCGTGCGCTGCAGCTCAGCCAAAACGCCAAGGCGTCCGATATTCCTTCGGGGCAGCACCCGCAAGACCTGCACGAAATCGCCAACCAGCAGGGCATGCCGCCTGGCTTCGCGGATCCTTGGGCTTTGCCTGCCACTGCGGTGTATGGCACCCCGAATAACCAGGACAACGGCATCCCGGGTCAGCAGATCAACACGCCCCCAGCGGGTGCCATGGCCCATGGTTCGGGCGTAGCGACAGACAACTCCGGCACCCGCGACTCCGGCAGCACGGCGCAGCAATATCGCATGCCGAACAGCTCCTGGGCATCGCAACAGCAGGCCGCGCCCCAGTAGGCGACACCCAGCAAACGACGGACTAAGGGCAAGAACACGATGGCAATGGAACACGGACATCACGACGAGCACCAACACCACGGGCCAAAAGCTCTGCCCGCAGTGTTGGCGGCTCCTGACTTTGTGACCGCCTGGCGACTGCGCGCACTGATCATCGCGGCGGTCTTCGCGGTGATCTCGGTCATTTTTCTGTTCACGGATGCGCAGGGAGGTGCACATCTGCTGCGCTCCTACCTGATGGGCTCCATGACGGCGTTCAACTTCATGGGCGGCGCTCTCGCATTCTTGTTGGTGCAATATCTTTCCGGCGGCAAGTGGGGACTGATCCTGCGGCGGCCGCTTGAGGCGATGACGCGCACCTGGTGGTTCGTGGCTTTGCTCTTCCTCCCCATCCTGTTCTCGATGAAGAAGCTGTATCTCTGGGCGGCCTACAACACGCCCGCAGAGACCTTGTCCGCCCTCAATCAGGGGCTAATCAGCAAGGAACAGCAGATTTGCATCAACCTGAAGCACACCATGCTCAGCCCCACCAGTGCCGTTGTCGAATTCATTCTCGTCTTCGGCTTCCTGGGCCTGGTCATTACGATTCTCAATAAGTGGTCCATGAATCGGGAAGCCGACCCCGGCGCGGGTACCATGCGCAGCTATGACCGCTGGCGGATCGTCTTCGAGAATCTATCCGGCCCGTCCATGTTTCTGTACGTCATCGTTCTGACCGACTTCGTGATTGTCTTCCTGAAGTCGCTGGACGTGACCTGGTATTCGTCTATCTACGGCCTGCAGCTGCTAGTCGCCCAAGGCTACGCTGTCCTCGCGCTCGGCATGCTCACACTGCTGCTTTTGTCGCGGTACGAGCCGATGAAGACCATGTTCCGCATCACCGAGCAGCATGACCTCGGCAAGCTGGCCTTTGCCTTCGTCATGTTGAACATCTACTTCACCTTCGCGGAGTTCCTGATCATCTACTCCGGTAACCTGCCGGACGAGATTCCCTGGTACATTCACCGCATCCGTGGTGGGTGGTGGGTGATCTGCTCCATGGATGCGATCTGCCACTGGGTGATCCCGTTCTGCTTGCTGCTCTCGCGCGATTTCAAGCGTTCGCGGACGCGGATGTTCTGGCTGTGCATCTTTATGATCTTCGCCCGCCTCCTGGACATGTTCTGGCTGGTCGAGCCGAACTTCCAGGACGCCGCCGGGAACCTCCACATCACCGGAAACATCAGCATCCTGTCCTACATCACCGTGCCCATTGCGGTTCTGTCCCTGTGGGGCTTCTTCTACCTGACCGAGCTTGGCCGCCGGCCGCTCATCACCGTCAACGATCCGCACACGGCGGAAGTTTTGGAGCCGGAACATGCACACTAATTCACGAGAAGGGAATGACGCCGGGCGTCCTGACGGACAGAGCCCCATCCCGTCGCGCGACCGTAATGAAGAGAACCCTGGCTACGAGGTACAGGACGTCAACGTTGGTGGTGTTGTCACCTTTCTTGCCGGTCTGTGCGGGTTTCTGCTGATCTTCTTCATCTTCTGCTTCGTAATGGGTAAGACCATCAATACGGGCATCCTCAAAGAGGACGGTCCCGCGGACAAGTGGCACGGGGGGGCGCCCGGCCATGAAGGGGAGTTTGCCCGCAAGCGCGAAGATCTCACGTCCAACGCGACGCTGGAGCAGCGCGAGTTCGCCAGCATGACGCAAAAGTTCCCCACACCGCGCCTGCAGACCGATGATGGCAATCAGGACATAGCCGACATGCACGCCCGGGAAGACCTGCTGCTGGAGAACTACAGCACTGCCAGCGATCTTCAGGCCGGAGCGGTCCGGATACCCATTGAGCGCGCCATGCAACTCATCGTGCAGCGTGGTCTGCCGCAGCCCGCCGGGGGCGTCAAGCCAACCGGAACGGAGATGGCTGGCGACTCACGCAACCTGGTCACGACCCCGCTGACGGACGGCTTTGCCCGTACCGGCTACGAGCTCGACCAAATGGCCGCACGCGAGCAGCGATTGGAGTTCAATCAGGCGGAAGCAAAGCGGTAGAAGTTCCGGGCGGGCAACGGGGATGGGCGGATATCGTGCCCACCCTCCCGAGACCGGAACCAGAAGCCCTAAACTGAAGAGGATGATGAAGCTAGGCAGCACAACACGGATGGGCGATCAAGCCAAGGGCACGCAGCCGCTGCGTCGGCTTCTCGGGAGCCTCGCTGTGTTCTGCGCTTTGGCGATCCCTGGCCTTGGCCATGCCCAGGTCTCCGGATACGGGGACAAGGTGGAGGGCAATTCGCGGGGGGACGAGCTTCCGACGGTCCTTCAGCGCGTGCAGGTCTCGCAACACCTCAATGCGCAACTGCCGCTGGCGGCACCGTTCACCGACGAAACCGGGCAGAACGTCACCCTGGGCAACTACTTCGATGGGAAGCGTCCCGCCGTTCTCGCGCTGGTCTACTACAACTGCCCGATGCTCTGCTCCGAGGAGATGGACGGCCTGACCAGCGCCTTGGAGATGGTGCACCTCCAGCCCGGCAAGGACTTCCAGATCATCGTCGTGTCTATCGACCCGACGGAAGGTCCGCAACTCGCGGCCAAGAACAAAGCGTTTTACCTGAAGCGCTACGGCCACCCGGAAACAGCTGCCGGCTGGCACTTCCTCACAGGGCCAAAGACCTCGATTGACCCGCTGACCAGCGCCGTTGGCTTCGGGTACGTGAAGGTGCCCGGTCCGGATGGACGCCTCACCCAGTTTGCGCACGCCAGCTCGATTGAGCTGCTCACGCCGCAGGGACGAATCGCGCAGTACTACCTTGGCGTGGAATACTCGCCGAAAGACATCCTCCTGGGCTTGATCGACGCTTCCGGTAACAAGATTGGCTCGCCGGTTGCGAACATCCTTACTTACTGCTATCACTACGACCCGCAAACGAATCGGCATTCGTTGATTGTGGCTCGCGTGGTACAGGTTGCGGGGATGCTCACGCTGTTGGCTTTGGGCACCTTTATGTTTGTCATGTTCCGGCAGGACCTGCAGTCCGGCCGCCAGCAAGTTCTATCTCACGGGCGCGATGGGCGCCGGATGGCGTAAGGAAACGATGGGTATCAGTCCAGTTCTCTGGCAATTTCTGATCAAGTGGCTGCACAACTCGGCCCTCTTCCCGGCCGAGGCATCCACGATCGCGCCGTACACGGACGCGTTGTACTTCTTCCTGCTCGCGATGACGCTGTTCGGCACGTTATTGGTCGTCGCCTTGGTGTTTGGCTTTGCTGTTCGCTACCGCCGGGAACGGAACCCTGTCCCGACACAGGTCGAAGGCTCCACGCTGCTGGAGGCCACCTGGACCATCATTCCGCTCGGTATCTTCCTGGTCGTCTTTGTCTGGGGCGCCCTGCTGTACTTCCGCATTTACAATCCACCGGTCAACGCGATGAATGTGTACATCATCGGCAAGCAGTGGATGTGGAAGGCGGAGCACCCGGGCGGCCAGCACGAGATCAACGCGCTGCACATTCCCACGGGACGGCCTGTGCAGTTGACCATGATCTCGCAGGACGTCTTCCATAGCTTCTCGATCCCGGACTTTCGCGTAAAGCGTGAGGTCATCCCGGGCCGCTACACCACCGTGTGGTTTCAGGCGACCGACCCCGGAACGTACCACCTCTTCTGCACCCAATACTGCGGCACCCTGCACTCCGGCATGATCGGCGAGATCACCGTTCAGAAGCCGGAAGAATACGAACGCTGGCTGAAGCAGTCCACCAGCGGTATGAGCATGGCGCAGAATGGCGAAAGACTCTTCGCGAGCATGGGTTGCAACGCTTGCCACAACGGAACAGCCGCAGCACGCGGACCGAACCTGTATGGCATCTACGGATCGCGGTTGAACATGGCGGATGGCGGCCAGGTGCTTGCAAACGATGCCTATCTTCGCGAGTCCATTCTGAATCCTTCACAGCACGTGCCGGCTGGCTTCGCTCCCATCATGCCTACGTATCAGGGGCAGATCAGCGAAGATGGTTTGCTGTCGCTGATCGAGTACATCAAGAACATGCAATCGAATTACCGGGTACAGCAGACGCTGGTTACCTCGGATAGCAACCAAGCGGCACCTACGTCCCCCGCGGTGCCCACAAATTTGGATACGGTGAAGCCATGAGCAGCGCCTCGACGATCGTCTCGCTCCCTGACCAGACAACGGCCAGGCTCCCCAAGCGTAACTACCTGAACAACGAGCACGGCCTCTTGAGCTGGCTGCTTACCGCTGACCACAAGCGGATCGCGATGCTGTATCTCATCTCGATCACGTTCTTCTTCTTCATCGGTGGCGCGTTCGCTGGCCTGATTCGGCTCGAACTTCTGACGCCTCAGCCCGACCTCGTTGCTTCGGACACGTACAACAAGTTCTTCACCATGCACGGGATCATCATGGTGTTCCTGTTCCTCGTGCCGTCCGTTCCGGCGACTCTGGGCAACTTCCTGATCCCGATCATGATCGGCGCGAAGGATCTGGCGTTTCCCAAGATCAACCTGCTCAGCTGGTACTTGTACATGATCGGCGGGACCCTCACGCTCGCCGCGCTTGTGCTGGGCGGCGTGGACACCGGCTGGACCTTCACGACACCGTTGTCGACGCACTACCTGAACACGCACGTGCTCACCGCGGCCACGGCGATCTTTGTCGCCGGCTTCTCGTCGATCTTCACCGGTCTGAACTTCATCGTCACGATCCATCGCATGCGCTGCCCCGGCATGACGTGGTTTCGCCTACCGCTCTTCTGCTGGTCGAACTACGCGGCATCGCTGTTGATGGTGTTGGGTACCCCGGTACTCGCGATCGCGATCGTCCTCGTGGCCCTGGAGCGTGTCTTTGGTATCGGCGTCTTTGACCCTTCCAAGGGCGGCGACCCGCTACTTTTCCAGCATTTGTTCTGGTTCTATTCCCACCCCGCCGTGTACATCATGATTTTGCCGGGTATGGGTGTGATTTCAGAAACCATGTCGACGTTTAGCCGCAAGCGTGTCTTCGGATACACCGCGGTAGCGTTCTCCTCGGTAGCCATTGCTCTCTTCGGCTTCTTCGTCTGGGAGCACCACATGTTCATCATGGGTGTGTCCAACTACTCGGCGCTGGTGTTCTCGCTCTTGACCATGCTGGTCGCTGTACCTTCGGCCATCAAGATTTTCAATTGGTCGTTCACGATGCAGAAGGGATCGGTCACGTTTGAAACGCCGATGCTGTACTCCTTCGGCTTTATCGGTCTTTTCACCATTGGTGGCTTGACGGGCGTGTTCCTTGGCTCCCTCGGCATGGACATTCACCTTACCGAGACCTACTTCGTGGTGGCGCACTTCCACTTCGTCATGGTCGGCGGCATGCTGATGGCCTTCCTCGCCGGCATCCACTTCTGGTGGCCCAAGATGACCGGCCGCATGTACTCTGAGCCGCTGTCGAAGCTTGCTGCAATCACCACCTTCATCGGCTTCTTTCTGACCTTTATGCCGCAGTTCATCCTCGGCTATCTGGGCATGCCGCGCCGCTATCATGCGTATCCGGCCGAGTTCCAGGTGCTGAATGTACTTTCGACCGCCGGTGCTACCGTGCTCGGTGTCGGGTACATGTTGCCACTGCTGTATCTTGGTTGGTCCTTGAAGTACGGTGCCATCGCGGGTGAGAATCCCTGGCAGGCGACCGGGCTCGAGTGGCAGATTCAGTCCCCGCCGCTGACCGAGAACTTCATCGAAACGCCTATCATGGACCACGAAGCCTACGACTACGAGTGGCTGGAGCGTAAGCAACACGAGGTGACGACCGTTGGATAACGCGATCGCAACAGGCATCAGCCCCCATACAGCAACCTCAACGGCGCATCACGCGGAACACGAGCATATCGCGCTCCCGCAGCACCGGCATCACTTCGAGACGGAGGAGCAGCAGCGCGAAGCTGGCTCCTTCGGTATGTGGCTCTTCCTGCTTACCGAGATCATGTTCTTCGGTGGCATGTTCTTCGCCTACCTGCTGTACCGGAACTGGTACTACCCGGCATTTGCGGTGGCCTCGAATCAGCTCAGCGTGCTTCTGGGCGGCATCAACACGGCTGTTCTCATCACATCGGGCTTCTTCATGGCCCTGGGCGTATGGGCAGCTGAGGTGCAAAATCGCAAGCTCCTTACCATCTTCCTTGTCCTGACTATGCTCTTTGGTTGGGTGTTCATTGGCATCAAGGGAGCCGAGTGGAAAGAAGAATTCGAGCTGCACCATGTTCCCGGTGTGTCTTATGACATCTCCCGCTTCGTTAATCCAGCGGCCTACCACCTCAAAGAAGATCCGCTGCCGCCCGATATGGCCCAGCGTACCCAGGTATTCTTCTTCCTCTACTTCGCAATGACCGGCATGCACGCCGTCCACATGATCATCGGGTTGGTCTTGCTGATCTGGTTGACGTTCCGGGCGTGGCGCGGTGAGTTCAGCGCCGGCTACGTAGCGCCGATCGAGAACTTCGGTCTGTATTGGCATTTCGTCGATATTGTTTGGTTGTTCCTCTTCCCGCTGCTCTATCTGATCAACCGACATCCGCTGAAGTAGTTCCAGAGACCCGTCGGTAGCGAGTGGGCTGCCGGCAAAAACAAGGATTTTCCGATGGCCCATACTGCAGTCAAAACGCAAGAACATGACGACCTGAACGTCACCAATGCCGAGCATGCTGAACATCACATCGTCTCGCCACTGCAGTACACGTTCGTATTCGGCACGTTGCTGGTCTTTACCCTGCTCACCGTGGGCGCTGCCTTTGTCGACCTGAAGTGGGCGAACCCGGTCATCGCTCTGGGCATAGCCTGTTTCAAGGCGGTGATCGTGATTCTCTTCTTCATGCATGCGAAGTATCAGTCGCGCCTGATCAAGATGACCATCGCCTCCGGCTTCTTCGTGTTCCTGGTGCTGATCGTCATGACGCTGAGCGATTACATCAGCCGCGCGTGGGGTCAGTGGTAATCGGCAATCGCACTTGGTAAGACAGCCGCGGCCATTCGCCGCGGCTTTCTTTTGCGCGCCAAAGCTTCTCAGTCCCCCTTTTCTGGAAGTGCCCCTCTTCGCTTGGCCGCAAATGCCTGCAGGACCAACCGAAACACCCCCATCCAGGTAGTCGCCTCATCACGAGTGGACCCTAGCTGGGCCGCCAGCCGCCGCAGCACGACCGGGCGCGCGTTGGCCGGAAAACGTTCCGCATAGCCACTGGCTTCCATGGTGGACTGCAGCAGGGCCATGAGCCGTTCGCGGTCCCCGGCAGTCGCCTCCGGGCGCGCGAGTTCCGGTAGCCGTCGCGAGCCCTCGAAGCCCTCACGCGTCAACTCATACAGGCAAACGGCAACAGCCTGTCCGAGATTCATCGACAAATGCCGGCCATCTGGCGCAAACATCGGGATTGTGAGCAGGTGGGTGCAGTAGCTTAGCTGTTCCCGGGTCAGCCCCGTCTTCTCTGAGCCAAAAAGGAGGGCAACACGCGTCGCAGCCTGCTCGTGTGAGGCCTTCTCCAAGCCGCTCATGATCGCTTCCGCGACCACACGAAGCGGCAAGACTTCGCCCTCAAGGCTGCGGCCGCCGATCGCCGTGGTGCCCGCCACCACCGTGCAATCCGCGATGGCTTCAGGCAGTTCAGAAAACAGCTGGGCATTTGACATGATCTGCCCGGCCGCCACTGCCGACTTCGCCTCGAGCTGGGCTGCTTCAAACGGTGGAGAAAACTCGTTCACCACACGCAGATGGCTGAAGCCGAAGTCCTGCATGGCCCGCGCAGCCGCGCCGATGTTCTGCGGATTCCGCGCTCCCACAAGCACCACAATCAGCCGGCTTCGAGCGTCCGCACTAAGCATGTGCCCATTGTAGGTGGGCGTGGCCGGCGCTATCCCAATAGGCCGAGGCCTCAACAGGGTCCACGAAGGAAACCGACGTGCGACCCTCAGGTGCCTTCGCGCAGAAGGAGGCGTGCTTTCTGAGTCCTGAGTTCATGGCCAAAGCCTGCCAACTGTGGGTATCGGGCCCGCTGTGTGCAGAGCATGCCACAAGGCCACCCGCTCTCAGCCGCGCAGCGCCGCTACACTGAAGCCAGCCCCATGGCCGACAGCTTCTCCCAGGTCGTTAAGCAACAGGCAGACATCGTCCGCATCCTCGGCGAGTACCTGAAGCTGCGCAAGTCCGG
This sequence comes from Granulicella sp., assembly GCA_965198515.1. GTDB lineage: Bacteria > Acidobacteriota > Terriglobia > Terriglobales > Acidobacteriaceae > Granulicella. The sequence goes on along the minus strand of CBDAPO010000006.1, from coordinate 343,234 downwards.
GGCCAACTGGAACGCCCTCTGCCCCTTTCATAAGGAGCGTTCCGGGTCGTTCTACCTGTACCCCGGCACCGCCAGCTACTACTGCTTTGGCTGCCATGAGCATGGCGACGTCTTCACCTTTGTCATGAAGATGGAAAGTCTCAGCTTCCCGGAAGCCGTGCGCACCGTTGCGCAAAAAATGGGCATCGCCCTCCCCAAGCGCGAGTGGAACTCCCCGGAAGAGGCCCGCGAAGCCGGTATGCGCCGCCAGTTGCTGGAGGTATACGAGGCCGCCACGCAGTACTTCCAGGGCAACCTGCAATCGCCCGAGGCCGCCCGCGCGCGCGAGTACATGAGCAACCGCGGCATCACGCCGGAGGCTGTCAAAGCCTTCCGCCTCGGCTACGCCCCTGAAAGCTACACCGACATGCTGCAGCGCATGTCGAAGTTTTTCCCCGAAGACGTCCTCCGCGCCAGCGGGCTCTTCAAGACCAAAGACGGCGACGATAACCCGGCCGCCACGCAGTACGCGCGCTTCCGCAAACGCCTCATGTTCCCCATCTGCAACGAGGCCGGCAGGCCCATCGCCTTCACCGGCCGCTTGCTCGACACCGCCGACGAAAAAGCCGGTGCCAAATACCTCAACTCGCCGGAAACGCAGCTTTACACCAAGGGTCACGTCCTCTTCAATCTCGATAAGGCCAAGTCTGCCATCCGCGAACAGGACGTTGCCCTGCTCGTCGAAGGGCAAATGGATTGCCTGAGCGTTTACATGGGCGGGCTCCATGGCGTGCTTGCCACCAGCGGCACCGCCTTTACGGAGCACCAGGTGCGTCTCCTCGGGCGCTTCACCAAAAAGGCCGTGCTCAACTTCGACGGCGACAAGGCAGGCCTCGACGCCACCGTGAAGACGCTCGCGCCCCTCGTCGAAGACGGCTTTGAGGTCCGCGTCGTCACCCTGCCCAACGGCGCCGACCCGGACAGCTTCCTCCGCGAGCACGGCATCGCTGAATACACCAAGGTCGTCCGCGGCGCAGTGCCCTGGACCGACTTCCTGATTGACCGCGCCCGCGAAACGTACGGCACACGCACCCCGGAAGAGCGCGTCAAATCGCTCAACTTTCTCCTGCCGCATCTTCGCCGCATCCCGAACACCATCGTCCGCACGCAGGTCGCCGAGAACGCCGCACAGAAGCTCGGCATCGAGTCCTCCATGGTGCTCAAGGAGATCCGCCAGGCCGCCGAGCACCGGCTTGAAAGCGTTCGCGCCGCCGAGCCCCAGGCCGTTACGGAGGTCGAACGCATTCTGCTCTGCGCCCTTGTGCTGCCCGAGGCGGACTCCGCCCGCCGCCTCGCGGCTGACAGCCTCGGTGCTCATCCGGAGTGGTTTGAGGATCTCGCTACGTCTGCCGTGATTGAGGTCCTGGTCAGCGGCCCGGCCCCCGAAAACCCGCTCTCCGCCGCCCCTGACCCCGCCTCACGCGCCCTGTTCGCCAGCGCGCTGCACGTTTCCACAGAGGTTGGTGGGTCGGAGCACGAAATGTCTCCCCTCCAGGTCGCCTCCGCCCTGGAATCCCTTCGCGACCGCTACCTCGAACGCCGCGCCCGCGAGGTCCGGTCGCAGATCACCGAAGCGCAACGCCGCGGAGATACGCCGATGCTCATGCAGCTCATGCAGCAGAAGCTCCAGATCGAACGTGAGCGCGTCCAGCTCGAACGCGGGCCCGCAGCCCCCGCCTAATGCCCGGTTGGTAGAATCATTGCGTCCGCACGGGCGAAGACAGCAACACCAGGCAGAGCAGATCGAAGGGTGACAGCGCAATGTCGTCGATGGATCAGGGCACACAGAAACGGCTCATGCTCGGCTTTCTGTCCAACTGGATCAGTCGACTCGCCGGTACCCTCATCCAACTCCTGCAGGTTCCGGTGCTCCTCCACTTCTGGGGCAAGCTGCTCTTCGGCGACTGGCTCATGGTCAGCGCCATTCCCAGCTACCTTGGGTTCTCCAACGTCGGCTTCGGCAACGTCGCTGGCAACGAGATGACCATGCTGATGGGCCGTGGCGAACAGACTGCCGCCCTCCGCGTCTTCCAAAGCTGCTGGTGGCTCATCGTTGCGCTCTGCGTCGGCGTCACCGTGCTCTTTTCCGCGACCCTCTACGTTGCACCCGTGGCCCACTGGCTCCAGTTGCAGCAGATGACCGAAGCCGACGCCAAGTGGGTGATTTTTTATCTCGGCCTCGCTGTTCTTTTCGGCCAGTTGGAGCAGCTGATCGGCGCCGCCTACACCTGCGTCGGCAAATACCCGTACGGCACCTTTATCAAGAGCGTCATCACGTTAGTCGCCTTTGCGGCCACCTTGGTACCGGTCGTCATGGGCCACGGCGTGCGCGCCGCGGCGCTCACTCTATCTGTCGTCAACGCCCTCGGCACGGTTGTCTTCTGCATCCTGGTTCGTCGTGACATTCCCTGGCTCAGCTACGGCTGGAATCATGCCAGCTTCGCGGAAATCAAGCGCCTTTCCGGTCCGGCCATCGCCTTCATGGGCTTCCCCATCGGCAACGCCCTCAATCTCCAGGGCACCCTGCTGGCCGTAGGTCACGTGCTCGGTTCGGCCGATGTCGTCGTCTTCTCCACTGCGCGCACCGTCTCGCGCGTCGCCCTCCAGATGGTCCAGCTGGTCAACAATACCTTCTGGCCGGAGCTTTCCAGCTCCTTCGGCGCGGGCAACATGGCGCTGGTGCGTTCGCTGCACCGCCGCAGCTGCCAGCTGGCTCTCGGCATCTCCGTCGCGCTTATCCTCGTCATGATGACCATCGGCCCGTGGTTCCTCACCCACTGGACCCTGCACAAAGTTCCGCCCAGCCCCAGGCTGCTGTTTCTGCTGATGCTCAGCGTGTTCTTTTTCTCCCTTTGGTCCACCAGTTCCACGCTGCTCACGGCCATCAATCAACACCGCCGGCTTTCGGTCTGGTACATGGGGGCGACCGGCATCACCATCGCTGCGACCGTCCTGATGGCCCGCACCTACGGCCTGATGGGCGCAGCCGGCTCTTTGGTCCTGTCAGAGATCCTCATGGACGTGTATGTCCTGCCCACGTCGCTGCGCATCTCCGAGGACACCTGGTCCGGCTTCTTCCGCGCGATGACGCACATCCCCGCGGGCCTGCGCCCCCGGGCGTTAATTGCCCGCTTGCGCAAGACCGACGTGATGCTGCCCGCACACCCCGAACCGGACGCCTAGACCAAGACCCAGCCTGCCCAGCTCCACATCGAAGCATCGGGTCCGTTACTCTTAGGGTCATACCCTCTGCCCAAAGGCGTCCGATGTCTGTGTTCCGCTGTTCCGCTTCTGTTCTGCTCACTTGTCTTCTCGCCACGCCAGCGTCTTTCGCCCAGCGCGTCTACACCGCGCAGGACTACAGCAAGGCCGAGCAACGCCTGTTCACCACGACGGACACCCTGGTCGACAACACCGTAGACGGCATCCAGTTTCTGCCGGACGGACGCGTCTTCTACGCCCAATCCGGCCAGCACGGCGCGCACTACTTCCTCGCTGATCCAGCGAAGGGCGGCACCGCTCCGGCTTTCGACAAGGCAAAGCTCACCAAGGCCATCGGCGCGGTGCTGGGATGGGACGTGCCGGAGCAACAGATCTTTGTCAGCGAGTACACCCCGCAGCCAAATGGCTTCGCCGTAAAGACCAACGCAGGCGATTTCGACTGCGACAGCACTGCGGCCCACTGCCACAAACAGGCAGCGCCCAAGAAGGTCGAGCAGCCTGAACAGCGCCCCAGCGGGCAGCCGCCGGCGACCGGGCTGAGCTCCACGCAGGCTGGCGGCAATGCGCAGATGTCTGGCGAAGCGAACAGCACGCAAGCCCACAAGCTACCGCCGAAGCGAGCACGGGCTACCCGCAGCAAGGCACCTTTTGATGTGTCGCCGGACAAGAAGACCTCTGCGTTTATCCGCGATTGGAACCTCTGGGTTCGCGATGAAGCGACCGGGGAAGAGCGCCAACTGACCACCGATGGCGTCACCGACTTCGGTTATGCGACCGACAACGCCGGTTGGCAGCACTCTGACGCACCCATCCTCGTGTGGTCGCCCGATTCGAAGAAGATTGCGACCTTTCAGCAGGATCAGCGCAAAGTTGCAACGCAGTACCTGGTGCCTGTCACAAACCGCCATCCGCAGCTTGAAGCCTGGAAGTATCCCTTCCTCGGCGACAAAGATGTCGTGATGATTCAACCCGTCGTGATCGACGTTGCGAGCGGCAAGGTGACACGGTTGAAGATGGAGCCTCAGTATCATCGCTCCACGCTGTGCGACGACGTCAGCTGCCGTGGCGGCGCGGGTTGGGATGATGTGCAGTTCGCGCCCGATGGCAAACACCTCGCAATCGTGTCCAGCTCTCGCGACCACAAGGACGCTTGGCTGCGCGAGGCGGACACCGAAACCGGTGACCTGCGCATGGTCTATCACGAGCACGTGCCGACCTACTTCGAGTCCGGCATCGCCAAGGTGAACTGGCGCTACCTGCCGGAAACCAACGAATTTCTGTGGTTCTCGCAGCGCAGCGACTGGGGCCAGATGTACCTTTACGACCTCGCCACCGGCAAGCTGAAGAACCAGGTCACGCAGGGAACCGGCACAGTGACGCAGGTGCTGCGCATCGATGAGAAGCAGCGCACGCTGTTCTTCCTCGCCACCGGCAAGGAGAAGGACCAGGACCCGTATTACACGCACTTCTACCGCGTGAATTTCGATGGCACCGGCCAGCAGTCGCTCACACCGGAAGCGGCCGATCACGCGATCACGCCGGCCCCGGACGGCAACAGCTTCGTTGATATCTACTCCACGGCCAGCGAGCCGCAAACGGCGGTGCTGCGCGACAACACCGGCAAGGTGCAGGCCACCATGGGGCAACAGGACATCACGCGCCTGACGGCCACCGGATGGAAGCCGCCGACACCCATCACGGTGCCCGCGCGCGACGGCAAGACGCAGATCTACGGCTTCCTGTGGAAGCCAACGGACTTCAGCGAAGCGAAGAAGTACCCCATCGTCGATTACGTTTACCCCGGCCCTTTTATCGGTTCCTGCACGGCCCAGACGCGGTCGTTCCGCAGCGCCGCAAGCGACTTCCAGGCCTTGGCTGACCTTGGCTTTGTCGTTGTTTGCATCGATGGCATGGGCACACCATTCCGCTCCAAGAGCTTCCAGGATGCCTACGCCGATACACCCAAGGGCCTCGGCGAAGCGACAATTCCCGACCAGGTCTCGGGTATCAAGGCGCTCGGTGCGCGCTACCCCTGGATCGACCTCACTCGCGTGGGCATCGAGGGCCACTCCGGCGGCGGTAACGCCACCGTTTCGGCCATGTTCCACTTCCCGGACTTCTTCAAGGTGGGCATCGCGGAAAGCGGCAACCATGACAACCGCGACTACGAGGACGACTGGGACGAGAAGTATGGAGGCCTCGAAGTGATCGGCCCCGATGGCAAGAGCAACTACGACGTGCAGGCCAACCAGAGCTACGCCGCTAACCTGAAGGGCAAGTTGTTGCTCGCGCACGGCACCATGGACGACAACGTTCCGCCCAATGACACGCTGATTGTCGTGGATGCGCTGATCAAGGCCAACAAGGACTTCGATCTGCTCATGATCCCCAACGCTCATCACGGGTATGGCGAAGCATCGGCCTACATGATGCGGCGCCGTTGGGACTACTTCGTGCGCAACCTCGCTGGCGGCACACCACCAGAAAACTTCAAGATGAAGGGCATGGACTAGCGCACGTCCGCACAAAAAGAAAAAGGGCGGAGAGCCAGGATCAGCTCTCCGCCCCTTGCGTGTTTTTACTGCACGATGCTGCCGTCTGCGTTCGACGTGCTTTGCCCCGCGGGCGCCTGCACGACCCACCCGCTATCGGTGTCCTTCAGCGTCGCCGTGGAAGCTCCACCGGCAAGATTGCGCTGCACGTTCGGGAAGGCATTCTGCACACCGCCATCCCTGGCCCAATCCGGCACCGACGAGAACGTGTAGTGATAGGCCACTGAGGCCGTCGCGCCTGGCTGATTGCCGGTCGCCGTCGCGCTATCGATCGAACTCACTTCACGATGTCCATAGCAGAAGTTGCCCGAACTCGGGTCCGTCTGCGATGCCGTCCAGGAGCTCTTGCCTTTCGGGCTCAGGTCGTAGTTCGTGACCTGCTTGTCGACAAGTCCAAGCAGCTTCTTCTTTTCGGCCGTGGTGCGCACCAGCAGACCCTGGTTGTACAACGCGTCGTACCCTGCGGTTTTATCGGAGTCAGTGTTCATCTGTGCAGGGAACTTCTGCGGCTCGGGCCAAAGGCAGCTCTGATTGGTGCCCAGATAGTTGTTGATGGCGCTCTTGTAGTTGCTGGTGTTGTCGGCCGTCTTCTTGCAACCGGCGGAAAATAGAAGCGCAGTGCCAAGGGCAACGGAGATGGGCAAGCGGACGTGCATGGTGTACCTCACGCTCTGCTGTGATGCAGAAGATCTTCTACTCGGGCGCGGATCTCTGCCGGGGTCACCCCTTCAGCACGAAGCGTCCGCAGGCTCAGCGCATCATGGCGCTTCGCGAGCCGCTGCCCGGCTTCATCGCGCAGCAACGTGGTATGGCAGTAGCCCGGCGTGGGCAGGCCCAGAGCCCGCTGCAACACGATCTGCCGCGCCGTTGACTTCAGCAGATCGCGACCACGCACAACCTCGGTGATCCCCATCTCTGCATCGTCAACGGCACATGCAAGCTGGTAGCTCGGCAGACCGTCTCTGCGCCACACCAGGAAGTCGCCGAAGTCTGTCCCTACCTCAAACTGTTGCGGCCCACACAGTGCGTCGCAAAAGGCCACTTGCTCGTGATCGCGAACACGAAAGCGGTAGTTCGTGTTCTCAGCCAACGTACTCGCTCCCGCCGCATTCACTAAAACGTCCAACGGGCGGCAGCGACCGTTGTAGAGGGGCTCGTCATCAGCATCCTCATGCGGCGCCTGCACCGCTTGTTGAAGATCTTTGCGGGAGCATGTGCAGGGATACACACTGCCTTCTTGCAGCAGGCGAACCACCGCCGCACGGTACAGGCCAAGGCGCTCCGACTGCCGAAACTCGGCTTCCCAGTTCAACCCCAGCCACAGCAGATCTTCCTTTGCCGCGGCGGTGTAACTCTCCTTGCTCCGCTGCGGATCCAGATCGTCAACGCGCAGCAGCAATCGTCCCCCTGCGGCACGTGCCCGGTCATGAGCCGCGAAAAATGTTGCCGCATGCCCAAGGTGCAGGTAGCCCGTGGGCGAAGGCGCAAGGCGGCCGGTGTAGGTCATGGCTTTCTATCGGCTGTCTCAACGGGTGCACGGGTCCCACATGGGACCCGTGCCCAGGATAATCTAGCCCTCAAGCTCGTGATGATGGTGCTTTTTGACCGGCTTCGGTGTGGGTGTCGGGACCGGGGTTGGAGTGGACTGCCCGGAGCCGCTCAGCGCCGCTGCCACGGCCGTGCCCACAGGGGAGCCAAGGCCCGTGCACGCGTCCCAGCCAGGCCCAGCGCTGAACGAGCCGTTGTTGCCCGAGGTGATGTCGTGAAAGGTCGTCCCCTCGTTTGCGGCGTAGAGGCCAGGGTTCAGAAAGCCCGCAGAGGAGCCGTTTTGCGCATTCGCAACGGCGATCAAACCAGCCCAAAGCGGGGCCACCGCACTGGTACCGCCAATCACCGTGTTCTGCCCATCCACGCGGACGCTGTAGCCGGTAGAAGGGTCGGCATCGCCGGCCACATCCGGCACGCCGCGCCCACCCGCGCTGCCGCTTGGAGCGGGTACATTGGCCTTCGCCTGCCAGCTCGGTTTGGCGAACACGGCCGAAACACCACCGCCGGTCGCGCCTTCGTTGGCGGCCGTCTCGTTCCAAACGGTCTCGCTGGAGATGGTCGCTCCGCTCGCCCGCAACGCGGTCCCGCCACAGGCGAGCACGTGCGGGCTGGAAGCAGGGAAGTCGACGTGGTTGGCCCCGTCGCCAACGCCGTCATCGGAGCCGTTATCGCCGCAGGCCACCGTGATCGTGACCCCGAGCGCCGCGGCGGCCTGGCAGGCGCTGTCCATCGCCGTCAACGACTGCTGCGTCCATGAGGACTCCGGCCCGCCCCACGAGATGGAGATCACTGAGGGCTTGCGCGCGGTGTCATGAACCGCGGTAGTGATGGCGTCCAGAAAGCCCTGGTCGGTGTTGGGGGCAAAGTACACGGCAAGCGCGGCGCCCTGGGCCACGGCACCGGCAACCTCAATGTCCAGTAGCACCTCGCCATCCGCCCCGTTTGGATCGCCACCGGGAACGTTGGTCGCCTTGTCTACCGAGACGGCAGTCACCGTAGGCGGGTTCAGGCCCAGGCCGCGGAAGTATGTTTCGAGATCCGTGGTCTCAAAGCCGCCACCGAGCTCAATGATGCCGATCGTCTGGCCCGCCGCGCTCCGCTGCGGAAACTGGTAGGCCTGGGCTACCTGGACCGGCGTATACGACGTAGCGTTTGCGCGTGGCCGCGCTACGCGAAAGTGGGGCTTGGCCTGCGGACGGTTGTCCAAACCCAGCACCGCGCGCACATGCGGAACCAACCTCTGGGGCAGCATCAGCGGCCCTTGCCGCGTACGCAACTTGCCGTGCGTGGTGGTCTGGGTTTCCAGCGTGGTGCCGAAGGCCTTCTCCATCTGCTCGACAGAGCCGGTGAGTTGGATGGTGGCGCGGCTGGCTTGCAGGTCCGGCTCAACCTGCAGGTTGAACTCCTCCGCAAACGCCTTCACCGCAGCGACAGCCTCCGGATCAGCTCCATGCTGCGCTTCAAATTCCTCGTGTGTCATGCGGGTCTGGCCCAGGTTCGCCGTGTCGATGGGGTTCTTGCGCTGAAGCACCACGGACACTGTGATGTGCTCGCCTTTGGACGTCACCACCGCGGGCGTTTTGTCCGGGGTTGCAAAAGGCAGCCGCTGATTCTTTTCCGTGGTGAAGGGCTTACGTTCGCTGCCTGGCAGCGGAACTCGAATTTGCTCTGCGAAGCGGGATGTCGACATGGAAGGAGCCTCTTGCGCTGGTTGGATGCCTGGACGGCGCGTGAGCAACAGCCGATGCGGGTGAAGCTTCACGCCGCCCGGAGGAGAATCAGTATACCCGGAAAGGCGAAGAAAAGGTGAAAGCGCTCCGCCACAAGATGTGAAAACAGGAGCCTACCGGCCCGGCATGTGCTCTGCCAGGAAAGCCTCGGTCGCTTTCAGGTTCTGCTCGTACCAGTGGCGATTGCGCCAGTAGCTGTGGCCGGCCCCCGTTGCAATGAACGGGGTCACCGGGTCGCCCGCAGACTGCAACAGCGAAACAAAGGTCGTCGCCTGGCTGTACGGGATCAGGTGGTCATGCGTGCCGTGGCCGACAAAGATGGGCGGGGCGTCGGGATGAATGTGGTTGTCCGGCGAAGCGTCATTGCACACGGCAGGAATCTGGTCGCAGGGCCCGCCCAGGTACCGGCGCAGCAGGTAGGCCCTGGGGTGCAGGTCGTATCCGCCGTTGAAGAGCACAGCCGCGGCGACCTTCACTTCCGGGGCCGACGGTAAACCTGCGGTATTGATCGGCGAAGGTCCACCAACGCCCGTCAACCCTGGTGCATGCATTCCCGCGGCAGCCTCCGCAGGCCCCTGCGGCGCCAGGGCCACCAACGCGGCGAGCTGCCCACCAGCGGAAGTCCCAAGGACGGCGATGCGGTAGGGATCAACGCCATACTCGGTCGCATGGTCGCGAAAGAAAGCCACCCCGGTGCGTGACTCCTGCCAGGAGACCGGAAAAGAGCGCGGATGTGTGTCGTAGTCGATGGAAAAGCACGTGTACCCGTCAGCGGCAAGATCATTGCCCAGCCGGCGCAGCTCGGTTTTATGCCCGGAGCGCCAACTGCCACCATGGATCAGCACAATGCCTGGGTGCGGGCCCGGTGTGGACGGCTCATACAGGTCCGCGCGGTAGTTTCCGGTGCGATCGGTCGTGTACGGGATGTTATGGGTCACCCGGACCTCTTGCGCGGTAAGGCAGAGTGTTGTGCCACATCCGCCCAGGCAAGCGAGATATACGAGGATTCGTTCTAAGCGATGCACGCGAGCCGTCCTAGACCACAAATACGCCGTCCCCGGCCCCATCGCAACTCGGTGCGGCTCACATGTACTCCACGCCGTACTGAACCGGGATCTGGGTGAAGGCGATCCGCGTCGGCGCGGAGTCACGCGCCGGCAGCATGCCCGCAAAATGCACCGTCGTGTGCCCGAACTTCAGGTTGAGCTTGTCCATGGTCGCGGCAAGCTCGTTGCGGTGTCCCGGCTCCTCGAACAGCGCCTGCGGCACCTCGCCTTCGGTCAACAGGTTGCGCAGGGTCACGCCCACAAAGAACGGCTTTTGATATTCCGGGCCATTCGGCCGCTGGGCCCACACGCCGCGCAGCACCTCCAGCAGCGTCAGCGTGTCCTGCGCCGGGCGGAAGCGAGCTTCCATGCCCCAGGCGGTCTGGGTGATGCCGGAGGTGTGCTTCTTCACCTTGCCGGCCTGGGCCTGCGCAGCCGCCGCCTGCTCGCGGCTCAGGGAAAACTTGATCGTCACGGCCATGGTCGCGGCGTGGAAGTGCTCCATGCGCAGGCGCATCGCGGCCTTGTGCAGCAACTTATGCGCCACGGCCCAGGCGCCATCCTGGCTGCGGTGGTCGGGGCCCAGCACGTGGCTGTGGCCCAGCGATTTCTGGGTTTCGTTCGGGACCGGTGCGCCGTCGTCCCCGGTGGCATGCCCGCGCAGCCAATGATAGAGCCGGTCGCCCCACACCGAGTCCCACAACGCGTGCATCCCTTTGCGGTCCAGCGCCAGAAGATCAGGCATGGTGTGGATGCCCTTTGCGTTCAGCCGCAGCTCCGTCCGCGCGCCCACGCCGGGCAGGTCGCGCAGCTCAAGATGCGCAATGGCGCGCGGAAGCTGTGACGGCAGCAGCCCGATCAGCCCATCCGGCTTCTGCATGTCGCTGGCGATCTTGGCGAGATACCGATTCGGCGCCATGCCGATGGAGCAACGCAGCGTTTCGCCCACATCGGTCCTGATGGCCTGCTTGATGGCCAGCGCAATCTGGCGCGCCCGGGGCGGCTCCCCCTCGCGTCCCATCAGCTGGCAAACCATCTCGTCGATCGACGGCGTATGCGCCACCGGACACACCCGCTCCACCGCTGCCGCAATCTCATGCGAGTACTTCGCGTACGTGGAGTGCGAGCCGTTGACGAGGATGATGTCGGGGATCTTGGCCCTGGCTTCGCCGACCTTGGTCAGCGTCTTCACGCCCAGCGCCTTACACTCATAGCTGGCCGCGATGATGGTGCCGGTGTCGGCCATGGTGCCCACAACGGCCGTAGGCTTGCCGCGGTACTCCGGGTGCAGTTGCTGCTCCACGGACGCAAAGAAGCTGTTCAGGTCGATGTGCAGAAAGCCGAAGCGGTCGGCAGCGGATACACCGGGATGGGCGGCTTCAGGCACGGGGCGCTCTCTTTGCAAGTGTATTCGCCCGCTGTTCGCCTTGTGCACCGATTGCTGTGCTCTCCCACAATCGTTGCAGACAGGCTGCGTGTGTCTGAGAGGGTCTGCGCGTGTCTGCGCTTCTGCGAGGATGAGTGCATGGACGCACCCCAACACACGCCACGCCGCATCCTGATCAGCGGTGCCACCGGGTTGATCGGCAAGGCTGTGGCAACGGCTCGTCGCGCTGCCGGTGATGCGGTCGTTGCCCTGGTGCGCAGCGGCCCGCGCCCGGGCGCTGTGTCCTGGGGTCCCGCCGGCGACCTCGATCCGGCAGCGGTCTCCGGCTTCGATGCGGTGGTTCATCTTGCCGGAGAACCCGTCGGCAACGGTCGTTGGACAGCTGCCAAGACGCAGAAAATTCGCCAGAGCCGGGTGGAGGGCACGCGCAGGCTCGCGGAGGCCCTGGCACAAGCCGCGCAGCCGCCAGCGGTCTTCGTTTGTGCGTCCGGGATCAATTTCTACGGCGATGCCGGCGACGTGCTGCTGGATGAAAGCGCGTCGCAGGGCCGAGGCTTCCTCGCTGGTGTCTGCACCGAGTGGGAATCAGCGGCAGCACCGGTCGCCGGTGTTTCCCGCGTCCTAAACCTGCGCATCGGCGTCGTGCTCACGCCCACGGGTGGAACGCTCGCCCTCATGCTGCCGTTGTTCCGCATGGGCCTGGCCGGTCCCATCGGCGGCGGCAACGCCTTTGTCAGTTGGGTGACCCTCAACGATGTGGTGCGGGTGATCAGTCACCTGATCGACGACTCAGCCATCAGTGGACCGGTCAACGTGGTCTCCCCGGAGCCGGTCCGGGGCCGCGAGTTCATCGCCGCTGTCGCTGCGGCGGTCGGCAAACCGGCGCGTCTCCCGGTTCCAGCCTGGGCTGCGCGCCTGATGATGGGCGACCTCGCGAACGAGACCGTTTTGGCCAGCATTCGCGCGATCCCACGACGGCTGCTGGAAGATGGCTTTGTCTTCCAGCAGCCACGGTTGCAGGATGCCGTTGCGGGATGGGATCTGCGCAACCCCGGCAAGTAGCGCCTCTGTGTAGTCCTAGGACGCCTCGCTAGGCTCAGGACCGCGTGTTGGCCTGGCGGGCGGGGCTACCTTCACCACACGTCCGGTCCTTGCCGACTCATAGATCGCCTCAATGAGTCGCTGATCCTGCAGGCCTTCTTCGCCGGGCGTGTGCGGCTGCTTGTTCGTCATCACGCACTCGGCCATGTGGTCCATCTCCAGCGCAAACTGGTCCTTGTCCTCGATGGTCGGCTCCATAGTGGTCTCGTGACCGTCCATGAAGCGTGACGACCGCAGCTTGATGCCGTGATAGCCGAACGCCGGTGCAAGCTCTGCCCATGCGTCGGAGCCTTCCAGCCGCAGCATCTGCGAGTGGTGCCCGGCGTAGCCGGAGTTGCATGCCGCTACAAGGCCTGAAGGAAAGCGCAGGCTGAAGTTGCACGTGGCTTCCACTTCCTTGAAGCGTGGATCGCCCGTGGGCTGCACCGTGTAGCCGAACACTTCGCTGGGTTCTTCGCCGGTCAAAAAGTGTACGGCGTTCAGGCAATACACGCCCACATCCGGCAGGCAGCCACCCCCGGCGAGCTTGCGGTTGAGGCGCCACTGGGTGGGGTCGTCCTCGTTCTGCGTATTGGTGGCCACGTAGCTGCGCAGCGTGCCCAGCTTGCCTTCCTTCACCATCTTCACGATGGCGCGGTTGTTGGGCTCGTACTGCTGGCGGTAGGCGATCATCAGCTTGACGTTGGCGGCGTTGCACGCAGCGACGTGTCCACACTCCGCGGCCGAGTTCGCCATGGGCTTCTCGCACAGGATGTGCTTGCCCGTTTTGGCGCCACGGACCACGAACTCCTCGTGCATGCCGTTGGGCAGCACGATGTAGATCACCTTGACGTCAGGATTGTGCGCAAGCTGGTCGTAGGTCTTGTAGTCGTAGATCGCGCTCTGCTTGATGCCGTACTGCTGCGCGATCTTGCGCGCCTTGGCCGCGTCGCCGGAAACCAGCGCCACGGGTTTGCAAAGCTTCGAGTGCCCAAAGGCGGGCAGGATCTGGTCGATCGACAAGCGCCCCAGGCCGACGATGGCGAAGCCGACACGCTCGTCCGCAGGCTCAAACGGGCCGGGCGCCTTCTCCGGGCCTTCCGTTCGCACATCGTGGATAGGGGAAAGGGAAACGTAGTTCTGACCGTTGGGCGCACTCTGCTGCGCTAAAGCTATGGGCGCCAATCCGGCAGCCGCGAGCAGACCGCCCGCGGTTTGCAGAAAATGACGGCGGTCAACGTTGGTTTGGGGTTCAGGCGAGCTTGCGGGCGTGGGGGCCGAGGAAGAAGGTGAAGCGGAGTCTGGTGCAAAGCTCATAGACGCTGGATGCCATCACCCAACACCGACGTGGCTCCGTCAGAAGATGCCTAAGAACTTCTTCTTCTTTTGCGGGACCAGCTTGAGCGTGTAATGAAATGCCGTGTGGCTGTTGAACTGGCTGATGAACTTGTGCTTGGTTTGCACGCCGTTCTGCTCGGCCCACAGGTCATAGTCCGTCTGGGGCGAAATGTGAAGGAAGTGATACTGGCCCTTGTCGTCGGTCAGGTAGCTTTGCACGTCCAGGCTCTTGGGATTTTCCAGGTACACCACGGCGCCTACTACGGGCGCCTTCGCCGCATTCACCACCGTGCCATCCACGGTGTGCCGCACAGCCGGCTTGGCCTGCGCAGTGGCAGAGAACGCCCCGCCCGCGAGCCCCAGCCCTGCGGCAAGCAGGCACGGAGCCACCAGGGCGCGTCCATGGCGAAGGGCGAGATGATCGCGACCGGACAAGCTATTCGTCCTCGTCCTCATCGCTGCTGCGGACCTCATCGTCCTCGTCGTCATAGCCTTCTTCTTCTACGGGCGCGAGTTCCAACGGATCGTTTGAGACGACTTCGAGGTCGGTGCCGCACTCCTCACACTGCACGACTTCGCCTGCGTCGACGTCATCTGGGTCGATATCGAGCGGATTATCGCATTCGGGGCAAACGACCGGCATGATCTCTCCTTTGCTTCAAGGCCCGGCACGCGGGCTAGTACGATGTTGAAAGGGTGGCTTGCTCCCCTAGTTCTAGCGGGGCGCTCCCTCGCAGTCAACTTGAGACGCGCGTAGACCGAAGTCGGTTACTTGCGCAGAGAAAGAGAGTGTTGGATGGCCGGAAGCCGATTGCGGCAATGGGGTACAGTGTTCGCTTGCCTGGCAGCAGCCGCGTACGCGCAGGCTGCTGGTGCCCAGGCGCATTCGTCAGACCCATCCACGAGCGCCGCTGTGCCGGCAGTGCAGGCCGATCCCCGGATCGCCACCGCCGTCCAGACGATCTCGCCTGACCAGATCAAGGCCGACATCGCCAAGCTGGTCTCGTTCGGCACCCGCAATACGCTTTCCAGCATGAGCACGGATCTCCCGGCAGGGCAGGGCATCCTTCCCGCCGCGGACTGGATTGAAAGCGAGTTCAAGCGCATCTCGGCAGCCTGTGGTGGCTGCCTGGAGATCAAGCGCGACGATTTCACTGAGCCGGGCAGCAGTGAGCCGCGTTCGCGTATCAAGCAGCCCACGCGGCTGGTCAACGTGTACGCCATCCTGCACGGCACAAGCACGGACAAGGCCGCACCCTGGGTGCTGGTCACCGGACATTACGACTCGCGCGCAACCGACGTGATGGACCCGAAAGCGACCGCGCCGGGCGCAAATGATGATGCCAGCGGCGTGGCTGTGTCGCTGGAAAGCGCGCGGGCGCTCAGCAAGCTGAAGGTCACCGGCACGGTGGTTTTCGTCGCCGTTGCGGGGGAAGAGCAGGGCCTCAACGGATCGCGTCACCTCGCCAAGGTCGCCAAGGCGGAAGGCTGGCCGCTGGAAGCCGTGCTGAACAACGACATCGTCGGTGGCGACACCACACCGGGCGACACCATGGCGGACAAGGATGTCGTGCGGGTGTTCTCAGAAAACGTGCCCAGCGCCGCGACGCCGGAAGAGCAGCGTCAAACGCTCGGTCTGGGCGCTGAAAACGATTCGCCCTCGCGCGAACTGGCCCGGACTGTCGCCGAGATTGCCCCCGCGTACTTTGCGCCCGGGGTGGCGCACCGGCCGCCGGCACCCAACGGCGCCCGCAGCATGGTGGTGCGCCAAACGCCTGCGTTCCATCCTGTGTTGATTCTTCGACGTGACCGGTACCTGCGTGGGGGCGATCACACCAGCTTCAACGCCGAAGGGTTTGCCGCCGTGCGCTTCACCGAATGGCGCGAGAACTTCGATCATCAACACCAGACCCTGCGCACAGAAAAGGGTATCGAGTATGGCGACTACCTGAAGTTCGTCGACTTCAACTATGTGGCGCATGTGGCGGAGTTGAACTCCGCGGTACTGGCGTCCCTGGCAGATGCGCCCAGCGCGCCGCAGAACGTGCGCATTCTGACAACGGCCCTGGACAACAACAGCGAACTTACATGGCAGCCGAGCGCGTTTGCGCCGGCAGGCACCACCTATGAAGTGGTGTGGCGGGACACCGACGAAATGGCCTGGACCCATGCCCAGAGTGCCGGCACAGCAACGCGCCTTAAGCTGGACGTGAGCAAAGACAACGTGCTGTTTGGTGTGCGCGCGGTGGCAACCAACGGGCATCGATCCTTACCTGTGCCCCCGTTGCCCGCACGATAGGAGAAGGCTTTGGCGTTTCGGTCGAATGGTCCGGTGATGGTGGCGCTTCCGCCGTTTCGCGGGGTGACGCGGCGCATTCTGCTCACCGCCGTTGTCGTCTTCTTCGCGTTGCTCATCCTTGGGCTCTTCTCCAGAGACACAGCCGCGATCCTGCAAGGGCTTTTCGCGCTTATCCCTGAAACGGCCCTGCACAAGCTTATCTGGCAGCTTGTGACCTATCCGTTTGTTTCCACGGGCCTGCTCGGTTTTCTGTTTGCCGCGCTTTCGGTATGGTTCTTCGGGTCGGCGCTGGAAGATGAGCTGGGCCCACGCTGGATGGGCGAGTTCTTTCTTGCTTGCACACTGGGCGGTGGCTTGCTCGCAGCGATGCTCAGCTTCGCACTCGACCGCCGTGTGGAAGGCCTCAGCCCTGCACAGGAGGTTTTTGGATTATGGCCGTTTTCGCTGGCCCTGCTGCTTGCGTTTGCGCGCCTTCATCCTGACCAGGAGCTGAACTTCAACTTCATCCTGCGCGTGAAGGCGAAGTACATTGCCATGCTGTACCTGCTGGTCTACCTTGCCGTGATGCTTTCCGCGCATCAACGCCTGGATGCCGTGCTGGTGCTCACCAACGCGCTCTGCGGCTGGCTGTTTCTGCGCTTTGCCCCGCGCCGCGGTATCGGCTTCGCCGCCAAAGAAGGCGCTTTTGGTTTGCGCAATGCGTGGTATCGCGCCAAGCGCCGTCGCGCGGCAAAGAAGTTCACTGTCTACATGCAGAAGCAGGGCCGCGACGTGCACTTCGACGAGCGCGGCCGCTACGTGGACCCCGACGCGGAACGCAAAAATCCCAACGACCGTAAGTGGATGAACTAAGCCGCGGATTTCCCAGTCGACTCCTTTGCTTGCCCGGGCGCATCTCTACAAACAGGAGATGTTCATGCAGAAGCGCGCTTTAGGGAAGTCGGGTCTTGAGATTGTGCCGCTGGTGTTTGGCGGCAATGTGTTCGGTTGGACCGCGGATGAGGCGACCTCATTCCGCTTGCTGGATGCCTTTGTCGACCGCGGCTTCGACGCCATCGACACCGCCAACGTGTACTCGGTGTGGATCCCCGGTCACCAGGGCGGCGAGTCTGAAGCGATCCTAGGCAAGTGGTTTGCGCAGAGCGGCAAGCGCGACAAAGTCGTCCTCGCCACCAAGGTCGGCTTCAAGATGGGCGACGGCTCGCAGGGCCTCAAAAAGGACTACATTGTGCGCTCCGTGGAAGACTCCTTGAAGCGCCTGCAAACGGATGTGATCGACCTCTACCAAGCGCACACAGACGACGCAGACACACCGCTGGACGAGACCCTGGGCGCGTACGACCAGCTGATCAAGAGTGGTAAAGTGCGTGCCATCGGCGCCTCCAACTACAAGGGGCCGCGACTGCAGGAGGCCGAGCAGGTTGCGCAGAGCCATGGCTTGCCCGCCTACACGACGCTGCAGCCGGAGTACAACCTCTATGACCGTAAGGCCTACGAGACCGACCTGGCCCCCGTCGCAGAGCAGTTTGGCCTCGGCGTGATCCCGTACTTCTCTCTGGCTTCGGGCTTTCTTACCGGCAAGTATCAATCTCTCGAAGAAACCAAGGGCGCCAAGCGCGCGGCTCGCGTGGAGAAGTACTTTGACGAGCGCGGCATGCGCATCCTGAAGGCGCTGAAGCAGGTGAGCGAAGAAACCGGCGCACAACAAGCCTCGGTCGCACTTGCGTGGCTTCTGGCACAGCCCACCATCACGGCGCCCATTGCCAGCGCCACCAGTGTTGAACAGATGGACGCGCTTTTCGCCGCCGTCGACCTCAACCTGACTGAACCGCAGTTGAAGGTGCTTACTGAGGCGAGTTCGTCGTAGCCTCTGCCGCTGCCGGCGTGCCGGCCGAGCCCCCATTCGCTGCAGCGGACACGGGCTCGAGCTGGCCGTTGGCGGCCAGGTGAAAGCGGAACGTCTCCACAGGGTTGGCCGATGTTCCGCCTTTGCCTGCTTTGCCTTCGTGCTGGATACGGAATTCCACCGAATCTTCTGTTGTGTCGAGCCGTGCCACCACGTGATCTTCGGTGTACGCGCGCTCAAAATGCCAATCCAGTTTTGGCTTTGCCGGATCAGCCGTTGGAGACAGCAGGTCCAGATCGAAGTGGCTGTCCCGCCCGGCTCCGCAGCCGGGATGGCCATGCGCCACCAGGAATCGCCAGCTGGGTGACTTGTAGCTGCCGGTCAACGGCGTCAACATTGCGAAATCACCGAGCGCATCGCCCACTTTCGTATAGGTAGGCGCACTCCAGTTCAGATTTTCATGCCACGGGCTGCTTGCGTTGTCATCGGCAGCCTCAAACACCATTAGCAGGTTGTCGTCGCCGCACTCCACCCCATAGCGGAAGTCGACCTCGACAAACTTGGGCCGGCCAAACAGCTGGAACACCTGCACGGAGAGGTCTGACCCATAGGCGCCGTAGTCGCGCTTGCCACGGGTCTCTACCGTGCCGGTCGCGCTGGCTACATCGGCATGCAGTGCATCCGCCAATTGCTTCTGCAACGCTTCGGGCGACGCGCTCCCGTTGGCGCACGCGAACACGGCTTCCGCGGACGAGGCCAGTGCCTGCTTCAGTTGGCCGAGTTGTGCCGCGACCTGTGCCGGCACGTTGGGGTCGTTCTCAGGCACAGACTGCTCATGCAGCTTATGCCGAACAGCCGCAACCGTCCTTGCCGTAGACGTGAGGGCATCGGGTGTGCAGGATGTCTGGGCCGCTGCAGGAATCGCGAAACCAAAGGCGAGAAGGCCCAACCGGTGGGAAGCGCGCATATGGTGTAAGCGTATCGCGACACCCGGATCTTTGCGGGAGCAATCTCACGGAAGGATCCGCCGGGCAGGAACCTGAATCGTGGTTCCTGCCGCGGCGGCTTCTATTGGGTTCGCACTACTTGCCGAGCTGCTCTTCGATCTTCTGCTTGGCTTGCGCGATCGCTTCGCCGGCCTTTTCAGGTCCCATGGCAACACCTTCGGCCGTAATCACCGTGATGTCCTTCACGCCAAGGAAGGTAAAGAAGTGCCGCAGGTACTGCTCCTGGTGATCCCAGGTCTCCACTGGTGAGCCCGGGCCATACTTGCCGCCACGCGACGAAATGATCACCAGCTTCTTGTTGCCGCAAAGACCTTCCGGCCCGGAAGCGCTGTACCGGAATGTTTTACCGGAAACCGCAATCAGGTCGAGCCACGCCTTCAGCTGCGACGGGATGGAAAAGTTGTACATGGGTGCGCCGATCAGGACGATGTCGGCGGCAAGAAACTCGTTCAGGATTTCCTGGCCGGTCTCGATCTCTGCCTTCTGTTCGGGGGTGACCTGTGGCGGTGCATCGCCGTAGATCCGCAGCACCGCGGTGTAATGACGCAGCGTGTTCTTGACCAGATCACGGTAAACGTACTCTGCGCCGGGGTTGGCAGCCTTCAGCTTTTCGGCCGCCAACTGGGTGAGCGGACGGCTTACCGAGTTCCCGCCGGTGACGCTTGAGTCGAGATGAAGAATTTTCATGCGGTAATGTTCCCTTCGGGGAGATGTGCTCGAAACTCCACACACGTCCTACTGGTTACTATAAGTAAGTGCAAGGAGCTCGGCGAGTAGGCACTTTGGAGTAACCGCTCGCATCCTGTTCCGCTACACCAGGCGGAAGAACGGTTGCACCGCACGGGAAAAGGGTGACAAACGACATGGCAGACGCTTAATCGCGAATCAGCTTCCGGAAACAGAGCAGGATCTGAGTGCCGGCTGTCCCATGGCGTCCTTGCTCGAGATGCTGACGCGCCCATGGACACTCCACATTCTGTGGCTGCTGAGCTTCAACGGGCCGATGCGCTTTGGCGTGTTGAAGCGGCGGGCAGAAGGGATCTCCGCGCGCCTGCTGACCCTGCGACTACGCGCACTGGAGGCCGAAGGCCTTGTGCAGCGCACCGTGGTGGCCGGCAAAGTGCCCGAGGTGACCTACAGCCCGACCGCGCGGCTTTCAGAGATGAACGAGGTGATGGCGCACCTGCACCGCCTGAGTGAGCGTTGGAAAAGTGCACCTTCGCCAAGCGGGGACATCGCACTTGTTGGTGCCGCTGCTCCTCAGCGCTCATAGAACCCGCCCAGGTACCCTTTGGCGCAATACCCTGGGCCGCCCGGCGGAAAGTCTCCCACTGAAGTTGTACTTGCGAAACGTCTCTTCGGGATGCGGGTAAACCGTTCCTTGTCTGGCTCGCGATAGCTATGCGAACCGGCGCCGATGTTAGACAAACGTTTTTCATTCAGAAGCTCATTCCTTGGCCCATAAGAAAGACCCGCCTTCACCCAACAACGCATAGGTGACACGTGCACGGGATGGAGCGGCATCGCCGTGGCGCGATTTCCCAGCTTGCAAACCATGCCCCTCAGGCTTCGTTGCGATTGGAATCTGATACCGATAACAAACCATAAAAAACGCGCTTGACGGTCTTCGTTCCACAACGTAATAATGCGGCCCGAATCAATCTGCAAAGAAAAACCGCGCCGAGCGGCAACGGCTTGAAGAGCCTGCGCTTGTCGAAGGCGGTCGTGTGTGCGGATGTCCATGGAAGGTAGCCAAGGGGGTTGTTACATGACGGTATTTCCTAAGATCAGGCCGGTACTCGCGGTGGTTTTTCTATTCCTTGCGAGTCTCCTGCTCTGGCAGCTGCCCGCCTCGGCGCAGCAGACGACGGGAACCGTGTCCGGCGTGGTGCAAGACGTATCCGGGGCTGCTGTTCCCAAGGCCACCATTGTGCTCATCAACCTCGGCAACAAGACGGAGCGCAAATCCACCAGCAACGGTGAAGGCAACTTCACCATGGGTTCAGTTGAGGCGGATCTTGCGTACCAGCTCACCGTCACCGCTCCCGGCTTTGAAACCTGGAAATCGCAGCCCTTTCCGCTCCGCCCTGGTGACCGCGTCGCCTACACCGACATCAAGCTGCAGGTTGGGCAAGCCGCGTCAGAGGTCACCGTGGAGGCCGAGCAATCGCAAGCGGTGAAGCCTCTCGACACACCCGAGCGCAGCGATGTCATTACCG
This sequence comes from Granulicella sp., assembly GCA_965198515.1. Lineage (GTDB taxonomy): Bacteria > Acidobacteriota > Terriglobia > Terriglobales > Acidobacteriaceae > Granulicella. The sequence goes on along the minus strand of CBDAPO010000006.1, from coordinate 321,921 downwards.
CAAAAGACCTGGAAACCCTCGCCATTGTTGGTCGCGACGCAACCGAACTGATTGAAACGCTGCCCGGCTTTGCCCTGGTCAGCCCCGGTGTCAACAACCAGTCATCCGTCAACACGGCCACTGTCGGCCTGAATAACGGCATCAGCGGCGGCTTCTCCGCAAACGGCACAGGGCCCACGGGTCTGAAGGTCATCCTGGATGGCGTTTCCCTCACGGACATTCAAACCAACGCCGGCACCGTGCAGACCGTTGATGCCGACATGGTGCAAGAGGCCAAGGTTTCTACGTCCTCCTTCAGCGCAGTAAATGCGAAGGGTCCCGCGATCTTCAACGCGACCACCAAGCAGGGCACGTCGTCCTATCACGGCGAAGCGTATATCTATGCCCGCGACACTTCGCTGAATGCCAATGACTGGTACAACAACTACCTGCAGCAAACGCGTCCTGATGGCCGTTATCTCTACCCCGGTGGGACGTTTTCCGGCCCGCTCTGGATCCCGGGCACGCGCTTTTCTCGCAACAACTCGAAGCTGTTCTTCTTTGCGGGCTTTGAGTACCTGTACCAGAAGTATTCGCCCACCACGCTTGGTTCGTGGACACCGACACTGGCGGAGCGCACAGGCGACTTCAGCATCAACAACCTGAACGCGCAGCTTTGCGGTGGCCGTCCCGACGGTGCCATCAATCCCAACTCGCGCCAGCCCATGTGCTACGGCGAGAACTATCTCGCGGACGGAACCGCTGTTCCGGAAGGCAATCTTTCTCACTTCATCGACCCAGGCACAGGGCAAGCCGTGGCCAACGCCGGCGGCATCGCGATGGTGAACTGGCTGCCGCTGCCCAACGCTGATCCCTTCCAGAACAGCTCCGGCTACAACTACATCCAGCCTGTCACGCAGACCCAGAACGGCAACATCTTCCACGCCCGCCTGGACTATTCGATCAATGACAACAACAAGGTGTATGCCTCGTACGGCCGCCAAACGCAGATCACGGATCAGCCGGCAGGCCTGGGCTACTCGCCCCAGTATGCCGCGCTCTATCCCGGGGGCGTGACCACGGGTGATATCTCGCACATCATCTCCGCGACCTACACACGCGTCTTCGGTCCCAGCGTCACCAACGAACTCAACGCGGCCGTTTCGCTCATCAGCGATCCGGGCAACATGGGCAATCCGCAGGCGGTCTCGCGGTTCTACATGAACGATTACAACTGCAGCGACCCGGCCGCCCGCGCGGCAGGCACCTGCGGTTCAAACGGCAACGGCAACTTCAACTACCTTGGCGACTACAAGCAGGCAGGGGACTTCTCCGTTCCCGCGCTGTCGGACTACGGCATGCTCGGGTATCCCAACATCCAGATGCCAGGGGGCTTCTACAACAACCAGATCCGGATGAAGAAAACCGTGCCGGACGTGCAGGACAACATCGGCTGGAACAAGGGCTCACACTTCTTCCAGTTCGGTATCTATTACGAGAAGGGCATCCTGAACGGCACAGCCGATCGTGGCGCATTTCCGCAGGGTGAGTACTCGTTTAATCCGCAGACCAGCGGCTATATCTACAGCCCAGCTGTGGGCCAGGTGGCGCAGTACACGTTTCCCTGCTTGAACCCGCAGTCCACGGGCACAAGCCGCGCTTCCGGTGCGGGCTACCTTGGCGCCTGCATCAACCCTGTCGCGATGATGTACTCGGGTACGCCGGATAGTTTCCAGCAGACCAACTTCACCCCCATCGTCGACATGCAGTACACAACGCTGGCCGGGTTTGTGAACGATCAGTGGCGCTTCCATCGCGTCACTGTGATGGCCGGTGTGCGTCTTGAGCACCTTGGTCCCTGGACCGATCGTCACAACAACGGCCTGGCCACGTTTGAGCCTTCGCTGTACAGTTCGCAGTGCAGCGAGGTTGCGACGCAATACGTGAACTGCGGTGCCAGCAATGCATATCCCGGCATCGCCTGGCACGGGTCGGACGCCTCGATCTCCAACTCGGTAAACAACCCGCAAACAATTTATCCGTCACCGCGTGTTGGTCTCTCGTGGGACATCCTGGGCCATGGCAACACGGTTCTCCGTGGCGGCTGGGGCATCTATCGCAACGAAGAAGAGTTTGCTCCCTATGCTCTTGCAGCCGCCACAGCACAGGGATACAAGACCACCCGCATCCAGAACCAGTACTTCAACTTCACCACGGTGGATGAGCAGGCGCCGATCAACCCAGGCGACTTCACGGTTGACGTGCTTTCCAAAGGCGACACGGTCCGCCCGGTGTACTACACCTACAACGGCACGGTCTCGCAGCGTTTGAAGTGGAACTCGTTGCTCGAGGTTGCGTATGTCGGCAGCAACAGCCAGAACCTGAGCACGTTCAACCAGGGCGCCGCCTACAACGAAGCGTCGGACCTCAACCTGATCCCGGCAGGCTACTTCTTCGGCGATCAAACCACCAACGGCTTCTCCCTATCCAGCCTGCCGACCTCACTGAGCGCCGGAAGCATCTCCGCTCTCTCCACCGGTGGCCAGGATTACTTCCGCCCTTACCCCTTCTACAACCACATCTTCGCGCTGCAGCATAACTTCTACTCCAACTACAACAGCTTGCAGGTGAGCTGGAACAAGTCTTCCGGTCATGTGCAGTTCGGCGCCAACTACACCTTCTCGAAGGCACTCGCCACGGCGGCCTCGTACAACAACCAGCTCGTCGACCCGTTAAATCTGCGGAACGACTACAACCCTGCCACCTTCGATCGCACGCACATCTTCAACGCGCATTATCTGATCGATATCGGCAAGCCGTACAAGGGTGGCAATCACCTCTTCTCCGAGCTTTCCAACGGCTGGCAGATCTCGGGCATCTCGCAGGTGTTGAGCGGTGGCGACCTGGCGTCAGGTACCGGTGAGAACTTCGGCTTCGGCAGCGGCACGCTGCAGGTGGTGCAGGTTGCCACGACGCAGCAGGCGCAGAACACCTCGATTCAGCCAGTGTGCGTGCAGCAATACAACGTTCCGAACGATCCGGAAGGGCAGCACAACTGCGTCACCAGCCTGAGCTCCACGGCCTGGCTCGGTACGCCGGATTACCTGTTGATGCCGACGTTGAACTGCAACCCTGCAGGCGGCAAGGCGGTTCACCAGTTCATCAATCCGACCTGCTTCGGCGTGCCGCTGCCAGGCAGCCCTGCCAATGGAACCGGACCGGACTACTCCAACCCGACCGGCCAGGGTGTGTACCGCCTGCCGTATATCCGCGGACCCAAATTCCAGAACCACAACCTGTCTGTGATCAAGAGCTTCGGCGTCGGTGAAGGGAAAAACGTGCAACTGCGCGCTGAGGCGTTCAACTTCCTCAACCACCCGCTGGTCTCGTTCAACAGCAACGACAGCTCCAATCTCACGCTCGGCAATTTGTTCAACGGTGTCGCTGGACAGGCGCTGACGCCCGCCATGCTGACCTCGCCGAACTTCGGTATCGCCAACGTGAAGTATGGGCCGAACCAGGGCGGTGGCCGTCTGGTGGAGCTCGGCGCCAAGTTCATGTTCTAGGGCATAAAAGGTCCAGCCGTCCGGTGTTGAGGCAACCGTCGGACGGCTGGGCAGGCAGTGCAGAAGAGCCGCAACGTAGCGGGTTGCGGCGCAAAAAGGCGGGCTGGCCCAGGAGCCGGTTCGCCGAGGAAGTTCGATTCACTGGAGAGGTCGTATGGCCATGGATTTCGCAAAGTACGGTCGCATGAAGGCTGGCACCGCGGTATTGCTGTTCATCGGGATGTTGTTGGGGTGCGGTGCCGGCGTCGCGCAGCAGCTTGTGACCTCCGGGTCCATCATTCCGCTGACGCACAGCACCAATTACTGCCAGATCCTCAGCATCAAAAATGCGCCCAACGGCGACACGGTGATGCTCGACATCTGCGGCGGCGGCGGCTACGGCTCCCTCTACCAGATGAAGAAGGGCACCAACACCATCCTGACCATCGCTTCGTCCATTGACTCGTCCGGCACCTACTGGAACGAGTACATGGCGATGGATGCTATCGGCACGCTGTATATCACCGACCGTTACAGCGGAAGCCAGCACATCTACCGTGTGCCCTACAACCCCAAGGATGGCAGCTGGGATTTTTCCGCAGCCGGCGATAGCTGGTACCCGACCATCAATGGAGGCTTTCAGGGTAAAGGCACCAACGGCATCACCTTTATGGACAGCCCTGCGAAAGACGGGAGTGGCATTCTGTTTGTCGCTGAGCAGAACGCCAATGCCATCGTTGCTATTCCCGTCGACAACACGGGCAACGTTCCCAACGCTACAGGCGGCTCGAATGTCGGACATCCCCAGTTCCAGTACCTGGTGAATGGCCTCATCGCCAACGTCATGCCGATGGACGCCGATTCCAACGGCAATCTGTACTTCATCGAAAATCCGTACCAGTCCGCCAGCACGCGTGGCAACGGTGTGTTTTTCATCCCCGGCTCCACCATTATGGCCTGCATGCAGAAAAGCGCCTCGGGCGCTTCCGATCCCAGCACGCCATGCATCTCCGGCACAGAGAGCGCGTTGCAGCGCGTCGATCCGGGTGGTGCGGAAAAGTTCAACGGCATCGCCCATGACGCCAACGGCAACCTCTACCTTGCCGATACCTCTGACAGCAACGGAGGCACACGCAACGGCCTTCTGATGGTCCCTAACACCACGGGCAGCCCCGCCGGCGTCACCGCAGCCAGCAGCTTCGATTTTTCCAATGCGCAGTACATCTCACCCGTGGGTGTCAATGGCATGCCCACCCTCGATTACCGGGGCTTCTTCTGGTTGCCCACCGGTGGGTCCACCAACTACGCTCCGGCAGGTTCGGGTGGTATCCCGGGCACCGGCAACTTCGTCCTCTGGCAGCCTGGCGCCACCAGCCTCGGAACGACGCCGATCGGCACACCGAGCACAGCCGGCGTGGTGTTTTACGCCTTCAGTGGAACAGTGACTCCCTCGGGTATCGGGATTTCTCAGCCAGGTGGAGGCACGGCCTTCGCTCCCAGCGCAACCAACCCGTATCCCCCTGCAACCGGCAACACGCCGGCTGTGCCCTGCACGGCAGGCAAGACCTACAACGCCTACGACAGCTGCCAGTACTGGGTGACCTTCACCCCCAGCGGCGCAAACGCCGTGGGCAGTGATGCCGCGCAGCTCTCGCTTCTGGACGCCAAAAACAACCCCATCGCCGGCAGCACCGATTACATCAACGGCATAGGCCAGGGTCCGGAAGTATCCCTTCTGATCCCCACGCAGCAGACACCCTTGTCCACGGGCCTCAAGACGCCTGCACAGGTTGCGGGTGACACGCTTGGCAATGCCTATGTGGCTGATCCTGGACAAGGAAAAGTGCTGGCATTCTCGGCCGGTGCGGCCGGTGCGGCTGGAACCGCTGTCGGCGCGGGCTTCACAGCGCCCACAGGCGTAGCGGTCGATCCCGCGGGCGATTTGTTTGTCGCAGACTCCGGCAAGATCTACGAATTGCCAGCGGTGAACGGCACACCAAACACCGCGGCGCAGACCGTAGTTCAAACGGGTCTGGGTGGCGGCATCAATCTTGCCACCGACGCCATGGGCGGTGTCTACGCGGCTGATCCCAGCAATCACCGGGTGGTGCGTGTGTTCAACGCGCCCACAACCATGACACTGGAAGGCACCCACACGCTGGGTACAGGGTTGACCACCCCCACCGCCGTTGCGGTGGACAACGCCGGCGATGTGTTTGTCGCTGACGGCTCCAACCTGATCGAGATCAACTACTGGGGCGGGCAGACAACGATCACCAGCAGCCTTGCGGCGCCGGTGACCGGTCTGACCGTGGAGCCTTCCGGCTCGGTCGATGTGGCGCAAGCCAACGGCATCATCCGCATCCCGCTGGAAAGCACGGGATTGAACTTCAACGATGCTGCGGCGATCGATGCAGGCGGCGTAACAACCCCGAGTGGCATTGGCCTCGACTCGCTTGGCAACATGTATGTCACGGCTGCGTCGTACAACGTCAGCAGTGTGGCTACCTCCGGTGCGGTGTCCACGGCAGTAAACACGCCCAACGTGCTGCTCCTGAACGGGGCGCTGGTGAACTTCGGCCTTGTCAGCCAGCAGACGCCGAGCAATCCGGTGGACGTCAACGTTTACAACATCGGCAACGCACCTTTGTCGCTCACCGCTGCTCCGACCTTCGCGGGGGCCAACGCTGCTGACTACGCGGTACAGCAGGATGGCATCAATCCTTGCGATACCAGCGGTGCAACGCCCGTGGCCAGCGGCACAGCCTGCCAGCTGGGCGTGGCGGTTGCAGCCGCCGGCCTGGGCGTAACCCAGGGCACGATGGCGGTCACCACCAACGCACTGAACGCCCCCACGGCAACAGCGACGCTGGAAGCGTACTCCAGCAACCTGCTGTGCAAGACGCAAACGTCCATCACGCTGAACCCGGCTTCTGGCCTGGTCTATCCCGGTGCGACCAAGGTCACGTCGGTCACCACGGCAAGCGATCCAAGCTGCTCGCCGGGCAACGCTCCGCAGGGTGGCAGCGTCGTGCTCACCCTGGCACCGCAGGCTAAAGGCGCAGCGCTCTCCACGCAGACCGCTGTGCTCGCCGCCAGCGGCCAGAACACCTTCACACTTACCGGGCTGAGCGGCGGCACCTATGTGCTGTACGTCACATACCGTGGCGACGTTGTCTTCGGCGGCAGTTCCAGCACGCGGACGTTCACCGTCGCCGTCGCGCAGGCAGCGCCAAAGGTCACCCTGGGAACCCCGAGTGGCGTCACCGCCATCAACGGGATCTACTACATCGGACAAGGGAAGACAGCATCGCTGGTCTCTACCGTGACCTCCACCGTCGGCAAGCCGACAGGCACAGTCACCTTCAAGAACGGGACCACGGCTGCTGATCCAAAGCAGGCGCCGGTCACGCTCGATGCCAGCGGATCCGCAACGTTCACCAGCTCGAATCTCGCGGCGGGAACGTCGGCTGCGAACCTGGGGCAGGCCTACAACATTACGGCGGTGTACAGCGGCGATCAGAACTTCGCCTCCGTCACCTCGACCGCCGTTCCGATCGAGATCGTTCCGCCGGTTGCCCTGATTCAGGCTTCGCCGGCGTCCATCTCCACCACCGCCGGTACCCCTGTTTCAACCAGCGTCATGGTGCAGCCGTTGAACGGATATGACGGCCAGGCCAAGCTCGGCATTCAGATCTACTGCGACAGCGCAACGCTGCCGAAGTACTCCGAGTGCACCTTCAATGTGCCCACGCTGGACATCTACGACGCCAAGGGAGCGGCTGTTACTACCGGTTTAACGATCACGAGCAACCTTGCCGTGTCGCTCAGCAGCAACGAGCACCGAGACCGGTCAGCGATCGCCTTCGGGAGCATGTTTGGCGCTGGTCTGCTGGGCCTCGCCTTCCGTCGGCGGGTCAAGCTCAACCGCTTGATGCTCGGTCTTGTGTGCCTGCTGTTGATGGGTGGTGCGGTCACGGGACTCAGCGGATGCACGAACTCGGGTTACACACAGACGCCACCTGCGCCGCATAACACCACGCCGTCAGGAACGTACAACGTCAGCCTTTACACCGTTGACCTGCAAACCAACCAGCGGTCCTCACTGCCGTACACCATCAGCGTGACGATCCAGTGAGACTACGGCAACCGGGGCAATGCCCCGGAGGTGAGCCTAGGCAAACCTCCGGGGCCGCAGGAACAAGAGTTCAGGTGCTGTGTCGCCACAGCGCAATGCAAGTCGGAAAGGCTTCAGGGAGAAACACTATGTCCACCAGGTCCTACACCTCGCTACGCCGGCTCTCTGCCCACCTGCTGGCGGCATCGCTACTGTGTCTTGGTTTATGCAAGGATGTGAAGGCTCAGTCGATCAGCCCTGCCGCGACCGCGAGCTACGTCACCACGCTGACGCCGCCAGCAAAGCTGGGACTGGTCTATCAGACGGCCCTTGACACCTTTGGCGATCTTCTAGTCGTCGACTATGCCAATGGCGCGCTCTATGAGTACCCGGTTGGTGGCGGAGCGGTTGTGACGTTGGTGGCCGCGGGTGGCCTTGGTAGCGGGTATGCGAACCCTGGCATAGCCATTGACTCGACAAACAATCTATACATTGAAGCCAACTACAACAATTGCCTTCTGAAGTTCTCGTACAGCACGGCGACTCAGAGCTGGACGGGGCTCTCCACCGTTACTCCCGCGAACGCGACAACGGCGATCTGCCCGAACAGCGGCGGTACAAGCCCGTACATCTTCGCCCAGGGTGATACGCCCAATACTGCCCCGTACTACTTCCAGCCCTGGGCTATTACGGCAGACTCGAACAACAACCTCGTGATCACCGCGCAAAACAACAACAACTTCGTCTTTAATGAGCCCGTGATTGGATCCGGCGCGGCCGCAAAAGCTGGCACTGCAAACAATCTCTTGCTGGTGAAAGCTGCCGGACGAGCCTCGTCCGTAGCCGCAGACAGGTATGGAAACGTCTACATCGTCGAAGAGTCTGACAAGACACCAACGCCGGGCGTCCTGATGATCCCCGCTGGGCAGACCAACATTGCTGCAGACACCGGTCTGGCGAGAGTGGATCCAAATCTCCCCAATGTTTCGGGTGTGGCCACCGACGCGGCAGGCAACCTGTACATCAGCGACTCCAAGCTGGGCGTCTTCTTCGTTCCTAACCCGGCAGGCACGCCAGAGCCTGCGTCTGCCACGTTAGTGACCGCTGTAGCAGCCAGCGCTCAGGTCAGCCTCGATCAGGCGCGGGGCATTCTATACGTGCCGACCTACAACGCGAGTGGCTCTCAGGTGATTGATGCCGTCACGTTCAACCGCGTAGAGCTGGGTTCCGCCCCGACCGCAAGCGCGACGGCGGCCACGCCGGCAACACCGCTCAGTGTTTTGTTTGGATTGAATACGAGCACGACCGTAGGGTCAGTAGTCATCCAGGAAGGCAGTGCCGCCAACTTTGAGGATGGGGTTACCGTGAACCCTGACTTTGCAATCACAAGTGGCGGAACATGCGCTGCAGGCGCGGCGATTGCCGCTTATGGAAATTGCACAGTCAACGTTACGCTGACGCCTCACGCAGTCGGAAGCGTTTCTGCCCGGCTGTTGTTGTTGGACAACAGCAGCAATGTCCTGGGGTCCATCCTTTTGCATGGTACGGGCATTGGTTCGGCGGTGCAGGTGCTTCCCGGGACGGAATCGGCCAGGGAGTCGGGTTTGAGCAAACCCAGTCAGATTGCCGTCGATGCTGCCGGGACGGCGTACATCGCGGATCCAGGTTTAGGGAAGATTAGGATCATCTCGAAGGTGTCTGCACCGAAGCCAGTGACCCTGAACACAGCGTTAACGGCCCCCACGGGCGTGGCAATCGACGGTGGGGGTGACCTGTTCGTCGCCGATCAAGGGCGTGTGCTCGAGGAGCCGGTATCAGCGACCGGCTTCAACGTTGGGGCGCAAGCGACACTGATGACGGGATTAGGTGGGAACGTCCAACTGGCCGTGGACGGCCTCGGAAATCTGTTCATTGCTGATCCGGACAACCACCGGATTGTGAGACTCGGAAATACCGGCGGATCAGTTGGCTTGCTTTCCCAGACCGAAACCGATCTTGGTGGATTCAACGCGCCTTCAGCTTTAGCTGTGGACCAGAACGACAATCTATACGTTGCAGACGGATCTGATCTCTACCAGATAACGCCAGCTGGTGTTCAATCGACACTGCTGACCTCCCTCGCTGCGGTCACTGGACTCGCTGTGGACCCGTCGGGTGCGGTGTATGTGACCTCCGGAGGTCAAACAACTCGCATTCCGAATGTGGGCGGAACTCTGATCCAGGGGAGTCAGGTCGCCATTGCTGCCGACGATACCGGAGCGAGCTCAGTTGCGCTCGATCCGTCCGGCAACGTGTACCTGACAAATACAGTGGCTGGCAACGAAGAAGTGATCAGCCCAAGTGGCTCCATCGACTTCGGTACTCAGACCAGTTTGACGGCTTCGGCTGCTCAGCCCTTCACTGTTCTGAACTTCGGAAACCTTCCACTGAATATCACCGGTCTCGCAGGAACTGCGGATTTTACAGGTTCCACAACAAACTGCACAGGCGGGCCAATCGCGGTAGGCGCGACCTGTGGGATCACTGTCACGTTCAGCCCCGGTCCTGGCGATCAGGGAACTCTGACCGGAACCGTGGCAGTGAATGGTGACGAGGCAAACACCCCGGTTGGAGTCAGTGTGACAGGTGTGGGCTTGGCGCTGGCTGCTTCGAAAACCACAGTGACCGTAACGGGAGCAAACGTCGATGCTGCCCCGGCGGTTGTGGTGGTGGCTCCAGCTTCCGGCACAGGCGCTACTCCGACCGGACAGGTGACCCTGACCGTAACGGGGACCAGTCTCACTAAGCCGGTCTCTGCGACCGGGACACTGGCTGGCGGAACCGTCACTATAAAGCCACCGCAACTCGCCACCGGCACATACACCTTCACTGTGAGCTACGGCGGCGACCGTGCGTATGCTCCATCAACTGCGACAACGCAAGGTACAGTCGGTGCCGGGCCTGTAAACCTCATCCAGCCGACCATGGCGCAAGTCCAGCAAGCATTCCCGGGTTACCCGTATGTCCTGGCGGCCGGAGCTGGTGCGGATGAGCCGTACGACGGGTCGGTCGTTCAGTTTGAGCCGAATTATCAGGTGAAGGTCGTAGCTACCGACGGAGTCGCGTTGGTGGGGCTGCCGATTCTGGATCCGAAGACAGGGAAGCTGGTTGCGACGAACTACGGATCGGTGACCTTCCAGGGAGCGCCAGCGGGCAGCAATTGCGCGGCCCTTCCCGTGGCTGCTGACGGCACGGTGTCCTTCGCGGCAACGTGTTTGAGCATCAACACCACCAACAGTTCAATCCCGAACTTCGAATCGTCCTACACGCTGACGCCCGTGTACAGTCCGGCGGGAGCAGGCGCGTCGCTTGGAACGACGAACCCGAACTACACCATGCAAACCGGCACGCCGATCGCCTTCACAGCTCTCCGCAACCCGATGGTGCAGATCTCCGCCAGCCCAAGCACAGTCACCGTCACAGCCGGTTCCAGCACCACGGTGACACTGTCCCTCAGTTCTCTGCTGGGGTATGGCATCGCCGGTTCGGGCTCGCTGCTGAACAACTACTCGCTTCCGCTGCAGCTGGCGTGTGACGGGTTGCCGGCGTACGCAACCTGCAGCTTCAGCTATCCCACCCCTGATCCGACCGATGCGCAGTCAGTGAATGTGGGTCCCGCTGCAGGCACAGTGTTGTCCTATCGTGGAGCGGCAGCCGCTGCCTGCACCGCGGCACAGGGCTGCGTCGGTCCGGGCACCGTGAAGATGACCATCACCACCAACGTTCCGGTCACCGGCGCAACGGCAAGTCTCCGGAACGAAGGTCAGACCGCCTTTGCTGCGATGTTTGGCGTGGGCATGCTCGGCTTCCTGTTCGGCAAGCGTAAGTCGCTGCAAGGAAGGCTGCTGCTGCTGGCCTGCCTGCTCGCCTGCGGCAGCATGATGGCCGGCATCACGGGTTGCAGCACAACACAACTCGGGACCAAAACAGGCACACCCAGCCCGGCAGGCACGTATGCCGTCATTGTCACCGCCAAGCAGGTCGGCAGCCAGGTCATCACGCAGTACCCTGGCATCGTCTATGGCAACCAGAACCAGATGTCTTTGCCCTTCACGATGAACCTCACCGTGCAGTAGAGACACCTTCACCTGCGATGAACGGGGGCGAGCGATCGCTCCCGTTTCTCTTTTGCATGGGGCTGCGCACCGTTATCGGCACCGGGTAAGATGTTGCTCTTGCAGCCCCACGCCCATGAGGAAGTCGCCCCGTCGTCCTACCCGCGCGCCGGGCAGGCAATCGCGTTGGGGTTGTTGTTCGTTGCTGGCGTCGTCAACTTCTTCGATCGCACGGCGCTTTCCGTCGCAAACACCACCGTGCGTGCAGACTTTCATCTCAGTGCTACCGAGATAGGCTGGTTGTTGTCCGCCTTTTCGCTGGCGTATGGCTGCGCGCAACTGCCGCTGGTGGGGCTTCTACGCCGCACATCCACGCGGGCTGTCCTTGGCGCCGGCTTGGCGGTGTGGTCAGCGGCCCAGGTGCTTACTGGCCTCGTCCGGAGCTTTCCAGCATTCCTGCTCCTTCGTGTCCTGCTCGGTGCAGGCGAGTCCCCGTTCTATCCGTGCGGTGTTCAGGTGGTGCGCGAGTGGTTCCCGCAGCGCACCCGCGGCAAAGCGACGGCCGTGATGAGCATGTCGCAGACCCTGGGCCTTGCCGCAGCGCCCCCTGTACTGACGTGGCTCATGCTGCGCTCCGGATGGCGTGTCATGTTTGCCGAATTGGGCTGTGCAGGCTTGCTGGCTGCCGCTGCGTGGCTGCTGTTCTACCGCGCGGCTCCGGGGCAGGCTCTCCATCGTCCAGAGCGCACCGACGCGTCAGAGGGCCTGTGGCGCGTGCTGCTGCGGCAGCGTATGGTGTGGGGCATGATGCTTGGGTTCGGCGGCATCAACTACACAAACTGGCTGTACACGGCGTGGCTTCCTGGGTATCTGCAGGCTGCGCACGGCGTGTCGTTGCAGCGGTCAGGGTGGATGGCCGCCATCCCGTTTCTGGGCGGCGCTGCAGGCATGTTCACCAGTGGAGCCACAGCGGATGCCCTCGCCCGCCGCGGCTTGGCCCTCACCTCCGTGCACCGCGGCAACCTCGTTGCGGGCATGGTGTGCTCGGCGGCCAGCACCTGGGTTGTGGCGCAAAGCGCCTCGGCAACACGGGCGGTTGCCGGTATCAGCGCGGCGTTGTTTTTCATTCACTTCGCCGGAACTTCAGGATGGGGCTACGTGCAGACGGTGGTTCGTCCCGCATGGGTCGGCTCGCTGGGTGCGCTGCAGAACTTTGCCAGCTTTCTGATTGCCTCTGCCGCGCCGGTGACTACGGGCTGGCTGCTGGACCGTACCCACTCGTTCACCTTGGCACTGAATCTGTGTACAGCAGTGACGCTGCTGGGAGCATTAAGCTATGCCACGCTGGCCGCCCCCGGCCGGCGTGCGCCCTTACCTGCAAAAGGAGAAGCCGGATGATGCGTGGTTACAGAGAGATGGTGACCTTCACTGTGTTGTGCTTTGCCGCACTGGTCGCGCCGGCAGCCCGGGCGCAGCTTGGCGCGTTCAGCGCGCATGGCGACATTGGCACGGTGCTGCACCCCGGTGACACGCACTTCGACGCAGCGAAGGGAACCTACACCGTTTCCGGCAGCGGCGAGAATCTATGGTCCACGCACGATGAGTTTCAATACGTCTGGACCAAGGTGAGCGGCGATGTGGCGCTTACGGCGGACGTGGTTTTCGTCGGTTCCAAAGGAAACGCGCACCGCAAGGCTGCTCTTATGATCCGTCAGTCGCTCGACACAAGCTCAGCCTACGTGGACCTTGCGCGCCATGGCAACGGCCTGACCTCGCTGCAATATCGTGACGCTGCGGGGGCTGTCACGCATGAGGTGGAAACCGCGTCCGTAGCGCCCGGACGCCTGCGAATCGAGCGGCGCGGGCCGTACGCGTATGTGTCGGTGGGTGATGCGGGCGGCAAAGTGGCGTTTTCCGGCGCTTCGATGCGTGTAGACATGACCGGAGACATCTACGTCGGCCTGGCTGTATGTGCGCATGACAAGGACGCAACAGAGACCGCGGTCTTTTCCAACGTCAAGCTTGAAAAGCTACCGCCGGCGACGGGCAAGCCCGTTCTATACAGCACGCTCGAGACCGTCATCGTTGCTTCCAGCGACCGGCGCGTACGCCACACAGAGCCGGTGCACTTTGAGGCGCCGAACTGGACCAGGGATGGGGCCGCGCTGATCTTCAACCAGGACGGCGGGCTGAAGCGGTGGCCGCTGGATGACGGCGTCCATCCCAATGACCGCACGGTGCCGCTCGCAACCAATGCGACACCCATCGCAACGGGTGCGCAAACCAAATGCAACAACGACCACGGACTGTCTCCTGACGGGACGCAGATTGCGATCAGCGACAGCTCTGCGGATGGCAAGTCACACGTCTACGTGTTGCCTGTCGCCGGCGGAACTCCGCGGCTGGTCACCAGGGACGGACCGTCGTACTGGCACGGGTGGTCTCCGGATGGAAGCACGCTGGCCTTCACAGGGCAGCGCGGCGGCGAGTTCGACATCTACACCATCCCGGTAGCCGGCGGTGCGGAAAAGCGGCTGACCACGGCGCCCGGCCTGGACGATGGGCCGGAGTACTCGCCCGATGGACAGTGGATCTACTTCAACTCGGAGCGGACAGGGCACATGCAGATCTGGCGCATGCACCCGGACGGCAGCGGGCAGGAGCAGGTACTCCAGGATGAGAGCAACGACTGGTTCCCCCACATCTCGCCTGACGGCCGGTGGATGGTGTTTGTCGCCTACAAGTCGGACGTGAAGGGACATCCAGCGAATCAGGATGTGGAGATCCGGATGTTATCGTTATCCGATAGCAAATCTATCCTGCTGGCCAAACTCTTTGGCGGCCAGGGCACCATGAACGTGCCCTCCTGGTCGCCTGATAGCAGCAAGGTGGCCTTTGTGAGCTATGCGCTCGTTGCGCAGTAGCACGGGGAAGTGAAAGTTCTGCGCTCAAGGAGAAAGCAGCATGGCAGCAACGCGGCGTGAGTTTCTGAAGACGGGTCTGATTGCAGGGGCAGGAGTAGCGGCGATGCCGCGGCTGGCGTTTGCGGCGGAAGGCACTACGACCCCGGAAGGGCTGCCCGCCACCGGCGCTGCCCTGCCTGTCACAGCATCGGCGGCGTCCACGCGCGGCATCGGCGTGTACCCCGGCGCGCCGGAAGAGTTCTTCGGGCCTGAGCTCGTCCCGGACACCAGCGGCACGTATCGCAACCTGGCGCGCTTGCGGCCTGCTTTCGCCTCATCCAGCTACGACTACAACCTCACCGCGCAGCTGGTCACCGATGGCATCGTCGACACAAAGATGCCGGAGTGGATTGTCTCCGTCGTCAACGGGCAAATCCTGCCCAAGCAGGAACGCGAGATCCTGACTTCGCATGGGCCCGAGGCGATCCTTGAGCTACCCGGCAGCGATCCGTCCGTGGAACTGCATCTGGGCGGTGGCACAGAGTTGCCCGAGGTCGATCGCCTGGTGCTGTTTGTGATCGTGCCGCAGAACGTGGAGCGGTCTTCGCTGAGCTTCACCGCGTCGGTCTCCGACGACGGGCACGTGTGGACGAAGGCGGGGAGCGGTTCAGGGTCGGAGCCGATGGACCCGGCAAATTACCCGCCGGATATGACGCGTGGCGCGCACGTGATGATGCCGTCGATTCCGCTGGATGCGCCACATCGGAGCCGCTTCTACCGCGTGGAGTTCTCGTCGGGCAATGGCGGCCCCCACTCACCGTTCGGGTCCACGTTCCGCCTGGGCCAGGTAGAGTTCCACCGCGGCGACAAGCGCGTCAATCTCGGCGGCCCGTACAGCTTCACCAGCGCGTGGAAGAGCGCGGGCCTGGATGAAGAGTGGGTCTCGGTCGACCTCGGCGAGGATGCGTCCTTTGACTCCGTGAAGTTGCACTGGGTCGCGCGTGCCGCGGAAGGCAAGCTGCAGGTGTCCGACGACGCGGATCAGTGGCGCGATGTCCAGGCTTTGCCCGCGAGTGACGCGATGCTTGACGAGATCAAGCTGAGTTCGCCGTCGAAGGCGCGCTACGTGCGGGTGCTGATGACGCGCCCTGCCACCGCGCACGGCTACATCCTCAGCGAGCTGGAAGTGTGGGGACGTGGTGGGTACAGTGTGAAGCCCCACGCGCCGTTGATGGCGATTGGCAATCGCCTGACGCTTTCCGGCGGTGCCTGGAAGCTGCAGCGCGCGCCGCAGGTGGAGGCTACCGGTGAGGTCCTTTCCGCGCCGGGTTACGGGGACGCAGACTGGGTTGTGGCCACGGTTCCCGCCACCACGCTGACCTCGTATCTCAATGCCGGGGCGATCCCTGATCCCAACTACGGGCAGAACCAGCTGCACGTGTCTGATTCGTTCTTCTACGCGGATTTCTGGTACCGCACAGAGTTCCAGGGATCCCCCGCGAAGGCTGGCGAGCTGCAATGGTTGCTCCTCGACGGCATCAACTGGAAGGCCGAGGTCTTCCTCAACGGCGAGAAGCTTGGGCGCGTGGACGGCGGCTTCATTCGCGGGCGCTTCGAGGTCACCGGCAAGCTGAAGCCCGGGCCGAACGCACTCGCCATTCGCGTCATGGAGAACGACACGCCGGGAAGCTGCAAGCAGAAGACCTACGAGAACACCGGTAAGAACGGCGGTGGTCTCGGTGCGGATAACCCGACCTATCACGCCTCCATCGGTTGGGACTGGATTCCCACGATTCGCGGTCGCAACACCGGTGTGTGGGCGGACGTCTCCTTGCTGACCACCGGGCCTGTGACGCTGGAAGATCCGCTGGTGACAAGCAAGCTTCCGCTGCCGGACATCAGCCGTGCCGACGTAAGCCTGGAGGTCTTCGCGGTCAATCACACCGCAAAACCGTTCACGGGAACACTGCACGGCAAGTTTGGCGAGACTGCCTTTGAGCAGAAGGTGGAGCTCGGCGCCAACGAGCGCAGAGTCGTCAAGATTTCCCCCGAAACACACAGGCAGATGCACCTCGCGAAGCCGCAGCTGTGGTGGCCTGTCGGCTACGGCGAGCCGCACCTGTACGACGTGGAACTGCGACTGGAAGGTCATGGCGGCGAGCTCGACCGCAAGAGCTTCAAAGCAGGCGTTCGCCAGATGACCAGCGACGAGAACGGCGGCGTGCTGCACATGTTCATCAACGGCCGGCGCTTCATTGCCAAGGGCGGCAACTGGGGCTTTGGCGAGTCGATGTTGCGGTACCGTGCACGCGAGTACGACGCAGCGGTGCGCTATCACCGCGAGATGAACTTCAACATCGTGCGCAACTGGGTTGGGCAGATTGGCGACGAGGCCTTCTACGACGCCTGCGACCGACATGGCGTTGTGATCATGCAGGATTTCTGGCTTGCCAATCCGTGGGACGGACCGATTCCCGAAGACAACGCGATGTTTCTCGCCAATGGACGAGACTACGTTGCGCGCATTCGCAACCATGCGTCCATCGGGCTGTATTGTGGGCGCAACGAGTGGTTTCCGCCGGCCCCGCTGCAGACAGGGATCAAGCAGATCCTTGCGGACCTCCATGCGGATATTCCGTACATCGGCAGTTCGGCCGATGGTCCTGTGAGCGGTCATGGGCCGTACCGCGCGCTGCCTACGGCGCAGTACTTCGAGATCGCCGATACCAAGCTGCACTCGGAGATTGGCGCGCCTGCGATTCCTCCGGTGGAGAGCGTGCGGGCGATGATGCCCGAGCATGCTGTTTGGCCGCAGGGGCTCGACTGGGGTCTGCATGACTTCACGCTGATCGGCGCGCAGGGCGGCGAAGCGTTCCGCACCCTGGTGGACGATGCGTACGGCGGCGCGACGAACGGCGAGGACTGGATCAAGCTGGGCGAGATCGTCAGCTATGAGGCGTATCGCGCCATGTTTGAGTCGCAGAGTGTGCACCGTGCCGGTGTGCTGTTGTGGATGAGCCATCCATGCTGGCCCTCGTTTGTGTGGCAGACCTATGACTTCTACTTCGCGCCCACGGCCTCGTACTTCGCCAGCAAGAAGGGTGCGGAACCGCTGCACATTCAGTGGAACTCGTTGAAGGACACCATTGAAGTGGTGAACTACAGCGCAGGCAATGTGAACGGGCTCACGGCTCTGGTCGAGGTGTTCGACATGAATGGCAAGAGCCTTGCGCAGCAGAGCGCGCCTGTGGCGCACTCCGCGGAAGACAGCACAACGACGGCGCTGGAGATGCAGTATCCGGCGAACCTGAGCCGCGTTCACTTCCTGCGGCTCACGTTGAGGGAAGGAAGCAAGGTGCGCTCCACCAATTTCTACCTGCGTGGCCTGGAGCAGGGCGACTACACGGGCATCCGCGCGCTGGGCAAGGCGACGGTCTCGGCGGAGACTACGAACGAGGCGCGTGACGGACGCTGGTTCCTGACCACGGTGCTGAAGAATACTTCCGCTGTTCCGGCTCTGTTTGTCCGGCTGGAGGCAGTGCGTGAACGTAGCGGAGATCGCATTCTGCCCGCCATCTACGACGATGGGTACTTTGCGTTGATGCCCGGCGAAGCGAAGACCGTGGTGACGGAGATCCGTGAAGCGGATACCCGTGGGGAACGAGCGAAGATCGGCGTGCGGGGCTTCAATCTGAGCGCTTGAGATCCGTGTCCAGCAGCTTTGGCAGGCTTTTCGACCTTTTCAGGGACGCTCCCGATCAGGGCATACCCCCTCCCCCTGGGGAGGGGGTATCTTGGCTGCAAAATCTTTGTTTTCATCAGCTTGCGAGGTGTATGGGGTCGCAACTTATTGCAAACAAAGAATTTGCGGCCAAAATCTTTGAAATGAGCAAGTTACGAAGCGGTGCCCTGTTCGAGGCGCCCGGCAAGGGTTTGCGGGCCGCCGTTTCCCTCCATCTCTGAATGGAGTGTATCGGGTGCCGGCGTCATTGTACGCAAGCCGGTGGACGGCTTTTCGCCGAGATGAGAGGCCCCAGGAGGGAGGGCGCCGGCGGATCGGCTGGGCAGCTGCCTGTGGAGGCACAACCAAAGTGTTATTGCCTTGTTCACATACCTTTGATGGAGGTGCGCTCTTTTAGAGAGGGCGCTTCGCTGCCGTCACCCGGCGCGTGGGAGCGTGAGCCTCGCCCTTTGGAGAAACCCCAGTTCATGAAGACGTCCAGAAGCAGAATTCCTTTAGCGATGGCGGCCTACGTTGCCACGCTTCCTTGCGGGCTTGCCACGGCGCAAACCGCCGACACCAGCGTCACCATCGCTCCCAAGTCCAGCGCGGCTGTGCAGGCCAAGGTGGTTAGCCCGGAGCGCGAGACCAAATTGACCCAGGCGCAGAAAGTTCAGCTGCTGCAACAGAAGGTCAAGTATGTCTTCGTGCTGTTCCAGGAGAACCGGTCGTTTGACTTCTACTTCGGCACCTATCCCGGCGCACACGGGCTCTACTCCCAGTCGCCCGCGGAGACCCCAGGCTTCAACCAGCCGATCGTCAACACGGACGGCACCATCGGGACGATTCAACCCTTCCTGATCCCGCAGACGGTGACCAACAACCTCGGCCAGACCGTACCGCTGTACCCGGCGGACACGGACTCGGTCAACCACTCGCACACGGCCTACATCCAGAAGATCGACTTCACCGGCGGTGTGACCAAGAACGACGGCTACGCGCTGGCAGAAGAAGGCCTGACGATCACCAACGGTGTGCCGAGCGGGAAGCCTTCCCTCGCGAAGAAGCAGATGGGCGAGCTCGTGATGGGCCACATCGATTGCAACACCGCGCCGGTGATGTGGAACTATGCTGACCGCTTCACGTTGTTCGACAACTTCCACCAGACCGTGCTGTCCGCCTCGACCCCGAACGCGATTGCGATGATCGCCGGGCAGTCCGGTGAAACGCAATGGGTGAAGCACCCTGAAGACAGCACCAAGGCCTTCGGCTCCATCAGCGGCAATGGCGTTCCGGTGGTAAGCGACGGCGACCCGTTCTGGGGATCGCAGCTGGACTACTTCGGCAGCGGCCAACCGGCAAACCCAGCAAGCGGCAACCCTGAGGTCAACCTCACCTTTGCTACCCTCCCGCTGAGCTTCATGGGCAACGAGGCAGGCACGCTGACACAGCAGGACTCGCAGCCCCAGACCGATCTCACGGACATCGAGAAGGACATCAAGGAACTGGCCGGCAGCAACCAGATGCCGACCAACTGGGGCTGGTATCAGCAGGGCTACATCCCGGCCGGCACCACCGCACCCGCAAACGAGCCGTTGACGGACTACATCGCTCATCACAACGGGCCGCAGTACTTCGGCTATGTCTCCAACAATCCGCAGATCACGCCGCACCTGCATAACCTTAGCCAGGCGTTCACGGACATCCAGGGTGGCAAGCTGCCCGCCAGCGGGGGCGTGTACTACCTTCGCGGTGGGTACAGCAACATCGAAGGCCTGAACCCGGTCGACCCGAACCCGGCGCTGCGGACGGTGTTCAACGGCAATGACGACCACCCGGGCTACTCCGATCTGCAGATCTCGAGCGCGCTGCTGGCGCAGGAGGTGAATGCCATCGCACAGAGCCCGTACTGGTCGCAGAGCGCCATCATCATCGCCTATGACGAGACCGATGGCCTGTATGACCACGCTCCTGAAGTGATCCGCGACTACGATCCGTATGGCGATCCGCTGGACCAGGGACCGCGTATCCCGGCGATCGTGATCTCGCCCTACGGCGTGGTGCATGGCATCGCGCACGAGGCCACCGAGCACAGCTCCATCATCAAGCTCATCAACCTGCTGTACGGGTTGAAGCCGCTGGCGGACTTGCCGGATGAGAAGCAGGCGCGTGCCAAGGGTGTCACCACGCTGGGCCAGGCATACCTTGGGCCGGCGGATGACAACGTCCCGGGTGTGGGCAACATGTTGGCGGCCTTTGACAACAACCGGCTGTCCGGAACCATGGCACCGATCGAGGCCAGCTATGCAGAGATTCCGGCGACCCTCTATGCCAAGCTGCCGCAGTACAACAACAACGGCTGTCAGATCCTGAATATTCAGCCGACGGATCACGGCATGCCGAACCCCGTACCGTCCGACTTCAACCCGCGTCCGGGCTCGACGCCAGGAACGCCGACCGTTGCTCCCTGGACCCCTTAGTCCAAGGCTTCGGCGCAAACTGTACGTCAGGGAGGGCCACCCGGCCCTCCCTGATTTGCACATGGGTATGTTGGGCGAACGCAGGAATGGAGTTACCGGGAGACGATGGTACGTATAGCTGGATTGATGTTGTTGGTTGCCGCCACGGCGGCTGGGTCCGCACAACAGGCGTTGCAGATGCCACCCAAGACGGGAGCGCCGCTGGTACCGCGCCCCGCCTTGCCGCATCCCACGCTGGACCACATCCGTGCGGTGAACGCGCTCACCTGTGGGCTGTCCAAGGAAGAAGAGGACTACTCTCGCGGCGAAGACCACGGCAACCGGGCGGCGTTCGACATCGATCTGTGCAAGGCTGTCGCTGTCGCGACGTTGGGCCCCGGCGCTCACCTGATCATCAAGAGCTTTCCGGATGAAGCCTTTGCCCTGCGTGCCCTGCGTGCAGGTGAGGTAGACCTGGTGGCTACCGCAAGTCTTTCGGTCGCGAATACCGCTCAGGATTTTGCGCTCTCCTCGCCTGTGCTCCTGGACGGCCAGGGCTTTCTGGTTCCCAAGAGCGCCGGGGTGCACACGCCGCTGGACCTCGCCGGCAAGAAAGTCTGCTTTCTTACCGGATCGGTGGCAGAGGATGGCCTGCACAGCTATGCGACGGCGCACGGCATCACCTACATCTGGTACCCGTTCTCAGAAGCGGGCGAGATGGAAGCGGGGTTCTTTACCGCGAACTGCGATGCGGTGACCAGCGATCTGACCTCGTTGGCCAACATCCGGGCGATCGACCCGCGGCGTGCGGCCGAGTTTACGATTCTGCCGGAGACCATTCGGCCGGATCCGCTCGGCATGGCCAGCTGGGCGGGCGATCCGCGGTTCGCAAGCGTTGTGTACTGGACGGTGGAGGCGTTGCTTGGCGCGGAACAGCGCGGCGTCACCCAGGCCGGCGTCGCGGTTGCCAGTGCCAGCACCGACACCGAACTGCAGGCCTTTCTTGGGCAGCGGCTTGGGACGGGCTCGGCGCTTGGTCTGCGCGACCACTGGGTGGCTGATGTGATCGCTGCAGTGGGCAACTATGGCGAACTGTGGGAGCGCGACCTTGGGTCGGGGGCGGCGCTCAAGCTGGGGCGCGGGAACAATCGCCTGGTCACCAGGGGCGGGGAGCTCGCCGTCGTTCCGCTGCGCGAACACTGAGCTGGATCAAAAGGACACACACGCATCCAGATGGGTACCTAGGGTGCGTCGAACGGTTCCGTCCTGGAACCTTTGTTGTATTCTCGCGGAAAAACCACACCCTTACATTTGCGTTACGGCGGATGCCATGGGACGGCGTGTACCTGTTTCCGACGGAGGGAACGACAATGCGGACTCCGACTTTTCAGCAGATCGACTCGGACCTTTGGCAGTGGGGCGACTGGTTTATCGCCTACGCGTGTGGCAGCTTTTGGCTGCTCACCGCGGCAGCACGTGAGTTTGGTCCTTTTCAGCACTTTGACCAGGCATACTGCCAGTCGGTGTACCTGGCATAGCGCGGCTAAGCCGCCGGTGCGTGCATGGGCCGGCGGCCCAAGGTCCATCCAGTGCGAAACAGCCCGTCGTCGTGACGGGCCGTTTGCTCTGATGCGCCCGTCAAGGACGACCGCGCGTCCCCTGAGCGGCGAGACGCCCCGCGAACTCCATTCTGGGTTTTCTATGCGTGCCACACGCTTCAATTGCGGGTACGGCGCTGCTGGCCGTCACACGTCGCTCGTGCGCACCTAGGGACGTGCGCCTGCGCCATCCGCCTGGGCGATATCCAGGTTCAGGTTCATCTTCAGCCTCGCTGCGTTGGCTCCAAGAATGATGCGCAAGGCGCGCGCCGTTCTTCCGTTGACGCCAATCAGCTTGCCCATGTCTGCCGGATGGGCAAGAACACGAAAGGTCAAGCTGGTTTCTGCCGGAACCGGGGTGATCTGCACGTCATCGGGCCTGTCTACCAGGGACCGGATGACGGTCAGGAGCATGTCTTGAACCTCGTCTGCCTTCTCGTCCTTCATTCACAAAATCACTTTCGTCTAAATGTGCCGGGGCTGGACAAGAGAATACGTTGCTTGTTGCTTATACACAACGCCAGATGCAAAAAACACGAGATGTTGTCAAAAATCAACACATCACCGGGGGTCTCGCGCTTTCCATCGCGCCGGAAACAGACGTTTCCCTTAGACAACGAAGGCACCAAAACGATCTGTTTTTCCGAGCAATTTTCATAATCTTCGGTTCGAGCGCGATCCTCGCGCCGGAACTGGAGAACTTCCTTGATCAAGACTTCCACTCGCCGCATCGCCCTCGTCCTCGCCCTTGGTACATCCACCATTGCTTCTATTGGTGTAGCTCGCGCGCAAACCAAGGTAACCCCGAACGGAATCACAGGCACCGATCCTGTGCCCAAGAGTTGCGGTTGTGTCGTTGCGCAGCCCCCCACCACCTCCAGCGTTTCGACTTCGGGAACTGTGATGCAGGCGATGCTGGTTTTCCTCGGCCTGGCATAAACCATCTCGCGTAAGATAGCGGCACTTGATGCCGCAAACGGCCCAGAACGGGAGCTCCCGATGCCAGTGAACCGGCTCGACTCCTTGTTCTGGGCCGTTGGCCTTTGGGGCAACATCGGTCTTCTCGCTGTGTTGCTGTACAAGCACCGAGCGCGACCGTTTCCGTTGTTCACCACCTTTATTGCAGCCAGCATTCTGCGTACGACGATTCTGTACTTCGTCCACCAGTACGGTTCAGTGCGCGCGTACTTTCAGTGGTACGTTTTTCTCGGGCTGCTGGATGTGTCTTTGCAGCTTGGTGTGGTGTATGAAGTGGCGTCGCACGTATTTCGCCCACTTGGCCGATGGGCGCCGGATGTACGTGGCGGGTTGCGCTGGCTTGTGTGGGGCAGTGTTGCGTCTGCCCTGGCGCTCACCATTCTTGCAACGCCGGGTGCGACGAAGTGGCAGTTTGCTGCCCTGATCAAAGGCGACTTCTTTTCTTCAGTTCTGCTGAGCGGCTTGTTTCTTGGGCTGGTGGTCTTGTCGGTCACCGTGGGGCTACCCTGGCGCACACATGTGGCCCGCGTTTCACAAGGTTTGGGCGCGTACTCCCTGATGGACGTCATCTTCCAGGGGCTGCACACGATCTACGGGACGGGGTACCAGGCCGGCATCGATGACGTGCTCATTGGCCTACGCAAGACCCTGTATATCGCGGCACTCGGTTATTGGATTGTGACTCTTTGGCGCACCGCGCCCGAAACCCGGGAAGTTTCTGCAGAAATGCGGACACAATTACAGAATCTTAATGCGCGCGTGGCTTATGATCTGTACTCGATCCGTAACTGGAGAAAGCCGTGATCGCGCCTGCCGTAATCTTTCCGTATGCCCTAATTCTGTTCCTGGTTGTTCTGCTCGTAACGGCAACTGCCTACGTGCGACGGGCGGGCAGACTTTCCAACGCAGAGGACGTCCACGTCCTGCTGCGGCGGCTTGTTGCTGTAGATCGCGACAAGCTGGCGCAGGTTACCGCGGACCTGACGGCAACGGATTCACACTCAGAGCTTGAGCCCTACCAGTTGTGGGAGCTTACCGGCGGGATGCAGGGCATCGAGACGCTGGCCGCGAACTGCGACGTCCTTATCGATCTGGCCTGCTATGTCCAGCGCTGGTATCCCGAAGCGTTGCCGGTTGCCGAACAGCTCCGATTGAACGCCCGCGAGATCCAGTGGCACCTCGAACGGCTGAAGGGCGCCGAAGGCCGTGGCAACCTCGAAGTGGCGTTTCCGGACTACGCGCAGCGAGCCGTGGCCATCTACTACGGGATGACGCAACACGTGCTCGCATTATTTGAGATAAGCCAGGTTCCCGGCCTGGCGCAGCTTCGGGCCGCGCTGTAGCCGAAGACAGCCGCATCCGGATCAGGCGACGCGCCGCATGAATACGCCGGTCACGGTGCCGATCACTTCAATCTCTTTCTTGTAGCGCCAGCGCTTACTGCTCTCGTAGGAGAGCGCATGCGGAACAAGCGTCAGCCACTCGGCCTCTTTGTCGAGCTCGCAGAAGCCTGACACGTAGCCTGTGCGCGTCAGCAGGAAGTAGATGGGCCGGTCGAACTCGTGGGTCCACTCCTTGCGGCTGGCGATCGCGCGCTTCTGGGTATCAATCAGCACAATGGAGCCCGCGCGGACCATGGGCTCCAGCGTTCGGTCGCGACGGCCGATAATTCCCCGGCGGTAGTGGCTCGGCAGGGACGTATTGTCCGGCGGAAGCAGCGTGGTCTCTTCCGGGGGCGGATCCGTCACAAGCTTGTCGGGCAGCCACTGCCGCGCACGGTCTTCCAGGGGACCATCCGAGAGCAGAAGGGTGGCGTTGGGGCTGGACACGTGCTCCATCTGCGCCGGGCTGGACTTGGTCGGCGGGCACAGGCTCAGCATCTGCTCGGCGGTCAGGCTGTAGATCACGGCCAGAACGATGAGCTTGGTTGCCGAGAGGCCACGGTCTTCGCGTTCCACACGGTCCAGCCAACTCGCAGAAATCCTGTATTGAGGGTTTCCCCACTCCTGGGCCAACCGACTACTGCGATCTTCCACTTCGCGCAGCGTCAGTTGCCATTGAAGTCGTGCAGCGCGCAGCTTTCCGCCAATGCCGTACATGGAGCGCGGCCTCCGGGCCGGGTCTACAACCCTGGGCGAAGCCTGTGGCCTGGTGTCGAGTCCTTCTCCACAATCGGTTCCGAAACGGGTTGACCTTCATGCTAACTCAAAGCTTGGCAAACGTTTTCGACCGTACGGCCAACGGCGTTGTTGCGTAAACGAAAGTACGGTAGAGTCCGGTAGCTCAAAAGCTCGCAGCGCAAATCAATGCAGCTTTGAATCCAACAACTTACAATCATGTGACGCGACCTTCTTTCGGATACGAAACAGGCCTTTGAGGACCCGCGACACCCCGTGCACGGCTATGGGACAGTAGCTTTACCGACTGGGCGGGGTGAAGGCTCCGGATTTCCGGCGTTTCCGTGCCAGTGGCGAGCATCGTCGAGCAGTGAAGGAGCCGGTCAGGCTGTGGGGTTTGCCCCGAAGCCGGGCCGGCTCCGTGCTCTTGGTCTTCGACCAGTTGAGCAGACGTCCAGCAATGCCTAGACTGGAACGATGGCGCCCGGTGCAGACGCAGACACTCCGATAAACCTGACCCCGGACCAGGTAGAGGCCATCAGCCGCGCCGTGGCCGACCCGCGTCGCTTTGCGATGCTGCAGGACATTGCCCGCAAACCCGTGCTCGCCTGCTCAGGGCTGAGCGCACAGGAGTGCCTGAGCCCGGCGACCATCTCGCATCACCTCAAGGAGCTGCAAACGGCCGGCCTGGTGGAGGTGGCGCGGGAGGGCAGGGAGCTTCGCCTGACACTGCGCCGCGACGTGTGGGACGCCTACCTGCGCGAACTGGCGACGCTGTAGCTGTTCCACGACAACTTCAGCGTGAAAGAAAGCTGCGACCAAGCCCAAAGTCGCTCATCAATTCGATATGCGTCGAAATGTTCAACGGGAATCGAAAGGCTGGTGAGGAAAATGGGCAAGCTTACGGGCAAAGTTGCCGTGGTTACGGGTGCCTCAAAAGGGCTTGGGGCAGCAATCGCAAAGGCGCTAAGCCGCGAAGGCGCCAAGGTTGTCGTCAACTATGCCAGCGACAAAGCGGGCGCGGAGCGAGTTGCCGCAGAGATCGCCGGTGCCGGCGGGCAGGCCATTGTTGTCGGCGGCAGTGTCGCAAAGTCCGCTGAGGTGGACGCGCTGTTTGCGGAGACCAAAAAGCAGTTCGGCAAGGTCGACGTGCTGGTCAACAACGCCGGCGTGTACAGCTTTTCCCCGATCGAGGCGCTGGAGGAGGCCGAGATTGACCGCATGTTCGACACCAACGTGAAGGGCCTGCTGCTGGCGACCAAGGCGGCGGTGCCGCTGTTCCCGGCCGAGGGCGGCAACATCATCAACATCGGCTCCATCGTGAGTGAAATGACCCCGCCGGCCTCGTCCATTTACACCGGGACCAAGGGAGCGGTGGATGCGATCACGCGTGTGTTGGCCAAGGAACTCGGGGCCCGCAACATTCGTGTAAACGCCGTGAACCCGGGGTACACCGAGACCGAGGGCAACGCCGGTCTACGCAAAAGCGAGATGGAAGCCGGCTTTATCGCGCAAACACCGCTGGGGCGTGCCGGCGTACCGGACGACATTGCGGACGTGGTGACCTTTGTCGCGTCCGACGAAGCCCGTTGGGTGACCGGCGCCTTGTTGCAGGTGGGCGGTGGGGTGCGATGAACGCAGTGGCCCAGCAGCACGGATTGCCGGCGAGGATGTCAGCACGGAGCCTGGCCTGTACTGCCGGCGCTGCCGTGCACGTCGGTTTGCTTCTGCTTTGGCTTGCGATCTAGAAGCCGCGGCTGAACGGATGGCGTATGGCCCCGGGGACACCGGAGGTCATGCGCCAGGCCGCACGAAGCCCGATAAACAGGATGAACAGGGTAAGCAGGGCACTGGCGGCGCTCTGCTGAAACTCGTAGAAGGGCTCCAGAAAGCCAAAACGCAGTAAACGGAAGGCTGTGTAGGCGTTTAGCTGGAAGGGGCCGTCGGCGCGCACGGACCAGTACGCCATCAGGGCGTTGCCCATGGCGATCGAAAGGCACGTCAGCACGATGGCGCTGATCTGAAAGGGCCGGCCGCCGCGCTCGCCCGAGCCAAGCGTCATCGCCTTGGCCACAAGGTACGCCACCACGATCGACAGATACCCGATGTTGATGTGGGTGAGGTGGATGAAGCCGCCATACAGCACCGCCCCGGCCACGGCGCCAGCCAGGCCGAACAGCATGGCTCGCGCCAGAAGCGCGGTGTCCGTTGAGGGCGAGATTGGGTCCGCGAGGAAGGCCGTCTCCTCCTGGGTCGTTGCGGGGGCGTAGGTGGCTCTGCTGAAGGACGGGATCTCGGCGCTCATAAGGATTGGTCGCAGCTTAGCAGGGGGGACCGGCAAAGGCTGCTTATCTTTGGTAACTATGCGAAAATTAGAGTGATGATTTCTGTATCTAATGTCACGATGCGCTACGGCGCGAAGCTGCTCTTTGAAGACGTAAGCGTCACGTTTACGGACGGGCGGCGCTATGGTTTGACTGGGCCGAATGGTGCCGGCAAATCGACGTTTATGAAGGTGCTGACGGGCGAACTGGACGCGCAAAAGGGCACCGTGGTGCGGCCGAAGAAGTTTGGGGTGCTGAAGCAGAACCAGTACGAGTTTGACGCCTATCGCGTGATCGATACCGTGATTATGGGCAACAAGCCGTTGTGGGCGGCGCTGGAAGAGCGCGAGATTATCTACAACAAGCCCGAGATGACGGACGAGGACGGCATTCGGCTGGGTGAGCTCGAAGGCGTCGTTGGCGAAGAAGACGGCTACGAGGCCGAGGCCAACGCCGCGATCCTGCTGCAGGGCCTGGACATCCCGGACGAGGTGCACGACCGGAAGATGAGCGAGCTGCAGGGTGGCCAGAAGGTGCGCGTGCTGCTGGCACAGGCGCTGTTCGGCAACCCGGAAGCGCTGTTCCTGGACGAGCCGACCAACTACCTGGATCTCGAGTCAATTCACTGGCTTGAGGACTTTCTGCTGCGCTACAACGGCACGGTTATCACCATCTCGCACGACCGGCACTTCCTGAACAACGTGTGCACGCACATCGCCGACATCGATTACGAGACGATCATCACCTACACCGGCGGCTATGACGACATGGTCCTGCAGAAGACGCAGGTCCGCTCGCGCATTGAAAGCCAGAACGAGCAGCGCGAAAAGAAGATCGCGCAGTTGAACGACTTTATCGCGCGATTCAGCGCCGGTACGCGCAGCTCCCAGGTGAACTCACGCAAAAAGGAAGTGGAGCGCCTGGCCACCAGTGAACTGGCGCGGTCCAACATCGCGCGTCCGTTCATTGCGTTCAAGATCGAACGCCCGTCCGGCAAGAATGTGCTCGAGTTCGAGAAGGTCAACAAGACTTACGAGCAGCCCGACGGCAAAACCGAGCACGTGATCAACAACTTCACCGCATCGGTGACCCGCGGCGACAAGGTTATCCTGATCGGTCGCAACGGCCAGGGCAAAACCACGCTGCTGAAGGCGTTGCTGGCCAACGGCCCGGGTGTGGAGGAGACGGATGTCTCGATCGACTCCGGCATGGTGAAGTGGGGCCATGAGGTCCAGATTGGCTATTTCGCGCAGGATCACAAGGGCTCGATTCAGCTGGGGATGACGGCCGCGGACTGGCTGCATCAGTACGACCCCAAGGCCTCCAAGGAAGATATCCGCGGCATTCTTGGCCAGATGCTCTTCCGCGGCGAAGAAGGCATGAAGAAGACGGACGCGCTTTCCGGCGGTGAAGCGGCGCGTCTGCTGTTCTGCAAGATCATGCTGCAAAAGCCCAACGTCCTGGTGCTGGACGAGCCGACAAACCACCTTGATCTTGAATCGATCAATGCGTTGAACCAGGCGATCCAGAAGTATGAGGGCACAGTGTTCCTCGTCACGCACGATCAGGACCTGATTGAAGAGGCCGGCACGCGCATCTGGCACTTCGAAGGCGGCCCAACCAACTTCCACATTACGGACCACAAGGGGCCGTACGAGGAATACCAGCAACAGATGGCGATGGCGACCCGCTAACGGGGAATACAGCGGCTCAGGGCAGGTCTGTTACCGTGTTGGGTGATGACTTCCAAGAGCCGCTACCGCCTGTTTATGGTGGGGCCCATCCTTCTGGTCTTGTTGAACGCCTGGATCGCGTACCGCGCTCTGTCGAAGCTGTTCAGCGCGCAGGACTGGCTGGCACACACGCTGCAGGTGCGCACGCAAGCGGAAGATGTGTACCTGGGTATGAGCACCGCCAACAGTGCGGCTCGGGGCTACCTGCTGACGGGGCTGCCGGAGTTCACTGCCCGGTACAGTGCGGCAACCAAGGGCGTGTACCAGGGGACTGATCGCCTGCAAGGGCTGACGCTGGACAATGAGGCACAACAGGCGCGCATCGCTCTTTTGCGCAAGCGAATCAGCGTAAAGCTTGGGGCGCTGGATGCGGCCATGGCCATGCGCCGGGGGCGGCCGGGTGAGCCGCTCTCGCTGACAGCCCTGCGACCAGCGATGGCTGACAGCCCGGACGGCGGCATCAGCGTGAAGTACGGCATCCAGCAGATCGAAAATGAAGAGGATCGCCTGCTGCAGCAGCGGGAAGACGATGCGCATGCGGCCAGGCGCTACACCGTATGGTCGTTTGCCGGCGCCATCCTGCTGGATATTGCGTTGCTGATGATTGCTGCGCAGCAACTGGCGAACGCGAGTCGCGACCGGGAGCAGTTAGCCGCGCGCGCGGCCGAGATCAGCGGCCTGAATGCACGCCTCAGCAGCGTCAACGCCGAGCTCAGCGCGTTGAACACCGAGTTGGAGCAGCGCGTGGAGCAGCGGACGCGCGAGCTTGAAGTGTCGAACCAGGAACTGCAGGCCTTTTCGTACTCCGTATCGCACGATCTGCGTGCGCCACTGCGGACCATCGACGGCTTTTCGCTGGCGCTGGCGGAAGACTTTTCTGACGTGCTGAACGAGGAAGGCCGGGACTACATTCAGCGCGTCCGGGGCGGCGTTCAGCGCATGGGCACGCTGATCGATGCCCTGCTGCAGCTTTCGCGCGTGACCCGCAGCGAGGTACAACGCGAGCAGGTTAACCTGTCACAGCTGGCAACTCTGATCTTCGGTGAACTGCTCGCCAATGAGCAGGGACGCGACGTCGCCTTTCTGGCTGAGCCTGACATTGTGGCCGAAGCGGATCCCCGGCTGATGCGGGTTGCGTTTGAGAATTTGCTGGGCAACGCCCTGAAGTTCACCTCCAAAACCCCGGGGGCGCGGGTGGAGTTTGGGCAATTGGTTCAGGGGAGCGAGACCGTATACTTTATCCGGGATAATGGAGCAGGGTTCGACATGCAATACGTTGACCGGCTGTTTACGGCCTTTCAGCGACTGCATGGGGACCGTGACTTCAAGGGCTCAGGTATCGGCCTCGCCACGGTGTCGCGCATCATTCGCCGCCACCATGGCAGGATCTGGGCACAAGGTGCAACCGGAGCGGGCGCTACGTTTTCATTTACGCTGAACGGCTAGGGCAGCGTGACACTTGAAGGGCCGGAAGGCAATGAGATGAGTGAAAGCATGATTCTGCTGGTAGAAGACGATCCGGATCACGAAGCCCTGGCGATCAGGGCCTTGCGCAAAGCCAACGTCGCCAACGACATCAGGGTGGCGCGGGATGGTGAAGAGGCACTGGAGTTCATGCGCGGCATCCTGGAGGGGACGCAGGCGGTGCCCCAACTTGTTCTGCTCGACCTGAAGCTGCCCAAGGTGGAAGGGCTTGATGTGTTGCGCGCCATTCGCGCGTCCGACAAAACCGCACTTCTTCCGGTGGTGGTGTTGACCTCCTCGGATGAGGAGCGCGACATTGTTGCCAGTTACCGCCTGGGTGTGAATAGTTACATCCGCAAGCCTGTAAATTTTACTGACTTCGCCGAGGCCACCAAGCAGCTCGGCATGTATTGGTTATTGCTGAACCAATGTCCGCCGGCGCTGTAAGCGTAAGCCGCAAGCCGTTACGTGTCCTCATCATTGAAGACTATGAGGAGGATGCGTTGTTGTTGCACCGGCACCTGGGCCGCGCCGGGTACGCCGTGGATGCACGACGCGTGGAAACAGCGGCGCAGCTGCAGGAAAGCCTTGCCGACCCCAAGCCCTGGGACCTGGTTATCGCGGACTATACGTTGCCCAGCTTTGGTGCGCGGGATGCGCTCGCCCTGATCCAGGCAAGCGGGATGGACCTGCCGTTCATCATTGTTTCGGGCACCATCGACGAGGTGTCTGCGGTGAACGCGATGCGTGCGGGCGCCCATGACTACGTCCTGAAAGGCCACCTGGAACGGCTGCTGCCTGCGATTGAGCGTGAGTTGAGCGATGCGGAACGGCGTCGCGAGCGGCTGCGCACGGAAGCGGAGCTGAAGCTCGCGCAACAGCGGTTTTCCGCAACGTTTAACCAGGCTGCGGTGGGCATGGCGCACACCACGGTGAACGGGCACTTTGTGCTGGTGAACCAGCGGCTTGCCGAGATGCTGGGCCTGTCGCAGGACAAGCTGACCGCCCTGAAGCTTGAAGATTTTCTGCTGCCTTCCGAGCAAGGTCTGGACGCGGCGCTGCTGGCAGAGTTGCTGAGCGGAGCGCGCACCGGCTACCGTGTGGAGCGCAGCCTGTTGCGCACCGACGGAGCGACGTTTCCCGCGCAGCTCACCGTTTCGCTGTTGCGGCATGACGGGGTGACCGGCGTGCCGGAGTTCACGCTGTTGTGGGTCGTGGAAGACATCTCTGCCCGGCGTGCGGCGGAGCGCGAAACGGCTGATCTGATGTCGCGGCTGATCAACTCAGAGCGTCTTGCCGCGGCCGGCCGCATGGCCAACACGCTGGCGCATGAGATCAACAATCCGCTGGAAGCGCTGACCAACATCTTCTACCTTCTGCAGATGAATGACCTCACCCCGCAAGCGCAGGAGCTGGTCAGTGTCGCAGCACGTGAGCTGGATCGCGTGGGGCATATCACCCGGTCGACGCTGAGCTTCTACCGCAAAGTGCCGGGGCGCACGCTGGATTTGGAAACCCTGCTGAAAGAGGTCGTCCAGCTGTTTGCTTCGCGTGCAAAACAACATTCCATCGAGATCAACGCGACCTACGGCAGCGGCTTACAGGAAACGCACTTCGACCCATCGTTGCGGCAGGTGTTTGCCAACATCGTGGGAAACGCGCTGGAAGCCATGGAAGAAACTGGCGGCCGCATCCTGTTGCGGGCCCGTATGCTGGGGCTGTCCGCCGTTGTGACGCTGTCCGACTCCGGCCATGGCATCGAAAAAACGAACCTGCGGGCGATCTTTGAACCGTTCTTCACCACCAAGGGCGAACGGGGCACGGGGCTGGGATTGTGGGTGACGCGCGGCATTGTGGAAGAGCAGGGCGGCTCCTTGCGCCTGCGTACGTCCACCCGGGGGCGGTGCCGCGGCACAACCATTCGTATCTCGCTTCCGATCGCTCCACCGTCGGATGAAAGCGGAGACGCGTTGCTGCAGTAGGAATGTCGCCCAAAGAAGACGGTGCTTTCGCCTCGTATGCCCGGAGCACTACAATCAGCGCCATGGCTGGCGTCGAGACAACGAAGAGACAAAAGAATGTACTCGGGCAACCGTTGGAAACTTGTGGCTCCGAACCCGTGACGGGCTTTTACCGTGATGGTTGCTGCAATACGGGACCGGACGATCTGGGGCTGCACACCATCTGCTGCATCGTGAATGAACAATTTCTGGAAACCTCGGCGAGGCTGGGCAACAATCTGTCCACCCCCATGCCGCAGTATGGTTTTCCTGGGTTAAAGCCGGGAGATCGCTGGTGTGTGTGCGCGACCCGGTGGCTGGAGGCACAGCGCGCCGGGGCGGGTTGCCCGGTTGTTCTGGAAGCGACCCACGAGGCGACGCTGGAGATTGTGCCTTTTGAACTGCTGCTGCAGTACGCTGTGATCCCGGAAACCCTGCACTGATGCGGGAGCGGGCACGGCCCGCATCGATGTGATCCAAAGATCGGGGCGGCTCCCGCATCCAACCTCGCGTGTTGCGGATACAGAGTTTCGGGTACCGGGCTGCGTTGGCTGTCGTTCAGACGCTGCAGACAAGCGGATTTCAGGCGTATTTCGCCGGCGGCTGCGTGCGCGACCTGTTGCTCGGCGTGGAGCCCAGCGACTTTGACGTGACCACAGCCGCGACGCCTGCCCAAGTGATGCGGCTGTTCCCGCGCACAGAGGCCGTAGGCGCGCACTTCGGCGTCGTGCTGGTCATCCGTGAAGAGCACGGCGACCGGATTGCGACGGAGGTTGCGACATTCCGCTCAGACGGCGCGTACAGCGATGGCCGACGGCCGGATACCGTGGTCTTCGCCGACGACCCGCGCGAAGATGTGCTGCGGCGCGACTTCACGGTGAATGGTCTTCTGCTTGATGCCACTCGTTTTGAGGCCGGGGACGAACTTTCATCGTGTGTGCTGGACTTTGTGGAAGGCCAGGCAGATCTTCGGGCGGGGATCCTTCGCGCGATCGGCGACCCGGAACGGCGCTTTACCGAGGACAAATTGCGCATGCTCCGCGCCGTGCGGTTCGCCGCGCGCCTCGGGTTCACCCTTGAGCCCGTGACCATGCGCGCTATGCAACAGCTGGCTCCGCAGGTGACCGTGGTGAGCTGTGAGCGCATACGGGAAGAGCTCACCAAGATTCTGACCGAAGGCGCCGCCCGGCGTGGCTTTGAGCTGCTGGACCAAACCGGACTGCTGGAAGTGCTGCTGCCCGAAGTTGCG
This sequence comes from Granulicella sp., assembly GCA_965198515.1. Lineage (GTDB taxonomy): Bacteria > Acidobacteriota > Terriglobia > Terriglobales > Acidobacteriaceae > Granulicella. The sequence continues at coordinate 287,640 of CBDAPO010000006.1, read as the reverse complement.
CGCATGAAGGGCTGTGAGCAGCCGCCCGAATATCACCCTGAAGGCGATGTGTGGGTGCACACGCTGATGTTGCTGGAGCACCTGCCAGCCCGTGCCAGTGCAACGCTGGCGTGGGGCATGCTGCTGCATGATGTCGGCAAGCCGCCCACGTTTACGCCGCCGGATCCGAACAAGCCGGGCGATCGCATTCGCTTCAATGGCCATGCGGAGATCGGGGTGGCGGTGGCCCGGGCCATCCTGAACCGGCTACGCTTTTCGAACGACGACTGCGCGCAGATTCTTGCGCTGGTGAAGCACCACATGCAGTTTGGGGATGTGCCGAAGATGAAGCAGTCCACGCTGAAGCGGTTTCTTCGCCTGCCACAGTTCGATGAGCACCTTGCTTTGCACTATGCCGACGTCATGAGTTCGCATCAGATGCTTGGGCCCTATGAGTACGCGAAGCAGCACTTGCAATCCATGGGTGAAGAGCAGATCAAGCCCGCATTGCTGGTAACCGGCAATGACCTGATCCGCGCGGGCTACCGCCCTGGACCGGGTTTTCGCGAGATGCTGACCGCAGCAGAAGATGCGCAGCTGGAAGGCACAGTTCACACGCGCGAGGAAGCGTTAACGTTGGTGACAAGGATGTTTGGCGGGCCTTCCTGATAGAGAACGTACCGGGCAGAACCATGCACGATCGGTTTCGGTTTTGGAGGTGAGATGAAGTCCAGACTTCTTGGGCACAGACCGGGAACCTGGCCGGCCATCCTGCTTGTGCTGGCATTGTTTGTCGGCTATGGGTACTGGCACTACCGCAATGTTTCCGGGGACGATCTTGCCTCGTCCTATGTTGGGTCGCGCCTGATGAGCGATGGGCTTTCGTCGCACCTGTTTCAGTACGACCCGGTGAGCTTTGACGAGATCGGCGAGGATGACACGTGGACGGTTGTGGCGCACCAGGGCCGCTTCTATGGCTTTCTTCATCCGTATGTGCAGACGCCTTTGTGGGCGTACCTGCTGCAGCCGCTCTGCCGGCACGTCCCGTTTTGGGCCTTCAGCCGCATCTTCCTGCTGCTGACGATGCTGTGTTTTGCAGGAGCGCTATGGCTCACAGCGAGGTACTGGGCTCCGTCCTTCTTCAACCCTGGAGCGATGCTGATCGCGGTGCTCGCCCTGGCGCTGTCGCAACCCTTTCAGTATGCGATGTCCCTGAACCAGACGCACATGCTGATCGTGTTCATTACGCTGCTGGCGCTGGTGCTCGCGGAAAAAGACCGGCCCATCGCTGCCGGGCTGCTGCTGGCGTGTGCGGCGTCCATCAAAATTACCCCGGCACTTCTGGTGTTGTACTGGGTGATGACCGGGCGCTGGAGAGCCGCTGTGAGCACGGCGGTGTGGGTTGTGCTTCTGTGGTGCGGAACAGTGTTCGCGGTGGGTCATACGCTGACTGAGGCGTACCTCGTCAACCTTCACCGCATCTCGCGTGTGCTTCTTGTGTCACAGAACAACCAGTCCTTTGCGGCCTGGGTGATGGCACGGTTCTATCCCTCGGATGAAGTCTTCAACATCAACATCTATCCGTTACCGACAGCGGTCCGGTTGTTCTCGTCGGCAACAATGGTTGCGTTCACGGTGTGGGGTGGATGGGTGGACCGGCACTCCCGCGAGCGGACAGACAGTGCGGCTCCGCTTGGCGCCATGATGGCGATGGTGGCGGCCACCGCCTTTGCCCCGATTGCCTGGACGCACTACGCGATCATCCTGCTGATGCCCTTGATGATCCTGATTGACCGCAACCTGCGGCAACGGTCCGGGTGGATGTGGGCCTTGATCGCGGGGACAGCAGCGTTGAATTACCGGCCGCTCGCGACCGATGTTGTGAACGGATTAATCGGCACGGTATCGATCATCCGCGGACAGTTCTTTGCGTGTGTCCTCGCCCTGGCTGCGTTGCCTGCCATGGCGTACCTGCAAGGGCGCCAAACCCAGCCTGTGATGGAAGAGGTAGAAGAAGATCAGGCGCTCGCGGCGTAACGTCTTGCTACGCACAGCGCCAAGGCTGTCTTCGCCGCCGGCTCCGCCTTCGGGAAATTACTTTTGTTCAGGCTTGCGGTCTTCCACCAGGTTTCCGCATACTGCACAATGTCGAAGAACTTCGGCCAAAGCCGGAGATTACGTTTTTCGCTTGCGTTCAGGGCAAGCCCTTAGGCATCATCGGTTCGCCTTTACACAGACCAAAAATGTCGTAACGCTCCGTGATGTACTTCAAGGCAGGCAGACCCGTGCGTTGAAGCGCACCGCCTTCAACGCACAGGCGTGCAGCGTGACGTTCTTCAACGGGAAACAGTCCAGAAGTGGTGAACGATTTATGACGCAATCCCACGCAGTGGGCCGGTATGTTCTGCACGCAAACCCATTGGAGTTGCGCGATGGCAACAGGCTGATTGACCTGACGAGCCGCCAGTTGCGCGCCCTCAGCATGCTGGTGGAAGCGCAGGGCAACATCGTTGCCAAGCAGGCGTTTTTTGACCGCATCTGGGAAGGCCTGACGGTGGACGATGGCAACCTGACGCAGACCATTTTTCTGCTGCGACGCACACTTGGCCAGCTTCCTGACGGCCAGGAGTACATCCAGACCGTCCCACGCAAGGGATACCGGCTCGCGAGCAAGGCTGTGCAGATTGGAAGTCGTGATGAGCCTGCGGTGTTGAGCGTAGGAGCTGACACCGCCTTCCAAAGCGGCGATCACTTCCGCATGCTGGTGAACTCCGTTGAAGATTATGCGATTTACATGCTGGATTGTGCAGGCCGCATTGCAACGTGGAACCCTGGCGCGAACCGGATCCTGGGTTACCGCGATCGAGAGATTGTCGGGCAGCACTATGCGGCGCTGTTCATCCCCGAAGAGTTTGGCCTTGAGTTGCCGCGGCGTCACCTGGTTGTCGCTACGCGGGAAGGCCGGTGGACTGGCGAAGGCTGGCGATTGAAAAGGAATGGCGCTCGGTTCTGGGCAAGCTCCGTGCTGACGGCGATGCGGAATTCAACCGGACAGCTGGTTGGCTTCGGGGAGGTGCTGCGCGACCTTAGCGAGCGCAAACGCGCAGAAGACGCGCTGCTGCGGACGGAGGCCAGGCTTCGCAAAGAGCGGGATCGCCTTCGCGCAGCAACGGAAAGCAGCATGGACGCACTGTATATCTGCGAGGCCGTGCGCAATCAGCAGGGCGAAGTTGAAGATTTTGTCTTCACCTACCTGAACAGCAACGTGGCAAGGATGGTTGCTCTGCCAAGGGAACACATGCTCGGCGGCAGGATGCGCGAGCTGCTTCCCCTGAACAACACCCTGGGCCTGTTCGAGGCTTACAAGCGCGTGCTGCTCACGGGCGAGCCCTTCTGCAAAGACGTGTGTGTCCAGGAGCACAGCCTTCGCAGTGAATGGCTCCGCATCCGCGCTGTCCGGCTCGAAGACGGTGTTGCCATCACCGCTTCCGACATTTCAGAGCAGAAGCGCGCAGAACGAGACCAGGTGGAGCTTCGATACAACGAGGCCGGTACCCAGCACAACGGAACGGCGCTCCCAGGGCAGCTGTAATTTGTGGCGAATCCAGTGCACCGCAAGGTGTGTTGATTCGCTTGCGATCCGGGCGCGTCCTATGTTTAGCGCGAGTCCGGTCTAGCCGCGAAGCGCTCAACGCTGAAGCAGGTAGGGTGCAGGTGCAGGAAATTGACGTAATCGTGGTCGGGGCGGGAGCGGCGGGGCTGGGGGCAGCGCGGTCGCTTGCAGAAGGTGGGCTGCGGGTCGTGGTCCTGGAAGCGCGCGATCGCGTGGGTGGCCGCATCTTCTCGCAACAAGTGGACGGGGGCGCTGTTGTCGAGCATGGGGCGGAGTTCGTCCACGGCCGTGCGCCCGAGCTTTGGGCGTTGATTGAAGAGGCAGGGGTCGAGGTCATCGAACGCAGCGGGGCCATGCTGACCGAAGAGCAGCCGGGCAGCGGTCTGCGTGCCGATGAGGAAGACGGAGGCGACAGCGTTACCGACCCGCTGGACGCCCTGAGCCACCTGCCCGGTGAGGACGTGCCGTTTGCCGAGTGGCTTGCAGCCAGCGACCTGCCGGACTGGCAACGCCCTGCGCTGACCGGCTACGTGGAGGGTTTCAACGCGGCCGATGCACGCCGGATCAGCGCACGCTCGTTGGGCGTGCAGCAACAGGCGGAAGAGGCCATTGAAGGGGATCGCGCCTGGCATCTGCCCGGCGGCTATGCGCAACTGCCGGAGCACATGGCAGCCCGCGCGCAGGCGGCCGGCGCCGAGCTTAGGCTTGGGTGCGAGGTGCTGGCCATCCGCTGGTGGCCGGGGCAGGTGGTGGTCAGCACAAAGCAGGGCGACCTGCGTGCACCGCGCTGTGTTGTCACGCTTCCGCTGGGCGTGTTGCAGGCGGCCAACGCCAGCGCACCCGGCAGCGTGCGCATCGAGCCTGAGCCCACAGCGCTGTTTGAGGCACGCCGAATGGCCATGGGGCAGGTGGCGCGCTTCACGCTGGTCTTTCGCGAGCGCTGGTGGGAACGCGCGCCGGAGGCGCCCGCCGATCTTCTGCAGACCATGCACTTCGTCTTTACCCGGGAACGCATGCCGCCGGTGTGGTGGACGCGGCATCCGGAGCGCGAAGCCCTGCCGACCCTTGTGGGATGGTGTGGCGGTCCGCGATCCGAGGCGCTGCGCGGAGACAGTTCCCAGGCGCTGGCGAAGGCGATGTGCAGCGAACTGGCGGAGATCTTCGGTGTTCCAGCTGGGGAGGTGAGCGCTGCCCTGGTGGGCGCGTACACCTACGACTGGAGCGCCGATCGCTTCGCCCTGGGCTCGTACAGCTACGTTCCTGCAGGGGCGCTGGACGCACCGGAGGCCATGTGTGTGCCTGAAGCCAATACCCTGTTTTTCGCTGGTGAACACACTGACACGACAGGGCATTGGGGCACCGTGCATGCGGCGCTGCGGAGTGGTCTGCGGGTGGCCGAACAGGTGAAAGCAGCCATTCGCGCCTGAGGCCCGCCTCAGTTGAAGGAGGCTTTGCGGCGTCGTAAGCCGAGCCGAGTCGTCCGTTGTTGCCGGATGAATGTTCTGCCAGCGACATCGCATCGCCGCGTTCCGCTGCGCCGCGAACACGCATCTATCCACATACGATGGACCGCTCCAAGCATCACCCAAAGCCCCTGTTGAACACGCCTAAGGCCTTCGTTCCCGACACATGGATCGAGATCGATGGTGTCAAGATTGCGGCGGAAGTCGGCGAGCCGCTGATTGACGCTATCAACCGCAAGGCGGCCATCCAGGGAATTACCGGGATTCCCCAGGTCTGCTACCTGCCACCCATGGGCCCGATTGGCTCCTGCGATACGTGCATCGTCGAGCTCAATGGGGAACTGGTGCGCTCGTGTGGTGCGCCGGTCGCCGCGGGCCAGGTCGTGGAAACAGCCAACGATCGTGCCGACGTGGCCAAGCGTGAAGCCTTCGATCGCATTCTGGAGAACCACAATCTTTATTGCACGGTCTGCGACAACAACAACGGCAACTGCACGGTGCACAACGTCACCTCCGAGTTGGATGTGCAGCACCAGACGCGCGAGTTCCGCACGAAGGGCTACCTGCAGGACCACACAAATCCGTTCTATCGCTACGATCCAAGCCAGTGCATTCTGTGTGGTCGATGCGTGGAGGCCTGCCAGAACGTCCAGGTGAACGAGACGTTGACCATCAGCTGGGAGCGCGAGATGCCCCGCGTGATGTGGGACGGCGGCGAGCAGATTGACGGCTCAAGCTGTGTGAGCTGCGGCCACTGCATCACGGTTTGCCCGTGCAATGCGCTGATGGAAAAGGGCATGGTGGGCCACACCGGCTACCTGACGGGCCTGCCTCCCAAGGTGCTCGACGACATGATCGAGGCCGTGAAGGGAATTGAGCCTTCCACGGGTTACCCAGCCATCCTGGCGCTTTCCACCATGGAAGCCGAGATGCGCAAACAACGTGTGAAGCGCACTAAAACGGTATGCACCTACTGCGGCGTTGGGTGCAGCTTCGACATCTGGACGCGTGACCGGCACATCCTCAAGGTGGAACCCTCCGAAGGCCCGGCGAACGGGATCTCGACGTGTGTGAAGGGCAAGTTTGGCTGGGATTACGTGAATTCGACGGACCGCCTGACGAAGCCGCTGAAGCGGCAAGGCCAAACGTTCGTGCCCATTGAATGGGATGAAGCCATCGCCATGGTGCGCGATCGTTTTTCGGCGATCAAGGCGCAGCATGGGCCGGATGCTTTGGCGTTTATCGCTTCGTCTAAATGCACCAACGAAGAAAGCTACCTGATGCAGAAGCTCGCACGGGCGGTGATCGGCACCAACAACGTTGACAACTGCAGCCGCTATTGCCAGACGCCGGCCTCCAAGGGACTGAGCCGCACCGTGGGGTACGGCGGTGATTCCGGCTCCATCTCCGACATCGAGATGGCTGACCTGGTAATCATTGTCGGCTCCAACACCAGCGAAAGTCATCCGGTACTGGCCACACGCGTCAAACGTTCCCACAAGCATCGCGGTCAGCGCATGATCGTGGCGGATCTGCGCAAACACGAGATGGCCGAGCGCGCCGACATCTGGCTGCACCCAAGCCCATCGACGGACGAAGTGTGGATCATGGCCGTCACGAAACACCTCATCGACACCGGGCGGCACAATCAAAAGTTCATCGATGTGTGGGTGAACAAGTGGGATGAGTTCCGCAAGAGCCTGGAACCCTACACGCTGGAGTATGCCGAAAAGGTGACAGGTCTTAGCGTCGATCAGTTGAAGCAGGTTGCCGACGAGATTGCTGCGGCAGAACGTGTGTGCGCGCTGTGGGCCATGGGCGTAACGCAACATTGTGGCGGGTCCGATACCTCCACCGCCATCTGCAACCTGTTGCTGACCATGGGTCAATTCAAGCGGCCGGGCACTGGTGCGTACCCGTTGCGCGGGCATAACAACGTGCAGGGTGCGAGCGATTTCGGCTCAATGCCCGACGTGTACTCCGGCTACCAGAAGGTCGATAGTGCCGACATTCGCGCCAAGTTTGAAGCGCACTGGGGCGTGACGCTGCCCACAAAGCCTGGCCTCGACAACCGCGAGATGATCGCTGCCGTGCATGAAGGCAAGCTGCACGCGATGTACATCAAGGGCGAGGACACGATCACCTCCGACGCAAACGCCGTGGACGTGGGCGAAGCGCTTTCCAAGCTGGACTTCCTGGTCATGCAGGACATCTTCTTTTCAGAGACCTGCAAGTACGCGGACCTGATCCTGCCCGCATCGCCGTCACTTGAAAAGGACGGAACCTTCGTCAACACGGAGCGCCGTATTCAACGGCTGTACAAGGTATGGGAACCGCTCGGCGAATCCATGCCGGACTGGGAGATCATCCAGAAGATTGCCCAGGCGATGGGCAGCGCGGGTGGATGGAGTTACAAACATCCGTCCGAGATCATGGACGAAGTCGCAGAACTTACGCCAACGTTTGCAGGCGTGAACTACGAGCGCCTCGAGGGATACAAGAGCCTGCAGTGGCCCGTACATCCGGACGGCACCGACGAGCCGCTGCTGTATACCAAAGAATTCCCGTTCCCCGACGGCAAGGCAAGCTTTCATCCGCTGGAGTACGTGCCGCCGAGTGAAGAAGCCAATGAAATCTACGAATTGCACGTCAACAATGGGCGCCTGCTGGAGCACTTCGAGCAGGGCAATATGAGCTATCGCGTCCCCGGCATCAAGGCCATCACGCCGAATATCTTCCTTGAGGTTTCCCCGGAGCTGGCACAGGAACGTGGTATTGAAACCGGTCAGTTTGTTCGCATTGAAAATGCGTATGGCCAGCTGAAGTTGCCCGTACTGATCACCACGCGTGTCACCGGCAAGGAGATGTACCTGCCCATGATCTCAACGCAGGAGGCCGTGAATAAGCTGACCAGCATGCACGTTGACCGCGCGACGCACACGCCCGCGTACAAGGAGCTTTCCGTGAAGATGACTGTGCTGGATGAGGTGGGTGAGCCGCCGTTGCCGCGGCGCAACTTCCGCTTCGGCTCGCGCACGCCAACGGATGGCGTGGAGATCAACAAGAAGTGGGACAACGAAGACTACTGGATGCCCGGCACGCGGCTGCGCGACAAGCTTGTGCAGATCAAGACCACGGAACCCGCGTAAGCCGGCACAGAACCCACACACAGGAGACGACATCATGGCACAGCCCATCACGTTTACGCCGGAGCCGGTTGACCCTCACCTTGAACTAATGCGCAAGGTGGAGGCCGCTCCGCGCGAGCATGCGGAGGCCCTGCTGGTCGCGTGGGACCTGCTGCAGACGGCACATGACCAGGGCATTCTTGATCTGCTGCACGGCTTGATGGGCGGACGCGACGTGATCGCGGGCAAACTTTCTGCAGCGCTGGTCATGCCGGAAACTATCAGCGCGATCCGCAACCTCATCGCATTGGGACGAGTTGTCGCGGCGCTTGATCCGGACATGCTCCACCGCCTGGCCAAGGCAATGGACCAGGGTATGCAAGGGCCCAAGCCCGATGCGGAAACGCCCAGCATGTTTCGCATCCTGCGTCAGATGACCTCACCTGCCGGCAAGCGTGGTCTGTCCTTTGCCGCGCAGATGCTTGTTGCCGTAGGCACCGCAACAGAGGGCTAGACGCGCAACAGTGAAGTTTTGACTCGCGGACCGGCGCTTCCCGTATACACTGGCGGACAATCTCTCACGTTGAACGCCAAGGAGCCGCCAGTATGCCGGAAGAGGCATTGCCCGTGGAGGGGACACCCCTCTCGCAAGTAGAACGCGTCGTCGATACGTATGTCGCGCCTTCCAAGACATTCACGGACATTTTCCGCAGCAGAAGCTGGTGGCTGCCGTTTCTGCTGATTGTGATCGCCGGGTACCTGTTCACAGCGACAGTGCAGACCAAGGTGGGCTGGCAACAGCTGGTTGAGAATGAGATCCACGCGAACCCGAAGCTATCGGACCAGATGAGCGGCCTGCCGGCGGACCAACTCGCTACACGCGAGCGGATTATGCAGTACAGCTTCCGCGGCGGCTTCTACGCGGGGCCGCTTATCAACCTCGCCTTTGTGGCGTTTGCTGCGCTGATCCTTTGGCCCACCATCAACTTCGGCTTTGGTGGCTCCGCGACCTATGGCCGGGTTTTCTGTATGGGAATGTATGCCGCCTTGCCTGGCATCATCTCGGGTTTGCTTGCGGCGGCGATGCTGTGGGCGGGGCGAAGTCCTGAGACCTTCACGACCGCGACCTTGCTGGGTAGCAATCCCGGGTACTACATCAACACGCCAGGTGCGCTGAAGACGTTTCTCACGTCATTGGACGTGTTCACTCTTTGGACGCTGGTACTGCTCAGCATCGGCTTGTCCATCGTCGCGCGTACCAAGCGGAGCGCTGGGTATATCGCCGTGTTTGGGTGGTTTGTGGTCATTGTGTTGTTCAGGACGGCGATGGCCGCGGTGAATTCCTAAGGTCAAACGCAGCCATGGCGGCTCAGGAGCATCTCGATCTCGCCCCTGAGCCGCCGTTATAGTGGCTACGCCTGCAGGAACTCAAGCAGAGCTGTGTTCACCTCTGTGGCATGCGTCCAGATGAGGCCGTGCGGGCCGTCCTTGACGACATGCAGCTTGGCCGAGGGCGCCAGCGCAGGGATGCGCGCTCCGCTGCTGGCCAGGGGGACGATCTTGTCGGCGTCGCCATGGATCACCAAGGTGGGGATCTTGATCTGCTTCACGTCCTCGCGGAAGTCCTCAAGCCAGGCATCGACGCAGAACAACATCGCTTGATAGCTGGACTGTGAGGCTACGATGAAGTCCGCATCGAGCTTGGCCTGCGACACCGAGTGGGCCAACAGGCCGTAGTTGTAGAAGAGCTTACCGAACGCTTGCAGTTGATCGAACCGATCTGCCTCGATCATGCCTTTGATCTGTTCGAAGACGGAGGGATCAACGCCTTCAGGATTGTTGCCGTCCTTGCGCAATGCAGGTGCGATCGAGCTGAGAAACCCGCATTTTGTGACGCGCCCCTCGTTGAACTTGCCCATGTAGCGTGCGACCTCGCCGCCACCCATGGAAAAGCCAAAGAGCGCAACATCGTTGAGGTCCAGGGATTCGATCAGTGTCGCTGTATCGCGCGCCAGGGTGTCATAGTCGTAGCCGGTGTAGGGCTTGGAACTGTGACCGAAGCCGCGCCGGTCATAGGTGATGACGCGGTATCCCGCAGCCAGAAGGGCAGTGGCTTGACGTTCCCACGATGCGCCGTTCAGGGGCCATCCATGCACCAGCAGAACGGGCTTACCCTCGCCCCGGTCCTCGTAGTAAAGCTCAATGTCTGCGCTGTTTTCTTTCCCGACTTTGACGTGTGCCATGCAACATCCTCCGCATCCTTCATGCGTTCGATGCGCGTCGGCGAAGGTGCGCTAACGACCCAGGTGAATCGCGGGTGAAAAGGAAAGGGCCCGCTTTCGCGGGCCCTCCTGCAGGACGTGAACTTTTCTACTCGGCTCCCCAGCGCTTAAACACCAGCGACCCGTTGGTGCCGCCGAAGCCGAAGCTGTTGGAAAGTACATAGTCGATCTTTGCTTTTTGCGGCTTGTTGGCGACGTAGTTCAGCCGGCACGCCGGATCCACGTTTTCAAGGTTCATGGTGGGTGGTGCGATCTGGTGCTGCATGGCCATGATGCTGATGCCGGCTTCCAAGCCGCCAGCGCCGCCGAGCAAATGGCCCGTCATGGACTTGGTGGAGCTGACCAGCAGATCGCCCTTGAGCGCACGCTCGCCAAAGATCGTCTCCATCGCCTTGGACTCAAGCGCGTCGCCCAGCGGCGTCGATGTCGCATGGGCGTTGACGTAGTCGATGCGCTCCGGCTCGATGCCCGCAGAGCGCAGCGCATTCATCATGGCGCGGCGGCAACCCTCGCCCTCGGGCGCCATACCGGTCATGTGGAATGCGTCGCCGCTCATGCCGTAGCCGATGACCTCGGCGAGGATGTTTGCACCGCGTGCCTTGGCGAACTCAAGCTCTTCCAGGATCAGGATGCCGGCACCTTCGCCGACCACGAAGCCGTCGCGGTCCTTGTCCCAGGGACGGCAGGCGTGGGTCGGGTCTTCGTTGCGCGTCGAGAGTGCCTTCATCGCGGCGAAACCGCCCACCGAGAGTGGAGTGATTGCCCCTTCAGCGCCGCCCGCTATCATGGCGTCGGCATCGCCGCGCTGGATGATACGGAATGCGTCACCGATGGAGTGCGCAGAGCTGGTGCAGGCCGTGGCCGTTGCTTCATTCGGGCCCTTGGCACCCCAGCGAATACTGACATGGCCGGCGGCCAGGTTCACGATGGAGGCGGGGATGAAGAAGGGCGAAATGCGCCGCGGGCCGCCATTCAACAGCGCCGTGTGTTCACGCTCGATGATGTCGAATCCGCCGATGCCGGAGCCGATGTGGACGCCGACGTTGTCTGCGTTTTCGGGTGTAACCTGCAGGCCGGAGTGCAGCATGGCTTCCTGGGCTGCAGCCATGGCGAAGTGAATGAAGCGGCCCATCTTCCGGGCTTCTTTTACCGGAACGAAGGCATGCGGATCGAAGTTCTTCACTTCGGCCGCAATGCGGACGGAATGGCCTTCAAGGTCGAATGCGGTGATCTCGGCGACGCCGCTTTTGCCGGCCATAAGGCCTTCCCAAATCTCAGGTGCGGTGTTGCCCACTCCGCAGACTAATCCGAGACCTGTGACGACGACGCGACGATGCTCCATCTTCCTTGACTGCCCTTCCGTCCCGCTTTGCTGGTGAGTTACTTGGTCTTCTGGTGCTGCTCGATGTAATCGGTAGCATCTTTTACGGTCTTGATCTTCTCGGCGTCTTCGTCCGGGATCTGGATGTCGAACGCTTCCTCAAACTGCATGACCAGCTCGACGACGTCGAGCGAGTCGGCGCCCAGGTCCTCCTGGAAGCTCGCTCCCGGGGTCACCTCGGCCTCATCCACCTGAAGCTGCTCGACAATGATCTGTTTGACCTTCTCGTCTACTGCTGCCATCGCTTGAAATCTCCTCTTGTCCTCAATACCTGTCGCGGGTGTCGCAAAAGCTCACTCCGGCGCACCCAGCCTCAGTGCCCAAGCATACTGACGCGTCCGGCAGGTGTAAAGAACATGCCCCCGGGAAAGACATCTTCGGGTAGCATGTGTCCATGAAGGGAGACGGCCCTGCGATGGGCGGCAGCCGCGCACAAACTGGTGAGGCGCGCCGTTATTGCAGCCGGTGCAGCCCCGGGCTGTTCCGTCGCATCAACCGCGTCACGTTGATGGAACGCACCCTTTTTACCTGGTTGGGCTTCTTTCCGTGGGAGTGCGTGTCGTGTCGGCGGCGCCGGTTTTTCCGTGACTCCGGGAAGAAAAGTAACGCACCCGCAACGGCGTAGATTGCCCGAAAAGTTGAGACTCTAGTCTTCACTGGCCACGAGCATCGGCAGCAGGGTGCCAATCCCGTTCGTGCCATTTCCTTTGTTGCTATGACCATTACCGTTGCCGAGCTGCGGTTCCGCCTCGTCAAGGCTGACATCACGGAGCGTGCGATTGATGACGCGGGTACGGGTGCCGACCTCCTGGATGGTTCTCTGTACCTTGCTGACCTGGTCGTCCATCCTGGTCATCAGGTCCTCAAATTTGCCGAACTGGGTGCGCGCCGACGCGAGGACCTTCCAAACCTCATCCCCCTTTTGTTGTAGCTGCAACATGTGGAAGCCCATCTGGAAGCTGTTCAGAATCGCAGAGAGTGTGCTCGGCCCGGCGATGGTGACGCGGCAGCTCTGCTGAATGTCCGCTTGCAGGCCATCGCGGCGCATCACCTCGGCGTACAAGCCTTCGGTGGGCAGGAACATGATGGCGAAGTTCGTGGTCGCCGGGGGCGCGATGTACTTCTCGCAAATCCGCTTGCCTTCCGTGCGAATGGCATTTTCGAAGACTTTGCCTGCACTGGCAATCTCGGCCGGGGTGCCTTCGGCGTAGGCAGTCTCCAGGCGCTCCCAGGCTTCGCGGGGGAACTTTGCGTCGATCGGCAGCAGCACTTCGCCGTTGGGCGTGGGCAGTTTGACGGCGTACTCCACCATCTCGCCCGTGTTCGGCTTCACCTTGACGTTCTGGCTGAATTGGCTGGGGGCGAGCATCTGGCTCAGCAGCATCCCGAGCTGCACCTCGGCGAACCCGCCGCGGCTCTTCACATTGGTGAAGATGCGGGACAGATCGTCGACCCCGGCTGACAGCTTGGTCATCTCGCCCAGCCCGCTGTGCACCTTGGTGAGCTGATCGGTGACGGCGCCGAAGCTTTCCGTGAGCCGCGTCTGCAGGGTGGTGTGGAGCTTTTCGTCCACCGTGGCCCGCATCTCTTCCAGTTTGGCTGCGTTGACCTCGTTCAGCTTGTCGAGGCGGCCTTCCACGGTGGCGCGCAATCGATCCTGGTGTTCGCCCTGGGTCCTGGCCAGATCGCTGAGGCGGGTGTGCAGGGCCTCGCGGCTGTCGATGTGGTGTCGCGTCGTCTCCGCTGTGAACGTCCCGAGCCGCTGCGTGAAGGCCGCCAGTTGCGCATCCAGAGCGCCGCGTAGCCGATCAGCGTCGGCCTTATGCTCGCTACGAGCAGCCTCAACGCCGCCGCGAATGGCGTCGCTCAGCGCCCCAAGGTTGCGGAAGATCTCGGCACGCAATGCCTCGGCGTTTCTGTTCGTGACCTCAGCCAGGCGTGTGTGGGCAGCGTCGGCATCCTGACGGAACTGCGCCACTTCCGAACGAAGGAAGCGCTCCAGCGCCTCTCCGCGTGCGTCAGCCTGTGCCAGAACCCTGGGCAGGTCGGCACCCAACAGCCCGTCAAGCCGGGAATCGGGCGTGGCCTCCACCGCTTTGGGCTGACGACGCAGCAGCAGTACGGCGAGAAGAAGGAACGTCAGGACCTGAAGCGCAAGCAGGGCAGCGAACATTCGTTTTTCCTTCGCTTGAGGATAGCACCGTGCTCCGTGGCGGCAATGCAGAAAAGGTGGTAGGAATGGCGGCTTTCGTGCCCTTAATGGTTCAATAGAGGACAGTAAGTTCGTGCTTCCTGAAGGGTGCCCGCTTCGTCCTATGCGTATGCTTCGCTTGCTTGCTCCTGCCGTGCTGCTTTCCCTGGCTTCTCTGGCCGTTTCGGCGCAGACCTCCGTGCCGCCGAACCAGGTGACCAGCTTCAAGGACACTTCGTCCTTCAAGCCGCCAGCCGGGGCCAAAGTCGCCATTATCGAGTACGAGGATCTGGAGTGCCCGGCGTGCGCCCATGCGTTCCCGTCTGTGCATGCGGCCGTGAACCACTACCACATTCCGATTGCGGAGTATGACTTTCAGATCCCCAGCCACATGTGGAGCCACGATGCGGCCATCTTTGCGCATTATCTGAAGGCCAAGGTGTCTCCGGAGCTGGCGGAGGAGTTTCGGCGTGAGACGTTTGCCTCGCAGTACCGGATCGCTTCCAAGGACGACCTTCACAACTGGGAACAGCAGTTTATGAAGGACCACGGCAAGCAGATGCCGTTCGTGGTCGACCCGACGGGCCAGTTTGACCACGAGATCAATGCCAGCACCGCGGAAGGGCAGAAGATCGGCGTGGCGGAAACACCGACCATCATTGTCGTGACGCCAACGCACTGGATCCAGGTGAAGGATGTGTCGGAGATGTATGCGGCCATTGACCAGGCGGAAGCGGATGCGAACCGGACGACCGCGAGCTCGGCGCACAGGCCCAGCACCTCCCGGGCGAAATAGCTGGGCAGCAACACTTCAAGTAGCGCTTGAGCCGGCTGTTTACTACCCAGGTTCCCCGGCACGGGTAGCTTCGCCGGTACTGCACCGGAATAGGTACTGGCCTGGCCCGGTCGGTGTCCCTATACTTCGGCAGAACGGGTGAGATTTCGCTCGCGGAGACCTATGAGCATTCAGCCAATTCGGAAGTATGTTGGACCGGAGATCCCGGACAAGCTGTACTTCCGGATCGGGGATGTGGCGCGTCTTTGCGAGGTACCTGCCTACGTTTTGCGGTTCTGGGAGACCGAGTTTCCTCAACTGCGACCCAACAAGGGCGGCACGGGGCAGCGTCTCTATCGCAAGCGCGATGTGGAGATGGCCCTGCGTATCAAGTCGTTGCTGTATGACCAGGGCTATACGATCCCGGGCGCGCGCCAGGTCTTCAAGAACGAGATGAAGGTCAAGGACGTCGCTGCTGCCGAGGCTGCGCTTCCGGTACCCGCACCCGCACCGGTGGAGGTCAGCGCTCCGCTACAGCCCGTCAAGGGCACAGTTTCCGCTGAGACGGACCTTGGTGACGAGATCCGTCGCAAGGCCGCGCTTCGGCCGCTGCGTGATGAACTCTGCGCTTTGCTGGCTTTGTTGCAGCAGCCCATCAGCTCGTCGGCGGAGCGGGCGCTCAAGAGTACGCCCAAGCTGCAAGCCATGCGCCCGCGCCTGGTGCTTGAGCCCAAGCCCGCACCGCAACCTATGGAAACGCTGCGCCTGGTCGCCGACCCGCGACTTCAGGGCGACCTGTTCCCGGGCGAGTAGACCTGTTTGGCAGAGCCGTACGCAGTACCGCAGGCGGCCGCGCCGAAGCCAGTTCCTTCCGGCAAAGGGCACACCGCTGCGTCTGCCACGCTGTTGTTGATGGTCAGTTCGCTGTGCTCAGGCGTGCTCGCGCTGGTGCGAACGAAGTACATCAACTACCTGTTTGGCGCAGGTGTGGCGCAGGATGCTTATCGCGCCGCCTTCAAGCTGCCAGACCTGCTGAACTACTTCCTGATCGGGGGCGCTGCTTCCATCTCGCTGGTCACGATCCTGAACCGGTATCGCGAGGCTGGCGACGAGGAAGGCGCCGACCGCGCGCTCTCCGTCATTCTGACCAACATGGTCATCGTGCTTGGGCTGGGCACGCTGTTGGCCGAGTTGTTTGCACCACAGTTTGTCTACGTCGCCTATAAAGGTTTTCGTGGAGATGCCCGCGCCGCGCTGTGCACCTCGCTGACTCGCGTGATGCTGCCCATGCAGCTGTTTTTTCTTGTTGGCAGCCTGATGAGCGCGCGTTTGCAGGTGCGCAAAATTTTCATCTACCAGGCATTCACGCCGATCGTTTACAACGGCGGCATTATCGCGGGCGCTGTGCTGCTCCATGGCCGCTTTGGGGTGTATTCGCTTGCCATCGGTGTGCTGAGCGGAACGCTGATCGGGTCTGCCCTGTTGAACTCGCTTGGCGCCTTCCGCACGGGCCTGCGTTTCCAACCGATCCTGAACTTCCGTGCGCCGGCGTTTCGCGAATGGTTTCGTTTGAGTCTGCCTTTGATGATCGGTGTGTCACTGGTCATGTTCGACAGCGTTTTCATGAACTACTTCGGTAGTTCGCGCCTGGGCGGCGTCACGCTGATCAACAACGCGAAAGACCTGTTCAACGCACCCTTCAACGTCATCGGGCCGGCAGCCGGTATGGCGTCTTTGCCCTTCTTTGCGTCGCTGTACCAGACGGGGCGCATGTTCGATTTTTCCGCCTCGGTGGGGCGCTCTGTTTCTCGCTTGCTGTGCGTCGGTTTGCTGGTGTCTGCGTGGATGATCGCGCTGGCGCCCTGGCTGATGGATCTGTTCCGCGGTGGACGGTTTCGCCGTGGCGATGCGGCCGAGATGACGCAGCTGTTCACAATGCTTTCTGTCACGCTTGGCCTTTGGGCGGTACAGGGCATTTACGCACGTGCGTTCTACGCAGCAAGCGACACGAAAACGCCGGCGATCACGGGAACGGTGATCACCTTGCTCTCAGCGCCGCTGTACTGGAGTTTGTTCAACGCGAAGGGATTGGAGGGCCTGGCGATCGCGTCCGATCTGGGCATCACCTTGCAGACTCTGTCGCTCGCGCTGCTGCTCCATCGCTATCGCCTGGTCAGCCTGATGCACCTCGAAGGGCTGGAGATTGCGCGTGCCGCGGGCGCGGCGATTTGCACGGCTGTGGTGGTCGGCTTTGTGGTGTATCGGCTGCCGCCTGCGCACTCCCACGCAGCGGACTTTGCCGTGCTTGCGGTGGGGAGTTTGATCTGGGCCGTTATGGCGTACACGCTGTTGCGGCTGACCGGATCAAATCTTCCGTCTCAAGTGTTACGGAAGCGCCGGTCAGCCGCATAGTGCTGATTTCGAATTGGTACGAACCAGAGACAGGTTCGTAGGTGAGAAGGGCTACTGTGGTTGTGCTGCGTTGGCCTTGTCCTGATCCTTGGCAGCTTTCTTGACCTTCTTGGAACCTACTGCCTTGCGCTCGGATTTATCAGCCTTGGCCTGGGCCTTGTCGGCCTTTTCCTGTTGCTTCAGTTCGGCCTTGGTCTCTTTGCGATCCTGCTCATTCGTTTGCCGGGCATAGATGGGGGTTGCCAGCAAAACGCCGAGGCTGAGAGCAGCTGCTGTACGGTAAAGCTTCACGAGAACCCTCCTTTGCAAACGTAGGATGTGGTGTCGCGCATGTGGGTGGCCCGTGGTCCTCACAGCGGCTTCAGCCGTTTTTTGCGTCCTCGTATTCCTCATGCCAGGCTGTTTGAATGGCCTCAAGCACAGGCTCGGTCGACTTGGCCGCATCGCCCACAAAGCCGGGGAGTTCGGTGACCCACTTGTGCAGATCGGTGAAGCGGACCGTGTACGGGTCGAGGTCAGGGAAGCGTTCCTGCAGTTGAATGCCGATCTCCAACACATCGGTCCAGGTAATCTCGCGAGGCATGATGTTGTCTCCTGCTCCCTAGTGTATGTGGCTAGCGTGCCAGGAAGTCCGCCGGGGTCACGATCGCGGTTTGATGGAACGGATGGAGCGCGAGGAGATCAGCGTCGCCGGTGATCAGGAAGTCGGCTTGCGCGGCAAGAGCGAGTTCAAGAAATATGTCATCCCGTGGATCACGACAGAGGCGAACCTGTTTCAGGGTGTGAAAGGGCTCCATCTCGTCGATGAGCTCTTCGAGATGTCGCATGCGCGTTTCGCGTGCGACGTACTTGTCGAATTTCGTTCTGTTTAGAACCGCTCGAAGCTCGTTGCGCACCTTGGAGGAGGAACACACGAGACACCGCTCGAAGGCAGAGATCAATGCACGTCGTGGTTCCGAGTTGCGGAACAACATGGCACTGATGATGACGTTTGTATCGATAACGACGAGTTCTTTAGGCCTTCCGGTCAAGTGCTGCCTCGAGCTCCCGAAGTTCGTCTTCGGTGGCACCGGAAACCTCAATTGCGTCGCTCAGGCGATTCAACGCGGCGATCGCGCGCCGTCCCCGCGCTTCGGTTAACTCGCGAAACTCGTTTGGACCGACCAAGGCAGCGACAAACTGGTGGTCCTGCTCGATTACGAGCAGATCCTCGCCCACGGAGGTGAGGATTTCTGGAACGGCGGCCAGAAACTCTTCCTTGGTCATTGCCCGTGTCATGGCAGCATTTTAACTCCACGCTCTGGAAGGGCCCGGGAGGATAAAATGAACACAGCCGATGTTAATCCCGTCACAAACCAATGAAAGCGCTCGTGAGTTGGCCAAGCCTCTCCCCGGCACCATTCCAGCCCAGCGCCGGATGAGCGCGCGCCGCCGCCTGTTGGCTGCTGAGCGCCGCATGCGCGAGTTGAAGTCGATCGGCTCGGCCCTGCTGGATACCGCGCACCCGTACATGGCGCACATTGTGCCCATGCGGCGCTGCAACCTGGCGTGCACCTATTGCAACGAGTTTGATGACGTGTCCAAGCCGGTGGCCATCGCCGAGATGCGCCGTCGTATCGACGAGCTTGGGCGGCTGGGCACATCGGTGATCACGATCTCCGGTGGCGAGCCGCTGTTGCATCCGGAGCTTGATGACGTGATTCGCCGCATCCGGCACACGGGCGCCATTGCCGGCATGATCACCAACGGCTATCTCCTGATGCCGGAGCGTATCCAGCGGCTGAACGCGGCGGGCCTGGATCACATGCAGATCTCGATCGACAACGTGATGCCGGATGACGTGTCGAAGAAGTCGTTGAAGGTGCTGGACGCCAAGCTGCGCATGCTGGCCGAGCATGCCGACTTCCACGTCAACATCAACTCGGTGGTGGGCGGTGGCATCCAGAATCCTGAAGATGCGCTCGTGATCTCGAAGCGCGCGCTGGAGCTTGGTTTCTCGTCGACAATCGGCATCATTCACGATGGCTCAGGCCAGCTGAAGCCGCTGGGTGATCGTGAGCGCAAGGTGTGGGACGAGGTGCGCAGCCTGACGCGGCGGTCGTACTCGCGCTTCAATCACTTTCAGGAAGCCATCGCCAACGGCAAGCCGAACGACTGGCGTTGCCGCGCGGGCTCACGCTACCTGTATATCTGCGAAAACGGTTTGGTGCACTACTGCTCGCAGCAGCGCGGCTACCCCGGCGTGCCGCTCGCCGAATATCGTCGTGAGGATATCGAGCGTGAGTTTGTCACCGAAAAAGGCTGTGCGCCGAACTGCACCATCAGTTGCGTGCACCAGGTCAGCTATATCGACCATTGGCGCGCACCCCAGCACCCGGAGCTGGGCCTGGCTGCCACGAAAGGCCACCCAAAGGGTGGGCTGGTGCAGATCCACTAGCTGCCGTGGTGGACGCCTTGTCGGCCGGGCACTAAACTAGAGATTGGGCCTATGCCTGACGCCGCTGTACTTCCGCCTGAACCTGCCTCCCCGGAGCCAATTCACAGTTGCCCGAGCTGCAGCCACTGGCTGCCTGACGGAACGCTGGCCTGCCCCGATTGCCAGACGCTGACCTACGGGCATCACCTGAGCGAGCTGGCCTACGCCGCCCAGCAGCTCGAGCAGGAAGGCAAGTGGGTGGAAGCCCGCGACCGCTGGCGCTCAACCCTGGTTTGGCTGCCCGAGGGCACCCAGCAGGCGGAGTCGATTCAAAGCCACATCGGCCAGATCGATACGCGCCTGGCCGCTGAAGAGGCGAAAAAGGCGAAGTGGACCAAGCGGCTTGGTCCGTTTGCGCCGCTGTTCTTCTTCCTGCTGAAGCTGAAGACAGCGTTTCTGCTGTTGTTCAAGCTGAAGTTCTTCCTTGGCCTGTTTGCGTTCTTCGGCATTTATTGGGTGCTGGGCGGATGGAGATTCGCTCTCGGCTTTACCGTCTCGATCATGATCCACGAGATGGGTCACTACGTTGCCGTGAAGCGCCGCGGGCTGAAGGCCGAACTGCCGATGTTTATTCCCGGCATGGGCGCGTATGTGCGCTGGTATTCCATGGGTGTTTCGCGTGAGGAACTGGCCGCGATCTCGCTGGCTGGGCCACTGTACGGCCTTGGCGCCGCGGTGCTTTGCCTGGCGTTGGCGTGGAGCTTCCACAGCGTGTTGTTCCTGATGCTCGCCAACATCGGGGCCTGGTACAACCTGTTTAACCTGACGCCGATTTTTGGCTTTGACGGCGCGCAGGCGACGTACGCGCTGTCGCGCATGCAACGCGGGTTGATTGCGCTGATGTGCGCGCTTTTTTTCGCGCTCACCGTCGCAGATAGCAATGCCAACCATGCCGGGACGCAGTGGGTCTTTCTGATTGTGGCCGGTGGCATGGGGTGGCGCTGTTTCACCAACGATGCGCCTGAGACGCCGCACACGCAGACGTTGATCCTTTTTCTTTCGCTGGTGCTCCTGCTCGGCTTCATGCTGTACCTGACGCCCCTTCCCGGCGTGCGCTAAACGCAAAGCGCTCACCGAGCGGTCGCGAAGGTTTCGCCACGTTCGCCAAGGATTGCAGCAGCGTCCTCTGCGCAACCCTCTGCGCAGTTTCGGCGCCCCTTGCGTGAATGCTTTTTGGCAACTTCCTATACTGAAGGTCTATGTCTCTTTCGCTTTCGCGTTCCCATGCATTGCAGGCCCGGGCTGAGCGGTTTCTTCCGGGTGGTGTGGATTCTCCCGTGCGTGCCTTCCGGGCGGTGGGTGGGCATCCGCCGTTTGTGGCCAGCGCCGAAGGCGCTTACCTCACCGATGCGGACAGCAATCGCTATATCGACATGTTTGGCTCGTGGGGCCCGATGCTGCTGGGGCATGCGTTTCCGCCGGCGGTGGAGGCTATTCGCGATGCGGCGGGGCGCTCTGCCTCGTTTGGCGCCAGCACGGCGGCCGAGGCTGACCTGGCAGAACTCGTGCAGCGCTGCTTTCCTTCGATTCAGAAGCTGCGGTTCGTCAGCTCTGGCACGGAGGCCTGCATGTCGGCCATCCGGTTGGCGCGCGGCTTTACGGGCCGGCCGTTTGTGATCAAGTTTGAGGGCTGCTACCACGGCCACGCGGACGCCTTGCTGGTCAAAGCAGGCTCCGGTGTGGCGACGTTTGGCATTCCTGGCTCGGCCGGTGTGCCGCCGGAAACGGCGATGCACACGCTGGCGCTGCCCTACAACGACCTCGCCGCGGTAGAAGCTGCGTTTGCCAATCATCCGGACCAGATCGCCTGCATCATTCTTGAACCCGTTGTGGGCAACGCGGGGACGGTGCTGCCGGCACCCGGCTTCCTGCGCGGCCTGCGCGAGCTGACGTGGAAACACGGCGCGCTGCTGATCTTCGACGAGGTAATGACCGGCTTTCGGCTCTCGCCCGGGGGGGCGCAGGTGCTGTACCAGGACGAGCTGGGTGGTGATGGCCTGGCACCTGCCTGGCCCGATCTCACCACGCTCGGCAAGATCCTCGGCGGGGGCCTGCCAGTAGGCGCGTTTGGTGGCCGGGCGGAGATCATGGACCAGCTTGCGCCGCTCGGCCCGGTGTACCAGGCCGGGACATTGAGCGGCAACCCGCTGGCCATGGCTGCCGGGATCGCGACCCTTTCCCACCTGCTGGAGCACGCCGACGAGGTGTACCCGAAGCTGGAGCAGACCACGGCGGCGATGGCTGACGGTGTGGCCGCCGCGGCCGCGGCACTGGGCATCCCCCTGCAGACCAACCGTGTCGGCAGCATGTTCACGTGGTTCTTCACGAGCTTGCCGGTGCACGACTTTGCCGGTGCAAGCACGTCTGACACGGCGCGCTTTGCGCAGTTTCACCGCAGCATGCTGCAACGTGGCATCTGGCTTCCGCCCAGCCAGTACGAGGCGGCGTTTGTTTCCGCAGCTCATGGCGCAACCGAGGTGGACGCAGTCCTGACGGCCGCACAGAAGTCACTGCAAAGCCTCCTGGACGAACCGCAGAAGGCGTAACGCCGTTGTGGGATGGCGTGTCGTTATTGCGCATACCTACAACGTTCCGCATGCACTTGAACGATTATGTTTCGCTCGAAGGTCCTGTGGAGCGCCGGGGCGACCGGCTGGTCCTGCGCGTGCCGATGAACGCGGGGGGCGATCGCCTGCGCCTTGTGGCCAACGCCACCTCGTTTGAAGAGGATGGGCGGCTTGTGGTGTTTCTGCCGGAGTGGCTGGCCAAACGGATGCAGCTGGACGAAGGGTCCGCCGTTCACGTCGATGACCGTTGGGGTCGTCTGAACATTGCCCGGCTGAACTAGGGTCGCGCGGTCCAGATGACGTTGCTAGCCGTCGACGAGCTCCACCAGCAGCACCTGCTCGTCGTTGTCGACCTCGCGGAGCTTCACCTCGATGATCTCGCGGCGTGATGTCGGCACGGTGCGGCCGACATACTGGGCCTGGATGGGCAGTTCACGGTGCCCGCGGTCGATCAGCACCAGCAGCTGCACCGACTTGGGACGACCGTGGTCAAACAACGCATCAAGCGCCGCGCGGATGGTGCGGCCGGTGTACAGCACATCATCCATCAGGATGATGTCGCGGCCTTCAATCGCAAAGCCGATGTCGCCTTTTTCGACGACGGGGCGCACGTCGCGCGTGGACAGATCGTCCCGGTAGAAGCTGATGTCCAGCACGCCGGTTTCCACGGTGTGGCCCTCAATGGACTGGATCGTCTTGGCGAGGCGTTGCGCAATGGGCACGCCGCGCCGCTTGATGCCGACCAGGCCGAGGTTGTTGGCGCCGTGATTGCGCTCGACGATCTCATGCGCAAGCCGCACCAGGGTACGGTCAATCTCGGAAGCAGAAAGCAGGCGACCCTTTTCGCGAAGCTGTGGGGCGCTGGAGGCGGGCTTGGTGTTGGGGAGGCCGGCGTCGCTCCCGGCCTGGGCGGTGTCGCTCATGGTGAGCATGATGATAGCAGTGCGGGATGTGCGCTAAACGTTTGTACGGCGCCGAAACAGGATGCCGGCCAGCCCCGCGGCCACGGTAGAAAGGCACAGGTAGATGGCCGTGCTGGCCGCCACCACGGTGAGCAGCAGGCCCACGCGAAACTCGGGGATGGTGAACATGTCGATGGTGGGCTGCGCACTTGCGCCCATGCGCTGCGTCAGCAGAACGCGCTGTTGGGCAAAGGTGTCGGCGAGGTAGGAGTCGATCCCGGCAGGGCTGTGGAACACAAACCGTAGGAGCACCAGGCGCAGCGTGACAACGGCCGCGCAGGCAACGGTGACCAGAAGGCCCGTGAGCAGGCCGATCTTGGCGGCAAAGCCTGAAGTCGCCGACGCATCGCCCAGGGTGCGCGCGTTGTACAGCGTGACCGTGAGAATAGGCGCGGCGACCACCCAAAGAAACATCAAGAAGCTGGTTGGCGCGAAGACGATGCTCAGCAGCCCGAGCCCAAGTGTGACTGCGGCGCTGAACAACGAAACCTGTACGGCCCGCGACCAGGGTTGCTGCGCAGACGAGGCGCCGCTTACCCAGCGGCGTGGTGCCGGCTGGGCACCCTCGGCTCCAGCGCCCGCTGCCTGCGGGGCGTTGCGTTCCTGAAAGGCGCGTGCTTCTTCGGAAATCTCGGCCTGGAGCTCTTCGGAGAGAAAAATCTGGGGCGCGCCGCAATAGCTGCAGTACACAAGGTGCCCGTCCTCCAGGAGGACAGGGTGTTGGCAGCGGATGCAGGGACGTTCGTTCACCTGCATTGAGGCTACCGGAGCCGGTGCTGCAGGGCAATTCGGCGGCTCGGCCGCGGGCGTCCTACTCGCGTTCTGAAGCGTCGTGATGGCTGAACCCGGAAGGGAGGTCAAGGGCCACCAGCCCGATGCGTGTGCCGCCATCTGCCGGGTGGACGCCGACGATGTGCTGATGTTTTTCTGAGCCTGCCCTAAGTTCGATGTGGTCGCTGTCGCTGTCGCCCACATGATATTCATTCTTCACGGAGCCGCAGGTCAGGCCCTCGCCGGTGCGCACCGGGGTGCCGACCGGCTGGTGCCCGCGACAGGTGAGCACCGCGCCGTAGCGCGCCATGTCCTTCTTGTAGAAGTCAACAACCTTGTCTTCCGGGTCGGTCGTATGGAGATCGACGGCATGCACGCCGAGGTGGAAGCCGCCGAAGTTCATGCTGACGTCTGCGGCGCCGCTGTCGTCGCCGTCCTTCTTCACCAGCGTCGCGCCGGGGTAAGGGGTCAGGCCGGTCTGGGCGCTTGCGGCCTTGTCATCGGTCTTCACGTGCATGGAGCCGAAGGGCGTGCCGATGTCGACATTGTCCGTGCCGTTGGAGTTTTTGTGCGTCTTGATGCAGCCCGTAAGGGCCAGCATGCTGCACACAAGCGCGAAGGCGGGCAGGCGATAGGGATGAACGCGAGAAGACATAGGCACCTCAAAGGACGGCGATGCAACGAAGAATACGATTGCACAGAAGATTTCGTTCAAGTTTTGTTCCGAGCTGCCGATAAGCCTTTCAGGCGAATCGGCGTGACGCAGCTTTTCCGGGCGTAAAGCGTCTGACCTTCAGGGGTCGAAGGAGACTAAAGCGTGCCGCATCATGCGGCCCGAGGCGGAACAGATGCAAAGCGTGCGAGCAGCGGCGGGACGATGGGCCAAGGGTGACCGGCTGCGAACACTGGCCGTCCTCGGCCTGCTGCGGACACTGGCCGTCCTCGGCCTGCTTTGCCTGGCCTGCGGCGCGTGGGCACAGGTTCCCGAAGACTCGGCCATCGATCCCGCAGAGCTTCCGGCAACGCCGCAGGGTTTACCTTCCCTGACCGCGCCTGCGACTGCAATCGCAGATCCTCCGTCGCGCGTGGTGCGCTTGAGCGTCCTGCAGGGCAATGTGTCTGCGGAGCCCGCCAGTGTGAACACGTTTACCCCTGCCGAACTGAACCAGGTGCTGACCTCCGGCGACCGGCTCTACACGGACACCTCGGCAGCGGCGGAGCTGCAGGCCGGCCAGATCGCGTTGCGGCTTGGCGGCGGCACGGACCTGACCGTAACGGCGATGACGGACCAGTTGGCCCAGTTTGGGATCGCCGGGGGGTCCATGCGCCTGCACTCATACGACATCCCCACAGGAAGCGTGCTGGAGGTCGACAGCCCTGAGGCAGCGATCACGGTGTTGCAGCCGGGCGATCTCCGCGTGGACGAAGACGCTGCGGCGCACACCACCATGGTCACCGTGCTCAGCGGGCAGGTACAGATCGACGGCCCTGGCCTCGGCCAGCAGCTCAACGCAGGTGACCGCGTGCGGGTGCATGCGGGGAATCCCGATACCGAACAGGGTGCCTACGTCGAACCCATTGCGCAATCGCCCGGTGATGCCCTGGACGCTTTTGCCGAAGGCCGCGACAGCGCCTTCAGCAGCGGCACGCAGGCTGCAAGCGAATACCTGAACCCGGACACCACCGGCAGCGCGGACCTGGCCTCGTATGGCAGTTGGAACGGCGATCTCGACTATGGCCCGGTTTGGTTTCCAACGGTGGCAGTGGGATGGCGGCCCTATTGCGATGGGCGCTGGCGCTGGGTGGCCCCCTGGGGATGGACCTGGGTCGGCAACGAGCCCTGGGGCTTTGCGCCGTTCCACTATGGCCGTTGGGCCCTCATCGACGGACGTTGGGGCTGGATCCCCGGCGTGCGTGGGCTGCGCCCGGTTTACGCGCCGGCGCTGGTCACGTTCGTGGGTGGGCGGCAGTTTGCCAGTTCGCTGGGCTACGCGCCTGGCTCCGGCGTTGCCGCGTGGTTTCCGCTGGGTCCGCGTGAGCCCTACCAACCCTGGTACCGCGGCACCACCGGCTACCTGAACCGGGTGAACGCCAGCAACCTGTACAACCCGAATCTGGCCGAGGCGCGGGCCTTCTACCGGCAGCGGGCTGTGGATGTGTTCAACGGCGATCCTGGCGCGGCCACAACTCGGGTGTACGCCAACCGGGTTGCAGGGACCGTGGCGATGTCGCAGGCCAGCTTCGCCGGCGGGCAGCCTGTGGCTCACAATCAGCTGCAACTTCCGGCCAGTCTGCTCGCCCAGGCGCCCATCCTGGCGCACCCCACGGTTTCGCCGGAGCGCTGGATGGTGGTCAGCGGGCCTGCCCGCGCCGTGCCGCCCGGGAACGAGCACCGGACCTTTGCCGGCGCGGCCGCATCGCACAGTACCTCCGCCGGGAGCCTCGGGCAGGCTCCTGCGCGACCTGCCTTCGTGCACACCCAGCCCGCTCCCGGTGCCCGGCCGAGCTTTGACGAGCAGCGCCAGGCGATGGAGCGAACCGATCCGGGCCGCCCGCTCCCCTCACCGGCGGAAGCCGAAAGTCTCCACCGTCCTGCTGGCGGCGTTGGACCACGGGAACAGAACCCACGCCAGGGCGGAGCAGCCCCCGGGAGGCCGGCACCCGCGCGTTCAGCGGGTGAGAGTACCAGGCCTGCGGCCAGTGCATCGCCCACCGCCCCTGGAGCTCCGCGCAAGTAGGGCCTCCCCGGCCCTTATCACACAAAAGTGGAATTGTGTGACTTCTGTCCCCTACCGAACAGACGCGTGCCCGCGGGGCACCTAATCTCGTTTTACTTAATGAGGAGTAACGATTTATGGATCGTCTTAAAGGTAAAGTCGCCTGGTTCAACAACGCAAAGGGCTATGGATTTCTCTCCCACGATGGGGGACCGGATGTGTTTGTGCATTTCAGCAGCATCCAGGCGGATGGGTATAAGTCGCTCGCAGAAGGCGATGAAGTGGTGTTCAACATTGTCCAGGGAGAAAAGGGCCCGCAGGCGGACGGTGTGGAGCGATTGAAGGGCTAGGTTCCCCAACGGTTCCCGGGGCATCGGCCGGTTGACGGCGGAGAATCGCTGACCGGCTGGCGGCGGATCGGTGATCCGGCTTGACGAGATGGGCGGGAACGCTGACTCTGGAAGCCGTACATGACGAACATGCAGCCGGGAAAAACTGGAAACCGACTTCTCAACGCGGTACAGCCGGGGTGTGCCGAACGGCTCCTCGAGGCCTCAACCAAAGTTGACCTGCCGCTCGGTGCATCCCTGTTTTCCCGGGATCAACGTCCCCGGTATGTGTATTTCCTGACCTCCGGAATCGCTTCGGTGGTCTTTAACTCCGAAAAGGGCACCTCGGTGGAGCTCTCCACCGAGGGCAACGAGGGGCTGGTCGGTTGGGTGTACCTGCTGGGCCCTCATCCCACGGAGGGCGACTGCACCATGCAGGTGCAGGGCGCGGGGTACCGGATTCCCCTGCCGGTGATGCAGCGCGAGTTCAATGAATGCCCCGAGTCGCGCCAGGTTGTGCTGGAATACGTGCAGCACCAGATCAACGTTGCCAACCAGATCCTGGCCTGCAATCGTCTGCACCGGGCCGAAGCTCGCTTCAGCCGTTGGCTGCTGATGGTGTCGGATCGCATTCAGGACGACAACCTGCCCATGACCCAGGAGTTCATGTCTGTCATGCTGGGCACGCGGCGCACCACGGTGGCCGAGGTGGCCAGCGACCTGGCGCGGGCGGGTGCGGTGGAAGGTCGCCGCGGCGGGCTGCGCATCGCCAACCGGGAAACGCTGGAGCAGCGCTCCTGTGAGTGTTACCAAATCCTGAAGACGCGTTATGCGGAGCTGTTTACCTCGAACCCTGCCGACTAGAATCTTCGGCAAGGGCGTCGCGAGTACCCGCGAAGCGCGGCGGCCCACGGTGATCCTCTCGCCTTGGCATCGCGCTGTACACTAGCAAACGCGGACAACATTTCTTTCCGCCACGGCAACAGACGACCCCGCTGTGGCGCCCCGCACTCCCAAGTGAAGGATCCGACACTCGCATGAGCGATCAGCAGACCTCCCCCGTTATGGAAAAGGAACCTTTGAGCGGTCAGGACCTCGACCAGCTTTCTATCAATACACTCCGCATCCTGGCGGTTGACCAGGTCCAGGCTGCCAACAGCGGTCACCCCGGTGCGCCGCTCGGTTGCGCGCCGATCGCGTACCTGCTGTACCACAAGTTCATGAAGTACAACCCCACCGACCCGTTGTGGTCGGACCGGGATCGCTTCATCCTGTCGAACGGTCATGCCTCGGCGCTGCTGTATGGCGTGCTGCATTTGACTGGGTACGACTTGCCTTTAGATCAGCTGAAGCAGTTCCGGCAGTGGGGATCGCATACCCCGGGGCATCCGGAGTACGGTGAGACGCCGGGCGTTGAGGTCACGACCGGTCCGCTGGGGCAGGGCTTTGCCGAGGCTGTCGGCCTGGCCATTGCCGAAAAGCACCTGGGTGCGATCTACAACAACGATCACTACAAGATCGTGGATCACTACACCTACGTTCTGTGCGGTGATGGCGACCTGATGGAAGGCATCTCGCACGAGTCGTCATCGCTGGCCGGTACGCTGCAGTTGGGCAAACTGATCGTGCTGTACGACGACAACCTCATCTCGCTCGACGGTCCCACGGACCTGAGCTACACCGAGGATGTCACCGAGCGCTTTCATGCCTACGACTGGCACGTGCAGTACGTTTCCGATGGCAATGACCTCGAAGAGCTCAACAAGGCGATCGAAGCCGCCAAGATGGAGCGCACCAAGCCCTCGCTGATCCGCGTGCGGACGGTGATCGGTTACGGCGCGCCGCGTGCGGGCACCAAGGCTGTGCACGGTGAGGCACTGGGACCGGACGGCGTGAAGTCGACCAAGGAGTTCTTCGGTTTCGACCCGAACAAGAGCTTCGATTTGCCCGAGCAGGCTGTCGCCAACTGGCGCCAGGCAATCGAAAAGGGCAAGCATGAGCAGGCTGCGTGGCACAACCGCTTCGAGGCGTACAAGAAAGACTTCCCGGAGCTCGCAGCGCAGTACACCCGCACCACGGAAATGCGGCTGCCGGACGACTGGCAGAAGACGCTGCCGAAGTTCCCCACCGAAAAGAAGGTGGCCACGCGGAACGCCGGCCAGGTTGTGCTCGAAGCGTTGGGCAAGATCATGCCGGAGCTGATTGGCGGCGCGGCTGACCTCACCTCTTCCACGAAGACCATCTTCAAGGACTCCGAGAACTTCCGGCGGGATCCGAAGGGCAAGAACATCTTCTTCGGCGTGCGTGAGTTCGGCATGATGGCGGCGGTGAACGGCATGGCGGCCCATGGTGGCGTGTTGCCGTTCGGCTCCACCTTCTTTACCTTCTCGGACTACTGCCGCTCTGCGCTGCGCATGGGCGCGCTGCAAAGCTCGCACTCGATGTACATCTTCACGCATGACTCGATCGGCCTGGGTGAAGATGGCCCGACGCACCAGCCTGTTGAGCACTTGATGGCCCTGCGTTGCATCCCGCAACTCACCGACTTCCGCCCGGCCGACGCGAACGAAACCTCAGCCTGCTGGGGCCTGATGGTGGAGCGCAAGAGCGCAAGCTTTATGGCGCTCTCGCGGCAGGACCTGCCGGTGCTCGATGCGGATAAGTACAAGGTCTTCGAGGGCGCACGCAAGGGCGCGTATGTGCTCGAAAGCTTCGGCAAAGACGTCATCCTGGTGGCCACCGGGTCTGAGGTCGAGCTCATCATGAAGGCTGGTGTCCAGCTGAAGAATGAGGGCATCAACGCGACCATCGTTTCCATGCCGAGCTTCAGGATCTTTGACGAGCAGAGCGACGAATACAAGGCGTCGATCTTCCCGCGCGACATCCCCAAGGTGACCGTGGAAGCCGGTGCGACGATGGGCTGGTACAAGTACATCGCCGGCAATGGTGTTGCGATCGGTCTGGATCGCTTTGGCGCTTCCGCACCGGGGCCGATTGCGAT
Organism: Granulicella sp.; assembly: GCA_965198515.1. Classification (GTDB taxonomy): domain Bacteria; phylum Acidobacteriota; class Terriglobia; order Terriglobales; family Acidobacteriaceae; genus Granulicella. Next base: position 257,593 of record CBDAPO010000006.1, on the reverse strand, counting down.
GGAGAAGCTGGGCTTCACCGTGGATCACGTGGTGAGCGCGGCCAAGGGGCTGGTCAAGAAGTAGGCAGCCGGACATGCAAGACAAAAGGGGGATCGAAGCTTGTGCTTCGGTCCCTTTTTCTTTGGACGGGAGAGTCACTTTGTGGAAGCGATGGATGCTGGTCGTGGGCTTTGTTGCCGTGCAAGGTGCGGCTGGGCAGACCCTGCATGTTTACGGGCCAGGTGGGCCTTCCCAGCCCATCAAGGAGTGTGCGCGCCTGTTTACGCAGGGATCGCAGATTCCCGTGGAGGTGACCGCAGGGCCCGTGGAGAAGTGGCTGGGGCGCGCGACGGCCGACGCGGATGTGGTGTACGGCGGCGCCGAGTACATGCTGACGCAGTTTGACCAGGAGCACGGCCACTTCCTGCTTCCGGCCTCGCGGGTAGAACTTGGGTCGAGGTCGTTCGGCATCCTGGTGCGGTCCGGCAATCCGAAGCACATTCGGAGCTTCCGCGATCTGGCACGCCCTGGGATGAAGATCCTGGACGTTGCAGGGGCGGGCCAGCTCGGCGCGTGGGAGGACATCGCCGGCCGCCAGCACCTGATCGGGGCGATTCAGGCCAACATCGCGGCCGAAGTGGACGACAGCGGGCAGGCCATCGCCGCCTGGAAGACCAGGCCAGAGCTGGATGCATGGATCACGTTTGTCTCATGGGGAGCGCGTTTACCGGAGAGCACGGTGATCGTTCGGCTGCCCCGCGATGAGGAAGTCAGCCGTGGCACACCAGCGGCCATCGCGGCGCGGTCCACACAAAGGGCAGCGGCCGGGGCGTTTCTCCGCTTTCTGCAAACGCCACAGGCCCATGCCGTATTTGTGCGCTGGGGCTGGGACTAGCCTTGCCTCCGGTGGGCTCTCATGGCTGCGCGCGCCAAACTTCACGGGAACATGGCAAGATGGCAGCTATGACGCAGGACGAAGCGAAGCTGTTAGCGGCGAAGCGGGCCGTGGAGTTCATCTCCGATGGCATGAATGTGGGGCTGGGCACGGGGTCCACTGCCACGTTGTTTATCCGGGAGCTGGGCAAGGCCGTCGCCGGGGGGCTACGCATCCAGGGCATTGCGACCTCCGACGCAAGCCGTGACTTAGCGCTGCAGCTGGGGATACCGATTACGAACTTCGATGAGACACCGGTGCTGGATGTGAACGTCGATGGCGCCGATGAGGTCTGCGCCGGGCCTGGCATTGGGCTGAATTTGATTAAAGGCGGTGGCGGCGCGCATCTGCGAGAAAAGATTGTGGCGTCTGCTGCGCGGGAGTTCATCGTCGTGGCCGATGAGACGAAGGTGGTGGAGAAGCTGGGGAAGTTTCCACTTCCGGTGGAGGTCATCCAGTTGGCGTTGCCGCTCGTGACGCGGCGGCTGGAGGACCTGGGGCTGCACCCAACATTGCGCCCCGCGCGCAACGGCAATGGGCCGTGGATCACCGACGAAGGCAACGTCATCCTGGACTGCCACTGTGGGGTCATCGAAGACCCCGAAGAGACCGCGGCGGAGATCCGCAACATCGTGGGCGTGGTGGAACATGGGTTGTTTCTCGGCATGGCGACGCTGGCGTTGGTGGCGGGCGAGAACGGCGTTCGCGAGTTGCGCGCGTAACACTGCCTTTGCTGCAGAACGCCGGTCCCGATAACAGCCCAGAGACGTTGTGGCATCCGGACGGAACGCAGATTCCCTCCGGGAATGACAAATCAAAAGGCGACGCGTGTTGTAGTGGCGACCGAAGAGGCGCCGTGGGGGGCGCCGTGTACCCCAAGTTCTGCGGTGCTATCTGGGGTAGTCGTGCCAGAGCCATTCCAGGGCTTCGGGCAGGGTTTGCGCCTTGGTGGCGTGGTCGACGTGGCCGGCGTTTTGGGCGAAGACGAACTGGTAGGGGTAGCCCTTGGCTGCCAGCGCTTTAGCCATGTCTTCGTTGGCGAGCACCCAATCGTGCATGTTGTCGCGCATGACGTTGGGGTTTAGCAGGTCGCGGTCGCCCACCTCCATCCAGAGGCGCAAAGGCTTGCGCGGCGCGCCGGGGATGAGTGTTTCGGCGAAGCCCCAGGCGCCATGCGGCGTGGCGGGATTGTGCGGCCACTGCTGGTTGATCCAGGTGCCGGAATAGGCGAGCACGCGGTGGTACCACTCGGGGTGATACCAGGCCATGATCAGCGAGACGGCGCCGCCGGAACTGCCGCCCATGGCAGCGCGTGCGTCGGGGTTGTGGGTCAGGGTGACGTGCGCCTCGCGTTCAACGCGGGGCAGCACTTCGGTCTCGACGAACTCGGCATAGCGGCCGGACACCGTGTCGTACTCAAGGCCGCGTTCGCTGCCCTGGGCATCGCCACCGCCGTTGCTGATGGAGATCGCGACCATGGGAGGCACCTTGTGCTCGGCGATGAGGTTGTCGAGCACGGTGAAGAGCAGGCGGTCAGGGCCGTCAGCGCCGACGAGGAACGGCGCCGCGGTGCCGGGCTTGTAGTCTGCCGGCACGTAGACGGCAACGTGTCGCGTGTAGGGCGCGGGGTGGCTCGTGGTGACGACCAGCGTGGCGGGATCGTGCGGGTCAGGCGTGCCGAACGTGCCAGGGTCGCGAGCGATGCCGGGATACAGCTTGCTGTCAGCCGAGCTCATCGTGAACTCGACAATTTTGCCGCGCGCGACGCCGGGATGTTCTTGCGACTCGACGGCCGGCGGATGTGTCGGGCCAAGGATGAAGTTGCCGTTCTTGTCAGGCGGGGCGTTTTCGCCGTCGGGCAGCTGCGTGGCCTGGACGTAGCCGGGCGTATGCGGGTCGCGCGTGGGATATGCCTGTGCCGTTGGGCGGGCCACGGGCGGCGGCGCCGGGGTTTGCTGGGCGGCAAGCGCGGTGGGTGCGGCAACAAGGGCAAGGACCAGAACAGCGGGCAAGCGCAAGGTGTTAGCCTCCGAAACGAGTCCTTGAGGGGACCGCTGCGTGCGATCTTACCTGTGCCTTGCCGGAGCTGGTTTGTGGCGTTGCGGATCCGTAGCCCGGGCCCTTTGCTGCCGCGGCGCGCTGCTTTGTTTCGCGCTGGTCTCTGCTCAGGTAGTGTCACTCGCCCAGGCGCCTGACGGAGACTCGATGACGCTTCACGTCAGCGCGCAGTTGGTGCTGGTGGACGCGGCAGTGGAGTGGCGCAAGACAGGCAAGCCGGTGACGGGTTTAGGGGCTGCAGATTTCGAGCTGACCGAAGATGGGGAAGCGCAGAAGGTCTCCAGTGTGAGCCAGGACCTTTTGCCGTTGTCGCTGGTGTTTCTCTTCGACCTGACCGACACCGTGCATCCGGTGTTGCAGCACCTTGCCGGCGGGGCCGCCGATGTACTGCGCCATCTGCGGCCTGAGGACGAGGTGGCGGTGATGACGTTTTCTTCCCACGCCAGGCTGGAACAGCGTTTTACCCGGGACCGCATGTCTGCCGTGGAAGGCCTGGACGCAGCCTCGGCGAGCTATGACGAGCATGAGCCCACCTTCGTGTTTGAAGACATGTGGCAAGCGGCGCAGGTCTCGGCAAGCAGCCACGTGCGCGAGGCGCGCCGGGTGCAGGTGTGGGTCACCGACGGCAGCGCGAACGACCAGGACACACAGCGCGGACTCGCCAGGAAAGCACCGGCGTCCCTGCATTCGCAAGCCCAGGCCAGCGAGGCGCTGCTGCAATCGGATGCCGTGGTGAGTGTGTTGCTTGAGCGGAGCGGATTGCGCGGCAGCGGACGCTTTGGTGATGCTGAGCGCTTCGCCGAACAGACCGGCGGCCCGGTGGTGTATGCCACGGCTGCGGATGCCCCGGCCAGGTTCTCGTCCCTGCTGGACAGCCTGCGGGCGCGGTACACGCTGGGGTACCGTCCTTCGACCGCAAAGCCTGACGGTACGGTGTGCCGGTTGAAGGTGGGATTGAGCCCCGCGTTTTTCGCGAGCCATCCAGAGGTGAAAGCGAAGGATGTTACGGTGCGTGCCCGGCAAAGCTATGTCCGCACGGACCGGGGCAAGGCAATGCAGTAAGTGACTTGCGCTGAAACTGGAACACCCGGACGGTGCTGAAGTGTACGTTCCGGGCGGTGAGGGAGCCGTTGCGCTCGCCTCACCGCGCCGAACACATCGCCGGGAGAGTGTGTGTGCGGATGCCGTTTAGCCTAGCAACGCTGCGCCAAGCTTGCGGCGACGAACCGCTTCCACACCGGCAAGCAGGCTGGGGGCAAGCATCAGCATCAGGCTAGAGGGCTCCGGCGTGACCGAGGTGCTGGTCGGCGTTCCCGCGAAGGTGAGGAACTCCTGCTCGCCGTTCTTGGTGGTGTCCGAGACGATGTAGTAGCCGATGTTGGCATAGCTGCTGTAGTTCGCCAGGGCCAGGTCAATGTAGCTTTCGACGGCGGTGGTGTTGGTGTTGGTCTTCAGGCTGGAGCTCGTGCTGTTCAGTGTGGTCTTATAGCCGCTGCCCGTGATGCCATACGCCATGATGTCCCAGGCCGCTTCCTGGATCGAGGTGCGTGTGCTGCCGCTGACGCCGGCCTTGGTGATCTGGCTGAAGAGGTAAGCCTCCTCTTCGTACTCCTGGCCGTCAGCCGGGGCATAGGTGTTGGACAGGTTGGAGCTGCCAACGCCCGTGGCATAGGCCGTGTACGAGTCACCCACGTGGCTGGCGATGCTGAAGTCAATGCACATGGCCGAAAGATTGTAGCCATCGACGGCGATGGTGTACGGGCCGATGTAGACGTTGTTGATTGTCTTGCCGGCGATGGTCACCGTGGGGGCGATGTCGGAGACGCCGCTGTTCACCAGCTTGACGTCGTAGATGGTCGTGGCGGAAGCGGTGAGGGCGGAAGCGGCGGTGCAGAGTGCGCCAACCAGGAGCTTGCGCGCAAACGAAAAGGTGTTCATGGGTCGATCTCCGAAGCGATGTGTCCTTCGCCCGGTGCGGGTGAAGTAAGTCGAAGATAGGGCGGCTTCCGCGCGTCAACAAGATCACTGTGGTTCCTTCGGCGGTGTCCGTTACCAGTACTTACCAAGGGAACAACCCAGGTTCGCGGCGCTTTGGTTACCTCTGGTTAGGCCCGGAAACCCTTGCGGGCGTCTGCGGGCACCCACGCTGCGCGGCTCGTAGCATCGCCATGGCCGGAATCGACATCCCATAGCGCATGGCGAATTTGGCGGGCAGTGCACAGAATGGAAAGACCTGGTTCATCACAGGAGCCTCCAGCGGCTTTGGGCGGCTGATGGCTGAGTACCTGCACGGTTTGGGCGCAACGGTGGTCGCGACCGCGCGCAATGTGGACGATCTGCGAGACCTGACGACGAGCTACGCGGGCATGGTTACCCTGCCTCTGGATGTGACCAGCAAGGATTCCATCGCGCATGCCGTGGCTGACGCGATTGCCCACACGGGCGGTGTGGATGTGCTGGTGAATAACGCCGGCTACGGCGTCTGTGGAGCGGTGGAAGAGGTGCAGGAAGACGAATATATGCCGATGTTTGAGACCAACGTCTTCGGCCTGGTGAACCTGACAAAGTCGTTTCTGCCGCACTTCCGCGAGCGTCGTTCGGGCGCCATCATCAACTTCTCCTCGATCGGCGGGCTGATTGGGTCGCCTGGATGGGGCTTCTACAACGCGACCAAGTTCGCCGTCGAAGGGCTGAGCGAAGCGCTGTATGCCGAGATGGCGCCACTCGGCGTCAAGGTGATGGTGGTGGAACCGGGGCCGTTCCGCACGGACTTCCTGGGGCGTTCTGGCAAGGAAGCCAGCCTTCGTCTGCCTGACTACGAGACCACGGTAGGCAAGACGCGGGAGTACTTCAAGACGCAGGCCGGCAAGCAGGCGGGTGATCCGCAGCGAGCGATCGAGGCTGTGGTGGAGGCGATCAGCGCGCCGGAACCGCCCAAGCATCTACTGCTAGGGAAACTCGCGCTACAGCGGTATCGCAACCACTTGAAGGAGTGGGGCGAGTCGCTGGACAAGTGGCAGGACCTGACCAACGACGCGGATTACCCAGAGAGTGAGAACTCTATGACGGTGCAGCCGTATGCCGGGGCGTCGCGCTAACGGGCGCTACAAATGTTGGGTCGCGTTTTCGCGGCCTTGTTGATGGCGAGGTTGATCTTGGGGTTTAAGCTCGTAGAGTTGCACGTTTGAACCTTTGAGCTTGGGATGAGGTGAAGTGATGGAACTTGGAATGATCGGGCTCGGCAAGATGGGCGGCAATATGGCTGAGCGTCTGCACAAGGCCGGGCACAAGGTAGTGGGTTTTGACTTCAACGCCGATGCCGTGAAGCGGTTGAACGACGCTGGCTCCGTGGGTACCGGCACGCTGGAAGACATGGTCAAGAACCTGACCCAGTCGCCCCGTGCAGTGTGGATCATGGTGCCCGCGGGCGATCCGGTCGATCAGACCATCGCCAAGCTGAAGCCGCTGATGAACAAGGGCGACATCTTCATCGACGGCGGCAACTCGAACTACAAGGATTCGATGCGCCGCCATGACGAGCTGAAAAAGGAAGGCTATGAGTTCGTCGATGTTGGCACCTCGGGCGGCATCTGGGGCATCACCGAGGGCTACTCGATGATGGTTGGCGGCGATGAAGATGTGGTGAATGGTTTGAAGCCGATCTTCGAAACGCTGGCACCTGCGCCTGACAAGGGCTGGGGACGCACGGGGCCGGCCGGCGCAGGGCACTTCGTCAAGATGGTGCACAACGGCATTGAGTACGGCATGATGCAGGCCTATGCCGAAGGCTTCTCGATCATGGACGCCAAGAAGGAGCTCAACCTCGATATCGAGCAGATCTCCCAGATCTGGCGGTATGGCTCGGTGGTGCGCTCGTGGCTGCTTGATCTCACGGCAGACGCGCTGCAGAAGAACCCCGAACTGAACGGCATTGCACCGTTTGTGCCGGACTCGGGCGAGGGCCGTTGGACCGTGTTTGAGGCGATCGACCTGAACGTGTCGGCGCCGATCATTACGGAGTCGCTGATTCGCCGCCTGCGTTCGCGCGAAGAGAACAACATGACGGATCGCATGTTGAGCGTGATGCGTGGTGCGTTTGGCGGACATGCAGTCAAAAAGGACTAACAATCAGGGCGCGGGTCTTCAGGATTGAGGCTCGCGCCCTTACAGCAGATCTCTCCGCTGGGCGCCGTGATGGGTCCGCCGGAGATGATGTTTTCTCGAACAGACACGATGGGGAGAAGCGGTATGGCAGCAGTGGCGGAAGTGGGCAAGTCCATGACGGACCAGGATGTGAGCGGGGAGATTCGCACGAATGAACGCGTGCCGGACCCTTGTGTTGTTGTGATCTTTGGCGCTTCCGGCGATCTGACCAAGCGCAAGCTGCTGCCCGCGCTGTTTCACCTGGAGCAGCAGGGTCTGCTGCCGAAGGATTTCGCGGTTGTCGGTGTCGCGCGCCGCGATCTTTCCGCGACATTTGCGCCGGATATGCAGGACGGCATCCTGAAGGGCGGCGGTGTGGATGCCGGCGACTCCAGGCTGAAGCCCTTCGTTGATCGCGTTCGGTACTTTGCGACCAACTTCGACGACGACGCCGGTTTTGACAAGCTGAAGAGCTACCTCGAGGACATCGACAAGGAGCTCGGAACCAAGGGCAACCGGCTGTTTTATCTTGCGGTCGCTCCGGAGTTCTTCGCTGACATCGCACAGCGGCTGGCCAAGCACGGCATGACGCAAGCGCCCAACGGCAGCTGGGTCAATGTCATCATCGAAAAGCCGTTTGGTGTGGACCTTGAGAGCGCGAAGACGCTGAACACCGAGATCAACAAGGTATTGAGCGAAAACCAGATCTTCCGCATCGATCACTACCTTGGCAAAGAGACCGTGCAAAACATCCTGGTCTTCCGCTTCGGCAATGGGATCTTCGAGCCGGTGTGGAATCGCAATTTCATCGACCACGTGGAGATCACTGCGGCGGAGTCGATCGGCATTGAAGGCCGCGGACCGTTCTACGAGACCGCGGGTGCGTTGCGCGATGTGTTGCAGAACCACGTGATGGAAGTGTTGAGCTTTGTCGCGATGGAGCCACCGGATAACTTTGAGTCAGCCGCGGTGCGTATCGAGAAGCTCAAGGTGTGGAAGGCCATCGAGCCCATCCCTGTGGAAGACACGGCGCGCGGCCAGTATGCTGCGGGTACCGTGGACGGGCAGAAGGTGATTGGCTATCGCCAGGAAGATCGCGTCAATCCGGAGTCGGGCACCGAAACGTTTGCGGCGATGAAGCTGAACATCGAGAACTGGCGCTGGGCGGGCGTGCCGTTTTATATCCGTGCGGGCAAGCGGCTGGCCAAGCGCGTCACCGAGGTGACTGTCACCTTCAAGCAACCGCCGCTGCACCTGTTCAAAGGCAATGCGAGCGATTCGGGAGTCTGCCCGAACGTGCTGAAGCTGCGCATCCAGCCCGACGAAGGCATCACCCTGATCTTCGGCGCCAAGGTGCCCGGCCCAACCACCAACGTAAAGCCGGTGGAGATGCACTTCAGCTACGCCGATGCCTTCGGCAAGAGCTCGGCCAACGGCTATGAGCGCTTGCTGCTGGATGCGATGCTGGGCGACGGCACGCTGTTTGCGGAGCGCGATGGCGTGGAAGCGACCTGGGCCCTGATGACGCCCGTTCTGGAAGCGTGGAAGGCGAATCCGCCGAAGGACTTCCCGAACTACGAGGCCGGAACGATGGGCCCGAAGAGTGCGGATGAGCTCCTGAAGAAGGATGGCCGGAGCTGGGCCAAGCTGTAAACAAGGTGCTCAGCGGTCAGTGCCCAGTGCTCAGTGGAGCTGGGCCTGGCTGCTGGGCTTACGTCATTGCGAGTTGCGAACGGACCACTGAGAACTGAGCACCTTTCTTCATGCCGGCACCTGTCACCGTGACGTATGTAATCTGGCCCGATGCGAATGCCCTGGCGCTGGCCTCGGCGCGTAACTTTGCGGCCAGGGTGGAAGCAGCGGTCGCGCGACGTGGACTGGCCCGGGTCGCGATCTCGGGAGGATCGACGCCGCAGGCTGCGTTCAAGCTGTTGGCTGACCCCGCGCACGGCTTCGCGAACACAATCCCGTGGGACAAGCTGCAGCTGTATTGGGTTGACGAGCGCTGTGTTCCGCCGGACCATCCTGAGTCCAACTACGGCGTGTGCAAGAAGCTGTTGCTGGACCAAGTGGCCATCCCGGCCGGCAACGTCCACCGGATGGAAGGTGAGCTCGACCCGGAAGAGGCGGCATCGCGGTATGAGAGCGAGTTGCGGAATTCCATGAAGCTCGAGGGTGCGGAATCGCCGGCGTTCGATTTGCTGCTGCTGGGCATGGGTGATGACGGCCACACCGCGTCGTTGTTTCCGCATACCGACGGGCTGAACGAGTTGGGCCGGCTGTGCATTGCCAATCATGTGCCGCAGAAAGACACCTGGCGTGTGACCCTGACGTGGACTGCCATTAACCAGGCGCACGAGGTAGTGTTTGAGATTGCCGGCGCAGCCAAGACGGACCGCGTGGCCGAGGTGTTCACCGGACCGCGCGATGTGGAGCGCTTGCCCTCGCAGCTGATCCGGCCCTCGAATGGACGGCTGCTGGTGCAACTGGACGAGATTGCCGCGGCTAAGCTACCGTCATGCACCGAGCTGTTTGAAACGCAGGAGGGTCGCCGGCGCGTGGGCACCCTGGAGATTTGATTTGCCTCAAAGGGACGATGTTTGGCGTTCTGAGTGGTCGAGGAAAGGGCAGTGAAGGATGATTTTGGCGGGTGATGTCGGTGGAACCAAGGTCCACCTGGCACTGTACAGCTTTGAAGGCGGCAACCTGGTGAAGTTGCGGGAAGAGAAGTTTCCCGCAGCGGACTACCCGTGCCTGGACGACGTAGTAAAAGCATTTCTGGGCAAGGGCACAGAAAAAGCCGAGGAGATCGTTGCGTCCTGTTTCGGCTGCCCCGGCCCGGTACGTGACGGCCGTTTGAAGCTGACCAACCTGCCCTGGGAGCTGGATGCGCGCGACCTGCAGCGCAACCTCGGGATCGAACACATCTTTCTGATCAACGATCTTGAGGCCAACGGTTATGGCATCCCGGAGTTGGCCAAAGACAAGATTCACACGCTGCTTGAGGGCGATCCGGCCGGCGTAGGGCATCGCGGTCTCATCTCGGCGGGAACGGGGCTGGGCGAGTGCGTGCTGGTCTGGGATGGCAAGCTGCGGCGCCACCGGCCGATCCCTTCAGAAGGTGGTCACGTCGACTTTTCTCCCCGCGATGAGCGAGAGATCGCGCTGTTGAACTATCTGCGGCGCACGCTGAACGGCCGTGTCAGCTTTGAGCGCGTGGTTTCGGGTCTGGGAATCCGCAATGTTTACGCGTTCTTGCGTGACGACCAGAAGATGGAAGAGCCCGCATGGCTGCGTGAGCGCATGGCAACCGAAGACCCCAACGCGGTGATCGGCACGTGCGCGGAGGCGGAGTCCAGCGAAATCTGCGTGGAAACGATGAACATCTTCGCCGCGGCGTTTGGCGCCAAGGCAGGCAATCTGGCCTTGACGCTGCTGTCTGCCGGGGGCATTTACCTGGGTGGCGGCATTGCGCCGAAGGCCTTGAAGGTGATGTCGAACGGCCGATTTACCCAGGCTTTCCTGGACAAAGGCCGCATGGCGCCCATCCTGGAAACCGTTCCGGTGCGGGTGATTCTTGACGACACGTGTGCGCTGTTAGGGGCGGCCGCCTATGCCGAGGCACGTGCGGCGGAGCTGTCCGGGCGATCTGAACGAGCGGCGTCCCTGCCGGCGTAGGCAACGCGGCAGGTTGCTGTCGGTCGTATACCCCTTTTGGGGCGTTTCGTACCGTTACCTTCGCCCGTAGACTGTGAGGGTCCTGCAAGGGTCCCCTAAGAATGCGAGCTCGTTTCCGTTTTGCCATGCTGGTCTGTGTGATCACCGTTCTGCCGCTGGCGGGATGTGGGACAGGCAGCCTGGGCGTTCCTCTTCCGTCTGGTCCGGGGGGCAGCTCCGGAGCGACAGGAGCCACAGGCACCACGGGCAGCACTGGGACGACTGGCGCTACAGGTACCACGGGGAGCACCGGCACGACCGGCACGACCGGGGCGACGGGGACCACCGGCACGACCGGAGCTACTGGAACAACTGGAGCTACCGGAACGACAGGGAGTACCGGCACAACCGGTGCGACCGGGGTTACGGGCATAACGGGGTCTACGGGTAGCACGGGCACGACGGGCGTAACCGGAGCCACGGGCTCCACCGGCACCACGGGGTCAACCGGTAGTACCGGCGCAACAGGCAGCACAGGATCTTCGGGCAGTACCGGCACGACTGGCAGTACGGGGACGACCGGGTCGACGGGCGCCACGGGGAGCACAGGCGTCACGGGTTCGACCGGTAGCACTGGTACAACCGGCACAACCGGCACAACCGGTTCCACTGGCAATACTGGCAATACCGGCACAACCGGCACAACCGGCACGACTGGCACTACCGGCTCCACTGGCACTACCGGCTCCACTGGCACTACCGGCTCCACTGGCACTACCGGCTCCACTGGCACGGTCGGCTCCACTGGCACTACCGGCTCCACTGGCACGGTCGGAGGCACGGGCAACGGCCCAGCCCTGTCCGGGACCGTTTCGGTCGGGGGAACGCCTCTTGCCGCAGCTGACGTGCAGCTTTTCGCGGCGGGAACAGCAGGGAATGGTTCCGCGCCCACCCAGCTGCTCTCCGCCGCACTCAGTACTGACACCAATGGTGCCTTCCATGTTGCGGCGGGTACTTACGAATGCCCTGCACCGGACGCAACCGTGTATCTGGTCAGCCGTGGCGGGCAGATCGGGATGCAGGCTGCGAACTCCGCGGTGGCTTTCATCGCCGTGACAGGCCGCTGCGACGGGACGGGCGCCTCCGGGACCTACGTGTTGAACGAGCTCACCACAGTCGCCACCGCCTCCGTGCTGAGGCCGTTTCTGGCAACAGGCGCGCAACTGGGCGCTGCAGCGACGAACGCCGGTGGCCTGGCCCTGGGGGTTGCCGAACTGGGCAGCCTGGTCAATACGACGGATGGAACGGCACCCGGCCCGGGTTTCCCGGCCAATGGCACTGCCCCGATCTCGAAGCTGCGTACGTTCGCAAATATCCTGCACGGATGCGCCGTATCGGACGGATCCGGCAACGCCTGCACGAGCCTATTCACGCAGACCACCGCCAACGGGGTACCGCCGACCAACACTCTGGATGCGGCGTTGAACATAGCCAATCAGGCAGGAACCAACGTGGCGGCCCTGTACACCATGGCAGTCCAGAACCAGGCGTACCTTCCCGGGCTGAGCGTTGCCCCGTCTGACTGGATGCTGGCCGTGCCGTACACCGGTGGCGGCATGAACGGGCCGACAGCCCTGTCGATCGACAGTACCGGCAAGGTTTGGGTGGCCAACTACTTCGGCGTGGCAAGCCTGTTCGGCAACAATGGCGCGCCTGTGCTGGCTTCGGGCATCACCGGCAGCGGACTGGGCGAGAGCTACGGGGGCGCCGTGGACGCGCAGGACCGTATGTGGGTAACGAACGAGCAGACCGACTCTTCCGTGAACAACGGCTTTGGGTCGGTGACCGTGCTGAACGATGCTGGATCGGCGCTTTCGGGGAACTCGCAGTTCAGCAGTGGAGGTTTGAGCTTCCCGATTGCCATTGCCTTCGATCGCAGCGGCCTGGCCTGGGTCGTCGACTACGGCAACGCCCATGTGACGTTGCTGGACAGCACCGGGACCCCCCAGTCAGGAGCTTCCGGCTACACCTCTGACCAGTTCGAATTTCCCGTGGCTGTCGCGGTGGACTCGCTGGGCAATGGCTGGATCGTCAACCAGAGCGGAAGCACAGTATCCCGCGTCGGTCGCGACGGCAGCAACATCACCAGCTACGTGGTGGGCAACGGACCGTCAGCGGTGGCGGTGGATGGCGGCAACGCGGTCTGGGTGGCCAACTACTTTGGCGACTCGATCGGGCTGGTCTCTGCGGCCGGCCAGGTTCTCTCCAGCGGCGGCTTCACGGGCGGAGGCCTCGACCACCCGACCGGGATTGCCATTGACGGGGCGGGAACCGCCTGGGTGGCCAACTACCGGGGCGCCGGGATTTCGTCTCTGGCCGGCACGTCGGCGCCCGTCCCCGGCGCGCCGTTTTCCCCGACGACGGGCTGGGGAGCCGACCTGCAGCTGACGGAAGGCTTCGCGGTGGCGGTGGATGCCGCCGGCAATGTCTGGGTGACCAGCTACGGCGACAACCGGCTGGTGGAGTTTGTCGGCGCGGCGACGCCGGTCAAAACGCCTCTCCTTGGCGGCGTACGCGTCCCCTGACGCCCGCCGGGACGGAAGCTATTCAAGAGCGGCGTTGACGTCGCGAACCAGGTTGCGGATGTAAGAACGGCGGTTCAGGAGGGCGATCATGGTGTCTTTCGCTTCGGCACGGCGGGCAGCATCGTCGGCGTCTTCGGCAGCATCCCAGCGGACCCACAGTGCTTCCAGTTGCCGCTGCAGGTCGTCCAACATCCCTGTGAAGCGCGTGCGGGCAGCCTGCAACTCTTGTTCGATTGCGTCATCTTTTTCGCCCGCCGTCCTGGCGAACCGCATCTCTTCTAATTGCATGTTGAGCTCAAAGGCTTCTTCCAGAAGGTCAGGTGGGGCAATCTGCTTCTTTTCCCCTCCCGCAGCACGCGCGGCGTCCGTAGCCTGTCGGGACTGTTCTTCCATCTGCACGCCTTCCAACCCCAACAGGTATTCCGTACGGGCGATCGGGTCGCGAAGCGTCCGGTAGGCGTCGTTCAGTGCCGAAGAACGGGCAAGCGCTTCGGTCTGTTCGGCCGGGGGGCGCGCCGCAAAGCGATCCGGGTGCAACCTGCGCGATTGCGCATAAAACTCCTTTTCCAGGGCAGCCAGGTCAAGCTGCAGATGCCGGGGCAGGGAAAATAAAGAGAAGTACGTCATCTTCGTCATTTTATGGGAGTGTCGTTGATCAAATCAGAGCGAAGCGGACAGAATGAGCGGCAATTTCCCCGCTTCGTGAACGTGGCCCCTTGTTCATGCACCCACTGACCATCCAGAGCTCCCACGCCATGCGAGCCATGGCGGTCGCCGCCTCGATGCTGGCGTCCTACGCGGCGTTCTCGCTGGCGGAGCGACTGGAGCGCGCCCAGGGCTTCTGGAAGCGCCGCATGTGGGTCACGGCCGCCGCCGTGGTGCTGGGCCTGGGCATGTGGTCCATGCACTTCTTTGGGGCCCTGGAAGACTCCACGCCGAGCGAAGCGGTGTATTCGCTGCGGCTGGTGGTGATCTGTCTGCTGATCGCAATCAGCTTTTCCTGGATGGGTTTTCGGCTGATCGCCTGGCAGACGCTGAACCGCTCGCGCCTGCTGGCCGGGGGTGTGCTTCTCGGCCTTGGCGTGGGCGTCATGCACATGGTGGGTGTCCAGGCGCTCCGGTCCACCGTCGTGACGGGCTACTCGGCTGGCTGGCTGACGACGGCGGCCTTGGCCGGCGTGCTGCTCACGCTGGCTGCTGTGTGGATGGCCTTTGGAGAGCACGCCGACCCGGCCAGCGGCGAATGGATGCGCGTGGCCGGAGGCGCCATCATGGGTGCGGGCATGGCCGTCATCCACGCCTGTGCTGCCCAGGGAGTGATCCTCGCACCCGTGCCAGCCTATGTGCACATCCAGGGCAACGCACGCGGCAGCGCGGTGGGCGAAACGGCCCTGCTGGTCACCGTGGGCCTGGTGTTGCTGGTGACCCTGGGAACGGCGGCGATCGACAAGCGACGCTACCGTGAGCTCGCTCGCCTCCATGCGCAGCTGGCGGCCTCGCAACAGGCGCTGCTGCGCAGTGAAGGCCAACTGCGCGAAGCCAATGCGCTGCTTAGTGAGTTGTCGATTCGTGATGGGCTGACGGGACTTTACAACCGCCGCCGCTTTGACCAGGTCTTCGATATGGAATGGCGGCGGTCGCTGCGCAGCATGCGGCCCATGGCGCTGCTGATGATCGATGTGGACTGCTTCAAGGCCCTGAACGATTCCTACGGGCACCAGCGTGGGGACGACTGCCTGCGCGAGATCGCCCGCGTGCTGGAAGAGCAGCCACGTCGCGGGCACGATATGGTGGCCCGCTTTGGTGGGGAAGAGTTTGCGGTATTGCTGCCCGGCGCCGATGTCCCCGGCGCCTTGCGCATCGCGGAGAACATCCGGCGCGCGGTGGAAGGGCAGAAGATGGAGCACAAGCGCTCTGCAACCGGCCCGTGGGTGACCGTCAGCGTGGGCGTCAGCAGCCGCACGCCGCAGGTGGGCGAAACCCCGGAGACCATGCTGTATGACGCGGACATGGCACTCTACATGGCCAAGCAGCTTGGCCGCAACCGGGTAGAAATTCGTGATCCGGTTGAGGTTGAGGTATAGGCGCCGACAGCTTACGCGTGCGCTCGTCAGGCCTAAAACAGGGAGCGGATTTTCGGGGCGATCGCGGCGTCAAGCAGCTCCAGGTCCTCCGGCGTGGGCACGGCGACTTCGGTGAACAGGCTCCAGTCCTCCACCAGCGTCAGTGACTCCCCGCTAGCGACCACGCGATGCGGGCCAAGGAGCTCGAGCTCCTGGAAGCGGCCTTCGGTGTAGACCTCGGTATTGACGCCGTAGTCGGGGTAGTCTGCCCGCTCATCATGCGTGAAGCGCTTGACGAACATCATGTCGTTGACCAGGTGCGCACACCAGTTCTCCTTATTGCGCAGCCCAAGCTTCTGCGAGGTTGCGCGTGCTGGATCGCCGCGCAGCAGAAGATACTTCAGCCCCAAGGTGAAGCGCGGGTCCTGGAGATCGGTGAAGGCGCACAGCGCGACCGGTTGCGTGACGGGCACGTATTCGTCATGCGTTTGGAATGGCACGCGGGGCACGATCGACGTGCCGGATTCGACGACGCTGATAGCCCACGCAGCGATGTCCACCGGCCACAGGTTATGGCTGGTGACCGTTTGTTCCAGGTGTACCGCGCTGCCCTCTGGCGCCATGGTGATGCGGATCTGCTTCCCCATGCCGGCCTTGTCCACGGGCTGCCGCAGCATCAGGCCGAACTCGCCTTCGGGTGTGTGCTCGACCGGATCGTTGTCCGGAGCGTACGTCGCGGGAAAGACCTCGGGCCAAACCCACAGCCGGTGTCCGCCGTAGGGCTTCCATGTGCCCAGGGCGGTGTCTTTGGAGGCATCCGGGAAGTGTGCGAGGACGTTGCTGCCGCCGGTTGGCCCGTAGAACAGAATGCGTGGGCCGACCGCCGTGGTTGCGATGACGTCAACGGTGCCGTTGGACAGCTTGATGCAGTCAGGCAGACCCATATAGGTCAGCGTTTCGAGGCTCATGTCTTCTCCGGGAATCTTGTAGCGATGGGCTAAACGGCTGTCCAGCCGCCATCGATCAGCAGCGTGTGCCCTGTGATCAAGGAGGCCGCTTGCGAAGCCAGGAAGACTACGGCGCCTGCGACTTCAGGTGGCTGGCCAATGCGATGGAGGGCGGCAATGTTCTGCACGGTTTGCGCGTGAAACTCCGGCGAGGAGAGCGCGGGCTGTGTGCCCGGCGTGTGGATGAACGTGGGCGCCACGGCGTTGACGTTGATGTTGTACGGCCCCCACTCGATGGCCAGGCACTTGGTCAGGTGGGCGATGCCGGCCTTGGTCATGCAATACACCGACTCCGTGGGCAGCGCGACGAAGCCGGCCTGCGAACTCATGTTGATGATGCGTCCGCCGCCCTGCTCTTTCATTACCTTGCCCGCGGCCTGGCAGGCGAAGAACGTGCCCTTCAGGTTGATGTTGAGTGTGCGATCGAAGTCTGCTTCGGTCACGTCGAAGGCGAGGTTGGTTGGGGCGACGCCCGTGTTGTTGACCAGGATGTCGAGCTTGCCCATCTGCGCGGGAACACTCTGAATGGCCTGCCGCACCTGCTCGAGGTTGTTCATGTCCATTTGCAGGGGCAGCGCCTTGCGCCCGAGTGCCTCGATCTCGGCGACGAGGCCTGCGTCCTGCGCTAGGTCGCGCAAGCCCAGCGCGACGTCGGCGCCGGCTTCAGCAAGTGCAAGCGCGATGGCACGGCCCAGGCCGCGAGCGGCTCCGGTCACCAGCGCGGTTTGTCCATCAAGGCGAAACGAAGGCAACGATCCCATGGCAAAGCTCCCAGCGTGTGATCGCTTTGCGACCACCGCATGACTGAACCTTTATACCCGTACATGGAGCAACGTGCTGGCGCTGCGCGTGTGGGATGTTTGCCTGCTAGTTGTGGTCACCGGGGCAGGCGGCGCCGTGCGTCTCCCACGTGCTGACATCCTGCAGAAAGCGCTCCTGCGAGTACGGGATCGCTGTTCTGCCTTCGCCTGGATGCCAACCCCAAAGCACCAGCGGTGTGTGCATGTGCTCCACAATCTGCTGCACGGTGCGATGGCCGTTCTGCTGCGGGTCCTTCAGCAGATGGCAGAGCTGCGCTTCGTTGAGTCCTTGCCAGATCATCGGTGTTGCCGGCGGCGGCAGACCCCAGTCCGGTGCGCCGGGTGGCACGTGAACACCGGGCAGGTTGTGATCCTGATGGCACGTGCTGCAGCGGACACCATTCACGCCATGGCCATCAGGTCCTCGTTTCACATCCATGATGTGAGGGTGCGAATCGTCGCCCTGCCGCGGAAAATCACCGGGCATGTGGCAGTTCATACAACGCGGGTGGTGCAGCACCGGCACCATGTCCTCAAAAGCTGCCACGGAGGCCTTGCGATCGCTGGCGGTGTTTGCCTCCGGTCGCGCCTTCGCTTCAAGGGTTGGCGTTCGCACAAAGGCGAACAGCAGTGCGGCAACTGCGCAAAGGAGAAGCGCGGCAAAGGCTTGCCTCATGCTGTGCCTCCGCCGTTGTGCCGGGCTGCGTGTTGCAGGGCGGCAAGGACGCGAGCCGGCGTAAACGGCACCTCGCGGAGACGTGCCCCGGTGGCATCGAAGATCGCATTGCCAATGGCCGAAGGGGTGACGGTGATGGAGGTTTCGCCCGCACCGGTGGCCGGCACACCTTCAGGCGTGACGAACACTGTTTCAATAACGGGGATCACGTAGTCGAGATGCACGCTCGCGTAGGTTTCCCAATCCGTGGAGGTCACCCGGCGTTCATCCCACGTCACCTCCTCCACAAGTGCTCGACTCATGCCCTGCAGGATGCCTCCTTCAATCTGGTTGCGAAGGCCATCGGGATTGGAGATAGGCCCACAATCGATCGCAACGACGAAACGTCGCGGATGAACAACACCGGTGCTTTCATCAACGTCGACATCGGCCACAAGGGCGGCATAGCCATTTCTGCCCTCATACGCCACACACGCTACACCGCGGCCTGACACGACGCCACCTTCCTGCTTGCGCGTTTTCGGGGCCTTGCCCGGCTGCCAACTCGCCGCCGTCGCAGCGGCCCTCAGTACACCGATCAGTCGCGGATCCTGCAGATGACGCAAACGAAACGCCACCGGATCCATCTGCGCATGGACGCTGAGTTCATCGATAAAACACTCGTTTGCAAACGTGTTCTGGATGCGCAGCGGCGAACGCAGCGGGCCGGTGAAGAACGGGGCGGGCACCGTATGCGTCAGCACGCGCTCGCTGCGGACCACACCATTGCCGCCGCACTTGCCCGCAACACAGCCCGCCATATAACCGGGTATGGTGTTGCTCTGATTGCGCGGCTCGCCGGCAGGTTCGGCGGCGCCACCGGCTTTCAGCGGCTCCGCCTCATATCCAAGCAGGGTGCCGGAGATCACGTTGCCCGGGCGATCGTCACCGGGCCGGTTGCCCTTGGCAGGGATCCAACTTTCGCGATGCCACACCGTGATCTGGCCATCATGGTCCAGGCCGGCTGTATGCTCCACCAGGCAGGCATTGCCGTAGTTTTCTGATCCCATCTCGTCCTGCCGTGAGAACTGCACGCGCACCGGCCGGCGCACCACCTGCGACATCACGGCAGCATCGAAGCTGACGGCGTCGGCACCATTCAAGCCATAGCAGCCCGAGCCGCGCGTGTAGATGACGCGCACGTTGTCCGGCTGCATGTTCAGCAGGATCGCGATGCAGTTGCGAGTGGGATACACGGATTGCGTTGCGGACCATACGGTGGCGCCATCTGCCTTCACATCGGCCACGGCGCATGAGGTTCCCAACGATCCGTGCGACTGAAAAGAGTAGGTGTAGCGTGCCTGCACGATGTGCTTCGCCGCGGCTAAATTTGCGTCTACATCTTTGGAGTTGACCTCCAGTGCATCCTTGCCGGGCTGTCCTTTGAGGCTTTCAAAGAAGCTCGCCTGTGCAGGCAACTTCGGGCCGGGGTTCCACGTTACGCGCAGCTGACGTGCGGCCTGCACGGCCCCGTATTGCGTTTCCGCGACAACGCCGACGAAGTCTTTCCGCACCACGACCTGAACAAAGCCAGGCACGTTTGCCACACTCTGCTCATCCACATGCAGCAGCGTTGCACCGATCCCTGGCGGCCTCACCACACGCCCGTGCAGCATGCCGGGCACACGCACATAGTGCAGGTATTCGAATCGCCCGGTCATCAAGGCGGGGTGATCGAGCGCGGGCACTGGCTTGCCCAGCACGGTCCACTCGGCTTGAGGCTTGCGCTTCACCGTGGGATCGAGTGTGAGCTCGAACTGCTTGCCCCCGATCAACTCCTCGTATCGCACCTGGCGTCCGGAGCGCGTTTGCACAACGCCGTCCATCGCCGTGAGGTGTTCGACAGGCTCGCCAAAGCGTTGTGCCGCCAGCTTGAGCAGGGCGGCTCTGGCGGTCGCTGCGGCAAGCGCGAGGTTATGCTCGTTGAAGTTTGTGGGCGTCGACTGGCTGCCCGAAGTGCTGCCCTGGTCCGGTGTGATGGCCGTGTCACATTGCACCAGCTTCACGCGCTTCATCGCCACGCAGAGCTCTTCCGCAACAAGCTGGGTTTGCGCGGTAAACATGCCCTGGCCGAAGTCGCATTTGCCGGTGAACGCCGTGACGTTGCCATCGGCGTGAATGGCCAGCCAGGAATCCAAAGCCTTGGGATCGACGTGCGAGGCACGCGTACCGAACTGGCCCGGCGCGGAGGCATGGGCCAAACGCGGCGCCAAACTGAAGCGCACAACCAAGGCGCCCGCCCCGAACAGAAAGTCACGACGCGTCGGCTTCATGGCTCCTCGCGTCAGCGTATTTCTTGATGGCCCGCAGCATGCGTGTGTGTGTAAAGCAGCGGCACAGCACACCGCCCAACGCGTCGCGAATCTCCTGGTCTGTCGCGTGAGGGTTGGCGTCCAGCGCGGCCTTCGTCGTCAGGATGACACCGCTCAAGCAAAAGCCACACTGCGCGGCGCCTTCGTCGATAAAAGCCTGCTGGAGCGGATGCGGCTTTTCCGGTGTGCCAAGCCCATCCAACGTAAGGATCTCGGCATCACGGACGTCGCCGACGGGCTTCACGCACGAGCGCACCGTTTGCCCATCGAGGATGACCGTGCACGCGCCACACTGCGCCATACCACAGCCAAACCGTGGCCCGCGCAGCTGCAGGTCATCCTGCAAGACATACAGAAGCGGTGTTTCCGGGTCCACCCGGACGCTGTGGACCTGCCCATTGACCTTCAGGGTCAGCGACTCCATAGGGGCAGTCTCAGC
This sequence comes from Granulicella sp., assembly GCA_965198515.1. Classification (GTDB taxonomy): domain Bacteria; phylum Acidobacteriota; class Terriglobia; order Terriglobales; family Acidobacteriaceae; genus Granulicella. The sequence goes on along the minus strand of CBDAPO010000006.1, from coordinate 236,900 downwards.
CTTTTTGCCGGAAAAGCCAACCCCCGTCCCGGCCCGCATCGAACAAGGGCAAGAACACCACAATGCGCAGAGCCGCTATTCTAGAGATCGCGTATTCGGCCTGCAAGGGTGGCCGTATGCGTTGTTCTTGCACGGGCCACGCCACATCTAAGGTCCAAAGTGACACCCTCGTTGCAGAGTCGACAACCCGGCAAACGCGCGTGCACGGCCCTTGCCACCAGCGGGTTGCTGATGTGCGCCACAGCGATGGCTGTTGCGCAGAAAGCGCCACCGAGTTTCGATCGGCCGTTCCAACAGCCCGCAGTTGCGGCGGCGCGGCAGGCACGCGCAGCCGAACAGGATCCCCGCACGAAGATCGATCCCGCCCATGTGTACGTTTTACCTGAGCTGATCGATCTGGCCGAGCTGCATAATCCTTCCACGCGGGCGGCATGGGCCCAGGCACGTGCGCAGGCAGCCCAGCTTGGCATTGCCCGCGGTGATCTGTTCCCGGCGTTGGCCGCGGTGATGATGACCAACACCACGCGCGAGGGCGTGCTGTTCGGCACGAGCTTCGTGCGGCAAACCCTGGGCCTGTACCAGCCCATGTTGCAGGTGAACTATCTTGTGCTCGACTTCGGCAACCGGTCCGCAGAGATTGAAGCGGCCCGGCAGCAGTTGTCGTCGGCCAATCTGGCGTTCAATCGGGTGCAGCTTGATGTGCTGTTTGAAACCTCGCGGCGGTATTACGCACTGCTGGATGCCATCGGCCAACGCGATGCCGCGCAGGTGAACTTCGACAACGCGGACACGGTGCGCAGGGCCGTGGAAGCACGGCTTGCCGTTGGTCTGGCGACCCTTCCGGATGCGCTGGAGGCACAGGCTGCAGCTGCGCAGGCAGGCTTCGCGCTGCAGGCAGCTATTGGAAGTGTGGATGTGGCTCGCGGCGATCTGCTGTCGCTGCTTGGGGCGTCTCCGCTCGACAAATTGCAGGTGCAATCGCTTGCTGACCTTGTGTTGCCCAGTCACCTGGACACAAACGCGGAGGATGATGTGAAGCGAGCACTGGCCCAACGCCCTGAGCTTGGCGCGCGGGTGGCCGCACGCGATGCGGCGCGAGCCGAGATCCGCGGTGCACGTTCAGCGTTTCTGCCCCAACTGCAGTTTCAAGGGCAGGGCGGCGAGGTGCGCGCCTATGGCCGACAGGACCTGTTGAACGACACGTACGCGGGACCTTTGGAAGAGTGGAACGTAAACCTGAATCTGCAGTGGACGCTGTTTGACGGCGGCCGCCGCACCTCTGCACTGGCACGTGCCCATGCCGATGAGAAGCGTGCGCAGGCCGATATCGACGAGACGCGCGATGAGGTGGAACAGCAGGTGTGGACGGCGTATGTGAACCTGCGAACGGCCTTTTACCAGAGAGACGCGGCGACCGCATTGTTGTCCGCCGCGCAGACCTCCTACAACGCATCGCTGAAGTCGTATCAGCTGGGCCTGCGCAACACCGTGGACGTGGTAACGGCCCAACGCACGCTGGCACAGGCGTTGAGCAGTGATGTGACGGCGCGCACAAGCCTGCTCACGCAGTTGGCCAATCTCGCGTATCGAACAGGCGACCTGCTGCAGTCGGCTGCACGGAAGGCCAAGCCATGAGAAACGTCTGCTTCCTCAAGGGTCGCTTGGCAAGGTTACGACGATGCGCTTTGCTACTGCCGCTGGTCGCGTTGACAGGCTGCATGCGCGCGCCGTCGTTCAACGTTCTCGGATCGTACTTCCCAGGCTGGATCGCATGCATCATCACAGGCATTCTGCTCACCGCGGTGCTGCGCTGGATTCTGAACCGCACGGGCATTGAGGATCGTCTGCCCCTGCTGCCGATCTTTTACTTCAGCCTGGCCCTGTTGTTTGCCTGTGTGATTTGGCTGATCGCCTTTGAATAGCGCAGCCGGAAAGGAGGAAGACGTGACGGACCAGGACCCACGACGCGAGGACGCAACCGCGCAAAAAGAGAGCTCTTCGCAGCAGAACAACGGGCCGCGCGGCCAGGGGGACGCACACGGCAACGCACCAGATGCGACCAAGCCGCAGGACCACCAGGCTGCAGCACAGCATGAGGACGATCAAGAGGAAGCCGACAATGGCAACCGGAGCAAAAAGCCATCTCCGCTTGGCTGGATCCTTGTCGGTGTTGTGATCCTTGCAGCTGCGCTTGTGGCGATCATTGCGGTTCTTCGTGCTGTAACGCACCCACGCACCGACGATGCCGAAGTCTTCGCCAACTTCATCGGCATGGCGCCCCAGGTTGATGGACCAATTATGGACTTGCCCATCAAGGACAACGAATATGTCCGTGCGGGCACACTGCTGTTTGTTATCGATGAGCGGCCGTATAAGTACGCGTTGGAACGGGCTCTTTCAGATCAGGCAGCACTGGAAGGTCAAATCGAAGACCGCCGTCGCTACATCAACTCCCAGGTGAGCGGCGTGCACGTCGCGGCCGCTAACGTTCTTAGCAGCGCTTCGAATCGTAATGCCATGCAGTCCGACATCGCGGAAGCGCAGGCGAACGTTGCGGAGACACAGGCTGCGGTGCGCCGCGCCGAAGCAGACCTCCACTACGCGGAAGATAACCTGCATCGCCTGGAGCCTTTGTTGGCGCAGCAATTCGTGACGGTGGACCAGGTAGACCAGGCGCGCACGCTGGTAGAAACACGGACGCGCGCTGTGCAGCAGGCTGAGGCACAGGTCGCTCTTGCTGAAGCGCGTGTGCAATCCAATCAGTCGCACTTTGAGCAATCGTTTGCCGATGTGGAGCAGCGCCGTGCACAGCGGGACCAGGCCGCGAACGGTGTGCAAACACTAGCGCCGCTAACCAACCAGCGCGAAGAGCGCGCGGCGGCCGTGCGCCTGGCACGCTACAACCTCGATAACTGCCGCGTGTATGCGCCGTTCGATGGGTATGTCACCAATCTCACCACTTCGTTGGGCGCGTACGTGCACACAGGGACGCAGGTGTTCACAATGATCGACGCACGGAGTTGGTGGGTGATCGCGAACTTCCGCGAAACGCAGTTGCGCCATGTGGCTCCGGGGGCAAGCGCGGATGTGTTCCTGATGGCGCATGAGAACCTGCCGCTGCGCGGTGTGGTGGAAAGCATCGGGTATGGCGTAACCCCGGACCCCAGCGTGGCGGGCGTGCTGACCCCTGGGCTGCCGTCGGTGGACCGTACCTTGAGCTGGGTACATCTCGCGGCGCGCTACCCGGTGCGCATCCGCATTCAGTCGCCGCCGCAAAACCTCTTGCGCATCGGACAAACGGCTGTGGCGGTGGTGCATCCGCTGCCGGGTGCGGGGCGATAGCCCATGGGCAGCCTTGTCGTTCCAGGTCCCACGACGGGCGCCAAGGGGTCTCCCACCGCACCGCAAGAGACGCATACGCCGCCATTCTCTCAGTGGTTTCCGTCGTTTCTCCGCGATGAACTGAGGCCGTACCCTGGCCGCTCCCTGCTTGCGCTGCGATACGTTCTGGCTGCGACGGTCACCATGCTGGTGATTGTGACGTTTCGCCTGCCGGGGGCGGCGGTGGGGGGCTTTTACAGCTTGTTGCTGCCCCGCGAGTCACCGTCAGCAACGGCGAAGTCTGCTGTTGCGCTGTTGCTTGCGTTCGGCTCGTCGATGGCCTTTGTCGTCACGGGCACGATGCTGTTCGTCAACTACCCGCTGACGCACTTCCTTTGGGTTATCGGCAGCTTCTTCGTTGGCTTTACGGCGCTGAGCGTGTTGAGCAATTACGCAGCGGCGTCGGCGTTCACGATCCTGATTGTGCTGGCCGTGCCGGCGTGGGATGCTCCACTACCAACGGTAGCGATTGTGATTTCAAACCTGTGGGTTGCGGGCAGCGTGGCTGTGGCGATCGGGGCGACGCTGCTGGTTGAAGCGATCTTTGCGTTGTTTGAGACCACGACGCAGTTGGACAAGGGCCTTGTCGATCGGCTCTCTGCGGTGGTGCGCTACCTGCAGCAAAGCGGCGAAGCCGGAGCGGATGTCAAGGCGAGAGAAAAGCTGCAGCAACTTGCGGTGGTAGGTGTGTCGCGCCTGCGGCGCCTGGCTTTGAGCACCACACGCGGTTCGGCCGAAGTTGCGCGACAAAGTACGGTAGTGTCGCTGGTGGGGCGCATCGTCGACCTGGTCGCAACCATGGAGCAGGTGGAGCGCTTCAGCCCCCAAGAGAAACCGCGGCTGTCGGCTTTGGCTCGCCAACTCCATCAAACGCGAAGACGCCTGGAAGGCGTAGACAGCACACCGGCCGAACCGCTTGCACAACCGGTTGCAACCGAGCGCCCGATCCTGGTGGAGCTTGAAAAAACAGCGACGCTGTTGCAGTTCAGCCTGTTTCCGCCACAGGGAGCAACGATCGCTCCGGACCTTGCGCAGCCAGCTGCGCCGTCGTTCTTTGTGGCGGATGCGTGGTCGAACCCTGACCACTTGCGCTTTGCTTTGCGCGGCTGCCTGGCGCTGATGGTTTGTTACATCACATTGAACGCGGTAGCGTGGCCGGGCCTTGGGCCTTCGCTGTTCACCGTCGTTGTCACGGCCTTGAGCAGTGTCGGATCGTCGCGGCAGAAGCAGCTCTTGCGTGTCTCCGGTGCGTTTGTGGGGGGTGTGGTGTTAGGCATGGGATCGCAGGTGCTCATCCTGCCGATGCTGGACAGCCTTGCAGGTTTCCTGGTGATGTTTGTTGCGGTGACCTGCGTCGCGGCATGGTTTATCACGGCAAGTCCGCGCCTCTCATACTTCGGCACGCAGATGGCCCTTGCGTTTTTTCTGGTGCACCTGCGCGGGCCTTCACCGCAAACCAACCTGGCCATTGCACGAGACAACATCATGGGCATCTTTCTCGGCTTGATCGTGATGTGGCTTGTGTTTGATCAGCTGGGATCGAAACCGGCGGCGGTCGTTATGCGTGAACTGTTCGCAACTAATCTGAAGCTGATGGCGGAGCTGGCGACACCCTGGCCGGGCAATCAACGAACCGACCTGGGCAAGGTGCGTGCACTTCGTGACAAGGTGAGCCAGAACTTCAGCGCCGTCAACGCGCAGGCCGATGCAGTGCTCTTTGAGCTCGGGAGATCGCGTGCTGCAAGCCTCAAGGTGCGGAATCTGCTGCTGGGGTGGCAGCCCCGTCTGCGCAGTATCTTTCTTGTTCAGGTCGCATTGCTGCAATACAGGGGACCGCTTTCCCCATCGGAACTTCCGGAGGAGATTGTCCGCGCACAGGGGGTCTTCGATGCGCACATGAGAGCCATCCTAAAAGGGATGGCAAGCGTCTTTAGTGATCGGGTGAAGCCACCAAAGCCAGCGCCGTTGGGGGATGCCCTGGGCAGCTTACGGGATGCCGTATATCGCGCCTACCAGGGAAAGCCAACGCCCCGTGCAGCGGCGGTTCTTGCGTTATCGGGTCATCTGGAACAGACCGTAAGTGCCCTGAACGAAGAGATGCATCGCGCGGAGCAGCGAACACGTTTGGGATGACGCAACGTGCCGATCGCGATCAGGAAAACGCACTTGGCATAGACGGGACGCGGTTTACCTGGTGTGCAGTTGGCCCGAACAAGAACGGGAGAAAGTGATTGATGTTCTCTCCTCATCTGGGACATATTCTGTTGCCGCTTATCGTTGCCCTCAGCCTCGTGCTGATGCTGATCCGGCCGAAGAACATTGCGGAAGTGTACTGGGTTGGCGGCGGCGCATTGCTGTTGATGGCGCTTCGCCTTGTGCCCCTGAAGCTTGCAGGCAGAGCCGTGGCCGAAGGCTCGGACGTGTATCTCTTCCTGATCGGCATGATGCTGCTGTCGGAGCTGGCACGGGAACACGGCGTGTTCGACTGGGTGTCGTCGATCGCAGTGCACAGCGCGCGCGGGTCGTGTGCCCGGCTGTTCACGCTGGTGTATGGCATCGGCACGCTGGTTACGATCTTGATGTCCAATGACGCCACGGCCGTTGTGCTTACCCCGGCCATTCTGTCGGCGGTGCGCAAGGCGAAGGTGCAGCCTTTGCCGTACCTGTTTGTGTGCGCCTTGATTGCGAATGCAGCGTCGTTCGTCTTGCCCATCTCCAACCCTGCGAATCTCGTGGTGTATCACGGCGGAGCGATGCCTCCGTTGGGACGCTGGTTGCTGAGCTTCAGCCTGCCGTCTATCCTGTCGATCGCAGCCACCTATGGCGTGATGTGGATGTACTTTCGCAAGGATCTGGCACAGCCCATTGAAGAGACCGTGGAAGCGGAGCCGCTCAACGCGGTAGGCAAGCTCGTGCTGGCCGGTGTGGCCCTGATGGTCATTGTCCTGCTCGTGGCTTCTTCGCTGAAGAAGGATCTTGGCCTTCCGACCTGCCTGGCTGCTCTTGTTGTAACGGCCGTAGTTTCCATCAAGGCGCGAAGCAAGCCGTGGGGACTGGCGAAAGAGATCAGTTGGCCCACACTGATCCTGGTGGCAGGCCTGTTCATCATGGTCGATGCGATGGAGAGTATCGGGGCCTTGCATGTGACGCAGGCATGGTTTGCTTCTGCGACCAGGCTTGGCGCGCCCGTGGCGGCGCTGGTGGTAGGCTTTGCCGTTGGCGTTGGCAATAACCTGATCAACAACCTGCCGCTTGGGTTGATCGCCGGCGCTACGCTGCACACGGCACACATTCAGGGGCTACTTGCCCATGCCGTCCTGATTGGCGTTGACCTGGGGCCGAACCTGTCCGTTACCGGCTCGCTGGCGACCATTCTTTGGCTGCTTGCCTTGCGCAAGGAAAAGCTCAATGTCAGCTTCTTCGACTTCTTCAAGGTCGGCGCTGTCGCCATGCCCGTTGCCTTGCTGCTGGCCCTAGGCGGGGCAATCCTGATGCAAACGTTCTGATGAGTACAACGAGCTGAGTTCTGTGCCGGAACAGCCCAGGCCTAGGCGGAGAAGCTCGACCCGCAACCGCAGCTCTTGGTCGAGTTCGGATTGATGAAGTTGAAGCCCTGCCGCATCAGCGTCTCTTCAAAGTCCAGCACCATGCCGGCCAGATAGAGATAGCTTTTCGGGTCGACGAAGAGGCGAACCGGCTTGGCTCCGGACGGATCGTTGGGTGTTTCAACGCCCGCACCGAAGACGAACACGCGGTCGCGCTGACGTGGTTCCGTGTCGAAACGAATGTTGTAGCTCAGCCCGGAACACCCGCCACCCTGCACACCAAGCCGCAAGCCGCCGGCCTCGGGAGAGATTCCTTCCTTGGCCATGGCGACACGGATGCGCTTCAGCGCATTCTTGGTGATTTCGACAGCCTGCTTCGCGCGGGGCGCCTGGCCCTCGGCGGTCAACAGCGTCATGCCCGCGAGCGGGTCTTTGGTCTCCACCGTGGGAGGAGCTTGCGTGCCTGGGGCGAGGGTGATCATAAACACCGAAACAGCTGTGAAACGTGAGGGGACAGGTACACGGAGGGAGCGATGCCCGCGGTGCACCTGTCCAGAGGTAGGGTTAAGCGCTGCTTAATGAGCGGCGGCAGCGACCTGCGCCTCTTCGGCGACACCGTTCTTCTTCTTCCAGTCGCCGATCGCGGCACGGATGGCGTCTTCCGCCAGAACCGAGCAGTGAATCTTGACCGGGGGAAGCGCCAGTTCCTTGACGATGTCGGTGTTGGTGATTGTCAGCGCCTCGGAGACGGTCTTGCCCTTGACCCACTCGGTCGCAAGCGACGAGCTGGCAATGGCAGAGCCGCAGCCGAAGGTCTTAAACTTCGCGTCTTCAATCACTTGGGTCTCGGGATTGACCTTGATCTGCAGGCGCATCACGTCGCCGCACTCCGGCGCGCCGACGAGGCCGGTACCGACCTCGGATGAGTTCTTGTCGAGCGTACCGACGTTGCGGGGGTTCTCGTAGTGATCAACAACCTTGTCGCTGTAAGCCATGGGGGAGTTCCTCGTGTCTTTTGATGATAACTCCGACCGATTCGGTGCGAAAAGGGGCCAGCTGCCGAAGCCGGTTTTCGGTGTATGGCGGAGCCCAAGCACAGCGCAATCCCCCGTAGGTGAAAGCCGCGTTATACTTCCGTCTAGTTCCCATTTTTCCTTTTTTCGCGCTGCCAACAGGGCAGTCCTCCCTTCCCGAGACACACACCGGCGCCATCTCGCGCTGGATCCAGGGAGGTCCAGAGCAGAGCCGAGTTCTACCCAGCAGGCGTCCCGAGCGATCGGGATTGCCGTTGCAGTTTGAACCGGGTTTCGTCCCCTCCGGTTCGTTTTTCAGGGCATGCCGGTTTGCCGGCTTTGTACGGAGGTGTACTTGAAGCGGATTCTTTCTTTGGCTACTGCGGCCTTGGTGTTGCCGGCTGCGGGCGCGTATGCACAATCAACCGCGACGCTGACCGGTGTGGTGACCGACCCGACCGGAGCCACCGTCCCGGGCGCAGTCGTGGTCATCCACGGCCTGCAAACAGGGTTGGAGCGCACCCTGAAGACCGATAACGGCGGCGTGTACAGCGCGGCGTCGATGCAGCCGGGCGACTACTCGGTGACCATCAACGCCGCGGGCTTCGGTCCGTTCAAGGTAGGGAAAGTCACGCTGCTGGTGGACCAGCGCACGGCGGTGGACGCCAAGTTGACCCTGGGCAGCTCCGCGCAGACGGTTGAAGTGGAATCCGCTGCGCCGATCATGGACACCGACACCATTACAGTCGGCAGTGTCATCGACCAGCAGACCGTGCAGAACATCCCGCTGAACGGCCGCCACTTCCTGGATCTCACGAACCTGACGCCGGGCACCGTTGTGCCGCCTGCAACCGGGTCACTGACGGCACCCAGCCGTGGCCTTGGGGCGAACTCATTCAACACAGCGGGCGCGCGTGAAGATGCCGTGAACTTCATGGTCAACGGCGTGAACCTGAATGACATGTCGCAAAACCAGATCACGTTTCAGCCGTCGATCGACACAACGGCGGAGTTCAAGATCGATAACTCCACCCCCACGGCGGAGTACGGGCGCAACTCGGGTGCGATCGTGAACGTGCTGACGCGCTCGGGCACGAACCAGATCCATGGCACGGTGTTCGACTACTACCGCGACCAGTGGTTCGACGCGCGATACTTCTTCGACCGCGCGCCCACCCAGAAGTACACGTTTCGCCGACAGAACTACGGAGCCGATCTTTCCGGTCCGATCTTGAAGGACAAGGCGTTCTTGTTTCTGAGCTACGAGGCGTTGCGGCAGGAGCAGGGTCTTGCGTTCAACCAGCGCGTCCTTTCCGCTACACAACGGACTGCTTTGGCGACTGCCGCGGCAGGAACGAAGTACGCCAATATCCTGAATGTTATCCCGGTGGCGAACGATCCCAGTGGCCTGGTTTATGCCGGCTCAGCGTCGGCTCCCGTACGCACGGACCAGTTTACGGGTGACCTTCTTTACAAGCTGTCGGAGAGCGACACGCTGCATGCGTACTACGCGTATCAGCAGGACAAGCGCACAGAGCCCAATCTGCAGGGCAACAATCTCCCCGGCTTTGGCGATCATCGCGGCGCTCATCGCCAGATTGGCACGTTGAACGAGGTGCACGTGTTCACGCCGAACACCGTCAACGAGGCACGGCTTGGTTTTAACCGCATCGCGATTTCCTTCGTGCCTAACTTTCTGGCCAATCCTGCCGACTACGGCATCAGCACCGGTGTCACCACGGGGCAGGGCCTGCCGCAAATCACGATTCAGGAGATCGGCTTAAACTTTGGCGGTCCTTCCGGCTTTCCGCAAGGACGCGCCGACGTGACTGGCATCTTTTCTGACACAGCGACGCTGACCCGTGGCAGACACACGATCAAGGTAGGCGGCGAGACGAGGCGCTTTGTTTTCTCGAGCTTCTCGGGAACCCCGGGAACGCTCACCTTTCCGACCGTTGTGGCGTTTGAGAGCGGGTTGGCGAATTCGTTTTCCGTCACGCCACAGACGGTGGTCTTCCGGCTCTTCGACCAGTCTGCCGCCGGCTTTGTCGACGACGCCTGGAAGGTGACGCCGCGACTGTTGATCGAGACAGGCTTCCGCTTCGAATGGAACGGAACGCCGGTGGATGCGAAGAACCGGCTGGTCAACTTCTTCCCTACCAGCAGCACCCTGTCTTCAATTCATGTGCCCTACGACCAGTCGTACAACTTCGAACCTCGGGTCGGCTTTACGTATGACGTAGGAGGCCGAGGCAAAACAGTAGTGCGTGGAGCCTTCGGCATTCTGAGCGATCAACCGACAGCCAGCTCTGACAGCGGATTGGCGGGCAATCCTCCGAATGCCACGCCCGTGAACCTGACGGGCACCGCGCTGCCCGTGGCCACGCTCTTCCAGAGCGCTAATTTGTCGAGCCTGGCGCCAGCCGCGGTGAACCCGCACTTCCGCGATGCTTATACCGAATCGTTCAATCTCAACATGCAGCAACAGTTGGGCCTGGGCACGGTGCTGAAAGTGGGCTACATCGGTGCGGAGGGGCGGCATCTGCGCGTCAACCGCAACCTGAATCAGTACATCCTGGGGACGACGACGCGGCCGTATCCGACGTTGAGCACGAACAGCTTGATCCGGCCCGGAGCAGCGCTGGGCAACATCACCCTGCAGGACTCGGATTCGATGTCGAACTACAACGCGCTCTGGGTCACGGTGCAGAAGAACATGAGCAAGGGCCTGCAATTCCTTGCCACGTACACCTACGGCAAGAGCATGGACATCAATTCGCTTGCGTCAACGAATACATTGCAGGACAGCACGAATCCGGCAAACAACTACGGGCTCAGCGATTTCGACGTAAGACACCACTTCGTCTTCTCGGGCACCTATGAGCTGCCGTTCCACCAGAACCGCTTTGTAGACGGCTTCCTGTTCGCGGTGATCAACCAGGAGCAGACCGGCAATCCGTTGAACGTGGTGCTTTCCAACACCACCTACACCGGTGTGGGCACACTGCGGCCCACCGTGCTGAACAAGGGATACAGCACGGGACGCGGTGTGACAAACGCGCAGGGCCTTGTGCCGTTCATCAATGCGACGGTGTGCAGCACGCCTACCGCGACCTGCAATTTCTATATCCAGCCTGCGGGTCTGGGCAATTTGCAGCGCAACGCGTTAACCGGGCCGAAGTTTGAGGACACCGACGCCTCGCTGCAGAAGACAACGAGGCTGGCAGAGCGGGCCTCGCTGGTTTTGCGCATCGATGCCTTCGACATCTTCAACCACGTGAATTTCAGCAATCCTAACCTGACGGCGAGCACTGCGGCTGGAAACACCTTCGGTCAGATCAGCGCCACGCGCGCGCCGATCGGCGATGCGGGGTCTGCACGGCAGCTGCAACTGGCGGCCAAGATCGTCTTCTAACCAGAGCCTCCTAACCAAAGGGAAGGCAGCGCTTCGGCGCTGCCTTTTCTGTTGTGCGACCGTTGGTGGTACATTGGCCGCACAAACGAAAGCGCAGTCCCCACGGAGTTCCATATGCCACTGCTTCGCCGTTTCGTGTTGGTGTGCCTTGCCTTGCTGGTTTGCCTGATGCCTTTGTCGTCGTGGGCGCAGACGGCTTCCACCATTACGAGCGTGGTCGTCTTTGGCGATTCGCTCTCCGACACCGGGAACATTGCGAACCTGACGCAGAGCCAGTACAAGATCCGCTATCCCGCTGACAATCCGGTGCTCGGTTTCGACTACACCGATGGCCGCTTTACGGATGGGACTGACACGCAGCCTGCAGCGTCAACCGCGTACAAGGGTGTGTGGATTGAGCAACTGGCCGCGCTGTATGGGGTGACCGTGAAGGACTCGCTGGACGGCGGCACCAACTACGCCTACGGTGATGCGACGACCGGCAGCGGCACCATGACCGAGTCGAAGACGTATCTGGGCGTGCCGATCTCGATCACGCTGCAGAATATGGGGCAGCAGGTAACGACGTACCTGGCGACGAACCCGACCCCGAACGCCAGCACGCTGTATGTGTTGTGGGGTGGGTCGAATGATCTGTTGAACGCAGCCTCTGCGGGGCAGGATCCCCTTGCGGCGGCGCAGACGGCCCTGACCAACGAGCTGGGGCTGGTAAAGCAGCTCATGGCCAGGGGCGCGACCAACTTTCTGATCCCCAACCTGCCACCCCTTGGCGCTTTCGCCACAGCGAACGGGCCGGCGGCGGTGACAGCGTTGAACAACGCGTCGGCCGCCTTTGCGCAAGGGCTTGCCACGGGCATCACGCAGCTGCAGCAAGCGTCCATGGGAACGACGCTGAAGATCTACCCGGCAGACGTGTTCACGTACTTCGCTCAGATTGCGGCAACTCCCATGATGTATGGCTTTGGCGACATTACCACCGCAGCGGATACCGTGACGGCGAGCCCGGACACATATCTGCTCTGGGACGGTCTTCACCCGACGACCACCGGGCACCATTGGGCTGCAACGGCTGCGGCCGCCTTTCTCGATCCGCCACTACAAGGCGGCTTCACGCTGAATGCGCCGGCGGCGGTGTTGGCCGGTCAAAGTGTGACCGTCTCGGCAATCGGCACCTCGGTGCGGCAGGTGGTTCCGTCAGGGCTTGTGACCCTGTTTAACGGCACAAGCGTTGCGGGGTCTGCGGCGATGGATGCGACCGGGACCGCGAAGATCACCTTTACGCCCACGGGTGCTGCTGGAACAAGCCTGTCTCTGACAGCGGTCTATGTCGGCGATCTGACCAACAGCAGTGCGGTTTCCAAGGTGGTGACGGTTCCGCTGCTGAACGCCGCAGTGGGGACCACGACCGCCGTGACCTCTTCCAGTGCAACGGCGAACCCGGGAGCCGCGGTGACGTTTACCGCGACGGTGACGCCGGCCTCGTCCAGTTACGGCGCGCCCGCAGGAACGGTGGCATTTCAAGACGGCACCAGCACCCTGGGCACGGGCACCCTGACCAACGGTGTGGCCACGTACACTACATCGGCGCTGACGGCGGGCACACATCAGATCACGGCGACCTATGCGGCGGCCGGTGTGTTTGGCGGATCGACGTCGGCGGCGATCACTGAGACGATTGCCGCGCCCGGCTTCACGGCGTCAGCGAACCCGGCCTCGTTGACCATTGCGAGCGGTGCGTCCGGTACATCGACGCTCACTGTTTCGGTCGTGGGCGGTTATACCGGGACCGTAACGCCCACGTGCGGTACGCTTCCGGCGCACTTCGCTTGCAGCATCGCGCCCCTTAGTACGGCCAATCCGGTCAACATCCCTTCCTCTTACACCTTGACCATCGCAACGAATGGGGCTACAACGACCGCAATGACAGAAAATCCAGCACCACCCGGAGCATGGCAAGGCGCGCGCGTGTGGTCTGCAAGCTTGCTGTTGCCGGGCACCCTGGGACTGATGGGCTTCGGGCTGCGGCGTCGTCGCAGGGGCGTGCGCGGGCTTCTGCACCTTAGCCTGGCGATGCTGTTTTGTGCGGGGCTGCTGGGCGTCACGGGCTGTGGCGGTGGATCGAACAACAACGCACCAGCAGGCAGCTATTCGGTACCGGTCGTCTTCACGCCATCGATCACCACGGGTGGTGTCGCGGCTCAAACGGTCAACATCGCCGTCACCGTGCAGTAGACTTGGCGCCGCACAGGAAGCTACTTGCCGGGGTTGGCTGCAGAGCTTGTCGCCTGCTCGTCGGCTGTGGCGTTGTCGTCGCCGTAGGTGGGATACGGCTCGGGTTGGCGGCTGGTGGGAATGGTCTTGAACGTTTTGAGATCCGTTTGCAGGGCGGCCCATGCCTGCGGATCCTTCTTGGTGGCAAACGGCAGATCGAGGTTGCCGTAGTACGCCAGAACATCGTCTTTCACGCCCGGCGGCACAGGTTGATCCGGGTGCGCCGCCAGGCGGTGCAGCAGGCTGGCGTAGGTCTGGTCGGTGAGCCGGTAGCCGGCGGGCTTCACCGGGTTGCCGGTGTCCAGATCGCGGTTCTTCAGCGGATGGCTCGGGTCAGGGGAATCGCGTGGAATGCTTTGCGAGGCACCGGCTTTGGCGAGTGACGGCATCGATGGCGGTGGATCAGAGTGCGTATCCGCGGCGGCCGCGGCCCGTGCCGTGGGCTTCAACGCCGGAGGCGGTGTGAAGCGATGCAGCGCGGATTTCAGCTGGCCTTCCGACTGAACGACGGAGTGCACATAATCTGCCTCGGTCTTCTCCGTCGGGCCTTTCACCGCAACGAGTTTGAGCGGCCCAACCTTGGGAAGAATGAACAGAACACCGGCCAGGGTGTAGGTGCCAAGCCCCGCTTTGCGGCGGTACTCGTCCCAGTGGTTTTGCTGCTCGATGGTGGCAATCTCACGCCGTAGCTGCTGGATTTCCGGAGTGTTCAGGTCGGTGGGTTCGTGCTTGCGATGCAGCAGCGTGGTGGCATACGCGATGCGCGGGATGAAGTGATGCACGGCGAAGCGGTACGCGCCCACGTTGATGCGGCGCTTGCGATGGATGGTGAAGTCTTCGCTGAGGCCATACGTCTGGTAGAAGGCCAGGGCGAGTTGCTTGGTCGGCACCTGCAGCCCAACGTGGCGAAGGTAGTGCACCGGCGCCAGGCGATGCTGCACGATGTCGTTGATGTCGAAGGCAAACTCGGTTTGCACATGCTGGTGCTCGCCTTCGGCATAGCTCACCACGTTGCCGTACTTGTCGCGAAGCTTGGGAAATTCAACCGGGACCGCGAGATTTGTGGCCTCGCTATGACCCACCGAGTCGCCGATGTAGTGCGACAGCGCGCCGACCGCAAACGCGAGTTCATCGGCGTTGCCGGCGTTGCGAAACAAGTTGACGACGAAGTCGCCTGAGCGCACATAATGCGTCAGGTCAGAGAAGAAGGCATCGCCCAGCGGGTAATAACCGATGTCCTGGATGACGCAGCCGCCATAGGCGTACGCGCGGGCGTGCTCCAGCTGATCGGGTGTGAGATTGGGATAACGGCTCAGCAGGAGCGGCACAATGGAGCTCTGCCACGTCAGATCGATCAGCTCTTCGTGCGTAAGCAGCGAGTAGGCATGGGCGGTGACTGGCTTCAGCGTGGCGGTTACCAGTGAAGCCACGCAGAGCAAACGAGCGAGGCAGTGTTTCAGTCGAACAATTGGCTTACGGACGTGCAACTGCGTCTCCAGGGTCTGGTTGGACTTGGCTCAATTGGATGCTGAAACGGGCGTGAGCACAAGTAGGAAGACGTCATTCGTTCGTAACGGCAGGTCCTGCACAAAGGTACCGTTGTGGACCGTGATCTCGGTTGTGCTGGCAGGCGCGCCGGTGCTGGCGGCGTTCAGTTGCGCCACCTGATCGCGGGTAAGCTGACGCGGTGCGCCCATGTGCAGGTACGCCGTGTAGGCGTCGTTGCGCTCGTACCCGATCTCATACGTGGCCAGGCGGTAGCGGCCGTCGCGCAGGTGCGAAAGGTCCAGTTGCACATTGCCCTTGGGAGTGGACGGCAGTTCGTTCTTGTAGAACACCTGGTCGGTTTGCCCGTTGGGCGGGACCACCGGGCTGTAATCCCAGAGCAGCGCCTGCACGGAGCCGTCGGGGGACTTCGTAATCCAGGACTGCGGGTCATCGCTCGCGATGTCTTCCGTGCCGAGCTGATGAAGGAACCGGTAGGCGAAGAAGGCGGGCTTGCGAATGCCTTCGAGATTCATCAAGCCAAAGCCGCCGTGGAAGGGCGTGAAGCGCGGGCCGTTCTCTTCAAAGATGTCGGTAAAGGTCCAGTACGACATCGAATCCACATAAGGCGTTGCACGCTTGATCTTGTCGAGCATGAACGTGGCCTGGTGGTATTGGTCGTGCATGTAATCCGTCGGCGTGTAGGCGGAACTCCACTCGGTGAAGTGCAGCTCGAGGTTGGGACGGGCCGAGGCTTTGAGCAGCTCGCGGGAGTGCTGCATGCGGCCGCTGACGATATCCCGCCCGGGAGCCAGCACTGTGCCGGCGGTACCGTCCGCGTCCAGGTAGCCCTGCGTTACGCCATAGGCATGGGCAGCGATGAAGTCTGCAGGAACGTCCGGGTTGGCGCCGAGATACTTTTCAAAGCCTTCCTCAAACGCATACGGGATCGCCGATGCCGGCCCGCCGACGCGGCACCTGGGGCAGGCTTCCTTTACGGCAGTGGCGGTGTTTTTGTAGAGCTTCAGATAGTCATCCAGGGTGCCGGTCCAGAAGCCCTTGATGTCGGGTTCGTTCCACACTTCGAAGTACCACCCCAGCACCTCCTGCTCGCCGTAGCGCTGGATCATGTGATCGGTGAACGCCTTGATGAGCGCGTGCCATTTGGCTGGGTCGTTCGGCGGCGTGACATGGCCCTTCCACCAGAAGACGGTTTGCGGTCCGCTGGCTAGCTTTGCCGGCATAAACGTCAGCTCGACGAAGGGGCGAATGTGCATGGCGAGCAGCGCGTCGTACAGCGCGTCAACGTACTGGAAGTTGTACTCGGGTGTGCCGTTCTTGTCTTCGGTGTAGACGCCCATATCGTCATGCAGAATGCCGTGCATGCGGATGTACTGGAAGCCGATCTCGCGCTGCACGGTGGCCAACTGCTGCTGCCAATCGGCACGCAGGCCTTCGTTGGCACGCCCCGCGCCGACAACACGCAGCGGGACTTCGCTATGCGGGCCCGTGGTGTGGCTTATGTCCGCATGAACCGTGCGCGTTTGCGCAGCCAGAGGACGCGTCAGAAGCAGGGAGATGCAAACAGCAAGGGCATAGGCGCGGTTGATCAGACGCATCCTGCTCATGGTAGCTGGTCACGAGTTGCGGCCAGGCGACCGTATAGACACCAGCAGGATCAGGTGGCCATCGGGATCACGAACCAGCACACTGTCCGTGCCGTTTGCAGCTGTGGTCAGTGGCTCTTCCACTCTATGGCCCGCCTTCTGGAGCTGGAGGTCAACGACCGAAAGGTCGCGCACCGCAAAGCAAAGGAGATCGGTGGCAAGGAACTCGTGCACAAGGGCCAATTGAAAAGGGCCGCTTTGCAGCAAGGCAATCTGCCCGGAGTGAAGCGTGTGCGTGAGTGCAAAGCCAAGCGCTGCATAGAACGCTGCCGACCTTGGAACATCGGAAACCCTGATCGTGGTCAGAGGAACACTGAAGTTCATTCTTGCGCTGCCAGACCCGATGCCAACGTTGCGCGGCGGCACTGCACCCTGCTCCGGGGTCACGCTTTCGCGGACCTTTGCAGTGGTGAGTCCCTCCCGCAGCAATAGCCTTGCCGAGAGGCTTTGCTCTTCACGTAAAAGGCCGAGCAGCAGGTGTTCATTGCCGATGTGTTGCTGATACAGACTCTCGGCTTCCTCCATGGCGTAAGCGAGCACGCGCTTGCACGCGTTCGAGAGCGGTACATCCACGGAAGTACTCAGCTTCAAGCCCTGGACCGTGTTGCGCTCTACCTCTCTGCGGATCTGTTCCGCGGCGTTGGAAGGCAAGAGCCTTTGCATCAGGAGCTTGTCTTCGCGGAACAAAGCGAGCAGAAGAAACTCTGCCTCGATATACGGTGTGCCGAACTGACTGGCTTCATACCGGGCGAAGAAGATCGTGCGGCGTGCCCTCTCGGTGTAGCGCTCAAACATGGGGCTATTGTCCAATCTGTGTGTGCCGGCACAAAGAAAAAAGCGCAGCCGAAGCTGCGCTTTCTCTTGGGAACAAAGGACTTTAGTGAGCGGCCCACTCGATCTTGGTAAGGTCGATGCCTTCCTTGACCATCTCGTACAGGGGGCTTAGCTCGCGCAGCTTGGAGACGACGTCGATGAGCTTGTCCGCGACGTAGTCCACCTCCGCCTTGGTGTTGAAGCGACCGAGACCGAAGCGGATGGAGCTGTGCGCGATGTCATCGCCGAGGCCGAGTGACTTCAGCACGTAGCTGGGCTCAAGCGTGGCCGAGGTGCACGCCGAGCCGGAGCTGACCGCGATGTCGTTGATGCCCATCAGCAGCGACTCGCCTTCGACGTAGACGAAGCTCATGTTCAGGTTGCCGGGCAGATGGTGGTCCATGTTGCCGTTGACCTGCGTGTAGTCCAGCGCGGTTTCAAGCTTCTTGCGAAGGTAGTCGCGAAGCTCGATCTCACGAGCTGCCTCGGTGGCCATCTCGTCGCCGGCGATCTCGCAGGCCTTGCCCAGACCGACGATGCCGGGGACGTTCAGCGTACCGCTGCGCATGCCGCGCTCGTGGCCGCCGCCGTTCTGCTGCTCGCTGATCTGGACGCGGGGATTACGGCGCCGCACGTAGAGTGCACCGACACCCTTGGGGCCGTAAATCTTGTGGCCGCTCAGCGAGAGGACGTCGATGTTGTCGGTCATCACGTTGACGGGAATCTTGCCCACAGCCTGGACGGCATCCGTGTGGAACAGCACGCCCTTGCTCTTGCAAAGCGCGCCGATCTCCTTGATGGGCTGAACGACGCCGATCTCGTTGTTGGCGTACATGATGGAGACCAGGATGGTCTGGTCGTCCATGGCGCGCTCGAGCTCTTCGAGATCGACCAGGCCATCGCCCTTGACGGGCAGGTAGGTGATGCGGAAGCCCTGCTTTTCGAGCTTCTTGCAGGTGTCGAGGACGGCCTTGTGCTCCGTGACCTCGGTGATGATGTGGTTGCCACGCTCGCGGTACATCTCGGCGATGCCCTTGATGGCGAGGTTGTTGGACTCGGTGGCGCCGGAGGTGAAGATGATCTCCTTGGCGGTGGCTCCGATGAGCTTGGCGATCTGCTCGCGCGCCTTTTCCACGGCCTGCTCGGCTTCCCAGCCAAAGCTGTGGTTGCGGCTGGCGGCGTTGCCGAAGATGCCGGTCAGGTAGGGCATCATGGCCTCGAGCACGCGCGGATCCAGCGGCGTGGTGGCGTGGTTGTCCATGTAGATGGGCAGCTTGACGCCCTCGGGCAACGGCTTGTCGGTATGTGTGATGTTCATTCCCAGCGTTTCAGCCATGGGTGTGTGCTCCTCGTGTGTGCTTTGTGGGGCGGCGTCGGGCCGGTCGGGCGGTCGCCGGCGGACGCGGATTCGCCCGGGTATAGACAAAACTCTCTATGTCGGACTATAGCACTCGGTTTTTGGATTCAACGAGTTTTCGCGGCTTCTGTAGCCCACCGCAAAAGCGGACTTCTTCCGCCAAAGACTACAAAGGGGACTGCGCCTAAATGGCGATGCTGACCAGGCCCCCGGCCACCGGGTGCCCGGTCTGCGCTTCGGTCGCGGACTCCACCAGATCGGCAATCCGGATGCCGCTGAGCAGGTCCTTGATGGAGTCGTTCACCTTGCGCAGCGGCTCCTTGATGGTGCAGGTGCCGTGAAGGTCGCAGGTGCCGTGGATCGTGATGCAGCTGGTGATGAAGAGCGGGCCGTCGATCGCGCGGATGACTTCAAAGGCGGAGATTTCGCTCCCGGGTCGCGCCAGGGCGTAGCCGCCGTTCGTCCCAGCCGTGGAGATCAGGATGCCGGCCCGGGTGAGCGTTTGCAGGATCTTGGCCAGCAGCTGCGGAGGGATGTGATACGCCTCGGCAACATCTTTCGCGGACTGGGCACCCTCCGTGGCGTGCTCGGCCAGGTACTTCAGAGCCATCAGGCCGTAGTCGGCTTTTTTGGTGAGTCTGAGCATAGGAGGAAGGATGTACCGCTACGGGAGGTCGCACTGCCCGTCCTGTTTAGTGTACGGCGACGGGGTGCCGGTCGCAACGGGAACAACAATGTGCACGTAACTAGACTCTAGCTGTCGAGTCTGCGAGCGCCACGGAAAGCATGGCTGGGTTCAGCCTGGGACGAATGTGAGCTATCCCACAATGGGGTAAGTGGACCTCCACTCGGGTCATGGCTTCGCCTGCAAACGTGTGTCATGTTTGGGAATATCCGGCTAAGCTGTACCGACGGTCGGCTATACTACAACTTACCTGCCCTCCTGAATGCGGCCAAGTCGGCCAGGACTGATTCTAATGAGCTCACAGGTCACCTTGCCCGGAGTGCCCCCGACGCGGACGAAAGCCCGGATCAGTGCTCGGACGCTGAATCTCTTTCGTGGCGCTCTTGGAGAGTTGTGGCATCCACAAGGACGCCGCATTCCATTTCTTGATGGGCTGCGGGCAATGGCGGTGTTGCTGGTCGTGGCGCACCATACTGCAACCTACACGGAACTGCGCTTTCCCAGGAACCTCTACTCACGTTTCCCGCCAATCGCGAACGGATGGATGGGTGTTGATCTCTTTTTTGTTCTGAGTGGCTTCTTCATTGGCACCCAGCTGTGGAAGGAGATGCTTCGGACAGGCACAGTCAACTTCCGAAACTTCGTTCTTCGCCGCGGATTTCGTATCTGGCCGCTCTACTTTGCTACCTATGCCGGGCTAGTCTTGCTGTTTCCTGCCTGGGCAAGACAGCACCGCTATGGCTGGGCCGATCTGGTCTTTCTGAGCAACTACTTTGGACGGTACGACACCTTTGTAAAAGGAAGCTGGTCGCTCAGTGCAGAAGAGCAGTTCTATCTTTTGGCTCCGGCGGCTTTACTTTTATTTCGAGGACGATCTCTGCGATGGTGGCGAAACGCGATCTCTGGAGTTTGGCTTGTAGAGATCGCCGCCAGGATCGCGATTTACGTGCATGCGGCGGGCGGCTTCTTTGTAAAGAGCGACGATGCCTTTCTGAAGGTGTATACCCCATTACACACGCGCTCGGATGGACTGCTTGTCGGTTTGCTCATAGCCAATGTGGCTCTCGAGAAGGACCGGATTCCGAGACTGTTTGAACATCCAAGGCTCTTTGTGCTGCTCGGCACGGTTGTGTTCCTCACCTGCTGGGTTGTGCAGAGTGAGTCGTTGAATTTCGCGGGGCTTGCGCTCTTGTTCGGCTCCCTGGTCTGGTGGGGGCTGCGCGAAGGTGGTCATTTCCTGCGTGGTCAGTTCTGGTACCTGGTGTCGAGGCTGTCTTTCGGTATGTACCTCAACCACATGTACATGTTGGATCACGTTATTACGCGATCCATGAGTCTCACCCGCGGCTTACCGCAAGGCGGTGCGCTCGGTTGTGTGTTGACGTTTGTGGTGACCACTGCCTGCTCGATGCTCCTGGCAACGGTCACTTTCTGCCTGATCGAGCATCCGTTCCTTGTTCTGCGGACAGCGCTGCTTCGGTCGCGCGAAGTCGTTCCCCTGGTGGCGCACTAAGGCTTGGGGAGTTGGTCCCAGGCGTTCTGTGCAGGGTTCCGCGAGGGTTTGAAGGGGATACGCGTTACCATTCAGACTTCCGTCAACGATGCCTGATCTGCGCCAGTTTCGAGCCACGCCTAATCTGCTGACCATGTTGCGGCTGTTCACGCTGCCGTTCCTGGTGATCGAGATTTTGGACGGGCATTGGCGGCTTGCGTTTCTGTTGCTGTGGATTGCGGGCATCTCTGACGGGCTGGATGGGCTGATTGCGCGCTGGTTGAAGCAGCAGACGACCCTGGGGCAGTACCTGGACCCGGTGGCGGACAAGGCGCTGCTGAGCACTTTATTTCTGGTGCTGACGCATGTGGGCGTGATCCCGCGCTACGTCACGGTACTGGTGTTCAGCCGGGACCTGGGGATCCTGCTGATTTCGGCCCTGCTCTATATCACCAATACATTGCGGGACTTCCGGCCGAGCTGGCTGGGAAAGTTCAACACGCTGCTGCAGATTCTGGGCGTGCTGACGGTGATGACCGTGCAGGTGCTGGGCAGCCCGGGATTGGCGGAGACCAGGCACCTGTTGTTGCGCGCGATCGCGGTGCTGGCACCGATCTCGGCCGCGCAATACACGTGGCTGGTGCTGCGTCGGGTACAGACGCAGACGGAACCGGTGCGGGTGGAAGGACAAGCCTCGTAAAAGTGAGGTCTCGTCACCGCGTCTGGTTGCGCATCCGGGAGTCTCCGGTTACACTGACTTGTACGCAGTTTAGGCGCGTAGCTCAGTTGGTTAGAGCGCTACCTTGACACGGTAGAGGTCGTTGGTTCGAATCCAATCGTGCCTACCACTCCTCCGGCTGGCTTGTTCTGTGCCGGGCTCCTCAGACGTCTTGAGCAGGGCGGGAGTTTGCGACAAAAGTTTAGGTTTTGGAGAGAGTTCTATGGCACAGGTATGTGAGCTTTGCGGCAAGGGGCCGCAGTTTGGTAACAACATCTCGCACGCGCACAACGTAACGCGTCGCCGCTGGAACCCGAACCTGCAGCAGGTGAAGGCACGCATCAGCGCCGGCGTTTCCAAGCGGATGAAGGTCTGCACCGGCTGCATCAAGAGCGGCAAGATCGTCAAGGCGTAGCTCTAAACCACCCATGGACATCGCAGGATTGAGCTCCGGGAAACCGGGGCTTTTCCCATTTCGGGATTAGGTTGAATCCGTCGCTTCTTTTCTGCTAACTCCAGCAGAGATCAGGAGTATCGTGCCTCCATGGTCTGCTCCCTGAACAAACGAGTCTTACTTGGGACTTGTATTGGATGCTCCAGCCTGACAGCGTCCCTGCCGTTGGTGCTGAAGCACTTCGTCCCCGCGCTTAGTGATGCTGCCCAAGGGCTGGTGATGGGTGTTCCGTTGGGACTGGCCCTTACCGGCCTGATCCTCTATCTCAAGATGAGCCGACCAGACGAGGCTTGAGCAAACGCCTCGCCTGGCTCTCACTCGCGAGGTTCAGCGCTCGCCGACGTTGGACCCGTCTGGCGTGAAGCCCAGCGAGGCGGAGTTGATGCAGTAGCGCTGACCTGTGGTCTCGCGGGGGCCGTCGGGGAAGACGTGGCCGAGGTGAGAGCCGCAGTTGGCGCAGGTGGCTTCGACCCGCCGCATGCCGTAGCTGGTGTCTTCATGCAGCTGCACGGCCGTGGGGGAGACGGGGTCCCAGAAGCTCGGCCAGCCGGAGCCGGATTCAAACTTGGTATCGCTCTTGAACAGCGGGGCGTCGCAGGCAGCGCATTGGTAAATGCCGTCGGCGTGGTTGTTCACGAGATGGCCGGTGAAGGCACGCTCGGTGCCCTTCTCGCGCAGGATGTGGTACTGCTCGGGCGTGAGTTGTTGACGCCATTCGGCGTCGGTCTTTTCCATTTTACGGGTCTGGGCAGCGGCGGCGGCCCCGGCGTTCTTATTGTCCTCAGAGATCGCGGCGTCGCTCAAGGGACCACCGGCGGGAATAGTAGGCATACGTTCCTCCTGCCGATTGGATGCTCGGGCCAGAGAAGAAGAGCGAAGACTCCGGAGGCTACCATCTGCTCCATGTGTCGTCGCTCTTCCGCTGCGCGCGCGTATGGAATCTTTACCGCGCCAAGCCGGCCATGGCAATGCACTCGATCTCGACGAGTGCGTTCTTGGGCAGGCGGGCCACCTGCACTGTGGAGCGGGCTGGTGGGACGTACATCTCCGGGGCAAAGTGGCGGGCGTACACCTCATTCATGGCGGCGAAGTCGTCCATGTTCTGCAGGAAAACCGTGGTCTTGAGGACGTCCGTCAGGGTGAGGTCGACCGCGTTGAGGACAGCGCGAAGGTTTTCACAGACGCGCTCGGTCTGCTCGGTGATGCCGCCTTCGATGAGGTTGCCGGTGGCGGGGTCCAGCGCAACCTGGCCGGAGGTGTAAATGAGGTCGCCCACCCGGACCGCCTGGCTATAAGGACCGATGGCAGCGGGGGCATTGGTGGAGGTGACGATAAGCTTCTGCGGCATGGAGATAGGGTAATTGGTGCCTGGTGCCTGGTGCCTGGTTGGCAGTGGGCTGGCACTTTGGCGGGCAATTTGTGCGAATTGTGGGTTCCTGGGTGGCGTAGGGCTGGGAAGTGTCATCTCACTTCCGCAGAGGGTTTGATACGTATGGGCATTTTGGACACGATTGAAGGTATGGCTGGCGGGGCAATGGGCGGTAACAGCGGACAGTTTCAGGTGCCGCAGGACGCGAACGAGCAGGGGCGGGTTGCGGGAAGCTTCCTGCAGCAGGCCAATGAGCACCCGGGCGGTTTGGGCGGGATCATGGACATGTTCCGGAACAACGGCATGGGGCAGCATGTTGACGGCTGGCAGAACGGCCAGGTGCAGCAGGCCACACCGGAGCAGGTGCAACAGGGCCTGGGCGGCGGCATGCTGGACAGCATCGCGCAACGCGCAGGTGTTTCCCCGACCGTAGCCAAGGTGGCGTTGGCTGCCGCGTTGCCGATGATCCTGTCGCACATGACGAACGGTGGGCAGCAGGCGCCGCCGTCGGCGGGTAGCGGCGAGTTTGGCGGCCTGGCTGGATCGCTGTTGTCGCGCATTCTGTAGAGCTTTCTTCCGAAGAGTCCTTGCCCGTGACGGTGTGAGTGCGAGAGCATTCATGGCGTCAGGGGCAAGGCTTTTTTGCGTATGCGCAAGCCTTGTCGCCGCGACCGTTGGGGCGAGGTGCGATGCGAGGGAAGAGCGTTTGTTTTGTGGGCGTTTTGTTGGTGGGCGTTTGCCTTGGGCTGCGGGCACAGGGGCCGGCGGGGGATCACGCCGCAGGGATTGCGCGGGCGCTGGATCCGGCGGTGGAAAAGCGCGTGGACGGCTTGCTTAGCCAACTCACGTTGGACGAAAAGATTGACCTGATCGGCGGCAAAAACCCGTTCCGTATGCACGGCGTGGAGCGGCTGGGGATTCCTGCACTGCAGATGGCCGACGGGCCGGTGGGCGCGCATATTCCGGCTCCGACCATTGCGTATGCCGGGGGTATTGGCTTGGCAGCGTCATGGGATCGCGGGCTGGCGTATGACCTTGGCGTGCAGTTGGGGCGGGACTCGCGGTCACGCGGTGCAGCGTTTCTGCTGGGGCCTGGCGTGAACATCTACCGTGCACCGATGAACGGGCGCAACTTTGAGTACTTTGGCGAGGACCCGTTCCTGGCGAGCGCGATGACGGTGGGGTACATCCGCGGCGTGCAGTCGGTGGGTGTGTCGGCCACGGTGAAGCATTACCTCGGCAATAACTCGGAGTTTGGCCGACACACGACGGACTCGATCATCGGCGAACGCGCGCTGCACGAGATCTATGAGCCGGCGTTTGAGGCCGCGGTAAAGGAAGGGCACGTGGGCGCGATCATGGACGCCTATAACCTGACCAACGGCGCGCACATGACAGAGAACAAGCCGCTGAACGTCGACCTTGCGAAGGTGGACTGGGGGTTCAAAGGCGTCATCATGTCGGACTGGAACGCGATGTACGACACGGTGAAGCCGTTCAACGCGGGGCTGGATCTGGAGATGCCGTTCAGCATGTACTTCAGCCGCGCGAAGGTGCATGCGGCGCTGGACAGCGGGCAGGTGACGGTGGCGACGCTGGATGACAAGGTTCGGCGGATCCTGCGGGTGGCGGCGGAGTTCGGGTGGCTGGACCGGCCCCAGTTCGACCCCGCGGTGCCGCGCTACAACCTCCAAGGCAAGGCGGTGTCGAGGCGCGCGGTGGTGGAAGGTGCTGTGCTGCTGACCAACCGCGATGCGACGTTGCCCTTGCACGAGGGCGAGATCAAGCGGCTGGCGCTGATTGGGCCGAATGCGGCGTTGACGCAGACCACCGGTGGCGGCAGTGGTGAGGTGGTGAGCTTTGCGCCGACAAGTTTGCTGGTGGGGTTGTCGAACCGGCTGGCGGGGAAGGCGGATGTGCTGTACTCGCGGGGGCTGTATACGGGGCCTCAGCTGGCGCGTCTGACGCACTTCACAACCGACGAGGCAGGCACGCACGATGGCGTGACGGATGAAAGCTTTGGCATCGGCAACCTGAGTGGGCCGCCGGTGACGACCACCACCGAGACCGCGATGACGATGGTGGGCACCACGCGTCGCGAGCCCGAGGAGCAGGAAGCGTTGGCGCTGCACTCGACGTTGAGCACGTCGGTGTATGACCAGAAGCTGACGTCCTACCGGTACACGGGGTTCTACCGGGCTGAGACTGCGGGTGACTACCTGGCGTTTGTGCAGACGGAGCGGCCGTTTCGCATGATGGTGGACGGCAGGGTGGTATTCGACAACGCCGTGATCCCCAAGCAGATTCTGAACCAAGTGAAGCTGCCGTTGACGGCCGGCGCCCACAAGGTGGTGCTTGAGTTGCTCGGCGCGGGTCGTACGGGTGGGCTGCGATTTGCGTTGCTGGTGGGGATTGCCCCGGTGAGCACGTTGGTGGACCCGGAGACGCTGGAGGTGGCGCGCAAGGCCGATGCCGTGGTGCTTTCGGTGGGGTTCAACAACAGCTCAGAAACCGAAGGTGGCGACCGCGGATGGGAGTTGCCGCTGGGGCAGGATGAATTGATTGCGGCGATTGCCAGACTGGGCAAGAAGACGGTGGTGGTGATGAACGCGGGCGGCAGTGTGGACGTGATGCCATGGAAAGACCAGGTTGGGGCGATCCTGCATGCGTGGTACCCGGGTGAGGATGGCGGGACGGCGGTCGCGTCACTATTGTTTGGGGATGAGAGTCCGTCGGGCCATTTGCCGATCTCGTGGGAGACGAAGCTGAGCGATAACCCGAGCCTGGCGAACTACTATCCGGAGCCCGGGACGAACAAGATCGTGTATCGCGAAGGGGTGTTTGTGGGCTATCGCGGGTACGACCACCTCCGGCGGACGCCGCTGTTTCCGTTTGGGTATGGCTTGTCGTATACGAGCTTTGGATTTTCCGACATGAACGTGAACGAGACGGCGCCTGGGGTGGAAGCCGTGACCTTTACGGTGAAGAACACGGGTGCAGTTGCCGGGGCGACGGTAGCGCAGGTCTACGTTGCGCCGAAGACAAGCAGCGTGGAACGCCCCGAGAAGGAGCTAAAGGGCTTTGCGCGGGTGGAGTTGGGACCGGGCGAGACCAAGACCTTGACGGTGGAGCTGAAGCCGCGCGACTTCGCGTACTTCGACGAGGCGACGCGTGACTGGCACGTGATGAAGGGCGAGTATGCGGTGCGCGTAGGGGAAAGCTCGGCGGTGTTGCCGTTGCAACGCGAGGTGCGGATCGGGAAGGAGATGCACCTCGCGGTGTCGGAGTGAGGTCTGGACGCAAAAAGAGCCGGCTTGGTGGCCGGCTCTTTTTCCTTCTGCAGATTTGAAGCTAGGCGGCGACGGGCTGTTCGGCGGCTTGCCTGTTGATCTTGGTTTCGGCGATCTTGGTGAGCTTCTCGTCGCCGGCCTTGGCCTCTTCGAGGCTCTGCTGAAGCTCGGAGACGGCGTCGTTCTTGCCGATCAGTTCGGCGTAGGTCTTGAGCGAGCCGTAGGAGGCCACGCGGTAGGCCTGCTGCTGGTTGAAGGCGACGATCAGCGCGGCGTCGCGCACCGGGCCCTTTTCGCTGTTGGAGATCATGCCTTCGACTTCCTTCACCATCGCGTTGGAGATGTGGTTGTCGTTGGTCTGTACAGGCTTTCCGAGCTTCCCGAAGGCGGACTGCACGCGCTCGGCGTACTTCTTGCCCTGGGTGACGCTCTTCTGGAAGATGTCCTTCACTTCGGAGTCGTCGGCGGCTTCGGCCATTTTGCTGGCCTCGGCGGAGAGTTGGTTCTCGGCGTCGAGAACGTAGGACATACCGATGGTGAGGAGGTCTTCAATGTTCTGCATTTTCATGATGTGTTGCTCCCGTTTTGGACACGGTGCCCTTGGGCCCGGGTGTTTCGTACGAGAGGTTAGGGTGCGAGTCGTCGCGTGCTGTTGCCCCTGTTTACGCAGCGTTCTTGAGCCGTTGATCCCATGACATAGCGTGCGCGAAGGATGTGTGCGGGGCCAAAAGCGATGAGCAGACCCAAAGGCCTGCCCATCGTTGGAACCGTGTTCGCGTTAGCTGCGGCGACGACGGCTGCTGCTGGAACTGCTGCGGCGTCCGGCGTTGCCACCGGGACGACCGGAGCCTGCGCGACGGCCGCTGTGCTGGCGGCCGTGGCTGGCGTTGGACTCGTTCCCCTGGGACTGGTCGGTGGTGTCACCGGAACCGTCCTTCCAGGAGCGGGTCTCCAGGGCGAGCAGGCCGTCGATACCGTTGCCGGATTGCTTGCCGAGATCGATGGGCGTGTTGCGCTCTTCCTTGGCGAGATCCTTGCTGGCTTCGAGCCACTCGAACTGGATTTTGAGTTCCTTTTCGAGCTTCTTGGCGTCGCGCTTTTCAAGCGGCGTCACGAAGGTGGTAGCTACGCCCTTGGCGCCCGCACGTCCCGTCCGGCCAATGCGGTGGACGAAGTCATCCGAGGCGTTGGGCAGGTCGTAGTTGATGACGTGGGCGATGTGGGAGATGTCGATGCCGCGCGCGGCGACGTCGGTGGCGACGAGGATGCGGGACTTGCTATCGGCAAAGCGCTTGAGAGCGCCGGTCCGCTGCGACTGCGAACGATCGCCATGGATCACATCGGTCTTGTGGCCGAGTTTGTCCAGCTTCTTGGCGATGCGGTCAGCACCATGCTTGGTGCGGCAGAAGACAAGGTAGCTGCCTTCTTCCGTGGTGAGCAGGCGGTCGAGCTGCGACAGCTTCTGATCCTGCATAAGGGTGATGACGCGCAGGGTGACGCGGTCGGACGGCTTGGAGGTCTGGCCGATCTCGATGCGGACGGGGTTGGTGACGTAGTCCCGAACGATATTGCGGATGTTCGCGTCCAGCGTCGCCGAGTAGCACATGGTCTGGCGGTCCTTGGGGAGCGCGCCGACGATGCGCCGGATGGCGGGCAGGAAGCCCATGTCCAGCATGCGATCGACTTCGTCGAGAACGAGCATGTCGACTTCGCCGAGCTTGACCTGGCGACGATCGAGGTAGTCTTCGAGCCGGCCGGGGGTGGCGACGACGACGCGGGGACCACGTTGCAGCGCGTCGAGCTGGGGACCTTCGCTGAGGCCGCCGCAGACGAGAACGGCATCGTTCTTGAGCTGCGGGCTGAGCTTGTAGTAGTGCTCCAGGACCTGCATGGCGAGCTCACGGGTGGGGAGCAGGATGAGGGCGAGGACGGGGTTCTTTTTGCCGCGCACGGACGGGTCGGAGATCTCGTTCAGCCGCTCGACCATGGGGACGAGGAAGCTGAGCGTTTTGCCGGTACCGGTGGACGCGGTGGCGAGAATGTCGTCGCCTTCGAGCGCGGGCGGGATGGCTCCGGCCTGCACGGGGGTGGGGGTGACGAAGCCGGCGGCAGCAAGGCGCTGCTTGAGCTCGGCAGAGATGGCGAAGTCGTTGAAGTGAATCGCGGAGGCCTCGTCCTGGGTGATATGACGGGCGGGCGCGAGCGGCTCCGGGTTCAGGATGGACTCAAGGGTGAGTTTTGAGGTGTCCGGAGCAGGCTGCCGATTGGCGGGCTTCGACGGACGGTTGTTCTGCTGTTTGGTGTGCTTCTGCCCTTTGTTGTTGTGCTGTTTCTTAGGGGCGTCGGTAACGGAAGAGAGGTTGGTCAAAGGATTCCTTTGGTAGTCGCGGTAGGGAAGGAGTCCCACATGGACGCGCACGGCGGTACAGTCGCCGGGGTGCGGTCGCGGGATCCTGAGGTTCAGCACTGCGGAGGGTTCAGTCATCAAGAAGGAACAGGCACTGCTGCTGCACGGCGAAGCTGATCCCGTTTGGATCGCCTCAAAGCCAGAGCAACCAACGTGCGGGGCCGCGTGGAACACTCGATGCGGCTCGCCCGGTGGGCGGTAGTCAACGCTGCGGTCTCTGGCCAGATTGCGGATGCCTCTTGGGAGAGGGTGCCCGGTCTGCTCGCGGCGCGCTGTACTCAGATGAGTACCTTTGTAGGATACCACAGGAATTCCACGTTGAGAAGGGCTGCTGTGAGGGCTCTCGTGAACGCGTCTACCCGCCGCCGCATCGGAACAGGGCAGCGCACGTTGAGGAGTTCTGCCATGATCCTGCGTCACCTCCAGGAGTTCGTACCGCCCTCTGCGACCGGGAACGCCGGGCCGCAGCCTGCTTCTGAGCTGTTCATGAGCTCGCAAAAGAACGTGCCACCCCCGTTCGGCCTCGTGTTGCAGATCGCGCACTCTGAGCTGGCTGGAGAGCTGGTCAAGGCCCTGCTGCCGGAGAGCTTTGGCGATCTGCCGCCGGAGGTGGCGGAGGCTGCGTGGAAACATGACGCCGGCTGGCAGCCCAGCGACGCTGCGCAGACCGGGCGTATGCCGGCGAGTTCGCCCAAACCCTTTCCCGAGGTGCCGGAAGATGAACTGCCTGCCTGGCGTGGCTCCCTGGCGCTGGCGGAGTCATGCCCGCCACTGACACGTGTGCTGATGGGGCGGCACTTTGCTGCCCTGGCAAACCAGCCGGCGGAACGGCATGACGTGTTCTGCCGGGAGGACGCCAAAGCTCTCGCCGAGTATGAGCGGACGCTCGGGCTTGACGAGGCGGATGTGAAGCGATGGACGGCAGCTGTGGGCTTCTGCGACCTGATGTCCCTGGTCCTGAGTTCCGGGGTCGCTGTGCCGGCGAGCTTCCCCCTGGGCGTGCATCCGGCCATTCCCGAAGCGGCGGATGCGCGGACGGTGACGTTGACGTGGAAGGACGGGCAGCCGGGGTTCTCCGAGCCCATCTTCAAGCCGGGCACGACGGTGCGCATCGAGGGGCAGCGCTTTGATCCAGGCACGGGCGATGTGGCGCCCATGGCTCTGCAGTGGACGCTTCGCTAGTTGTGGGGGAGGTTGCTGTCGGTGGTTTCAGCAGGTTCGACGAGCGCGGAGGGCTTAGCTCTGCTTGCGCCAGAAACCGGGTACCTGCGCCATGTACATCAGCTTGCTGGCGGCGGCCGAGGCGCGGGTGTAGAGCTTTGCTGCAGGTAGGGGCAGCTTCAGCGCCGGGTAGGTGAAGAGCCAATACCGTGGATTGGCGCCGTAAGCCGCGCGCAATTCCTGGTGGGCCTCTTCAAGGCGCAGGCGATCGGTGGCTTTGGAGCGGAACTCGACGGCGACCGAGGGCAGCCAGCGGCGGAGCGCCACGTTGAGAATGGGGCCGGAAAGGTCCGGGCGGCCAGGCAGGAGCCGTTCGACCACCGCCGCGAGCTGCTTGCCGAAGACGCGGCCCAGCGAATACCCGTGCGCATTGCCGATGCGGGCCGCCACCGGGCGGGTCCACAGCACGGCGGAGCGGCGGTGATCCAGCAGGAGTGGAAGGCTCCAGGAGAGCTGCACGAGGTTGGTGCCGATGAACTGCTCGGGCGCTTCCCTGGAGAGTTTCTGGAGGCGGTCGCGGTTCACCACGATGCCGCTGATGAAGGTGAACATGATGTTCACCACCAGGACAAACGTGTGCGCATTGCGAATGGTGTGCACGCGGCGGCCCAGGGGATCTTCGGTGCGCTCGGCCTCGGGGTCCTGCCGGTAGCCGTAGCTGGTGGCGTAAATTAGGTCCAGCTCGGCGGGTTGGCCGGCCGGGGTGCGCAGCAGGGCCAGCACGTCGTCGATGGCGTCGGGGACGATCAGGTCGTCGTCGCCGCACATCCAGAAGAAGTGGCCGCCTGCCTGGTTGAAGCAAAACGCGAAGTTGGCGTCGGAGCCGATATTGGTGGCGTGCCGGTGCGTGCGCAGCCGGGCGCCGGCGTGGCGGTACCGCTCTGCGGCTGCGGCGATGACCGTGGGGGTGTCGTCGTCGCTGGCATTGTCGGAGATGAAGACTTCTACGTCGGCCTTGCCGGCCACCTGGGGCTCCAGCACGGACAGCAGGGCGTCAAGCTGGGTGGCGCGGTTAAACGTTGGGATGGCGATGGTCAGGAGCGGCGACGCGAGCACTTGGGCAGGCGCTTCGGCGCGAGCGCCGGCACGCTCCAGCAGCTGCAACTCAGGCGGCATGCCATATCCTCCGCCAGCGCAAGAACGTAAAAGTACCGTAACCGAGCCCAATCACCAACGTTCCCACAGCATACGCTGCGGCGATGCCCCATGCACCCCCGTGGGGGTTTTGCCAGCGGCCGAGGAAGTAGGCTACCGGCGCGATGTAGACCGCGCCGAGGATGCTGTTGATCATGAACTTTTCCTGCTTGTGCGCACGCAGATACAGAGCCTCGGCGAAGACGATAATGTTGCCCAGGGTGCCGAACAGCAGCATGGCCAGCGGCACCGGGGCGAGCAGCCGGCTGGCAAGCAGGGTGCCGTGCGAGCGGACGCCGAAATGGGCGAGAAGAAAGACGACCGCCCACACCGAGCCGCAGCCAATCACCGCAGCGAGCGCCGATTGCCACAGCGCGCTGAAGAAGGAACGGTCCAGCGCGGCGTATTCCTTGCGGGCAATCAGCCGACCGAAGGGTGCTGCCTTGGTGTTCATCCAGGCCACCGCCATGGAGGTCAATGTGCCGCACACGCTGAGGCTCATGCCCATCTGGCCGGCTTCAATGGGCCCGCGCGCGTTCATCAGGATGGGATTGAAGAGCTGCGAGGTGATGTAGCCGGCTAGCCAGGAGACCGCGATGCGCCACTGAAAGGGCCAGACCTCGCGACGCCAGTCGATGCGGAAGTCGCCGCAGGTGTGCCGCAGCAGTGGCAGAAGGAGGCCTCTCTTTTGCGCGACGAACCAGGCCCCGGCAACGGCCTGGCCCAGGATGAAGCAA
The DNA here is from genome assembly GCA_965198515.1 of Granulicella sp. GTDB lineage: Bacteria > Acidobacteriota > Terriglobia > Terriglobales > Acidobacteriaceae > Granulicella. The sequence continues at coordinate 204,446 of CBDAPO010000006.1, read as the reverse complement.
CCGGGCGCGAACAAACCGCGGTGCACCAGAAAGGCGCTCCAGCCAAGCACGGTGCCTGCGATGGACTGCCGCAGACGGGTTCGCGCGACCTCGGGAACGTAGCCGCAGCCTTCAAGAAAAGAGAACAGCGGATCGATCTGAAACGTGCAGCTTGAAGCCACCACAACCAGGAGCCATGGCAACACATAATGCACCGTATCGACCGCGTGCGGGCCGCGGTCCGCGTGACGGAAAAACGCAAGGCCGACAGGAACAAGGGTGACCGCCATCAGCACCGCGCCGACGGTGTACCAGCGCACCGACTTTTGCAGCACGTTCGCGAGCCGGCCATGTGCGTGCGCCGGTCCTGTGATGGTGCCGTTTTCGGCGATGTCCAGGTGCGCGGCCTCGTGCGAGGCGGCCTGCAGAATGACGAGCGAAAAGCCGAGCTCAAAGACAATCTGCAGCGCGACGAGCGAGTAGAAGGTGTAATAAAAACCCTGTTCCGCAGGGCTCAGGAAGCGGGCGATGAAAAGAATGGTGCCGATGCCGGCAAGGGACGACCAGGCACGCGCAAGCACGGTAAAGGCAACGGCACGGTCAACACCAAAGGCAGCGGCCAGACGACGCGGAAGCGATATGGCCGCGGGTGCCTGGGGTGGAACAGCCGTCTCCGGCAGCAACTCGAGACTCGACGGGATGTCGGGGCTTGCCGTGAGTTCGCTCGATGGTGAAAGGGGGCGTGAGCCTTGTTCTGGAGGAGGGATGGGCGGCATCGGCATCGTCGGGCAGTGCCGGTCACAATGCGGCGTAATCCCTGCGGTCAGTCTACAGGCTCACCATGGTGATTTCGATGTGACCAGTGGGCCCGTTTTGATCTGCAAAGTGACGGTTAGGGCAATCACGCGCGTTCCGCGAGCTCTGTGCGCAACCACCCGCGAGCCATGCTCCATTCGCGCTTGGCGGTGCGTTCAGAGATGCCGAGCACAAGCGCGATCTCGTCAAAGGTGAGGCCGCCGAAGAAGTGCAACTCAACTACCCTTCCTTGCCGGGCGTCCATCTCGGTGAGCCGTTCCAGCGCCTGGTGGATGGAGAGAATATCTACGGTGCGGTCCGCCGTGGGGAGAAGTGCTTCGTCCAGGGTGACCTGCTGCTGGACCCCGCCGCGCTTTTCCGCACGCTTTGCGCGTGCGTGATCGACAAGGATGTGGCGCATCACCTGCGCGGCTGTGGCAAGAAAGTGGGCGCGATTCTGCCAGTGCTGGTGGGGATGGTCGACCATCTGTGCGTAGGCTTCGTGCACCAGGGCCGTGGGTTGCAGGGTGTGATCGGCACGCTCGCGGCGCATGTACCCGGCGGCCAAACGGCGGAGCTCGTTGTACACCTGTGGAACCAGGCGGGCTTCCGCATCACGATTGCCAGCACTGAGTTGTGAGAGCAGGGCGGTCACCGAAGGATCGGGAACTTGCGGCGAATTTGCGGGTATGGTCATAGGGCGGACTCCCGTTTGCCCGCGATTGTACTGCGCAGAGCAGGCCGCACCTACTGATTTCTCCCGGTCCGGCAGGAATCAGGGCGAGAAATGCGGACGAACGCACCGAGCTGGATCGTTCACAGATCGAACGGCAGACGTATGCTGTTTCACATCTGCTGAAAGCGGATTGGCTGCTTGGTCGATGGCTTGGATGTTGCGAGGAGAAGCTTGTTCGCTGTGTTTGGACGAGGGGTAAGCGGCAGCTTTAGACGGGGCTACACGTCCTTGCGCGTCTGGATACTTCTTGCGTGGCTTCTAGCCGTAGCTATCTCTGCTGCGCCCCGCCTTTGCGCGCAGGCGCAAGACCTGAGCGCGTTGAATCAACAGGCGTGGTCCACCGAAGAAGGGTTGCCGCAGAGCAGTGTTCACAGCATATTGCAATCGAGTGATGGCTACCTGTGGTTCGCCACAGAAGGTGGTGTGGCGCGCTTTGATGGCTACAGCTTTACCGTCTACGGACAGGAAAGCAGCCCGGCTTTCACAAGCAATGACATCACCTCGATCGCTGAGGCGCCAAAAGGGGTTCTTTGGTTTGGCACCTCGGATGGCCTTGTGCGCTTGCAAGGATCGACGTTGAAGCACATCGGCGAAAAGGACGGCTTGCCTTCAGCGCCGATCGTGTCGTTGCTGGCTACGAACGACAAGGACACGCCACTGCTTGTTCTGACGGCCGCGGGTCTTGTGCGCTATGACGGCAAGCGTCTCGTCGCGATGGCCGGCCTCAAGGAACCCATCGTTGCGCTTGCGCAGGCCGGCAAGGATGTGGTCCTGCTGGGCGCACGGCAGGCATTCCGCTACGTGCGAGGCGAGGTGGCGCCGTTTGCGTTACCGCGCACCGCAGCAGGCGAGCGCGAGCGGGTGGTCAAGATGGGAAGCGACCCAACCGGGGCGACATGGGTCGCGACCGCGCGCACTGTGGATGTGATCTCTGCCCGGGGAACGAGGTCGCTTTCCCTGCCACGCGACATGCCCGAAGCCAAGATTACGGCCGTGTGTCTGGGCCGCGATGATGTGGTGTGGGTGGGTACAACGCGAGGCCTGTTTGTCGCTGCGCCGCTCGCCAACGGACCCCTGGAGAGGGTTGAAGGTTTTGGCAATGATGCTGCCCTTTCACTGCTGCAGGACCGTGAAGGCAACCAGTGGGTTGGCACAGAAAACACCGGTGTGCACGTGCTGCGTGCGCGCAAGTTCGCCGTGCAACGCGCCGCGCTGGGCGAGGCCACCACGGCTGTGGTGAAGACCAGCGATGGGGTGCTTTGCTTTGGCACGCGCGACGAGGGCATACGGTGCGTTCGTGGGGAACGCGCGTCGTCGGCGGCCGACATCGGTGCCTTGACGAGTCCTGTGATCCTGTCGCTGGCTGCCGGTTTGCACGGCGATCTATGGGCGGGTACGCCGGACGGTTTAAACCATGTGCAGGGAGGCAAGGTGCATCGGTACACCTCTGCCGATGGCCTGCCCGACGACTTTATCCGGTCCGTGCTGGTGGCAAGCGATGGTGTTGTGTGGCTCGGCACACGCTATGGCCTCGCTTCGTTACAGAACGACAAGATCAATGTCTACACGCGAGCCGACGGGCTGCCGAGTGACTCCATTGGGCCGATGTTAGAGCGTCGATCCATCGCGGTGGACACCCTGCCAGACAGGAATGCGCCAGCGCCAGCGCTTTGGATTGGAACGGCAGCGGGTCTCTCCTTTTGGGATGGACATCGCTTTCACAACGACAGTGCTGGCCCTGGCGGCGCGAGCCGTCCCGCGCAGATTGTCACCGCCCTCGCGCAGGACAACTCGGGATCGCTCTGGGTTGCATTGCAGCATGGGCAGCTTGCTCATGTTGTTGCAGGACAGATCAAGGTGCTGCGCGCCACCGGCTTGCCCGACGACATCGTCGACATGTCTGCCGATGCTGCGGGTTTTCTCTGGCTCCGTGGCAAGCGCGGTGTCGCTCATGTTTCTTCGCAAGAGCTGAACGCGTGTGCGGATGAAGGGCGCACGTGTCCTGTAGCCGTCGATGTGTATGGAGCGCAGGACGGTATGCCGAGCGATGAACTCACGGCGCAGGGGTCGCCGACGCTTTGGGCTGCAACTCCGGACGAATTATGGGTTGCAACGCGCAAGGGCCTGGCATTGGCGCATCCGCTGCACCTTCCGTTCAACGATGTTCCACCGCCTGTCGCGATTGAGCGGTTCGCCGTAGATGACCAGACACAAGCTGCGTCCACGGCCCCGTTGCGCATTGGCTCCGGGCATCACAGCTTCACGTTTGACTATGCCGGGCTCAGCTACACGATGCCCTCCAGGACGCGCTACCGGTACAAGCTCGAAGGCTTTGACCGCGACTGGGTGGATGCAGGCACCAGGCGCACCGCGTACTACACCAGCTTGCCGGGGCGGCACTACCAGTTCCGCGTGATGGCGTGTAACAACGACGGGATCTGGAGCCCTGTTGGGGCCATGCTGCGGTTCTCCGTTGCGCCTCCTGTGTATCTGCGCTGGTGGTTCTTTGTGTTGATTGCGTTGTTGCTGCTCAGCGCCTTCGCCGCTCTTTTTCAGCTTCGGCTGCGCAGCGTCGAGCGGCAGTTTGCGCTGCTATTGAAGGAGCGCAACCGGGTTGCACGCGAGGTGCATGACACGCTGGCGCAGGACTTCGTGAGCGTTTCGCTGCAGCTTGAGCTGGTCTCACAGATGGTGCGCGCGAACAGGATGCCTGAAGCCACCGCACAGCTGCAGGCCACGCGCACGCTGGTGAAGAAGGGGCTTGAAGCGGCACGCCAAAGCATCTGGGATCTGCGGGCGAATGTAGCGGAGAACAGCCTTCCGGTGCGCGTGCGGCAAGTTGTGGAGGCGTTTGCTCAACGGCATCCGGAAACGCGGGTGACCGTTGGAGGAGCGTATCGCGCAGTTGAAGAGCGGATCGAAGGCCAGGTGTTGCGTGTTCTGCAGGAGAGTCTGTCCAATGTAGACCGTCATGCGGCCGCCACGGAGGTGGCCGTCGATCTGCGCTATGGACCTGACAAACTGGCGCTCACGGTACGGGATAATGGCTGTGGCTTTACAGCGGCGGAAGCCCGGGAGCGAGATGGCCATTATGGTTTGCGGGGCATGGAAGAGCGTGCCGCGGAGCTGGGCGGAAGCTTGCGCGTAGGAACTGACCCGGGCAAGGGTACAACTGTCTTGCTCGAGGTTCCACTGCGTCCTGGGGAGGAGCGTACATGACGGATGATCCGGTACGAGTGATGGTGGTGGAGGATCACCATGTTGTGCGCCAGGGGTTAATTGCCTTGCTGGCCGGCGCACAAGGGTTGGAAGTCATTGGCTCTGCGGTGAACGGTGAGGACGCAGTGGAAAAGTATCGCGCGTTGTTGCCTGATGTGACCTTGATGGACCTGCAGATGCCAGGCATGGGTGGCGTAGCGGCCATTCAGCGCATTCGTGCGGAGTTTCCGGCAGCGCGCTTTGTGGTGCTGACAACCTTTGACGGCGATGAAGACATCTTCCGTGCGCTGCAGGCCGGTGCACGGGCTTATCTGCTGAAGGGCACCGACATTGATGAACTGACCGAGACCGTAAAGGCGGTGCATGCGGGCAAGGCACGCATCGCGGGGCCGATCGCGGAGAAGCTGGCGACGCGCATCGGTGGGCAGGAACTGACGGCGCGCGAGGTGGGTGTGCTGCAGCGTATTGTGGCGGGGCGCGCGAACAAGGAGATTGCCGGTGATCTGCATATTTCGGAGGCGACGGTGAAGTCGCATGTGAACAGCCTGCTGGGCAAGCTCGGCGTGGCGGACCGCACGCAGGCCGCCATCGTCGCACTGCAACGTGGGATCGTGCATCTCCCATGAGGACTGTGAGGATGCGGATGCGGGCGATGGTTGTTGGGCTGGTGATGCTGGTGGGCGTGTTGTGCCCCGCCAGGGCATCAGCACCAACGGCGTGGCACGCGGCTACGGCGGCGGAGCTGGAGAGCGCGTTGCCGGCGCGGGCTCCGGTGGAGAAGGAGCGGATTGAGACGGAGATGCGGACGGCTACGGGGATCGTGAACGACCGGGGCGAGATGGTGGCGGCGGTTGTGTTGATCACAGCGGGGTACGCGGCGGACGGGCGCTACTCGCATTACCTGTTGGTGCAGGCTCCAATCTCCATTGGCGAGCATCTGCAACTGGGACCGGGCGCTTATGTGGTGGGGTGGCGGCGCGTGGATGCAGGGCTGCTGGTGCACTTCTATGAGGCGGCTTCCGGCGTGGAGCGCGGGGCGGAGCTGGCCGTGGCCGGGACGCAGGTTGGGCGGGTCGAGAGCTTCCATATCTGGCCGCCGGCTGAACGGTCCGAGATCCAGATCGGGCGATTTTCTCTGCATTACAAGATGGGGCGGTAAGCTGGCGAACAACCTAGCGAGGTGAGCGCAATGAGCGATGTGGCAGATAGCGGAATCGTGCGGGTGCGAAGCACGTTTCCCGTAGCGGAGACAGTGGAGAAGCTACGGAGCGTTCTGACGGCAAAAGGCATCACCTTGTTCGCTCTTATTGACCATAGTGGGGAGGCGGCCAAGATCGGGATGGCGATGCCGGAGACGAAGTTGCTGATCTTTGGGAATCCGAAGGCGGGAACTCCGGTGATGCTGGCGGCGCCGACGAGTGCGCTGGATCTTCCGCTGAAGATCCTGGTGCGGGAGGAGGCGGATTCGCAGGGATCAGTGGTGGAGTACAACTCGGCGGCGTGGCTGGCCGCGCGGCATGGCGTGCCGGGGGCGCTTACGGGTGTGTTGGCGGGGGTTGAGGGATTGGTTGCGCAGGTGGCTGAGTAGGCGGTTGACCTCCTGGTGGCGTTTGGGGTGGTGACCCGGGCGGGGTTGTTGCTGCGGCGGCCTGGGCTTCGGCGGATGATGTTAGAGGGTGGGTAGTTCCGCAGTGGTTTGCGGCTGGCAGGTCTCTGGAGAGGGTGGGGTGGGTCGGCGGAGCGGTACTGCTGCGTTGGCGGGCTCTTTAGGGCACGGCTGAAGCCGTGACCTTCCGGTCTAGTTGGCTGGGCTGCGCACCCCGGCTTAGCGACGGTGAAGCTGTCGCGAAGATGGGGCACCCGTTGGGGTTGATTGGTGATTGGGGGTTAGGTGTTGTCGGGTAGGATGGGCGGGTTGCCGGAGGGTGGATGGCTGAGGGAACGATGGGGCGTGGGGCGGGGTTTTATGACGCGGAGCTGGCACGGCCGGAGGCGCCGGCCCAGCCTTCACGGGCGGCGTTCTGGGCGGGGTGGGTGCTGACGGTGTTGCCTGCGTTGTTTCTGCTGAGCGGCAGTGTGACGGCGGCGATGCGGACGCCGCAGGTGGTGGAGGGCACGGCGAGGGCGGGGTTCCAGGCCAGCTTTTTGCCTGTGCTGGCGGGGCTCGAGTTGGTGTGCTCGGTGCTGTACCTGATCCCGCGCACGGCGGTGCTGGGCGCGCTGCTGCTGACGGCGTACTTTGGAGGCGCGGTGGCCAGCCATGCGCGGCTGGGGCAGGCGCAGTGGGTGGTTCCGGTGATTTTTGGGGTGGTGATCTGGGCGGGGTTGTTGCTGCGACGGCCTGGGCTGCGGCGGGTGATGTTGTTGGGTGGCTAGGGATAGATCTGTGGCGGGGTGGAGGAAGGCAATTTAGTCGTTGCGCTGTGCTTCACTCCGGCCTTCGGCAGAGCGGAACCCACCCGTGCGCGATGAAGCCTGCGCATGGATGGGGCACACCTGAGCTGGCTCTAGCTCGTGGGTGGGCCACCTGCATGTAGGTGGCTAGCGCGTGTGACGGCGTCGCTTGCGGAACTTCGCGATTGAGGTTCTCGTAGGGTGTGACTATGCGATGGCTGGCGGACATTTCGCCTTACCGGAAGGCGCGGGTTGCGGGGGTTCTTTATCTGCTGAACCTGCTGACGGGTATCGTCGCGATGGTTCTGCTGGGGCGCGGGCTGAAGGCGCAGGGCGACTTCGTGAATATGGTGGCCGCGGTGATCTACACGGCGGTGACCGTGCTGCTGCTGGACCTGTTCTGGCCTGTGCAACCGGTGGTGTCGGCGGTGGCGGCGGTGTTCAGTTTGTTGGGGTGCTGGGCTCCGGGGCTGGCGGGGGCGTTCGGTCGGACGCTTCCGTTCAACAACTTCGTGTTCTTCGGCGTGTACTGCGGGCTGATCGGGTTTCTGATTCTGCGGTCGTGGTTTATGCCGAAGGCGGTGGGGGTGTTGATGTTGATGGCGGGGATGTGCTGGCTGACGACGCTGTGGCCGGCGGTTTACCGAGCGTTGTCGCCGTATGCCATGGGGTGCGGGCTGATCGGCGAAGGGTCGCTGATCGTTTGGCTGCTGGTGAAGGGCGTGGATGAGCGAGGATGGCGGGCGCAGGCTGCGCGGGGGTTACCACCGTCGGCTGAGGCGGCACTCAGGAAGGCAATTTAGTCACTTCGGCTGCGCCTTCGCTCCGGCCTTCGGCAGAGCGGAACCCACTCATGCGCGATGAAGCCTGCGCATGAATGGGGCACCCGGCCACCCGCCCCAGGGGTCGTGCCCTGCTGGTGGTGGGCCAACGATTAGGTACGTTTGCCCCAAACGATGGCCTCGACCGCTGGTTTGTAGAATCTGATTGGTCCCGTTACAGAGTCCTTTCCGTAGTTTGTCACCGCCGCCGAGATGAGCAGATTATTGCTCACCCTCGCACTTACCGCGGGTTCGATGATTGAGCGAAGGAATCCCATGACCGCTCTTGCCAGAGTGTGGCCATGTAACTCATCAAGAGGAGGCTCTGCGCACTTTGGCATACACAGTCCCGGATTGGCTTTCCTGGCTTCCCTTACAGCTGAGGCAATGTCGCTTCGTCTGATTTGCGGAGGGTCCGGAGGTGAGACTCGTACGCTGTCCTCAAGAGCTTCCCTAGAGACTACATTCCTACCAGCGGCTGCGAGCGCCTTATCTGCTCTCGTTGCGACTTGAAAACAGCGTTCTAAAGTTGAAAAAAATACCCGGATTGCCTGCTCGCTTGCCGTGTAAGTTCTCCTATCCGCGACAAAATTCTTGTAGATGGAAATTGCGCCCTCGACAGTCCAGACGTCGTTTTCCCAACTGTAAGCCCTCGTGTATAGAACATTCGCGTGATGAATGAGATTCCCTCGATGGTGATCGAGATCTCTATCCGAAACAGTTAAGACATTCAACACATGCCCTGAAGCAACGAACGCGGCTATCGTGCGGACGGAGGTCTTGCTGCCGACCGTCTTGATATGAAAGCTACGATTCATTGGCGCGAAGATCTCTAGCGTTGTCCTCCAAAAGACGGCATCGTGTGTTTCACCGTTTTCTGCACCACTTTCAATATCCGCGATTGCGTAGGAGGTTGAGCCGCCTTCTGAAAATACAATCAGATCAACTCCCATAAATTTGAATTGATTCGACAAGCCAAGGGGAGTCCGAATGAAAGGGGCCGCGCTCGCACTCATCCCAAGCGCTCCACGTCGATGATGTTTTCGGAATACTCGCTCACTACATCAGGAGAGTGTGTCGCGAAAATGACCTGCGCTTTAGGATTGATTTTTCTCAAATTGCGTGTAAGTTGCTCTTGCCATCTAACATGGAGAGATAATTCGGGCTCGTCGGCAATGTATATAGACTCAGAACGCTCTTGCAGTAAAGCTTCGGCGAGGATCACGAGGAGCTGCTTTTCTCCGGAAGACAGCTCGCTAAGAGCTAGACGCTTCTCACTTGTAAGAACTGCCTCCAGCTCATTCCGCTGATTTATGATCAGCTGCTTCCCAATGAACATGCTATTGAGAATCTCTAAGAACTCGCGCCTTGGCTGCGCGATTTCGGCTTGCTTAACCAAGGATCTGTTCCAGCGAGCTACAACTCTTTGCATAGTGCTGCTCGCGATCAACGCCGCGAGCTCTGCTGAACTGTAGGAATGCTTCTCAGCTGCTCGCATGGCCAATTTAAAGTGGTTATTCAGATGTCGTTCGAGAACGCGATTTCCCAGGCCCAACTGCTGGATCAAATCATCGACGGAATCTCTGAGTGCGCCAAAATCTATGTCACTGGACTTAGTAAGAAAGTTCGATTCCTCGCTAGATTGCGAGACAAGGACAGGGAACAACTGTTTGAGAAACGAGGAGGTCTCCTCGTCTCGTCTAGCCGCAAGTTTGGAGAAGTAGCGGACTAGTTGATTTCCAAGCTGTGTGAGGCGTTTGTCGACACTGGGTTCTGAGGATTGTTCGGTATTGCGGGGCTTCGAGGGCGTTCGGTGAACTGGCAGCCACTTTATGCTTACGATTTGCTGGAGTCTCTCGGCGACATCAAAGATCCGTCCGTGCACGAGTCGCTGGGGAGACACTGAATGTTCAAGGAAGGCGTAACTCGGCAGTCCTAAATCGTACTCTTCCGATCCGTCTTTGCGCGTGATTTTGTAATGAAAGTACTGCCTGCGAGCCCCCCTTTCCCCCACGCTGCGAGTTATTTCGACCTCACAAGCACTCGCTTCTGAGGCTCCAGTCAATCTGCAACTGATACGCGAAAAAGGAATCCGTGCTAGCGATTCGTGGTCGCCTGTTAGTGCAGCGGCTATGAGGTTGATTATTGTCGTCTTTCCTGAGCCATTGACCCCTATGAGGAAATTAACGTCAGGATGAAACGTTAGAGATATGTTGCGCTCTCCCCAAACACCTTCCAAAACAGCAGATTCGAGCGTACTCACGAAGAAAGCCTTTCGAAGATCTCAGTAGTCATCTCCTTTGGAGGTTCCGACGGTATATCAAAGGAATGGTTCGTGACTACTTTACGCTATTGCACACTGCATTAGGGGTGAAGCGACCGAGTTTGGGCATGAGGTGCATTCGCTAATGCGATTTGCTGCCGCTGGCGTTGGGTGGGGGTGGGGGGAAGTGGGGTTTCTTTTTGGCGGGTTTGTGGATGGGGGTGGGTGGGGGTTCTGGGAGGGGGTTGGCTTTGCGGTGTTCGGCTACTCGTTCTGCTATGGCGTATTTGAGGGGGTCGAGGCCTTCTCCGGTTACGGCGGAGATGGCGAAGAAGGGGAGCTTGCGGCGGGTGGCCATGGCTTTTAGCTTTTTGAGCTTGGCGGGGTTGGCGGCGTCGATCTTGGTGGCGACGATGAGGGTGGGCTTGGCGGCGAGGGAGGGGTCGAAGCTGCGGAGCTCGTTGGTGATGATGCGGTAGTTTTCTACGGGGTCGGCGGTTTCTATGGGGGTGTTGTTTTTGACGGGCTCGACTGCGTCGTCGCCGGCAGAAGCAGGTTCCCCGTTCGGGGAATGGAGAGAAAGAGAGGCGTCGTCATCTGCGACAGCAGGTTCCCCGTTCGGGGAAGGGAAAGAAAGAGAGGCGTCGTCGCCGGCGACAGCAGGTTCCCCGTTTGGGGAGTGGAAAGACAAAGGGGCGTCTGCTTCGGGGGTGGCGCCTATGGCTGTGTCGGAGACGTCGATGAGGTGGACGAGGATGGCGGTGCGTTCGATGTGGCGGAGGAACTGGACGCCGAGGCCGGCGCCGAGGTGGGCGCCTTCGATGAGGCCGGGCATGTCGGCGATGGTGAAGCTGAGGTTGTGGGGTGGGTCGCCGACCTGGACGACGCCGAGGTTGGGTTCGAGGGTGGTGAAGGGGTAGTTGGCGATTTTGGGGCGGGCGGCGCTGAGGCGGCTGATGAGGGTGGATTTGCCGACGTTGGGGAAGCCGACGAGGCCGGCGTCGGCGAGGAGGCGGAGCTCGAGGCGGAAGCGGCGTTCTTCGCCGGTGCGGCCGAGCTCGTGCTCGCGGGGGGCCTGGTGGACGGAGGTGGCGAAGTGTTGGTTGCCACGGCCGCCGCGGCCGCCGCGGGCGATGACCTGGGTGTCGTTGGGGGTGGCGAAGTCGTAGATGAGTTCGTTGGTCTCGTCGTCGTAGAGGACGGTGCCGACGGGGACTTCGAGGGTGGTGGACTCGCCCTGGTAGCCGGACATGTTGGAGCCGAGGCCGTGGCCGCCGCGCTGGGACTTCCACTCGGGGTTGTAGCGGAAGTGGATGAGGGTGTTGTGGGAAAGGGAGGAGCGCATGAGGACGTCGCCGCCATGGCCTCCGTCGCCGCCGGAGGGGCCGCCGCGGGGGACGAATTTTTCTCGGCGGAAGGCCATGGCGCCGTTGCCGCCGTCGCCGGCTTTTACGCGGATGCGGGCTTCATCGATAAACACTTCTTTAGTTTACGTGGGTTGGTGGCGGGTTGGGTGGTGGGTGATGGAGAGGGATGGCCGGGCGGTGGGTTTGGGGGATGGGGGATTGTTAAGGAAGGCTGAAGTTTTTCGCCGTGTGTTCACAAAGTCTTTGTAGAGTGGAAGACATACAGACAAATCTGTCCTTTTCCGGCTGGGACCGTGGAGCGAAACAGCGGCCGGGGGAGGGCGCACGACAGAGGCGTCCGGGAGCGGGGAGCGTGATGCTCCCGGCGCGGTTTGCCGCGTGAAGCCCGGCGTTTCCCAGGGAGTGAGTGGATGCACAGAAGTAAGCGGATGATTGGGTTGGCGGGCCAGGGGGCGGTTGTGGCGTCGGCTGCGATGTTGGCCACGGCGGGGATGTATGCGCAGTCGGTAACGCAGGGCGCGATTACGGGCACGGTGCAGGATACGAGCGGCGCGGCGATCCCGAAGGCAACCGTGGTGATCGTCAACACGGCCAACAATGCGACGCTGACGCTGACGGCGGACGACAAGGGTTTCTTCAATGCGCCGTTGCTGCAGCCGGGCACCTACAAGGTGACCATTTCGGCGCCGGGCTTTGGGAAGTACCAGGTGGATGCGGCGGTGGATGTGAGCCGGTCGACGACGCTGGAACCGAAGTTGACGACGGGCACGGCGGAAACAACGGTTGAGGTGAACGAGGTTGCGCCGGTGATCAACCTGGAGTCGCCGGACTTCAGCACGCTGGTGCCGAGCCAGGCGATTCAGAATCTGCCGGAGAACAACCGGCGGTGGTCGAGCCTGGCGCTGTTGACGCCGGGTGTGGTGTCGGACTCGAACGGGTTTGGTTTGATCGCGGTGCGCGGCATCAGCCCCCTGTTGAACGACATTTTGATCGACGGTGCGGATGACAACCAGGCGTTCTTTTCCGAGGAGCGTGGGCGTACGCGTGAAGCGTATTCGACATCGGAAGATGCGATTCGCGAGTTCCAGGTAAACGCGGGTGTGTACCAGGCCGAGTTTGGGCGCGCGGCGGGCGCGGTGATCAACTCGGTTACCACCAGCGGCACCAACAAGCTGAACGGCGAGGCGTACATCTACGACCGCAGCAGTGGGTGGTCTGCGTTCACGCCGCTGGTGACGAATACGACGGCGACGTCGAACGGGGCCGGCGGGTTCACGTTCAATACGTTTCCGATCAAGCCGAAGGATTTGCGGAAGATCTATGGGATCTCGGTGGGCGGCCCGCTGATCAAGGACAAGCTGTTCTGGCACTACGTGTATGACCAGCACACGCATATTTTCCCGGGCATCGGCAAGCCGGCGACGCCGACTTCTTTCTTTGCGGAACCGGATGCGGCCTTGCCGAGCGGGCAAACGTGCAATCTTGCGACGGGCCTGGTGTATACGGGCAACGCGGCGACGCCGAAGGCTGCCGGATCGACGTTGGACAACCAGGCCTGCGTACTGGCCGCGCGTGAAAAGCTGGCGAGTTATGGGGCAGGTGTGGCGAGCTACAACGCCGGGCTGGCGAGCTTGTTGCCGGACCTGGGCCTGGTGCCGCGTTCCGGCTATCAGGAGATCAACACCCCGAAGCTGGACTACACGTTGTCCTCAAAGGAACACCTTTCGCTGCTGTACCACCGGCTGCGGTGGGACTCGCCGGGTGGGGTCCAGACGCAGTCGACCGTGCCGTATTCGGTTGATGCGTTTGGCAACGACTTTGTGAAGCTGGACTATGGTCTGGCGAAGCTGGAAAGCCAGATCTTTGGCAACGTGAGCAACGAGCTCGGTTACCAGTACGGTCGCGAACTGGACTACGAGACGCAGCAGCCGCTCAGCGCGTATTCGCAGCAGAACCTGACTTCGTCGGGAACGACCGCGGGAGTTCCATACGCGAACAACACGACGTATGTGAACCTGGCCTCCTCTTCCAGCGGGTTCAACCTGGGTTCGCCGTATTACTCGTACCGGACGGCGTACCCGGATGAGCGCAAGTGGCAGATCTTCGACACCGCGTACTGGGTCAAGGGCAACCACAGCTTTAAGTTCGGCGGTGATGCGGTCCACAACTACGACCTGATCAACAACACGTACGAGAGCAACGGTGACTACAGCTACACCTATATCGGCAACTACTTCGCAGATCTATACAACCGTAAGAGCGGGTCATCGCCGACGTGCAATTCGACGGCGGCCTCGACCGCGAGCGTAAGTGCGACAACGGGCGCGGTGACCTCGGCTGTGGGCACGTATCCGTGCTTCACGAATTACTACCAGGGGTTCGGCAATCCGGAATTCGACATCGCGACGCTGGATTACAGCGTTTTCGCGCAGGACAACTGGAAGGTGACCCCGAAGCTGACGCTGGAACTCGGCGTGCGGTACGACTACGAGTTTTTGCCGTCTCCTTCAGCCAACCTGACGACCGCAGCCGGGAGCTTTACGCCGTACCCAGGTCTGACAAACCGGCCCAGCGACAAGAACAACATCGGGCCTCGCCTGGGTTTTGCGTATGACGTATTTGGCAACGGCAACACGGTTTTGCGCGGCGGCTACGGCATGTTCTACGGCCGGATGCTGAACGGCACGATCGAAGGCGTGTATCTGAACACGGGCAGCCCGAACGGGCAGACTGCGCCGCAGTACAAGGCGAACACGGCCGGAGCTCCCTTGCTGCCGTCGCTCGCGGCGACGCAGGCTGCGGGTACGTTGACCTCGTATTACTTTGCGCCGAACTTCCAGAACCCGATGGTGCATGAGTACGACCTGATCCTGCAGCAACAGCTGGCGCGAAACACCGTGTTCAGCGTCCAGTACCTGGGATCTGCGGCGCGCGAGCTGCCGAACTTTTTGAATCTGAACCTGAATCCGGCCCCGGCTGGGACGGGTGTGGTGGGCGGCACGACGACGGACACGATCACGGTTGTCGACGCGACAGGACGTTCGCCGCTAGCGAACGGATCGCAGCTGCAGGTTACGGAGTACAACAGCTACGGCAACCAGGCGCTGTTTGGGCAGGCCGGTGGATGCACACCGAGTGCAACGAGCGGACTGCCGAAGACGGTCGCCAGCTGCTTCCAGAACATCACGCAGGTGACCAGCAACATCAACGCAAGCTACAACGCGTTTGTGGCTCAGATCGCCACGCAGAACTATCACGGGCTGGACATGAACTTCAGCTACACGTGGTCGCATGCGCTGGACTATGGGCAGAACGCAAGCACACAGACAAGCACGAACAGCTGGTATGACCCGTTCGGCAATGCACGGGCAAACTATGCGAATTCGAGCTACAACGTCCCGAACCGGTTCACCGGCTTTGTGCTGTACCGCTTCCCGAACCGGCAGTATGGCTATGGGTTGAAGTACCTGACGAACAACTGGAGCATCAACGATGACTTCCAGATGCAGAACGGTTTGCCGTACACCATCGGCACGAGCGGCTATCTCGGCAACGGGATTGTTTCCGGGCCGAACGGGTCGGGTGGTGGCGCGTACTTCACGGCACTGGGCCGGAACACGTTAAGACTGCCGCGGACCATTGTGGACGATGTGCGCTTGATCAAAGGCATCCCGTTCAGCGACAGGTACAACCTGGAGCTCCGTGCGGATCTGTTCAACGTGGCGAACCACCAGAACGTGGGTTCGTATGCGACGACGGCGTACCTGCTGAGCAGCACGGGGGCAACGACGGGCACGGCGACGTTCCAGTCGAACTTCGGGACGCCCACGCTGGTGAACGGCAGCGGCTTCCTTTACACGCCTCGTGAGATCCAGGTGTCGGCGCGGTTCCTGTTTTAACGGGTAGCAAGTAGCAAGTAGCAAGTAGCAAGTAGGAAGTAGGAAGGGCGGTGGCTTTGGCTGCCGCCCTTTTCTTTTGGGGTCACGTGACCCGAAGTTGGGATGGTGGGGCGGGGTGGCGGTTTGTAGGGTGGGGTGAGGGCTTGGCCCTGGCCCGGGGTGTGTGTTCCCGGAGATTTTGACGTTCTCCTGCTGAGTTGTCAGGAGCCCCGGCTGTGTTTCCCGGGGCGGAGTGCGGAGTGGCTGGACCGCTGGGCGGAAGTGCCGGCCGCAGGTTGCGGCGTGGGCTTGAGGTGTGTCGGCGGCTGGAGGTTTTGGCGGCTGAGGCGGGGGCGTTGCTGCGGCTGGCGGTTTTGGCGGCTGGGGCGGGGGCGTGCCGACGGCGGCTGGTTTGGGCGGCGCTCCTTGCGGGCTGCTGTGCGGGGCTGTTTGCGGGAACAGTGGGCTGGGCGCAGGGACCGGCGGATGCGGCGTTGCGGGGAGAGCTGCGGGATGAGAGGGGGGTGTCGCTCGGCGGGGCTGAGGTGCGTCTGGAGCCGGTGGAAGGCGGGCCTTCGCTGGTGGGCTCAACGGGGCGGCAAGGGGAGTTTGGCTTTTTGGGCGCTGTGCCCGGGGTGTACCGGGTGAGTGTGCGGCCGCGGATGGCGCCGGTGTGGGTGGGCGAGGCGCCCGTGGAACTGGGGGCAGGTGAGGATGCGGAGCTTGCCTTGCGGCTGCGGGTTGGAGCCCGGCTGGACGTGGTGGGGGTTGGCGGGGTGGAGACTTCGGCTTCGGGCCAGCCCGTGGGCGATCGTGTGGGGAGTGGGAAGGCGAATGGGCACGAGGTGAGCGCCGATCTTGTCTTCGGTGGCGTTGCCGGTGAGGCAGGATGGGCTTCGGTCGCGGAGGTCTTGTCGGCAGCGCGGGACAGTGTGTTGGCTGGGGGTGGGTCGGCACAGGATGCGGACGAGGGCGAAGACGCGGCGAGTGCGCGGGAGGAGCTGGATGCCGGGATGGGGTCAGGAAGTGGGCTGAGCCCGGACGGGTTGCCGGTGGTGGGGAGTGAGGCGACGGCGGAAGGGCTTTCAGCGGTGCAGGGGTTTGGGGGCGGGCCGCGGGCGGGGGCAATGGGCGGGGTGCGCCTCACGACGGGTTTTGCCGCGGGGGCGGTGGGGCGGATGTCGGCGGGGGTGAGGAGTTTTTCGGCGCAGACGGGTGGTGCGGGCGGGCAGGTTGCAGGGGCGACGGGCGGGGAGGCGGCGGGGCTGGCTTGGCGGCTTGCTTCGAAAAAGGTCCGGCTGCATGGGAGTGGGTTCTTCCAGGCGCGTGAGGCGGCCTGGGATGCGGTGAACCCGTTTGCGGTGGCGACGAGCTACAACCCGAATGGGGCGGCGACGGGGGTGGGTACGGCCCTGGTGCGGCCGGCGGACTCTGATGTGCGGTTTGGTGCGGCGATGAGTGGGTCGGTGCGCGTGCCGGGGTTGGCGGAGCGATGGCGCCTGGGGCTGTTTGGGTCGGCCGAGGGGCGGGAACGACGGCAGGTGTTGTTTTCTTCGCCGGAGACGACGGGGTTCTTTGTGCTGTCAGCGGGGCAGAAGGCTTTGCTGGCGAACCGCGGGGTGGGGTCGGCGGCGACGGCGGCGGCGTTGGAGTATCTGAGTGGGCTGACCGGGCCGGAGACGTTGCAGGGTGAACAGTGGGTGGGGTTGGGCCGGGCGGATCTGGCGCCCACGGCGCGGGACCGGCTGAGTCTGGGGTACCAGGCGCTGCGGTCGGGGCAGCCGACGACGGCGGGAGCGCAGGTGGCGGAGGGGGTAACAAGCCGCGCTGTGGGGAGCGTAGGGGTGAGCTCGGTGGTGGGGGATGCGGGGACGCTGCGGTGGGCCCACACGTTTGGGCCTCGGTGGACAAACGAGGTGCGGGCGCAGGTGGTGCGGGACCTGGCGGCGGAGCTGCCGGGGGGCGGGTCGGCGGCGTTTCCGGGGATGGGGCCGGGTGGGTTGGCGCCGCAAGTGAGCATCGCGCCGCAGGGGTTCAGCTATGGCACGCCGGCGGCGCTGGGGCGGATGGCCTACCCGGATGAGCGGCGGGTGGAGGTTGCGGACACGGCGGCGTGGCGGTTTGGGCGCCACCTGGTGACGCTGGGTGGGAACTGGTCGCGGCTGGATGACCGGGTGCTGGGTGCGACGAATCTGGAAGGGTCCTTTTTGTATGACAGCGGGACGACGGGGGGGCATGCGGGCGGGTTGGTGGACTGGATTTCGGATTACACGTTCAACGTGCATGCGTACCCGAATGGGGCTTGCCCGAGCGTGACGGCGAGTGTGCACTACTTCTGCTTCCGGAGTTATTCGCAGAGCTTTGCGAATGCGGAGGCGGAGTTTGTGACGCATGAGGTGGCGGGGTTTGCGGAGGACGCGCTGCGGCTGGGGCCGGGGTTGCGGGTGACGTTGGGGGCGCGCTGGGAGTATCAGCTGCTGCCGTTCCCGCTGTTGCCGAACGCGACGCTGGATGGGGCGCTGGCGGGGGTGGGGGCAAGTGGGACGGGGCCTTCCGAGTATGGAAGTACGGCTAGTTTTCCGGAGGACCGGAACAATGTAGGTCCCCGGATCGCGGTGAGTTGGTCGCCGGGGGTTGGTCGCGGGCTGGAGCGGGGGCGGGGCCGGGGTGGGGCGTGGTTCACGGTGCAGGCGGGCTATGGGATGTTTTTTGGGCGGCTGCCGGGGGCGACGCTGGATGCGGCGTTGACGCAGACGGGGATGGCGCAGTCGACGACGAGCATCCGGATTACGCCGACGGTGGAGACGGATTGCCCGCAGGTAGCCAACCAGGGGTTTGGGTATCCGTGTGCCTTTGAGTACGCGCCTCTGGGCGTGGCTCCGGTGGCTTCGACGGCGTCGGTGGTGGTGTTTGCGAAGCGGTTTCGGCTGCCGGCGGTGCAGCGCGGGCGGTTGGGGATTGAGCGCGGGATTGGGCGGCGGGTGACGGTACGGGGGGAGTACGCGGGGGCCTGGGCGGTGCAGCTGCCGGAAACGACGGACCTGAATGTTGCGCCGAGCACGGCGACGGTGAGCTACGTGGTGCAGGGCGGTGACCAGCGGCCGGGGTTGTGGACTGGGCAGAGCTTTCAGGTGCCGCTGTATACGGCCCGGCGGACGGCGAAGTTTGGGCCGGTGACGTCGCTGGAGTCGAATGCGAATGCGACGTATCACAGCGGGACGGCGGAAGCGGTGATGCGGCCGTGGCACGGGTGGGGTGGGCGGGGCAGTTTTACGTTCTCCCGGGCGCTGGACTATGGGCCGCAGGTGGGGGCTACGCCGCGGCAGGATGGGCAGTTCGATCCGTTTACGGATGGGTATGACAAGGGGCGATCGAGCCTGGACCGGCCATGGGGGGCGGCGGGGGAGGTGACGTACCGAAGCAGCTGGGAGAGCGGCGGGGAGTGGGGGCGGCGGTTGCTGGGTGGGTGGGGGATGTCGGCGGTGGGGCGCGCGGGGAGTGGAGCGCCCTACAGCTACGTGATCTTTGGCGGGACACGGCTGGCGGGGGGCCATGAGTCGGTGAACGGGTCTGGTGGAGCGACGTACCTGCCGACGGTGGGGCGAAATACGTTGCGGTTGCCGATGCGGAGCAAGGTGGACCTGCGTGCGGGCAAGGAGGTTGGGTTGGGGCGGGGGATGCGGCTGCAGGTGCGGGCGGATGCGTTCAATCTGTTGAACACGGTGAGCGTGTCACGGGTGGAGACGCGGGCGTTTTTGCTGGGGACGGCGGGGAGTGTGGGCGGGATGACGCCGCTGATGTTTCAGGATGCGACGGCGGTGGCGAGCGAAGGGGTGAGTACGCCCGCCTTTGGAACGGCGTTGAGCTCCACTACGGGACTGAGCCGGGAGCGGACGATGGAGTTCGGGGTGCGGTTGAGCTTCTAGACGAGATTTGCGCGCCATGGGGTATTTGTTGGCGGGGTTGCGGGTTTGTGACGACTTTGTGGAGTTGTGGATGGAGGTGCGGGGCACTAATCTGGCGAGTGGGTCAGGACGGCGCGACGAATCGTGACTTCCGTGCATCTGAGCTAAGTAGAAGACCACCCACAGTTTTTTGACGTCTTCAGGGGCTTTGTACGTGACGAATTTACTGGCCGCCGTGGGCCACCATGCATACGCTGCAACGGCGGTAGTCCTGTTTGCGGGGGCTTGCGGTCTGCCGATGCCGGTTTCGGTGGTTCTGCTGGTGGCGGGTGCTTCGGCACACGGTGCCGGGCTGAATCTCGGGCTGGTGGTGCTGTGCGCGGTTTCTGCGGCCCTGGCCGGCGACACGCTGCTGTACCTTGGCGGGCGATTTACGGGATGGTGGCTGCTGAGTTTTCTTTGCCGGGTGAGCATGAACCCGGAAACCTGCATCTTCGGGTCAGCGAACTCGTTCTACCGGCGTGGGCCCCGGACGCTGCTGTTTGCGAAGTTTATTCCCGGCTTGAGCACGGTGGCAGCGCCGCTCTCGGGCAGCCTGAACATGCCGGCTCTCCGGTTTTTGCCATTGGACGCGACTGGAGCGCTGCTTTACACGACGGCATGGTCCGTGGCGGGGTATGTCTTTGCGCCGTTTCTGCGGTCGATCATTGCGCTGGTGCAACAACTGGGGCACATCACGGCGGCTACGGTGAGCGCGGCGGTGATCCTGTACGTGATGTGGCTGGTGATGAGCTACGTGCGCGACACGCGGTTCACGGATGTGGAACGCGTGGCGGCGGCGGAACTGCATGCCAAACTGCAGGAAGAGGGGCGGGATCGCATTGTGGTGATCGCGGATGTGCGGTCGCATGGGTACTACGACGCGGGCACGCAGCGCATCAAGAATTCGATCCGGGTAGAGCCAAACCGCTTGAAGGAAGAGGTCGCGGCGCTGCGGGAGTTTATGGCGCCGGAGTGCGATATCTACCTGTACTGCTCCTGTGCGCGGGATGCGACCAGTGTGCGCGTGGCGAAGGCGTTGGAGAAGGAAGACTGCAAGACCAAGGTGATCGCGGGCGGACTGAAGGCGTGGATCAAGGCGGGGGGACCGCTGGAGCCTGTGCCGGAGACGGACATGGAGCACCTGCCGCAGTTTGAGTAGCGCGGCTTCGTTGCGGGCTCGGTGTTTGTTTCGGAGCGGGCGGCGAAAGACCGGCGGGTGGGTTTCCGAAGCTGTGTGCTACAAGTCCCAGAGTGGACGTGTATCTCGTTGACGGCACCTATGAGTTGTTCCGGCACTTCCATGCGCTGCCACGCGCCAAGGATGCAGACGGGCGCGAGGTGGCGGCCGTTAAAGGCGTGCTTGGGTCGATCCTGGGCATGATTCAGGGCGGGGTGACGCACATCGGTGTTGCAACGGACCATGTGATCGAGTCGTTTCGCAACAAGCTGTGGGCCGGGTACAAGACCGGTGAAGGCGTGGAGCCTGAGCTGCTCAGCCAGTTTGGCTTGCTTGAGGAAGCGCTGACGGCGCTTGGCGTCACGGTGTGGCCGATGGTGGAGTTTGAGGCCGACGATGCGCTGGCGGCGGCGGCGTTGAAGGCGGAAGGCGATGCCCGTGTGGACCGGGTGATTGTGTGCACGCCGGACAAGGATCTTGCCCAGTGCGTGCGGGGCACGCGGGTGGTGCAGTTGGACCGGCGACGGAATATGTTTCGGGATGAGGCCGGCGTCCTGGCGAAGTTTGGCGTTGCGCCGCGCTCAATCCCGGATTACCTGGCGTTGGTGGGGGATGCGGCGGATGGCTACCCCGGGCTGCGGGGGTGGGGCGCAAAGTCCACCGCGGCGGTGCTTGCGCGGTACGAGCACCTGGAGCAGATCCCCGCGCATGCCCGGGACTGGCATGTCCGCGTGGCTGCGCCGGCGGAACTGGCGCAGACGCTCCAGGCAAACTTCAGCGATGCCATGCTGTTTCGCGACCTGGCGACCTTGCGCACGAAGGTTCCCGTGTTTGACAGCGTGGATGACCTGCGGTGGGGCGGGCCTACCGCAGCGTTTGAGGAGATCGGGACGCGGCTGGATGCGGCTGTGTTTGAGAAGCCGACAAAAGCTCGCAAGGGGAGGGGCCGGTCCTAGCGCGTGGGTAGTGAGGATCGCCGATGCTAGCCTTGAATTCGGATGGAAGCGCACTTTTATAAGTTGAGCCTGCGCAGGTTGGGCCTTACGTATTGGCTGGAAGCCGAGCCGGTGGAGAGCAGGCTGGGCCCGGATCATGTCCATCGGCACCTGCGCCCTGTACGATTCCCGACGGAAAGTGAGGTGCTGCGTGCGCTGGGGGCGGCGGAGGTGGGCTTCTGGTCGAGCTTCCCCCCGGAAGGGGTGCATGCCACCCTGGGGCGAACGCAACTGCGCACGCTGGGCTTTCGCGGCAATCTTTGACCTGATCTGGTGAGGGTCGATGGAGCGGCAGCTGGATCTGCGCCGCGCTAATTGCTTGCGGGGCTTGGACGCTTGAAGAAGCAGACGGCTTCGCGCTCCTGGATGGGGCACTGCAGGCAGAACGACGACGGGACGCAAAGGACCGGCGGGGCGGGCGTCTTTCGTTTCGGTTGTAGGAGGGTGAGCCGCATGGTCTTACTATCGGCGGGGATGCGGGTTTGCTGTATGCAACGTTTGCGGGAGGAATCCAGAGATGAACGTTGCAGGCACAATCTCTGAGGCTGGAAAGAAAGGGCGCGAGGTCGGGTGGCCTCGCGCCCTGGTGGGGGAAATGCAGGTTTAGTGGTTGTGGCCGTGCTGGTCGCCGCCGCCACCGCCGCCGCGCGGAGCTTCCGCCCGGGGCGTGGCTGCGGGCGCAGCCTGGCGGGGAGCGCTGGGCGGGGCGGCCATTTGCGGCCTGGCTTGCGGTTGCGGCTGTGGGGCACGCTGTTCGAAGCCAGGACGAGCTTGTTGTTGCGGTTGCGCTTGCGGGGCGCGCTGCTCGAAGTTTTGCCGCGGTTGCTGCTGCTGCTGCTGTTGCGGGGCACGCTGCTCGAAGTTTTGCCGCGGTTGCTGTTGCGGTTGCTGCTGCTGCTGCGGGGCGCGCTGCTGGAAGTTGGGCCGTTGCTGCTGGGGCTGAGGTTGCGCTTGCGGCTCAGCTTGTGGCGCACGCTGCTGGAAGTTCGGCCGTTGCTGGCTGGGCTGAGCCGCGCGGTTGAAGTCGTTGGGCCGGTTGTTGCCGGGGGCGGGCTGCGTGGGAGCGACCGTCGGACGGCTGCCGTTGAAGGCCGGCTGGCTGGGCTGGGCGCCACGGTTGACGTCGGGGGTGCGGTGCTCATTGAAGGGCTGATTGGGAGCCGCGCCGCCGGGGCGATTGTTGCTGTTGATCGCCGGTTGGGGGGTGGTTCCTGGGCGGTTTGCTTCGCCGGGGCGGCCTGCGAAGCCGGGCTGATTGGGTGTGGTGCCGGGACGATTCGCTTCGCCGGGGCGGCCTGCGAAGCCGGGCTGGTTGGGTGTGGTGCCGGGGCGATTGTTGTTGAACGCGGGCTGATTCGGCGCTGCACCGGGGCGGTTCACTTCGCCGGGACGACCCGCGAAGCCGGGCTGATTGGGCGCGCCGCCGGGGTGGTTGAAGGGCTGCTCATGCGGTACGGCGGCGATGTTGGTCACCGCGCCTACCGGGCGGGCCGCGAAGGCCTGCCCGGGGCGGCCCTGGTTGTTGCGATAGAACTGGTCGCGGTTGGAGGCTGCGGCCACGCGAACTTCACGTTGGGCGGGCAGGGGGGCGTAGTGCGCTTCGCGCATGGCGGCGAGTTCCTGCGGGCGGGGCTGGATGTTGAGGCCGCCGCGGCCGCCGACGTAGTCGACGCGGTTGTCCGGATGTGGGCCGTAGGTGCGGTTGTCGTAAACGACGTTGCGTTGGTAGTAGTTGTGGATCCGGTCGATGTTTACGTTGGTGACGGCGCGGTTGTAGAAAAAGCTGTGGTCGCGCCAGTAGCCACCGTAGTAGCCGAAGCCGATGTAGCCGAAACCGTAGTTAATGCCGCCGTAGTAGCCAACGTGGGGACCCCAGTAGCCGCGATGAAAGAGGTAGTGGCTGTTGGAGTAGCCCCAGTAGGGCGGGGTCCAAAGGGCGCCGTAGAAAGGCGGCGCGCACCAGACGCCGGGCACCCAGTAATAGCCGGTTGATGCGTAGTTCCAGTAGCCGGGGGTCCAGATGTAGTTGTCTTCGGGAGCGGGTGGCTGGTCGTATTCGGGGAGCGGGGGCGGCGCCTGGTCGGTTTCGGCGAGGGCCTGTTCACCGGCTTCTTCGGCGTCGCTGTAGCCCTGGTAGTCGGCATCGGCCGCGTAGCCGTTGGTGCCGGTCTGCGCCTGCGGCACGGGGTAGTACTGGGTGTTGTTGACGGCAGCGCCGCCGGGGGCCTGGCGGATGATCGGCGCGGGCGCCTGGGTCTCGTAGCTTTCGCCGCTGCTTTGCGGGCTGTAGCTGTCGCTTTGGCCGAGCACCTGGGTTTGCCCGGGGGCCTGGCCGTTGCCGGGAGCGCCGGTGTAGGGCTGCGCGAGATTGGCGGTCGCGGGGTCCTGGTTGTTGGGTGCCTGGCTTTGCGCCTGGTTGCTTTTGCAACCGGCGAGGCTGACGGTGAGGGCACCGGCGAAGAGGCCGAGGGCGGCGGCGCGAAGTGTGGGTTGGCGCTTGTGAATGGCGTTCATGGCGTGGCGTCCTTTGATCCGCGGCCGAGGGGGCGGGCAGCGGCAGTCCCAATGCAGGTTCAGTGCTGTTCAGATGCCATCCTGAGGGGTGGCGTCCCGTTTGCAAACAGCACGTTGGTAATGACCCGGAAGGGACAGAGAAGTCGTTTCCTGGGGACGAACAGCTGGCGTAAGATGTCGACATGCGCCGGGCTCTGCTGAAGCGATTTCGCCGTGGCCGCCACGATCGTGGCCGGTAAGGTGTAAGGCTGCACCTTTCTTGCTGTTGAGCAACACTTCCTTTGATTTTTGTTTCGTCTTTATACCTGTGCCCGTGGCTCGCCTGAAGGCTGAGCGGGGCATCGCAACCGCTGGCCCGGACGTGTACCGGGCGCGCTGTTGAAGGAGATTTTCTTATGGCTACCCTTGCGAATCAGCACCCGAATACGTTTGAAGCCGCCTCGACCATGACCTCGGGCGGGAAGACGGTGAAGTTTTTCCAGCTTTCGGCGCTGGAAAAGAAGATTGCGGGTTTGGAGTTGCGGAAGCTGCCGTTTTCGCTGCGTGTTTTGCTGGAGAACCTTGTGCGCCGTGAGGATGGCGTGACGGTGACGGCGGATGATATTCGCTTTTTGGCGTGCTGGGATGCGAAGGCCGAGCCGAGCCGCGAGATTGCGTACATGCCGGCTCGGGTGCTGATGCAGGACTTTACGGGTGTGCCGGCGATTGTGGACCTGGCGGCGATGCGCGATGCGATGGTGGCGCTGGGGGGCGATCCGGGCAAGATCAATCCGCTGATTCCGGCGGAGCTGGTGATTGACCACTCGGTGCAGGTGGATGAGTACGGGACGAAGAATGCGTATGACTTGAACGCGGCGCTGGAGTTCAGCCGCAACCGCGAGCGGTATGCGTTCTTGAAGTGGGGGCAGACGGCATTTCGGAACTTTTCTGTGGTGCCTCCGGGGATGGGGATTTGCCACCAGGTGAATCTGGAGTACCTGGCGCGGGTGGTGTTTACCACTTCTGCGGAAGACGGCGGCGAAACTGTCGCGTATCCGGACACGCTGGTGGGGACGGATTCGCACACGACCATGGTGAATGGGTTGGGTGTGCTGGGATGGGGTGTGGGCGGCATTGAGGCCGAGGCTGCGATGCTGGGGCAGCCGGTGAGCATGCTGGTGCCGCAGGTGGTGGGCTTCCGGCTGACGGGCAAGCTGCGTGAAGGCGCGACGGCGACCGACCTGGTGCTGACCGTGACGGAGATGCTGCGCAAGCTGGGCGTGGTGGGCAAGTTTGTGGAGTACTTTGGGCCAGGCATCAGCGAGCTGCCGGTGGCGGACCGGACGACGATTGCGAACATGGCGCCGGAGTATGGGGCGACTTGCGGAATTTTTCCGGTGGATGCGGAGACGTTGAATTATCTGCGGCTGACGGGGCGCAGTGAGGAGCAGATTGCGCTGGTGGAGGCGTACTACAAGGCGCAGGGGATGTTCCATACGGCGGATGCGCCGGAGGCCGAGTATTCGGCGCTGCTGGAGCTGGATCTGGCGACGGTGGAGCCGAGCGTGGCGGGGCCGAAGCGGCCGCAGGATCGTGTGTTGTTGAGCGAAACGCCGGCGTCGTTCCGGAAAGTTTTGCCGACGTTGATTGCGGCGGGGGCGAACCGGACGGCGGAGCGGCAGATGGTGCGCTGGGAGGGTGAGGGCGGCCATGCCTCGGGCAGCGGCGATGTGACGGCCGGGCCGGGTGTGGCGTTTCCAGCGGTGCCGGATGCGGTGGAGGTGATCACGACGGTGCATGCGAGTGCGGCCGATATGGTGGAGACGACGGCGAGTGCCGCGCATACGGTGACGCCGGTGGGTGAGGTGGCGCCGTTATCGACGGGTACTGTGACCGGCGCGGGTGTGGCAGGCGCGGGCGACTTTGCGGCGGAGGCGAAGGCCGAGGGCTCGGTGGCGACGGCGGTTTTGGAGCCGATCAAGAGTGTGGAGCAGCGGTTTGGCGTGGATCCGGACAAGTATCTGCGGGATGGATCGATTGTGATTGCGGCGATTACGTCGTGCACGAATACGTCGAACCCGTACGTGATGATGGCCGCCGGGTTGTTGGCGAAGAAGGCCGTGGCTGCTGGGTTGAAGACGCCGCCGTGGGTGAAGACTTCGCTGGCGCCGGGGTCGCGTGTGGTGACCGATTACTACAAGCGGGCGGGGCTGTTGGACGATCTGGACCAGCTTGGGTTCCAGGTGGTGGGGTATGGCTGCACGACGTGCATTGGGAACTCGGGGCCGCTGCCGGAGGACGTTTCGCGGTCGATCGAGGAGCATGGGCTGGTTGCGATTAGCGTGCTGAGCGGCAACCGGAACTTTGAAGGGCGGATCTCGCCGGAGGTGCGCGGGAACTACCTGATGAGCCCTCCGCTGGTGGTGGCGTATGCGCTGGCCGGACACATTGAGCATGACTTTGCGACGGAGCCGCTGGGGCGTGGGCACTATGGCGCGCAGGTGTACCTGAAGGACATCTGGCCGACGCAGAAAGAGGTGTCGGACGCGGTGCACGCGAACATCGACTCGGAGATGTTCCGGGCGCAGTACGCGACGGTGAGCGATGGCGACGCGAACTGGCAGGCGCTGAAGTTCCCGAGCGGGGATACGTATGGGTGGGAGCCTGATTCCACGTACATCCGCAAGGCGCCGTACTTCGACGGCATGCCCGCAACGCCGAAGCCGGTGGAGGACATCGTGAATGCGCGGTGCCTGGCCTGGCTGGGGGATTCGGTGACGACGGACCATATCTCACCGGCTGGGTCGATCAAGCCGAAAGGCCCTGCGGGGGCGTACCTCACCGAGCATGGTGTGCCGGTGTGGGAGTTCAACAGCTATGGGTCGCGGCGCGGCAACCACGAGGTGATGGTGCGTGGCACGTTTGCGAACGTGCGGCTGCGGAACAAGCTGGCCCCCGGCACGGAGGGCGGCGTGACGCGGTTGTTGCCGCAGGGCGAAGGTATGTCGATCTATGACGCCAGCGTGCAGTACATCGAGCGCGGTGTGCCGCTGTGCATTCTTGCCGGCAAGGAGTATGGGTCGGGCTCAAGCCGTGACTGGGCGGCGAAGGGACCGAACCTGCTGGGCATCAAGTTTGTTGTCGCCGAGAGCTATGAGCGCATTCACCGGTCAAACCTGGTGGGCATGGGCATTTTGCCGCTGCAGTTTCAGTACGGCGAGAGCGTGGACACCTATGGGTTGACTGGCGAAGAGGTGTTTACGCTGGGCGAACCCGGGCAGCTGCGGGCCATGCTGGAGGACGGCTTCGCCGCAGGCAAGAACCTGACCGTGAAGGCGACCAAGCCGGACGGTTTGGCGGTGGAGTTCCCGGTCACGATTCGCATCGATACGCCGCAGGAGATCCTGTATTACCAGCACGGCGGAATTTTGCAGTATGTTCTGCGGCAGCTGGCGGGGAAGGCGTAGCAGCACGAGCGGAACTCAATAAAGCGGGGCGATAAGGGCATTGTCGGTAGCGGCTGAGCATGCAGCGGCTGCGCCGCATGCCCTTTTCTGTTGTTGAAGGATCTGTGGTCTACGCGCATCTCCGATCGCTGTGCTGCTGATACGGACAGAACAAGCGGGCGGTCTGCAACTGCAACATGAAAGATGTCACTCAGGCCTTTGACGACATGAAGCTCGCGAGGTCTTGCCTGAACGGTAGTCTCGTGTGGCGCGTGGGGAAGGTTGTCGGGATTCCCGGAGCTCTGGTGAGAGTTTGGAGCCAGCCGTTTCGGACTATGCGCAGGCACGGTCGGGTCCGTCGATAGATCACCTCAGGAGATGCTTATGCGATTCCTCAAACTTGCGGTCATGGCGACCGCAGTTCTGCTCTCGTCGGCTGCAATGGCAGCAGGCGCGCAATCCTTTTCTCAATGCCCCGCGATTCAGAATGACACCAGCGGATGTGAGTTTCTGATCAACATCACAGCGCCAGGCAGCTTTGTCGTTGCTTCGTCGAATCCGGATTTAGGACCGTACGACGGTTCGGATGACACGCTGGTGGGTGCTTTCAACTCGTCTAACACAACCATCAGTTCCATCCATCTCTCCAGTTCTGAACCCATCTTCGGTTTTGATCAAGATGGGGCGTGTGCTGCCCTTCTCGGATGCATGTCGCCTGATACGAATGGCTACGGTGGACCCGGTGTCGACTTCACGGTTACGGACGCATTTAACGGCGACGTGAACTTCGTGGGTGGCCTGGCTCCCGGGGGCAGTGCATGGTTTTCACTGGAAGAAGCCCTGCAAGCCAGTGATATCGGGACGCCGGGTGCGCCACCGACCGGAACACCAGCCAGCGTCACGCCGGAACCGAGTTCGCTGATGCTGCTTGGAACCGGCGTGCTGGGCGTTGCAGGCATGGTGCGGCGGCGAGTGCTGCTCCACAGCTAGCGCAAACGGTATGTCAGCGGCAGCAGGGCGAGCTTTGCGCGCTGCTGCCGTTTTCATTTGAGTTTCTGACGGTGCGAGCGTCGGGCGTTGGAGGTTGGTCTGGCTGCAGCTTCGGTCTGGAGCCCCGAGGGGAACGTGAAGGGCTTTATTAAGTCGTGAGGTCTTGAGTTCTGAGTTATGAGGTGGGGGTCGGCGTGGGGGTGAGATGGTGGACGGGGACGCGGACGTATTGCATGCCGGCGGCGATGGCGGACTGGATGCCGGCTTCGGCGTCTTCGAAAACGAGGCAGTCGGCGGGGGGGATGTTGAGGAGTTTGGCGGCGGTGAGGAAGGGTTCGGGGTCGGGCTTGCCGTGGGTGTAGTCTTCGGCGCCGACGATGACCTGGAAGCAATCGGACAGTTTCAGGGCTTCCAGGGTCTTGACGATCGTGAGGCGTGGGGAGCCGGAGACGATGGCCATGGGCAGGTGGCCGTGTTGCGCAGCGACGTGCGCGACGACCGCTTTGATGGGGTGTAGCTTGTCCAGCACGGGGTCGAGCATGGTGAGGTACAGCTGCTCTTTGCGGTGGACGACCTCGGTGGGGTCGAGGTGGTAGCCGAAGCGCTCGTTGAGCATTTCTACGGTGCGCGGGAGGGGGATGCCGCCCCACTGCCAGAAGAGTTCGGTGGGGAAGTCCCCGCCAAACTCGCGCGTGGCCTGTTGCCAGCTGATGAGATGGAGCGGCATGGAGTCGGCGACGGTGCCGTCGAGGTCGAACAGGTAGGCACGGAAGGGGTAGGTGGGGATGGGGAGAATGTCGGTGGTGGTGGTTTCGGGCATCGGGTCTAGTTTAGGCCGTTGGTTGATGGTGGCCGGGTCAGGTTGTAGCCAGGGATTGAGCAGTGGGATGCCGCAACCTTGGAAGTCGTCCGTGTTTCGGCTTACGAGGGTGTAGCCGTGCTCCCTCCCTGTTGCCGCGATCATGTCATCTCGTTCCGGGCGTCGATCAGGAACGTGCATCGGCGCGCACAGGAGAGCCGTGTTCGTACCAAAGGGCAAGATTCGCGTTGAGAACTGCTGCAGTACGGCCCGCAACCAGGAGCGGAGCTTCTGACCTTGGTGGGCGTCCTTGCGCTCCATCGCCAGCACACCGATCTCCAGCTCCAGGACCGTAATGGCTGCAAGGTAGAGCTGATTTGCGGGAACGCGTTCTGCCCAGCGACGTACAGCAGCGGAGGGTGCGGGTTTGCCTACGCGCAGTTCCGAGATGACGTTGGTGTCGAGCAGGAACACTATTCCAGCTCCGCCGCCTTCAGGGATAGAGACTGGAGCCGGGGAGGGTCGAACTCGAAGTCACCCCCGGGAAGGGCGTCCATGACCTCGAGCAGACTCTGCGGCTCTTTGCCGGCGAGCTTGTAGTAATCCTCAATCTTCAAAAGGGCGAAGGTGGGCTTGCCTCGGTCGGTGACAAACACCGGACCTGTCGTGGTAGCACGTTTGGCTTGCGCGAGATCGCGGGCGAACTCCCGGGCTGAGATGGTGGTAACAGACATGGCGACCTCCTCGTCAATACGCTTGTGTGCAAGTTATGACATCAACGCGAAAGAGAAAAGAGAAGCTACAGACTGTTGCGCCAAAGATCGAGTTCGGCCTGTTGCGGAGCGTTTTGGACCTGGCTGGTGCGGTTGAGGAGCATGGTGGGGCGGGTCTTAGGGTTGTAGGTGGGCCAGGTGGGGAGGCCGGGGGCGGCGGGGGTTTCGCCGCGAATGAAGGCGGCCCACGCGGTGTTCACCTGATGAGCGAGTTGGGCTTCGGCGGGGGCGGAGGCGAAGTCGCGCGTGGGCTTGTTCCAGACGAGGGCGAGGTCTTCAGAATGGAAGGCTTCGCCCTGGTAGGGCCCGCCATCGCGGCTGTAGTCGAGCTCGTACATCCAGACATGTGCGCCGGAGGTGGCGGCGGCGTCGGCCACGCGGATGGAGGGGACCCAGTACTCTTCGGCGGTGACGGCGCGGATGCGGCGCTGAGACTCGGGCATGTCGGGGTAGAGCTGGGCGTAGTGGGCGTAGATGGCGTTGAAGGTGTCGAGCGGCAGGTTGCCGAGGTCGCCGGCAGTGATGGGCTTGGGGGCATGTGTGCCAAGGAACAGGGCGCTTTCGTCGCGGTTGGTGCCGATGAGGAGACGTTTGCCTGCGGCTGAGCCCGACGCGATGGAGCGGATCGGAAGTTCGGGGAAGAGGACGCCGTCGATCTCGCAGCGGAGCGGGAAGTGCTGCGGCCAGGTGTTCATCAGGTTGGTTTGCAGGTTGATGAGATCGCGGGCCGGGGCAGTTTGGAGGGCGCTAAGGGGCTTGGCGGTGGTTTGGGTCCAGAGCTTGCCGAAGCCCTGGGCGACGGCCTCGGCGTTGGCTTTGGGCCAGATGCGTTCGGCGCCGCCGGATTCGGAGATCATGCCGTTGAAGAGCGGCCTGGCTTCCGGGATGGCCATGAGGAGGTCGGTGAGCTTGGCGCCGGCGGACTCGCCGCCCACCGTGACGCGGGTGGGGTCGCCACCGAAGGCCGGGATGTTGGTTTGCACCCACTTGAGAGCGGCGATGAGATCGCGGAGGGCGTTGTTAGCGGAGCCGGCGTAGGCCGGGCCGAGGAGGGGCGCGACGTCGAGGAAGCCGAGCACGCCGAGGCGGTAGGCGACGGTGACGACGACGATGCCCTGCTCCGCGAAGACGGTGCCGTCGAAGATGGGCGCGAAGGATTCGCCGCCGGTGAAGCCGCCACCGTGGATCCAGACGAAGACGGGGAGTTTTTGGGTGGGAGCGGCGCTGGCTGGAGACCAGACGTTGAGGTAGAGGCAGTCTTCGTCCTGGGGAACGCTGCGGTCGCCGGGTTGGGGCGCGGCGGCGGCGAAGTGCGTGGCGTCCCGGACGCCTCCCCAGGGCTGTTTGGGTTGCGGCGGGTGGAAGCGCAGGGGGCCGGTGGGGGGCTCGGCGAAGGGGACGCCGCGGAAGACGCGGGTGGTGGCGGTTTGTTGGCCGCGGAGTTTGCCCAGCGGGGTTCGGAGCGTGACCTCGGTGGTCGAGGGCTGCTGCGCGAGGGAGCGGCGTGGGACCAGGAGAGCGGAGCCGGCGAGCGCGGTGGTTTGGAGGAGGTGTCGGCGGGTCCAGGGGCGCGGCTGCGGGCTAGTGGGCATGTTCGTATCTTCGCAGGGATACGGGGAGGCACTAGGAGCTTCGGCTGAGCAGCGAGGTGGTCTGGTTGGTTTGCGGATTGGGGCTAAAGAAAACCCAGGAGTTGCCGATGAAGAAGTTCAGGAGTGAGCAGACGGCGATGGCAGCGGCGTTGGCGGCGACGACGGGAACGTGCGCTTTGTGGACAAGGAGGCCCATGAGGGCGAGGTTGCCGGCGAGCGAGGTGAGGCCGTTGGCGAGGTGGAACCGGAGGATCTGTTGCCGGCGGGGCGTGTGATGGGCGCGGTCGCGCCAGGTGTAGTGGATGTGCCAGGTGAGGTTGTGGACAAGGGTGAGTTCCAGGGCGGCGGTGGAGGTGAGGAGGTAGTGGTGCGGGGTGAGGTGGTTGAGAAAGGCGACGGTGGTGAGTTGGACGGCGGCGCCGAGGACGCCTACGAGGTTGAAGCGGAGGAAGCGGGGGAGTGGGGGCATGAGGGTGTTTGTGGCGGTGCGGACGCAGATTCCCTTCGGGAATGACAACTGGTGGAGCAAACAGCAAACAGCAAACAGCAAACAGGAAACAGGAAACAGCAAACAGCAAACAGGAAACAGCAAACAGCAAACAGGAAAAAGGAAACAGGAAACAGGAAACAGCAAAGAGCAAATAGCGGCTGCCAACGCGACGGGCGCGAAGGACGCCAAGGTTCGCGACGAGAGCATCGGGGGTTAGGGGAGGGGTTCTGCTTTGTAGAGTTCGGTGGTGTGGCGGAGGGTGAGGGTTAGAGCGGTGAGGAGCATGCAGGCGGTGGCGATGGTGCCGCCGAGGTCGAAAAGCAGGAAGGTGTGGCCGAAAAGGCGGGCGTTGGGGCTGCGGAGGAGGGCGCAGTTGCCGGCGATGAGCAGGAGGCGGATTTCGGTGGGACCGAAGGGGCCGGTGGAGAGGTGAAAGCGGGCGAGGGTGTGGGTGGCGAGGAAGCTTTCCGCGGAAAGGAGCAGGAAGGCAATGAGCATGGCGAGGGCGACCGTGGGGTGGAGGAAACCGGAGGCGGCGAGGCCGGACATCAGGGCGGTGGCACCCAGGAGATCGGTGGCGTGGTCGACGTAGAAGCCGTAGCGGGGGCGTTGTTGGTTGCGGACCCGGGCGAGGGTGCCGTCGAGGCTGTCGCCCAGCCAGTTGAGGGCGATGAAGGCGTTGACCAGCAGCAGCGCGGGGCGGTGGTGGCGGGCGAGCGCGTAGCTGGCGCCAGCGGCTAGTTGGGCGAGGAGGCCGAGGAAAGTGAGGTGGTCGGAGGTGATCGCTCCTGGGGTGTGGTGGGCGAGGAAGGTGAGCGTTCGGCGCTCGAGGCTGGCGGTGAGGGCCTGGTGGATGCGGGGAGCGGTGTGGAAGGCGGTGGGCTGCGGGTGTGGGGCGGTGAGAGTGGGGATGCTCATGCTGATCCTTGAGAACGGGTTAAGGTTTGTGGCCGGGTGGCGATTTGAGATTGGTCGGTGTGAGTCGAAGCGGGGCAAGTAGCGATGAGCTCCGAGTCTTTGAGCCGTGAGTCTGGGTTTGCTCGGGGGCGGCTGGGGAAGGGTTTGAAGAGTTGAGGTTTGGTGAGCGGGTCAGGGGTGGAGGGCGTTGCGGGCGGAGCGGAGGGTGAAGGTGAGGCTGTCGCGGGGGATCGAGTCCACGTAGGGGCGCAAGGCCCAGCCGAGGCCGGTGGGGATGGCCCGGGACAGGGACACGGTTTCGATCTGGAGATAAAGGCCGTCGGGGCGCTCTTCCCAGGTCCAGTAGGTGTTGAGGCGGAGGAGCAAGCCGTGCTCGTCGGCGGGGCTGAGTGGGTGTTCGGCGGGGGTGTTGGGGTTGGCGATCTCGGTGATGCGGAGGCTGCGGGAAGTGCTGCAGCCGCGGAGGGGGTTGGGGTGGCTGAAGGTGAGGTCGTAGGTGGTGTCGAGGGTGACGGTGAGGCCGTGGTGCTGGCGGACGCGGAGGGCGGTTTGGAGGTGGTCACCGCCCGGGTTGGAACTGAGCACGGCGGCGCGGAGGACCTCGGGGGAGAAGCGTTGCGGGTAGGCGGGGAGGTCGCGGAGGAGGTGTTCGAAGTTGGCAGCGTGGGCGTGGGGGACGAAGGCGGTGCCGCGCCAGTGGTGAAGCATCGTGTTGCCCCCGGCAGCTTCGAGGATGGCGGGGCCGGTGGGTTCGTGGACGGGTTCGACGAGGATTTCGCCGTTGTGGAGGCGCTGGTCGTTGGCTGGCGCGAGGAAGGTTGCTGGGGAGGCGTGTTGGGTGTTCAGGCGCTGCTCGACTGCGTGGACGTAGCGGTCAAACGCAAGTGTGGCCGGGGGTGAAGTCTGGGCCGGCGTGCTGGCAGGGCTGGCGAGAACGACAAGCAGCGCGGCGAGCAGGTTGCGAAGGCGCGTGGGCGAGTGAGCAGGGCGAGATGCTGTCTTAGGCGCTGTGTGAGGCGCTGAGCCGGAAGCAGATTCAGGAGCAGGTTGAGTAGCACGGCTTGGAGCACGGCTGGGCATGACGTGACTTTGCCCTGGGAGAGGTGGCAGCAGCAATGCAAGGGACCTCACCTGGGGTGCAACGTTTCTCACGGTGTAAGTCACGCGTGATGTGCAGTTTGCGTGCGAGTCTCACGGCTAGGAATGCCTGCTGGATGAGTCGGGCGTGCGTAGACTGGGAACGCAACGATGGGCGAAGGACGGCGATACCGGTTCGGGGTGTTTGAGGCCGATGCCGGCACGGGAGAGTTGTGGCGCAAGGGCGTGCGGGTGCGGGTGCATGCGCAGCCGTTTGCGGTGTTGTGCCTGCTGCTGGAGCGGCCAGGGGAGGTGCTGACGCGGGAGCAGATCAGCCGGGAGCTTTGGCCGGAGGGAACGTTTGTGGACTATGAGCACGGCGTGAACTCGGCGGTGAACCGGCTGCGGGAGGCGCTGGGGGACCGCGCGGCGAGTCCGCGGTATGTGGAGACGCTGGCGCGGCGGGGGTACCGGTTTGTGGCGCCTGTGGAGCGGGTGGGGGCGGTTGCGGCCGAGAAACTGGCGAACGGTGAGATGAGGGTGAGTCATGCCGAGTCGGAGCGCTGGAATGGGGCAGCGGCACCCACCTTAGCCGGCGAAAAGACTGCCGGCGAAGATGGGGCACCCGGTTTTGGCGAAGATGGGGCACCCGGTTTTGGCGAAGATGGGGCACCCGGTTTTGGCGAAGATGGGGCACCCGGTTTTGGCGGAGATGGGGCACCCGGTTTTGGCGGAGATGGGGCGCCCGGTTTTGGCGGAGGTCGGGCGCCCGCATCGGTGAATGGGAAAGCAGGTTTGGCTCAGTCGCCTGTGGGGTGGGCAGAGCGGTTGCTGGCTCGGCCGGAGGATTTGCCGGTGGTTTCGGCGGGGCTGGTGCGCGTGCTGTTTGCCTTGCTGCAGGCGATGTATCTGAGCTTCTACGTGGGGGCGCTGGCGAATCTGGGCGAGGTGCGGGAGTTAGTCGGGTTTCTGCCTGGAAGCGACCTCGTGTTTGCGGTGGTGGTAGGGTCGGCGGCGTTGTTGATCCCGGTGCGGGTGTTTCTGGTGTGTGCGGTGTTGTTTCGGGCGCCGGGGTTTCAGGGGAGGTTTCTGCGGCTGTGGTGGGGGTTGCTGGGGGCGGATGTGGTGTGGGCGGTGAGTCCGTTCTTGCTGTTGCACCACATCAGCTTTGGGCTGGCGTTGGCGTGTGTGGCGGTGCTGGTGTATTCGCCGTTTGCGCAGCGGTCGTTGGTGTTGATGGGGGCTGCCGAGGGAAGGGCGGCTTAGGGCGCTTGAGGAGGTCAGGTCGCTGAGCAGGGCGTCGCTAACCTCAGCGGCTGAAGTCGCTTCTTGGTCGAGACACCGTGCCATAGCTGAAGCCGTGCCCTTCCGATTCGTGTGCCGCACCGCAGGTGTACTGACGAGGTCGACCGGGAGGTAGGCTAGAGCGTATGGGTGTGGTGGCTGAACGGACGATGTATCTGCCGGAAATCCTGGCGCATGTGCGTGGGGTGGTGGCGGAGCGCAAGGGGAGCGCGGATGTGCGCGCCATGGAGCGCGCGGCTGCGGCGCATGAGCCGCGGGGCTTTGCGCGGGCGCTGCGGACGAAGGCTACGAGCGGGCCGGCGGTGATTGCGGAGTTGAAAAAGGCGTCGCCGTCGAAGGGATTGATCCGGGCGGACTTCGACGTTGCCGTGCTGGCGCCGCAGTTGGAGGCCGGTGGGGCGGCGGTGCTTTCCGTGTTGACGGAGGAGCGGTTCTTTCAGGGGTCGTTAGGGAACCTGCGGCGGGCCTCGGCGGCGGTTTCGATTCCGTGTGTGCGGAAGGATTTCATGGTGGATCCGTGGCAGATGGTGGAGGCCCGGGCGAACGGGGCGGATGCGGTGCTGTTGATTGTGGCGGCGCTGACGGATGGGGAGTTGAAGACGCTGCGGGATGAGGCTCGGCGGTGTGCGCTGGATGTATTGTGCGAGGTGCATGATCGCGAGGAGTTGGAGCGCGCGTTGCTGCTGGAGTGTGAGTGCGTGGGCGTGAATAGCCGGGATCTGCGGACGTTTCAGGTGTCGATGGAGCGGATGGTGGAGCTTGGGGGGCTGCTGCCGGATGGGGTTGTGCGCGTAGCGGAGAGCGGCATTCGAAGCCGGGCGGATGTGGACCGGTTGCGTGCGGCGGGGTACCAGGCGTTTCTGGTGGGGGAAAGCTTGATGCGGGCAGAGGCGCCTGGAGTGGCGTTGCGGACGTTGTTGGGCGACTGAGGTTCTACGGCTTAGCTGGCAGACAAGAGGTTTCCTGCGGGAATGACAACAAGAAGGACGCGGGCAAGAACCAGAGCGAGTTGGTTGCGATGTTTGTGAAGATTTGCGGGACGACGAATCTGCCGGATGCTGAGTTGGCGGTGGAGCTTGGGGCGGATGCGTTGGGGTTTATCTTTGCGCCGAGCAAGCGCCGGGTCACGGTGGAGCAGACCGCGGAGATCACGCACTTTTTGCCCAGCTATGTGGAGCGGGTCGGCGTCTTCAATGCTCCGGACGTGGAGGCAATTGCCCACGCGGTGCATGGGGCGCACCTGAATGCGGTGCAGATGCATTGGGCGTATGACCCGGGCGTTGTAGGGGCGGTGCGCAACGCGGTTGGCGAGGATGTGCGGTTGTGGCAGGTGGTGGGTTTTGACGCCAGCCCGGCAGATCAGGAACAAACGGAACGCGCCTTCACGGAGACGCTGCGGGGCGCGATGTTGGATCCGCGATTGTCCGTGGTGCTGCTGGACACGGTGAAGGATGATGCATCGGGGGGGCTGGGGGAGGCTTTCTCGTGGGCGCGTGCGGCGGCGATCCTGAAGCTTGCGCGCGCGGAGGCGGAGCAGGCTGGAGAGGCGAGTGGAGAAGTGATGCCGCGGGTGATGTTGGCGGGTGGGCTCCGGGCGGCGAACCTCAGCGAGGCCGTCGCGGCGATCCGGCCGTCAGGTGTGGATGTGGTGAGTGGGGTGGAGGCCAGCCCGGGGAAGAAGTCCCCGGACCGGCTTCGTGCTTTCTTCAAGGCTGCGCGAAACGCGTCGTAGCGGACGGTGAGGGGCCATCCGATTTGAGCACCTTAGTGGGTGTGGACGGTGCCGTACTCCTGGCGCTTGCGGACGTCGTTCTTTTCGCGCTCGTGATTGGCGACAAGACCACCACCGGCCCCGACGCCTGCACCGATCAGGGCACCCTTGCCACCGCCGAGCAGGCCGCCGACCACGGCGCCGCCTGCAGCGGAGCCGCCAACGATCTTGGCCTTGGTGTGGTGGTGCGCATCGGAATAGTGCTGCTGGCGCTTGGCGCGATGGTAGGACTCCACCTGAGCGTTGGCGGCGAGGGGAAGGAGGCTGAAGCCGGTGAGCAGAACAAGAGAGGTGCGTGCGAAGACGTTCATGGTGTGGCCTTTCGTTGGTCGAGGTCTCCGGTACTGAAGCAGATCGCGGAGGGCTGCGGATTCCGTATAGTCCGATGCGGGCTCCAGGGAGTGCGACGCGCCTGGGCCACAAATCTTGAGTAACCCCCTTGCGGCACGAACGGGTCAGGATGTAGGCTCGAAGCCACGATGCGTGCTGCGATGCAATTTTCGTTTGGCTTTCCGTACCGCTACTGGTGGCCAGTAGCGGCATCGGCGGTTTAGCCCCTCGCGAGAAAGCAGCAGCGAAGAAGGAAAAAGCCCCCGAGCCGCGACCCTACGAGTCGCGGTTTTTGTTTTTTGGAAGCAAGAGCAAGCAAACAGCAAACAGGAATTAGCAAACAGGCAGCTAACGGTAGTGGTAAGGGCGAAGGCGATGAGTGAGCACAGGGTGAAGGACAAAGCAGTCGGAGAGCGTGGGAGCCTACATGCGCGCTTAAGGACCGATGGGCGAAGCTTCTCACTGTTTGCTGTTTGTTAATCCCTGTTTGCTTTTCTGAAGGAGTGAGGCGATGAGTTTGAGTCCGGTGATGGATGCGCCGCTGGTGGGTGAGGCGAAGGCGAAGGCGGGGCGGTTTGGGGCGTATGGCGGGCGGTATGTGCCGGAAACGCTGATGGCGGCGCTGTTGGAGCTCGATGAGGCTTATGCGGCGGCGCAGAAGGATCCTGCGTTTCAGGCGGAGCTTTGCCAGTTGCTGCATGACTACTGCGGTCGGCCGACGCCGTTGTTTTTTGCGCGGCGCATGACGGAAATTCTGGGCGGGGCGAAGGTGTACCTGAAGCGGGAGGACCTGCTGCACACGGGCGCGCACAAGATCAACAACGCGCTGGGGCAGGCGTTGCTGGCAAGGCGCATGGGCAAGCAGCGGATCATTGCCGAGACCGGTGCGGGGCAGCATGGCGTGGCGACGGCTACGGTGTGTGCGCTGTTTGGGCTGGAGTGCGTGGTGTACATGGGCGAGGAGGACATGCGGCGGCAGGAGTTGAATGTGTTTCGCATGCGGCTGCTGGGTGCCGAGGTGCGTGGCGTGAACTCGGGGTCGGCGACGTTGAAGGATGCGATTAACGAGGCGATGCGGGATTGGGTCACGAATGTTCGCAGCACGTTTTACATCCTGGGGTCGGCGTTGGGGTCGCATCCGTACCCGACGATGGTGCGGGATTTCCATCGTGTCATCTCGCGGGAAAGCAAGCGCCAGATTCTTGATGCTGAGGGACGTTTGCCGGATGCGATTGTGGCTTGTGTGGGTGGTGGGTCGAATGCGATTGGGGCGTTTTATGAGTACATCCCATCGCCTGAGGTTCAACTGATTGGGGTTGAGGCTGGTGGGCGGGGCACGGCGCTGGGCGAGCATGCGGCGCGGTTCCAGGGTGGCATGCCTGGGGTGTTGCAAGGGACGTATTCGTACGTGTTGCAGAACGATGCGGGGCAGGTGGCGAGTACGCATAGTGTGAGTGCGGGGTTGGACTATGCGAGCGTGGGGCCGGAGCATGCGATGTTGCATGACTCGGGGCGTGCAACGTACACGAGCGCGAACGATAACGAGGCTTTGGAGGCTACGAAGTTTTTGAGTCGGACGGAGGGGATTATTCCGGCGTTGGAGAGTGCACATGCGGTGGCTGAGGCGATGAAGATGGCTCCGCGGATGGGTAAGGAGCAGATTTTGATGGTGAATGTGAGTGGGCGTGGGGACAAGGATATTGGGATTTTGACGCGAGAGATGGACCTGGGTGGTGGGGCGGCGGTGAGCGCATGAGTGTGGGTTCTGTTGTGGCTGAGCAGCCGATGTTTTTGAGTGACGAGGTCTTTGAGCTGTTGGTGCGCAAGATCCCGGCCGCGGTGCTCGAGCAGGTGCCCCCGTCGTTGTTTCCGGAGGCGATTGGGACGACGCGCGAGCGCTTCGAAGAGATTGTGACGCTGCTGGGTGCGGAGGGCCGCACACAGGGGCTTGTGGGCGCGGAGACGGCTGGGTATCTGCGCCAGGCGTTGGGGATGGCTATTCTGGAGTGCTCGCGGGCGGAGTTTGTGGGGCGGTTTGGGGTGGAGTTGGAGGATGCGGCGGTGTTGATGCAGCAGATCAGCGCGCGGCTGGGCATTGGTGCGGGAGGCGGGCAGTGAGGCGAACAAGCCCGTGCGGGGCCGGGATGAAACGCAGATTTTCTTCAGGAATGACGACAAAGGCATTGGGATTCACAGGCAAAGTCTCGGGAAAGATGACGGCCAGAGTCTTTGGTGTTCTTGTGGCATTGCTGCCGGGATCGAGTTTGGCGCAGTCGCCCTACAGTGTGCCGTCGCCCGATGCGCGGGTGCTGCATGGCGTGGATTTTGCGCAGGCGCAGCTGGTCGATCCGCAGTTGACGGCGCTGTACCAGGCTTGCGACAGAAACCAGGAGCGTGGTGGGTGCTACACGGACCAGGCGCACAACACGGTGGTGTTGCGGTTTCCGGACAGCACGGTGTTTTTTGACGCGAAGATGGCCATCGATGCGGATGGGTCGGTGTTGAGCAAGCGGGCGGAGCACCCGAACCAGCCGGAGACGGCGTTCCGGTATCAGGACCCGACCGGTGTGGGGCAGGGGCCGAGCCTGGACAGCGAGCGCGTGCCGTATGTGGTGATGCCGATGGGCGACTTTCGTCGCGAAACGGGCGTGAGTGTGGGCGACCTGGCGGCGGTGGTGCATGACGGGCAGGTACGGTTTGCGATTGTGGGGGATGTGGGGCCGCGGACGCATATCGGTGAAGCGTCGATGAAGCTGCACATGGAGTTTGGGCGGCACATCTGCACGGCCTATGACGACGCGGGGAACTGCAGTGCGTTCACGGATACGAGTATCGACGCGCCGGTGTTGTATTTCTTCTTTCCGGATACGCGCAAGTTGATCTATGACGGGTTGAACGCGAGCAATGTGAACGAGCGGATCAACATCGTGGGGCAGCAGGTGTGGAGTGCGTTTCTCGCGAAGCAGAAGCCGGAGCAGGGGAAGAACTAGAGATGCCGATTCGATTTGAAAAAAAGCCGGGGCTGGTGATCTACCTGACAGCCGGCGACCCTGATTTGCAGACGACGCGCGACATGGCGATAGCGGCGATCGATAACGGCGCGGATGTGATTGAGCTGGGTGTGCCGTTCAGCGATCCACTCGCGGATGGCCCGGTGATTCAGCGGGCGAGTGAGCGGGCGGTGGCGCGGGGCACGCGGCTGAGTGATGTGCTGGATGTTTGCCTGGATATCCGGCGGTTGCGGCCGGAGGCGGGGATCAT
Source organism: Granulicella sp. (assembly GCA_965198515.1). Classification (GTDB taxonomy): domain Bacteria; phylum Acidobacteriota; class Terriglobia; order Terriglobales; family Acidobacteriaceae; genus Granulicella. The sequence continues at coordinate 163,630 of CBDAPO010000006.1, read as the reverse complement.
CCTGTTCAGCTATTTGAACCCGGTGATGCGGACGGGTTTGGCCGAGTTTGCGAAGGCGGCGAAGGCGAATGGCGCGGATGGCGTGCTGCTGACGGACATGATTGTGGAAGAGGCTGACGAGTATCTCCGGTGCATGCGGGAGAACGACTTGATGCCGGTGTTTCTGGCCGCACCGACTTCGCCTGATGCGCGGTTGAAGGCGATTGCGGAGCACTCGCGTGGGTTTGTGTATGCGATTTCGCGGGTAGGGATCACGGGGACGCAGACCACGTTGGCTGATGATGCGGCGGCGTTGGTGAAGCGGCTGCGAGCGTTTACGACGTTGCCGATTGCGTTGGGGTTTGGGGTGTCGACGCCGGAGCATGTGCGGGCGGTGAGTGAGTTTGCGGATGCAGCGGTGGTGGGGTCGGCGATTGTGGGGTTGGTGGAGCGTACGCCGGCGCATGAGGCGGCCAAGGCGGTTGGGGAGTTTGTGCGGGGGTTGAAGGGCGGTGGCGCGGCCGAGAAAACGCAGATTCCCTTCGGGAATGACAACCAGAAAAACGAGAGCGAACAGCAGGTTCCCTTCGGGAATGACAAGCAGAAAAGCAAAGGCGAAATGCAGGCTCCCTTCGGGAATGAGAACAAAACGAGCGACGGTAACGGACAAAGCGAGGACCGGGACGCTGCGGGGATTGGTGGCGAGGTAGAGGCGGGCAGCGTGGCGGGTGAGGTGCCTGCGGGAGCGAAGGTGTGATGGCGGTCCCGGTGAACTCGTATGATCGTGAGACACACGGCGTGGTGCAGTGGGCGCGCCGGGGTGATCAGGCTTTGAATTTGCGAGCGTCGGCGAAGGCCGGCTCGGGTTGTGAGGAAGAACGATGGAGATTGCCGACTGGCGCAAGACGATCGACGGGTTGGACGAGCAGATTGTGCGACTGCTCAATGAGCGGGCTGCCGCGGCGGTGGAGATTGGCAGGCTCAAGCAGAAAGACGGCGCGCCGATCTATGAGCCGAACCGTGAGCAGACCGTGTTTGAGCATGTCCGCAGCGTCAACCCTGGGCCGCTTACCACCGTGCAGTTGCAGGACATCTATTACCGGGTCATGGATGTTATGCGGGCTTTGCAGCGCGTGGACGGGCAGCCAGGTGCGGAGCATGGCGCTGAGCGTATCGGTGTGCAGTCGAGTGGGACGCTTTGAGTTGAGAGATGGAGGCCGGCTGCTCGAGGAGCAGCAGGGTCAATCGTTCGCCGCGCAGGTTGCGTCGACGAGGAGGGAACGCTAGTGATGATCGTTGCGATGCAGGACCATGCTACGAATGAGCAGATAGCCCTGGTGATTGAGCGGATGGTGGAGCTGGGCTTCAATGTCCACCGCACGACGGGTGAAGTACAGACGATTCTTGCCGGTGTGGGCACGCCCGCACACTTTGAGGTCACCGAGTTCCAGGTGCTCAAGGGTGTGCAGCAGGCGTATCGCATCAGCTCGCCGTACAAGCTGGCCGGGCGCGGGTTTCGGCCCGAAGGCACGCGGGTGCATTTCCCGAACGGCGTGACCGTAGGCGGCGACGAGATCGTCATCATGAGTGGGCCGTGCTCGGTGGAAAGCAAGGAGCAAATCCGGTTGAGCGCGCAGCAGTGTGCGGCAGCGGGCGCGCAGTTTCTGCGTGGCGGCGCGTTCAAGCCGCGGAGCTCGCCGTACTCGTTCCAGGGCATGGGCATCCCGGGGCTGCAGATCATGCGCGAAGCAGCGGATGAGTTTGGTCTGCTGGTGATCAGCGAAGTCATGGAGATCTCGCAGATTGAGCCGATGCTGCCGTATGTGGATTGCTTCCAGGTGGGCGCGCGCAACATGCAGAACTTCAACCTGCTGCGGGAGCTTGGGCGCGTGCGCAAGCCGGTGCTGTTGAAGCGTGGCATCGCGGCGACGATTGAAGAGCTGTTGCTCTCTGCTGAGTACATTTTGGCCGGCGGTAACTATGACCTGATGCTGTGCGAGCGCGGCATTCGCACCTTTGAGACGTATACGCGCAACACGATGGATATTTCGGCGATCCCGGTGCTGAAGTCGCTGACGCACTTGCCGGTGCTGGGCGATCCGTCGCATGGCGTGGGCAAGCGGGAGTTTGTGGCTCCGTTGGCGTTGGCGACGGTGGCTGCCGGGGGGGATGGCTTGTTGATGGAGATGCACCCGAACCCGGACAAGGCGATGAGCGATGGTGCGCAAAGTTTGTTCCCGAAGCAGTTGACGGAGCTGGTGGAGAAGCTGCGGCAGTTAGCGCCGGTGGTGGACCGGACGATTGCGGCTCCGGCGGTTGTGCCTGTGCATGCGTGACAAGGTGATTCAAAACACTGCGCTGTGAAGCTAGAATTTAGAAGGGACCAAGGATGCCCCCCATCTCAGAAGCCGAGAAACAGCACCGCCGCCGTGTCATTGCCAGCAGTGAGGGATCGTTGGCAATGGAAGGCCAGACCCTTGATGCGGTGACGCAAGAGCTGAGCCAACGGTATGTGGAAGGTGAGTTGACCCTGAAGCAGTTCGGCGAAGAGGTCGAGCAGCATGTCACGTTGCTGGTGGAACGGATGAAGCAGGAATGCCCAGTCGTTCCCGCAGCGTAACGGGAGCCTGGTTCTGGTTCAAGATCCTCAATCCATGCCGGGCACGTTCTGCCCGCTGAACCGGTTTGGGCTTACTGATTACTCGGCTTTACAGCGCATCGAGGCTTCGCTGGTGCATCGCCGCCAAGCTCAGATTGAAGAGGAGGGCTTGCTTGGGCGCTTCGACCCGGGACACCTCCGGAAGATTCACTGGTTCCTTTTTCGTGACTTGTTTCCCTGGGCCGGAGAGCTTCGTGTTGTCGGCCTGGCGAAGGTTGGGAGTGCTCCGTTTGCGGCGCCGGCGCATATAGCGGGTTCGCTCTCGACGGTGTTGGCGGGATTGGCTACTGAGCAGCTGCTCAGAGGGTGCTCTGCGGCGATCTTCGCAGAGCGCGCGGCGTTCTACCTCGGCGAGATCAATGCGATTCATCCGTTTCGGGAGGGGAATGGACGGGCGCAGCGGGAGTTTGTTCGTCAGCTTGCGGCGCGGGCTGGGCACACGATCTCCTGGGCCGGGTTCACGCAGGAGCAAATGGTAGCGGCGTCGATCCTGTCGCACACGCGGGGCGATCACAGTGAGCTTGCTAGCATCATCAGAGCGGCCATTGTGCAGGCAGGTGATCTGGGGAGCGAGACGGCCGTACCCGGGCAGGACTTGTAGGCACCTTGGGAAGGTGTGTCTTTGTGTCTGAAGGGACCGGCCCTGGGGCATTGATCGATTTCGGGATGGAGAGAACGTGAGCGCTGCGATTCATCGCATTGTGGTGAAGCTGGGGACCAACGTCATCATGCGGGCGGATGGCAAGGTGGCGCTTGGCTTGTTGTGCGGGTTGGTGGAGAGCATTGCGGCGTTGCGCGAGCAGGGCGTTGAAGTGTTGGTGGTGAGTTCCGGCGCGGTTGGGCTCGGGGTGGAGCGTTTGGCGCTGCCGGCGCGACCCAAGGCGCTGGCCGAGGTGCAGGCGTGTGCGGCGGTGGGGCAATCACGGCTGATGGCCTTGTATGACGACGCGTTTGACCGGCTGGGCTGCCGGATTGCGCAGGTGCTGCTGACCGAGGATGACTTTCGCGACCCGGTGCGACATGGCAACCTGCGCGCGACGTTGGATTCGTTGCTGACGCTGGGTGTGATTCCGATTGTGAATGAGAACGACACGGTGTCGACCATGGAGTTGGAGCGGCCCTCGGGCCAAGCCGGATCTGGTGACCGGGCGGAGCGCATTTTTGGTGACAATGACAAACTGTCTGCCTTGCTGATGGAGGGGATCGGGGCGGATTTGTTGGTGTTGTTGAGCGATGTGGATGGTTTGTATGACCGCGATCCGCAGAGCGAGGGCGCGAACGTTCTGGAGCATGTTGCCAGGGTGGATGAGCGGGTGCTGGCGTTGGCGCATGGGGGCAACGGGCGTGGCCGCGGAGGCATGTTGAGCAAGCTGGAGAGTGTGCGTATTGCGCTAAATGCGGGCAAGCAGGCGGTGATCGCAAATGGGCGAACGCCGCGCGTGCTGGAGCGCGTGGTGGCGGGTGAGGCTGTGGGGACTCGGTTTGGCGGTGTGCGTGTGGGCGATGTTGAGTTGGTGACGGAGAGTGCGCGTTGAGCTTCGCAGCGGCACCGTCCGCGCCGGCCGGCGTGGATGTGCGCGGGATGGCGCGGCGGGCGAAGGCTGCCTCGCGTGGGCTGGGAACGTTGAGCGAGGCCAGGCGCAATGCCGTGCTGGAGCGCATGGCGATGGCTGTCGAGCAAGCCGGCGTGGCCTTGTTTGCGGCGAATGCACGTGATCTTGACGTGGCTGGGCGGATGAGTGGGGCGGAGGCGTTGCCCCCGGCGACGCTGGCGCGACTGAAGCTGGATGAGCGCAAGCTGCGGGAGATGGTGGAGCAGATTCGCTCGGTAGCGGCGTTGCCGGATCCGCTGGGGCGTGTGCTGGATGCCATTGAACTGGACGACCGCGACCCGGACAGCGCAACGAAGCGCGAGGTGCGTGGCCTACGGCTGCAAAAGCTGAGCGTGCCGTTGGGTGTTTTGGCGGTGATTTTTGAGGCGAGGCCGGACGCGGTGACTCAGATTGCGGCGCTGGCGTTGAAGAGCGGCAATGCCGTGTTGTTGAAGGCCGGGCGCGAGGTGGAGCAGACCGCGGCGGCGTTGGTCCATGTCCTGCAGGGGGCGCTTGCGGCGGAGGGCGTCGACGCCGATGCCGTGTCGCTGCTGGTTGGGCGTGAGCAGGTGGGGATCTTGTTGGCCGCGCATGACCTGGTGGACCTGGTGATCCCGCGTGGGTCAAAACAGCTGGTGGAGTATGTGCAGGCGAACACGCGCATCCCGGTGCTGGGGCACTCGGAGGGGGTGTGCCACATCTTTGTGGACCGAGCGGCGGATACGGAGCTGGCGCTGCGCGTGATTGCAGACGCGAAGCTGGATTACCCGGCAGCGTGCAATGCGGTGGAGACGGTGCTGGTGCATCGGGAGATTGCTCGGACGTTTGTGCCATGGCTGGTACGAGATTTGCAGCGCAGGGGTGTTCGGCTGCGCGGTGATGCGGCGGTGCGCGCGCTGGCGGAGGATGCGGCCGTGTTGCCCGTGGAGGACTGGCACACGGAGTTTGGCGAGGCGGAGCTGTCGGTCGGCGTGGTTGACGGGGTGGATGCGGCGATTGCGCACATCCATGCGCATGGGTCTTCGCATACGGAGAGCATTTTGACCGAGGATGCGGCTGTCGCAGAGCAGTTCTTACGCGAGGTGGATGCGGCAGGGGTGTTTCACAATGCGTCGACGCGTTTTGCGGATGGGTTTCGGTATGGGTTTGGGGCCGAGGTGGGGATTTCGACGAGCAAGCTGCATGCGCGCGGGCCCGTGGGGCTGGATGGATTGACGACGTACAAGTACGTGCTGCGCGGGGCGGGGCATGTGGCGGGGGAGTATCGCGGGGCGGGAGCACGGGCGTTTACGCACCGGCGCTTATTGTGAGAAAGCTTTGCGGTGTGCCCGTTCCGCTATGAGCTTTGCTGTTGCGGTTTTGCGTTGAGGAAGCGCGGTTCGCGTAAGCTCTAGCGGGTATGACTGTGCGTGTATTGATCATTGGCACGGGGCTGATTGGGGCGTCGCTGGGGCTGGCGCTGAAGGCGTTGGGGCCGGCGTTTGGCGGCACGGTGCTGGGCTGGGACGCGAACCCGGCTGAGTTGGCGACGGCGCTGGCGATGGGGGCCGTAGACGAGGCCGTGGCGAGCGCCGAGGCCGTGCTGGTGCCCGGGGCCGCGGACGTTTATGTGCTGGCCGCGCCGGTGTTGCCGATCCTGGACTGGATGCGTCGGCTGGCGGCGGTGGTGGGGGAGGGCCAACTGGTAACTGATGTGGGCAGCACCAAGCGCGAGATCGTGCGGCTGGCGGAGATGCTGTACAACGGGTCGGGGCAAGGCGTGTTTCTGCCCAGCCACCCGATGGCGGGCAAAGAGAGCAGCGGCGCGGCGCTGGCGGAGGCCGGGTTGTTCCGTGGGGCGGCCTGGTTGTTTACGCCTGTGGGTGGTGCGCCTCCGTCGGGTGTGGACGAGCGGTGGCGTGGATGGATTGAGGCTACCGGCGCGCGAACGATGGACGTGGGTGCGGAGGAGCATGACCGCGTGTGCGCGTGGGTGTCCCACCTGCCGCAAATGCTGTCAACAGCGCTGGCTGGATTGCTCCAGGAGACGTTTGCCGAGGACCCTGCCGGGCGGGCGCTGGTGGATGCCATTGGCGGGCGAGCACTGCGCGAGACGACGCGCCTGGGATCCAGCCCCTACAGCATGTGGCGAGACATTGCGCTGACGAACACGGAGCCAATTGCGGCGACGATGTATGCGCTGGAGCAAATGCTGGCGCACATGCGCGAGAACCTGCGGACACCGGAGCTGCGGGAGGTTTTCCGTGAGGCCAACCTGTTTCGCGGGCGATCCTGAGCCCGTGGTTTCGCTGCATCAAGCTGGACCCCTGAACGTGCAATCTCACGACGGTTGATGCGGGGAACACATGTCTCCCGTGGTGGGGAGCCTGCAGTTGTTTTTATGATTGCTTGTAGAAAAAAGGGCAGCACGCCATTCCGGGAACGTAGAACGCCGTTTGGGCCCATCCTGCACGTGAACGGGGACGGCATGACGCAAGGGGCTCGCACCGCTGATGTATGTGCACGCTTTTCGCTATTGATGAAGGTTCTTGTGGGCTGTCGGAATGAGCTTTCGGTGATTTCCGGTGTCAGTGGAACGGGAGTCCCGCTTGTGCGGATTTGGATTGATCCGCAGGATCGCGTGTTGCTGTTTGGCCGGGGATGCCAGGTGGCGAACTGCCTGCGTGTGCTTCTGGATCGCATCGGCGAGCAGCAGGGCATTACCTACGCATTGGAGATCGACGGAGTTTGCTTCGAACCTGGGCGCCCGCACGCTGGGCAAGAGGAAGCGTTCTCCGGCAGATCGAGCAACCGGCCGTCCAGAGACACAATCCCGGCTTACTGACGGACAAACAGAAGCGGACCGCACGTGGTGTGCGATCCGCTGCAGGGATTCGGGTCAGGATTTAGTGGTGGCCGCCGTGCTCCCCGCCATGCTCGCCACCGCCGCCGGCGAAGCCTCGGCCCTGGCCGCCGTGGAAGCCTTCGTGGTGGGCTTCGCCATAGGCACCATGCCAGTCGTTGCCATGGAAGTCGTTGAAGTTGCGGCCGCGGTCGAACTGCGCGCCGCGAGCAGGGTAGCCACCGTGGTAGCCGTAGCGGGGATCAAGGTCATGGTTGACAAAGCCGTAGCCGCCGGGGCGACCGTGGTACCAGGGACCTGCGCCGAGGAAGATGCCACCGTTGAACCACTCCGGTCCGTAGTAGCCGTAGGGAGCGCACTGATACGGCGCATAGCCGTAGTAGCCGTAAGGACAGACCGGCGCGGGACCGCCAATGTTGACGCCAAAAGAGACCTGCGCTGCGGCGGGGGCCGGTGCTGCAACGGCAAGGCCGACAGCAGCGACGGTCGCGAGAACAGCGGTGTGAATCGAACGAACTTGCATTACGTACACCTCACTTAGGTAGGAACCCGCTTCCGCGGTGGAGGTTGTGTGTTCTTCTCTGGCTAAAAAGTGTCATTACCCAGGAACGCGCAGAGGGTGTACCCCTGCGTTCCTGGAGTTGCTTCTGTGGACCGATCACGTTTCAAGGGCATGTTGGCTCTTAGCGGGGCGGATGACCGCCGTGGAAGCCTTCGTGATGACCTTCGCCGTTGACGCCGTGGAAGTCGTTGCCATGAAAGTCGCTGAAGTTATGGTGTGAGTCGAAGTGCTGGTCGTGGCCGGGGAACGGGCCATGGTAGCCATAGCGCGGATCGAAGTCGTGGTTCACGCTGCCATAAAAGCCGGGATGCCCGTGGAACCAGGGACCGGCCCCAATAAAGATGCCGCTGTTGAACCATTCCGGGCCGTAGTAGCCATACGGTGCGCAGTTGTAGGGGGCGTAGCCGTAGTAGCCGTAGGGACAAACCGGTGCGGGACCGCCGACGTTAACGCCGAAGGAGACCTGCGCGGATGCAGGCGCCGGGGCAGCGAGAGCGAGACCGACAGCAGCGGCTGTGGTCAAAACAGCGTTGCGAAGAATGCTTCCTTGCATGAACAAACACCTCATGGAGATAAGAAACCGGTTTAGCCGGTGAGGTTGTGCGTTCTCTCTTGTCACGATACGAGTTTTAGGAGTGGGAACGCGTTCCCGCTCGCTTTCTCGGTCCTTTTTTGGGCGGCACAGGCTTTTTGAGCTGTGCGGCTTCGGGACGTTCGCGTTTGCGTTCGACCTTTTTGCCAGCGGCGGCGCGGTTCAGGGCCTGCACCTCGCCCTGGGTGAGTTCGCGAAAGGCGCCAGGTGGCACGTCGAGCGTGAGCGCGCCGTAGGCGATGCGGCGGATCTTTTCGACATGATGCCCGATCTCCTCAAACATTTTGCGGAGCTGGCGGTTGCGGCCTTCGGTGAGGGTGACCTCGAACCAGGGGTTGTCGCCGCCGCGGACCTGTTCGATTTTGGCAGGCTGGGTGAGGATGCGGTCGCGACGGCCGGACTTGACCTCGTTGAGGCGGCCGCGGTCGATCATGATGCCGTGCCGCAGCTGGTTGATGGCCTCACCGGTGGGCACGCCGGAAACCTTGACCAGGTAGGTTTTCTCGACGCCGGCGGCAGCCTTGGAGAGCTTGTTGGCCAGCTCACCGTCGTTGGTCATCAGCAGCAGGCCTTCGCTGAGGTAATCGAGGCGGCCTACGGGGTAGAGGCGGGGCAGCCGGGAGTGCTCACCGGTGACCTTTTTCTGCGATTCCTGCCCGAGGAGCTGGGCGACGTTGGGGCGGCCTTCGGGGTCGTCGAGGGTGGTGACGTAGCCGCGCGGCTTGTTGAGCATGTAGTAGCGCTGGGGCTCAGGGCCCTGCAGCAGCTTGCCGTCGACGCGGATGTGGTCGCGTGTGGGGTCGGCGCGGGTGCCGAGCTCGGTGACGACTTCGCCGTTGAGCTGGACACGGCCTTCCAGGATGATCTGCTCGGCGGCGCGCCGGCTGGCGATGCCGGCCTGGGCGAGGATCTTCTGGAGGCGGTCGCCGCGGGGGGTATCAGGCTCAGGGTCGGTGGCGGAAGGCGACTTCTGTTGGATTTTCATACTGTTCCTGTGATGCGAGACTGAGGCCGACTTCACGCACGAGCTGGCCGCCCAAGGGCAACACCGATCGGGGACGAAGTTTTCGCCTAATGGCGAAAACACCTCGGGGTTGCAGCCCCGAGGTGTTTTCGTCGTGAAGGAGGTGATGCCAGTATGCGACCCCTGTGGGTTCGCTACCGGAGGTTCCACTTGCAGATCCCGGGAGAAGTTCTCCTATTCCTGCTTGTGAAAACCTTTGAGGTGCTGCATTTCAAGCACTTCTAACCACTAACCCCATCAAGTGGTGCCAGCCACTTGGTGGATCTATACGTTGACCACCGGTAATCAGCGTACATGGTCAGCTTGGGGCAGGTGGCCGGGAGATGTCAATGGTACGGAAGTCGCTGGTGGCGCGAAGGGCAGGGTTCGCAGCCAGTGGAGGACGGTGTCGGTGAGCTCGAGGCGGACGTCGGAGTAGGCGTGGTCGGTGGGGAAGTGGGCGGTGGTGACGGCCTTATCGCCGTGGGCGCGAAGGGCGTCGGCGAAGGCGTTGTCGGCGGGGGCGAGACCATCGTCTGAGGTGACGACGAGGGTGGGGCGGGTCGCGTCGGCGGGGGCGCCGTAAGCGAAACGCCAACGATCGCTGTTATCAATCAACTCCCGGGCGAGGCCTTCGGGGGTGCAACCGGCGAGGGGCGCCATGCCTTCGCGTTCGAGCCCGGCAGCGGTGTGTTCGACCAGCGTGGGCTGGGCAGCCGGCGATGGCAGGGACGGAAGGCGGCCGGCCATGTCGGCGGCGGAGATCAGGCCGATGGCGGCAATGGCGGGATCGTTCGCAGCGGCTTGGACGGCCATGAAGCCGCCCATGCTGTGGCCGATAACGACAATGTGTTGCGGGTCGACGCGGAGAGCCTGGGCGTGGGCGGGGTCGCGCAGGTAGGCGACCGCGGCGGCGGTGTCTTCGATGGAGTGTTCAAAGCTGAAGTTGCTGGGTGAGCCCCAGGAGCCGCGATAGTTGAAGAACAGCACGTCCCAGCCGGCGCGGCGCATGGCCTGGGCGAGGTCGAGGTTTTTCTCGTTGCCAGGAAAGCCGTGCAGCAGGACCACGGCGGGATGCGGGCCGATGCCGGCGGCGACGTAGACGAAGGCGTTGAGCAGCGCGCCGTGGCTCGGGAGCTGGAAAGATTCCATGGAGGCCCTGGGGCCTGGTGTGGGGCCAGCTTGCGAGTGCGAGGCTTGTTGCGCGGGCTGCGGCAGCAGGGCTGCCGGAGAAGCGGAGGCGATGTGCTGTTGCGCGGTACACCGGAGCGGCAGGACAAGAAAAGCGAGAGCAAGGGAGGCGAGCTTCATCGGGGTGTGTCTCTCGAGTGGGCTAGTATTGCTGCCATCGTATCGTTGTTCTTTGCGGAGAGCTGATGCTGTTTGGAAGAGCGTGCCGGGGGCGGGCGGGGTGTTGTGTCGCCTTTTGTTTAGCGATCTGCTTTGCGGCGTTGGCCGGGGCGCAGACGCCTTTGAGGACGTTGCTGGTAGGCGTGGACCATCGGGCGGTGACGTCGCTGGATGGCCCCTGGCACTACCTTGTGGAGCAACCGCCCGCGGGGTCGTTGTATGACGGGCAAGGCAGGATCCGGGACAATGGCTATGCGCAGAACACGCACCCACACCTGAGCACAAGCGAGCCGCACAATGCGGAGTACGACTTTGCCACGGCACCGACGTTGCATGTGCCGGGAGACTGGAATGCACAGGATCCAAGGCTGTTCCGCTTTGAGGGTGTGGTCTGGTATGAGCGTGACTTTGACTGGACGCCGGCGAGCGGAAGGCGTGTGTTTCTGCATGTGGGCGCGGCAAATTATCGCTCCGTGGTGTGGATGAACGGGAAGCGGCTGTGTGAGCACGAGGGCGGGTTTACGCCCTTTGATTGCGAGGCCACCGCGGCACTCGAGGCGGGCAAGAACGCTGTTGTGATCGCGGTGGATTCGACGCGACACAAGGATGACATTCCGTCGGTGAACTATGACTGGTTTGATTACGGCGGGCTGACAAGAGACGTATCGCTGGTGAGTGTGCCGGCGCAGTTTATCGATGACTATGACGTTCATCTGAAGCACGGAGCCGTGTTCTCCAAGGCGGAGGCAACGACGCTTTCGGGCTACGTGCACGTGGAGGGAGCGAGCGCCGGCACACCGGTGACGGTGCGCATACCGGAAGCCGGTGTGCAGGTTGCGCTGCGAACGGATGCAAGCGGGCGAGCGACGTTTGAGGTGAAGGCGAAGGAGCTGCAACTTTGGTTGCCGAGGAAGCCGAAGCTGTACAAGGTGGAGCTGCGATCCGGCGCCGATGGGATCACGGACGACATTGGATTTCGCGATGTTCGCGTGGATGGCACGCGCATTCTGCTCAATGGTGTTCCGGTGTTTCTGCAGGGAGCCGACATGCATGCGGAGGCGCCGGTGCGCGGCGGGCGGGCCAACACCGACGAGGATGTGCGGAACATCTTCAGCATGCTGCATGCGATCGATGCGAACTTCGTGCGCCTGGCGCATTATCCGCATGATGAACGCATGGAGCGGATGGCGGATCGTGAAGGCATCATGATCTGGTCGGAGATCCCGTTGTGGCAGGGCATCTCTTTTGACAAGCCGGAGGTGTATGCGAAGGCTGCGGCGATGTTGGGGGAGATGGTGCGGCGGGATCGGAACAAGGCGTCGGTGATCTTCTGGTCGGTGTCCAACGAGACGCCGCGCAATGAGGTGAGAACGAAGTTTCTGACCGATCTCGTGCATGAGGCGCGACGTCTGGATGGAACGCGGCTGATTACGTCCGCGCTGATTGGGCCACGCGTGGATGGGCCGGTTATTATCCAGGACGATCCGCTGGCGGATGTGCTGGATGTGGTGGGACAAAACGAGTACATCGGCTGGTACGAAGGCAAGGCCGAGGATGCCGACAGCAAGACCTGGAAGCTGCCCAACAAGCCGGTGATCATGACGGAGTTTGGAGCAGAGGCGAAGTTTGGCGACCATGCCGGGGCAACCGAGCGATGGAGCGAAGAGCAGCAGGCAAACGTGCTCGCGCACCAGTTCGTGATGCTGCGCAAGATCCCACAGCTGCGGGGTGTGACGCCGTGGGTGCTGATGGACTTCCGCTCGCCGGGGCGGAACATCCCGGGTTTGCAGGATGGCTACAACCGCAAAGGCCTGTTCTCCGAGACAATGCAAGCGAAGAAGAGTGTCGGGGTGGTGCGGAAAGCCTATGAGGAGCACATGGCCGGGAAGGCGGAATAGGGCGGTGTCACGGCTACGGCGCGGTGCGCCGACGGTACAGCGTGTAGATGCCTAGCCGTGTGACAGGTTCCCAGTCGTGCGCGATGCCGGCCTCAAAGGCGGTGCCGGGAATGAAGACCGGGGCGTGGCGCTGGTGGAAGTACATGCGCACACCCTGGAGTGGACCGACGTTGGTGGGCGTTTGCAGGTAGCCGCTGAGTTGACGTTGCGTGGGTAGAAGCACCCAGTGAAAGGGTTCGAGCTCGGCGATCTCGTTGCGTTCGGCGGTGCCGTCCATCATGTCGACGCCAAAGGCGTGGAAGAGCGGCTGGTAGTGGTGCGTGGCCTTGAGCTCTGTTTCCATCACGGGCGGCACTTCGAAGGGGATGGCGACGGGGTCGTTGCCGATGATGCGGTATAGCGTGGAGTAATCGACGACGTGGTCGGCCTCTGGCGGTTGCTGATGCAGAATAGGAACCACGCCGCGGTTGGGCAGGGCGGTGAGCGCGATGACCGCAGGGCGAAGGGCCGCAGGCGTGTGGGGCAGCACGCTGCGCTGCACGGTGTAGGCGGTTCGCCAGGAGAACAGGTTTTCGTTCACGCGGTGCTCCCACAGGATCAGCAGCGCGAGGCAGGCCATCCACGCGGTGCATGCGCGGCGCGAAAGCCCGCTGGCGGCAGCGGCCGAGAGCACAAGGATGCCGATGCCGTTGAAGAAGACGTGGAGTGGGTCGCAGCGGCGCAGCGCGGCAGGCACCATGGCAAGTGCCACGGCGTAAAGGCCCGCGGTGGCGGCTCCTGCTGACGTGTTGAACAGCACGAAGCGGCCGAGATACACCGGCACAAGCCACACCACGGCGAACAGCAGGATGAGGACGTGCGGGTATGGCCCGATGGGCAGGTTGTACACGCCCTGCGAAAAGGTGGACACCATGCGCAGGTAGTCGTGACCTACGGTGAGCAGCAGGGTTGCAAGAACCGCGAGCGGCACGATGCCGGCGATCAACCAGCGCGGGCCGCCGTGCCATGTGCGCAGGCCGGCATAGGCGATGACGCCCACGGCGAGCGCAAAGGCGAGCTCCGGGGAGATGGCGCAGTCCGCGACGATGGCAAGCGAAAACAGCGCGGCGGTGGTGAAGGGCGACCTGGCGTAGCTGGCTGCGAGCAGGAAAAAGGCGAGTGGGCTCCCGAAGCGGAAGAACGTGTAATTGAGGCCGAGATGCGGCGTGAGGGCGCCGAGTGCGAAGAGGATCAGCGCGCCCTGGCGAACGCGCGGTTGCACCGGCAGATGGTTGAGGAGAAACGCGAGCATCAGCAGCCCGAGCGCGGATTCGAGCACGAGGACGACGACATAGGCTGCCATCATGTCGAGGTGGGTGAGGCGTGAGAGCCAGGCCTCGGGCACAAGCAGCAGAGGACCGTAGGCGAACTCGATCTGCGCATAGAGATGGCGCCCGGTTTCGCTCCACGTCGAGGCTTGCTCGATGATGTAGCCTGCGTCGCCGAGATAACGCTCATGGCCCGAGTGCACAACGTAGCCGGCAGTGCCGAGGATGGCCGAGGAGAAAGCGACGACGACGGCCGTGAAGGTCCAGCTGAGTTTTCCGGTGAGGGGCTGTGGGTCGGCGATGACTGCGGTGCGGGGACGGTTGGTGTAGACGGTGAACAGCAGCACGGCGACGCTGAGGCCGGTGGCGCCCAGGACAGCGACAGAGTTATTGAAGCCCGCAAGGTAGGAGGCGGAGATGCCGTGCACCGGCGCGGATGGCACAAAGAGCGGAAGCACGAAGACCAGCAGCACAGCAACGCAGGCGACCACGGCGAAGAGGACGTAGGAGGAAGATGAAAAGGGGGAGCTTCGCGACGTGGCATTGCGCCCCTGCGGCTTTTCAGGGGAGAGTGCGGTCTCCTGATCGATCATAGGCCGCCTCGAGCAACGGGAGTCAGGCTACGCCAGAGTAGCCTTTCCGGGTCCGCAACAAGCATAGCGGAGCTTTGTGCCTTGTGATCTGCCCGTAGTGTGGTCTACGCGAGTCCGGTGGACTGTGCCTGCTCGTGAGCATGGTAGCTGGAGCGGACAAGCGGGCCGGATTCGACGTGGCGGAAGCCCATGGCGAGGGCTTCGTGCTTCAGAAAAGCGAACTCTTCCGGCGTGTAGTAGCGGGCCATCGGCAGGTGATCACGCGAAGGCCGCAAATACTGGCCGACCGTGAGGATGTCGACCTTGCGATCGGCGAGGTCGCGGAAGACGCCGAGCAGCTCGTGCATCTCTTCGCCCATGCCGACGATGATGCCCGTTTTGGTGACGATGGGGCCGTCGGCGTGCGCGAGGGAATCCTGTTTGGCGCGGTCGAGGAAGTGAAGCGACTTCTCATAGCGGCCGCCGGACTTGGCGACGCGATACAGGCGCGGCACGGTTTCAATGTTGTGGTTCAGGATCTCGGGGCGCGCGTCGACGACCATCTGGCGCGCGGCTTCGACGCCCTGGAAGTCCGGGGTGAGCACTTCGACCTGGCAGCCGGGCGCCTGGCGGCGGATCTCCTGGATGACGTTGACGAAGGCCCGGGCGGCGCCGTGATTATCGTCGTCGCGGTTCACGCTGGTGATGACGGCGTGCTTCAGGCCGAGTTGTGCGACGGCGTAGGCGACGCGCGCGGGCTCTGAATGGTCAATGGGCTCGGGGCGGCCCTTGGGCACGGCGCAGAAGCCGCAACGGCGCGTGCACAGGTTGCCGAGCATCATGAAGGTCGCGGTCTTGTGGTTCCAGCACTCACCGATGTTGGGGCACTGGGCGCTTTCGCAGACGGTGTGGAGGTTCAGGTCGCGGGCGAGCTTCTTCAGGTTGTGAAAGGTTTCGCCGACGGGCGCGCGGGCCTTCAGCCACTCGGGCTTTTTCACGGGCTTGCGCGGGCTTAGGTCGATCTGGACCAGCGTGTCGGTTGCGAGCAGGGGCGCCATGGGCTGCCCTTATTGTAGCGCCGCACACGGGGCGCACCCCCGAGACAGAGATAAGGCCCATTGACAATCCCCCAACCGTGCAAGGATGATGATTCGTCTTTCCTTCGGATAGGAAACAAAATGCGAACGGCGGTCCGCAAGGGGATGAGTGTGGGTTATTCGAAAACTTTGAGGAGAGCTCCTTTGACGAGCAAACGTTTGTTGTCTCTGCTTGTGTTGGCTTCCGCGGTGTCCGTTCCGGCGGCGCTGGCGGACACGGTTTCTCTTACCCTGTTGAACCCGGTGCAGAGCGGACCCGAGGGGACCGTGTTCACGTACCAGGCCACCGTGTCCAATCCCAACAGCGTGATTGAGTACCTCGCGGGGGATTCGCTGAATACGCAACCCGGCTCTTTGCCGGTGGACGATACCCAGTTCTTCAATGAGTTTCCGTCGTTTCTGAACCCGGGCGACAGCTTCACGGGCGACCTGTTTACCGTGACGGCGACCCCGGGCAGCGCGGGCACCAGTGACCAGGGCAGCTTCGCGCTGCAGGGTGGACCTGACAGCGCAGATCAGGCCGTGATCGCCTCGGTCAACTTCACGGCCAACGTCACGCCGGCCGTGGCTGCGACCCCGGAGCCTTCCAGCCTCTTGTTGCTGGCGACCGGCGCGCTGGGCGGCTTTGCCACCCTGCGTCGCCGTCGTGGCGCATCGGTACTGTAGCGTTTGCCCAGGCTTATTTTCGGAACTGCCGTAAAGCCGGCAGGTTTATGTTTCCGCTGAAGTCAACCGATTTTCTTTGTGAGGGATTTGCGTGATGAAGGCTTCTGGAACAGTGGGTCAAGAGTTGCGGCGGCGCGGGTTCGTGGCAGCGGCGATGGCAGTGGGGGCGGGGTTGGTGTGCGCTGTGCAGGCCGGTGCACAGACCGGAACGGTGGATTTCACGACGACGCAGCAACAGGTGGAAGGGTTCGGGTTTTCGCAGGCGTTCGGGGCGAGCCAGTCAGTGAGCTTTCTGTCGCCGACGCTGCAAAGCCAGGTGTGGGACCTGATGTTCAACCCGAAGACGGGCCTGGGCATGGACGTGCTGCGCATTGGCTTCAACACGGGCTACAACATTGAGCCCACCAGCCCGGGCTCACCGAGCGGAACCCCGATGTACCAGTTCGACGGCTCCGACGGCATGCAGGTGCAGACGGCGCAGATTGCCCAACGATATGGGGTGAATGACTTCTTTGCGGTGAGTTGGAGTGCGCCGGGCTACATGAAGACGAACGGCAGCCCGAATGACGGCGGTGCGCTTTGCGGTGTGTCCGGAACGCTGGGCGCGGGTGTCACCAACAGCTGCAACGGGCAGGACTGGCAGCAGGCGTATGCCAATTACCTGGTGCAGTATGTGAACGACTACAAGAGCGTGGGCGTGCCGATCGGGGCTCTGGGCGTACAGAACGAGCCGGACTTTACGGCGACGACGTACCAGTCGATGACGTTTACCCCGGCACAGATTGCGGGCTTTGTGAACGCGGCGTTTGGTCCGACGATGCGGAAGCAACTGCCGGGCGTGCGCACCATGTGCTGCGATTCAAACAGCTGGGGCGGTGAGTTTTATTACACGGGGACGCTGCCGTACTATGCACCGTTCAACTCGTACATCGACATCAGCGCGGCCCACGAGTATGGGTCGACGGCGACGGCGCCGCAGCCATTTACGGCAGCAACCACGAAGCCTTCGTGGATGACGGAGTGGGCCACGCTGAGCGGGACCGATGAGCTGCGCTGGGATGCGGGCGGGACGGGCGACTCCGATGGCATGTACCTGGCCAACGATCTGATCACGGCCTTCAACGCCGGCAACGTGAATGAGTACAACTACTGGTGGGGCGCCATCAACAATGCGAACGCGCTGGTGGAGGTCTACATCGGCAATTTTGCCGGATACTACAAGATCCCCGGCCGGTACTACGCGATGGCTGCGCTGAGCCGCTATGTGAAGCCGGGTGCGTACCGCGTGACGACGTCGAACACCAACTCGAACCTGAACGTGGTGGCGTTCCGCAACACGGACGGCAGCAAGGTGCTGGAGATCCTGAACAAGGGCACGGCCGCGACGACCGGCACCTTCACGGTGGATGCCGGCACGGCGCAGTCGGCGGTGAAGACGCTGCTGACGGATCAGAACGATTCTTTGAATGAAACCGACAGCGCGGAGGTGACGGGAACACAGCTGGCGGTGCCATTGCCGCCGCGGTCACTGACGACGGTGTTGTTGTCGCCGGCGAAGACCACCGGCAATGTGCAGTTGGTGACGACGTCCACTGTGACCAAGCTGGGTGACGGGTCGTTCGAGGTAGCGTTGAAGATCACCAACAACGGCACGGGCACAGCGCAGGGTGTGACCCTGACGAGTGGTGCGCTGGGTTCCGCCCAGGGCGCGCCTACGCCGCTTGCGACGCTGCCGGAGGCCGTGGGTACGGGCAGCCTTGCACCGGGTGGCTACGTGACGGTTCCGCTGAACTACGCCGCAAGCGCAGGGACGTCAGGATCGACGGTGCTGCAGAAGTACAGCGGAACATATAGCGGCGGCACCTTTGGCGCGAGCTTGCGGACCGTGCTGCCGTAAGCACTTTTGCAGAGCAAGACAGGGGGCACACTTCGGTGTGCCTCTTGTTTTTCAATGGCCTAGTGTTTCAGAGGGCTGATGGTGCACCGGTCGCTGTTGATGGGCGAGGTGAAGGTGACGTTGTCGAAGATGGCGGGCGCTTTGCCGGGCTGGGCGGCGGCGCCCGTGACGTCATCGAGCAGCACGTTTTCGCACTGGTGAAGTTCAACGGCGGAGCCGAAGTAGGCTGGCCGATGCTCGCCCCAGTTGACGGCCACGCCACGCAGGGAAAGCCCATCCACCTGCGCGGCGAAGAGGCCGGCGATGTCGCGGCGGTCAAGGCCGGTGGCGCCGAAGCTATCACCCGGGCGCATGTCGTAAAAGCCGCCGGGGATGGAAGACGTTTTCTCGAGGGTCAACTGGACGTTGTTAAAGACGAGGTCGCGCAGCGGGGCGTCTTTGCTGCCGCGGAGGTAGATACCGCTTTCACCACGGCAGAGGATGTTGTTGAAGCCGATGTCCCGCACCAGGCCGGCCGGGCCGCCAGCCTGACGCGGAACGCTGGACAAGGCAATGGCTTCCCCGGAACCCCACCACATCATCGGGCGCATTTTGGTCTCAATGACCATGTCGGTGAAGAGCAGGTCTTCGACGGTGGCGCCATCGCGGTTGAGGAAGCTGATGCCGCGGTTGGAACGCACAATGCTGCAGTTGCTGATGGTCGCGGAGCGAACGGGGAAGGGGCCTTCGGCTTCGATCTTGATGCCGGCCGAGGAGCTTTCCAAAGTGCAGTTGGTGATGGTGATGCCTTCGCAGGGGCCGTACTGGCCGAAGTTGCGGGACGCCTTGAGAATGAGGCAGTCGTCACCGGCGACGATATTGCAGTTGCTGATGCGGACGTCCCGGCAGTGGTCGACGTCGATGCCGTCGCAGTTGGGGACGTCGAGATCGTTGAGGATGTTGATGCCTTCGATGTGGAGGCCGTCGCAGCCGATGGGGTGGATGGTCCAGGTAGGGCTGTGGCGGATGGTGAAATGCTCCAGCAGGGTGCGGCGGCAGTTGACGAGCAGGATCATGCGCGGGCGGCCGTCAGGTGGATTGCGGTTGGATGCGGGGTAGAGCGGGTCGTACGGGCCTAGAAAGGGCTGCGGTACGGGGTAGCCGTCGGGGCCTTTCGGCGGGAAGAAGGCGGCGAAGTTGCCGTCGATAAGGCCTGTGCCGCTGATGTGAATGTCTTCGGCGTCCCTGGCGAAGAGTAGAGAGCCGAGCTCGCGGAAGTGGTCGCGGTTGGGGCTGGCCAGCAGCGTGGAGCCGGGGGCGAGGTGAAAGTCCACATTGGCTTTGAGGACCAGGGTGCCGCTAAGGAACGTGTGGCCGGGAGGCAGGAGGACCGTGCCGCCGCCCGCGGCTGCGCAGTGGTCGATGGCTTGCTGAAGGGCTGCGGTGTCGAGCGTGCGGCCGTCGCCTTTGGCGCCGAAGTCGAGCGGGCTGTAGAGGGGCCCAGACGTGGATGCGTGAGCGCCCTGCCAGGCGAATGCATGGCTTGAAGAAGAGGCCATGGCGGTGAGGGCGGCGAGGCTGGAGACGAAGCGGCGGCGATCGTAGAACGGAAGGCGCTTGTCAAACGGCATGGCCGCGATTGTACGCAGGCATTTGCAGGGTGAGCTATGGATCCGCAGGGACGTGAGTCAAACGCAGGTCTCTTGCGGGGGATGACAAGAGAGGGATGTGCCCTTAGCGGAGACGTTCGCGAACTTCGAGACGGCTTAGGTAGAGGAAGAAGACGAGCGCGAACAGGCCCTGGATGATGTAGGGCAGATGACGCGAGGTGTGGAAGCCGTAAAAGTAGCCTGCGGCCATCAGCACGCAGCCGGCGGAAACAATGGCCCATCCCCAGCGGCGCAGGCGCAGCATGCCAAAGATGCCGAAGACCATCAACGAGCAAACGGCAAAGATGGAGTACTTCACCGGGCCCATGCCGAAGACGTTTTTCATGGCAGCGAAGGCGTTAAGCATGGAGAAAACGAGCAGGTACATGCCGATGACGGCCATGCCTGGCAGCATGCCCTGGGCTTCGCCGGCGGGTGTGCCGGGGAGCTTGCGGCGGCTGAATGCTGTGTCGGCAGCCGGCGCGGCATCGGGGTTGATGAAGGGATTGCGCTTCGGTTCGGCTGTGTCGAGTTTGTCGGGTTGCGGCACTTTGTTAGTATCGCGCTTTCTAGAGATGCGGTGACTTGGTGCGGGAGGTATTGGAGCGACGGTGGGTCTTGTTCAGGTAGGAGCTGTGAGTTTGGAGGCGTGAGTCAACACGAGCTTTCGTGTTCGAAAACCACTACACCGTGTGCAGGTAGGCCAGCAGCGCGTTCAGGGCGTCGGGGTCGAGATTGGGCTGGGCGGGCATGAGGCCGTGACCGTGGAGGATGGTGTTGGCGATGCGATCGTCGTTGGCCGGCGCGCCTGAAGGGAGATAGGTCTTCTTGTAGAGGCCAACGAGTGCTGGGCCTTGCCTGGCTTGATCGGTGCGCTCGTAGTGACAAACGGCACAGCGCGCCTGGAAAACATCGTAGCCGGCGCGTTGTTGGGCGTTGAGTTGATCGAGCGGCGTAGGCGGAGGAACGCTATGACAGCCGGTGAGGAGGGCCATGGTGGCGACGAAGCTGGCCAGCGTTGCTTTGATGTGGCGTGGTTGGCGGAACGCAGACTCCCTGCGGGAATGACAACAAGAACGGGAACGGCGCGAAGCAGGTTCGCTGCGGCCATGACGTTTGGTGGAACCGCAACAGCTAAGGCAACAGCGCGCAGCAGGCCCGAGGCTCACTTCGCGGATTCCTTGAAGATGCGTTCGGCGAGGAAGTTGTCGACCTTCGCCTGGTCGCGGAGCATCTCGAAGTAGGCACTCTTGAGCAGTTGCGACCGGCTGTCGTGGATCTGCTGCCGGATGGCCTGTTGCACGCGGGGATCGCTGAGGTCTCGCTGGCCGGCTTGGGCCTTTTCCAGGAGCCGCATGATCATGTAGCCGCCGATTTTCTTGGGGTCGGTGGGGTCAGGAAACGGGATGATGTCGGTGTCCTGCCCGGCGCGGAGCTTGCTTACGGCGGCGAAGAGGGCAGGCGTGGCCTTGAGTTGCGACTCGACGATGGAGCCCATGTCGCCGCCGTTGGAAGCGGTTTGCGGGTTCTCGGAGAAGTTCATGGCGATTGTGCCGAAGTCTTCACCGGAGTCGAGGCGGTTTTTCAGCGTCTGGATCTTCTTGCGCGCGTCGGCGTCAGAGGTCGCCTTGGAGTTCTGCAGATTGCCGGTGGGCGCGCCGGGGGCGGTTGTGACGAGAATTTGTGCGAGGTGATAAGTGTTTTCGGCAAGGTTGAAGTCGGCCTTGTGCGCGGCGTAGTAGTTGCTGACGTCAGCGTCGGTGACCGTGATCTTGGAGTTGATTTCCTTGTTCAGCAGCTTGGTCTGCGTGAGCGAACGGCGCAGGTCACGGCGAACATCATCGATGGTGAGATTGCCGGCTTTCATGCGAGCCTGAAACTGCTCTTCGGTGTAGGGCGCCTTCATCTCCTGCAGCTTGCCGTCAACTTCGGCGTCGGTGGCCGTGAGGCCGAGCTTGGCTGCGCGCTGCTCCACGATCTCTTCCACGATCAACTCATGGAGGATGTTGAGTTTCAGCGAGTCTTTTTGCTCGGGGGTGGGCTGTTGCTGCGGATTGTTTTGCAGTTGCTGTGTGTAGATCTTGTCGACATCGGCCTGTTGAATGGGTTTGCCGTTGACGGTGGCAATGTCGTCCGGACCGGCAGCCTTGTGGCAACCCGCCATGACGAGCAGGGCCGTGCCGAGCAGTGCGATGAGGGGGCGAGCAGGGAGGCGCATCGGCGAGAGATCCTTAGGCTGCGCTCGCACGTGCGCAACGCATGCAGACATAAGTTTACAGGGTTCAGCGCCAGCCGGTCAGTGGCCTCCCTGCACGGGAGCAGGGGTTTTCAGTGCGAAGCACAACACGGCCGCAAGTGCAGCGAGCCCGGCGATGGTGTACAGGCCGCCGGAAAAGCCGTGCGTGAGGTCCCTGAGGCGACCGGTGAGGAAGGGCCCGAGGAATCCGCCCACGCCGCCAACCATGGTGATGATGGCGACGCCGCCCGCAGCGGCCTGGCCGCCGAGCACACGCGTGGGCAAGGCCCAGAACGGCCCCATGATGGACCAATAGCCCATGGCGGCCAACGTCATACCGAGCAGGGCAAACGCGAAGCTGTGCGTGAAGCCTGCAAGCGTGAAGCCGACAGCGCTGAGCACAAAACAGATCGCCATGTGGCCGCGGCGCTCACCGGTGCGGTCAGACGACCAGCCGATGACCACGGTGAAGATGGCGGCAGCGACGTAAGGCAGCGTAGCGTAACGAGCGATGAGGCTGGCCGCCTGCGGGTTGGCGGCGGCATTGGCGCCCCCGCCCACGTGCAGAAAGTTGTTCAGGATGAGCGGCATCCAGAGATTGACCGTGTAGGTACCGACCTGATCGAGGAAAAAGATGCCCGCAAGTACCCACACTATAGGGGTTCGGAAGGCATCGCCAAGGGAGTGGCGCTCGGTGGCGCCGCCGGCCTGGCGATCTCGTTCGAGCTCCGCATCGAGCCATTGCTTTTCGCCTGCGGTGAGCCAAGGGGCGTCGTCTGGCCTGTCTTTGAGCACGAACAGGACGCTGATGCCCATCAGCAGTGTCGGGACGCCTTCAAGGATGAAGAGCCACTGCCAGCCATGCAGACCGCGAACGCCTTCCAATTTCAGCAGCGCGCTGGCCACGGGTGCGCCGATGACGCCGGCGATAGAGGTAGCTGTCATGAACTTGGCCACAGCGCGCGCTCGTTCCTGCGACGGGAACCAAAAGGTGAGGTACAGGATCATGCCGGGAAAGAAGCCGGCCTCCGTGACGCCGAGGAAGAATCGCATCACTTCAAAGCTGGTGCCGCCACGGATGAAGGCCATGGCGGCGGCGACGAAACCCCACGAGATCATGATGCGGGCGATCCAGTGGCGCGGGCCAAACCTGCCGAGCAGCAGGTTGCTGGGCAGGTCGAACATGGATGAGCCAAGGAAGAACAGACCGGCGCCGAGACCGTAAACGGTATCGGAAAGATGCAGATCGCGCTTCATCTCCAGCGCGGCAAAGCCCACGTTTACCCGGTCAAGGTACGCCAGGATGTACAGAACAAAGATGTAGGGGATGAGCCGCCACGAGATCTTGGAATACAGCCTGGCGGGATCGACACGGGCGTTTGCGTCGGCGTTCACTTCGAGCATCGGTGGTGGGATGCGTTTGCTGCTGGTTCGATCCAGGAAAGGCCCGGAAGTTCGCTGAAGCGTGATGAGAGTGAAGTTTGCGAAAAATTTGTTTTGAGCGGGGTATCCACCCGAAGTAACCTTGCATCGTTACGACTAAGTTTCACTGTATGACCTAAAGGATGACTTGCCTATGCGGAATGGCTTCGGGACTCTTGCTCTTGCTTGCGTGGTGCTCAGCCCTGTTGTGGCGCGGGCGGACGACTTTACGATCACGGGGTCGAACGGTGGAACGACCCAGACCATCACCTTTACTCTGCCCGATTCCCCCACGCCGAGCGCGTATGAGCCGGGCATTGGCTTCCTGATCGACAACGTACAGATTATGTACAACGGCAATCCCATCGTTGCGGATGTCGGCTTCGGCAACTATCCAACGCCGGACCTGTTCATCGGTGACGGTGAAGCGTTGTCCACCACCAACATCTATGGTGGCAATCCATCGTGGGGCTATTTCAACGGGCAGCAGTTGTATTCAGGTACAGAAGCCGCTCCTACGTTTCTGACGGGCCAGACGTTCTCGTTCGCCAACACCGAGAACCCCTCCAACGGGGGCACGCCGGCTGGGTCGTACACGCTGGCGATAACGCCGAGCTCGCCTGCTTCTGTGACGCCGGAGCCGTCGAGTTTTGCCTTGTTTGGCACGGGTGTGCTGGCCGCGGTTGGCGTGGTGCGGCGGCGCTGGGCTGCGTAGCTCGACGCCTGGTTGCAAGGACAGACGACAACGCCTCGGGGCTCACCCGAGGCGTTGTTGCGTGTTTGCGGCGTTGTTGCGTCTGCAGGCTTACAGCGGGCCGAGCTCCACGAGACGCACGCTGCTGATGGCCGGCACGCTGCGGAGTTTGTCGACCGCCTGTGCGAGCGCGTCACTGGCAGGGCGATCCACCTGGACGACGGCGACGGCGCGGGTGGTTTGGCCAACTTCCGCTTCTGTGCGGCCAAGCGCGAAGTTGGCAATGTTGAGGCCAGCTTCGCCGAGGATTGTCCCAATCTGGCCGATCACGCCGGGGACGTCGTTGTTGCGGATCACCACCAGGGTTCCGGTGAGCTCGGCTTCGACGTAGATGCCGTTGTAACGCATCAGGCGCGGGGAGTCGCCGTGGAGGACGGTGCCGGTCACGGCGAAGTCGCCGCCCGCCGTGTGCGCGATGAGCCGAAGAGTATTGCCGGTGCCGCCAGGGACGTGTTCGCGCCGGTTTTCCTGCAGGCGAATGCCGCGCTCTTGTGCCGCGGTGGCGGCGTTGATGCGGTTGACGCCTTCAGAGCCATGGAGCAGGCCGGCGATGGCAGCGTTGCGGATGAGGTCGGTTTTCAGCTGTGCGAGGCGGCCGTTGTAGTTGAGCGTGAGGTTCTCGATGTTGCCGTCGCGGTCGGCACCGATCGCGTGCGCGAGGAATTGGCCGAGGCGCGCGGCCATCTCGATGTAGGGCGAGACCTCGGTGTACTCCTCTTCGCTGAGCGAGGCGACGTTGACCGCATTTTGCACGACGCCGAGCTTGAGGTAATCGCGCACCTGGTTGGCGAGCTGGATGCCGATGGCTTCCTGCGCTTCATCCGTGGAGCCGGCGATGTGCGGGCTGAGCAGGACGCTGGGGATATCAAAGTAGGGCGAACTTTTGAGCGGCTCGGCGCGGAAGACGTCGAGGGCGGCGCCGGCGACATGGCCGGACTTGAGTGCGTCGACCAGGGCTTCATCGACGATGAGCTCACCGCGCGCGCAGTTGATGATGCGGACGCCGGGCTTCATGATGGCGAGCGACGTTTTATTGATCAGGCCTTCGGTTTGCGGCGTGAGACCGACGTGCAAAGAAAGGAAATCGCTGTCGGAGAAGATGTCATCGATGGGAACGAGCGTGACGTTGTTTTCGCGGGCGATGACGGGCGCGATGAAGGGGTCGTAGCCTATCAGGTTCATGCCAAAGGCGTTGGCCCGCCGAGCGACCTCAAGGCCGATGCGGCCGAGGCCGACGATGCCGAGCGTCTTGCCGCGCAGCTCTGTGCCTTGCAGGGTTTTCTTGTCCCACTTGCCTTCGTGCATGGAGCTGTTGGCGCGCGGGATGGAGCGGCACATCGCGATCATGAGGCCCAGGGTGAGTTCGGCGACGGCGACGGCGTTGGCGCCAGGCGTGTTCATGACGACGATGCCGCGGCGCGTGGCTTCAGCGGCGTCAATGTTGTCGACGCCGACGCCGGCGCGGCCGATAAGGCGGAGCTTGGGGGCGTGTTGCAGCAGCGCGGCGTCAGCCTGTACGGCGGAGCGGACGATGAGGGCGTCGGCGTCTTCGAGGGCTTGTGGCAGGCCACCGGCGGGTATTTGGTCCGCAGTGACGACGTTCCAGCCGGGTTCACCCTGCAGGATGGCGAGCGTGGCGGGGGATACTTTTTCGGCGATGACGATCTTCAAGAACGGGCTCCGGAGGGTGAGGGGGCGCAAAAAGGCGCAGCCTGTTTAGTGTAGCGGCATCGGGTCAGAGGTCTTTTGCGTGGTCGTAGATACGATCCAGGCTCTTGCAAAGATCACGCAACAGTTTCAGGTCGGCCAAAGCGCGGGCGACCCCGGCGCTTTCCGCCGTCAGCTCCTCACGGGGTTCCTCTTCAAGCTTCATGCCTTCCTTCCAGGTGGGAGCGATGGCATACAGGTCGCGGATGTAGAGGACGGCCTGGTCGTTGACAAGCTTTTGTTGTGTGTAGATCAGCGCGTACTCAGAAGCCTGCTCGTAGCTCATCAGGCCGATGGCACCCTCATCGCGGGCGGTATCCCAGGCTGCGGATTGCGGGCTGTTCCACCGCCACTGGCCTGAGCTGTCCGGCGGGCCGGGACGGTGGGCAAGCGCGGCCTGCAGCGCAGCGAGGCTTTGGTCCAGCTGCTTTTGTGTGTTGTCCAGCGCTTGTTCATCGTCGGCCATCAGGGCGCGATTGCTGTGCACCTCATCACGAAGATTGTGCTCCGCTGTGTGGAGCAGGTGGCGATGGTGGGCCCGCTCTACGAGGGCTTCCAGGCCGAGCGCGATGAGGAGGCCGATGGTGATGGTGCCGATGTGGACGAAGAAGTCGCGCCAGTTGCCGATGGCGTGTTCGGGTGGATGTACTTCCATGCGGGCAGTGTACTTGGGTGAGGGTGAAACGCCCTCGCGCAAACAGCAGGTTCCCTGCGGGAAAGACAACTAGAGAGGCAAGGGCGCGGGCGCACACAAACGCGGATTCCCTTCGGGAATGACAACCAAAAAGCAATCTACCGGAAGAAGTGGGGGACAAAGCTGGAGAGATTGCCGGTGATGGGGGTGGCGTTTTCGCGGATGCCCATGCCGCCGCACTCCTGGTCGATCATCCAAAGGCCGAGGACGGGGAAGCGTTCGGCGCCCGTACCGGTGGCGCGCTCGTCAGGGAAGGGTGTGATGGGGCCGAGGCGTTGGTCGATGTGAAGACGCTGCGTGTAGGGGCCGGGCGTGGTGAGGGTGCGGCCGTCGGGGGTGGTCAGGGTGATGTTGGCGCCTTCGCGGGAGTGCAGCGGTTTGCGGATCCAGCCGGGCGCGAGTGGTTGACCCCACATCCCTTCAGGATGTGGGGCACCCGGGTTCGATGGTTCTGTGAAGTGAGCTTCGAGCAGGAGGTCGTGGTTGGGGTAGAGCTGCCAGAGGATGGGCAGAATGCCCTTGTTGGAGAGCAGCAGCTTCCAGATGGGCTCGATCCAGCGCATGGTCTTGTAGGTGCGCAGACACTGTGGGGCGAACTGCTCTTCAAGCATCGTTTCCCAGGGGTAGAGCTTGAAGAGGGAACGGATTGGGTCTTCGAATTTGGTGTTGTCGACGAAGCTGTCGCGGCGCTCGTTCCAGCCGATTTCGCTCATGAGCAGCTGGCGGGTTTTGAGGCCGGCCTGTTCGGCGGTGTCGCGCAGGTAGGCGACGGTGAGCTGGTCTTCGGGTTCGGCGGTGGAGGCGAAGTAGACGGGCTTGGAGAGGTAGGCGTCGAGGTCCTTCCACTTGGCGATAAGGCGCTCGTGGAGGGAGTTGAACTGGTCGGCGCCGGGGTGCGTGTCGCGGAGCCAGTTCCACTGGATGACGGCGGCTTCGAGCAGCGAGGTGGGCGTGTCGGCGTTGTATTCGAGGAGCTTGAGGGCCACCTTCGAGTCAGTGCCGTTGTAGAGGAAATCGAAGCGGCCGTAGAGCGCGGGCGGCTCTTCGTTCCAGGCCCACTCGATCAGCGGGATGGCTTCGGCGGGGATTTCGAGTTCGGCGTAGCGGCGGTGGTCGATGACGTGCTGCGCGGCGGCGAGGCACATGGTTTGGAGCTCATTGGCGGCGGCTTCAAGACGATCGATCTCGGCGGCGGTGAACTCGTAGCAGGCGCTTTCGTCCCAGTAGGGGCGGGCGCCGGGTGCGAGCGCGGCAGGTGTGTGGAAGGTGAGGCCCTGCTGCTCGACGGTCTGTTGCCAGTGGGGGCGCGGGGTGAGGGTGTGGCGTTGCATCACTCGCCGGCCCCGCCACCGTGACCACCGCCGCCTTCTCCACCTTCGCCACCGCCGCCGAAGGAGGAGCCGAAGCCACCGCGGGCGGTGCCGTTGGTGATGGAGTAGCTGTGGCCGGACTCGGGCGTGGAACTGCCGTCGGTGGCGGTGCTGCCGGGAGCGTAGTTGCCGTGGCCACCGTAGTAATAGTGGTAACCGCCGCCGCCGGAGTTGCTGCCAGTCCGGCAGAGGGTTGGGTCGGCGACGCGGTTCTGGGCGTCGACGCAGCGCTGCATCTCCGGGCCGGAGTGGCAGCCCGTCAGCAGGGCTACGGCAGCAGAGGCGAGCAGCGGGGCAGTGACCTGGGTGGAGCGGCGCATGGGGTGGAGATCATGCTACTGCATGGGTGTTTAGGGTCGCCGAGACGGAACGCAGATTCCCTGCGGGAATGACAACCAAAAAGGCTCGCCTTACCGCCCCGTAGGCGCGGCCGGGCTGCTGGCGGCGGGCGTGGCCGGGGCGGGTGGCTTGGGGGCGGTGTAGGGCGGGGGTGGTTGGACGCCCGCGACGCGTAGGGCCTGGTCGATGATGCCGAACAGGAAGGGCAGTGACACGGCGCCGTCGATCTTGTCGCCGTTGATATAGAGCGTGGGCGTGGAGTCGACGCCGAGCTTGGAACCAACGTCGCGCGACGCCTGGACCGTAGCGGCGTCCTGCTTGGTGAGACAGGCGTTGAGCCTGGTCATGTCGACTTTGCGGAATTGGCCCTGCTCGCGGGTCAGGGTGTCGAGTTGGTCGTTGGCGCGGACCTGGGTCTTTTCGGCCTTGGGGTCCTTGGGATCCGCGCCGAACTCGGAAGCGTGGGCGTGGATGTAGTCGACCTCCGACCAGTAGCCGTCGTTGGACAGCGAGCCGAGGCAGTTGGTGTCCACGGCGGCGCGCATGGCCCAGGGGTGGATTTCGCTTAAGGGGAAGTCCTTGTAGACGATGCGGACCTTATCGCCGTAGCGCTCGGTGATGAGCGGGAAGATCTGGCTGTGGAGCTTGGCGCAGAAGGGGCACTCGAGGTCGTCAAAGCCGACGATGGTGACGGGGGCGCTTACCGGCCCGCCGCGGAACGGGCGGCCCTCACCGGAGACCAGCAGTTTGGGATCGTTGGAGATGTCGAATTTGTTGATCTGGGCGAGGGTCTTGCCGTCGTGGGAGAGCAGAAAGGTGATGGGCTTGGAGAGCTGGCCGTCATGCGTGACGGTGAGTGACAGGGTGTCGTAGCCGGGGAACTCGGAAGGCGAGAGCGAGCCGGGGTTCACCGTGGTCTCAGGCGGCAGGTTCGCCTTTTGGCGCAGCATGACTTCGACTTTGCGCTGCATCTCGGGGGAAAGCGGCTTGCCCGGCGCGGTGACGGCAGAGGCAGCCGCGGGGCTCCCGGGAGCGGGCTGCTGGGCGTGGCAACCGAGGGTCAGGAGGGAAGTGGCAAGCAGCGGAAGGGAGACCAGGTGAGCAAGACGCACGATGCTTTGATTATCGCAGGCGGGGAAGGTTAGCCGGGGCCCTCAGAACAACCGCTCGGCGCGGCGAATGTTGCCGGCGGAGCCGATGTTGGCAAGCGTGAAGTTGAAGCGGTAGGCGTTTTCGTCGCGCACGGTGCCCAGGTTATAGCGGCGGTACTCAAGGGCGAGACCGCAGCAGTTCCAGTTGTAGCCCGCCTGGATGGCGGTGTACTGCGATGCCCCGTGGATGAGGTCAATGCCGGTGTTGCCGGCGACGGAGAGCCCGGGTTTGGTGGGGACACCGTAGCCGAGAAGCACCCGCAACTGCGAGAAGTTGGAGACCGGCGAGGTTTGCAGTGAGGCGTTCTGGTTGGTGTCGATGACCTCGGTGGCGAAGCGCCCGGGCGCGTTGAGGCGGGCGTAGCTCATGCCGCCGAACCAGTTGCCTTCGTGCGCGTCCAGAAAGATGTTGGAGCTGGTGAACTTCTTGGCCCCGGTGTCGAGATCGAAGTCCCACTCGAGGTCGGTGTGCCCGGAGGTGCGGACGCGGAGGCGGGAGATCAGCGGAGAGATGTTGCGCGGCTCAGTGAGGAAGGCGATGCCGGAGAGCGACAGCGTGGACTCGAAGATGTTGCGGCGATTCTGGACGACGGCGTTGCCGAAGGTGGGGTCGAAAAAGACACGTTGCGCCAGGCGCCAGCTGATCAACGGCTGTTGTGCTGTTTCCGGCGGCGGCAGGCACCGGTTGGCATGGTGGGCGTGCGTGCGGGTGGGCAGGTCGGGCGCGTTGGCGCCGGGGCTGGGAATGCCGTTGGCGTCGGTGGAGTCGGACGGTGTGGGATTGAGCACGTCGGGGACCTGCTCGTCTTCAGACTGGGTGTCCGGCTGGGTCTGGCCTTCGGTGGTGGGCTCTCCGGCCGTGGCCGTGGCCTGGTCTGGCTTGGGAGTGGCAGCGACGCCGGTGGCGGGTGCGGGGCACCCGGGAGGCACGTGGGGGTGACGGGGCAGTGGGCGGAAATAGAGGTGCTGGGTTGCCCCGTACTCCAGCTGGTCGGTGTCGCTGACCAGGTCCGCGTCGTCGAAGCGGAGCACGCCAAGGAAGTTGTCGACGCCACGGACGTTGCGATAGGTGAGCTCAGGCTCGATGGTATGGCGCAGCTCGGTGCCGAAAAGGTGCTGCAGGCGCTCGGGTACGGCGAAGTCGCGCTCCACTGCGGGCGGGCGTACGTCCACTTCCATTTCCAGGTCGGCGCGATTCAGCGGGGTGGTGACTTCGACCGGGGGAACACCGGCGGGGTAGGGGGTTTGCCGTGAGCGCGAGTAGAAGGTTTCGCGGGCGGCGATGCTGGCGCGAAAGTTCCAGCCATCGGCGTGCAGCGGAAGGGCGAGCTCGGGCCGCAGGTCGACGCGCTCCGTGATGCCTGATGAGGTGAAGTTGGGCTGGGCGCGCTTCAGGCCGCTCACGGACGCGTTGAAGGTCCAGGTAAGCGGGGTGTGGGGGATCACGCGGTCGACGCCGTCGAGGTCGAAGGAGGGCACGTGCAGAATGTGGATCTGGGCGCCGGGGGAGCCGTTGAGGGGCACCTGCTTCAGGCCCTGGTAGCGGTCCACGCGACCGTCTATGGACCAGCCGTCTGTTTGGCGCGTGATGAAGGCAATGGAAGTGATGTCCGAGGAGACGGCCTGGTTGAAGTTGCCGGTAAAGGCTTCGCGGTAGATGTAGGAGCTCAGGTATTCGCCGTCGCCCACAACGCGGACATTGGGTGCGATCTGTTTGCGAAAGGCCGCGGTGAGGTCCTGGCCGCCCTGCTGCACGTAGTCGCCGGGGCTCGGGTAGTAGCCGCGATCCTGCAAGGCGCTGCCGTGGGCGGCGAGGAAGTCCTGGCCGCTGCCCCGGTAGCGCACGGTGCCGGACTCGGCGAAGCCGCGCTGCGAAAAGTACTGAAGCCCCATGGTGAGGTCGGCGGAGCGGCCCAGCGTGAGGTAGACCTGCTCGCCGGTCATGATGCCCTTGGTGGTGGACTCGCTGGGCAGCTCCGGGATCAGGAGGCCGGATTGGCGCTGTTCGGCGCTGGCAGGAACGGTCAGGTAGGGGAAGTAGAGCAGCGGAAGGCCGAGCAGGTGGAAGGTGGCGTTCCTGGAGCGGACCTTGCCGTCGGTGAGCGAGAGCCGGTGGGCAGAGAAGAGCCAGTCCGGGTGCGCCAGCTGGCAGGAGGTGACCGTGCCGTCGGTGATGGTGAACGCATCAGGGCCGGTCTTTTCGACCACGCGACCGGAAAACAGGAAAGGATTGCTGTTTTCGAGCGCGATGTGCGAGGACGCCGACTGGGCGAGCTCGCGGTGGAGGCCCACGGATCCGGCGGCGTCGTAGAAGCGCCCATTGCCGGTATGGAGGTTGTAGCTGGCTCGCGAGGCGTTCAGGGTGAGGTCGCGGGCGGTATCGGTGAGGCGCAGGTGGCCCTGGGCTTCGACCTCGCCGGTGTCGTTGTTCAGCTCCACGGTGTCGGCGCGGAGGTGGCGGGTGCCGAGTGTGATTTCAACGTCACCGGAGAGGAGATACACGTCGCCATGGCGGGATTGCGTGTTGCTTTCCAGCACGATGTGTTCGGGGTTGGCCGGCGGGACTGGAACGGCGAAGGGGATCGTGCTTAGATCAGGGAGAGCGGGGCCTTGTGTAACACCTTCGAGGGGTGTCTTTGTTGTCACCCCTTGTGCATGGAGAAGTGGATGACCGATCAGAATGGGAATGGTACTTATGACTGACGGGATCCATCGCAGCGGGTGCCAGTGACGCCGGGGTCGGCCTGGAAGGCCTTTGCGAACAGAAGCTGAGAAACCGGCAGACACAAGTAGAAGCTTAGACGAACAAAGCTTCCAGCAGTTGCGGTGAACGAGTTTGGCGGGGGCGGCCCGGGAGCGGGCGAACACACAATGAGCGGTGCGGTGGAGATGGCAGAAGCAGCGGCGGAATCAGGGATGTGGCAGGCGACCGGCACCGACGGCGCGCCTAATTTGAAGCAGGTGGCAGCAGACCGGTTGGCGGCCCACCGGCAACGGCGGGCAGCCGTTGCGGCCCAGGAAGCCGAGTTGGAAGCACGCACGAGGCAGCACCGTGAGGCGGTGCACACCGCGCGTAAGAGCGCGCAGCGGCAAGGCGCGTCGCTGGTGCGGGATGCCGTGGTGGCGCGCTACCAGCAGCGCGAAAGCTACCGTGAGTTTTTGGCCGCCGAAGCGGACCGGGCGATTGCCCAGGTCCAGGCGGAGGCCGACGTGGCCGCACGCAGTGCGCGGGCGGTGGCTGAAGCGCAGATGGCGCTGCTGCAGGAGTTCGACGAGATCAACCGGCCCGAGCCCGGTCCGCGCGAAGAAGTGCTGGCGAAAAATAAATCTGAAACAAGGGGTGAACTTGCGCACGCTCTTGCCGATATAGTGCTTGGCGCTCGTGAGTTGATTGAAGAGCCGCCACTGCTAACGGTGATGGAAACGCCCCAATTCGAGATGTTGACGGGAGCCGGCGTCCCGCTGCCCCAGGAGCCCGCCGTGCGCGAGGTTTCCGCCGGTGGCTTGACGGTGCGGCTGTTTGAGGACATGCCCGCTGCGCCGCCGCGCCCGGCCGATGTGCGTCCGCGCCGCGGCTCTCAGCCGCTGGAAGAGTTTTCCGGGATTTACTTCGACGAGCAGATAGCGGAAACCCTGAGCGCCCTGGAAGAGGAGATCGAATTTCGGCGCGCGCCGGAGTTTCCGCAGGTAGCGGCGCTGCAGACGCAGTCGATTCCCGGCAATCTGATTGAGTTTCCGCGCGAGCTGGTGGCCCCCCGGCGTGCCCGCCCGCGGTTGGCGGAAGGTCCGCTGCGGGACGAGCCCGGTGAGCCGCAGCTTCGGATCTTCGAGGTGGACGCGGAGCAGACCCTGCCTGAGCCGCGAGTGATTGAAGACAATCCGATTCCGGAGTGGCAAACGCTGCAGCTGGGCGGATTTGAAGCCGAGCCGGCATCGCCGTCCACGGCGTCAGACGCACAGACGCACCTGTCATTGCCGTTGTACACCGCCCCGCTGGAGCGACGGCTGATGTCCGCAGCCGTTGACCTGTGCTGTGTAGGCGCGGCCTGGTTGGGCGCGGCTACCTGTGCAGTGGAAGTTGCCGGGCAGGACCTGAAGGCAATGTCGTTGCCGCTGGTGGCGATCTCGGTTGTGGGCAGCCTGGCGATCTTTGTCGTGCTGTACCAGGTGCTGTTCTTCAGCCTGGCCGAGAGCACCCCGGGCATGCGCTACGCGCGGATCGCTTTGTGCACCTTTGGCGAGGGCAATCCCAGCCGAAAGGCGATGCGCCGCCGGGTTATTTCGACCATCCTAGCCGCGTGCCCGCTTGGCCTCGGGCTGGCGTGGACGCTGCTGGACAATGATGGGCTCGGCTGGCACGACCGGATGAGCCGGATGTACCAGCGCGCGTATTAAGGCGCGGAGTCTTCCACCACACGGAAGTCTTGCAGGAACTCGCAACTGTTCGGCCCCGGGTGGGTCGAAACCTGTGCGTGCCATTTCTCCGGGTGCGCTAGAGTGAGGCTCACGGAGACGGAACGACCCCTATGCCCTTGCGCGCGGCTGCGATCAGTTTTGCTTTGCTTGTCCCTTTTGCGATGCTCCCCCTTGGACTGAGTCTGCGCGAACCGCTGCGGGCTGCGCAGGCGGCGCCTGCGAGTGCTGCAGATCCGGCGGCGAACCCGGCGTTCTATACCAGCCGCGTGCAGCCGATCCTGCAGGCCAACTGCTATCGCTGCCACGCGGGACTGAACCATCGTGGCGGCCTGATGCTGGATAGCAAGGCAGGGCTTGCCAAGGGCGGGCACGATGGTGCCGTGATTGTGCCGGGCCACCCGGAGCAGTCGTTGCTGGTGAAGCTGATCCGGCATGAGGGGCCGCCGAACGACCCGATGCCGATGCCTCCCAAAGGCAAAATCTCGGACGCGGATATCGCGACCATTGAGCAATGGGTGCGTGCCGGGGCCGTGATGCCGCCCGATTCCGGGACAAACTAGTGGAAAACATGAGGACAGGTCCCGAAAGGTTGCAGCCGCTGTACCTGAAGCGGCACTTCCGTTTGCCGGGACCCTGGCCTAGTCTGAAGGTGCTCAGCGCCTCAACGGCCTCCAGAAGTGTACTGATGAACAAGCTCCGGCAGGGCCGGTGGCTGCAGGTGTTTTCTGACGCCTGCAGCGCCAAATCGTCTGTAGCCGCTGCCGCACTTGCGGCGTTGCTGCTGCCCGGGGTAGCCGCAGCCGGGGTCACCAGTTCCCGTGCGCACCGCCCTTTGCCGACACCGCTGCACGTGTCGCGGGTGACGGAGAGCGGAACCCACGCCGGCAAGAAGCACAAGGGTGGTTTGAAGAGCCAGACTGAGGCGAGTGAAGGCAAGCACGGTGCAGCGTCGCGCGGGAGTGGCAAGCGTGGGAGCAAGGGCCGCAGCCGGCGAACCGAACCGGTAGGCGATCCGATCCCCATGTATCGCGCCGAGCACGGAGGGCGCAACGGAGGAGGCTCGCTACAGGCGATGCACGGCCCGGAGCGGCGCCACGGCAGATACACGAACCAACCGGCGCCTTTGGTGGCCTCGTTGCGGCATGGGCACGGCACGGCGGCCCCAAAGCCCTACGGACGTCCGTTAAGTGAGTACGCCGCAAGCCACCCAGGCGTCTCTGAACACGCTTCCAGATCGGCCGCGATACGCGCCGCGGCAGGGGAGACCAGCGCGCGCCCAACCATGGCCCGGGACGCTGCTACGGGTGGGTACTTCATAGCGCAGCCCAGGGCGTACGCGGAAGGGGTTTCTCAGCCGGAGGACGATGACCGGGCGCCCAGAGCGCACGCGACCACGGCGGGCGATGCCGCTTCACTCACAGCATCTGCCGTGTCGGCGAGTGTTTCTGCGGTGCCCGCGCACCCGGCGGCCAGTTCCACGCATGCGCCCGCGGTGGTGCAAGGCTTTGGCGCCGAGGTGGCTGTTCCGTCAACTGGTGGCGCTTCTTCCTCGTCCTCTTCCGACAGGCCCGGAGGGACGCACCGGCGAAATCATCCGAGTACCTGGAACCCTGAGCCGAGTGCCGCGCTGAGTGCGGAACCGCTGGAAGAGCGGGAGGCGATCACCGAGGCAGCTGTGAGCCCGGCCGTGCTGCCGATGGCCTATGACCGCAATGGCCGCTTGCTGATGCCCGCACCGTTAAAGGGCTCGCACGACGTGCTGGTGCACCAGAACCTGATGGCCGACAGCGATGGCCTGGAGCGTATCCAGACCGACGCAGACCTGGAACGGTTGCGTGCGGCACATCTGCTGGTCGCATTGCCTGCCAGCGAAAGTCTGCATGTGAACGAGGATCTGCCGGCGAACCGGCGTACGGCGCGTCCGTGGACGGCCCTGTTTGCCGGGGATATCGGGCGCGCGTTCTACCAGCGCTTCCATGAGCCGATTTATGTCACGTCCGCCGTGCGCACGGTGCAGTACCAGGCGCGTTTGCAGATGGTGAACGGCAATGCGGCGGGTTTGTGGGGCGAGTCGGCTTCACCGCACCTGACCGGGCAGGCGGTGGACATGGCAAAGCGCGGCATGAGCAGCGCGGAGCTGGCGTGGATGCGCGCCTACCTATTGCCGTTGATGCAGGCCGGGAAGATCGACGTGGAAGAGGAGTTCCACCAGGCCTGCTTCCACGTGAGCGTGTACCGCAGCTACGCCGCAGGGCGCCGCGTGGTGCAGCACGAGGTCGCGCAGGTGCATGCCGCGCCTGCGGAGGCGGTGGCGACGCAACCACCCGCGGAGCCAGAAGAACGCTAAACAAGAGACGCGATGTACGCGAAGCTGCGGGTTTCCGCAAACTTCGCGCACACCGCGCTTTGCTATGTGCGGCTGGCCAGTCAGGGCCGGGCAGCCGATCAGACGGTAAGGATTTCCTTTTCCTTGCCTTTGAAGAGCTCGTCCATGCGCTTGATCTGGGAGTCGGTGAGGGCCTGGATCTCTTCGTTGGAGCGGCGTTCGTCGTCCGCGGAGATGACCTTGTCCTTGGCCGCCTTCTTGACGGTCTCGTTGCCGTCACGACGGATGTTGCGCAGGGCGGTCTTGTGGTCTTCCAGCGTGGTGGCAAGGCGCTTGACGGCGTCTTTGCGGCGATCTTCGGTCATGGGCGGGATGGGTACGCGGATGACTTTGCCGTCGTGCATGGGGTTGAAGCCCTGGCCGGAGAGGCGGATGGCCTTTTCCACCGGCGCGACCATGCTCTGCTCAAAGGGCGCGACCTGAATCAGCTGGGCTTCCGGCGCGGACAACTGGGCGACCTGGGAGATGGGCATTTCCGAGCCGTAGTACTCCACCTTGATGCCATCGAGCATGTGAACGGAGGCGCGGCCTGTGCGAATGCTGAGCAGATGGGTGCGAAAGTCTTCGACGGCCTTGTCCATGCGGTTTTGCAGGCCCTCGTATACCCCTTTAAGTCCAACGA
Organism: Granulicella sp.; assembly: GCA_965198515.1. Lineage (GTDB taxonomy): Bacteria > Acidobacteriota > Terriglobia > Terriglobales > Acidobacteriaceae > Granulicella. The sequence continues at coordinate 126,889 of CBDAPO010000006.1, read as the reverse complement.
TATTCACCATTGCTGCCATGCCGCTTGTTTCTCCTTCGGTAAGTCCCTGATGATTTTACAGGGCAATGCATCGTGGGACGCCGGGGAGGCTGGAGGGTTTGCTCTCAGGTGCCGTGTGCGTGGCGCAAAAGACGTAGGGGGACTCCGGGTCGGTAGCTTGACTGGCCCGAAGCCCAACCCGTACCCTTGATCTACGTATCGGGCCACCGAAGCCGACGTGTGCTGTGAGTCCGGTGAATGTTTTGGCTGCGGAGTTGCGGCGGCTGTGAACTTACAGCAGAAGGGTTTGCATGAAGAAGCTTTCGCTATTGGCTGTGTTCGCCTCTGCGGTGATGGTCGCGGCACCGGCGTACGCGCTGGGCGGCTGCACGAATTCACCGGAAAACCCAACACTGGTTTTGGCTGGTCTGGCTGGGGGCGTCTATGGCTTTCGGTCGCTGCGCACCTATATGCGCGCTCGCAAAGGGCGTTAGCCGGATTTGGGAGGCCTGCTTCTGGCAGGCTGAACGCGCTTGAGTTTCACTGAGGTACCAGCGAGTTCGCCCGCGGTACCGCGCGCGTCTGCGCCGATGCTGCCCTGGCACATTGCTGTTGCGACTGCCTGTTTCTGTGCAGTCTTCGGAGTCTTCGCTCTTTATAGTTCAGCGTTGTGGTTGCTGCAGGTGTGGCGTACCGATGATTTGAAGTCGGTGGGCCTGCTTGTGCCGTTTGTGTGCTTTGCGCTGATTGTGCGCGCGTGGCGCTCCACGGGATGGACGACCGAGGGCACGTGGTGGGGCTTTGCCGTGCTCGCCGTCACGGTGCTCGCCGTTTTCCTGCGCGACCAGACGATGCTGGTGCTGACCGTCCATAAGAACTGGCTGGTGCAGCTGCCGCCTGTGCCCTCCCTGGCAATTTTGTATGCGCTGGGCATGGTGTTGCTGTTTGGCGGCGTGCCGCTGCTGCGGGCCGCCTGGTTTCCCGTGCTGCTGATGGGCGCGGTCTTGCCGGTGCCGGAGACGTTTAGCCGTGTCGTGGATCTGCCGCTGCAGCATGCGTCGGCGACCGTGGCGCGCGGATTTGCGCACCTGCTGGGCGAGCCCCTGACCCCCGACAATCTGCGGCTGATGTTTACGCCGGACTTCGGCATGTTTATCGCCCCGGGGTGCAACGGGATTCGTGGCGCCGTGACGCTGGGCATGGCGGCCGTGGTGATCGCCTATGTGAACCGCTTCCGGTGGTTTGTGTTTGCGCCCGTGGTGGTGGGCGCGGTGCTGCTGGGATACCTGTTCAACTTCGTGCGGCTGTGCCTGCTGGTGGTGTATTACAAGATCGCGCTGCCCTATCCGTGGCTGCAGGACCGCGCCAAGGGAGCGGACTACATCATTGGCGCGTGTTTGTTTGTGCTGGCGCTGTACCTGTTCTTTGCCCTGGCGGACTGGCTGAAGGGGAAGCCAGGCGAGGTGCTGCCCGCGCCTGTGGCGGCGGTGGTGCCGCAACGGCCCATGCTGCCGCTGTTGGCAAAGGTCGCGGCGGTGATCGTGTTGGCGCTGGTGTTCGGGTTGGACGATGTACATGGACTGCAACAGGCGACGACGCAGAATGCGGTGATCCCGGCCATGCCGGGGCAGCTGGGCGCCTACCGGCTGGTGCGGACGTACCAGGACACGCTGACGACCGGGGTGGTGGTGTACACCTGGGGCGACTACCAGGCGCCGGCTGGCGGCGGGACGGTATCAGTGGGTGTGTCGCCGGAGCTTGATATGCACGATGTGGAGGTGTGCCACATAGCCCGGGGCGAAGACCCGGTGTGGCACGGGCAGCTTGCCACGGAGACGCCGAACGGCGTGGCGTCGTTTGTGGCGGCGATCTACAACAACGGCCAGGTGCAAACGCTGGAGGCCTCGACGCTGTGCGATGCGGGCGGGTGCCGGCAGTACACGAACGCGACGGGCGCGATGACGTTTGTGTATGCGCATCCGCGGCGGGTTTTGCCGATGGCAGTGGATGCGGGGCGGCCTGTGCCGATGCTGCTGAAGGTGGAAAGCCCGGATGTTGCCGCGAAGCCCGAAGCTGCCGAGGCGCAGATGGGGGCGGCGCTGCAGGCATTTCTGCGTGGGGCGGATTTGCGCGAATTGGCGGCGCGGTTCCGGGCTGCAGGGCGGTAGCACATCGTCGCAGGTGAACTCCCGGTGGGCATCCCTGCGCGGGACCGGCCCTCAGAACCTGCGTTCTCACCTATATAATCCCGGTATCCCTACCGTTTACGCGGGAGAGTCGTCTGAAACAGCAGTGAGGTTGTGGTCATTTTTACCGGAATGCGAGTGAGCGGAAGCTCCCAAGGAAGTCTTAGCGAGCCCGAGCGCACGCGACCCAGTTTTTCCCGGAACCTTCTCCGGACCCCGGTGCTTACGGCGATCGCGGCTGCCTTGATCTCTGTGGCTTGTGGGGACGGCAGCCTGTCGGCGCAGGTGGCCGCGCGTCCGCAGTTCCAGGCCGGCCCATCCACGCCCCAGACGCTTTGTCCGGTGCAGGTGATCGGCAACCGTCGTATCCCCAAGGAGTCCGTGGTGGCGCGGCTGTATTCACGGCCGGGCGATGCCTACGATCCCGCGGTGGTGGAGCGCGACTTCAACTCACTGTGGAACACAGGCTACTTCGACAGCGTGCAGATTGAGCGCGTGGACGAAGCCAACTGCGTGCAGTTGATCGTGTATGTGCGCGAAAAGCCGACCATCGGCGAGATCAACTACCGCGGCCTGAACTCATTTTCGGTGTCGGACGCGCTGGACCGCTTCAAGAAGGAAAAGGTCGGGCTTTCGGTTGAAAGCCAGTACGATCCCACGCGCATCAAGCGTGCCGAGGTGGTGCTGAAGGAGATGCTCGGCGAGCACGGCCATCAGTTCGCCTCCATCCGCACCGAAGTGAAGACGCTGCCGCCGGCGCGTGTGTCGCTGACCTTTGTCGTGAAGGAAGGGCCCACGGTGAAGGTGGGCAAGATTGCCTTCCAGGGCAACACGGCGCTAAACTCGCGCGAGCTGCGCAGTGCGATGCGCAATCTGCGGCCCATTGGCGTGCCGCACTCGATCATCCTGGAAGACCTTTTCCCGCGCACCTACGACGCGTCCAAGCTGGACGAAGATGCGGATCGTGTGCGCATCGAGTACCGCAACAAGGGCTACTTCAAAGCCACCACGGGCGAGCCTGAGACCAACGTGCGCAACGCCGGCGGGATCAACCCGTTCACGCTGCACCCCAGCACGGGCAAGCGCGTCGACATCCTGATTCCCGTCGAAGAGGGTGAGCGCTACCGGTTGGGTGGCATCACGTTCACGGGAAACAAGGAGCTCAGTAACAATAAGGCGCTGCGCGCGCAGTTCGCCATGAAGGACGGCGAGTACTTCAACTACACGGCCTTCGGCAAGGGCCTGCAGGCGCTGCAAAAGGCGTATGGCCAGTACGGCTTCATCAACTTTGTGCCGAATCCTGTGCCGCGGTTCGATGAAGCAAAGAAGCTGGTGTACTTCGACATCTCCTGCGACGAAGGCAAGAAGTTCTACATTTCGCGCATTGAGTTCACGGGCAACACGATCACGCGTGACAAGGTCATCCGGCGTGAGCTGCTGGTGGAAGAAGGCCAGCCCTACAACAGCCAGCTGGTGGACCTTTCGCTGCTGCGCCTGAACCAGCTGAACTACTTCGAAAACCTGAAGAGCGAGCAGGACGTGGAAACGCGGCAGAACGCGGACGCGGGCACGGTCGATCTGCTGGTGAAGCTGAAGGAAAAGGGCAAGAATTCAATCGGCCTGAACGGCGGCATCAGCGGCTTGTCAGGCTCGTTCATCGGCCTGAACTACGAGACCAACAACTTCCTGGGCCTGGGTGAAACGCTGAGCGTCACGGCCAACGCCGGCGATCTGTCGCGCAACCTGAGCTTCGGGTTTACCGAGCCGTACCTGCGCAACAAGCCGGTGTCGTTGGGCTTCCAGCTGTTTTCGAGCAAGTTCGACTACAACCCGGCAAAGAGCTATGCGATCACCAACGGCCAAAGCTCGAACCTGACCAATGCGCAGAACTCGCTGTTGACGAACTACAACCAGTCGACCACCGGTTTGAGTTTGTCGAGCGGAACGGCGCTGCGGCGATTGTTCCGGCGCTCCGGTGTGGCGCGTGTGGGTATCTCGTACTCGCTGTCGCGGTCGTCGATCACCACGTTCAACCAGAACACGCTGAATGTCTTCCAAACCTTGGCGTACCGCTCCGGTATTGCCGGCCAGAACGCGCTGAACGGGATTGTGACCTCGGTCGTCACGCCGAGCTTCTCGTTCTCGACCCTGGACCGCGCCGTGGGACCACACAACGGCAAGGACTTGAACGTTGCGTTTCAGGTAGCGGGTATCGGCGGCAATACAAAGTACTATGCGCCGACGGCGGCGTACCGGCAGTTCTTCCCGATGAAGGGGCTGCGCGTCAACCGCGAAGGCCACAACGTTCTGGGCTATCGCGTGCAGGTGAGCACGGTCGGCGGCTTTGGCGGTGAGGTTGCGCCTCCGTTCAACCGCATCTACGGTGGCGGCGAAAATGATGTTCGCGGCTTCGACGTCCGAAGCGCATCGCCGTACACGTTGATCCCGACGCGCGTGCTGTTCAACCTGACGAATCCGGATGGAACCACGGTTCCGCGGGATCCAACCAACCCGAGCACGTTGGGCAATGTGCAGATTCCGCTGCCGATCTACCGGTTGTCTTCGGTGGGCAGCGATACGAGTTTCGTGTCCAACGTGGAATACCGTATCCCGATCGTGAACCAGGTGACGTTTGCGGTCTTCACGGACTTTGGCATGAACTTCAACCTGCAGCCCAATCAGCTGCGCGAGAGCGTAGAAGGGCAGGCGCAGTTGAACGCGCCGCTGTATGGCTGCCCGACGGTGGTAAACGGCAGCTGCTTCGGCGGCAAACAACTGCAGTTCCCGCTGAATCTGCAGGTGCTGCCCGGAACCAACTTCGTGCCGCGCATGTCCAACGGTGCGGAGATCCAGGTCATTCTGCCGATCGTGAATGCGCCGTTCCGGATCTTCTACGCGTATAACCCGCTGCGTCTGTATGAGAGCCTGCCGCAGCAGTTGACGACGGACCAGTACACCTTCAACGACTTCTTCCCGAAGGTGGATCCGAACTGCAACTCGCATGCGCCGACCACGGCTGGCGGACCTGCGGTACTTTGCACCCTGACCGGTGCCGGCGCCTTCACTAAGGCGGAAGCCCTGCAGTTGTATGGAGCGAACTACCAGCTGCGTGAGCCGAGAAAGACCTTCCGGTTTACGGTGGCGACGACGTTCTAAGGGTAGGAAATAGGAAGTAGGAAACAGAGATGGCACAAGGTGATGAACCCTGTGCCATCTTTGTTTGTCGGGGCATGTGTGCGTGGAGCTTGGCATGGCGGAATTGCCACCTAGTTGCTCATCCGCGGTCTGTCTAACAGCTGCTTGCTTGACCGCTAATACTGTCGAGCCTTCCTATTCCTGCTTCCCGCTTCCTACTCGCTATTTCCTACTTCCTACTTCCTAATTGCTACTGCCTACTCGCTATCCTGCTTCCTGCCTACGGAGCGTGGCTCAGGTGCAGCGCGCGGAAGACATCTTCGGAGAACTCGCTGACGAAGAAGCCGAGCGCCGCGCCGCCGATAGACCCGCCATAAACCAAGGCCACATCATGGAAGTTGTGATTGATCTGTGGGTAGTAGGCGGGTGTGATCGCTGCGGAGGCGGCATAGCCCAACAGCAGAGCGCCGTTCACGGTAGAGCCGCCATCGTCTTTGCGCGTGATCAGGGGCCGGGTGATGGCGTAGAGAGTGCGCTTGACCGGGTTGGCCGAGGCGCCTTTGACGTAGTAGCGTGCGTCCTCATGAAGCAGCGGGGCAAAGACCATCTCGGTAAAGGCAGTCTGCGACGTTTCGCGGATGGCGGCTGCGCCGAGTCGTTCGCCGAACGCGCCCTTGTCCGTGCCGTAGTTGGGTGAGCTGTTAACGACATGCTCATACCCGGCAGAGATGAACATAGCGGCGAAGTTCTCATAGGAATACAGATCCTTCGCGCCGGCGTGCACCTTTTCGCCCGCGGTGAGCGGTTGCGCATGCCAGTTGGAAGGGATGGTCATGGCATCTTTATCCGCGATGTGCTGGGCTGGATCGGTTCCTCGCTTTGCTTCGGGGCGGGTGGCGAGTTGCGGAAGAGGGGCTTCGGGCAGGGCCGCAGCCGGCATCGGATCAGCGGCCAGCGAGGAAGAAAACACCGGCTCAACCGAGACGGCGGCGAGCGACGGGGAGACCGCGGGCGCTTCCGGGAGCAGCATTTGCGCGGCAAGGGTGGAGCCATGCCCTGCGCCAAGCAGAACGCCGCAAACGGCCAGCGTAGAACGGATGGCGGTTAAGCGGGAATTTTGAGGTGAAAAAAGACGTGCTGACGGCATTGGAACGGATCGCCTCCTGGGCAGGGTCGCCGGAGACGCGGGTATCACGTGCCGGGGCTATGGTGGAGGGACGCTAAAACCGCTACGGGTGGTTGTACTTTGCGCTTTGGGCGTGGGCGTCCGGGACGGGTTACCGAGTCGGCACAGCCCCGCATGGTGCATTGACGGGGCATCCGGGGCAGGGCCATGCTCGTGAGGAGTGCATGGAGGAAAGCGATGACAACAGGCGGCAAACCATGGGAAGAGCGTATCCGGGAGGCGAGTTCGCAGCTGGAAGACGAACTGCGGCGGGCGATCCGGTTCCTTGACGACGAAGTTGTGCCTGAGGTCCGGAGCAAAGGCTCTGCCGCGTTGCGGACCGCGTCCGACCAGCTGCGCAAGTTGGCCGAAAAGCTGGACGACGAGCGGCGCAAGCGCGAGGGTAGCGGCCAGTGATGGGTGGAAGTCTGGTTCGGCGTAGGGTGAAGGGGCTCGGCGCCGGGCTGTTGTGCGCCGTGTCGCTGCTGTTGGCGGGATGCCACCATCAGCAGCAGACGGCCTCTGCGCCGCCGCCGCCACCACCGGCGGTCTCGCCCGGCTACGCGCGCAGCCCTGTGACCGGTACCCTCACGCCCACGACGCCACGGGTTGGAAGCGGTTTCTTCGACGACGCCAATGGGCGGCCGGTGTTCACCGAAACCGGCATGGCGACCTGGTATTACGCGCACGGCCACACGGGGTCAGACGGCGTGCTGTATGGCGCGGGCGCACCGACGGCGGCGCACAAGACACTGCCGCTGGGATCCACGGTGCGGGTGACCAACCTCGACACGGGCCAGTCAACGCTGGTGCGGATCACGGATCGTGGGCCGTTTGCCAAGGGGCGCGTGATGGATCTGTCCGAGGTGGCGGCCAAGGAGATCGGGATGTATCGCGCGGGTGTGGCCCACATCCGGTTGGAGGCCTACGCCCATCCGGGAGCTGACCCCATGGGGCGCTGGTGTGTGCAGACCGGGCCCTTTGCCGTGGTGAAGGATGCGCTGGACCTGAAAGAAGCGCTGGTGTCGAAGTACCGCGGCGCGCGCGTGGCCGAGTTCACCGGACAAACCGGATTCTGGGTGCGCATCGACCCGGTGACGCGTGGGCGCACGGAAGCAGCGACGATTGCGGACTGGATCGGCGCGCCGGATGCGCAGGCGACGTCGTACGTGGTGCGGATCAACTAAAAACAATCGATTGTCTTTCGATCCCTCGTGTATGGTGTTGCCGTGCAGCGGCGGCCCGTGTCGTTGCTGCCTGGCGCCTGGTGCGCCGGCTGTGGGCGAGGAGCGTGCATGGATCGTCGTCGTTTTGTTTCAGGGAGCCTCGGTGCCGTGGCGGCAGCGGCTCTGCCCGGAGTTTCACGTTCTGAGCTTGCGGGGCCGGCGTCCCTGCCGCAGCCGGAGGGTCCCGGGGCGCAGTTTCCGAAAGATTTCCTGTGGGGCATTGCTACCTCGGCGTTCCAGGTGGAGGGTGCCTGGAATGAGGACGGCAAGGGTGAGTCGATCTGGGACCGGTTTGCGCACACCCCGGGCAAGATTCGCGGCGGCGCAACGGCCGACGTGGCCTGCGATCACTACCATCGCTACCGGGAAGACCTGCAGCTCCTAAAGGCGATGAACCTGAAGAGCTACCGGTTTTCGATCTCCTGGCCGCGCATCCAGCCGACCGGGACGGGGCCGGTGAACAGCAAGGGGATGGACCATTATTCCCGCTTGGTGGATGCGGTGCTGGAGGCGGGTCAGCGCCCGTTCTGCACGATGTTTCACTGGGACCTACCGCAGGCGCTGGAGGACCGGGGCGGATGGCCGAATCGCGACCTGGCGCAGTACTTCGCCGACTACGCGGGCCTGCTGGGCAAGCACCTGGGCGATCGCATCACGGTTTGGGCGCCGTTCAACATGCCGTGGACCTTCGCGTACCTGGGCTATGGCGCAGGGGCGTTTCCGCCGGGCAAGGCCGATCCTGCGCTGTTTCTGCGGGCGGCGCACACGCTGGGGTTGGCGCAGTCGGAAGCTCTGCGGGCGTTGAAGGCGGCTTCGCCCAGGGCGACCGTGGGCAGTGCGTACGGCATGGCGCCGGCGTATCCGAAGACGCCCAGCGCCGCAGACCAGGCCGCCACGGCTCGGTATCACGCGATGAACAACGTCTTTTTCCTCCATGCCGCGATGACGGGTGAGTATCCGAAAGCCTTTGTGGGCGAGGTTCCGCTGAAGGCGATGGGCTTCCGGGCGGGGGACGAGGCGATCCTGAAGGCGCCGCTGGACTGGGTAGGCTTTCACTACTACACGCGCCGGGTTGTTTCCGATGCCAGCGTCAACCACGGCAGCGGTGGCGGGCAGTTTGGGACGGAAACGGAGCTCGATGGCGGATCACGTGACACCTTCACCGGCTTTCATGCCGAGATGCCAACCGAAGGTCCGCTGACCGATGCAGGGCTTGAGGTTTACCCGCAGGGGATCTATGACCTGGTGATGCAGATCTCGCGTGAGTATGGCTTTCCGCCGATCGAAATCACCGAAAGCGGCTGCAGCTACCTGGACGCACCCTACGCCAGGGAGGGCGGGCGTGTGCCGGATGCGCGGCGCATCGCCTTCTTCCGCAGCTACCTGACGGCGCTGGCGCGGGCGATCCAGGATGGCGCCAAGGTGCGGTCGTACCACGCTTGGACGCTGCTGGATAACTTCGAGTGGGCGGACGGCTACAGCCAGCGATACGGTCTGACGTACGTAGACTTCCGCGATCAGACGCGAACCCTGAAGGACTCGGCCAAGTGGTATGCCCAGGTGGCGGCTACAGGGCGTGTTGCTTGACTTCGGTTTCGCCGCTGAGGGAACCCAAGGTGTGGAACGGGAAGATCTAGTGGACCTCGGCGTCGAAGACGCCTGTTTCGACGGTGTCATCGTGCTTCATCTGGATGAAGATGCGGTAGCGGCCAGGGCCGGGGAAGCCGTAGGGGAACTCTACGATGGGGGCGAGCGGCTCGGGAGCCTCCGCGGGGTGGTTGGCGTCAATGCCGCCCATGCCGGTGTTGGTGGGGGCCTTGGCGTCGGCATTGGCTGCGCTGCGCAGCGCCATGTCGCTCATGCCGGCGCCCATCTCCATACCGTTGCCGGCGTTGGCCAGCATCATCGCCGGCATGGCCGCGCTGCCGTCCGGATGGGTGTGGGCGAAGGTGGAGCCGTCCGCCTTGACGAAGGCGGCGTGCCCCGCCATGCCGAGGTAGGGGCGCATGCCGGTGGCGGGGTTGTCGTGCGGGTCGAGCAGGATGAAGCGAAAGATCTGGGCGGTGTTGGCGGTCAGGTTTGCGGGGCGCTCCCACACCATGGTGTAGCCGTCCGGCAGCTTGTAGCGGTTGCCGAGATCACCGTGGCTCAGCGGGGCCGGATAGGCGGCAGCGTCTTCGCTGTCGAGAAAGAAGTGTGAGGCGTCCGGCGGCACGTTCAGCGTGGCCGCCAATGTTTCAGGGAACCCGCTGCGGTGCACGATATCGGCGTACAGGTGATAGGTGCCGGGCGGCATGGAGGGGATCGTCATGCGCAGCTCGCCCGGTCCCGCCAGGGTTGGATGGAGGTGGTACACGGCGTCCATCTCCGGCCAGCGGATGGCATACAGGTGCATCAAGTGGCCGTGGTCGGGCAGAAGGTCGTCGTTGGCGCGGCGGCGACCCTGTTCGTCGGGGATGCCGGGGTCAATGCGCAGGTCGAGCGTGTTGCCGAGAAGGACGGGGCGCAGCGTGAGCGGGCGAAAGATGTCTGCGGAGTAGGCGGCGGCTTCGACGTTCCACCATTTGTCGCCGCCCCAGACGGCCAGCAGCAGAAGCACCAGCGTGACCAGGCCGGCGATACGGGCGCGGTACTGGCGGGCCAGGGTCGGCTCCCGCCCGGGGGCGAGCCGAGCCTCGCGGACCGCGCCGTAGATGATGCCGGCCATGCCGACGACAAGGGTGAGGCCCAGGAGCGCCAGGGCGAGCCCCAGCGGGCGCTGCATGCGCATCACGGTGAGCGCCATGGCGGGGACCGGAACACTGGCGGTGGCGGGGCCGCCAGAGCCTGCAGCCTCCATCCTGACCTGCCAGGAGCCGGAGCCCATCAGCCAAAGCGAGCCGGTGAAGAAGGCGGGGTCGTCGGGCGAGCGGTGCATGGCGTCAGCCGTAGGTGGGTGCTTGGAGGCTTCACCGACGAGCGGGACGGGCGTGATGGTGAGGGTGTCGACCGCGGGGCCGGAGACGCGCACTTCAACGGTGGCGACACCGGGGATCACGGTGGGTGGGCGAATGGTGACGAAGAACTTGTAGGGGCCGGCGACGACCTGCTCGAAGACGTCCTTGGAGCCGACGTGGGCGTGTGCGGGGAGCGTGACGAGGGTAAGCAGGGTGAGAAGGAGGGCGAAAAGTCGGGGTAGCCCCGGGGCGACTGCGGCGCCCGGTGCGCTGGGCGACGCAGATTCCCTTCGGGAACGACAAACCAAATGACAAACCAACTGTGGCGCGACGCCCTGGAGGAAAGCGGTGCTTCATCGCTGCACCTTGCGCATCCACCGGCCAAAGGCGAGGCCGATCCACGTCGAGATGGCGGCGTAGAGCGTGGCGCGGAGCAGGCCGAAGAGGAGGGGCAGACCGCTGTCGGGGTGGAACCAGCGGCGCATGCGGTCGTAGCCGTCCGGGCGGGCGTTGTAGTCGAAGTAAATATTGCCGAAGAAGCGGTTATCGCTGTACGGCGACAGCAGGAACTTGGCAAAGGGCCATTCCACCGCGAAGAGCACCGCAACAAAGACCACGCCGGAGACCAGGGCGATCTGCCAGAACTTCCACGCGCGGGTGCGCTGCCAGAGCAGGTCAAGCGCGATGGCCGGAACAAGGATGAGTGCGGGGAATTTGGCCGGCACAAGGTGCGTAACAGGGAAAAATACGGGGCCGAGCTTGGGCTGCGCGGGGAAGAGCGGAAAGATGAGGATTTCGAGCAGGATGGTGGCGGTGTAGATAGCGGCTGTCGTGGTCGCGGCCCAGCGGAAGCGTGAGGCCTGCGAGAACGCGGCGAAGAGCACCGGTACCGCAATGGCCATCGCGATGTAGGCAATCGCGCGGTGGAGAGCGACGTCCCAGGTGTATTCCTGCAGAAAAAACATCTGGCCGCCGACGGTGAGGCCGCCGAGATACAGCAGGAGCTTCTGCAGGGTGGGGAAGGTGGGATCGTGCGCTTCGGCGGCGCGGTTCATCGCGGCCAGAATGAGGAACAGCACGCCGAAGCTGACCGCGCGGATGCCCAGAATCAGCAGTGCGTGTGGCGGCGACACGATCTTCACGTCCAGGCCGTAGGCGTTGTGCCACCAGTTGTCGAACGGCGCGGAGGTGAGCATGGCAACGCCACCCCAGCCCATGAGAAACACGCCCAACGGTGCACGTAGACCGAACACGGAGACCGACGCGGCGCGGAGCTCGGCATTGCGGCGCAACGTCGTTTGCGCGATCAGGAAGAGGCCGATGATGCCGGCCAGCACGCCGCACAGATAGATCATCATGTGCGCCGGCGTCCAGAAGGTGTCGCGGCCGATGGAACGGTGCCATGCGACGTCCCACGAGCCGCCGATGGTGGCCGAAGTGATAGCCGCAACGCCCGTCCAGATGTACCAGGGGACGCCCGGTTGCGACGGCAGCGTGGCAGTTCCAGTGCCCGCAAAGCGCCGGGGCGGGATGGGACCTGACATGGGTTGCGCGCCCGAAGACATCGTGATTCTCCCTGCAACGAGACGATCTTTCTGTAGGGTACCGCCTCGTTGCTCAATGCTGATGACGAATCAGCGACGCGGAGGTGAGTGCGATCGGCCGAAGCTGCACGTTGCGTGTCAGGCGGACGCTGCTGGATGCTTCGCCGCGACGGTCTACCACTGCTGTGGAGTGTGCCTGCCCCGCTGACACCTGTCCATACGCCGTTCGACGTAACGGTGTTCCTCGCTGTCGACTTTTGGGACAGGTCCCCCATCGGTGACCCTAGAGTCGTTGGAGGTAATGAACTGTGCGACTTGGTCGATTGGCAGTTGGATTGGTGCTTGCAGGGCTTGGCGGGGTGCGCCCCGCTTCTGCGCAGAAGGGCGTGTTTGGCACCCTGACCGCGGTGTTTGCACCGAGCGGCAAGGGCTACTCAAGTTACGGAACGGCAGGCGCAGGTGTAGGCCTGTATGACACGTTTCTGAAGGGCGGACCGGTGGGGCTTGGCTTTGAGGTGCGCGGGTTGGCGGCGCCTTCCACGTATGAGCTGATGGCCGGCGGCCGGCTGGCCTACAACGGACGCAAGTTCAGGCCCTATGGCGTGGCCGTGGTGGGTCTGGAAGGGCAACGCAACGGCCTGCAGTCCACGGGCTCGGAGTTCGGCTATCAGGTCGGCGGCGGGCTGGATATCAGCCAGGGACGATGGATCGACTGGCGTGCGGTGGACATCACCGGCGGGGAACTGCTGACGGTGTCCACCGGCGTCGTGGTGAGGTTCTGATGCGCCAGGACACGCTTTGGCAGGGGGAACGGCGGGAAGCGCGGCTGCACTGGTGGCAGGAGGTCCTGGACCGGCCGGCGACCACGGCACAACGCGAAGAGGTGTTCGATGAAGCGCTCTCGATGCGGTTCCGTGCGGCAACCGACGCAGAGTTTGCCGGAGCGCGGGAGACTACACCCGGTGGGTGGGGTTGGGCGTAGACCTAGGGTCAGAAGCTGCGTGACGGGAGGTTAGCTGAGGTGATCGTGCAAGGCAGCCAGGGCTGCATTGTGGCCGGACATGCCATGCACACCGCCCCCCGGCGGCGTGGACGCACTGCAAAGGTACAGGCTGGGGTTGGACGTGCGATAGGTGCGCAGCGTGGGGCGCGCGAGTAGACCGTTCAGCGTCATGGAGCCACCGGAAATATCGCCGCCGAGCAGGTTGGGATTCCAGGCGGTAAGGTCCTCGGAGTTCCAGGTGCGGCGTGCCAGCACCACATCGCGAAAGCCGGGGGCGAAGCGTTCGATCTGGGCTTCGATGGCCGCGGTGCGGTCCGCGGTGGAACCGGCCGGGACGTGGCAGTAGGCCCACGCGGTGTGTTTGCCTGCCGGGGCGCGGGTGGAGTCGAAGAGGCTGGGCTGCACGAGGATGAGGAAGGGCTTGTCCTCGTCGGGTGAGGGCAGGCGACCGGCAAAGGCGTCATGCTCGGAGCGGGCCATTTCGTCGAGCGAGCCGCCGACGTGGACCGTTCCGGCGCGCAGGCAGGCGGGGTCCTGCCACGGGATGGGACCCGAAAGCGCGTAGTCGATCTTGAAGATGCCGGGGCCTCGGCGGAAATGGGCAAGCCGGGTGCGGAAGGCAGGGGAGAGTGCGTCGCCGGCAATGGAGGTGAGCGCCCGGACAGAGGTGTCAAAGAGCGTGACGTCTGCGGGTGGGAGGTCGCTGAGGGCACGGACGGGGTGTTCGGCCACGATCTGGCCGCCGAGATCGCGCAGGTAGGCTGCAAGGGCATCGGAAAGGGACTGGGCACCGCCGGCGATGACCGGCCATCCAGCGGCGTGCCCCGCTGCTGCGAGAACTACCGCTACCGCCGACGACACGATGTGAGTCAAGGGCAGAACGGAATGCCCGGAGCAGCCGGCCAGCAGAACGCGTGCATCGTCGTTGCGAAACACAGCTTCGGTCAGCATCTTGGCGGGCCAGATCGCGGCCATGCCGAAGGTGGCCATTGCGACCGGGTTGCAGGGCATGCGCAAAAGCGGCTGGGTGAAGTCGGCGACCAGGGCGGGGAAGTCGCGGACGGAGCTGGCGAGAAGAAGGCGCCAGGCACGTGCATCGTGATCGTCGCCTGGCCGCCGGAACTGGTCTGCCGTGGCCTCCAGGTCGTGTTTCAGGAGCACCGCTTGGCCGTTGGGCCGCGGGTGGGCGAGCGGTACCTCCGGCTCAATCCAGCGAAGCCCATAGTGAGCCAGCGGCAATGTGTTGAAAAAAGGCGAAGCGACGCCCAGGGGATAGCACGACGAGCCGAGATCGTGGCGAAAGCCTGGAAGGGTGATCTCTGCGGTGGAGCAGGCCCCGCCGATCTGGCGGTTCGCCTCAAAGACGGTCACCGCAACACCCCGTTGCGCGAGCGTGATGGCCGCCGCAAGGCCGTTGGGTCCGGTACCGATGACGTTGGCTGTGCGAAGCGACATGCTCTTAGGATGCGTCCCGGATGCGCCACGGGAGACGGCTTGCCGCATCGAAGGGGTGACGCGTTGCCGGGAACGGCGCGCTTGAGGTGAGCTATGGGAGCCGATGAGGCTGAGAAGAACAGGCGTTTGCCACTGCTGGAACCGGCATCGTTGAACCGCGAACAGGCTGAAGTCTACGACCGCATCAAGACGGGCATGTTGCCCTGGGCGGAGGGAGCCGGCTTCCAGGCGGAAGGTGCAGGCGGACGGCTTCTCGGGCCGTTCAACGCGCTGCTCTACAGCCCCGAGCTGGGTGCGGCACATTTGAACTACCTGGACACGGAGCGCGAGGCGACAGAGCTTGATGCGCGCGTCCGCGAGGTCGTGATCCTCACCGTGGGCGCCGCGTGCGAGGCGGCGTATGAGGTGTACGCGCATCGCGCCGTCGCCGCCAGGCTTGGCCTGGCACAGGCCGACATCGAAGCGCTCGCCACCGGAGAGGAACCGAAGACGTTGTCCGCAAACGAGCTGATCGCTCATCGCTTCGTGCGCGCCGTCGTCGTGGAGCACAGGGCTCCCGACGTGCTGTTCGCAGGAGCACAAGCCGCGTTCGGCCACAAAGGCCTGGTCGACATGCTGCACCTGGCGGGCATGTACCTGGCGGTCTCGGCTGTGTTGAACGCGTTTGAGGTGCCTGTGCCTTAAACCCGGGCGCTGAGCGTTTCACTAGAGCTGCGAAGCGCCACGAACGACGTGTACACAAACAGGGCCGTCAACAGCAGGAAATTCAGGGTAAGCGCACCGAGGTGCACTACCTGATCGTTGGCAGCCCGGTTCAGAAACGCGGCAAGGAACCAGAAGATGAGTACGCCCACGATGATCGGCGTTTTGGTGCGTACGTTCTTGAGGGAAAGCGCATAGCAGAGCGGCACGGTGAGGAAGACGTAGTCGTACACCAGGTGCTTAAAGAACAAAAGGCTCGCCAGGCTGACCAGGGCAAACTGCACTGCCCTGGATAAGGCGAAGCGACTGATCAGGACGGCATACGCCACGCTGGCAATCAAAGCTAAACCATAGGACACGGTCTTCGCGCGATCGATGCCAAGGGCAGACCGAAGACTGTATTCAGCGAGCGTCATCACGTCGGCCAGCCCAGGGCTGACGGCAAGACGCGAAACCTGGAATGGCTCCCGCACCAGTTGCGGCAACGGCGTAGGCAGAAACAGGTGGCAGCCCAGCACGGCAACACAGCAGATGGCGATAGCTACAAGCAGCAGGGTGAAGCGGCGCTGCAACAGAAAGAGCACAAACGCCACGGGAGAGAAGCTGTACTTCACCAGGCTGAAGCCAAAGGCAGCACCCGCAAGCACCGAGGAAGCAGCGAGAAAGGTGAGGCTCAGGAAGAAGAGTTCAAAGAGGCTCATCTGCCCGACCTCAAGAACAACGCGAAACGGCGAGCTCATCCAAAGCAGAAAGAGCACCATCAGCATCTGCAGCCGGCTGAGGGAGAAAAGCCTTGCCAGCAGAAAGACTGAGGCGATAGAAAACGCAACGCTGATGCCACACCAGAGCAGCTCTGCCGTGCCGAAGCTGAGCGAGCCAAACGGCAGGAACAGCAGATACAGCAGGTGAAGATAGTTTGGCGGACTGAAATGAGTAAAGTGGTGCGGGTAGTTGGCAAGGCGCTCTGCCCATGGGTCCACGTGCTGTCCCACCAGGCGCCCACCGGTCCACTGCAGGTCATGGCTGCTATAGGCGAGGGCGTGCCGAACGCCTGTGACCATGGAAAGAAGCGCCGCGATGCCAAGCAGCGCAAGCGAGCCGATCGTAACAACGTTTTGCTTCCGGGTATCTAACGATGAATTCAAAACGCGAAGGTCCGCCTATAGAGATGGGATGGGTCTGCTCTGAGCACGAAGGGCAAGCTCAGGTATTTTGTCGCGAGCGCACGCCTCGCAAAACCGCTACGCCAAGCACGCCCACACACACGCATGCAGCCAACGTGCGAAGACGAACGCGCTTGTGTATCGCTGCGGGAACCTCGTGCGCGGCAAGGATCGACGTGTCTGGTTCGCCTGGCTCCCTGGTGGAAGCGGCTCCTGGCTTTGCGGCCGACATGTCGCCGTAGCCGTAGTTGTGCCAGGTTTCGTCTACCAGATGGGGGTCGCCGCAGTGGGCATTCTTTTCGCCAGCCGCTGGGCAGTGCCATGTCGCAGAAGGATGAAAGGTGGTGTTACCGGTGTAAATGCTTCCCGGATTCTTGAAGGGATTGACCTCCGGGCCGATATAGATCGGGTTGCTGTACTCACCGCGGCCGCCGCCTGGATAGCCATGCGCGGTGTCGTTCTTGAAACCGAGAAAGATGTTGTCCCGGAATTCGATCTTTGCGGCGGAGCCACAGGACTTTGTGACGCACTCCACCTCAACGCCCGTGGCGCTCGCGGAATACACAACATTTCGGATGAACTTGCTCGGCACCGTATCGTTCACCGTCATAAGGACGCCGGTATCCGCGGCGCGACAGAAGTCGCTTAGCCGAACGTTGTAGTCGTGGGGCGTTCCTGGAATCGCTTGCCGCATCGCATTGCAGTTTGTAACGATCTGATTGTCGGTGATGACACCGGCTGCGCCACCCACCTTGATCTGCTGGCCCATGTTGCCGAACGCGAGCGTATGGGTCACGGTCATCATGGAATCGCCGCCTGCGATGTGCAGCGCATCCAGGCCGTCCTGCGTGTTG
This sequence comes from Granulicella sp., assembly GCA_965198515.1. GTDB lineage: Bacteria > Acidobacteriota > Terriglobia > Terriglobales > Acidobacteriaceae > Granulicella. Next base: position 109,541 of record CBDAPO010000006.1, on the reverse strand, counting down.
TAGGAGACGGTGCCCTGATCGAAGGTGACCTTCCAGCTCGGGTTACTTTCAGCGGTCGTGGTGCCGAAGCCATCGCCATAGCCACCCGAGTTCTGATCCGTGCACTCGTGGTAGGGAAGCGGATCCTTGATGGGATACTCCTCGGTGCAACCGTTCCAGCTTATGTTGTAGTGCTCGACCAGGAGCGTGCCATTACCGGTGGTGCCGTCATTAGGATCAGCGTTCCAACCGGAACTGGCGTTGCCAATCAGATCAAGATACCGAAAGACCGCGCCATCGCCGGTAGGCCCTCCCATGCCAGCCTGCGCGAGACCGTGAATGCGGACATCCTGAACCGTGTCGTGTGTTGACTTGTTTGACCACGTGATGCCGGTATTGGCGAAGTCGGAAAGTGCTGGCCCTGACGTAACACAACCGGTCGGCTGAGACGAGCGACCACAGGGACTGCGATCCGTGATGTCCAGACAGGCAATGTCGACGTACGACGATCCCTTCATCGAGAAGACGGCATATACGCCATATCCACCATGGATTTGTGTCTTTGCGGTGGCGGCATGACACGATTCGTAATTCCCGCCGAGGATGCGCGTGTGTTGCTCTGGTGTGCCGGAGGGCGGCGGAGGCATACCGGAGTTGAAGGGATCACCAGGAATACCCCAGTATTGATTGGCGTCGTAAGAGTTCTTCGGGTTATTCCAACCGACGCGGTAAGAGATCCCTTCTGCCATCGAGCCCCGAATGATGTAGGAATCTCCGCCCTTGCCGATCCAACCCCAGGAGGGGGGCTGCATCTTGCTAGGGTAGGCACCATCTTGAATCAGATAGCGAACGTCGTTGAAAGCACAGTGCTGGTTGGTTCCATGCCCGGAGTAGGGCGCATCCGCTGTGCCGTCGCATTGCCCCTTGGGCATGTTGCTGGAGTACCTTGTTCCGCCATCGGTCCGCACATACCAGGTCGAAGCAAACGCAGGTGCAACCATCAAGCTACACAGAAGCAGGCACACGAATCTCAGGATGGAAAACACTCAGGGAACGCTCCACGGCGTGAATCTTAATTTCACCACTATAGCGGCAACAGAAACGCAGGCACGTCAGCAAATGCAGTGCAGCGGATGGCGGCTACGTCTGACCAGGAGACCCTACCGAGTTGCCACGTCGCCTTCCACGCGCATAGCGCAGCATGATGGAGGCAAGAGTTTTGAACGCGTGGCGCTGCGGTGGATAGGCCCAAATGGCCCTGAAAACATCTCTCGTTGCCGCTGGTAGCTGGCCTCGCTCAGCCAGGCCTTCCGCTCGCTGCCGGAAGAGCCAGCTAAGCGCAACACGCCGAGCCTTCCAACCGCAGCCCGGCAAGCCATAGTGCTTCTCAATGACTCGTTGCTGGGAGCGCGCCATGCGATCCAGATCGGTGCTCATGGACGTCGGCGACACGCGATAAAGCGCGATCCGTTCCGAGACCAGGGCAACGTCATAGCGGGACGCGATTCGTATCCAAAGGTCTCGGTCTTCCGACGAGCGCAACGTCTCGTCAAAGCCGCCCACCTCCTTGACGCACATTGCCCGGAAGCTGACCGTTGGGCAGCAGAGATCAAGCGTGCGCATGTACAGGTGAGGGGCAACGCGTCCTTCTGCATTGCGGTTACGTGTCTCGAAGACATCCAGGATCTTGTCCTCCGGGTCGACACGCGCTACAAAGCCGTAAGTGAGGCCGGCCTGGGGCATCTCCTGGAAGCGTTCATAGGTCTTCTGCAAACGGTTTGGCAGCCAAAGGTCGTCCGCGTCGAGAAGGGCCAGGAACTCTGCCGCAGAATGCCGGATCGCCGCGTTTCTTGCTGCCGGCAGGCCGGCGTTGTCCTGCCGAATGTAGAGGAGCTTACCGCCGAGCTGGTCCCCGTAGTGGGCCGCGATCTCGGGTGTGCGGTCGCGCGAGCCGTCGTCAACCAGAAGGATGCGCCAATCGGTAAAGGTCTGCGCCACTACGCTATCGATGGCGCGTGCAAGGTACTGCTCAGCGTTGTAGGCCGGAATGATGACGTCAAACGTGGGCATGAGTAGGGTTCTATGTCTTCGCGTCGCGGTGTTCGGCGACCTGCAAACATTGTTCCACGGAGCGGTGAAGCCGGCCCGTAGATGATCTGAAAAGGGCCACTGTCGCTCGAGCAACAGTGGCCTGGGTGCATCACTCATTACGGAGAAGCCGGCGGAGCAGGCGGGTAGCCCTCCGCCGGGTTGTGGTTTAGCGACCCACGGAGGCGACTGCTGCCGTTCCGCTTAGCAGGCCGGAGGTGGAACCGCTGAAGTTGGCATTGCCCGCGTAGCTGCCGTACACCGTCAGGTAGGTAAGACCGGCCGGAACCTGCCAACTTACCGTGCCGCTCTTATCGAGAGTGCCTGCCGCAAGCGCCCACTTGGTTGACGTGTAGAGCACGATCGAACCGGACGGGATCTTGCCGGAAGCCGAGGTCACCTTCGCCGTGAGGACGATTGGAATCGCAGCACTCGGCCCCTTGGTGACCGAGAGCACGACCTGTGTGGCAACCGGACCCGCCGGCGTCGAGGGCTTGGTGGTGGTTGTGGTCGAAGTCGAGCCGGTCGAGGTTGAGCCGGAGGACGAGGTCGATGTGGAGGTACCCGAAGTTGTTGTGGGCGTTGTGGTCGTTGAAGGACTGGTCGGGGTCGTGGTGGTCGGTGTCGTCGACACCGGCACCGGCGTTCTGCCCGTCGAAGTTGTTGTCGTGGTGGTGGTCGTCGGTGACGAGGTCGAGGTCGTCGACGATGTGCCGGTACCTGCTGTTGTGGTGGAAGGAGCAGACGTAGTCGAAGACGAGCTGCCTGCCCCGGCAACCTCGATGGCCCCGATAGTCGGAACGCTTGCACGGACAACGCCGTTCAGATCGGTGAGAACTGTGGAGATGCTGACGCCGTTACCGATTGCAGGAGACGAGGCGAGCGGGGTCACGTTGGGATAGCCGTAGTTGTGCCAGGTCTCATCCGTCAACTGCGGATCGACGCACAGCTGACCTGTCGAGGCGCAATTGAAGTTGCTCTTTGGGTGGTAAATGATGTTGTTTGAGAAGGAACTGCCGGGCAGGGTGAACGGCCACAGACCTGTTCCGTCGTAGAGCGGGTTGCTGTAATCTCCTGTGCCCCCTGTAGCAACATAGCCATCCGCCGGATTCGTCAGGTAGCCGACGAAGATGTTGTTTCGGAAGTCAATGAGGGCTGTCCTGTCACATGCGCTCGACGTGTTGTCACACTCCACCTCGATGCCTGTAGTGGAAGCCGAATTGATCGTGTTGTTATCAAAGACCGTTGTTGAACCTTTCTGTACGGTCAGAAGGACACCTGTATCAGCAGCGCGGCAAGTGTCTCCAAGCTTGCTGTTAAAGCCCGAAGGGGTTCCAGGAATGGCCTGCAGAAGCGCATTACAGTTGGTGGTGATCACGTTGTTCTGCGCGATACCATGTCCCCCGCCGATCTTGATTTGCTGCCCTTCGTTGCCGAAAGCGTTCACACGTGTGATGGTCATCGAGGAGCCAGCACCCACCAGATGCAAGGCGTCCAGGCCGTCTTGGGTGTTGTAGCTTACCGTGCCCTGATCGAAGTGGACGTTCCATGGCGTGGTGCTGTAGACAGTCGCCGTTCCAAACCCATCGCCGTAACCGCCGGAGCTCTGGTCGAGGCACTCATAGTAAGGAAGCGCATGAACGATGGGATACTCTTCCGCACATCCGTTCCAACTGATGTTGAAGTTCTGCACAAGAACGGACCCGACCCCAATGGCATCGGTCGTGCCGGCACCGTTGTCCGAGTTCCAACCGGAATCGTAGTTTCCGTGAATATCAAGATTCGTCATGATCACGCCATCGCCTGTCGGGCCAAACATACCGCCTGCTAAGCCGTGGATGGTGATGTTGTTGATCGTGTCGTGGGTGGACTTGTTGGACCAGGCAATTCCAACACTTGCGAAGTCAGAGAGCGGATTGCTCTTGGAGCAACGATTCGACGTGCCGCCCTCATTGGAGCAGCTGGAATAGTCGGTGAGATCGAGGCACTCGAGGTCCACGTAGGAGGCGCCTGACAGGTTCCAGATTGAACCCGAAGCGTAGCCGCCGTGCAACTGCGTCTTGGCGGAAGCCGTTGAGCAGGACGCGTAGTTCTCACCCAGGAAGCGTGTTGGCGCATTCGCGGTTCCGGACGGAGGAACGGGAATGCCCGAATCATACGGATCGCCCTGGATGCCCCACCACTGACTGGTAGCCGGGTCATAGCTCGTGTTCGGGTTGTTCCAGCCGATGCGGTATGCAACGCCTGTGCCGATGGAGCCGCGGAGGATGACGGTGTCACCACCGGCGATCACCCAGCCATAGTTCGGAAAAACAGTTGGGTTGCCATAGGCGCCATCCTGGTAGAGGTAGCGGAAATCCTTGAAGGCACAGTGCTGGTTTTGACCAACGCCTGAGTAGGGCGCGTCTGCCAGGCCGTCGCATTGGCCCGAGGTGATGTTGGAGGAGTAGCGGGTTCCGCCGTCTGGACGGACGTACCAAGTAGCTGCGAAAGCTGCCTTTGTCATCAGGACCGAGCAGAAGGCAAACAGCAGAAGGGAAAGCGTACGCTTCATCGAAATCTCACCAGAAAGAAGTTGGTCTCAGCCCGACAACCCAGAGGAAGCCCAAACGAAACTCGTAGGTCCACAATGGCGCTGAGGGAGGTGTATCCGCATCCCGGAACGCGGTTACCGATGGAGCACTTTCGTGCTAGCAGTAACCAGCTTCGGGTGACTGAAGTTTTGGCTGAGCGCAGCAATCTCGGCCAAAACGTGTGGAGCAAAGCCCAAAACAGGGCATGATGACCGACGCAGGTCATTGCGGGACCGGGGGGCGTGTGGGGTACACACACACGAGTGCAGCGTGACGCTACCCACCGGAGGAGATTTGCTTTGAGGGCCCACGCCTTCAGGAGGGGGGCCGTGTACTGATCGGGCGCAAAAGGTCTGTGTAGAACGCGCCGTACCGGATGCAGCCCGGCGATCAGTCAAAAAGGACTGTCACGCTAAGCTGAGCTCACAGGGGAGCCCAGACGAACCTTGGAGGCGACACCGTCCAGGGCAGTCGTTCGCTGCCGAGGATACTGGCCGTAGGTCACGCACGCGCACGGCCTCTGTGCGACACACGCTGCTCAGCAGATTCTTGCGAGGCAAGATGCTGAAGGTCATATTACCTTAGTTTTCGAAAATGATGCGCAACGCTTTCCTGCCGACACGCATCACTGGAGACTCTCCGAAGTCGCTAAGGGCCATCGTCTTGGCGGTAAGCCGTTGATTATTCACGTACACGGCTCCTTCAACCAGCTTGCGTGACGCTTCACTCGCAGATCCGGTCATACCCGAAAGTTGTAGGAGCTTCGCTACCCGAATCTGTGCACCGGGACCCTCGTCCGACCCCTGCGCGAGAAGACCTTCGCTCGCCAGCGACACCCGCACTTCCGGAAGATCGGACGCGATCCCCCGCGACTGGAACTGCAGGGACCAGTTGTCGGCTGCCGCCTGGGCTTCGGCCTGCGAGTGGAATTCGCTGGTGATGATCAGCGCCAGGTCCTTCTTGGCCTGCATGGGATGCAGATCGCCCGAGCCGACACGCTGTTGCATCTGGTCGATCTCGCTCTGCGGCAGGTCGGTGAGGAAGATCCAATAGCGCCACATCAGCTCGTCGGAGATCGACATGAGCTTGCCATACATGCTCCCCGCGGGCTCCTGGATGCCGATGGCATTGCCGAGCGACTTCGACATTTTTTGTATGCCGTCGAGGCCTTCCAGGATCGGCGTCATCAGGATGATCTGCGGCTTTTGCCCATAGTGCCGCTGCAGGTCGCGGCCGCGCATCAGGTTGAACTTCTGGTCCGTGCCGCCGAGCTCCACGTCCGCCTTGAGCGCGACGGAATCGTAGCCCTGCACCATGGGGTAGAGCATCTCGTGCATGTGAATGGGCTGTTCGTCCTGGAAGCGCTTGTGAAACTCGTCGCGCTCCAGCATCTGCGACAGGGTGAACTGCGCCGCAAGACGAATCATGCCGGCAGCGCCGAAGGGCGTCATCCACTCGGAGTTGTAGCGAACCTCAGTCTTCTCCGGGTCGAGAATCTTGAAGACCTGCTGCTGGTAGGTCTTTGCATTCTCGAGCAGCTCTTCGGGGGTGAGCGGCTTGCGTGTCTGGTTTTTGCCCGTGGGGTCGCCGATCAGGCCGGTGAAGTCCCCGATGAGAAAGATGACCTGGTGGCCCAGCGTTTGGAAGTGCTTCAGCTTGCGCATGAGCACCGTGTGGCCAAGATGAAGGTCGGGCGCTGTGGGGTCGAAGCCGGCCTTGATGCGAAGCGGAACGCCGGTGCGGCGCGACTCTTCCAGGCGCGCCTGCAGGGCGTCCGGCGCAGTGGCCTCTACGGCGGGAATGACCTCCGCAGCACCCTTGGTGATGAGGTCTAGCTGCTGGGCGACAGGAAGAAACGCGGGCGATGGGACGGAAGATTGAGAGGACATGCTGGCAGTTGCAGTATAAGAGTCCGCCGCTGCCGTGCGCGCCCCATGCCCCTAAGGACGCAGCGTTACGACGATTGGCGTGTGATCGGACGGTTTCTCCTGGGCGCGTGGCGTGCGGTCAATCTCGCAGCTTTCCAGCCGTGCCGCGAGCGCCGGCGACAGCAGGAAATGGTCGATGCGGATGCCGCGATTGCGCTCAAACGCCATGCGGAAGTAGTCCCAGTAGGTAAACTGCCCGCCCTCGTCCGGGTGCAGCGCGCGAAAGGCGTCGGTATAGCCGGTGCCGAGCATGGCGCGGTAGCGGGCGCGCGGTTCCGGCTGAAAGAGGGCGTCGCGAACCCAATTGGAAGGCTTGTCGCAGTCGATGTCCTCGGGGATGACGTTGAAGTCGCCACCGATCAGCGTGGGCGTGCTGTCGGTGAGCCAGCGATCCATCTGCGTGCGCAGGCGGTCCATCCACTTCAGCTTGTAGTCAAACTTGTCTGTGCCGACCGGGTTGCCGTTAGGCAGGTAGATGTCTACGACGCGGACGCCGCCGATGATGGTTTCAAGGAAGCGGGCGTGACTGTCTTCTTCATCGCCGGACAGGGTCTTGTTCACACACTCGATCGGCAGGCGCGACAGCACCGCAACGCCGTTGTAGGTCTTTTGCGTGACGGCGACGCTGGTGTAGCCGATCGCTTCAAAGTGCGCAGCCGGGAACTCGAGACCTTTGAGCTCCTGCAGCAAGAGCACATCGGGGCTAACGCGTTGCAGCCACGTGGTGACATGCTCCAGGCGCGCTTTGATGGAGTTCACATTCCAGGTGGCGAAGCGGAGGGGAAACGTTTCGTTCAGGCTCACAGGCTTAGGATGCACTGAGGACGCCGTTGCTTCCAAGGTGTCACCGGAACAGGAACAATGGCACGCAAAGATCAGAACACCGCTGCGGCGGATGCGCTTACGGACAAGACACCGAAGACCTGCGCCGCCTGCGGTCGAATGATGACGTGGCGCAAAAGCTGGGCGAAGAACTGGGCAGAGGTGAAGTTCTGCTCGGACGCGTGCCGGAAGCGCCGATCGTCGGCTGTTGATCAGCAGCTTGAGGAGGAGATCCTGCGGCTGCTGCATGCACGCGGTGCAGGGAAGACGATCTGTCCCAGCGAGGCGGCGCGTGCTTTGGCGGGCGATGAAGACCGGGCTGCGTGGGAGCCGCTGATGGAGCCTGCCCGTGCCGCGGCGCGCAGGCTGGTCGCCAAGGGCAGCATCGACATCACGCAGGCTGGCCATGTTGTTGATGCGTCCACCGCAAAAGGCCCCATCCGTTTGCGACTGCATTGAACCGGGAGCTTTGCCTCGAAATTTTCCAGCAGGCCTAGTGCACCTCGCGTGAGGCAACGGCTTCTAAGGGACACATGGCCACTGCGAAAAAGACCGCAAGCAAGAAATCAGTAACGAAAAAGAGTGCCGCAAAGAAGACGGCAAATAAACGCAGCGCGAAGAAGAGCGCAGCGAAAAAGGCGCCCGCGAAAAAGACTTCAGCCAAGACGTCTGCGACGAAGAAGTCTTCAGCGAAGAAGACTTCAGCCAGGAAAACGGCTTCAAAGAAGAGTGCGGCGAAGAGATCGAGCAGCAGTGTGAAGAAGGGCGTAAAGACCTCGCCCTCAACGGCCAAAAAGACCGGCGTGAAGCGTACCAACGTCACGCAATATGAGCAGCACAAGACGGGCAGCGGCAAAACTGTGCGCCGCAAGATGGCGCCCGCGCAGGCCAAGAGCAAGAAGGAATCGCTGATCAAGCAGAAGCGCTCCACGGGGGAAGGGCCGGCATGCTGGCCTGGGTTTGAGCGCGTGCCGGGCAAAGAGGCTGGCACCAAGGGAAGTTGCAAGCCCAAGCCGAACCAGACCAAGGGCGAGCGCAAGGAAGACGCGCGGGAAGCCGCCGGCAGCAAGCTGCGCAAGGCAGGCGGCAACAAGGCACGCGCCAACCGCTCGCGGTAGGACTCACCTGTGCGTTTGTGCCGCGACGCAGAGGTACACTGCGCTGAACATGGACGCCGAACGCGCTCGCCAGATCTTGCTCAAACTGCCCCACGTCGCAGAAACAATGCAGTGGGGCGACAACCTTGTGTTCTGGGTAGGAGACAAGGCGGTTGGCGGCAAAATGTTTGCGCTGATCAACCTGGATGGCCGCGGGCCGGTGGTGTCCTTTGCGGCCGGGCCGGAGCGCTCGGCGGAACTGGTAGAAGTGGAGGGCTTTCTGCCAGCGCCGTACTTTGCGCGCATCTTCTGGGTGGCCGCAGAGCGTTGGGACGTGGTATCACCCCGTGAGTGGGAAGCCTTGTTTCGCGCAGCTCACGGCATCGTCTACGGCAAGATGCCGGCGAAGACGCAGGACATCCTTGCCATGCCTGCAAAGGCGCGCGCGGCTCTGATCGCTGAACGCCAGAAAGCGGCTGCGAAGAGGCCTGCACGCGCGAGCAACGTGTCGAAAAGGGCGGTGAGACACCGCTCTGACGATTGACTCCGGCGTAAAGCGCCCCGCAGCTCGTAGACGTCATGGCCGTCGCAGCTGTGCCTCCGGATTCATCGCAAGCAGCGGAAGGAAGCTGCGGAAATACGCCGCGATCAGGAAGATCTCCAACACGGTGACCGCAATGGCGGGTGCGGCGCCGTGCGGCCAAAGGAGCGCGTGATACAGAAGGATGTTGACCACAACGGGCGCCAGCAGCGTAAGCGCTAACGGCACGAAGCGGTTCACCAGCAGCAGCAGACCGCCGATGGTCATCACGGCGCCGACAAACGTCATCCAGTGGCTGACGTGCAGGATGGTCATCAACGTGAGCGCGTCCGGATTGGCCGGGGGCGGCATCTTCAGGAAGCCCAGGATGTTGTTGAGCCCGAGCACAAAAAACATCAGCCCAAGCAGGATGCGGCAAACAAGCATGGCGTAACGCATGGCGATCTCCTCAGCAGAAGGAATGGCTGGCCGGATCCAATACGTTTGCGAGCGGACCTGCTCCTGCTACAACGAGTAGATGAGTTCTATGGGGCAAACAGGCGTAGGCGGGTTGCGACTTTCACTTGAAGGCAAGGTGGCGCTGGTCACAGGCGGCTCCCGCGGCATTGGTGCGGCCACGGTCAGGCTCTTCCGGCAGGCCGGCGCGAAGGTCGTCTTCAGCTATCGCAGCCGCAGCGCGGACGCAGACGCGTTGGTGGCCGAAACCGGTGGCGAGGCCCATTGCCGGGCACTGCAGCAGGAGTTGGCCACGGCTGACGAGGGTGAAGCACTTGTGACAAGAGCCGCCGCGGTCTTTGGGCGGGTCGACATCCTGGTGATCAACCACGGCATCTGGCCGCCGCACTATCAGCCCATTGCGACCATGAGTACGGACCAGTGGCGCGGCACCATGGGCATCAACCTCGATAGCGTGTTTGGCCTGGTGCGCGCCGGGGCGCGGCAGATGCTGGGCGCGCAGGCGGCGTCCATGACGCAGGCGAACGGCGCGTTGGGCGGCGCAAACGACCCCACCGCGCTTGCCGGTGCGCGCGAGTACGGTCCCGGTGAAGCGGCCCCGGAGACCGAGGCGGAAGGCGGCGCGGACGCCCGTGAGTTGCTGGAAGAGGCCGTCTTCAGCGATAAGATCACCTGGCCGGCCCCGCTGAGCGATGCCCCGGGCCATGGCGCCGGCGAAAGCGGTTCCAGCATGGCGGCAGCCGAACAGCCGACGGCGTTCCTACAGGCGGGGCAGGGCGCGCGCGGGCACATCATCCTGGTGGCCTCCACCGCGGCGCAGCGGGGCGAGGCCTTCCACGCCGACTACGCGGCCAGCAAGGGCGCGCTGCTGAGCCTGACCAAGAGCCTGTCCAGCGAATTAGGCCCGCAGGGCATCCTGTGCAACTGTGTGGCGCCTGGTTGGGTGCGGACGGAAATGTCGGCTGGAACTTTGAGCGATCCGGAGGCGTCCAAGAAGGCGTTGAGCTTCATCCCGCTCGGCCGCGCGGCCGAGCCGGAAGAAATCGCCGGCCCCATTGTCTTCTTGTGCACGCCGTGGGCAGGGTTCGTTTCCGGCGAGATCTGGAACGTAAATGGCGGCGCGGTGCTGGTCGGGTAGGGTTTTGCGTCCAACGGAATGGGTGATGGTGCGCGTGCGTAAAGTGGGCAGTTGGGTTCGCAAAGGGTTACTGTTGGCCGCGGTCGGCTGTGCGTCGATGCCTTTGCAGGCACAAGCGACAGTTGCAGCCACGGAAGCGCCGCAGGGCGGCAGCGAGCAGGCTCAGGGTCGCAAGCTGCTGGACGAGATGGTGCAGGCCTATGGTGGCGATAAGTGGCTGCACCGCGGCACCGAGCGCCTGGAAGGCAAGGGCGCCACCTTCTACAAGAGCGCACCCAATCCGTACGAGACGCAGTTCGAGGAGTACCTGCGCGTGCAGCCCTTTGGCGAACGCCTGGTGATCGTCTCGAAGCAGGGCGTGTTTATCCCCACGAGCAAGCGCGATGTGGCTGAAGTCTGGACGCAGGACAACGGCTATGAAGTTACCTTTCGCGGACGCAAGGAACTGCCCAAGCTCGATGTTGAAGACTTTCAGCGTCGTCGTCGCCACACCATCGACATAGTGGTGAATGAATGGCTGAAACGTCCCGATACGCTGGTGACCTTTGAAGGCTCGTCGATGGACGACCGGCATCTGGTCGACAAAGTGAGCATCCTGACCGCGGAAAATGACGCGGTCACGCTGACGCTCGACCAGGAAACGCACCTGCCGCGGAGCCGTACGTTCCAGTGGCGCGACGCCGTGTACAAGGATCTCGACACAGACACAGAGCGCTATGACGACTGGCAGCCCGAGCAGGGCATCATGACGCCGCTCACCATTACGCGCTACCGCAACGGCGACATGGTCAGTCAGCGCTTCCTCAACAAGGTGCAGTATGGCCTGCCGTTCACGCCGGACCTGTTCGACCCGGACCGCCCACTGAACAAGAAGTAGGCCCGGCTGGTATTCTGAGCCACGCTATGAGTGAAACGCACACCGCGACCGCGGTTGAGGACGTGCCTGTGGCCGAAGCAGGAACAACGCCCCCGCCGAAGCAGACGCTGGACATCACCGAGATCATGGGCATTCTGCCCCACCGCTACCCGTTTCTGCTGATCGATCGCGTCATCGAGATGGAGCGCAAGCAGCGCATCGTCGCGATCAAGAACGTTACGGCAAACGAGCCCCAGTTCACCGGGCATTTCCCTGATTTTCCGATCATGCCGGGCGTGATGACGATCGAAGCCATGGCCCAGGCCGGTGGCGCTCTGCTGCTCACCGAGATCCCTGACCGCGAAAGCAAGCTGATGGTCTTTACGGGGATCGACAAGGCGACGTTTCGACGGCAGATTGTTCCAGGAGACCAGTTGCGCATTGAGGTCACGGTGCTCAACTGGCGCTCGCGTGTGGTGAAGATGCAGGGTGTCTGCACGGTGGACGGTGCCGTTGCGGCAGAGGCCGTGATCACCTGCATGTTGGTGCCGCGCCCGCGCAAGACCAAGCCGGCTGAGGCTCCAACACAACAGGCCGCGCAGTAGGCGACGGCATGGCTGACGCACACAAAAGCACGGCAAACGCGTTGATTCATCCAACAGCGGTGGTCGCGGAAGGCGCCGTGGTGCCGGCAAGCTGCAGCGTCGGCCCTTTCTGCACGATAGGCGCGCATGTTGTGCTGGGCGAAGGCTGCTCGCTGGTGTCGCACGTGGTGCTGGATGGGCACACGACGCTTGCCGATGGAGTCATTGTTCATCCCTTCGCTGCCGTCGGTGTGAGTCCGCAGGACCTGAAGTACAAGGGCGAGCCAACGCGTTGCGTCATCGGCGCGAGGACCGTCATCCGGGAGTACGTAACGATCTCCCGCGGCACCGCGGGCGGTGGTGGCGCGACGGGGGTCGGCGCGGACTGCCTCATCATGGCGTACTCGCACATCGGTCACGACTCGCAGATTGGGGACGGCGTGATCCTGGCCAACGGGGCGACGCTGGCGGGCCATGTCACCGTGGAAGACTACGCCGTTGTAGGTGCGTTGAACCCGGTGCACCAGTACTGCACGATTGGTCGCTACGCCTATATCGGCGGCGGAACAACCATCACGCAGGATGTGCTGCCCTACTCGTTGACCAGCGTGCGGCGAGAGAATCGCGCGTTTGGCCTAAACAAGGTCGGCCTTGAACGGCGCGGCTTTACGCCTGAAGAACTGAAGCAGCTGCGGGCGGCGTACCGGCTGCTGCAGGTATCGCACCTGAACACAACCCAGGCGCTCGAGGCGATTCGTGAGAAGGTGGCGAGCGGGGAATTCGGGGAATGTGTCGCCTACCTGGCGGAGTTCATCGCAAAGAGCGAGCGCGGCGTCATCAAGTAGAGGGGCTTGTCTCCTCGCATAGGCGAAGAGATGCGGGCAGCGCATCCAACGCTGGTAGATCGTTTGCTTCAGGAGCTTGCCATGCGTCTTGGAACCGTTCGTTTGCAGGGTGAAGCTGTGCCCGCGCTGCTGAACGCTGAGTTGACGGCCGCATTTCCGTTACGCGACTACGAATCCACCATTGCGTTTCTTCAGGCTGGTCCGGAGGCGTGGACGCATGAAGCCACAGCTGGGATGGATCGTTCGGTCTATGTGTCCTTTGAGCGTCTGCTGGCACCGATCCTGAAACCCAGAATGATCTGCATCGGCCTGAACTATCGGGATCATGCTGAAGAACTGAAGCAGGAGATCCCGAAGAAGCCGGTGGTCTTCACGAAGTTTTCAAACAGCACCATCGGGCCGAACGAGCCCATCGTCCTGACCGGCGCCACGGCCGAACCGGACTACGAGGCCGAATATGCCTTCGTGATTGGCAGAGCGGCAAAGAACGTGAAGGCGCAGGACTGGCCGGAATATGTCTTTGGCTTCACGGCTGCCAATGATGTGACGGCGCGCGATGTGCAGTTTTCGGTGAGCCAGTGGGATATGGGCAAAAGCTTCGACACCTTTGGGCCGATTGGACCGGTGATCGTTTCCCGCGACGAGATCGACGATCCCCACAAGCTTGCGATCAAGCTGGATATCAATGGCGAGGTACTGCAGGACTCCAACACCGAGCAGCTGATCTTCAACACGGGCGCGTTGATTGAGTATCTTTCGAGCATGATGACACTGGAGCCCGGCGACATCATCAGCACGGGCACACCGCCGGGAGTGGGTATGGGCCGCACGCCCAAGCGCTGGCTGCGGCCGGGCGAAACGGTCACAGTTACGCTTCAGGGGATCGGCCGCCTCAGCAATCCGATCGTGCAAGGATGACGACACTTGGTCTCATCGCCGGCAATGGGCGCTTTCCGTTTTTGCTGCTGGACGCGGCTCGTGCGCAGGGTGTACGCGTCGTGGTGGCGGCCATCAAGGAAGAGACCGAACCGGAGATGGACGAACGTGCAGCTCGCGAACCGGATGCCGTGCGTGTGCATTGGCTGTCGCTCGGCGAGCTATCGCGGCTGATTGAGACCTTTCAGCGAGAGGGTGTGACGCAGGCCGTGATGGCCGGTCAGGTGCGACACAAGCAGATCTTTTCCAGCATCCGCCCGGACTGGCGACTCGCCAAGCTGCTGATGAATTTGCGCACACGGAACACCGACATGCTGCTGGGCGCGGTGGCGAAGGTGCTGGAAGATGAAGGCATTCACCTCATGTCCTCTACAACGTTTCTGGAGCCCATGCTCGCGCCGGAGGGCCCGCTGACCCAGCGCGTACCGGACGACGTGGAGCGAGAGGACATTCGTTATGGGCTTGAGGTCGCCCGCGGCATCGCAGGGTTCGACCTTGGCCAGACTGTGGTAATCGCGGCCGGCGCATGCGTGGCCGTTGAAGCGATGGAGGGCACCGATGCAACGATCGCCCGCGCAGGTGAGCTGATGCGCAGCCTCGACGACGAGGCCAGTACGTTGCAACGCCGCTTGACGGTGGTGAAGGTCGCCAAGCCGAGGCAGGATATGCGTTTCGATGTGCCCATTGTGGGTGTGCCGACGATTGCTGCCCTGCAAGCCGCGGGCGCCACGTGCCTGTGCGTTGAAGCTGGACGCACGTTGCTGTTCGATCGTGAAGGGATGGTGCGCGCCGCGGAAGGTGCAGGAATCGCTATCGTGGGCGCACCCAGGACCACGCCCTAGCGCTCCGTTTCAGGGACGCCAATCGCGGGTTGGCAGCGTCCTAAACAGCAGGGCGTACCATTAGGGCACCGGCGCGCCGGAAGCCGCTATCTTCGAAAGCGCCGCAGGAGTTTCCTCTATGTTTGCAAGACGCGCCCTTCACACCCTTGCCGCCTGTCTTGGCGGCGTCTCGATGATGCTTCCTTCCGTGGCGCTGGCTGCCGATATGCCGCCCATCGGCACTGCCGCTCCCAGCTTCACCTTGCCGTCGCAGGAGAACACGCCTGTCAGCCTGAACGACTACAAGGGCAAGTGGGTGGTGCTGTACTTCTATCCCAAGGACCAAACGGCGGGATGCTCGCTGGAGGCGCATAACTTCCAGCGCGATCTGCCCAAGTTTCAGGCCGCCAACGCGGTTGTGCTGGGTGTGTCGATGGACACCGTAGACAGCCACAAAGTCTGGTGCACCAAGGACTCGTTCACCTTCAAGATGCTTGCAGATCCGAATCACAAGGTAGTGGACGCCTACGGCGTTCCGGTTCGCCAGGTAACGATCAACGGAGCCCCGACCAGCATCGCCATGCGCGACACATTTCTGATCTCGCCCGACGGCAAGATTGTGAAGATGTGGGAAGTGAAGGACATCGCCAATCACAGCGCCGAGGTGCTCGCGGCCCTTCAGGCGATGAAGTAGCAAGAGCTGATTTGCTGACAGGAACGCCCGCGCTGTATAGCGCGGGCGTTTCCCTTTGGGCATGACAGCGCAGGGCTGGTTACTTGGCCGTCTTCTTGGCGGCGGTCTTCTTGGTAGCCGTCTTCTTGGCGGCGGTCTTCTTGGTAGCCGTCTTTTTCGCTGTGGCCTTCTTCGCGACAGTCTTCTTCGCTGGTGTCTTCTTTGCGGCCGTTTTCTTGGTCGCTGTTTTCTTCACAGCGGTCTTCTTTGCTGCGGTTTTCTTCGCCGTGGATTTTTCGGCTGCTTTCTTGGTTGCCAAGGTCGTACCTCTCGTATTGAAGTTTTTGCTGCCACTGCCCTTTTTGCTCGCTGTCTTTTTCGAGACAGCACCTCCCCGCACAGTCCGGGCGGACTTCACGGCGGAACCTGAGATCTTCTTCGCAACCGTCTTTTTGGCCGCTGCCTTTTTGCCAGCGGTCTTCTTCACGGCGACCTTCTTGGCTGCAGTCTTCTTTGCGACTGCCTTCTTCGCTACGGTCTTGGTCCCTGCGGCTTTGCCGGCAGAAGCGCCCTTGGCCGCTGTCTTCTTCGCCGGAGCCGTCTTCTTGCTTGCAGTCTTCCTGGGTGTGCTGCTGC
Source organism: Granulicella sp. (assembly GCA_965198515.1). GTDB lineage: Bacteria > Acidobacteriota > Terriglobia > Terriglobales > Acidobacteriaceae > Granulicella. The sequence continues at coordinate 93,568 of CBDAPO010000006.1, read as the reverse complement.
TGTTACGCCGGGTCTTTGCGTCCTCGGCGGAGTCGCGCAACGATTGGCCAACACTGGGCAGTGCTTCATCGCGTTGCGGAAGACGTGAAAGCGAGTCCGGCGGATCGTACGGACCGAGCGGTGTGCTGGCAACCGCGTCCATCTGCGCATCTTCCGGGTGGGTGCTTGCTACCTCGATGTTCATCTCATCGCGAGACTCGACGTCGGCGGCGGATTCCTGATCGGGGCTGAAGTCTTCTTCTTCTTCCTCGTCTTCTTCGTCAACGGCGTCCAGGTCCACATCATCATCATCCTGATCGTCATCGCCAGCAGCCGCATAGAGCTTCAGCACTTCGTCATCAAACATCGTTTGCCTCTCCATGCGCTCCGCTTGAAGTCAATCGATCCTGCGGAGCGTGGTGCGCTTGTTCAGCCTTGTTTGGTAAGTGAAGATCACAAACAAACACGCTTCATCGCGCAAAGATTAGCAACAGATGTACGCCCCGGGTACACAAATAGCAAGCACTACTTTTGGTGCAAGCTGTTTTTCTTCTCACGGGCGAATCGAAGTTGGTGCACGCAGCTCATTCGTCTTCGCTTAGCGACGTCGCTTGCGTGATGAAGAGCCGCTTGCATGCGCAGACGAGGCATGTGCAGCACTGTGCGCAGTGCCTGCATGTGCAGTGCTGCGACTGCTTGTGCTTCTGCCATGGGCAGCTGCATGGGCACTGTGTCCGCGACGTCCACCGCGCATGCCTGGCGCAAGGTGTATGGGCTCGGCCACATAGATGGAGCGCCCCGGTGTGAGGCGTCCTCCGATGCCGCTGTTCCAATCACGCAACTGCTCAACGGTGACCCCGAAGCGATCAGCCACCGTCACCAACGAGTCGCCGCGATGCACGGTGTACCGCTGCTGTCCGGGCATGGCACCGGAGCCGGACGAGATGGGAATCACAAGCTCATCGCCTGCTTCCATGGGCTGCGTTGGCGTGACCTCGTTGTACGTGGCGATGTTGCTGGAGTTCACATGAAAGGAGGACGCAACGCTTTCAAGCGTTTCGCCGGCCTTCACCACGTGGAAGCGCCAGGTAGCACGGTCCTCTTCAGGGATGTCCTTGATGCGCGTAAGGAAGCTGTCTTTTGTGCCGGGCGGCAGATGCAGATCGTAAGCGATGTCGCGTGGCGTTGAAAGCCGTAGCAGCGCAGGGTTCAGCACAACAATTTCCGGCACGGTAGCGCCGGTCAGGTCGGCAACCAGGCGCAGATCGATCGCGTAGTCCGTCGTCACTGTGTCAGAAAGCACAGGCGCATCGGGCACAACGCTGGTCAATCCATACTGCTGCGGATTCTTGGCCATGATGGCCGCAGCCAGAATGCCCGGCACATAGTTACGCGTCTCTGCCGGAAGCGCGCCAAGGCGATACAACTCCCAGAAGTCGGCATAGCCTGTGCGCTGCACGGCGCGCTGCACATAGCCCGGGCCCCAGTCATACGCGGCCATGGCCAGGTACCAATCGCCAAACTGGTTGTAGAGCGACTTCATGTATTTGGCATACGCGATCGTCGACTTTTCCGGATCGAAGCGCTCGTCGAAGTAGCCGTTGCGCGCCAGGCCGTAGGCGCCGGCAAAGGGCATGAACTGCCACATGCCGCCAGCACCGGAGCTGCGATTCAACACCTGAGGCTGAAAGCCGGACTCCGCGACAGCAAGGTAGATCAGGTCCTGCGGCACGCCGTACTGGCTGAGAATCCGCGAGATCATCGCATGGTATTTGCCGGCCCGCTCCAGCGAGCGCACCAGGTGCGCATGGCCCGCCGATGAATTGGAAAAGTAGCTGATGAAACCGGCGACATATTCGTTGACCACGAGCGGAAGATCGGACTGCGTGGTTTTCAACTCTGCGGCGACGCGCCCAATCAGCGCGGGGTCCGGCGCAAACGTCACGTCGTTGGTCGCCACATCCAGCGGCGTTTCTTCTTCCTTGGGCGAGAAGCCGTTGCCCTGCTTCAGCGCCACAATCTCCAGAGAGTTGATCGCGGTGAGCAGACGCTCGAACTCGTCCGACAATTGCGGATCGTTCTTGAGATCCATGCCGGAGGAAAGCATCAGGTCCACAGCCGCGTCGAAGTCTGCGCGCGCCGCGTCGAGCTTGTTGCTGTTGTAGTTGTTCACGCCCGACTGGTAGCTGGCATGGGCACGGTTCACCAGATCCTGGATCTTTTGCGCATGTTGCTGGGCAGCGTACTGCTCCTGCGCATTCGCCTGGGAAGCGGCCTGGGTAGCGGCTGTTTGCGGCACGGCGCCTCGTGCCGCTGGCTGCTGCGCCATCGCCGCGCATGGCAACAGCAGAAACGCGAGAATCGCTGAAAGGAACGGAGATCGTCCTCGACGCCCGGCTGTGCTGCGGCGTGAAGCTGGGAAGGGCAAGGAGGAAGACCGCCGAACGCGTACCATCTCTTCCTATTGTATGAGTTAGTGAAAGAACTTCCCCGCAGGCACCCATCCGGGCAGAGCCCCAGAGCCTTCCGGAGCAGGCACCAAGGGCGGCGCTGGTATCCTAGACTTTCGAGCGGTGTTCGCCCTCGCCGGAAAGCCAAAGCTAGATGGACCCCAAGTACATTCGCAACTTCGCGATCATCGCGCACATCGACCACGGGAAATCGACCCTCTCCGATCGTCTGCTGGAGCTGACCGGCTCGCTGACGGCGCGCGAGATGCAGGAGCAGGTCCTCGATGCGATGGACCTTGAGCGCGAGCGGGGCATCACCATCAAGGCCCATACCGTGCGCATGATGTACCGCGCCTCAGATGGGCACGATTATCAGCTAAACCTGATCGACACCCCCGGGCACGTGGACTTCAGCTATGAGGTATCGCGCTCCCTGGCCTCGTGTGAAGGGGCGCTGCTGGTGGTCGATGCGTCCCAGGGCGTGGAAGCGCAGACGTTGGCCAACGCGTACCTTGCCATCTCAAACGGACTTGAGATCATCCCGATCATCAACAAGATCGATCTGCCCAGCGCCGACATTGCGCGCACCAAGGAGATGATCGAGAAGTCTGTGGGTCTGCCCGCGGACGATGCTGTCGCCGTGAGCGCGAAAACCGGGCTGAATGTTGAACAGATTCTGGAGGCCGTGGTGCATCTGCTGCCGCCGCCCAAAGGCGACGCGAACAAGCCTTTGCAAGCACTGATCTTCGACTCGTGGTTTGACGCCTACCGCGGCGTCATCGTGCTCGCCCGCGTGATCAACGGCCGTCTGCGCAAAGGCGACAAGATCAAGATCATGTCGAACGGGCGCACGTTTGACGTGGATTCGCTTGGCGTGATGACGCCCAAGCCGGTGGAATTGCAGGAACTCAGTGCAGGTGAGGTCGGCTTCTTTGTCGCCACCATCAAGAACGTGGCCGACACCAAGATCGGCGACACGATCACGCACGTCGACAACCCTTCCACGGAAGCTTTGCCGGGCTTTGAAGACATCAAGAGCATGGTGTTTGCGGGCCTGTACACGGTCGACTCGCACGAGCACGGGATGCTCCGCGACGCGCTTGAAAAGCTGCGCTTGAACGACAGCTCCTTCAACTTTGAGCCCGAAAGCTCCGTGGCACTGGGTTTTGGTTTCCGCTGCGGCTTCCTGGGCTTGCTCCATCTGGAGATCATCCAGGAACGGCTTGAGCGCGAGTACAACCTCGACCTCATCATCACGGCGCCGGGTGTTCGCTACAAGGTGACGATGACGGACGGCTCCGTGCTGGAAGTCGACAATCCTTCCCGCTGGCCGGACCCGACCGAGATCGAGAGCGTAGAAGAGCCGGTGATTACGGCCAAGATCCTGACGAACGAAGAATACGTCGGGGGCATCCTGAAGCTTGTAGAAGATAAGCGCGGCCGCCAGCAGAATCTCGAATACGTTTCCGAGACGCGCGTGATGATCACGTATGAACTGCCGCTCAACGAGATCGTGCTGGACTTTTACGATCGCCTCAAGAGCGTGTCCCGCGGTTATGCTTCGCTGGACTACCACCTGGCCGGCATGTGGGTGTCGCCGATGGTGAAGATGGACATCCTGGTCTCGGGCGAGCCGGTCGACGCGCTGAGCATCATCGTGCATCGCGACTTTGCCTACGACCGCGGCAAGGCGCTGGTGTCCAAGATGCGTGAGCTCATCCCACGGCAGATGTTTGAGGTCGCGATCCAGGCAGCGATCGGCTCCAAGATCGTCGCACGCGAAACCGTGACGGCGATCCGCAAAAACGTGATCGCCAAGTGTTACGGCGGCGACATCAGCCGAAAGCGCAAGCTGCTGGAAAAGCAGAAAGAAGGCAAGAAGCGGATGAAGCGCATCGGCAAGGTCGACATCCCGCAGGAAGCGTTCCTCGCCGTGCTCAAGGTCGGCGAAGAATAGCGAGTCGCCTTCCGAAACTCCTACGTAAGTCAGAAGTGCAGACAAAAGAAAGAGCGGAACTCCGAGGAGTTCCGCTCTTTGCTTGAGGACCAGATTTCTGGTCGGGTGTTAGGGCCGCTTCGGTGTGGTTGCCGGAGCCGGTGTACGGCGGGTCGGGCTGGGAGCGGACGGCGGAGGAGCAGCAACGCCGGAACTCGCGTTGTAGGCGTTGACCACGGCCTGGGTGATGTCCGTGGACGGCTGCCACCACAGGACCGGGTTCAACGCCTGGGCCTGCTGGTTGCCGCCGACATTCAGCATGACGGTGAAGCCGTTTTCCTGCGCGTACTTCACGGCAGCCTGACCGACCTTCTGGTACATCTTGCCGGCGGCTTCGTTCATGTCGTTGTTGTAGGCGTTCTGGGCATCTTCGCTGTCACGCTGAAGCTGCTTTTCTTTGGTGTCGATCGTCTTCAGGCGACTCGCGCGCTCTTCGTCGCTGGTGTTCGCGGGCAAAGCCTGCACCTGTTTCTGCAGGTTCTGGATCTCGGCGCCTTCGCTTTCGATCTTGCCCTTCTGGGGCTCGTACTTCTTGTTGATTTCCCCGAAGGCACGCTGTCCCTCGTTGGTGTTGACGATGACGGCCTGCACATCGATGATCGCGATCTTGGCAGGAATAGCTTGCGGCGGCACTGCCGCGGGAGCAGCAGCTGCTGCGGGAGCCGTGGCCGGGGTGGTCTGGGCAAACAGGCTGGGAGCGGCAAGGGCCGAGGCCATCGCCAAGGCAAGAGGCAACTTACGATTCATGCGGTGTGTGTAGCTCCTTACAGCTTTGTTTTTGGAGGTGAGATGTGCCGCATGATGCGGGAACCCGCTCGGCTGCAGCAGCCGGGGACAGGAACGGCGCGTAAAGGATGTGTCGCCCAGACAGCTCAGTTGGCGCGACTTGATTGCGAGCGCACGGTCTTACCCGGCTGTCGAAATTATATAGGAGCGCAGAGGCGCGCGCGGGCAACCTTCGGCGCGGCTTCAAAAATTCAGAGACCCCGCGCGCTATGGATATGGATTTATGGTGGCGGGATACGAACACCCTGCTCCGAAAGACTGTCCTGCAACGAGTTAGGCCCGGTGCTGTTTGGCACGCCAATTGCTCTAATCAGCATGTCAGATCGCGGAGGGTTTCCCGCCGCCGGTCTTCAACCTCGGCAAGAACAAGAGACGCCCCACTGATGGGTGCCACTTGCCGGGCCGGGCTCGCAAGAGCTCATTCAGGAGGCCAGTGATTGGCCGTTGGGGAGCTGTGGGCCATTCCTCGGGGAGGGGGAATGGCCTGCGGTCTTTCTGCACGTTGCGGCTTTGCACACGTAAGTTGTAGTTGCGTGACTCTGCAACTTGGCGTAGGATGTGTTTCGTTAGGGTAGTCGCCATCCGCAATTGCGGATTCAGCGGCGCTGACCCGGCTGCGTACAGGGCGGCTGCGGACCGATCGATGAAGCAACGGCCGCCACTCCTACCACGCCGATTACTGGAAGGAAGCGCAACGGAGTCAGGAGCGCCTGCAAGCCCTGGATGCCTGGCGGATGGCACCCATCGTTGCAATTTGGCCGTTCACAGACCGTACGCCTGCTGTTGGCAGGCAAGGATGTATCTGGCCGACCCTCGGAGCTAACCTGCGCCGAAGCTGGGCTTCAAAAAGAACGCTGAAAAGGTCTGCCGCCGGGTGAGCCCGGGCAGAAGCGAGAGCGAGCAACACGCTTGAAAGCAAACAAAGGTCGGGTTTCCTGGATTCAGGCGCACGCGCGTGCTGTATGGGCCGCAGGGCGTGACGGCGTGTCTCCTGTGTCGCTCCACCGGTCAAGGCAAGGGGAAGTAACAGAACAATGTCAGAGCAAAACGTAATGGAAGGCACACCGGACTTTTCCGGTGAGGCGTTCGAAGGCGACTTCAGCAGCGACGGCTTTGAGGGTGGCGCGGAGGGTGACGCCTCCGGCGCAGGGCAGCCTGGGCCCGGTATGGGCCAGAGCAAGAGCAGCCGCCGGCGCCGGCGCAAGCGGAAAAAGGTGGGTGGCTCTGCGGGTACGGGGGACACCAACGGTGCGGCCAATGGAGCGGCCGAGGGTGGATCTGCGGCCGTCGCCGCGCCCGTTGTGATGGAAGGGGAAAGCCTGGCATTGGCTGCCAGTGCGCCCGTGCAGAGCCAACAGCGCCGTCCGGCCAGCAATGGCTTTCAGAACCAGAACAACGGCGGTGGGCAAGGGCAGAATAACAGCGGCGGTCAGGGCCAAGGTCAGGGCCAGGGCAAGCGCTGGAAGAAGAAATTTCGTGATCGCGAGCGACGGCCGGGGGCCCCTGCGGGGGATTTCCGTCCCGCCGATGCGGGCGGCAACGGCTTCAGTGGTGGCGGGGAACGTCCCTTCAGCGGTGGCGATCGCCCGTTCAGTGGCGGTGATCGTGGCGGCTATGAGCGGCCGTTCCGGCGTGAGGGTGGACGGCCTGACAACTTCGGCAACCTGATCTCGCACCAGGGACGGAAGACCAAGGGCCAGGGCGGCGGCAAGGAACGGAGCTTTGTGGGGCCAATGGACCACAGCTACCGTGAGGTGACGTCCGAGTTCGGCGATGCACCGCCGTCAACGATCCAGATGCGTGGACGTCGCAGTGGCCGGGGACACTTTGGGGACAACCAGCCGATCGACCATAACGCGCCGCGGCCGGTGCCGATTCCGGACGACGCGCAGACGCACATCTATCTCTTCGTCGAGGATCTCTTCATCACGGCGAAGGTGCAGGAAACGGCCAAGAAGTTGGGCGTCAAGGTCGCGTTCATCAAGAATGAGAAGGAAGCGATCGCAGAGCTGACCAGTGGCGAGGCGGTCAACCGTCCGGCGCTGATTGTGTTCGATCTCAACAACGCCAACGCAAAGCCGCTCACCCTGATCCCGAAGCTGAAAACCAAGTTGAAGCGGTCAGTGTCCATCATTGGCTTCCTTTCCAGCATTCAGGGCGACCTGAAAGCCAAGGCCGTGGAAGCTGGATGTGACACGGTGATGCCGCGTGCGGCGTTCAGCCAGAACCTGCCCAACCTGCTGCGTCGTTACGGCGTGGAAGAAGCGGAAGAGGTCAACTTCAACTACTAAGACCGCCGGGTAAGACGTCAGCACGTGACCCGATTGATCGATGTGAAAAGGGAGCCCGGTTCTGCCGGGCTCCCTTTCTTTTCCTCTGGGCGGTGAACCACAGTAAACAGTGGCTAAAGTGCCGGTTGAGGTTTTCCGGCCCAATCGTACTGGGGCGGTCACGCAGAAGCGGCGGGGCATTCACTGCCTCAACCGCGTGATGGCGTCCAGAGCGTACGGCCTGCTTGCCTTGAGGGGCCGTTCAGGGCTGCTTTGTGGCGCGGCAAGAAACGTGACGTTACCCCAGGGGTTGTGGATACCGATGAACAGAGGCAGCAGCAGCGCGGCGGCCACGATGGCGAGCGCAGCGGCGCCTTGCCGACGCGCTAGAGAGCCAGCCGCAACCAGGCCGCAGTAGGCGAGCAACGGGAAGACTACTTGTACTTCAGACGCCACCCGGCATGTGGAGTATTTTGCTTGCTTCCTACACGCACACTAAGTTTCAGCAGATTCTTCAAGAGAGCTCCTCCATCCGCTTTGCGCATGGCAAGTCCCATTTCAGACCGGCAGGCATCTTTTGGGAGGGCCCTGATGACTAGCTCTTTGGCTCGGCGTTTTGCGAGCGCCTCCGGAACGATCGCCAAGCCGGCGCCGGCGGCCACCAGTGCAAGCAGGGTATCCATCTCTGCCGTCTCCTGGATTACGTTGGGTTGAAAGCCTGCGCGTTCACAAAGGAGCAGCCATGCTCGATAGAACTCCGGCGCCCATCGGCGGCCGTAAGCAACAAAAGGGTCTGCTGCAAAGTCGGCGAGCACCGCTGCGCGATTCCGTGCGAGCTTGTGCGTAAGTGGCATCACGAGCACGAACGGTTCACTATGCACTCGGGTGATGACCATGTCGGACGCCGAAAGAGGAAGCCTTACAAAACCGGCGTCCAGTTCTCCATCGCGTATCCCTTGCAGTTGCTCGACTGTCTTCATGTTGCGAATGTCGAAGGTCACCGCTGGGTAAGAGCGTCTGAACCCGACGACCACCTGCGGAAGCAGGTCCACTGCGGCTGAGGCGACAAAGCCTAGTCTTATGTGCCCCGCCTGCCCTGCGGCGATACGCTGCACCCGCTGCTTCGCTTCCCCAGAGTCCGCAAGAAGCGCTTCAGCGGCTTTCAGAAACTCCTGGCCTGCGGCTGTAAGCCGCACGGTGCGGCGATTGCGTTCCAGCAATTGCACTTGGAGATCATCCTCAAGTGCACGGATCTGCGCGCTCAATGCAGGTTGCGAGAGGTGAATCTCGTCTGCCGCCCTGCTGAAGTTTAAGGTGTACGCGACCGCCACGAAGGAACGTAATTCTCTGAATTCCATGCAGACCTCCGTATCTACGATCCAGTCTTATCAGTATTTCCAATCACTGAGCACAAAACTTACGATTGGACCGATCATGCCACCGCGGTTGAAATGGTGGCAGACAAGGATCTGAGGCAGCTCGCAAGGGCCACAGAAGAGAGGCCAGAATCGTGATCAAAAGATCGTTCCGAAAGACTGTGCAGAAGAAGCTCACCGGTGCGCTGCTCTGCGTTGGAGTATCCGCATATGCCCACGCCGCCAGCTTCAAGAAGCCCGGCATTGCTGTGGTCCCCAGCGGACGTTTGCCGGTATCTGCGCAACAGAGCGCGAGCGCCGGTTTGCTCCGGTATGTTTCCTGCGATGAAACCCTGCTTTACCTGGAGCAGGATGCAAAGCACCGGCTGCTCGTGCTGGACGTGACCGATCCCGCGCACGTTCATGCTGCCGCAACTGTGGATCTCGACCCCGATCATGCGTTCGACTTTGTGCAGCCGATCTCACGGGATGAAGAACTCATCCGTTACCGAAGCACGAACCAGTCGGCGGTTCTTTCCCTTGCAAATCCGCGTAAGCCAGCATTGCTGCCGTTGAACGCTGCGTATCGCGGCATGCGACTGCTCCCGAAGCAGATGCTGCAAGTGATCGGCGTGACGGAGCCGAAGTATCGCGACTACGAGCTAAGGGATGAGAAAGGCCAAGGCGACGTGATCGCCACGATCAAGGATGTTGCCCAGCAGATCGTCGACCCTTCAAGCGGAGCAACGTATCTGCTGGGCGAACAGGGATTGACGGTGGTTCGGGACAAGCAGGTGGAACGCGGTTACAGCCCATGCGAAGTGGAAGCGATGGACGCGCCTCCGCATCGATAAGTGGTCGGCTCGTGGGCTGAACATCTGGGCGCTCGCAGAGGGGCTGCCCACGCCGTTCAGTCCTCGGCTTTTCGGAGCTAGGCGGTGCGGCCGCGGGCCTGGATCTCGAGGAAGCATTGGATAAGCGAGAGGGCGGCGGGGGTGACGCCGGGAAGGCGGCTGGCCTGGCCGAGGGTGGTGGGGCGGATGCGGGTGAGTTTTTCCTGCATCTCGCGGGACAGGCCGCTGACGCGGGTGTAGTCGAACCAGGTGGGGATGGAGCGGGCTTCGTCGCGCTTGAGGCGGTCGATGGATTTTTGCTGCTGGGCGAGATAGCCGGCGAATTTCAGGGTGGTTTCTACGGTTTTGAGCTCGTTGCGGACCCAGGCGGGGAGGGTGAGGGGTGCTTCGTTGAGGTGTGAGGATTGAGGCTTGAGATTTGAGGCGTTGGCGGCGCGAAGAGCGTGGAGCCAGGGAGCGAGCGCGGGGATGGGCTCCATGTGGGGGAGGAGGGTGGGGAGCAGCGCCTCAAGGGTGAGGTTGGGGCGGCGGAGGAGTTGGGCGGGTTTGTCGCCGCGGGTGTACGGGGGTGGGGTGGGAGGGCCTGGGGTGAAGGCGTGTGGAGGTGGGGGCGGGGTTTCTGTTGAGCTGTGAGCTATGAGTGATTGAGGTGTGAGTGGGGTTTGTGTTGCTGGCGGTGTGGTGGTGTTGAGGGCTGTGGCTTCGGCCTCGGTGAGCCTGGTGGTTTCGAGCAGCTGCGCGAGGGCGGCGAGGCGGGCTTGTTTGTCCTGGAAGTGGGTCCAGGCGGTATCGTCGATGAGGCCGAGCGCGCGGCCGTGCGGTGTGAGGCGGGTGTCGGCGTTATCGATGCGGAGGTGGAGGCGGAACTCGGCGCGGGAGGTGAACATGCGGTAGGGCTCGTCGGTGCCTTTGGAGATGAGGTCGTCGATGAGGATGCCGGTGTAGGCTTCGGTGCGGTCGAGGGTGAAGGAGGCAGGAAGTAGGGAATCGGAAGTAGGACATAGGGCGGTAGCGGCTGCGGCCGCTCCTTGTTGGCTGTTGGCTACTTCCTGCTTCCTATTTCCTGTTTCCCGCCGGGCGTAGAGGGCGGCGTTGATGCCGGCCATGAGGCCCTGGCAGGCGGCTTCCTCGTAGCCGGAGGTGCCGTTGATCTGGCCGGCCAGGAAGAGGCCTTCGTAGGACTTGACCTTGAGGGTGCGGTCGAGTTCGGTGGGGTCGATGGCGTCGTACTCGATGGCGTAGCCGGGGCGGAGCATTTCGGCGTTTTCGAGGCCGGGGATGGAGTGGACCATGGCGGCCTGGATGTCCATGGGGAGGGACGTGGACATGCCGTTGATATAGACCTCGTGGGTGTTGAGGCCTTCGGGTTCGAGAAAGAACTGGTGTTGGGATTTGTCGGGGAAGCGGACGATCTTGTCTTCAATGGAGGGGCAGTAGCGCGGGCCGATGCCTTCGATCTGCCCGGTGAACATGGGCGAGCGGTGAACGTTGTCGCGGATGAGCTGGAGGGTTTCGGGGGTGGTGTAGGCGATGTGGCAGCTGATCTGGGGGAGGGGTGGGTGCCATTGCGCAGGGTTCAGGGGGGAGGGTTCAGGGTTCAGGGGATCTGCGGTGGGTTGGGGACCGGTGCTTGTGGGGAAGGCACCGGAAGAACCCACCTTAGCCGACGATGAAGCTGTCGGCGAAGATGGGGCACCCGGATTGTTGGCTGGTCCTTGAAGCGCATGAAGGCTGCGGAAGCTGAAGGGGGTGGGGTCGGTGTCGCCGGGCTGTTCTTCGAAGCGGGACCAGTCGATGGTGCGGCCGTCGAGGCGGGGCGGGGTGCCGGTTTTGAGGCGGGTTTCGCGGAGGCCTAGTTTCTTGAGCGACTCGCCGAGGAGGACGCTGGCGGGTTCACCGGAGCGGCCGGCGGTGTACTGCTGCTCGCCGCAGTGAATGAGGCCGTTGAGGAAGGTGCCGGTGGTGATGACGACGGCGCGGCCGTGGATGGTACGGCCGTCGCGGAGGAGGAGGCCGGTGATGCGGGGTTTCTGTGGCGCGTCATCCCACATCTCAGAGGCGAGATGTGGGGCACCGGCGTCCTTTGGAGAAAGTTCGTGGATTCCTGTGTGTTCACCGGAAGGACTCACCTTAGCCGACGATGAAGCTGTCGGCGAAGATGGGGCACCCGAGTTTGTGGCGAGGACGACGTCGACGACTTCGGCTTGCTTGATGAAGAGGTTGGGGATGGATTCGAGCTTTTCGCGCATGCGGGTGCGGTAGAGCGCTTTGTCGCATTGGGCGCGGGGGCTCCAGACGGCGGGGCCGCGGGAGGTGTTGAGAAGCCGGAACTGGATGCCGCACGAGTCGGCGACCTCGCCCATGATGCCCCCGAGGGCGTCGACCTCGCGGACGAGGTGGCCTTTGGCGACGCCGCCGATGGCGGGGTTGCAGGACATCTGGGCGATGAGGTCGAGATTCAGGGTGAACAGGGCGGTGCGGAGACCCATGCGCGCGGCCGCGGCTGCGGCTTCACAGCCAGCGTGGCCTGCACCTACGACAAGCACGTCGAATTGTTCGGAAAATGCCATCCTGCTTTGATTTTACGGGCAGGGGCCTCCGAGACCCCGTGTAGGTTAAGAGGTGCCGGACACGTTGAATCTGCCGGTGAACGAAGATGTAAGGAAAAAGTCATGACCAGGCCCTGTTTTCTTGTAGTAGACCGTGAGTATGTGGGAAGCATCTCCACCCGCAAGCTGGTGATTGAGACCGCGAAGCTGAATGTGATCACGGCATACAGCGGCGCAGAAGCGGTCGCCACCCTGGAGCGCTTTCCGATGATTGACGGCATTGTGCTGGATACCGGGATCGCAGATGTTCCCTGTGAAGAGTTGGTGGAGCGGTTGAAGGCGGTACGGGATCTTCCGGTGGTGGCGATTGGGGTACCGCGGGTGGGCAGGTGTGAGCACGCCGACTACTTCTTTGAGGCATTTGAGCCGGCCAAGCTGCTGAATCTGCTGCAACGGATTGCCCCGGATGCAGCGCGGGTTATGGAGCAGGAGAAGACAGGAGTTCCGACGGGGTAAGGAGATCCGATGCAAACTGATGCGACCAGCCGTGTGCCGAAGCCGATTCTTGCCGAGGGCTTTCTGGATGACCCGTACCCCACCTACAGGCGCTTCTTGAATGAAGGGCCGATCCACTTTGTGGCGATGGGGCCAGGATTTAACGCCGCCTTTTCTTACGGGCTGGTGTCGTCGTTGATGAAGGATCCACGGTTCAGCGCACGGCGAACGGGCGTGCTGCTGCTGGCGGTCCCGGAGGAGCGTCGCGCGGAGTATGCGCCCCTGGTGCAGATGCTGGGGCTTTGGTTGTTGTTTATGGATCCGCCGGAGCATTCTCGGCTCCGCAAACTGATGAACAAGGGCTTTTCCCCGGCAGTGGCCGAAGCGTTGCGGCCGCGAATTGAAGGCCTCGCCGACCGCATGTTGCAGGGGCTTGGGGAGCACACCGAGACTGAGTTTATGAGCGGCTTCGCCCATCCGTTTCCGGCCAAGGTGATTGCCGAGCTACTGGACGTGCCGGAGCACATGCACGAGGACCTGATCCGCTGGTCCGATGCAATCGCGATGATGATCGGGAACCCACATCGCACTTTGGCGCAGCTGACGGCCGCGCAGGACGCGTTGTTGTCGCTGACGGCGTTTTTCCGCGACGCCGTAGCCGAGCGCCGCCGAAATCCTGGAACAGACCTGATCAGCCTGCTGCTGGAGATTGAAGCCGACGGTGAGGTGCTGACCGAAGAAGAGCTGTATGCGCAGTGCGTGATGCTGCTGTTTGGCGGTCATGAGACCACGCGCAACCTGATCGGCAACGGCATTTTTACGCTTGCTGCAGCATCCGGACGCAATGGCGCAGATGCGAGACAGTCCGCAACTTATCCGGAGCTGCGTGGAAGAGATGCTGCGGTACCAGAGCCCGGTGCAGTACCTGGCCCGGTTGGCGAAAGAGGACATGGAGATTGAGGGCGCGTCGGTGCGTGCGGGCGAGGCTGTGCTGATTATGCTGGGCGCGGCCAATCGCGATCCGAAGCAGTTCAAAGATCCGGATGTGTTCGATCCGGCGCGGTTGAACAATCCTCACCTGGCATTTGGGGCGGGTCCGCACTTTTGCATCGGCAATCAAATTGCGCGGCTGGAAGCGCAAACGGCGATTTTGAAAACCGTGCAGCGCTTCCCGAAGTTGGGCTTTGCGAGCCAGGCACCGCAGTGGACACCGAACGTCGCTCTGCGTGGGTTCAAATCGCTTCCGCTGGTGTTGGGATGAAGCAGGTTCCCGGGAAGAAGCAACTGAGCCTGCACTGGCGCGATAGGCCTCTGTGAAGGAACCTTCGCGCCCATGCAGGCAGCAGTTTGGCCCTTATTTGCTGGGTGGCGCGCCGGGGACGATAATGCCGACGTTGCCTGCACCGGCAAGAGCCGTCTGCAAGGAATAGCCGGGTCCGGTGGACGGAGTGACGAAGGGCACCAGGGCAGCGAAGGCGGAGTGCGGTCCGTTGTAGACCGACTCAATGCCGTCTGTCTGCTCATAGTTGAGATTGTTGGCCGGGTTCACGTTCCCGATGACGTTGCCGAGGACGCGATGCTCGCACTCGATGCCCATGATGGACGCGGCGACCTTGGCAAAGTAGCGGAACTCCTTGGCGGTGTATTTGCCTTCGGCTTTGGCGTGATCGGACATCAAAGCGAACTCCTGGATGGCGGCAAGGTAGGCGCCGATGAAGGCGTTCTCAAGAGCCGTGAGGATGGAAAGGAAGCTGCCGATCTGATCGAAGGTGCCTGCCGGGAAGTAGAAGGTCTGGTAGGGATCCTTGGATGGGTCCGTGGCGCCGAGCAGGCTGCGGAAAAGGTTGGCGTGATTGATCTCTTCGGTAAGAGCGGCCTGGATGTATTGCAGGTTGGGGAGGTTGCCGTTGGTGATGTCGCCGATACCGCCACCGGAGCCGGCAAGAGCCGGGTCGTCGATGACGCGGCCGACAAGACCATTGTAATAGAAGGTGGTGGCGAGGTCCTCGGCAACAAGTGCGGCCGTGAAGATCTCTGTCGCGGTGTCGGCGGCTTGCTCGGAGGCCTGCGAGTCAGCAGCCTGCGCGAAGGCCCTGGGCATGACCAGACCTGTGGCGGCAGCGCCCAGGCCAAGGAGGCCGGACTGGCGGAAGAAGCGGCGACGGTCAAGTTGCGCGGTGAGCAGAGTGGTGATTTCGTTCGGTGCGTTAACGGAGCTCATGAAGATCCTCGTGAAGCCTTCGGTGCGGAGTGCCGGGAAAGATAGGCGGAGGTGTTCTTTCCGTCGTGGAGAACAGGATGTTGGGGAGGCCCATTAGCTCAACGCGAAGTGCCGCCCACTGGATTGCATAAAAGTTGTAGGGCGCTTCGGCTATAGGCGACAGAGGTGCATCCGGATTCCGTTTGAACTGCTCAGGCTCCCGGGTTCTGGCTTCGTCTTTCTGTCCGCGAAGGGTACGCAGAGCCATGCCGCGATGCGATTAGCATGGGGGCATGTTGGTGTTGAACGCTGTGGAAGCTCGTGTTGTTGGCTCGTTGATGGAGAAGGAAATCACGACGCCGGAGTATTACCCCTTGAGTTTGAATGCGCTGGTGAACGCCTGCAACCAGAAGAGCAGTCGTGAGCCGGTGATGGACCTGAGTGAGGCGGATGTGCGTACGGCGCTGTTTGCGCTGGAAAACGATGGGCTGGTACGCGTGCTGGCCGATGCGCGGGTGCCGAAGTATGAGCACCGCATGCGGGATCCTCTGCAGCTGCGGCGGGATGAGGTTGCCGTGATCTGCCTGTTGTTGTTGCGCGGGCCGCAAACAGCGGCGGAGCTGCGGGCGCGCGCGGACCGGCTGTACAGCTTTGACGACACGGCGGCGGTGCAGTCCACGTTGGAGCGGCTGGCCGGACGGGAAGAGCCGGTGGTGCGCATGATGGCCCGGCAGCCAGGGGCGCGTGAGGCGCGGTGGCGTCACCTGCTGGACGGCGTGATGGAAGACGCGGCGGTTGCGGGGTCTGTGCCGGTGGCGATGTCTGCTTCGGCGTCTGCGTTCGGTTCGGCTTCGCGGAGCGGTGAGCGCGATGCGTTGGACGGTCGGATTGCCGAGCTGGAAGCGCGGGTGGCGGCGCTGGAAGAGCGGATGGGGCGCATGGCGACGGCCTTTGGCGTGGAGTAGGCGTTTGCCTTGCGAGTTCCACTTTGGGAATGAAGGCGAAGAAAAAGGGAACGCTGGTGCGTGTGAATGCCGCTGAGGGTCTATGCTGTCAGCAACAAGATCAGCACGCAGTATGGAGCGCAGATGATGGCGGTTGTACGTCCCGGTGTGGTGCGGCTCGCGGTAGCCGCTGGACTTGCTGCAGGTTTGCTGGCGCGGTGCGGCGCGGGGCAGGCGCCAACCAGGGTGCCGGAGCTGAAGTACGAGACCTATACGCTGCCGAATGGGTTGAAGGTGATCACGCATGAGGATCACCGGTTGCCGCTGGTCGCAGTGGACCTTTGGTATCACGTGGGGCCGCTGAATGAGCGTCCGGGGCGCACGGGGTTTGCGCACCTGTTTGAGCACATGATGTTTGAAGGCTCGGAGCACGTGGGCGAAAAGGCGCACATCAAGTATGTGCAAAGTGCCGGCGCGACCGATGTCAACGGGACGACGAACTTCGACCGGACGAATTACTTCGAGACGATGCCGTCAAACCAGCTTGACCTGGCGCTCTGGCTGGAAAGTGACCGGATGGGCTTTCTGATGGAGGGCCTGAACCGCGAGCTGCTGACCAACCAGCGGGATGTGGTCCGCAATGAGCGGCGGCAAGGTGAGGGCCGGCCGTACCAGGTGGCCGACGAGCAGCTGTACCACCTGCTGTTTCCCAAGGGGCACCCGTACTACGCCAGCGTGATCGGGAGCCATGCGGACATCGAGTCGGCGCGGATTGCGGATGTGCGGGATTTCCATCAGCAGTTCTATACGCCGAACAATGCGTCGATTGCGGTCGCCGGCGACTTCGATCCCAAGGCGCTGCGGGCCTTGCTGACGAAGTATTTTGGGCCGATTCCGAAGGGGCCCGCTGTGCCTCCGGTAAACGTCGTCACGCCGCCGATCACAAGCCAGAAGCGGGCGAATGTGACCGACACGGTGCAGCTTTCGCAGGTCCGGATTGGGTGGCTGACGCCGCCGCCGTTTACGCCGGGCACCTATGACATCGATGCGGCCATCTTTGCGCTGGGCGGCGCGAAGGCGAGCCGTCTGGACCAGGCGCTGGTGTACAAGACGCAGGTGGCGCAGAGCGTCACGTGCAACAACGACCCGCAAAAGCTGGCGGGTGTGGCGGAGTGCATCGTCACGGCAAAACCGGGCGTGAAACTCGAAGACCTGGAAGCCACGGTTTGGAAAGAGATTGGCCGGCTGCAGACGGAAGGGCCGACCGCCGAAGAGGTAGAAGCCGCCAGGGCCGGCGCCATGACCGGCAAGATTGCCGGGCTGCAGCGCCTGGGTGGATTTGGCGGCGTGGCGGACACGCTGGATGCCTACAACCAGTACACGGGTGATCCGGGATTTTTGCCGAAGGAAGTTGCGATGATCCAGGGCGTTTCGGTAACGAGTGTGAAGGCTGCTGCTGCCAAATACCTCACCAGGGATGCCGCGGTGGTGGTGACGACGGTGCCGGGCAAGAAGGTTGTGGACGATGTGCCGCGCAGCCCCGCGGACACGGACGCCAACGTGCAGATCACGAATCCGTATACCAAGGAGTTTGAGGCGGCGCAGGATTGGCGCAAGACCCCGCCGAAGCCCGGTCCCACGCCCCAGGTTCATCTGCCGGTGCCGCAGACGTTCAGCTTGAGCAACGGGATGAAGGTGTTTGTAGTGGAGAACCACGCGTTGCCGGTGATGTCGGCACAGGTGGTGACGCGCGCCGGCAGCGCCGTCAACCCCGCAGACAAGGGCGGCCTGGCCACCCTGACGACCGAGCTGATGAGTGATGGAACGGCCTCACGCAGCCTGGAAAAGCTGGCCGAAGACGAAGAAGTGATAGGGACACGCATCGATCCGGCAGCCGGGATGGATAGCAGCACGACGTCGATGACGGTGCTGACAAGCTATGCGTCCCCTGGGATGGAGCTGCTGAGCGACGTAGTGGAGCATCCGGCGTTTCGGCCAGAGGACATGGACAGGCGCCGGAAGCAGCGGCTGGTGCGCATTCAGCAGGAAACCGACAACGTGGCCTTGATGGCGCAGCGGGTCGGGCCGAAGCTGGTGTTTGGCGATACCCCCTACGGCGCGGCCTCCACGGGCACAACCGAAAGCGTGAAGGCGCTGACGGGGGAGGATGTGGGGACGTTTTACAAGCAGCACTACGGCCCGCAGGATGCGGCGCTGATCTTTGCCGGCGATGTGACGCCGGCGGCGGCGCGCGGGCTGGCCGAGAAGTACTTCGGCAATTGGTCGGGACAGGCGAGTGCGGCGGTGACGCTGCCCCCGGCACCGACGCCGCAGCCGACCCGCGTGGTGATTGTGGACAAACCGGCCGCGCCGCAAACCGCGCTGTTTGCGTTCGGCGTGGGTGTGCCGGCCAACTCACCAGAACTGCCGGTGGTCCAGGTCGCGAACTACACGCTGGGTGGATCGTTCGCGTCGCGCATCAACATGAATCTTCGAGAGCAGCATGGGTACACCTATGGGGCAACCTCGCGGTATCAGTCGTTTCGGGCGGGTGGTTTGTTTGCCGCCGGTGGCCTGGTGCGGACGGACGTGACCGCGCCGGCTGCGAAGGAGCTGATGACGGAGATCCGGAATTTTCCGACGCACCCGCCGAGCGAGGACGAACTCACGGCCGCGAAGAATGCCCTGGTGCAGTCGCTTCCAGGAGCCTTCGAGACAGTCGGGGCGACCGCAGCGGCCGTAGGGTCGATTTTTCTGTATGAGCGCCCGCTGGACTACTACGCTGCGCTGCCCGGGAAATACGCCGCGGTGACCTCGGCGGATGTGGCCAAGGTAACGGCGGCGGATCTGCACCCGGGTGAGCTGGTGATTGTGGCGGCAGGCGATCGCGCGAAGATTGAACCGGCTCTGAAGGATGCGGGGCTTGGCCCGGTGGAGGTGCGCGATATTAACGGGACGCTTGTGACGCCCGCGGCGGGGGCACCGGGGGCTGCCGGGGGTGGCGGCAGATAGGTTTGGGCTGACAGGGCGAAAACGGCCGCGCCAGCCGTTTCGCGTCTAGATTTGTGTGGCACACATCTAAGGTGTAGATGTAGTCTCGCCGTAGGAGGGCCGTGACGTATGGCAACGCAATCTGTACCGCTTCCTGACCGGCTGGTCCTGACGGAAGACCGGCTGGAAGAGCTAAGGCAACTGGCAGAAAGCCAGAACATCAGCTTGTCGGACGCGCTGGCGCAGGCGATCCACATCAGCGGGTTTGTGCGGCGGTCCATTGCCGCTCCGGATACCAAGCTGCTGCTGAAAAAGGGTCGCAACTACAGCGAGCTGATGTGGCCGGGCGACGCGAATGGCAGCGGGCAGTCCAGGTAGTTTTTCTGACGAGCAGCCACCGTCTGGCGTGATCATTCCGCTGGATATCGTGCCCTCTGCGGCTCGGGCATCGGCGCATGTCGCCAATAGGGGCGTGGATGAGCTCCCGGCGAAGCCGTACTCCCCGGAGCGGCAGCGTGACTGGGTTCGGCTGATCGTGGCGTGCGGGTTGCTGCTGATCCTTGGGTATCTTGTCGTGTTTGCGACGGTGGAGAGTGCGTCGTACCCCTCGCACTGGCAGCAAACCAAGGAGATGCTGCAGATTATTCTGCCGGCGCTGACGGGGATCATCGGGACGGTGATCGGGTTTTACTTTGGAACGACCGCGGCGAACCAGAGCAGCGGCGGATCACAAGACGAGTAGCAGGAAAAGTTCTCACAAGTGACGTCTTGAGGTTCACGGGGTGGACCGCCGGAACGCGAAGTTGCGCGCCTAGGGCAAAAAGAACACAGACAGGGTTCAGGAAGGTGTGTACTTTGGTCGGCGGAGCCATTGAGTGATCCTTTCTGCGCGGGTAGCTGTGGGCTGTGTGTTGTTCCTGGGGTTTGTTCCAGGGAGCAAGGCGCAACAGGGTGCGAGTGCCGTTGCGCTGACTATTTCGCCTGCAACGGCGAGTGTGACGGTCGGTGAAGGCCAGCAGTTCACCGCGACGATGCAAGACGGCGGTGGCGCCGGGGTGCGGTGGACGGTGGGTGCGCCGGCGGGGTCGGTGCTGAGCCCGGGAACGATTACGAAGGATGGCGCGTACCAGACACCGTTTCCCGCACCGCCGAGTGTCGTGATTACGGCCACGAGTGTGGTGGATCCGACCGTGCATGCGAGCGCGGTGGTGACGCTGAAGGTGCCGGCGGTGAGCGCAGGGCCGGCGCTGCGGGTCGATACGGAGGGGCCGACGCACCGGATTAGTCCGTTGATCTATGGGATGAATTCGTACAGTATCAGCCCGCAGTTGCAGGCGACCGTGCACGTTCCGGTGGACCGCTGGGGTGGCGACGCGGTGACGCGCTGGAACTGGAAGTCGGGACATCTGGAATGCGGCAAACGACTGGTATTTCGAGAACGACGTGAACGACAACACGAAGTACCCGGACGCCAGTATGTTCAACACGCAGTTTGAGCACGACCGCCAGTTTGGGTCGGCAACGCTGGCGACGGTGCCGCTGATCGGGTGGACGACGAAGCGGGCCGCAGGCTGTGGGTTTTCGGTGGCGAAGTACGGCGCCCAGGCCGAGGTGGACCCGTATCACCCGGTCTGCGGCAAGGGTGTGCGGCCGGACGGCAAGCCCATCACGGGGAACGATCCGGCGGACACCAGTATGCCGATCGACGAGACCTGGGTGGGCGCGTGGGTGCGGTACCTGGTGGAGCGGTATGGCGCGGCTTCGGCGGGCGGGGTGAGGATCTACGGCCTGGACAATGAGCCGGAGTACTGGTCGGCGACGCACAAGGATGTGCATCCGGAGCCGGTGACCTATGACGAGCTGACGACAAAGGGGATTGCGTACGCACGGGCGATCAAGGGGGCGGATCCGAGCGCGGAGGTGAGTGGGCCGGTGATTTCGGACTTCTACGGCTACTCGTATTCGTGGAAGGACATGATGTCGGGCTGGCGGACGGGGCCGTGCCATTGCCCGGCGGGGAACCCGGTGGACCGCAAGGCGCACGGGGATGTGCCGCTGCTGGCGTATTACCTGCAGCAGATGCGTGCGGCTTCGGCCGCGGACGGGCGGCGCTTGCTCGACTACCTGGATATTCACACGTACTTTGCGCCGAAGGGGGCGGACCTGGACGCGACGGCGGGGGATACGGCAATGCAGGCAGCGCGGCTCAATGCCACGCGGGCATTTTGGGACGCGACGTACAAGGACCCTCGGTATCGCGACCCGAATGTGGCCAGCCGGACAGCGCCGCTGGTTCCGCTGGAGGTTGTGCCGATGTTGAAGCGCTTGGTATCGGAGAACTACCCCGGCACAAAGACGGCGATTACGGAGTACAACTGGGGCGCGCAGGAAAGTCCGAACGGTGCTGTGGCGCAGGCGGACATCTTAGGGATTTTTGGGCGTGAGGGTTTGGACATGGCCACGCTTTGGGGGCCGCCGGACCCGGTGAAGGGGCGGCCTGCGCTGCTGGCGTTCCAGATGTTTCAAAACTACGACGGCCAGGGGCACGGGTTTGGCGATGAGGGCCTGACGGCGACGAGTGCGGACCAGGGCAGGCTGGCGGTGTATGCGGCGCGCCGGTCGGGCGATGGCGCGGTGACGGTGCTGGTGTTGAACAAGAGCTTTGGGGAGTTGCGCGGGGCGGTGGGGTTGCGGAGTGCGGCGACGGCCGCCCAGGTTTTCGAGCTAAGTGATGCGGATTCGGAGAGAATCCGGGCATTGGCGAGTGTGCCGGTGGGCCAGGATGGTGCTGGCGGTCAGCGGATGCAGATGAGCTTTCCGGCGCAGTCGGTGACGATGCTGGTGTTGGGGAAGTGAGGGAGAAGCGCCCGTGCGGTGAGCAGGATGCAGCTGAACGATCGACGCGGCGGGGCGTCAAGGGTTCGACGTGCGTCTGATGTTCAGCGGAACGGAGATCGTATGCGTCGGTTGAGCACAGGGCTTTTGGGGATGGCGTTGCTGGTATTTGGAGCAGGTCTGGGGTGCCGGGCGGCGGCGCCGCACGTGCCAGGGCCGAAGGTGGACGACAGCCTGGCGGCGAAGCCTGGACGGGAGACGGCGGTGTTTGCGGGCGGATGCTTTTGGGGGACGCAGACCGTGTTTGAGCATGTGAAGGGAGTTGTGCAGAGCGCCGCCGGGTACGCGGGCGGCAGCAAGGACACGGCGACCTATGACCAGGTGACGACCGAGACGACCAAGCATGCGGAGTCGGTGCAGGTTGTGTTCGATCCGTCGAAGATTACGTATGGTGAGCTGCTGCAGGTGTTCTTTGCCATTCATGATCCGACGACGCTGAATCGTCAAGGGCCGGATGTGGGTACGAGTTACCGGTCGGCGATCTTTACTAATGACGCGGACCAGGTGCGGATAGCGAAGAGTTACATCGCGCAGCTTGGCGCGGAGCATGTGTTTGCGAAGCCGATTGTGACGGAGGTTACGCCGAATCCGGGGTTCTACCGGGCGGAGGCGTACCACCAGGATTATGCGCTGAATAATCCGGATAACCCGTACATTATGGTTTGCGACCGGCCGAAGCTGGAGACGTTGAAGACGGAGTTTCCGCAGCTGTATGTGATGTATAAGGGGCATTAGGGGCGCGGCGGTTGGAGGTGAGCTTCGTCCTTGTCTCGGCTTTCTGGACAAATTGCATACTTGACCCACTATCCTGCAGCCACGAGAATCGGGCTGAAGGTATTTGCTGGTGCAGATGTTCGGTCATTTTCTCAATCTTGTTGTTCGTTCTATCCACGCCATTCCTAGTTCGCTGGGTTCAACGTGGATCGGTTTGTTATTCCCGCTACTCGTCTTTCTTATTACGCAGGCAGTCATCCTTTCGAAGGATGGCTGGGACGCAATGAGAAGGCACTGGAAGACAAATGTAAAACGCGGAATCGCCGTGACCGTAATCGCTTGGTCGCTCTTCTTTGTGTGGTGCTTTACGAGGACAACGTTCGATGACCACATGACCCTTGTCGGGCAAGTAGCTAGCCTGAACAGCACCATAGCTAGTGATGCGGAGGTCAGAGAACGTGCCGTCTCAGGCTGCGAGACAAATCTCAAGGAAGCGCGTTCGTCTCTTTATGACAAGGAATCACTCGCCGAATCTTATCAGCGGGCCTTCACGGCTTTGCAGGCTCCGCAATTGCAACAGCAAGCGAACATCGCTAGCTGTATAACGAATCTCTCAAAATTAAATCCACAAATCCGTCAGCAATTCGGAGTCATAAGTATCCAGTTCGCTACTCTCGGGAAGACATCACAGCTCAATCCGCCGAGCAGAGGTGTCACAGCGTATATCTCAGAGCTGTTGATCATCACCAATGTTCCTCAGCCGGCCTTTCACGGGTCCTTACGATGCGCTCGACCGTTCTCCGTCGCCGGCTTCCCGCAAGTGCATACGACCGCTCAGGAAAGAGCGGTATTTCCAAGCGCACCAGTTCGAATTAGCGATTCTGAATATGAGATCCGAGCGCAGTCGACCAACACTGAGTGGAATCAATCACATCCTGCATACTTGCAGGTTTACTCCCAATCTCAGTCCATTGAGCCATGCTCATTCACGCCGATGCAGTAGGCCCATACACTGGGGGCGTGAGTCTGCGGACGGTGAATGCGGTTCGGTATATCTCTTCGCTTCGGGAGGGTGGGTCTTTGCCTGCGCTGGTGGAGGCGGAGGATGGTGGGCGGTTTGTGGTGAAGCTGCGGGGGGCTGGGCAGGGGCCGCTGGCGCTGGTGGCTGAGGTGTTTACGGGGGAGATCGCGCGGGTGCTGGGGCTGCCGGTGCCGGAGATTGCGCTGGTGAATCTCGATGCGGCGTTTGGGCGGCAGGAGCCTGATCCGGAGATTCAGGACCTGTTCAAGGGGTCGCGGGGGCTGAATGCCGGGCTGGCGTTTTTGCCGGAGGCTACGGCGTTTGATCCGGCCAGTGGGGATACGGCGAGCGCGGTGGTGGCGTCCGGGACGGTTTGGCTGGATGCGTTTACGTTGAATATCGACCGGACGGCGCGGAATGCCAATTTGCTGGTCTGCCGGGAGAAGGTCTGGCTGATCGACCATGGGGCTTCGTTGTATTTTCACCATTTCTGGCCGGGGGCGGAGGAGAAGATTGCGACGCCGTTTGCGGCGATTCGGGAGCATATCTTGCTGCCGTGGGCGACGGATGTGGCGGGGGCCGGGGCGGAGGCGCGGGCTTGGCTGACGCGGGGTGAGTTGGAGCGGATTGTGGGGCTGGTGCCGGGGGAGTGGCTGCTGCGCGAGGGTGAGGACGGGACGGCGGAGGAGCGGCGGGCGGCGTATGTGCGGTTCTTTACGGAGCGGCTGCGGCAGGCGGCGGTGTTTGAGGAGGAGATTGCCCGTGCCCGAGCCTAAGGCGTACAGCTATGCCGTGCTGCGGGTGGTGCCGCGGGTGGATCGCGATGAGTTCATCAATGCGGGGGTGATTTTGTTTTCGCAGGAGCTTCGGTATCTGGGGGCTCGGGTGCATTTGGATGAGGCGCGGTTGTTGGCTTTGGATGGGGATGCGGATGCCGAGGCGATTCGGCGGCACCTTGGGGCTGTGCCGCGGATTTGTGCGGGGGATTTGGGGGCGGGGGCGATTGCGCGGATGCCGTTGAAGGACCGGTTTCATTGGCTGACGGCGCCGCGGAGCACGATGATCCAGGTTTCGCCGATACGGACGGGGATTACGGGGGAGCCTGAGAAGGTGTTGGTGGGGTTAGTGGCGGATTTGGTGTTGTAGGGGTGAGTTTTTGGCTGGGATGGAAGAGCGAAAGCTTTAACGCAACGGGCGCTAAGGTTGCGCGAAGGACGCGACGGGATTCGTGGCGGTCCTTTGCGATACCTTAGCGGGCTTTGCGTTAAGCGCTTTCTTGGGGGCGCCAAGTACGTACCTGGTTAGAAGATGTGGATGCGTTTGTCGGGTGGGAGATAGAGCTTTTGGGCTGGGTCTACGTGGAAGCCGGTGTACCAGGCGTCGAGGTTGCGGACGGTTTGGGCGCGGATGGGGCCGGGGGCGTGGCCGTCGGTGAGGATCTGGCGGCGTAAGGCCGCTTCGCGGGTTTTGCCTTGCCAGTTTTGGCCGAAGGCGATGAAGAACTGCTGGTCGCCGGTGAAGGTGGTGGCGGCGGCTCCGGGCTGGAGCTGCTGGTTGGCGGCGTTGCCGGTGGTGGTGGCGGGGTGGCCGTGCAGGGAGGCGTGGAAGGCGTCGAGTGAGGCGTTGAGGCCGGCCAGGTCGGCGATATCTTCGCCCAGGGTTTGGCGGCCGTTGACGTGAAGGCCGGGGAGCACTTCGTAGGTGTCGAACTGGGCGGCCAGGGCGGCGGTGGAGGCTTCGAAGTGGGCTCGGTCGGCGGGTGTCCACCAGTCGCGGACGCGGCCTTCGGCGTCGAAGTCGGAGCCTTCGGAGTCGAAGGTGTGGGAGATTTCGTGGCCGATGACAGTGCCGATGGCGCCGTAGTTGGCGGCGGCGGGGGCGGCGGGGTCGAAGAATGGCGGCTGCAGGATGGCGGCTGGGAAGTTGAGGGCGTTGTTGAGGGGCATTTCGACGGCGTTGACGGTTTGCGGGGTCATGGACCACTCGCCGGGGTCGGTGGACTGGCCGATGCGGGCGAGGCTGTAGCGGTACTCGAAGAGGCGGGCGCGGATGATGTTGCCGGCGAGGTCGTCGGGGCGGATGTCTAGGCCGTCGTAGGTGCGGAAGTGGTCGGGGTAACCGACGGAGACGCGCAGGGTCTGGAGCTTGTGGAGGGCTTCGGCCTTGGTGCTGGGGGCCATCCAGGTGATGGCTTCGAGGCGCTGGTGGTAGGCGGCGAGCAGGTTGGCGACGAGCTGCTGGACTTGTTGTTTTGACGACTCTGGGAAGTATTGGGCGGCGTAGAGCTTGCCGACGGCGTCGCCGAGAGTGAGGTTGACGAGGTCGCGCGCGCGGCGGTCGCGGGGGCGCTGCTGTTCGGCGCCGGTGAGCGTGGTGTCGAAGAAGTGGAAGCTCTCGTCAGCGAAGGCCTTGGGGAGATAGGGCGCGAGGGCCTCGATCTCGTGGAGGCGGAGGAAGTCGCGCCAGGTGTCGAGGGGCGTGGCGGCGACGAGGGCGGCTTCGGCGGTGACGGCGGTGGGCTGCCAGACGTAGAGCTGTGGCTGATTGCTGAGCTGGGCGGCGGCGAAGAACGTGGGCCAGTCGAGGCCGGGGGCCTTGGTGGGGAAGTCGGCGGTGGACCAGAGGTTGTCGGCTTTGCGGATGTTTTCGCTGTCGGCGAGCGAGATGTGGACTTTGGCGATGGCGGTCTCGAGCGCGACGACGCGGGCGGCGCGGGCGTCGGCGTCGGCTTGGGATTTGCTTAGTCCGGCGAGGCGGAAGAGGGTGGCGGCGTGGGTGGTGAACTGCTGGCGGACCTCGGTCATGTGGGCGGAGGGGTCGACGTAGTAGTCGCGGCTGGGCAGGGTGAGGCCGCCCTGGAAGAAGTAGGCGGCGTAGTGGTGGGGATCGTGAAAGCCGGGGGCGACCCACAGGCCGAAGAGGTTGTCGGTGTGGAAGCGGCCGGCGTTGAGGGCGTCGACGTCGGCGCGGAGGGTTTGGCCGAGGGCGGTGGCGAGGGTGTGGGGGTCGGTGATGGCGTCGATGCGGGCGAAGGCGGGCTGGAGGGGTTTCAGGCCGGCGGCTTCGATGGCGGGTTGGTTGAGATAGGAGGCGTAGAGATTGGCGATGCGCTGGGCGTCTGTGGTGGGAGGGTGTTGTTCAGGTGTGAGAGGTGAGGCGGTGAGGTTCGAGTTGGTTTGGGTGGCGGTTTGGATGATGGCGGTGATCTGCTTGTCGGTGCGCTCGGCGAGTTGGGAAAAGCCGGTGACTCCCGTGCGGTCGGCGGGGATTTCGGTGCGGGCGACCCAGGCGCCGTTGCAGAAGAGGTAGAAGTCGTCGCCGGGGCGGACGCTGGGGTCCATGGCGGAAAGGTTGATGCCGTGTTGTTGCGTGGCGGGCGCCTGTGCGGGGCTGGTGATGGGGAGTAGCGTGACGGCGGCAGCGGCGAGGCACAGGCAGCGGAGGTTCATTGCGATTCATTGTAGAGACGTGATCGTGGAGCGGGGTACAAGGTGGGCTGCGGTTGGGGGGCGATAGCATGGGCTGGTGCGTCTTCCTCGAATTCTCCTTGTGCTCCTTGTCCTGTTCACCGCGGCTGACACGGTGTGCCCCGCGCAGATACTTACCCTTACGCACGCGACGGTGGTCGATGTAAGGAATGGGCAGCTGCATGCTGAGAGCACGGTGGTGATCCAGGGCAATCGCATCGTCTCTGTTGGCAGCGGCAAAGAGCCCGTGCGGAGCGGCGGGACGGTGGTGGATGCGCATGGGGCGTACCTGATCCCGGGCCTATGGGACATGCACACGCATGTCTTCTTCGATCGCACGGCGCAGGATGGCAATGACCTGATCCTGCCGATGTTTGTGGCGTTTGGCATCACGGGCATTCGCGATATGGGCAGTGCGCTGGACCCGGTGCTGGCGGCGCGTGCGGCGGTGGCGCGGCATGCGCAGATGGGGCCGCGCATGGTGGTGGCGGGGCCGATGCTGGATGGGCCGACGACGACCTACAAGGCGGCGATTGCGATTACGACGCCGCAGAGCGGGCGCGCGGCGGTGGACATGCTGCACGGCCGCGGCGTGGACTTCATCAAGGTACAGAGCGGGGTGCCGCGTGAGGCGTACTTCGCCATTGCGGATGAGGCCAAGAAGGATGGCATCGAGTTTGAGGGCCACGTGCCGGATGCGATCCGCGCGGCGGAGGCGATCAACGCGGGGCAGAGGACGTTTGAGCACCTGATCGGGATCTTTGAGGCGAGCTCGCCGGACCAGGATGCGTATCTGAAGGGCAGCTATGGGGATAAGGCGGGGACGAAGACGGTCGGCAAGCTGTTGGCGGCGTATGACCCTGCGCGCGAGCAACGCATCGTCGCGCTGATTGCGGCGAAGCATGTGTGGCAGTGCCCGACGTTGTTCTGGGAGCGCGGGCAGTGGCTGGTGGATGCGATCGACTATCGCCAGGACCCTGATTTGGCGTATGCACCGCGGAGTTGGGTGAACACGATGTGGCCGCGCATGCAGAAGGGGATTGCGGGGTCGCTGGACACGGACCCGCTGCCGGTGCGGGAGCGCTTTGTGGAGCATGAGTTGGGAATCGTGCACCGGCTGCAGGTGGCGGGGGTGCCGTTTCTTGCGGGGACGGATACGCCGGCGGGCGTGGATGTGTTGCCGGGGATCAGCCTGCACCGTGAGCTGGAGCGGTTTGTGGCGGCGGGGTTTACGCCGTTGCAGGCGTTGCAGACGGCGACGATCAACCCGGCGGTGTTTCTGCATCGCACGGCGGACCTGGGGGCGGTGGCGCCGGGCAAGCTGGCTGACCTGGTGCTGTTGGAGAAGAACCCGTTGATGGATATCCGCAACACGCGCTCTATTGTGGCGGTGATTGCCGATGGGCAGTACGTCTCAACCGCGCAGCTGGCGCAGATGCGGACGCAGTTGAAGCAACTGGCCGCGCAGCGCTAGGAGCGGGCCAGCGAGGCCTGTGGTCCTGGGGTCAGCGTGGGCTCGTTGCGGAGGTCGGGGTGCCCGGCCGTGGCGGGCGGCGCGAGACGATGGCCGAGGCGGATGAAGGGTTTTTCCAGCAGGAAGTAGCTGGTCAGTGCGGCCGTGACTGCGGAGAGGTACTTGAGGTGCGGGCCGGAAAGGACCGCGAGCACGTGGGAGTGCACGTGGACGAGCGAGTCTGCGTTGAAGAAGAGGACGTGCCACAGGTACAGGCTGTAAGAGATGCGGCCAATGAAGCGCAGCGGGGGCCATTCGAGCACGCGGGTGGACAGGCTGTGCGGGTGCAGCATGGTCGCAGCGATCCAGAGCGTAAAGGCGTACTCCAGCACGTTGAGCAGCCAGTTCGGGGAGCGATGGTAGGCCACGGCGCCGAGCGCGGCAGTGATAGCGAAAATGGTTGCGGGCGTGAGCCAGCGCCCCGCCCAGGCGCGGATGGCAGGGTGGCGTAAGGCGATGGCCACCGTGGTGGGCCAGAGCAGCACCTGCGCCTGCCAGTAGGTGCGGCGCAACAGGGGATCCGGTGTGTGGTGCTGCAGAACGAACTGGACGCACTTGAGTACGACCAGTGCGATGGCGAAGTTGCGCAGTCGATGGCGGCGAAAGAAGAAGAGCGCGAGCGAGATGAGGAGGTAAAAGTGCTCTTCAACCGCCAGCGTCCAGAAGTGCCCGGTGAAGTAGCCATAGGTCCAGTTGTTGAGGTCGTCGCGATACAGGAAGTTCTCATACATCAGCAGCGCGCCGGTCCAGTGCTTCCAGGAGATTTGGAAGACACCGACAAGCGCCAGGGCCGCGATGAGAGCAAGGTACGCGATGGCCGCGGGCTGAATACGAAACAGGCGGCGGATGTAGAAGAGCTTGAGATGAAAACGGCCGGTGAGGGCTTCTTCTTCCAGGATGCGCCACGGGATGAGGATGCCGCTGATGGCGAAGAAGAGCACAACGCCGAGCGAGCCGTAGTTCTGCAAGAGCCGCAGCGAGTGACCGTGCACGACGTAGGGGTGGTCATGAACGGCGATGACTGAAAGGATGGCGACCGCGCGCCAGCCATCGAGACTGGGCAGGTAACCGGTGCGGCTGCGAGGTGTGGCGGACATCAGGGAAAGGCGCCCATGGGGCCGATGCTTAGTGTATGGGAGCCGCGCTTACCGAAGGCGCGCGAGGGTGTTCCCGTCGGGGTTGCTGTTGAAGTGTTTGGTCAGAGCTTCGGTGAAGACGTTGGGTGATTCGGCAGCCGCCTGCGCGAACAGCGTGATGGAGGAGTGAAACTTCAGATCGTCGGGGTAGCCGAAGATGGCGGACACGGGCTTGCCTGCCCCGTTGACCAGCGTGGTGCAGTCAAGAAGGCGGGGACCGAGCACGGGATGCTGCAGGTAGGCGCGCGCTTCCGGCAGGTCGGCGATGGCGTAGCGCTGCGCGGTGGGACTGGAGCCCAGGCCGGCGATTTGCGGGAAGATAAACCACATCCAGTGCGAGCGCTTTTGGCCGGCGGCGAGTTCAGCGTGGGCCTGGATGTAGGTGTCGGCCTGCGCGTCGAGGAAGCGCTGGAGGTGAAAGGGGTCGTCTTGCGCCATGGCTGGTTGGATGCTGTGGGGCTCGCCTAGAAGCCCCAGGGCTTGTTGAGTTCGTGATTGATGGCGATGGCAAGGATGCCAACAGTCACAACGACGCCAATGCCGACCCCGATCCCGACCTTGGCGCCGGTGCTGAGACCGGGGCCTTTGACCCTGGCGATTTCGGCGTAAGGAACCGTGCTGATGGTGGTGGCGCCTTTGGGTTGCAGATCGACAGAGCTTTTCCCGAGGCTGACGATACGGCCCTTGATCTCCGATCCGTCGGCGCGAATGAGCTTGACCCCGTGTCCCACGCCGCGCTTGGCGAGCTGCGATTGCACCAACAGCGGCGTCGCCGCGGCATCTGCTGAGGCGAACGCGGCTTGCTGGCCGGCAAGGGTGAAACAGAGCAGAAGAGCGAAGAAGGTAACCAGGTGTTTGGACAAGACTTCCTCCGGATCCAGCAGCTGCAGGCACGTTCTGCCGTCCCGAGAGTGCGGCCCGGGAGGAAGCGCTGCAAGTGATTTGCGGGGAAGTGTCGTCACACAACGACAGGGTCTTGTTGGAAGCTTGCAGGCAGTGAGGAACCCGTTGTCGCGCTAATGCTGAAAGGCTGCCAGCGCGTCCAGGCGGGCGGTGCGGAGCGTCGTGGTTGGCTCCTGCGTGGGGTAGAACTCCATGGCGATCCAGCGGCTGTAGTGCAGTTGCGCGAGCTTGCGATAGATGTTGCCGAAGTCGATTTCACCGGTGCCGGGTTCGTGGCGGCCGGGGACGTCGGCGACGTGGATGAGGCCGATGAGGTCGAGGTTGGGTTCGAGCTTTTCGATGAGGTTGCCGAAGGCGCGCTGCTCGTGAAAGAGGTCGTAGAGGACCTTGAGGTTGGGGCGGTTGACGGCACGGGCGAGGGGGAAGGCCTGGGCGACGGACTGGAGCCAGATCGTGGGTTGTTCGAGCGGATCGATGGGCTCGATGAGAACCTCGATGTTGCGCTTGGCGGCGAGGTCGGCGGCTTGTTTGAGGTTGTCGGTGGCGGTTTGGAGCTGCGCTGCGGGGCTGATGCTGGGGACGGTGGGGCCGGAGAGCAGGATGGCCTGGGGGCAGCCGAGGGTTTCGAGGGCGTTGAGGTGGGCGGTGAATTGGGTGAGAAAGGCGGCGGTTTGGGTGGGGTCGGCGAAACCGGCTTTCACGCCGCTGGCTGCATCGATGGTGAGGTTGAGGGAGCGTAGGCGGGAGAGGGTTTGTTGGGTTTGGGTGGGGGTCCAGTTGTGGAACTCGCCGACGAGCTCTATGCCTTGATAGCCGGCTGCAGCGACGATTTCCAGGGATTGGTCGAAGGTGGCTTGCTTTTGGAGCGTCCAGAGCATGACGGAGAAGCGGCGGGCGATGTTGCTGGGGAGGGCTTTTGCGAAGAGTGGGTGCGCGGCT
The DNA here is from genome assembly GCA_965198515.1 of Granulicella sp. Lineage (GTDB taxonomy): Bacteria > Acidobacteriota > Terriglobia > Terriglobales > Acidobacteriaceae > Granulicella. The sequence continues at coordinate 62,111 of CBDAPO010000006.1, read as the reverse complement.
GTGCCGAGGGAGACTTGCGCGAGAACTTTGGCGAGCTTCCTTCGCGTCATCTGCATGGATCAGGCTGCTCTTACGGGCGCGATGTGTTTGCGGTGCGCCCGTTGCGCTTCGCTGAGTTCGTACTGCGTTTCCAGATCCATCCACAGCTTGGGTGTGGTCTTAGGAAAGGCTTCCGCGAGCTTGAAGGCCATTGTGGCCGTGATGCCACTGTTGCCGTTCAGGATTTTGCTGAGGGTGACTCGCGAAACATCCAGGTGAGTTGCAAGGGATGACACTGTGAGATCGTCGGCCATCCACTCGCGGAGGATTTCGCCGGGGTGCGGTGCGTTGTGCATGATCATCGCGATGCCTCCTTTCTAGTGATAATCCTGCAGATTAACGATCTCGGCATCCTCGCCGATGAACCGAAAGGTAAGGCGCCAATTCGCGTTCACCTTGATGGCCCAGTGGCCTTCCAGTTCGCCCTTGAGCGGATGGAGATCGTATCCAGGCAGATCAAGTTGATTCGGAGTTGTCGCCACGTTCAGCAGACCTAGTTGTACGCGGAGTTTGTCCTCAAACTTTGGAGGGATACCGGCTTTGCTGCCGGTTGTGAAGAACTTCTCCAAACCGCGTGCGCAAACGACCGGATCACGGAACGAGTGTAAAACCACCCTTTACACTCCGTCTACTCTTCCTTCTTCTTGTTGCGGGCTTTGATTTTGAACCAGATGGGGCTGCCGATGAATTTGAAAGTTTTGCGGATTTCGTTGGAAAGGAAGCGCTCGTAGCTGAAGTGGAGTTTGACGTCGCGGTCGGTGAAGAGGACGAAGGTGGGTGGGGCGACGGCAGCCTGGGTCATGTAGTAAATCCGGACGCGCTTGTTCATGGGGACCGAGGCGCGGCCGAAGTCGACCTTGTCGAGGAAGCGGTTCATGTTGCCGGTGGAGATGCGTTTGCGGCGCTCGCGGGCGACGAGTTCAATTTTTTTGAAAACTTCCTCTAAACCTTTTCCCTCTGCTGCCGATATGAAGAGCAACGGCGCGTAGTCGAGGTACTTGAGGGAATCGCGAACCTGCTCCTCAAAGACCTTTTTGTCGGCCGGAGGTTTTCCGTCAAACGGGCGGGTGCCGTCGGCGTTGAGTTTTGATCTTGGAGGTGCGACCAGGTCCCACTTGTTGACGATGATGATGACGCTGCGGCCGCTCTCGTGCGCGTAGCCGCCGATGGTGGCGTCGTTGCCGGTGACGCCCTCGGTGGCGTCGATGATCAGCAGCGCGACATCGGCGGCTTCGAGGTGCTTGCGACTCATGATGACCGAGAGTTTTTCGGCCATCTGCGTGGTCTTGCCTTTGCGGCGGATGCCGGCGGTATCGATGAAGCGGAAGTCGTGGTTGTCGCGGGTGACGACCTCGTCGACGGCATCGCGGGTTGTGCCTGCAATGGGCGAGACGATGGCGCGGTTGGTACCGGTGAGGGCGTTGAGGAGGGTGGATTTGCCGACGTTGGGGCGGCCGATGATGGCGATCTTGGTTTCGCGCTGGATGTGCTCGCCGTGGGTGCGGAGTTTGCGCTCCTGCGTTTCTTCTTCGTCGAGGCCTAGTTCGGCGATCTCGGCTTCCGTGATGCCGAGCTCCTTTGCTGCGCTGTAGATAACGGTCTTGACGCGTGAGCGCTCGGGGGCGGCCTCGGTGCGCTTGGTGCGGCCGGCTCCGTTCGTGTTCGGCTCCTTGCCGGTGCCGCCGGTGGGCGGCTCGTGGTCAGGTTTGCCGATCGGTGGGGCGTCGACGCCGGCGGGTTCGTCGGCGGTGGCGGCTTCACCTTCTAGGAGGTCTTCGAGGACGGCGCGTGGTTCCAGTACGGCGCGGTCGCCGAGGAGATCGCCTTCGTCTTCTTCGGCCTCGTTGGATTGGGTGTCGAGGATCTCTTCGGGCTCTTCGTCTTCGGGGGCTGGGTGGCCTTCGTTGACGTCCGAACCCACCTTAGTCTCGTCTTCGCCGTTGCGAAGTTGAGCCGAAGATGGGGCACCCGATTGTTCGGTTGTGGATGGAGCGGGGAGGACTTCCCAGACGGCGTCGAGGAGGTCGCCGATGCCGGAGCCGTGCTCGGCGGAGACGGGAAAGACATTGCGGAAGCCGAGGGTGCGGAAGTTTTCCGCGCCGGCCTCGAGCTGCGCGGTGTCCATCTTGTTGACGGCGAGGAAGAGGGGCTTGCCGCCACGGATGAGGATGCGCGAAAACTCCTGGTCGGCAGCGGTGATGTCGGTGCGGCCGTCGATGACCATGATGATGGCATCGGCTTCGTCGAGAGCGACACGGGCCTGATTGAAGATCTCGCTCGGGATCAGGGCTTCGTCGTCGGGGATGACGCCGCCGGTGTCGACGAGGCGGACGATGCGGCCGCCCCATTCGACCTCGCCATAGATGCGATCGCGGGTGATGCCGGGCTCGTCGCCGACGATGCTGCGGCGGGTGCCGGTGAAGCGGTTGAAGAGGGTGGATTTGCCGACGTTGGGACGGCCGCAGATGGCGACCAGCGGCTCGTCGTGCTTGGGGGCGGCTGCGCCGAGCTGGTTGCTGGTCGCGGCCGGGGCACGGCTGGCGAGTGCGGCGCGGGCATCGGCACGCTTGCTGCGCGGCGCGGCGTCATCCATGTCGCCGACGATGACCCTGTGCTCATTCTCAGGGCTCCGCGTAGGGATGAGCCTGGCTTTCTCAGCCGCGGCCTTTTTGGCGGCGATCTGCTTGCGCTGCTTGGGCGAAACGGCGCCAGTGACGGCGGAGCCTTTGCGTGCACCTTTCGCGGGTCCTTTGCCCAGTTTGGGGCGGGTGCTCGCCTGGCGGTGCTTTTTGCCCATCCGTTTCTTTTCTTCGCGCTTCGGTGCCATAAAAACCTCTGTCACTTTGTATTATCGGTGCACTCTGAGGAAGATGCTTGTGAGCCCGCCCGTATTGCTCGAGTACTAGGTGGATGTCGGTGGCGGGTCCTGCTCAGGACGATGTCCGGTGGACGAGAAGACAATACCGGCCGTGGGATTGGGGCTGAGATCAAGCACTGCTATCCTGGCGCGGCATGTCGGCCTTCTATCGCGCAAGCCTTTCCGAGTTCCTTGTCGCTTCAGAGTCTGAGCTAACAGGACGGCTTAGCATCCAGTATGCGAAGGCTGGCTTTACCTCGCTTACGGCGGACCAGGTAAAGGCGTGGGTCGCGGACATCGTTCGCCTTCAGCAACAACTTGGAGCTGTGGTGTCGCACACGGCTTCGTGCGCGAACTGGACCGTGCTTCTCGAGTTCCCAATTCCGCGCAAAGGAAAGCGCATCGATGTCGTGCTCCTGGCCGGCGGCACGATCGTTCTCCTGGAGATGAAGAGCTCGTCAGCAGGGCCGCAAGCGGCAGAGCAAGTCGAAGAATATGGCTTGCTGTTGCACTACTTTCACGAGCCGTCTTCCGGGCGAAAGATTGTTCCGCTCGTCCTTGCGCCGGTGCGAGGTTCGCGTCGTGTGAGTACGCAGCAGTTCTTGCCTATTCGCGAGGCACCTGCTTTTTGGATCTCACCTGTGGAGCAGATTGCGTGGGCTGATCTCGCGATGCGGCTTCAGCTGTTTGCGGTCAGCGACACCGGCGTGCCGTTGGACCCGGTGGTTTGGGACGAGGGAGAGTACCGCCCTGTGCCCTCAATCATCGATGCAGCCCGCTCTTTGCAGAACGGCTTGCAAGTACGCGAGATCGCGCATGCACGGGCAGCTCGCCATGATGTGGAGGAGCTTTCCCGATCCATTGCGGCGGTGATCGATGAAGCTCGTGCAAACCACCGCTTTGCCATCTGTTTCGTCACAGGTGTTCCCGGGTCGGGAAAAACGCTGGTTGGGCTGAATCTTGCGTTTAGCACGTTGGGTGGAGCGGATCCGATTCACTTCATGTCTGGCAATGGACCTTTGGTGAGCGTTCTGCAGGAGGTGTTCGCGCGCAATCACCGCGAAACCCACAACGTGCGCGCCATGGAAGCCAAGATCCGAGCCAAGGCGTTACTGGAGAATGTGCACATGTTCGCCTCGGAATACGCCGACCGGAAGTCTGAGGCGGCTCCTTCCAATCACGTGATCATCTTCGATGAGGCGCAACGGGCGTGGGACCGCGAGCAAAACAATGCGAAGTTCAAACGCAATTACTCCGAACCCGAGATGCTGCTGCGCATCATGGAGCGGCATGCAGACTGGGCTGTCGTGATCGCGCTGGTTGGCGGTGGCCAGGAGATCAACAGCGGCGAAGCGGGTTTGGCCGAGTGGGGACGTGCTCTTTCCGGAGCAGCGAAGCAGTGGTCGGTCCGTGTTTCCCCTGAAGCACTGCATGGAGGAGCGTCCGTGGCGGGAACGCGTTTGTTGGAGCATGCGGTTGCCTCTCAACTTTCGGTGATCCCGGACGCGCGTTTGCATCTCCATGTGTCCGTGCGCAGCTTGCGCGCAGCAGCCTATGCAGAGTGGGCCAATCTCGTCCTCCAGGGAAGGGCCGAAGAGGCAGCGGCACTCAAGGCGCAGGAGACGTTCCCCATACTCATCACCCGATCACTGGAACAGGCGCGCCGTTTGCTGCGTCATCACACGCTGGGTGCCAGCCGATGCGGCCTTGTTGGATCGTCCCGTGCGGCACGGCTTCGCGCTGAGGGTCTTGAGCCGGACTCTGCTTTTCACGGCAACTACCCTTGGGAGCATTGGTATTTGGCACCTGCCACGGATGTTCGCTCAAGCAACCAGCTTGAGGTCTTCGCCACGGAGTTCGAGATTCAGGGACTGGAACTGGATTGGATCGGTCTTTGTTGGGGAGGAGACTTCATCTGGTCAGAAGCGGATGGGCAGTGGCTGGTACGTAAGCTGCACCTTGGGAAATCCTCGAAATGGACGCTAGTGAAGAGCGAGACGCAACAGGCGTTCCGGCGCAATGCCTATCGCGTTTTGCTGACACGGGCGCGCCAGGGCATCGTGCTGTACGTGCCTGAGGGGGATCCCGAGGATGCAACACGATTGCCCTCGGAGTTTGAGGCGACAGCGCGTTTTCTTCTTGCCTGCGGAGCGCGGCCGATGGGCTCTGAACTGGATTAGAAGCGCCTTACTCCACCTTGCCGGCGGTGTTTTCCAGCACGACGTTGGACAGCACGGCGGTGTCGGTTGTGGTGGGGAGGTGGGAGCAGAAGCCTATGCCGGCGTAGAAGGGGCCTTCGAAGTGGAGGGGGATGGGTGGGCCGAAGGCGTGCATGGGTTCGCCTGTGAGGCTGACGTAGAGGGTGATGTTGTCGCCGTGCTTTTCGATGCCGATGCGTTTGGCGATGAGCGGGACGAGGTGGTCGGGGTTGTTGGGGAGGGGGCCGCGTTCGCCCATGCGGAACTCGATGTCCCTCATGCGGATGCCGGGTTGGTCGCGGTGCGCGAGGTGGATCATGCCGCCGCCGTGGAGCGCGACGACGGCTTCCGGGCTGTCGTCGTCGAGCGACTGGCGGATGACGAGCACGGCTTTACGGTCGCCGTAGCCGTTGGGGTCGGGGAAGGCGATGTCGGCGGCGAGGGAGACGTCGCCCGCGGAGATCTTCTTGTAGACATAGCGGAACTCGTCGCGGGTGTACCAGACGTTATAGCCGGCGGAGGTGATCGTGTACTGCTTCGTTGTGGAGTTGTAGCTTGAGCTGCCGGGGACGAGGGCGCCGCCGATGTCGGCCTGGGCCTGGAAGAGGCCGAGCGGTGTGTTGTCGACGCGGGCAGGGCGATGGAAGCCGGATGGCGGGGCGACTTGCGTGTGCGTCGCGGACGCGGGCAGGGCCCAATCGGGGGCCTGCGGCGTTGCGGTTTGTTGCGGCACCGCATTGCGGCTGCAAATGAGCAGCATGAGTGGCATGAAGGCTTTGCTGAGAGTGAGCCGGCGGGCGGTGGACATCGCGTGCCATGGTAGCGGGCGTACGCCACACCTGGCGAGTGTGTCGCTTCACCCTTCGCACATCTGCCGGGCAAAAGGAGACCTCGTCCGGCGGCGAGGTCTTCGTGATGTCAACGTGCTCAGCTCAATCCTGAGCCTGCATATGCGACGTTTCAGCCCTTGGTTCGCGCAGCCTGCGGATGATCCTGGAGCAGCCGATACGCGTGCACTCCAGGGCGACAGTGAGGGCGACGAGGAACGGAAGAATGATGATGGCGATTGTGGTGTCCGACATGGGGGTGTCTCCTTTTTCCTGCGTGTTAGGGGGCGTGGGCTTGCAAATGTCTGGTGGTTTAAGCGGCCGTTTCACAAAACATCGGAGCTGCGCGGGTATAGCGTGAGCGAATCGCCGATACGGCGCTGCACACGCCGCGCGCAATGCAGGCGGCCGCACTCCACAACAACCACCAACACAAACAGAAGCGGCAAAAGACCAAGAGCGATCCAGTTCTCTGACATTGCAGGACTCCTTTCCGGCATAAGGGTTGCGTCCCCCTGTCTGCCACGGCGACGAGCACCGCCGGGAACGAGGGAGCCGCGAACGGCCTCACTGACCTATGCGTCGTAAACGCGAAAAGAGGGACAACGGGTGTGGACGAAAGCGAGCGAGGAGTTCGTCGCGGATCCGGCGTTTGTAGTCCATCGACGATTTCTTGAATGCCCCGGTACGCGTACAACGTAGGGGCACCTTGAAGGACGATGGTTACGTCGGGAGATCACATGAACAAGAACGTCTTGTTGTTAACGGTGTTTGCCGCTACTTGCACCACCCTGTGCCACGCAGCGGATAGCCCCTGGAACGGCACGTGGAAGCTGAACGACGCCAAGAGCAAGCGCACGGGAGCCGTGGACACACTGAGTCAAAGCGCTGATGGCAAGTACACCGTGGCGACTTCGGGCATCACGTTGAGCTTTGCGTGTGACGGCGCGGACTACCCCATGCCGGGCGGGCGCATGATGTCGTGCGTGCGGGTGGACCCGACCACGATGCACACGGTGTTCAAAGCTGGCGGCGATGAACTAGCACAGGTGGATCGCACGCTCGCTGACAACGGCAAGACCATGAACGTAGTGGAAACCGGCAAGGCCGCCGATGGAACGCCGTTTCACGACACGGAGCAGTACAAGAAGATCGCGGCGGGCAGCGGCGATGCATGGACGGGCAAGTGGCAGAACACGAAGGTGACGTCGAGTTCGCACGGCGTGGCCCAGGTGGAAGCCACGGCGGACTCGATCACGTTCACCTATCCCATGAGCAAGTCGAGCCTGACCGCCAAACTGGACGGCACGCCTGCCACCGAGCAAGGGCCGCATCCGGAGGAGGGAATGACCGTGAGCATGACCTCCGCGGGGTCAAACACGATCCATGAAGTGGACAAGCTGAACGGCACAGTGTTGGAGCACGACACGCTGAATCTAAGTGCCGACGGCAAGACGATGACGATTGAAGCGCAGCGAAGCGGCGAACAGACCAAACAGGTGTACGTGTATGACAAGCAGTAAGCATGGGCGAAACATTTTGAACCCGGCTGGGGAGGAAGACCCGATCGTGCGTTGGGTCTTCCATCCTGTGCCTGACGATCTGGGCGAGATGCGCTCAGTCCTTGTAGGGGTCGAACTCGTCCGCACCGGCCATGGCTACGCCCACGGGCGTAAGCGTATGCAGGACGCGGATGGTCTTGCCCTGCGCCGCAATCACCTCACCGAGGCGCTTGTAGCAGTGCGGCGACTCATCAAGCCCGCCACCCTTGAGCACGACGTTTGAGCGCTGCAGCCAGTCGTGCATCATCTCCGGTTTCACCAAACCCTCGCGCTTGATGGCGCCGGTCTTGCGGTCACGCACGCCGGCGGCCTGCTTGCGGCCCATCACGCGGCCGGCGCCGTGGACGGTGGAGTTGAGCGAAGCCTTCTGCTCGGCGTCGACCGCGCGGCCTTCCGCCGTGGTGAGATCGGGCGCGATGCCCTCGAGGATCACGGACTGCTCGCCCATGGTGCCGCCGACGAAGCCGCGCTGGCCGGGAAAGGCCGGTGTGGCGCCCTTGCGGCAGACCCAGAGCTCGCGACCGTTGTGCTTTTCCAGCCACGCGTAGTTGTGGTGGTTGTGCACTTCGTCCTGGATCTCCGCGCCGAGCAGTCTGGCGATGCGCGAGCAGACCCAGTCGCGGCCGGCGTACGCGTAGGCTCCGCCGAGCTGCATGGCCGCGATGTACTGCGCGCCGAGGTCGGAAGTCACGTCGAGGAACACCGGGTCGACCATCATGCCGTCCTTGGCGCCCGCGGCCTTGAGGAACCACGTGGCGATGCCGTGGCCGAGGCCGCGTGAGCCGAAGTGCACGCCGATCCAGACGCGATCGTGCTCGTCGGTGAAGAGGTCGACGTAGTGGTTGCCGCTGCCGATGGTGCCGAGCTGGGCTTCGGCCTTGCGCTTGATGGGCTTTGCCGCTTCGGTGTCCCAGCCGGGGTGGCCGTTGCCGCTGTTGCGGCCAAGCGCGTCGTTGCGCTCAAACATCGAATGCTCGACGCGCTCGTTGTTTTTGCGGCCGACGCCGAAGCTCAGCGTGCGCCAGATATCGTCCATGATGCGGTGGATGTTGGCGCGGAGTTCGCTGCCGGGCATGTCGAGGCGTACGGCCTTGTTGCCGCAGGCGATATCGAAGCCGACGGCAGTGGGGCTGATGCGCGACTCCGAGGCGATGACGCCGCCGATGGGCACGCCGTAACCGAGGTGGCCGTCGGCCATCAGCGCGAAGTGGTCGGCCTCGCGCGCGCATAGGCGAGCCTGCTCAAGCGTGTTGGCCTCGTGTTCTCCGAAGACGGGAATGTTGTCGATGTACTGCATGGGGGTTAGCCCTCTTTCATTTGTTCAATTCCAGCCAACAGCATCTCGCGGACACGAGCCTTAGCTTGTTCGGGCATGCTCTCGAAGCTTTGTAAACTCGCTAGGCTAGTCTGGAATTGCTGTGTGATGCGCACGGAAATGCATTGAGCGATCTCTCTGCCCACCAGTACCGCGAGTTTGCAGTTCTGCTCAAATTCGATCTCGTTAAGAACACTATTGTGTTTTAGCCAACGCGGCGCGTGAACTAGGTTGCGCATATCCTGAAGAACTTTCAGCATCTCAGTTCCCGGATCTTGTGCAAGAGCGTCAACCTTTTCTCGCACTTGGTGTGAAGTCCACTTTGGGTATACCGTCTCAGCAAACTTCGGGAAGTCAGTCGTCACTGCTTGCAAGAGGGCCTGATTGACAATATGAGACGGAATCCAGCCAAGCTCTTTGGATGTTTTGATCAATCTGTCTAGAGTGAACTCCGCGACCACATCCTTATAAGTCTTTGACGGCTTCTTCAACCCCCTGTATGTCGCCGTAGTTGATACCGCTTGTTCTTCTTGCAGAGCCATAAGGGTGAGGAAAGCTTCTATGCCTGCAGCCGTGAGCAAACAGCTTGCAAAATATGCTCCGTGAGCAAAGCACTGATCTGCCTCAATACCGAACTGAAGAGATATCTTGTAGAGCGTGACTACGTCCAGACCCATTGCGTATCCCAAGGCCGGTTTGATGGAGGCCAGGGTGGGTTCGATCTTGAGAGTAGCGGCAACTGCCTTGATAGCTTCCGCACTTGCCTGTTGGATGGCGGCCTCTTTGTCTAGCTGGTTCATTGTGGCTTCCTGAGTCTTTAAGCAAAAGAAAGCCCGGGCTTTCGCCCGGGCTCGGTGTAGTCCTCTGGCTGAGGTTTACGCCTGCGCTTCGGGCTCGGTTGAGACCTTGGTCGAAGCTACCGTGAAGCTGGGGTCGCCTACCTTGAAGCGGGCGAAGCGGCGGACGGAGATGTTTTCGCCGAGCTTGGCTACCTTTTGGGCGATGAGCTGGCTGATGGTGAGGGACTGCTCCTTGATGAAGGGCTGCTCGAGGAGGCAGACCTCCTCGTAGAACTTGCCCATCTTGCCTTCGAGCATCTTCTCAATGATGTTCGCGGGCTTGCCGGAGGCCGCAGCCTGGGCGCGGTAGATCTCCTTTTCGCGGTCGATGTCGGCCGGGGTGACTTCGTCCTTGCTCACGTAGCGGGGGTCAACCGCGGCGATGTGCATGGCGATGTCCTTCAGAAGGTCCTGGAAGTCCTCGGTGCGGGCGACGAAGTCGCTTTCGCAGTTGAGCTCGATCAGGACGCCGATCTTGCCGCCGGCGTGGATGTAAGTGCCGACCGCGCCTTCGTTGGTGGTGCGGGACGCCTTTTTGGCGGCCGAGGCCATGCCACGCTTGCGCAGCACGACGAAGGCGTTTTCCATGTCGCCGTTGGCTTCCTGGAGGGCCTTGAGGCAGTCGCCCATGGGCGCGCCGGACTTTTCGCGGAGCTCCTTCACGAGCTTCGCGTCGATCTTGGTGGGGGTAGCGGTGTCAGCCATTTGTGCTTTTTTCCTTTTCTGTGGCGCGACCTCTCGTGGGAGTAACGCGCATCGACAAAATCCTGTGATCGGACCGGTGGTTTAGGGGCGCCCAAACCGGCTTTGCAGCTTACGGCCGGCCCAGTCCAGTGCAACCATCTTGACCACAATGAGCGCAGCCAGGGAAACCGTGGATGCGCCGACCAACAATGCAGATTTCTTCGGGTTGATGATGTGCTCCTTCGAAAAACAGGCGCGAGCCGAAGCCCGCGCCCGTCGGTGAATCGAGTGCGGAGCTCGAAGTTATGCCGTGGCTTCGGCGGGGGCTGGCTCGGGTTCGGTTTCCGCGGCCGGGGCCTTACGGATACCGCCACCGAGGGCAGCGTTGAGGTCGATGGTCTCTTCTTCGGGGTCTTCGTCGACCGATTCGGCAGCGGCGCCGGCCGAGATGCGACCCTCGTGCAGCGGCAGATCAGCCTCATCCTCGCCCACGAGGTGAGCTTCCGGGGCGATCGGCTGGACGTCAGCGTACTCGTTGGAGAAGGCCTTGTCGGAGATCATCTGCGTGCCTTCAAAAGCAGCGTCGGCGATCTTGGTCGTGAACAGGCGGATGGCGCGCAGCGCGTCATCGTTGCCGGGGATCACGTAATCGACCACGGTGGGATCGCAGTTGGTGTCGACCACGGCGACGACCGGGATGCCGAGCTTGCGGGCCTCGGAGACAGCGATGGCTTCGTTGTTGGAATCGATCACGAAGATCGCGTCGGGGAGACGGCGCATGCTCTTGATGCCGCTCAGCGAGGTCGAAAGCGCCTTGCGCTCGCGCTCCAGCTTGATGACTTCCTTCTTGGTGAGGAGGTCATAGCGGCCGTCGGTCGCCATGTCATCGAGCTCCTGGAGACGCTTGACGGACTTCTGCACGGTCACCCAGTTGGTAAGCAGGCCACCCAGCCAGCGCGAGTTGATGTACGGCATACCTGCACGGTTGGCTTCTTCGGCCACCGCATCCTGCGCCTGGCGCTTGGTGCCAACGAACAGCACGAGCTTGCCGGTGGAGGTCAGATCGCTGACGAACTTGGACGCCTCTTTGAACATCTTGAGGGTCTTCTGGAGGTCGATGATGTAAATGCCGTTGCGCTCGCCGAAGATGTATTCCTTCATCTTGGGGTTCCAGCGCTTGGTCTGATGACCGAAGTGAACGCCCGCTTCGAGCAGCTCCTTCATAGTGATGCTTGCCATGGGTGAATCCTTATCTGGGCATCGCTGTCTGTGAGACCGGGCTTCGGACGAGCCAAAGCCCTTGGCGACAGACGATTGATCCCTGGGTTGGGAGATTTACTGCGGGGCCACCGGCGCGGTGCTGGTGGGTGAAACGGGGTGCTCAGTGCTCAGCGCCTGGTGCTCAGTTCGAAGAACAAAACTGAGCACTGAGCACCGAGACCTGAGCACTCGCAAGCGCTACCGCTTGCTGAACTGGAACCGAGCGCGGGCGCCCTTCTGGCCGTACTTCTTGCGCTCCTTGCCGCGCGAGTCGCGCGTCACGAAGCCAGCAGCCTTGAGGGTCTTGCGCAGTTCAATGTTGAACTCCATCAACGCGCGGGCGATGCCGAGCTTGACCGCATCCGCCTGGCCGTTGACGCCGCCGCCCTTGACGGTGGTGTAGACATCGAAGGTCTCGTTGATGTCGGCGATGCCGAAGGGCTGCTTCGCGGCGGCGCGCTGGGCGGGCGTCACGAAGTACTCTTCAAAGCTCTTGCCGTTCACCTTCCACTCGCCCGAACCGGGCCGGAGGAACACGCGGGCAATGGCGCTTTTGCGCCGCCCGGTGCCGTAGTACTGAATCAGATCTGCCATCGTTATCCCTTTTTGGGCTCTTCGCCCGGGGCTAAAGCCCCTGAAACCTTGTGCCGCTTGATGTCAGGGCTGAAGCCCTGACCTACCTCAGGACTTAGCCGCGCAGTTCGAGCGCGACAGGCTGCTGTGCGTGGTGCGGGTGATCCTTGCCCTTGTAGACCTTGAGCTTGGTAGCCATCTGGCGACCGAGCTTGCTCTTGGGCAGCATGCCCTTGATCGCCTCTTCCAGGATCTTCTCGGGACGGCGGGCGAGCAGCTTGATGAAGCTCTCTTCACGCAGGCCGCCGGGGAAGCCGGTGTAGCGGCGATAGACCTTTTGCTCGGCGCGCATGCCGGTGACGTGGATCTTTTCGGCGTTGATGACGATGACGTGGTCGCCCATATCGATGTAGGGGACGTAGAGCGGGTTCCGCTTGCCGGTGAGGACCTGTGCGGCCTCCGATGCGAGGCGGCCGAGGGTCTTGCCCTCTGCGTCCAGCACAAACCACTTGCGCTGGATGTCTTTGCCGCTGGGGATAACGGTCGACATGATGGGGTACTCCTTACCTCTGCCGTCTTCGTGGCCGGCGTGAAGCGCGAAGATATTGTGCCTAGGCCCTGGAAACCAAGGGTACGGGCGGCAACCGTCGCATACGGCCCGATGCCGGATGCGGGTGAAACCGACGTTGCGTTTGGAGCGCACAGAGCCTGCATGGAGCCGGGCTGGGGAGCGGAAGATCTCGGCACTCGCAGGTGGTGCTCAAGTGCTTGGCGGCCGGGAAGCGGACTGCCGGAGATCGTCTCGCCTCGATGCTTCGTGACCGCTAGCCTTGCTTATCCTCCTGGTAGATCAGCCCGGGTGTGATGCGAAGGCCACCGGGCGCACGGAGGTGCGGGCGCGAAACTGCGCGAGATTGTAGGGTAAGCCAAGTCGCGACACGGGTCAAGGGGATGATCTCCCTGGGCTAGGAGCCGGAACGAAGCTCTGTTGAGTAGGGTAGGGATCCGCGACCTTCACTCGCCAGGTAGACATCAAGCATTCCTTCCTATACTGCGACTTGTTGTTACCTGACTTGTCCTTACCTATCGAGGGGAGAGAGGGGCTTCGAGCTGACCTGGGGCACTCAGCCGGTACAGGACGTGTGGTTTCAAGGGGTGCCGCTCGGGCAGAGATGGATGGTCGAAGTTCTCCGAAGCCAAGGATGTGAATCCAAGTCGCTGCATGAGTCTCTGGGAAGGCAGGTTCGCGACGGAAGTGAAAGAAACCAGTTCTGACAAGCTCAAATCGTGAAACGCGTACGAGATTACCCTTTGGGATGCTTCAAGGGCATAGCCTTTTCTCCAATATGCGGGTGCCAATCTCCAGCCAATCTCCACACATGGAGTGAAGTTCGCTTTGAAGATGGGTTCTGACAAACCTGCGAATCCTATAAACGGGCACTCTCCCGCTACCTCCACTGCCCACAACCCGAAGGCCTTTTTTTCAAGTTGCAAGCGGATCCGTGCAGCAAGGGCATCGCTTTCCGACCGGTCAAGGGTCTTGGGGAAGAACTCCATGACCCTTACGTCAGCGTTCATGATCGCAAAAGCGTCCAGGTCCGTTTCACGCCATCTTCGCAGGCGCAGTCGAGCAGTAGTCAGTTCGGGAGCCATTCAAACAGTTCTAGCAAAGGGCGTCCTGATCACGATCAGTATTTCTGGGATGGTCGTGTGGGTTAAGTGAGAAGCAAAAAGTTCTGTGAAACACCGCTGGCGGAAGTTGAGGAAAGGTTCGCTACGGGACACGGTCGTTTATGGCGAGGGGGCGGTCCAGCTGGATGGCTTCCACGAATGCGAGATATGAGGCCCTACGGGCGGAACTACCGCCCTGCTCGTTTCCAGATACCCTGAAAACGGGCGTTTAGCCCACCGCAGGCTTGGTTATCCTCGGCAAGCATGTAGCGGTCGAGCAGAACAAGATCGATGCTGCAACTTCCTGGGCCTCCTTCCAGAAAGTGAAGGTGGTTATCGACTGGTGTGGCCACGCCCTTCATGTCTCCCAGGTGCGACGTATAGCTACCTTGCCAGACCGCCCTTCCGGCTAGGTGTAATGCTCCCGGCGTGTCGGCTAGACGAATTGTTACGTGATCCTCCCCGCCTGCCCATGTTCCTGTCCATGCAGAGAGCGATGGATGGTCACTGTAGCGGACCAGGGAGAGTGCGCCAGTACGAATCCAGGCCGGTCCAGCTCCGTCGTGTCCGGAAACATAGCCACAGGTCCATGCCCCCTCTTGCCGGTAAATCTGAACAGGTGTTCCCTGAGCAACAGGAGCCTCGACACACCCCTTCGGTGAACCGCAAACTTCAAGCTGAGTTGTGAATCGGCCTTTAACTTCTGCAATCTGCACCTTCTGTCCAGGAGAAGTCGCAAAACCGTCATAGGCAAACTTGCAATCTTCTGCTGGTCTGCCTTGTGCATCGCAGACTGGAACTGCTGACAGAATGCACGAGAGCCAAAGAGATATACAGATTGCAGAAAACTGAGCGGATCTTGTCCACATACGCTTCGCCTCATCGCCAGAGCTTGCGTTCCATCTAGCTTGTCACCACAGAACGAAAGTCTCAGGTCCCTACAAACGCGGGTATGTTGACTTGTCCTTTTGAGAGAGCCGGGAGTGTCCTCAAGAACGTTGTTGGTCGATTTGACCAGGCGGGGTTACTCCTTACCTTCCACGAGGAACTGTTCGATCTTGCCATCCGGTTCCAGATAGACGGTGATTTCTAGGTCGGTGCCGCCGGAGAAGCTTGCTTTGTAGCTGCCGAAGGTCATGCCGCCGCGCAGGGCGGAGTGCTCCAGGGTGACACTTTTCAACGACCCGAGCGGCGCCAAGCTGGACTGGAAGTCGTGGATGGCGTCGGCGTTGAAGTAGGCGTTGCCGTCGGGGGTCAAGAGACTGCGGTCGATTTTGCCCTGGAGCAGGCCGGTGAGGATGGCCTGGAGGTGCGGGGTGAACGCGTCGGCGGTTACGTCGGAGGGACTGGCTGCCTTGCTGGCCTTAAGGACGAGCGGGAGGATTGCCTGGCCGATCTCGGCGGCGGCGCCGGAGGCTTCCTGATTGGTGAGCACCGAGATCGCGATGCCCTGGGCCGGCAGCACGATGTTTTCGGCAACAAAGCCGCCGACCTCGCCGGAGTGCTCGATTTCAAGCTGCCCATTCAGCGTGCGCACAAAGATGCCCAGGCCGTAGTGGGTGTCGGTGCCGTTTTTGAGGATGAACGGCGTGACCATCTGGTGATAGCTGGCCGACGTCAGCAGGCTTTGGTTGACGAAGGTGAGGTCCCAGGTGAGCAGCGAACTCGCGGGCATGGCGAGGTCGGCATCGCCGAAGTACCAGCCGGGAGCCTCCATGGCAGCGGGGCGCAGCGGCGCGAGCGCGTTGCGCATGTAGCCGGAGACCTGCAGCTGGTCGCGGTCGGTATTAAGGTTGAGCACGCCTTGCAGGTGGGCCGGCTCCAGCACGCGGGTGCGGAGGAACTGTGCGAAGGGCATGCCGCTGGCCTTCTGCACGATCAGCGCGGCGAGTTCGAAGTTGGTGTTGCTGTACTGCCACTCGGTGCCGGGGTCGAAGTCGAGGGGCTTGCCGGCGAACTCTTCGACGATCTTGAGCGGGTCCTCGGGCTTGAGCCAGCGCGGGATGGTGTAGTCCTGCGGGGCGTAGTCCTGGTAGCCGGAGGTGTGCGTCAGCAGGTTGCGGATGGTGACGTCCTTGGCGCGGGTCAGCTGCGGGAAGAACCTGGCGACGGGGTCGTCGAGGGTCAGTTTGCCGTCTTGTTGGAGCAGCAGAATGGCGGTTGCCGTGAACTGCTTGGAGATGGAGCCGATGGGGTAGGCCATCGCCGGGGTGGCCGGCACGGGTGGCTGCAGGCGCGCGAGCCCAAAGGCGTGGGTGTAGACCGGCTTCCCGTTCTGCGCGATCCCGACCGAGGCGGAGGGCAAGCCGCTCTCGCTGACGATCTTCTGGGCGGCGGCTTCCACCTGTTGGATGGTGGCGCTGTCCATCTGCGCGGCGGCAACGGACGTAGCGGCAGCGGGCAAAAGGGCGAGGCAGGCCAGGGGAGCGAGGCGGCTGCCGTGCAGCCCAAAGAGTCTCATCGAAGGTGAGCGTATCACCCTGCTGCCTGCTCCCGTGAGCGGTCGCCTGGGTCTCTGAGCAGGGACCAAAGCCCGTCCGAGAGCTAGCGCTGCACGCCGCGGTAGAGTTCCGGCGGCACCAGCCAACGTGGATCCAGGCAGACGACGCCCACGGGCTCGTGGAAGGCTGTGACCTGGGAGGGATGGCGCTGATGCAGGTGATCGGTCCACACCACTTCGCCTTGCGGAATGACACCACCGCAGGGGCCTGCGTTGGCGGCGTCCTCGCCTTCAATATAGGGGATGCTGTGGAGTGCGACGTAGGAGTACTTGAATGATGCGGGCCTGGGCATGGTCACAACCTCGAATTCGATCTCGGTCGAGCAGCGACGATCCGGTCGGGCGTTCTTGGAGGCGGCCGTAGCTGCTGACGTGCGCAGACTCCGTTTCCGCGAGGGGCATATGCCGCTCCATCGCTCGGATCAATCTACCTTTTTATCCATTCAGATAAGTACTAGGGCAATCCCTAGTTTGGGGGATGGACGCCAGAGCGGTGCAAAGTTCGCGGAGATTACAGCTGGGAGCGCCGGCTTCTGCGCTGATCGCGTCGCTCATCCTCGGCGCGGCGCTCGGCCTGGCCAAACAAGGTCGACAAGATGCCGGCAAGCGCCACAATCAGCGCCACGGCGAGCAAGGCAATGCCCGTGGTGCGCCAGAGAAGGCTATCGCCCGGCGACCCCGGCTGCCCGGCGATGTTGGTGAAGCTGACAGCGATGGATACCAGCGCCAGGGTGCCGAGTGTTGCCGCAAGGATGTAGAGATTGCGTCCCATGAGGTCTGCTGTTTCAAGAATACTCGCCTGCCCGGCTCTGTGTTCAGTGGGTCGGAACCTCATCCGCGGCGGGACTAGCTTTCCAGCTCGGCAGCAATCGTGTACTCGTGCCCGGATGGGTCCCAGCGAATGGTCAGGATGTTCGGCTTGCAGCAGACCTGGCAGTCTTCCACATATTGCTGGCGCGAGCCGCCGGACTCGTCCACGGTGGTCTCAACCCATTCAAAACAGCCGGCGCACTGATAGCTTGCGGGGTGCATACGTCCTCTCCGCCTTCAGACGGGCAACAGAGAAGCGGCGATGCATGCGACTGAGTGCTTTGTGCGTTGCTGCGCTTGAGGTTTGCTAGCGGCGGCCGGTCCGGTACGCCGAGGTGCCTGCGCCGGACACCAGGGATTGGCTCATCAGGGCACGGTTCTGGCACGTAAAGCAAAGCTCGCGCTTGTTCAGCAACGCCAGCGGTTTCCCGCACAACGGGGCGCCGCATACGCGGGGAGCTTTGATAGCTGGCTTCGGAAACGCGTAGGGATCGAGCATAGGACACCTCACCCGGCCAAGGGAGGTTTGGGCCAAATGTTGCCCTACCTTTGCGGAATCTCGATCGTACCACCTGGGACGAAACCTTGGTGTGAACTGACAGCGACTCCCGGTCAGGGCTGCTCGAAAAAGCGCTCCACATCTGCGATTTCGGTCGTCCGGCGGTAGGGCGGCAGTGAGTCAAGAAACACAGCGCCGTAGCGCGTGGTGCGGATGCGCGGGTCGAGCAGCATCAGGACGCCGCGATCGTTGAGCGAACGAATCAGACGGCCGAAGCCCTGTTTCAAGGTGAGGACGGCTTGCGGAATCTGGAGGTCGTTGAAGGCGTTGCCCCCGGCCGCGGCGATGGCTTCAGTCCGGGCCTTGGTGATGGGGTCAGTGGGGACCGCGAAGGGCAGGCGGTCGACGATGACGCAGCTGAGCTGTTCGCCCTGCACGTCGATGCCCTGCCAGAAGCTGCCGGTGCCGAAGAGCACGGCGTTGGGGGTGTTGCGGAACTGCTCAAGCAGGACGTGGCGGGGAGCCGTGCCCTGCAGAAGCAGCGGGTAGGGCAGCTCGCAGAGGAGGCGGTCGTGGAGCTCGCGCATGGCGGCGTAGCTGGTGAACAGGCAGAATGCGCGGCCCTGCGTGATCTCCAGCACGCGGCGGATCTTTTCGGTGGCCTGGCGGGTGAACTCAGGGTGGCGCGGGTCCGGCATGGTGGGCGGCAGGTACAGCAGGGCCTGCTTGCCGTAGTCGAAGTGACTCGGAACCACGAGCTCCTTCGGAAACGGAACGCCGAGGCGCTTGCGGAGGTGCTCAAAGCCGGGCGTGCCGTCCTTCGCCGCGACCGTGAGCGTGGCGGAAGTGAGGATCACTGAGCTGAAACGCTGGAACAACGTGTCCGTGAGGAGCTCGGAGACGTCGATGGGCGTGGCCTGGAGGTGGGTGGAGAAGGCCTGGAAGGCCGGTTCTGGGGCTGAGCTGGGGCTTCGTGGTGATCCGGACACCCAGGTCCCAGAATCGGGACCTGGGACACCCAAGTTTGTGGCTGATGAGGTGTGGCGGGGTTGGTTGCGGGCGGCGTTGCGGAGGCCTCCCGTGGCCCGGCGTTCAATCCAGAAAACGGTGTTCTTGTCTTCACTTTCGAGCAGGAACTTCAGGTGGTTGCGGATGTCGGCGGCACGTTTGCGCAGTCCGGGGGCCTCGTCGACCTCCTTTAAGCGGTCGAGCTCACCTTCGAGGCGGACGAGGGCATTGGACGTGGCGAGGTAGGCGTCGCCGCGGGCTTCCAGAAAGTCGGCGCGCTCGGTGAACTCGAGCCGCCCCAGGTGCGACGGGCCCACGGGCAGCGAACTGAAGAAAAGCTTCGAACGGTCCCGCACGCTGGCCGTTGCAGACTCGATCCCGGATGAGCTGGCCTGTTTAGCGCGCAGCATGTTTTCGGTATCGCGGGCGAGCTCGTCAAAGCGGGCGTTGGAGAGTGCGACGCCGAAGTATTGGCTGGCCACGTCTTCCAGCTCATGCGCCTCGTCGAAGATTACCGCGGCAGCGTCGGGCAGAATGCCGACGTCAGGGGCGTCGCCGGCCTGCTGCTTGATGTTCAGGTCGGCGAAGAAGAGGTGGTGGTTGACGATGATCAGCTCCGATTCCATCGCCTTGCGCCGCATGGTGGTGATGAAGCAGGCCTCCGCATTGGGGCAGGTTTGGCCCAGGCAGACCTCGCTGCGGGCGTCGAGCTTGGACCACAAACCGGAGTTTTCGGGCAGGCTTTCGACCTCGGCCCGGTCGCCGGTGTCGGTGTGGCGCTCCCATTGCAGGATGGCGTGAAACTGCTGGATGTCGTCCAGGCCGGAAAGGATGGGGTTGTCTCGGAGCGCGTAGAGCTTCTGCTTGCAAAGGTAGTTGGCGCGGCCCTTCATGACGCACACCTTCAGCGGCCCGAGCAGCGACTCGAGGAAGGGGATGTCTTTGAGCGCGAGCTGTTCCTGCAAATTCTTGGTGCCGGTGGAGACGATCACGCGCTGGTTCATCTCGCGCGCAAAACGCAGGGCGGGAAGGAGGTAGGCGAGCGTTTTGCCCGTGCCCGTGCCGGCTTCCACGATGAGGTGCCGGCGGTCCTCAAAGGCTTGCTCGATGGCCTTGGCCATGGCCACCTGGCCGGGGCGTTGTTCAAACTGCAGCGCCGACCCTGACAGCAGGCCGCCGGCACCGAAAAACTGTGCAAGGCTGGGCAGCCGAGCGCCGTCGCGGGCTTCAGTCAGCGCTGTTTTGCGGTCAACGAGTTGAACAAGGGGCGGCACGATGTGGCTTTCTCAATCATAGTCGCCGTTTCTTCGCCTGCCGATCCCCGCGGGTGGGTAGCGCCGTTGAGGGCTGCTTCGATTCAGGACAGTGCCCGGTAGAAACTCTTGGAAAAGTTGTTGAATTTTCGCAACTCAATCCCACGTTCAGGGTTCTTGCTCCAACAGTTGGGTGATTGCGGATTTGCAAATCCTTCGCAAGAAAAACGCACGCGCTAACAACAGCTACCCGGTATTCGGCATCCATTCATGTAACTCGGCCCTCGCAGTAAAGATCAGGAGACCTATGAACGGCCTTGCACGCCTTGTTGCATGTATTACTTTTCTTGTTGTTTGCTCAACGTCAGCCCTCGCGGACACAGTGACAGTCTCGGGGTACGTGAACTTTGATCAAACCTACGCGACCTTCAGCTCGCCTTTCTCTACGGCGACAAATACGAGCTACTTTTCGTCGTTTTCCGATGGAACCGTGGTCTATCTTCCCGGCACGATCCCTTATATGTACAGCGTCTTGAATGGTCTCCAGGAGACCTTCACGATTACGAATCAGAGCGGGGACGTCCTGGCGTACTACAACCAGGCGAACACGCCCAGCTCGGCCCTGGACGCTAATGGCAACCTCGTCGTCACTCTGGATGAATCCGGTTTCTACACCATCAACGGCGGGCAGCAGCAGTCAGGCTTTTTCGATCTGACGTTGCTGGGTACGTCGGCAACAGGCGCGTCGTCCAATGTCGCCTTCACAGGCGTCGGCGGACTGGATATCCCATCACCCCCAACGACCGAAATCACCCCTGAGCCGACATCCATCATGCTGTTGGGCACCGGAATGCTGGGCGCAGCGTTGCTGCTGCGAAACCGCAGCCGCCGGCCCGTTCTGCTTCGTTCGTAGATCTCGCTTCCTGCTTTGTTGTGGTCCGGGTTTACGCCCGGACCTTTTCTTTTGTCGGGAGCACTCCACGAATTCACGCGAAATCTTTTCGACGTTTGCGACTAGATCGTGCCGCTCTCCGTCTGTCTGGCAGGCAAGCTGGTGGTTCCAGGTAGATCGGTTGCTGACGAGGTCGTAATGCGCGTAGTCCTCCGTGTGTCGCTCCTGTTGCTTTTCGTCCTGAGCCCAGGCTTGCTGGTGGGGCAGCAGCCGCAACCGTCTCCTGAGCCTCCTGGTGCGCAACCGGCCCCGGCGACTCCACCGCAAAGCATTCCCGGCACCCCTCCAATTGCGCCGAATGGTGGAACGGCCGCGCCGCAGACCTCTGCGAACACCATCCGCACCACGGCGCGGTTGGTCGTCCTGGACGCCGTCGTTGTGGACAAAAAGGGCAATCCCGTCACCGACCTGGCCAAGGAACAGTTCCACATCCAGGAGGATGGCGACGAGCAGACGATGCTCAATTTCACGCCTCCCGGGCACTTTTCCCCGCCAGCGGATGCGACGATCGATTCCACGGCAGACCTCGACCGCCTGGCCCCACGTGCGCCGGTGAACATCATCCTGCTGGACGAGTTCAACACGCTGTTTGAAGATATGGCGTTTGCCCGGTACTCGTTGCAGAAGTTCCTGAAGGCGCAGCCGGACAAACTGGACACCCCGACGATGCTGGTTTCCGTCAGCCTGGAAAAATTTGAAGTACTGCACGACTACACGCAGAACAAGGGCGAGATCCTGCAGGCCCTTGACCATCATTTTGCGGCGTATCCATGGCAGGCCCACAACTACTCGTGGATTGGTGAGCGGTATGCCACCGCGTTCTTCACGCTGCGACGT
Organism: Granulicella sp.; assembly: GCA_965198515.1. GTDB lineage: Bacteria > Acidobacteriota > Terriglobia > Terriglobales > Acidobacteriaceae > Granulicella. Next base: position 40,427 of record CBDAPO010000006.1, on the reverse strand, counting down.
GTGGCGGAGGCCAGCAACGGGCATCTCGGGCACAAGAACATGATCTGGATTGGCCGCGGCTTTCCGAGCATCTCGTGGGTGCGCTTCAGCCCCGTGGACCGCGATAACGTGCACACCGCGATGCAACAGACCATTAACGAACTGCGTGACGCGCGTGTGACGCTATACACCATTGACCCAGCCGGCGTGATGGTCGACCCGAGCCGCTATGGGTCAGAGGCGGCGCTGTTTGATCCGTTTGGCGGCGAGCCCAACTTCCAGAAGATTGCGAGTGAGACTGGCGGACGCAACCTGTATGGGCGCAACGATGTGGATGCGGAGATTGGCACGTCGATCCGCGATGGCGCCAGCTTCTACACGCTCACCTACCGGCCCACCAACGTTGTGCGCGATGTGAACCACTTCCGCAGGATCACGATCTCGGTTGAAGGTCGGCCGGATCTGAAGGTGGTGACACGGCAGGGCTACTTTGACTCCCGTGCGCCGGCGCGGCTGGCACCGGACGGCCAGGCGAACCGCCGGCTGGTCGCGGAGCTCGCGGGCGCGGGCACCAGCACGATGGTGTACGACGCCGTTCCCCTGACGTTGACCGTGGGCGAAACGCCCAACAGATACCTGTTGCACATGGACGCAAAGTACATGCCCTGGACGATCTCAACAGGAACAGAACCGCGCCAGACCAAGCTGATCGTTACGGCGACGACCTTCGATAAGAAAGGCAAAGTGCTGAAGGCCGATGCGCGGAGCACGACCCTGAGCGCGAAGGCGACGGAACCGCAGACAGGACCGCTCAAGGGGCCCTTGACCGTTGCGTTTGACCTGCCGGCAGACCCCAAGGCCGTGCGAGCGCGGTTTGTGGTGCGCGTCAATGCGAATGGCCGGATGGGAACAGCGGATCTTGATCTGCTGCACCCCCCGCAGGCGGCCAGTGCGGCCCCGCCGCCAACGGAGGCCGCGCCAGCGCCGTAACCGGGACCACACACAGATTGTTCACGGGCGCTATTTCAGGTCGGTGTGGCTCACCGCTTCACCCTGCAGCGAATCGCCACGCATAAAGGCGGCGATGTTGTCGTTGAGGAACTTGAGGTCGCCCGGGCCTGCACCGGCACCGGCCGGATGTCCCCACAGCGAGGGGATCGGCTTCAACGTGACGTGTGGAATGTACTGGCTTTCAAAACGCGCATCGCCGACAGGGAAGTACAAGTCGGTTGCGGACGGCATGTAAAGCACCGGCACCTTGATGGAGGCCAGCGCCTTCTTCGTGTTGCCGTTGAAGCCGGGCGTGGTGCCGACGTTGTGCTTTTCCCAGGTGCGCAGTTGCAGGATCAGATCGTTGGCATCGGCGCCCTTGATGAAGTCGTCGCGAAAGCCCTGGATGACTTTGTCGAGTGTGGTGTTGGGGTCTTCTTTCTTCCACAGGTCGTCGCGCCACCACTCCTGCGAGTAGAGCCATCCGCCCCAGACAACGCCGAAGGCCTCGATGCCGCGCTTGGGCTCGGTCGTGTAGTCGCCGTTGTTGAAGTCGCCGTCGGCGGTGATGGCGGCGATCTCGCCTTCGTTGCGCACGACGCCGTGGGGCCAGCAGCGCGCGGTACCGCTGGTCGCCACGATGCGGTCCATGTAGGTGGGGTAGCTGACGGCCCACTGAAAGGCCTGCTCGGCGCCCATGCTGAAGCCGATCACGGCTTTGAGGTGCTGAATGCCCAGTTCATGGGTGAGCAGCTGGTGCACGGCTTCCACGTTGTCGCGGATGGTCATCACGGGGAAGCGTGGGCCGTGGAAAGGCTCGGGCGTGTTGCTGGGCGAAGATGAGCTGCCGTTGCCGAAGAGCTCGGTGGTGACGAGAAAGAGCTTGGTGGGGTCGAGCGACCTGGGGCTGGGGCCGGTGGGTGCGCCGATCAGCCACTCATAGCCGCGGTACTTGGCCATGTAGTGCGAGGGCAGCAGGACCGCGTTGTCCTTGGCTGCGTCGAGCGTGCCATAGGTGCCATAGACGACCTTGAGCTCCGGGACGACGGCGCCGCTTTCAGTCTTGAAGTTGTGCAGGATGAACTCGTGGCGCGTGGAGGCGGGTGGGGCCGGCTTCTGCGCGAGGGCTGGGATGCAGCTGAACAGCAGCGCGGCGATGGAAGCGCAGCGTAGGGCAAAGGTCATGCGGATCTCCTGTGGAGTCACCAGACTACGTGGTTTGCGGAGATCGTTGCCGATGCGCTGCAACGATCTCGCCATGCAGGGCGAACAAAGGTGCGTGGCAAGACAGGGTGGTTCGTTTCGATACTGGAAGGACCGATCGGACGTGACAGCGTCCAGGGCATCACCGGCGGCTCGACTTTCGCCCTCACGAAGCGAAAGCCCCGGGGTAGCAGCCCCGAGGCGTTTCTTTGGTCCGAAAGGTGGTGATGTGTATGCGACCCGTAAGGGTACGCATCGGTCGCGCTTCGTTTGAGCTGCCCGGGGAATATACCCCACTTCTCATCGGAGCGTTGCTGCTGGTGTTGAGCAAACTGGCGCACATGGTGCTCCGTTTGCTCTCTCACTGGTGATCATCAACAGGTCGGGGCGGCAGTCACCCGTCTCGGCCTTCCTGTATTTGATGCGGTGGTGCAGGGCCTGTCAACCAAACTTTCGTTACACACGCTCGCGAGCAAGCTAGTGCACACCGCCGAGCAGCTGAACCAGTCGCCGAAACCCAGCCTGGCGCGCGGCGGAATTTTCTGCGCTCGCATCGGGCGCTTCCCCGGCACGCATAAAGCCGTGGCCGGCGCCGTCGTACACCACGGGGTCATACACCTTGCCGGCGGCCTTCATGTCGGTCTTCGTTTGATCCACCGTGGAGGTGATGCGCGCGTCGTTGCCGGCATAGAATCCATACACCGGCGCGGTGATGTTCTTCATCGCTTCAGCCGGTGGCGGCGGGCCGTAGAAGACGAAGGCTGCGCTGAGGTCGTGGCGATGCGTGGCGAACAGGAAGCTTTTGCCGCCTCCCCAGCAGAAGCCGCCGACGAAGAGCTTGCCGCTGGCCGCGGGCAGGTGCTTGCCGTAGTCGGCGGCGGCGTCGAGGTCGGCCAAGACACCGGGGTCTTGAAGCGAAGAAACGGCCTTGACCACTGCGCTCTGGTCGGGAAAGGCCGCAGTGCCGCCGGGCGTGGCGGGGACGTAGGCTGTGCCACTCCCAGCCTGCGGCATGCCCATGTGTGCGTGATCTTCTGCCTGCGCCGGGGCCGCAACGTGTGTCAGTACCGGATGCTGCCCGGGAGCGCAGTTCATCGGGTCGCAAGCCATGCCGGAAAACTGAGGGCCGTCGCCGTAAAAGCGCAACAGCGCATCGCGCTCCTCGCCTGGGGGCATGTGCTGGATGTACTCGCGCATTCTGGCGGCGGTGGGCGTTGCTGGCCCATAGCCGCTGAGCAGGTCGGGCTCTACAACGATGTAGCCAGCCGCGGCGACCTCATCGGCCATCTCGCGCGCCCAGTCGCTTAGCCCGAAGATCTCGTGGATCAGCACCACAACCGGCGCTTTGCCTTTGACCTCCGGATACACGACCCAGGCCTGCAGGTTGCGGCCGCCAGGCTCGTGGATGGTGACGAACTCGCCGTGGCGCGGACTCTTGTCGAGGTTGGCTTTGGCCCAGGCTTGCCCATGGGCAGCGGCCAGGCTGCCGGGCACCAGCGTTGAAACAACAAGGGCCGTGACGCCTGCGATTCTGCTCCATGTACGTTGCATGGCCCCGAGTCTACACCGGGCATGCGGCGGCTGGCGTTGCACGTCTTCGCAACGCAGCAAGCTGCGCTGCGGCGTCAAACGACGACGCACACCGATGTACGCCATGTCGGCCATCGCCTTCATCACGCGCCTGAGTCTTGCATCGATGTGGAACCGCAAAGGCCGCCCCGTCGTACCATCGTCCGAGTGATGTGCAGCCCTGCACAAAAGCGGGCTGAGCGAGGCGCAAGAAATCGATGCAAAGTCGCATTGTAGGCACCACAATGCCCGTGCTGGAGCTGCTGTTGGAGCCCGGCGAGAGTGTGATCTCCGAGGCCGGCGAACTTAGCTGGATGTCGCAAAGTATTGCCATGACTACCCACACGCAGTTCGGCGGTGGTGGCGGCTTCTTCGGCGCCATCAAGCGCATCGCCGGTGGCGGCACGCTGTTCATGACCGAGTACCAGGCGCAGGGGTACCAGGGCGAGGTCGCCTTTGCGACCAAGATCCCCGGCCACATTCTGCCTATCGAGGTCGGCCCCGGGCATGAGTTCATGATTCATCGCCATGGGTTTTTATGCGCCACGCCGCAGATCCAGCTGGGGGTAGGCTTTCAGCAATCGCTGGGCGCCGGCATCTTTGGCGGTGATGGCTTTCTGCTGCAAAGGATTACCGGCAACGGCACAGCCTGGCTGGAGCTTAGCGGCGAGGTCGTGATTCGCGACCTGAAGCCCGGCGAAACACTGCGCGTACACCCCGGTCATGTGGGCGCGTTTCAGTCGCAGGTTGCGTTCAACATCACGCGCATCCAGGGCATCCGCAACATGTTCTTCGGCGGCGACGGCATCTTCCTTGCCGCGCTCACCGGGCCTGGACGGGTGTGGTTGCAAACCCTGCCGCTGGTGAACCTGGCGCATGCCCTAAGACCGTACCTGCCGACCGGGGGTGAAAGCACGCGCGAAGTGGGTACCGGGGCCGTGATCGGCGGCATCGTGAGTTCACTGCTGGACCGCTGAAGCCTCACCTGGTAAACGCGGCCTGGGCCCGCAGTTTTGTTGCGGGCACAAGGCCGCGCTTGCATGTGCTGTCTGCATCAGGTAGACAGGACGCAAGCAAAGCTATGGCGACGACAGCGACAACTTCTGCAGCAACCCTTCCTGCAAACACCGTGGCCGCCCCGCCCGACCGCCTGCTGTCCCTGGATGTGCTGCGGGGTTTCACCATGGCGGCGATGGTGCTGGTGAACGACCCTGGCTCTGGTGCGGTTTACACCCAGTTGGACCATGCGGAGTGGAACGGCGCGACGTTCACCGACATGATCTTTCCATGCTTCATGGTGATGGTCGGCGTCGCCACAACGCTGTCGTTTTCTTCCCGCCTGAACCGTGGCGCCTCGCATCGCAACCTGGCGTTACACACGGTGCGGCGCGGCGCGCTGATCATTTTCCTGGGGCTGTTCCTCAACTTCATCTTCACGTTGAACCTTGCGCACCTCCGCTACCCGGGCGTGTTGCAGCGTATCGGCCTTTGCTATGCGCTCGGCGCGTTGTTGTACCTTGCACTGCCCGGGCCGGACCAGGGGCACTGGCGGCGGTTGCGCGAAGGCGTCATCGCGGGAGTGGCCGTGTTTCTGCTGGTGCTGTACTGGCTGCTGTTAAAGGTTTATCCCACACCCGGCTTTGGCGCGGGGCACATGGACAGCTTTGCCAGTTTGCCCGCTGTGGTGGATCGTGCCGTGTTTGGCGTCAACCACATCTACCGCTGGGCGACCACGCCGGGCATGACGGGGCCGACCTACGATCCGGAAGGTGTGCTCTCGACGTTGCCCGCGCTGACGAACGTGTTGTTCGGCATCCTTGCAGGGGAGCAGTTGCGGTCCAACCTGCCGCGCCGCAAGCAGTGTGGCGTCCTGGCGGCGATGGGCACCACGTTGTGGCTGGCGGGGCTTGGCCTCAGCTACTGGATGCCCCTGAACAAGAAGCTTTGGACCAGCACGTTCGCGTTGTTTACGTCAGGCATGTCGATCCTGTGCCTTGCGGGGCTGTTGTACTTGATCGACATCCGCCGTGTTCGCCGCGGCTGGAGCTTTCTGCTGATCTTCGGGACCAACGCGATCCTCGCTTACGTGCTTTCCGACGTGGTGGCGTGGGTCTTTGGGCGTGTTCGGTTCCACGTGGCGGGCCACAGGATGAACCTGCACACCTTGCTCTTCCACGACCTCTTCGAGACCTGGATGTCGCCCAAGATGGCGTCGTTGAGCTTCGCCCTGCTGTACGTGTTGATCGTCGCGGCGCTGGTATATCCGCTGTACCGCAAGCGGATTTTTCTCCGCATCTGAGCGTGCCCGGGGACGTCGTTGATGGGGCGCAAAGGACGTAAACGGCAGGCAGGGCGGGCTGCATCCAAAAAAACGTGATGGCTACCGCAGCGCCCGAGGCTCCCCCGACTACCCGCAAAACGTCAACAACCCACGCCAGCAAAGAGCAAGTATCCGTCTCCCAACCTGTGCCCTGGAACAAGCTCCTTTCAGAGGCTCGCAAACACTTCGGCATCAAGGGTTTTCGCCCTGGCCAGCGCGAGATCCTGGAAGCCATCTTCACCGGCAAGGACGTGCTCGGCATCCTGCCAACCGGCGGTGGCAAATCGCTGACCTACCAGCTCCCATCGCTGTTCCTGGAGCGCCCGGTGCTGGTGGTTTCGCCGCTGATTGCGCTGATGCAGGATCAGCAGGAGCATGCGGCTGACGCAGACATTGTGGTCGACAAGATCGACTCTACCGTCAGCTCAAAAACAGCGCATGCCACCACGGAACACCTTCAAGGTCACACCTCGCAACTGATCTACACCACACCCGAGCAGTTGCAAAATCCCGAGTTTCTCGCCGAGTTAAAACACGCCGGTGGCATCGGGCTATTTGTGGTCGATGAGGCGCACTGCATTTCGCAGTGGGGACATGATTTTCGTCCGGCATACCTGGGGCTGGGCATGGCGCGCGAGCAGCTTGGCAATCCCCCTGTGCTTGCATTGACAGCGACCGCTACCCAGGAGGTGATTGACGAGATCCAGCAGGTGCTGCGCATGCACAAGGCCGTGTGCGTCAATACAGGGTCTGAGCGCACCAACCTGCACCTTGCCGTGATGCCGACGGTGAACAATGATGCCAAGCTGGCGCGCATCGGCGCGATGCTTGAGAAGGAAGAAGGAACGGGCATCATCTACACCGCCTCCGTGCGTTCCGCCGATGAGTTGCATGACTGGCTGAAAGAGCATGGCATCGCGGTCGGCCACTACCACGGCAAGATGAAGACCAAGGACCGTGAGCAGGTGCAGCAGGAGTTCATGGACGGCAAGCACAAGGTGATGATTGCGACCAAGGCCTTTGGTCTCGGCATCGACAAGCCGGACATCCGCTTCGTCTTTCACTACGAATTTCCTGATTCTTTGGAGACGTATGCACAGGAGGCTGGACGCGCCGGCCGCGATGGCTTGCCCTCACGCGCGGTGCTGCTGTATCGCCTGGAAGACAAGCGCATCCAGACGTATTTCCTCGCAGGGCGCTACCCGCATGCGAGTGAAGTTTCTGCGGTGCTGGAAGCGCTCGCCCTTGGTCGAAAGTTGCCCAGCGTGGAGGCGAGGGAGCAGGAAGCGAGCGGGGAAGCGATCGCGGAAGACGAGATGTCTGCGGGTGAGCCTTCAGGTGAAGGCTCTGAAACCATGCCAGTGGTTGAGGCTCCCGAACAGCCAGACCTAAACTCCGCTCAGGGCATCCAGGCCAGCGCCTTTGCCGTCGCCGATGCTCTGCGCTCCACCAGGTCTTTAGCGCTGAATGTGAAGACCATCGCCGAATACGCCGACGTTGGCCAAAAGCGCACGCAGGTGATCCTGTACATGTTGGCCGACGCGGGGTTGGTGCGACGTGCCCGTGGAGGCTACCGGCTGAGCGTGGCCACGCCGCCCACTGAGGACGAAATCGCGGCCCTGCTGAAGAGCTACGAAGAGCGTGCCGAACACGACAAGCAGCGCCTCGCCGACATGATGCACTACGCCGAAACCGCCGGCTGCCGTACCCAGATTCTGCGTCAATACTTTGGCGAGGACCTGGGTGAGCCGTGCGGGCGCTGCGACAACTGCGAACGGGGCCTGGTCGATACGGAAGCCGAACTGCGCGCCGCTAACGAGGAGCGCAAGGACCGGCCCAGGTTGCGGCAGGAGCCCGTGCCCGACACACCGCCTGATCCTTCCACGGGACGGCAGGACGCGCACGGCACAACGGTGATTCAAACGGTGCACGGCGCGATCCACACCACGGCCCCCGAAACCATCGTCCGCTCCGAACCGGAAAGGTTTCAGCGCGGCGACCGCGTCCGTCACGCCCGCTTCGGCCTCGGCGAGATCAAGGACATTCACGGCAAGAACGCGCTGGTGCGTTTTCTCAAGCAGGGAGAGAAGAAGCTTTTGGTCGACTTTTTGGAGGTGGCGGAGTGAGGATAAGCGCCCGAAGCTTCGCCTGATATCCCGTCTACGCCCCAAGAGGCGTGGAACCTACAACCGACCGCCGTCACGTATGACGGAACAGGGCCGGGCACCTTGTACACTTGTCGTTGACCATGTACAAGCGCGTTCTTCTGAAGATCTCAGGCGAAGCCCTGGCCGCCGGCCGCGGCTTTGGTGTTGATGCCGTGTTTATCCAGGCCGTAGCACAGGAGATCGCGGAGGCCGCCAGAACCGGTTGCGAGATCGGCGTTGTTGTTGGCGGTGGCAACTTTTTCCGCGGTGTCGCCGAGCAGGCTGTCGGCATGGACCGCGTTGCGGCCGATCACATGGGCATGTTGTCCACCGTGATCAATGCGATTGCGTTGCAGGATGCGATCGAGAAGACCGGGCTGCACTGCCGCGTGATGAGCGCCATTGAGATGCATGAGGTCGCCGAGCCTTATATCCGGCGCCGCGCAATCCGGCACCTGGAGAAGGGCCGCATCGTGATCTTCGCCGCGGGCACCGGCAATCCATATTTTTCAACGGACACCGCGGCCAGCCTTCGCGCGATGGAGATTGGCGCCGACGTGTTGCTGAAGGCGACCAGCGTCGACGGGATCTACACTGCCGACCCCAAGAAAGTGGCCGACGCGACCAAGTTCGAGACCATCACCTACATGGACATCCTGCGGCTGGGCCTGCGCGTGATGGACACGACGGCCGTCAGTCTTTGCAAAGACAACAGCCTGCCATTGATCGTGTTTTCCATGCGTGAAAGAGGCAACATCATCCGCGTGGTGCAGGGCGAAAAGCTGGGCTCGCTGGTTACGGCCTGAGCCCAACAACTGCGCCTAGCTGCCGGGGGAGAACTCGTTGTCTTCCCTGGCCAGGCGTCGTGCCAGCAACGCGAATCCGGTAAACAGCAGAACATACGGAAGCGACCCGAGCAGCGATCCGATTGCCTCAAGCGGATAGCGTGCGCCGGCGGGAACCTGCGTCAGTTCACGTCCGTTTGCAAGCACAAACATCGCCAGCAGCGCCGCCACAAGCACCAGCGAGAAAGCAAACAACTGCGCGCGTCGCGTCAGGTCCTTGCCAGGGCTGCGGCCTGCCATCACCCGCAACGCCGGCGGCGCCAACAGCGCTGAAAGAAGCAGCAGAATCAGCAGTGTGACCCCAAAGTTGAACCATGGACTGCGCAGCGTCGCTGTTCCGCCGTGATGAGCAAGAAAGGGCGAGAGCCAACTCATCGCCAGGGCCGCCACGGCGTACACGGCCAGTCCACGAAGTGCGAGCTCCAGGATGCCGCCCCGGTACTTCGCCAGCGCAGGGACTACCGTGGCCACAGGTTTGTTCGCGCGCTCCATATAGGCCTGGACAAGCGCGGCCGTTGCCACAAAGGCGCTGCTATACAGCAGCAGCCGGAGGAAGTACGTGGACCACGTGAGCAGCACGGCGGCGATCGTTGTGCCTTCTACGGCGGAAGCCGTCATTGGCCCATGCACGACGGACCCACCAAAGACGGACTGTTGTGCCGTGTTGTGCAGGATGATCGCGTGCAGCAGACCGACACGGCCCAGGTTGATCAGGTAGCCGATCAGGTCCGCGATCAGTACAGGGAGCCAAAGCGCGGGTCGCCCCCGCAACATCTCCACCAGGTCCCGCCAAAGCTCGCCCATCAACCCTCCGCGAGACTCATCATACGCAGGCAGTCGGTCTGGGCTATCCCGCAAAAGCGCAATGGTGCCTTTTCAGGCAGTGGCGCGGCGATGCTTCCACCAGCCCTGGATGGCCTGCTGGCATGGGTGCTCCACCCAGCGGCGCACCCCCATCGCGAGCAGCACCACAAAAACGTAGCTGATCCAGGGATCAAACGCCTGCACATGGAGCCGCTCCGTCACGTGGTGCCATTGCAGCAACTGAAACACGTTGAAGTGCAGCAGATACAGCGCGTACGTGGATGTGCCGACAGCGACCAGCGGACGGATCGAAAAGATCCGCGCCAGTGGACTCGCCCCTGCAAGCCCCAGGATGACCAGGGACCACACCGGCGTAAACAGGCCGCCGTGCACCAGGATGTAGGGCACGTTTGGCGCAATGTGGTACACCGCGATCCAGGCCAGCAGGAACCCCGCGACACCTGCCCACAGGCGGCCCCGCATTTGCAGCCTGGCCGCGTCATGCAGGCGCCCGAGCGTCAGGCCCGCAAGAAAGGTGCACAGGTATGCAACGGGCGTGTACTTCAGCAGATTCAGCCAGGTGCCGTCGCTGTACCGTGTGACGGGCTGCTGCAGGTGGTCCGGGTTGGTAAGCCAGTAGGTCGTATGCGGCACCAGGCCTAGACACCAGAAACCGATCACCATGGCCGCGAGCTTCCACGGGCTTTGCGGCCAGCGCAGCTTCAGCAACCACGGAAAGGCGATGTAGAGCACCACTTCGCAGGAGAGCGTCCAACTCACGGTGTTCCAAAACGTGGCCAGATGTGGAAAGAAGCCCTGCATCAGCAGCGGCGTCAGAATGACGCCGGCCCAGAACTGACCATGCGGACGCGCACGCCACTCCAGCATCAGCATGGGAATGGAGATCAGCATGGTGAGCAGATACACCGGGTAAAGGCGCGAAAAACGCGCCATCCAGAAGTCTGCCTTGCGCACGCCGCCTTCGCGATGCGCGTAGTTGTAGCTAAGGATGAAGCCGGAGATCAGGAAGAAAAAGCTGACAAACACATAGCCGATGTCGACCAGCGGATACAGCGTAATGGACGGATGGCTGGCCCAGGTGAGCCCACTGGGCGTGAAGTGAAACATCAGGATGGTGAGCGCCAGAAGCGTTCTCAGGCCGGTCAGGGCCGGCAAGGGCGGACGGCGTTCAACCGCCTGGACACGCGACGGCTGCATCTCGAGCGCCGGCTCTCCGGTGGAGGTCGGTGCTTCGGGTTCTTGCACTTGCAACGGGCTCACCTTCCCTTGGACGCGCACGGCCCTGTGTGAGTTCCGTGGAACGCCTTACTGCAGCTGCACATGGGCAAACCCCAGACCTTCCAGCATGGCGCGCACGGTTTCCCGCGCATTGCGGCTCCCTGCATCGAGAATGCCGTCACCCAGCGCGGCCTGCTGCAGTTCGCCCTGCGCACGGGCGCGGGTGGCAGATTCCAGGTTGGGGTCGGCGCTGACAAACAGACCCGTGTCCCGGGCGTACACGCGGGTTTTTGCGTTGTCGAGGGTGGTCATGAAGACCTCGCTGGGCGGCAGCACTAGCCGAATGGAGCGGCCATCACGGCCTTCGCTGATCTGCACGCTTTCCGGCTTCAGCTTGCTGAAGTCGATGCCGGCGATGGTTTGCCCGTGCACAATCATCAGCAACTTGTCGCCCGCCAACGCGTCCGGCAGAATCGGGTTGGACTCATGGCTTTCGATCACGGTGTCCAGCGAGTACACCACCGTTTCCAGGCGATTGAGCCGCTGAATCTTCTCCACGACATCGGGGGCAGAGACGGTCACCAGGGGACGCCCGGTGATCAGGCTGGCGAGATGGCCGGCGAGCCCTGTGCGCGCGCTGTGGACAAAGAAGCCGAGCGCCGCCGCCCCCAGCGCGACGGCGAGCACAACGCCCACCAGCGCACCGGCAGGCTGCCGCCCTCGCGAAGCATATTGATATTGCGTGGTCACCTAGGCCCATCGTACGACGGCGGAGGGCCTTGCAGGGAGATGACGTTTAGTGTGCATCCAGCTCCACCTTGCCCACCACGCGTGGCGGCCGCTTCAGCAGGAAGACGAGCGGCAACAGCGCAATCAGCAGGTAGGTGAACATGCGGTACTGATCCATGTAGGCCAGCAGCTGTGCCTGCTCCTGCAGGCGGCTGTAGAGCAGCGTCATGCCGGCATAGCCCTGGTTGGCATTGGCCACGCCCTGGGCGCCCGTTACGGCCTGCATGGCGGCCTGCGCAGCCGGGTTGGACGAGGTAAGGTTCGCGGCAAGGTAGCTCTGATGCGCCTGCGCTGTACGCTGCAAAAAGGTGCTGGAAAGCGCAATGCCGATGGAGCCGCCCTCATTCCGCACCAGGGCGTAGATGCCCGCAGCGTTGGAGCTTTGATTGGCGGGCAGAAAACGGAACATGATGGTGCTGAGTGGCACGGTCGTCATGCCCAGCCCGAGCACCTGCACCACACGCGGCCAGATCAGGTTGGTCTCCGCCACCTGCAGGTTGCCGAGCGACAACCACCATGTGCCCATGGTGAGCGTGATGATGCCACAGAAGATTAGCCGCCGTGCGTCGGTGCCTTTGCTCAGCAGCCAGCCGACGATGGGGACCTCCACCATCGTAACCAGGCCCGCAGGGGAGACCGCCAGGCCCGCCTGGGTGGCGTTGTAGCCCATCAGCTCCTGCATGAATTGCGGCAGCAGAAACGTGGAAGCGTACAGCGCCGTGTACACGCCCAACACGATCAGGCAGCAGAACGCGAAGTTGCGCTCCTTCAGGAGACGCAGGTTGACCACCGGGATATCCGTGTAGAGCTCCCAGAAGATCGCGCCCACCAGGCAGCCGATCGCGATGAAGGCAGCCCAGCAGATGAAGCTGTTGCCGAACCAGTCGAGCTCCTGGCCCTTGTCGAGCACGATCTCGAGCGATGCAAGGCCAATGGAAACCAGCGCCAAACCTGTGCCGTCGATGCGCAGCTTCTTGCCCTTGTTCGCGAGGCGCGCCAGAGTGAGGTGCGCGGGGTCATGCAGCACGATGCGTGTGAAAAACGCGCACAGGATGCCGACCGGGATGTTGATGTAGAAAATCCAGCGCCACGAGTAATTGTCCGTAATCCAGCCGCCAAGCGTGGGCCCAAGCACCGGCGCGCAAAGGATGGCGACGGTGTAAACAGCCATCGCCATGCCGCGCTTTTCGCCGGGGAACGCATCGGCCAGGATGGCCTGCACGCTGGGCTGCAGACCGCCACCCGCGAGCCCCTGCAGCACGCGGAAGATCACCAGCGTGGCGAGTGTGGGCGCCAGGCCGCAGGCAGCGGAGAAGACAGTGAACAGCGTTACGGAGATGAGGTAGAAGTTCTTGCGGCCAAGTACGGACGAGATCCAGCCCGAGATGGGCAGGATGATGGCGTTCGCAACCAGATAGCTGGTCAGCACCCAGGTGGACTCGTCCTGCGAGGCCGACAGTGAGCCGGCGATGTGCGGCAGCGCCACGTTGGCGATGGAGGTATCGAGGACCTCCATGAAGGTGCCCATGGTGACGACGAGCGCGATGATCCACGGGTTGAAGATTCTGTCCGGAGTCAGGCCGGCACTCGCTCTCGACGCTGTTGGCGGGTCGAGCGGAACGTTGGGCTCAAAGCGCGCGGCCGCAGGTGCGAGCGACTGTTCGGCGTGCGCAACGGCAGCTTCCGCGATGTCGTTCGCAGAGGCACCGTGATCCTCGTGTGCTGCGTGTTCCGTGCCGGTGTGTTCCGGCGGCTCCATCACTGACTCTTCGGTCATTAAACTGACTCCAGGGTCATTAGAGCAGATTTGGACAGGGTGGGATTCAGAGCTTTTCGTCCACCAGGTGTGCTAGGGTGTGCACGTGCCCGCCCTTGCCGTCACTCCCGGACGCCCCCGCCGCAACGACGCCCTGTGCGCGCTGCGGCGCGAAGAGATCATCCACGCGGCCATCCGCCTCTTCGGCCGCAAGGGCTTTGAGGCGACCCGCGCGGAGGAGATTGCCGCGGCAGCCAAGATCGCCAAGGGAACGGTGTACCTCTACTTCAAGAACAAGGAAGCGATCTACGTCGCGGCAGTGACGCAGGCCGTGCGCGAGCTGCAGGCAGAGATCGCCGAGCGCTCCGCTGGTGCGGGCAGCTTCCGTGAACGGATCTTCGCAGCGATCCGCGTGCGGTTGGAGTTCTGGCCGGAGCACGAGGGCATCTACCGGCTGCTGCTGACCGTGGGGCGCGAGGCGAAACTTCGCCGGCAAACCAACGAAGTCCTGCGCAATGCCCACGCCGGTCTGCTGGCGATCTTCAACGATGGTGTCAGCACCGGCGAGATCGATGCACAAAACTTCGATCCGCTCGCCTGGGCGACGCTGGACCTCATCCGCGGCGCCACGGAGCGCCGCATGGACAAACTGTCACCGTCTACGCCGCAGCAGGATGCCGCTTGGATCGCGGGATGTGTGCTGCGACAGGTGCAATTTCGCGCCTGAAGCCGGGCCATGTCCTCGGGGCGCCCCCGCGGGCATGCATCGCCAGCGTTTGCAGGGTGTCCTGCAATTCAGGGAAGCGCTCAATCACAAGGTCCGCACCGGAGGCATACAGCTCGGCCGGAGAAAAGCTCGTGGTGATGCCCACGGCTGTGCAGCCCGCTGCCTTGGCCGCAACAATGCCATTGGTTGCATCCTCAATCACCCAGCAGTTTGCCGGGTTCAGGCCCAGGTCGTTGATCGCAATCTGAAAGACCTCGGGCGAGGGCTTCGGGTTGCGAAAGCGTGCGCTGTCGACGGCCGTCTCGAACAGCGAGCCGATGCCGAGCGCCTCTGTATGGGCCAAGCGGTTGCGGTGATTGGCTGAAGTCGCCAGCGCGAGCCGGAAGTGTCGCGCAGCCCATCGCACAAAGTCCAACGCGCCGGGTACGGGCTGCAACTCGTGCTCAAGCGACGAATAGATCTCCGCCTTGTGCCGCAGGATGCGCTCGCCTTGCTCCGGCGTCAGGCCGTGTTCCGCGGCCAGGTCGTCGATCATCACCTTGTCACTGCGGCCGGTGTACAGCGCGAAGCGCTCTTCGGGCACCGTGACGCCTGCTGCGGCAAGCGCGTCGCGCTTGGAGCGAACGTGCAGCGCTTCGGAGTCAATCAAAACGCCGTCCATATCGAAGATCAAGGCCGCGGGCAGGGAGAGAGCTTGCATGTCCTTATCGGATGCGCTCTGCTTCCCCGTTTCTTCATTTTCACCAGCAAGGGCTTGCAGCAGGAATGCGAAAAGCCGCATGAATGTTGCTGCGGTGAAGCGCGCCGCCGCCTGTTTACCCGGCGTTCACGCTTGCCGGATTCTGTTGCCCGGTGAAAGCGGAACCTCTGACGGACGAAGGGAAAGCTTCGACATCCGGGCCCCAGGATGCATCCAAGCGTGGGTCAAAGGAGGTGGGCCAGATGGCAACCGCAACAAGCAAAGATCCAATCGCGAGAATTGCAGAAAAGCAGGGGTGGATTTCCCCCGAAGCCGAGATCGCCGTGCAAAAGGCGGTGCGTACGGTGCTGGGTGGCGATGGTGCTGAGGGCAACAAGGTTCGCGAGATTCTGCACGGCACCTGGCTGCACGAGCCGCTGCACGCCGTGATGACCGATGTGCCGGTAGGCTCATGGACCGCGGCGGTGATTTTCGACGCCATTGGCGCCATCGCCGGCAACAAGACCATGGACAAGGCGGCGGATGCGCTGGTGATTCTGGGCCTGCTGGGCGCTACGGGTGCAGCCGTCACGGGCATGAACGACTGGTCGGAGATCAAGCACGAAGCACCACGCAAGATTGGCGCCGTCCACGCACTGCTGAACGTCGCCGCAACGGGCCTGTTTGGGGCTTCGTGGTGGGCTCGACGTCAACGCAACACACGCGCCACGGCAAGGGCGTTGGCTGTGATCGGCTTCGTCATAGTGTCCGCGTCTGCACACCTGGGCGGCAATTTGATTTACGAGCACGGGATCGGCGTAGAGCGCGGGAAGCACTGGCAGGATTAGTGGGGAGCCAAGCAGCCCTCCCCAAAGCGGAGGGCTGCTTGCGACGTGTTGCGACCGCTCAGGCCGCGGCCGCGGGCACAGGATTGGTTGCGTCTGCCGTTGCGTGGAGCGGCAATTCACCGCTCTCCTTCAGCCGCTTCTCCATCACGGCTGCCTGGATCTCAGAGTTGATCTCTGCGCCAGCCAGAATCATCAGGCCCGTGATGTAGAACCACGTCAGCAGGATAATCACGCCGCCCAGCGATCCGTATGCCGCCGTGTAGCTCGGCGAGTAGTGCAGGTAAAGCCGTAGCCCCATCGATGCTGCAAGCCAGCCAATGATCCCGATGGCTGCGCCAGGTGTCAGCCAGTGCCAGTACTTGTTCTTCACATCCGGCGCGAAGTAATAGATCAACGCAAAGAGCATCATCAAAAGCGCGAGCACGCAGATCCACGCGACGATGTGGATCAGGGTCACCTCGGTCATTGCCACAGCGTGGTTGCGCGTGAAGTCTCTCGTCCGTCGTACAAGATAATCGGCGGCGAGCATCGTGAACAGCGCGGCAGTGATGACCAGGATCAGCAGCACCGTCACACCAATGGCCTGCAGCTTCGCCTTCCAGTACGGCCGTGTCTCCTTCACCTTGTAGACGATGTTGGCCGTGTCCTGAATGGCAGCAAAACCCACACTGGACGACCACAACGCAACAGCCAGACCCAGGACAAACTTGCCCCCGGTGGATGCCGCGGCCGTTTGGTTGAAGGTTTCGATGACCATCTGGAACGCCGAGTGCGGGATCACGATCGACAGGTAATTCAGGAGGCCGACGTAAACGGTACTGGCCCGCTTGGCAACGATGCCGAGAATGCTGGATGCGCTCAGCAGCATTGGAAAAAGCGCGAACAGGAAGTAGTACCCCAGCTCGGCAGCGCGCGAAACGAGGTTGTCGTCCATGAACGCTTTCGCCGAGCGCTTCAGCACCACCAGCGGTGACGTTCCTTCGAAGTCCCACAGGTTGCCAATCGGAGAGTGCGACACCCGCGTCCAGATGTGCCGCGCTTCGGGCGTCAAATGCGAAAGGTTCTGGTGCTTGGAATCCTGCGGCGCCTGGCCGGCGTTTGCGTCTGCGACGGGTGATCCGGTGGTCCCGGGCAGGGAGTTGGCTGGCCCGGACTCCGCATAGGGCGCGGCATCCGGTTTGGCGGTGATGTGCGTGCTTTCGTTCATACCTGGTCGTCTCCGTCAGGCGAGCTTGGGATGCAACACACTCGCGCGCACTCCATGGTCAGATGCATCCGTTGTGCCGTCTGGTTGGGATGGGAGGCTGCGATTCCAGTGTCACTCACCCTGGCGACGAAATCTTTTTCGGCCCGCGGGGCATCTGCTGTACAGAGGGGAAAGAGGGTCCACGCCGCATGAAACGAAGCCGCTCCTGGAGATCGACCAAGATTCGTCAGTTGCTGCGCCTGGTGCGTGAATCCCACGCCAACCCCATGCAGGGCCAGCCCCAGCTGCCGCCCAGCATTGCTGAAGGCGAAACTGCGGTTACCTTCATCGGGCATTCGTCGTTTCTGCTGCAAACGGCCGGCAAGGCCCTGCTGGTGGATCCCGTCTTCGCAACGCGGCTCGTGGTACTGCGGCGGCAGCGGCGCCCTGGTCTGCGGGTTCGCGACCTGCCGAAGATCGACGCCGTGCTGCTGACGCATGCGCACATGGACCACCTGAACCGTCCGTCGCTGCGTGCAATCTGCCGCGAGATGCGGCGGCGCAATCTTCCTGCCCCGGTCGCCATTGTTCCCAACAGTGTCAGTGACCTGGTGCTGAGTCTCGGCTTTGCCGCCGTCACCGAACTGCGCTGGTGGGAAGAAACAAACCTGGATGCGCTTACAGTCACCGCAACGCCCTGCCAGCACTGGGGCGCGCGCATGTTCAAGGACACGCACCGTGGCTTCGGGGGCTATGTGCTCTCCGCGGAGGGAGCGCCCACGCTGTATCACTCGGGCGACACGGCGTACTTCAACGGCTTTCACGAGATCGCCAACCGGCTGCACCCGGAGATCGCCATGTTGCCGATCGGCGCGTACTTCCCGGACAGCTACCGGGCGGTGCACACCAGCCCCGAAGAAGCGCTGCAGGCCTTCGTGGACCTCCGCGCCCAAACAATGATTCCCATGCACTTCAACACCTTCCGCCTGGGCCGCGAGCCCATGACGGAGCCGCTGCCGAGGCTGCTTGCCGCCGCGCAGAAGGCAGGTCTGCGAGACCAGGTGCATCCTCTGGTGGAGGGTGAAAGCTTCCTGATGCCCGCACACGGCGCGCACACGATGTCCACCACGAAGCAGGCGCGACACCAGGTGTCTGTCAGCTAGGTTTGCAGCTGTTGTCGGTCGGCTTCGCCTAGAAGCGTCGTCCTTGCCCGCGTAGCTGCACGGCAATGGACTCCAGGGCGCGCTCCGGATTGCCTTCCGGTGCGGGCACCTGCATCTTCGTGGCCATCTCGGCAACGATGCGGTAGGCCATGGCAGCGCGCGTTTCCAGCGGCAGGTCCAGCGCACGCGCGAAGAAGGCTTCAATGACGACCAGGTCCTGCCGTGACAGGCGCGCGACCGCGTCCGACGGGAACATGCTTTCCGGCGGGGCGGCGGACCGCCATGGGTCCAGCGGTGGGGCGCTTGTGGGGGCGGCAAACATGCCCTGCGTGCGTTGTGCGGCGCCGGTCCACAGCAGTGGCTGGGCCTCGACGCGCTCATGCACCACCAGGGTGCCCGCTGCCAGGTCCCCGAGCCGCTTGTTGCGCTTGTTGGCCAGCATGGTGATGACGCCGACGAGGTACAGGCTCGGCAGGTAATCGACAAAGCGGAGCAGGTTGCGTGCCAGGGCCTCAAACAGGGTGATCTGGCGCCCGCTGTCCTTGATCACGCGCAGCTTCATCACGCGCTTGCCCGGTGTTTGGCCATGCCAGAAGGCCTCAAACAGCGCAAAATAGCCCCAGATGATGAGGAAGACGACAAGGATGATGCCGGCGATGAACCATTTGCCGGCGAGCCGCTCCATGCCGCGATCGCCTGCCGCCGCGCTGATGGAGATGACGATGAGAAACAGCACGGTCAACGTGCCGAACTGGATTGTCTGGTCAAGCAGCAAGGCCACAAAGCGGCTGCCTATGCCGGCGACGGGGAACTCCAACGCGACCTGTTCGGGCGTCTCAATGCTAAGCTGGTCCGCAAACCCGCGCCGCTCAAAGCTGCTGTGCATAGCCTGCCTATGATCACCAATCTCTGGATAGAACACAGGAAGAATAACTGGTCCCGGCTGGAATTGTTGCTGGAGCAAGCGCGGACGGGCGGGCTGAAGCCGTTCTCGCGCGCCGAACTGCGCGAACTCGGGCTGCTGTACCGCCAGGCGGCGTCGGACCTTTCTGCCGTGCGCGCAGACCCGTCGTCGCGCTCGCTGGAGCTTTACCTGAACCGGCTGGTTGGCCGCGCGCACAACTATGTGTATTCGGGGCGGCGCATCTCGTTCTGGAGCTTGTGGAACTTCCTGGCGCATAGCTACCCACGCCTGCTCCGCCGCATGCTGCCCTACATCTGGCTGGCTACAGCCGTGTTTCTGGGCACGTTCGGGCTCGGCATGCTGATCCAGATGCTGCGTCCGGACTTCGCCGCGCTGATGCTCGGCCCGGCCATGATGGACAAGATCAACCACCACCAGATGTGGACCGACGCCGTGCTGAGCATGAAGCCGCAGGCCGCCACAGGCATCATGACCAACAACATCAGCGTGTGCTTTTTGACCTTTGCGGCAGGCATCACCGCGGGGCTGGGAACGCTGTTTTTGCTGTTCAACAACGGCCTGCAAATCGGCACGGTGCTGGCCTGCTGCACACAGCACAAGATGGCCGGCAGCCTGCTTGCCTTCATGGTGTCGCATGGTGCGCTGGAGATCCCGAGCATCATGCTCGCCGGTGCGGCGGGGCTGCGCATCGGCGCGGGCATCCTGTTTCCTGGGCAGCTGCGCCGGCGTGATTCGATCGCCAGGGCCGGCGCTGACGCTGTGCAGCTGGTCTCGGCGACCATCCCGCTGCTTATCATTGCCGGCAGCTTTGAGGGTTTTCTTTCGCCCATCCACGGCTATGTGGCGCTGAAATGTGCTGTGGGCGCGGCCCTGTTTACAGGCCTGGTGCTGTGGTGGGGCGAAGGCGGACGCACGCTGGTGGGGCAGGGCAAAGAAGACGGTGCAGGGCTGAGGGTGCCTACGGTTGAGAGCGGTGGCTACAATAGCTCCCGACCATGATCAGGCCCTTCAGCTCCTTTCTTCGCCCTCTCTTTGTGCTGCAGCTCGCCCTTGTGGCTTCTGTGCTCGCCTTCAGCGCCCATGCCGCTGATCCTCTGCGGATCAGCACCGACAAGGGTGAGATCGCAGGCAAACTTTCCGACGATGGGCAGGTGCGTGCGTTTCTCGGCGTACCCTACGCCGCGCCGCCGGTTGGGCCACTGCGCTGGAAGCCGCCACAACCGGCGGAGCCGTGGAAGGACCTGCGCCCGACCCAGAGCTACGGCTCGCACTGCATGCAGGTAAACCAGTTCGCCGACATGACGTTTCACGATCCCGGTGCAAGCGAAAATTGCCTGACCCTGAACGTGTGGACGCCAGCGACGGCGGTCCAGGGTGCGAAGCTTCCGGTGATGGTGTGGATCTATGGGGGAGGCTTTTCTGCGGGCAGCACCTCCGAGCGTCGGCAGGACGGAGAGGCGTTTGCGAAGAAGGGCGTCCTTCTCGTTTCGATGAACTACCGGCTCAGCATCTTTGGCTTCTTCGCCCATCCCGCGCTTGCGGCGGAATCACGGCAGCATGCGGCCGGCAACTACGGCCTGATGGACCAGGCGGCGGCTCTGCAGTGGGTCCGGCGCAACATTGCAGCCTTTGGTGGTGATCCTGGCAATGTCACGCTGTTTGGCGAGTCTGCAGGGTCGTTCTCCGTCAGCGCGCAGATGGCCTCGCCCATAGCGAAAGACACGCTGGCTCATGCGATTGGCGAGAGTGGCGGGGCGTTCTCCCGCACCGGATTGCCGTTCCCCACGCTGACCGTAGCCGAGGCGAAGGACGAAGCGTTTGCTCGCGACGTCCTTGGAAAGACCTCACTCGCCGAGCTTCGTGCGATGCCGGCAGCGGACCTGGTGAAGGCAGTAGAAGCCCAGAAGACGCCAGCTGTTCGCTTTGGCCCGGATGTGGACGGTGTGTTTCTGCCCGAATCCGTCCCGGCGATCTATGCAGCGGGTAAACAGGCGCACATCCCATTGCTGGCGGGCTGGAACCGCGACGAGGGTGGGCCACCACGCGACTCCGTGACGCTGGAAACGTACCAGCAAACCGCACAGACCATGTGGGGACCGCATGCTGAAGAGTTCGAAAAGGTCTACTCTGCCACAAACGACGAACAAGCCCGCCGCACCATGGCGGACCTTGCACGCGACCAGTTCATTGCGGCCTCCACGTGGGAGTGGATTGAGGCCCAGGTGAAGACGGGCGACGCACCCGTGTACCGCTTCCGCTTTGACCGGCCTTCGCCCGGCGATCGCTTCCACCCTGCGAGTTCGGGCGTGTTCCATTCCAGTGAGATCGAGTATGTGTTCGGCAACCTGAACGTGCGTCCCGCCGCGCCATGGACGGCGGAGGACTACAAGCTTTCGGAGACGGTACAGAATTACTGGGTGAACTTCGCAAAGACCGGAGATCCCAACGGACCGGGTCTGCCGAAGTGGCCTGTGTACAACGAGCAAGATGGCTGGGAGGTGATGCATCTGGATGTAACGCCGGAAGCCTCCCCGGACACCACGCGGGCTCGCTACGAGTTTCTGCATGCGACGTCGCCTGTGCCGGCGTCTTCCTCCGCTAAAGCCACGGCACGGTAGTAGCCGAAGCGGCTACGGCGCGGGTGCCCGCAGATCGATGGCGTACAGCGAACTGCGGGCGCCGATGAACAACGTAGGGTGGTCCGCACCGCCGATTGCGAGACTGCTGGGCCGCTCCGGCGTTTCAAGGATGCCGATGGGTTTGCCCGCGCGATCGTACACAAACACCTGCGCACCGGCGACGTAGATGTTGCCTGCAGCGTCCTCCGCAACGGAGGTGCCGCTGCGTTCGATGAAGGGACTAAGGCTGATCGTGTCCAGGCTGGTCAGGGTCGCGCGATAGACCTTGTCATCGTTCTCGCTGACCGCAAGATGCGTTTCGCCGACACTGAAGGTCGCCTCCTGCGCACTCTGCAACAGGGGCTTCCATGGGCCGCCACCGATCACGGCAACGTCGCTTCCCGGGGTGTAAAAGAAGCTGCGCGCCTCGTTGTCCACAATGGACGTGATCGCCATGTTGCTGCGCGGCGAGTACGTGAAGCCGGTGTGTTCCACCGTGCGCGCGAGCCACGCCATGTCGTCATGCAAGCCCACGGGCAGCGAGAAGCGTGTACCGGCCCTTGCGGTCGCTTCGCCCTGCAGCTGTTCGGGCGCTCCTGTGCCGTTCAGCGCAACCGCGTATACCGCCTTGCTGTTATCGACGACGAGGGCGTTTGTTGCGGTGGGTGCGGCGATGGATTGCGGCGAGTCGATCCTTTCGGTCAACACCTCGGCCTCCTTGGCTGCAGCATTCCAGCGATACACGCGATGCATCGCTGCATCGGTGAAGAACAGCGCGCCGGCGCCATCCGCCATCAATCCGGAAGCATTGCTGAAGCCCGTCGCCAGCTCGCGCAGTGTTGCCCCCCGCGCAAACACGGCAGGCACGCTGAGCGGCGGCGCGGCGCTTGCCGAAGCGTCGATGGCAAACGACGTAAAGTCGTGGGTTCGCACCGCGACCGCGGGCGTCTCGTCCATCACACTGTTATCGAAGGCCAACCTTGTCATGCTGAAATCGTGCATGTTTTCCCAGCGAATTTCGCTGGAATCGCGCACCACCGTGCCGGCAAGCATGGGCAGAACATTGCGCGACACGCGGTACTCGAACTGGTTGGCAAAGGTGATGTCGTGGGCGTGGTCCAGCTCTACCGCGATCGCTTCCGCGCCATCGGGCTTTTCTTCTTCGGTCTGCAGCGCGAGCACGCGCCAATGGCTTGCGTTCTGGAATTGCACCTCGTTGTGCAGGTGGTGCTCGCAGGAGAGTTGGTACACCACGCCTGGTGTGGTCGTGTTCTCTACGCGCAGGCCCGCTTTGGCGATGGTGTCAGCCGTCCACACATCGCGAAAAATGCCGCCACCACCGTTGCGCACCCACAGGCTCGGGTACTGTGTGCTGCGGTGATCGGCGCTGTGGACGGCAGGCGGTGTGGGCTGCATTTCGGGCGCCAGCGTCTGCGAGACACGTCCGCGTCCGCGCGGAAAGTTCACGTCATCCATGAACGACGTCGCGTCGCTTTGCCACACAATTCCAGCCGCCCGCGGTGCGATGTCTCCCGCATTCATGCCCACGCCGACGATCATGTTGGTTCCACCCTGCGGCGTGATCACCAGCGGCACAGGTTCGCCCGCACCAGCAAAGTTTTCGTCCTCATCCCATAGCGTGAGCTGCGTCGCCACCGGGCTGAAACCGAGCAGCACGGTATTTGCGCGCAAGCGCAGCGATCCGCGCAGCCGGTAGATGCCTTCCGGGAAGTACAGCACGCGGTGCGCTTCGATGGCCCGCTGCAGTGCGGGCGTATCGTCAGTGCCGCCATCGCCCAGCGCACCCACCGTGTGCACGTTTACCCACTCACGCATCGGGGGCACGGCAGGGATGTCGCTAGGCACAGGCTCAGGAGGAGAAGACAAGATCTCTTCCCGGTGTTGCAGCGCAATGTTCGCTTCGCGGCCGTGTTTATCGATGGCTTGTCCCAGCGTCAGCTTATTCTCGACAAAGAACCGCGCCGGTGCATGAATCGGTGTCCATCCTGCGGCCGCTTCGCCGCCCTCCAGCAGCCGATGCACATCAGCACAGCGAACGTTTTCCAGTGTGACCTGGTGGTGCTGGCTCAACACATCCCCCAGCACCACTCCGGCATCGCGTATGTCTGACAGGAGCAGGTCTCGCCCATACAACTGCTCCGGCATGCCCGGCGAAATCTCTATCGCCACAGGCGCATGTTGCATCGTGTCGCGCACCATGGTCATGCCGGCTTCTTCGGTGTGAATCGCGGCCTTGCGCTGGCCGCGGAGGGTGGAATCCATGAGCAGGAACTGCCATGCAGGCGCGGTACGTTTCGTGATGATGCCGTAGTCGCCACCGTCGATCTCCAGATCGCTCGCCTGGTTGCCCACATCCTCCAGCGCGGCGCGGCCTTCACCCACACTGAAGTGCATGTGCGACAGAAACGAGTGCTGCGCCACACGGAAGCGCACCGCGATCGCCGCAGGATTGCCCGCACCAATTTCGAAGTCGATGTTGCTGAGCGCGCTGTAAAACGTGAACTCGTTGGCGTCCACGACAGGCTGTAGCGGCGCGGGGCGCTTTTCTGCAAACTGCACCATGTACCGGCCCGTGCCGAGAAATCCATGGCCTTCCGCGTAGCCCGGTGTGTGCGGCGCCAGCAACAGCACCGGCCGGTGCGCGCCATAGCCGATCAGCCGAACGCCTTGCCACAAATAGATCGTGTGCGTCAGGCGGTAACGGCCTTCTGCGATAAAGACAACACCCTGGCCCGTGGTCTGCTGCACGTGATTGATTGCTGCCTGCAGAGGATCGGTGTCATCGGCCTGCCCATCGCCGCGCGCAAGGTAGTGCCCGGGGCCGAAGTACCTTGCGTGCGGATCGTCCGGCCGCTCCGTGTAGACCGACTGCGCGCAAAGCGATGTGGACACAGCCAAAACAGCCCAGAGCAACAGGAACAGGCGAGGACGCATGGCACACAGCATCATGCATCGCTCCGACGCTCTGCAAATGCATGTGCCTTCGCGCGTAGCTTCTGGCAGCGG
Organism: Granulicella sp.; assembly: GCA_965198515.1. Taxonomy (GTDB): domain Bacteria; phylum Acidobacteriota; class Terriglobia; order Terriglobales; family Acidobacteriaceae; genus Granulicella. Next base: position 15,613 of record CBDAPO010000006.1, on the reverse strand, counting down.
ATTACAACAGCCCGCGCGCCTTCACTTCGAGGTATTCACTCACCGCACGCACGCCGATCTCCTCCGCTGACGACTCCACGATCAGCACCCCCTGCCGTTCCAGTTGCGAGATCGTTTCGCGCCGACGCTCTTCCATCTCCGTCGCTGCGGCCGCGTGAAACATCGCCGCGCGGTCGGCAGGCAACTCGTTGGCCAAAGTGGCAAGCTCCGGATGCTTCAGCAACACGAGCACCACAAGATGTCGCCGTGCCAACTCCGCCGCGGCGGTCACCAGTTCCGGCCGGCCAGCAGTGTCCGCCAGTTCGGTGATCCACACGATCAGGCCGCGCCGCCGCTGCAGCTGCTTCAGCCGCGCCACGGCCAGCAGCGCATCGCTCTCGGCGGGATCGCTCTTCGTGGCGCTCAACAGATCGATGAGCAGCCGCAGATGGTTCGGTCCCTGGCCGGGGGGCAACACCTGCTGGATCGTGGTGCCGTAGCTCATCATGCCGAACTTGTCGCCGGACTGTCCCACCACCTGGGCCAGCATCGTGGCGGCCGTGGTGGCCTGGTCGAGCTGCGTTACGGTCAGCCGGTGCGCTTCGTCGCGCTCAGCCTCGGTTTCGCCGACAAACTCCGGTCCGTTGCCGCGGCGCAGCTCAAACGCTGTGCGCGACAGGCGCCCCGCATCCAGCACAGCCCACACCTGCTGGCTGCGCTCGGCCATAAACTGCCGCGTGACCACCTTGCCGCGCCGGGCCGTGGCGGTCCAGCTGACCGCGCGCAACTCGTCGCCGGGCTGGTACTCGCGCAATGACTCAAACTCACGTCCACCCCCGCGCAGGCGTTGTTGCCGCCGTTGGCGCTCCATTTGCCGCGCGCGCATTAGGAAGAACTCGTTGTCCCCGCGGGCCTGTTCGTGCGCCGGGTACACGCGCACGCGCTGTGCTGTCGCACTCGGCTCACCGTCAACGTCTACAGCGGGCGAAGCCGCTCCCCAACGCTCCGCCAGACCCAGGGCGCCGCGCCAACGCAGATACACGAGCCCGAGTGCGAACTCGCCGCGCTCTCGCGGCCACACCGTGAGCTCCACCTTGGCTGCCTCGCGCGGAAAGACCTCGGCACGCCGCGTCTCCGGCACACCGACCAGCGCTGGATGGAGGTCGTCGGTCACCCTGGCCTGCAGCACCTGTTCGCTTTCACTCAGGACGCCAAGCTCAACGCGTGTCGCCAAGCCAAGCTGCGGTGAGTCGAGAAACGTGCGCGTTACCTGAAGCTGTCTCGGGCGTGGCAGGCGCCAGGCCTCCCACAGGACCAGCAGCAGGACCAGCAGATCCCAACCCACCATGAACCAGACCGCGCGCGGATGCCAGAACGCCGGCACGGCCAGCGCTGTGCCCGCCACGATAAGCCACATCGCCCGCGCGGTCAGCCCAAAGCCGAACCAGCGACCGGTGCGGCCGATGGGACGGGCACGGCCCGTTGCGGGCGGTGGCATCAACGTGCGCACGGGAATCCCTCCACAACCGCAGCGGCCACAACGGCGTCCCATGAGCAGCCCGACCGCACGCAAACCGACTCCGCCGAAAGAGGCCAATCCATGCGCCTCCCCCGATTCTTTGCCGCTCTCTGCCTCGGCCTGCCCGGCTGGATGGCGCATGCCTGCACGGTGTGTGACTCCCGCAACGGACAACAGCTTCGGGCAGGGCTGTTCGATGGCCACTTCGTCCACACGGCGTTGCTTGTGGGCGCACCTGCGCCGGCCCTGGTGCTTGCTGTGCTGTGGGGACAGCGCGTGCTGCTGCACTGGCTGTTGCCGGGTGATCCAGGGGAGGCCGACGTTCCGTGTTTCGCCGATCCGCTCACGGTGGAGTTGCCGGCATGACGCCCAGGGAGGCTTCGCGTCCGCTGCTTACGGCCGGCACCGCGATCGGCGTCGGCATGGGCGGCTTCGTGGATGGCATCCTGTTTCATCAGATCCTGCAGCTGCACAATATGCTGTCCAATCGCGTGCTGCGCGACTCGCTGGTCAACGAGCAGATCAACATGGTGTGGGACGGCTTCTTTCATGCGTTCACCTGGACCGCGGTGGCGGTCGGCATCGTGCTGCTGTGGCGTGCCGTGACGCGCCCGGGGGCGCTGCTCTCGGGCAAGGCGCTGTTGGGCGCTGTGCTCTGGGGATGGGGCCTCTTCAACCTTGTGGAAGGCACCATCGACCACGAGATCCTGCAGATCCATCACGTCTACCAGAATGGCAATCACCTGTTGTGGGACATAGTCTTTCTTGCGGCGGGACTGGTGTTGGCAGTCGTGGGCTGGAGGTTGATCCGGAGCGGCTTCAACGAGGCCATGGCCGTTGGGCGGGAAGTCCGTCCTTCGATCTAAGCTCCCGGCGTTGCAGACCACTGGCCGTTTACTTGGGCACGGGCGTCGCCTGCAGAACCTCCCTCACCACGCGATCCGGATCGAGCCCTTCCAACTCGGCTTCCGGGCGCAGCACCAGGCGGTGCCGTAGCACCGGCACTGCGGCTTCCTTCACGTCGTCGGGCACCACGAAGTCGCGGCCTTCACGCGCGGCGAGTGCCTTGGACACCAGCAAAAGGGATGTACTCGCGCGCGGACTGGCGCCCAACGAGATCGCCGGCCATTCGCGGGTGCGCCGCACCGCGCTGAGGATGTAATCGAAGATCGCAGGCTCCACGCGGACGCCGCGGATCTCTCGCCGGGCCTGCGCCAGCAGCGCAACGGGCACGCTTTCCAGCGGTGCTTCGGCGAGCCCGGTAGGCTCCAGCGCGGCGTGGTGGCGCTCCAGCACCGTGCGCTCGTCCTGGGCGGTGGGGTAGGGGATCGTGATCTTCAGCAGAAAGCGGTCCAGCTGCGCTTCGGGCAGAGGATAGGTGCCTTCGAACTCCACCGGGTTCTGCGTGGCGAACACGGTAAAGAAGCCGTCCAGCACGTGCCGCTCGCCGTCTGCCGTCACCTGGCGCTCTTCCATCGACTCCAGCAGCGCCGCCTGCGTTCGCGGCGGCATGCGGTTGATCTCGTCGGCCAGCAGGAACTGCGTGAACACGGGACCGGGGTGGAAACGAAATTCGGCGGCACGGTCCCCGAAGCCCGGCGTGAAGACCGTTGTGCCGAGGATGTCGGCTGGCATCATGTCCGGCGTGCCCTGCACACGGCGAAAGTCGAGCCCCAGAAAACGCGCGAGCGTCTTGACCGTCAGCGTTTTAGCGACGCCAGGGACGCCCTCGATCAGTGCGTGACCGCCGCACAGCATCGTCGCGAGCGCCTGCGCCACAGCTTCATCCTGGCCCGCGATAATGCGGCCAATTTCCCCGGCACCACGCCGAAACAGCTCTTCTGCGGCAGCGACACCGCCCTCGGTTGCTACGTACTCAGCCATTCGCCCTCACGTCAACATGGTTTGCCCCGGCCCGCAGGGGTTGTTGCTCGGTCGGTTGTGCCTGGGCCACCGAAGTTCCGGTTGCGGTCTCGCGGGGCACCAGCGCGCGGCGCACCCGCTCTGCATCCTCCCCTAACGCGCGTACCAGATGCAATGCGCTGCTTGTTCTCAGGTTGGCGTCCGCGGCCAGCGACGCTTCACGGAGGTGGTCGCCCAGGCTTTGCCAGCTGCCGCCAAAGCGTGTTTGCAGTGCCTCCACGATCGCCTCCGGGCCGGCACTCACGATGCGTTGCCCCAGCCCGGCGTCCCGCACCAGCACGCGCTCCAACCGGCGCCGGGCGGCTTCTGTCGCTGCTCCCGTGGCACCGGCCTTCTCATACAGATCGCCCATGCTGACGGCAAACTCCACGGGCGACGACCGCGGCACGCCCGCAGGCAAACGAATGGGCCCACGCCGGCGGCTGAATGAAAACACGAGCAAGCCAAACACCGCGGCGGACTGCGCCAACAGCCACCACAATGGAAGGCCGCGCGTGGCGCTCCACTGCGTGCGCGTGGTTTGCTGCAGCGATTCGTCGAACAGCACACGCCGATCGTTGCCGAGACTAGCAAGCAGCAACTTCAAGTCCGCATCGTTGTGCATCTCCCCATTTGTCACGGGGCTTGCGGAACTCCACCAGATGGCTTCGCCGCGTCCGTAGGGCACACGCACCACCACGGCATCCGGACCGCAGCGCTGCTCCACAAAGACGTGCGGCCCTTCATCATCCCAGCGCACCACATCGCGCATTTCCACCTCGCCGGCACGCGCCAGGGCGCCGGGGCCTTCCGGCCTGGTGTAACAAAGGTCGCTCAGCCGGCGGCTGCCTTTGACGGCACCTCCGGGAAGCAACAGCGCCCCCTGGGAGCCGGTGGTCACCACGCGTCCGCCACGCTCCAGAAAGCCCTTCACGGCGGCCGCGAGACGATCCTTCTCCAGCGCGGTGTAGGCCGGCGCCGCGAGCAGCAGCGTCGTGTGTGTGGCATCGATGGACGCCAGCTCGTCGAGCGGCTGGTCCCACCGCCCCACGGGGCGGCCCATGCTTTGGAGCATCAGAAACGCCGCCTTCGCGCCGCCCGGCGCCGTGTTGTAACTGGAAGGCCGCGGATCGTTGTTGGCGGTGGCCGGGGCAATCACGCTGACCGCAACAATCAAGAGCAGCACAACGCCGCCCAGCCACAGCATCAGGCGCTTGTCGAGATTGGGAGCGCTGCCCGCGGCAGCCGTGGCCGCCATCAGGCGCCTCCCGTCGCAGCGAACGTTGTGGTCGCGGCAGCAGAGGCGGATCGCTCCGGACGTGCGGCCTCGAGCGCCTGGTAGCTGCGCAGCGCGGCATCATAGGCGCTCGCCCCGGCTTCGCCGTGGCCATACCAGGTTTGTTCGAAGACGCGGGTGAGTTCGCGTAATGCCCCTTGCGCGTCCGACCCCGGCTTCAGCAGCCGCAGGTACTCGCGGGGCGTCCGCGCTGCATTGGGTTTCCAGGCGCGACGGCCTTCCATCAACGCAATCGCTGCCCAGAACAGGGAATGGACTGCTTCGCGCCAGTCTTCGGCGGCGGCTCGCTCCTGCGCCATGCGCGCCCAGTCTGCGGAGTGCCGGTCGCCACCCCCGGCCAGTGCGGCGCCTTCGCTTAGGGAGATCCGCAACGCCTGCCGCGCCAGACTTTGGCGCACAAACCACAGCAGCCCCGCCGCGGCCAGGGCAAAGCAGCCCCACTCCACCGAGGGTGCCAGCCACGGCGCGCGCTTGCCCAGGCGGTCCATGCCGGTAAACAGGCGCAGCACCCAATCCTGCAGCTTGGCGATCTGCCGGTCGATCCAGGTAGGACCTTCTGCCGCGCGGAACTCGTCGCGAGCAAGCGCACGGTTTGCGGCGCTGCGGGCCTGGGGGAAGGCGCCAGCCTCCGCGGGGAAAGCGGCACCGGCGTCACGGACAAGCGCGTCCAGGTGGTCTTGCGCGTCCTTCATCCGTGTCTGGCGGTCAGCGGGCGAGGCGGTTTTGGCCCCGTTCAAGGTGTCGCGCAGCCATCCCCAATTCATCGTGAACGTCCCTGCCGGGCCGCCATTCACCCCTTGGGGTGCGGGCAGGCTGGCCCCGTCACACGCCGCGGCGTTGTGCCGGCAGCCGTCCATCAACTGCCGGGCCGCGGCGGTTTGCGCCTGGAAGACGCTGAAGGGCACGGTTTTGAGGTCATCAGCCCGTGCCTGCGCGCTCGCACAGAACAGGAGTAGCCCTGCCCAGAACGCCAGGCTGCAGAACATAGTAGGACGGCGGCGCTGCCGGTTACTGCAGAGGCGCATAGCCCTCCGCCAACTCGGTGTTCCCGGCTTCCGGCGGGCTAGTCGCAGCCGGGCTGCGCGCGCCTTCCAGCAAAAGCTGGAGGTCGAGCGCTTCTCTGCGTACCCGCTGGTCGAAGTACAACAAGGTCATGCCGATCTCGCCTACCGGTGATACCACCGTGTGGCCGACAAAGGTGATCAGCAAAGCCAGCCCGCGCGCAAGGTAGTGCTCCTGGTTGGGCGCAGCGACCATCAGCAGACTGATCGGCGTTTGCAGCACGGCAACCACCTCCAGCAGCGCGACGGCCACCAGGCCTACGACAAAGATACGGCCCTTGGTACCCGCTGCCAGCACTTTGCTTCGCCGCATCGCCGGCCGAATCGTCAAACCCTCTGTCACTGCAGCGGGAAGCGCAAGGCTGTTGCGCATGTACAGGATGATGCCCACCGGCACACCCGCCAGCACGGCCAGCGAGAAGACCAGGGCGCCCACACCGATCAGCACGTTGTTGGCTGACCGACCTCCCAGGCCCATCAACACAAGCCCTGGAATCGCTGCGGCAGCGGGCACCCAAAGGAAGCTTCCCAGCCTCCAGAACTGGATGCCGATAAACCGGTACCACCGCTGCATCACCGTTCCCAGGGCGAGCTTCACGCTGGCGGGACGCTCCAGGTACACATTGCCGAGCGCCAGGGCCGTGGCCGCCTGGGTTACCGCGGTGACGAGAAAGAAGAGCAGCGCGACCAGATAGCTGCCGAGCTGGGCTGTGCCCATGGTGCGCAACATCAGCAGTGCGGCTGCAGGTGAGGTCGCGGGCGCCATCGCGCCGCTGCGGGCAAGCTTGTGCGCCGCAGCCAGCGAAACGCCCTGGCCGACCATGTTGACCGCCGCAGCCGTCATGGCGATCCCGGCGAAGAGCCAGAAACGTGACCGGTAGATCGCAAACGTGCGGTCCAGAACCTCCCCCAGCGAGAGGGGACGCAGTTCAAAGTGCGCCGCCGGCTTACCGGCCCACGCGGTCCCGCCAGACTCCCCCGGCTGCGCCGGTCGTACCCACTCCTGGTCTGCCATGGGACCCTCCACCTTCTTATCGGCAGAACACGGAAAACCTTTACCGACTCTGCCAGCGCCACCTGAATGCGTTTGGGGGCATAGTAGCACCCCGGTTGGAAGGCTCTCTCCGTGCGCCCGGTGGGTACTGAAGCTAGGTTCCTTCGGTCCCGTGACGAAAGTAACGCTGACGTTTCTGCAAACGCCTTGGAAGTTGTACGCCAGCCCTGCCCGGGCCGCCGCATAGTGCAAGAAGGCACCCCTCCCGCCACGGGTTACCCCTGCGCTGAGCTCCCCGGAACAAGGTGCCAACTTGTCGATCTAGCCTGCGCGAGCGCTGTGCTTGCACGCCGGCAGAAGGAGAGCTATGAACACCCCCTGTGCTGACGATTTCCGCCGTTGGATTGCTGCCTTCCGGCGTACCTGGGCAGGTCTTCCGCTCTTTTTCGCGCTTTTTGCCGCAACTCTGGCCCCCAGCCCGCTAGGGGCCCAGGGCCTCCAGCAGGGCGGCCCGGTGGACTTCGGTCCGGCCCCGCTTGGGTCGCCCTCCGGCAAGATCAGCCTGAACTTCAACGCCACCGTCCGCACCAATATCTCCTCCGTGGACGTTGTAACGGAAGGCGCCGAAAACCTCGACTTCAGCATGGTCACGCAGGACTGCGTCGGTGTGCAGGCCCCACCGTCGACCTGCCTCATCACGCTACAGTTCACGCCCACCCAGGTTGGCCTGCGCAAGGGCTGGCTGGTGCTGCGCGACAACTCGGGGACGATCGTCAACAACGTTCCGCTGCGCGGCATCGGGCAAGGGCCCTTGATGCTGCTCACTTCGCCGCTTTCCGCCACGGCGACGACAACGGTCGCCGGCCTGACGCCGCCGGTGATGGCGCCCAGCGCCACGGCCCTGGACGGCAGCGGCAACCTGTACCTGGAAGACTTCTCCAACGGGCGCCTGCTGCAAATCTCGCCCGGGGGCACGGCCGTGGCGCTGGGCACCATCGTGGGCTCGCCGCAGTCGGCGGTCGCCATCAACGGCCTGGGCACCGTCTTCGTGTCTTCACCTGCGCTGCATGCGGTCTACTACGTCCTGCCCGGCGGCACGGTGCAAACGCTCTCGACGCCGGGGGTGACGTTGTCCTCGCCCACCGGCCTGGCCGTGGACGGGACGGGGTACCTCTACATCGCCGATAGCGGGACGAACTCCATTGTTCGCGTGGCGCCGGATCAGACCTCGGCAACGACGTTGACGCTGGATGGTCTCGGCCTGCCGCTCAGCGCTCCGGGCGGCCTGGCCATCGACGAGGGCCACAACCTTTACATCGCCGACACCGGCAACAACCGTATCGTGGTGCTGGCGCTTGCCAGCGGCCAGGCCAGCCCTGTCGCTGTTTCCGGTGTCACGCTTGCCGCGCCGTCCGGACTCGCGGTCAGTCCATCCGGCACGCTGACCGTGGCCGATACCGGCAACTCCCGCTTTGTCAGCATCTCCAGCGCCGGCGTCGGCACGGCGATGGTGTTGCAGGGCGTTACGGTCACGCAGCCTGCGAGCGCCACCCTCACCGACTCCGGGGACCTGGTCCTGACCGACCTGACCGCGGGTCTGATCACCCTGGAACGCAATGCGGCCAGCTACACCTACCCGACCTCCACCGAGGTTGGCACGCTGGACAGTGTGGACGGCAATCTCGGGATCACGATCTCGGATGGCGGCAATCTGCCACTGCAATTCGACATCCCCACCGGCGGCAGCAACCCGAGCCAGAGCGGTGTGGCGTACAGCCTGGGCGCGGCGGGCACAACCTGCCCCATCGTGCTGCCCGGGGCGGGTCCGTCCTCAGCCAACCAGCTTGGGGTGGATGCGACGTGCGTCTACCAGCTCTCCTTTACGCCACTCAACACCGGGCCGAACCCCTCCACCGCGACCATTGCGGGTGAGGCGGTCGGCGGGGGCCTCGCCACCAGCCTGACGCTGCGGCTGAACGGCATCGGCATCTCCAAAATCGATCACTTCGTGGTCACGGTCTCGCCGTATCTACGGATTTCCCTGATAGGAAAGAGCACACTTGGCCATATTGGCCTAGTGGCATAGAGGTTGCAAAGACCCTTGAACAGCCTCCACCAGTGTTGTATTTGCCATCAAAGTCGCAGATACGAATTCACTGACAGCACGAACAGCTGGAAGTGAGCCATTCTCTGATGCGCGATGTCTCTTGGACAATAATGACAGTCTTTTATCGTTGCTATCTGAGCGGCTTCCATCAGATCGGACGGCTTAACAACCGCGGTCTCGTGTCATATCGACGCTGAGAAAGTGGTGGTGACCTTACCTGACCAACTTGAGATTCTGAGTCCGCAATAGCGCAGTCATGGCTCGATACGGATACTTCGGTACCTTACGGACAGAAAGGACCAATCTGGTACTTTGATTCGAATATAGCCACTAGCGACTAGAAGGATTCACCTATCAAGTGGTCGCACCCCTCAAGTGGTCAGCCCTATGGGGCTGGACCTAAAGCTGGCGAAATTAGCCCCGAAGATACCCTAAAGCCAACACGCTCAGCGGCTATTCCAAGGGGATCTTCGGGGGTCCTTTAAGGGCCCGTTTCAGTAGCTTTAGGTCCAGCCCTATAGGGCTGACCACTTGAAGGGTGCGACCACTTGATAGGTGAATCCTTCTAGCGGCTGGCCCTTCTAAAGCTCATCAACTACAATAGACAAACAATTTCCACCGCTTTCAAAATCCATCTTCGATTCACACATGGCCTCCTCCAATCCCTCTTCAAATGACAGCTCACGTGTCCCGACGCCAAATCCACGTTTCACATCTCAAGCCTCCACCGCCGCTGATCTCTTAGCATCACAGACAGTGGGTCTGGTCCACCTTTCCGATTTCCGCAAACGACGCGCAGAAGCGCTCGAGCAGAAAGAACGGGAGGCCTCAGGAGGGAGCTTTGGTCGCTTTGCACCGTCATCGACACCTGCCTCGGTATCTGGTGCTGCTACTCCAAATAGTGTTATCGACGGGTAAGTTCTGTCTGTCTGATAATGCAGGTACTGTCGGCATTGATCACGCAGGGACTGATGGTCAAAGCACAGTGTGAGCACGCCCCATGGACCGCCACCGAAAAAGAAACGGAAGCAGCTTGCGAAGGGCAAATTGTCGTTTGGCGTCGACGATGAAGAGCTGAACAATGCTGAATCGAATATTCCGCCTGCGGCAGAGACGCCAAAGACAAACCACTCTGACGGAGAACTCTCCGCAGCACCTTCGGCCACGCCGTCTCACAATGCACCGCATAGCGAAAAGAAGCGTCTGGGCCCCAACGCCAGGCTGGCCGCCACTCCAAAAGCCATGACCAAGTCGGCGCTCTTACGAGAAGCCCAGACCCGAGAGCAGTTGCGCAAGGAGTTTCTGTTAATGCAGGAAGCTGTCAAAGCCACGGAGATAATCATACCCTTCGTATTCTATGACGGCACCAACATACCCGGAGGCGCATGCAAAGTCAAGAAGGGCGACCACATATGGCTGTTCCTAGACCGGAGCAGAAAAGTAGGCGCCGAGCTGGGTGTTGGCGGCGGCGAAAAAGCAAAGAGCAGAAACGAATGGGCCAGGGTTGGCGTCGATGACTTGATGCTCGTGCGAGGCGAAATCATCATTCCACACCACTACTCCCTCTACTATTTCATCGTCAACAAAACCCTTGGTCCGAGTGGACATCCTCTCTTCGATTATGCCGCTACGGCTGACCCGCCGCCTTCTTCTGCATCACAATCACCCATCTCATCATCAGATGACCAACACCAAAACTTCTCCCCTATAACCGTTCCATCCAAAACAAATCCTAAGACTACGAATAAGAATAACGGCCTGGTTACAGCCGCTGACAGACATCTCGAGGGCGTGAATGATGATCCGAATTTCACCAAAGTGGTGGATCGGAGATGGTATGAGAGGAATAAGCATATCTTCCCGGCAAGCGTTTGGGAAGAGTTTGATCCGGGGAAGGATTATGCTAATGGCGTGAGGAAGGATGCGGAGGGTAATGCTTTTTTCTTCTCTTGATGCATACATACTTGATACCAAAAAAATCAAAACATCATGAATGAATCGTGTAATTTTCTCAATCGCATGGAATATCTGTGTGACATCTCTACCTGATGCATGCTGCAAGTTGAAAATTCGCTATGAGAACAAACCCCAACGTCCATTCCTATGTGTTGTTGGTGCATCCCATATCATCCATCCATCCTTCCTTCCTTCCATACGTGCTCATCGCTAGTCTTTACTCAACCAACCAACGGCGCCTACCCGCCATCCATAGACACCCCCCCAACGCCATCCATGAATAAAAAAAACCTTCAATAGATACATAAATAGTACGTACGGCTTTATACCTCACAACCTAGTTACCTACCACCAACTATTCCACCCAGCTTCACCAAACCCCCTAGTACCTACCTAGTACCTAGTAGATTAGCCTTCTCAAATAAAATAAGAGAATTTAGGGTGGCGATGGTGGCGATGGTGGAACAAAAAAAGAAGAGGGAAATATTGATGTTGGAGATGAAGATGATCAGATAGGAAGTATGATACCATGAATGGGAGATATCCCCGGGGGGGGATGTAATAATTGTGGTATATGGTAGGAGTAATCAAAGCATTGTATTATCGTAGGACTTTCTCAATCGCATCTGGGAGTTCTCTGTTAAGTCAGAGCGAGTTTCATCTGTGTACCTCTCTAACACTCATTGCAAGTGATATTCGCTCATATGCTTATGCCAACGCTGTCCTATGCACACAACAAAACCCAAACACCCCGCTACCGAAAAGTACATAAACCCTAACCCCCCTTCCCAAAACTCATACTATACCCCCCGGTCTTCTCATCCTTCACCATCTTAAAATCCTCCGTCGACATACCAAAAGGTTTTAAAATCCCATTCCCTAGTTCCTTCAATTTCCCCATCATATCGCCCATTTCCCTATCCCTCGCCTCTTGGATCCTGCTTGGTAACTCTCTGAGCGCTTTCTGTACGATTTTTTGGTCGGTGGGACCCAGTGTGCCGAGATTGGAAACGGCTTTGTAGTCTTCTTCTGCGCCTTGGAGGTTTGCCCAGCCGGATAGGGAGGATTTTGCTTGAGCGCGGCGCATGAGGGTTTTGGTGCGGATGCGCTGGATGTTTTCTCGCCTCTTGTCGTCGATTTCTAATTTCTTGATTTCTTCCTTCTCTGCTTCTTCGCTTTCGGCGGAGATTTCTACGACGGCGTCATTGGCATGTCCTTCTTTCAGTTCCTCTTTTTCATTCTTCTCCTCGGCTTCTAGCCTTTGCAACGCGTCCAGCGCTGCAGTCGCGCTGTCGATGGCTTCTTTCCATTCGGAGAGTTTGAGATGGCAGGCGGAGATGTTGGATTTGAGGACGGCGATTTCGTAGTCGAGGTAGGAGGGGCAGGAAGCGAGGGCGGCGTCGTAGGAGGAGATGGCTTGGGAGTAGGAGGATTGGGAGAAGAGGGCGTTGGCGGTTGATTTCTGGGAGTTAGAGGCGGCGAGGAGGGACTGATGCCGGTAGGTATTAGTGTGCAGTAGTATGCAGGATATTGAGGAGCGACAGTAGGCCTGAACTAGATGCGAGAAGGGAAGAGCCGCACGGTGCTAAGGTGGAGCTCGCATGGTAGAGGGGTCTAGGCTGATAGGAGAGTAGAGGAAGAGTCGCATTGAATGTGCGTAGTGGCAGCGCGGAGACGGGAGTGAGGAAGGTGATTTTGAGCTAGAGAATTAGAAACAGAGGAAGAGCCGCATTGGCTGTGCAAGGTTGTACAGCGTCGGGAAATATAGGAAGCCAAGCGTTGATGATAGTAGAGATTGACAGGCGGAGAATGGCTGGCAGGGCGGAGGGGCGAACAGAGCGTAGAGGAAGACTTTTACTTACACCCTCTTCGTGTGGAGAAAAGCGTGGAGCAAGGACTGGAGAAGATTCGCTGGGGAGTGGAGCCGTTGGAGCCGTTGGGGAAGAAGACATGGAGGGATTGTGGGGACTGGACTGGTTCGTATGGTTATGTGCGCTCACAGACGGGAGAAGCTATAAATGGTTACAGGTGCGATTTCGGAGTCCCCTGTAGAAGGGGAAGGGTAGCAGTAGGGTAGCAGTAGGGTAGCAGTAGGGTAGCAGTAGTGTGTACCCGGTAGGAAGAAGGTACAAGGTATACAAGGTACCCTGTAGAAGTAGGTTTGGCTCGAGCTGTAAGGTAGTATAGTGGTGTAGTACGATGGTACTAAGTGGATCATGTGCCGTGATACAATAGCCGGCTCAGCTGAAATACTACTTCCTTCTATGGTGGTGTAGCTAGATTGCAATGGATTGGCGTGATTTGGTGTCGTTTTTGCCTTGCGGCTGTCGCTTAACGCGTTGATAACGGTGTCTGGTCGGAATCTTTTCTTAGGTTCCCCTTCTTCCTTATTCTCCCTTAGCCCCTACACTCTAGATCGATATCCCTTATGTATCATCATCCTTTAATCTTTCTGGATCACAGTCCCCTGTGTAAATCCGGGATATTGCTATTGGCATGATCCACATGTCATTCTACATTCTATGCGGCCAGCAGCCAGAAGGTTTTCCCTGGACGAGCAAGAGAGAGAGGAGTGAAGTGTAAAAGAGAGGAGATGCAAACAGAGTGATCCGAGTGTTTCGATCTAGACGGACGATTTTCCCTCGACCACCCTATCTTGCACCCCTTAATCCCTTGTGGCCATTCAGCCCGTTCAGCGTCGACCAGTCACCTGTGACATGTGGAGACTATTGACTGTGCGGTCTGCAGGGCGCAACGTGCGAGAAGCTAGTCAGGGTCTCTTATAAGGTTGTACGGTGGTGAAGTTGTCTAAGGTGTAAGGTAGTACGGATATGATGAGTAGCTTGCACCAACTTGCATGCGTGACGCGTGATGCGATGCAAGAAGATCGTGGGAAACTTTGGCTGGAAAGTGGAAACACTCAAGCTGGTCCATCCAGCCCATCCAACTATGAGACTATGACTTAATCAAATCAGAATTTATTGAAGCTAGAAAATGCTAACACACACACACACACACACCCATACACCCACAATACTTGTTATAAGTACTTTGCCCGCGATTCCATACAGAAACATTTTTCACTCTTTCTTCACACTTGATTTGTTTCTTGTCTTCATTTCTTCGAGACGCATCCTTCACCGACAAGCTGCGTTGTCACTGCCGTTCATGCTTCTGTTGGGAACCACTTATACTTCCTGCCTGTCTCTCGGACCTTCGTCACACTAGCTGGGTGCAACTCGTCACATAACACAGCCCTTCCCTTACACAATTCTCTCTTCAATTTAAAAAGAACAAATCTCCAATCTTTTAATTATACAACCCTGTGGTAAAGGGAAGAATCACAAACACAATACCGCCATCATGATCATGGCAAATCCTGAGTGAGTTCTCCTCCCAGCAACTCAATATACCAGTACCAGCCCATCAAAAAACCCTTCAGCCTAACCATATACCACCCTCCAGATTCCCGCGCGTGCGCGCATGTCTCTTCGACATGGACGGCCTCCTTCTCGACACCGAAGACATCTACACCGCCTGCAACAACGTCATCCTACGCGAATACGGCAAACCAAACCTCCCCTGGATGATCAAAGCACAGCTGCAGGGCCGCCCCGGACCAGAAGTAAGCCGTCCCCAACCGTCCCCTATCGCTCATTCGGAGTGCCACCTCCGACGCACTCTCGCGCCTCTCGCGATCTCCCTCCTCCCCAACCCAACCTAACACCCTCTCCCTCCTAGGCCTCCGAAATCTTCCACGCTTGGGCCCAACTCCCCATCCCCCGCCCCCTCTTCCTCAGCAAGCAAGCCGCCCTCCAAGCCCAACACTTCCCCACCACCAAACCTCTCCCCGGCGTCCCCCTCCTCCTCAAAACCCTCCGCCGCGCCCCCAACCTCCACCTCGCCCTCGCCACCTCTTCCCACTCTCGAAACTTCAAATTAAAGACCACCTACCACGGGCCCCTCTTCTCCGCCTTCCCCCCCGCCCACCGCGTTCTCGGCGACGACCCTCGCATTCCTCCCGGAAGAGGAAAACCTTCCCCAGATATCTACCTGCTAGCGCTTGAGACCATAAATTCAAAACTGAGATTGAAAGGCGAACCTGAGATCAGGCCGGAGGAGTGTTTGGTGTTTGAAGATAGTGTGCCGGGTGTGGAGGCGGGGAGGAGAGCGGGGATGCGGGTGGTGTGGTGTCCGCATCCGGAACTCTTGAAGATTTGTAGGGGGAGGGAGAGGGAGGTGTTGGCGGGGATGGCGACGGGGAGTTGGGAGGGAAATGGGAATGGAGGCGGGGAGGAGGGGTGGGCGATATTGGTGGAGACGTTGGAGGATTTTGATTATGGGAGATTTGGGATTGAGGCTTAGTGGGTGTGCTGGATCTTAGGTCGACTTCCAATTGGATTTGGTGCGGGAGATTATGCCATTTCCACTCGATGGCTTGCCAATTAGAATTCCTTCAGCTTCAGCAGGCGAGCGTCTTTACTTACATCCTTTCTTCATGCATGTTATTGCTGCTTGTTGACTTCTGCTTTCACAAAGATAGATAGAGATCATAGACTTAGATTAGAGATTTGCCGAGAGAGTATACAGCGATAGAGCTCGGGGCTTGCTATATGTCAGTAGCTTCTTCTTGATAATCAATACTAAGAACGAGCTTATTTACTTGGGGGATGTCTCTCTTTTCTCCTATATCAGTCCTCTCTCTTCTCCTGTCTCAATGCTTCAGAACAAACACTACGCGGGCATGTCAAAGCCTCCTCCCAATAAAAAGAATGGGTTTGAGTTACTTCGTGGATTG